>JAUYRP010000005.1 GCA_030696695.1 Methylophilus sp.
TCCACATTAGTGGCTGTGTATTTAACTGTAGAAAAGAGAGCAAACCCACCAGCCGCATCACAAGCCGAGATGTTCATTCAAGCGTGGGAATCAAGAAAACTCTTTACCAAAAGAGGAATGGCGATTGACATCAACGCGGCATGGTACGCAATTAGAGACGTAAAGGCCGAACTGGTGTCCTGGGGAAGATGCAAGCAATGCAAAGCGACATACCTCTTCGATACCGAGCTTAGGGAAACAAGTAAGTGCCCTTATTGCGGTGTGCGCGACATAAAAATCATTGGACCGGGCAAACAATGAGAAAAAAATTCCCAACCATCGTTGCCTGTGTGATGTTTGCCCAGATCGGATATGGGCAGGCAGATAGCGCCTGCTTTGAGCAAGCAGCAAAACGTTATCGCGTCTCAGCTCAGATTCTGAGGTCAATCTCGCGCGTAGAGTCTGGTGGAAACCCGGCAGCATTCCATCGGAACGCAAATGGAAGTTGGGATATTGGACATATGCAGATCAACTCTGCCTGGCTGCCGACTCTTGCCAAATACGGGATCACCAAAGATCGCTTAACAAATTCGTGCGTCAACACCCATGTCGGGGCTTGGATATTGGCAAACAATTTTCAACGTATGGGGTATGGATGGAACGCTGTTGGTGCGTACAACGCAAAATCGCATGATAAAGCGGCTGCATACGCCAGAAAAGTTGCAGCAAACCTGCGCAACGAAGAGGTCTCAATTGATTAAGCGATGCGCAGCGGTCTTGATCTTGGCGATGGCATTTTCAACCCTGTTGGTGGGGTGTAATAACTTATCCAGAGATCATCCAGACAGAATCGTCTATGCCGATCCCAGCATTGGTTATCTGGACGGCAAATTCCGCATCTGCCGAGAAAATTGTCCGAAGCGCACAGAGAAAATTCTGGATGATGCTGACTACGCAGTTATGCAAACTCCACCGGTCAGAATCCAGCAATCCGAACCGCCAATAACGCTGCCCGTCAGTATCGCAATACCTGCCAACGAACACGTCGACATTTTTATTGTGCAATTCGAGTTCGGCAAGAGCATACCGACCCGTAATGGGTACAAAACCATCGCCTTGCTTACCAATGCAGCCAAACAAGCAGCAGTCGCCATCGAGCTGATCGGCGAAACAGACGATATCGGCACACAAAATTACAACGACAAGTTGGCATCCAGGCGGATGAACTTTGTGGCGCGCTGGCTTAAATCGCACGGGGTGAATGCCAAAATTTCTGTTGAAGCGAAAGGGGGATGCTGTCACCCGGCACCATATGACACGACAGAAACAGCGTTGCAGGAAAAGCGCCGTGTGCAAGCAAAAGTGCAGCAGACAATTGAGAAAGGGGGACGCACCAGGAAATGATTATCGACAACCGTATCAAACCAACTATTCAACAATTTACCAAAGGATTTAAGAATGAAAAATAAATTGATCGTTCCGCGTATTGCCCTTCTGTGCGCGATGCTCGGCATTCCAGCTTTCGCCTTCGCCGGTACAACGGGGACAGAATTTCTGGCTCTGTACACCTGGATCAACGGGGTGGTCACCGGTTACCTTGGTCGTGCCATCGCAATGGCATCGGTTGCCATTGGCGCGTTGATGTCTGTCGCCAAATCAAACCCAATTCCCATTCTTGTCGGAATCGGCTTTGCGATTTTCTTGCAATACACGCCAACGATCATCACCGGCATTTTGACCGCGACGATCTGAGGAAAATGTGATGAATGAGACTGGCTATATTCCGCGTACATTGGATAAACAAGAGCAATTCCTGTTGTGGGATATAGACCAGTTCATCGTGGCCGTATTACTCATTGGCATTGGTTTGTCATTGGGAATGATGGTCGGCGGCATTGTGAGCGGAAGTCTGGCAGCTTGGCAGTACGGCAAACTCAAAGCAGGAAAACACGCAAAGTTCGCTGTCCACTCAATTTATTGGTGGATACCCAGCAGACTGTTTGTCAAAACTGCCATCACACCTCCGTCACACGAACGCTATTTTTTGGGCTAATCCGTGATTTCTGATAAATACATTTCCACGAGTAGCAATAAATCCAGCGAGATCACTTTTCTCAGGCTGGCGGTAGGCGTTCTATTGCTCATCATTCTTGTTGAGGGAATGGTTCTGCAAAAAACACTGGGTATGGAAAAGACGGTAATAGTTCCCCCGATAATCGAGAAGAGTTTCTGGGTATCTGGCAACGAAGTATCTAAAAGCTATCTTGAACAAATGGCTTACTGGTATGCGGGATTGGCATTGAACGTAACCCCTTCCACAGGGGAATACCAGAAACAACAGTTTCTGCATTTCGCAACGCCATCCGACACCGGACGGATTGCCGCAGACATGGCATTGCGGCTCGATTTTTTGAGCAAAAACAACACATCCACGCTCTTTGCAGCGCAAACATTGAATACGGATGAAAAATTGATGAAGGTGGCCATTGTTGGCGATCTGGATACCTTCGTGGGAGACAGGCGTGCAAGCACCAGACGCACGGTATTTGTGATCGGTTTCAAGTATCTAAACGGGAGACTCTATGTCAGTGAATTCAAGGAAACAAACGAACAGGATATGTTTGGTACTGGCACTGCTGGTAAATAGTTTTCAGGCTGGGGCGGCACAGATTTTGTTTCAGGGGTCGCCCACCGAATCAACAACCGCCACGGTATCTCGCAATGAGCCCAATCTGCTCAAGGTGGACGGTCGCAAGATCAAACGCGTCTATGGGACAGAAGGTATGTTTACGGTAACGCCAGAGCAAGATACAGGTGTGGCTTGGCTAAAACCAACCACCGACAAACCACTGATGAGCATTTTCATTACCGACGACACGGGTCAGCACTACAAGCTGCTGTTGAAGGTAGAAGACATCCCGGCAGAGACGATCATCATAAGGGACAGCAAAGGCCATGCCCAGCAATCCAGGGGCAGTAAAAATGAGCCGCGAAATGAAGAAATTTTGAGCACCATCATGGCGCTCCATGACGGAGAGGGCGACCCAAAAAGCGAGCTTATTCTATTGTGGAAAGGCATTAAATTCGAGCTGGTCAGGACTCTAGATCTAAGAGGGTTGCGCGGGGAAGCGTACAGGCTGACGAACACCTCAGACAAGCAAGTCGTCATGGACGAACGCGAGTTTTACCGCGATGGTGTACAGGCCGTGTCGATCGAAAAAATAGTCCTGGAAACGGGAGATTCAACAGCAGTATTCGTCCTCAGTGAGGGCAAGTAATGTCCAGGCTATCAGAGAAGCTCGCAAGCCTGACACCCAAAGCTCGCCAGTACATCATGCTCGGCGGGGCCGGGACGGTATTCCTGGGCCTGGTGGCAGGTAGCGTTATGCTTTGGTATAACCAGCCGGCAGCCCTGCCCACACCAACGGCTCAACAACATCCCACCAATATCTCGGCACCCGGATCATCGGTTGACCCCAAAGATGTCTGGATGACGCAATCCACCGCGCAAATGAAGCAGATGGATGATGTCATCAAGGACTTGAAACAGCAGATGACAGAAATGGGGGCAAAGGCATCAGCCGTACCACCAACAGATAAACAGCAACAATCAATTCTGCCGCCGCTCCCGCCAATGCCACCCGCAGCAACATCGCAACCGTTGTCTGGATTAACGCCACCAACAGACAAGCTTGAGCCGCCCATGCCAGTTCCGCAACAAGACAGAGGGATCGCTTCTTTTGAAGTTAGCGGCAACCAGGAAGTGAAGCAGGACCCGGCATCATCGGACACAAAGAAGGGTTACGTGCCAGCCGGATCGTTCGTGCGTGTCGCCCTTCTTGGGGGGCTCGACGCGCCAACGGGCGGGCAAGCGCAAACCAATCCCCACCCAATTTTGATGCGCACTCAAGACAATGCATTTTTGCCAAACCGCTACCGATTTGAAATCAAGGAATGTTTCATCTTGGCATCCAGTTATGGCGACATCAGTTCCGAGCGAGCATTTGCCCGACTTGAGAATTTGTCATGTGTGCGTCGTGACGGCAAAGCCGTAGATATTACGGTCAAGGGTTACGTCGTTGGCGAAGATGGAAAAGCAGGGATGCGGGGCAGGTTAATCAGCAAGCAAGGCCAGATACTGGCCAACGCATTGCTCGCTGGCATTGGCTCAGGGATTGGGCAAGCGTTCCAGAATAGCGCGACCACACAATCCATCAACCCGCTTGGCTCAATCTCAACAGTCAATCAAGGGCAGCAATTCAAGAATGGGATCAGCTCTGGAGTGGGCAAAACACTCGACAGGCTCAGTCAGTATTACATCGACCTCGCAGAAAAATTGTTCCCAGTGATTGAAATTGATGCCGGGCGAACGGTTGAGGTGATTTTCACCAAAGGATTTGCGTTTGGAGAGGGCCTTAACAGTGAACAAGAGGGGACATACACCGACATCTGGATACGCGGCAGAAGGGCACTAAATAAATCCATCGATCCGTCTGAATAATCAATTGATACAAGGAGAGCACATGAAGTTCAAGAGTTTCGTTATTGGGGTGGCCGCTGCTGCCATTTGCGTTACGACCGCGTATGCCGCTGACGGTGAAGAAATTGCCCTGGAAAAAATGTTGCACGGACTCTATCCGGCAACGCAGATTACCGGCGTGCATAAAACGGGGATAGGCGGACTTTTTGAAGTCGATATGGGTAAAAACATTGGCTACACAAACAGCGATGGTCGCTTCTTTATTTTTGGCCACATCTTTGACATGAAGATCCAGCAAGACCTGACGGCACAACGCCTCGACGAATTAAACGTGGTGAATTTCGCGGAGTTGCCGCTCAAGGATGCCATCAAGACTACGCGAGGGAATGGAAGTCGAATCCTGGCGGTCTTTTCGGATCCAGATTGCCCTTATTGCAAGAAGCTGGAGCAAGAATTGCTCAAGCTGGATAACGTGACGATTTACACCTTCTTGTTTCCACTGGATGGACTACACCCGGATGCGTCGAAAAAAGCAAAGTTGATATGGTGTTCCACCGACAAATCGGCAGCATGGCGCGACTATATGCTGCACGACAAATCGCCGGCGACCGGCAAGCGCTGCGACAGCCCGATAGATCGTAATGTTCAGCTTGGACAAAAGCTCAATTTCAACGGCACGCCTACGCTGGTAGCCGCTGACGGTCGCGTACTGCCCGGAGCGGCACCGATTGAACAGATTGAAAAATGGTTAGTCGGCAAAGGAGGCAATTGATGCGCTCCCCCATTGCAACCCTATTGCTGCTCTGCATCTGGCTGCCCGGATGCAGCATGATTGGTCTTGATGCCCAAAAATCATTCTCCTGCAAAGCGCCACCTGGTATTAGCTGTTCTTCATTGTCTGGGATCTATGCCAACGCGGTGGCGGACAATCTGCCGGGTTCGACCACCAAACAAGTAACTGTTTATGGCAAAAATGATCAAGGGATAAGTAAGGTTTTGGGTGAAGCACCCACAACCGGCACGCCCGTGATGAGTGTGCCAACAGTCTTGCGCGTGTGGATTGCCCCGTGGGAAGACAACAGAAAGGTGCTGCAGGATCAGTCATTCTTTTACGCCGTTGCAGACCGCGGTCACTTGCAAGCCTCCCACAGCAAGAAAAAAATCGCCGAGCAATACCGCGTATGGATGCCAGCCTCAAAGCAAACACAACAATCTGAATCGCAGCCTGCGCAGCCGCAATACCAGATGCCTCTACCCCAGCAACCACAAACCGTAAACTAGCATGTCATTCGCCTCCACACTCAAGCGCGCATTCTTTCACGAGCGATACAGCCGGCCGGACGCT
>JAUYRP010000001.1 GCA_030696695.1 Methylophilus sp.
GTCAATACAGTGGTAATCGCCGCTGTTAATGTCGTCTTACCATGATCCACGTGCCCAATAGTGCCCACGTTCACATGTGGCTTGGTACGTTCAAATTTGCCTTTTGCCATGATTGATTTCCTTTACCTTAATGTCTTTAAATTACTTAAAATTTTATTAACTTAATTTTTAACTTAAAAATTGGTTTTCTTGTAAAAGCTTTATTTAACTTAATAAAACTTTATCTTCCCAAATCACACAACTTGATTCGCTTTACATGGTGCCCATGGCGGGAATCGGACCCGCGACCTCTCCCTTACCAAGGGAGTGCTCTACCACTGAGCCACATGGGCCCTTTTCATCCATAACAGAGCAAGCTCTATTTATTGGAGCGGGCGACGAGGCTCGAACTCGCGACATTCAGTTTGGAAAACTGAAGCTCTACCAACTGAGCTACACCCGCGTTGCTAAACCTGTGTTGCCAACATCACTTTGTTTGCCGGTTCATCTTGCAAACTCAAGCCAACAAGCCCTTCTTACATCTCTTCTTTAATTTTGGTGGAGGGGGCTGGATTCGAACCAGCGTACTCTGAGAGAACGGATTTACAGTCCGTCGCCTTTAACCACTCGGCCACCCCTCCTAACCGAACCCGCGATTATGCTTACATTTCAACCTTCTGTCAAATGCTCACATTAAAAAAACGCAATTAAATGCAATTGCGTTTTGTATATACGGAATGGTATGGAAACTGGTGCCGGGTATCGGAATCGAACTGATGACCTTCGCATTACAAGTGCGCTGCTCTACCAACTGAGCTAACCCGGCATTTCTTGAAGGCGTGACTATATCATTATTTTTAAATTTCCGACTAGCCCTTTTTACAAAAATATTATGTTTTTTTATTATTTTTGTGCGCTAAGCCAAATTTTTAGCAATCGAATTTATTTCACAATCTTCAGTGTTGGTTTACGTTTCGCAGAAGACTTACTCACGTCACTTTCTGCTGCTGAAACCTTTTCTTCACCATGCTCTGGCTGTACAGGCGGACTTGATAAATCCACCTCAAAAAACATGCCTTGGCCATTCTCTCTAGCAAACACCCCTTTTACTGCATCAACAGGTACGTAAATATTCTGAGATACACCGCCGAAACGAGCGGAGAACACTATCGCTTCATTATCGATATGCAAATCTTTGGTAGCCGAATAATTGATATTCAACACGATTTCACCGTCTTTAACATAAGCCATAGGCACCCTAGTGTGACGAGTAATCACTACTAGCAAATGTGGTGTGAGGCCGTTATCCACGCACCACTCATGAATAGCGCGGATCAGATAAGGTTTGGTCGGGATTAATTCAGCCATGATGATTTTCCTGTCTCGTTAAATCATAATATTGCTGGAGAGTAAAAAAACAAGCGCACAAGGTGTGCGCTTGTGAAGACTTGACTATTTACGCATTGCTTTCTCTGAAGGCGTCATCGCATCCGCATACAATGGTCGGGAGAACAGACGTTCTGCATATTTTAGCAATGGTGCAGCCTGATTTGGCAAATCAATACCATAATGACCTAGGCGCCATAACAAAGGCGTAACCGCGACATCCAGCATTGAGTACTCATCTCCAAGCAAATAGTTTTGCTTGCTAAAAATTGGGACGATTTGCGTGAGATTGTCACGAATGGTTTTACGCGCAGCATCCGCTTTTGCGTCATCGTCTGACTCTATGTCTTTAATGTGATCAAATAAATCTTTTTCAAAATTGTAAAGGAACAATCTTGCCCGTGCGCGCATCACTGGGTCAGCTGGCATCAGTTGTGGATGTGGAAAACGCTCGTCAATATATTCATTAATAATATTTGCTTCAGACAAGACTAAATCACGCTCTACCAACACAGGCACGCTGCCATATGGATTTAATATGGCTAAATCTTCAGACTTATTTGCCAAATCGACATCAATCACTTCGAAATCCATACCTTTTTCAAACAACACAATTCGACAGCGGTGGCTGTAAGGATCCACCGTACCTGAATATAATTTCATCATAGTTTTATAATTCTCTCTTTATGAACAGATAGAATGTCCAAGGACTGGACAGCCTTCCGTTTTACTTAATGTCTTTCCAGTACTCTGCTTTGATTTTCTTCGCTAGTACTAACATCACCCCAAGGAATAGCAATACAAAAATACCAATAATTTGACGACTTTGCTTCGCTGGCTCTGCCATAAACGCCATGAAGTTAGTTAAGTCGCCTACCATTTCATCGTATTCGGTTGGACTGAGTTTTCCTGGCTTTACTAACTCCAAGGCATGTGTTTCGTGATTTAAGACCTGAACACCTTGCAACTCATATAGCACATGCGGCATCGCGACTTTGTCATATACCGTGTTATTCCATCCGGTTGGACGTGTGTCATCTTTATAGAAGCCACGCAAATAGGCATACAACCAATCAGCGCCACGCGCACGCACCTCTACAGACAAATCAGGTGGCGTTGCGCCAAACCACTTTTTAGCATCTATCGGATCGATCGCCACCTGCATGGTGTCGCCCACTTTCTCAGTAGCGAATAACAAGTTATCTTTGATTTGCTTCTCTGAGAGCCCAATATCTTGCAAACGGTTGTAACGCATATAGTTGGCGCTGTGGCAGTTCAAACAATAATTCACAAATGTTCTTGCGCCACGTTGCAACGATGCCTGGTCACCTAAATCCACCGGTGCTTTGACAGTAATTTCCGCTTCACTTGCGAATGCCAACACGGGCAGTAACAACAAACCTAAAAGAATATGTCTCATATTAATGCGCTACCCTTTCTGGCACTGGCTTTGTTTTGTCTCGCTTGGTATACCAAGGCATCAGAATGAAAAATAAGAAATAAATGACCGTACAAATACGGGCAACCACTGTCGCGCGGTCTGCTTTACCTAACCACGCGCCAAACTGACCCCATGTATCTGCTGGCAGCGTGCCAAGATAGCCCAAGATAATGAAGCTCACGACAAATGCAGTCAGCCAGCCTTTATACAAGGTGCCACGGTAGCGAATTGATTTCACCGGACTCTTATCCAACCAAGGCAAGAAAGCAAACACGACTACGGATAATCCCATCGCTGCCACACCTGGAAATTGTGAAATACCAATCGGTGGCACGGCACGCAAAATAGAGTAATAAGGCGTGAAATACCAAACCGGGGCAATGTGTGCCGGCGTTTTTAGTGGATCTGCTGGCACAAAGTTATTTGCTTCTAAGAAGTAACCACCCATCTCAGGCGCAAAAAACGCAATGGCTGCAAACACCATCAAGAACACCACCACACCCACCAAGTCTTTTACTGTGTAGTAAGGATGAAATGGGATACCATCTAATGGAATACCCGTTTTTTTGTCCTTATGATTTTTGATCTCCACACCATCAGGGTTATTTGAACCGACTTCATGCAAAGCAATCAAGTGCACCGCCACCAAACCAAGCAACACCAAAGGCAAAGCGATGACGTGAAAAGCAAAGAATCGATTAAGCGTTGCATCGGACACTAAATAGTCACCGCGTAACCATTCAGACAAATCTGGCCCAATGAACGGAATAGTAGAGAACAAGTTCACAATCACTTGCGCCCCCCAGTAAGACATTTGACCCCATGGCAATAGGTAGCCAAAGAAGGCCTCACCCATCAACACCAGGAAAATACCCACACCAAACAGCCAAATGAGTTCGCGTGGTGTGCGATAAGAGCCATAAATTAAACCACGGAACATGTGCAAATACACCACCACAAAAAACATTGAGGCGCCAGTAGAATGCATGTAGCGAATAATATTGCCGCCAAACACGTCACGCATGATGTATTCAACAGAAGCAAAAGCTTGCTGGGCATCTGGCTTGTAGTGCATCGTCAGGAAGATACCAGTGACAATTTGCATCACCAGCACCAATAACGCCAACGACCCAAAAAAATACCAAAAATTAAAGTTTTTTGGGGCGTAGTATTCGGTCAAGTGATTTTTGATATTGCTTGTGAGAGGAAAGCGTGCATCCACCCAGTCCACCACACCTGCTAAACCGCTTGAAGCGGTTGTTACTTTTTTATCTGCCATGATTTACGCCTCCGCCTGCTTGTCTTCGCCAATTAACAATGTATTCTCGGTGAGATATTGATGTGGCGGTACCACTAAATTGGTCGGCGCTGGTGAGCCTTTAAACACACGGCCTGACAAATCAAATTTCGAACCATGACAAGGGCAAACAAACCCTCCGTTCCAATCTGCAGTGACTGCAAAATTTGCATTTGGCGAGCAACCAAGATGTGTGCAGGTACCTAGCATCACTGCATATTTCTCATTGATGGCGCGTGCTTTATTTTTACAATAGGCAGGTTGTTGCGGCACTTCCAACTCTGGGTCTGCCAACTGTTCATCGTGCCCACCCAGCTTTGCCAACATTTCTTCTGTGCGATGAATAATCCAAACAGGCTGACCACGCCATTCGGCAGTCATCATACTGCCTGGTTCGATTTTACTGATATCTACCTCAACAGGTGCGCCCGCTGCTTTTGCGCGCTCACTAGGCAACATGCTGCCGACAAAAGGCACTGCGACTGCCGCAGCGCCAACAGCACCTGTGGCTGCCGTTGCTTGAATTAAGAACTTACGCTTCTCTAGATCGATTGTTGTAGGCGGCTGAAACGAGAGCCCACTGGGACTGTCATGTTTGGTATCTGACATTAGCTTCCTTTAACTTGCTCTTTTGGAGCAATTTTCATAGGTTAAACAAAAACGAGATTATACATTTTTTTGGCTATCACTCCAAATTTAATTGGATAACCATTTGATTTAAATCAATTAAACAGGATTGTTAATATCCACAAATTCATGGACTAAATTCATCCGTTGCGCCAAGTGATTGCCCAACGCCTGAATGCCATAACGTTCTGTGGCATGATGTCCTGCTGCAATGTATGCCGTGCCTGATTCGCGCACAGCATGCACCGTTTGTTCAGATATCTCACCGCTGATAAACACATCTACATTGGCGGCTATGGCAATATCTATATATTGTTGAGCAGCGCCCGTGCACCAGGCAATCGTCTGTACTGTTGACTTAGAGCCAGCAATCACTTGCGGAGTTCTGCCTAGTTGTATATTTATTAATTCTGATAATGCGGTCAATGTAATTGGGGTTGGCAGCGTTGCCTTAGCTACCATTTGTTTGTCATCTAGCCATTCTTCAATGACCCAATTCAACTGCTTGGCTAACATCACGTTATTGCCAAATTCTGGATGCGCATCCAGTGGCAAGTGATAGGCAAATAGATTAATATCGTGTTTAAGTAATGCTTGAATCCTACGCTTTTTAATCCCGACAATTTCTAGCGATTCTCCTCGCCAAAAATAACCATGATGCACCAAAATTGCATCGGCATTTCTTTCTATAGCAGCCTCAATCAGGGCTTGAGAGGCTGTCACGCCAGTGATAATTTTGCTGATGTCTTGTCGTCCTTCAACTTGCAATCCGTTTGGACAATAATCCTTAAACTTTGTCGGCTGCAATATTTCATTTAAATAATTACTTAGCGCGCTTAATTTCATATAATTTCCAATATACTTTACATTGTTATTACTTTATCGAATGTACTATGCGTAAAATTTGGCTTATTTTTGCACAATCCGTCACCGCCTGCTTAGGCCTTTTATTTGTGTTGAGATTGTTCTACCCAGAACTGCTTGCAAGTAAGCCTACACCAGTCGTCATTAAACAAGTGGACGAAACCGCCCAAGTAGAAGCTAAAAGTGGCTACAGCCAAGCCGCAGAAAGAGCTATGCCAACTGTGGTGAACATTTTCACATCCAGCAAGGTATCTAGTGTAGACCCTCACCAGCAATATTACGATGATCCATTATTCAAACATTTTTTTGGTGATCAATTTAGCGAGCAACAGGCACAGCCTGAGAGCAGCCTAGGGAGCGGTGTCATTGTGAGTGAACAAGGGCTGATTATGACCAATAATCACGTGGTCAATACAGCCGATGAAATCGAGGTTGCACTCGCAGATGGTCGTAAACTCTCGGCCAAGGTAGTAGGCACAGACCCAGAAACCGACCTCGCTGTATTAAAGGTAGATGCAGACAATTTACCTGCAATCACCTTTGCCAATAGTGAGAAGTCAAAAGTGGGGGATGTCGTCCTGGCCATTGGCAATCCTTTTGGCGTGGGACAAACTGTGACTCAAGGCATTATTAGCGCTTTAGGACGTAACCATTTGGGCATCAATACCTTTGAAAACTTCATTCAAACTGATGCATCCATCAACCCCGGCAACTCAGGCGGCGCATTGATTGATACCAACGGTAATTTGATTGGGATTAACAGCGCTATCTATTCACGTAGTGGCGGTAGCATGGGCATTGGTTTTGCTATCCCCGTGAGCATTGCAAAGCATGTGATGGAGCAAATTACACAATCCGGCAGCGTGACTCGTGGATGGATTGGTATTGAAGCGCAAGACATTACACCGCAACTTGCTGAATCATTCAAACTCGATAATGCAGAGGGTTCACTTATCGCTGGCATATTGCGTGATAGCCCCGCAGATGAAGCTGGGCTCAAAGCTGGTGATATTTTAGTGTCTATTAACGGCAACCGTGTAGTGGATAGCGCATCGATGCTTAACCTGATTGCTGTTTTGCAACCTAAGCAAAAAGCAACGCTGGGAATCATCAGAAGCGGCAAACCAATGGATATTGAGTTGCTAGTAGGCAAGCGCCCGAAACCAGTGATGGCGCGTAAATAAGCTACGCTTGAATACTGTTAGATTTAGGTTGGGTATATTGGACGACCAAAATACCAATTTCATAGAGTAGCCAAAGTGGCACAGCCAGCATAAATTGTGAAATGATGTCTGGCGGCGTGAAGATAGCGCCTAAAATAAACGCACCTACGACCACATAACCACGCGCTTCTTTGAGTTGCGCCAACGTCACCCAACCAAAACGCGCGATCAAAATCACTGCGATGGGCACTTCAAACGCTAAGCCAAACGCCATAAACAAAGTCATCACAAAATCCAAATATTCAGAAATATCTGTCATCACAGCAACGCCGACTGGCGCACTACCCACTATGAATCCGAATACCACAGGGAACACAAGAAAATACGCAAACGCCATGCCCATTAAAAATAGTAAGCTACTTGCCATCACTACTGGCAACATCAATTTTTTCTCATGTGCGTAGAGGCCGGGTGAAATAAACGACCAAACTTGGTAAATAGTATGGGGTAGAGAAATGACAAAGGCAGCCATCATCGCCACTTTCATCGGCACAAAGAATGGCGTCGTCACTGCTGTAGCAATCATCTGTCCACCCGCGGGTAGTTTGGCGAGCATAGGCGCCGCCAGCAGGCTATATATAATATTTGCAAAAGGAAATAAAGCGATAAACACCAAGACAAAACCCAGCACTATCCTCAGTAAGCGGTTGCGCAACTCTATCAAATGGGAAATGAAGGACTCTGTGGGCGTCATGTTATTTGAAAAAATGCATTAATCTGCAATTTTCTTGCTAGCGCGAGCGGGTTTAATTACAGCACCGCTTATGGCGTTCGTTTTTTTAGCCGTTGCTGTGCGCTTTGGTTTGGCACTGTCTTTGTCAGTGAACGAAGTGGCGTCAGTTTGTGTACTGGGCGATTCGTCTATTTTGGCAACACCAGCACTTGCTCGTGTACGTTTGGCTTTCGGTTTTGTCGCACTCTCTGCTTCTACTTTTAGCGTGTCGGTTACATGCTGCATTCCACTAACACCCGCCATGATGCTTGACTCCACTTGCAAGCTAGCAGTTTTTACTTCTTGCTGAAGTTTTTGCAGCTCTTCAAATCGCACCTCACGATTCACCTCATCCTTCACTTGCGCGACAAAGCGTTGCATACGCCCTGCATAGGCGCCTAATGTGCGGGCAACTTTGGGTAATTTTTCAGGGCCAATGACCAGCAATGCGACTATCGCAACTACCACTAGCTCTGAAAAAGAGATATCAAACACGGTTGATTATTGTTTGGTTTTTTGTGTCACTTCGCCTTCGATGGTCTTGGCATTCGCATCGTCAGCTACGTCAGGCGCCTGATCATCTTTCATCGCCTTTTTAAACTCGTTCACTGCACCACCCACATCACTACCAATATTGCGTAGTTTTTTTGTACCGAATATTAACACTACGACCAACAATACGATTAACCAGTGCCACAAACTAAATGAACCCATGATGCTCTCCTTATCCCGACTTATCCTAACCCTAATGTACTAGCTTCCAGCAGGGCCGCCACCAAACACATGCATATGTAAATGAAATACTTCCTGCCCACCTTCGCGACCAGTATTTATAAGGGTCTTGAAGCCAGCTAAGCCATGCTCTTTTGCTAATACAGGCGCAAGCAGTAACATTTTCCCTAACAAGGCTTGATGACTACCATCACAATCTTTGAGTGTTTCAATATGCAGTTTAGGCACGATCAACAAGTGCACTTTAGCCATTGGTTTGATGTCAAAAAAAGCAATTAATGCATCATCTTCATAGATTTTTTTTGAAGGGATAACGCCATTCACAATTTTACAAAAGATGCAGTCCTCATTCATGCCAACTCCTCAATCCACACTACTCAACCAAGTGTACCCACTAATCCTGCGGTCTTGCATTTTTTTCTGCGATGCCCGATAGCCCTTCACGGCGGGCCAGCTCATCCAACACCTCTTGCGGTTTAATATCTAAATGCGCCAACATGACCAATGTATGAAACCACAAGTCAGCCGTTTCATAGATTACTGCCTCGCGCTCACCATCTTTGGCGGCAATCACAGTTTCAGTGGCTTCTTCACCCACTTTTTTTAGTATGCTGTCCAAGCCTTTTGCGTATAGCTTAGCCACATAAGACACGCTTGGGTCCGCGGCTTTTCGCTGCTCTAGCAATTCTGATAATCGATTAAGCACATCACTCATGATAAATCTCTTTAGGGTCTTTCAATACAGGCTGATCGACTAACCAAGTTTGATTATCTAATTTTTTGAAGAAACAATTATGACGCCCCGTATGACAGGCAATGCCACCCACCTGCTCAACGCGCAACAAGATGACATCTTCATCACAGTCTAGTCGGATTTCATGTACTTTTTGGATGTGGCCAGACTCCTCACCTTTGTGCCACAACTTTTGACGGGAGCGCGACCAATAGACCGCTTCCATTGTTTGTTCTGTCTGCGCTAAAGCGTCACGATTCATCCAAGCAAACATCAATACTCTGCCCGTGTCATGCGCTTGTGCGATAACAGGCACTAAACCGTTTGCATCCCAGTTGACTTCATCTAACCAAGACATTATCTGACCTCAATGCCGTGTTGATACATGTAGGCTTTTGCTTGTTGTACCGTATATTCGCCGTAGTGGAAAATGCTCGCCGCTAATACAGCATCTGCACCACCCAACGTCACACCTTCTACTAAGTGCTGTAAGTTACCCACACCACCAGAGGCAATCAATGGCACATCTACCGCGTCTGAAATAGCGCGATTGAGTGGATTATTGAATCCAATTTTTGTACCATCTCTGTCCATGCTGGTCACTAGCAACTCTCCAGCACCCAAACTGACCATATGTTGCGCCCATTTCACTGCGTCAAGGCCTGTAGGTTTGCGACCTCCATGGGTAAACACTTCCCACTCGAATGGTTGATTATCAACCTTTTTTGCATCTATCGCTACAACGATACATTGCGAACCAAAACGACCCGCAGCATCTTCCACCATTTTAGGATTGAGCACAGCCGTAGTATTAATGCTGACTTTGTCTGCGCCAGCATTCAATAAGCGGCGCACGTCTTCTACTTGACGCACTCCGCCGCCCACAGTAAGTGGAATAAATACTTGAGAAGCAACTTCTTCGATGATATGTAGAATCAAATCGCGATTGTCAGAACTCGCGGTAATATCTAAAAAGGTAAGCTCGTCTGCACCTTGATCGTTATAGCGTTGCGCGATCTCAACTGGGTCACCGGCATCGCGTAACTCAAGAAAGTTGACGCCTTTTACCACACGCCCATCGGTTACATCCAAACAAGGAATGATGCGCTTAGCTAAACCCATTAGGCACTCAATTCGTCTGCCAACGCCTGCGCTGCTGCAAAATCCAAAGTACCTTCGTAAATGGCACGGCCTGTAATGGTGCCGATAATACCTTCGCTCGCCACGGCACACAGCCTACGCACATCGTCTAAGTTGGTGACCCCCCCACTCGCAATCACCGGGATTGTGAGCGCTTGCGCCAATGCCACAGTGGCTTCAATATTAACACCAGTAAGCATGCCATCTCGACCAATGTCAGTATAGACAATACTTTCCACGCCATAGTCTTCAAATTTTTTCGCCAAATCAATCACATCGTGACCGGTTAGTTTAGACCAGCCATCAACGGCTACTTTGCCATCCTTGGCATCTAAGCCCACCATGATTTGACCTGGAAAAGCATAACAAGCTTCATGCAAAAATCCTGGATTTTTAACGGCGGCGGTGCCGATGATGACATAACTGATGCCGTCATCAAGATAGCGCTCAATGGTATCCAAATCGCGAATACCACCACCCAACTGAATGGGAATGTCACCACCCACTGCACTGACAATCGACTTGATGGCGCCCTCATTCACTGGCTTGCCAGCAAATGCACCATTTAAGTCTACCAAGTGTAAGCGCTTACCGCCTTGGTCCACCCAGTGGCGCGCCATCGCACCAGGGTCTTCAGAGAAAACTGTAGACTCCTCCATTAAACCTTGTTTTAAGCGTACGCAGTGGCCGTCTTTGAGATCAATTGCAGGAATGATAAGCATGGTCGTGATAAATAAATATTAGAAAAATCAATAAAACAAATTCATTGGGTTAAGGTTGCCAGTGTACGAAATTACGCAATAATTGTAACCCTGCTTGCGCACTTTTTTCTGGGTGAAACTGCACTGCAAACAAATTATCTTTCGCAATCGCACAAGTAAACGGTTCTGGATAGCTAGTTTCCCCTGCTACCATCGCAGCATCTGCAGGGCATACATAATAACTATGTACATAGTAAAAACGATCGTGGTTTGCAATATTTTGCCAAAGCGGATGCGTCATCGCCTGCTCTACTTGATTCCATCCCATATGCGGCACTTTCAACTTCTGCCCTTGCGCGTCATGCATATCTGCTTGAGCGAAACGCTTTACAGTCCCAGCGAACACACCCAGACCAGCAGCACCGCCTTCCTCAGAACGCTCAAATAACATTTGCAAGCCAATACAAATACCTAAAAAAGGTTTTTGCTTGGTCGCCTCTATCACCACCTGCCTCAGTCCGCGCGTGTCTAGTTCACGGATACAGTCAGGCATAGCACCCTGGCCCGGAAAGACCACTCGCTCGGCATCTGCAATCTGCTGCGGGTCACTAGTCACAACCACCGTGTGGTCTGGCGCCACATGCTCTAGCGCTTTTGAAACCGAGCGTAAATTACCCATGCCATAATCTACTACGGCGATATTCATGTTTTTCATTTCAGTAGCAGCAAGGGTTTATAAGCTGCCCTTGGTCGAGGGCGTAATGCCAGCCATGCGTGCATCAGGGGTCACCGCCATGCGTAAGGCACGGCCAAATGCTTTGAAAATAGTTTCCGCTTGATGGTGTGAGTTATGGCCTTTCAAGTTATCAATATGCAAAGTGACCAATGCATGATTTACAAACCCTTGAAAGAATTCATGAAATAAATCAACATCAAATTCGCCAATCGCCGACCTTGTGAACTCGCAATTAAATGACAATCCTGGTCTGCCAGACAAATCCAGTACTACCCTGCTAAGCGCCTCATCTAAAGGCACGTAAGCATGGCCATAACGGTTGATACCCTTTTTATCGCCAAGTGCTTTTAGGAATGCCTGACCCAGAGTAATGCCAATGTCTTCTACTGTGTGATGCGCATCGATATGCAAATCACCTTTTGCTTGCACACGAATGTCCATCATACCGTGACGTGCAATTTGATCTAGCATGTGGTCTAAAAAACCCAAGCCAGTATTGAATTCTGAAACGCCAGTACCATCCAAATGAATGGAAACTGTGATTTGTGTTTCTAAGGTATTGCGGGAAACTTCTGCTTGACGCATGGCCATGTCATCTTTAAAAATATGGGAGTACTAAAAATTATGTTAATCAATCATTTAACAACATTTTAACCTAAACAGCACCGCACTGGCAAAATGGAAACAAAAAAGCCGACCTGTGGTCGGCTTTTTTAATCATACAATGATTATTGTGCTTCTGGTGCTGGCTCAGCAGGTGCTGCTTCTTCTGCTGGTGCAACTTCTTCCATAGGCGCAGCTTCAGGAGCTGCTTCCATTGGTGCTTCTTCAACCGCTTGCTCTGTTGCAGCTGGCGCTTCTGCCGCTTCTTCAGGCGCTTTGTTTGTTAATAGTGACAACACTAACAATGCTGCACCAATAGCAATTGCCCATGGCAACCATTTAAAACCACCAGCTGAAGCACTTGAACCATGTGCCAAACCTGTGATTTCTTTTGCTGATGCTGCTGGATCTGCTGCGCCATAAATCGCCGCGCCTGCCACTACAATGTCCGCACCTGCATCCACAACTTGTTTTACTGTTGCAGCTTTTACGCCACCAGCTACAGACACTTTAGCACCTGTTTTCAAGCCAGTAACCAATGCTAAGTCAGCAAATGGCGTTTGACCAGCAGCTTGTTGGTCTAAACCAGTGTGCACGCCAATGATGTGTGCGCCTAATTTAGCCACTTCTAATGTGCGAGCTTTTTTGTCTGTAACGTTAATCAAGTCAACTTGTGCTTGTTTGCCGTATTTGTTTGCAACATCAATTACACCTTTGATAGTACCGATGTCTGCTGTACCCAATACTGTGCAGATATCTGCACCAGCTTTGTAGAATGGCTCAGCTTCGTAGAAGCCAGCATCCATTGTTTTCAAGTCAACTAAGATTTTGTTGTTTGGGAATTTAGCGCGCAGTGTTTTAAGTAATTCAATACCGTTATGCTTGATGCATGGTGTACCGATTTCTAAGATGTCTACGTGTGGAGCAACTTTCGCTGCTAATGCAACTGTTGCGTCAAAATCTAGTGAATCTAATGCCATTTGGGTTTGTGCCATAATGCCTCTTCCTCCGAACTCGCTCAATATTCGATTAAAAATTTAATATTTTGTAGTTTATAGAATTAAATTTTACAAAATATCATTTGCACGTTTTGTACATTCTCGCATCATAACCGCAAATGCTGTGTTTTTTCAACAATTTAGTCACAATTGACTAAGATTTTGTTGCAAAACTATTTACAAAAGTGGTGCAGAAAAAACTGCATGCTTGATTGCCAAACTAAACAATCGCCTTCAACACGTTGACTAAGCGCTCTGACTCTGCATCTGTGCCAATTGTTATGCGTAGATATGGTGCAATGCGCGTTGGTTTTTTAAAATGGCGCACAATAATATTATGTGCACGCAACTTGGCAGTCAGCGCCTCGCCATCATGCTTAGGGTGAGTCGCAAATATAAAATTAGCCCCAGAGGGCAACACAGAAAAACCCAGCACTTCCATCGCTTCAACCAATAGAGTGCGTGTAGCAATTACTTTTGCACAGGTACTATTGAAATAATCAACATCTTGCATCGCCGCCACAGCGCCCGCCTCTGCAAACCGATCTATTGGGTACGAGTTAAAACTATCTTTGACGCGAATCAGTGCTTCAATCAAGTCTGGGTGGCCAACGGCATAACCAACCCTTAACCCTGCTAGCGATCGGGCTTTTGATAATGTATGCGTAACAAGCAGATTGGGATATTGCTGAATTAAGTGCACTGCGGACTCGGTACCGAAATCCACATAGGCTTCATCTACCACCACCACTGAATGCTGATTTGCTTTGAGCAATCGCTCAATTTTCGCTATCGCCAAAGGGACGCCCGTGGGTGCATTGGGGTTCGGGAAAATAATTCCGCCGTTGGGACGTAAATAGTCTTCAACATCAATTTCAAATGCCGCATTCAAAGGGATAGTTTCGGTTTGAATGCCATATAAACCACAATACACTGGATAGAAGCTATAGGTGATGTCTGGAAATAATAATGGTTGGTCGTGCTGAAATAGCGCATGAAATACATGTGCCAGCACTTCATCCGAGCCATTGCCCACAAATACCTGATTATTTTGCAAACCATGAAACTGCGCTATCGCTGATTTTAACTTATCAGAATTAGGGTCTGGATACAGCCGAAGCGTATCTGCCGCCTCTACTTGCAATGCAGCAATCACTTTGGGGCTTGGACCATAAGGGTTTTCGTTGGTATTTAACTTTAGTAAATCGTTGAGTTTTGGCTGTTCACCAGGAACATAAGGCGTGAGCCGATGTACTAGAGGGCTCCAGAACTTACTCATTTAAACGATACTCTGCTGAACGTGCGTGTGATTGCAAGCCCTCACCATGCGCAAGGGTAGAAGCAATTTTGCCCAATGTCTGCGCACCTTGGTTAGACACCATAATCAAACTAGAACGTTTTTGAAAATCGTATACGCCGAGCGGACTGGAAAAGCGTGCAGTGCGTGAGGTAGGCAATACGTGGTTTGGCCCAGCACAGTAATCACCAAGCGCCTCGCAAGTATCACGCCCCATAAAAATAGCACCCGCATGCTTAATTTTTTTGCTGAATGCGTAAGGCTCTTCCACTGATAACTCTAAGTGTTCAGGTGCAATGTAATTGCTGATGTCTGCGGCTTCTTCTAAATCTTTGACCAAAACAAGCGCGCCGCGATTTTCTAAAGAAGTCTTGATGATGTCTTTACGTGGCATTTCTTCTAATAATTTTTCTATACTTGCCGCCACCTTGTCTAAAAACGCTGCATCAGAAGACAACAAAATGGATTGTGCAAGTTCGTCATGCTCTGCTTGACTGAACAAGTCCATGGCAATCCAATCTGGATTGGTTTTACCATCGCAAATCACCAAAATTTCCGACGGCCCTGCCACCATATCAATGCCGACCACGCCAAACACACGACGCTTTGCCGCAGCGACATAAGCATTGCCAGGGCCAGTGATTTTATCGACTTGAGGCACGGTCTCTGTACCGTAAGCCAATGCACCTACCGCTTGCGCACCACCAATGCAGAATACGCGGTCTACACCTGCAATCGCAGCAGCAGCCAATACCAATGCATTTTTCTCGCCATTGGGTGTTGGTACGACCATGATGAGTTCGTTTACACCCGCTACTTTGGCAGGAATTGCATTCATCAGCACACTAGATGGGTAAGCTGCCTTGCCTCCTGGCACGTACAAACCCACTCTGTCTAACGCAGTCACCTGCTGCCCCAATAGCGTGCCATCGGCCTCTGTATAGGACCAAGATTGCATCACTTGTTTTTCATGATAGCTACGCACACGATCAGCCGCTGCTTGTAGTGCAGCACGTTGCTCAGCTGGCAAACTTTCTAACGCTGACTTCAATTCAGCTTGGGTCAGTTCAAGCTCGGCCATATGACTGGCGTTGGTTTTATCAAAACGGTTGGTATATTCCAACACCGCAGCATCACCACGTGCTTTCACATCTTTTAAAATGTTAGCTACCACCACATCCACGCTGTCATCCTGCGCAGTTTCAAAAGCCAATAAAGCCTTCAAATCAGCATCAAAGCTTGCGTCTAAGGTGGATAAACGTCTAATTTTCATACCAATCTACTTTCAGAAATCTATTGTATTGCGCGTGCAAAGCTATCAATAATCGGCTGCAATTGCTGACGGTTAAGTTTTAACGAAGCTTGATTGACCACCAAACGTGAACTGATTGCGCCAATCTCCTCTACAGCTTTGAGGTGGTTTGCACGCAAAGTTCCACCAGTACTCACCAAATCAACAATTGCATCTGCTAGACCCACCAGCGGACCTAACTCCATTGAACCATACAGTTTGATTAAATCGACATGCATGCCTTTGTCTGCAAAGTGTTCGCGTGCAGCTTTAACATACTTAGTCACCACTTTGAGACGCGCGCCTTGGCGAATACTGGCTTCGTAATCAAAATCTTCACGCACGGCCACCATCATTTTGCATTTTGCAATATTTAAATCCAGTGGTTGATACAAGCCTTCACCACCGTGCTCATCTAATACATCCTTACCGGCAATACCCAAATCTGCTGCGCCATATTGCACATAGGTGGGCACATCCGTGGCACGCACAATAATCAAGCGCACATCGTCACGATTGGTCGGCAAAATAAGCTTGCGTGAAGACTCTGGATTTTCAAGCGCATGAATACCTGCCGCGGCTAAGAGTGGCGTGGTTTCTTCAAATATTCGGCCTTTACTTAATGCGATAGTAATCATATTTAATGTGAGCGACGCACTTTAGCGCCTAATTGTGTTAATTTTTCTTCTAAATATTCGTAACCGCGGTCTAGGTGATAAATACGCTCAATCACCGTCTCACCTCGCGCTACCAATCCTGAGAGCACCAAACTGGCTGAAGCGCGTAAATCAGTTGCCATCACAGTTGCGCCATCTAAGAACTCAACCCCTTTGACCAATGCTGTATTGCCATCAATACTGATATCTGCACCCAAGCGTTGCATTTCTTGTACGTGCATAAAACGATTTTCAAATATCGTTTCCGTCACTTTTGCCACACCTTCTGCTACGCTATTGAGCGCCATAAACTGCGCTTGCATATCGGTTGGGAAAGCTGGATGTGGTGCCGTGCGAATATTCACTGCTTTGAGCTTGCCGTTACTTTCTACAGTAATACTGTTGTCATCATGCGTAACAGTTGCACCTGCATCACGCAACTTTTCCACCACTGCATCTAGTAAGTCAGCTCGTGCATTCAATAGCTTCACTTTGCCACCAGTCATGGCTGCTGCCACCATGTAGGTGCCCGCCTCAATACGATCGCAAACGATGTTATGGCTGGCACCACTGAGCTTTTCTACACCCTCAATGGTAATCACATCCGTACCTGCACCCGTAATCTTGGCGCCCATCTTATTCAAACACTCTGCCAAGTCGACCACTTCTGGCTCTTTGGCCGCGTTTTCTAGGATAGTGGTACCTTCTGCCAATGCCGCCGCCATCATCAAATTCTCTGTGCCAGTGACGGTGACCATATCCATGTAATAGCGCGCACCCTGCAAGCGCCTATTTGGCAGGTGCAGCGAGCTGGCTTGAATGTAACCATGCGTAATATGGATGGCAGCACCCATGGCTTGCAAACCTTTGATGTGCAAATCGACTGGTCTTGAACCAATCGCACAGCCACCTGGTAACGAAACACGCGCACTGCCAAAGCGTGCCAATAAGGGGCCAAGCACTAGAATAGAAGCACGCATGGTTTTTACCATTTCGTAAGTCGCCTCAAATGAGGCAACTTCGCTTGCATCCAAGGTCACTTTATCCGCTTCTTGCGTCACTTTCACGCCCATGGTATCTAGCAATTTAATGGTAGATGCTACGTCTTTCAGGGCGGGAACGCTGGTGAGCACCAATGGTGTTTCAGCAAGCAAACCTGCACACAATATTGGCAAGGCCGCATTCTTCGCTCCTGAAATTCGCACTTCTCCGTTGAGCTTAGCCCCACCTTCAATGATTAATTTATCCAAAACGGGCGTCCAGTCTTATGCTTCAGTCAACATGGTTTGCAATTCACCACTTTCGTACATAGCACGCATGATGTCGGCACCACCAATAAACTCACCCTTTACGTATAACTGTGGAATGGTCGGCCAGTTGGCATATTGCTTAATGCCTTCACGAATCGCTTGATCTTGCAGCACATCTATTGCGATATATTTTGCACCACATGCATCTAAAATCTGCGTGGCCAAATTAGAGAATCCGCATTGTGGAAATTTTGGGCTACCTTTCATGTAAAGTACGACATGATTATTGGTAACGGTTTCTTTGATTGTTGCTTGTGTATCCATATTTTCTCCAAATTCAATATTTGTTATGCGTGTGCATTCATTTGTTGCCACTGCTGTGGGGTGTAGGTTTTCATCGAAAGCGCATGGATTTCTGCGCGCATACGGTCACCCAATGCTTGGTAGACCAGTTGATGCTGTTGCACCATGCGTTTGCCTTCAAAGGCCGGGCTCACAATAACTGCTTCAAAGTGAGTGCCATCATCCCCCAAAACGCGAATGTAATCGCATGCTAATCCCTGCTGAATATAGCCTTCTAACTGTTGCGCACTTAACACCCTATGTCCTTCACTATTGTTTTACAAATCCAACCGATGTTGTTAAATCACTCGTGTTGGATGAATCCTAACCACGTAATTTATAACCAGATTTTAGCATTTTTAGACATAGCCATGCTAATGCCAATAAAAACGCCGTCACTACAATTAAGCTAATCCAAGGGGATACATCGCCTTGTCCAAAGAAACCGTATCTAAAGCCATCAATCATGTAAAAAAACGGGTTGAATTTTGACACGATCTGCCAGAACGGTGGCAGTGAATGTATGGAGTAAAATACACCTGATAAAAATGTAAGTGGCATGATGACAAAGTTTTGAAACGCTGCCATTTGATCGAATTTGTCTGCCCAAATACCTGCAATAATGCCGAAGGTCCCTAATAACGCACTACCCAACAATGCAAACGTGATGATCCAAACAGGATGAGTGATAGGCACCTCAACAAACCAAATCGACACTAAATAGATGCTCAAACCCACAAACACGCCGCGAATGACAGATGCCGCCAAGAATGCAGAAAAAAACTGCAAATAGGTGAGCGGTGTGAGTAAAATAAATACCACATTCCCCATCACTTTAGACTGAATTAGGCTAGAGGAACTATTCGCAAATGAGTTTTGTAATAGAGACATCATGATTAAGCCAGGCACCAGAAATGCGGTATACGGCACCCCTTTATAGACCTGCACATGGTCTGCCAATACATGCGAAAAAATCAGTAAATAAAGCAATGCTGTTAACACAGGAGACGCCACCGTTTGAAAGGCCACACGCCAAAAGCGTAAAAGTTCTTTCTTAAACAAGGTGTAAGGTCCACGCCAATGCGATGGCATGTAGGTATCAATCAAGTTCATACGCCCCCCACCAATGACATAAATACATCTTCCAAATCTGCTTCTATCAACTGCATATCTTCAATCTCAATATTGGCTTTGCGCAATTCAGCCAGCACTAGCTCCACTTGCGTAAATTCTGATAAACCCAAGGTGAAAACAGCATTTTCCCCGTGCTTAAGCAAAGGCAACAAACTGGCGGGCAATGGCGCATGCTTGAGTGTTAAACGCAGATTTTTAGCAGCGTGTGATTTAAGTAAGTTAGCGGTAGTATCGAGCGCAACTATTTGACCTTGTTTCATCATTGCCACGCGCTCGCACAAGGTTTCTGCTTCTTCTAAATAATGCGTTGTGAGAATAATAGTGTGCCCATCGCGATTCAATTGCTTGATAAATGTCCATAGCATTTGGCGCAACTCAACATCAACGCCCGCGGTTGGCTCATCCAGCACAATCACTGGCGGCCTGTGCGCCAACGCTTGTGCAATCAGTGCGCGGCGCTTCATACCGCCCGACAGTTTGCGCATGTTGGTGTGCGCCTTATCAGTAAGGCCCAAACCTTCAATCACTTCGTCGACCCATGCATCATTTTCTGGCCCGCGACCAAAATAACCTGCTTGAAAACGCAGCATTTCTCGCACATTAAAGAACGGATCAAACACCAATTCTTGTGGTACCACACCCAAAGCCATACGTGCACGTTGATAATCCGAGATAACATCATGCCCCATGATGGCCACTTTACCAGCGCTAGGCTTTAACAACCCCGCCATGATATTGATCAGGGTAGATTTGCCTGCGCCATTGGGGCCAAGCAGCGCAAAAAACTCACCCTGCTCAACGGTCAAATTAACCCCGTTGAGCGCATTGAGTGGCCCAAACTGTTTATGTACTTGCTGAATCTGTATCGCTGGTATGGTCAAATCTTTCCCAAACATCAATCATTGAAGAACAAAAAAACTAAACCCCAACCCTTAAGATAAGGACTGGGGTCGAACATCACAAGCGAATAGCTAATGAATCAGTTAAATAAATGCGTCCACACCATACAACTGCATTAAGCTATTCAGGTTCTCTGGCACATTGACCAAAGAAAGCTCTACGTTTTCTGCATTGGCTCGGCGCTTTAACTCTAAAATCAGACTAATCGCCGATGTGTCCACATCGGTTACTTTTGAAAAATCGAGCTGCGCAGGACTTTCAAAACGCAATGCCTTGCTTGCATTCACCACCTGCGTGACGTGGTCAATAATCAAATCACCCGATAATACCCAGCGGTTTGATTCTTGTGTAATGGCTGCCCACATACTAGCTCCAAATACAGTTTAATTGGCTTTAGCCGCGCCGTTTTTCTCAGCCAGTTTTTTTATCAAACTGTCCAAGCCATTTTGGCGAATCTCTTGCGCAAATTGGCTACGATAATTGGTGACTAAACTGACACCTTCAATCACGATGTCATACACTTTCCAGCTTTCAGATTGTTTTTCCAAAGCATAATCCACTGCTATTGGCTGACCACCTTGCTGCAAGATGGATGTCTTCACCGTGGCATTGGTAGCGCCATCAGCTAAACGTAAAGGTTTATATTCAATCACTTGATTTTTATATTTAGACAAAGCAGTTGCATAAGTGCGAAGCAATAAGGTTTTGAATTCATTTTGAAAAGCACTTTTTTGATCTGGCGTCGCTTTTGTCCAATTTTTACCCAACACTAGTCGCGATACTTTTTCAAAATTAAAATTGGGCAGTATTTTTTCTTCGGCCAATTTGAATATTTTTTCTTGGTTACCAGCTTGAATATCTTTATCTGCCTTCACTACGGAAAGCACATCATCCGCGGTTCTTTTCACCAATTCATCAGGACTTTCGGCTGCTATTGTCACAGTACTTAATAGTAAGAAACTGAGCGCAGTGATTAATTGTTTCATGCTGTTTAATCCTTAAATTGTTTTAAATTCTTGTTATTGCTAGTCGTTCGAAGGTTTACCGATATTGTCCAAAGGACTTGAACCTAACGCATCAGCGTCTGATTTGGTTGATTCAGATTTCTCAGACTTGTCGTCCGTTGATTCTGAAGCTTTACTGTAGAGGAACTGACTAATCATTTTTTCTAACACAACAGCATCCTGTGTTTGCGTAATCTTGTCACCATTCACCAGTGCCGCTTCGTCGCCACCTGCTTCCAAACCAATATATTGTTCACCTAACAAACCGGCAGTATAGATATTGGCAAATGTGTCTTTAGGAAACGGATAGCGTTTGTCCAAACTCAGACTCACTACCGCTTCATAAGTTGCAGTATCAAAAGTGATGTCAGCCACGCGTCCCACGACAACACCAGCACTTTTCACTGGCGCGCGTGGTTTTAAACCGCCAATGTTTTCAAAGTTTGCTGTCACGGTATAAGTCTCGCCAATATTGTTCGTGGTCAAATTACCAACTTTCATTGCCAAGCCTAGTAGCGCAGCCACGCCCAGTGCGACAAATATACCCACCCACAAATCAATTGTTGTTCTATCCATTGCTGCTCCTACCTACTTATACGTTTAACATAAATGAGGTTAATATAAAATCCAGACCCAATACTGCCAGCGACGAAGTCACGACAGTTCTTGTGGTTGCGCGACTCACGCCCTCGGCTGTTGGTGGCGCGTCGTAGCCTTCAAATAACGCAATCATAGTACACGCCACACCAAACACCACACTCTTGATTACACCATTTAGAATATCGTGGCGCCAATCTACATTGGCTTGCATTTGCGACCAAAATGCGCCCGCATCAACACCAATCACCGGAACGGCTAACAAATAGCCACCTAAAATACCCACCATTGAGAACAAAATCGCCAAGATTGGCATCGCAATCACACCCGCCCAAAACCTGGGTGCAATCACACGCGCAATAGGGCTCACGGCCATCATTTCCATCGCGGAGAGTTGTTCTGTTGCCTTCATTAAACCTATTTCAGCAGTGATCGCAGTACCAGCACGTCCGGCAAATAATAACGCAGTTACTACTGGGCCCAACTCGCGTACCAATGCTAATGCCACCAACACCCCTATGGCCTCAGATGAGCCATATTTTTGTAGCGTATGGTAACCTTGCAAACCCAATACCATGCCCACAAAAAAGGCGGATACGAGAATGATGATTAATGACATCACGCCCGTAAAATATACTTCTCGGATAATGAGATGAAAGCGTCGAAAGCACTCACCTGAAGACATTAACGTAAGCCAAAACAAGCGAATACCAGCGCCAAAGCGCCAAATACCTTTTATGGACTTATGCCCAATACCACGTAACCCACGCACCAAACCAATTAACAAAGCCGATTTGATCATGCTTCATACCCTAACATCTCACTTGCGTAATCACCTGCAGCGTAGTGAAATGGCACTGGACCGTCTTTTTCGCCAAATACAAACTGATGCACAAAAGGCAAATCAGAATTTCTGAGCTGTTCAGGTGTTCCCTCAGCAGCAACCACACCGTTTGCGACAAAATAAATGTAATCGGCAAAACGGAAAGTCTCTTCCACATCATGTGTCACGATAATCGAAGTAGCGCCTAACGCATCATTGAGTGTGCGAATTAAATCACAGACAACCCCCATAGAAATCGGGTCTAATCCAGCAAAAGGCTCATCATACATAATAATGTTGGGATCTAGTGCGATTGCTCTAGCAATTGCAACGCGCCGTGCCATGCCGCCTGACAACTCTGCCGGCATTAGCTTGTAAGCCCCTCGCAATCCTACCGCATTCAGTTTTAATAGCACCAAATCACGAATCATACTTTCTGGTAAATCAGTATGTTCACGCATTGGAAACGCAACATTTTCAAATACGGACAAATCTGTGAATAAGGCGCCATGTTGGAATAGCATGCCCATTTTGCGCCTAAGCTTGTATATGCCTTGACGGTCTTGTTTGTGCACCACTTGGCCATCCACACGCACTTCACCTTTGCTGGGTTTGATTTGCCCACCAATCAAGCGCAGCAAGGTGGTTTTACCACTACCACTACCACCCATAATAGCCACAACCTTGCCGCGTGCAAACGCCATATTGATGCCTTGATGCAACATGCGGCCTTTGTAACCAAAGGAAAGATTATCTATTTCAACAATATTGGAAGTCATTTGCGCGTGAATTTGATTTTGGACTATTCTAAATCAAAACCACAGACATACAAAAACAAAAATACGTTCGTGAAAACAAAAAACCCGCTTTCGCGGGTTTAACTGAGGCCTTCATACTGCTCATATCGACATACATACTGTGTAGGCATTTCCCGGGGTTAAGTTGATGGTAGCTGTTGTCGGAGCTGCACCAGCTGTACCTGTAGGGATCGCACGCAAGTTTCCTGTTGACGTTTCTCCATCATCTAGAGCAATGTCAATTTGCACTGCATCACGCCCTAAAATACCATCTGAGCAAATTGCAAATGCGCCAGTCATCCCAGTAATGGTTGTAAAGTTTGCGGCTATGCTTTGAATACCAATACGCCCACCGTTGGTATTTCTCGGCTGAAAACCTGCATCAGCTAAAACAGTTGGTCCTGGTGCAAAACCTGCCAATCGTACATCTCTCCAGAACAAATACGACTCATCAGTATCTGTCGCGGAATTCCAAGCACCCGCTATCTGACCATTTCCATTTCCACTGGTTGCTGCTGCTGCACCCAAGTGTGCTGTAGCCATTGCATCATCACCTGGAATTGCCCGGAATCTATCTTGGTATCCGTATAAGTAAACTTGTACATTTTGAAACTCACGCGTTAAGTTTTTAACGCGTGCACTATTAATCAGCTCCTGGCCCCTCAGCACTCCGCCTAGTAGCAAACCTATAATCACCAGCACGATGGCCAGCTCGATTAAGGTAAACCCTGCTTGTTTTTTCATTGTGGTATCCTAATTATTCATTTTTTTAGTTGTAACATTAACAGCTTTATTATTATT
Source organism: Methylophilus sp. (assembly GCA_030696695.1). Lineage (GTDB taxonomy): Bacteria > Pseudomonadota > Gammaproteobacteria > Burkholderiales > Methylophilaceae > Methylophilus. Next base: position 24,065 of record JAUYRP010000001.1, read on the forward strand.
GGTTTGTAACTTGCAAAATTTATGCCAATCAAAACAACAAATAAAGCATAGAATTAGCTCCTAAATGACAAAAAAATGTCACTTTTGCAGTTTAGCTCTGTTGATATTTCGTCAATTGTGTTGAGTAGATGACACTGAACTTTAAGAATTGACCATAAGTTACTTTAATTTATAAGACTTTCGCCAACATGAATTTTCTAAACAAACTCAATATTAGTCAACAGCTTCTTAAAAACTCGCATCGCATCATGGCAATGATGCTGCTCTCACTACACGCATTCTTGATCTTCTTTGACCAAGATGAAGTGTATAGACAAATGTTTTACTTTTTGTCTTTTGGTATCTTCCTGATTTGGCAACCCATTTGGCGCGGCAGTCAAAAGCTCTCCATTATTGCGTCCATTGCTTTAGTCACGGTTGGTTTATTAGGCTATTTCTATTTTAACTGGTGGCTAACAGCGATTTGGTTAGCCGTGCTATTTGGTTTACTTGGTGGCCGAATTTTCTCTGGGGACTCTAAAAAGAATCGACTCATTCATATTTTAGCGGCCAGTTATTTACTCGCCATGCTGCTCTTGTGGGTGGTGCCCAAACTGCTCAATGCCTCAAATGAACTGCTTGCGGCCGAGTTTGTGATTTTTTACTTTATGCCGTTGTTACCTATTGCCATTTTGTTTATCCACAACACACTAGGCCCAGATGACAATACGCCTGTCGTCGACTTTTTCTACACTTTAGTATTATTTATGCTGGCTGTGATTATTGTACTCGGCAGCTATGCGATTGGTACTTTACAAAACGTTAACTATATTCAAGTAATGTTTTACACCATTTCAGCGCTCTCGATCATCTTGTTTGGTTTAAGTTACTTATGGCGACCTAGTACTAAATTTTCTGGTGTGGAATTGCTGATGTCGCGCTATTTGTTGAGTATTGGCATGCCGTTTGAACAATGGGTGAAGAATATTGCCACACTGGCAGAGCATGAAACCACACCCAACGGCTTTACCCAAGCCGCCATGAACGAGATGATGAAGTTAGAGTGGGTATCAGGTATTTCATGGCTTGCAGATGAAACACAAGGCAAGCTTGGTCATCACACCGCATACTCTACCGATTTTAACTTCAAAGATTTTTATATGACTTTGCATACACGCTGGCAAATGTCACCTGCACTATATGTGCACGTAAAACTGCTCACCCAAATTATGGGTGAATTTTACGAAGCCAAACGTCGTGAGGAGACTTTGCGGCAAAACACCTATATGCAAGCTTTTTATGAAACAGGTTCGCGACTCACTCACGACATTAAAAATATCTTGCAGTCAGTGGGCACATTAGTGACCGCTGCTGAGCAAACGCAAGAGTCTGATACCGATGCGTTATTGAAGTTAATAAAAAAACAATTACCTGTGTTGAATCAGCGTATTGCCTCTACTTTAGATAAGCTCAAGGCGCCTAGTGAAGAGAAGAAACGTCAGGAAAAGATATCTGCTTGGTGGAAGAATTTACGTTTGCGTTATACCCAGCCGCAAGTAGAGTTTGTTGCATCACATCTACCCAAACATGATATTAACGCAGAGGTATTAGATAGCGTACTAGATAATTTACTGGGCAATGCGATTGAGAAGACGAAATACGAGCCTAATACGTTAATTAAGGTGGAAATTGTAGAAGGTCAAGCAGAGCGTTATCGCATTGAGGTCACGGACACAGGAAAGGCAATGCCACAACAAACAGCCAACGAATTATTTAAAAAGCACATTCAGTCGCAGAACGGTTTAGGTGTTGGCTTATACCATGCGGGTCAAGACGCGAAGCAAGCGGGTTATCGACTAAGTTTGAGTCACAATTTGAATGGTGCTGTGCAATTTACGGTCGAACTATCGCCCGAAGCAGAGCCTTCAGGCAACAACTGATAATTTATAGCTCACCGTAAGAATGCAAACCGCTTAAGAACATATTCACGCCCAAGAAAGCAAACGTAGTCACGATTAAGCCAACCAGCGCCCACCATGCTAACACTGGGCCTCGCAAGCCTTTGACCATGCGCAAATGCAACCAAGCGGCGTAGTTTAGCCAAACGATCAACGCCCAAGTTTCTTTAGGATCCCAAGACCAATACCCGCCCCATGCTTCTGCTGCCCACATTGCACCTAAGATTGTAGCAATGGTGAAAAAGGCAAATCCGACTGCAATGGATTTGTACATCACATCGTCTAGTACATCTAGGCTGGGCAAACGCGTGGCCAATATGCCTTTTTTGGCCAATAGATACGCTGACGCTACCATAGCGGCTAGTGAAAATGCGCCATAACCAATAAAATTGGCAGGCACATGAATCTTCATCCAATAACTTTGCAAGGCTGGCACTAATGGCTGAATGGCATCTGCACCACGATCAAATTTGTACCATAAAATAAAGCCAACCCCTGCGTTGATAATCAGCAATACAAAGCCACCCAATTGCTTGGTATTAAATTTGTCCTCGTAATGCAGATAGAGCAGTGCTGTAATCAGGCAGAACAGAATAAACACTTCATACAAGTTGCTGATGGGAATATGTCCAACTTCCGGCGCGATTAAATATGACTCATACCAGCGCACCATGAGACCCACAAACCCAAATAAGACGGCACTCCATGTGAGTGCAGAAGCCACGCGGCCAGCAAAGTCACTGCGCTTAAACATGGCAAACCAGTAGGTTAGCATCGCAAAAATAAATAGCACATTCATCCACATGACAGCGGATTGGCTGGAGATTAAATACTTTAGGAAGAATACTTGTCCAGCGCGCGCTTGATCGCCATGATATAAATTGATGGCGAATAAGCTGAGCACAGCGACCCCTACCACTAACTTGGCCAAACCTTTCCAACGCCAGCCTAAATAGCTAAAGGTGATGGCAGCACCAAACAGAAAGCCTAATTCATAGGCATCCATGTAATCCGAGTATTGGCTAAATGCAAAAAAAGCACCTGCCATTAGCGCCACTGCGTATAACCAATCTTGCACGCGCAGCGTTTGCCAAATGGATTTAGGCTTAAAGTCGTAGGTTTGCGTATTCATATGGGTATCCTTTTGCCTTATACAGACAACACTTGTGCCAGTTGTTGCTTGGTGCGTTCAAATTCTTGATCGAAATCTAAATTTTTGCGATTGGAAGACATCGCAAACAATACTTCTTGCGTATTGGCTTTGAGTAGCAACCAGATACGACGTTCACGGATATAAAACATTGCGAAAATACCTAGTACCAATAAAGCAGAACCAAGATACACCCATTTTTGACCTGGTGATTTCGTTAACTGCAAACCACTGGCTTCTTTGTGTTCAAAGTCTTCTAGCTGGAAATAATAGGGCGTGCCATAGTAAAACAAATCGTTCATGGCATTTAGCGCATCTTGCAGATACGAAACCGATTTGGGATTGAGTGCCATTTCGGGTTTTTTCTGCTCTGCCAACACCATGTTATACGCCTCAAATGCACTTGCGTTCAACAATTTAAAATAAGTATCGGCCGCTTTTTGGCGCTCTGCCTCTGGCACTGCTTTTTCAATCACTTGCGACAATTGCGTAAAGCCACCTTCGGCAAAGGTAGCCAGCAAACGCATCACGCTCAACTCAAACTGGGACCGTAAATTAGCATCTGTGGTATTAGAGTTTTGACTGAGTCGTTTCGCGATTTCGCGCTGCTTATCTGGGTTTGTCAGCACATTCCGCAACCGCATAAAGCCTTCGATAGTTAAATCATCATCTGCAGGCACGCGTAAGTAACGGAAATCCTCTTGCACCGTCTCGCGCATTCCAGAGACAAAGTATGCTTTACCATCTAGCTGTAAAGGCTGCATATAAGAAACGTACTCACGCGCTTGACCAGATTTATCGCGTAGCTTGTACGTGGTGTTTGGACCTACATTACGCGGCTTGCCTTTACCATCCGCAGACAAGTTCATGATATTAAATTTACGGAACTCGTTAAACTCCACAGTAAGTGTTTGATCTGGCGGGCCTAACGTGCCCTTTTTAGCAACCACACCATCAATCTCACCGTTCAACATCTCTTTAGAGGTTAAATCCCACACTTTAAATTTTAATGTAGAGCCGCCGTCTTGAAAGTCAGACTGATAGATGGCAATTCCTTTGTAAATAAGCGGATGATTGACACTGATGGTTTTTTCTAGCGGCTTATCCAAATCTGGATCTGTAATGATCAGATCACTTTCGAATGATTTGGGTTGACCAGTGGCGTAGTGCTCGATGCGAAAATCTTTGAGCGCTACTCTAAATGGCAGTTCTTGCACCAAATATCCGTCACGGACACGCACAAAAGCCACATCGTCACTCATCCCCTCTGGCAGCGTCATATTGGCGCGAAATGAGGGGTTATCCATATTCAGGCGACTAATTTCAGGCACTTGGCTTTCTGGGATATCCAATACCTCTATTTTTTTGTTGCCCAACATTTCTTGTACTTTAAATGGCAAATTACCATCCAAAATACCGCCAAAGCAAATGATAACAATCGCAGCATGGGTGAAAATATAACCCAAACGCTGATGTGTACCCGCTTTAGCTGCAATCAACACATCACCATTGGCTTGTGGTTTTAATTGATAACGAAAGCTTTGTCCTGTTAGATAATCGGTTAGTTTTGTTTGCGCTTGCTCAGATGCGCCTTGCGTAGCGTAACTTGCTTGATGACTAAACGCCCGTAATGACTTTTCTGTGGCCTGCTCTTTAAATGTCTTCCACTCTTTGAGCATGAGTGGTGTATTGCGATAAATACATAAGCTGGTGGATATCACCAGAAACAATAAAATCAACAAGAACCAGAGCGCATGGTACACATCATATAAACCCAGCATTTCAAACGCTTCAAACCAAAACTGTCCAAATTTAATGATGTAATTTTCGTACGGCTCGTTTTGCTTCAGCACTGTGCCAATAATGGAGGCTACGCCAAGTACGCTAAGCATGCTTACAGCAAAACGCATCGAACTCAGGAGTTCATAGATGCGACGATGAGTAGATTGAGATAGTTTCAAGATAAACGCTTAACGAGTGAAGTGTGATTTGGACTACGGGCTTGGATAAATGTTAGACGTCAAATGCATAAAATTTGAGGTGGCAAAGCCACCCCAAAATTAAATACGATTAACGCATGCCTTGAATATAGTCAGAGACAGCTTGCATTTCTGCATCCGTCATTTTGGCAGCAATCGCCATCATCATCGGTGCATTGGCGCGTTCACCTGTGCGGAAAGTTTTAAGTTGTTGATAAGTATAATCCGCGTGCTGACTCGCCAAGCGAGGGAATTGCTTAGGCAAACCTGCGCCATTCGCGCCATGGCATGCAGCACATGCAGGCACATTGGTTTTAGCAATGCCACCGCGGTAAATTTTCTCACCCAATGAACCTTTACCATTTGCTTTAGCTTTGGCTAAAGCAATCGGCTGTTCAGAAAAGTATTGCGAAAGATTTTGCATGTCTTCAGGCGTCAAGTTAGCCACCATACCTGCCATGACGGCATTGGCACGCGTACCTTCTTTAAAGTTGTACAACTGTTTCAAAAGATATTCAGGGTGTTGGCCTGATAATTTTGGATTCAGTGTAATCACGCTATTGCCATCTGGCGCATGGCAAGCCGCACAGACATTTTGCACAATTTGATCGACTGGTTTTTTTTCTGCGGCAACTTCTGAGCTTGCGGCTGATTTTTCAGGCTCTGCGTCTTCCGCCACCGCCAAATACGCTACAAACACACTACTTAACATCAACGCTAATTTAAATAAATTTTTCATTACTAACTTTCCCGACCATTCCGAATAGCATAACTGTTTAATTAATTGAATATTTTATCAAAAAACCCATGTTCGTGATAGCATTTGCCCCTTAAAACCAATGCTCATCTTGACCATGCCTATTTTTCAAAACGCCGCTTTTTTTATTTCTGCACATCATCTGCGCGATTTACCGCCAGCCAGTGGTATCGAAGTAGCGTTTGCTGGCAGATCCAATGCAGGTAAATCAAGTGCATTAAATACACTTGCAAACCACAATCGTCTAGCTTACGTGAGTAAGCAACCTGGGCGTACACAACTCATCAATTTTTTCACGCTTGGCAATGACAAACACTTGGTAGACTTACCTGGTTACGGCTATGCCAAAGTGCCAGAAGCTATGCGTACCCACTGGCAAACCGTGCTGTCACGCTACCTAAGCGAGCGCAGCAGCCTTGCCGGGCTGGTATTGGTCATGGATAGCCGTCACCCGCTCACACCTCTAGACCGCCAAATGTTAGATTGGTTTTCACCCAGTGGCAAACCTGTGCATGTTTTATTGACTAAATCAGACAAATTGTCTCGCAGCGAGGCAGCACTTACACTCAATAGGGTGCGAAAAGAACTCAACGCAACTTGGGGAAACTGCTCCGTCCAGCTATTTTCAAGCCTAAAAAAACAAGGGGTGCAAGAAGCAGAAAAAGTGATTGCCACCTGGTTGTTCCCTGAAGACTCAGATACGCTTGAAGACCAAATCCCAGACCCCGTGGCCTAATTTAATGCCACGATTTTCAAACTTAGTCAGTGGTCGATAACTCGGTTTTTCTGCATACGTTGCCGCCGTATTTTTAAGCATAGGCTCAGCACTCAACACTTCCAACACCCATTCAGCATATTCCTGCCAATCTGTAGCCACATGCAGGTAAGCACCTACTTTCAATCTAGCACATAGTAGCTTTATAAATTCCGCCTGAATTAATCTGCGCTTATGGTGACGTTTTTTGTGCCACGGGTCTGGAAAGAAGATATGTACGCCATCTAAACTAGATTCAGGCAGCATGTGTTGTAGCACCTCAACGGCATCATGCTGGATAATACGAATATTCGAAATCGCTTGCTCTTCAATCTGTTTAAGTAAACTGCCTACGCCCGGTGTATGCACTTCCACTGCTAAAAAGTCGTGGTCAGGCAAGGTATGTGCAATTTTAGCGGTACTTTCGCCCATACCAAAACCGATTTCTAAGATTTTAGGTGAGGTATCGCGCTGGAATACGTTTGATAAATCCAACAGATGTGGTGTGTAATCAATCCCAAATTGTGGCCACGCAGTCTCTAATGCACGCTCCTGCCCTTTAGTTAAGCGCCCTTGTCGTAATACAAAGCTACGTATACGACGATGCTGTGCATTCACCTCTTCTGAGGCTGATTCTCTGGAAAGTTGTTCTGATGGTAAATGTTTCATGGCGAGCATTATACTAGAGCATATGCCGTTTATCGCCCTGAATTGCACCTAACAAGGGTACATTCATACCACGCCCAAATAAGACCACTTTAAACAACTCACCCATTTCTGCAGGTGATAACAACTTTTGTACCGCCGACACCATAGGCGCATACACCGCCATTTGTTCTGGCGATACCTGCTCAAGCAATTGCAAAATGCCAGAATTGATTAAAAAGTTGGCTTGGTTTACATAGCCCATCACACTTAATTGTTGCGTATGTGCAGCTTCTGCCATTGCAGTAAAATTCACGTGGGCTGTAATGTCTTGCAACCCAACATGTATGAGCGGATCACTATGCGCATAGTGCTGGTAATGGCACATCAACGTGCCTGTGTTGCGTTGCGGATGATAATATTCACTGGCACCAAAACCGTAATCCAACATGCATATCACACCATGCTGTAGGCGTTCTGACAAGCTAAGCATCAGACCAGTAGCAGCAGGTGCAATTTCTGTTAGATAGGCATCTGGTAGATTAAGGGCAATCACAGCTTCCAGCATTGGCCCAGATGTCAGCGGGCGATCTTGCCATGCAAATCCATCCTGCCAAATCACACCGCGCTCAACTAACACCCCTTGTTGTTTGCCCACAATATGCACTGGAATCGCATCCAGCACCTCGTTGCCTAGTATCATGCCACGCCATTGAGTTGGTAAAGCATCTAACCAAACCAAGCGGCCAAACAATGCATCTGGCAACCAATTTTGCAAGTTATCACGCTGAATCTGACGCAAGTAATCGCTTACTTCTAAAATGCAATACTGGCTGGGTAAGGCATCTAACTGCTCGAGTTCCTGCAATAAATCGGCAGCTAACTTCCCCGTGCCTGCACCCAGTTCTAAAATATCACCTTGCGTGAGCACGATCACTTGTGCAACTTGTCTAGCCAGTGCGCGTGTAAATAACGGTGAAATTTCAGGCGCAGTGACAAAATCTCCACCAATACCGAACTTCTTAGCGCCGCCGCTGTAATAACCTAGGTTAGGTGTGTAAAGCGCCATGTGCATGAACGTCGCAAAATCTATCCAACCACCTTGCTGTTGAATATGTTGTTGAATAAGCGATTGTAGTTGTGCGCTGTGTGCTAGCGCCTGCGCGGATGGAATAGGTAGAGAAGCCATTCCCTATTATAATGTGAGCCATTAAGAAATGAGTCAATTGTGCATTCTAATTTAGACAACAAAGTCGTATTAATCACTGGTGGAGCAAAACGCGTAGGTGCGGCTATTTGCCGTGAGCTGCACGCGCAAGGTGCGCTGCTAATGATTCACTTCAACCAAAGCCATACAGAGGCACGTGCATTGCAAGCAGAACTCAACCTGCAACGCCCAAACAGTGTAGCCATTGTGCAAGCAGATTTACTTAACTCGGCGGTGGCGCCTAGTTTGGTGCAAGAAACGATTCAACATTTTGGCCGTTTAGATGTACTCATCAATAATGCCTCCAGCTATTACGCGACTGAAATTGGTCAAATCAATGAAGAAAACTGGCTAGATTTGGTAGGTAGCAATCTCAAAGCCCCAGCATTTTTAGCACAGGCAGCGGCATCAGAATTACGCAAACAATTGGGTACGATTGTGAATATTACCGATATGCACATTGAGCGCCCTAAAAAAGGCTATATTGTCTACAGCGTTGCTAAGGCAGGGTTAGTCACCTTAACGAAATCATTAGCGCTAGAGCTCGGCCCAGAAGTTAGAGTGAATGCAGTAGCACCCGGCCCTGTACAATGGCCAGAAAATAATCCGCAATTTGACGAGGTATATCGTCAACGCGTAATCTCTCAAACTTTACTCAAACGAATTGGCAACCCAACTGATATTGCCAAAGCGGTGAAATTTTTAATCTACGACGCGCCCTTTATTACTGGTCATGTATTGGCCGTGGATGGCGGACGATCGCTTAATTTATAAGACTATCCACACATGATCAAACATCTACCAGACAACCCTTCAAGCAACTTCATACGCCTGCGCAATAGCCTGATTACATCCACCGGCAAAGCGATTGGTGATTACAACATGATTGAAGAAGGTGATACCGTGCTGGTATGCATGAGTGGTGGCAAAGATATTAGCACAACAACAACAATGTAATCTTTAATATAAATAAATATAATATAATCATGATGTTAAGTTTAAATAAAATTTATATTAAAAAAAATAAAATTATGCCTTATAATATATTTGAGCATATGTATTTTATGTAAACATTTAATGATTGAAAACCTTACAGCGCAAACAAGAATTATTATCGAAGATATCGGCTCTGGAGTTAACAAACGTTCAGTCAGAAGAGCCGTACTTTTAGATACTCGCAGCGGTCTACTATGTGAGTTGCCCACTTTATATGTCTATCGAAATTTAGGCCAAAAAAGCCATAATACTCACCTTGCAATCCTTAGAGATTTGGCATTCTACTTAGAATGGTCACTAATAAAAAAATCAAGAAACCCTAATTGGATAGCACCAGAAACACGGGTGAAGAATAATTCACTTGCATTAACAAGAAGAGAAATTGATGAATTCAGTGGTTGGTGCGACTTCTCTTCTAAAGAGTTAGCCAGAATTCGTTCAATTGACAACCCTAAGCTTCATAGCATTCCATCTGGTATTTTAGTAGACATTTCCACATCTAACGCTCGTTTACGAAATTTATGCAACTATTTAATATGGCTTACTCAAGACTTTATTGAAGGTGCGCTGAATGTAGATGACAAATCTCTTATTAAAAGTGAAAAATATAAAAATATAATTTACGAAGCCTTTGAAAAAAACTATAAGTCAGATAAAAAACCTGCACCAGTGTATTCTTTGGATTCAAATCAAACAGCGACTTTTTTACAAGCAATTAGCTCTAACAGTATTTTTCCTAATACCAATCATGGTAATAGGGATAAATTAATTGCCAGATTTCTTTATGAAACTGGACTGAGAGCAGGCGAATGCCTTAAAGTAACTTGCGCAGACATTAAGTATAACTACGAGATACGTCCTGGCAAATTTATAAACATAATAAGAGTTAGACATAAACCAAATGATAATGCAGATCCGAGGACTAAAGAGCCTTTATCTAAGACTCTTTCTGGGGATCTAGCCGTTAGCAAGAACTTAACCGCGGATTTAATCAAATATATTACAAATGAAAGACGTCTTGCGATTTCATTAAGCTCTAATATAAAAGAACATCCTTATCTATTTGTTTGCCAAAGTGGTCCAAGTATTGGAGAACCAATTTCACAGCGCAACTTGAATAGAATTATTTCAAAACTCAAATCGTTAAAAGAATTTCCAACATGGTTTACACCACATTCTTTGAGGCACACGCACTTAACTGAGATAGCTAACATTGCTCATGAAAAAGGTAAAGATGTAAGAAGCATTTTAATTCAACGTGGCCGATGGGCTAACACCTCCACAATGCCTTCCAGATATAGCCAAAGACACATCATTGATCAAGCTGCAGAGCTAATTGAAGAGAGAGACCGCATCCTTGACAGCCTCAAATAAATTTAGCGGATATGACACATTTATAGTTTATTCCAATGAACTTATTCCTGAAGATTTCCCTAAAAGAATCAGACCGATTGATAGCGGTAAGTTAATTGATGTCAACTTCGATCTTATGACATTAAAGGGAGATGCTGGTGACGCAAGTATAAGACTAAACCAATTATCAGTTGGTTTAACGAAAGCTACCAGTAGCATTTTTTACTATGTCGTCATTCATGCATTAAATGGAAGAAGAAAAATATCGACAGTTAAACGTTGGATTAATCAATTCTCGATGTTTATAAGAGTCATAAAAGAATTAGTCCCAAACCAAATATCCTGTATCAATTTAGCAATGTTTAATTGGTTTAACCAAGATAAATCTCCCTCATCACAGAAGTTGCTTAGATCGTTTATAAAGTATTGGATTGGTCTCAATATCCCAGGAATTGATTTAGACCTTAAGAGCTATATAAAATCATCAAAATCACCCAAGCCCAAAAGCACTATAAACATCCAAAATTCCAATCCGCAAGAGCGTCCATTCAGTATGCAGCAAACCAGAAATATCCTTACAAATGTTGAAAGCTTATACATATCAGGTGAATTTAATCCACAAGATTATTTAATGTGGAGATTAATTATTTCTGAAGCAATGCGACCGTCGCAATTACAGTTATTAGAATTTGGAGACCTAAAAATTGATATGGATATAAATGGCAACTTGGTTAAAGTTCAAGTTAATGTTCCCATAGTTAAACAAAAAGCCACCCCGGCGCGAGAATACATGATGGAATACACACTTTCTGAGCCAATTGGTAGAGCGGTAGTAGAGCATATAAAATACATATCGAGTATTACAAAAAAAGAACCAGAACGTACTTTACCAATATTTTGCATTGCAAGAAAAGGTGCGGGAAAGCAGGTTCTTGTAAACAAAAATGGTATTAATATTACTAGCCGAATCATGAATAGTCGAAAATATATCGCTGGTATTGATGAAGAGCCTCAAGATTTAAACTTATTTACTAGAAGGTTTAAACATACGAAACTAACCCATTTAGCGATGTTAGGTGCGCCTCTAGAGGTTTTAGCAAGGGCTGGATTTCAAACGTCCACTGGATCACTAACACATTATGTCAATTTAACTGAAGAGGCTTTCGTTAATTATGAAAATCAATTATCAAGCCATCATGAGAACTTACTATCAGCATTCAGAGGTAAAGTAATTAACAAAAACTTCTCAACAAATCCTGATCTAGACCACCGGATTTTAGATCCAGATATCGATAAAGATGTTGGATCTTGCTCGACTAAGCCATGCAATGTACTTACCCCATTTGGATGTTATATTTGTCCGCGTTTTGAAGCATTTAAAGATGGGGCGCATCAGGCCGTTCTGGATAGCTTACTTTCCAAAAAGAAAAAATTAATAAAACTGAAACTTCCTCTTGAGGCTATTACAAGAGATGACTACCTTATTGATGCCGTCAGTTCTGTAATTTCTAGTATCAAAGAACAAAATGGCTGAGAATTTACCTTTATTCCTTGTCCATTCCGAGCTGGATGTTCTAGATAGGTTTGAAAAATTCATCAACTGGGGTTTACCATTTGGTACGGCAAATATTAACAACATCCATGCAGATACCTTTGAAAAAGAACTTCCATATTTTGAGTACTCATCACGTTTCATTCCTCACAGTCACGACTCAACAAAATCATTTTTTCTCAAACAAGAGTTTCTAAAAGATGGCTTACTATCTACGACTAAACTATCAACAAGATTGCTTGACGCAGATAACTTCATCACAAGCAAAAACTACTTATTGTTTGCAAAAGCTTATATCAACGTAATGATTTTCTACAGAAACCTAAGGTCAAAACCAAAATGCATCTCACTGGCTTTAATTTATCTTGAAAAAGCGCTGCGAGTATTAAATTGCGACAGCAATAATCTTAACCAAATAAAACTCATCACCTTCCAGCAAGCTTTAAGATGTATTCAAGAGAGTAATTACAGCCAAGGCATCAAGTATGACACCGGCAAAGAACTAGAAACTCTTGCTGGAATGTTACAGTCTGGACACCACACCAAGACGTTCAGATTTTCTGGCAAAGGATTTAATCTTCTAGACAAACCATTCTCTTTCGTATCCGATATACAAGCTAAATCGCGCAAAAAAGCTATCGCTGTTGATGATAGTGAATTTAATCAAAGAGCCTCATCACGAATATCTAATGAGGAACTTGCTGCCGTTGGCTTAGCCTATTTCAAATCTCTTGATATAGATGGCGGAATAAGCAAGACAAGCTTTATGGCTTCTATTTGTGGGCTTTCTTTTACAACTGTCTCAATGAGAATATCAGAAACATTACTATTAAGTAGAGATGCACTTTATAGTGACCAAGATAATAAAGAGCGTACTCGAATTAGATTAACGCGCCCTAAAATTGATGAATCACAGAACCTGCCGATACCTCACAAGCTATCAAACTTAGCCAAGGAAATGTTTGAAAACATACTGCATTTTTCACAAGGTGCACATGAAGCATTTAAATTTTATCTAGCGAAATTTCCAAACTCATTTTCAGAAGTAAACGAGCTATATATCCCCTTACACCTAAGAGATATTTTTAATAAGGAGTATTTATCAAAAGAAGATGTACTTTTTGTTCTAGCATGCCCAGACTCTCCCTACTATTACTTCCCAAGTCGATTAGCAAAACTATCAGTACATATTTTTATAAAAGAACCTAATGACATTTCTAATCTTGTAAGCAAAAATTTTAGAAAACATAACGCTCCTTACATTCGGATTGACGAGTTCGAGAAAGCTAGTCAAAAATATAAGTTAAGCATAAATATGCCTCAAAATATTGATAAGACTAAATATATAACTTGCGTAATGGCCAGAAAGTATATTGGAAAAGGACACAGCCATCTAAAAATATCTCATCCTATTTTTAGCGCCTCGCTTAAACCAGGTTGCTATATCAAATCTAAAGACCTATATAATTTTTTATTAATGCAATTTAAACAAAGCAAATTTATGCATTGGCCGTACACCTCAAAAGATAAATCGACAAAACTTGATAACGCACTTTTAGTTTCATTCTTACCAGATAATACAAAAGGCATTGGCACAGGCAACGAGATAGCTCAATGGTGGCGTCCTGAGGCACTCTCAGGACAAGTCATTAATGCTTGGCTTAGCCAATATAACCAAGGACCTGCTAAATTATTTTTCAATCTTAATATTCGATTGAGCGATGGATCATACCCATCGATAACTCTACATAAAACTAGAAAGTATCATCAAACAGAAGCATTATTAGCTGGTGCAAATGAAAAATTTATCGATGAATTAGCCGGTAGGAAAAATGGAAAGCAATCAGAACATTACGACCTTCGCACCCCACACGAAATAATTTCACAATCTATAGAAACTTTTGATCCTGATGTTGATTTTAACGTAATCGGCCCAGTCGCATTAGAAGCTCCTCCAAAAGTAAAAGTTATAGCACGAAAAATATTTCTATATGAAAATGCGGCGCCAAAGCACATCACTGAAGTAGGAGGGTGTAGAAGTGATTGGTCAATTAATCCATGCGAGATGTTCGGTGACTGCATGCGGTGCAATAAATCAGTGTGGCAAAAAGGTGATAAAAAAAGATTACCAATAATTCATGACATGCGGAATTACTCCATTCACATGATTGAACAAGCTAACTATAAAATAGCCGAAGGGAATGGGCACCTCCCAGTTAAGAAATACTTACAACAATTCAAGGACACATTAGAACGTTGTGAGCAAATACTTGCTATTGAAAATGATGCGTCTGTGAAAGTTGGTACTATCGTTACTTTTTCTGCGCCTACTGGTTCATTCAGCGTTTCAGAATTAACCAATAAACTAAGAGTCGAAAATTGTGAATGTAGCAAGGAATAGATATGGGTGCTAAGAAGATTTCCATAAAAGACGAAAACGAAATACTTCAGATATTGCGTAAATGGCCAGCTAGTAAATTACTATCATGGGAGGACCTAAGGGTGCATTTGGAAAAGACTCTTAAAAAGGGTGACTCAACCTGGTCCCGCCAATCACTTTCACGAAACGAGAACATTCACATATCGTTTAACGAAGCGAAAAGGCGTCTAAAAGAAAGTCGTAATGCACATAAAACCAATCCAAAATCTATCAATGAATATGAACAAAATATCCAAAGCCTTAAATCTGAACTAGCAGAGCTAACTACTAAATATGAAACCCTATTGCATAGGCATACACAGTTGATATACAACGTTTCTCTGATTGAAAAAGGTAATCACTTGTTAAATGACCCTTTACCAGACAATACGAAAAATCAAACCGGCTAATCTACAAAGTTAATTGTTTTAAAATCTTCTTTCACAACCATATCTGTATCGTATGCAACTTTAGATTTCGAAGTGAACGTTGAAAAATCAAACATTTCTCTATCCAGAAGATGCGAAGGTGCTACGTTGCAAACTGCTCTAAACATGTTTTCAACTCTTCCAGGATGTTCTTTATTCCACTTAACTAAAAGTTCTTTCATAACCTGTCTTTGTAGATTTGGTTGTGATCCACATAGGTTGCATGGGATTATCGGAAAACTCATCATCTCAGAGTACTTCTTTATATCTTTTTCTGCGCAATAAGCCAAAGGTCTTATTACAACGTTTTCTCCATTATCTGATCGCAATTTTGGCGGCATCGCTTTCAAACTGCCACCATAAAACATATTTAATAATAGCGTTTGTAAAATATCATCCCTATGATGCCCAAGTGCTATTTTAGTGGCGCCTAAATCTTTTGCTGTTTTATAAAGAATACCTCTGCGTAATCTAGAACACAATGAACATGTAGTTTTACCTTCTGGTATTTTATCTTTTACAACGCTATATGTATCTTGTTCAACAATTCTAAAATCTACTCCAATACTTTTTAAGTAATTTGGTAAAACTTCTTCAGGAAAACCGGGTTGCTTCTGATCCAGATTTACAGCAATTACTTGGAAATTAATAGGGGCAATTTTAGAAAAATACACCAACGTATCCAACATGGTGTAACTATCAGCACCTCCAGATAGACACACCATGACTAAATCTCCATCTTCAATCATGTTAAAGTCTATTATCGCTTTACCAGTTTCCCTACGGATTCTTTTTTGTAACTTATTAAAACTGTATTGATTCATTTATTTTCACTAAAGTTATTTGAATATACCCAAGCATCACCTAAAGTTTGAGCTTGTTGCAAAACCAACTCCACAGCCTCATTCTGTTGGTCTGGTGGATACTTGTATTTACGCAGTATGCGCTTAACTAACAAGCGTAAACTTGCACGTACACTGTCCCTAATAGCCCAATCAACAGTTATATTTTTGCGCAAGCTTTCAGCTAGTTCATGTGCAATTTTCTTTAGCGTTTCATCGCCTAGTTCACGCACAGATTCTTCGTTATTGGCTAGAGCATCGTAGAAAGCCAATTCGTCATTACTCAATCCCAGATCAGCACCTCTGTCGGCCGCTTCTTTAAATTTCTTGGCCATTTCGAGGAGCTCTTCAATGACTTGAGCAGTTTCGATCGAGCGGTTTTGGTAGCGATTAACCACGTTAGCTAACAAGTCCGAGAACTTAGTTTGTTGCACGATGTTTGTAGCGAAGCGGGTTTTAATTTCACCTTCTAGCAGGCGTTCCAGCATTTCTACAGCAAGATTGCGCTCAGGCAGGTTACGCACTTCGTTTAAGAAGTCTTCATCCAGGATACCAATATTTGGTTTATCCAGTCCGGCAGCATCGAATATATCGACTACTTCCTCGGACACCACGGCTGAGCCTATGATCTGCCGTATTGCCAGGTCGCGTTCTTCGTTGGTTTTTTTCTTGATGCTGATTTCTTTTTTGGTTAGCAGCACTTTCACTGCCTGGAAGAAAGCGACTTCTTCACGTACAGCCTTAGCCTCATCTAAAGTGCAGCACAAAGTAAATGCTTTTGACATTGCCAGCGCAGTATCGCCAAAGCGTTTTTTTCCATCCTTAATGCCGAGTACATGGTTAGCCGTTTTTGCTAAAACACTATGCCCGCCTGATAGAAAGTTGCTGTAATCAAAGCCGTGCAACATCGCGCGAAGTACGTCGAGTTTCTCTTCCAGCACTGCATAAGCTTCGTGAGCATCAACCGTAGGTCGGCCACGGCCATTACTAGCGGTATATTCTTTGAGTGCCTGTTTCAGATCGTTTGCGATGCCGATGTAATCTACAACCAGGCCACCCTGTTTGTCGCGGAATACACGATTTACCCTGGCAATCGCTTGCATCAGGTTGTGCCCCTTCATCGGTTTGTCGACATACAGCGTATGTACGCACGGCGCATCAAAACCAGTCAGCCACATATCGCGTACTATGACTAGCTGTAGCGGGTCGTCAGGGTCTTTGAAGCGTTTTTCAAGGCGTTTTTTAACTTGCTTGGAGTATACGTGCGGTCTGAGTAATGGTTTGTCGCTGGCTGAACCAGTCATAACGACTTTGATTGCACCTTTTTCTGGATCTTCATCATGCCAGTCCGGGCGCAGTTCGGTAATCGCGTTGTAGAGGTGTACACAAATCTCACGACTCATGGCGACAACCATAGCCTTGCCGCTTTGTGCCTTGTTACGCTCTTCAAAATGCTCAACGAGGTCTTTGGCTACTTGCTGTATGCGTGGAGCAGCACCAACAATGCTTTCGAGTGCAGCCCATTTGCTTTTTAAGCGAGCCTGCTGGTCATCTTCTTCATCTTCGGCCAATTCATCTACTTCAGCATCAATCTCAGGTAACGCTTCTTGATTCAGTCCTAACTTGGCAAGGCGTGACTCAAAGTAAATTGCGACTGTAGCGCCATCATCCCGCGCTTGCTGCATATCGTAAACGTGGATGTAATCACCGAAGACGGCGCGAGTATCACGGTCTTCACTTGAAACCGGGGTGCCAGTAAAGGCAACAAAGGTAGCGTTAGGCAGAGCATCACGTAAATGTTGAGCGTAGCCTACCTGATAACCTTTGGCATCGCCCTTGAATTTGGCTTCAAAGCCATACTGGGTTCGATGCGCTTCATCAGCAATTACAACGATGTTGTAGCGGTCTGATAATACAGGGAAGCTATCTTCATCTTCGCCTGGCATGAACTTCTGAATGGTTGCGAACACGATACCGCCGGAAGGACGATTGGCTAGCTTTGCACGTAAATCTTGGCGCGTTTCACCTTGTACTGGCTGCTCACGTAGCAAGTCCTGCGAGAGCGAGAATACGCCGAATAGTTGACCGTCTAAATCGTTACGGTCAGTAATCACAACAATGGTCGGGTTTTCCATTGCAGCTTCAGTCATGACACGCGCTGCAAAGCATGTCATGGTAATGCTCTTGCCTGAGCCTTGCGTATGCCAGACTACGCCGCCTTTATGATTGCCATCTGGACGCGATGCATTTATGACCTGGTTAATCGCTGCACGCACTGCATGAAACTGCTTACGAACTTCCAGCACCAATTTGCTCTTGTTCGCAGCAGTTGTCGCGAATAGCATATGGCCAATATCTAGGCCGACAGCATCTGCTAGAGCGACATCATCCGTTACGGTTGACAGGGTGAACGTCTTTTTGTTGTAGTGCTTGCACTGGATGCCTACATTTATTTTGCCATCGTGGCCGAGGATGTCAATTCCGAACTGGGACTGTCCTGGGCCTCCCACTCTGCTGCAAGAGGAGTCATTCCACATCCGACGGTATAGAGCATGACACATCGCCTCAAAATCACTTTCATTTTCTGGTTTTGTTAGTTCATTACTTACTGCCATGCTTGATTCCTGGTCGATGATTTTTGAGTAAGGTGCTTACTCTTGATACAGTGTAAAACATACGGTGTGCCAGTGCAAAGATACCTATGATTCATTGCTACATCTTCAAACCCTCTAGCACATGTCATTAGCTCATTATGACGATTCTTAGGTTTAATTTCGATGTCATTACGAGCGAGTATGTTCTAAATCTTATGAAGTCCCAGCGTATTTTTCGACCGTCAGCTAAGGGGATTTATAAGCCTTCGGCAAATTAGCGGGACAAAGTCCCATACAGATTTGGCACGTCAATATTAGCAGCCAGCCAATAGTTGTCCTTAGCTATTTATATCAATATTATTTTTTGATAACGATGTAGTGCACCAGATATTCATACTTGCCTTTAATTTACCGAAATTGCTACAGGAAGAACTAGTTTGCAACGTTATTTAAAATTACTGCATAATATTAGTAGATAAATGTGTGCTTCAAATCTAGGTCAGTTTTATAGGGGTAATATGCGAACGAAATACCAGCCAGGCTTCACTCTTGTAGAAATGGCCGTTGTGGTCTTTTTAATAGGGATTCTAGCCACAATGGGGTTATCAGCTGCAAATGCCCTACTTGCAAGCTCTAGCATCAGTAATACCAAAAAGAAGCAGGAAGTGATTAAGGATGCTTTAATCGCGTATCTTGGAACCAATAAACGCCTACCATGCCCTGCCATCAATGAAAATGGGGTTGAAGCAAATAACGGTGCAGTACCAAGCATATGCACCGGATATTTTGGATTATTGCCCTATCGAGCGCTAAATTTACCAAAAAGTGCTGCACTTGATGGATGGGAAAATATATTTTCATATGCCGTTTCACCGCAGTGGACATTGGCTTATGCAAACGTAGTTACTGCCACTTCATCAAGTAATCCAGGCATTGCCTTTAATACCGGCGATGCCGGGGCATTGCCAGTTAGTACCAGAACACCTGCAACTAATCCGGTGGCAACTCCTCTTGGCAATGATGCTGCAATAGTAATCTCACATGGTCATAATGGATTAGGCGCATTCACCAATAAAGGCACGCAGACAAACCTGCCAGTTGCCGGGACAGATGAACTTGCAAATGCGGTCCCTGCAGGATTTGCAGTTCCTGCTACATTTTACCATCGTGAATATACTGATATTGATGTGGCTGTATATGGTGGTTTTGATGACGTCTTATTAAGATTAAGTCCTACTGAAATACTAGCGCCATTGGTTAAAGATGGTTCTCTTAAATCCACAGAGGCGCAGTGGGCTGAACAAGTTGAAAGTATCAATGATGCTCTAGCAAGCTTTATGTTAAACCCAGGAACAGTAAATTGTAATCCGCCAGCAACTCAAGGGGATTTTAATAATTTATTGATAGCAAACAACATAAATTTAGTTAATCCGTGGGGAGATCCAATTACTTATGTTCAAGTCATAACGCGCTTAAAGAGTGATGGCGACACAACACCTGGAGCAGCTATTAATCCATACACATTATCTACCATTGGAAGGGTTATGAATTATCCAACCATAGTAACTTTCTATGGTAAATATAAAAAAATTATAGAAAACACTTGTCCATAAACTTGGAGTTATTCAATGAATTTCAAATTAGCACTAATTTTAACGCCAGCATTTTTCATGCTTTCAATTTGGGTACTCGCCCTATCAAGTAGTGTATTGCTAACAACCATTGGTCTAGTTAAGTTAGCACTATGGGCAGCACTTATGTCTTATGGCGCTGCATTATCAGTCACGATTTTTGTTAAAGAAATCATCGTTAAATAAATTGAAAGCTTTCAAAGCATTCACATTAATAGAAATGGCCATTGTCGTAATGATAATTGGCTTAATCTTAGGATTCGTAGCATCACGCAGCAGCTCATTAATAGGTAATTCAGAAACTACAGATACCATTGCTTTAATTAAAGACTTGAATGATGCAGCTTCCAGCTTTAAAAATAAGTATCACTATTTACCTGGTGACTTACCTCTGGCCGGTGATGATATTCCTAATGTAAGTGCTGGTTGCAGCCTTGCAGTAAATACAGCATCAATAGGCAATGGCCGCATTGATACAGCCACAGAAGTCGGGTGTGTAGCTGAGCATCTAGTGCGTGCTGGAATGATTAAAGGCACGATTAATGGGATATTCACCAGAAGCAATAATTCCAATGTGGCTGATGTATTTATTACAGCTCGTAGAGCTGCAGGCTCCCTGCCAGTATCTGTAATAAACGAAATACAGATAAATAACCTATCATGCGACACAGTACGCACTATTGATTCAAAATTAGATGATGGCGATATTACTGCAGGCAGAATCACTGCATCAGTTGCTGCATGTGTTCCAAATGGTGCAAATGATCCAGTTCCAATACTAGATATTGCTATTTAACTTTATATTGAAGGTCTACTTTGGGTTGATGTCTGGCGATGTTTAAATAAAACTGAACGTCAGTTAAGCGGATATTTCAGCCATCTGTAAGCGATAGTAATTAAACGCCAATGCTATGCAGTAGTTTATTTAGAAATGCATGACTCAGAAATACTAATTTGTGGCTACTTTAAAATAATAATCGGTAGCACCCTTAGGCAAAAATACTCAAACATGCGAATTAATGTCGAAAACATGTTGCGATTACATCATTCCAACAGTGACAGCTGTTGTGTATCTAAGTCTATATACCATGAATACGCGAGGCACTAATGAGTGTTTTTTCCTGAATAGAACAACCTTTTATTAAACAAGAGAGTCTCTGCTACCTTATTTAAATCTTGCACTTAATAGCAATCTGTTACCCAGTCCATAAGACTCTCCTAAGTTTTTGTAAGCATTAGATATACGAACGTGAGAAAAATTTGATGTAACGATTTCATTTACCAGATTATTATCTAGAACTCGCACATTAACCAATCCCAAGCCAACTTTGTTCTTCAGCAATCTTCTTGTGATAAGTCGTTTTCTTGTTAAGAGAAATATGCGTATCTATCCTAAGAAAGCGAGTGATACTTGTTTTCCATCGATAAAATTTTGTCCATGAGTTCATTGTTAGCTTAAATTGATGTTTTGTTAGAAAACATATTAGGCTTCATTTATCAATTAATCCAATTGGTTGTTTCAATGCCTATGATTAGTAAAACTAATCAATCGGAGACGTCAGCTGCGATCTATATTGCTATGAAAATTAACTATGCCTGTAACAATGGAGATGCTAGAAAATGGATTGCAGTTACTACGGGTACAATAAATACTGCAGTAACAAACATTACTGTAAAGAGTATGCGTAGGAACTTGTTAGTCTCAAACAGCGTAATATCGCGGTTTTCATCTCTATAGTTTGGATATGTATTCATTTAAATCCCCTGAAGAAACTTTTGATTTCTTTGTTATAAAAGTTTGAAGTGGGTAACTTCAAAAAAAGTTTGCATATAGTGATAACTATATAAATCTAATATGTCATAGAAATGACAAAGGGAGCATAAGCTCCCTTTTGTGAATTCCGCTGAGGAATTACTTATTCATGACGTACATTGTTACTTCAAAGCCAAAACGCATTTCAGTCGCTGCTGGTGTTGTCCACATAATATTCTCCAAAGTGTTATCTGTTTTGAACTGACGATATATCTTTTCGATCCAGTTCATTATGCGCTCACCTCAAAATACAGCACTATTGGTACTCATGATTGATCCCTCAGTAAAATCATGAGCGAGAGAAAATTTAGCAAACTTATCATTTAAGCCGACCTACTCCAGTCCCTAGCGATTTTTTAATGCGTGCTATCAAAACATTAATAACTGCTAAGTAATGGCAAGAGATATATTGCTTCAAATCCTTAGAAAATTAATACATAAGCTGAAAGATTAAATTTGCATTTAGTTAGCCAGCTAACTATAATGAGCCTAACTAGAGTTTGGATCATCTTCATATTTCAGTTGATGACTGCTAAGTTCTGTTATTAATGATGCTTGGACAAATTAGCTGCAAGCGACATGAAAAAATATTTATTTCATGGTTTTTTACACTTCAATTAAGGATTACCCCATATGAAATCACTGATTAAAAACACACTCGCGATAATAACTTTTAGCCTTGTAACAACAAGTATTGCGTTTGCTGAAGAAATGACTGCCAAAACAACGGTAGAGTCATTAAACAATACTTGGAATAAAGCCTTTAATAATTCAGATGCGAGTTCACTTGCGAGTTTATATGCAGAAAACGCTGTACTTTCCCCAGGCAACGGCAAAGTTCTGACTGGACGTGCAGAGATTCAGAATTTATTTAAAAGTTTTTTTGAAGCAGGTTTGAAGAATCATCAATTGGAGATCGTCACAGTTGATGGTGATGATGAAACGCTATATCAGGTCGCAAAGTGGAGCGCTAGTGGTGCTGAAAAGGATGGTGTAACAGTCACTTACAGCGGCATTACGACTAGTGTTTTTAAGAAAGATGGAAATGGTAAGTGGGTAGCTCGCACTCACATTTGGAACGCCGGCAATTAAACTCCTCAAGAGACTAGTGCAGCATTCTGCAAAATGATAAACCCGACCATCTTTGATCGGGTTTAGTTTGTCTGTTGATATAAGTTGTAAAGCACCAAGATTCTGTCCACTCTTCCTAAAAGTCCACAAAGTTTGAGTTTTGGTAGTCCGCTTTGCGGATTAAGCAGAATATGGGACAAAGCTCCTCTTCACGGCTGAACGGTTACATATTTAGAAGCCGGGTCGAAGGGTAATGTGATGAGTGATTCTCGCATAGCAGCCATATCTTCCATTGGGGTTTTACCAAACAGTCGTTTAAATTCACGGCTAAATTGTGAAGGACTCTCATAGCCAACTTTAGCGGAAGCATGCGCTGCTGAAGTACCGTCTTGAAACATGAGTAACCTGGCTTTATGTAACCGCGTTGTTTTCAGATATTGTATTGGAGATGTTGCAGTCACGGCTTTAAAACTGGCATGAAAGGCAGCCAAACTCATCCCGGTTTCATCAGCCAGTTTCGCGACGTTAAGATCATCTGCAAAATCAGAGTGTATCCTTCGCAAGGCCTTACTGATTTTACCCAAGTGATTTTGCTGGCTTAGTAATGCGCGAATAGCTTCACCTTGATTGCTGATTAAAACCCGATAATGAATCTCCCGCAAGATTGAATGGCCAAGAATATCCGTATCGTTAGCCGAAGTTAATGCTTGCAACAGTCTTAGTACTGTATTAGAAAGCTTAGCATCCAATGGGGTGGATACCATCCCATGAGTTCCAAGCTCAGAATGGGAAGACCCTTGATCAAGCATCAAGATCAGCTCGGAGAGAATGGGTATATTAATGCGAATCGAAATACCCATTAAAGGCTCTTCTTCACTGGCGATCGTTTCGCTTTCAAACGGCAGTGGAACCGACAGCACCAAAAAATGCTGCGGGTTGTAATGAAAAACTTCTTGACCTAAATAACCAATTTTACGACCTGAGCAAATCACCACGATGCTTGGTTCATATAAAACCGGACTGCGCGGCAAAGAGCGGTTCCAGCGCATGAGCTTCACACCTTCTAAAGGGGTGAGAGTAAAGCCTTCAGTCGGCGCCAAACGCTTAAGGAGGTCGCATATGTCGCTTTGATCGGACTCCTGCCAGCAGTTCATCTTAGTCATAAAAATTATATATTTAGGTTACAAAACTATATTATATCAACTATAAATTCATATTTATAAATAGTTTTAGGCAATAAATAAGGAGTTTTATGTATTCAAAAAATCTCATTGCCTCAGTAAACTACTATTGGTCTAGTTTCGATAACAAGGAGTAAATATGAAAGTGCAATTAAACCTACTTGCATTCATGCTGGGAACAGCATTTAGTGCGGTATCGCTAAATACTTATGCTGAAGCAGCAGATGCCCAGGCGAATTTAAGTAAATTAAACGTCCCTGCAGGCTTTAAAATCGAAGTCTATGCGGATGTGCCAGATGCACGCCAAATGGCATTAGGTACCAATGGAAATATATATGTCGGCACGCGTGGCAATAAGGTCTATGCAGTCGTTGACAAGAACAAAGATCACAAAGCAGATCAAGTAATTACCATATTAGACGATTTGAACATTGGTAATGGTGTGGCGATGTACAAGGGTAACCTGTACGTGGCAGAACAGAACCGTATTACACGTTATGCTGCGCCAGATTTTGATTTGACACTGCCATTCAAGCAAATGCGCGAAGTCATCTATGACAAGCTGCCGAATAAGGCTCACCATGGCTGGCGATATATCGCTTTCGGTCCGGACAACAAGCTATATGTAACAGTGGGTGCGCCTTGCAATATTTGTGAAACAAAAGGGATTGAAGGTTCTATCATCAGAATGGATCCGGATGGCAGTAACGTAGAAACCTTTGCAAAAGGCGTTCGCAACTCGGTAGGTGTCGATTTTCAGCCAGACACCAATGTGGTCTATTTCACCGATAACGGCGGCGACATGATGGGCGACGATATCCCGCATGACGAATTAAACGCAGCGGTCAAAGCAGGCCAGCACTTCGGTTTTCCTTACTACGCTGGCGGTGACGCTCGTTCCCCGCAGTTGAAAGATAAAACACCACCAAAGAATGTCGTTTTTCCGGCAGCTGAGTTTCAGGCGCATAGCGCCAACCTGGGTTTTAAATTCTATAGTGGTAAACAGTTTCCTGAGGAATACCAAGGTAGCGCAATTGTCGCCCAACATGGGTCATGGAATCGCAGCAAGCCGGTTGGTTATCAACTGATGAAGGTGAAATTCGACGCCCAGCATCGCGTGACTGGAACTGAGGTGTTCATTGATGGCTGGTTGAATAATGGCGAAATCTGGGGACGCCCAACGGATGTGCTGCAATTGCCTGATGGCTCATTGCTGGTATCTGATGACTACAACGGCGTGATTTACCGCGTTAGTTATGGCGAAGGTAATGCTGACGCTAAAGCACCAGCTACTGCTACAGCACTTGGCACTGTAACGGGTTTGAAAATGCCTGAGTCTTCGATTGCCCATCCGGATGGGCGTATATTTGTTACGGAAATCGGTGAATTCGGCAAGAGCGGTGACGGTAAGGTGACTGTGATTAATGCTAACGGTTCAAAATCTACATTAGCTGATGGTTTGAATGATCCAAAAGGAATCGATATGTTCAATAATCAGCTGTATGTTGCAGATATGGATCAGGTAGTACGTATTGATCTGCAAGGTAATAAAACGGTAATTGCAAAACCATCAGATTTCCAGAGCAAACCAGTTTTTCTGAATGACATTGAAATCGATGGCTTAGGCAACGTGTATGTATCCGATAGCGGGGAAGATAATGGTAAACATGCTGCCATTTACAAGATTACGTCTCAAGGGCAAGTGGTGCAACTCATCAGCGATAAATCCGGCATAAAACGCCCAAATGGTTTATTAATGGATGGCCCCAATGCATTATTGGTTGCAGACTTTGGTACAGGAAAACTGTTCCGCATAGACTATTCTGAACAAGACGGCAAAGTTAAGTCTAATTTGACGCTGCTGAATCAAGGCTTTGGTGCTGCTGATGGTTTGATACGTGATCCTAGCGGTGTACTCTACATCAGCGATTGGGCTGGCGGCAAAGTTTGGCAATTAAGCGAACCCAAGGCGACTCCGCAATTGATTAGCGAAGGAAATCAGTCGTCAGCAGACATTAACTTATCAGCCGATGGTAGAACGATACTGATGCCCGATATGAAGGCCGGGACATTGGTTCCAATTTCAATTCGTTAATTGATAAAACAATATAAAAGGCCGGAATTCCGGCCTTTTATATTTTGAGATGTTACATGAATGATGCATGCGACTTGTGCTGCAATTTGCCCACAAGCTAAAGCTTTTGTCTAGACTGTGCAGCATACAATAATAAAGTCATAATCTGACGCCTTGAGATGTATTTTATATTGGGAAATTAGATGAACAAATGGTTAATATTAGGTGCAGCAATTGTTGCAGAAACCATTGCTACTGCGGCATTGAAGTCAAGTGAAGGCTTTACGAAACTAATTCCTTCTGCGGTTGTGATAATAGGATATGGAATAGCATTTTACTTTCTTTCAATAACCTTACGCTCGATTCCAGTCGGTATTGCTTATGCAATTTGGTCAGGCGTAGGAATTGTTCTGATTACTATTATTGGCTGGGGATTTTTTGGTCAGAAACTAGATATTCCCGCACTTATTGGCATTGGTCTAATTATCGCTGGGGTCGTAACGATGAATGTTTTTTCCAGTTCAGGACACTGAAACTGTAAAAATCAAGGTTAACTGCAGCGTTCACTTGAGGCCGTTGTAGTGTATTTCAAATTTAAACTGGCCGTCAGCTATGCGGATATTTCTGCCGGATTAGTTTTAATTATCAATTTTGATGGTAGTTAATTTTTGGAGTGATCTTGCAATTGTGCAATGCGCCGTTGCACAATTGCCCATGATGCCGTTGAACGAGATGTTGAACTTGGGCTTATAGATTACATATCCAAATTTAGGCTAGAATTCGGCAAGGGTTTTGCATATATGGGACCATTACACTGGATACCTGTTGCTAGATGGGATGTATTTGCATTAGGTCAGTGCAAGAATAAGAAATTAATATTTCAAGTAAACTTTAAATCACAACTAATGTAAAGATTGAGCTTAAAATGTGCATAAAGTTAACATTTATATTATTATGTAAACATGAATATTAGTTTTCTATATGATTTTATAGTATTTTTTTCAAGATTAGCTTATGGAGTTATGCTAATAAGTAAAGATAGCCACGCCATGCTGATGATTTTGTTAGCGTTGCAAGAGCGCGCGCCTATCAATTTCAAATTGATAGCTATGAATTTAGACCAAAAACAACCTGGTTTTCCTGCAGATATTCTGCCAGCCTATTTTGAAAAGCTAGGCGTGGAGTATCGAATCGTAGAAGCGGACACTTACTCCATCGTGAAAGAGAAGATTCCTGAAGGTAAAACTACCTGCAGTCTTTGCTCACGTTTACGTCGCGGGATCATTTACACCACAGCGCAACAATTAGGCGCTACCAAAATTGCGCTAGGTCATCACCGTGATGATATTGTTGAAACGCTATTTTTAAATATGTTCTTTGGTGCCAAGCTCAAAGCCATGCCGCCTAAACTCGCAACGAATCGTGGCCAATTTATGGTAATTAGACCATTGGCATACTGCAGTGAAAAAGACATTGCAAGCTATGCACGCCAAATGGAGTTCCCGATTATTCCATGTGATTTGTGTGGCAGCCAAGAAAATCTGCAACGCCAAAAAGTAAAAGACATGCTGACACTGTGGGAACGCGAACAACCCGGCCGCGTCAACAATATTTTCCGCGCCATTGGTAACGTTGAACCTTCTCACCTAGCAGACTTTGATTTATACGATTTTAAAAACCTCAGTCAAGCCAAACCGGAGGATGAAGATCCACTGTTTGGGGACATTGCCAATGAAGGCGCAGCCCTCAATATTGCGAGCGATGATGGCAAACGCATCGAATTTTCCCGAAAATCATCTACTTAACAAATTTTTTATTGGGTTTACATAGCGTTATATTGTCTATCTAGCAATTAGCTTGCTATTATCTAACACAACCCTTATATCCTAGGTTTAAATGTCTAAACTCCTGATTGTTGAATCTCCCTCGAAAGCTAAAACGCTTAAAAAGTATCTTGGGAGCGATTTTGAAGTGCTTGCCTCCTACGGGCACGTGCGCGACCTCATCCCAAAAAATGGAGCGGTAGATCCTACACAGCAGTTCGCAATGAAATACGACATCATCGAGCGCAACAGCAAACATGTGGATGCGATTGCCAAAGCCGTTAAATCTGCCGATAGCATTTATCTGGCAACCGACCCGGACCGCGAGGGGGAAGCCATTTCATGGCATATTGCAGAAATATTAGCGGACAAAAAGCTACTTAAAAACAAGCTACTCAAACGTGTGGAATTTAACGAAATCACACAAACTGCAGTGAAATATGCGATTGATCACCCACGTGATATCGCCATGAACTTGGTCAATGCACAACAAGCACGGCGTGCGCTCGATTACTTAGTTGGATTTAATTTATCACCCTTGCTGTGGAAAAAAATTCGCCGTGGTTTGTCTGCAGGCCGCGTACAAAGCCCTGCCTTACGCTTGATTGTGGAACGCGAATTAGAAATTGAAGCGTTTACCTCGCAAGAATACTGGTCCATTCATTTAGATGCTTTAAAACACGCGCATCGTTTTAATGCAAAATTGATTCAGCTGAATGGCGATAAAATCGAACAATTCAGCGTCATTAATCATGACCAACAAGCAGATATTGTCGGTAAATTGCTCATCGCCTCCGCTGGTAAAACTACCGTTAGCCGAGTTGAGAAAAAACAACGCAGCCGCAGCCCTGCTGCGCCATTTACCACATCGACACTGCAACAAGAAGCCGTGCGTAAATTAGGATTTACCACCAGCCGTGCCATGCGTATTGCACAACAGTTGTATGAAGGTATTGATGTAGGTAGTGGCACAGTGGGTTTAATTACTTATATGCGTACTGACTCTTTCAGCCTGGCTGCTGAGGCAGTGATGCAAATTCGTGATTACGTGAAAAAGAATTTTGAAGCAGATTATTTGCCAAAATCACCGATCATGTACAAAACCAAAGCCAAAAATGCACAAGAAGCGCATGAGGCAATCCGCCCTACCGATATTTTCCGCAGTCCAGCAAGTGTGCGCCAATACTTGAATGATGAACAATTCAAACTGTACGAAATGATTTGGAAACGTACCTTGGCATGCCAAATGACGCAAGCCAAATACGATGCAGTGAGCGTAGATTTATCTGTTGGATCAGATGCCACACTATTCCGTGCCTCTGGCCAAACCCTAGTATTCCCAGGGTTTATTGCGGTATACATGGAAGGCACCGATGATGCTGAAGAGGAGGCTGAAGCTAAATTACCGCACCTCGAAACAGGTGAAATCCTGAATGTAGAAAAAATATATGGCGATCAACACTTTACCGAACCACCGCCACGTTATTCAGAGGCCAGCTTAGTCAAAGCACTTGAAGAATACGGCATCGGTCGCCCTTCTACTTATGCCAGCATTATTAGCACACTGCAAGACCGCGAATATGTGCTTTTGGATAAGAAGCGCTTTACACCTACCGATGTCGGACGTGTTGTAAATAAATTCTTAACTGAGCACTTTAGACAATACGTAGATTATGATTTTACTGCCAAGCTAGAGAATGAATTGGATGAGATTGCAGAAGGTAATCGTGACTGGATACCCGTCATGGACAAATTCTGGCAAGGGTTCAACCAGCAAATCATCAATAAGGCAGACGTAGATAGAC
Organism: Methylophilus sp.; assembly: GCA_030696695.1. Lineage (GTDB taxonomy): Bacteria > Pseudomonadota > Gammaproteobacteria > Burkholderiales > Methylophilaceae > Methylophilus. Next base: position 54,076 of record JAUYRP010000001.1, read on the forward strand.
CGGGCAATGAGTTGATTGACGAGCAGTGCCCAAAATGTGGCAAACAGCTACAAAAGCAACTCAGCCGCTTTGGCACTTTTATTGGTTGCACAGGTTATAACGCAGAGCCAAAATGTGATTACAAGCGCAGCATGAACGGTACAGCGCAAGCTGGAAGCGACCCTGTCACGATCGGTACTGATGCTGAATCAGGTAAAGTAATCTTCTTGATGAATGGTCCCTATGGACCCTACTTGCAAGTAGGTGTCGCAGTAGAGGGTGAAAAGAAAAAACCAAAACGTGTCAGCATTCCTAAGGAAGTGCCATTGGCTGATGTCAATATTGATATTGCCAATATGTTGCTCTCTCTACCACGCGATTTAGGTCAGCACCCTGATACAGGTAAAAAGATTGTGGCCAATATCGGTCGCTTTGGACCTTACGTGAATCATGATGGCAAGTTTAAATCTATTCCTAAGTCTGAAAGTGTATTCAACATTGATTTAGCAGGTGCAGTCACACTGCTTGCAGCGGCCAATACTGGGCCTGCACCTATCGCAGATTTAGGTCCACACCCAAGTGGTGAAGGCCGTATAGAAGTGTATGCTGGCCGCTACGGTCCTTATGTGCAACATGCAAAAATTCGCGCTACCTTGCCAAAGAGCGTTAGCCCAGAGGAATTAACACTGGATGAAGCGCTTGTGCTACTAACGGAAAAGGCGGCCAAAGAAACACCTACGAAAAAATCATCAGCTAAAAAAGCTAGCGCAAAATCTTCCGAAAAAGTGGCAGCTGCTCCTAAAAAAGTTACAGCCAAAAAGACCCCTGTTAAAAAGACCTTGGTCAAAAAGGCAACTGTTAGAAAACCTGCAGCAAAGAAAGCTGCAGGTTAGGCAACCTAACAGATTCAGCTTTATTTAGTGACGTTTTTACAGCCATAAAAAAACACGCTGAATAGCGTGTTTTTTTATGGCTACATAGCAGCTCAGTTAATATTAGTTCAGTTATAGTAAGTTTCCATCTCTGTTTGCCCTAATGTAATAGGCACGTCGTCTATATCGTTTATCGGTTTTGGATCAGTATTATGTTCTATCCATTTCCTCACGCGGTTTGCGTCGCCAATTCTTGAGTACTTACCATTAGAATCAAGTAACACAATGATTACAGGCTCACCTGCCAATTGTGCTTGCATCACTAGGCATCTACCTGCCTCATTAATAAATCCGGTTTTAGACAAGCCAATGACCCAATCACTATTGCGCACCAAAATATTGGTATTGTTAAAATGTGCAGGTCCACGTCTCGATAATTGAATATCGTAGGATGATGTCGTGCTCATGTTGCGAATTGCGTCATAGTGATAAGCAGCATTCACCATTTTTGCCAAATCTTCTGCAGTAGAGACATTGCTACTGTCCAAGCCTGTTGAATCAGAAAAATGGGTATTCACCATGCCCAAATTCAGGGCTTTTTGATTCATATCACGGATAAATTGAGACCGGCCTGCTGGATAAGTAGTCGCCAAGGCGGAAGCCGCACGATTTTCTGATGCAATCAACGCTAGGTTTAATAGTTCATTACGTGATAGCCGCGTGCCGATAGGCAATCTTGAGGATGTGCCTTTTAAATAATCTACATCAGCATTGGTGACTTCAACTTCTTCATCTAAATTTAGGCCAGAGTCTAGAATCACCATGGCGGTCATCAGTTTAGTCACCGATGCAATGGGTGTTGGCGCATTGGTATTTTTAGCGTAGATAATTTCATTGGTGTTTTGATTAATTACCAACGCTTTGGCAGAAGCTAGGTTTAATGGACTAATACCATCATAACCATCAGCAGCATAGGCTTGGTTAATGGCGGACGATTTACGTATCTTGGCATTGATACGAGAGCCCTTATATTTGATGACACGTTGAGATTTAGCACGTGATGATTTAGATGTAGCTTTGTGCTTCACTGAAGAGACAGTCGCTGACTTACGCGGTTTTTTACCTGCGGCTTCGCTTTCGAATGGCACAAGCACTAAACCAACCACCACATAAAGCAAAGTCAAATGTTTGAGAAAAAATTTCATCGCTACACCGTTTACTGTTCACCAAGGTTAATTAATTCTAATCAAAATTCATTTATTGTCAATACTTTACATGCGATTTGTAAACCATTTGTTGAGTTATTAATTTTTTTTGTTTTTTTACAACGCTGACCCATAAACCCTAACGTTTTATGGCAAAATTGGCTTACTGCATTTTGAGCATTGATTATGAAATTTCCAGAAGAACTGCTTTATACCAACGAACACATGTGGACGCAAGCCCAAGCGGATGGCACTTGGGTTGCTGGCATCAGTGATTATGCGCAGGATTTGCTTGGCGATGTGGTATTCGTGGATCCACCTAAGGTGGGCACCACAATCATTGCAGGCCAGCCTTGTGGATTGGTGGAGTCGGTGAAAACGGGTTCTGATTTACATGCGCCATTAGACGGCAAGGTGATTGAAATCAATAACGAGGTAATAGAGTCGCCAGAGCGCTTAAATGACAAACCTTATAAAAACTGGATTTTTAAATTTGAAGCCAGCAACGCGACTCAAACTAAATCGCTATTGAGTGCTGATGCCTACAAGGCGCTCACTGACAACTAAATACTACTAAAACTTCTGCTAAATAAAGCGCAATAACGGCTGATTTTCTTAAGAGGGAAAGGCAAGCCGAATACCAGACAATATCTGAGAGACTTCGACTTTCGCCCTATCCAGCACAATCTGTTCAAATTTCGGAAGCTCTGCTACAAATAACTCCTGCACTTTAGCTGCCAACAAATGCTGGATTTCAGGCAAATCAGCATTTAAAGCCTGATTAAAGTCTTGCCGAACCACATCAGCACTCATTCTCAACTCTTGTTCAAGCTGAGCGCGAATCCGTTCAGACGCTTCAACCAATAAAGCCTCTTGGGCTTGTTTCAAATGTTGATTGGCATCATCGGTTAATTGATTTGCATGTGCAGATACGGTTTGTACCAACTCTTTGCTTAAAGTTTGCGCCAATTGCGTAGCACTTTCTTTGGATTCATTCACTTTCACTTGGTAAAAATCAGCCATGACATCTAATGTAGCTTGCTTCTGCTCGCTCAATTCTTGATGCATTAGCGTTTTAATGTGTGTCTCAGCTTGCGCGAGCAAGGTTGTTTGCATATCAGATTGTGCCGTTGCTACAAACATCTGCAATGCTTCTGTAAATTTACCTTGTTGCAGAGCCACTTCCTCATACAGGCGCGTTTGCGTTTGTTCTGTGTACTTATTCACAGCATATTTAAAAATATCCTCAGACGCGCTCTCACTATCAGCAATCTGCGTTTTAATACTCGTGATTGCTGCTTCTTGCAGCGCCGCAATGTTCGCTTCTGTGGTCGAAGTCACCCGAGCAATCTCTGTGCTCACCAGTTGCTCCATTTGATTGGTGAGTGCGACTTGGGCCGATTCCAGCAGTTGTTGAGACTGATGGGTCAGTGCTTCGGTGCATTGGGCGTGATCCAGTTGTAGCTTTTCTGTGAGTGCTTGTTCAAATGTCTGACTTTCAGCTTGTTGCTGTGTAAGTGCATCATGCAACTTGGCGGAAATCGACTGTTCGAAAGTGTCTTTGGTGGTTTGCATATGCTGCAAAGTACCATTTAGTGTTTCTTGCAATGGGGAGATCACTTCTTGTTGCAAATGATTCGTGATGTCTTTGGTGACCTGTGTAGTGATGTCTGCTGTGAGCAATTCACTCATTTGCTGCACTTGCGCGTTGGTGTGGCTGGATAGCGCAGCAAATAACTGCTGACTTAATGCCTCCGTGATATTAGCCTCTAATTGTGGCTTGAGCGCTTCAATGACTTCTTGCGTAATCAGCGGTCTCAACTCGTTCGCGATCATCTGACGTAGTTCAGGTGTCACCTCTACTACATCGGGCTGCGTCTTTACCGGCTTGGTCTTATACACCTCGGTAAGGATAGGAATCTCTTGAGTATCCACAAATCACTTTCTGACTATCTTCGCTGAATGTATTCAATTTATATGGATTTTTTCAACATATCAACTGATTTAATCTCATAACCACGGTCACGATAAAATGCAAATCGCTGACGTGCTTCGGTTTTATCTTGCTCATCCATCCCCACCAATTCAAACAAATGTTTAAACCTGCTAAACAGAGTGAGTTGCTTTGGTTGTAAGTTAATCAGCAAATCATCCTGCTGAACACGTTCAGCTTGCCACTCAACCAATACTGGCGTCATGTAAGCCAAGGCATCATGCGCCAAAGCATTCACATTAAATGCGGTACTATCAAAATGCCACAACGCCTCACTGATTTGATTGGCAGATGCTTCATCACTGGTAAAAAGCGTGACTTGACGATGCTGCCGCAGGGCCTTTTGCACTAGCTGGTTGATAAGCACTGGCTTATCAACCACATTAAAATAAAAACCGATGCTGGTCATACTGGTAACTCAACGAGTTGGATTGGCTGTGTTATTTCGCTTTATCCGCGCGTTGGATTAAAAAGGTAGTTAATAGAGGCACAGGACGACCTGTGCCTCCCTTTTCCTTACCTGATTTCCAAGCTGTGCCCGCTATATCCAAATGTGCCCAATCGTATTTTTTAGCAAAGCGTGAGAGAAAACATGCGGCCGTAATGCTGCCGCCTGCACGCCCGCCTATATTGGCTATGTCTGCAAAATTACTGTCGAGTTGACTTTGATATTCTTCCCACAATGGCATTTGCCATGCGCGGTCGTGCGACTTTTCGCCTGCCTCTAATAACTCTTTAGCCAAACTATCGTTGTTACTAAACAAGCCACTTGGGTGGTGACCTAAGGCGATCACACACGCACCGGTCAGCGTTGCAATATCGACCACTGCACTTGGCTCAAAGCGTTCAGCATACGTTAGCGCGTCACATAAAATTAAACGTCCTTCAGCGTCTGTATTCAGGACTTCAATGGTCAACCCTGCCATGCTGGTTAATACATCGCCTGGTTTCAGGGCGTTACCACTTGGCATATTGTCACAGGTTGGAATAATCCCCACCACATTCAGCGGCAAATCCAGCTCGCCAACCGCCTTAAACGTACCTAGCACACTGGCAGCGCCACACATGTCATACTTCATCTCATCCATATCAGAACCTGGCTTGAGTGATATACCACCTGTATCAAAGGTAATACCCTTGCCGACTAACGCCACAGGCTTTTGATTCTTTTTGCCTTTGTTGTGCTGCAATACAATCAACTTAGGCGGTTCTAAACTACCTTGGGCTACCCCTAAAAAAGAGCCCATGCCTAATTTTTCGATCTGCGCTTTATCCAGCACCTCCACTTTAAAGCCATATTCTTTTGCTAGTTTTTTAGCCTGTTCACCTAAATAAGTAGGTGTACAAATATTCGGTGGCAAGTTACCTAAATCTTTGGTCAGGCGCATGCCTTTAGCGATACTTTGCCCCTGTTTCACCGCCAGTTCAGCGGCAGCTGTTTCTGATTTTTCAACGAGCACAGTGACCTTGTCTAACGGGTGGTCTTCTGGTTTTTTCTCTTTAATGGCATTGACGACATAGGTAGCGTCGATTGTAGTTTCGACCAAATGCGATGCCTTGGATTGAATGTCTGATTTTTTAATGCTGACTTCTGTCAGCGTGAATGCGATATTTTGCACGCCCTTAGGCAACGCTTTAATTGATGCGCGCACCGCTTGACGGAAATGACGCTCAGTCAATTCAGCTTGTTTGCCTAATCCTACTAATAAAATACGAGTAGCTGTCACACCAGCCACATGATGCATGACAAGTGTGGAAGCTAACTTGCCTTCCATATCCCCCGATTTCAGAACCTCGCTGATTGCTTTGTTCGCAAGCGTATCAATATGCTTAGCACTGTCTGATAATTTACGGCCCTCAAACACCCCAACCACCAAACAATCAGTACGTAGTTTTTCTGGATTCCCACTTTTTATGCTAAATTCCATATCTATCCCTAATTCAATCAAATTTAAATTTACAACCTTAATTATCTAGCGTTTTGACTTGAATTCAAAGCGCAGCGTTCAAATTGAAAATATTTAAAAAATCACTATCGTTAGAACTGATTAGCACTGCTGGCGGCATATTTTTAATTTTGCTCGGCATTGTGATTGCGCAGCGCGCTGGTTTTTTGGTGCGCTCCGTTGCCAAGGGTCTGATTCCTAACGATGCCATCACCACATTGCTTGGGTTCAACATGGTGAAGTTCTTGCCGATGATTTTATCTCTGGCGATTTTTCTCGCCGTGTTACTCACACTGACACGCTGGCATCGAGATTCTGAAATGGTCATTTGGTTTAGTGCTGGCCTTGGCTTAAATCAATGGATACGCCCGATTCTAGGCTTTGCGCTACCTGTGATTATCGTCATCACTTTACTTAGCTTGCTGGTCATGCCTTGGGCAACACAAAAGGCGGATGAGTATCGGGTGCAATTGAAAAATCGAGATGAGCTATCTTCTGTAAGCCCGGGGGTATTTAAAGAATCACGAAGCGGTGACCGTATTTTCTTTGTGGAAAGCTTTGATAAGCTTGGTTATCAAGTCAAAAATATTTTTGTGCAATCAACGCAACACCAAAAAACTGGGGTCATTGTTGCCGCAACCGGCAATCGTGTGAAAGAAAAAAATGGGGATAACTTTCTAGTGCTTGAGAAAGGCCGGCGTTATGAGACCAAGCCCAATAGTTCAGAAGTTTCAACTACCGAATTCGAAAAATATGCCATTCGTATTGAAACCAAAGAAGCTGCACCTGAACCAAACTCCACACAAGGAAAATCAACACAATCGTTATTAACCGACGACAAATCTGCCGATAAGGCAGAGTTACAATGGCGCTTGGCTATTCCCATTTCAGCCTTCGTATTGGTGTTACTGGCTATCCCGCTCAGTTTTGTTGATCCCCGCGCTGGCCGCTCACTGAATATTATGTTTGCTTTACTCATATTCATTGTTTACAACAATATACTCAGCATTTTCCAAGCTTGGATTACACAAGAGAGAATCTCGCCAACAGTTGGTTTGTGGCCAGTGCATCTGACATTTTTAGCACTGACTTTTTATCTGTTTTATCGACGTAACCACTTGTTGCCACTGATTCCGCAATGGTTTAAAAAACGCCCAGCCAAGCTCCACACGTCATGAATATTTTTAACCGCTATTTTTGGCAGGAAACCAGTTTCAGCATACTCATGATTATGCTCGGGTTGTTGGCTATGTTCTCATTTTTTGACCTGATCAATGAGTTGGACAGCTTGGGCAGAGGCAACTACGGCATCAACAATATGCTGGTATTCGTGTTGCTAAGCGTACCAGGTCATATCTATGAAGTGGTGCCCGTAGCAGTACTACTGGGGATGATGTACAGCTTGGGCACTTTGGGTAGCAACTCCGAGCTAGTGGTCATGCGCGTCAGTGGTTTATCGCTTGTACAGATCGGTTACGCGCTCCTTAAGGTTGGCTTTCTGTTCACGCTGATTACATTTTTAGTGGGTGAACTCATTACGCCATTTAGTGAAAAAATGGCGCAGCGAATGCGCATTAAAGCCACAGATTCTGTTGTGGCACAAGATTTTAAATCTGGGCTGTGGATTAAAGACGGCAAAAGCTTTGTCAATGTTGAAAACGTATTGCCAGACGCTACCTTACTCAATGTGCATATCTATGAATTTGATGAAAAATTCAGGTTACGCAGTATTAGCAACGCTAAACAAGGCTCTTACAGAGAGAACAAATGGGGGCTCACTGAAGTGAGTCAAATGCAATTTAGTTATCAAAAAAAGATAGAAGACAATACGATACAAACCGCTTATTTTGACAAAGCCAATTGGAAGTCGCTGATTCGGCCTGAGCTATTGAACGTATTACTGGTATTGCCTGAGAAAATGTCTGCTTGGAATTTATACTCGTTTATTCAGCATTTATCGCGTAACAATCAAAAAACCACGCGCTATGAAGTCGCACTCTGGGCAAAAATGACTTACCCATTGGCGTGTATGGTCATGGTAGTGTTAGCATTGCCTTTTGGATTCCTTCAGCAACGTGCCGGTGGCACTAGCACCAAAATTTTTATTGGGATATTGCTTGGGGTGCTCTATCAAATCATGAACCGTGTGTTTGTGCATTTGGGTGTGCTTAACGACTGGTCGCCCATAGTCAGTGCCATTACACCAACCTTGCTATTCTTAGCCGCTGGTCTCGCCATGATGATTTGGATAGAACAGCGCTGAATCTAGACCAAGTTAGTTATTAGCGCTTATTTTTTATTGGTGAAAACAAATTGCGTACCCAATAAGCGGTCGTGTAAAAACAGTCGTCTTTGGTTCACCAACATGTAAAGAAACCCCAGGCCCAGCGCTAGCATTAGTATAGAGGCCAACACATATCGCTGTATCGCTTCACGCCATGTGAGTAGGCGTCCGCTCTCATGCACGACTTTCATTTTCCAAGATTGCATGGCCAATGTTTGCCCAGTTTTAACCCAACATACGACAAAATAAAACCCTGTCACCCCCCAAAGTAGGGCTTGCAGCAACATACGCTTAACGCCCAATGTTGCATCACCGAGCACACTCACATACAGCCAAGTGACTAGCATCCAAAGGGCTATGAGTATCAGCAGTTCATACACACTGGCCATGATTCTTTTTAAGATAAGTTGCATCGCGTCAAATAAAAAACCCGCAGGTTGCGGGTATTGGTCATGTCCAACATCGTTAATCTAATTCTGGGTCGTATTCAAATGAGCCTTGACGCAATTTTTCGCGTTCTGCTTCAGGTAATTTTTGATGCTCAGCCCATTTTTTTCTTAATTCATCTTTTTTTTCTGCACTCAAGCTGTGAAACTGTTGATAGCGTATCCTTGCGTTTTCGCGCTCGTAAGGGGTCATACGGCTCCAAGTATTTAAACGCTCTTTCACACGCGCTTGTTTTTTCGCATCCATTTTGGGGTAGTCACGTGCAATATCCAACATTTTTTCACGCTGCCAAGGGCGCAAGGTGTCCCACTCTGCACCAAGCGGTGCTAACACTTTCTTTTGGTCTGAGGTCAACTGCGCCCATGTGACTTGACTCGCGTCTGTAGTATCAGACACATTGGTTTTAATCACACCTACATCACCCATGACAAGATGGGTTTTGCTTACATCATCAGCTTGCGCATGTTGAATATTAGCTAGCACCAAAATCACCAGACAAAAAACAAATGTGCAGTGAAGCCATTGTGTTTTATTGTGTTTTATTTGTGACATTGAATCAATGCTTAAAGCTCGACTTTGGCATTTAGCCATGGTTCAAATCCCCTATCTACAAATGCCTCTGGTGGCAACTCTGATCCTAGTAAAAACGCATCACTGAATTCATTTTGCTGGCTATAGTGTTGTGTCAGTGTGAGGCCGACGATGAGCGCCGCACACAACACACCCATACTCATTAATCTTGGGTGCTGAGACCATGATAACCAGTGTGTTAGCGTGCCATTTTGATTTACATCATACCCTGAAGCTTTGTTTGCATGCCGTTGTACCGCCAACATGCGACTGTCTTCTAGTCGCTTCAGGGTGCGCATGCTCAGTTTTTGCGCTTGACTATCAAGCAAACTGGCCATGGCTTTACCTTGCGCTACTTCCGATTGTAATTGCTCTGTATTGTCTTGAATCGGCTTCATGACTCTACTCCTAAATTGACGATGACTCTTGTTCCTAATCCCTGTTTTTCTAGCAATTGCGCAAGTGCATGCACAGCACGCGAGCAATGCGTTTTCACGCTGCCTTGTGAGCAACCCATGATATCTGCTGTTTCCGCTACATCCATATCCTCCCAGTAACGTAACACAAAGGCTTCACGTTGACGCGGTGGTAGCTTTTGCAATGCTTTTTCGATGATGGCAATGGTTTGGCTGCGTTGTAATTGCTCCACTGGGTTATCACTATTATCTTCTACATCAATGGTCTCCAGTGGGTCACGATCCTCACCGTCCTCATTCGTGCCAAAAGATGATAACAAGGTCGTCCACAGGTTGCGCACTTTTTGTCTGCGCCAAAAATCCCGCATGGTATTTTGTAATATCCGCTGAAACAACATCGGATATTCTTCCACTGGTTTAGCCGCGTATTTTTCTGCTAATTTAAGCATGGCGTCTTGCACAATGTCTAGTGCCGCGTGCTCGTCCCGCACGGCATACACCGTTTGTTTAAAAGCACGACGTTCTACATTACGCAAAAAGTCTGATAATTCTTGAGAGCTTGCCATGGAGACTGAATAGATGAGGATTGAAAACGATACCCATTAGTATATCAGTTTTAGTTTTTGTTCTATTGGTTGGTTTTCGTTACAATCATGACATTCCAATAGGTAACGAGCATATGGCAAGAATTCTCTTTTTAATCGTCCTGATTGCACTTTTGTACTTTATTGCAAAACGCTTTATTGCGTTTTTGAATGCCAAGCAAGACCCCCCAACCAATCCAGCAGCTAAAGCTAAGGATGAGAATATTGTGCAATGCACCCTTTGCGGCACTCACATCCCAGAAAGTGAAAGCATGGTTCTTGATACCAAACGCGTGTGTAAACAGCAACCTTGCAAACACCCAGTCTAATTTGACATGCAATTAGAATCTCTACCCGAGTTAAGTGATTGGTTAACTTTATCGCGTAAGCGGAATTTAAAACTATTTAACATTTACCGTCTGGCAGTTGCCTCCATTCTGCTAGCCACGCAAATCATCATGCATGGTGGTGGGCTGAGTCTGCAACAACCCGTACTCACCACCAAAGTGTTACTGATCTACTTTGCGCTAAGCTTCATTTTGGCAGGGCTGGCATGGGTAGATCAAGCCCAGTTTAAATTAAGCCTTACCACGCAAGTGATTATTGACATTGGTTTTATCTTGTTGATGATGCATTTGTTCGACCAAAACCAAACGGGCGTCGGCTTGTTGTTGGTGATTACCATTGTGTTTGCCAGCCTAATTAGCGATGGCCGCTATGCATTGTTTTATGCGTCCATCGCCAGCATTGGTATCTTGTTAGAGCAAAGCTACAACATTTACAGTCGTGAATCTGTTGCAGAAAACTATACCAATGCCGTCTTATTGTCTGTTGCTTGTTTTGCTACAGCATGGCTTGCACATACCCTCGCACAACGCATGCAAACCAGTGAGCGTTTGGCATCCGAACGCGGATTAGATATTGCTAATTTGGCCAAAATCAACGCGTTAATCACACAGGAGATGCCCAATGGCATTTTGGTGGTAGGCGAATCTCAACAGGTGAACCATTTCAACCAGCAGTTTAGTTTACTCACTGGCCTGTCTGACACCACATTGTCCGAAGCCATCGCGCAAAAAAAACCGCTGCACAGTTTGGCGCCAGAGTTATCTCGATTGCTGACCGAATGGGCAAATACCGAGCAAGACAGCAAACAAAGCGATGCGATTAAGTTTTCTTTGCCAGATAGAGACCTCGGTATCCGCTTTTTACCCGTTTCACAATCACGTGCCAACGGTGCGATTATCTTTGTAGAGGATTGGTCACAAGTACAAACCCAGGCACATCAAGTCAAATTGGCTGCATTGGGTCGTTTGACTGCCAACATTGCCCATGAAATTCGTAATCCGCTCAGTGCCATCAGTCACGCCAATCAATTACTACAAGAAGACAACACTGACCCAGCCACGCTAAGAATGTTGCAAATCATCAATGACAACGTGCAGCGTGTAGATCAAATCATCAAAGATGTGCTCGAGCTCAACCGTCGGGATCGCACTAATCAAGAGAGCATTCAGCTGAATCATTTTATTTCCGAATTCTATCAACAGTTTTGCGCGGTCGAGAAAATTGATGCCCAAGCTTTTATGCTCAAACTCCTGAAAGAGGATGCTGCGATATTTTTTGACCGCCGTCATATCAATCAAATTTTGTGGAATTTATGTAAAAATGGTTGGCGTCATTGCAAAAAGAACAAAGGGAGTTTGATACTTGCTATCAAATCCAGTCGTCAGTCTCAGTTTTTAAACTTGCAGGTCATCGATGATGGCGATGGCATTGCCCCCAGCATTCAGTCCCATTTATTTGAGCCGTTTATGACCACAGAAAAATCCGGCACAGGCCTAGGCCTTTATATTGCAAGAGAATTGGCCGAAGCCAATGGCGCAAAGCTAGACTTTACAACAGCAAATACAGGCACTGTATTTACGCTTAACATTAAAAAGGTGTAATCTAAACCCATGGCGCAACCTTACAATTGCTTAGTAGTTGATGACGAAACCGACATTCGCGAGTTGGTCGTATTGACGCTAGAGCGTATGAATATTCAAGCAGACAGTGCCAGCAATTTAAACGATGCTAGGCATATGCTGGGTCAAAAAGAATATGACCTATGCCTGACTGATATGCGCTTGCCCGATGGCTTGGGCTTGGAGTTAGTCGAGTACATTTCTAGCAATCATGCGGGGTTACCTGTTGCTGTGATTACCGCTTATGGTAGCGCAGAGAATGCCGTGTCCGCTCTGAAGGCAGGGGCATTCGACTATCTCACCAAGCCCATTTCATTGAGCCAACTCAGGCCGTTGGTTGAGTCGGCGCTCAAGTTGTCCAGCTCAACCAAATCTGAAACCACCAATACAGTCGATTTGATCGGTGTATCCCCTGCTATGCAGCATGTGCGTACCATGATCAGCAAGCTAGCGCGTAGCCAAGCACCCGTGTACATCAGTGGCGAATCAGGAAGCGGTAAAGAATTGGCTGCAAGGCTGATACACAGCAATAGCTCACGCCGTGATAAATCATTTATTGCTGTCAACTGTGGTGCAATTCCAGAAAACCTGATGGAAAGTGAATTTTTTGGCTATAAGAAAGGTGCTTTTACGGGCGCAGCACAAGACACCATCGGTTTATTCCAAGCCGCCAATGGGGGTACTTTATTTTTGGATGAAGTGGCAGATTTGCCTCTAGCGATGCAAGTCAAATTGCTACGCGCTATCCAGGAAAAAAAAGTGCGTACGGTGGGTGGCACCGCAGAGGAATCTGTCGATGTACGGATTATTTCTGCCACCCATAAAAATCTGAATGACATGATGGAAAAAGGTGAGTTTAGACAAGATTTATACTATCGCCTCAATGTGATTCAACTCAAAATGCCCGCATTAAGAGAACGTCCAGAAGACATCCCTGAGCTCATGCAGAAACTGTTGAATAAACTCTGTGCAGCACAAGACATCCCAGCGCCTGCAGTCGATGCTGAGGCTAGCAAGTTCATTCAAAACTTGCACTACGCAGGCAATGTGCGGGAGCTAGAAAATATGCTGGAACGCGCATTGGCGTTATGTGACGGCGAAAAAATTACCGTAGATGACTTATCCATGGGCAGCGAGATCAAGATGCGCTCTGCTGATAAGGTAGGCTTTGAGCCTGGCAAGACTCTAGAAATCAGCTTGTCTGATTATCTGGAAGACATTGAGAAACGTGCCATTATCAAAGCGTTAGAAAAAGCCAATAACAACAAAACCGCGGCGGCCAAATTGCTGGGAATTAGCTTCCGCACCTTACGTTACAGGCTGTCAAAACTTGGCTTATCTAAAGAAGAGGACGAAGATAGTGAGGCAGAAGACGAACCGTCCTAACTGCCTCTACCTGCGCTGATTACACTAATACAATGACCAAATAAGAGACGTATAGCGCCCCATTCACCATCAAATGCCAGATACGTAACCCACCCTTCTGGCTTGCCATCGCGCGCAACCAAATAGCGGCTAGCAAGGTCAGCACTATGCCAATCAACACTTCTTTGCGTGGCACCCAAGGTGTCAGCATAATACCAATCGCAGGTAGCAATGTCCCCTGGAACACCATGGCACCTGTGATGTTACCAAATGCCAATGTATCCTTGCCTTTGCGAATCCATAGAATACTGTTTACTTTTTCTGGTAGCTCAGTGGCGATAGGAATGATCAACAATGAGAGCAATAAGGTAGAAATTCCGATGATTTCAGCGGCAGACTCCACGCCATTGATAAAGCCTTTTGCCCCTGCAACCAACAAGATTAAGCCCAAAAATAATTGCGCCAAAATCACCAACATATTGTTTGGCAAGCCAACTTTGCATAAAAACATTTCATTTTCTGCTGCGGTGGCATGCCCGTCAGCTACCAAGCCTTTAGAAGCACGAATCGTCTGCCAAACATACACCACATAAATCATGACCATGCCAAACCCAAGCATGTAGCGGTATATCGCTTTTTCGTGTGGAATATATAAAGCAATTGCTGCGAGAAAAAAAGCAAAGATAAAATAATTGAGATCTCGCACAAGGCCAGACCGCTCTGGGCGTAAATGACCAGTGGCTGTTCTGCGTTTATACACCGACATCGCCATTAAAAATAATGACAAGGTCGCTAACATTAATGGAGCACCTAAAATCGCACCGACGCCAATTTCGTGATTGGTTTCCATATTGGATGTGCCAGCAAAAATCGCCAGTAATGGCACGCTGGTCTCGGGCAAAGCAGTACCTACTGCCGCAAAAATAGAGCCGGTGACGCCTTCAGAAATGCCTAGCCGCTCACCCAAATGCTCAAGCGCATTGGTAAACACTTCTGCGGCAATTAAAATGACGATGAGCATCACAAATAATTGTAGAAATACCATAGCGATTACCCTTTAATTTAAATTGTGCTGTATTTTAGCGTATTAAATGCTTGGCACAGAAACTCGAATAAAATATACCGTATGAATGTAATTGAGATAGATCACACTGGTTGGATTAGCAATGAGAATGACGCAATACAGATTGCGCACATCAGTTCGCCCAATCATGACGCACGCCCTGATTGTGCTATTGATATGATCGTCATACATAACATCAGCTTACCGCCATGTGAGTATGGCGGAAACGGAGTGATTGACCTGTTCACCAATCAGCTCAACCCTGATGCGCATCCATATTATGCTGAGATTCATATGCTCAAGGTTTCATCGCATTTTTTCATTCGCCGCGATGGAAGCCTCATTCAGTTCGTATCTTGTTTGGCACGTGCGTGGCATGCCGGAGCTTCTAAATGGCAAAACAGGGAACGATGTAACGATTTCTCGGTCGGAATTGAGCTTGAAGGCAGTGACATAGACAAATTTGAATCTGCGCAATATGCAACGCTGATACAATTGATCCGTGCGTTAAAACTGCACTACCCCATTGCGCATGTGGTTGGACACTCGGATATTGCGCCGGGACGAAAGACTGACCCCGGCCCTTATTTTGATTGGGAAACCGTTAACGCTTTAATAAAAATATAAACGACTATTTATGCAAAACATTTATACCCGTCTCATACTGGCATCTTTTGTGGTCTTTTCTGCCAGTTGTGGCAATGGTGACAGCGATTCACAACAACAAAAAGCCATAGACAACGGGACCAAACCAACGTTGGTGACTGTCACTACCATCAAAAAGCAAATCGTTGAATTAACGGAAGATGCTGTCGGTACACTTGAAGGCTTAATTGATCCGACCGTTGCGTCTGAGGTTGCGGCGCGCGTGGTCAAAGTGCACGTGAGTCCAGGTGATCCAGTGACAAAAGGTCAATTACTCGCCACGCTAGACGCGACTGATTTCACCATGCAGCGCAATGAAGCCCAGGCAGAAGTCAATCGCATACAAGCTCTACTAGAAAACCAAGCCAAAATTGTGGCGCGCAACCAAACTTTGGTCGACAAAAAATTTATTTCGCAAAATGTGGTGGATAACGACAAGGCTCAACAAAACGTGCTAAAGCAACAATTAGAAGCGGCAACAGCACGGGTAGGCACTATCAATCACAATAGCAGTAAAACGCGTATTGTTTCACCTGTGAATGGCACCGTAGAAACACGCTTAGTGAGTGCTGGCGATTACCTAAAAATGGGCGACCCCATTTTGCAAATTATTTCCAAACAAAAACTGCGGGCACATTTGCCTTTTCCAGAGCATATAGGTGCCAAGCTCAAACCTGGCCTTAAAGTGCGTTTGACCACACCCACTAGTACTAAAGCGGTAGAAACGGTGATTCAAGAACTTAAACCACTGATTGCAGAAGGCAGCCGCACCATTGATGTGATTGCAGATGTGGTGGATGAACCTGGTTGGCAACCGGGCGCTACTGTCAATGGTACAGTGATATTAGGTGAAGAATCCTCCGCAATGATGATTCCTGAGCAAAGCTTGGTGCTACGCCCCGCTGGCGAAGTGGTCTACGTGGTACGTGATGGTATGGCCTACCAAGCCGTAGTAAAAACTGGCTATAGAAAAAATGGATTGATTGAATTGTTAGAGGGACTGCAACCTGATGCAACCATTGTGGTGGATGGTGCAGGCTTTTTAACCGATAAAACGCCAGTCACGATAAGTAAGTAAACGAATCTTCAACAATATTACTCAAAACCTCAGTTTAGGCTAATTGAAGCGATGCTAAGCAACACCTCAGAAAATACAGATATTTGTCAAAAGAGCGAGGCGCACGGAGCGCAAAATGCGAGACAGTACGTGGTTGTACGGCGAGCGGATGAGTACCGCGCAACAATGCTATTTTGGCAAAAAGCGTATTTAATGGGGTGCTGTTAATGAGCTTGCCTGAGTTATCCATACAACGACACGTACTCGCTTGGATGCTTTCAGGTGTCATTGTGCTGTTTGGCATCATTGCCTATGACCGCATAGGTGTTGACCGCATACCGTCGATTGATTTTCCTGTGATTATGGTGACCACCACGCTACGTGGCGCCGACCCTGATGTGGTCGACACTTCCATCACCAGCGTGATTGAATCGGCAATTAACACCACGCCGGGTATTGAGCATATTCAATCAGCATCCTCTCCTGGTGTGTCTAGCATCAGCATTACATTCAGCATTGAAAAAGATGTAGATGTGGCTTACAACGAAGTGCAAGCCAAAGTGAATCAAATCCTTAAAAACTTGCCCACAGACACGGATCCGCCTGTCGTACAAAAAGTAGACACCAATGCCTCGCCTGTCATCTGGTTGGCCTTAAGTGGTGATCGCACCATTCAACAGCTGAATTTATATGCCAACAATGTACTCAAGAAAAAATTTGAGACGATTAACGGCGTGGGTGAAGTGCGGTTAGGTGGGCGACGTGATCGTGTCATACGGGTAAACGTCTCTCCAGAGCGCATGGCTGCATACAAGCTCACAGCAACCGATTTAGTCGAAGCATTCCAACGTGAGCACGTGCAATTGCCTGGAGGATTTCTTGTCAGCCAACAAGCTGAGCAGTTGCTTAAACTGGATTTAGAGTTTCACTCAACCAAAGAATTGGCCAATCTGGTGGTGACCTCTAAGCAAGGTATTCCTATTTACCTGAAAGACATTGCGCAAATTGAGGACGGCATTACCGACAACCGACAGGTTGCGCGTTATAAAGGTAAGCCTACAGTCGGCGTTGGTGTGGTAAAAATTGCCAATGCCAATACCGTAGAAATTATTGATGATGTTATTCACAAGTTGGAAACGGAAATTCGGCCCAATTTGCCGCCGGGTATGTCGCTCGATGTTTCGACCAATGACTCCATTTTCATCAATCAACTCGTCGCATCGCTCAAAGAGCATTTGATCGAAGGTACGCTGTTTGCTGCGCTGATCGTGCTGATTTTTATGCGATCATTTAGCTCGACCATCATGATTTGTTTGGAGATCCCCGTATCGCTGCTGGGTGCGATTGCAGTGATGTATTTTGCTGGCTATACCTTTAACAGCATGACATTACTTGCATTGCTGTTGCTTATCGGTGTGGTGGTGGATGATGCTATTGTGGTACGTGAAAGTATTTTGCGCCATATGTCTGGCGAGGTTGGCACTGGGCTCAAGGGATTGGATTTGAACGACCCGCGTGCAGTCGATGCTTACCGCAGACGCACCACGATTGCAGGCAGTAAAGAAGTGGTATTTGCGGTACTCGCCTCTTCATTTGCACTGGTCTGTATTTTTGCCCCTGTGATTTTCATGGATGGCATCATGGGCATGTTCTTTAAATCGTTTGCTGTGGTGGTGACTTTTGGCGTGTTGGTATCTTTATTCGTATCGCTCACACTTACACCTATGCTGTGCTCACGTTACTTAAGCGTGACACACAAAGAAAATGCACTGTATCGTTTTTTTGGTCGCATGCTCAACAGCCTTGATGCACGTTACAGAACAATACTGCACTATACATTGCTGCATCGTGGCTTAATTGTCATTGGTGCCATCCTATTTGTGGTGGTATCTGGCTTTTACACCCTCAAATACGTCAAAAAAGACTTTGTGCCTGAGACCGACGAAGGTAGCTTTGGCATTACTGTGAAAGCACCTTTAGGCGCAAGCATTGACTACACAGACTCACGCATGAAGCTAATAGAGGCTGTGTTAGAGCGCCATGGCGACCAAATTGATAGCTATTTCTCTAGCATTGGTAGCGGCTCCCGCGGGCAAGTGAACCAAGGCAATGTAAGTGTGCGGTTGAAACCCAAAGAATTACGTAGCAAAAGCCAGCAAGAACTGACGCGTGAAATCAAACTAGAATTGGATGAGATTCCAGGCGTGCGCGCTATTCCCGGTGCCGGTGGTATCGTTCGCGGCCAGCGTTCTGAGAAACTGCAATTTAACCTCACTGGAGATAATCTGCAGGAGTTAGGCAAGGTGGCAGAGACATTACAACGCGCCTTGAGTGCCAATGGCAACATTGGCAAAGTGGATGTGGATGTGCAACTTGACCTACCTCAGATAGAAATTGAGATTGACCGTGTGCGCGCTGCGGGGCTAGGTCTTAATGCCAATGAAATTGCAACTACCATTAGTTTGTATGTGGGTGGCATCGACGTTGCTAAATACAACGATAAGGTGAGTGATGGCCAGCGTTATGATATTCGACTCAAAACTACAGAGGGTGAACTGCAAAATACCACTGATTTGAGCAAAATCTACTTGCGCAGTGCGAGTGGTGAGTTGGTGCGCTTAGATGCTGTAGCTAGCTTTAAGCCTACTTTGGGCGCTGCCGTAATCGGGCGCTATGATTTGCAATATGCTGTGAATTTTTACGCCAATCCCAATGTTGCGCTTGGTGAGGCGGTGACAATAGTCAATGACACCATGAGTAAAGTCGTGCCGCCTAACTACAAACTCAAATATACTGGACAAGCGGAGGAACTGGGCAAAACCTTTAAAAACCTAGCTTTTGTGTTTATTTTGGCGTTTATTTTGTTGTATATGGTGTTGGCTAGCCAATTTAATTCGTTCTTACAGCCAATTGTGATTATGTTGGCGCAACCTCTAGCGATTATCGGTGGCTTGATTGCTCTGCTGATCACAGGAAATTCACTCAATATATTCTCCATGATTGGCTTGGTGCTATTGATTGGTTTGGTGGCTAAAAACTCCATTCTATTAGTAGACTTAACCAATCAATTACATGCAGAAGGCGCGAGTGTGCAAGAAGCGCTGACTCAAGCCTGCCCAGTGCGTTTACGTCCTGTATTGATGACTTCTCTGACGATTATTTTGGCGTTGCTGCCTGCCGCCATTGGGTTGGGTGCAGGCTCAGAAACCAACAAACCGCTTTCCATCGCGATTATTGGTGGAATGATCTCATCTACGTTACTCACCCTAGTGGTGGTACCAGCGGCTTACTCACTCATGATGAGTGGGTTAGCCAAATTCAAGCGGTATGCATGAGTTAACTTTGCGAAAAGTTAAGCGATTGAAATAGGTTTCTCGAAGTATTCAAACTGAAGTCCATCCACTTTTACTTGCCATAAATCCGACGCATAGGGAAATGGTTTGACTAAACCTGTAGGCTGATAGCCTTGTCGACCATAAAATGCAATCAACGTATCTCGCGCCGTGACCACGGTCATGCAGTAGGCTTGTATATTCCATTCCGTGCTTGCTTGCAGCTCTGCAGCCTGAATGATTTGCTTGCCTATGCCTTGATTCTGTAAAGTGGGTTTCACTGCAATCATCCCCAATTTCGCTTTGTTTTGCCCACCTTCTTTCAACCATTCACAGCAAATAGTGGCAACCACTTCATGGTCCAACACCCCCACCAATATCATGATGTATGACTGCTGCAGTAGATGTGTGATTTCCTGCGTGGTTGTGCGTAAACCTTCAATCAAGTCAGCTTCTGTGGTCCAACCCGCACGGCTGGACTCTCCCCGATAGGCGCTGTTAATAAGGATGGCTATCGCTTCTGCATCTGCCTGTTGTGCACGTCGAATGGCTAGCATAGTGATGAGTTTGAGACCATTTGATTCTTTAAGCTGTGATTTTTTGTGCTGTGATTTTTTGAACGACGATACTGGTGATCATGTCACCCTCCACATTCACGGCAGTGCGCAGAGTGTCCAGCATACGATCAATCGGCAATAAAATTGCAATCGCTTCTGCTGGCAACCCAACTGATTGCAATACCATGACCATGGTCACCATACCTGCACTAGGTATACCTGGTGCCCCTACAGAAGCCAGCATCGCCGTGACAAATACAATCAATTGCTGCACAAAAGTTAAATCAACACCGACCAAGTTGGCAATAAACAAGGCAGCGGCGGCCTCATAAAGTGCGGTGCCGTCCATGTTCATGGTGGCACCTAAGGGCACGACAAAACCAGCAATCTCTGGCTTCACATGTAAATGTTTGGTGGCACAGCGCATGGTCACAGGCAAAGTAGCGGAGCTAGAACTGGTCGCAAGTGCGGTGATGATCGCTTCACGTGCACCACGCCAAAACCATAGAGGCGTATGGCCAGTAACTGCATACATTAGCAAAGGCAACACCACCACACCGTGCAATAAGGTGGTGCCAACGACCACAGCCACAAACGTGGCCAAGGTGGATAACATGGCGAGATCTTGTGTGCTTACTAATGAAATTAACAACGCCGCAATACCAAATGGGGCTAGCACCATAATCCATGCAACGATGCGCATGATGATTTCTAGCGCTTCTTGTAATAACTTCAGTATATTTTGGTAACGCTCGCCACCCATCACCAAGGCGATGCCTATAATCAAGGCAAACACCACCACAGCCAACACGTTACCGCTTGCTAATGCGCTAAACGGATTCACGAATAGACCATGTAGGAATTGTGCAAAAAATTCTGAAAGTGGTAATTGCCTAGCTTCAAAATTTTGCATCGCTCCTGCAAACATCTCAATTTGCAGGCCTGCGCCTGGTTTGAAATAATTGCTCGCGGTCATGCCCAGCGTAATCGCAATTATCATGGTGAACATGAAAAATAATAGGGTACTTACCCACACACGGTGAATTTGTTGATGCTGTCGTAAATTCGCAATCCCCACTGCAATACTACAAAACACTAGGGGAATCAGAATCATTTTGAGCAAATCGATAAACAGCGTACCGATTAGACCAGAGACATATAAGCCAGAAGCCGCGACTGGGTGCTGGACCCCTATACGATGAAAATATGCCCCAATAGCCACACCCAAGATTGCACCCAACACAATTTGCACATTGAGGCTTGGGAATTTCATCGTTTACTCACTGACCTTTTCAGTGCTTACTTTTTTCTTTCCCTTTGCTTTCGCTTTTACTTTTGCTTCATCTTGCACTTCCGCTGTTGCTTCAGGTGTTACTTCAGTTTTTACCAGAGTATCGGCAGCTCGCTTCTCAAATACGGCAGCAAAGAATCCATCAGTTTGGTGCAGATGTGGCAATAATTTCAAGTAAGGGCCAGTATCTAGCGCAATGTGGTGATGTGCCAACACTTCATTGGCAGGCACCAAACTAAAGTCTGGGTTTGCTTGTATAAAAGCCTCCACGATCGCTTCGTTTTCATCACGCAACAAGCTACAAGTGGCATACACTAAACGTCCGCCAGCTTTGGTCAACTTGGCTGCACGCGCCAAAATAGCTGTTTGCTTTTGCGTCAACTCCAATACGTCTTGCTCAGTTTGGCGCCATTTTAAATCTGGATTACGGCGTAATGTACCTAATCCACTGCATGGTGCATCTACCAACACACGGTCAAATTTACCGTTCAAACGCTTTAATTTAGGGTCTTGTTCGCTGCTAATCACTTGCGCATGCAGATTAGAAAGCCCTGAACGCTTTAGGCGTTGGCCCAAGTTGTGCAAGCGCTTCTCTGACACATCAAATGCATATAAGCGCCCCGTGTTTTTCATGAGTGCGCCAATGGCTAGGGTTTTTCCACCAGCACCAGCACAAAAATCCGCTACCATCATGCCTCGCTTGGGTGAAACCAAATAGCTCAACAATTGACTACCTTCATCTTGCACCTCGATTTTACCTTCGGTGAACAATATGTGTCGGCTGATATTCAACTTAGCCCCCATGCGAATTCCTATGGGTGAATAAGGTGTGGTAGCAATCACATTGTCTTTGACTGTATTTTCAGCCTGCATTTTTGCCAACACGTCTTCGCGGCTAGCTTTAATCGTGTTCACTCTTAAATCCAAGCTCGCTTGTTCAAACATACTGCGGCAAATGGTCAGCGCTTCAGCTTCACCATATTGCGTGACCAACTTATCCCAAAACCAATCGCGCACATCGGCCTGTACCGCAAGAGGCAAGTTATCTGTGGGTTTTGCTTTGATAGCAATCGCCCACTCTTTTTGTTGCTCAGTCAAAATATCGTCTAACTCACGCAAACTTTTACCTTGCACGCGCAGCAACCACGCCAAGATTAATTTGCGGGCATCATCTGGGTCATGTTCGTCATTCGCAGCCACTGTGCTTAAATAGCGCAAGCGACGCAATACGCCATAAACGCTTTCCGCCACAAACGCACGCTCTTTGGTGCCTAGCTCACGGTGATTACGAAAAAACTCGCCTAGTTTGGCATCGGCTGGACTATTGAAATCCAGCAAATTGGTGAGCAACATTGCCGCTTGGCGTAATAAAATCGGGGTCATGGTAAGGGGGTTTCGTTTTCTATTGTTTCAAATTTTAATCTAGTTGCGATTTGCTCAATCACAGTACCATCTTTTTCAGTTTTTCTAATTTTAACAGGCACATATCGATAATCCATGGCCAGCCAAAGCTCTGTTTTTTCGTCTGAATCCAGTTTGGCATGTTGAATATGATACGTTCTCACATTCGCAAATTTCAATTCCAGTGTTTCTTCACCTTCAAACACGTAATCATACAGGTCTAACTTTTTACCGTTGGTGAGATACATTTGCATTTCATCTAACGGCGGCTCAAACATAAACTGGTACATAAAACTTAAAATGTCTTGGGTATGTCCAGCTATTGCATCTGTTGCAATCGCAGTTTTTTTGTTGCCTTTGCTACTTTGTAATTCAACTTCCTTATCTGTCCAATTAAAATCGGCTCGATACGTTTTGTCTTCGCGACTACCAAACTTATACAAGTATTGATGAGGTAGTAAACCAGTGTCAGTAATGGATCCTTTACTGGTCTGTATTAAATCTGGATACACCAGTCCTAAGAGTCCCGTTGCACTTACTTTCCAAACCAACTCATAGGTTTGATCTGTGCCTTTGGCATAATGAATTTTAGCGGTGCCCACTCGGTCAGCATTATCATTCATGCGCACATCAAAATCTGTTTCTACCATGGTGTAAGGTTGAGGCTTCACCTGTTCCTCACTTGCCTCTGGTAAGCTTAACCCTTGTTCTGATCCACCATCTGGCACTGCTGGTATCACTTCATCGGATACTGGCGTTTCTACTGCAGTTTCATCCGTAACAACAGGTTCTGTTTCCGCGAGTACATCATCCCTAGGTTGCGCTTCAACCACATTTTGCTGATCGGGCAATTCTGCTCCTGGCGGCTTAGGTTCAGCTGCCACTGCTGTTGCGGCTTTCTGCGGGCTATCTTCTAGCACCACATTTTTCTGATCACTAATATCGATGGATTGCTGAGTGATTTCAGAGCTTGCACTCACCAACACAGCATCGATGGTGTGAAACGGATTGACTGTTCTTGAAAACGCTACCCAATCAGATTGCTCAATGAACAAGAAATGGATGGCTGCTGAGACCAATACTGCATACCCAAGCCTTTTTGTCGTTGGATCCAACCACCAAGCTTTGATAGCGTTCCAGTTCAATTTACTCAATAGTGATCTGCGTGATGAGTTGCTCTATGGTTGCACCATCATCCTGCACCACAATTTTGACAGGCAACGCATATTTATCCACTGCTAGGTAAATCTTTTTAGCATCGGCATCATCTGCTTCTACCAATTCCACCACTTTAAATGTGCCGGCATCTGTCACCAATGGTGTCGTCTGACTATTCACTTGGTATTGATGCGTTTTTAAACGCTTACCGTTGGTCACTGAGAGTTTCAGTGGTCCAACGACAGGTGGCTTGAACATAAACTGATACATCACACTCAACAAATCTTGAGTCCCCGCCTCCAAAGTAGCTTGCTCTTGCTCTCCTTTGACTTGCATATTTAACACGCGTGCTTTCCAGTCAAAGTCGTTAATCAGTGTTTTTTTGCTGCTCGTGCTTTGCAGCGATTCAAAATGCTTAGGGCGCAGCCCATCTTTGGTGACATCGCCTTGGCTAGTTAATTGTCGTTCGCCCAAAAGCGCATACACCCCTATGCCTTTGGTGATGGATTTGAGTTGGTATTCTTTGCCTTGTTGGCGATAGGTTTCTGTGACATTGCCAAACAATTTACCATTGCGTTTCACTTCGTATGTCAGCTTGATAGATTTGGGTGCAGCGATTGCAGTTTGCACCGTCAACAAGGCCATCACACAAACTAACACTACCGCCTTAAAACTCGTCCAGTTGTCATTTATCCACATGGTTATCCCAATCTTTTGAACATCATGAAGGTAGATAACGCACGGGTGGTCATTAAGACAACACCTAAACGACGATGGTTGGCGCTTCGCCAGATTGCTGCTGACGGATACGACCAATTTGGAACACGGTTTCGCCAGATTGCGTCAACAGCTCAGTGGCTTTCGCCGCGTCAGAAGGTGCTAACACCACCACCATGCCAATGCCACAATTGAATGTTTTATACATTTCAATATCAGCAATATTGCCCTGTGCTTTTAACCATTGAAACAGGGGTGGTAGCGTCCAGCTGTTCGCTTTAATTTCTGCCGTCAAACCCGCAGGCAATACCCGTGGGACATTCTCTGTAATGCCACCACCCGTGATATGCGCCAACCCTTTTACTGGCATTGCTTCTAACAACGCGAGTAATGATTTCACATATATTTTGGTAGGCGCCATCACCACATCTTTGAATGGCTTACCGTGAAAATCTGACTCAAAATCAATGCCAGATTTTTCAATTAACTTGCGGATGAGTGAGTAGCCATTGGAGTGCGCACCGCTTGAAGCCAAGCCTAATACTACGTCACCTTCAGCAATGGTACTGCCGTCAATTAAATTGGCTTTATCTACGCAACCTACGGCAAAGCCGGCTAAGTCATACTCCCCAGCTGGGTACATACCTGGCATCTCTGCAGTTTCACCGCCGACTAAGGCGCAACCTGCTTGCTCACAGCCTTGGGCAATCCCTTTAATCACAGAGGCTGCTGTGCCAACTTCCAATTTGCCGCAGGCAAAGTAATCCAGAAAGAATAATGGCTCAGCACCCTGCACCAAAATATCATTCACACTCATGGCCACCAAATCAATGCCTACCGTATCGTGTTTGTTTAATTCAAACGCTAATTTTAATTTAGTGCCTACGCCATCAGTGCCCGATACCAAAATCGGTTCTTTGAATTTTTTTGGCATAGCAAATAAAGAGCCAAAACCACCGATACCTCCCATGACTTCTGGGCGCATCGTACGTTTGGCAAACGGCTTGATTTGTTCAACCAAAGCATCGCCTGCTTCAATGTCTACGCCAGCATCGCGATAGGTAATAGAGGTGTTGTGGTCTGATGGTGTACTCAAAATGTATCTCGATTCAATTTAATGCGTGTACGTTGAATTAAACTGTGGCTTAATTCAGTATAATTTTAAAAACATGATTTTAACTCACTATGGCTAATCAACCAAAAAACAACGCACAAAATGACAAAAATGGCCGCATATCTAGCGATTATCGCTGGCTAGTGTTTTCAGGCATCATTGCGTTCATGGTGTATTTGCTTAGCCCCATTTTGACACCATTTTTAATTGCGGCTGTACTCGCCTACATCTGCGATCCACTGGTTGATCGCTTGAGTGCTTTTACTATTGGCAAGTTCAGCGTGGGCAGAACCATCGCCACAGTGCTTGTGCTACTGGCACTATCACTCGCCATCATCTTGATGTTCTTGATTATTATCCCTATGTTACAAAAGCAGTCTCTGCTGATTGCCGAACGTTTACCCAGTTTGATTGACCACATACGCAAGACGGTTGAGCCTTGGCTACAATCCAAATTTGGTATTAGCCTTGCCATTGATAGCGCACACGTGCAGGACATCATCAGTAAAAACTGGAAAACAACTGGCGACATTATTGGTGAAGTGTTAAAAACAGCAGGCACGCAAGGCTTGGCATTTATTGGTCTACTTGCCAATTTGTTTTTGCTCCCTGTCGTGTTGTTTTTCTTGCTACGTGATTGGGATGAATTAGTGGCGAATGTCGGCGAACTAATACCGCGCGATTGGATTGATAACGTGACCAGCATTGCTAAAGAAGTGGACCAAGTGGTGGCTGAGTTTTTGCGCGGCCAACTCTCCGTGATGTTTGCTTTGGGCATATTTTATAGCTTTGGATTATGGCTCGCAGGGTTAGAAATGGCACTTTCTATTGGTTTGATTGGTGGTTTGTTGAGCTTTATCCCCTACTTAGGATTTGCACTGGCATTTATCATGGCAGTGGCATTGGCGGTTTTACAATTCTCATCATTTGAGCAAGTGATTCCAGTATTAATCGTGTTTGGTCTTGGTCAGTTTGTGGAGAGTTTCGTACTCACTCCTGTCTTAGTGGGCAATCGTATTGGCTTGCACCCCGTGGTGGTCATTTTAGCTTTGTTGGCGGGTGGGCAATTATTTGGTTTTGCAGGCGTGTTGTTGGCATTGCCCGTGAGTGCGGCCATTGCGGTAGGGCTACGTCACACGCGTGATAACTACCTGAACAGTGACACCTACCTCAATTAGCTTGCAGATTCATGATGATGAAGCAACTGCTACTGGATATTCAGCCACCAGCGCCACCTAGTTTACATAACTTTATTGTAGGCAAAAATCAGGAGGCGATTGCTAATCTATATGCTGCTATCCAAGGCACAGCACCGTCAAAATTCGTGTATTTGTGGGGGGAATCTGGCAGTGGAAAATCACACTTGCTCACCGCCGCAAAAGACTTAGGTGCACATGTGGCAGATGATGTGCATTTATTGGATGCAGAAGCACAAATCGCACTGTTCAATCGCTACAACCAACTGAAAGAACAAGGCGAAACACTGATTACCGCAGGGCTATATGCCCCCACACAAATGGCCTTACGTGATGATTTAGCGACAAGGCTGGCATGGGGATTGGTCTACCAACTGCATCCACTCAGCGATGAAGAGAAAGCACAGGCTTTACAATCGCACGCCAAAGAGCGCGGTATGAAACTCCCTGATGAAGTTGTTGATTACTGCTTACGTTACCTGCGACGCGATTTACCTACCTTAATGGCGGTATTAGATGCGTTGGACGAATGGTCGCTCACCGAAAAAAAACCTGTGACAGTGCCTATGCTAAAGAAATTATTGCAGTTAGATTTAGGGATTTAGGGATTTTTTTGCATACCTATTTATTAACCAGCTTAGTTTAACTATGCATACTTAAACTATATTAAAGTTAAGCTATTAAAGCCTTTTTTGCTGGTATAGCAGGCTTGGCAGCCACTATCACATTAGATAAAGTGTGGAGAACAGAAAATAGGCAAACCTATTCTAAACGCGCGATTGATTATGCGGAGAGACTAAAAATCTGTGGTTAGCATTTTAATTAACTCCCCAACTCTCTTTACCCCAACTCTCTTATATTCACTCTGCCCCCAGTTATTTCTTGACCCCAGTTATTTATCCTCGCCCTCTAATCTCAATGATTCTGCTCACACGTTAATTTTTAAAATTGAGCGGTATTTACGTCATTGATTGTCACTTTATTATCTATAAAAGTCTGTAGGATTTCAATTCTATATTGGGGGATGCTCTATGCAGTTGTTACCAACACAGGACATGATGAGGAAAATATCAGAGTCATGGTCATTTGTGAGCGGTGCAGCTTTCCAGTTTAAGGAAAGTGATCACTATACGTTTCACAACCATGAGAATCTGATGGCCGTAATTTTGCCTTTATTTTTAGACAATCTTCCTCAACGCGAATCTATAGCGATTGGCTTGATTCTTGATGATGATGAAGCAATCAAGGTGGCATCACATATGTTTGGGATGACACCAGACACCTTGTCTTTGGCTGATATTCAGGATGCGAAAAAGGAAACCTGTAACATTCTAGGGGGTGGCCTGATTGTGGATAACAACAGCAAGCTAGGACTCCCAAAAGAAATTCCGCTTGAGGAATTCCTTCAGTTACAAAAAAATGCAACATTTAGCATGCTGTTTGTCAGTGACAAGCCAAATGAAGATCTGGTTAATCTGGTGATCTTCGATGTAAATATTAAGTCTTCAGGGGAATTTTTATCATGAGTGCAATGACAAATGGAGTTGCCAAATTTTTGATCGTTGATGACAGTCGTGCTATTCAAAGCATCATTAAAAGAGTCATAGAGTCCTGCAATTATCCCAATTTGGAAATTCAGAATGCCAATGATGCAGAAGCCGCAATGGAGATTCTTGAAAAATTTACACCCGATCTAGTCATTACTGACTGGCATATGCAGAAAGTGAGTGGGCTGGAGTTTTGCCAGCATGTATGCCAAACCTACGGTAACAAAATTCCTATAGGCTTCGTGACTACCGAGTCCAGCACGGAGAAAATTAATTCTGCCTATCAAAGCGGAGCGAAATTTGTGATTAACAAACCATTTCAAGATGCGGATTTAAGGACGCAATTAATGCGTTTTGTACCCTTGAACGGCTCTGGTGGCGTTGAGAAAATCGACAGTTCAGCCATGGCGAGCACTGTCGCACTTTTGTCGACTCTGTTACAGGGACAGCCATTTACCTTTGAGCCCTGCCCTCCGCTTGCCCTTGAAGACTTCAGTGAGAACAATCTGATTGGCTTATTTGGCATAAACGGCAAAACACCTCCCGTGAATGCCTTGGCCATTATGGAAATGGGGGCCGTGGGTGTATTGTGGGGTATGAATAACAACCAGCAATCGATGATACTTTCAGTGATCAAGAATGGCACTGCTACAAACGACCAACTGGAAGAAGCGACCAAATTCATGGATGAGTTTGGCGCAGGTATGTCGATAGGCTACAAAAACGGTCCTCTCAAACTGGCACGCTCTAGCATAGTCAGCAGACAGTTTCCCAGACTGGAAATGTCGCTCACCACAAATGAAGGACGCACAGACTACATGCTCACTGTGCCTGGCATCGGTGTTGGCTACATCACTTACATCAAATTGATCTGAGGAGTTTTCTATGGCTTACAGCTTCAATGATATTGTGGGCAGTTTAGCCATATTAGTATGCTGCGGTGCCGCGATATTGCTTGTCAAATTATTAGTGAGCAATACGATGCAGCAGGAAAAGTTTTTCAACTCGCTAGGCAAATGCCATTCTGAATTGCAAACTGCATCTACCAAGCTAGAAACGCTGTGCACCATATTGGATCGCAGATTTTCTAATATGGAGGACAATAAAAACCATCCTGATCCATTATTAATCAATACATTACAGCGCTTTGATAAAATCACTAAAGATCTCCGTGAACGCTTGGATGATATTCTGCTACCAAGCTTTTCAGAAAGCGCACCTCAGCAGATAAATCAGTTACCAAGTGATGACGTCATAGAGGAAATCTCCAAGCTACAGAGTACGCTAGAAGAAATTGCTAACCAGTTGCGCAAAAGCAACTATCTTTCTATGGATGAGAATGCAGAGCTCAGCGCCATGCACAAACGTATAGAAAGCTATCAGTCTATGGTGATGAAAGCTCGGGCTGAAGCCAATGACTCTGCAAATATCATGGCTAATCTAAGGCTTGAAATACAGAAGCTACAAAGTTCACAAATATCCAATCCTGCTGAATCCTCTGTTGAAAATCGGCGTTTGCAAGAGCAAGTTCAGGAACTGGCGCAAGAAAAGCTCGCTCTTGAAGAAAAATTCAAAGCGCTTGATAACGAAATGCAGCGAAATAATATTGAAAAGAAATTTATTGAAGATCGATTTATTGAACTGTCGTAAATTTTAGTGCGCTACTACTCAATTTACTAAATGGGCTCTGAATTCATTTAATTGGCAAATAATTGGCATCAGAGCAATATTAAACAGCATCTTCAAACTTATCCTTTCGCCACCCAACTGGTCCCTTCTTTTACCCTGATTCACGCGACTTTTATTAATCGCTCAACGCCCTCCTTCAAGCACTCATTGCCAAACGCCAATCCTTTATTTAACGCCTTTCAAATATTTTTCTATTAATTCAATTACCACACGATGCGTTGGTGTTTGTCAGTCACTTTTTGGGGTAAACCTCTCCAATCGATACTCACCGATGATAAATGGTGATAAAGAAGGGATAAATGGGGCTCAGACACGATTAATTTGTTAGGAGTATGGATGATGATGTTGGAAATTAATCGTGTCTGACCCAATTTTTTACGATTTTTTGCGCGGCTATTAGGCGGCTGGATGAGTGGGTTGGGCATTGGTGTAGCTCAGTCTTTGTCATTCACCAAGTTTGAACCTGCTACAGGTGAAGCAAAGCGGATGGCATCACTTTTGTCGTGTATCACGGGGTTGGGAGTCAGTTCATGACAATGCTAGTAATCTGTTTCTTTTGTTTGACCATTCTTGTCGATGCACCAGCCTTTTCGCACTACTTTACCATTACAGATTTCAGGCTCTCTAAAGTCTCCACCTGCATTTTCAAATTCAAATATGGTACGTGGTCTAAAGCCTTTTCTTTGTATATCCCATCCCAGCATTACGCCATTCAGCTTGAGTCTAAACTTGATCCGCAAAGCACCCAATATCATCATCAGCAAGGTAGGTGCCACCACCACAAACTCAACTAAAGATGCACCACTTAGCTTTAGCCAGACGCGTGAAGTGGAGAATGGTGTAGATAAGATTGACATGAAAAATGCAGGGTTGTGAACGTTATTATTTTTATACACTTGCATACATTATGAAAATATTTACACGTGTGCATACAATTTTATTTTACTTTTCTAAATAGACCTGTTGCTAGCTTTTGCCCTAATGCAAGCTTTATGGGGCTGTTAGCAAGCGTCTAGGCGGGGTGTTTTGTAGTAAAATAAGATCTTGATAGATAGCTACTATCCGAGGAACCTATGTTACGCATTACGGAAATCAAACTCCCGATTGAGCAAGCTGATACGCTCATCCATCAAGACGACCAAATTAAAGCCGCATTACTTAAACGGCTGGAAATTCCCGAATCTGACCTGATCCAGTTTTCTATTTTTAAACGCGGTGTGGATGCACGTAAATCACATGCGATTTTGTACGTCTATAGCTTAGATGTCGAAGTCAAAAACGAAGCCAAGATACTCTCAAAGTTTAAAAAAGACCCGCATATCAAGCCGGCACCAGATACAAGCTATCACTTTGTGGCAACCGCAAACCATGCAAAAAAAATCCGCCCTATCATTGTTGGGTTTGGGCCAGCTGGCATTTTCGCAGCACTGATATTAGCCCAATCTGGCTTTAACCCTATCGTATTAGAGCGCGGTAAAGAAGTACGCAAACGCACCAAAGATACTTGGGCATTATGGCGTAAAAATACGCTCAACCCAGAGTCTAATGTGCAGTTTGGCGAAGGTGGTGCAGGCACATTCTCCGATGGCAAACTGTATAGCCAAATCAAAGACCCCAAACACTATGGGCGCAAAGTGATTCAAGAGTTTGTCAAAGCAGGCGCACCGCCAGAAATTCAATACGTGAGTCATCCGCATATCGGCACATTTAGGCTGGTCGGCATGGTGGAAGAAATGCGCAACACCATCAAAGCACTTGGTGGTGAAATTCGCTTTGAAAGCCGTGTGGACGATATTCATATTGAAAACAATCAAGTGCAGGGCGTGACTTTGCAAACGGGTGAATTTATTGCGACTAACCACCTTGTCCTAGCTGTCGGACATAGTGCGCGCGATACCTTTGAAATGGTGTACAAAAAAGGCATTTTTGTAGAAGCCAAACCATTTTCGATTGGCTTTCGTATCGAACATCCACAAGGCATGATTGACCGCGCGCGTTACGGCAAAAGCTACTCTGAAGATATTTTAACCAAGCTTGGCGCTGCTGATTACAAACTTGTGCATCATGCCAAAAATGGACGAAGCGTATACAGCTTCTGCATGTGTCCGGGCGGTACCGTGGTCGCAGCGGCATCCGAGCCAAATCGTGTGGTGACCAACGGCATGAGCCAATACTCACGGAACGAGCGCAACGCCAACGCAGGCATTGTGGTTGGCATTACGCCAGAAGTCGATTATCCAGACCATCCGCTTGCTGGCATGGAATTTCAACGTAAGTTAGAGAGCCACGCCTTTGTGCTGGGTGGCAGTAATTACAACGCGCCTGGGCAACTCATTGGCGACTTTTTAGCCAATCGCCCATCTACGCAATTTGGCGAAGTCATGCCTTCCTACACGCCAGGGGTCACCCTCACCAATCTAGACACCGCCTTACCAGAATTTGCGATTACTGCCATGCGTGAAGCCATTCCCGCTTTTGCCAAACAAGTGCAAGGCTTTGATTTAGCTGACGGCATACTCACGGGCGTGGAAACACGCACCTCCGCGCCCATCCGCATCAAACGTGACGACGACACTCTAGAGAGCATCAACACCAAAGGACTTTACCCCTGCGGTGAAGGCGCAGGCTATGCGGGTGGTATTTTATCGGCAGGCGTGGATGGGATTAAGGTGGCAGAAGCGGTGGCATTAAGTATTGTTAGATAGGGAGTTTAGATGAAACTATCACGCGTTTTTAGTTTTGTGCTTGTGCTATTTTTTGCGTGCCCCAACTTGATAGTGGCACGTGATGATTTAAGTCTTGTAGATGCACAAATCGCCTCACACCTAAATCAAAGTGGCATTTACGTGCTCGACACCGGTGAGGAAGCTTTGCTCGCCCGTGCTTGGTTGGCAGACCATGCGCAAAAAACCATTGAAGTACAATATTTTATTTGGAGCACGGATAATATTGGCATATTAGCTTCTGAAGCATTATTACGTGCGGCGGATAGAGGCGTTAAGGTGCGGGTCATTGTGGACGATTTACTCGTCGATGCGCCCGATAAATCACTGCTTGCCCTTGCCAAGCACCCCAATATTGAGATTCGTATTTATAACCCACAGCATTCTGTCGGCACGCCTTTTCATAAACGCTTAGTCAATATCGCAGTGAATTTTCGCGGCGTTAATCAACGTATGCACGATAAAACTTTTATGGTGGATGGCAAACTTGCTATTACAGGCGGACGCAATATGGCGGCCGAATATTTTGACTACAACTCTGACTACAACTTTCGCGATCGTGATGCGCTTTTACTCGGGCCAGTGGTGGAAGACATGCGCACTAGCTTTGATAAATTTTGGGCTAGCCCGCTTAGCGCGCCTGTTGAAGAGTTGTATGATGGCTTAGGTCTTGTTCAAAAAAATGTATCTGTAAAAGCTGACGAAATTCAAAAAATTTATGCCGATTTACATAGCTACGCAAATAATCCTGACAACTTTTCGCCAGAAAACCGTGAGGCAATTCAAAACACGCCTCAAGCGTTTATGCGGCTTACCAAACAAGTCATTTGGACTGAAATCGAGTTTATTAGTGATACGCCCGGCAAAAATAGCAATAAATTACTGCTTGGCGGTGGCGGAAAAACGACAGAAAAATTAGCCGCGTTGGTAGAAAACGCACAAAGCGAAATTGTCATTCAATCTCCTTATTTGGTGATGTCATCAGAGGCGATAAAGCTCTTTAAAAAAGCCATCAAACGCGGCGTTAAAGTGCAAATCAACACTAATTCACTTGCCGCCACTGATAATGTTCAAGCCTTTAGTGGCTATCGTAATCAACGCGAAACCCTCACTAAAATGGGTATTGAAATTTTTGAATTTAAGCCAGATGCGCAAATTAAGCATCTGTTGGTGCGCCATAATACCAACGGCGTACTGAAGCCGCCAATATTTGCAATACACGCTAAAACGATGGTGGTAGATCATAAAATTGTCTATATAGGCACGTTTAATTTTGACCCACGCTCACAAAACCTTAACACTGAAGTGGGCGTGATTTTACAAAATGCTCAGTTAGCAAAAGAAGTGCAAACAGCAATAGAAGTTGATATGCTGCCCGAAAATAGTTGGAACGCGGCCACTGACCACCCAGATAAATTTGCCAGTGCAAGTAAGCGCAGGCGTGTATTTTCGTATCAACTGATGCCGATAAAACCGCTACTTTAGGGCGTAAATTCTACGGCTTAATTTTAAGGTTAACATTACATAGAATCATCTTCTTTTTACAACAAATCACTTTCCCTAGTCTGTAAGCCATTATCAATAAGGCTTATAAAGGTATAAAATTACTCGGGAGTTTTGCGCAAAAAATAGTTTATTTAGTCGTTGATTTAGCGCATATCAACAGTCGTATTTAATTATCTTAGGAAAGTTTGCGTCTATCTTTGGCCTACCCCTTCAAACTCTTACTCACTACCTCAAACACATCGTTCGATAAATTGGGAGTGTCTAAAATTGTTTGTAAGGCAGCTTGCATGTGCGCTTGTAGTTGAGGCGTGTAGCGTTTCCATTCTCTAAACGGGTTGACTTGGCGCGCAGCAATTTGTGGGTTAATTGCGTTGAGCTCAATAATCACATCACGTTGCAGTGCATAACCTTGGCCACTTGGATCGTGAAATTTCACTGGGTTATAGAGCGAGAATGCCGTGTAGAGCGAACGCACACGATTAGGATTTTTGATATTAAACTCTTGGTGCTGGCGCAGCATGGCAAAGTCTTCAAAACTGCTATCGCGGTTGCCCATGGCTTGTAGTTTGAACCATTTATCCACCACTAATGGGTATTGCTGATAGGTTTGGTAAAAGTGATTAAACACTTCCTCGCGTTCTGGTTGCGTACTATCCGCAAGACTGGCTAGCGCGGCCACGCGGTCGGTCATGTTGTTGGCATTAAAGTAATGCGCTTTAGCACGCGCTGCGCAACCTGTGCCTTTGGTCGCAGTTAACAGTTCTAGCACCACGTTTCGCAAAGCACGACGCCCCATTGCTTCTGGCGTAATGGCAAACTCTCCAGTATCGGTATTCGCATCATATAGCTTAGCAAGTGCTTCTTTGTGTGCGCGCTTAATTTGGGTGAGCAGGTATGTACGCGCTTGGTCAATCGCAGCAGGGTCTATCACGGCTTGATGTTGCGCAATCACCGAGATTTCTGGCAGGCTCAAAGCGCGTGCGAGTAGGGCTTTATCCGTGTTGTTGTCTAAGCCTTGTGCAATTAAATTGCCAAAATCTGCAATGAAAGTACTGATATCGGCTTGGCTATCTGCCATGACACGTTCGATATTTCGTAATGCCAGCGTTTGTCCTGCTTCCCACTTGTTAAAGCCGTCGTTGTCGTAAATCTGCAGTAGGCGTAAATCCTCATCGCTTAAATCTGTAATTAATTTAACGGGGGCAGAAAAACCGCGCAAGATAGAAGGTACTGGACAATCGCTAACCCCTTCAAAACTAAAGCTTTGCTCACGCTGTGTCATTTCTAATACTTGTGTGGGGATAATCTCTTTGCCTTGGGCATCAAGCAACCCCACTGCGATTGGAATGTGCAGAGGCTGTTTATCACTTTGGCCTGCTGTGGCAGGTTGCGATTGTTTAAAGCTGAGTGTGTAGCGTTGCTGCGCCGCGTCAAAGTGACTGCTCACTTGCAGTGTGGGCGTACCTGCTTGTTTGTACCACAAAAAGAATTGACTCATGTCGCGGCCTGAGGCATCTGCCATGCATTGCACAAAATCGTTGCAGGTCACTGCTTGTCCATCGTAGCGCGAAAAGTATAAATCAGTCGCTTTACGGTAAGTTTCTGCCCCCAGCAAGGTGTGTTGCATACGAATGAGCTCAGCGCCTTTTTCGTACACCGTTGTGGTGTAAAAATTGCTAATTTCAATAAAACTATCAGGTTGCACTTGATGCGCCAATGGGCTGGCATCTTCGGAAAATTGCATACGACGCAACGTATTCACATCGTCAATCCGTTGCACCGCGCGTGAGTTCATATCGGCACTAAACTCTTGGTCTCTAAATACGGTGAGGCCTTCTTTAAGTGAGAGCTGAAACCAATCTCGGCAGGTCACGCGGTTGCCAGTCCAATTGTGAAAATATTCGTGTGCGACTACGCCCTCTACACTCATAAAATCAGCATCTGTCGCAGTCTCCTGTTGCGCTAGCACCAGCGCGGTATTAAAAATATTGAGCGAGGTGTTTTCCATTGCGCCCATATTAAAGTCGCTCACCGCTACAATATTAAAACGATCTAGCTCATACTCACGCCCATAGGTTTCTTCATCCCAACGCATGGATTTTTTAAGAGATTGCATGGCATGGTCGCACTGCGTTTCATCGCCTGGCCGCACATAAATGCGTAAATCCACCTTGCGACCAGACATGGTGGTGAAGCTATCCGTAATGTGCACCAAATTGCCTGCCACCAAGGCAAATAAGTAGCAAGGTTTGGGGAATGGGTCATGCCATTCAATAAAATGGCGACCGTTTTCCAAGTCTCCTTCAGCCACCAAATTACCATTCGATAACAGCACAGGATACAACTGTTTATCTGCTTCAATACGCACACTAAACACACTCAACACATCGGGACGGTCTTGAAAGTAAGTAATGCGTCTAAAGCCTTCTGCTTCACATTGGGTGCAGTAGTTGCCTTGCGATTTGTATAAACCTTCTAAGGCGGTATTATTCGCTGGGTCAATTTCTGACGTGATAGTGAGCGCAAACTTTCCATCTGCAATACTGCCTGCGTTGGCAATGGTCAATTTGCCATCATCTATCGCATAATCGCTAAACGCCTCGCCGTTCAGCAACACTTCCGTTACCGTTTGATGGTCGCCATCCAAAACTAAATCTTGGCTTTGGCTGGTAGCGTTTTTAAGGTAATCAACGGTTGAAGTGACAATGGTTTTTTCTTCTAGCAACTGAAAGTGCAACACTATTTTTTGCGCTAAAAATGGGGCTGGCGTGTAATCTTTCAAATAGATGGTTTGTGGTGTTTTGCTGGCATCGGTTCTCATATAAGCGCTTTTTAATCTAATTATGTTGTAGGACAGTATAAAAGAGAATATGTTGTGATTGTGATGTAAATCACATGGTTGCAATTTGTTTTGGCGTAACCTATTTGTAGGTCATGTATGAGGGAGAAAATCATGAAAGCCAATGTAGGTGGAATAGATAAAATATTACGTATTGTGGTTGGTTTGGCACTCATTGCTTGGGTGTTGTTGGCGGGTGGTCCAATGTGGGCATGGATAGGCGTTTTGCCACTAGCAACCGGCTTATTCAACTTTTGCCCAGCTTATGCTTTATTGGGTTTTAAAACCTGCAAAACGGATTAACACCTCGTAAAAAAAGGGTGGCATTTGCCACCCTTTTTAATTGCTGCTTATTGCCTAATGATGTAATCAAACGCGCCTAAGGCGGCTTTCGAACCTTCACCCATGGCAATGATGATTTGCTTGTATGGGGTAGTTGTGACATCCCCTGCCGCAAACACACCTGGTAACGAGGTCGCATTATGGTGATTGATTTCAATCTCACCAAACTTGCTCAAATCCACCGTGCCTTTTAACCAGTCGGTATTCGGTACCAAACCAATTTGTACAAACACACCGTCCACGGCTAAGTGTTTAGATTCACCTGTCACACGATCCGTGTATGTTAAGCCGTTCATCTTATTGCCGTCACCGGTAATTTCAGTGGTTTGTGCGCTGGTAATTACGGTCACATTTGACAATGTATGCAATTTCTTTTGCAACACGGCATCGGCTTTTAATGTGGTATCAAACTGCAACAATGTCACATGCCCCACAAAATTGGCCAAATCAATTGCAGCCTCTACACCAGAGTTACCACCACCTACCACAGCCACAGGTTTACCTTTAAACAAGGGGCCATCGCAATGTGGGCAGTAAGCAACACCTTTACCACGGTACTCTTTTTCGCCTGGCACATTCATCTCGCGCCAGCGTGCGCCTGTCGCTAAAATCACAGCTTTACTTTTGAGTGTGGCACCGCTGTCTAACTTCAACTCAATCAAGTCATGATTTTTGTTGCCGTGCTTACCTGGCTCACTCAGCATATTGGCGCGTTGTAAGTTAATCACCTCAATATCATAAGATTTCACGTGCTCTTCCAACGCGGCAACCAGTTTAGGGCCTTCGGTTTCTTT
Organism: Methylophilus sp.; assembly: GCA_030696695.1. GTDB lineage: Bacteria > Pseudomonadota > Gammaproteobacteria > Burkholderiales > Methylophilaceae > Methylophilus. Next base: position 92,675 of record JAUYRP010000001.1, read on the forward strand.
CACTGAAATAAAGTTTTCAATACCTAATGTGTCCATCACTTGACCGCCAAAACGCTCTGCCACAATGGCCGTTTTAAAGCCTTTACGTGCTGAGTAAATCGCTGCAGATGCTCCGGCTGGACCACCACCCACAATCAACACATCATAAGGCGCTTTAGCGTCTAATTTCTTAGCTTCACGTGCGACTGCACCTGTATCCACCTTGGCTAAAATCTCTTCTAGCTCCATACGGCCAGCGCCAAAGATTTCACCATTTAAAAATATCGTGGGCACCGACATAATGTCTCTAGCTTTGACTTCTTCTTGATACAGCGCACCATCAATCATCACATGTGTGATGTTTGGGTTGATGACCGACATCATGTTCAATGCTTGCACTACGTCTGGGCAGTTATGGCAGCTTAATGAAATGTAAGTCTCAAAATGAAAGCTACCTTCAATAGCGGCAATTTGCTCAATTTTTTCTGGCTCCAATTTCATGGGGTGACCACCAGTGTGCAACAAAGCTAAAACCAATGAAGTAAACTCGTGTCCCATTGGGATACCCGCAAAACGAACGCCCACAGATTTGCTTGCATCTTTGTGGCTAGGCGCACGTCTTACCGCAAAAGAGGGCTTTCGTGCATCTGCCTCGTGCACGAGGGTTATTTTGTCAGACATGCCAGCAATTTCTTCTAATAAGCTTTGCATTTCATTGGCCGCGGTGCTGCCATCTAGAGATGCCACCAACTCAATCGGCTCACGTAGCATGGCTAAGTAAGTTTGCAATTGCGTTTTAATGTTTGCTTCTAATGCCATATTCACTCTCTTTCAATTCAATCAATACGTTTCAATGTAGTTCTCATACCTATTCTTCAGTGGTCAAAAAAACGTGTATGAGAAATACTGCTGAAAATAAAAGCTTTATCTTTTGGATAAAGCTCAATTCATTTACGTACTTTCCGCTTTTGGCGGAAACAATCACAAGTAACACTTCAATTCAGAGTTTGGGTTGTAGTGCGAGGCGCATGTTACCTAAGTGCCGAGATAGTACAGTGAGTACAGCAAGGTGATTAGGTGACATGCAACAACGCAATACGCTCAAAAAATGAATTGAGGATTAGATCTTGCCTACTAAATCTAATGACGGTGTTAATGTTTCAGCACCTTCTTGCCATTTAGCTGGGCATACTTGACCTGGATGGCTAGCAGTAAATTGCGCAGCTTTCAATTTACGCAATGTTTCTTTCACATCACGTGCAATTTCATTGCTGTGAATTTCAACTGTTTTAATCACGCCTTCTGGATTGATCACAAATGTACCGCGCAATGCCAAACCTTCTTCATCAATATGCACGTCAAATGCGCGCGTTAATTGGTGAGTTGGGTCGCCAACCAATGGGAATTTTGCTTTGCCCACTGCTGGTGAAGTCTCATGCCATACTTTGTGAGAGAAGTGAGTATCTGTAGTGACGATGTACACTTCAGCACCTGCTTTTTGAAATTCAGCGTAGTTATCAGCTGCATCTTCTACTTCTGTTGGGCAGTTAAATGTGAACGCTGCTGGCATAAAAATCACCACTGACCATTTGCCTTGTAGGCTAGCGTCAGTTACTTCGATAAATTTACCGTTATGAAAAGCCTGTGCTTTAAATGGTTGTACTTGTGTATTGATCAATGACATTGTAATTTCCTCTTCTAGTGGTTAAAAAAATATTGAAATGCATTGTAACAACGCATTTCAATTAAGTAAAATTGATTAGTTTAATAGGTGTGATAAGTAATATTTATTATAAGTACCATTTGGTGTTGCTTACCTAACTATATTAAGTCCTGCATCAGCGTTAGCCATGTTTTAGTTCGCACTGCTTAAGTTTAACTTTGCTACGTGACGCTTGTATTAACTAGCGCTATCTATTACAGCATGCGTAGCGCAAACTAGATTGAAACCTGAATCTCACTTTGACCTGCATATCCCATATTGTCCTGCCATTTGACTATCACCATGTCGCCCAATTTGGCGCCTGCCACATAAAATGTAAAGTAAGGGTTTTTTGAAATGGCTGTGCTGCAATGTGCTTCCAATACTTTGCGGCCATTTAAGGTCGCCTCCAAAGTTTGGATAAAATGCGCAGGAATCAGCTGACCAGCACTGTTTTTAGCACGTCCCGTGGTCATGGGATGCACAATAATTACTTTAACCTCCGCAATCTCATCCACCAGCTTTGCGCGCATTTTCATGCTGCTTTCAAACTTAGCATCCGTGTCCGAGCCACCGCAACCGTCTTCCAACACCACCACTTGCTTGGTTTTGGTGTAATACTGGTTGCCCACTTTTGCAATCACTTTTACTTGCGAGGTCTGCGCCATTTTAATCCGCGTGACCAAGCGCGCTTGCGCACCAGATGACAACATTACATTCGCAATCAGCGGGGTTGGGTTCTCTGCCACAAACAATGCAATCGCCTCTGTATTGGCGAGTTTACAAATAATTTCAACTTGCACCACCGCACCGTTCTCTGCGCGGTCTGGCGCAATCAGCGTAATCTCATCGGTCGGTATCTCGCCACTAATCTCCAAACCTTGCGTGGCTTGTTGTAAATCTGTGGCTTCAAAAGCAGGTTTATTCCAAACCGCGGCTAGCGCATTGATGGGGACTAAAAAAAGGCCCAAAAAACATTGTATAAAGGTGCGGCGTTGCATCATTATCCTCTGAGTTCTTTTTCAATGCCTTGTCGGCGTCGCAGCTCTTTTAATCGCGCTTCGACGATCGAACGTTCGTAGAAATTGCCGTCTTTTGCTTTAGAAGCCAGCTCCATTTGTTCTACCGCTCGATTCACATCATATTGGCGAAAGTAGGCTTCTGCTTGCGCTTGGTGCTTGAGCAACACTTGACCTTTCATTGTATAGGCCTTGGCTAACAGCTCATAAAAATGCGCATCTTTAGGAAACAACCGCAACTTGTCATTCACCAGCTTAATCGCTTTATCAGGCTGCCTGCTATCTATATAAGTATCGGCATAGCCGTACACCAATGCGCGATGCATCGGATATTTTTGCATGGCTTGTACGTAAATCTCCTGCGCTTTTGCCAGCTGTCGATTGCTTACTTCTATGGTTGCAGCTAGTGTTTCAATATTTGGATGCGGCGCCGCGTTGGCCTTAAGCCATTGCAATTGTTGCGCGCTATTTTTTACGTCATTTTTACGCAAGAACGCATAGGCCAAACCATAATGCTCTGCTGCCTCGCTATTAAAACGACGCTCTCGAATATTGTCTTCAAACTCATCAATCGCCGTTTGTGGCAAGCCAATACCCGCACGAATTTTGGCGCGTGCTAAATAAAAATCTAGACTATCTTTGGATTGTTTGTAAGATAAGTTTTGTACGCGATTCGATACATCGGCAATACGTTCTGCGGTCAGCGGGTGGGTACGCAAAAAGCTAGGCGCACTGCCTTCTACAAAACGTGTCCCGCGTTGCATGGTGGTAAAAAATGATGGCATCGCACGCACATCAAATCCAGCATTGTCCAGTATTGCCAGCCCCACCCTATCGGCTTCACGTTCGTGCTCGCGCGTGTAATCCAATTGACGTTGTAAGGTAGAAGCCGAAGCCGTGACCATGGCCCCAGTTGCCAATTGCGGATTACTTCTAGCCACCAACAAAGCCAACGCAGTCGTCGCAATATTTTTAAATGTATCGTACTTTTGCGAGGCCAATATACGCGCCAGATGACGTTGTGTCACATGCCCAATCTCATGGCCAAGTACGCTGGCTAATTCAGATTCATTATTGGCGGCAATAAACAACCCTGTATGCACGCCAATCACTCCACCGGGCATGGCAAATGCGTTTATCGAATTATCATTCACCACAAAAAAACTAAAGGTTTGACGTTTATCAGGACTAGCTGCGGCCAGCTTATTGCCCAAGGCTTGCAAATAATCGGTGATTTCAGGGTCTTGTAACACCTGATCGCTGATATACACCTCACGCATAATTTGGTCTGCAATGCGTTGTTCATCCTGCGGCGTTAACACGGTTTGCGCAATATCACCCAAATCTGGTAAATCATTGGCGTAATCACGCGGCAAACTGGTATCTAAATCGGATGGTGGCGAATAAGGCTTACCAGTCAGAGATGGTCTTGTTTGCTCAGCAGCAGCCACGGTGGCTGGCATCGCGCCCAGCAATAATGCACCCAAGCAACACGCGCTAAGCTTTTTAACTAATAATGTGGGTGTATATGATAACTGTGGACTCATTGTTATTATGATAATGCCTTTAGGTAGCAAGTTCACGCACAATTCAAATTAGAAAGTCACACATGAGCAAGTTAACGCATTTAAATGCACAAGGTCAGGCCCACATGGTGGACGTAGGCGATAAAGCCCATACTAAACGTACTGCTGTAGCCATTGGCAGTATTGCTATGTTGCCAGCAACATTACAACTGATTACACAAGGTGAAGCCAAAAAGGGTGACGTGTTAGGCATCGCGCGTATTGCTGCCATCCAAGCCAGCAAAAAAACAGCTGACCTGATTCCGCTTTGCCACCCTATTGCGCTCACCAGCGTCAAAGTGAGTTTCGATGTATTGGAAGCCGAATCGACCATTGCCTGCCAAGTCACCTGTGAAACAGTTGGTCAAACTGGTGTGGAGATGGAAGCACTCACTGCAGTACAAGTGGCGCTACTGACGATTTATGATATGTGTAAAGCAGTCGATAGAGGCATGGTGATGCGTGAGATTAAACTGCTAGAAAAACATGGTGGCAAAAGTGGGGATTGGGTTGCTGTTGGTCATTAACCAGATTGAATGTTAGCTATCGCACAGTAAAAAAGGAGGCTTTATTGCATACTGGTTGTGATATGTCTTGAATGGGATATATGCAGATAAGTTTGACGTAAACATGTTGTTGAATTTTTTAGCAATAGCCATCAATTTGCTATTTTTCCTCCATCATCGATAAACGTCATCCTGATTAAAAATTAAAACCAGAGGAGAATAAAAATGGATGTGATAGTAAATCTTATTGTGTATTTAGTGGTGTTTGGTCTGATTTGGTGGTTAGTTGCCATGCTGCCTTTACCAGCACCAGTGGCTCAAATCGTACGTGTGCTTTTCATCATTTTATTGATCGTTATTGTTTTGACAGCGTTTGGGATTTTACCTGGTGGATACCTACCTTCTATTAAACTTTAATTGTTAATCAAGTTATTTTAAAGGCCTAGAAATTTGATTTTCTAGGCCTTTTGTTTATACAGAATACGTAACTAGACCTTACATTGATAGACTGTCGCGTCCATATTTGGCGAATCTCCGCACATCAACGCAGTCACTAATGCTGCACTCGCTGGCGCCATGGTGACCCCATAACGGAAATGGCCAGTATTCAAATATAAGTTGCTAATATGCGGGTGTTGTCCAATCGTCGGAATATTGTGCGGCGTACCCGGTCGCAATCCACTCCAGTGTTTAATTACAGACGCATTTTTGAGTTGCGGCAATATCGCTTCTGCTTTGGTTTGCATTTCTGTGCGCATGGTGTCAGTCACGCCTGTATCAAACCCCACATCTTCCAAACTGCTGCCTGCCAGCAAGTAGCCATCTTTACGCGGCACCATATAAAAACCATCGCGATAAATAATGTGGTTTGTAATGGGCTTGGGCAACTGGTAAAGCAACATCTGCCCACGCATGGGTTTAATCTCAAGGCTAAGCGCAGTGTGTTTGAGCAAATCAAAACTCCAAGCGCCAGAGGTGACAATAAACATATCCGCCTCTAAAATTTCGCCAGTGGTGGTTTGCCAACGTTTAAGTTGGCCTTGCTCGCCTATCTCTAGCTCTGGCAATGGTAGCAATTGTGTTTGCTCTTTTAGCGTGACTTGATGTTGCTCCAACCACGCTTTAAGCGCTTGTAGCAGCCTTGGGTTACGTACTTGCAATACGTCTGGTAAAAAGAGTTCTTCGCCTTGTAATTTAGCCACCACATTGTTTCTCTTGCACCATGCCAATGCGGTTTCTAGATCAAAGGGTGGTTGCACAAGCATACCGCTACGTAAACATTCAGGATCTATACCAGTTTCACTGTGCAATTGCTCCGCCAGCCCTGGGTAGCGGCTGGCGCCTTCCAAAGCCAGCTTATTCACGGGATCTTGATAACACCAAGGCAACAGTGGAAAAATAATGCCAGCACCTGCCCATGAAGCCTCACCAGACGTTTGCGCTGCAATGATATTGCGCTCCACGACTGTGACTTGCCAGCCCCGCTGTCTGAGCATCATGGCGGTGATGCAACCCACAATACCGCCGCCCACTACTACCACTTTTTGTGCTGACACTCAGTACCCTTCTATTTACCAGACACCAGAAATACTTCTGTTGCGACCAAACTTTCGTTATTGCCTAGCAATACCAATACATCGCCATCGGATAACTCAATATCTGGTCTAGGAGTGATGGGTTCTAGCATATTGGGGCGACGTATTTTTTTCAATTCGACGCTCAGTTTTTCAAACGGAATCGTATCCAAGCGCATCCCATGCGCAAATGAATTGGTGCTAATTTCTACAGAATGCAACCGTTGCTGACGCGAGACCGAGGTTTCTGCATCGGCATCGGATATCCCACGGAAAAAGCCTTTGAACATCTTATAGCGCTCTTCGCGGAATAAGCGAATACGTTTTACTACACGGTTTAAGGGCACGCCAAGCAAGACAAGCGCGTGAGAGGCTAACATCAAGCTACCTTCTAGCACTTCTGGCACCACTTCTGTCGCACCTGCTTCTCTAAACGCTTCCATATCGGCATCGTCATAGGTGCGCACAATCACTGGTAAATTGGGGTAGCGCTCTTGCGTCACATGCAGCACTTTCATGGAGGAACGTGTATCGGAATAACTCACAATCAAAGCTTTGGCACGCTCGGCACCTGCAGCCTCTAACACAAGGCGGCGACCAGCATCGCCATACATCACATGCTCACCCGCTACGGCCGCTTCATTGACACGGGCAGAGTCGTTATCCAAAGCGATAAAGGGAATGTTCTCTTCTTTTAAAAAGCGACCCAAATACTGACCGCTTCTGCCATAGCCACAAATAATCACATGGTCCGTAAGCTCTTTACCCACTTTGCCGATAGTTTCCACCATTTCACTGCTGTTGCGTGTGTAGCTTTTGACTAAAGCGCGCGCAATTCTGCCGTTGTACTGTATTAAAAATGGCGCAACTATCATGGAAAGTAACGAGACGCCCAATACCAATTGCAACACTTCGCCTTGTATCAAATTGTTTTTTAAACCCAAAGCTAAAATCACAAAACTAAACTCACCTGCTTGCGCAAGGATTAAGCCTGTACGAATGCCCACGCCTGTTTCAAAGCCAAAGTAGCGGGTAAGTACTGCAATCAGCGATGCCTTGAATAGTAAGAAACCAGTTAATAGAAGCAGAGCCAGCCCGATATGGTCAAACAATTGTCCTATGTTGAGCAACATGCCCACGCTAATAAAGAATAAGCCTAATAAGATATCTCTGAATGGCGCAATGTCCGATTCCACTTGGTAACGATAACGCGTTTCAGAAATCAACATGCCCGCCACAAAAGCGCCCAATGCGTAAGACAGCCCAGCAATACTGGTGGCATAAGCCATCAACAACGTTATCATCAGCACATTCATCACAAACAACTCTCTAGAGCGTTGCTTGGCAACCAAATCAAACCAATGGTTAAGGATGTTTTTACCAAACTTGAAGAGAATAAACAGCAATACGGCAGATTTAACGAGAGAGAGCGACAACACCGTTAGCCAATCTTCGCTATGCGAGCCCAAGGTGGGAATGAGCACCAGAATAGGAATCACTGCCAAATCTTGAAATAACAAAATACCGATACTGAGACGACCATGCCTAGAGTTCAAATCTACACGTTCCATCAGTATTTTTGAGACGATAGCGGTGGAAGACATGGTGAGTGCACCGCCAATCACAAACGCGGTACCAAAACTCAAGCCAAACGCCCAGCCAAGCATTAATGCAACAAACATGCTGATGGCCACTTGCGAACCGCCTAAACCAAACAGGGTTTTCCGCATGCCATAGAGTTTGGGCAAACTAAATTCCAGACCGATGCTAAACATCAAGAACACAATCCCAAACTCGGCAATATGCTGGCTGGACTCTGTATTTTGAATCAGCCCAAAAGCAGACGGCCCCAACATGACGCCCACCAAAAAGTAGGCCAGCATGGCCGGCAACCTTAACGCACGAAAAATGCCTACGGCTAATACTGAGCCAATAAGCAATAACAATACTGTATTAAGTGAGTTAAACATTGATCCTCTCTAGGTGCTTTATGTTCTTATTGATATGACGCACTATACAAAGACGCACATGATGCCAAATGCGCATAGGCAAAAATTGTGCCTACTTTTAAAATTTTAACTTGAATCTACGTTTTTTACTTTATTCGAGGCGGATTACCTTGTTATACTAACTTCTATGTCAACATCCAACTTACAAATGATACCTAATGCGATGTCAAGCTCTGCAGAAAAGCAATCTTCCCTAGCGCTGGCTAAAAAAGTGCTGTTGCTGGAAGCAAGCGAAATTGAAATGCTTGCAGGGCGATTAGATGCACAATTTGAGTGCGCTGTTGAGCTCATTTTACATTGCCGTGGTCGCGTTGTGGTGAGTGGCATGGGAAAATCTGGACATATCGGCCGAAAAATTGCGGCAACGCTTGCCAGCACTGGTACCCCCGCTTTTTTTATGCATCCTGCTGAAGCCAGCCATGGTGATTTGGGTATGATCACGGGCGAAGATGTCGTGATTGCACTTTCTAACTCTGGTGAAAGTGATGAAATCATCACTATCCTACCGACCATTAAACGATTAGGCGCCAAAATCATTAGCATCACCGGCACAGACACCTCAACATTAGCCAAAGAATCGCACGTCCATTTGAGCGCCAAAGTATCACAAGAGGCTTGCCCTTTGGGCTTGTCGCCAACGGCTAGCACCACAGCTGCGCTCGCCTTGGGCGATGCTCTAGCATTGTGCGTATTAGATTTACGCGAATTTACCGCAGAAGATTTTGCAAGATCACACCCTGGTGGCAATTTGGGCAGAAAACTACTCACCCGCGTGAAAGATGTGATGCGCACAGGTGCAGCGATTCCATGTGTACAAGACAATGCCATTTTGACAGATGCCTTGCTGGAAATGACCAAGAAAGGCATGGGCTTCACAGCGATTGTGGACGCAAACCATCATCCTGTAGGCATCTTTACCGATGGCGATTTGCGCCGCGCGTTTTTCAACAATGTATCGCCTAGCGAGACCACCATTGCACAAGTGATGCATACTGCACCCAAAACCATATATTTAGATCAAATGGCGGTAGAAGCAGTAGAAATGATGGAAACCCATCAAATTAACGCGCTGATGGTAGTGAATCACGCACAAGAATTGATAGGTGCATTTAATATGCATGACTTACTCAAAGCAAAGGTAGTGTAATGAATCAAGATGTATTGCAACGTGCAAAACTCATCAAACTAGTGATTTTTGATGTGGATGGTGTGTTGACGGACGGGGGCTTGACCATCGGCGATGATGGTCAAGAATACAAAACATTTAATACCCAAGATGGCTTGGGCATGAAACTGCTCAAGAACAGTGGTGTGCAAATGGCCATCATTACAGGCCGCACCTCTAAAGTGGTGACGCAACGTGCTGAAAGCACAGGTGTTGCCCATTTTTATCAAGGGGTAGATGATAAGTTGGTCGCTTTTAATGATTTGATTGCAAAGCTTAATTTAACGCCTGAGCAAACGGCTTTTATGGGCGATGATGTCGTTGACATGCCGCCTATGTTGCGTTGCGGACTGAGCATCACAGTGCCGGCTGCACCCAAATCAGTGCAAGCGCGTGCGCATTACATTACGCAAAAAGAAGGTGGTCGCGGTGCGGTGCGCGAAGTGTGCGAGCTGATTATGCAAGCGCAAAATACACTAGAGGCCCAAATGGCGCCTTTTTTTGAATGTTGATGTCCACTATTCATGCAAAACCGTTATGCCATTATGTTTCCACTCACGCTAGTCTTTTTGATGGCGCTGATTACATTTTGGATTAATCAAACGGTGCAAGAACAAGGACCAAGAATTGATGGCAGTAATCGACACGATGCCGACTACAAACTGCATAACTTTGTGACGACACAATCAGATGTCAATGGGAAATTGCGCTATGTACTGGCTGCAACGCAGATGGTGCATTACCCCGATGATGACACCACAGAGTTGCAACGCCCTAAGTTCACCCAATTTGGTGTTGATAAGCCATACTCGCAAATTCAAGGCTTACGCGGCTATGTCTCTAGCGATGGTGAAACTGTAGAGTTTGTCGATAACGTGAAGGTCGTGCGCGAGGCCACCGCTGAAAAAGGACAAATGCAATTGCTGACCGATAAACTGACCATTGTGCCAGACAAAGATTTGGCGACGACTGACAGCCCTGTCACCATTACGCAAGCGCCCAAAACCAAAGTGACTGCGGTTGGCATGGTATTCGATAAGAAAAATCAAACCATGACCTTACTCAACAGAGTGCGCGCACATTATGAGCGTCCAACGCCAAAAAACATTGCGCCTGTGAAATCAACTGCCAACACAAAAGCCAGCACTAGCAAGCAGAATGCAACTAAATTGACGCGTAAAACGAACATCACGCCAACTACCAAGCGTGTTCAAAAACAAAGTGTTATAAAGAAACCGTAGGGAGAATGAATGTTTAAGCGTATTTATACCAGTGCTTGCCTGCTCAGCATGATATTTTGGCTACCATTGCAAGCATGGGCTGAAGCGTCTGATCGTGATCAACCGATTGAACTTGAAGCCGACACGGTAACCGTCAATGATGCGAAGAAAACCAGCACTTACACTGGCAAAGTGATTTTAACGCAGGGTACTTTGGTGATTCATGCCGATAAATTGGTGGTGCGTGAAGACAAAGATGGCTTTCAACACAGCACCTCTACAGGCAACCCCACTACGTTCAAGCAAAAGCGGCAAGGCAGGGATGAGTACATGGAAGGCAGTGCGCAACGCATTGAATATGACGGGCGCATGGACAAAGTGCAGTTGTACACAAAAGCTTGGGTTAAACGTGGTGAAGACATCGTGCACGGCGACTTTATTAGCTATGACGCGAATGCGGAATATGCCGAGGTCATAGGCGGCGTTAAATCAACGACGGAAGGTGGCAATAGTGGCCGAGTCAAAGCCATTATTCAGCCAAAAAATAAACAAGAAGCACCGAAAGCACCTGCAAAAGGTAGTGAAAATTCACCACCAGCCAATAATTTGAGGCTGAATAAAACACTTCAATTTGGCTTACAACCAAAAGAAGAAAACCAATCAGCCTCAACGCAAATGGAGTCACCTTAGACCTATGAGCGAACTCGTCGTCGAAAATTTACGTAAATCGTATAAAACACGTACTGTCGTACAAGATATTTCTCTGAAAATTCATAGTGGTGAAATCATTGGCTTGCTAGGCCCAAATGGCGCAGGCAAAACTACCAGTTTTTATATGATGGTGGGATTGGTCACGTTGGATGCAGGGCGTATTTTGCTAGATGGTAAAGATTTAAGCCGCATGCCTATACACAGCCGTGCACGTATGGGCTTGTCTTATTTGCCACAAGAGCCGTCTATTTTTAGAAAAATGACGGTCGCTGAAAACATCATGGCAGTGCTTGAGCTACAAAATTTGACCGAGCAAGAGCAAGAAGCACAATTAGAATCCCTGCTACAAGAACTGCACATTGTGCATATACGCAACAGCATGGCAGTCAGTTTATCGGGCGGTGAACGTAGACGTGTTGAAATTGCCCGTTGCCTAGCCACGAATCCTAGTTTTATTTTACTAGACGAACCGTTTGCAGGTATTGACCCAATTGCGGTATTGGATATTCAAAAAATTATCCGTTTTTTAAGCAGTAAAAATATAGGCGTCCTCATCACAGACCACAATGTACGTGAAACATTAGGGATTTGTGACCGCGCTTATATTGTGAACGATGGGACCTTATTTGCCTCTGGCAGCCCAGATGAAATTGTACAAGATGAAGCCGTACGCGAAGTGTATTTAGGCCGGGACTTTAGACTTTAACCACTTTGAATGCTATGAAACAAAACTTACAACTCCGTATCTCTCAAAATCTTGCGCTCACACCGCAACTGCAGCAATCTATCCGTCTGTTGCAGTTGTCTACTATTGAGCTGAATCAAGAATTAGAAACTATCCTGCAAGACAACCCATTGCTTGAACTGGTAGAAGGTGAAGACGACGGCGGCACTGCTGATACTGCACCTGCAAACAGCACAGAAGAAACCATCGGTAGCAACAGCGAGATTGAAGTAGACAGCAATGCTTTTGACAGCGCAAGCACCTCGGAAATTAGCGCGCCAGCTGAAAGCACAATTGAGCGCGACGATGAGTTAGCGCCCACTTCAGATGAGTTTACCAGCCCAGAATTTGAAGATGAATACGACGAGTACGGTAGCACCAGTAATTGGGACGAAGGTGGTCGTCAGAATAATTCTGACGATGACGATGGCGATTTCACGCGGCAAGATACCGTCAGCATCAGCCTGCGTGACCACCTGCTGGGTCAACTCAAACTAGTCCCGCTTTCAGAACGTGATCAGACTTTAGTGTCTATCATGATTGATTGCATTAACGATGATGGCTATTTTGAGCAATCCCTTGATGCCTTGGCAGAAAGCCTACCGCTTGAGCTAGAGATTGATATGCTTGAGTTAGAAACGGTTTTGAAGCTGATCCAAAACTTAGACCCTGTCGGTGTGGGCGCGCGCAACTTACAAGAATGCTTGGGCTTGCAACTGAATGCATTAAGCCCTGATACTCCATATCTCAAGCAAGCTAGAGCCATTATCCAAGACTATTTGCCTGTGCTAGCCAATAAGGATTTTGGCAAACTTAGAAAATTGCTCAACTGCGATGAAGCCACGCTCAAGGGCGCGCAAACGCTCATCAAACAACAAAACCCCAAACCAGGCAGCGACTTTGTCACACTATCGCACGACCATTACATTCAGCACGATGTGATTGTGAAAAAAATTAAAGGGATTTGGGTAGCTACCTTGAATGATGGCGTGATTCCAAAATTACGCATCAATCAACTGTATGCCGATATCTTGAAACGTAACCGTGAAAATTCTGGGCAGTACTTGCAAAGTCAGATGCAAGAGGCCAAATGGATGATTAAAAATATCCAGCAACGCTTCTCGACTATTTTGCGCGTCTCCCAAGCCATTGTTGACAGACAACGCAACTTTTTTGAGCATGGGGATATTGCTATGCGCCCATTGGTGTTACGTGAGATTGCAGAAGAGCTTGAGTTGCACGAATCGACCATTTCACGGGTAACCACGCATAAGTACATGCTCACTCCACGCGGTGTGTATGAGCTTAAATATTTCTTTGGCAGCTCGGTAGCAACAGACGTAGGCGGCACGTGTTCTGCCACTGCGATTCGCGCATTGATTAAACAAATGGTGGCGGAAGAAAACCCTAAAAAGCCATTGTCTGACAATCAAATAACGGACACATTAGCCAATCAAGGCATTGTAGTGGCGCGCCGCACCATTGCGAAATATCGTGAGTCGCTCAATATTCCGCCAGCCAACCTAAGGAAGTCACTCTAGATTTGATGCAGCGCAAAATTATCGTGAATAGTGCAATTGGATAGTTGCAAGCCTGCGTCAAAGTAGTACACTGAAATTGTTTTGAGGCGTATCTTCTCTCAAGACAATTTCAAAAAGGAGCAAGTCATGAATTTACAATTAACTGGGCATCACTTAGAAATCACTCCTGCGTTACGTGAGTACGTGCAAAACAAACTCACACGCATCAGCAATCACTTCGATCATGTGATTGATATTAAAGTTACTATGTCTGTAGAAAAACTCGCCCAAAAGGTAGAGGCTACACTGCATGTGCCAGGCAACGATTTACACGCTGCTTGTGCTGACGAGAATATGTATAGCGCCATTGACATGTTGACGGACAAACTAGACCGTCAAGTGCTCAAACATAAAGAGAAACAAGGCGATCATCACAAAACCAATGGTGCTGTAAAACATCAGAATGTTGATCAGTTACTTAATTAATAATTTTTTCTCAACCTATGGCTCAAATTAACGTCGATGAGCTGTTCACACAAATCCGCCGCAAGCTCAAGTTACAATGGGTAGCTGGGCTTGATGGCGGTAATAAAATACTCACTTCTGGTACTGTCACCAAACCTTCTCTCGCTCTAGTCGGTCATCTCAACTTCGTACACCCTAATCGCGTGCAAGTACTCGGTTGCGCCGAGATGGATTACTTGCGTAGTCAAAGCATTATTGCAATGCAACAATCGATTACCAATTTATTTGCCACCGATTTAGCCGCTGTTGTAGTAGCAAACGGTGAAAAGCCGCCTGATGAACTGATTAAAGCTGCTGACCGAGCCAACACACCCCTGTTTACCTCCCCGATGCCCAGTCCGCAACTAATGGAGTTGCTAGGGCACTATTTGGCCACTGCCACAGCCGAATCCACCAGCCTGCATGGCGTATTCATGGAAGTACAAGGCTTTGGTGTACTGATTAAGGGCAACCCAGCTATCGGCAAAAGCGAATTGGCGCTGGAGCTCATTTCGCGTGGTCACCGCTTGGTGGCGGATGACATTGTAGACTTTTACCGTATTTCGCCTGAACGCGTTGAAGGGCGTTGCCCAGAGTTATTGCAAGACTTCTTAGAGGTACGCGGTTTGGGCATACTGAACATCCGGGCATTATTTGGTGATAATGCGGTCAAACCAACCAAGCCGCTAGATTTGATGATTCAATTGGAATTGGCCGATGCGTTGAGCCCACATAAACTAGACCGCTTAAATGCCAAAACACAGTTTGAACGTGTGTTAGAGGTGGACATTAGTAAGGTAGTAATTCCTATTGCAGCGGGGCGCAATATCGCGGTGCTAGTAGAGGTTGCGGTACGTAATCACATGCTATTATTGCGCGGTATTAATGCAACACAGCAATTTATCAAACGCCAAAAACAGATCATGCTAAGAGAAAGCAAGAAACGATAACAATGTTACCCAGCGCATTATCCAATACTTCAACTGTTTGGCATGCAGTGCAAGGTGTGCGGAACGCTAATCCTGAATCATTAAGCCACATTAAGGCAAAGGAACAAGCACTGCACCACACCGCACGTCATCCAAAGATTGGATTGTTATGCAGCTAATTATTGTCACAGGGCTTTCTGGCTCTGGCAAGACTATTGCATTGCGCGTGCTAGAAGACAGCGGTTTTTATTGCATTGATAACTTACCTGCCACACTCCTACCGCAAATCGCACAGCACCTAGAAACAGATGGGCTGCACCAAACTTCCAAAGATAAAAAAGTCGCCATTAGTATTGATAGCCGCAGTGCAGCGTTGAAGGCGCTACCAGATGCGATTGCGCAGTTAAAATCCGACGGCATCAGTGTCAGCGTATTATATTTAGACTCCACCTTAGAAAGCCTAGTGAAACGCTTCTCTGAGACCAGACGTAAGCACCCGCTCAGCAATGAAAAATCCACGCTCGCCGAAAGCATACTTGAGGAGCGTGAACTACTAACGGGGTTGGCCAGCTTGGGTCATCATATTGATACCAGCAGTCTAAGCGCCAATGCGCTACGTAATCATATTCGTGATTGGATTGCCGAGCCAAACAGTGACATTACCAATAGCGTGGTGGTGCTATTCGTGTCGTTTGGCTTTAAACACGGCATACCGCTAGATGCGGATTTTGTATTTGATGTACGCAGCTTGCCTAATCCGCATTACGACCCAGAATTGCGGCCACTGACAGGTAAAGATGCACCTATTCAGCAATTTCTTGAAAAAGAAAACATGGTGCTGGAAATGTTGGGGGATATTCAACAATATTTGGAAAAATGGTTACCTAGCTTTAATCAAGATAATCGCAGTTATCTCACCATTGGGATCGGCTGCACGGGTGGGCAACATCGCTCAGTTTATTTAGTTGAACAACTCAGCGCACATTTTAAGCATCAATATAAGGTGATTGTGCGTCATCGCGAGTTGATTCATTGATGTATTGAAAGAAGGCTGCAACATGATTGGAATTTTAATTATTGCGCATGGCTCTCTAGGTGAGAGCTTAATTCAATGCGCAAGCCATGTAATGGGCAAGCTCCCGACTCAGTTGGATTATCTTGCTGTGTCTACACAAGATGACCCAGCACTATTGTTACCCAAAGCACAAGCCATGGTAGCGCACCTAGATGCAGGGCACGGTGTGTTGGTACTCTCAGATATTTACGGTGCAACGCCTTGTAACATGGTCACCAAGCTGGTGAGCCAAGAAGGCGTAGCGGGTGTCGCTGGGGTGAATCTGCCCATGTTGGTGCGGGTATTAAACTATCGCCAAGAATCGCTGGATACTTGCGTTGACAAAGCACTGACGGGTGGCCGAGAAGGTGTAGTACATTTCACGTCGGCAGGTTGTAATCATTAAAAATACATGAAAGCAGTGACAAGGTTATGATGAAAGAATCGATTGAAATTATTAATAAGCTTGGCTTGCACGCGCGCGCTTCCACCAAATTTACTCAAACTGCTAGCCAGTTCAAAAGTGAAATCTGGGTAGAAAAAAACGGTCGTCGCGTCAATGCCAAGAGTATCATGGGTGTGATGATGCTGGCGGCTGCGCAAGGCACTGTGATATTGGTCGAAGCCACTGGCGAGGATGAGCAAGCGGCTATCGAGGCATTAAAAGCACTGATCAACAACTTTTTTGGAGAGGGTGAATAATTGTCCAGCTTTAGCATTCATGGCGTTGGCGTTTCCAGTGGCATCGCAATTGGGCGTGCACACTTGGTCTCGAATGCGCTGCTAGAGGTGGTGCATTACCAACTTACCCCGCAATTAATTAATGAAGAAATCCAACGCTTTACCGACGCCATCAAAACCGTCAAGCACGATTTAGAAGTCATACGCGAACAGTTACCCAAAAATGCACCTGCTGAGCTTGATGCTTTTATCAGCACGCATTTAGCCATGCTCAATGACAAATCATTATCAGAAGCGCCTAAAGAGATCATCCGCAACGAACAATGCAACGCCGAGTGGGCGATTAAGCAACAAATGGATGATATTGTTGAGCAATTTGATGCGATAGAAGACGCATACTTAAGAGAACGCAAACACGATGTCGTGCAAGTGGTAGAGCGCATTATCAAAGTGTTGCTTGGTCATCCCAGCCAATCTCCCAACCAAACTAAAGATAAGCAACAGCAAGAAAGTGCCACCATTTTGGTTGCCCATGACATTTCGCCTGCAGATGCTATTCAGTTCAAACAACATCAATTTGCGGCATTCATTACGGATGTAGGTGGCATCACGTCGCACACGGCCATTTTGGCACGCAGCCTCAATATTCCCTCGATTGTGGCTTTGCAGCGTGCACGCGATTTAATCAACGATGGCGAAATTATCATTGTGGATGGCAGCGTTGGCGTAGTGATCGTCAATCCTAGCAAAGAGGTGCTGGCAGAATACGAACTTAAACAAGACCAATGGCAATTAGAGCAACAAAAATTACAACGCATTAAATCTACCAAAGCTGTGACGATAGACGGCACTGGTATAGAACTACACGCCAATATTGAAGTACCTGAAGACGTGATTAGCGTGAAGGCCTCTGGCGCCACAGGGATTGGGCTATATCGTACTGAATTTTTATTTATGAACCGCCGTGAAATGCCCGATGAAGAAGAGCAGTTTACTGCCTACAAGCACGTGGCAGAAGCCATGCAAGGCATGCCTGTCACGATACGCACTTTGGATTTGGGTGCAGATAAGCAAATGAATCCTGACAGTGTTTCCAACTGTGCAAACCCTGCCTTAGGCTTGCGCGCAGTGCGTTTTTGCTTATCTGAACCACACATATTCCATACGCAGTTTCGTGCCTTGCTACGCGCTTCACACTATGGCCACATCAAAATTTTAATTCCCATGCTGTCTAGTTTGACTGAACTACGTCAAAGCAAAATTTTGCTAGAGCGTGCTAAAGAGTCACTGCGCAAAGAAGGCGCCCCCTTCGATGAAGGCATCAGCATTGGCGGCATGATTGAAGTACCAGCTGCTGCGATCAATGCAGATGCGTTTGCCAAGGAACTAGATTTTCTGTCTATTGGCACCAACGATCTGATTCAATACACATTAGCGATTGACCGTACAGATGATGCCGTTGCGCACCTGTACAACCCCTTGCATCCAGCAGTGCTCAAGCTGATACAAATGACCATTCATGCTGCTGAAAAATACAATATCGGACTGTCCATCTGCGGCGAAATGGCTGGCGATATCAAGTTGACTCGCCTGCTAATTGGCATGGGCATGCGCCAGCTTTCCATGCATCCATCCAATATTTTGAGCGTGAAACAGCAAATCTTACACAGTCAAATGACACGACTGAATAAACAAGTCAAAAAATTACTACACCTGAGCGATATTGAAAAGATTGAGTTGCAAGTGATGCATCTACACACTGAGTTTTAGTGGAATTTAGCGAATCCGTATGCATTCTGCTCACTTTTCAACGCCCATATAAAGGAAACCACCATGACAGATATTACCAACCCGAGCAACGATGACAAAAACATTGCCACGATTACCCATTTGGGAGGCACTGTTTTTTCTTTTATTCCAGGCTTGTTGGTGTGGGCACTCAAAAAAGACGACAGTGCTTTTATTGCCGAACAATCCAAAGAAGCGCTTAACTTTCAAATCACCATGTTGATTGCACAATTTATAGCAGGCATTTTAGTGTGGGTGTTAGTTGGGATTATCCTGATTCCGATTGTTTGGCTATTCAATATTGTTTTTTGTATTATTGCCGCCATCTCAAGTAGTAAGGGCGAGAATTATCGCTATCCATTTTGCTTACGTTTGATTAATTAACTGCGGGTTTCGATAAGTTTTAGTTATCGTCGCTATCAAAAACTACAATCCAACGCGCAGAACGTTTAGTAGATAATCAACGTCTACTGGATAAATAATGCCATAAGGAACTCACGTGATTACTGCCAACCCACTCCTGGACTTTTCTGGTCTACCTAAATTTAACGCCATTCAACCTGAGCACATTAGCCCAGCCATGGATAGCCTGATTGCTGAAGGCCGTGCACTAGTAGAACAACTTGCTACTGCGAGTGAACCACCCACTTGGGAAAATTTTGCACTTAAACTGGAAGACCACAGCGAAAAAATTGGGCGCGCTTGGAGCCAAGTCGGCCACATGAACGCAGTAGTAAATAGCCCTGAACTGCGTGAAGCGTACAACGACAATTTGGCGAAATTAACCGATTTTGGCAGCGATGTCGCGCAAGATGAGCGCTTATACGCAAAATACAAAGCTATTCAAGCCAGTGCAGGTTTTACCAAGCTCACCCCTACACAGCAGACTATTATCAATCACGAAGTACGCGATTTTAAATTGGGCGGTGCTGAACTACCCGCTGAGCAAAAAGCGCGCTTTAAGGTGCTTAGTGAAGAGTTGTCTAAATTAGGCAGCAAGTTTGAAGAAAACATCATGGATAACACCAACGATTTTAAACATAGCGTTGAGAGCATCTCTGATTTAACTGGTTTACCAGATGACGTGATTGAAGCAGCTTCTGAAGCCGCAAAAAAAGAAGGTAAGGCAGGTTATCTTTTCACCTTGCACTTTCCGTCTTACATGCCCGTACTGCAATATGCTAACAACCGAGCATTGCGTGAAACAATGTACCGCGCCTATGCCACACGTGCTTCTGAATTTAGCAAACCCGAGTGGGATAACACCGCTTTAATTCGTGACATTCTCAAACTCAAGCAAGAAGAAGCGCAGATGTTAGGTTTTAACAACTATGCCGAGTTATCACTTGCCACCAAAATGGCAGAGTCACCCAAACAGGTCACCGAATTTTTGGATACCCTAGCCAAACGTGCAAAACCCTATGCTGAGCGCGATATGCAAGAGTTAGTGGCTTACGCCAAAAAATTAGGCATTGATGACATGCAAGCATGGGACGTGGCCTATGTAAGTGAAAAGCTACGTGAAGAAAAATATGCATTCTCAGATCAAGAAGTAAAACAATATTTCCCTGAAAGTAAGGTTTTAGCAGGCTTATTCAAAGTGACTGAGACCATTTTTGGTGTGCAGGTGCGCAAAGCGGACGCACCGCTTTGGCATGCCGATGCCGCTTTCTACGAGATTAGCGACAAACAGAATAAACCAATTGCCTATTTTTATTTAGACCTCTATGCCCGCAACAACAAACGCGGTGGCGCATGGATGGACGAATGTATTACACGCCGTAAAAAATCCAACGGTGTTGAATTACCTGTGGCTTATTTAACCTGCAACTTTTCTGCACCTGTGGGTGGTAAACCAGCACTATTTACCCACGACGAAGTGATTACCATGTTCCATGAGTTTGGTCATGGCTTGCATCATATGCTTACGCAAGTAGATGAATATGGCGTATCTGGAATTAAGGGCGTGGAGTGGGATGCGGTTGAATTGCCTAGCCAATTTATGGAAAACTTCTGCTGGGAATGGGATGTATTGCGCCACATGACAGCACACGTAGAATCAGGTGGGCAATTACCGCGCGCGTTATTCGATAAAATGGTTGCCGCCAAAAACTTCCAAGCGGGGATGCAGACTGTACGCCAAATCGAGTTTTCACTCTTCGACATGCGCTTGCATGGCGAGTTTGACCCCAATGGTGAACAAACTGCTCTTGATTTAATTGAGCAAGTGCGCGATGAAGTCGCTGTGGTGCGCCCACCTAAATGGAACCGCTTCCCCAATAGTTTTAGCCATATTTTTGCAGGTGGCTATGCCGCGGGCTACTACAGCTACAAATGGGCAGAAGTATTATCTGCCGATGCCTACAGCTTGTTTGAAGAAATGGGCACACTCTCTGCGGAGGCAGGTACTCGCTTTAAAAATGAAGTGCTGGCCAAAGGAGGTAGCCGCCCAGCAATAGAGTCATTTGTCGCGTTTAGAGGTAGAGAGCCGAGCATGGATGCCTTGCTGCGTCATAACGGGATGGCGTAAGCCTCGCTTTATGGATGTAAGGTGTTACTGGTGATAATTCCGCAGTTTGCTTGAGATGCTGGACTAGCTAAGTGTGCGGTCTAAACACTTTCATAAGCAGTCATAAGAACCCAAGTAACGCTCTTACATCGACACGTCAATTTAATGACTCAACAGGTTCAATATGCAACATGAATTTTGGCACGACCGATGGGAAAGTAATCAAATCGGGTTTCACCTGCCCGAAGCCAATCCCTTATTGGTAAAGCATTTCACAGCGCTCAATTTAAAGTCCACATCCAACCCAAATACAAGCGCACGCATTTTTTTACCTTTGTGCGGTAAAACCTTGGATATTGCCTGGTTATTAACACAGGGTCATCGGGTAGTTGGGGCTGAATTAAGTCAAATCGCGATTGAGGATTTATTTAGTGACTTAAAGTTAACGCCTACCATCACTACTCATGACGATTTTACGCATTACAGTGCACCCAATATTGATATATTCGTGGGGGATATTTTCAATATGACGCCCGCTTTGTTAGGTCAAATAGATTTAATCTATGACCGTGCCGCCTTAGTAGCTTTGCCTGAGGACATGCGCAAACGTTATGCTACACATTTGTTGACACTTACAGATCGCGCTACCCCACAACTGCTGATCTGCTTTGAGTATGACCAAAGCTTGCACGCGGGGCCACCATTCTCGGTAAATGCAGTAGCGGTGAAACTGTATTATCAATCAGCTTATGACATACACCTGTTAGAGCGTGTGACCATGGTAGATGGATTAAAAGGCAAGTACCCAGCCACTGAACATGTTTGGCTACTCACACCACACCGCCAGTAAACTTGTTTGATGCACACATCTCTAACAGACACATCTATACATTTGATAGGCATTCGCTTAATCTATGTGCTTTAAATTTAAGTATTCAATGTGAGGCAAGTATGTGTGAGCAAGATTTACGCAAGGGGTTGTTGATATTGGTTTCTTTAATTAGTTTAGGCGCTACAAGTTTAGCGCTAGCTGCAGATGAAGAGACTGAAGACATTGTGGCTAAAACAAGCAATGGAGATGAAGTGATATTGCACCCCAACGGTTATTGGGAGTATGTGGATACAAAAAAAGCGGCTATTGCAAAAACCAAGGTTGAAAAAATAGCACGTGAGGAAGGCTGCCCCAAAGGCACGCGCGCCAGCTTTTTTGGCATAGGTCGCTGCATTCCAAATGATGATCCCGCATTAAAACGCGGCTCACTAAGTGGTAAAGGCTGGTAACGCTAGCGTAAAACGCTTACTGATACTGCAGCAAAATACGTATTAATATTGACAGAGAATGCCTTGACCGCTTACCCAGAACTCACCACCATCAAGCTAGCCACTTGGAATGTCAACTCCCTCAATGTGCGCCTGCAGCACGTGTTAGATTGGCTGACTGCCAACCCGATAGACATCCTTTGTTTACAAGAAACCAAGCAAGAAGACAGCAAGTTTCCATATGAGACTTTAAAAGCAGCTGGCTACCATGCTATCCATGCAGGTCAAAAAACCTATAACGGAGTTGCCATTTTAAGTAAGCACGAAATGACAGAAGTTGCTTATGGCATCTCTAGCTTTGAAGATGAACAAAAACGGGTAATTTCTGCCACCATTCAAGGTGTGCGCGTGGTTTGCGTTTATATTGTGAACGGCCAAGCCATTGATAGCGATAAATATGTCTATAAAATGCGCTGGCTAGAAGCGCTACGCACTTGGTTGGCTGTGGAACTGCAAAAGTATCCCAAACTGGTGGTATTAGGTGACTACAACATTGCGCCAGAGGACAGAGATTGCCACGATCCTGTGGCGTGGGAAGGACAAGTTCTGGTAAGCGCTCCGGAGCGCGCGCACTTTCAAGCGTTGTTAGGGCTAGGCTTACATGACAGTTTTAGATTATTTGAGCAACCCGAAAAAAGCTACAGCTGGTGGGATTACCGCATGATGGGATTTAGACGCAATTTTGGTTTGCGCATAGACCATATTTTAGTGAGTGATGCGCTGAAGGCTGGCTGCAAACA
Source organism: Methylophilus sp. (assembly GCA_030696695.1). GTDB lineage: Bacteria > Pseudomonadota > Gammaproteobacteria > Burkholderiales > Methylophilaceae > Methylophilus. The sequence goes on from JAUYRP010000001.1 coordinate 115,894, forward strand.
ATGTACGATCGATAAAGCCCCGAGAAAACTAGAACGCCCTAGCGACCACACACCAGTAATACTTGAGTTGAGCGTTTAGCCTTTTATTTTGATCCCAAGCTGCTTAAGCTTGCGATACAAATGGGTGCGTTCTAGTCCAGAAATTTCAGCTAATTTGCTCATATTATTGTTGATAAGCTTCATATGATGCTGAAAATAATAACGCTCAAAATCATCGCGAGATTCGCGCAAAGATTTGGTCAAATCAATAGGCAACGGCGCATGCATAGCAGCTTGCTGCGGCGATTGTTTGAACTGATCTAACACACGCTGTACATCTTCCAAGGTCACCACTTCACCCAGTGTTGATAACATCAGGTTATGCACCACGGCCTCCAACTCAGAGATATCGCCATCCCACTCCGCATTTCTCAATGCATTCAGTGCCGCTATATCAAATGTCTTGTAATCGACATTGAGCGTTTCCACCATCAAGGTCGCCATCGCACTCACTAAATCCGGGATATCTTCACGATGCTCATTCAAACAAGGCACACGCAATGCGCCACTGGCTAACACCTGTAACAAGCCTTGTTCCAACATGCTATTTTCAATCAACTGGGGAATACCAAACGTGGTGCCGCACACAATGCGCGCGCCATATTTCTCTGCTTTGGCCACAAGCAAACTTAGGCCTTTTTGCTCAGTCTTGTTAAGTTGCGTCACTTCATCAATAAACAGCACACCATCACGCACTTGTTCCAGTATATCCAGTGGTGAAGTCGCTAACTTTTCATATTCATCTAGCGCCACCCAAGGCGTGCCAGGAGCACGTAAAAATTGTGCACACAACTCTACACTGCCGCCTTTTTTACCCACAAGTAACAGCGTATTTTTACTGCGTGATACTTGTTCCAAACGTTGCTTAAGCTCATTGATGACCAAGCTTTTACCAAAGCTGGATAAATTCATTTCGGTATGGGGAATGGTTTCACCGTGTTTAAGTGCGGCTGTCACGGTTTTGAGCAGTTTTTGCAGTGCGATAGGTTTTTCTAGAAAATCAAATGCACCAATACGGGTGGCTTCTACCGCGGTATCAATGGTGCCGTGCCCTGACATCATGACCACTGGCATAGTCAGCAAACCAGAATTACCCCACTCTTTCAGCAAGCTGATACCATCACAATCTGGCATCCAAATATCTAACAACACCAAGTCAGGTCGTTGCTTGAGCCGTTCTTCTCGAGCGATATGGGCATTTTCAGCCAATCGCACATGATGCCCTTCATCAAGCAGAATATCACTTAATAGCTCGCGAATCCCAATTTCATCATCTACTACTAAAATACTACGTGATGCCATTATTATGCTTCCCTCAACTTACTTCTTGCGGTTTTTGTCTCGCGGTCTTGCGTGCGTTTTTCTACAGGCAATACAATGATTATACAAGCTCCACCTGATTCTCTGTTTTCTATTTTAATTTGGCCACGCTGCTCTTCTATCATTTTTTTCACAATGGCCAAACCGAGTCCTGTGCCATGCGCCTTGGTGGTCACGTAAGGTTCAAAAGCGTGCGTGAGCATGTCCACTGGGAATCCCAGACCGTTGTCAGCGACCGTTAATTTTACCTTATCGCCATCGAGCATTGTTGTCACTTCAATCATCGGATGCGCTTGCATAGTCAGTGCATCTTGCGCGTTTTGAATAAGATTATGCAACACTTGTCGCAACATAGTGGGATCTCCAGCCACCGCGGGTAACTTAGGTTGCAAGTGCAAGGTCAGCTTCACGCCTTCTTCACCATATAAGCTAGACACATCTCTAATCAAACTGTTGAGCTGTACGCTAATTAAATTAACGGTGGGCGTGCGGGCATATTCACTAAACTCATTCACCATGGACTTCATTGCACCCACCTGATTCACGATGGTATCGGTTGCACGCTTCAACATCGCGGCGTCGGCTTCATCTAATTTACTATGCAATTTATGTTGTAGACGTTCTGCCGATAGCTGAATAGGGGTCAATGGGTTTTTAATTTCATGCGCCAATCTGCGCGCCACTTCTGCCCATGCTGCATCACGTTGTGCTTGCGCCATGGTGGTCACATCATCAAACACCACCACAAAACCGTTACCTGTACCTGCAGGTAAACGCGTTGCTCTGATTAAAATGTATTGCTTACCATGTGTGCCTGTAATTTCGATTTGTCGGTTCAGCTCTAACCTTGCCGAGTCTGGTTGCTTGGTAGTCTCAAAGTGCATTTGAATCATGTCTACAAACTCGTGTAGAAATGGGTGTTGCACTTTAATGTCTGCAAACTGCAAGTTTTCATATGGCGCGAGATCGATACCTAAAATATTGGTGGCGGTTAAGTTATAGGTACGCATTTCAAACGCTGCATTAATCGCCAATACACCTGATGATAAATGCGCCAATATCGTTTCCAAATAGGCACGAGCAGCCTCCACGCGAATACGGTTCTGCTCGGTCGCCTTAGTGGCATCGTCCAACTGACGCGTCATACTGTTAAACGATTTCACCAACACACCTAGTTCATCGTTACCAAACTGCGGCAGTATATTGCTGTAATCACCACTAGCAATGGCGCGCGTACCCTCAGCCAACACACTAATCGGCTGAGATAATCGCCTACTCAGCAAAAACGCAATCGCCAGTGCTGACAACATCGCCAACATCAACACCATGGTCAGCGTGAGCGCAAAGACATCTTTAAGCGAACTGCGGCTATACGATAACTCCTGATAATCTTGATAGACCTCTTGTACGGCTTCTGCTGTGTTAGAAAGTGCTTTTGGCACAGGTTGCAACAACTGTAAAATGCGCGTCTCCCCCGTCAGTCCCTGCACGTCCACTGGCGCCAAGACACGCATATACAAGCCCTTCCCGGGGATAGGCTCTATCTTTCCATAGACTTGACGTTGCGCTTGACGTAATTGTGGAATACTAGGCAATTCTGGTAAAAAGCTGCTTGGGTCTCCACTCGACACCGACAAAATTCCACCTTGTGGGGTCAGTAATGCGGCTTCTAAAATGCCTGATTTTTCTCGTAAATCATTCAGTACGCTGTAGTGAGCCCGCACTGGCTGAAACGCCAAACTGGTGGCCATGTTTTCTGCTTTTTCTTCAATATCAAGCAACATAATATCCAGTGCACGCTGCCCTAAACTCAAGCCTCCATCGAGTGCGGATTCTACTTTGACGTTAAACCAAGACTCTATAGAACGCGTTAAAAAGTTGACGGATACGAGGTACACCACCAAACCAGGCAAAATAGCCATGAACGCAAAGGCTGTGAGTAGCCTTAAATTCAGCCGGCTACCCACCACTTTAGCTTTGGCATTTTTATATAAATGCCATAACTGAAAGCCAATGAGGACTGCAAGCAACAGCGCCAGTGCAATGTTAATGTAAAGCAGATATTTGTAGTAATCCCCAGAAATGGAGGTATTGGAGCTTGCTATAGAAAGCAAGTACAACAGCACGATACTCATGCCGATGCTAATAAAAATAATGAGCCGCATGGCGTTTATTTTAAATCTTTAATGGACCAAGTATATATTGGAGAAGCAATATTCCAGTGCTCAGCACTTATCGTGTCCACTTGAATGGCTTTTGGTAGCTTGGTTTTATCCAGACGCATCAACAAGGCTGCTTGATAGTCCGTTTCTGCATCCAATGCATTTTTTTCAACGACATGCCAGTCTCGCAATTCCATCAACTGTTGACGCGCTTCGTTGAGGGTCTCAAAAGATTTTTGATGTGCATCATCGCTTACCAAATACTGCCGCGTAAGTGCATGATAGCTTAAATTAATCGATTTTCTAGTGGTGACAATCTCATCATCAAACCAGTACCGGCGAGGCTCTACCAGTTGAAACTCGACTAAAAAACTAAGCGGCACCCCTTTTTTAATGGCCTCTTCAATTGGCGTACCAAAACTGATCTCAAAATCCGCATTCAGTGCCAAATAATTGTCGTATGGAATTAACTCTGCGTGTTTAACCACCATCGCATTCGACGCTGCCCATGCTAGGCAGGCAATAGCAAACAGTCCTAAAAATACACTAAATTTTTTGTAAAAGCGCATAAAAAAGTCCGTCATGAAACGGGCTAGGAATTAACTGACCATTAACACTTTGTAAGTGTTCACCCAAATTCACATCAAAAGGAATCGGCAATTGCTTTGCATCACTATGTTGACTTAAAAAGGTATCCATTTGCCGTTGGTTTTCTTGCTCAAACACTGAACAAGTAACATAAAGCAATTTTCCGCCTTTTGCCAATATTTGCCATAAATTCAACAAAATTGCCGACTGTTGTTGCGTGAATGAGACAATGTCCGCTTCTCTACGTAGCCATTTAATGTCTACATGACGACGCACAATGCCGGATGCGCTACACGGCACATCCGCCAAAATACGATCGAATAATTGTCCGTCGTACCAACCCTCGGTGTTAGCTGCATTCCCCACTTTTAAAGTGGCTTTCGCCGACAATCTCGTCAAATTGCTTGATACACGCTCCAAACGTGATGCATCACTATCTAATGCAGTTAACTGAATATCTGCATACTCCAACAAATGTCCAGTTTTTCCGCCAGGCGCGCAACAGGCATCTAACACTCGCATATTGGGTTTAAGGTCTAGCAAGTATGGCGCAAGTTGTGCGCCGTAATCTTGTACCGACACTACACCATCCGCAAATCCTGGCACTTTGTCGACAGATAAGGGCTGATCCAACATCACCGCACAAGGGCCTATCTGTTTTGCAGCAATGCCTTGTCGATTCAGCAGTTGCACATAATCGTATGTGGTGATTTTGCGTTGATTGACGCGCAAGGTCATTGGCGGGTGTGTATTACCCACCAACAACATAGCTTGCCAAGATTGCGGATATTGTTGCCTGAGGGTATTTATCCACCATTGCGGATAAGAATAAGTGGCAACTTCATGCTGCGCAACTTGTTTTGCAAGCTTATCTTTTTGACGCAAAAAATTGCGCAGCACGCCATTGACCAATCCTTTTGCCCAAGCAGGCTTTGCAGAACTGGCCGCTTTGACCGCTTGATTCACTACCGTAAAGTCGTCTGCTTTATCGTGCAAGAGTTGAAACAATGCAACCAGCAATAGCGCATGCACATGTCCATCTGACAAGGGCTTTTCTAACAGTTGATTGAGGTAAATCTCCAACTCACCATAAAATCGCAACGTGCCATAGCTTAAATCAGCGCCCGCGCCACGTTGCTGTGGTGTTGCATTGGCAAAACGTTGCTGCGCATCAGGCAATGCAAGAGTGAGATTTCTGCCAGATAATACTTGGCGTACAGCATTGGCAGCAATTTGTTGAGCAATATACACAGTAGTGACTCAGTGAAGTTATGTTGGTTTTAAAGAGGCTTGATTCTACTTGATTCATGCCAGCAACACCCTACACTTTTGGCGCGGGCATAAAAAAGGCGATGCAAGCATCGCCCTTTTCATTTTTTTACGCAGTTAGTACTGACTAGCAAGCGCTATTAACTTAGCAATACGGTCTTCTGTTTGCGGATGCGTACTGAACAACCCTCTTAAACTTCCGCCTGAAAGTGGGTTGATAATCATCATTTGCCCAGTTTCTGGGTGCGCTTCTGCGGTTTCATTGGGAATTTGATGTGCATAATCGTGTATCTTTTCTAGAGCACTCGCCAATGCTTTAGGATCACGGCTGATTTCTGCCCCCATTCTATCTGCTTCAAACTCACGTGCACGTGATATCGCCATTTGAATTAATGAAGCCGCAAGTGGTGCAAGAAACATCATCAACAATCCCAATAATGGATTGCCGTTACGTTCACGGCCGCCGCCAAACATCAAACCAAACTGCGCGATGGAGGCAATGGCACCCGCCACTGTGGCTGAAATGGTAGAAATCAGGGTGTCACGGTTTTTAACGTGCGCCAACTCGTGCGCCATCACACCACGCAGCTCGCGTTCATTTAAAATTTTCATGATTCCCACCGTAGCAGCCACCGCAGCATTTTCTGGGTTACGCCCTGTAGCAAAGGCGTTGGGCTGCGACTCATTAATCACATACACTTTTGGCATAGGCAATTGCGCACTCTCGGCCAATTCTTTTACCATGGCGTAATAATTGCGAAACTCTCTATTGTCTGGTGTGACTTCCATCGCGCCATACATTTTGAGTACCGCTTTGTCACTAAACCAGTAAGCGTACACATTCATTGCTGCCGCTAACCCCAAGGCTATCATCATGCCTCCTGCACCGCCCATGGCTGCACCCACGCTACCAAATAGCGCCACAATCGCAGCCATCAATGCAAACGTTTTCATCCAATTACCGAACATCGTTCTCTCCTAAATACAGATGCCAACCAAACAGCCAATTACTACTGTGAATATGCGCGCGATTTGCGCATTTTCAATGGCTTAGCCAAAAATTTCACCCAATTGGACATGCTGACCCTGAATAAATTGCTGCGCCGTCTGCCGTTTCGCCCCTGGCATTTGCAACTCTGCAATATCCAGCAAACCGTCTCCACAACCAACAGTGATTTGCGTGCCCAAAGCAACTATTTCACCAGAATTACCTTTGCCAACCCGATTTGTTGCAAACCAAATCTTGCACACTTCACCTCTGAATATCGTTGAAGCTACTGGGAACGGATTAAATGCTCTCACTTGTCTGGATAGCGCCTCAGCTGGCTGTTGCCAATCTATCTTAGACTCATATTTTTCTAACTTGTGAGCATAGGTGACCAAGGCCTCATCTTGTGGCGTGGCTTCTAACTTACCCTCTTTCACTAACGTATGCATGGCATCCACCATTAATTGGGCACCCAGTTGACTCAACGCATCATGCAAACTTTGTGTCGTATCCGTTGGTAAAATGGGGATTTCTCCCTTGATTACCATAGCGCCCGCATCTAAGGCTGGCAACACTTCCATAATGGTGACGCCAGTTTCAGCATCGCCTGCCAAAATTGCACGATGTATAGGCGCAGCACCGCGCCATCTTGGCAACAACGATGCGTGGATGTTGTAACAACCTTGCTTAGGCATGGCTAGAACTGAAGTTGGAATAATTAGGCCATATGCAGCCACGATCATGACATCAGCGTGCGTGGCTTCAATTTGCGCTTGCACTTCTGCAGGCTTGAGGGATGCTGGCTGAAACACTTTAAGCTGGTGTTGCAAAGCCAGTTGCTTCACTGGGCTTGCTCTTAATTGCATGCCTCTACCAGCTGGACGATCCGGCTGCGTGAGCACCATCACGATATGATGGCCAGCTGCGATCAAGGCTGATAATGCAGGCACTGCAAACTCTGGCGTCCCCGCAAAAATAATGTTCATGCGTCAAACTTTCTCATAAGGATGTAATGCGGTGATGCGTCAGTTGGAATGACAAGCGCTAATAGTTATTTCGCTCGATTTCGCGCGCATGCTTTAGCATTTTAGTTTTAATGCGGTTGCGCTTAAGCGGTGAGAGGTACTCAACAAATACCTTACCTTTTAAATGGTCCATTTCATGTTGAATACACACGCTCAATAAACCATCTGCTTCTAAGGTAAATTTTTTACCCTCTGTATTCTGCGCCTCCACTTTTATGCGCTCCGCTCTCGTCACAGTTTCATAGACACCTGGGACAGATAAACAACCTTCTTCATAGGTTTGCATGCCCGCATGATTCAGAATTTTTGGATTAATCAGCACCAGTAAATCATTCTGCTCTTTGCTGGTATCAATCACAATGAGTTGAATGTGCCGATCCACCTGCGTTGCAGCTAGCCCAATACCAGGTGCAGCATACATAGTTTCTTGCATATCTTGCACTAGACGCTTGAGGTCTGCATTAAACTCAGCAACTGGTTTTGCCACAGTGTGTAAGCGTGGATCAGGGTAATTAAGTATTGGTAAGAGTGCCATAAACTAAAAGTGTTGTCTTATATTCACAACCGCCGTTTTGAAAATGTTTCAATTGCCAAAAAAGCTTGATTGTTGAATGAATTACATGATAAATTTAATGCAACTTCGCGGATTTTTCCGCTCATTTTGACCGAGGTCAACTGTATGTTTCGTACTATTATAACGCTGCTGAGTCTAAGTTGTTTATGCTTATCTGCTCAAGCAGACGAAATTACATTACAAAAAAATCACCCAGAGCGTTATGTGGTTAAAAAAGGCGATACCCTTTGGGGCATCTCCGGAGCCTTTTTAAAAGACCCATGGCAGTGGCCAAAAGTTTGGAAAATGAACCGCGCGGAAATCAAAAATCCGCATCTTATATACCCTGGTGATGTCGTTGTACTAGACATGTCTAGCGGTAATCCAGAATTTAAACTCCTTCGTCAAACCGTCACGCTTGAACCTGGTGTCATTGAAGAGCCTCTAGAAAAAGAAGCTATTTACACCATCCCACCTAACGTGATCGGCCCTTTTCTAAGCCAACCGTTACTGATTGAAAAGGGTGAATTAGACAATGCGCCACGCATTGTGGGCGTTCAGGATAATCGCTTAATTCTTAGTCCTGGCACGCGTGTGTACATCAATAACCTTGAGGATAACGACAAAACCTTTTGGAGTATTTATCGCCCTGGAGATACACTGAAAGATCCTGATACGAACGAGCTTTTGGGTACAGAGGCTATTTACCTTGGTGATGCTAGGATTACTAAATTTGGTAAACCAGCTTCGGGCAATATCGTTAAAGCGAAGGAAGAAATTTTCACTAAAGATCGCTTGGTGATAGCATCAGAAGGTTTCAAAGAAAGTTTTATACCCCACGCACCCGAAACAGATGTACGCGGTCGTATATTGAGAATTTATGGTGGTGTAGCAGAAGCTGGCCCAGAAACAGTCGTTTCCATCAATTTAGGCAAGCAAAATGGGATTGAAGATGGTCATGTGCTCGCAATCAGTAGGCATGGCAAAATTATTAAAGATCCTGAATACAAAGTGGACAAAACTAAAGCGGTCGACCCTGAGAGTAAACTTAAACCTGACCAACTACAGTTACCTGATGAACGTGTTGGGTTATTAATGATATTCAGAACATTTGATCGTGTTGCTTATGGTCTTATCATGCAAGCATCGGACGCGATTTATACCTTGGACACCGTACATACGCCTTAAACATGACGCAAGTCACGCAAGGCGCGGATAAAGACACTGCCTTATGGGTTGCGCTCAGCCTAATCCAAGGGATAGGCAGCGTTACACTATGTCAGTTACTCAGTAAATTTGGGTCCCCAGATGCTATTTTCTCCGCAAGCAAATCACAATTAAAAGAAGTCGTGGTCGATGTAATCGCATCTGCTATTCATCAGGGACCTAACCACGATTCAGTCGCACCCACACTCACTTGGTTAGCAAACCCACAAAATCATCTCATCACGCTCGCTGATGAGATTTACCCCAAAATACTTTTAGAAATATCTAATCCACCAGCAGTGTTGTACGCAAAAGGCAATCTAGATTGCTTATTGAAGCCATGCTTGGCTATCGTCGGTAGCCGCAATGCCACCCCTCAGGGCGAGAAAAACGCTGAGAATTTTGCCGAAAACTTAAGCCTCAACGGCCTTTGTGTTGTCAGTGGAATGGCGCTTGGCATAGATGGCGCAGCACATCGCGGAGCACTCAAAGCAAGTGGTGCCACCATAGCCGTGGTGGGCACTGGTCTAGATATTGTTTACCCAGCCAAACATCGCAACCTAGCGCATCAAATTGCTACCCATGGATTAATGCTGTCTGAATTCCCTTTAGGCACACCATCAAAACCACAAAACTTTCCCAGAAGAAATAGAATCATCAGTGGCTTAAGTCTGGGTTGCTTGGTGATTGAAGCAAATCTGGATAGCGGCTCGCTCATTACGGCCAGATTAGCCGCTGAGCAAGGGCGCGAGGTGTTTGCGATTCCAGGTTCCATTCACTCCCCAGTAGCCAAAGGCTGTCATCAACTGATTAAACAGGGTGCAAAACTTGTGGAATCTACTGAAGACATTATGAGTGAATTACAAGCATTACTTCCGCTCAGAACATTGGTTAACACTAGCCCAGATGGGTCACTACCCAAACGGGCTAATGCTGACCCGGAAGCCAATACAGTGCTGGATTCCATGGGGTTCGACCCTGTGCATTTCGACACTTTACTTAGCCTTACAGGCTTGACTGTTAGCGCGCTTTCTACGATGCTTACACTACTGGAATTAGATGGGAAAGTGTCGCCCTTGAATGGAGGGAAATTTCAGCGTCTGAATTAAGTACCTGTGAATATTCGCCAGTGATTCATCATAACCAACAGAGGAGGCAACATGTTAGAAGTGCTAATTTTTATGTTCCAAAATTATTTTGGAACACAGCCTCAAAAGAGCTCTGCGGATATTGAAGAAGATTTTTTGGCGCAAGAACTTTCGCAGGCTGGGTTTGATCACAACGACATAGTGGGCGCCTTTGATTGGTACAAGCAATTACGTTGTTTAATCAGTCAACCTTACCACCAATACCTATCCAGCCCGACTTCGTTTCGTGTCTACATCGACCAAGAGTTGGAGCGCATAGATGCAGAAAGTTTTGGCTTTCTAAGCTTCGTTGAACAGGCTGGTGTCATCAAACCCAATGAGCGTGATTTGATCATCGACCGTGCCATGGCGCTCAAGCAAAAAGACATTACCATTGAAGAAGTGCGCTGGATAACGATGATGGTGTTATGGAATGACAACCGCAAAAAAGATTATTTATTTGTGGAAGATGCTGTTTTCAATCCAAAAGGGTTGACCTTACAGTAAAAACCTACCGTAAATTACCCATAAAAAAACCTAGCCATTAGCTAGGTTTTTTTATGGACTGAATCTATTCAATCAACTCAAATTTTGTATGATTTTACTGATCGTCCCGGCTTGATTGAGTGTGTAGAAGTGCATATTACTAACGCCTGAGGCAATCAGCTTACTGCACATTTCAGTCACCACATCTGCACCATACGCGCGTAAGGAAGGCAAATCATCGCCATAAGCTTCTAAACGCAAACGTAACCAGCGCGGGATTTCCGCGCCACACACACCTGAAAATCGTGCGAGTTGCGTGTAGTTATAGATAGGCATGACACCTGGAACGATAGGCACACGAATGTCCTGTTGCGCACACACTTCTAAAAACCTGTAATAGGCATCGGCATTATAAAAATACTGTGTGATGGCTGAATTGGCACCCGCATCCACTTTACGTTTAAAGTTGGCAATGTCCTTCGCTGCTGATTGTGCTTCTGGATGAAATTCTGGGTAAGCAGCGACTTCAATGTGAAACCAATCGCCAGTTTCTTGACGAATAAATGTCACCAATTCGTTGGCATACTTAAAGTCGCCTGCGCTCACCTCACCCGAAGGCACATCACCACGCAACGTAACCAAGCGCTTAATCCCTTTGGCTTGATACGCACTCAATAACTCACGGATCTCTTCTTTACTTGATGAAATGCATGATATATGTGGCGCAGCTGCATAGCCTTCTGCTTGAATCTCAAATACAGTTTCCATGGTACGGTCACGCGTAGATCCGCCAGCCCCAAATGTCACTGAGAAAAACTCTGGCTTAAATTTTGCCAATTCCGTTCTGGCGATCCGTAAATTGGCAATACCTTCCGCAGTTTTCGGCGGAAAAAATTCAAAGCTGTAGGAGATGTGTTGTGTCAATTTTTTAATCTTTATTTAAATTTATAAATTAATCTTTATCTAAAACAATGGCACTTAAAACCCACGAAATCAGGCTGTACACTAGCGCGCCAATAATACCCGCTAAGACTGTATTTACCGTAAAACCATTTAAAAAGTTGCCAACTGCCCAAAACAAAAGCCCATTAATCACGAAGATGAATAAACCTAAAGTCAGAATAGTCACTGGCAGTGTCAAAATAACCAGAATAGGCTTGATCAAAATATTCGCTAAACCAATGATGGCTGCAGCGATTAATGCGGCGGTAAAACTATCTACATGGATGTTGGGCACAATGTATGCAACACCAATCAATGCTAAACCATTTAAAATCCAACTGATTAATAATTTAAACATGGTAGCGCCTTATTGAAAAAGATACGGTCAGTGTAGCACTGACCGCATCTCATTTTCTACTAGGGACTAATGCAATCAACTAATAGCGATAGCTTTCTGGCTTGTATGGTCCTTGCTTAGAAACACCAATGTAAGCGGCCTGCGCATCGGTTAACTCTGTAAGTTGCGCGTTGAGTTTTTTCAATTGCAACACGGCTACTTTCTCATCCAAATGTTTAGGTAGGGTATACACGCCGACTGGATAATTTGCAGTTTGTGTAAATAACTCAATTTGTGCAATGGTCTGATTCGCAAAACTTGAACTCATGACATAGCTCGGATGGCCAGTGCCACAGCCCAGATTCACCAAACGACCTTTTGCCAACAGAATAATACGTTTGCCATCCGGGAAAATCACGTGATCGACCTGTGGTTTGATTTCTTCCCATTGATATTTTTCAACGGATGCAACGTCAATCTCGTTATCGAAATGGCCGATATTACACACAATCGCTTGGTCTTTCATTTTTGCCATGTGGTCATGGGTAATGACATGGTAATTGCCCGTTGCAGTGACAAAGATATCGGCATGTTCTGCCGCATAATCCATGGTCACCACACGGTAACCTTCCATGGCGGCTTGCAATGCACAAATAGGGTCAATTTCAGTCACCCACACTTGGGCAGATAAAGCACGCAATGCTTGTGCTGAGCCTTTACCTACATCGCCATAACCAGCCACAACCGCCACTTTACCTGCAATCATCACGTCGGTGGCACGTTTGATCCCATCCACTAATGACTCACGGCAACCGTATAAATTGTCGAATTTAGATTTTGTAACAGAATCATTCACGTTGATAGCTGGGAAAGCTAACTTGCCTTCTTTGTGCATTTGATACAAACGATGCACGCCTGTAGTGGTCTCTTCTGTGACGCCTTTCACTTTGCTCAAGCGCGTTGAGTACCAAGTAGGATCTACTTTTAATTTTTCTTTGATAGAGTTAAATAGACAGATCTCTTCTTCTGAACCAGGATTTGCCAATACAGAAGCATCTTTTTCAGCACGTGTACCTAGGTGCAACAACAAAGTTGCATCGCCACCGTCATCTAAAATCATGTTGGTATAACCACCATCAGTCCATTCAAAAATGCGGTGTGTGTAATCCCAATACTCTTCTAGTGACTCACCTTTTACTGCAAACACTGGCGTGCCTGTTGCCGCAATTGCCGCCGCTGCGTGGTCTTGAGTAGAGTAGATATTGCAAGAAGCCCAACGCACATCTGCGCCTAGGTCTTTCAGCGTTTCAATGAGTACAGCGGTTTGAATGGTCATGTGAAGTGAACCGGTAATACGCGCACCTTTGAGTGGTTGCGCTTTTGCGTACTCTTCGCGAATCGCCATTAAGCCTGGCATTTCAGTCTCGGCAATCGCAATTTCTTTGCGACCCCAATCAGCCAATGATAAATCGGCAATTACATAGTCTTTGATATCAGCTACAGTATTCATAATCTTCCTTATTGAATGAAAACTGAGCAGGGAAAACATACTGGAGGGCCTACGCTCACCTTTATATTCCGTGCTCGCACAGTTATTAAAAGTGAACGCCGTTTACAACATCTCTGAGCCTGGGAGCATGGGAATGACTCTCGCAGCGTTCCTCAGAAGGACAACATTATATCGTTAAAACAATCATTTGCCAAAATCAGACGTCCGTTGGCGTCCAAAGTTCATGCACATCATGAATTCCCCAAGTGCGCGCTGATTCGTGCCCTACAATTTCATCCATCGCACTTGGTTTAGATAAGTCAACGACCTCTACTTGTATACGCGCTTTTGATATAGTTGAGAAAAACACCTTCACAATTGGCTGTAGTAAGCTTTTGGTGGATTGATCAATCACCACCGCCAAACGTCCCGACTTGAGGAGCACCACAGACCCAACTGGATAAATACCTACACTTCTTACAAACGCTTTAAATACAATTTGATCAAAATGGTTTTTCCATTGCGCCATGCGCTGCAGCGACATGCCTGGCTCCCAGCCAACTTTATATGGACGATTTGACGTCACTGCATCATACACATCACACACTGCGCCCATCTTTGCGAACAAGCTGATTTGATCGCCTTTTAGGCGCTTAGGGTAACCTGAGCCATCGATTTTTTCGTGATGATGCAAGCAAACATCCAATGTTACAGGATCATCAATACTGGCTTTTAACAATAATTCATGGCCTTTTTCTGGATGCAACTTGATCATCGAGAATTCTTGATCGGTCAGCGCGCCAGGCTTGTTGAGTATATCCAGTGGCACGGCTGCTTTACCAATATCATGCATCAGCCCTGCTAGGCCGGCTTGTTTAATTTCCGTTTCTCCCAGACCCAATTCTTGGGCCAGCGCTGTCATCATCGCGCACACAGCAATAGAGTGCATGTAGGTATAGTCGTCTTTTGTTTTTAAGCGCACTAAACTAATCAGCGCGCCTTCATTTCGATCGATAGAAGCTGCTATGTCTTCTACCAAAGACATTGCAGTGTCCACATTGACCACTTTTCCTAATCGCGCATCGTTGAACATGCTGGCGACAGCCCGCTTAGATTCCTTAATAATTCTTGAAGCTTCACGTAGCTCCTGCGCTGTGGATGATTTTTTTACTTTGACTGGTGCAACTATCTCTGCCTCCACGTCTGGGGCTGGATGTGACTCGGCACTGACAACAGCAACTTGATTTTCTACATGGGTTACGGGTAAATCCAAGCCTTTAGCAGTGTCGATCACCACTTGTTTAATAATGCTGGATTGTAGCTTTTTCAAGTCCTGAATATCGTCTAAGACAAATTGCGTTTTCCAGAAAGGATGGTCTACCCAGGCACCTTTCAATGAATGGATATACATGCCAATGACAACTTGATGTGTAGAAATGATTTTAAGCATACGAATGATTATATTAGCTCAGCACTCAAACCCTAGATGCAATGAAAAGAGGGCTAAAAAGCCCTCTTTCATTTACTTAATTGAAATGTTGCATGTTTACAAACCAGCCGCCGCGCGTAACGCTGCAGCTTTATCAGTCGCCTCCCAAGTAAACTCAGGCTCATCACGACCAAAGTGGCCATACGCTGCTGTTTTTGCGTAGATTGGGCGCAATAAATCCAGCATTTTGACAATGCCTTTAGGACGTAAATCAAAATGCTCAAGTACCAACGCAGTCAACACTTCGTTCGATACCTTGCCAGTGCCATAGGTCTCCACCATCACACTGGTAGGTTGTGCCACACCAATCGCGTAGCTCACTTGCACCAAGCACTTGTCAGCCAAACCTGCAGCCACAATATTTTTAGCCACATAACGGCCAGCATATGCGGCAGAACGGTCAACTTTAGAAGGATCTTTGCCAGAAAAAGCGCCACCGCCGTGTGGTGCAGCACCGCCATAGGTATCAACAATAATTTTACGACCCGTTAAACCACAATCCCCTTGCGGACCACCCACAACAAAACGACCGGTAGGATTGACCAAATATTTGATGTCACCCTTAATTAACTCTTGCGGCAACATCGGCTTGATGATTTCTTCAATCGTCGCTTCACGAATCGCCTCTAGTGTCATTTCTGGGGCATGTTGTGTAGACACCAACACGGTATCAATTTTATAGGGCTTGCCATCGACATACTGAATCGTCACTTGTGATTTTGCATCTGGACGTAACCATGGCAAACGACCATCTTTACGCAATTGTGATTGGCGCTCCATGATACGGTGGCTGAGCCAAATAGGCAAAGGCATGAGCTGTGGCGTCTCATTCACGGCATAGCCAAACATCAAACCTTGGTCGCCTGCACCTTGGTCTAGCGGATCATCATTCGCGTTGTCTACGCCTTGTGCAATGTCTGGAGATTGCTTGTCATACGCCACCAGCACAGCACAACCTTTATAGTCAATGCCGTACTCAGTATTGTCGTAGCCAATACGTTTAATCGCATCACGTGCGACTTTAATATAGTCCACATTGGCGGTAGTCGTAATTTCACCTGCCAACACCACTAAGCCAGTATTGGCTAGCGTTTCCGCAGCCACACGTGCGGTAGGGTCTTGCGCTAAAATAGCGTCTAAAATGCTGTCCGATACTTGATCAGCGAGTTTGTCTGGGTGTCCTTCGGAAACAGATTCGGAAGTAAAAAGATATTGATTCATGATGCGCCTTGAAAATATAAATTAATAAAGTTTGAAATGACACACTGACTAAAGGCTAAAGCAAGTGCATCAGGACAACGAATTTGGTATTGTAGTAGAAATTAAGTTCGCCCCCTATCAAAATTTATCTTGGCTAAATTTAGCTTAGCAAAATTTACCTAGACAAAAAATTTTCAGGCGTTCAACAACAAAGTAAGACTATGCACTATCATCGGCACTATGAAACTTAACTTTACAAAAATGCAGGGCGCTGGCAATGATTTTGTCGTCGTCGACAGCTATACCCAACCTATTACACTCACCACCGAACAGATTCGTCATATTACCAACCGCTATTTTGGTGTGGGGTGCGACCAATTACTCATGGTAGAAAAAACGGCAACGCCTTTGGTCGATTTTCGCTATCGTATCTTTAATGCAGATGGCGGCGAGGTGGAACAATGTGGCAATGGCGCGCGCTGTTTTGTGCGTTATGTGGTTGAAAAAAAACTCACTGTAAAACACGAAATTGTTGTTGAGACCGCCAGTGGCATTATTACGTTGACGCTTCAAGCCGACGGCCAAGTGACTGTGAATATGGGCGCCCCTAGATTTTTGCCTGCACAAATCCCATTATTGGCTAACGAGCAAAGCACGCTATATCCGCTGGCGCTGTCACATACCACCATCAATATTAGCGCAGTCTCTATGGGCAACCCACATGCGGTGACATTGGTCGACAATGTCGACACTGCACCTGTTGCTGAATTCGGACCACAAATTGAATCGCACCCCAGCTTCCCGCAGCGGGTTAACGCTGGTTTTATGCAAGTTGTCAGTCCACATGAAATTAATTTACGTGTCTATGAACGCGGCAGCGGCGAGACCTTGGCTTGTGGTACTGGCGCATGTGCAGCAGCGGTCAGTGGCATACGCCTAGGATTGTTAACCACACCAGTATTAGTGAATACACGTGGCGGCATTCTCAACATTGCTTGGGATGGCGATGACAATCCCGTCATGATGACGGGCCCTGCTGAAATCGTGTTTGAAGGCCAAATCAATATTTAGTTGAATATTTAATTGCTTATTAGAAAGTCCTGAATGGAAAACGAAATCAAAGCCTATTTAAAAGCGCACCCTGAGTTTTTTGAACACAATGCGCATTTGCTCACGGAAATATTTTTACCTAGCCCGCATGGCGAAGGCACAATTTCCTTGGCACAACGTCAACAGTTGGCGCAACGCGACAAAATTCGTGTATTGGAATCCAAATTTACTGAGCTGATTCTGAACGCGGAAGAAAATGAAACCACCGCAGAAAAAGTGCATCGCCTCACCATTGGCCTGCTAGGCGCCCCCAACTTCGAGCAACTCAATGCGCATTTATCGGCTTACTTACGCGATTATTTTGAGTTACCCGATAGCCAGCTGAAACTTTGGTCAAGCTCTAGCTTGCTTGCCGATAATATCAGCGCATTTATTGTGGCGGATGATGCCCTTAAAAACTGGGCGAAAGACTTAACCCAACCCTATTGTGGCCCAATGCCGAGTATAGACATTGCCGATTGGTTTACTGAAACACCCGCTTCGATTGCGATTATTCCGATGCGTGGCAAAGAAACATTTGGGGTGCTGGTATTGCCAAGCGCGCACCCCACACATTTTTACCCAGGCATGGGCACGATGTTTCTTACCCGCATTGGTGAGTTAGTAAGCGCCTCTTTGCTACGCTACATAAACTAAGATGATGAGGCATTGGACTACTTAAACCAGTATTTGGATTTTTTACATTTTGAGCGTGGCCTAAGTGATAACACGCGCAATAACTATGCGCGTGATATTCAGCAGTTGATGCAATTAAGCCAGCCCGCAGACTTAGCAAGCTTACAGATCACGCAAATCCGCAAATATGTTGCCATCTTGCACGGCAAAGGATTAGGTGGCAAAAGTATCGCGCGTATGCTCTCAAGTTGGCGCGGTTTTTATGATTACTTAGTACAACGTCATCAGTTCAAGCACAACCCTGTGATTGGCATGCGCGCGCCTAAGTCTACCAAGACCTTGCCTCAGGCATTGTCGATAGAGCAAGCCAGTAAATTGGTAGATATTGTTGAAGATGATGCGCTGAGTCAGCGTGATCATGCCATTTTGGAGCTCTTTTACTCGTCTGGTTTGCGACTTAGCGAGTTGGTTGGCCTGAATATAGACCACATCGATTTTGCTGAGGGCACAGTGATTGTCACTGGTAAAGGCAATAAAACACGTATTGTGCCTTTGGGTGCGCATGCTGCCAATGCGATTCAAACTTGGCTGCCCGTACGCGCACAAATGCTGATGCGAAACCCAAGTGAAAAAGCGGTATTTATTAGCAAGCAAGGGCGTCGTATCTCTGGGCGAAATATTGAATATCGCTTGAAAGCATGGTCGATTAAGCAGGGTTTACACACAGCTGTGCATCCACATATGCTTCGCCATAGCTTTGCCACGCACGTGTTGCAATCCAGTGGTGATTTGCGTGCGGTGCAAGAAATGTTAGGCCATGCCAACATTAGCACCACGCAGGTGTATACACACTTAGATTACCAACATCTGACCAAAGTGTACGACTCCGCACACCCGCGTGCCAAGAAGAAGTAATCATTGCATTTGTAAAACAGATTCCCTGTATTGCCGCTTGAGAATAAACGCTCTCATCTGCGAAACATCTCAATAGCAGTATCGAATAAGCACTTAACTGACAATCCCATAACCCGTGCAAGGTTTTTTTGTCACAACTATTGTGGCAAAATTGGATTAGCACTTAACCCTTGCAAATCGTCTGCTTTGACCCCATGTATCAAGTACAAAATTTGCATTAGATTTAAGTTTTCAGCTTTATCACTTACTTTTCAATCATCGAAGGAAATACCATGGAACATACACTACCCGCACTTCCGTATGCAAAAGACGCTCTAATTCCTCACCTATCCGAAGAAACATTAGATTTCCATTACGGCAAGCATCATCAAACTTATGTCACCAACTTGAACAACTTGATTAAAGGTACCGAGTTTGAAAATGCGAGCCTTGAAGAGATTGTGAAAAAATCAGCCGCTGGCATCTATAACAATTCTGCGCAAATTTGGAATCACACATTCTTCTGGAACTGCATGAAACCCAATGGCGGCGCTGCACCAACAGGCGCATTAGCTGATGCTATTAACAAAAAATGGGGCAGTTACGAAGAGTTTAAAAAAGCATTTCAAGCCTCTGCCGTTGGTAACTTTGGTTCTGGTTGGACATGGCTAGTGAAAAAAGCAGATGGTTCATTGGATATTGTTAACATGGGCGCTGCTGGCACACCATTAACCACTGGTGATACCGCATTATTGACCATTGATGTATGGGAACACGCCTACTATATTGACTATCGCAATGCACGCGCTAAATTTGTAGAAGTGTTTTTAAACTCCCTAGTGAACTGGGATTTTGCTAGCGCCAACTACAGCGCTTAATTCAGTCAGCACCCCCCAAGCCAAGTGATTGCCACTTGGCTTTTTTTACGTCATGATGATGATTCAAATGACTAGGTCAAAGTGTCTACATTGAAAAAACTGCTTGGCGTATTATTACTCCTAATCGGCTGGGGCTTTGCGGCTTGGGCTGCATTTGTGGGACTTTCTTTCTGTGCGATTACGCTCATTGGTTTTATGGGCACAGGCGGTCGAGAAGGCGGCAGTGAATTCATGACTTATTTTGGTTATTCCCTCGTTGCAGTGGCCGCAGGATATCTTGTTGGTCAGCTAGGCAACACACTTATTAAACAAGCAAATGCAAAAAACAAGCACACCCCTTAATCTGCACTATCACGCACATATTTACTTTGAAACCGAACAATCGGCACTGGCGACTAGGGTGCGTGAGAACATTATTCGGGATATTCCTCAACTGACTTATCGTGGTCAGCTTATTCCGGTTCCAGTAGGCCCTCATATTAAACCCATGTTTGAGCTGCACATTCCTAGCAACAGTATTAACTATGCGATGGCGAGCATGGATGCGCTACGCGAGGGGTTATCTATATTGATCCATCCCGTGCAAGAAGATGAATACTTAGCGCACACAGCGGATGCAAAATGGCTAGGGCCGGCATTACCTTTGAAGCTGGAAGTGTTGAAATCCACACCAAAGCATTAGCCCATTTGGTACAAAATTGGTATTTTGTTGCTTTTGCAGGTAACAATTCTAAGGAAAGTTTGATACTCTTAAGTCAATAATTCGTATAACGTTTAGGACAGGCATGCAGGTGGTCAATATACTCTCCAAACTAAGCATCGTATCCATATGTTTGGTTGCCTTAACACTGAGAGCCATTTGGGCATTACTTGTGAGCGTGGAACCAGTTTCTGACTCCTTTTTGTATAACGTATTTGCGCAAAATATCGCTTCGGGCAAAGGCTATGCGTTCCCCGATGGTGGCCTCACTGTTTACTGGCCAGTAGGCACTTCGGCTGTGTATGCCACGCTTTATCACTTATTTGGCGTCTCATTTTTACCCATCGTATTGTTTAATCTAGTGATTGGTACCGCAATCGTCTGGCTGACTTATGCTATTGCGCTCCGTTACCTAGGTAAGCCAGTGGCTACGTTTGCAGCCCTGATCGTTGCCTGCTGGCCGATACTGATTCAATTCACCACCATTCTGGCAAGTGAGCTTATTTTTATTTTTCTGATACTGGCAGCTATCTATGTTTGGGGTAATAAACAATGCTCACCTGTGCTTCGTGCCATTGTCTGGGGAGCATTGATATGCGCAGCTACTTACATACGCCCAACCGCACTGCCGCTACTTTTGTTGTTCCCACTCCTCAGCTGGCTATCTGAATCAACCTTCAAGCAAAGCCTTATACAGTTGACGATTGCGTTAGCTACTGCGGCCATCTTGTTTGCGCCCTGGGTGTATCGAAACCACTTAATTTTTAATCAATTTGTGTTGGTGTCTGCTAATGGTGGGGTTAACCTGTGGATGGGCAACAATCCAAATACAACCGGTGGATATACAGAATTACCCGATATTCAATTTGAAAATGAAGTTGTGAGGGATCATTATTATAAACAGCAGGCGATGGAATTCATTCTTGAAAACCCGACTAGCTACTTGAAATTGATGCTCAAACGCGCAGTGATTACTTACAAATCTGAGACGATTGGTATCGTTTGGAACGGTGCACTGGCTAAACAACTCGACAGCAAACGTTTGTTAGTGTTAAAACTCATCTCCACGGTGTTCTGGTGGTTAGTTGTGATAGCCGCATGTGTTGGTCTATACGATCTATCTCGTCGAAAGCCTTTGTCTTGGCATCACGTCTTGTTTGCGGTAAGCGCTTTTTTCTTTGTGTTTCCATTATTAACCGTTGCACAAGATCGCTACCATTTACCATTAAATCCATTTTTGGCCATGTTTGCTGCATATGGGCTATTGCAACGATTTAAACCACAATTACAATAAACTATATTCAAGTATCGGTCATTGATTAGATGAGAAAGATTCCCAAAATGAGCACCACCTTAATCCTGCTAATTTTATGCAGCGTTTTATTATCTTCTATTGCACAAATTGTCCTGAAAACAGGCATGAGTAATCCAAATGTCTTAAGCGCTGTGCAATCAGGAGGGGCTGTGCATATGCTGACCTCTATTTGCACCAATATTTTTGTGATAGGTGGTCTCACACTTTACTTTGCGAGCGCGGCTGTGTGGTTACTCGTGCTGGCCAGAGTAGATGTTAGTTTTGCCTATCCTTTTGTAGGATTAGGGTTTGTCGTAACGATGTTATTGGCGTTTTTTATTAATGGGGAAGTGCTTACTACCGCTAAAGTGGTGGGTACTTTGTGTATTGCTTTAGGCGTTGCCATCATGGCACAAGGATAACGATGACTCAAAACAATAAATCTTTATGTGTAGATTGCGATGGCACCCTCATTGCCACAGACTTGTTGTATGAGGGTTTTTTCTTGATGCTGAAACAATACCCGATGGGTTTGTTGTTACTACCTTTCTGGCTGTTAAAAGGTAAGGCGTACTTAAAAAACCGCATTGCAGAAAAAGTGGAGTTTAATTGGTCTACGCTGCCTTACCGCGAAGATGTGGTACAACTTGTGACACAAGCGCGTACACAGGGTAGAACAACCGTACTCGCCACTGCTTCGCCACAAATATGGGCAGACGGTATTGCGCAGCAACTAGGCTGTTTTGATTTAGCGATTGGCACTTCTGAGAGCGTCAACTTGTCTGGTCACCACAAGGCGGATCATTTGGCCAAGTTATATGGCGAAAAAGGTTTTGAATATGCAGGAGACGGGCAAATAGATATGCAGGTTTGGACGCGATCAGCAGGTGCGATTGTGGTATCCAACAACCATAGCTTGCTCAACCAACTGACGAAACAAGCAGTTCCAGTAGTGACTCAAATCAAACCCAAACGCGCAAACCTGTTGGTATACATCAAAGCATTGCGCGTGCACCAATGGCTGAAGAACTTATTGATTTTAGTGCCGCTGCTTGCAGCACACCAACTCACCTCGGTACAGGGTTTATTACAAGCGGGCTATGCATTTATTGCCTTTAGTTTATGTGCATCTGCAGTTTACGTACTCAATGATTTGCTTGATTTAGAGTCGGATAGGCAACACATACGCAAGCGCAAACGCCCGTTCGCAGCTTGCACTATTCCTCTGTCACAAGGGATGTTGATGGTGCCCGTTTTACTGGCCATCGCCTTTGCTGTTGCTTATTTATTGCCCATACAATTTGTCATCGTCTTATTTGCCTATTTCATGATGACCTTGGCTTACTCATTCCGACTAAAAAAACAGGTGATTGTCGACGTGATGATGCTGGCAGGCCTATACACCATGCGTATTATTGCTGGTGCAGCAGCCACTGCAATCACACCTTCTTTCTGGTTATTAGCGTTTTCGATGTTTATTTTCCTGAGTTTGGCGATGGTAAAACGATATTCAGAATTGCTCATTACCCTGCAAGCCAACAAAAAAGAGCCCGCCGGACGAGGCTACAGTGTGGAAGATTTACCTGTGCTTATGGCCATAGGCGTGAGTGCTGGGCTAGGTTCCGTACTGATTCTAGCTTTGTATATCAATAGCCCAGAAACCAATCAAATGTACCCCAACACCATGTGGTTATGGTTAATACCTCCAATCATTTTGTACTGGACTAGCCGTATGTGGATGAAAGCACACCGCGGTCAGGTCGATGATGATCCTGTAGTATTTGCTGCCCGCGATTGGCAAAGTCTGACGGTGATTGCTCTGTCCGCTTGCATCTTTGCAGCCGCTCTTTTTGCTTAAACATCCACAGCATTCACGCTTGACTGTTTTAACATGACGCCTTGAGCAATCCACTCGGGTGTCGTGTGGTTATTTAATGCGCTAAGTGGTTTTATTTTCAGCATTAAGCTGATAAAATGCAATTATGTTGCATCGCATGACGTTATCACTGTGGCTCATTGTCCTATTTGCGTTCACGCAAGTGGGTGCTGTATCGCATGAAATAAGCCACTACAACCCGCCTACACAACAAACGCATCAAGACCAACACACTGCGCCAGACCAATGTAGCCAATGTATTACGGTAGCGCATGCCGCTTCTGGCGTATTAGTCAGCGCGGTTGTAATTCTAAGTAATCTCGCCGACTTTCAGTTAGCTTCGTCTTATGCAGTACAAACTGCCTCTTTATTAGGCGCTGTTTACAAGGCACGTGCCCCACCCCACACCCTCATCTAATTAGTTCTTTTTCCAACCTAATGGTGGTTGGTATTTTGCTTTTCATTTGAGGATGCTTTTATGTTGCGTATTCAACAACAAACGCGCGCATGCGCAAAACCCACTGCTTTAAAACTAAAGGCTGTCACACTCGCGATTGCTTGTTTGATGAGTCACACTGCATTTGCAGAAGAATCAACAACTGTTGATTTAGATAATATCCCTGTTACAGGCAACCCACTAGGCGTTAGCTCAGATGAACTAGTGGTTCCAGTGTCTGTGCTGAACGGTCGTGAACTTAGCTTACGCCGTGAAGGCACACTGGGCGAAACCTTAAACGGCATTCCTGGTGTCACTGCCACCCAATTTGGGCCTAATGCGTCGCGCCCTATTATTCGTGGTTTAGATGCTGAACGTGTACGCATTATGCAAAACGGCATAGGCATACTCGATGCATCCTCTTTAAGTTTTGACCATGCGGTAGGTATCGATCCACTCATCATCGAGCAAATCGACGTGGTGCGTGGACCCGCCGCTTTGTTGTATGGCGGCAGTGCTGTGGGCGGAGTCGTCAACGCCATCGACCACCGCATCCCCAAAGAAAAACTAGAGGGCGTAACCGGGCGTGCAGAAGCGCGTTTTGGCGGTCCAGATAGCACACGCAACGCAGCCGCTGTGGTGGATGCAGGCAACGGTCAGTTTGCCATCCATGCCGATGTGTACAATCGCAAAACAAGTGACATGGATATTCCAGGCTTTGCAGTGTCACGCCGCAAAAGCCAATCGGATGGGACGGCTCGTGAAAACAAAGGCAAGCTCGTCAACAGTGGCGCAGAAGGTGACGGCGCAGCATTGGGTGCTGCACTGACTTTTGACAATGGCTATATTGGCGCCTCAGTCTCCACACTGAACAACAACTATGGCGTAGTAGCCGAAGAAGACGTACGCATCGACATGAAAAGTGACCGTTGGGACGTCGCCAGTGAGTTCACCGATTTAGGTAGCATTATTCATCGTGTGAAATTCCGTATGGCATACACTGATTATGAACACAGCGAGCTTGAAGATGGCGAAGTCGGCACCACATTTAAAAATCGTGGTGTGGAAGGCAGTTTTGAAGCTGGTCATGCGCCAATCGGCTCACTCAATGGCGTGATTGGCGTGCAATTTAGCAATACCAACTTTGAAGCCTTGGGTGACGAAGCTTTTGTGCCCAATGTGAATACGCAAAACAAAGCAGTATATCTGTATGAAGAACTCCCTTTAGGCGACGGTACCGCCAAGCATAAGATTACATTTGGCGGACGGATTGGTCACACTACGGTAGACTCTAAGGCCAGCGGCAACTTCCCCAACGCCCAAAACAACAGCTTTAACCCGAACAGCTTTGCCTTGGGTGGTTTGTATAGCATTAACGAGCAATGGTCTGTCACCAGCAACCTATCTCATAATGAACGAGCACCTAGCTACTTTGAGTTATATGCCGATGGCGCCCATGTGGCGACGGGTCAGTACGAAGTCGGTAATCCAAACTTTGATGTAGAGCGCTCGAATGGCATTGACGCGCAATTACGTTGGAAGCAAAACCAACATAGTTTCAGTGTCGGTGCTTACTACACGCGCTTTAGCAATTTTATTGGGTTGTTTAATACTGGTAATGACCGACTTGTAGATGGAGACCTTTTACCAGAGGCGGAATTCAGACAAGTATCAGCAACCTTTAAAGGCTTGGAAGCGGAAGGCACATTTGCATTAACAGACCGACTCAATTTATTGGTACGCGGCGATTATGTACATGCCAAAGAAAACCGTACCAATGAGTATTTGCCGCGCATTTCACCGCTGCGCTTAGGTGGCGGTTTGCGCTATGCGCTCAATGGGTTTAGTGCGCGCGTGGATGTGTTGCGTGCATTTAACCAAAGCAATACAGCGGATAATGAATTGGCCACCGATGGCTATACCAATGTCTCTGCCATGCTAGCGTATAAGTTGCCGACTAAAGTCAATGTGGAATTGTTCGCCAAAGCCAACAACTTGTTGGATGATGAAATTCGTGAACACACTTCATTCCTCAAAGACATTGCACCTGCAGGTGAGCGCTCACTCTTAGTGGGTTTACGCGCAGACTTTTAATCTTGCATTCACCATCAAGGCATCACGCCTTGATGGTGTTGATTAGAACGCGCTCTTAATGACCCCACCATCTACACGCATGGCAGCCCCAGTGGTTGCCGATGCGAGTGGACTGGCTAGATAAGTCACCAATGTAGCCACCTCTTCTGGTGTCGCAAACCGTTGAATCAATGAAGTCGGTCTCACCTTCTCAAAAAATTCTTTCTCAAACACATCCAAGGTTTTACCTTCCGCCTTTGCCATCGCCTCCACAAAATCACCAACACCTCGTGAACTCGTCGGCCCAAGCAACACACTATTGACGGTGATACCAGTACCAGCCACCGCTTCCGCCAAGCCTCTAGCTAAGGCAATTTGTGCAGTTTTAGTCACACCATAGTGAATCATTTCAGAAGGAATTTGCACGCCACTTTCGCTAGAAATAAAGATAATGCGTCCCCGATTGGCCAATTTCATTGCGGGCAAATACAATCGAGACAACCTTACGCCACTCAACACGTTCACATCGAACAAGCGCATCCAGTCTTCATCGGGCGTATCTTCAAATGCCTTAGGTTCGAATATGCCAAGGTTGTTAATCAAAATTTCAATGTTTGGATATGCCTTGAATAACGCTTCTGCGATAGGTGCTTGACTTAAGTCACCGGCAAATCCTTGTACAGTTTGATTGGTTTCTTGCTGTATCTTGAGTGCGGCCTTATCAACAGCTTCTTGCGTACGCCCGTTGATGATGACATTGGCACCTTCATTCGCCAGCGCATGTGCAATCGCGTAGCCTATCCCAGCAGTAGAACCACTGACAAACGCATGCTTACCTTTTAATTGTAAATCCATAGTATTTTCCTTCATGCCGTGAATGGCCGTTAACGATTAAAATCCTTCCAGCACAATTTTGCCAACCACTTGGTGATTCTCTAACATGGCATGTGCCTGCTTTAAATGATTGGCGTTAATCAGCCCTAAGTGATGGTTGACTGTGGTTTTAATCAGCCCTTGGTCCACATATTGCGCAATTAGATCCAGCATTTCATGTTGCTTAATCATATCTGGCGTATTAAACAAGGCACGCGTAAACATGAGCTCCCAGTGCAATGACACACTTTTGCGTTTGAGCTGTCTGAAATCAAATAACTCGGGGTCATCAATGAGTGCAAATTTGCCTTGTGGTTTAATCACCTGCACAATTTGATCAAAATGTTGATCGGTCTTATTCAAACCAATCACATAATCCACCTCTTCCATACCAATTGCAGCAAGCTGCGCCTGCATAGACTGATGATGATTGATGACATGATGCGTGCCTATGGCCTTCAACCACTGCACGCTCTCTGGCCTTGAGGCGGTTGCAATAATCGTGAGTGTCGTCAACTGTCTAGCTAATTGCACTAAGATAGAACCAACCCCGCCAGCAGCGCCTATGATCAGCAGCGACGCACCTGCATGAGCACGCTGCACCTCTAATCGATCAAAAAGCAATTCCCACGCTGTGATACTGGTCAATGGCAACGCCGCAGCCTCTGCAAAGCTTAAGCTACTGGGCATATGCCCTACTATACGTTCATCGACCAATTGGAACTCGCTATTACTGCCTGCTCTATTCAATGCTCCGGCATACCACACGCGGTCACCCACCTTGAACAAAGTCACATGACTACCGATTGCTTGGACAATCCCCACGGCGTCCCATCCTAGCACCCTGGCAACACCCCCTTCTGGCGCCGAGCCTTTTCGCACTTTCGTGTCCACAGGATTCACAGAAACGGCTTTGACTTCAATGAGCAAATCACGCCCCTGAGCAACTGGCATTGGTAGCTCTAGATCGACTAAAGCGTCCTGTTCAGTAATTGCGCGGCTTTGATAATATCCAACGGCTTTCATCGATACTCCTTTCTCTTGATATCTACGCATCATACGTGGCTTATTATCAATAATTAACAAGGATAATTTAGATTTACTTTCAATAAAGTATTGATAATAATGCCTACATGGTCAATCTAAACGACATCCAAGTGTTTGTCTGTGTGGCAGAAAACAAAAGCTTTTCTGGAGCAAGTAAAACACTTGAAATAAGCCCAGCTGTTGCCAGCGCAGCCATTAAACGACTGGAGCTTAGTCTCAAAACACAATTATTTGTGCGTACCACAAGGAGCCTGAGCATCACGCAGGCTGGTTTACTCTACTTAAAACATGCAAAAAATGCGTTAGACGCCATTCGATCAGGTGAATCAGCCATCGCGCTTAACCAAGAGGAAATCAACGGGCGCTTATCTATTTCGCTTCCTTCGGATTTAGGGCGAGGCTTTCTAAGACGCACCTTGAATACGTTTCATCACCTGCATCCCAAGCTTGAAATCAAAGTAACGCCTACGGATCGTATCTCTGACTTATACAAATCGCCCGTCGATGTAGCAATTCGCTATGGCGTGCCAAGTGATAGCAGTTTATATGCCACATCGCTTGTCAGCATGAATCAACGCGTGGTGTGCGCATCACCAAAATACTTTCAACACCATGGCAAACCATCTACGCCAGATGACTTAACACAACATCGCTGCTTATGTTTTTTGTTAAATGACGTGGTACATAATAAATGGCAATTCGGATATGCGCCTGACATTCAAACAATTGCGGTATCAGGCAATAAGGTATCTGATGATGGCGACATGGTGCGCCAATGGGCGGTGGATGGTGAAGGGATTGCCTATAAATCTAGGTTAGATGTGTTAGACGATATTCGCGCAGGCAAGCTTGAGATGGCCCTAGAAAATTGCGCCACAGAACCAGCACCACTCAATTTAATTACTGTGCAGAAAATCAGCGCAACCCCAGCAATGCAAGCCTTGCACAGCTTTTTAGTGAAAGCATTTGAAGATTACTTGTCTGATAGGCAACAGATGCAATTACCCAAATAACACCAAGCCCCAGATCACAACCGTGTTAAGCAAAGCAATAAACACTGCAGCACTGCCAATGTCCTTGGCACGTTTGGCTAATTCATGACGTTCAATCGAGACTCTATCCACTACCGCCTCTACTGCTGAATTCAGTAACTCTACTATCAGCACTAGAAATACACTCCCAATCATCAACGCACGTTGCACGGGCTCACCAGTTAAGTAGAGTGCTAATGGAATTAATAGGCATGCTAAAAACACTTCTTGCCTAAATGCATCCTCGTGTTTGAATGCCGCTTTAAAACCGTCGAGCGAATAACCAAAAGCATTCATCAAACGCTTAATACCAGTTTTGCCTTTGAATGGACTTTCTTGGTGAGAAGGTGAATTTAAATTTGAATCATTCATTGCATACATTCGTCAAAAAGGTGTGTGGGTATTTTAACATGCGTTATCATATTGTTTTGGGATTCATAGACTCATTAAGGGCATGACATGGCACGCAAAGTACAATGTATTAAATTAGGCAAAGAACTAGATGGTATGGATTTTCCACCTTACCCAGGTGAATTAGGTAAGCGCATTTATTTGCAAGTATCTAAAGAAGCCTGGGCCACTTGGTTAAAACAACAAACCATGCTGGTGAATGAAAATCGCTTAAGCTTGGCAGACCCATCTGCACGTAAATACCTCACTGAACAAACAGAAAAGTACTTTTTTGGTGATGGTGCAGACACTGCGAGCGGCTACGTACCACCTAAGCCTTAAGACCTCATTACCAATAAAAAAGCACCTCAAAAGGTGCTTTTTTATTTTTTTATTGTATCTTTAATTAAGAAAACGTCTCGCGTTCAATATCTTGTAAGCTGGTGTGACGAATATCTTTGCCTTTCACCATATACACAACGTACTCAGAAATATTTTTAGCGTGATCACCAATACGTTCCACTGCTTTCGCCACAAACAACACTTCTAATGACATCGAAATGGTGCGTGGATCTTCCAACATAAACGTAATCAATTGACGCATCGCCGCACGGAACTGTTCATCGACCTGCTCATCTTGTTTCGCCACCTCTAAGGTCTGGCTCACATCTAAACGTGCGAATGAATCTAATGAAGTACGTAACATTTCACGCACCAGCTTTACCATGGTTTTAATTTCGGTAAAGCGTGGTTTAAACATACGATCTTCTTCGTAAATACGTTGTGCTGTGCGTGCAATTTTAGTCGCTTCATCGCCAATACGCTCTAAGTCTGTAATGGTTTTCACCATCATCATGATCATACGTAAATCACCAGCAGCTGGCTGCCGACGTGCAATAATGTGACTACAATCCTCATCCACTTGTACTTCTAGCGCATTCACACGCGCATCGCTTTGCATCACATCTTTGGCTAACTTTAAGTCTGCTTTTAATAAAGCTTCTAACGCATTTACAATTTGCTGTTCAACCAAACCGCCCATTTCGAGCACTTTGGCGCGCACCGCTTCTAATTCGGCATCGTATTGTTTTGAGGTGTGTTCAAATTGCATATGTGTGTCCTAGTTTATCCGTACCATTAGCATATTGGTCAGTTGTGACAACAATATGATACTTTTTGTTATTTTTTATCCCACTATTTTTTGTATGTTTTCACACCTTCTGAGGTTGCAAGCAATAAAACGTTCGCTGGTCTTGCCGCAAACAAACCATTGGTCACTACGCCAACGATTTGATTAATCTTAGCTTCCATCGCAACTGGATCAGAAATGGTTAAACCATACACATCTAAAATCACATTGCCATTATCAGTGGTGAAATCACGTAATTTTGGCTGACCGCCTAATTTCACCAACTCACGTGCCACTTGGCTACGTGCCATTGGTAGCACCTCAACTGGCAATGGGAATTTACCCAATACCGGCACATATTTAGTTTCATCGCAAATACAAATAAAGGTTTTAGCTACTGCTGCCACGATTTTTTCACGTGTGAGAGCACCACCGCCTCCTTTTAACATGTGCATATGTTCAGTAATTTCATCTGCGCCATCTACATAGATATCCAAGCTATCTACATTGTTCAAATCAAACACTTCAATACCATGCCCACGTAAACGTTGTGCAGTTGCCTCAGAACTTGCTACTGCGCCATCAATTTTGTGCTTCACTTTAGCAAGTTCTTCAATAAAGAAATTGGCAGTTGAGCCAGTACCGACTCCAATAATGCCTTCTTTTACATATTCCACCGCGGCTTTTGCCACTTGTTGCTTTAATTCGTCTTGCGTGTAGGCCATTTTCAGTAAATCCTTAACTATTTCTTTTATAATACAAACAATTCCATATCATACACCGCAAAAGCCGCATTAATAAATATGACGGTTTTAAAAATATCGCATGAGCACACAACTAGCCAATCAATACCGTGAAAAAATAGAGCACTCAAAAGTGTATGCAGTTGCAAAAGAAACCCCTCTAGAATTTCAGCCAAATTTGTCCGCACGCATTCAAAACCGCGTGTTACTCAAGCGTGAAGATATGCAGCCTGTGTTTTCATTTAAATTACGCGGCGCTTACAACAAAATGGCGAATCTTCCGCCAGATGTACTACAACGTGGCGTGATTTGTGCCAGTGCTGGCAATCATGCACAGGGAGTAGCATTAAGTGCACAAAAGTTAGGTTGCCGCGCGGTCATCGTCATGCCCACCACCACACCACAAATCAAAATCAATGCAGTCAAAGCGCGCGGTGCTGAGGTAGTGTTGTTTGGCGACAGTTACTCGGATGCTTATGTGCATGCTCTCGATCTGGAAAAATCGGCAGGATTGACTTTCGTGCACCCTTACGATGACCCAGATGTCATCGCTGGACAAGGAACGATTGCACTCGAAATTCTTAAAGCACACCCAGGCCCTATCGAAGCAATTTTTTGCTGCGTAGGCGGCGGTGGGTTATTGGCGGGCATTGCTGCATACATCAAAGCATTACGCCCAGAAATCAAGGTGATTGGCGTAGAAGCCAAAGATGCAGAAGCGATGACTGAATCGCTTCGGTTAGGTAAGCGTGTCATGCTAGAGCAAGTGGGTTTATTTGCAGACGGCGCAGCGGTCAAGCAGGTGGGCGAGCATACGTTTGCGCTTTGTCAGCAATACGTAGATGAAATGATTGTGGTGGATAACGATGCGATATGTGCTGCAATTAAAGACGTGTTTGAAGACACGCGTAGCATTTTAGAGCCTGCAGGCGCTTTAGCCACGGCTGGCTTAAAAGAGTATGTGACACGTCACAACTTAACAGATAAAACGCTCATAGGCATTGCCTCTGGTGCCAATATGAACTTTGATCGTTTGCGTTTTATTGCTGAACGCGCAGAGTTGGGTGAGCATCGTGAAGCCGTGTTGGCCGTCACCATTCCTGAAAAGCCTGGCGCCTTTAAAGCATTCTGTCGACTGTTGGGTAATCGCAATATTACGGAGTTTAACTATCGGTATTCTGACCCAAAAAATGCGCATATCTTTGTGGGCGTTGCGATACATAGCCCTGCAGAATCAGAGAATCTGGTGCAAGCGCTGCAACAAGAAGGTTTACCCACACTGGACTTAACGCATAACGAGGTCGCTAAACTACATCTTCGTCACCTAGTAGGTGGACATGCGCCACAAGCCGAGCATGAAGTCGTGTATCGATTTGAATTTCCTGAAAAGCCAGGTGCACTCATGAATTTCTTGGAATCGATGGGGCACAATTGGAACATCAGCTTGTTCCATTACCGTAATCACGGCGCAGATTTTGGCCGTGTGTTGGTCGGTATGCAGGTACCCCCTCAAGAAAAATTAGCATTTGAAGCCTTTTTAAATCGTTTGGGTTACCCTTTTTGGGACGAGTCGAATAACCCAGCCTATCGATTATTCCTTGGTTGATACAACCGATAATTGGCTGATATCAACCGATAATTGGTTGATATCAGCCATGTTAATTATCGGCATTGTTAACCACATGATTTAATTCAGTATTTTACGTATATCAAGTCAGTACGTTTTTTGCTTCAATAACAAACTAAATGCAAAATTAAGTATCCCAACTTAATAGGTTCTAAATAACAACTCTTTGGAGAAGACGAATGAAATTAACATCGGTGCTAAAACCAACCCATATGCGTGTGCTTACACTTGCATTAGTAGCAGCTTTAAGCGCATGTAGTAAAGACACCAATACCGAGAGCACCTCTGCGGAAGCGGCTAGCCCAGCGACTGAAGCCAGCGCAACCGCTTCTGATGGGAGCCAAGGTTTTGCTTATGTCACTAGCCAAGATGCTGGCGTGAGCGTGATTGACTTAGCCACCATGACCGTAGTGAAACAATTTGATGTAAAAGCAGAAGGTCCGCGTGGTTTGGGTATTACTGATGATGGTAAAAAGCTCATTGTTGCCACACGCGAAAATGAAAGTATCTCTGTCATTGATACGACCACGGGTGAAGTACTACAACAAATCCCAGTGGGCAAAAACCCTGAATTTGTACGTATCAGTGGCGATTTTGCATACGTATCTTCTGAGCCAAGTTCAAAAGGTGGTCCACCACCTGCTCCTGGCGCTAAAGCTGCCGAAGAGGAAGACGACGATGATGACGATGACAGCGTCCCAGCGAAAATTGCCGTAGTAGATTTAGTCAAAGGCGAGAAAGTGCGCGAGATTACTGGCGGACCGGAAACTGAAGGCATAGAGTTTTCTGCAGACGGCAAACAACTTGTCATTACCAACGAAGCAGATAACACGGTGACAGTGCACAACATTGATGATGGGAAATTGGTCAAAACCATTCAAACCCATGAGCATGGTGATCGTCCACGTGGCATCAAAGTTTCGCCCGATGGCAGCACGTATTTGGCTACGCTTGAATACGGTAACAAAATTATGGTGTTAGACAAAGACTACAATTTGGTTCGTACAGTTGAAACTGGCCAAACACCATACGGCATATCATACAACCACGCAGGCGATCGTATTTTTGTGGCCACCAACAAAGAAAAAATGCTACAAGTGTTTGATGCCAAAACCTTTGAAAAAATCAAAGACATTCCAACTGGCAATCGTTGTTGGCACTTTACATTTACCCCAGATGACAAGCAGATTTTACTCGCCTGCGGAAAATCCGATGCGGTGTATGTGATTGACGCAGAGAAACTGGAAGTGACTAAGCAAATTGAGGTGAAAAACATGCCTTGGGGCTTAGTGACTTACCCGAAAGCAATGGGTAGTCTAGACGCTAAAAAATAATAGTGTCTCTACAAAAAAAGGCGCTTCATGCGCCTTTTTTTATTTCAGCAAGTCTAGAATATAGTCCCAATCTTTCGGGTCTACTGGCGTAATCGACAGGCGATTGCCGCGCTGCAATATGCGCAGATTAGCTAACTCAGGAATCTCCCGCATCTCCTTTAAGCTTAACAGACGCGTCTTACGCACCAGTTTTACATCCACATTAAACCAGCGCGGCGTCTCTTGCGTGGCCTTGGGGTCAAAATATTTATGTCCTTCTATAAATTGTAAGCGGTCTGGATAAGCCAACGAACTTACCTCACAGACGCCAACAATCCCAGGCTCATCGCAATTAGAGTGATAGAACAACACACCATCACCAATGCTCATTTGATCACGCATAAAATTACGTGCCTGATAATTACGTACACCGTACCAATCCACTGTTTGATTTGGCCTAGAAGCTAAATCATCAATCGAAACATCCGCTGGCTCAGATTTCATTAACCAATATCGCATCTCTATATCTCGTCTATTCATTTTCTCGTATCATACGATGGACTTGGTTTTGAATGGAATAGCAATGGTAAAAAATGTACTCGGCACTGCGTTACAGACATGCAGCATGAACCCGCTAACTGGATTCACCCGTAATGGTTGCTGCGAAACAGGCCCAGAGGACAGAGGTAGCCATACCGTATGCGCGCAAATGACAGATGAGTTTCTAGCATTCTCATTTTCCAAAGGTAACGACTTGACTACGCCACGATTGGAATTTGGCTTTACTGGTTTAAAAGCAGGAGACCGCTGGTGCGTATGTGCTGCGCGTTGGTTGGAGGCCTCAGAGGCTGGATTTGCACCGCCTGTGGTGTTAGAAGCCTGCCACGAGAAATGTCTGGAAGTTGTGAGCCTTGCTGATTTGAAGTATCACGCATTACGCTAGTCAGCTGTTAGTGAAATTTTGCTCAACATCTATTCGCACTAGCCGCATGGCAAGCTGGTTCAAGCGAAGCTGAAACAAGGCACTTGAGTGAACGCAGTACACTAAGTACGAGGAACGAAAGTAACGCAGTGTCAGCGAGGCTTCAACAAGGTTAATTTTCTTTGGTGTTACCTGAGCCGTTAATCCTGAACCAAAAAAGTTCAGGTGGTAACAGCCTAAAGCACTTTAGGTTCACTCACCAAGAGCCGCTTAAAAGCAGACTCAATTTAGAGCGATCACACCGCACCCGAATAGCCGAAACCTATAACAAAGACTAGTTCAAGGAATTTAGACTCAGGCAACACCAAAGAAAACGTATTGGATGTTAAAACTTAATTGTGACGTAATAATGAAGTGATTTGACTACAACAGCTTATTTTGCAGAGCAATCGCCTCATCAATCTGGTTTTGCATAGCAAACATCCTACGCTTTATATCCCCTACGTCAACACCATCAGACTGCGTATTGAGCAGTTCGTGCGAAATATTTAGCGCGGCCATAATAGCAATGCGCTCAACACCCACAATTTTCCCTGCATCGCGAATTTCACGCATTTTATGATCTAGGTAATCCACTGCTTCCAGTAAGCCTTGACGCTCTTCATCGGTACAAGATACCGTGAACTCACGGCCCATGATTTCGATATCAATCGGTTTTGCAGCCATTAAGATTGACCCTCTGCAGGCAATGAACCAAGCAAGCTTTCTAACTGGTTGCTTGCTTGTAGCATATTGTTTTTCAGCTGCGCTGAATCCTGCGTCGCTTTATTGAGTTCAGATTTAAGTTGCTGATTCTCATCGCGTAATGATGCACACACGCTGATAAGTTTGCTGACTTTGTCTTCTAAACTTTTTAAATCAATCTCCATGTGCCCACTATAATTGAAAAAAATCATTAGAGTCAATAGCTAACGTTTACTATTCAAAGTGATTTGATATGTTTCAAACTTTCTGTTGTATAAAAAATTTATGGTTTGCGAGGGAACTTTCGCTATAATCCAATTTGTTGTTAGGTGCCGACGTTACTTTTCTGTAATTAGGTGAAACTGGGAAACAGGTGAATTGTGTGCAAACACAAGCATTCCTGTGCTGCCCCCGCAACGGTAAGTGATTTTAGATTTACAACATGCCACTGAGCTGACTAAGCTTGGGAAGGCGTAAATTGAATCGTCACGAGCCCGGAGACCGGCCTACACAACTAGAGCCTTTATTGGCTGTGTTGGAAATACCGCGGGGTGACGGTGGTTCAAGGCGTCTTACTTAATTGTTTTATCCTAAGTGATCGTTTCGTTCATGAAAGCCCTAGGTATTTTCTTTATTGAAACTCACATGCGGGGACGCGTGTGCACTCAGGGAAATATAATGAAAATAACATCCATCGCAGGCTTAGTCAGCCTAGCATTTACCATTCCTGCGCAATCGGCAGAAAACATTCAGCTAGACAATGTAGTCGTCACTGCTGCGCGCATACCTCAATCAGAAGCCAACACTATTGGTGATGTCACTGTGGTTGAGCGTGAAGAAATCGAACGTAATGGCGCAAACGCGTTAACCGATGTGTTGCGTATGCAGCCTGGTATCCAAATCAGCACAAATGGTGGCCCAGGTACTGCAAGTAGTATTTTTTTACGCGGCACTAACGATCAACACGTGGTGGTATTAATTGACGGGCTACGCGTCAACTCCGCCACGTTAGGCACAACTTCCTTTGAAAGCATACCGCTAGGTCAAATTGAGCGTATCGAAATCTTACGTGGTCCAGCGTCAAGTTTGTATGGTGCAGATGCCATTGGCGGTGTCATCCAAATCTTCACACGTAAAATGGAAGCTGGAGAATCGCACGTCCACGCAGCGGTAGGCTTAGGTAGCTATAACACCAAAACAGCGGAGGCTGGCATCAGTGGCAATACTGGCCGATTGAAATATGGGGTCAGTGTCAGCAGTCTAGACACGGGAGGTTTTTCTGCCAAACGCATACGTACAGGCATTGATGCCGACAATGATGGTTTCCGCAATTTAGGTGCTTCTGCCTATTTGGAGCTTGCGCTCGCTGAAGGGCACAGCTGGGGTTTGCAATTTTTCGAAACTAGAGGCCGTAGCGAGTTTGATAGTAATTATGACAATTACAATGATCAGACATTGCAAAGTTATGCGTTTACTAGCAAAAATCAATTTACCGATTTCTGGCACAGCACATTCAAACTAGGTGTGGGTGTGGATAAATCGGATAGTTATGCCAGTCCTAACACCAACCCATTAAGCAGCAGCTTTAACCCAACAGGCGTTAGCAAATTTCGCACTGACCAATTACAGCTCACTTGGCAAAATGACTTAAAGTTACCTGTGGGCACACTGACCCTCGCTTATGATCGCTTGGAGCAGGACGTGAGCAGTCAAAGCAATGTGAATACAAAATACAACAGAGAACGGAATGATGACAGTTTTTTAGCAAGCTATTTGGCGGATATCAACAACCACTCATTACAACTCTCATTGCGTGAAAATCACAACACACAGTTTGGTAGTTTCACCACTGGCGGCGCGGGTTATGGCTATCGTTTTAGCCCAGCTTGGCGCATGACAGCAAGCTATGGCAAAGCCTTTAAAGCACCGTCATTCAACCAACTGTATTTTCCTAACTTTGGCGACCCTGATTTAGCGCCAGAAAAATCTGACAATATTGAATCCAGTATTCAGTACACAGGCCAAACTTGGCGCGCTGGTGTGACTGTATTTGAAAATAAAATTCGAAATCTAATTGCATCCGCAGGGCCGGCAACTGCTGGTTGTACCATAGGCGGCTTTTGCCCGATTAATGTGGGTAAAGTAACCATACAAGGGGCTACTGTAGATGCTGAATGGAATATCACAGAATCACTGCTAGTCGGCGGCAACTTCACATTGCAATCACCACGTGAGGAAGGTTCGGACAATTTAGTGCCGAGACGCGGCAACCGCTACGGCAACTTAATTCTTCAGCACAAAGCTGGCGATTTAAGATGGGGTGCAGAAATCGTAGGGTCCTCTAATCGTTACAACGATATTGCCAATACCAAAAATATTGGTGGTTACACGCTCATGAATCTTACAGCTGACTATCAGCTAACACCTGAATGGAAACTGGAAGCGCGTGCCAACAATATTCTTGATAAAAACTATGTGTTGGCCTTTACAGGTAATACCGCAACATCTGTACCCTACAACACCGCAGGTAGCAATCTATTTGTAGGATTACGTTATGACATGAAAAACTAATAAATAGGCTATTTAACTAACCTTTGTGTGGGGCATGATTCCCAAAATAAACTGCTTTTGCAAAACACATTTACGCTAAAATCATGCTCTGCACATTTTATACAATTTACGAATCAACGGGAGGCTGCAACTGCCATGCTAACACTATCTAAAACCAATCAAATCGTTGTGGGCATTGCCCTAACCGCACTTGTTGTGATGACACGCGGTCATCATTTTGCATCCATCAATGCGCTGCCAAGCGCATCACTTGCTGTGTTTTTTCTAGCAGGTTTATATTTGCGCCCAGCATGGGTGTTTGCAGCATTACTTGCGTTGTGTGCAGGCTTAGATTTTGCATCGATTACGTTTGCAGGCACCAGTAGCTTTTGTGTGACGCCTGCATATGGCTTTTTACTACCCGCCTACGGCACATTATGGTTAGCTGGCCGTTGGTTTGCACAGCGATACAGCTTTAGCTGGAAAGCGCTTCCAGCACTTGGTGGCAGCGTGCTGGTTGCTTCAGTGCTAAGCGAATTATTCTCAAGTGGTGGCTTCTACTTCTTTGGTGGTCGTTATGCAGACCCAACCATTGCAGAATTTGGTAACCGATTGGTTAAATACTTTCCGCACCAAATTGAAAACTTGGCCTTTTGGTTAGGCATTGCGCTTGTAGTGCATGTTGCATTCACATTGATTCAAACTAACCACAGCGCAAAAGCATAATTGACTGACTTAGATAAAAACACACGCCACCTTGCGCGCATGCAGCGAAAAAAGGCGGTTGTGGATGAAAAAATAGCCACAGC
Source organism: Methylophilus sp. (assembly GCA_030696695.1). Lineage (GTDB taxonomy): Bacteria > Pseudomonadota > Gammaproteobacteria > Burkholderiales > Methylophilaceae > Methylophilus. The sequence goes on from JAUYRP010000001.1 coordinate 155,168, forward strand.
ACGCACTCAACGTGGGCTGTTTGTCATCCATACCGGCAACGGAAAAGGCAAGTCCACTGCCGCATTTGGGGTGTTGGCACGCGCCCTTGGGCACGGCATGAAAGCAGTGGTCGTGCAGTTTATCAAAAGCCGTTCTGACACCGGCGAAGAAGCTTTTTTCAGAGCTTCACCCAATGTCACTTGGCATGTGATGGGCGATGGATTTACTTGGGAAACACAGAATCCAGAGCAAGACAAAAGAACCGCTGAGGCGGCTTGGTCAGTCGTTAAACAGGCACTGAGCGATAAGACCATTGATGTGGTCATATTGGATGAGTTCACCTATACCCTTAAGTATCAGTGGCTAGCGATTGATGAAGTGATATCCGCGATACAACATCGCCCTGAAATGCAGCATTTAGTGGTGACGGGGCGTGGAGCACCGCCCGCATTGATTGAGATCGCCGACACAGTCAGCGAAATCAATCTGGTCAAGCACGCGTTTCAGGCAGGTGTGCAAGCCATGCCTGGTATAGAGTTTTAATATGTCGGCACGCACCTGCCCTGCTGTTTTGGTATCTGCCCCTGCTTCTGGTCAAGGCAAAACCTTGGTCACTGCCGCGCTTGCACGTGCTTGGCGCAACCGTGGCCTTACAGTGCAAGCGTTTAAATGCGGCCCTGATTTTATTGACAGCATGATTCTGCAAGTAGCCACTGGCCGCCCTGTATATAACTTGGATTTGGGCATGTGCGGCTTAGCCGATGCGCAAGCGCAGCTTTATCATGCCGCGCAACAGGCCGATGTGATTATTGCAGAAGGTGTGATGGGATTATATGACGGCACACCCTCCACCGCAGATATCGCCAAAGCATTCAACTTACCAGTTGCGTTGGTAATAGACGCCAGCGGCATGGCACAAACGTTTGCAGCAGTTGCCCATGGCTTGTATGACTTTGAACCAAGCTTGCTACGTGCTGGCGTAATAGCCAATAAAGTGGGCAGCACTGGGCATGCAAGCATGCTCAAAGAGGCGATTAGCAACCACAGCAAACAATCACCCTCTGGTAACGACGCCACACCCTGGCTAGGCGCTCTGCTTAAAGATGCACAATTGAGTCTTCCAGAACGCCATTTGGGTTTGCATCTAGCGCATGAAATTAGCGATATTGAACAACGCATAGAGGCCGCCGCACAGATGCTGGGTGATGATTTACCCCTACCACCGACGGTGCGCTTTGCAGCACCCGAAGTACAGGCGCTACCACGTTTACTAGAAGGCAAAACTATTGCTGTGGCTCGCGATGCCGCGTTTTGTTTTATCTACCCTGCTAATATTGACTGCTTGAAAGCCTTAGGCGCGAATGTGATTTATTTTTCAGCCTTAGATGATGTAGCCTTGCCTGAAGCAGATGCATACTGGATTCCAGGGGGTTATCCAGAATTGCATTTAGATCGCATTCAGCAAAATATGCGGATGCAAGTGAGCCTAAAAGCTGCCAAGCAAGATGGCAAACCCATATTGGCAGAATGCGGTGGCATGATGGCATTGGGTCAGCGCATCAATGGTAGCCCTACTTTTGATGTGATTGCCGGCGAAAGCACCATGCAAACCAAACTGCAAGGCTTGGGCACACAGCATGTCACCACGCCCCAAGGTACCATTGGCGCGCATACCTTTCATTATGGCCAATTTCAATCGTCTCTCACCCCTGCTCACGTTGCAAACAGTAAGTATCGTCAAGGTGAGGCGGTATATGTGGACGGTAGCGTGACTGCCAGCTTCTTACATTTTTACTTTCCATCCAACCCCGTCATGGCAGCACAGTTTTTTCTATCATGAATGATGGTTATTTAGAACACGAAAAAGAAGTGGTGTATCGCGTGATTGCAGAGCGTCGCGATATGCGCCACTTTTTGCCCACGTCCATCGCACCGGAACTGCTGACGAAATTGCTACAGGCTGCTCACCATGCGCCTAGCGTTGGCTTAATGCAACCTTGGCGCTTTATCCGTATTAGCGATATCCATTTGCGTAAAGCCATACACGCGCAAGTGAATGAAGAACGCATGAAGACCGCGCAAGCCATAGGCGAGTTTGAAACGACCGCACGCATGGCAGAGTTTATGCGCTTAAAAGTGGAAGGTGTATTGGATTGTGGCGAAGTGCTCATCGCCACTTTGTGTGACCACAGAGAAAAACATATCTTTGGTCGTCGCACATTGCCTGAAATGGACATGGCTTCTGTCAGTTGCGCTATCCAGAATCTATGGTTAGCAGCCCGAGCTGAAGGCATTGGCATGGGCTGGGTGTCTATGTTTGATCCAGTAAAATTGGCAAAGCTGCTCAACATTCCTGATGGTGCAAAACCGATAGCGATACTTTGTTTGGGCTATGTGAATAGTTTTTACAAAGAGCCTATGTTGGTGGAAGAAGGCTGGGCCAAAGAAAAACCTCTCTCAGAGATGTTGATGGAAAACCATTGGCAGGACGTGGATTCGAAATGAACGGATTGCCACAACGTATTGTGTGCCTCACCACAGAAACGGTTGAAGTGCTCTACATGCTAGGTGAGCAAGACCGCATTGTTGGGATTTCAGGCTACACCACCCGCCCAGCCATTGCGCGGAAAGAAAAACCAAAAATTGCAGCGTTTACTTCTGCAAAAATTGATAAGATTTTAGCGCTCAAACCAGATTTAGTGCTGGGCTTCTCTAATCTGCAGGCTGACATTGCGGCCACGCTGATCAAGGCTGGCGTGGAAGTGCATGTGTTTAATCAACGCTCGATTGCGGAAATTTTGCGCATGATACTCACCACCGGACACTTGGTGGGTGCTGGCCAGCGTGCGGAATCGATAGTGCGCGACATTCAGCAACAAATTGACGTTGCGCGTGAATCTTCAGCTAACCTAGCGCGTAAGCCAATAATCTATTTTGAGGAATGGGATGACCCAATGATGTGTAGCATCCGCTGGGCATCAGAATTAATCGCGATTGCTGGCGGTGAAGACTGTTTTCCTGAACTTAGCCAATATCACAGCGCACGTGAGCGTACCGTAACGCCAGCAGAAGTACTGGCGCGCAAACCAGACATTATCATTGGCTCTTGGTGTGGTAAAAAATTTCAACCAGATCAAGTCGCTGCACGTGAGGGTTGGCAGGACATGCCTGCCATTCAAAATAACATGGTATTTGAAATTAAATCAGCGGACATCTTGCAGCCTGGACCCTCAGTGTTTAGTGATGGCCTGCCGCAATTACAAGCCATTATTCGTCAATGGAGCCAATTATCTTAATATGTCTGTTCATTTAATCTTAGGCGGCGCACGCTCGGGCAAAAGTGCGCATGCTGAAAAGCTCGCCTCGCAAAGCGAGTTGCCTGTCACTTACATTGCTACAGCACAAGTGTATGACGATGAGTTTGCCAAACGCATCGCACATCATCAATCGCGCCGCCCACCCCACTGGAATATTATCGAAGCACCGTTTGGCTTGGCCAGCACGCTAGCAACGCATGCCAAAGAAGACACCTGTTTAATTGTAGATTGCTTAACATTATGGTTAGCGCAATGCATTTGCCCAGACTGTGACCGCCCAACGGGCCAAGAGAATACTGACGCCTTGTGGCAAGAAGAGCGCGCTGCGCTCATGGATATACTGCCAACCTTGCAAGGCACCGTATTGCTGGTGAGTAATGAAGTCGGCATGGGCATTGTGCCGTTGGGCGAAATCAACCGTCAGTTTCAAGATGAGCAAGGCAGGCTTAACCAATCAGTTGCTGCACTGGCAAGTAAAGTGAGTTTTGTTGCGGCAGGTTTACCCATCAACTTAAAAGGCTAAATATGGTGATATTCGAATTAAAAGGTGAACATATTGCATTATGCGACTTGTTGAAAATTGAAGGTATTGCCGATAGCGGCGGCCAAGGCAAAGCCATGGTGGCTGAAGGCTTGGTCATGGTCGACGGTGAAACAGAATTACGCAAAACCGCCAAAATACGCGCAGGACAAATCGTAGCGTGTATGGGTCAAGAGATACAGGTAGTGGCTGAAAAATAAGAGGTTAAGGCACTACAATTTAAGCTTACTGCAACTTAATCAAGCTTAGGCTTTATCTAATCTAAGCTTTACCTAATCCTATCTTAGCCCAATCCAAGCGCGTCTCCACACAGTCTGCAAGTCGGTCTAACGATTGCTCACGCAGCTGCTGATAATCAAATGGTGCCGCATCCTGCAGCCCAGCCCATGCCAGCCATGCCGCACACGATTCTGGATGATCAAACAGCCCATGCACATATGTGCCTACCACTTGCTGATCTGCAGAAATCGCGCCTTCTGGCTTGCCGTCTATCATCAGTGCTGGTTGCGCCAGCGCGTTACCACGGCTAACCCCCATGTGAATTTCGTAGCCAGTCACTGTGGCTTCTGCAAACGCCAGTTTTGCTGATATTTGCTTAAGCTGCTTTTCTTGTTCCAGTGTGGTTTCCATCGCCAGCCAGCCGAATCCTGCACTGCTTCCCACGTCACCTTCAATGCTATGCGGGTCATGAATCGACTCACCCAACATCTGAAAGCCACCGCAAATACCCAGCACTTTTCCGCCATATCGTAAATGGTGTGTGAGCGCTTGCTCCCAACCTTGTTGCTTTAAATACTGCAAATCACCACGCACATTTTTACTTCCAGGCAGAATGATTAAATCGGCTTTAGGAATTTCATCCGTGAGCTTAATAAACTGAAAATCCACATTGGGATGCAAACGCAATGCATCAAAATCGGTATGGTTGGCAATATGCGGGAGCACCGGTGCAATCACTTTAATACGTTTTTGTTGTGCATCGGGCGATGTCTGTTGTGTTGAAATCGCATCTTCGGCTTCGATATGCAAATCATGTAAATATGGCAGCACCCCCAGTACAGGCTTACCCGTTTTTTCTTCCAACCAATCTAAACCAGGCTGCAACAATGCAATATCGCCACGAAAACGATTTATCACAAATCCAATCGTGCGTGCTTGTTCGCTTTCGGAGAGCAAGGCTAACGTTCCTACAATATGCGCAAACACACCACCGCGGTCAATGTCTGCCACTAAAATAACGGGGCAATCCGCTGCTTCGGCAAAGCCCATGTTGGCAATATCGCCTTCACGTAAATTAATTTCTGCCGGGCTTCCGGCGCCTTCCACAATCACAGCCTCATATTGCTGGGTTAAACGCTGCCAAGAATCCATGACTGCACGCATCGCAGTTGGCTTATAAGCGTGGTAGCCAGTGGCCTCAAAATTACCTTGTACCTTACCGTGAATAATCACTTGGCAACCTGTGTCTGAATTGGGTTTGAGCAAGACTGGGTTCATGTCGGTATGTGGCGCTAGCCCACACGCCATGGCTTGCACTGCTTGCGCGCGGCCAATCTCTCCACCATCCGCAGTGACGGCGGAATTGAGTGCCATGTTTTGCGGCTTAAATGGCACAACCTTTACGCCCCTGCGGTACAATACTCGGCATATTCCAGCAACGAGTGTGCTTTTACCTGCATCTGACGTAGTGCCTTGAATCATTAATGTTTTCATACCCAAATTATCTCATATTGGCGTTGCTCGCCTGCATAGCCGTTGCGCTAGATTTTGCATTGGGCGAACCGAAACGTTACCACCCATTGGTAGGCTTTGGCTACTTGGCCTCTAAGTTAGAACATTGGTTGAACCCCACGCATCGCCAAGCATCATCAGCGCAATATTACTTGGGTGTGTTGGGCTTGTGCCTATTGATTTTGCCTTGTGTAGCCCTCGCCTATTGGTTATCCAACATACACTTGATGCATCCACTGGTGGATGTTGCTTTGCTGTATTTTGCGCTCGGCCATAAAAGCCTGCACGAACATGCACAGGCGGTGAGTTATGCATTGAACAATCAGGACCATGAAGCTGCAAAGTTGGCGGCTTCGTATATGGTCAGCCGCGATTCATCTGCCATCGACCCCATTCCTGCCACAGTAGAATCGGTGCTTGAAAATGGCAATGATGGTGTATTTGGCACACTGTTTTGGTTTTTTATGGCAGGAGGTGTCGGTGCGCTGGCATTTAGACTCATCAACACCATGGATGCCATGTGGGGCTATAAAAATCCACGTTACACCTATTTTGGCTGGGCTGCTGCACGCTTAGATGATGTCATCAATTACATTCCTGCTAGGCTCACTGCGTTGACTTATGCAATGTTGGGGCACACCAAGCTGGCATTGCATTGCTGGAAAACACAAGCACCGCTATGGGATAGCCCGAACGCAGGCCCAGTGATGTCTGCAGGCGCGGGGGCATTGAATGTGCTATTGGGCGGCGCGGCGCGTTACCATGGTGAGTGGCACCTTCGCCCGGCATTAGGCGCAGGTGAGCCACCAGTCGTGAGCGATATTGAGCGTTCACTCGCCTTGGTGAGACATGGCGTATATCGCTGGCTCATCATCGCATTATTGATAGGCGCTAGCACCTATGCTTGAACATGGCGGCAACCTAGCACTGGCTGCGCAAACATATGGCATTCCACTCGTATCATGGGTGGATTTGTCTACAGGCATTAACCCAAACCATTACCCTATTCCCGCAATCCCTCACCATAGTTGGCAACGTCTACCCGAAGACCATGATGGCTTAGCGGAGGCAGCATGTGGCTACTATGGCTGTGACTCCATTTTGCCCACTGCAGGATCCCAAGCAGCATTGCAAATACTCCCCAAGCTAAGATCACCATGTCATGTGGCCATGCCTAGTACCATGTATCAGGAGCATGCACACGCATGGCAATCTCAAGGCCATACCGTACATTTTTTTACAGACATACCAGAGGATGAAACGCTGAATTGGGCAGATGTGGTGTTGGTGTGCAACCCTAACAACCCTACTGGCAAGCGGTTTGCACCCGCGCTTTTGTTGGCGTGGCATGCAACGCTAGCGCAACGCGGCGGATGGCTCATTGTGGATGAAGCGTTTATGGACGTGACGCCAACTGAGAGTATTGCTGCACATGCGCATCAAGAAGGGTTGTTTGTATTAAGGTCACTAGGCAAATTTTTTGGCTTAGCTGGTATACGGGTAGGCTTTTTAATTGCGAAAAAACCATACTTAGCACGCGCACAAGAAATGATAGGCCCTTGGCCCATTGCAGGTGCAAGCCGCTACATTGCAATGCAAGCGCTATTAGATACGCAGTGGCAAGCCCAGGCGCGTGACGCATTAATAGTTGGCAGTCAAAGATTACAACTAATGCTCTCTCACTCTGGTTTAGAGCCTCAAGGTGGTACTGCTTTATTCCATTATGTAACCTACCCACATGCGCTGATAATGCAAGACCAGTTAGCGCAGCAAGGTATTTGGACAAGAGTGTTTGACCAGCCTGCAGCGCTTAGATTTGGGCTGCCCGCAGACCATCAATGGGCAGCACTTGATGCGGCGCTTATCAAAATTACTAGCGATTCACAAACTCCACCTTAGGCACACCACCGCAAAAATCTAACTGTGTCACGCTGCCGTAATCAATATGAAAACGAAACAGCCCTTTTAATTGCATGTTAAGTGCATGCGCCAGCAACGCCCGCACCATGCCCCCATGGGTAACCACTAATACATGCCCTGTTGGGTGTTGTTGCTGTATCTCATCAATAAAAGCGATTCCGCGCATTTGTAATTGTTGAAACGTTTCGCCATTGGGTGGCGCAAGCTCTGCATAGTTTTGCGCCCAGTGATCAAACACATCGCGCGGAATCTCGTCCCATGCGCGCATTTCCCAATCACCAAAATGCAATTCCTTAAGCCGTACATCATGCCGAATATTATCTGCAGCCAGCGCCTGCGCCAATTTCACACAGCGTTGCAATGGGCTTGAAAACACGGCATCAAACTGCAAATGCTTAAGTTTATCTTTGGTCTGCGTGGCCTCTTGCATAAAGTTTGCAGCGACATCAATATCCGTTTGGCCATAACAAACACCTGTTGGAATCTGCAAACTGGTATGTCGAATTAGCGTTAATCTCATACGTGTAGACTCCACGCCAATACACCCAAATAAAAGGCTAACTCTGTTATTTGTTGCATGGCGCCGAGCGTATCGCCCGTATAGCCACCTAGCCAGCGCTGAATCTTACGTGCCCACCACCACCAAACACACAGCACAGGCAAACCAGTCAGCAATACAAACAATACAATCACTTGCCACGCGTGCTGACTCAACACCAATAAGCTAATAATGACCATATAGGGCGCCAAACCGAATACATGCGAGACGATGATATCGACTGTGGGAATAGTCGTGGCTATGGGCTTGGATTTTCCCTCAAATCTGACATACGTTAACTTTCGCATCACCCATACCGCTGCCAATCGGCTCAATGCGTGACCACAGATCAGCGCCAAAGGAATCACAAACGGGTTCATGACTTGTAATGTTTGAAATTTGGCGAATAGCATTAAAAATAAAGCGACTGCGCCATAGGTACCTAATCTGGAATCTTGCATAATAGTGAGTATTCGCTCACGGTCCCATCCACCACCCAAGCCATCCGCACTGTCAGCCAACCCATCTTCGTGAAACGCACCTGTCAGATAAATAGTCGCTACCATACTCAACAACACCGCTATGGATTGTGGTAAAACCAAGCTGGAGAAATAGAACACGAGCGCGGCGACCAAGCCCACTAACACACCTACTAAGGGAAAATACTTAGCGGCATGGTTCAATTCGGTGTCTTTAAAATCAGGGAAATCTGGTACTGGTATGCGCGTAAAGAACCCAAGTGCCAACAACCATCTGCGCCACTCCTGCCTCATGAAGCTGCCTTTTCAGAGACACCCGCGCTCTCAAAACTTGCCATATCATTGAGAAAATTCACCGCACTTTGCACTAGCGGATACGCCAAGGCTGCACCCGTGCCCTCACCCAAACGTAAACCTATGTCTAGTAAGGGTGATGCTCCCAAGTGATTCAAAAGTGCTTGGTGCGCATGCTCATCTGAACGGTGCGCGAATATACAATACTGCAACACCGCAGGATGTAATTGACTGGCCACCAACAAGGCAGCTGAAGCAATAAACCCATCAATGAGTAGAATTGCTTTCTGCTCTGCAGCAGCCAGCATTGCCCCCACCATCATGGCGATTTCATAGCCGCCAAATGTCGCCAATACTTGATATGGATTTGTCGCATCTATGACATGTTGCGCCATTGCCTGGGTAAGCAAACGTGTTTTATTGGCCAAACCTGCGTCATCCAATCCCGTGCCCCGACCCACACATTGTGCAATGGGCGTTCCTGTCAGCACACTCATTAGACAACTTGCGCTGGACGTATTGCCTATGCCCATTTCACCAAACCCAACGACATTACAGCCTGCGGCTATCTCATGCTGCACAATGTCTGCGCCACGTGTAATCGCGGCATGGCAGTCCGTAATGCTCATGGCAGATGTATGTAAAAAATTGGCTGTACCCATCCCCATTTTTGCATCCACCAAACGCGCATCAGCAGCAAAAGTGTGATTCACGCCTGCATCAATCACACGCAGTTGCATGCCCACTTGACGACTGAATACATTGATGGCCGCGCCACCTGCTAAAAAATTCAATACCATTTGCGCAGTCACGGCTTGCGGATAAGGGCTCACACCACTTAGCGCAATACCGTGATCACCTGCAAACACCAACATGGTTGGCTGCGAGAGTGTTGGCGTAAGCGTTTGTTGAATCAATCCAACTTGCAGGGCAATGCTTTCTAAGCGTCCGAGTGCACCTAGCGGTTTAGTTTTATGTTGGATTTTGTGCACCAGCGCATCATGTAGCGCTGTGTTGAGAGGGGAGATATCAAATTGAGCCATGCCGTATTTTACATGACACATACAAAATTAACCCCGTACCATCTGCACAGTACGGGGTTAATTTAGCAATTTTATAACTGAAATTACGGAGCGGTTGCTTCGTGGGCTGCTTCTTTTGCTGCTTGCACTGCATCCACCGCAGCTTCTTTAGCGTCTGCAGCCGCAGCTTCCGTTTTTGCCGCAGCTTCTTCCGCGGTTTCAACTACCGCATCTTTAGCATCGGTAGCCGCCGCTGACGCTGCATCTTTGGTTGCATCAATGGCTTCACCCATTTCTGCTTTTGCCTCTGCTGCAGCCTCCTCAGTTTTCTCGCTACAAGCTACTGTGAATGTAGCAGCAACTAAACCAATCAACAAAGTACGTAAAAATGCATTCATTCTAAAATCTCCTTATGTAAAAACTTATTGGGGTGGAATACGCAACATTTGACCAGGGTAAATTTTATCTGGGTGCGATAACATCGGCTTATTTGCCTCAAAAATTCGCATATACAAATTTGCGTTGCCGTAAAACTCTTTTGATATTTTCGACAGTGTATCACCGCGTACTACTGTGTAAAACTGTGGCGCTGCTTCCGCTTCAATCACACCCATTTGATCCTGCACATGCTCTACACCATCCACATTGCCACAGCATAGCAGGATTTTTTCCTTAATTTCCTGCGTGGCAGCCATCCCCTGCACAATCACCGTGCCCGACTTGCCATCAAAACCAATGGTCAATCCATCAGCAGTGAGATTCATTTTTGCAACATATGCCGCAATTGCGTTAGCTGCTGCGCGATTCGCTGCCTCAACATTGACTGGCGTCGGTTCTTTTTTGGCGACTTGCTCCGCAGCCTTTGCTTCCCCAGTCCCAAATAGTTTCTCTCCTGCTTCTTTGATGAATGAAAATAATCCCATCTGCTTCTCCTTTTTTATTGAACAGCTTTTTTTGATAAAAGATAAAACATCACGACACATGACTCGAGCGATCATAGATGAATTACTCTACATAGACTATGCGCGACTGAATAAATTTTGTAAAGGATTGTTACAAAGCCCGCTTTGTTTGCTATAATGCGCGGCTTGCAATTCACATACAGTGCATTTGCAACGCTGGCCGGGTAGCTCAGTCGGTAGAGCAGCGGATTGAAAATCCGCGTGTCGGCAGTTCGATTCTGCCCCCGGCCACCAGCATTTAAAAAGCTCACAGAGATGTGGGCTTTTTTCATTTAATGTCCCGCAAAGAGCAATTTTATATCAGCCCTTGCTGTATTTACAAAATGCTCATTAGCAAACTTAAACTTAGTTGCTTTCAAGCGACAACCCCAATACTACCAAACAGGGTATTGCAGCAATTAGTTTTGTGAAATCTAATAATTTCTAAATTACAAAAATTACCTTTTAATAACTCAATCATACTGGCTGATTTAAATTGACTGAATAATATTGCTTACATTGGTGGTTGAAGCAGTTTTGCAAAATCATGTTCTGTTGCATTTAAAAACTCATAAGGGGAATAAGCAAATGAACAAAGCAGTAATCAGGTATTCATTTCTAACTTTGATTGTTTTTTTAGCGGGTTGTGACGAACAGAAGCATTTCAATGAGAATTTTTCCAGCAGGTGGATAAATTCTTTTCGTCAATATCAAATACACCCAACTTTTACTTCAAAAGAAGACATTCAAGTGGGTGATTTGATATTAACCTGTGAGCTAGGTCAGCAAATTTACGCCGATAATAACAGCAAACTTTCTCCTATTTCGAATTTGTTGGCAAGGTTTAGTGTGAACAATGCATTGCAAACTTTTTACAACAAAAGCGTTAAGCTACCGCAAATAAAAGACAGTCAAACAGACAACATACCGGACACAGAGACAAAAGATGGCCTATCCAGAAGAATGATGGATTCAAGGATAATAGAGTTAAAAAATGCCGCCTTTCCTGATTTTTTATCTGCTCGGATATCCGGAAAAGACATCGGAGCCGCGCTACCAGCAGGTAAAGTAATGGCAGGTTTTGGAATATCTTCTAGTGACATTGAGTCTGTAAGTGTTTCCGTGCCGGCTGTAGGGACTTACCAGTTACCAATTGTAGATTTGGTATCAGCTGTAGCTCAAAAAGAAAATATTAGTGAGTGGAATCGAGTTAAAAAACTAGGTACTTATATTGAAAAATATGGAGAAAAAAATTGCGAAAATAAACAACCTTTGTTAATTCTTGTTTCAGAGGCTTATGCAGCTTACGGGTTAAAAGTAGATGTTAACCTTAGTTCAGCAGCAGCAGCCAAAATCAAAGCTGCTGTTAATGTAGTAGACAGCCAATCAAAACTAGATTTAATAAATGCTTTTGGAAGCATATTTGGCATCCCCGCTCAAAACTCAGAATCTGACAAGGGGCACGATTCTGCAACAAACCAAACAGCTGATGGAGATACAGTCAAAGTAGCTGCGGCAACAGATCAAGATTCCAATGAGGCATCAAAAGAACCTAAAGCTACTGATAGATTAAAAGAGTTCAGAGAATATCTTGATTTGGTAACCAACAAGTCAGACGCCAACTCTAACGTGGGGTACCCAGGTGTGGCATTTAGTACCTATTCAGCAAGTGTTTCTGGAATTACTATAGACAGAAAATTCGACACTCCGGTGGTAGTAGGAGTGAAAGGTGTTAAATTGGAGGTATGTAATACGAGTTTAGCCAAATCGTGCACAATTGAATTCCCAGATTCGTTGGATTCCATAATATCGCCGTCACCTGAACATACTCCATTAAAGAACCAAGCTAAACAGTAGCAATCTACAGAGAGAGTAAAGTATCTATTGATAGTTTAAGTCTGCCCCCGGCCACCAGCATTTAAAAGCTCACATTTCTGTGAGCTTTTTTCATTTGGCGGTCAGTGTAGCTAGAATGTAGCCATCAACTTCGCGTCTAGTCCTTTTGTAGCAGTTGCCAAGTGCGCCGTAAGTCATGAAACCGAAAATCTTCCGAGCCTGCTTTCTTGGGCACAGAGTAGTATTTTACGTAACCTTCCATTTGAGGTTTTGCTTTAATCTCATTAACTTGCTTGATATTTTGTGGGGCGAATTTTCAATGATTAAAAAATTTGAGTTAATATTTATCAACCATTATCTTAGTTTGAATTCTAAGAAGTTAATGCGTGGATAAAGACCAATTAACTTCGCTCAGCAGATTGAAGCCATTCATTAACAGAATTCAATCCAATCGAAAGCAATCCGTCCTGTAAAAGTACAACACGATTTAGCATTGAACCGTTGTCATACTCCTCTCTTTCTTCAGCTTCACCAAAGAGACGAGTCATTAGTTGAGTTAATTGATTGTCATGATCATAAAAATGAGGATTGGTTTTTTTGATATAAGCCAAATAAATTTCAGCTGTGGATAGCGCTAGCTCTGGGTCACAATGAGAGACTGCATTGAGCCAATCGCTGAAGCCAAAAAGCCGATGGTATTTATTTTGCTCGTCCCGCTCAAAAGCCTCAAAGCTGCATTGAATCAATTTTAGTGGAATCACCACAAGCGGTTGATTGTCGCGAAAAATATGTTCAAGTAGGTTTGCGATATTACTTTTGTTCAGAAATGGAGCATTCAATGCTGCTTCAATCCCAGCAAGACATATTTCGCGATGATGCTTGATATTCTCGGAATGAGTCCACACACTTGTAGCACCCTCCCATGCATCTGTAATATCAATATCATTTAAGTCATCTAAGAAATAAGTAAAATTAATATGTCCTGTTAGCGTGGCAAGCGCAGTAATTCGTCCCCATATTTCCATGTCTTTGTTGGAGCTTTCTGTTCGGATACGCTCCAAAAAAGGGCTAACAACGTCAAAGTTCTTATGGTATGCATAATAGAGACAAGGCTCAGCAACTTTCCACAGCCCTTTTGAATCTTGCATGGCATTCTCAAACAAATCCCATCCCAAAGTTGGATTGAAACTCTGAAAATAAGCTAATCTCCTTAGAATCATCGCTCGAACAGCTGGATGATCGTGACGGGAAAATCGACATAGTGTTTGCTGTAACAACACTGGCAAAGGTAGCTGATTTTTCAATAGATTTATAGCAACAACCATCAATGCATCGGCAACATTCCCACTCTTCATATTAAGGCCGCTAGTTAGAAAATCGTGAGCATCACCAATGATTATGATAGTTTCCACGTGGGTAGAAAAACCAACTGCCAAAAAGGCTAACCGCGTTGCATTATGAATATCTTCAATCACATGTGAACATGCTTCTAATGCTTTTGCAGCTGAGCGGTTATTCATCCAGTGAATAGGGTGTCTTTCCAGCTCGAGTAAAATATCATTTGCTAACTCAGCACCACTTGGCTCCTCTTGAGGCTCCCATGTACCATTTGTCGACAAATTGCCATAGCGATAGGCTAAATAACTTGCTGCACCATCCATGATTTCATCACAAAACTCAGATGAAATGATTGGCCAATAAGTAGATAGAAACTTTAAGAAGCGAACTGGTTGACGAGAAGAGGCCTCACGAAGTTGCCATCCCACCTCTCGTTCACCTCCTATAAAACTAACAGACCATCCTCCCTCGCCGTAACCTGTATAGTGGGCCAGCAAGTTTAATATCCCTGTATCACTAGCATTGAGGAAAACCTCGTAAGAAAATGGCGCAGCTACAGTACCACTTCGCATACCTATATCTGCTTGCAGAATAAACCTGCCGTTTGTTTTTTCGTAACTATCTATTAACCTTTGCGCCTCTTCTGTACGCAATTGGCATGGAACAGCGGATATAAATTCCAGCCTTCTTTTTATCTTCCACCAGCGAGAATCCTCATCTGTTTCTTCATCCTCATGCCATATATTTAGCATCGTTGCTATTGCAACATCTTGTGTGGCCTCATCAAGGTAAATAAATGCCGATTTAATCAAATTAGCAATTTCAAATGAAAGACTAAACTCAAGTAAATCTCTGTTACTCAACAAACGACCAATTACGTCTATATTTGTTTGAGGGTTTCTAGTAATAGCTAATATTCCGAAATAACATAATGCTCCTTCGTGATTAAAGCATAGTCGTTCACGGTTGATGCTCCACCATTGAGAGTTATTGTGGGCATGATATAAAATCGCAGCCTCAATCGCATTAAAAAGTATTCGCTCACTATCCACATGTCGAATATCCATTTGCGTATGGGCATCGCTGTATGAAGTTTCACTTAAATATCCTTCTCGAAACCCTATGCGCGTATTACCATAAGGGTTGATACGAACCTCACCCCAATACTCAACTGTGCTCAAGGCCAGATCAAGTAATGCGGTTGACTGCAACATCCTATTACTCAAAAATTGCTCTTTTTTACTCCCAAACTCATGAGGCTGGCATCTCAGTTTATTACCAAAGTGATGTTGAAGAATCGACTCTTCGTCTATTTCACTAGTCATATATTGCCAAAGCAAGTCGTCACTAATCGCACCAGCTTCTACAAAACGCGCAACTGTTGCACCTAAAAAACTATGACGAGGCTTGGGCATGACAAGCAATCGATTTAGCAAGGTTGTAGCTAGCAACAAGTGCTCATCGTCAACATCTGCCAAATACATTTCAAGTTGCGATGCAATTTTTTCGCTATTAAGCCAACTTGTTGCTAATGACTCCATCCAAAAAGCGAGCACTCCATTAGCATCATCATTTTTCCATTGTGCTACTTTATAAACATGTGCCGTTAACCCATCTTCATCTTGGTTTACTTTCAAAACAGGTACTAAATGTTTAAACCAAAAGTAATGCCACTCAATAGAACTTGCCTGTTGGTAAATAACTTGAAAAATCTCACGATGATTGTTACGCAAATCCAGCAACATTCGCCAATCTTCGTCATTAGGATTAAGCTGCGAAAAATATTCAGCAACTAGTCTACGAATATGGAAAGCCGCGTTACTTGTGAAAACTGCTCTAATCTGTTTTCTAAAAACTGGGCGCTCCCCAATTGCTAATTGAGCCACAAAACTACGTATACTTGGTCTAACAAAAGGAACTGGTGGTAAAGTTTGAATAAACTGATTGAGGGTAACACCTTGTCTTATTGCTCCGCTAATAACTAGTACATCTAACAGTGTTTGATGTCCAAAAGTAATTTTTCCATCGTGTGTATCTTGAATGACATTCAGGCTGCGTAGCTTCCTTAGAATATCAGATGATGTTTTGAATTGCTGAGATGGTATAGATAGACTACGTGTTTGAAGCATTACTTTCGCCATCTGCTCAATTGCCTGCAATGCAATATCACCAAGGCTAGGGTCAGCCTGCACAATTACCTCAAGATAACGTTGAGCCAATCCTTGACTCGTGACTATATTAAAACTACCGCCACGTTGCGCCAACTCAACAAACAAAGCCAATTCACGCGGATTTTGAATAAGTGCTCTTGTTGTAACATCTATAGCTGTTGAATCAATACTCAGAGTGCTTAGTAAAGGTAGCACCTCTTTTTCCCAATCTAATGGCAAGCATTTAACCTCCCAATCCCATGTGCGATTAACTATTCGGTAATCATAGCGTCGATCAAAGTCACGACATGCAGTTACAACACTAAGGTTAGGAATCCTTAACAGTTGGTCTATTTGCGCCAAAAAATAGGTTAATACGCTGTGTTCGCGAGCTATAGATAAAACATCTAAAGAGTCGATTACGATGACCACATATTTGTGCTCTGCCAATCGTGCTGCTTGCTCAACCCACTGATTTGGCAAGCCCTGAGCTTGAAGTTCAGATGCTGTAGAAAAATCTGCGAATTCCCGCGATTGAATAAAAAGTGGAATTAAATCATTTTCTGTTTTAGCGCGTTGTTCAAGTGCCTCTTGCAAGCTGAGCATTACACAAGTTTTACCGCTGCCAGGAAGTCCGGTAAGTAAAACAGCTCGCTTCTTATCATTAATAGCGACAAGAAGTTCGCTCACTGTTTTGTTTTGAATACTCTGACCAGAAATATCGCGCTGCCAATTTCTACCTATAGCCGATGTTCTTGAAAAAGATGCCTGCACTTCAGTCACCTCCATTGGCGGTGCTAACACCGCACCAGACTGAAGAATAATTTCCTTAAGGTCACATTTGGTCAATCTAAACTTTGGTGAAACAGACAAACCACCTACTGAGATATGTCCGCCAAGAAGATCCAGCTGCGTCCATACAGCATTAAACGCTAAGTCAGATCTACTGGCCAAATTGCGCAACCGTTCGCGCAAAATAAGCTCTTTTTGATCGTAATCATGATCAATATTGAAAGAGGTGCGAATAAGAAACTGATAACTTGTAAGGTTAGGCACTACTTTGGTAATGACCTGCGTCAATAAGTTGTTTGTCTCGGTATGCTCTTTGGTCAACTCTTTAAGATAATATGCTTCAGAACTATAATTAACGGCGAATTCACGGAGCTTAGCTAGTTGACCAAACTCACCGCGCGAGTAAAAGCGAATATTTACATTAGGAGAGTTTTCTAGAGTATTGGCAGCCTTTTGTATTTCATCTGACAAATCAGACAGAGACCAAGCTCTAAAATCGGGTTGGTTTTTTTTGCACTGACAACAAATAATCGTGCCATCAGATTTGCCAATAACAACATCATCAACATCATATTGAGTTGAGTCTACCTCAAGCCAATCAAACTGAGGGTCAGTAAGAACAAATAGCGCCCAATCGAAAGCAACGAGTGTTTGGTAAATATCCCCACGATTTGATCTTAGGCCAGATACGCTCATTTTTATTAAATTTAATTGAGTAAACTTTTATAGTAACCTATCAAATAGATATTCAAGATGGTTGAGTAGTTAAAATTCTAACTGGGCCACCCTCACTGTGGACTACCCGCGGTTTATACCCAAGCATGCTCCCTCTACTTATCCCCTGTTAGCATTCCTAAAATGTATTGCGCATAAAAGACTAGAAAAATGTGATACATTTTCATTCAGTAGATTTAATCATTTTTTTCATGATTGATTGTTCTTCAACATTGCAAACTGCTAGTTACTGAGTACGAGTATTACTTAATAAAGGGTAAGCCTATGAACAAAAACGTGATGTCTTCTTCTATCGGCGCTAAAGAAAGTAATACTGTCATTCGTCATGTTCATGCTGGAATCATTATCGACTGGCTACATTCTGGCGTGGAAGATGCGCATCGTGGTGGTTGGGCAAGTTTGTTCTATGGTTTTGTGTTTACATTTGTTGGTTTGTTTATTCATATCATGTACGCCGAGCATTATTGGCTTTTAGCTGGGCTAACCACAGGCTTTTTCTTGCTCGGCCCTTTTCTCGCGACTGGGTTATATGATTTGAGTCGTCGGATGGAAAATGGCGAATCTCCTTCACTGATACCAACCCTTACAGCCTGGCGCACAAACCTTGCTAATATCTTTTTGTTTACATTGTTATTGCTTGCTATCTTTTTAATCTGGACATTGGCATCTCTCAGCATTTTTTCACACTTTTTTAATGGTGCATTACCAACATTTACCGATATTGTGATTAGTGTGATTAAGTTTAAACAACCTCTATTTACACTGATATATTTTTCTATAGGTGGGTTATTTGCTATTTTTGTGTATGCCATCAGCGTGGTTGCTATACCGCTAATGCTTGATTGCAAGGTAAATGCTGCAACTGCGGCTTTAGTTAGCCTGCGAGCATGCACCCGCAACCCAGTTGTAATGTTACTTTGGGCTTTTTGTATTGTCGTACTTGTGGGTGTTGGTCTTGCTACAAGTTTTCTAGGTTTGTTTCTGTTCATGCCAATCGTCGGGCACGCTAGCTGGCATGTTTATAAAGACTTGATAGATACAAATTATCTGTAACGCGGTTAGCGCTTTTTGATCCGGGTGTTTTTTAACAGGTGGTTTTGATCATATAGCTTTATTACATTTGAAATTCAGATTCTTTGCAGTTCGATTCCGGCTCATGGCCACCAGCTAGTAGAAAGCTCACAGAGATGTGGGCTTTTTTCATTTAATCGTACGTAACCAAATCGTATACCACGTGTTTAGTTAAATTACCCTGCAATACAGGCAGTTGTATGCAAAACCACTTTGTTTCTGCCGCTATGCTTGGCTTTGTATAACGCTTGGTCTGCTGCTGACAACATGGTTTTGAATTCCACTCCCACCTGCGAAGAGTCGACAATGCCGATGCTTATCGAAGTTTTGATGACTTTGCCACCCACTAAAAATGAGGTTGATGCGTACGCTTCACGCACACGATTTGCGATGATTAATGCTTCAGCTGTATCGGTTGAGGGCAGTAACACACAAAATTCATCACCACCATAACGCGCAAAATAATCATTTGTCCTAATTTTTGTAGCAACAATGATGGCTAGTCCGCGCAATATTTCGTCACCATTAAGATGCCCATAGTTGTCGTTAATGGATTTGAAATTGTCTATATCAATGAGCATTAAAGAAAACTTATCCCCGATGCGCTTGCTACGCGATTGCAGCTTTGCAATTTCTTCTTCCAACAGCCGGCGGTTGAATGCACCTGTCAATGGGTCACGCGTTGCAAATTGCTCAATCTCAGTCATAACTTGACGATTAAGCATGACTAAAAAGCCGAATGTGACACACAGCTGCAACGCACAGGTAATTAAGAATGTGGCTGGGTTAACGGGAATATTGGCATATAAGCTATATGTTTCTGGCGAGGATTGTGACAAGACAATGGCCCTGATGAGCATTGCGAGTGAGAGTAACGCAAACGAAAACCCTGTCAGCCATGAGATAGATTTAAGCTTAGGTTTGCTGCGGACAATTGTTTCGCTGGCGCACGCGGCATAACCGATAGAACATATAAGCGAGTTTGCGACGGTGCGAGAGATAATGTCTGGATGAATAAACTCAAACCAATAGGTTTGAAATGTGGCCACACTCACAAAAACTACTGCCGGCCACACATAAACTTGGCCAGATTTAAATGATTGAATGCCCGTGAATTGCAGTGCAATGCTTGTGGTGATGAGTGTCGTGCCGAGCAAAACCGCATATTTGGCATTTGCAGTAGGTGTTTGAAAGAAATAGGCAGAACCTAGGCCAACGGCAATACACAGACTGGCGATTGACCACTGTTTTACGCTATTGATGCTGCGTGTATGCAAGCCTGCAGATAAAATTAAGCCAGAAAATAGTAAGGACAGCATGGCAAATAACACCATAATCGTGCGGACATCTAGATTCATTCTGCTCCTTACTGTTAATCTCTTGAATTATATTACGTGCAATTTTGTGCTTTTATTTACCCTTGCCCATAAAATACCTACACATTATTTTTTAGCGCGGCATTAACTTAAACCAATACAATGAATCCGCAAATCAACATTATAGTATGTGTGTGAGTTAAGTAACGACCCTACATGTTTATGTCTGTGAAGGCTAAGTGCACTGAGGGAGTAATGTGTTTGGACGATGAAAGTTAAAAGCACTCATTTTCAGTTTAAATTGCACGTATCACCAATTCAATTCATTCCCTTAACTACAATACTCATTAATGACATATGCACTATACAAATAGTGCGATAAATTGAAATCATGAATAAGCTATCAATTACCCTTTTATTCCTTTGCGTTATCGCGCTAACTGGCTGCCATCACTTTGGGCATCATTGCCCACCTGGTCAAGCCAATAAAGGCAACTGTTAATTAAGTTAGGTATTGACTGAAGTTAGTCAGATTGTTTGCTTTTAATAGTGTTTAAATTTCAAACTGGCGCAACCACACCGCACCTTACACTCTCCTTAGCTGCCATTCAATTGAGCAGTTAAAGTAATCATGCAGTGACATTTGTGGACGCTGATAGCCACCTACTACACCTTGCTTAGACAACACCCACTGCCATAACTGAATATCGCGGGCACGAAATGCCCCAGCGCACGACAGTAAATAATAGCGCCACTTTCTATAAAACACGTCGCCATATTCTGCGCTAAACTCAGGCCAATGTTGGTTAAAATTATGAAACCATGCGATTAGGGTTTTATCATAATCCGCGCCAAAATTATGGAGGTCTTCCACCACAAATTGGCCTTCCACCGCATTGGCGATTTGTTGAATAGAAGGTAGATCGCCATTAGGAAATATGTATCGTTCCAGCCACGGGTCTGTGATGCCGTTGCTCGTATTTTTACCAATGGTATGCAATAAAAATAACCCCTCGTCATTCAGGCACCGATGGGCTACTTGCATAAATTTTCGGTGGTTTTTTCTGCCTACGTGTTCAAACATCCCTACACTGGCAATCGCATCAAATTGCTCATTCACCGCTCGATAGTCTTGCAATCTAAACTCTACGGGCAAATGCGCATAGCGTACTTGGCCAAACTTTACCTGCTCTGAAGAAACGGTAATGCCTACACATTCCACGCCATATTTTTCCGCAGCGTATCCCATTAGGCTACCCCAGCCACAACCAATATCGAGCAAACGCATGCCCGGCTGCAGTTTTAACTTTTGGCAAATCAGCTCTAATTTGTTCTCTTGTGCCTGATCAAGATTGCTCGCTTGTTGCCAATAAGCACAGGTATAGGTCATGCGCTTATCCAGCATGGCCTGATAAAACGTATTTCCAAGGTTGTAGTGGTATTCACCCACCCGCCAAGCCCGCTTACTGTTTTGTTTGTTGATGAGTTTATGCTGAATATATGGCAGCCATAAGCTGGATGGCTTTACTTTTTCATGTAATTGCGCACGCAACAAACGGTAGAAAAATGCATCCAGTTGCGGCACATCCCAATCCCCTTGCATGTAGGATTCACCCAAACCAAGACTACCTTGCGAGAGAATGCGCTGGATCGCGTCAGAATTATGCAATTGAATATCCCAAGGATTGCTGCCGTTCAACGCAATCCCAGCTTCATTCAAGCGTTGATTAAACCATTCTTCTAAACTAGTGAGCTTCATTTGGCAAATAACCCATCCATATAAAACACGCATTGTTGGTATAGTGCCCGTAGGCAATATGCAACGATATATTCAATATCAAACTATGTTTAGCCAGCTGCTCTAAATCATTCTAGACCAAGCGTATTTAAATGGGAATATGACCCATCTGAATTCATACCCTACCCCGCTCCACCCATCGCATCAATTGAAAATCCTGTGTACAATCATGGTCATATATAGGGATACCTCATGAGTAATTTTCAAAATATTGAAGCACCAGCGTTATTTAACCTAATGACGCAACCTAAAGTACTCGTGGTGGATGTGCGCAATGATGACGAAGTGATGCGTGGGAGAATCCCAAATGCCATCCATATCCCCCTCTCCATGTTGCCTGTGGAATATCAAAAATTAGAAGGTGCTGACCAAGTCGTGTTTTACTGTCACAGCGGTGTGCGCTCAGCCTTGGCGGCGGATTTTGCAGTGAGTAAAGGGATTGATCATGTACACAACCTCACAGGTGGGGTGATTGCATGGGCAAAAGCTGGCTACGATTTCGTAAATAAATAGAATAATTGGCGGATATCATGGACTTTGATAAAGAAGTAGACGCAAAAAATTTAAATTGTCCTTTACCGATTTTGCGCTGCAAAAAAGGGCTAAACGAGCTACTTGGCAATCAGGTACTCAAAATCATGGCAACTGACCCAGGCTCGGTCAAAGACTTTGAAGCATTTTGCAAGCAAACAGGGCATACGCTTTTACAGCTCGATCAAACCGATAAAGTGTTTACCTTTTATATTAAAAAGCGTAACGACACGCTTTAATCCATGGCAAAGAAACTTGCCCTTATCGCTTCTAAAGGCACGCTAGACTGGGCGTACCCGCCTTTTATTTTAGCCTCCACCGCAGCTGCCCTTGATTATGAAGTCTGTATTTTCTTTACGTTTTACGGCCTGACTTTACTCAAAAAAGATGTTTCAGATTTAAAAGTGTCTCCCCTTGGCAACCCAGCCATGCCGATGCCAGTGCCCATGCCTAACCTTGTACAAATGTTACCTGGCATGGAGAGCATGGCTACCATGATGATGAAACAAAAAATTGCAGACAAAGGTGTTGCCTCGATAGAAGAGTTGCGCAGCGCGTGCTTAGAGAGCGGCGTTAAGCTGATTGCCTGCCAAATGACCGTAGACTTATTTGATTTTAAGCAAGACGATTTTATTGAGGGCATTGAGTTTGGCGGCGCTGCGACTTTCTTTGAGTTTGCAGGTAATTCGGATGTCAGTTTGTTTATTTAGGAGTGTGCTATGAGCAAAGCAGCAAGACTGTCTGAAAAGTGGTTTAACCGTGCATTGTGGTTAGTAGCATTTATATTTGCGTGGTTTTTACTGGGCTTGGGCACTGCAATTATTCGCGACTTACCGCATGTGGAACAATCCTACTCGATAGAAGACTTCGTCGATCACGCAAAGATAGACCCCCTGCGTACAGAACTAGAAACCCTGCAACAACAGCATACTGAAACCAGAGATAAGTTAGACCAAGCACAGCTCACGCTGAATACGCGTCGCAATGATTATCAAGCCATGCGCCGCACTTTTGAAAACTGGTTAGCGACACGGGATGTCACCCAGCAAAATCAACAAGATGATGAATTGGTGACCCGCACTGCAACACTAGATCAATTAAAGGCGTTAGAGCGCGAGGCTGAAAAGGCAGTTGAAACACTCTCAAAACAACAACTAGATCAAAATCAAGCTGAAAATAAAATCAGAACACAGGTGAACAAGCTAGAACAAGATGCTTCACAAGCACTTTACGATGCTAACCAAAAGCAATCCACACGTGTATTTCTCTATCGTCTATTGCTCGCATTACCGCTAGTTGCGTTGGCAGGCTGGTTATTTGCTAAAAAACGTAAAACCCCTTATTGGCCTTTTGTGTGGGGCTTTATCATCTTTGCAATGTTTACCTTCTTCTTCGAACTGGTACCTTATCTACCAGATTATGGTGGCTACGTACGCTATTTAGTCGGCATTATCATGACAGTGCTCGGCGGGAAATATGCAATTGCTGCATTACAGACATACTTAGAAAAACAGAAACTGGCCGAATCGCAACCGCAGCTATTGCGGCGGGAAGAGCTTAATTACGATACTGCGCTTACGCTATTGAACAAAGGCGTTTGCCCAGGGTGTGAGCGTGGCATTGACTTGAAAGACACTCGCAACGACTTCTGCCATCATTGCGGGATAGGCTTGTTCAACAAATGCAGTGCTTGTGGCGCGCGTAAAAGTGCATTCAGTAAATTTTGCCAAGGCTGCGGGGCTAGTGCGCGCGCCTGATAAAGCTTAGGCTGGGTGAATACTTAATTTTTGGATGGTTCTGTGAGTGCGCGCACGAATACGTCAATGTCCCACTCGCATCCACCACAGCCAGTTTTGGCGCCTGTCCAGCGTGAAATGGCGTCGACATCTTTACCCTGCATGACTAAGTCATAAATCTGGCCACGCGTAGTCCCACTACAAGTGCACATGACTTCGTCTACCACATCGATTTCTTTAGCACTCATGCAAGACTCCAAAATGAATACGCATGTGACCTATCAGGGATTACTTAAGTTTAGTCAGTTGTGCCTCAAGCTTTTCTAAACTGGCACTAAATTCAGCCACACGCGCTTTTTCTTGTTCTACCACAGCGGCCGGGGCTCTTGAGACAAAACTTTCGTTATTGAGCTTGCTATAGGCTTTGGTCATTTCACCCTGTAAACGCGCGATCTCTTTGCCTAGGCGCTCTTTTTCTGCTGCAACGTCAATTTCCACTTTCAGCATCAATCTAAAATCACCTGATAACATCATCGGTGCATCCGCCTCTGGCAGTTCAGCCACAATCTCTACACTCTCTAACTTGGCGAGTGATTTGAGATAAGGCGCATAAGCTGCTAATAGACCAGCATCACCTGCAGCAAT
Source organism: Methylophilus sp. (assembly GCA_030696695.1). Classification (GTDB taxonomy): domain Bacteria; phylum Pseudomonadota; class Gammaproteobacteria; order Burkholderiales; family Methylophilaceae; genus Methylophilus. The sequence continues at coordinate 179,879 of JAUYRP010000001.1, forward strand.
CAACGGCACTTTAGATGCTGGTGAAATACCCATTTCACCACGCAAGCTGCGACAAGCCTCGACCGCCGTTTTGAGCATAGACACCCACACTTCGGCCTCTTCATCTATTTTTTCCAAGTCAGCTTTAGGATAAGCCTGCAACATAATGCTTTCCGTACCGCGTGATTTGTCTTTGAGCTCAGTCATCGGCGCAATGGTTTGCCAGATTTCTTCAGTAATAAACGGAATAATCGGATGTGCTAAACGGAGTATGGTTTCTAACACGCGCAATAAAGTGCGGCGTGTGGCACGTTGCTCCGCTTCATCGCCCGTTTGAATTTGCACTTTGGCGATTTCCAAATACCAATCGCAATATTGATCCCACACAAACTCATATATAGCTTTCGCAGCCAAATCAAAACGATAGTCTGTAAAAGCACGCTCCACTTCTGCTTCTGTGCGTTGCAATGCGCTCACTATCCAGCGATCTGCTTGGCTAAACTTACGGCCACCCGCCTCGCAACTTTCTGCGCCAAACCCGTTATCTTGGCCTTCCGTGTTCATCAATACAAAACGCGTGGCATTCCACAATTTATTGCAGAAATTACGATACCCATCGCAACGCTGCAGATCAAACTTAATGTCACGACCAGGGCTAGCTAAGGCGGCAAAGGTAAAGCGCAATGCATCCGTGCCATAAGCAGAAATCCCTTCTGGAAATTCTTTACGGGTCCGCTTTTCAATCTTTTCTGCGTCTTTCGGGTTCATCAACCCAGTCGTACGTTTTTGGATGAGCTCATCCAAACCAATGCCATCAATCAAATCAATCGGGTCGAGCACGTTGCCCTTGGATTTAGACATTTTTTGGCCTTCGGCATCACGAATCAGCCCATGTACATACACATGCTTAAATGGGATTTGACCAGTGATGTGTTTGGTCATCATCACCATACGCGCCACCCAGAAGAAGATGATATCAAAGCCTGTCACCAGCACCGAAGATGGTAAAAATTGCTTTAGCGCTTGATTTTGTGCATCAATCGCCTCATCGCCAGTCCAATCGAGTGTAGAAAACGGCCATAATGCAGAGGAGTACCAAGTATCTAATACATCGTTATCACGGACTAAATTGCCTGTGTAACCATCTTTGGCTGCAAGGGCTTTAGCCTCAGCCTCATCATGTGCCACATACACTTTCCCAGCGTCCGAATACCAAGCTGGAATTTGATGCCCCCACCATAACTGACGTGAAATACACCAATCTTGAATATTGTTCAGCCATTGGTTGTAAGTGTTCACCCAGTTATCTGGATAGAATTTGATTTCCCCGCTCGCGACTACATCGAGTGCTTTTTGCGTGATGGATTGACCATCCGCAGCAGGTTTGCTCATGGCCACAAACCATTGGTCTGTCAGCATAGGCTCAATTACCACATTGGTACGGTCGCCGCGTGGCACTTTGAGTTTATGTTTTTCGGCTTTGACTAAATAGCCTTGGGCTTCTAGGTCTGCAACAATTAGCTTGCGGGCAGCAAAGCGGTCTACTCCACGGTAGGCTACAGGAATAGACTCAACCCAACGCGCACCGGTGCCAAGATTATCATCTGGAGTTCGCACTAACTGTGTTATCGGGTCGGTAGGAGAGCCAATTATTTTACCGTCAAGCGTAAGGACATTAATCATAGGGAGGCCATGACGTTGGCCAACCGCATAGTCATTAAAGTCATGCGCTGGTGTGACCTTCACCACGCCTGTGCCGAACTCTTTATCCACATAGTCATCGGCAATAATCGGAATTTCGCGATTACATAACGGTAGCTTTACACGTTTACCAATCAGGTGCGCGCAGCGCTCATCTTCTGGATGCACCATTACTGCCACGTCACCCAGCATTGTTTCCGGGCGCGTCGTCGCTACGGTTAAACTACTTGAACCATCTGCAAGTGGATAGTTGATGTGCCACATAAAGCCGTCTTCTTCTTCCTGCACCACTTCAAGGTCAGAAACTGCCGTACCTAATTTCACGTCCCAATTCACTAGACGTTTTCCGCGGTAAATTAAACCTTCGTTGTACAAACGCACAAAGGTTTCAGTCACCACTTTGTTCAAGCCAGCGTCCATGGTGAAGCGCTCACGCGACCAATCAGGCGAGGTACCTAAACGGCGCATTTGTTTGGTAATGGTGCCACCAGAATATTCTTTCCACTCCCACACTTTTTCCAAAAACTGCTCACGGCCTAAATCATGGCGAGACACACCCTGCGCATCTAACTGGCGCTCCACCACAATTTGTGTGGCTATGCCTGCATGGTCAGTTCCCGGTTGCCACAGAGTGTTATCTCCACGCATACGATGGTAGCGTGTGAGTGCGTCCATCAGTGTTTGGTTAAACCCATGCCCCATATGGAGCGTGCCTGTGACGTTAGGTGGGGGTAATAAAATGCAAAAGTTATCTTTAACTTCTGGGTTTAGACCAGCTGCGTAATAGCCCTTGCCCTCCCAAAATGCATACCATTTGTTTTCAATGGTTTTGGGGTCAAAAGATTTGGCTAGCTCGGGGGTAGGGGTGGTTGTATTCATAAGCGCCATTTTAACATAGGCGCGCGCAAGTCTTTTACACTCGCAACAACGAAAACACGAGTAATGTAACAGCGATAAGCAGAAACACCAGCAACCATTGTTTATGCTGTGCGCGTAGTTGGATTGGCGACTTTGCAGAGATTAAAAACATATGCCCATCACCAGGTTTGGATAACAAAAAATTGCCAGTATGTGCGTGCATGGCATGCTCAGATTTCACTTGATGAATCACGTCTTGTCTCGCAAGCTCCCATTCATCCATATCAATTTGCCGATTCAAGTTGTGATCATATTGATTGAGTAATTGCTCTGGCTTGCTTTTCAGGTCTTTGAGTCGCGCACGCACAGCGCTATTTAGCGCAGATGGACTCAATGTTTCTTTGCGCGTATCAAGCTGCCCAATGACATAAATGGGTTGATTGGCTGGTAAGTACTCTTCTACGTAACGGTGGTTATTTTTTCGCCAAGTGCGCGCTTGAAAGTAAATCACTTCGGCACCTTTTGGGTCAACCACGCATTGTCCCGATTCATCTTTTAAGATAAATGTAGATTGGCTTTCTACATACTCCAATAATCGGTTATGCGAAAAATGATCGGTGCCACTTGGGTTTTGCACGTTTGCAAACACCCAAGCACGGTACCACACACAAGGAATGCTGTGATACGGAGTACGCAAGGGTTGCTCAGTACGCGCATCACCATATAACTCAACGTAGCCTTGGGCAGCCGCGGCGATTGTAGAAATCGGCGCCTCGTGCATTTTGAGTAAACGCCAGAAATGAAAGGTGGCGGCAAATCCACTGATGGCGATGACAGACCACCATATTGAAGGCCAATATTGCGAATGCACACGCATCGCATATGCAACGAATGGTACTGCAACCACCAGCCCTAAAGCCGCCACATTGATGGTTTGACTTTTGAAAAAGCGAAACGCCACTTTACAATTAACGATTGTGAACTAACGACACGATATTAGCCTAACTATAAAAGTTAAGCGTTAAAGCGTGCGCTTACATCCACATCTTTTAATTCTTCTGGCACAAACCGTAGTAACGGTTGAGATGCAAAATTGAACAGTCTCGCCACGATTAAGTCTGGAAATTGCGCAATACGTACGTTGTTGACATTGACTGAGTCGTTATAAAACTCACGTCTATCTGCTATTTGGTTTTCTAGACCTGTGATGCGTTGTTGCAAGTTTAAAAACGTTTGATTGGCTTTTAAATCTGGATAATTCTCTGCAACCGCATACAGCCCGCCTAAACTGGCGGCCAGTGCAGATTCTGCTCTGCCCAAACCAGCGACCTCATGTGCATTGAGCGCTTTGTCTACTCCCATGCGCGCTTGCATCACTTTTTCTAAGGTTTGTGATTCATGCGTCATGTATGCTTTGCAGGTATCAATTAATTTCGGTAGCTCTTCATTACGTTGCTTAAGCAACACGTCAATATTAGCCCAAGCCTTTTCTACATTATGTTTAATGGCGATTAGACTGTTATAAGTCATCACCAAATACAGCAGCACTATCCCAAGCACAACCCATACGAGAACCCCCATCGCCTACTCTCTTTCTTGTCTATTATTTTGTTTGGCCTGCAGTAGCGCCAATGACATCTGGCTGCACTTTTTCCCAATATCTTGTAAACCTTGCCAAGCGTTTCAAACTCAAATCCACTTGGGTGAGCTTTTCTTCCTCTTGCCAAATTGGATTAAACGGCGCCAACAGCGCCTTTAATTGCAAATTGGGTGTATTTTGTGAAAATACTTGGCCAACACCCAACTCATTCAGCACAGTGCGCGTATCACCAAGCCACACCTCTACGTTGGCCATCTCGCTTAGGCAATCGGCCAAAAATTGAATCCGCTTTAAAGGCCAATGGTCGTATAGCAACTCATCAAATACAAATACTTTTGGCATGGCTAATTTTGTGAGCGGGTTGCTAGGTGAGAGCATCTCGTCATGCACATAGACGCAAACCGATGAATGTTGAGAAATCGGCGCTTTTTCTGGCATGCTCACTGGATACACTTTGGTTAATACTGGGCCACTATCACCAAACAATGTTTGATGGATATTTTCATAAGTATCATCAAACGGACAATCAATTTGGCAGCTTGCGCAGTATTTTTCGCCTGTAAAGCGCGCTAAATTTTCTTTGTTGAAATAATAAGGTTTGGAACTAAATGTACTTGCCACCCATTGCCATGAAAGATGATTAGAGGCTTTATCGCCATCCAGCAGTTGCGCTTCAAACCAATCAGCAGCTCTGCGCCAATCTACCTTAAGCCAATGTACGACATACGCAGCAAACCACATACGGGCGTGGTTATGCACGTACCCTTCATTCACTAGCTCCCGCACCACTTCGTCCATACAAGGCAAGCCAGTAATACCCTGTGGAATAAAGCTAGGCAACACATTACTGCCGAGTGCTACTTTGGGCTCTTCCATATCGCTCATGATCGCGTTACCGTGGCGATACCAATTTTGACGCCAAAAATCGCGATAGGCTAACTCTTCAATTAGCTTGGCGCCTTGTTTGCCAAATTTCTGCTGGATGAAATCGGATGCTTCTTTAAGTGTGATACAACCATGCCGCAAATAAGGGGATAAGCGTGTGACCGCACCATTAATAAAATTGCGATTTCGGCCATAAGCAGTAGCATCTGCTTCCTGTAATCTTGCTAGTGCTTGTTTTCTGCCGCCCTGCCATCCATCAATCAAATTACGGCCTTTGGCCTGCGGAAACATCCGTCGAATGTACTGAAGACGCTCCTGCTTATCTTCTGGTAAGATGAGTTTGAATGAAGTGGCCATGAATGTTTTTATTCGTTATAAATGAGTGAGTTAAAACATATACCTTACCAATTGTCCACATATCGCACGTAATTTGCAACAGTTTCAATTTTATTCCTGAAATAAAGTTTGCGCCTGTCTAACGCATACAAAAAAATGCTAAGATAAATGCGCTTTTTCATACAAAAAAAGGACACAATAATGGATGCAATGTGGTTGTGGGGGGCGCTTGGGCTGGCATTGTTAGCGGCTGAAATGGCCACGGGGACTATCTATATATTGTGGTTTGGCATGTCTGCCTTATGCATGGCCATATTGGTGTGGATTAAGCCAGATATTCACTATGGTATTCAATTAGCATTATTTGCCATCTTGTCTGTCACCGCCCTTGCCATTTGGAAATTCAATTACAAGAAAAACGAGACCCATTCGCGTGTCGGCCAAGCACAAGGTGAAGAAATTGGTCGCGTTGGTTTGATTGTGCAAGCTTGCGGACCTACCCAAAACGGATTGATACAATTTACCCAAGGCTTGATGGGTAGCCGTGAATGGACTGCCGTGAGCAACGAAGTATTGGAAGTAGGCCAACAAGCACAAGTGATTGCAGTAGAAGGCAACACACTGAGAGTAAGTGCTCACGTATCAGCATAGAATTACATCAATTACAAAGGAAATCACCATGCCAGAATTTAGTATCGTCCTCATAGTATTAGTCATCATTGCCATTTTTAAAGGGGTGCGTATTGTGCCGCAAGGTGAAGAGTGGGTGGTCGAACGTCTTGGTAAATTTGCTGGCGTACTTAGCCCTGGCTTACATGTGATTAACCCAGTATTTAGTAAAGTAAGCTACAAAGTCACCACCAAAGACATTATTTTAGATGTACCAGAGCAAGAGGTGATCACACGTGACAATGCTGTCATTTTGGCCAATGCCGTGGCGTTTATTAAAGTGAGCAGCATTGAACGTGCTGTGTATGGTATTGAAAATTTCCGTGAAGCCATGCGTAATATGGTGCAAACGTCGTTGCGTTCAATTATTGGTGGGATGGATCTCAACCAAGCACTGACATCACGTGACCGCATTAAAGCCGAACTTAAAACAGCGATTGCAGATGAGGCGTTAGATTGGGGTTTAACTGTGAAATCGGTAGAAATTCAAGACATTAAGCCTTCACCCAATATGCAAGAAGCCATGGAGCGACAAGCGGCGGCAGAGCGTGAGCGCGTGGCCGTAGTGACTGAAGCAGAAGGCGCCAAGCAATCTCTCATTTTAAATGCTGAAGCGCGTTTAGAGGCCGCACGCAAAGATGCTGAAGCGCAACTGGTAGCCGCCAAAGCCTCATCAGAAGCCATTAAAATGATTACGGAAGCCGTAAAAGAAAACAACGCATCGGCCACGTTTTTATTGGGTGACCGCTATATTCAAACCATGCAGAAAATGGCTGAATCTAACAACAGCAAACTGGTGTTGGTGCCTGGGGATATCATCAGTGCAGTACGAAACCTAGTCGGCGGTGGCAAATAGTCAACTTATCTGTGCGCATCACTGCAGACTGCGCAATTAGAATCGCGTGCCAGTTTAATGGCACGCCACTCTGCGGTCAGCGCATCTAGTAACAACAACCGTCCTTGCAAACTTTCACCGATATTCATCAGTAATTTCAACACCTCAGCTGCTTGCGCTGTACCAATCATGCCAACCAATGGCGCAAAAACACCATTATCTGCACAACGCATTTCTTGATCGCTGCCTACATCTGGGTACAAACAATGGTAGCAAGGGCTGTTGGCGTTGCGGAAATCAAACACGCTAATTTGTCCTTCGAAACGAATCGCCGCACCAGACACCAGTGGCGTTTTATGTTGAAAACATAAACGATTCAATGCGTAACGTGTCGCAAAGTTATCACTACAATCCACCACCACATCAGCTTGCGCGACCAATGTCGCCATTTCAGATTCAGTGGATTTTTGCTGTACCGTGTTGACCGTCACTTCGGGATTAAGCTCATACAGCGCTTGTTGCGCAGATAAGGCTTTGTTAATACCAACCGATTGCGTGGTATGAATAATCTGACGTTGCAAATTGGTCAGATCGACCTCATCAAAATCACAGATAGTGAGCGTACCCACACCGCTCGCTGCCAAATACATGGCGACAGGCGAACCTAAACCACCCGCCCCCACCACCAGCACATGACTTTGCGTGAGTTTTTCTTGTCCTTCGTATTCAATCTGAGGCAACAGAATATGTCGGCTATAACGGAGTAATTGGTGGTCATTCATGTTACGGCAATCTTCCAGCTGTTACCATGCGATTCAATAATATGGCGGATGGGAGCCAAACCACTGCATCATCATAAGCGTTGCCTACTGCATTGGTTTGTGTACGGTCCACAAACACAACATCACCATCGGAATTTTCTAGCTCATCCACGCCTGCACCTGCCCCCAATTTACCTTTTGATACAATGATTGCAGGAACATTGGCAGCGACAATTGGACCTGCCGCTGCACCTCGCACTTCAATATCGCGTGGGGTACCCAAAATAAAGCCTACCGTACTATTTGCGAACCCTTGCGTTACACGGTAAATGTAGGGATTTCCCCAACGATCCTGTCTTCCCAATCCCAGCGTTGCCCAAGGATAAACACCAACGATATTTACACAAAGGCCAGCCGCCCTATCTTCAAATCCATCGCCATTCGTATCGGGACACGGTAAATGTGGATTACCATCTAGCGCTGCACTACTTAAAGCAAACCCAATCAGTGCGTCTCTCATTTCTGAAAGCTCGCGCTGCGTTTCGTTGTAATTACGTTGATCAATTTGCGCAGACAGCGGCAACAGCAGACCTGTTACCAACAGACCGACAATGACAAGCACAACGGCCATCTCGATCAAGCTAAATCCGCTTTGTTTTGTTTTCAGACTAATTATCATGGCGCAACTACTAACATTTGGTCATTGTAAATATTACTTAACGCCGTGCCTACCGCATCAAACACAGTATCGCCATCACTATTTTCAACACTATCAACATAGTCGACTAAGTTGTTGCTTGGCCTATTTTGCCCCACTAACGCCGCACCTGTGGAAATAAGCAAGGCATTTACATTGGCTTGTGCGCCCACCGTAATGCTACCTCCCGCTAAACAACCTGGTGTGGCAAAACTACAATCAGGCGAAATCACGTAATACATAAAATCTTGCCACCTACTTTCAATAAACCAAGCAGGCAAAAATGCATTCAAACCTACATTGGGATGTGAACATGCAGCAAAAGGACTATCAATAGGCAGGCCACCAGCCAAGGTTGTCTCTACGCATGCATGATCCACATCACCCAGTAACGCGGCATAGGGATAAAAACGGTCGGTAGCCGCTGGAGCGCTGGCTAAGTAGTAATTTTGTAGTGCATTCCTAGCTTCCCGTATCGCTCGCCTTTCCAATGCCAGCATGAGCTCATCTATCGTAATAAAAATCAGCTTGTCATTAAATTGATAGGGCTGGCCATATACGGGATGTGGATTGGATACCAACTGCATGTCTTCGGCCATGATAAAGTCTTCATTTGGCATAGCATAATTGGCATTGGAGTAGGCTACTCCACTCACCACTGCTGTATCTAAATAAGCTGCTGGGCCGGCAATTCCGCCTGCTCGGTTTTGCGCTCCTACCACTCTCCCAGGCGACATAATCACAGCAGCCACACGGTTAGATATGACTTGACCATTTTTATCTCGGACGATTAACCATGGGAAGGTTGGGTTATTCATGCTTGCAGGATTAATCACCAAAGCAGGTAGGCCAGCAGGTCTGATAAGATTCCTTGAAACCGCATACCAAAGTGCTTCACCTTCACCATCTATAAAGTTATCAGATAGCCCGTATTGCGTAGCGCCTGTACCAACACATGGGACAGTTTGCGTGGCAAAAGGCAATCGACCAATTAAATGCGAGTAATTTAGGGGAGTGGCAGTGATGTTAATACAATCACTATTCCCATCATAATTGAAGTCATCACCGCTTCGATCTGGAAACGGCATGGTTCCAGGAAATTGTGGATGAGCCACAGACCAACCGATAAGCGCCTCTTTAGCTTGCTCAAGCACACGTGCAGTTTGCCGTTCTCGATTGCGTTTATACGAGTCGCTATTTAGTCCAGAAACCAAGTACCCTGTGAGCGCTAACGCGATCATAAACACTAAAATCAACATGGCGACGCCTTGTTGATTAGGGTTGCCCTTCATCACCGATTCTTCCATGATCACCCTGTACCGATGGCCGCATTTCTCTCACACGGTTGGTTTCAGGGTCATACGTTTGACCCGCTTTTAGAGAGAGCACTTTACCTGAGGCATTGATCTGAATAGGAACGCGGTTTTGTTGTGAGGGTATTTGACCCACTGCAACTTCATGGTTGCTGGTGCCTTCTTGTACTGCTTGATCATTCACCCACACCGTGCCTTTTTTGCCATCAGTACGTTTTACGTAACCTTGTAATTCAACCGAATTTGGCAGCGCAGCTTGTGGCTGGGGAGCAGTAGACTCGACTTTTTGCGGCACTATCACTTTTTTACTATGACGCAAAAAATCTAAATTTGCACGATCGTTCGGTGTGCTAAACAAGCGGCCTATAGGTTCATCCGCAAGCAATTGATTACCAAACATCACCAGCAACAAGGTAATTAATAATTTCATGTGGGCAACCTCAATTGTGGATCACGCAAGGTAATCCAATCAATCTCGCAACTGGCTTTTAAATAATCGGTAAGCTGCGATGTATTAATTTTCAAACCGCTAGGCTTGGTGATGGTGCACTCACGCACAACAAATGTGTTGAATTGCGCCCGCAAATTGTCAAGCAACGTAAGCAAATCCCCTTCATGCAACATTCCAAAGTCTAAGTGCATGGTAGAAGCATGCAATACAAAACCACCCAAATTAGGCAGATAACTGGGCTGTGCGACCACTTGCTGGCTAATGTTGTAATCAATGCTAAAAAGCTTATGTTGCAAATGAATTTGGCGTAGTGCTTCTATCCACTCGATACGGCGCTCTTCCCCCACAAAGCCAGACGCTAATAAGTATTGATATTTGGGCAGGTATTGCACGATCATTTCGCGCTCTTGACCAGACGATAGGAATTTCTGGCGTGCTTGGTTGAGCTGACTGCGTTGCGCCTGCAAGGCTTGCTCTTGTTCATCATGGTATTGTTTAGCATAAAACGCCAACAAACCGACCAGCACCAACGCGATGCCTAGCACCAGCATTGGGCCTTGTAAGCGCTTCCAATCTTGTTGATTTAATACCATATCAAGCCCCTTGCGCCACTGTTTGCTTCATGACGATTTTGAGCTTAAACGCTGCGGGGGTACGCTCTGAGGTGTTCTCATCAAGCGTGCTACCTTTCAAACTGGCAAAAGAGCTTACGTTCACGGGCTCTTGCAAGATCACGACCTGTTCTACTGATGGGTTACGGCTAATTTGTGCGACAAAACGATTCACACTATTGAGGGCACCACGATAATCCCCCCCGAAATTCACCAGTTCTGCATTCACAAATGCTACTTGTCTGAGGTCTGCCGCTTGGCCTGATGTTGCATTGGCTGCTGTACCGCCTAGCATGGCAACATCTTGCGTTCTTTCGGAGTCTTGTGCGTCTATCTGATTGGTTTGCACCCAACGCAAACGTTGAATGGCGATTTCTGGCGATTGCTCTAAGGCATTGCTAAGCACACCCATGATTGCAACTGGCGTAATGTTGTATTGCTTCACACGCTCTGCGGCATCTACTGCTGTTTTTAAATCTGCACTCGGAATAGGCGTGGTAGGAAAATTACTGGCTACTTCATCATAGCGCTTGAGTTGCATTTGTGTTTCTTGCGCTAATTGTGCTGTTTCTTGCACTTCCCAATTGGCTTGCAAAAAACTATACCCAGCAACACCCAACCCTAGCAACGTGATAGCTGCGGCTGCAGCATAAATGCCTTGACGCAATTTAGTGACTTGATATGCCTTGGTGAGTTGATCAGGCGCTAGATTAGCTGGAATATTGCCATTTGCCAGCAGTTGCATATGTAGCAACTCTGGATGCTTGAGCACTAAATTGGGCGCAATATTAATGTGCTTAGCATATGCCAGCGAGTCCACTATTCGGCATTCCATACCTTGCTCTTGGCTGATACTTTTACCTATGACTTCACTTTGGTTATCAAGAGACGGCATGACCAGCTGTAGCTCTGTGTGGTCATTAATAAAGCGCTGACTGAGCAGATATAAGCGTGTTTTTTCAATCTCGACCAAATAGAAATACGCCATTTGGTTGGGTTTCACATCCACAATAGGCGCCAAACGACTCATGCGTAAACGGCCATTGCTCAAATAGGTTTGTCGTAAGCCAGAAGAAAGTCGCTCGCACAGCAAAATATTGGGCGCCATCAGCTTCATCTGCTGCACAGTGTATTGGCTAATCATAGGCAATAGATACAGCCCAACCAATGGCACTTGATTCACCTGAATCACACTCATCCAGCCTTGTAAAAAGTCAGCATTAGTCAGCGCGACAAACAGAAAATGATCATCTCGCCGCTTGTCTTTGTCTTGATGAATGAAGTGCGCGGTTCTGAATAAATTATTGCGGTTAAATTGATTGAGCTTACGCTCTAATAGCTCTGAGCGCGCTTTGCCTTTGGTATGCGGCAAACTTTCTAGGCGATACTCTTCCTCAACTGCATCGGCAATCAGGTAAGCATTCATATTGGGATTTTGTTTGATGAAGGCATCAAACGCTTGATAGCCTGCCTCTGAATTGGCAAACGTCTCATAATGTTGCAAGCGCGTGCCAAACCACACACCAGCTGTGAGGTGATGATTGGATGCACAGAGAATCAGTTTTGAGATCGCCATTTAAATTTTCATTGCACTAAATGAGTCGTACACAGGCAGGAGCACTGATGCCATGATGAACAATAGCACTAAGCCCAAAATAATCGTCAGCGCGGGCTCCAGTAATTTAAGCATTTTTTGCATCATATCGTTCACATCGCGGTCATAAAAATAACTCACGTTCATCAGCGACTTGTCCAAAGCGCCTGTGTTTTCACCAATTTTAATCATGCGTACTACCAAAGGCGAAAATAAACCCGCGTTTTGAAAACTCTCACTCATACTATCGCCCGCATTAATTTGCCCATGCACGCGATTTAGCGAATCCGCAATCACGCGATTTCCTACAATTTTTTCACATGTCTTAATCGCATCTAATACTGGAATGCCTGTTTGGTACATCAAAGCAAAATATCTTGAAAAACGCGCCATCACTATTTTATGCAAAATATCACCAGTAATAGGCAACCTGAGTTTTAAATAGTCAAATTGATAGCGCGCACTTTCGCTAGATTTTAGTAACGAGAATACGCCCATGACCACACCGGCTATCACCAACAATATTAGCCACCAATAATTAACGAACGCATCCGATATCGCAATCAGCAACTTGGTGTTCCATGGCAATTCTTGGCCTAAACTATTTAAAAACTTCACCATCTCTGGTACTAGATACACCATCAATATGACCACTGCCGCAGTGACCACGACTAATAAAATCAGTGGATACATCAACAAGCGCTTGGTCTGCGCAAACAATTCGTCTTGCCATTTTAAGGTGTCACTCAAGTTGTTAAACACCAGTGGTAATTGCCCTGTTTGTTCCCCTGCCGCCACTAGGTTTACAAATACTTCGCTAAACACATTGGGGTAATCCGCCATGGCTTGAGACAACATCTTTCCGCCTTCTACGTCAGCCACCAACCCGCCTATGACTTTTTGAAAATACGGGTTATTGGTACTCTCACGCAAATCATTCAAGCCTTCCAGCAGTGGTACACCAGCGCTCGCCAATTGTTCAAGCTGAAAGCAAAACATGACCAAATCTCGATTGCTGACACGGTTACCCGAAAGCGCTTGATTGGTTTTTCCAGAAGATTTAAACGTGATGAGGTCTAAGCCCATCCGCTCTAATCGAATCTCCAAATCCACTTCGTTCAGCGCATCCATCTGACCACGTGCATAGCGGCCATACTTATCAATCGCTTTGTAGTTGTAGGTCGCCACGTTTACTCAGCTACTAGTGTTTAATTCTGGATGTTAAATCAATCACGCGCATCACTTCGTCAATGCTGGTATAGCCTTCTAAAATGCGGCGTACACCGTCATCAGCCAGCGTCACAAAGCCTTTTTGCAAAGCTAGTTTTCGTAGTTCGTCTAAGTGTGCCCGACGCGCAATCAGTGCATCCATCTCACTGTCTACGCGCAACAATTCGATAATCGCCATGCGCCCTCTAAACCCTGTAAAGGCACAGCGTTTACACCCTTTATGTCTAAAGATTTGTACCGCTTCTGATTGGCTCACGCCTAGAATTTTGCGCTCGTCGTCAGTCGGCTTTACGGCTTCTTTACAATGCGGGCAAAGCACGCGTACCAAACGCTGTGCGACCACACCAATGATATTGCCTGCCATGATTTCTGGTGAAATACCGATATCGAGCAAGCGCGGAAACGTGCCAAGTGCAGAGTTGGTATGCAAGGTGCTGAATACTTGATGGCCTGTCATGGCAGCACGAAACGCCATGGTGGCGGTATCTTCATCGCGAATCTCACCCACCAAAATAATGTCTGGGTCTTGGCGCATAATGGAACGTATGCCATTGGCAAAGTCCACTTTATTCACTTCTGCAACCGAAGTCTGACGCATCATGGTCACCGGATATTCCACTGGGTCTTCCAGCGTCATAATGTTCACGGCCTCTGTATTTAAATGTGAGAGCAATGAATACAGCGTAGTGGTTTTACCGCTACCAGTCGGCCCCGTTACAATCACAATGCCTTCAGGGCGTGTCATCATAAACTTCAATTCATCCAGCGTGCTGGTTCTCAACCCCATGCGCTCTAGTGGAATAATCGATTTTTCACGATCCAACACGCGCAATACAATATTTTCACCATTGATAGTCGGGTGTGTAGACACCCGAAAATCAATCGGCCTACCGCATAAATTCATATTCAAGCGCCCATCTTGCGGTGAGCGCGTTTCTGCAATGTCCATCCCAGACACCACTTTTAGCCGCACCGCCACGCCAGGCCAATAGGTCTTATGCAAGCTTCTCACTTGCTGTAACACACCATCTACGCGATAACGAATACGCAAGAACGCATACTCTGGCTCAAAGTGAATATCCGATGCACCACGTTTCACTGCGTCCATCAACAGCGCACCGACCAAACGCACAACAGGCTGTGTATATTCGTTGCCGTTTTCAGCCAAGCTTTGGTAATCAATTTCGCCCGTTTCAATCTCGCGCAAAATACCATCTACCGATAGCTCATAGCCGTAAAATTGGTCGATAAACTCTTCGAGTTGTGCCTCTGCCGCCAACACTGGTTTGAGCTGGATTTGCCCACCCAGCATGGCGCGCAGTTGGTCTAAAGCCACTACGTTAAACATGTCCGCCATGGCAACAATCATGATTTTGCTGGCATCGTCATACGACACTGGCAACACATGATAACGCCGTGAGAAATCCTCTGGCACCATGCTCAAGGCATCAATATCGGCCACAACCGCACTTAAATCGACACTCTCTTGGCCAATGGTGTGGGCGACCAAATCGCGCACCATGGATTCAGACACAAAACCCAAACGCACCAGCTGCTTACCCAAAGGCAGATTGTTTTGATCTTGTTCAATTAATGCAATGCGCAGCTGATCCTGAGTGATCAGCCCTTGCTGCACCATCAAATCGCCTAGTCTTAGTTTACGTCTTTGTTCTGCCATAATAATTATTGTGATTGAATTGCAGTGATACGTGCTTGCAGTGCATTGATATCAATGGTGGTTGAAGGTGTAGATGTCACCAGATCGAGTGACTGCTTATAATAGGGCAGGGCAAGCGCGGGCTTACCCATTTGATCCAAACTTATCGCCAAATTAAAGGCATTTTCGGCAGAAGGGTTTAATCGAAACGCATCAAAATAAGCTTGTTGTGCTTCTGCCCAGCGTGTTTGTTCTGCAAAATGCGCTCCTAGGCTTGCGTGTGCATTAGCATCATTGGGATTATCTGCAAGCATGCTTTTAAGTTTCAGCACTTTGCTTTGGTCATCCTGTGCATAATTGGCATAAGCAGACAGCGCAACCGCGTTTTTGGGATCAACCTCCAGCACTTTTTGATACCAGCCAAACGCATCATTCATGCGGCCTTGGCGCTCTGCAATTGCACCCAAACCTAGCATCGCATCTACATTGCGTGTATCACGCTGTAACACCCGTTTATACAAGCCTTGTGCTTCATTGTAGTTGCCTGCCGAGTACGCTTGATAGGCGCTCATTAATATTGGGTTAACGGCAGGTGCTGGTTGGTTTCTTGAAATCTGAATAGATGCGCTGTCTGAAGCAATCGTTGGTACCACATACGCTTGCGATGTTCTGCGCACTTCGATGGGTGCTGTGTTACCTGCGGCTTGCGCCATGCTGGTTGTAGTTTGAGATTGTACTGGCACATTGCGCTTGGTCGTCGTTGGATTAAGTTGCATTTCAGATTTGCTATCCCGCGCAGCCAAACTCGTATCCACAACAGCAGACGGGCGGTCAATGTTCTGATTATCTGACAATGAGCTATTGCTATTAGCACCCTCTGGCTGCGCTTGACTACTGGCCAGGCTATTATTTGGTTGTTGCAGATTATTCGCTTGGACCGCTACGGGATTAGCAATAGGCATTGCCGGTGCTTGCACTACATTCAATTGATAATAAAAATAGCCAACCATGCCCAAAAAACTCAACACGCCGATTAACACTATCCATACTATCGGCTTAATTTCTCCGCTTTTTTCTACTTTAGAAGCAAACATATTGTTTGCACGTTCGGAAGTGTGCTCGCCTGAGTATTGTGTCCCTACAAAACTGGGAGCTGCTTGCGTAAGTTCTGGCTCGACCTCCGCCAATGTTAATTCAGTGTCCTCCAGCAGTTCGGTTTGGTCGTTCGCAATATTTTTAGCGCGTCTTCTACTGGCCTGTTCAATATCAAGCTTATCCTGGTCAAGCTTTTGCTGCTCGACTTGTGCTTTTTCAGCTTTGTCTAAGGCTTTGATTAATAAACTCATACCAATTTAGCAGCGATTACTCGTTCGCCTCTTCCAGCACTTTTTCTAATTGTTGCGCAGGTAGGTATTGTTTAAAGCTTTGCAACTCATCACTTTCCAAACTTGCATTTGGAATCACCGTTGGACGTAAAAATATCACCAGCTCTGTTTTACGGTTGAAATCATCACGCCCTGTAAAGGCTTTGCCTACCCCAGGAATTTCCGATAAGCCTGGCACTCTATCCGAATTACGTTGAATTTCGTCTTGCATCAAACCGCCCAAAACTGCGGTGTTGCCACTGTCAATTTGCAAAATTGATTCCATTTCCCTTACTTCAATTTCTGGAACCCTATTTTCTATAATTAAATCAGGATTAGGGTCTAGCTTACCCTCACCAAACAATCGAGATATTGTTGGCCTAACATTTAAATTTACAGTACTTGAATTATTGATTTGTGGTGTCACACTCATTACAACCCCAATTGGAACGGTTTGTGGAGTTGTTGTAACCGCTCTCAAATTCTGGCTCGCCCCCACTCCTGTTGCTTGTGATATTTGAGATTGCACTGTGAAATAAACAAAATTTCTAACGACCTTTAATACGGCTGTTTGATTATTGAGCACCATGAGTTTTGGGCTGGATAATACTTTGGTATCGCCAAACTGCTTTAAAAGACTTATTGAGGTGGCTATATCGCCCAACGGACTAAGCGGATTAAAATAGCCAGCCACAAGCCCGTTACCAGTAGCACGGCCACCCTCAACTACCCCAGTAACTGGATTTATCACACGTCTAGTTAGTCCACCTGGAGTGAAGCCATCTGCATTTAACTGTTGACTAAATGTAAATCCACTGCTGGATCCAGCACGCCCCAACCTACTCCAATCTATCCCCGCTTGAAAACTATCGTTTAAAACCACTTCCACAATGGTAGCTTCTATCAAAACCTGTTTTTTAGCGCTATTCATTACCTTATCTATAAACTCTTGTACTTTTTCGTGTTGTTTATTGGTCGCTCTCACGCTAATCACCCCTGTTTCAGGGTTAGCAATCACATTGGCTGCAAACAAAGTCTTATATTCGGAGCGCTGCTCTTTACGCTGATCCAACTCTGTCTTGTTGCTGTCTGCCTGCACTTTTGCATCATCTGCGGTTAGATTAGCCTCTGCGCTTTTGTCACCCATTGTTCCATAGCGGGTCACGATGACTTCTTTGTCTGTCTCGGCCAATAACTCTTTGATATTTTGAATCAATGATTCCCATAGATGATTTTTAGAAATGCTATCTACTGATGTACGTGAGCTATTATTGACACTGTTTGAATTGTTACTAATGGTGTTTGCAGAGCCTACAGCGCCAGTAGTAGCTGCTTGGCCAATGCCCGCAATTTCTGCCGCTGCACCAATAAACCCTTTGGTATCACGGTTCATATTCACATAATCGACTTTATAGGTGCGCAAAATTGGCTGGTCTGGCGTAATGTAAAGTACGTTGCCCTCCATGCGATAAGTCAAATCCACTTGCCTCGCAAGGCGCTCTAAAATTGAAGGTAATGTTTGGTCCACTGCATTCAGCGTCGCACGTCCCTGTATCGCTGGGTGGATATCGATGTTCAATTTGCTCTCACGCGCCAGTGCAAACAAAATTTCTTTGACGGGCACTTCGTTCACTACCACGCTATAGGTTTGTGATTTTGAAACGGCTTTTGGTGGGGGTAATTGTGTTTGGCTTTTTACTGGCTTAGGGATAGGCGCTTGCACAACGTCGGTTTCTGGCGCTGCAGTTGCTGGCTTAAATTCTATATGCCCAGTAGAAGGTGTGATTTTGGTTTGGTGTGTACAAGCCGTCAGCATGGTCACCAGCAAACAAATAGCATATTTAAACGGGCGATTATTATTAAACACGTTTGACTAACCCCATCACTTAATTTATCAAGAAGTTTATCGCATAAAGAGGGTTGAATTGCAATACTAACTTATTGAAAGTCTTATTATTTTCAGCCGCTCTAAGCGCTTTTATTGGTTTCTTCTAATATCCCACCAATTGTCCTCAATTGTGGGCGATTTTTTTGCAAACTATCAGGCAATTGTTTGAGTGCTTCATTCGCTGCAAAGCGGTCTGCAAACGTGCCATATAACACTGTATAAATGGTTTGTTGATTGGCTTTGGTTTGATACACAAAGATTTTGTCCAGCTCGATGGTCTGTGCGAGCGTTGCCAATTGCAATCTGAGCTGCTGTTCATCGGATGCACCTAACACTTGAATAGTCACCGTATCTTTGGGCAACGCACGCATCCATTGCTGGGTTGCACTCAGGCGTGATAGCAGAATGTCTTGGCTAATGACGGCAGTTTGGTTAGCACTGCTGGCAGCGTCTTGCGTAGTCGCCGGTTGCGCATCGGGCAATGTCTCAGCTGCATTGGGTGATAATACCGACGAATTGGAAACGGCAGCAGGCTGCGACTTTGTTAAACCATCACTCATCTTGGATTTAGCAACGTCATGCTCAAGCTGCCCCTGTTCAGCCATCTTTGCTGATGTTGTTGGTGTGGTTTGCTTGAGATATAACCATTGCCCTAAGTACCCCAACGCTAAACCAAGTAGCAATACGCCAGCAAAACCCAGCACCCACAATCTGCGCCCTGCTTTTTTTGCCTTTTCAGCACCAAATTCACTGTCGGCAATTGCGGCTTTTACATGCTTTGGGGTCACCAGATACACATTATCCGCAAATGCCGCCAATAAAGCCTTATCAGCCAAAATATTCACGCGGCGAATTAAGCCTTCAGCCGCATTGGCGATACGGACTATCGCTTTATCGTTAAATAGGTGCGGGCCAAAATAACCCGCAGCTCTTAAGCGAAAAATCAGGTATTCCCCTACTTCCTTTGGACGTAAAGGCGTCAAATTAAAGCTATGCGTAATACGCTCTCTTAGCTGACGAATTTGCGTTTGATTGAGGTTGACATCTAATTCTGGCTGGCCGAATAACACCATTTGTAGCAACTTGTGATGTTTAGTCTCTAGGTTCGAGAGCAGGCGAATTTCCTCTAAGGTGGCCAACGGCATGCCTTGTGCTTCTTCTACAAAAATCACCACTTGCTTTCCCGCCTCATGGCGCGACAGCAAATACGATTGCAACACTTGCATGACTTTTAACTTGTCTGCATTTTTAGCTAGTTTTACGTTAAGTTCAAACGCAATTGCATGCAAGATATCTTCTGGCGCTACGCTAGGATTCGCCAAATACACACATTCCACATGGTCTGGCAACATACTTTGCAACATTCTGCACAGCATGGTTTTGCCACTGCCCACCTCGCCCACCACTTTCACAATACCTTCACCGCTAGTGATGGCATACATGAGCGCATCCAGCACGGCACCACGGTTACTGCCGTTGTAAAAATACTCTGTATTTGGGGTGATTTTGAAAGGCGGTTCTTTTAAACCAAAGTGCGCATAATACATATTATCCAGCCCAAATCATCATGCATTGCCCTGCTCTTGCAATTGAATGCGGCTGTACAACGTAGTACGGTTCACTCCCAGCAGTTTGGCGGCCTGGCTTAAATTACCATGTGTGATTTTCATGGCAGCATCAATATAGGCTTTTTCCCATGATTTCAGCACTTGATCCAAGCTCACGTTTGCCTCAGTTTGCAGGTGTTGCATGGCATATCCCGACAAATCTCCATTATTAGAAATCACCGGCCCTTCGCCCACTTCACTTTGACGAGATAAATCCAGCTCAGCGGAGAGCTGTTGTTCTGTGACGGTTTGTCCAGCATATTTGGCAATTAACCGAATGATGATATTACGCAGTTCACGTACATTGCCAGGGAAGTGATAACTTAACCAACGCGATTTCGCCCGCTCGTCCAACTTAAACGGCTGCTGCTCAGTCTCGCGCGCATAAAACTGATTAAAGTGATCCAGCAATATCACACTGTCCTCGCCCAACTCACGCAATGGCGGCACTTTAACGGCAAATACACTTAAGCGATGATACAAGTCTGTTCTGAATTTACCCGCTTTGGCTTCGGCGCGCAAATCACGGTTGGTGGCCGCCACAATTCTGGCTTTACTTTTACGGATTTGTGTCTCGCCAACGCGTGCAAACTCACCGTTCTCTAATACACGCAATAACTTGGCCTGCATTTCCAAGGGCAACTCACCAATTTCATCTAGGAACAACGTGCCTTCACCCACCTCTTCAAAATAACCAGAGTGTGCGCCAGCCGCGCCCGTAAAGGCGCCCTTGGCATGGCCAAACAGAATGGACTCGGCCAATTGAGGTGAAATTGCCGCGCAATTTACAGACAAATAGGCTTGCTTGCTACGTTTGCTAAAGCGGTGAAAGTTGCTGGCCACGCGCTCCTTACCTGCGCCCGATTCCCCCTCAATCAATACAGGGAATGGCGAATCAGCAAACTGTCGGATTTGGGTGATGAGCGTTTGCATCGGCAAACTTTGACCCAACATGCCGCCGTTCTTGTCTTCTGGTTGCTCTGTGAGCTCTACGCTTTGTACTTTTAGCGAGTTAACCAGCAGGTCTTTTAAGCGCTCAACATCGCAAGGCTTGGGAATAAAATCAAGCGCGCCAAGTGCCAGTGCGTGTTTGACGTTGACATCATCGCTTTGTCCAGACAGGACATGAATCTTCATGGTGGGAGAATGCGCCAGCAGCTCCCCTATCATCTTAAAGCCTTCGTCCGGTTTATGTTGGGAAGGTGGCAATCCTAAATCCACCAACGCAAGCGCAGGAGGTTCATCGAGCTGACGTAACAGACTTTTGGCTTGCGCGCGCGAGTCTGCCACACAGACTTCAAAGTGCTTACTCAACACAAAATGCAATGTATCTGTAATCAGTGGGTCATCATCGATGATCATCAATATAGGACGTATTTCAGCCATGCATGCATCCTTAATCTATTTTATTCTTAATGTTAATTGATTAAAGCTACTATAGCTTGAGATGGCTTAACCATCAACGTTTAAGCGAAAATTACTTAGGAAGCACCTACCCAAAATGAGGGGTGAGCGGGGTTGAATAACCTTACTTGGAAGTTTGATTTTGGGGATTAAAACAACTCAATCTCACCCTCTTTAATGTCCTCTTGCAAAAGCTTTGAAGCGGCCAATAGGAGGAATATATCTATTTTGCACACGTCAAGGAAAGCCATATTCAGATTCAGGATTTAAAGTAATTTGGAATCGTTTACAAATCAAGTGGACATAGTCTGGAGGCTATCGCTTTACTTTTCATGACATCAAAGCTAAAGCTCTAACTGATGCAAAAAGAATGGGGATGGATGCTCAATCATTAGGAGGACATGCAACATCAGCAATGACTGAGCATTATATAAAGCAAAGAGATTTTAAACGAGTAAAACCACTTAGCTAATTATGATAACTAATATAACGCGGGATTTTTTAAAATTTCTTGACTGAGTTTGTCTGACAAGTCACTTGTTGCACGACTACCAGCAAGCCCAGTATTAATTTTAAACTCAGAAAACTCAGCATTACCGATACCACTAACTTTCAAAACAGTTAAATCTTTACCATTTGCATCATTTACTTTGCAAGTTAACTCAATCCTAAAATAAGTCGGTGGCCATGTAAAAGCTGAGTCTGAACTTGAAACAGTTAAAATAGTGGGAGTATAGACAACCGAAATATTATTCTCTTTGATTGATTCAATATCAGAAGTAGATTTAATGGCAACAACATCTGTATACACAGATCTTAAAGCATCTCTAATTGCTTTTTCTGAATCGCGATAAGGGTAGTAAGTAATCTTATCTCCACCGCCGCCTGAAGTTGTCACTTGTTTGTTTCTATCATCTTCAGTCATAACATATGCTGCTCGTTGTGGACTTAGCTTAGTTTCGACTCGTTCGGGAGTTTTCACGGGATTGATAGTAATCGGATGTGCACATGCTGAAATCAGAAAAAACAAAACTGTAATAGAAATTGATTTCGGATTAAGTTTTACGCTATTCAAATTTAATCTCATTTTTGCACCACACGAATAAATTCAGGATCGTTATAAACATCCTTAAGAAATGCTCTAACTAGATTTGGATATTCCTTTTGTCCAATTCCGACTGCAACAGCACCAGCAAATGATGATTCAAACCTAGTGGTGGAGCTATAAACTTTATCAAATGTTTGAATTCCATTTTTTGAAATTGTAAGTTTAACTTCCATAACGCCTGCACCCTTACTAATTCCAGAAATATCAATATCATTCTTGATAACTTTTGCGTCTAGCTTGGTATTTGATGCTGTATCGAGAATGCCAATTTCTTTTAAATCTGATCGAACTGCATTTTCTAAATAGATAGAGAAAGCACCTTCTGAAGCTTTTAATGAAGCGCCCCTCAAACCAATCTTATTTACTGGAGCGTTAGGATCTCGAGGCTGAAACTCACCTACAGAAATTTTTTGAAGATTAAGTTTTTTTAATTTATCGATGGCTTCATAGTCTGGGCTATAGTTTGGAGCTAACAGGGTTGCACAGCCAGATAGAAATTGAATTAATATTGCAGCAAACAAAACTCTTATTATTATCATTTTTATCTCAATTATTAAAGTTATTAGGTTCAATAATTATGCCGCAAAGTTTGTTTGATGGAGATAAGAATCTGTAATTTTTAAGTTTATTAGACAATTGTCTAATATTCACTGTTTTTGAATTGCAGAAGAAACGCATAAAGCGTTGAAATTAATGGGGTGGCTGATGGGGCTCGAACCCACGACAACAGGAATCACAATCCTGGACTCTACCAACTGAGCTACAGCCACCATAGAGACTTTAATACATATGGCCTGCCCGACAGGAATCGAACCTGTAACCCCCAGCTTAGAAGGCTGGTGCTCTATCCGGTTGAGCTACGGGCAGATTTAGTTACATGTTGACACTGTCAAGTCATGTCACCATGCTACGTGACATTAACGGGTAAACCAAAGATAATTGGTCGGCGTGGAGAGATTCGAACTCCCGACATCCTGCTCCCAAAGCAGGCGCGCTACCAGGCTACGCTACACGCCGAAGAGGCAGAAATATAGCGCATTACTGACTTTCGGTCAATTCCAATATGTTAAAATTACGGTTTTATTTTAATAATTGTTTGAAAACCAAACATGACAGCACAAATTATCAACGGCAAAGCGATTGCCGAAAACCTACTCAACCATATTCAATCAAAAATACAGCTACGCATCCAATCAGGAAAACGTGCACCATGCTTAGTGGTGATTCTAGTTGGTGCTGATCCAGCCTCTACTATCTATGTGCGCAACAAGCGGCTAGCTTGTGAAAAAGTAGGCATTCAGTCTATCGTGCATAACTTACCTACCAGCACTACACAATCCGAACTGTTTGCCTTAATAGACCAACTTAACACTGACGCCAATATTGATGGTATTTTGGTGCAATCGCCATTACCGGCGCACATAGAAGAAGACTTGCTGATTGAGCGTATCAGCACTTTTAAGGATGTGGATGGCTTTCATCCCTACAATATAGGCCGTCTGGCTGTGCGTCAGCCAACGCTACGCTCTTGCACTCCCTTTGGTGTAATCAAGATGCTACAAGCAAGCAATATCGAGCTGATGGGGTTGGATGCAGTGATTGTTGGTGTATCGAACCATGTGGGGCGACCTATGGCACTTGAGCTTTTACTGGCTGGATGCACAATTACCAGCTGTCACCGACATACTAAAGACCTCGCTGCGCATGTGAGAAACGCAGATATTGTCGTCGCTGCTGCAGGAAAACCAGGGCTGATTCAGGGCGACTGGATTAAGCGGGGTGCGATTGTGATTGATATAGGCATTAATCGGTTAGCAGATGGCTCTATTTGCGGCGATGTAGATTTCCATGCCGCAAAAGCGCGCGCTAGCTACATCACACCAGTCCCAGGCGGTGTTGGCCCAATGACTGTAGCTACGCTCATGGAGAACACATTGCTTGGCTTGGAATTGCGCGAGCAACAAGAGCTGAAACACCTATAGGCAACTCACAAAACTTACTAATAAATGCACTTTGCATATCTATGTTATTAGGTGTACACTCGCGCGATTAAATTTTTTGTTTTTGTACGATTTTTGGTTGGCAATTCCCTTATTCTTATTAACTGTGATTTAACGACAAAATAGTCGCTGGAAACAACATGGCAGAAACTCTCAACAAAACATTCACCCCTTATCAAGCTAAGCCTGATGAGGAATACATGAACAAAAAACAGCAAGATCATTTCCGGAAAATATTGAATGACTGGAAATCAGAGCTGAGTCATGACATCGACAAAACCGTGCATACCATGCAAGATGAAGTGACCATGTTCGCAGACCCGAATGATCGCGCAAGCCAAGAATCTGACATGGCTTTGGAGTTACGTAACCGCGATCGTGAGCGCAAGTTGATTAAAAAAATTGATGAAACCTTGCGTAATATCGATGCAGATGAATATGGTTACTGCGAAGGTTGTGGTGTAGAAATTGGTTTGAAACGTTTAGAAGCACGCCCTACCGCAACGCTCTGTATCGACTGCAAAACCTTGGACGAAATGCGTGAAAAGCAGGTAGCAAAGTAATTTTTGCCACCTGCTTTCAGTGAAGGCTAACCTTTAGGTTATGCCGAAACTAAAAGCACCTCACAATAAAAAAGCCCGCATGCGCGGGCTTTTTTACATTCTTAATTACTCTTGCGTTGGTGTTTCTTCTTTTGCTGGTGCATCAATCAAAGCTTTCATGCTTAAACGCACTTTACCTTTGTCATCAATTTCCACCACTTTCACTTTCACAACATCGCCTTCTTTTACAAAATCACCTACCGCTTTTACGCGCTCGTGTGCAATTTGTGAGATATGTACCAAACCATCTTTGCCCGGCAATAATGAAACTACAGCACCGAAGTCTAAGATTTTGACCACAGGGCCTTCGTAGATTTGACCCACTTCAACCGAGGCTGTAATTTGTGCAATACGGCGTTGCGCTTCTTCACCTTGCTCAGCACTGGTACAAGCAATCTTGATAGTGCCATCTTCTTCAATATCAATACTGGTACCAGTCTCTTTAGTCAACGCTTGAATAACAGAGCCACCTTTACCAATCACATCACGGATCTTGTCCGGGTTAATCTTCATGGTAATAATACGAGGTGCGAATGCTGACATCTCTGTATTAGCACCTGACACAGCTTGTTTCATTAAACCTAGAATGTGTGCACGGCCTTCTTTGGCTTGTGCCAACGCTACTTGCATAATTTGTGCAGTGATCCCAGTGATTTTGATGTCCATCTGCAATGCAGTCACACCGTTTTCTGTACCCGCGACTTTAAAGTCCATATCACCTAGGTGATCTTCATCGCCCAAAATGTCAGTCAATACCGCTACACGGTTACCTTCTTTAATCAAACCCATGGCAATACCGGCTACGTGCGCTTTCATCGGCACACCAGCGTCCATCAATGCTAGGCAGCCACCACAAACAGAGGCCATAGAGCTAGAACCGTTGGATTCGGTAATCTCAGATACCACACGCATGGTGTAATCAAAGTCTTCTTTTGCTGGCAAGGCAGCAATTAGCGCACGTTTAGCTAAACGGCCATGGCCAATTTCACGGCGTTTTGGTGTACCAACACGGCCGGTTTCACCCGTTGCGTAAGGAGGCATGTTGTAATGCAACATAAAGCGATCGTTGTACTCGCCTTGCAGCGCGTCAATCGTTTGCTCGTCACGGCCTGTGCCTAATGTTGCAACTACTAAAGCTTGCGTTTCACCGCGAGTAAATAGTGCAGAACCATGTGTACGGGGCAACACGCCTGTACGAATACTAATCGGACGCACAGTGCGTGTGTCACGGCCATCGATACGTGGCTCACCATTTAAAATTTGACTACGCACTGTTTTCGCTTCTAAATTAAAGAATTCACCTTTAATTTTATTGGCTTCTGCAGTGGAGGTATTCTCAGTGATTAACTCAGCCATCACACGGTTTTTAATTTCGTCTAACTTGGCTGAGCGCTCACCTTTTGCTTTGATTTGAAACGCTGCATTCACATCAGCAGCTGCTAATTGCGCCACTTTTTCAATCAACGCTGTATCTGGCTCTGGTGCAACCCAATCCCAAGCATCTTTACCTGCTTCTGCTGATAATTCGTTGATCATTTTGATCACTGCTTGCATTTGCTCATGACCATATACCACCGCGCCAAGCATGACTTCTTCGGACAATTCTTGCGCTTCTGATTCCACCATCATCACTGCTGTTTCTGTTGCTGCCACCACTAAATCTAGTTTAGTTTCTGTGAGTTGTGTGGCTGTTGGGTTAAGCACATAAGCATCATTAATATAACCAACACGTGCAGCGCCTAATGGACCAAAGAATGGAATACCAGAAATTGCCATCGCTGCAGAGGCACCAATGATGGCAGGAATATCTGCATCAATTTCAGGGTCAGATGACATGACAGTTGCCACCACTTGCACTTCGTTATAAAACGCTTCTGGGAATAACGGACGTAACGGACGATCAATTAAACGGCTAGTCAGTGTTTCTTTTTCTGAAGGACGGCCTTCACGTTTGAAGAAACCGCCTGGAATTTTACCTGCGGCATATGTCTTTTCCATGTAATCTACAGTCAGCGGGAAAAAGTCTTGGCCTTCTTTTACTTCACGTTTGCTGGTCACTGCCACTAATACTACGGTATCACCATAGCTCACCATCACAGCCGCATCGGCTTGACGTGAGATTTCACCTGTTTCAAGGGTGAGCGTATGCGCACCATATTGAATACTTTTTTTCACAATATTAAACATTTATTTTCCTTTTCATCTCAATAACTTGCTATTCACTACCCAATAGCAAGCACTACTTTTACAACCATTTGTGATAATACTTACCGATGGCGATTGCCATAAAAAAAGCCGACGCATATCACAATGCAATCGGCTTTTATCAATTATAAAAGTGAACCAAAGTTTAAAATAATAGGCACTTCTATAACAATTACTTACGGAGGCTTAAGCGCTCAATCAATGTTTGATAGCGGCTTACATCTCTGCTTTTTAAATAATCTAACAAGCGACGACGTTGACTTACCAATGCCAACAAACCACGACGTGAGTGGTTGTCTTTTTTGTTAGATTTAAAATGTTCTGTTAAATAAGTGATACGGCTAGTTAACAATGCCACTTGCACTTCTGGGCTTGCTGTATCGTTTGGTGCACGTTGAAAATCTTTAACGATTTTTGCTGTATCTTGCGCTGTAATTGCCATCTTTAATATCCTTTTAGTTAGCGTCAATGCAGAAGCAGGTGTTTGAATCATCGCCCCGCGAAAGCATTCTTTTACGATGAACCGCGCATTCTATATGCATTTGTACAGATTCACAAGCATATATTAGATTAAATATCTGTTTTTATTGGGCTTATTGATTATTTATCACCGACTTTAATTGTAATAATCGTTTAGGTGCAATCTTGCCGTCACTTTGCAGATAGCCTAAGCCCAAAAACTGCTGTTGTTCATTGTACAAGCGTAATTCGCTGTCTGGAATTTTGCCAGACTGCCACACTGGCTGACCTTGCAATAAGTAATAAGCGGCATCTTCGCTCAACACCACTTTTGGTAAGCTTTCAATCGCAGAATCGACAGGTAACAGCAGTTGATCGCGTTGGGATGGTGTCAAATGTTCTAGTGCATCTATGCTGACCGTTTGACTGATATCGTAATTAGCTGTTGCCGTGCGACGCAATGCAATCAAATGCGCCCCGCAGCTTAACTCATTACCAATATCTTCTGCCAAGGTGCGAATATAGGTGCCTTTGCTGCAGGTAACACTTATTTCTGCCAAGCCTTCAGCATAGCTGATTAATGTGATTTTTTTGATGTTTACGATTCTTGCTTGCCGCTCAATTTCAACGCCTTCACGGGCATATGTATAAAGCGCTTTTCCTTCATGCTTTAAAGCTGAATACATCGGCGGGACTTGACTAACCTCCCCCTCAAACTGGGCCAATACCGAGACTAACTGTGCTTCATTAAAGGTAATGGGTTTTGTTGCAAGCACCTCACCTTCAGCATCTGCAGTTGTGGTGGTTACCCCAAATTTCACTTGCGCAACATATGTTTTATCGGCATCTGTGAGGTATTGTGCAAACTTTGTTGCCTCTCCCAAACAAATGGGTAGCACGCCTGTCGCCAACGGATCGAGCGTGCCTGTGTGACCGGCTTTGGCGGCTTGGAATAGCCATTTGACCTTTTGTAAAGCTTGATTGGAAGAGAATCCGAGTGGCTTATCCAGCAACAACACGCCATCTATGGAACGCTTAACGCGTTTAACCTGCGTTTTTTTAGTGGTGGGTGGCGATGCTTGCACGCGCTAAGAGTTGGATTTATGGTCCGAAGCAATAGCTTCATTAATGAGTTGCGCCATTTTCATGCCATTATCAATCGAGGCATCGTAGACAAAGTGTAGCTGTGGCACAGTACGCAACAGCATGCGCTTAGCCAACTGGGTGCGCAGAAAGCCTGAGGACTTCTCTAGGCCTTGTTGCACTGCATCACTGGCTTTGGCGGCGCTGTAGAATATTTTGGCATGGGCCATATCGCCTGTGACTTCCACCTCGGTGATAGTCACCATGCCAATACGTGGGTCTTTCACTTCAAACTGAAGCAAATCCGCCAACTCTCGACGCATTTGCTCAGCTACACGATGACTTCTTGAAAACTCTTTTGCCATTACAATGTTCTGGCCACTTCGACCACTTCATAGATTTCCAAGATATCGCCCACTTCAATGTCATTGAAGTTTTTAAGTGACAAACCGCATTCAAAGTTGTTTTTCACTTCTTTTACGTCATCTTTAAAGCGTTTGAGAGAGTCTAATTCACCCGTGTGAATAATCACATTATTACGTAACACACGTACTTTAGAGTTACGTTTTACAATACCATCTTGCACGTAACAACCTGCGATAGAGCCTACTTTAGAAATACGGAACACTTCTCGAATTTCTACCGTACCAATCATGCTTTCTTTTTGCTCTGGTGCCAACATGCCACCTAAAGCAGCTTTTACTTCATCCACTGCTTCATAAATAATGTTGTAATAACGTACATCTACGCCAAGGTTTTCGATCAACTTACGCGCACCTGCATCTGCACGCACGTTAAAGCCAATCAGTACTGCACTGGACGCAGCAGATAAGTTCACATCAGACTCACTAATCGCACCTACGCCTGAGTGAATAATATTCACGCGCACTTCGTTAGTTGAAAGTTTTTGCAAGCTAGTAGATAACGCTTCGAATGAACCTTGCACGTCAGATTTAATAATAATATTGAGCGTTTGCACTTCGCCTTCAGCCATTTGCTCAAACATATTTTCAAGCTTGGCCGCTTGTTGTTTCGCCAATTTCACGTCGCGGAATTTACCTTGACGGAACAGCGCAATCTCACGCGCTTTACGCTCATCGTTCAATACAATGACTTCTTCGCCAGCACTCGGTACATCCGATAAACCTAGTATTTCTACTGGAATCGATGGGCCTGCTTCTTTAATCTCGTTGCCTGTCTCATCTAGCATTGCACGCACACGGCCATAAGAACTACCAGCCAACAACATATCACCGCGACGCAGTGTGCCGGACTGTACCAATACTGTGGTAACTGAACCACGTCCTTTGTCCAAACGTCCTTCAATGACCAGACCTTTGGCTGGCGTATTTTTGGATGCTTGCAACTCTAACACTTCGGCCTGCAATAAAACGGCCTCTAACAATTCATCAATACCCTTACCTGTTTTAGCAGACACTTCACGGAACATGACATCACCGCCAAACTCTTCTGGCACCACTTCGTGATTCACCAGTTCCATTTTTACGCGCTCTGGCTGTGCTTCTGGTTTATCTACTTTATTGATTGCAACCACAATCGGCACATTACCGGCTTTGGCATGATGAATTGCTTCTATCGTTTGCGGCATCACGCCATCGTCTGCAGAAACGACCAAAATCACAATATCCGTTGCCTTAGCACCACGTGCACGCATTGCCGTAAAGGCCTCATGGCCTGGGGTATCCAAGAATGTCACCATGCCACGTGGTGTTTCTACATGGTAAGCGCCAATATGTTGTGTAATGCCGCCCGCCTCGCCCGAAGCCACACGGCTACGACGAATATAATCGAGCAAGGAGGTTTTACCGTGGTCGACGTGACCCATCACTGTCACAACGGGTGGGCGTGCTTCCAAAACCGCCTCAGATGATTCTGTTTCTTCTAAAAAAGTCTCAGGATCGTTAGCTGCAGCCGCTTGTGCTTTATGACCCATTTCTTCAACCACAATGATGGCAGTCTCCTGATCCAACACTTGGTTAATCGTCACCATCATGCCCATTTTCATTAAGGCTTTAATCACTTCTGCCGCTTTCACCGCCATTTTGTGTGCTAAATCTGCGACAGAAATGGTTTCGGGCACTAACACCTCATGAACGATAGGCTCAGTCGGCGCGTTGAATGCGTGCTGTTCATCTTCTTTGTGTGATTTGTGCTTACTTTTTGGTGTACGCCAGCCTTGATTGACGCTCACATCACCACGGGTTTTTAGACCACGTTTTTTGCTTTCTGCGTCATTCCAGTCTTTATTGTTGTTACCTTTACCTTTTTTGGCTTCTTTGGCTTCTGGTTTAACACCTTCTTTTGCTACAGGCTTGTGTAGCGTGCCTTCTGATAATTTAGCCGCTTTCACTTTCGCAGCTTCGGCTTCAGCAAGTCGTTTCGCTTCTTCATCGGCACGACGCTGTATTAACTCTTGTTTTTTACGCGTATCTTCAGCTTGCAAGGCCAGCAATGTGGCATGTCGCTTTGCTTCCTGCTCACGTATTGCAATTTGTTCTGGGGATAACACTTGTTTTTTAATGGTGGTCGATACAGGCTCAACTTTCACTTGCTCTACCACTGGCGCTACTGGCTCTATCACAGGCGCCACCTCTTCAACAACAGGTGCGATCACTTCCGGCTCTACAACGGCTTCAACAACAGGAGGTAAAGACTCTTGCACTTCAGGCAACTCAACTGCCTCTGGCTCATGCACAGGCATCTCATCTTCATCTGTTCGGCGCTCTAGTACACGTTTTTTCCGAACTTCCACCTGAATAGTACGCGCACGGCCAGTGCTGTCCATTTTCTTAATTTCAGTGTTTTGTTTCCGTGTCAGCGTAATTTTATTCTTAGGCGCTTGTGCCGCACCGTGTTCTTTGCGTAGATATTCAAGCAAAGCAGTCTTATCCGCCTCATCTAAGCGATCTTCTACGGTAGATTTATTGACGCCCGCACTTTTTAGTTGCTCTAACAGCAGAGTAGTTGGCAGGCCTAACTCTGCGGCGAATTGTGCAACGGTTGATTGTGCCATTTACTGCTCCAGTCTCTTAACTATACTTTTCTATACCGATTCAATCTTGATTGATTTCTATCTCAAATTAAGATTGATTATTTAAACCATGGCGCACGCGCTGTCATGATTAACTCTTTTGCACGCGCCTCTTCCATGCCTGTCAGCTCGACCAATTCATCTACTGCCAGCTCAGCCAAATCATCCATAGTAGCTACCCCTTTAGATGCCAGCAAATGTGCAGTCTTGTCGTCCATGCCTTCCATTGCCAACAAGTCCTCAGCAGCTTCTTCCACTTTTTCTTCTTTGGCAATGGCTTCTGTCAACAATGCTGCACGCGCACGTGCACGTAATTCATTGATGGTATCTTCATCAAACGCATCAATTTCCGCCATTTCTGACAGCGGCACGTATGCAATTTCTTCCAAGGTACTAAAGCCCTCTTGCACTAAAATATCTGCAACTTCTTCATCTACGTCTAATTTTTCTATAAATAGCGTGCTTACACTAGCGTATTCATCTTGATTTTTCTTGGCGGCTGCTTCTTCAGTCAAAATATTCAGTGTCCAACCGGTCAACTCCGATGCTAAACGGACATTCTGTCCATTACGCCCAATGGCCATTGCTAGTTGCTCTTCATCCACGACAACATCCATACTATGCGCATCTTCATCCACCACGATAGACGACACTTCGGCAGGCGCCAGTGAATTAATAACAAACTGTGCAGGGTCCATGCTCCAAAGCACAATATCCACACGCTCACCGGCTAATTCAGAAGTGACTGCTTGCACACGTGAGCCTCGCATACCTACGCAAGTACCTACAGGATCTAAACGTTGATCGTTGGTTTTAACCGCAATTTTTGAACGTAAGCCAGGATCGCGTGCCGCAGAACGGATTTCGAGCAGACCTTCTTCTATTTCAGGCACTTCCAACTCGAATAAACGCTTTAAGAATTCAGGCGCTATGCGTGACAAAATCAACTGCGGGCCGCGACCGCCTCTATCTACACGTGACAAATAGGCACGTACGCGATCACCCACACGTAAATTTTCTTTAGGAATCATCGACTCGCGGGGTAACAAACATTCGATACGACCTACTTCAATGATCGCATTACCTTTTTCCATACGTTTAATCACACCCGTGACCAAACTTTCGTCTCGTGCTAAAAAGTCTTGTAAGATTTGCTCACGCTCTGCTTCACGTACTTTTTGCAAAATCACTTGCTTAGCAGCTTGCGCGCCAATACGTCCAAAAGAGATAGACTCCAGCGGCACTTCAACGTAATCGCCAATTTCTCGGCCTTTAGCACGTTCATCCTCTTCATCAAATTGATAGGCTGAATTTTCCAACAAATCATATTCAACATATTGCCAGCGTCTAAAGGTTTCGTAGTCGCCGGTTTCACGGTTAATTGCTACTCGAATATCCGCATTCTCTTCGTGATTTTTCTTAGTCGCAGAGGCCAAAGCGAGTTCTAACGCAGTAAAAATCACCTCTTTACTCACATTTTTTTCATGAGCTAAGGCGTCTACTAATAATAAAATTTCACGACTCATTGCTATCTCCAACTCAAATTATACTTAACTGCCATTCAACTAAT
This sequence comes from Methylophilus sp., assembly GCA_030696695.1. GTDB lineage: Bacteria > Pseudomonadota > Gammaproteobacteria > Burkholderiales > Methylophilaceae > Methylophilus. The sequence goes on from JAUYRP010000001.1 coordinate 213,398, forward strand.
GTTTGACTAATCAAACACTGGGCTTAATCTTGCTTTATCAATATTACTTAGGGCCAATTTATAAACATGACCTTCAAACTCCAATAAGACTGATGCGTCTTCTACACCACGCAACATGCCTAAAAAAGTTTTTCGCGGCAAAGTTGTTTCCGTTGCTTGTGCCCCTAAATCTTTTACTCCAACGCGTAACTTTAACTGGGCTCTTTCGCCTACAAACCGTTCAAAATCTTTTGCTTTCTTTAATACACGGTCCAAACCGGCAGAAGACACTTCCAAGCGGTCATAATCAATATCATGCTCAACTGTTAACACATTACCCAGTTGGTTACTTACTAGTACGCAATCATCAATATTGACGCTATCCTTTATGTCTTTAGGTTCTAACTTATCAATAAACACGCGCAACAACTTGCCTCTGTTTGACATTTCCAAATCAACCAATTCAAACCCTAGTTGACTCACCGTTCTCTCAATCAAAGCATGCAAATCCTGCATTTCATCTCACCCCTGTTTAGCTCGCTTCTCTACGTAACTAGCAGAAACAAAAAATGGGCCTAAAGCCCATCTAACTATATGAATTATACCAATATATTCAATGAATTGAAATAAGGGTTATGTATTTATTTACAACAATAAAAAACCCTCAGATATCCTCTGAGGGTTTTTGGTATAAATAGCTTGGCGGTGACCTACTTTCGCATGCGAAGAGCATACTATCATTGGCGCTGGTTCGTTTCACGGCCCTGTTCGAGATGGGAAGGGGTGGTT
>JAUYRP010000002.1 GCA_030696695.1 Methylophilus sp.
AACCACCCCTTCCCATCTCGAACAGGGCCGTGAAACGAACCAGCGCCAATGATAGTATGCTCTTCGCATGCGAAAGTAGGTCACCGCCAAGCTATTTATACCAAAAACCCTCAGAGGATATCTGAGGGTTTTTTATTGTTGGTACTTTGTGATTCCGCTAAAACAGAAACTATCTAAATATTTTAAACAGATTGTAATTGTTTTAAATCGTCAATAATTTGTTGAGAGTGTTTTGAAGCATCAACATTAAAATAAGCCTTTGCTATGTTACTTTTTGGGTCAATTAAAAAGGTATAGCGCTTAGCGAGCTTAACCGGTCCAATTTTAGTCAGTGCACCGTAGGCATTTGCAACCGACCCTTCCGTATCTGACAGGAGTGGAAAGGGTAGTGCGTACTTAGTAGCAAATGCAATATGTGATTGTGAATCATCTACACTGATACCAACCACTTTTGCACCTAACTTTTCAAGGTGATGCATATCATCTCTAAAATGACATGCTTCTTTGGTGCAGCCAGGGGTGTCATCTTTAGGGTAAAAGTAGAGCACTAACCACTGGTTTTTATATTGATTGAGATTGATACGGTCACCTTTGTGATCTACCAATTCGAAATAAGGAGCAGGCTGACCGAGTATAAGTTGTTGGTTGGGCGCATTAAAATAGCGATAACCCCAAAATGCTATTAATAGTAATAAGCTATAGAAAATAATCTTAAGTAACATAGAATTATCAGCCTTGTAGTGATGCGAAGAATTGTTGATTCATAGTGTGATACTACATCATGCAGTTAAATCGGAAATAGCCTAATCTATGAGAAAATAATGCTTTTCGCCCCCGTAGCTCAGTGGATAGAGCATCCCCCTCCTAAGGGGAGGGTCACACGTTCGATTCGTGTCGGGGGCGCCACTCAAGTGAGTAGGTCGGGGTACTAAAGTGACTTACTCTCCAATGACTCCCAACGCGCCATTTTAGTTTCAATTTCTAGATCAATTAAAGTTAAGCGTAATTGCATTTCCTTAACCTTATCTGCTAGTTCTCGATATACGTTTGGATCTGCTAAAAAAGCATTAATACTTGCTTGCTCGGCTTCAAGCTGCTCAATTTGTAATGGAAGATCTGACAACTCTTTTTGTTCTTTAAAGTTGAGCTTTTGTGCAGTTTTGCTATTCGCATTTTGAACGTTTGCTGTTTTATCTAAATTGGCTTTATTGGCGGCAGCACTATTTATTTTTTCTTTGGTTATCTTTTCAGTTAATTGCTGCTGGCTGAAACGCAACCAATCATCATAGCCGCCACCAAATTCAGTTAGTTTGCCATTTCCTTCAAAAGCGATGACTTGTGTCACAGTGTTTTCTAAAAATGCACGATCGTGGCTGACCAAAAACAGCGTGCCGTTGTAATCTTGTAATAAGCTCTCTAATAACTCTAAAGTATCAATGTCTAGATCGTTGGTGGGTTCATCTAGTACCAATACGTTTGCGGGTCTGGCAAAGAGTCTTGCTAGTAGCAAACGATTACGTTCACCACCTGAGAGTGACTTTACAGGTGAACGTGAACGCTGAGGTGGGAATAAAAAGTCCTCTAAATAGCTGATGACATGCTTACGCTCATTGCCAATCTCTACAAAGTCCGAACCAGGGCTAATGGTGTCAGCTAGGCTTGCCTCTTCGTTGAGTTGTTCACGCATTTGGTCAAAATAGGCGACGTTAACTTTGGTGCCACGCTCAATAGTGCCACTATCAGCTTCTATTTCTCCCAAAATGAGTTTTAGTAAGGTGGATTTGCCGATTCCATTTGGGCCTAGTAAACCAATTTTATCGCCACGTAAAATGCGTGTAGTAAAATTTTGAATAAGTGTCTTATGACCATAAGATTTGCATACTTGATTGAGTTCAGCAACCAATTTACCGCTACGCTCGCCTGCGTCCAGATTCAGTTTCACGTTGCCCTGACGTTCGCGTCTAGCCGCGCGATCTAAGCGTAAAGCCTCTAATCTTCTTACCCGTCCTTCATTACGTGTCCTGCGCGCTTTAATACCCTGGCGTATCCATACTTCTTCTTGTGCTAAAAACTTATCAAATTTAGCAGCGTGTGTTTCTTCGACAGCGAGTAATTCTTCTTTTTTGATTTGGTATTGACTGAAGTTACCAATAAAGTCGGTGAGTTTACCTCGGTCTAACTCAGTGATGCGGGTTGCCAATTTGTCTAGAAAGCGCCTGTCATGCGTGATGAACAATACGCTACCGCCAAAACCTAGCAGCAGGTCTTCCAGCCACTCAATCGCTTCTAAATCTAGATGGTTGGTAGGTTCGTCAAGTAGTAATACTTCTGGTTCAGCCACTAAAGCACGTCCGAGCGCTACACGTTTGCGCCAACCGCCTGATAGGGTGGAAATATTGACGTCAGCATCCAGTTTTAAGCGACTGAGGACAGTTTCAATACGTGATTGTGCTGCCCATCCATTTTGAGCATCCATTTCATGTTGTAAGCTTTGCATTTTTTGCATGAGTGCATCAATATCAGCATCGGGCTCACCCATGTCATGGGTAACTTGATGATAATCAATAATAGTTTGCTGCAATGTGCCTAAGCCTTCAGCAACGGCCTCAAACACAGTGTGAGTGCTATCCAGTTCGGGTTCTTGTGGCACGTAGACAATACGCACATTCGGTGCACGCCATACCAAGCCATCGTCTAGTTTGATCGTGCCGGCAATCGCCTTAAGTAAGCTAGACTTCCCGGCACCGTTACGGCCAATTAGGCCAACGCGCTCACCAGCATCTAGCTGAAACGCTGCCTGATCGAGTAAAGCATGGTGACCAAAAGCTAAGCTGGCATTGTCGAGTGTGATATGAGGCATGGGGATGTTAATTGATAAGAAGACGTAAGGTCGATATTGTAAACGACATCAAAGCACACAGCCTTTATTCAAGCAAATAAAGGCTACTTAACCTTAACAAGCTAATGTATGGTTTGCGATGGCTCGATTGTAACGATTGCAGGTTCGCCTAAGGTAACAGCGCTTGATTGATATTCCTCAACCCAGTCTTTGAGTTGAATTTTCACTTGATGTTCAGAAAGGTGTTGTACTTTTTCTAACCAAGTGAGCAAATCTTCTAGCCATGCAGCACTTACATTACGTGCTTGGGCTATACGAAGCTTTTCATGTGAAGTAGGCAATGTATTTTCATCGTCCGCTAATAATTCTTCATACAACTTTTCACCAGGCCTTAAGCCAGTAAATTCAATACGAATTTCATCTTGTTGTAGACCCGATAGCTTGATCATGTCTTTAGCCAAATCAATGATTTTGACAGGCTCGCCCATATCCAAGACGTAAATCTCTCCACCTTTACCCATGGTGCCTGCTTGTAACACAAGCTGTGCTGCCTCAGGAATAGACATAAAATAACGTGTGATGTCTGGATGCGTAATTGTGATTGGGCCGCCATTGGCAATCTGTTCACGAAACTTAGGAATGACGCTGCCACTACTACCTAACACATTGCCAAACCGAACCGTGATAAATTGCGTTTTAGGCGCATTTTTGCTTGGTTTTTTGGGTTGTAAGCTTTGGCATACCAATTCTGCAAGACGTTTACTAGCCCCCATCACATTGGTTGGATTCACGGCTTTATCAGTAGAGATCAGTACAAATTTTTCTACTTGCGCAGTTTGACAAGCCGTTGCAAATTGAAATGTGCCAAACGCATTGTTGATAAGCGCTTCAGAAACATTAAAATCTTCCATCATCGGCACATGCTTGTAAGCAGCAGCGTGCAATACCAACTTGGGTTGATGGCTTAGCAACACATGATTGATGCGTGTTTTGTTTTTGATGTCCGCCACGATATATAAAATTTGTGTGGTGATTTCGCGTTGACTAAATTCCTGCTGTAATTTGTAAAGTGCATATTCAGAAATGTCGATACAAACCAGCTTTTTAGGTTGATACAACAGCACTTGGCGACACAACTCTGAGCCTATAGAGCCAGCCGCACCACTCACTAGCACTGTATTGTCAGCAATCATAGTGCTCAAGCCGTCATTATCAAGTTTGACAACATCGCGCCCTAACAAGTCTTCCACATCCACTTTACGGATTTGCGATACGCTTATTTTTCCACTCATCAAATCGCTCATGGCAGGGAGCGTTAACACTTCCATATTTGCATCGTTTGCTATGTTCACAGCGTTTCTTCTGGCTAAATGATTAGCAGAAGGCATGGCGATGATGCAATGCGTACAACCATACTTTTCTGCTAGTACAGGTAAGGCATCAATTGCACCTTCTACGCGAATATGCATAAACTCACGCCCATGCATTAACTTGTTGTCATCTAACAGCGCAACTACTCGCCACTCTTGGCTTTTAGCCAGTTCTTTTATTAAGCTAATTGCAGCATCTTCCACACCAAGCACTATTACTGGTTTGCCCTGATTAGCAATTGGGTTGAATAATCGACGCTCTTTCCATGCGCGGTAGGTAAAGCGGCTACCCCCCATCACCAAGACTAACAACAGTGGATTTAAGATGATGACAGAGCGGGGTATTACTATCTGCGGGTGCATAGTTAAGCTTGCAAACCCAATCATTAATGCAGACAAAACAACTGCGCGAATAATCCGTTTTAGATCGGGAATGCTGGCAAACCGCCAAAGCCCACGATACAGGCCAAAAAACAGAAAGCATGCAAACTCTACGGCAATAACAAACGGTAAACTTTTTGCAATGGTGTCAATGAAATTAGCCGGGATATCAAAGTTAAAACGCAACAGAAATGCAACATACCAAATAGCAGAAGCCACTACTACATCATGCAGCATAGCAACGTATGGTAACCATCTCACTATATATTGACGATAAAAATTCATATGTATTTGGTCTTTTAGTGAGATACGCCGTCGCGTTTAATCACCTTAATAATCGTAAGCAGAATGATATAGCAATCTAGCCATAAGGATTGGTGTTTTAAGTAGTAGGCATCTAATTCAACTTTTTGCGATATCGGTAGTTCGTCTCGGCCGTTCACCTGCGCCCAGCCTGTGATGCCTGGTTTTAGGATATGTACACCTTGCTCTGTGCGCAACTGAATTAAATCATCCTGATTAAATAGAGCCGGGCGAGGCCCTACAATTGACATATCACCCTTAAGCACACTCCATAGCTGTGGCAACTCATCCAAGCTCGTTTTTCGAATAAAGCTACCTGTAGGTGTTAAATACTGATTAGGGTTTGCCTGTTGGTTCATGATATGTGTGGCGAGGGCAGGGGTATCTGCCTTCATTGATCTGAATTTAGGCATATTGAACATTAAGTTATGTCTACCAACGCGCCTGCTCCAGTAAAGTGCGTTGCCGGAAGAAGTGGTTTTTACCAACAAAAAGGCAATGATGATCAGTGGAGCAAGCAACACCAGTGAAACTACAACTAATAAAAGATCAAAAAAACGTTTGGACATAGCAGTATTTTAATTATTGTGAATTGTTTTTTGAATGCCTTGTTTAAAGCTGTAAGGCGGCTTCCAGCCTAGTAATGTTTTTGCTTTACTAATATCTACCTGCAAATTACCACACAGACGTGTCGAAAGAGACTTTTTCCCAATTAAACTTAAGAAAAATACAAGCCATTGCTGGGGTATTGGAATGAGTAGGGCTGGGATGTCTAGCGATTGTCGAATGGTCTGAATGAGCTCGTTGGTAGAAACATCTTCATCATCTGAGATTAAAAATGTTTCATTCGCAGCTTTAGGGTGAGTAATACAACTAATCATAAAATCCACCAAGTTTTCTACATACACCATGCTGCGCTTGTTATGAAGATCGCCAAACGGCAAAGGCAGTCTTAATTGACATAGATTAATCAGGTTTTTGAAATTTGCTTTAACGCCTTTACCATAAATTAATGGTGGTCTGATGATCACTACTTCCAAGTTGGAGTTAGCAGCAATCACTCTCAGCTCCTTTTCAGCCTCATATTTTGTCTTGCCGTAATCATCTTCGGGGTTTGGCATGTCTGATTCGTTAAATGCCGCGTTGCTGGTAGCCTCACCATTGACTTTAACCGAGCTAATAAAGATAAATCTTTTAACACCACTACAGGCTGAAGCTAACGCAAGGTTTTTTGTGGCCGCAATATTTACCTCTGCATATGCTTGATAAGGATTTTCTGACTTATCATGTAACACATGAGCACGGCCTGCTAAATGAATAACAACATCAACCCCATTTAAGGCATCACTAAAGTCAGTATTCCTATCAAAATGAGTCACTTCAAAGTGTCTGATATTGTTGCTTGCGATAACACTTTTGGATAACGCAATAATATGATGATCAGTTTTGATAAGCCGTTGACATACCTCTTTACCAACAAAACCATTTGCACCTGTTACTAAGATATTCATTGTTTATGGGCTTGTTCTAAAGTGTCGCATTAAAGTCCATTTAATGAAAAATAGCAGCATGCTTTTAAGGTGCCATTTTAAGTATTTTATACTTTTGTGACTGGACCTCCTCGCCTCATGAATAACGGATGTATTTGGTGAGTAAATAATAGAGTGCTCTACTTCGTGTAGCGATCTGCAAATATCTACATCTTCATAATACAAAAAATACCGCTCATCAAAACCACCAATCGCCTTGAATTTTTCAGACTTGAATAGCATGAACATACCACCCACCCAGTCTGGGTTAATAATAGTGCTATCCGTAGGGTAGTCTGGTATTTTTCTCGTATATGCTATTTTCTTTAATATATAAAGTGGCGTTGGAAACTTACGCACACTGTCTTCAACACCCCCCTCGGGATTAATTACCTTGGGACCAATGAGTGCGGCAGAGTGCTTTTCTAGCTCTGATATTAATATGCTAAAAGGGCTTGTAAGCAAACGTATATCTGGGTTGATTATGCAAAAGTAAGGCGTATCGCAAAAGGTGAATGCTTGATTATGGTTAGCACCAAAACCTTTTGGGTGAGCATTGCGAATAATGTGGATCGGAAAGGTGTAATCTAAAGTTTTGAACGTTAAAGCTTCATCGACATTGACCGTAAGCGTAACGCTAATATCGTCCTTAGCGTACTTTTCTAAATCGTCTAGCAGTTCACCAACCAGTTGTTGTTGCAGGTGACTAACCACTGACAGCGTAACGCTTGATTTTTTATTGATCATTTCAAATTATTTTTGACGTTATTTTGATTGGTAGCTGAAACTAATCTAATTGCAAGATTGGAAATTAATAACAATCGGAGTTGTATTTTTCTCAGCACGCTATTCTTACTTTCCATAAAAGATGCATTTTTGTCATGCCTTCTATATAAAACTAGCTTTTCATTTAAAAAAACAACATTACCTTTTATTTCAGCAAGCAAGCCTAACCAAACGTCATGCATGGGTATATTGGAAGGGAAGGGAAGTGCCACATCGAGCAATTCTCTTTTGAATGCCATGCAGCATCCTATGTAACTATTTTTATAAATGTTTAGCAATATGCCTTTCTTTGAATTTTTCATTACAAAAAAAGAACCAGCGACATGATTTAAATTAGAGTCAACTACTATACAGTCTGTTACGACAAGTGTATGTTTAGCTAGTGCTGTTTTGCAGACATTCACTTTATTAGGTAACCACACATCATCTTGATCAGAAAGGAATATTAAACTTCCTTTTGCAGCATAAAGTGCCCGCTCAAAATTTTTGATGATACCTAACCTAACAGATCCACTGATGACTTTTATTCTAGGGTCATTAATCTTATTAATGATTGCAATTGTGTCATCAGTCGATACATCGTCAGAAACTATCAACTCATCTTCGGGGCCTACCTGATTTAATATCGAAATAATCTGAGCATGGATATATTTACTTGCATTGTGAGTTGCGATGCACACAGAGATCATTTCGCTGCATTCACGTTAGTTTACTTCGACAATTTCAAGGTTTGGCAATGGGAACACAAGTTTTGTACCAGAAAGTTTTTTGTTTGATATGAAAAACTTTTTAAAATGCCAAGGCAAAACAATTAAATAATCGGGTTTTTTTTCTAACAACTCGGCTTCAGAAATAATAGGAACCCAAGTGCCCGGCGTGAAGCATCCAAACTTTTCAGCATTAACTTCACCAACATAATCTACATCATCAGTACTCAAATCACAGTATTGCAACAGCACATTTCCTTTGGTGGATGCCCCCAGCACAGACACAGTTTGATTATTTGAACGGGCTGTTTTGATAAAGGCTAAGAGGTCAGCCTTGGTTTTAACAACACGTTCTGCAAACGCATTGAAAGGGGTCAATGTATCCAATCCAGCTGAAACCTCATTGTCCAGAATTTTTTGGATAGAAGGAACCACTGATTTGTCGCCGTTTGCTTTAGTAACGGTTATTGAAAAACTACCACCGTTAATATCGTTGAACTCAACGTCTAAGATTTTAAAACCAACTCTGTCTGCCATCCACTTAATTTGGCGAAGTGCGTAAAATTCTAAGTGTTCGTGACAGACGGTATCGTAAGAGTTTGTATCTAGCATGGTTGGCATATAGCTTTGTTCAAACACCCAAATACCGTCATCGGCTAACACTTCATAAACTTGTTGCATAAAGCCCATAGGGTCTTCAAGATCGTAGAACATTGAGAACGAAGTGACTACTTTTGCTTTTTTATTAGGAAACTTTTCTTTTACTAATTCAGCACTAAAAAAATCAGGTATGAGCTGTATGTGTTTGGGATAATAGTTATGAAATTTAATACCAGTTGGATCAACCCCCACTAGCACTGGCCCTGTGGATGGATAAGCCTGTAATGTTGTGCTGTCATTGCTACCAATATCAATAACCAAATCGCCAGATTTTAATTCAACCAGCTTTAAAATCCGCTCAACTTTGCTATTGAGGTGTGCTACCATGCTGGCATTAAGGCCAGAACGATAACCATAATTCTCGCCATACATTTCACCCAAATCATATGAGTGTTCCATTTGGACTAAGCCACACGTTTCAGCGCCACCCATGCATTTGACCAAGCGAAGAGGCCCTGTTGTAACTTTTGCATGTTTAGTTTTAGGAAAAACACCTGTCAGCATTTGCTCCCCTAAATCTAAAACCAATTCGAGATGGGTGTTACCACAAATTCTACATTTTTCAATTTTTTTATACATCTTTAAAACCTTTGCTAACTTTTATTTTTCATCAGTGTTTGCATATCTGCATCCACCATCATTTTAACTAACTCTATAAAGCTTACTGCAGGTTGCCAGCCTAATCTATTTTTTGCCTTTGAAGCATCACCTACTAAAGTAGCAGGCTCTGATGGTCTGTATGAAGAAGCATCTTCAATCACATAATTCTTATAATCCAAACCAAGGTAACTAAATGCACATTTACAAAATTCACGCACTGTATGTGTTTTACCCGTAGCTACAATATAGTCATCTGGGGTATTGTGCTGTAGCATCAGCCACATAGCATTTACTGTATCACCTGCAAAGCCCCAATCTCTAACAGTATCTAGGTTACCAATAAGCAACTCACTTGATAGGCCGAGTTTTATTTTAGCAGCCTCATGTGTAATTTTTCTTGTTACAAAACCTAACCCTCGCCGAGGGCTCTCATGATTAAATAAAATGGCAGAACAAGCGAACATATTATAACGTTCGCGGTAAATTCTTATCATAGAATCAGCATAAAGCTTAGCGGCGCCATAAGGGCTTCTTGGTTTGCATGGAGTAAGTTCAGATTGTGGGCTGGTTAGAGCCTCACCAAATATTTCTCTGCTTGATGCCTGACAAAATTTGATTTGACTATCTACACTACGGATTGCCTCCAAAATTCTTGCTACCACCAGACCATTGATTTCTGCAATCTCGACAGGATTATCAAACATGCCAGCGCCTGACGAAAAAGCCGCTAAATTATACACTTCTGCTGGACGATATTCTTTAAGGAGGTTTTTGATGGCATCTTGATTAATAAAGTCCCACTCAACAAGAGTTACATAGTTTAGTAGAGTTAAATCAACCTTATTCTTAGCATTTTGGATGTTTCTAACAATGCCGACAACAGCATAACCTTTGGAGATTAACAGTTCGGTGAGGTATGAACCATCTTGGCCGGCCACTCCAGTGATTAAAGCAATCTTTTTCAATTTTAAACACCAACCAAACGAGAGGCCCATCGGCTTGCAGGGTTTTGATACTTACTATTGTCAAGGCTATACATAGCCATTCTCATGGACTTATTTATTAACGCACAGTAAATTGAGGCTAGAATATTCATTAACTTGGCAGGGAATAAGGCAATCAGTAAATAACCTAAGCATTTAAACCAACTGGATTGAGGTGCAAGGAATCGTCTAAACTCTGTATAGGTATATGCGCCTGTTGCACGATAAAAAACCAGTCTTTTTAGTTTTTTTACATAATCATTAGGACATACTGAAGTTTTTGACCTTGTGGAATATCCTTCAAACGACCAAATCAAATTAGGCCATTTAATTAGCCAGATTTCCAATCCTCTTGGGGTCCACATGGCATTACCATATCTAATGCTAATAAGAGGTTTTGAAATCAAAGCAATCTCAGTCAATAATGGTTGTTGAAAAATCACACCTACATGAATGAATAAACTTCCATAGTAAGCTTCACGTTCTCTGGCTAACCATAGCTCTCTTTTAATAATCACACATCCAATAAACGATAAACCATGGCCGGCATCTGCCATAAACCTGTCGCCATCATGTTCAGTATAGTGTTGATTGGCGTCTAACTTGATAAGCTTGCTGTCTAGTATTTTGGAGAAGTCAACAGTGGCTACTTCTGCATTCACAACTACTAAATCATTAATACCGTTAAGTTTGGTTAATATGGTACTCAAAGCGCTTGGCTTAACCAAGTCATCATCAGTCATCAGCCAGCAATATTGGCCAAGTGCATAGCCAACTGCTTTATCATAATCTTTATCAATGCCAGAGTTTTCTTGCTCTCTGTAATATTTAACCTCAGGATGATTAGCAACATACGCACGCATCACTTCTTCAGTGTTATCAGGTGAGCAACCATCCACAACAATTAATTCGACACTTGGACTCAGTTGAGGCAAGAGCGAGTCTAACGTTTGAGTAATAAAATTGCCTCTGTTGTATGTGGTGATACAGATTGACAATATAATTGGGCTAAGCATGTTTAACTCTTAAATTCAGTTTTTTGTAGCATCTATAAAAATATCTTGCCATCAGAAAAATGCTATAAGGAAATGTTTTATACAGGAATACCACTAAGCTATTTTTTAATGACTTATCACTATAGGCCATTTTAATTAATTGGTCTAAAAGTGGGCGGCTTTCTCTCATTGGGTTTCTTATAGTTTGTATTTTTGCAGATAGAAATGACTGCAATTTAAATTCATTTCTAATCACACGCCGAATATGAAATGCCTCTAGACTTTCATAACCATAACAATGGTTAGCTAAGTTGTGATATCCCTCAATCCCAATTCGGTAGCGATTAACGACGCCTCTGTCTGCAAACGAATCATTGTCACCCCTTTGGTCAAGCAATATAGTTGGAATATATTTCACTCTTAAACCATTCTTTGAAATATCCAACAGTCTGGCTACATGCGCCCAGCAGCTCCCATCAAACTTCGGCATCAATGTACCTAAATCCCAGGTGCATTTTTTGATAATTAAGCCACTCATAAAACTAAAAAAAGCTTCGGTGGTTGCTGCATTAGCAAACCAATTAAGCCTTTGGTCAGTAATTGAAAAGTCCGCTTCAAATGATTTTTCAGTATTTAAAACAGCGTGTTCATGTAATAACTCCATGTTGATATTACAAATAGTGTGTTTGCAAATATAAACATCATGATTAGACTGGGTTTCGCTAATTACCCGAGCAATCGAGCCTTGTCGCATTACATCATCACCGCTAAATAACCAGCAGTAGTCTGCATTTGCTTTACTTACACAGCAGGCCATGTCAGCATCAATGCCACCTCTTTTGTCTGCACGGTAATATTTTATAAATGACCAAGAATCTGTGTATCGTTCCATTAGTTTTTTGGTGTGGTCGGTGGAGCCGCCATCATAAACAATCACTTCAATATTATTGGTTGATTGTATAAGTATTGAGTCTAGCGCTTGTTCTAAATACTCAGCACAGTTATAAACGGGAATGCAGATGGACAATATAGGTTTCATTTTTTTATTATTAATGTTGTTTTAATAGTTTTTGGTAGAACTGATGATGACTGCGGCTAACATCCTCCCAGCTATATGATGTATTTAGCATAATACGATTCCCAATATAGTGATCCAGCACCTCTCCCATGCTGTTTATATCATCGTATGCACAATAATAGATATTTCTGTCCTTTTGATAACCTAATAATTCAGGCTGTTTTGTTGTTGCAATTGTAAATACACCAGAGTTTTCCGCCGCTTTAAGTGACGTATTCCACACACCAGTACCATCGGGAAATGGAAAAATAATCGCATCAGAGGCCGCTAAAATTTTACCTACCTCTTGGCTTGGTAAGAAGCCAGTGACGGTCACATGCTTTACCCATTTTTCTTGTTTGATAATACTAAGAATTTTTTCTTGATATGGGTTCCTAATATCTAAATCACAAATGAGTACCAAATGCTGTGTCTCAGGATTCACAATCTTAAATAGATTTTCCAAGCCTTTGTTCTGATTGGCAAATCCAAAGAAGCATACCATTTTTTTATCTTTGGATATTTTTTGCTTGATTGTAAGAATATCGTTTTCGTTCAAAGCAGGAATGGGAATAGTAGCAGCATTTGGGACATACATTTGGGGTGTCGATTTTAGCCAATATTTTACCCATTTTGGCAGTAATGCTGGCAAGTCCGGCCGCACGTAAATCAGACAATCACATGAAGTCACATTGGGCCAGCCTACGGTGCCACAACCAGCATAATGTTCATGCCATGTTTGTATAACCTTTATCCCCATCACCTTACATAACACAGGCAGGTACTTTGCAAGTATCCCAGTGTATCCAATTGTTGGATACTGAATATGCGCGACATCGGGATTAAATTCAGAAATTAGCTTTTTGATTTTAAATAGGTTTCTTAGTCTCCATCCGTGCTTATTATGTAAAATCTTTACACTCTCTATATGGTATTCATCTGTAGGATAAGTCGATGTCAATATGGCTAACTCGAGATGGTTAAGTGCAGACAGAGATTTTGCCAAGTGATAGGTGTAATCACCCACCCCACATTTGTCGGGAGGGTATGAACCTGTGATAACAAGAACTTTCAATTGAAACTAGATTTTTTCTAACACCAGCCAGCCAAAAGTGTATTTTTTTCCACCACATTCGATGGGCGTATCTTCACCATTGGCATTGAAATCACCTACCGCTTTAAAACCATAGTTGTTGGCTAATTGGATAAAGTTTGCTACATCATCTTTAGAAAAAATCAACCAATCCATATCGAAAAACTTAATACCAGTCGTGTCTATTTTCTCGGGCCAATAATCAAATGAGGCAATAAAGTAACCACCTGATTTTAGTAAACGAGACATTTCTTTCAGCAAAGCATGCGCATCAAAACCATGTTCTATTACAGATATAGAGGTGATTGCTTTAAAAGAAGCATCAGGGAAGGGGGTGTGCATAAAATTCGTTGTTTCATAACGGATGCTACCTTGACCAGGCATTAAATTTAATTCCGGGTTTAAGTCTGCCCCTGTGAGATTGGTATAACCTTGTTTATGTAGCGCTACGATAATCTCAGATGCGTAACAACCAATGTCCAATACTGGGTCGTGTTTTTGTATATTCTGATCAAGAAATTTTAAGGTTTCTAGCACGTCCCAACTCTTAATTTTGTCGCCTAATTTTACGCCAGAATGCAAACGGAATCTTCTGAGCAATGTCTGAAAAGGAGACTCTAAGCAAGAGGCTCCCCTTTGGATTAACTCTCTTCGTGCATTCTCAATTTGTGAATTGTTTTTTAGAACTTTCATGGTTGTGCCTTATATATCTGCAAATGGGGGAGGTGATGTTATCTGTTATTACAAAGCTAGTTATTTTCAGGAGGAGCAAACCTATAGTTAATAGTGCCTGACTCGCATTTTCCCAACGCAACCCATTGCTCAATATCATTTTGAGTAATCAGTTTATTGTGGTGATCTGCTGTTCGTACTTCATAGCCATTATCCCAAAACAATTTAAATGTATCTGCATAATTGGGATTAATACCATCTGGATGATATTCATTGAGACAAATTTCTACAACCCATACAGGTTTAGGTATTAACTTCATAGTATTAGCTGCACCTGTTAAAGCAGCATACTCAGCACCTTCAACATCTACTTTAATAAAAATCTGTTTACCGTTAAATCTCTCTCCAACAAGTGTGTCAAGAGTGGTAAGTGGTATGGTGCGTTTAAAGATTTTAGAAGCACCTGCCCAACTATCAATAAGTGATGCACCCGTGCTGGAAGCACCGTAAAGTGTGGCCAAGCCAGATTTGTTGCTAAGACCAACAGGAAAAACCTCAACGTCTGTCCAGTTGTTAGCAAGCAAATTTTCCATTAAGAAGTCTAAATTTTTCTGTAATGGCTCTATTGAGAGCACGTGTTTATCCGATGATCTTGCTAGGCATGAATAAAAGCCAATGTTTGCACCAACATCTATAAATACATCAGATTTTGAGAATTCTTCCATGAATAGCTTGGTCTCCTCAGGTTCAAACTCACCTTTTTGCATAGCAATATGATGGATAGAACTACTACCTAGCAAGTTAAAACCGTAAGGTGTCATTGTTGGTTTTGTGGATTTTGATAAATATGAATTATAGATATCTTTTAATTCGTATTTGGCTAGAAAAAGCTTTTTTCTCAAACTTTTTAATAGGTCAGATTTGTTAAGTAGTTTTTTTAATTGAACATACATAATTGATTTATCCAGCAGTGGTTGTATTTTTAACTAGGTGTAATTGTTTTATATTTATACCAAAGTTCAAATTTAGATTTGATTTCTGAGGGCATAAGCATGTAATTAATGGTGATCGACGATAACATGAAGCAAGTGCCCCACATTAAATTATAAAAGTAACTAGTTGCTTCATGTGTTAAGAACCAACCGAGACTAATCACAGCTAAGCTTGTTAATAGTTGAAGTCCTACGCAGTTTGTAAGCCAGCTCCACCCTTGGCCTATCAAGAGCTTTCTGTGGGTCAACCAAGTTCCAAATAATAAGTAACTTATGTTTAACAGAAGCCAGGCAAAAGCGCCGCCGCGCGCACCGTAATGCAGAGTTAAAACAAAAATCAACGGCACGAGCGTTACTATAAGGACGCTTGTAATTGTTAATGGTATTTTTGTATTTCCGTAAGCTAATTGAAGCGCAAAAGGGAAGTGCATTGCTCCATTAAGTCCCGTGCCAAGCAAAAGTAGTGAACAAACTATTGCTGTATTTTCAGCCAGATTCACATCTCTTGTCCATATGTATAGAAGGTCTTGGGAGTAGAACGCACCTGTCAGAACGAGTGGAAAAAATACCGATAAAAACAAGCGTGTTCCTGCTTTATATAAGCTTTCTAGCTTATCAATTTCACCTGATGCAACTAATGCAGTCATGCGAGGGTAAATAGCGTTAAATAGCGGGGTTAGTAAAATATATAAGCTATTGGCAACTACTCCAGCTAGAACGTAATGACCAAAGCTCTCAAGGCTTAATAGCTTACTCAGAACTACCTTGTCTATTTGTATAAGAAGCACCCCAGTAATTGCTAAAGAACTCATCCCAGCAGTGAATTTCCATATTCGCTTTAGGTCATCCAGTGAAAAATTACGTTTTTCATGTTTACCTTCAACAACACGCCAAGCAACGAAATGCATAATAAGTGCATAGCACACACCTACACAAGCTTGCCAGATAAAAAACGCTTTGATGGTAGGAGAAACCAAAATGAGTATCGCAACTGTTCCCAAACTAGAGAGTGTGCCAAAAGCAGTGTTAATCATGCTAGAGAGCGCCACACGTTGCATGCCCATTAACGCACCCATATATAAACCAACTGGCCAGCGACATGCCACAACAAGACCCATAAGCATCAGTGCTTGGGTAATCGTCGCAGTAGGTAATGCCCTTGCTTGTAGCCAATGGGTTGCAATCAGTGGGGCTAGCACAAGAATTACAAGCCCTATCACAAAAGCCATCCCCCAATAAACAATTGAGAGTGTATGCAAAAGGCTTCTGGCCTCTTGCATTTTGTTGGTTGCAGAGCATCTTGCAACCTCTCGATTAATTGTTGGAGATAAGCCTAGGTCGAGTAGTTGGAGTAATGCTTGAGTGGTTGCAAAAAAGCCTATGAGTCCATACGCTTCGGTGCCCAAATATTTGATGTAAAGTGGGACTACTGCTAAACCAAGTAATGCACTCCAAATAGAACCAAATAGCCCAACAGAGAAGTTTCTTTTTAAGGCCACGCAGAATTACTCGTGGTAGTCATATGCACCAAACCCGTGATGCTTCACTAACTCATCACGTTGTGCTGACTTAAAGTCTTCTCTTACCATCTCTGATACTAGTTCTTGGAAAGTAATTTTGGGCGTCCAGCCAAGTTTTTGTTTTGCTTTTGTTGGGTCGCCTAACAGAGTTTCTACTTCGGTTGGTCTAAAATAACGCGGATCAACTTTAACAATCACATTGCCTTGCGCATCTGTGCCAGTTTCATCTACGCCAGTACCTTGCCAAGTGATGTGCATATCAAGCTCTTTAGCAGCGGCGTTAACAAAGTCACGGACGCTATACTGCACGCCTGTGGCAATCACAAAATCTTCAGCAGTATCTTGTTGCAACATAAGCCATTGCATTTCTACGTAGTCCTTCGCATGCCCCCAGTCACGTAAAGCATCTAAATTGCCTAAATATAAGCATTCTTGTAAACCAAGCTTAATGCGTGCTAATGCACGCGTGATTTTACGCGTAACAAAAGTTTCTCCGCGCAATGGACTTTCGTGATTAAACAAAATGCCGTTACAAGCATAAATGCCGTAAGCCTCACGGTAATTGACTGTAATCCAGTAGGCGTAAAGTTTAGCCACTGCATAAGGGCTACGAGGGTAGAACGGAGTGGTTTCTTTTTGTGGTATTTCTTGTACCAGACCATACAGCTCAGAAGTAGACGCCTGATAGAATTTTGTTTTCTTTTCTAATCCCAAAATTCTAATTGCTTCTAAAATTCTTAATGTACCAATGCCATCTGCATTCGCTGTATATTCTGGCGTATCGAAACTTACTGCCACATGACTCATGGCGGCTAGGTTGTAAATTTCATCAGGTTGAACCTGTTGAATTATTCTGATTAGATTGGTTGAGTCAGTAAGGTCACCATGATGTAAGAAGAACTTTACTTCTTTTTCGTGAATATCTTGATACAAGTGATCAATACGGTCAGTATTAAATAATGATGCTCTGCGCTTTACACCATGCACAATGTAGCCTTTGTTCAGTAAAAACTCAGCTAAATATGCACCGTCTTGCCCAGTCACGCCAGTGATCAAGGCTACTTTTTGTTTACTATTGGTCATTCGGGTTTAACTCTTCCGTAACTGTCATCTATTCTTATAATATCGTCCTCACCCACATAGTCCCCGCACTGTACTTCTATGATTTGTAAAAGTTTTTCACCTTGATTGGCAAGGCGATGCTGGTGCGTTTTGGGGATGTAAGTAGATTGATTTTCTTGTAATTTGTACTCGATACCGTTGTTGGTAATGGTGGCTTCGCCGCTAATGACTACCCAATGTTCTGAACGGTGTTTGTGCATTTGTAATGAGAGTTTAGCGCCTGTTTTAACTTCAATACGCTTCATTTTATAATTGGGGCCTTCTTCCAGCACTGTGTAATTGCCCCAAGGCCTATAAACTGTTTGATGCAGCTTGTGCGCATCATGATTTTGCTGTTTAAGTTGGTTGTAAATATCTTTGACATTTTGCACATGACTTCTATTCGCTACCAACAGTGCATCAGGCGTATCGACCACCATGATATTTTCCAAACCTACCATGGCGATTAAGCGTTTGTCGCTTTGCACATAGCAATCTTTAGTCATGTTCAGTATGGCTTTACCAGAGACACGATTGCCATCTTCATCTGCAGCAGTAAGCGTACTCATGGCGTCCCAAGCGCCGATATCGCTCCAACCAATGTCACATGGAATGACCGCGACATTGCTGGATTTTTCCATAATGGCGTAGTCAATGGAATTGCTAGGCACGTTGGCAAAAGAGGTTGCTTCAAACTCAACTTGGGTAATGTCTGTGGTTTGATTAAGTGATGCTTCAAAACAGGCCTTGGCTGTATTCAGGATATCTGGGGCGTGGCGTTGAAACTCTGAGAGTAGGGTGCTGGCTTTGGCGCAGAACATGCCAGAGTTCCAATAAAACTTGCCAGAGTCCACATAGGTTTGTGCAGTGGCTAAGTTAGGTTTTTCTACAAAACGTGCCACTTCGTAACCAATGGCGTTTTGATTGGATATGATGGCTTTGCTTTGGTTAGCTTCGATATAGCCATAACCAGTTTCTGGGGCATTGGGCTGTATACCAAATGTGACAATTTTGCCTGATTCCGCAATCACGCTAGCATTGGTGACAGCTTGCTGAAATGCAGCCTGATTAGAGATTAAATGATCGGCCGTCAAAATCAATAAAATAGCTTCTTCACCATGTTGTTTGGCCACGTACAGTGCAGCTAAAGCTACCGCTGCAGCGGTGTTGCGCCCAAACGGTTCTAGTAGAAAACTAGTTTTTGTATTGGCTTGATTGACTTCTCGGTAGTCGTCTTTGGTTTTGAATAGCAACTCGCGATTAGTGACGGTGAGTACTTCTGTCACATTGGGCAAGATAGCGCCGCGTATAAACGACTTTTGCAAAAAGCTTTCGTTATCCGCTAACCTTATGAATGGTTTGGGATGAAGCTCACGCGATACTGGCCACAAACGAGAGCCAGCACCTCCACACAAAATGGTCGGTATAATATTCATAAACGCGATTATATAATGAAGTGTATGTAAAAACGATGCATATCAAACCATAAACATGTAAATGGAACCATTAAGCTTTTGGTTGATTCAGCATGGCGCGTATGCTTGCCATTTTTGATTTGCCAAAGTCTTTACTGGCCAAGAGCTGGTCAGGGTCATTAAACGGGTTGCCAAAATGCTTCACGTCATCTTTGGGTAGCTCGGCAATAAAGCGGCTTTGCTCGCACATTTGCATTTCACCTGCGCGTTTGCGTTTTTTGCACCATGAGATATTCAACGACTTTTGCGCGCGCGTAATGCCTACATACATGAGTCGACGTTCTTCCTCAATTTGATCATTATCAATCGATTCTCGATGTGGGAGGATGCCTTCTTCACAGCCAATCAAGAATACATGACCAAACTCTAGCCCTTTAGCAGCGTGTAGGGTGGAAAGTTTGACAGCATCTGGTTCGCCATTTTCTTTGCCTTCTAACATGCTAATTAGAGACACCATTTGTGTGAGTTCTAATAAGGTTTTACCCTCAGCTTCATTCCCAAACTCAGTATTGGCTTCGCCTTTTTTAGTGAGCCATGCAATAAACTCTTGCACATTGCCCCATTTGCTTTCGGCGGCGCGTGGCTCCTCGCTGTCGTACAAATAGGTTTCGTACTGAATCGTGTTCAGCAAATCTTGCAGTAAATCACCTGCTGGGTCTTTGGTGGCACGCGATTGTAACTTATTGATGTATTGGCAGAAGTTGAGCAAATCTTCTAATTGGCGGCTACCAAGTTCACGTTGAAACTCACCTTCAAACGCAGCTGCAAATAGCGATAAATGATGTGCGCTGGCATATTCACCCAAGCGCTCGAGTGTGGTGTTGCCTATGCCTTTCTTGGGTGTGGTGGCCGCGCGAATAAAGGCCGGATCGTCATCTTCGTTGGCGACTAAGCGTAAATAACTCACGATATCTTTGATTTCTGCTTTATCAAAAAACGATTGCCCACCAGAGATAGTGTAGGGAATTTTCTGATTGCGTAGATATTGCTCCATGATGCGCGCTTGGTGATTACCACGGTACAAAATGGCGTAGTCTTTATATTGGGTACGATGTTCAAATTTGTGGGCTTGCAGTTTCATCATCACAGATTCTGCTTCGTGCTCCTCGCTCATAGTCGCTGAGACTTGAATCATGTCACCAGTGCCTAAATCGCTCCATAGTTTTTTTTCAAACAGTTTAGGATTATTCGCAATCACCTGATTGGCAGCACGTAATATGCGCACCGTGGAGCGGTAGTTTTGCTCAAGTTTAATGACTTTTAGTCGGCTAAAGTCCACAGTCAATTGGCGTAAGTTTTCTACATCTGCGCCACGCCAACCATAAATCGCTTGGTCGTCATCACCCACAGCCGTAAATTGGCCACGCACGCCTGTGAGCATTTTAATGAGCTTGTACTGGCAGGCGTTGGTGTCTTGGTATTCATCAATCAGCAAGTATTGGAGTTTGCGCTGCCATTTATCCAAGGCTTCGGGGTGCTCCGAGAACAACTCAACAGGTAATTTGATTAAATCGTCAAAATCCACCGCCTGATAGGCTTTGAGCGTTTGTTGGTAAATTTGGTACACCTTTGCCGCGGCATGCGTTAAATCTTCCTCTGCGGTGGCCTTGGCTTGGTCGGGATTGATAAATCCGTTTTTCCAATTGGAAATTTGCCACTGTGTTTTTCGCAGTAATTGTTTATCGGTAGTCGCCAGCACGTCACTTAAAATTTTGAAGCTATCGGATGAATCCAGTATCGAAAACTGCGGTTTATAACCTAAATACGCACATTCTTGTCTGAGGATCTGTAAACCCAGTGAATGGAAAGTGGCGACGGTTAAACCCTTGGTGGATTTGCCTTCCATGAGTTTCGAGACCCGCTCTTGCATTTCAAGTGCGGCTTTGTTGGTAAAGGTAATCGCTGCGATTTCTTTAGCGGAATAGCCAGCCTCATTAATTAAATAAGCGATTTTTTGCGTGATGACGCGGGTTTTACCACTGCCTGCACCGGCTAAGACGAGCAACGGACCATCCAAGTATTTTACGGCTTCGCGCTGAGGCGCATTGAGATGACTGAACATATAACTGCTTTAAAAGAGAGGCTTGTTGAAAACGCTAGACAACATTTTAGCGGCTTTTTCATATCGCAATCGTTTTTTTGACGAACACTGCAAGTTTTATCTTTGGCTGTGCTTGAGAAATGGCGAGCGTATATTCAAACATCGCACAATAAAAGTAACAGCGAATGTAAATTTTATAACATAGCAGGCGTACTCCCGTTGGGGCTATAGAGTAAGCGCGCAATAAGCGATATAGTGTAGTTCTAATTAATTAGAATAGATTTATTCAACTCACCTAAACTTATGCCAACCTTTGACTTAAAAACCATCATTTTTATGTCAATGCTGCTAACGTTCATGTTATCCATGTTGTTAGGGATCACGCGTTCTCATCATAAAGACATGAATGGCCCCGGCTATTGGGCTGTCGGTAATTTGGTGATTGGTTTGGGGATGGTAATCCTATTCTCTAAATTTGAATCGACACAATGGCATATTTTGCCGGGCGTGGTCTTGATAGGCATTGGACTAGGCTTGTTTATCAATGGCATTCAGGCGTTCTCGGGCAAAACGGTGCACCGCACGCTACCAATTGTCGTCGCCATACTACTCACGTTTTTAAATATCTATTTAATTCAACATCAGCAAGATTTACGCATGGTGGTGATGGGTAATGCACTTTTATTTGCGATTGTTTATTTACTTGGCGCTAGGCTCACTTTTGGCAAAGATGATGGCTTAGTGGGTAATTTGTATTGGATAGCGTCTAGCCTATTTTTCATGATGGCGTTATTGCTGATAGCGCGTGTGCTTTCCGCGTTTTATATGGAAAGCAATTTATTTAAGAGCTTTTTAGACTGGCCAGTCAATGCCTACACCTTTATGCTGGCATGTGTCATTCAGTTTTTCGTCTCAGTGTTGTTTGTGTTAATGCTAACCGCACAGGTCAATCAAAACCTACAATCCATGGCGACAGTCGATGGTTTGACTAATGTGCTGAATCGTCGCGGATTACAAGACGCAGCAGTGAAAATGCATGCGATTTGTAAGCGCATTCAAATACCGATGTCACTATTGCTGGTGGACTTAGACCACTTTAAAAAAGTGAATGACAACCATGGCCATTTGGCCGGGGATGAAGTGCTGATTATGATTGCAAAAACCATTAAAGCCACTTTGCGTGCGGGCGACGTAGTAGGGCGCTACGGTGGTGAAGAGTTTTGTGTGCTGTTGCCAAATACCAGCGAGAAAGAGGCCGTTGCACTCGCGGAGCGGATACGTGAGATTATTCAGCACAAAAAAATATCAATACGCCATGTAAAAAAATCGTCGCAATCGGTCAATGAATTAAAGTGCACTGTGAGTATCGGTGCGGCTGGTTCAGAGTCTACGGGTTACGATATCCAGCGATTGTTGGCTTCTGCTGATAACGCTTTATACATGGCTAAAAACCGTGGCAGAAATTTAGTGGCGACCCATGCAGGAATCGCAACCAAGTCACATTGATTTGAAAGATAAATTAATCCTCTTCGTCTTGGTCTTTTGCTTCTGTGTTGTCTTCGGGTATTTTAGTTAAGGTATCAATTAACAATTGTCGGCTGGTGGGCGTTTCTAAACTGACACGACCAATCGCACCGCTACGATAATCGGTCAGCAAAGTCATGGCGGTGCGTTCCATATCCCACTCACCATCGTGGCGCTTGTAGGCGCGGCGCTTGGCAATAGCTTCCAGTAAATCAATGCCATCCATCTCAGCCACATTAAGTTTCATGGCATCTAGCTTGTAACGCACATTCAGTAATTCAGGGTAAGTGTTGAGTAATACATCCCCTAAAAACACGGCCACATCTTCGTCAATCACCGCATTTCTACCTATGGCATGACTAGCCGCTAGCATGTAACCATCGCTTTCGTAGGCGATTTTCGGCCACATCATGCCTGGCGTGTCGGTAATGCTCATGGTGGCATCTAAATCAAAGCGTTGCTGGCTTTTGGTCACAGCAGGTTCATCGCCCACTTTGGCCACACGGCGATTCAGCAATGCATTCATCAATGTGGATTTGCCTACATTCGGGATGCCCATGATCATCATGCGTAACGGTTTAAGATGCGTGCCACGGTGCGGCGCAAGCTTGCGGCAAAGTGCTGGTATTTTTTTTGCATCCCCTGCTTTTTTGCAAGAGAGTGCGACCGCTTTGGTATTGGGTTGCGCGTTAAAGTAATTCAGCCATGCTTGTGTGGTTGCTGGGTCTGCTAAATCAGCCTTATTTAAAATTTTCAGGTTCGGGCGTTGCCGAAAATTGCGCATGTCATCAATCATAGGGTTGTGACTAGCCGCAGGTAAGCGCGCGTCTAGCACCTCAATGACCACGTCTATAAACTCCATGGTTTCTTCTGCTTTTTTGCGCGCAGAAGTCATATGTCCTGGATACCACTGAATTGCCAATGCATACTCCTGAATAGGAATGTTTAAAAAGTGATGACCAAATCAATAGCCATACCAACGCTTACCAAGCCAAACGCACTGCGCAGGGCGAAAAAAATGCGCAAACTTTACAAGTCTGCGCATTTTATCATTGAGTAGTAGCTATACAGCGTTTTATCTTGCTGTGCTCGGTTTCACTTCTGATTTGCCTCTCGGTTTAAATCTCACTATCTATCTTCTCTTTTGCGTTTATTTTTCTTTTCACGCCATTTTTGTTTGAGCGCGTCTTTATCTTCTGGGCTCATATGATGCAGGCGCTCGCGCATCTTTTCTTTTTGCTCGGGGGGTATATTTTTCCAGCGATTCCGTAATGCTTCACGCTCATCTGGTGGCAGTCTTTTGAATTCCTGCATCCGTTCTTTAATGCGCGCTTTTTCCTCATGACTCATGTTGTCATAGCGATGCATTCTATCTTGCAAACGGTTACGCTGTTCTGGCGGCAAGCTATTCCAGCGCTCTGCACCTTGGCGGAGTCGCTCTTGACGATTGGGCGGGAGGTCACGCCAATCATCTTTCATCGGTGCCAGTGTCTCTTGTTGTTGTGGCGACAAGTTTTCCCAGTTCACACCATCAGCGCGTGCCAAGGTGTGAAACTGTAGCAGTATTAATAAGAGCGAAACGCTTAACACTGACTGCATTAGTCGGTGATGAAGTGTGTAAAGCAACATGATGTTTCCCTTGTGTATATCTTGATGCAAATAGCATTTTGCGCCTCTAGATACGGACGCTTTTTTTATGGTGTCATTCTTTAACGTAATGTTTGGTTGCATACTCAGGCTAGTAAACACGCGCTAAGCTGTGCGTGAAGTCGCCTCATTCATTGAGTTCAAGTTGTTGGGGCTAGGTTTGGTTTCATCTAGCCACAAATAAAAGTCAGGATCGGTCACTGCATCAAAATCTTCTGGGCTTTCCACCAATTCAAACATTGCCGTGTATTCACCTGAGACAGCGGCAGGGTTCGTCGCCTGTTGTGCGGGCAAAATAAACATCACCGCCATCACACTGCAAAAGGCAACGCCTGCCAGCGGCGCCCATACCTTAGTATTTGACCCGATATTTTTCCACCAAGCTTGTTTGCCTGATTGTTGCAATGCCTTACGACGTATTGCATGTAAGCGAAGCTGCGTATCCGCATCAATATCATTGGTTGAATCAGTGAGTTTGGTTTTAATACGCTCAGTAAATGTTTTTTCATCTATGGTCATGGCTGAAATTCCTTTAAAGCAATTCGTAATTTTTCCAAAGCACGCGAGTAATGGGTTTTGACACTGCTTTCCGAGCACTGCATGGCTTTGGCAGTATCGCTAATGTCTAAACCTTCCCAAATCCGCAATAAAAAAACCTGTTGTTGGCGTAACGGCATTTCACTTAATGCTTGGTTTAAATGCGCCATAAACTCAGCATCTTGTAATTGGATATCTGGAAAACTGGAGATATCCGCAGGATGTTGCTCTAAGCGATCTTCCGTATCTTCATCGTCAGATGGTTTATCTAGCCAACTTCTAAATCTGTTTCTAACCGTTTGTCGGCGATGCCAGTCCATGATGCGCGATTCTAAAATACTGTAGAACAGCGGTTTCCATGATGACGGTGGGTGGTCGCTATACTTTTGCACCAACTTAATCATGGCATCTTGCACAATGTCTAATGCATCATCTCGATTGCCCGTTGCCAGCTGGGCCATTCGAAAAGCACGACGTTCGATTTCAGCTAAAAAAGCTTCCATGTATCCTTCACTTCATTGTCATGCTTTGTCTTATTGTTTTTAATAAAAACTAATTGTGTTTGTTACGGCGGTCAGCTCTTCTATCTAAGCGATTATTAATCCGCTCGCCTTTATTGTCCAAGCGCTGGTCTGCTCGATTGCCACGGTTATCTAAACGTTGGTCCACGCGGTCACCTTTATTTTCTAAACGATCGGCACGATGTTCATGACCATTTGCATCTGCTCTGTCTGCTCTGCGATCGAGGCGATTTTCAATACGATCGCCCTTGTCATCTAAGCGCTCTTCTCGGCGGTCACCGCGGTTATCCAAACGTTGTTCAATTCTATCACCACGCTTATCTAAATCCGCAGCAATGGCAACGCTTGTCATGGCTGAAAAACTAAGTACTGTTGCAAATAATGTTGTTCTAATCATTGTATTCATCATTAACTCCCTAATTAGTTAGTATGTAATCAAGCAAATTTCAATGCTCTTATACCTCCAAACGCAAAGCGCAGCTCAGCGACGACAAGCCTGCATTAATTATTTAGTTTTGTGAAGAATGCGCGATAAAATGTGCGTTATGTCTATGCCGCCAGAAATCAAACCTAACCAATCCGTTGCCTTATTAAAAGCACTACATATTTTAACGCGTGACGGTAAGCTCAACCAAGATAGCCGACGTAAGTTAAAGCAGGTGTATCACTTAGTGAACTTTATTGAACCACTGCTGCAAGAGGTGATGTCAACGCAACCTAACCCAGTGTTAGTAGACCATGGCGCAGGTAAATCGTATTTGGGGTTTATCTTGTATGACTTGCTGTTGAAACAGCACCAAGCTGGGCAAGTGGTTGGCATTGAAACACGAGCCGACTTGGTGGATAAATCTAAAGCGTTGGCAGAGGAGTGCGCGTTTTCTAGAATGGATTTTCACCATTTGAGCGTGGCAGATTCGATGACATCATCGGCGATTCCTGCTGAAGTGAGTGTCGTCACGGCTTTACATGCCTGCAATACTGCAACGGATGATGCGATACAGTTTGGTTTAAAGAAGCGTGCGCAATATATGGTGCTAGTACCGTGCTGCCAAGCCGAAGTGGCCGAAGTGATGCGCCAGCATAAGGCGGAAAGCTTGAGTAAAACACCGCTGAGTGAGCTCTGGCGTCACCCCATCCATACCCGTGAATTTGGTAGCCATATCACCAATGTGCTGCGCTGTTTGCAATTAGAAGCCCATGGATATCAAGTGACTGTGACGGAGCTAGTGGGATGGGAGCACTCCATGAAAAATGAGCTAATCATCGCCAAATGGACCAACCAACCTAAGCGTGCTTCTCAGCAACGTTTAGTTGAAATGTTAGAAGCGTTGAATCTGAACGCACTACAACATCGTTTTATGCCTGCCTAAATAGATAAGTCTTTGTTTTATTAGCGTGTAAATCATTAGCTTGATGTTTGACTACACGTGAATTGTGCTCCCCAGTCTTTTTAACTTCATTTTGTCATCACCTACACGCCTGTTTTCTAGTCTGGTGTGACTAGCTTACGTATCCCATTCTTAATTTTTCACAACTTTTAACTTGCTAAAGTGAGCAAGTCAAAAAGACTCTGTGCATGCGCCGTACCTAAACCAATGGCACAGAGATACATAACTTTATTCATAGAGAGATGATTGTGAAAAATCTATTCCTGCATATATACCAGCTACTCGTATTGCTGAATTTGTTCTTCGTTGCCACGTTAAGTCATGCTTCCACACAGGGCGTTGTTATTAGTCAGGTGTATGGCGGTAATGGCTCGACATTGAATCGTGATTACGTTGAGTTGTTTAATGCGTCTAGTCAGCCAGTCAATATTTCTGGCTGGTCTATTCAATATTCAAGTGCAACCGGTACAGGTCTATTTGCAGGGAATGGCATTGCCGCACTCAATGGCGTCATGCAGCCCGGTCAATATTACTTGGTAGGTTTGGCCACGGCAGCCAATGGTGCCGCCTTACCTACAGTAGACGCGACTGGCACCACCAATATGAGCGGTACAGCGGGCAAGGTGGTGCTGGTGAATACGAGTGCGGGTTTGGCATGTAATGGTGGATCTACACCTTGTAATGCCAGTCAGCAAGCGCAAATCGTAGATTTAGTGGGTTATGGCTCAGCAAATTATTTTGAAACGCAGGCAGCCCCTGCGATTACATCCAGTACTGCGTTGTTGCGTGCTAGTAACGGCTGTGTAGATACCAACAATAATGCTGCAGATTTTGCCGCTGGTGTCCCAGCACCTAGAAACTCAACATCACCGTTGAGTATATGTGGAGCGGCAGCTAATCAAGCAATTTTATTAAGCTGCCAGGCACTGAGTGTTAACTTAGGTCAGCCAGGTGCTGTACAGCTGACTGCAAGCGATGCAGATAGCATAGTAAACAATGTGAATGCTGTTTCTGGCTTAGTGGATGGTATTACTCTAAGTAATTTTGCTGCAGCGAATCAAGAGGGTGATTCTGCCAGCGTCACACTGAGTACAGATGGCACATTGGCTGCAGGTACTTATCCAGTAGTGGTTAATTTTAGCAATGATGATGCGCAATCTGCGAGTTGCACGGTGACCGTTGCCGTACAAGCATCAGCTGCGGTTACGCGCATTTTCGATATCCAAGGCAGTAGTTTGGGTGTTAGCTCAGTTAGCCCGCTCAATGGCAGTACAGTAACCACCGAAGGCGTGGTAACTGCCGTGTTCAGTGGTCTCAGTGGGTTCTATATGCAAGACGAAGCTGGTGATGGCAATCCACTGACATCAGACGGTATTTTTGTGTACGTAGGCAGTGCACCCACCGTGAATGTTGGTCAGAAAATTCGTTTAACTGGCAATGTGACTGAATTTAATACCATCACTGAGTTGGTGAACCCAAGCAATATTCAAGTATTAAGCAACGCGAATCCTGTCATGCCTACTGATATCAGCTTGCCAGAAGCGATGGAAGGCGATTTAGAAGCCTACGAGGGTATGCTGGTGCGCATCGTGTCGCCGATGACGGTATCGCAAAATTACTTTCAGGGGCGTTACGGTCAAGTGTCGTTATCTGCACAAGGTCGGATGATTAAGCCAACCAATATTTATGAGGCAGGTTCACCTGAGGCCATATTACTGGCGGATGACAATGCAAGGCGTCGTATCACTTTAGATGACGGCTCAAGTGCGCAAAACCCCAATCCGATTCCGTTTATTGGGCAAGACAATACCTTGCGTGCTGGTGATGTGGCACAAACAATTACCGGTGTGATTGACCATGGCTTAATTACTGCGAGCAGCACAGGGCCTAGAGATTACAAAATACATCCAACAGTGGCGCCAGTGTTTGCACGTGAAAATGCAAGATTGGCAACGCCATTGGCTGTAGGTGGCAATATTAAAGTAGCGAGCTTTAATGTGTTGAATTACTTCACGACGTTTACCAATGGTGCCACGGCTAATGGACAAACAGGCCAAGGCTGCTCACTAGGCGCAAGTGTGACTGCAAGCAATTGCCGTGGTGCAAATAATCTAGCTGAATTTGTACGCCAACGCGACAAAATTGTGGCGGCGTTAGTTGCAATGAATGCCGATGCCGTTGGTTTGATGGAAATTCAAAATAATGGTGTTACTGCAGTGCAAAACTTGGTGGATGCATTGAACGCTGTGGTGGGTGCGGGCACTTATGCACGTGTGCCAGAACCGTTGGCAGGTATGGGTACCGATGCGATTAAAGTGACCATGATTTATAAGCCAGCCAAATTGAGCTTGGTTGGTACTGCGTTGACTGACACCAATAGCATCAACAACCGCCCAACGTTCGCACAAACGTTTGCAGCCAATAACGGTGAAAAATTCTCGGTATTGGTCAACCACTTTAAATCCAAAAGTTGCGGAAGTGCCTCAGGTGCAGATCAAGATGCTGGCGATGGTCAAGGTTGTTACAACGCACAACGCTTGCAACAAGCACAGCAATTAACCAACTTCATTCAAACAGTACAAGCAAACGCTGGTGACTCGGATGTATTGGTGATTGGTGACTTAAACGCATACGGCAAAGAAGACCCAATTGTGAATCTTGCCGATGCAGGTTTCGCTGATCAAATCGCACGTTTTTATGGCAACCAAGGTTACACCTATGTGTTTGATGGCGAAGCTGGCTACTTAGACCATGCATTGGCAAACGCCACTATGGCATCACAAGTAGTAGGTGTGCATGTTTGGCCTATCAATGCAGATGAGCCTTTTGTGATTGACTACAACACCGAGTTTAAACCACAAGATTTATATACATCTTCGCCTTATCGTTCATCCGACCATGATCCTGTCGTGGTGGGGCTGAGTCTACGCAAATCAATTACTGGCACTAATGGTCGTGACACTTTAGTGGGCACAGCGGGTGATGACTTGTTGGTAGGTGGGCAGGGCGCTGACACCCTCACGGGTGGTGCTGGCAGAGACGTATTTGTGTTCAACAACATGCGCGATGCTATCGACACCATTACCGATTTTACGCCACAACTAGACCAAGTTAGCTTGGCTGGCTTACTAGACAGCATTAGCTACACCGGTGCAAATCCTTTCAATGAGGGTTACGCACGACTCACCACGGTGGGTGGAGATCTACACCTACAGATTGATGCGGATGGCAATGGTGCTGGTGTGTATAAAACATTGGCGATTTTAAAAGGTGTGCAATTAAACACTTTAGATATAGCTAGAGATTTTGTTTGGTAAGGCTGTAGAGATTAGCGATAACAATTTTTAATTATTCACTTGGGAGAAATCAATATGTATAGAAATGGTTTATTAGCACTGGCTTTGTTTGCGACATCGCAGGCATATGCGGCAGATATTACACAATGGAACTTTAACTCTGTGCCAGCAGATTCAAGCACAACAACAGGTTCGCTCATAGCGAGTGTTGGGGTTGGTAGCTTGAGCACTTTGGGTAGCGTGACGCAGACATTTGCAAGCGGCTCGGCCAATGGTGGTTCATCTGATCCAGTCACTGTTGATGATACCGGTTTGAGCACGCTCACTTATGCAGCGCAGGGTACAAGCAACAAATTAACAGGCGTGCAATTCAACGTGAGCACGCTGGGTTTTGAAGACATTGTGCTTGCTTATGATATTCGTCACAGCAACACCAGTTCACGCTACGAGCAAGTGCAGTACTCATTAGATGGCATCAACTTTGTGGATGTTGCGCTATTTGATGGCAACGCAGGCGATACATGGTTTAACCAGCGCACAGTGGATTTATCGACCATCGCTGGCGTGAACAATAATGCTAGCTTTGCCTTCCGCGTGGTGAGCGCATTCGCACCTAACACCTCTGCTTATGCGGCATCAAATACTGGTAGTAACTATGCCACCAGTGGCACATGGCGCTTTGATATGGTGACCGTTTCAGGTAACACCATTGCCCCAGTACCAGAGCCTGAAACCTTTGCCATGTTATTGGCTGGTCTCGGCATATTGGGTTTTTCAGCACGTCGTCAACAATAATTCATTCATCAAATTAAAGGGAATTGATATGTTAAGAATCAAAACATTAGCATTGAGCATCACCATGCTATTTGCTGCCAATACAGCATTTGCAGAAGGCGTTACCCTGTTGCATGTAGGTGACCAAGAAAGCTGGTTGCTGTCAGCACAAGGCAACTTACGCGATAACGCAGGCCAAGCGATTTCGTTCTATGGTGGTATTGATCGTTTAGCTACAGTGATTAAAAATACAGAAACTACTGCCGCGAGTAATGGACGTTTTGTGTTGAAACTAAACGCGGGCGATGCGCTTTTACCGAGCCCGAGATTTACGGCTAGCTTTACAAACCTGGCTAACGCTTACACCGATGGTGGTCAAGATTTCTATGACGCGATTGCCATGCGTCAAATTGGTTTTGATGCCACTGTGATTGGCAACCATGAGTTTGACTTAGGTCCAACCACTGCAGCACGTTTCGCCAAAGTATCTGGTACAACGTATTTATCAAGCAACCTTAATTTTGATGCCACAGCAGAATTTGCTGCATTAAAAACATCAGGCGTGGTTGCGCCTTCTAAAGTAGTCACCACCACCAATGGTAAGAAGATTGGTATTGTGGGCGCCACAACACCGTTGCTACCTGCAATCTCCTCTCCAGGGGCAGTGAACTTAATTGGCTATAGCCCAAGCAATACCGATCAGCAAAACTTGGTTGCACTCGTGCCGATTATTCAAGCTGAAGTGGATCGCTTAAAAACTGAAGGCGTGAACACCATTATTTTACTGAGCCATTTGCAAAATGCGGCCAATGAAATCAATAGCATCGTGCCAGCGTTAACGAATGTAGATATGGTGGTATCTGGTGGCGGTCATGAGTTGATGACAGACCCAGATGATCTGTTGATCAATGGTGGCGTAGCGCCTAGCTTTAATACACATCCAGTGTATGCAACCGACCTAGCGGGTAAACAAGTGCCAGTGCTTACTGGGCATTTTGGTAATCGCTATGTCGGCGAGGTGAACTTAACCATTGATGACAATACCGGTGCGCTGACTAGCATTGATAGTACACGCATGATTCGCGTGACGGGTGCAGCCGCTGATGCAGATGCTGTGGTAGGCGATGCAACGCTATTCAACAGCGTCATTACGCCAGTCAATCATTATATTGCTGCATTAAACGCGCAAATTATTGGCACTACTGCGACAAAACTGAATGGCCCCACCCACACCACTTGTACCCCAGCACCCTGCGTGTTTGTGGCTGGTGTGCGTAACGCAGAAACAGGCTTGGGTAATTTAGTGGCGGATGCCATGCGCTTTGCTGGCAATGCAGATGTGGCGATTCAAAACTCTGGCGGTATTCGTACCAATATCGCCACTGCGGGCAATGTGTCAGTGGGTG
This sequence comes from Methylophilus sp., assembly GCA_030696695.1. Taxonomy (GTDB): domain Bacteria; phylum Pseudomonadota; class Gammaproteobacteria; order Burkholderiales; family Methylophilaceae; genus Methylophilus. The sequence continues at coordinate 32,198 of JAUYRP010000002.1, forward strand.
ACACCTTCAATATCTTACCGTTTACTAACTTGGTAAAACGCGCACCCAGTATGAATGCTACACAGTTGAAAGACATCCTTGAGCATGCTTACGCAACTACTAGCCCAACAGGTTTGGCGAATGGCCGTTATGCACAAGTGTCTGGTATGCAAATCACTTATAAGAGTGATAACACAGCACGCACGACACAAGGTACAGGCAATCGTATTTTGCGTGTAGTGTTAGATGATGGCACGGTATTGATTGATGGCGGTGCAGTGGTGAATACCACCCGTACTTTCTCATTTGCCACCATCGACTTTACGGCAAACGGCGGTGACGGCTATCCATTCGCGGCCAATAACGTTGAGTTTGAAAACAGCCCATTCACCATTACTTACCAAGAAGCCTTAGCTAACTACATTCAAACACCTAAAGCAGCGGGTGGTTTGGGTCGCTTAAATGCAACTGACGGTGATGAAATTACCAGCAACGCTTATGGTTTAGAAAATCAATATGACACGCAAGGTCGTTTGATTGATGTAACGATTGCTACTGCAACACCAGGGTTGACAAGAACGGGTAGCGCTGGTCGCGACACACTTGTGGGCACCAATGGCGATGACATCTTAGTGGGTGCTGCTGGTGCAGATATGTTAACAGGTGGTGCGGGTGCTGATGTGTTCGTATACAACGATATGCGCGATGCTGGTGACACGATTACTGACTTTACGTTGTATGCAGACAAACTCCGTTTGTCTGGCGTATTGACCAAAGCTGGCTATGCAGGCAACTCGCCTGTCGCTGACGGTTATGTACGCTTTGTAGATGTCACCGGTGGTGTCAGCGTACAAGTGGATGCAGATGGCCCGAACGGCGCCGGTACATTCCGTCCTTTAGTGACCCTAAAAGGCTTGGTTGCACACCAAATGTCAGCAGCACGTGACTTGAATTAATACGCACAATTTTAATGAATATTTAAATGATAAGGATGAATCATGAACACGAATAAACTTTTATGGAAACACGTCGTTGTGAGCTCTACATTGGCCATGTTATTTGCAGGCAATGCAATGGCGGTCACTAATGGTAGTTTTAGTGATGGCTTAAACGGTTGGAGCGCTTTAGGTGATGTGAACTTACAAGCAGGTGCCATTCTCATGACTACGGCCTCTGTTGATTTTGAAGATGACTACCCAGAATCCGCTGGCGCTTTCAATGCCTCTGGAACTGCTGCTGCCGAAACCGGCGTAGTGGGTGGTATTGAGGACTTTATCGGTGTGGCCATGGGGACGTTGAATGTAGGGGAAAACTTTGCATTTGAAGGCTCAGTACTCAAACAAACGTTTAATGTGAACGCAGGCGATACCCTGACATTTAACTGGAACTTCTTCACGAACGAAGCCAGCACAGGTGCCGATTATGCGTTTGTGAGCATCAATGGCGCGCTGACAACATTGGCGACCCCATTGGATGCAGTCAATAGCTCATTGCCTTATGCCTATACCACTGGCTTTCAAACCTTTAGCCAAACCTTCAACACAGCATCCTCAGTCACACTGGCATTTGGTGTGGTAGACGTGAATGACTACAACGTCACTTCTGCTTTGTGGTTTGATAATGTAGCGGTGGTACCAGAGCCTGAGACTTATGCGATGTTATTAGCCGGTTTAGGTTTATTAGGATTTGCGAGCCGCCGTAAACAAGCATAAGGTTTTCTTGTTGTATCAAAAGCTGGTGCGTGGTTGGCACCAGCTTTTTTTATGGTAGAAGCGCCAAGTATTCTGTCGTATCATCCCTAAAAAAACACAAGGATGACACATGCACAATTTATTACTGGTCCTAACATTACTCACAACAGCAACATTTGCACACGCTGAAAAAACATTGCCTGTACCTATACAACCCTATGCTGATCTGAGTGGCGTGTATACGTGTACTGGCGATGATGCGCATGAAGGCCAGTACACTGGCACCGTTACCATGCAACGCAAGCCAGAACACAGCAAAGGTAGCTATGCAAGTTATGACTTTAAGTTAGAAGTGCCAGGTTACGGCACCTATTTAGGCCATGCTGCTGCCAATGGCAACGTTGCCGCCATGCATTTTGCTTTGACGGATCAGTCCACCAAAGATTACGGCACGGGCATTGCGCAATTCAACATTAATCCACAAGGCCAGCTGACTTTTCATAAATTTTACTTTGAGCCTGAATTTAAAGGTGGCAATACAGGTCTAGAAGATTGTGTGCGGCAATAACAAACCTTTTCACAGTAAGGCGCTTGTAAATCTTGCAACGGCTTGAGTCTCACAGTTGTTAACTATTTGTATTGCCTAAATCCTTTTATATGTGGCGTGTTAAAATCACGCTTTTATGAGCCAAATCAACCCTTCTCAGTTTATCACTCAGTTAGAAAAGCAATTGTCCACCTGCATGCTGGTGGATCGCTTTCCTTTGCGTAGACGTTTGCAGCAAGCGCAAGCCCTGCTCAAGCAGAAAAAACCTGTTGAGAAATCATTGGCAGACATTGCCAGCGCATTGCAGCGGTCTGCGCAAAAAATGCAGGTACGTCTGACTGGATTGCCAAAACCGGAGTATCCGTCTGAGTTGCCTGTGAGTGGCAAAAAGGACGATATTGCCGCCGCCATACAGCAACACCAAGTGGTGATTGTGTGTGGCGAAACGGGTTCTGGTAAAACTACGCAATTACCCAAAATCTGCTTAGAGCTGGGGCGCGGCGTGGCTGGCTTGATTGGGCACACACAACCTAGACGTATTGCAGCACGCTCCGTAGCGAGCCGAATTGCACAAGAGTTAAACTCTCCACTCGGACAAACGGTTGGTTATAAAGTACGCTTTAACGATAAGCTGTCTGAGTCTAGTTATATCAAGCTGATGACGGATGGTATTTTGCTAGCCGAAACGCAAGGCGATAAATTTCTAAATGCCTACGACACGATTATTATTGATGAGGCGCATGAGCGCAGCCTGAATATTGATTTCCTATTGGGCTATCTCAAGCAGTTATTACCTAAACGGCCAGATTTAAAAGTGATTGTGACGTCTGCCACCATTGATGCAGAGCGCTTTTCCAACCATTTTGTTGGTGCGCCTATTATTGAGGTATCTGGCCGGACTTATCCAGTTGAGGTGCGTTATCGCCCACTTGGAAAATCTGGCTTCCGGGCAAAAGAAATAGCCGAAGCTGAAAATGCGCAGTTTGATTTAGATGACGACACCATCTTTGGGATTGCGCGCAAAGCTAAAACAGAAGCGCGTTGGTTGGAAGAAGATGACGAAGAAGAGGCGATCGAAGAAGCCATTTTAGACGCGGCTGATGATTTGTTGCGGCAAGGGGATGGTGATATTTTGGTATTCCTGCCAGGTGAGCGTGAGATTCGCGATACCGCAGACCATTTGCGCAAATATCAAGGGCGATCAGCCAAACTCAAACATGTAGAAGTGCTACCCTTATTTGCGCGTTTAAGCATCGAAGACCAACAGAAGATTTTTAAAAGCCATAGTTCGCGTCGCATCGTATTGGCGACCAATGTGGCCGAGACCTCACTCACTGTGCCTGGCATTAAATATGTGATTGATGCAGGGTTGGCGCGCGTCAATCGATACAGTCCACGTGCCAAGGTAGAGCAACTGCAAATTGAAAAGATTTCGCAAGCCGCCGCCAAACAACGCGCTGGCCGTTGTGGGCGTGTATCCAACGGTATTTGTGTCAGGTTATATTCAGAAGAAGACTTTAATAGTCGCCCAGCGTTTACAGAACCTGAAATTCTGCGTAGCTCGCTTGCTTCAGTCATTTTGCGCATGGCGGCCTTGCGCTTAGGGGATGTCACCGAGTTTCCCTTTATTGAAGCGCCGTCTTCTAGACTCATTGCGGATGGTTATTTGCTGTTGCAAGAGCTGGGCGCGGTGAATGAGCAACGCCAAATCACAGAAGTGGGTTTGCAATTATCCAAGTTACCTTTAGACCCACGCGTGGGGCGCATGATTTTGGCTGGCAAGCGAGAGGGTAGCTTAAAAGAAATCCTGATGATTGCCAGTGTGTTGAGCATTCAAGATCCGCGGGAACGTCCGATGGATAAGCGCGAAGCCGCAGACAACGCGCATGCGAAGTTTGCAGGCGAAGGTTCAGATTTTATGAGCTATTTAAAAATTTGGGATTGGTACGATCACGCGCTTAAACATAAGAAATCCAATAAAGACTTGCTGAATCAATGCCACCAACACTTCCTCTCTTTTCTGCGTCTTAAAGAATGGCGTGAGTTGCATGCGCAATTACTAGACATTGTTGAGGAAATGGAATTTAAGCTCAACGATAAGGAAGCGAATTACGAGCAAATTCATAAAGCATTGCTAGCAGGCCTGCTTGGCAATATCGGCTTTAAAGACGGTGAGGCCGATAGCTATGCAGGTGCGCGTGGCATACGCTTTCATGTGGCGCCAGGTTCGTGTTTAAAGAAAACACGACCAAAGTGGGTGATGGCTGCCGAGTTGGTGGATACCACTAAGTTGTATGCACGTTGCGTGGCAAAGATAGAGCCTGATTGGATAGAACCACTTGCACGTGGCCTCACACAAAGCCATTATGCCGACCCACGTTGGGATAGAAAGTTGGCGCAAGTGGTGGCATGGGAACGTGTGAGCTTATATGGCTTAACAGTGATCCCAAAACGTCGCGTACATTATGGGGTGATTGATCCAGTAGAATCGCGCGAAATTTTCATTCGTGAGGCGCTTGCTAATATGGAGTTCGATACTAGAGCACCATTTTTTGATGCAAATAAGCGCATGATTGCCGAAATTGAAGAGTTGGAACACAAGGCGCGCCGTCAAGATGTGCTGGTAGATGAACACCAGTTATTTGCATTTTATGATGCCATTATTCCGCAAGGCATCGTCAACGGTGCCGGATTTGAAAAATGGCGTGCCGATGCCGAGAAACTATCGCCTAAATTATTGTATTTAACACGTGATGCGCTCATGCGTCATGGCGCTTCTGCGATTACCGAAGCGCAGTTTCCGGAAACCATGGAAATGGACGGCACTGCGCTGGCACTCAAGTATCGATTTGAGCCAGGACATGCCTTGGATGGCGTTACAGCTACCGTGCCATTGGCATTGCTCAACCAGTTAGATGCCACACGAGCCGACTGGTTGGTGCCGGGCATGATTCGTGAAAAGCTCACCGCGCTGACTAAATCGTTACCTAAAACCTTACGTCGTGTATGCGTACCCGTTCCAGAGTTTGTCACTGGCTTTTTAGAACAGCATGCCTCACAGGGCGCCTTATTGCCTACATTGGCTGAGTACATTCAACGTAAAACCTCGCTCAAGCTAGCAGAATCTGATTTTGACTTAAGCGTAATCCCTGAACATTTACGCATGAATTTTAGCGTGGTAGATGAAAAGGGTAGGGAGCTAGGCATGGGCCGTGATTGGCATGCGCTGAAAAAGCAATTAGGCTCTGCCGCGCAACTCACATTCCGTTCCAATTCTCCAAGTATTGAAAAAACAGGATTAAAGCAGTGGGATTTTGGCGATTTGCCTGAGACGTTAACGTTTACCAAAGATGGGCATCAGCTCACTGGTTATCCTGCGTTAGAAGACCAACTGGAAAGTGTGGCGGTCAAATTGTTTGATACGGCGGCAGAGGCCAGCGTAAATCATCGTAAAGGTGTTTGCCGCTTAATGCGTTTTGAGTTAAAAGAACAGATGAAACAACTGGAAAAGGGGTTACCTAATTTTAACCAATACGCCTTACTCCTGCGTAACATTATTTCACCTGAAGACTTGCGAGAAGACATGTTGACGGCGATTGCAGACCGCGCCTTTATTGGTGAGGATGATCTGCCCAGAACCAATGACAGCTTTATGAAATTAAAACAGCGTGCGCGTGCCAGATTGCCTGCTGTGACCGATGCGATTACCCGCCAAGCACAAGCCATTGCCAATGAATACCAAGCCCTAGTGCAACAACAAGCCAAAATGCCAGCGACGGTGAATCGGCTTAAGCGAGATTGCGAACAGCAAATAGGGTTACTGGTTTACAAAGGATGTTTTACGCAAACACCTTGGGAATATTTGCAGCACGTACCACGTTATTTAAAAGCGTTACGATTGCGTATTGAAAAACAACCTAGTAACGCTGACCGCGATGGCAAGCATGCCGCTAGTGTGGGGCTGATATGGCAACGCTGGCAAGATAAAGTCCAAGCACTGTATGCTGCCCACCAACAAGTGCCAACGGCGTTAGCAGAGTATCGCTGGTTAATTGAGGAGTTGCGTGTGTCGCTATTTGCACAAGAACTACGCACGCCGTTCCCGGTCTCTACTAAACGTTTAGATAAAGTGTGGTCGGAAATAGCGCACTAGTACATATGCAACCTGAAATGCAATTTATCCAAGAGAATTCAGCAGAAGCGTTTTTAGCCAAGCCGCGCCGCGACCGTGCGATACATATTCGCATCAGCCGCAATACCTTGCTTGCCGTCATTTTTTCTATCGTGTTTCATGCGCTGCTTTTAATAGTAGTGATCCCGAAACCAGAAATGGCGCCATTGCCACCACCTACCACCATTGACGTCAATCTAGCGCCTCTTCCACAAGCTGCGCCTATTGTTGCTGAGCCAGCACCGCCGCCGCCCGAGCCTGAATCAACTCCTGCACCTAAGGTGATTGCGCAAAAACCGACGCCTAAGCCCAAACCACCTAAGCCTCAGGATTTTTCTGTACCCGAAGTGATGACGCAAAAGGCGCCTAGTCCGCTACCTACGCCTGCACCTAACAAACAGCCACCAACGCCAGATGAAGCGCCAGTGGATATGATGGCCATGGTCAATCAGCGACGAGCGCAGCGCGAATCAGTCGAGTCTTATGCTAGGCAGCAGAATGCTGAGGCGGCTGCACGTGAACGTGGCCCTAGCCAAGATGAAATCCGTGATAAGCGCATCATGGAAAACTTAAAAGTGGGCACGAATGGTATTTTTGAGGTCAGACGCCTAGATGTGACGGGGGCCAGCTTTAGCTTTAAAGGTTGGACGGATAACTATAATAACGCCAAGCTAAAGTTTTACGAGGTAGAGCCCCGCAGTGGCCAGGACATCAGGTTGCTGATGATTCGCCGCATGATTGCTTTAATTCGAGAGCACTACCAAGGAGACTTTGACTGGGAATCACATCGTCTTGGGCGCTCAGTTATCAAATCAGCGCGTATTGAAGACAGCGCTGAGCTAGAAGACTTTTTGATGCAGGAGTTTTTTGGGCCAAATTATAAAACGCAGTAGTAATAACCGAACGCTATCGTGAATCACTGCTGCGCACATCGACTAAGTTGATTACTGATTAATCATTGATATGGGGCATTAATGTTTATTCATTAACGTTTGCATCAGTGTTTGATACGATTGTTTTGATGCGTGGAGTGTATTGATTTTTGCCATGGCCTCGTTGGTTAGCGCGTTTAACGTTGAGAATGCCTCGATGTCTAAACGCAGACTAAATGCGCCAATTTCTAGCTCGGTAGTTTGATGTGTTTCGCAATAGGTGACGCGGCAACCTTCGTTACCCGCGAGTAAAATTTTGTTACATGGTGTTTGATGCTGCATATGTTTTCCTTCGTAATAAAAAGCAATGTAAGTGCTATATGAACGCGCGTTCAGTTGCTGTACAGATTGATGATATGTTGTATGGCGGCTGGCAAGGTGACATACACCGCTGACGACAAATGCGCATCGGATGACAGCATGCGCTGCTGTGTTGGTTGCAGCAGTCTCGCAGGATTTGTCCTGACTGCATGATTTGCTTCATCATTTGCATTCGTCATAGGTTGATATCTACGCTGATCAATACGTTAATGCATGCCGGCTTGCATCGGAATCACGTTGTCTTGTAAGTCCTCATATTCTTTGACCACAAATCCCCATTGCATGTAAATGCGTTTAGACACATTGCATATCAGCTCACTTTCAGCATATTCGGGTGCTGTCAGTGTTTCCGCTAAGCTCAATGCCAGTTTCGCTAGCTCAAACGATGGCTTGCCTGCATATATCGTGGTGACACATAACAATGAAGCCATCACAGCACTGGCATCGGGCATATTGGGGTCATATAAATCGCTTTTACCTCTGAGATGTTGTTGCATTTGCAGATTCCTTTACGCATTGATTATGTAGAAAACCCTACCTCGGTTTGCATGACAATTTTTGCTGCCGCCTTACGCATCATTTCATGCATCACAATAAAGCTATCGGCTTCAAATTTGAGTGTCGTGCCTCCTACCTCAACCTCAACAGTGTCCATCGATTTGTTGTAGAGCACTTTACAAGCGGTGTTGCTGGGTAACATGGCTTGTCCAACGATTTTTTGATGTCTCATGGCTGACTCCTTGAGTTGAGATGGTTATTAAATGATAATCATTCTCATTTAAAGAGTCAACAAAAGAATAAATAGTTCAATGCATCAAGCAATTGGCAGAATTGGCATTGGCAGCATGCGAACGCTAAATATGGTTCTATTTAACCAGTAAAAGATGGACAGTCTGTGTGTCAGGATTATCCATTGGCTAGCACAGGCAGTTGCCATGCTAACTTTTTGGATGCGAATACTAGTGAATCAAAGCGATATGATTTGTGGGTTACCCACGCGAGTAAATGTGTGAAATGTGAAATGGATAATCGAAAATGCTAGCTCAACAGGGATGGCTGTAGGATTTTTAAAGTAAGATAGAAAGATACAGTCAATAAAACAAGCGCTGAAGCATCAAAGTGTCGGCATACGCGTACATTGTTCAATGGCTTTTCTACCCACTGCCCAAGTAGCATTGTCACCTTTACCCCATAGCGTGTATTGCCCGTTAGTCACTTTAAACCCGCTAGTCACTTTTTGTGAGGGCAGTTCTAACACTGTAGCGTCTGGCAATGTCACCGTTGCACCAGTGAGTCTTTTTTCCATCCGGTGTGTGCCACCTCTGCCGCCGCGCACGATAGGCACGAATTTATGATTAAACTCAACGCTCAGCTGCGTACCCATATCGCATTGATATTGCGCTATAGGGTTTGCTTTTGGTGTTGTTGCGCAGGCAGTAGCCAGTAGCGCTGCACTGGTAACTAATAGCAATGAATAAAGTTGAGCTGGCGGCCTTGAGATGCGTGTCATTTTGAGTCCCTTTGAGTCGTACATGATAAATTTAAGCGACTTAAAAGCGGCTTGTGACATGTTAGTCATCAAAGGCGTATATAAGTTTACACTTGCATCAATGCTTTCCTGATTTCTAACTCATCCAAGCCTTTACCAATCAACACAATGCGGCTTAGCGGTTCGTCTTCATCCCAGCCTTCTAATAAAGTGGGCGGATAAGGGGTAAAGTGTACGGCATGAATCGCCAGCGGAGCAGGCTGGTCTTCTGCATGAATAATGCCTTTTAAGCGCAATAAGTGCTCGCCATAGGTTTGGCATAACCATAAAATGCGCGGTTTCAAATCGGCCCAATTCAATGGCTTGGGCATGGTCACGGTAAAGCTAGTGATGTCTTCGTCATGCGGCTTTTGTGGCAACATGCCACGCGGTTTAGCAGACTTTACTGGCGCACGTAACCAGCGCTGCGGTTCTGCTTGTTTGCCTGTGGGGTCAAATAGGCCAACGTCAATGATAAATGCCGGGTCTATCTCACCATGCAAAATCTTGTGTTGCGTGGCCCCTGGGTTCAGCGCAATCAGCTTTTCTTTCAGTGCATCCACTTGCTCTGCACTCACTAAATCAGTTTTGGTAATGAGTAATACATCCGCTACCGCTGCTTGTTTGCGGGCCTCATTGTGTGTGTCAATTTGTTCTGCACCATAGGCGGCATCAATCGTCACTACCACGGCATCTAACCGATACACCGACTCAATCACAGGCTCATTAAGTAAGTTACCCAGAATCGGGCCAGGATCCGCCATGCCTGTAGTTTCAATCACCAATCGGTTAAATTGTGGGATGGCTTCCATCGCGCGCTTAAAAAATAGATCACGCATGGTATCAGCCAATTCATTACTCAGCGTGCAGCACAGGCAGCCACTTTGAAGCAGCACGGTATTGTCGGCCACATAGCTGCTCTCTACATTTTGCGCCAAGATATGATCTAAACCAGCTTCTCCCAACTCATTGATGATGACAGCCGTATTTTTCATACCTTCATTCGTAAGAAGTTTATTGAGTAGTGTGGTTTTGCCCGAGCCTAAAAAGCCAGTAAGTAAAGTAACGGGAATGCGATGGTCCATAGTTAGCCTAAGGTGAGTAGAGTGATGCGTAATTAAAATAATCGAATCGTAATTTTTAAGCGGTCTTGATATCGCTAGATGAATGTAGTGGACAAAAAGGTCATTTACTATCTATGCAATATGCGCAACAATGTTGCAAATTATAATGGGTGCTATTGAATAATGCGATATATTTTACTTGTAATCATGGCTTTCAGTGCGGCTAACTGCTTTGCGGAGTCAATATTTTCTATCATGAACCATGAAATAAAATCGAATAGTTCCCGTTCATGGATGCAAACCGTTGCGGATACACAATTGCCAATTACCGTGATACATGGCCAATATCCTGGCCCAGTGTTAACGTTAACTGCTGGTATTCACGGTGATGAATTCCCAGCCATTTTTGCGTTACAAAAACTACGACAAGCAATTCATCCTGATAGATTGCACGGCACATTGGTTATCGTACATCTTGCCAATTTAGAAGGGTTTCATGGCCGACGTGTTGCGTTAAGCCCAGTCGATGAAAAGAATCTAAACAGGATATTTCCTGGCCACGTAGACGGAACACTGACTGAGCAAGTTGCATACTTTATGACGCATCAAATTATCAGCAAAACGGATTATTTAATTGATATTCATTCAGGTAGCTGGAATGAAACCTTATTGCCACATGTGTACTCCCCCGTCATGAATAAACACGCGCTAGACAAAAAAACATTGGCGTTTGCTAAATCATTAGGCGTGCCACATATCGTTTTATACGATGAGCGACCACATGATCCAGAGCACTCAATTTCGTATCCCAACACAGCACAAACCAGAGGAAAGCCAGCGTTAACTTTGGAAGTTGGTCAATTGGGGCAAAGTGAAGAGCAGGATATTGAGCAGATATATCAAGCCAGTATGCGCGCGATGCGTTACCTAGCCATGTATGATTTAGGCCAGCAAGATAATCCTGATGCAATCTCTTCGCATGTGGCGCTATACCGAAAACTAGTGGACGTCCAAAGTCCATTCACTGGGATATTTCGTCCATATACCCAAGTGGGTGAACAAGTTAAACAAGGGCAAGCGATTGGACAGGTAAGCGATTACTTTGGAAACGTGATGACGACATTATATGCACCAGTCACTGGTACTGTATTAATGCAAAAACAAACCCCGCCAATCCGTAAGGGCGAATCAACAACAGATATTGCGATAAGCCATTAATTTATGGATGAACTGGCGCTGATGCTTGGTTTTCAAATGTTGGCATATTGACTAAATCGTTCACCGTCATAGCCTTTTCCTCAAACAAATACGGATACAAAAAGTGTCTGAGCTGGGTGTGAAAGTCAGTGATACGCCGACGATGCGTGAGCAGGTGTGTCACATTGCTTTGCGCGATGTTCTCAAGGCTGTGTTGCACCCATAGACTAGGCAGCACCAATCCTAACTTCTTAGTAGTTTGATCGCGTAATGCTAATGTCTGTTCTCTATCGGTTACTTGCGCTTGTAATTGTACATCTGCCATATGTTGAAAGGCGTAGTACCATTTCCAGTGAAAGCGTCCGGTCACCGCTGGCGTATCTTGCCATTGTGGATAATGCACATAGAATGGATTGAGCGTATCGGTTTTGGGCTGGTCCCACGCATTATGGACCAGTTGACGGTGTTGCAAAGCAATTTGGCTACCATCCTGTATTGGGTACTGTTGGTGTAGCCAAAGTTGCGCAAGATTCGGCAGTGCTACACACAACACCAGCCAAATACTTGCAAGTAGCATGGCATTTAAACTAGCGTTCATTGCTTGCTTGCGCAAACTGATGAATAGACAGATGACCACCCAAAACAGGGTATACAGCGCGGTAATGGCAATCACTGTGATGAGAGGCTTTAACGAAAGCGATTGCGCAATTGCAAAAAACACCAATGGAATGATTAAGCTCAGCAAAATCAGTACCCATCTAAGCAATACACGTCTTGCCCAAAACACTTTAGGATTTGCAATCAAACTGTTTAAAAAGACTAAGCGTTGTGCTTGAAACTCGCTGGCTTTTAAGTCATGTAGTAAAGCAATACATATTAACGGAGTGAAAAACACCAGCCAAAAAGCATAGTCAAAACTACCCAACATCACATATTCGGGATGGTGTGATTCACCATCATATAGCTGGCCTTGCAACCCAAGTAAGCGAATGCGCTGGACATAAGGTGTCACTAAACGATTGCCTAAGGCTAAAAAACTCCATTCGGTGGGGTGTTGGTAAACGTTATGAAAGAGGTAATAACCGATTTCACCTGCGTCGATTTGCGCACGTGACGCGTAGTCTGCCTGTTGGCTTTGATGCCTGAGATCCGCCTCTAATTGTGCATGGCTGATCTGCTCGCGAATATGGTGAATGTTTTGCCAGCCATTATGTAGACTGAGCCACGTCAGCAATAAGCTGATGCACAATAACAGTAAAATGCTGCGCTGTTTGAGTAAATGTGTCAGTTCTTGTTTCATGTGCGGTGCATTATTCTTGAGAGCAGTAACAGCGGTAATAAAATCCAGGCAAGTAACACTGCAATAGAGGTGATGATAGCGGTTTGACTGACGTCAAGTGCGGCGAGTGAAATTGTTGGGCGTGGCGCTTTTTTCCAAAAATCGGCCGATACGCGCGTGTTTTTATCGTCATGTCTTTGCACTTGATGCGTATGTATTTGGTTGAGATATTGAATCAGTCGATAACGACGGTCCTCGGCCTGGCGAATAAATGCTAAATGGTGTGTTAGATCGCTGCCGCTACTGGCCATTTGTAAATATTGCAATGCGAGTGCTGGTGACAACCATAGCCATTGTCTGATGGTTGCGTTTTGCTTAGCCAATTGTTGTTCATGTAACGCTTGTTGCTCACGATAAACTACCGTGGTTAAGCGTTCCCCTTCTTGCATTAACAACCCGTTGTAATTGAGTGGTAGGTCCTCAATGCGATCAACGCCATGCGCTTTGAGTAGATTGGATTTAAACGTAGCAAAATGCGGATCATCAGGGTTGTGACTATCCCCAATCGCTTTCAATTTGATTTCAGCATGGTATTCCGCTTCGGTACGTGGCTGCGTAGGATGCATAATCTGCGACACGTTGGCTAAGCCGCGCGGGAAAATAATACACACGCAGACCCAGCACAACAACAATGCTAATAACCCACTATGCAGTTGCTGATTACTCCATGAAATCGCGACCACCAGTAAGCACCAGCCAGCGATATACAGGCTTTGCCCCAGCAACATGGTAGAGAGTCTCACTAGGGCTTGCTCACTTCCCCAAATCCAAAAGAGTACAAGAAGCGCTTGTGCTAGCAGCAAGATGGCCAGTGGAATAAATAAAGCCAGCCATTTGCCAGTAGCAATTTTCCATGCAGGCATGCCATTCCCGCGCATAAAAGCGAGTGTGCCCCCGATTTTTTCTCCAGTGATGGTGGCGTAACCAATCATGATGAGAAAGAGTGGCATCCACCATTGCACAATCATGGCTGGGGTAATAATGGGAAAGCGTCCCGCACTGGTGGCTTCTGTCGCAGGGTTAAAATTGGCACTGTTTAAACGATGACCCTCTAAATAAACGAGATGCCCAGACTGATCAAGAATGCCAGGCTCTATTACGCTTAGCGGGTGGATGGGTCTTGCCACAAAGTCACCATAATGCGAAACCCGATGTGGGTGGCGATCAGGTTGTGATTCCCAATCGTGCAGACTGCGCTCAGTGACTTGCGTAACGGTGCGTGCATGATCTTGCCAATGATGATGCGCAGCGATGGCTGAGATCGCCCAAAGTACGATTAACACGAGCAGCAATAAAACAGGAATGCGCGCATGCCACAGGCGGCGCCATTCGTTATACATCATTAGCATGACAGGTGATGATTTCATGCTTGGCCTTGATACAAGCGTTTGAGATTGTCTAGCGTGAGTGAACTTTGCGCTATTGACACTGGTTGCAAGCGACCACTTGCTAACATAGTCAAACGGTCTGAAAACGCCATAGCGGACAACACATCATGTGTGACAACCAATACGCCCATGCCAGAAGATTTGCATTGCAAAATCAGTTGATTCAGCTCTTCAGTCGCCTGCGGGTCCAAGCCAGAATTCGGCTCATCTAATAGTAGTAATTTGGCTTGTTTTGCTAAAGCTAGCGCTAGCATCACTTTTTGTTTCATGCCTTTAGAATAGGTTTGGCAAGGGTCATGCCAAGCGCGCTCCGGCAGTCCTGCTTGTGACAAACAGTCGCTGATTTCTGCACGCTCAGGGTTATTGTCAAGACTCAGAAAATAGCGGATATTTTCAATGGCCGAAAGATGTCCATACACTGCTGGTTGTTCAGGCACATAGGCCAAATGCGCTCTAGCTAAATGCGGCTGATGAAAAACACTGCTATCGGCAATGCGTACATCACCCTGTATGTTAGCTGACGTGTCAGCCAGCCCCAAAATGCACTTCAGTAAACTGGATTTACCGGCGCCGTTACTCCCTAGTACAGCCACCACCTCGCCATTGTGCAGTTCCAAATTGACCTGATTCAGCACAACGTGATTCTCGTAACTTAGCGAAAGCTGGGCTATGGATAATAAAGGCATGTTCAATTCACCCATTAAAAATCGACACTTGCGGATAATGTAAAGTTACGGCCCGCCCCAGGTGAGTGAATCGAGTCAACGACTGCACTGTTCACACTTTGGTCGAATACATATTCGTAAAACTTATCGAATATATTATTGGCTTGCAAACTAAGTGTTCCCCAACTGGTTTTGTAATCGATATTCGCATTAGTGATCGTATACGCGCCAAACTTGCCACCAATATTGGCTTCATTTAAGTAATAGGCACCTTGTCTATCTACGTGCACACGTGCCACTAGCTTATCGCTATGGGCATATTGTAGCCCGACTGATGCCGTATGGTCAGGAATACCGCGTAAGTCATTACCTGCAAAGTTTTGATTGGTAGTAGATGCTTTTGTAATTTCAGTAAACACTTTAGAGACATTGGCCCACATAGACCACTGGTCGTTAAATGCGATATCAAAGCTCGCATCGATGCCTTTGCGTTCTGTCTCACCTACATTTTGACCAGTGCCATCAATTACCACAAACTCATCTTGTGCTTCTTGCTGCCAGTAAGAGACACGCGTGTTGAGTTTTCCCCAATTGCTTTTTAAGCCAAGCTCCCAGCCATCGTTAATCGCGACATCACGCGCATTGGTATTGCCCGTAGTAAAAGCGTCACCACCAAAAGGATGTTGGAACGAACGGCCATAGTTAGCGAAAATGGTTTGTGTGTCTGTGACGTTAGCGAACACGTTAAGTTTGGGTTGCATAATCGTCCCAAAATCAAACATGCGACGATTAGTAGCGACATCATTCACTACAAAAGCGCGATTTGCATCACCCTCTAGACGGTCAGCGCGTATTGCCGCATTCCAACGCAGCCAGCTGATTGGGGTGTTTTCAATTTGCACAAACGCACCTTGGGATTCAAAATCAAAGTCGAAATCGCGGCGCGTTTGTGTGCCGCGGAAGCGTTGCTCAAGCACTTGCTGCTTTTCAATATCGTAGCCAGATTGTAAGGTCCAATCTGGGTGTATGCGCCAGTTAAACTTTGCGATAAACCCCTGCATATTCTGATCATCAAAACGGTTTTCAACCAATAATTGACTGGCCGAAAAGCGTACATCCCTGATGCGTTCCACCCCTTGGCTGTAGGCTTTAAGGCTTAGGTCTGTATTCTCATTAAAAAAATAGTCGTAGTGCAAACTGATGTGTTTAAACTCTTTTTGTCCACCGTCTTGATCTGCATAATCAGCAGAACTTCGTGGGTTGTCACGCGCCTCTTGTTTAGTCAAATAGCCAGGCGCTTCTAACGCGTTGTATTTGCCATATTTGGTGCTAAGGGCAAGGCTGGATGTTTCAAAGTCGTATTGCCAGCGGCCAGAAAGAGCAATCTTTTCATTACTGGTGTGATCACGATAGCCATTGCCAGCGCGGTAACCAAAAGCATAATTTTGGGTAAACTCGTCAGACTTATCACCAAAGTAGCCTTGTAATTCTCGCGTATCAAAGCTACCAATGGTTGCTTGTAACTGCTTGCCCGTATCCTTGCGTGTTTCCACTTTATAGTTACCGGCCGTAGCAAATAAGCCTGTTGTTGGGTCGCTGGTGCCTTTGAATACTTGAATGTTTTGTATATTGGTCGGAAACAAATAATCCATCTCGTTATAACCATTGTGCAGATTCGAAGGAATACCATCCACCAATAGTTTGGCATGAGGTGTAATGCCGTCTCCGGCAAATCCTCGAATAGAGATGTCGGTATTAATAATCCCTTGGTTGAATCTGGACAGCACAACCCCGGGCGTTTTTGTATAAAGTTCCAGCGTATCTGTGACATGCTCATATTCCAACTCATCACGTGTGATCACATCGACAGAGCCAGCCAAGGCTTTGTCGACATTCAGCAGTTCTTGTTTCCCAATCACTACAATACTGTCCAGCGCTACCTCATTGCTGGTGTCTGAAAAGGCGGGTGTTGTTGGTAAAAATATCAATGCAATTGCGCTGGCGACAGTAGTTGGTTTCATATTTTTTTTCATATATGTATTTATATTAAGTAGGGATTCATCAAATTTAAATGCGTCACGTTACTTATTAACGGGCGCTTCTCTTGCTTACGTGGGCGGTATCTACCACAGTGCATCCATCGCCAACACCACTCTGATTTGGTTGGGTGCAACCGCTGGCGAACGGTGAATCACTCCACGCTGTTGATTGCCTTGCCACAAGCTACCTTTTAATAGTGCAACGGCAAAAGCAGACGATTGGTGCAGGCCTGCGCAATCAAGTATTAACCCAGAGTCGGCATCACACACGTTTGCTGTGCTTATACCCAGTTTGCTGCGGTCTGCGTAGCGGTCATCCAGCCACTCGGTACCTGGCCCTAGATAGGTACATAACAGCCGAATGCCAGTGCGGTCCACATGAAATTTAGGGCACATGGCGCCATGCAATACTTCCAAACGCACGCCAATTTCTGGGCAGCCAATGAGGTCGCTATACAGGTGGGCAAGCAAATCGATGTCGGCTAGCAAGGCGTCGCGCCCTGGTTGGGCAAGCAATAAACGTTGTGCCAGCACTGGTCCGTAAACCGATTCTCCAGCCGACAACATCACTTGAAAACCTCTGCCTAATGAAGGGGCGATGGATTGCAGATATTGTGTGATGGCCTCGGACTGTGGACGCTCTACCACGGTGATTTGTTGCTCATGCGCAAAAATACTTAACAGCTCCAGCGCATCAAAATCCACAGCGGTTGGCGCAGTGCTTTTGTAAACACTGTTTTTTGGATGAGTGCTTTGCGTGGCAGTTATCATGCCACCACCTCTAATACTCGGCTGTCATCTTCCTCTGTTGTGGTTTCTAGTTGCACCGACCACTTTGGAAAAGGGTCGGCTAGCTGTTTCCAACTGTCCATGCCCAAGGCAATTTCGGCTTCGGTCAATAAGCAGGCATCAAACCGTGCGGTGAGGGCTGCTTTGTCCATGTGCATGCCGATGATGACCAGTTCTTGTTGACGATCGCCGTAGGGTTCCACCCAACGCGATTTGATATGTTGAAAACTATCAGCATCTTCTGGCCAGTATTCATTGGGCGTAGCCACCCACCACATACCCGCCAACTCGGTACGTGTGACGGCACCCGCTTGTGACCAAGTGGCGCAAAAATCTGGGCGTGAGGCAATCCAGTAACGGCCTTTTGAGCGCACTACACCAGGCCATTCGGTATTCAACCATTGCCATAAGCGTTGCGGATGAAAGGGTTTGCGTGCGCGATAGACAAAGCTAGAGATGCCGTACTCTTCCGTTTCAGGCACATGCTCGCCACGCAGTTCTTGCAACCAACCTGGTGCTTCGGACGCTTGGTCAAAATCAAACAAGCCCGTGTTCATGATGCGCTCCAGTGGTACTTTGCCAAAAGTGCTGTGCAATAATTGCGCGCGCGGGTTCAGGGTTTTTAAGATGCCTTCCAGTTGTCCAATTTCGGCCGGGGTCATCAAGTCGGTTTTGTTCAGGACCAACACGTCGCAGAACTCGATTTGGTCCACTAATAAATCCACCACTGCACGTTCGTCTTCGTCACCCAACGATTCACCGCGTGCAGCCAGCATGTCTTGTGAGCTATAGTCTTTTAAAAAGTTATAACCATCCACCACTGTTACCATGGTGTCGAGTTGCGCCACATCGCCTAGTGACACGCCGTCATCATCGGCAAAGGTAAATGTTTCGGCAATAGGCAGAGGCTCTGAAATGCCTGTGGTTTCAATCAACAAATAATCAAAACGGTTTTCTTTGGCCAAGCGGGTGATTTCGACCAATAAATCCTCACGCAAGGTACAGCAGATGCAGCCGTTGCTCATTTCCACTAATTTCTCTTCTTGGCGTGACAGTTCTGCGCCACCATCACGCACCAATTGCGCGTCAATATTCACTTCAGACATGTCATTGACAATCACAGCGACGCGCTTGCCTTCGCGATTATTTAAAATATGGTTGAGGAGCGTGGTTTTACCAGCGCCTAAAAAGCCAGACAACACGGTGACGGGAAGCTTTTGCATCGCGATTCCTTAATGATTAAATTGTCGTTCACGGCGCTCATGATGTTCTTGCGCCTCTAAACATAGTTTGGTGGTGGGTCTGGCGATAAGCCGCAATAGACCAATAGGCTCGCCAGTGTCAGCGCAGTAGCCATAACTGCCATCTGTAATACGCGCCAATGCACTGTTAATGGATTTCAGATATTTTCGTTCACGGTCACGGGTTCTCAACTCCAATCCGCGCGACTCCTCTTGTGTCGCACGGTCAGCAGGATCAGCAGCAGCATCAACCTCGCGTAAATGTTCGCTGGTATGGTTGAGGTTGTCATGCAATTGCGCCAGCTCTTGTAATAACAAGGCTTTGAAAAATGCCAGTTGCGTAGCATTCATATAGTCGCTGGCTGGCATGCTGAGTAACTCTGGTGCGGTGTGAGACATGCAATCTTAATCGTGCAATAAAGTTGCATTTTATAGATTAAAAGATATTAATGCAACTAAGTTGCAATTAATAAAGCTGGGCGCTAAATGAATAGTAGGGCTAGATCAATAACGAGAATGGTTAAAGCGATTAATTATTGAGATGCTTGCCTAAAGAAGCACATTGCAGGCAGATACCTTTGATGTTGATATCAATGCTATCCACTTGGAATTTATCGAGCGCGCTTTGTGGAAAACGCGGTTCTAGTTCATGAATACATGTGATTTGACCGCACAGTTTGCAATGCAAATGCGCATGATGATGATTTTGCAGTGCTTGTGGCTGACTGTTTTTATTTGTAGCGGGTAAAAAGCGTGGTTGAGACAGCTGAAACTTCCACGCGCGATTTTCACCTGAAATTTTATGCACCAAATCATGTTCTGTCAGCCAATCCAACACGCGATAAATCGTCACGCGGTCAAATTCTTTCTGGCCTGATAAACGCTCTAAAATTTCGGGATGACTTAATGCACTTTCAGCATCTGCAATGGTGTTCAACACGGCGAGACGCGCTTTGGTGGGGCGTAGCCCTGCGTTGATGATGCGTTCTTGTATGTTCATACAATAATTATGAACTACAGGACAACATAGA
The DNA here is from genome assembly GCA_030696695.1 of Methylophilus sp. Taxonomy (GTDB): domain Bacteria; phylum Pseudomonadota; class Gammaproteobacteria; order Burkholderiales; family Methylophilaceae; genus Methylophilus. The sequence continues at coordinate 52,120 of JAUYRP010000002.1, forward strand.
ACAACCCGCTTTATGTCTTGCCCAGTCTGGTCGTTTTTCTTCAAAGTGTGCCATGCCGGCTTGCTCTGTATATGGATTGCGCAAAACTTGATGCAAAGTTTCTAATAAGCTGGTGTCATTATTCTCAGCTAAATCAATGGCTTGTTGTGCCAAATAGTTGCGTAATACATAGCGTGGATTATGCGTTTGCATTTGTGCAAGTCTTGCTTGTACAGACTGTGATGCATGTTGAACACGCTGGCAATAATGGGTAAGCCATTCAGCAAAGTCAGCACTAAAGTTAGCGTAGCCTTGCTCTGTATAGAACGCAATCTTGAGTGTTTCAACTTCTGGTGCGTGAATATCTAGCTTTGCCAAATGCGTAAAGAATAAGGTCATGTCTACTTCTGCACGCATCATCAACTCAAAGCAGCGGTTGACCATTTCACCGTCACCATCTTGCCAATCACCGATACCAAATTTGCCTGCAAAAGATTGTGTCAGTTGCGTCACGTATGTGCTGTCATATTGCTCAATGGCCAGTGCTAAACCCTCTGTATTCGGTAAGATAGCCGCCAGCGCATCGGCCAAACGTTCTAAATTCCAGCGCGCAATGTCAGGCTGACGACCGAAACAGTAACGTTTGCCTTGCGCATCTGTAGTGTTGGGTGTCCAGCCTGGGTCAAAGTTATCTACCCAGCCATAAGGCCCGTAATCAATGGTAAGACCAAGAATGGACATATTATCGGTATTCATCACGCCATGCACAAATCCTACGCGCATCCAATGCGCAACCATGACAGCCGTACGTTCACAAATTTCCATAAACCATGCGTTAACAAGCTCGGGCGTTAATTGACTGTCAGCTAGTTTGTAAGGTTGTGAGACATACCAATCATGAAAGTCACGGTCAATCGTAAAAGCAATCAACTGCTTGAGTAAACTAAGCTCGCCACGGCTAGCCAATATTTCAAAATGTCCAAAACGCGTAAAAGAAGGCGCTACACGGCAGACAATTGCTCCCGTTTCTAATTGCGGGTTGCCATCGTAAAACATATCACGGACCACTTTATCGCCAGTAGTCACAAGACTTAATGCGCGTGTGGTGGGTACGCCCAAATGGAACATCGCTTCAGAACATAAATATTCGCGTAAGCTCGAACGTAGCACAGCACGGCCATCTGCTCGTCTGGAGTAGGGCGTTGCACCTGCGCCTTTGAGTTGTAGTTCAAATCGTTTATCGTTATTGATTAACTCGCCCAGTAAAATGGCACGCCCATCACCCAATTGCCCAGCCCAATTGCCAAACTGATGACCACCATAGCGCGTTGCGTAGGCTTGCATACCCGGCAACACCTCGTTACCACTCAATGCATTGAGCATGGCTGGATCTTGCATGTCACTTGTGCTCAGGCCAAGCATATTGGCAACTTCGGGAGAATATGCCAGCAATGTTGGTGCACGCACTTGATTCGGTTGGACCAACGACCAAAGCGCATTGGGCACTTGACGCGTAAAGTTGTCGGTCTCGGGGTCGCCAGGTAGTTCGCGCAACCAGCGATTATCAAATTGCAGTGTTTTCATCCTGCTATTTTAGAGGGTTTAATCACATTTCAGTTGCAATTTTTGACAGGAATGCAGTCGTGACTCATGTATCATGGCGGCTATATCCAATGAAGTGTTTTGCATGAACGTATTTTATGAAGAAGATGGTGGCTTTAAAGTCGCCTCCATCATGACAGAAGCTGACAGTTCGCTACAAATAGAGTCCAGCAGCGGCAAGCGCTCTAAAATTAAAGTGGCGAATGTGTTGATGCGATTTGAACAGCCGATAGCTGGGTTCATGGAGGCTGCTAATGCCGAAGCCGATACGCTGGATACTGACTTTTTATGGGAGTGCTGCGGCGAAGCCGAATTTAACTTTTTAGCGCTGGCACAAGAATATTATGGTGCAAAACCCACGCCAACCCAATCGGCCGCAGTCGCCATTAAACTACATGCAGCCCCCATGTATTTTTACCGCAAGGGTAAAGGTAACTACAAATCTGCACCACCCGAAACGCTTAAGGCTGCTTTAGCAGGGCAAGAAAAGAAACGTTTGCAAGCCGAGCATGTTGCGCAGATGACAGAGGCTTTGAAATCTGGACAGTTACCAGACAGCTTTGCTACTAAGCTAGACATGCTGTTTTACGCCCCAGACAAAAACACCTTGGAATGGAAAGCGCTTGAGCAAGCCACCCATGATTTGCACCTGATGCCAATACAAGTGTTGGCGAATGCTGGTGCGATTCCATCGGTGCACGATTATCATTTGGGCGCATTTTTACGGGAATACTTTCCACATGGCGGCGCGTTTGGCGCGTTTGACATTGCCGATGCACCAGACGATTTGCCACTGTCAGACGCTGAAGCATTTAGTATTGATGACAGCACGACGACGGAGATTGATGATGCACTATCGGTCACGCCACTGGCCAATGGCAACACCTTAGTCGGTGTGCATATTGCAGCACCTGCGCTAGGTGTATTGCCAAACACACCATTGGATATGGAAGTGATGAAGCGTTTGTCTACGGTGTATATGCCAGGACACAAAATCACCATGCTGCCAGAGGCTGCCATTCGCCCATTCAGTTTAGATGCAGGTGAGATCAAACCTGTGTTATCGCTGTATATCGAAGTGGCGCCAGATTTGAACGTGATCAAGCGCGAAACCAAGTTAGAGCGTATCAAGATTGCTGAAAACTTACGGCATGACAGCCTAGAGCCTTTCTTTAATGAAACCACATTAGATACTGATACCGGCCATCCCTATTGGTCACGTTTGTTATATTTGTTCCAGTTAGCAGAAAGTTTAGAAAAAGCACGTGGCAAGTATGACCCAACGCGTCCACCGCAGGTCGACTACAATTTTTATGTAGATGACGGTAAAGTCACTATTGTGAATCGCCAACGTGGTTCACCCATGGATAAATTGGTGGCTGAGTTGATGATTGAAGCCAATAGCCAATGGGGTGCATTGTTAGCGGAGCATAAACTACCGGGAATCTATCGCGCACAAAATGGCGGTAAAGTGTACATGACCACCAAAGCAGAAGGGCACCAAGGTTTAGGTGTGGCGCAATATGCATGGAGTACATCGCCATTACGGCGTGCGGTGGATTTGATTAATCAGCGCCAGCTTATCGCAGCGGTACAAATGACACCGCCTGTTTACCCAGCCAATAGTGATGTCATTGTCGGTCATATGCGTAACTTCGATTTAACCTATAACGCTTACAACGAGTTTCAAACACGCATGGAGCGTTTTTGGTGCTTGCAATTTTTGATTCAAGAAAATATCACTGAGATTCAAGCCACGGTTTGGCGTGAAAATTTAGTGCGTTTAGATGCTTTGCCTTATATGACCAAAGTGCCAAGTTTGCCGGAACTAAAAGCGGGAACGCGGGTGCAGTTGGCTATACAAAAAGTAGATACATTACTGATGGAATTGCATTGCCAGTTTAAAGGCGTACTTGAGAATCAGCCCGAAGCAACAGCATCTGAAGCAGTGCAAACTGTAGAAGTCACCGAAATTGAAGAGGATGTTGAGTAGCGTCCGCATATGTTTAGATTCAATCGAAAAATACATAAAAGCGTTGCAGACAGCAGTGTAGTAGAGGTCACCGAGATGGAGGGTGTGCGCTCCCTCCATTTGGGCTCGGTCACCGTGCAAAGTAGTATGCGTGTCAAAGAACCCTTTGCGTTGGAATTGCCCTATTCACGGGGCATGATGGGCTTTTTGTTGTTCAAGCAGAATACACAACAAGTCCTCACCATTGGCTTGGGTGGCGGATCTGTACCTAAGTATATTTGGCAATATTGCCCAGACATTGCGCAAACCGTGGTGGAAATTAACCCACAGGTGATTCAAATTGCACGTAGCCATTTTTATGTGCCAGAGGACGATGCGCGATTGCAAATATTGCATACGGACGGCATTGCTTATATGCAAGACCATTTGAATATTTGCGATGTGTTGATGATAGATGCCTTTGATAGCGTGGGCATTCCACCAGATTTTTGTACGCAGGCTTTTTTTGACGATTGCGCCGAGGTATTGCGCTACGATGGCATCTTCGTCATTAACTTGTGGGGAAGTGACAAAAATTTCGATATTTACTTACAACGCATCGAGCAAAGCTTTGATGGTCATGTGCTGATATTGCCCACAGGTAAGCCAGGTAATATTGTGGTATTTGGATTTAAACAAGCCAATACCCCTGTCATCAAAGTCGCGCAGTTACAAGCGCGTGCACAACAATTGGTGCTGGCACATCGTATTGATTATGCTGATCTTGTAGAACGTTTAATGTCACACAACCCACACGATAAATTACAGTTTAACTTCGATCATATGCGTGGTCAGCACGTAGATTAGAAGCTAGAAATTAGAAATCCTGAATTAGGAACACACAATGAATCAATACTTTGCTACTTGCCCTAGAGGCCTAGAAGCGTTACTGGTGAGCGAGCTACAAGCCAGCGGCGCCCGCGATATCAAACCTACCGATGGAGGTGTTGGTTTTGCTGGCGAATTGGCCGTGTGCTACCACGCCAATTTACATTCACGCATTGCCACACGCATTCTGATACAAGTAGGGCGTGGTCAATATGCAACGGAAGATGATTTGTACCAAGCAGCTTACAAGCTGAATTGGCCCAATTGGTTTGATGTAAAACATGATTTTATGGTGAAGGTCACTGGCGTGAAGTGCCCGCTCAAGAGTTTGGAATTTGCAACGCTCAAAATCAAAGATGCGATTTGCGATAAATTCCGTCAAGTAGTCAATTCACGTCCTTATATTGATACCAAAACACCCGCAGTGCGCGTGCATGCTTATTTAACAGCGGATAGCTATCAATATTATGTCGATACTTCTGGCAATGCCTTGTATCAGCGTGGCAACCGCAAGGCGAGTATTGAAGCGCCGTTGCGTGAAAACTTAGCCGCAGGCATATTACAACTCACAGGATGGAAACCCGGGCAGGCATTGCTAGACCCTATGTGTGGTAGCGGTACATTTTTGCTAGAGGCCGCCATGATGGCATTACAGATTGCGCCTGGCCTAAATCGCAATTTTGGCTTCGAAAAGCTCAAGAACTTTGAATCGGACACTTGGAAAAAAATCAAAAATGCAGCGCTCAAAGCCGTCAAGCCAACTAGTTTTCAAAAACTGTATGGCAGTGATATGGATTTACGTGCGGTACGTGTCACCAAACAAAATCTGACAGAAGCTGGGTTGTCAGAGGCGGTGCAGTTAGCACATGTGAACTTTACTGAAGCCGTGCCACCAGACGACAGTGGTATATTGGTAGCGAACCCACCTTATGGCGTAAGGATAGGCGAGGATGAAGAGTTAGCAATGCTTTACCCCAAAATGGGAGAAACCTTAAAGCGTAAATTTGCAGGATGGAATACCTACTTTTTAACCAACGATTTGCGCTTGCCTAAATTGATGCGTTTAACACCAAGCAAGCGTACTCCGCTGTTTAACGGGCCGTTAGAATGCCGACTATTTGAAATAAAAATGGTCGCAGGGTCTAACCGCAAAGAATAAAAAATAACGCTGTGATTTAATTTGCGCGCAAGGTATTATTACCTTGTGTTCACATAATTATACAAACAATAAATTCATCTCTAGTATCCACATTTTTTAGATACTTCATACTTTCAGAGCTTTATCACATGCATGGTAAATCCTCTGCTCGTAACACATAGTTGTTATCCAATCTCGAAAATAGAGTTAGATAAAAGGGGAAGTGTGTGGAGAGTCTTTTAGGGTTGTTAATTCCAAATGAGTTTATGCCACATGGCCACTGCTACTTATGGACCCCAGTACTGCTGTGGTTATATGTAGTGTCGGATAGCGTCATTGCACTTTCCTATTTCACCATTCCGCTTGCACTTTTGTACCTTGTAAAAAAACGTAACGATATCCAGTTTAATTGGATTTTTGTCATGTTCTCGATATTTATCTTTGCCTGTGGCATGACGCATCTAATATCGATTTTCACTATTTGGATGCCAGCCTATTGGGTCGATGCCAGTGTCAAAGGTATTACCGCAATTGCTTCTGCGATCACGGCGTTTATGCTTTGGCGGCTGATGCCAATTGCCTTAACCATGACCAGCACAAAACAGTTACAGAAAAATATCGACCAGCTCCAATTTGAAGTGAAACAACGCTTGGTAGCTGAGTCGCAATTGGCAGAACTCAATAACAATCTTGAAGCGATCGTGCAACAGCGCACACAAGAGCTGACCAACGCAGTTACTGAATTACAACATGAAATTGACCGCAGAAAACTGATTGAGCACGCTTTGTTTAAAGAGAAAAAGCAAGCGTTGGTCACTTTGGAGTCTATTGCCGATGGTGTGATTACCACTGATATGTGCTCCAATGTGACGTATCTAAATCCTGTAGCAGAAACAATGACAGGATGGTGCAAGGAAGATGCTATAGGTAAACCCGTGCTGGAGGTGTTTAGAATCCTCAATGAAAGTTCACGTAAGTTAGCAGCCAATCCTGTGGATGTGGTGCTTGCACATGGGCAGGTGTGTGGTTTGGCTAATCACACCATGCTCATCGCCAAAACTGGTGAAGAGTTTGCAATTGAGGACTCTGCCGCACCCATTAAAAGTGAAGAGGGCGAGATGCTGGGGGTAGTGCTGGTATTTCATGATGTGAGCAATGCCAAGCAAATGGCAGAAAAAATGTCCTATTTAGCAGAGCATGATTTTCTGACCGATTTGCCAAATCGACTGTTGCTCACAGATCGTATTACACAAGCATTGAACGCTGCAAAACGTAAAAAATCCAGAGTGGCCATCATCTATTTAGATATTGATCATTTTAAGAAAATTAACGATACCTTGGGTCATGAAGTCGGCGATCAGCTACTGAAATTCTTGAGTAAAAAATTACAAAATTGTATTCGTACTACCGACACCATTAGCCGCCAAGGCGGCGATGAGTTTGTGATATTACTTTCCGAGATTGATAGCCCAATGGCGCCAGCCGAAATCGCGCAAAAATTACTCAATGCCACCAATGACTATTACCAGATAGGCACGCACGAGCTAAAAGTCAGTGCCAGTATTGGGATTTCAATGTACCCAGAGGATGGTGAGTCAGCGGACATGTTGATGCGCAATGCGGATGCCGCCATGTACTATGCCAAAGGTTTGGGTAGAAATAACTATCAATTTTTTACCAAGGAATTGAGCACGCGTATTGCAGATCAGGTTGCGCTAGAAAATCGTTTGCATAAAGCCGCCAATCAGAATGAATTCGTGCTGATGTATCAACCCAAAGTGTCGCTCAAGACAGGGAGAATTGTAGGCGCCGAGGCGCTCATTCGCTGGCAACATCCCGAAAACGGCATGATTGCCCCCAATGTATTTATTCCAACTGCTGAAGATACCGGCTTGATTAAAGTGATTGGGCAATGGGTATTATCAGAAGCCTGTCGTCAAAACAAAGCTTGGCAAAACATGGGCTTGCCGCCTATCCCTGTGGCCATTAATGTTTCTGCTGTGGAGCTTAGGCACACAGGCTTTTTAAATGAAGTGTCTAGGGTTTTAATGCAAAGTGGTTTGAATCCTCAATACTTAGAGTTAGAAGTCACCGAAACAGTGGCGATTCATGGCGATAGCGAAGGCATTGCGGATTTGATTGCGCTAAAAGATATGGGCGTAAGGTTGTCGATTGATGATTTTGGTACTGGCTTCTCAAGCTTGTCGTATTTAAAACGATTGCCAATTGATACCATTAAAATTGATAAAAGCTTTGTGCGTGATATCAAAACAGATGCCAATGATGCAGCGATTATTACAGCAATTATTAAAATGTCGCATAGCCTTAACTTTAAGGTCATTGCAGAGGGTGTAGAAACTGCCGAACAATTGGCTTTTCTTAAAGATTATGACTGCGACGAGATGCAAGGCTTTTACTTTAGTAAGCCACTGACTGCAGAGGCATTTTCAGCATTGCTACAATCAGAAAAAACATTAGATACCATAGACACGCCACTTTTATAATAGGATGAAAACATCACGCATGACCACACCCAATGACAGTCTTCAGCACCTGCGCGCCAAGATCAATACATTTGTTGCGGAGCGCGATTGGGATCAGTTTCATACACCCAAAAACTTGGCGATGGCCATGATTGTGGAGGCGGCTGAATTAGTAGAGCAGTTTCAATGGGATACGCCTGCCGAAAGCTTAGCAATGACGCCAGAAAAGCGAACAGCTGTGAGTCATGAACTTGCAGATACCTTTGTCTATTTGCTGAGGATTGCAGAAGTATTAAATATTGATTTAATCGAAGCAGCCAATCAAAAAATAGTACTGAATGCACAAAAATATCCGATCGAAAAAGCCAAGGGCAGCAATGCTAAATATACAGCTTATGAGTAAAGGAAGTTGATAGAAACTGTAGTATCTAGCTGTGCGTTCGCACAATAAAAAGCCCTGCATTTGCAGGGCTTTTTACATCCAACCTTGTGATGGATTTAATTTATAACACAGCTAATGCTGCATCATAGTTTGGCTCATTGGCAATTTCACTCACAAGTTCGCTGTGCAGCACTTTGTTGTTTTCATCTAGCACGACTACTGCACGAGCGGTTAAGCCGGCTAAGCTGCTATCAATAATATTGACACCATAATCATTGGCAAATTTTGCAGTGTCACGGAATGTAGACAGCATCACCACATTCTCAATGCCTTCTGCGCCACAAAAACGACTTTGCGCAAACGGTAAATCAGCAGAAATACAGAGCACTACAGTGTTGTCCATTTTGCTGGCTTTTTGATTGAATGTGCGCACAGAGGTAGCGCAAGTGGGCGTGTCAACACTTGGGAAAATATTGAGCACTTTGCGTTTACCTGTATATGCACTTAATGATTGCAATACACGTTTTGCATCAGCTAATTGGAAATCTGGCGCTGCTTGACCAACGCTAGGTAAATTGCCACCCACTGATACTGGTCCGCCTTTAAGCGTTACTGTTGCCATAAATATGCTCCTTATAAATATCAAAAAATGAATTATTATTGTTAAATATTCAGCCTAAAGCCAAATGATGATGTGTTCACCATCTTAATTTAGTCAGGTAATACCATACTAGATTAGGTGGTGAATGGGGACTTTATTTTAACGCTCTTAATGCTGCTTGGTAATTAGGTTCGTCTGCAATTTCAGGTACAAGCTCAACATATTTCACCACATTGTTTTCGTCTGCGATGATGACAGCACGTGCTGCCAACCCAGCCAGTTTACTCGTCACAATTAGCACGCCATAGTTTTTAAACATATCGCGCCCACGTAAGGTGGATAAATTCACCACATGGTCTATGCCTTCTGCAGCGCAAAAACGTTGCTGCGCAAAAGGTAAATCCCCCGATACATTGAGTACGACTGTGTTTTTCAAGCCACTTGCAAGTTGATTAAATCGCCTGACAGAACTTGCACACGTTGGCGTGTCGATGCTTGGAAAGATATTCAGGACTTTACGTTTTCCTGCAAAATTATCTAAAGTAATATCTTCAAGATTTTTATCCACCAATGTGAATTCGGGGATGTGATCACCCACTTTAGGTAAAACGCCCTCAATGAGAACAGGGCTTCCCATCAAAGTAACGGCATTAGGCATTGGTGTTCCTTTTGACTCACTTAATACTGCGTTAATAGCTACAAAAAAAGCATTTGCATGACACAAATGCTTTATAACACAAATCTGCTGGACAGCGCTATTTTAAGCCATTTAGGCTAATACATTTTCACTCAAATAACCAATGGTCATGGTTTGATTGTGTAGCACGCTATCAGAGGTGTTGGGACGAGGCGCGAGTTCACCGTAAGAGTAAAAACCGGTAATACTGGTTTTTGCACCAAGGATTTGTTGTACTTGTTTTACTTCGTCTACCACCAACTCAGCCATTACGCCTTTGCGTCCAACACAACTGACGCAGAGCGCCAAACCAGTTTGGTTGGTTTTATTCTCGCCCAAACCATCCATTACTAATTCTGCAGCGGCACCTGCACCTTCCACTAGGCGATCATGATTGGTTTGGCAAAGGCGTACTGTTTCTCCCTCTTCCACGTTACCAGCAAAGGTAAGGCTGTTATCGTTAGCATTTACAGCGAGTAAGGTGCGAATTTTCTCCACATCACGTTTGCCTTCTTCAATAATCGCAAGCGGGAATTTAAGGCCTGTGCCTGGCAAACCTTTCGAGAAAGCTTCTCCAATGTACATGCGATACAGCGGCAATGCAGGTTTGCCATCCATTTCGTAAACAATGTTTTTTTCTGATTTTGTAATTTTGCGTGGTGGGCCGTATGGCTTCCATCCGCCAAGCGCGCCACTAGAAACGATCAGTGAGTCACCATATAAACCCACCGCGATAATCATGCCGTCAGAAACAGTGTCGTTAAATAATTGTAGTGTTTTGACAAATGCACCACCATCACCAGCTAGGCCGCCAATGATGGGGATTTCGCCAAGTACGCTTTGAAAGCCTTTGAGTAGCTCTGAACCATTCACATTTAGGCCGTCAGAAATCACTAGCAATGCTTTGAGCGTATCGGCTTTTAATTGTTTACCTAATAATGCAGCGGTTTCAAACGAGTTTTGCATGCCAGACATTTTGGTCTGCGCTACACGCTGTACAACTTTTTCCCACATGATGGCAGTAATTTGAATGCTATCGTCAAAAACGCCATTGACGTTTATCTCGCCCGATGTCGTGCAGCCAATAATTTGTGCAGTTGGGTAACGTGCTTTTAAGAATGATTGTAATTTACCTTCAGAAAATCGCTTCACTGAGGAAAAAGTTAATACTAGATTAGCAGTTGGAAGAGGTGAAGCAGCGGGTAGATCTTTGAGTGCGCCTTTGGCATCTACAGATTCTTGTCTAATTAGCATTGATTGCAGCCCTTAAAAAATTAACTTGAGAAATGTATCTAAATTACCCATTTTTAGCATTAAATGTTAAAGTGTTTTATCACAAATGTAAGCTAAGTGTTGCATTTCTGTTTAGATAATGTAATATTTTTCTACAAATGTAAAGGATTGTTACCGGATTTTAGAGTTAACCAATACAAAAACCTTAGAAGAGTTGACAGGTAAACAACGTACAACAATAGGAGCGCATTTAATTGTCCAACGGTGATACAGCAGCTGTAAAAGTCATGGTGATTGATGACAGTAATACCATTCGACGCAGCGCCGAAATATTTCTAAAAAATGCAGGATATGCGGTGATCTTGGCGGAAGATGGCTTTGATGCGCTATCCAAGATTGCAGATCAGCATCCGCAAATTATCTTTATCGATATCATGATGCCGCGTTTAGATGGTTATCAAACTTGCAGCCTGATCAAACGTAATGACCGATTCAAGTCCACACCAGTCATCATGCTGTCTAGTAAGGATGGCTTGTTTGATCGTGCACGTGGCCGCATGGCTGGCTCAGATGAATACCTCACCAAACCATTTACACAAGAAACCTTAGTGGCAGCTGTCACAGAGTATGTCAAAATCTAGCGATAACATTTAACAATAAGGATTCAACATGGCGATAGAAAAAATACTGGTAGTAGATGATTCAGCAACAGACCGTTTTTATTTAACTGAAATGCTAGAAGCCAATAATTTTGAAGTGCAGACCCTTGAAAGTGGCGAGGCTTGTGTAGAAAAAGCAGCAAGCCTTGCACCTGATTTAATTGTGATGGACATCATCATGACTGGCATCACAGGGTTTCAGGCAGCAAGAACGCTGACCAAAGATCCAGCAACGACCAATATTCCCATTGTGCTGACATCAGGTAAGTTACAAGTGACAGATTTGGCATGGGCAGAAAAAATGGGCGCTAAGGGCTGTCTACAAAAGCCAATTGATAAAGCAGAATTGTTGGCGATTATTGCCAAACTTGGCTAAATCATGGCTGGTAAAAGTACACTTAAAAATTATCAAGCGAACATTCTTGAGCGCTTAGAAGAGGCTAAGAAGGTTGGTTCTGCAGCGCCTGCTGGCTATCTGGGTGTAGTGATTGCTGGTAAGCATGTGTTGGTCAACATGCAGGAAATCAGTGAAACCTTGCCCATGATGGAGATATATCCAGTACCACTCGTCAAGCCATGGTTTTTGGGTGTAGCCAATGTTAGGGGCGTGCTATATGCCATTAACGACATTGGTCAATTAATGAGCGGTGAAGTGACCACAATAAGCTCAAGCGCACGTGTATTGCTGATGAGTGATGAAGTGACTTCTCATGTGGCATTCTTGGTGGAAAAATTAGTAGGCTTGCGCAAGCTTGAAGGCATGCAGAAAGTAAGTGATACCTTAGAGCATGCGTTTTGTTTGCGACATGAGGTGTATGAAGATCAAGATGGAAACCAATGGATGGTATTAGATTGCATGAAACTGGTGCAGTCTAAAGAGTTTATTCAGTCATATTAATAAATAAAATCGTAGGAAAACAGAGGGATTCAAATGGCGATTAATCTAAGTTTTATAAAAGCAATTCCAGAAAAAGTGAAACAGCTTTTCAGTAAAAAAGAAGCTGTGTCTGGCGGTAAAACAAGTTACGCCCAAGTTTACTGGCCGGCCATCGGTTTTATTATCTTTACCGCGTTGGCTGCTTATGCAATTAACCAGGTGCGTGTAAACGGGCCTGAGTTTAGTAAAATTCAAAAAAATAGTGACCTGCGTGCAGATATTTCGCCTCCCGCACTCTATGCGGTGGATGCGTTTGCGGCTGCAAACGAGGCGTATGTTGCAACGACGAACGGTGACTATCAAAAACGCGATAAAAAACTAGAAGAAGTAAAACGTTACGAAGCCGAGTTTCAAAAGCGACTCGCTTATTGGAAGGCCAATGCAGACGCGGGAAGTATGACAGGCGCGTTTGAGGCTGTTGCTAAATCGAATGAAAACTTCTACCGAATTTTCAATAAAGACTTTGATGCAGCGATTCAAATGGGTGCGATTTCAGCTGCCAAACCACTGGCAGATTTGGCAAGTGCCTACGAGGTAAATAAACAAACGGCGAATACGTTGAAAGCCGAAGTGGAGAAACTTTCCAATAAAACCTCTGGTGAGGTATCTCAGTTGTTGGGTACCATTTTGGCGGCATTGGCACTCTTGGGTTTAGCCATTCTGTTTGCCATGATTTACTTCGGTATTCGTCAGGTGAAAGCGATTGATGCTTCGGTGAAACGCTTGGAAGATGACGGACAATCGAACCAAATGGCGGTTTTAAACTTGCTGGATGAGATGGGCGATTTGGCGGACGGTGACTTAACGGTGCGTGCGCAGGTGCGTGAGAATATTACAGGGGCGATTGCCGACTCGATTAACTACACGATTGATAACTTGCGTGACTTGGTAACCGAGATTACAAGGGCGTCAGAACAAGTGAACACCGCAACGGTGCAAGCGCAACAAACATCGGTATCTTTACTCTCAGCGACTGAGCAGCAATACAAACAAATTACTGATACGACAGATGCGGTGACAACGATGACACGCTCTATCTTGCAAGTATCCAGCAACGCGAGTCAGGCGTCTGAGGTTGCGCAACGCTCATTACAAGCAGCGTCTCAAGGTTCCAAAGCGGTACAAAACACGATTCAAGGTATGAACAGTATTCGTGAACAAATTCAGGAAACCTCAAAACGGATTAAACGTTTGGGTGAAAGCTCACAAGAGATTAGTGAAATCGTGGACTTGATTTCAGACATTACCGAGCAAACCAACATTCTGGCGTTGAACGCGGCGATTCAGGCAGCTTCTGCCGGTGAAGCGGGTCGAGGCTTTACGGTGGTTGCGGAGGAGGTGCAGCGTTTGGCGGAACGTTCATCTGAAGCGACCAAACAGATTGGCGCGATCGTGAAAACGATTCAGACCGACACGAACAGCGCGGTGGCTGCGATGGAGAAAAGTACCGAGGGTGTGGTGGAGGGGGCGCAACTGTCAGATGCGGCGGGTCGCGCACTGGCCGAGATTGAAAACGTGACGAACAACTTGGCGCGCTTGATTGAATCGATTTCTTCTGCAACAGAAGCGCAAACACAGGTAGCTTCACAAGTGACGAAAAACATGCAACAAATTCAGGAGATTACAACACAGACAACAGAAGGCACGAAAGTGACCGCGACCTCTGTGGGCCAATTAACCACATTGGCGAAAGACTTACGTGAATCCGTTGCTGGTTTTAAACTTGCCTAACCCTATTGAGATAAACCTACGTGTCAAATGATTTTGATATTGGCCCATTAACTTGGGTAAAGGAAGAAATTGATAAATCGCTACAAACGGTTTTAGATAATCTAAATAAGTTTAGCGAGAATATTTCTGATGCTGCATTACTTCGGTACGCACAAACGCATGCTTATCAGGCCAGCGGTGCTTTGGATATGGTGGGCTTGGAAGGGTGTAAATTTTTCTGTACTGAGTTAGAAAAATGCATCTCAAAACTCGAAAAAAATGAGATTACTGCAACGCCCGAACTAATTGAGCAGTTAATCAAGGCAGTCAATACATTATTGGCTTATATCGATAGCTTAATGAAGGGCGCACGCGATGTGCCGCTGAGATTGTTTGATGCACTTGCACCTATCGTGGAAGCTCAGGGTGGTCTGCTAGAAAAAAGCGATTTATTTTTCCCTGATACTAGCCACGCTGCACCCAGAGACATTCCAACGGTGGAGCTAGACGAAGCCGCCTATGCCAAATTTGTTGCAGAGCAAAGGCAAGATTACCAAAAATCATTATTAAGCTGGCTTAAATCAAAAGATGACATTGCTTTAGATGGCATGGTCACCGCACTATCTAATGTAAGTGAAGTACAAACACGCAGCGCCCCCAAAATGATGTGGTGGTCTGCCAGCGCCTTCACGCAAAGTTTGCATGATCCTAAGATTGCGCAGCTTGCTGGGGCTAAACGCTTGTGCAGAAAAATAGACCAAGAGCTCAAGTTGTTATTAGATGGATCGGCTAAGGCCAATCCACAAATGCTGAAAGACATGCTGTTTTATGTGGCGGAAACGCAAGTGGAACTTCCCATTGTTGATAAAGCCAAGCGGATATACGATTTACAAAGTCACATCGATCACACCTTAGATCAGTTGGGTCACAGTGTGATTGATCAGTCCGAAATCACCATTGCGCTTCAATTGGGCGAGGCCGTGGCAAGTGTGGGAGATGTTTGGAACGAAGTTTCCAATAAAATTGATTTTCACATTGATCACCGTGAGCAAACAGCCATTTCGATTGATGGTGATTTGATGGCGCGATGTTCAGCAATTTTGGCTGAGCATCAACCTTTGTGCCAGCAGCTCAGCCAAGTGGTGGTCATCGATTTATATCAAGCATTAACGCAAGTGATCCAATTCTTAAAAGATGGCTCAGGACATACTACCCACCCAATATTGATTGAAATTGCTGCTGGCATTCATTTGCTGGAAACTGCTTTGCAGGAGTATAACGATTTAGATGCCTCTAAAATTCAGAAGTTGTTATCTGAAATTCAACGATTAGAGCACATCGCATCGGGTGCTGAATATACGCAACTTGCGCACGACAGAACCAATGAGCTTGATGCTGACACCATGAAAGTGGTGGTTTCCCAGATTCAGGAATCATTAAAAGTAGTCGAGCAAGCCTTAGACGGATTTTTTAGACATCCGGACAACAAATCTCCACTTGGCCTCACTGTTAAACCATTGCGTGAAATTGCCTCTATCTTTCAAATGCTGAATATGGATGTG
Organism: Methylophilus sp.; assembly: GCA_030696695.1. Classification (GTDB taxonomy): domain Bacteria; phylum Pseudomonadota; class Gammaproteobacteria; order Burkholderiales; family Methylophilaceae; genus Methylophilus. Next base: position 67,921 of record JAUYRP010000002.1, read on the forward strand.
CCAGCCAATATTGCGCAAACAAGTTTGGGCTATATTGATTTTTTCCAGTCGAATCAATTTGAATCGAATCAAGGTGAATTCGAATTGCTGGCTGAAAGTTTAAGTATGTTGGGTCTATATGCGGAAGGCATGCCCAAAGTTAGACCAGAATACGAATCAGCCATGGATGCTGCATTATCACGTATGAAAGTGACATTGGCCAATGTGGTTGGCACTAGCTTAACAGCACCTGCAGAGCCGACTGATAGTGACCAACCCGTTATTTCTCAAACTACACAGGGTGCTTCTACGTCCACAGTGGTGGATAGCGCATTAGATGATGAGTTGCTAGACATCTATTTAGCAGAGACAGAAGAGGTGTTAGGACAAATCGCGGGCAATTTGCAACTGCTTAAAGTGAGTGCTAGTCATGAAGCGTTGGTAGATATCAGGCGCGGGTTTCATACGCTAAAAGGTAGTGGCCGTACCGTAGGTTTGAATGGATTGGGCGAGGTTGCAGGCAAAGTAGAAGCTTTCCTGAATGCGGTGTTGGATAACAACGCTGTACTCAATGCTGGACAATTGCAAGAGATTGAACTGGTATCTGCTGAATTTGCCAATTGGTCAAATCAATTGCGTGAAGAAAAACGAGTGACGTTTAGTCCAGATCAATGGATAGCACGCATTGAAAGCTGGAACAAGACAGCAGAAAAACCAGCCAAGAAAAAAGCCAGCGATGATGTCGTTATGATTGGCGGCACACGCAAACTAAGTCGCCAACTCTACAATATTTTCTTGAACGAAAGTATGGTGAATATCACCACCCTAGAACAAGATTTAGCCAATATGAATGCGGAAACGCCTGCTATCGCGCCATCGGGTATAGCAAGACGCGCCATTCATACCTTAGGCAGTAACGCGCTGGCTGCCGGCTTTACGCACATGGGCACATTGGGGCGTGCTGTTGAACAGTGGCTAGATGAAGTGGGTGAGGATTGGTCGCCCGCACAACACAAAGTGTATACGCGCGTGTTGAAGTCTGTGGCAAGAATGTGGCAACGTATTTCTGATTTAAATGAGCCAAAAGAAGAAAAAGCCTTACTCAAAGCGGTGCTAAGTGTAACGCCAAGTGTTAAACGTGGTGCAAAACAAGCCAAGTCTGATCACCAGTTAGAAGAGGTGCTGTCTGCAGAAGAGAATGTAGAAGTTCAGCCAGAAATAGCAGAAGCAGAGGCTACGCAAGCAGAAAGCGCTACAACACTTGAGTCTGAGCTGATAATTGATGAAGTACCTGCTCTTGATGTGGAAGAAGCAAACACTGCTGAGACTTTGCCAGCACAAGATGACCATGCAATACCTGAAGTTCAAGAAACGCAGGAAACGCAAGCAGAACTGGATGCTTTAGCTTTAGAAGATATTCCTGAAGGCTATGCCCCCGCATTGGCTGAAGAGCATCCTGAATTAGTCGATATTGAAATTCTGAATCTGTTCCAAGAGGAAGCAGATGAGTTATTGCCAATGATTGGTAATGCGCTGAGGGCGTGGCGTGCCGACCAAAGCGCTATGGAGCATGCAGACGCTTTGCAACGTGCATTGCATACCCTCAAGGGCAGTGCACGTATGGCAGGCAAGCATCAGTTGGGTAATGTGGTACACAATATGGAAGAGCGTGTAGTGCAAGCGCTAAAAAATAATCCAGATTCGCAGACGTTTGAACAGTTGTTTACAGATCTCGATGCCATAGGCTTGTACTTTGAAGAAGGACATTTGCCTGAGCATTTAACACAATTAATTGTGGCAGAACCTGAGAATACGCAGGGAAGTACTACAACGCCGATTGTGCCGAACTTACCCATAACTGCCGAGAGTGAGCATGCTGCGCCAACGATACGTTCAAGTAATCGCAAAACACAGTTTTTGCGTATGCGTGCTGATGTATTGGATAGGTTAATTAATGAAGCGGGTGAGATTTCAATTATTCGTTCACGCATCGACAAAGAAGTGATTGGTTTTAAAAATACCTCACATGATCTGACGGAGAGTGTATCACGTATGCGTAACTACTTACGCGAGCTTGAGATTGAGGCAGATACACAGTTGCAATCACGTTTGACCTTATTGCAAGAAGCCAATGAGAAATTTGACCCATTAGAGTTTGACCGCTTTACCCGTTTGCAAGAACTTACCCGCATGATGGCGGAGAGTGTGAACGATATCTCGACTATTCAAAATGGCCTGATTGGTAACTTGGGTCAGGCAGAGGCCGCGTTACAACAGCAAACGCGCATGAACCGCGAATTGCAACAAACGCTCATGAACGTGCGTATGTTGCCGTTCTCTCAATTGTCGGAGCGCATGGACAGGATTGTGCGGCAAACTGCGCGTGAATTGAATAAGCGGGTTGAATTTGTGATCACGGGAGATAAAACTGAGATTGACCGCAGTGTATTGGACAAGATTGGTGCGCCGCTAGAGCATTTATTGAGAAATGCTGTGGCACACGGCATTGAGTTACCTGCAGCACGTAAGAAAGCAAGCAAAGCAGAGATGGGTAAAATTCATCTGCACGTTGCCGCTGAAAATGATGAGATTCGCATTCAAATTAGTGATGACGGTGCAGGTGTTAATCTCAAGCGTGTGAAAGAAATTGCGGTGCAAAACAAAGTGATTTCACCTGAAGCGGAAATCAACGATCAAGCATTGATGGCAGTCATTTTTGAACCAGGATTTTCAACCTCCTCTGAAGTGACACAAATTGCAGGACGTGGTGTTGGTTTAGACGTGGTGCGCAGCGAAGTGACTGGGCTGGGTGGTCGCATTGATATAGATAGTCGCTTAGGTGAAGGCACACAGTTCTATATCTACTTGCCTGTGACTTTAACTGTCGCTCAAGTATTGATGGTGAAATCAGGCGCTGCACAATACGCAATTTCTGTGGCGATGATTGAGCAAGCGCAAAAAGTAAAACAAACGGATATCGCTAAAGCGTACGAGATAGGTGAAATTGTGTGGGCTGGTAACCCATACCCTCTTCACCATATCAGCAAGCTGCTGAATGAATCGCCGTCTGAGCAAGAGCATGCCTATGCTTCAGTGCTGCTATTAAGAAGCGGTAATTACCGCATTGCCTTGCATGTAGATGAAATGTTGGGTAACCAAGAGGTGGTGATTAAGCCGATTGGTGTTGAGTTGGCGCGGGTGCCAGGCATTATGGGCGCCACCGTCACGGGTGATGGTAGTGTGATCTTGATCCTCAACCCATTGTTATTAGCAAACCGTGAAGTGCTTGCAGTTGGCAGTGTGAAAGTAAATGTGCAAGCAGCACCTGCCGTACATAAATTAAAAGCATTGGTCGTGGATGATTCATTGACCATGCGTAAAGTGCTTGGACGTTTGCTAGAGCGTGAAGGCTTTGAGGTATTGGTGGCAAAAGATGGTATGGATGCGATGCAGTTATTGCAAACTGTGACCCCCGATATTATTTTGACCGATATTGAAATGCCTCGCATGGACGGTTTTGGTCTATCTAGAAATATCCGTGATGACGCGCGTACTGCCAACACGCCGCTGATTATGATTAGCTCGCGTACTGCAGATAAACATCAAAACACCGCGCGCGACATTGGCGTAGATGCTTTCTTTGGGAAGCCTGTGCATGATGAAGAGCTGGTTGCTAAGGTCAATGAGCTGATTCAACAACGATCTAATTTACACTAATTCACACAAGCGCTTTGTATTCAAGCGCTTGCGTGATTTTCAGTTTTTCAACGCAAAATCTTTAGTCCCATTTAGCTATTAAATGCTGTCAATATGACCTGACAAAGGTAAAATATTGGCATGCAAGATTCAGAACACCATCCTTCATCACCTACATTTGTGCACTTACGCTGTCATAGCGAATACTCCATTTTGGATGGGATTGTGCGCATTGACGATTACGTTAAAGTAGCCAAAAAAGATGCAATGCCTGCCATTGCATTGACCGATTTATCGAATCTATTTGGTGCAATCAAGTTTTACAAAGCTGCCCGTGGCGCTGGTATTAAGCCATTGGTGGGCTGTGATGTTTGGATTGAAAACCCTAATAATCGCGATCAGGCAACGCGTGTGCTCATGCTGGTGCAAAACCTCATAGGCTATCGACATCTATGTGAATTATTAAGCAAAGCTTTTCTTGAGAATCAATACCGTGGCCGTGCAGAAATCAAGCAAGAATGGTTAGTCGATGCGAATGCAGGTTTAATTGTTTTGTCTGGCTTTAAACATGGTGATGTTGGGCAGGCATTAAGCCAAGACAACTTGCATACGGCTAAAAAGTGCGCCGAACAATGGGCGAGCCTATTTCCCAATCGTTATTATTTAGAAGTGCAACGCACACATGAAGTGGGTAAACATCGTGTGCAAGATAAGTTAGTGCAACAAACATTAGTCTTAGCTAGCAACTTAAATCTGCCAGTAGTGGCAACGCATCCGATACAGTTTATAACCCCAGATGACTTTATGGCGCACGAAGCGCGCACCTGTATTGCTGAGGGTTACATGTTGTCAGATAGTCGTCGACCCAAACACTTTACTGAATCGCAGTATTTTAAAACGCAAGCCGAGATGCAAGCGCTATTTGCCGATATTCCAGAAGCGCTGACCAACAGTGTTGAAATTGCCAAGCGTTGTAATCTCAGCCTTACCCTTGGTAAAAATTACCTACCCGATTTCCCAACCCCCAATCAGGAAAGTTTAGATACTTACTTAGTGCAGCAATCCGAATTGGGATTGGAATCGAGGCTTGCTTCGCTCTATCCTGATGATGCTGCCCGTGCACAAAAGCGTGAAGTATATGAAAAACGGCTGGCATTCGAATGTCAGATTATTAACCAAATGGGGTTTGCTGGTTACTTTCTGATTGTGGCGGATTTTATTAACTGGGCCAAAAACAATGGTGTACCAGTAGGGCCAGGCCGTGGTTCTGGTGCGGGCTCATTAGTTGCGTACAGTTTAGGCATTACGGATTTGGATCCGCTACGCTACAACTTGCTGTTTGAGCGCTTTTTGAACCCAGAGCGCGTTTCCATGCCTGACTTTGATATCGATTTCTGCCAAGAAGGCCGAGATCGCGTCATTGACTATGTGAAACAAAAATATGGCTTAGCTTCGGTCTCACAAATTGCTACTTTCGGGACCATGGCGGCAAAGGCCGTGATTCGCGATGTGGGACGTGTGCTGGATTTACCATTTAATTTTGTGGATGGAATTGCCAAGCTCATTCCGCTGGAACTCGGCATTACCCTGCAATCGGCGTTAGAAAAAGAACCGCAACTTCAAGAACGACGCGAAAAAGAAGAAGAGGTAGCGGGGCTGTTAGAGTTGGCATTGCGCCTGGAAGGCTTGGTGCGTAACGTCGGTATGCACGCGGGGGGCGTACTCATTGCACCCGGCAAGATATCAGATTACTCGCCCATTTACTGCCAGCCCGATGGCGCCAGTTTGGTCAGCCAGTATGATAAAGATGACGTAGAAGCAGTAGGCTTGGTCAAGTTTGACTTCTTGGGTTTACGTACGCTTACTATTCTAGATATGGCGCTAGAAAACGCCAATGCGCAACGCGCGCAAGCGTCTCTACCGCCACTGAGTTTTGAAACCTTACCGTTAGACGATAAGCGTAGTTATCAACTACTCAAAACATCTAACACCACTGCCGTATTCCAGCTAGAGTCCAAAGGCATGAAAGACATGCTCAAACAGGCTAAGCCAGACTGCTTTGAAGATATTGTCGCGTTGGTGGCACTGTATCGCCCTGGGCCGATGGATTTGATCCCAGATTTCTGTCGTCGTAAGCATGGCTTACAGCGTGTGGAATACCCGCATCCCGCCACAGAGTCTATTTTAAAAGAAACTTACGGTATTGCGGTCTACCAAGAGCAGGTGATGCAAATTGCGCAGGTCGTCGCGGGTTATAGTCTCGGCGGCGCAGATTTACTCAGGCGCGCCATGGGTAAAAAGAAGCCAGAAGAAATGGTGGCGCAACGAGCTATCTTTAATGAAGGTGCGCAAAAAAATGGCTTAAGTGAAAAGCAAGCCAATGAATTATTTGACTTGTTAGAGAAGTTTGCAGGGTACGGTTTTAATAAATCACATGCAGCAGCGTATGCGCTGGTGGCATACCAAACCGCCTATTTAAAAGCTCATTATCCAGCGGCATTTATAGCAGCCACCATGTCGGCAGACATGAACAATACCGATAACGTACGTACGTTCTTTGATGATTGTGCGCCGAACCAAATTGATGTGTTGCCCCCTGATATTAATCAGAGTGTGTTTCAATTTAAGCCTTTGAATGCGAAACAGATTTTATACGGTTTAGGTGCTGTCAAAGGCACAGGTTTAGCAGCAATTGAGCTGATCGTTGCATCACGTCTGCAAGACGGTCCTTTTAAAGATATCTTTGATTTTTGTGCGCGTTTAGATTTACGTAAAGTGAATCGTCGTGTCATTGAATCATTGATTCGTGCCGGTGCTTTTGACACATTAGAACCTAACCGGGCAGCTATATTGGCAGCTGTAAGCACGGCAATTTCTGCCGCAGAGCAAAGTAGCTCACATGCTGGACAAAATAATTTATTTGGTGAGGTGACAGAGACCAAACATCAACTGCCAAGTGTAGAAGCTTGGTCGCCTGAACAAGCTTTGTTAGAAGAGAAAGCAGCGCTTGGTTTTTACTTGAGTGGACATCCATTTTTAAGTCACAAAGATGAGCTAGCTACATTCGTGCGCGGCACGTTGGCAGATTTAGCACCGCAAGAGCAACCCAAGCTCATTGCTGGGGTGGTGATGGGTGTACGTATTCGCATGACGCAGCGCGGAAAAATGGCGATAGTGACAATTGATGATGCTGTGGCGCGTGTAGATGTGGTGGTAGGTGCGGAGCTATTGAATCAACATGCCATGTTTATCAAAGAGGATCAGCTGCTATTGGTCGAAGGGCGGATTAGCAATGATGATTTCTCAGGCGGAATTCGCGTGAGTGCTCGCAAACTGTTTGATATGACGACTGCACGCAGTCACTTTGCCAATATGCTCAAAATCTCTTGTAATGGACAATCGGATGCGCAGAAATTAAGTGCGATTTTGAACCCATATCGTAGCCGCAACAGCGAGAAAAAACTGTGCCCCGTTAAAATTGAATACCATAATACTCAAGGCCAAGCCAGCTTAATGCTTGGGGATGATTGGCGCGTAGAATTACATGATGATTTATTAAAGCATTTACATGCTTGGCTTTCAAAAGAAAATGTAAAAATCCTTTATAATTAACCCCATTCCAATACGAATTGCGACAAGATGAAAAACAGGCGTCTTACCGATCCTAAACTGACTTATTTAGACTTTGAAGCTTCAATTGCCGAGCTTGAAAAGCGTATTGAGGCATTGCAAGTGTCTCATGATGAACATGATGCTTTAGATATCTCCAAAGAAGTAGACCAGCTACAAAAAAAGAACGATAAGCTGTTGCAAGATACCTATGACAATTTAACTGCATGGCAAATTTCGCAAGTGGCGCGTCATCCACAGCGTCCATATACTTTGGACTACATTGAGGAGTTGTTCACGGAGTTTGAAGAGTTGCACGGCGACCGCGCCTATGCAGATGACCCTGCAATTGTGGGCGGTATTGCGCGTTTCGAGGGCATCCCGGTGATGGTAATTGGTCATCAAAAAGGGCGCGATGTGAAAGAGCGTCAATACCGAAATTTTGGTATGCCACGTCCAGAAGGCTATCGCAAAGCGCTTCGCTTGTTCAAAATGGCCGAAAAATTTGGCCTGCCTATTATTACCTTAATCGATACGCCAGGCGCTTACCCAGGGATTGGTGCAGAAGAACGCGGTCAATCGGAAGCAATTGCGCGTAACTTATATGTAATGGCTGAATTAAAAACACCCATTATTGGTGTGGTGATTGGTGAAGGTGGCTCAGGTGGCGCATTGGCATTGGGTGTTGTGGACCAGTTGTTGATGTTGCAATACGCCACTTACTCAGTGATTTCGCCAGAAGGCTGTGCCTCCATTTTATGGAAAAGTGCGACCAAAGCGCCAGAAGCTGCTGAAACCTTAGCAATTACGGCTGACCGACTGAAAGTATTAGGCTTGATTGATGAAATTGTGTCTGAGCCACTGGGTGGTGCACATCGTGAACCATTAGAAATGATGGAAAAATTACGCCATGCGCTTCGCGTTCAACTGAAATCATTGCAAGCCAAAAAAATCGATAAATTACTTGAAACTAGGTATACCCGTCTCATGAGCTATGGCAAGTTCAAAGTTGCCGCCACCAAATAAGTCCAACCTGATTACGCGCGTTAACACATGTTTAACGCGCGTTTTTCATTCTAAACCTCAAGCTTCATATCACTTAGTTCTGGCTTACAGTGGTGGATTAGATTCCACTGTATTGTTGCATGTACTCATTACCTTACAACAACAATTGCGTGCAGATAAAGATGCCCAATTCCAGCTAAGTATTTCAGCCATGCATGTACATCATGGTTTGAGTGCCCATGCAGATGCATGGGTAACACATTGCCAGCAAACCTGTGTTCAGTATGGCGTGCCGCTACAAGTGGAGTATGTGCAAGTCAATAGGCAAAGTGGCCTTGGGATTGAAGCGACTGCCAGAAACGCGCGTTATGCAGCGTTACAACAAGTTTCGGCAGATTTTATTTGCCTAGCGCATCATCAAGATGACCAGGCAGAGACCTTGTTATTACAACTGATGCGGGGCGCCGGCGTAAAAGGGTTGGCTGGAATGGCGGAGGTAGATTTAATACAGCGTTTACTAAGGCCGCTACTCAATATTTCTAGGCAAGATATTGATATGTATGCCCAAGCCAATCAATTGCAATGGATAGAAGATGATAGCAATCAAAATACGGATCTTGATCGCAATTTTATGCGGCATCAAGTCATGCCATTGCTAGCAACCCGATACCCTAGCTTGCATAAAACCCTTAGCAGAACAGCGCAACATATGGCTGAAGCGAATGATTTGTTGACTGAGCTTGCGCAATTGGATGTTGCACAGGTGTTGGTGAGTGGTGAACAGAGTAACCAGCGTTGCTTGGCTATTGACCAACTGGCAACGTTCAACGCAGCTAGAGCAAAAAATGTACTGCGTTGGTGGATAGGTCTGCACAATGTAATGATGCCGAATGCCGAGTTACTAGAGCAGATATGGCAACAATTGATACATGCGCGTGCTGACGCGAGTATTCATATTCAAATTGCGCCAAACCAATTGATCAAAAGATATCTAGGCCTTGCTTACATTGTCAATGACATCATGCCTGCAGAAACTTATCACGTGTTATGGCAAGGTGAACCCGTGGTGCAGCTCACACCTGTTGATCGCTTGATTTTTGAGCCGATGAAAGGCCAAGGCATTGCGCAGAACAAGCTCGCTAATCACGCGTTACGGATTCGATTACGCGAGGGCAGAGAGCGGTTTAGACCTGAATTAGGGCGCCCCAGTAGAACACTCAAACATATTTTGCAAACACATAAAATTCCACCTTGGCAGAGAGGACGCGTTCCGTTGCTGTTTATAGATGAAACTTTGGTGTGCATCCCCAATATTGGCGTTGACGCCAGTGTCGCGGCGCAGCCAGAGGAAATGGGTGTGTTGATTCGTTGGGAATGTATCTAGTCGCTTTATTTTTTGTTGAGCATGGTTTTTAAACTTGCCCAGATGGTTTCTAAAATAATGGGTTGTGCTTCAGCAGTAGGATGCAAGCCATCGTCCTGATTGAGTGCTCGGTTTCCTGCCACGTTCTCTAATAAAAACGGGACTAGTTTGACTTTAAATTGTTGCGCAAGTGTGGGGTAGCTTTGGTGAAAAGCTTGCGTATACTGTGGGCCATAATTAGGTGGAATGCGCATACCCACTAATAGTACTTGAATGTTGTTTTGTTTGGCCATTTCCAGCATTTTGGTTAAATTTTGCTGCATGGCATCTACGGGTAAGCCGCGCAAGCCATCATTGGCACCAAGCTCCAAAATCATGATGCTAGGTTTTTGCTGTGCTATGGCTTGATTGAGACGGGTTAATCCGCCCGCTGTCGTTTCGCCGCTGATGCTGGCATTGACTACTTGATACGGATAGCGCTCGTTTTTTAAGCGCTCCTCCATCAAAGATACCCATCCTTGCTGGGTGGAAAGGCCGTAAGCAGCGGATAAACTGTCGCCAAACACTAAAATAGTCGATGCGGCTTGGCTTGGTAGTGCAACCAATAGCATTAAAACAAGACTAATAAACATTAAACTAGGCTTATATAGCCAAAACAATAAATGAGACCTCATTGATGTTACTTTCCTCTACTGAAATAAATTCGCCAAAACAAAGCAATACTAATTCACTATCACACCATCCAACGCATGAAACTATCATTTTAGCGACAAAGCTCAGTAAAAGTGTGGGGAGTGGCGAACATACCCTACATATTTTGCGTGACTTACAGTTAACCATACAACGCGGGGAGCGTGTGGCCATTGTCGGTAGCTCGGGTTCAGGCAAGTCTACACTACTTGGTATTTTGGCTGGGTTGGATGTACCTACCTCGGGTGAGATCACCATTTTAGGCAATGCGTTCAGCACCTTGGGCGAAGACGCACGCGCGGCCATGCGAGGCCAATACATGGGCTTTGTGTTTCAGTCGTTTCAACTATTGCCAACGATGACTGCGCTTGAAAATGTGATGATTCCCATGCAACTCAATGGACATCCATCGCCTTTAAAAACCGCAAAAGAGAGTTTGACCAAAGTAGGTTTGGGCGAGCGTATGCAGCATTATCCCAAGCAGCTATCTGGTGGAGAGCAACAACGCGTTGCAATTGCGCGCGCCTTTGCTGCGCAACCCGCGGTGCTATTTGCGGATGAACCCACAGGCAATTTAGATAGCGCTAATGGTGAAAAAATTATTGATCTGTTGTTTAAACTTAACCAAGAAAATAATACAACGCTAGTGTTGGTGACGCACGATGTGCATTTGGCTCAACAATGTGACCGTGTATTGACCCTAAAAGACGGTCAATTGACTGCGAGCGTTTAAGTATGGGTTTGCCCGATACGAAAGCACACGCATTACCTTTATATCAACTGGCTTGGCAACAACTTAAGGCTAATTGGCGCGCAGGAGATTTGCGTGTGCTGTTGCTGGCACTGGTATTGGCTGTAGCCGCCATCACTTCTGTCAATGCATTTTCCCAACGCATTGCTGGGCACCTAAACAGTCAAGGTGGCGTTTTGTTGGGGGGTGATTTGGTGGTCATCAGTGATCATACAGTGCCCGACAGTTATTTCCAGCAAGCACAACAGCTTGGATTGAAGGCGACACATACTGCAGAATTTCCTAGCATGTTGGTGCATCAAACACGCAGCCAGATATCGGAAATCAAAGCGCTGGGTAGTGACTTTCCTTTACGCGGAGATTTTAGTGTACGGCTTACGCCCAATGCCGAACCTACACTGCTAATGCAACCGCCTGCAAAGGGTGAAGTCTGGCTAGAACCTAGGCTCATGGGTGTGCTAGGACTGCAAATAGGGGACCAGGTGAGCCTTGGTGCAGGGTCGTTCAAAGTCGCAGGTGTGCTGGAGCGTGAACCCTCTCGCGGCGGTGATATGTTTAGCTTTGCGCCACGCGTCATGATGAATGCAGATGATTTAGCTGCAACCGAGTTGATCCAGTTTGGTAGTCGCGTCAAATATCAAATGATTGTGGCAGGTAACGCTACGCAACTGGATGCATTTTCTACATGGATCGCTTCACGTTTGCAGCGTGGTGAGCGTATTGAAGATGTAAAAACAGCACGTCCAGAAATCAAAAGTGCGTTAGACAAAGCAGAAATCTTTCTCGGTTTATCGGCTATGGTCAGCGTCATGCTAGCGATTGTTGCGATGTTGTTGGCTAGTGGTCCTTATTTGAACCGTAATTTAGATACGTTTGCCATGCTGCGTTGCTTTGGGGCGACAAGCCGCATGATACAAACGATTTTATTATGGCAAACAGTCTGGGTAGCATTGCTCGGTGGCTTCATCGGTGGGTTGCTTGGCTTCGCGTTACAAGAAGGCTTGGCAACTTTGGCAGGGCGATTGTTTGTAGAGTCGCTAGCACCAAGTGCTATGTGGCCATTTGTATTGGGTTTATTGGTCAGTTTGTTGGTCATGCTCGCACTGATGTGGCCACATTTGCGTGCGATTCGCAGTTTGCCCACGGTGACCATCCTGCGCCGCGAGGTGGAAATCAATCTCAAGCAGGATTGGTTAAATTATTTGCCGATGGCACTACTGGTGATAGCACTCATGGTATGGCAGGCCAAGACGCTTAAAATGGCGATAGCAGTCAGTACAGGTTTGGTACTCACTTGCGTCATTGTTGGCTTACTGGCTTATGCAATGGTGCATGGTTTATTTAAGCTTCAATTGCCTTCCGCTAAGCCGATAGCGGCTAGCTTGCAAATCGGTTTAACCAATTTAAAGCGTCGCATGCGTTTGTCGATTGCGCAAATGATTGCTTTTAGTTTGGGCATGATGGTCATTGTGTTGCTCAGCATTGTGAAAACAGATTTAATGAGTGCGTGGCGTGACTCCTTACCAGCAGATGCCCCCAATCGATTCGTCATCAATCTTCAACCAGATCAGCTAGAGGCTTTTCAGCAGGCTTTTATCAAACAACAGCAGCCTGCGCCACAAGTGCATGCCATGGTGCGTGCACGTTTAGTGGCCATCAATAATCAAAAGGTAGGTGCTGATACCTATCAAGATGAGCGTGCAAAGCGGCTAGCTTCGCGTGAATTTAATTTGTCTTGGGCGGCAGACATGCAAGCTGATAACCAACTGTTGGAAGGGCAGTGGTGGAAGCCGGAAGATGCTGGAAAGCCTTATGTGTCGCTAGAGCAAGAGCTTGCGCAAAATTTGAACATTCAACTAGGCGATACGCTCAGCTATGATGTGGCAGGTACGCCTATTACACTGACGGTGACTAGCATCCGCAAGGTTGAATGGGATAGCATGCGTGCTAACTTCTTTGCCGTGACGCCACCGCAAACCATCGATCAATTACCTGCAAGTTATATGACGGCCTTTTATTTGCCACCGCAACAAGCCGCATTTGTGCAGCAATTAGTCAGTACCTTTCCAAACCTTACGGTGATTGATGTTGCCGCATTGATGGAGCAAGTGCGTTCCATTATGGAAAAGATGAGTGTGGCTGTGAGCTATGTATTTCTATTTAGCTTGGCCACAGGTTTGGCCGTGCTATACGCTGCCTTGATCGCTACACAAAGCGCGCGTATACGTGAATCTACTTTGTTGCGTGTGCTAGGCGCATCCAAGCAGCAAGTCAGTATTGCCATGTTGGCGGAGTTTTTTGCAATAGCTTTGTGTGCAGTGTTGGTGGCTGTGCTGTTAGCCAATATAGTCGCTTGGTACGTCAGTGCAACCATGTTGGAGATACCATTTCACTTAAACTTGTCTATCAGTGCAGTTGCTGTGCTGAGCGCCGTTTTACTTATCCCACTAGCCTCTTGGCTTGTTCTTCGTCGTTACCTGAATGTCCCGCCCAAAGAGTTATTAAATAGCATCTAATTGGTTGTATACAACCAACATGAACCATTTAATTGGTTGTATACAGCCAATTAAATCGGCTACAATCAACCAACTCGCTGTCGTTCAACGTTAGTTGTTGATTTTCATGCATTTTATTTTAGGTCAGTTATCAGGAATGTTTCTTGCACATTTTTGCTTGAGCACACAGAAAAGATGTGCACTTATAACTCCGTCCTAGGGAAAAAATCATGAAAACTAACATACAACCAAAATTAATATTGCTGGCAATATTGTCAGCCTACGCATCGCCACATTTGGCACTTGCAGATGACAGTAATACGATAGAAGTAGACAAAATTGAAGTTTACAGCGCTACCCCATTAAAAGGCATAGGATTGCCTCTACACAAAGTGCCAGCAAATATCCAAATGGCAGCGCCTAAAGACATTAATGACCAAACAGGTGTGTCGATAGCCGATTACATGAATAACAATATGCAAAGTGTGACTGTGACTGAACTTGGCGGTAATCCTTGGCAGCCAGAAATTAACTTCCGTGGTTATTCGTCGTCTCCTTTGTTGGGTAATCCGCAAGGGCTTTCTACTTATATTGACGGCGTGCGCGTCAATGAGCCTTTTGGTGATGTGACTTCATGGGACAAAATCCCTAGTTTTGCCATTGGTGGTATGCAAGTGGTGCCTGGTTCAAATCCGCTTTACGGTTTAAATACATTGGGTGGTGCTATTGCCATTCAAACTAAGAGTGGGCGTGACAATCTAGGTGCTGCCATTGAATACGAGGCTGGCTCATGGGGTCGCCAACGTGCATTAGTGGAATACGGCGGTGTTTCTCAAGATGGTGCGATTGACTATATTGTCGGCTTTCAACATACAACAGAAGATGGATGGAGAAAATATTCACCATCTCACGTGAATCAATTGTTTGGCAAAACAGGTTGGCAAAATGAGTCTACGCGTTTAGATCTGACCTATATTGGCAGTGATAACAACCTGATTGGTAACGGTTTAACTCCAGAGTTTTTACTTAGCGGTGATCGTGATCAAATTCATACCCGTCCAGACCAAACCAACAACTACTCGCACATGCTTGCATTAAATGGATCACATTGGTTCAATGACCACACCATGTTTTCTGGCAACGTGTATTACAAAAAATCAAACCGCAGTACATTAAATGGTGATGGGTATGAAGGTGGTGCAGATGATACAGAGGCGCTTGAGGGTTATGAGCAATTAGGGCTCTGCGCTGCTGATCCAGGCGAAGATGAATGCGAAGTCATAGGTTCAGTACTCAATCGTACCAATACCAAGCAAGATACTTACGGTACCACTGGTCAATTGACCTTTAACCAAGATTTTATGGGCAAAGAAAATCAATTTGTAGTTGGGGCTGGCTATGACTATAGCTTGATTCGATTCAAGCAAAGTGAGCGCATCAATATAGGTGATATTGATGGTACGATTGGCACGTTGAACGAAAGTGACTCAGTATTTGATCCAACACGCGCACCTACTTTTGAGGGTGATGGAGTGTTGCCGCAGCGCCAAACCACAGGTTTAACGGGTAAACAATACACTGTGCGCTTATTTGCTACAGATACATTGTCACTGACTGATCAATGGCATTTAAATGTAGGGGCGAGCTGGAATTTCACCCGTATTGATAATACAGATACATTACGCGGTCCAAAAACGGACACAAACCCAAATAGTTTGACAGCTCGTGACAGTTATACACGCCTGAATCCTACGATTGGTCTGACACATACGCCTAGCAAAGATTTAACTCTCTATACTTCATATAGTGAATCCAGTCGTGCACCTACTGCCATTGAATTAGGTTGTTCTAACCCTGAAGCACCATGCTTGCTACCAGCAGCACTCGCAGATGACCCACCTCTTAACCAAGTGGTCGCTAAAACGTATGAGTTTGGTGGTCGCGGTAAATTAACAGATGCTATCTATTGGAATGCTGGTATCTACCACGCGGTGAACCATGACGATATACAGTTTACGGCTGCGAATGCTCAAAACGGCGCTGGCTATTTCAATAATGTGGGTAGAACCAAGCGTCAAGGTCTTGATTTAGGCTTGAATGGCAACTTTGATAAGTTTAAATGGGGTGCTTCTTATAGTTATGTAAAAGCAACTTATGACACCGATGTTGAGTTTGCCAACGGCTCAAACTCTTCTGGCTTTGATAATGACGGTGTATTTACTGCAAAATCAGGAGACAGATTGCCAGTGATTCCACTACACCAACTGAAATTGCGTGGTCAGTATGCAGTCACTCCAAGCTGGAACGTTGGTGCCAATGTCATTGGTTACTCTAGTCAATACGTGTTAGGCAATGAAAACAATAACCATCGTGCTAACGCGGCAGATTGTGATGGCGGTGAAGAGTGTGCCATTGGCAAGGGCAAAATCAGTGGCTACTTTGTAGTAAACCTCGATACGCAATATAACTTTGGTAATGGTTGGAAAATGTTTGCCAAAGCCACCAATATTTTTGATCGTGATTACAACTTGAGTGGCCGTTTAGCAGAATCATTATTCGATGCCAATGGCCAGTTTGGTGAGGAATCCAAAGTGTTGGCGGTGTTGCCAGGTGCACCACGTGCTGCATGGCTAGGGTTCCGCTACGAGTTTGCTGGAAAAAAATCTGTCAGCAGTCTAGATATTGATTAATTGAGGAAAAGCGTGCTTACACAACAAATGTCTGTCGAATCAAAATTTCATCCACACCAAGTCGTTAAAAAGGTACTTATTGTAGAGGATGAAGTATTGTTTGCCCGCGCGGTTGCTAAGCGTTTGCAAAAAGATGGCTTTGAGTGTGAGCATGCTGAAACACTAGCTGATGGCAGGTTAATCTATAAGCAATTTCATCCTGATTTGGTGTTATTGGATATGCGCTTGCCAGATGGCAACGGCTTGGACTTGTTGTCGGAATTGGTAGCAAAAGGGGTGGCAACCATTGTGATGACAGCTTTTGGCGATGTCAGTGACGCAGTAAATGCCATGAAATTAGGTGCGATTGATTACCTAAAAAAACCGATAGATCTTGAAGAGTTACTGCTCGTAGTCAAAAAAAATGAGCGTGCTTCTGAGTTGCAAACCAGCTTAGATTATTCGCGCCAACGCAATACACACGCGACAGATGGCGTGCAGTTGATTGGAGATAGCCCAGCCATGCAAAGCGTGCGACAGCAAATTAGCCGCATCTCGCAATTAAGTGCCATGACAGATGTTGTTCCGCCGACGGTATTGATTGTAGGTGAAACGGGTACGGGTAAGGATGTCGCTGCGCGTTTTCTGCATGCAGAGTGTGCCAATAGTGACAAACCTTTTGTGCATGTTGATTGTGCTTCACTACCTGCAGAGCTGATTGAAAGTGAGTTGTTTGGGCATGAAAAAGGCGCATTTACCAACGCAGTCAGTGCGCGCCCAGGTTTGATCGAGTCCGCGGAAGACGGAACCCTTTTTTTGGATGAGATTGGCGAATTACCACTTACCTTGCAAGCGAAGCTATTGAATGTGCTAGAGCGTAGACAAGTGCGTAGATTAGGCTCTACTAAAGAGCGCGCTGTGCCTGCTCGTATCATTGCTGCCACTAACCGTGATTTACATGACATGGTCAGTGAAGGTCGTTTTCGTTCAGATTTATATTACCGACTCAATGTGATTACAATGTTCATGCCACCTTTAAGGGATCGTGGTGATGACATTGTGCAACTCTCTAATTACTTTAGGTCGCTCACTGAAAAACGCTATGGGTTAAAGAAAAGAGAATTTAGTGGTAATGCTATGCAGGCCATTCAAACTTATGGATGGCCAGGTAATGTTAGAGAGTTAAGGCACCAAATCAGCCGGGGTGTGCTACTAAGCTCGGATGAGCAGATATTGGTCAGTGATTTAGCCTTACCTAATCATCAAGCAAAACCAGTAATAACTTTAGAGAGTCATGAAGCGCAAATGACGCTAGATGATGCTGAAAAAGCAATTTTGTTGAATGCGCTTGAACAAGCTCGCAATAATGTCTCGCAGGCCGCAAGGCAATTGGGCATCACGCGTATGACCATGCGTTATCGTATGGATAAACACGGTATCTCTGTGTAAATCAAGTTCTTAATCTTGATGGTTGTTAACAATAAGATAGCAGTCTCTTAATCCACTATTCTTTGCTAGACATTCCTATTGGCTTTGTACGATAACCATCTCAGTTACACCTGACATCATGCTATCATTTCACTCATTATTGTCTGGAGTGATTACATGATTATTGGTTCGCCACTTACCCCATCTGCCACCAAAGTGATGCTGCTAGGCAGCGGCGAATTAGGCAAAGAAGTGATTATTGCTTTGCAGCGCTATGGGGTAGAAGTCATTGCGGTAGACCGATATGAAAATGCCCCCGGCCATCAGGTTGCACATCGTGCTTACACCATTGATATGACAGATGCACAAGCCCTGAAAGCATTGGTCAATCAAGAAAAACCACACTTAATTGTGCCTGAAATTGAGGCCCTCAATACGGATGCACTGGCGGATATTGAGCGTGATGGCACAACGGTGATTCCAACAGTCAAAGCAGTGCAGCTCACCATGAACCGAGAGGGTATCCGCAAGCTTGCTGCTGAAACCTTAAACTTACCTACCTCTCCATATGCTTTTGCACGCAGCGAAACTGAGTTGCAAGCAGCGATTGATGCAGGCATAGGCTATCCATGTTTCATTAAGCCTACCATGTCATCTTCAGGCAAAGGACAATCTAGAATTACACAAGCTTCTGAGGTGAAAGCCGCTTGGGATTATGCGGCCGCTGGTGGACGCGTCAATCAAGGCGTGGTGATTGTAGAAGGGCAGATTGCATTTGATTATGAAATTACTTTGCTCACAGTGCGTGCTAAAAATGCACAGAGTGAGATACAAACGTATTTCTGTGAGCCAATTGGACATGTGCAGGAAAAAGGCGACTATGTAGAAAGTTGGCAACCGCAAATCATGACTGCAGCAGCATTGACATCAGCCCAACACATTGCAAAAACCATGACTGACGCGTTAGGAGGATTAGGTTTATTTGGCGTAGAGCTATTTGTAAAGGGCGACCAAGTGTGGTTCTCAGAAGTCAGTCCTCGCCCGCATGACACAGGTATGGTCACCATGTGTAGCCAACGCCTAAGTGAGTTTGAACTGCACGCACGTGCAATCCTTGGCTTACCTGTAGACGTTGCGATGACCAAACCAGGGGCCAGTGCTGTGATTTATGGTGGTGCGGAAAGCAAACAGTTAAGTTACGATGGCGTAGCAGATGCATTGGCCATACCTAACAGTGATATTCGCTTATTTGGCAAACCAGAGTCTTATCTGCGTCGGCGCATGGGGGTAGCTTTGGTGACTGCAGACAATACGGATGAAGCCAGAAAGCAGGCTAAGTTGGCTGCAAGTTTAGTGAAAACTAAAGCCTAGTTCAGGTACTGTAATGATAGATAAAATTGAAGAAGCTGGCAGTGATAAATCTACCTTTTACGCGCTATTTGGCGGGGAAGAAGACGGTCAGATAGTCATCAAACAATTGGTAGATACCTTCTATGATGTCATGGATAGCGACCCAAAAGCCGCAGGTATTCGTGCATTGCATCAGCCGGATTTAACCGATGCACGTGAAAAGTTAACGATGTTTCTGACAGGCTGGATGGGTGGGCCGCAACTGTATATCGAGCGCTATGGGCACCCCATGTTACGTCGTCGCCACATGCCTTTTACCATTGGTGAGTCAGAGCGCGACCAGTGGATGTACTGCATGATACGTGCCATGCATACGTTGCAGTTAGATGAAGAAGTGATGAAGAAACTAGCCGCCCAACTATATGGTGTGGCTGATTTTATGCGGAACAAATAACAAATCAGTATGAATGAGATGACAAGGAGTTGCAGTATCATTTAGTTTGGTCCATGTATAGTTTGACCTAGTTGCATTGCATCAATATAGCCAGTTGAAATACCCCCTAACATCAATAAAAGGTAGCTTTCTTGGTATTGAAACAATTATTACGCTTGGTATGTCTAGCCGCGTTTGGCATGCTCGCAATTTCAATTGTGAGTGCTTTTCCTTTGCTCGAAAGTCTTGGGTTTTCTCCCAGTCACGTGGATCCCAGCGCTTTTGAAGGTGGCCAGTATGAACGCTCTTTATTAGCATGGGTAGACGATTACAAACTAGAGCTGACCTTGGCCATGTTCATGGTATTAGCCGTGCTGACATTTGCGTTGTTTGTGCTAGATCGAGAGTTTCGTGCACGTTTGTTACAAAAGCTCTCCCCGAATGTAGATCACAGTCAGTTTCATCTTAATGATCCAGCGCTACTACATAAAATCACATTATCCCGTACAGGCTTTCTCGTCACATTAATCGCTATCTTTATACTTATTACAGTCACTTACCAATCTTATACCAATCAAACGATTGTTAAACTCTTTGCCTTAGGCGTGTTCGTTTTTAACCTCACAGGCACATATTTTTTTGGTAGTTTGAAGCGTGCGCATCAAATGGAGCGTTTGGCCAATAAACTACATACGCATATCAAACATAAAGACGAAGTACAAGAAAAGTTACTGCAAGCGGATAACCGTTTAAAGCAACAATCTTCCAGTTTGGCTTACCTTGCATCAACGCAGCTCAATAAACAAACACCGCCAAAAGCGTTTTTTCAATCGTTAATCAAACAGTCCGCCGAAACCTTGAATGTCGCACGCGTCAGCGTTTGGCTATATTCGAGAGACAAGCAAGAGTTGGTATGCGAAGCACTGTTCGATTTGGACTCACAAAGCTATACGCAGGGGCAAGTATTGTCTGCAAAACATTTGCCACATTATTTTGCAGCACTCGAGCAATCGCGCGTGGTTGCAGCCAATGACGTATATGCGCATAGCGCAACGCAAGAGTTTGTAGCGGATTATTTTCCTGCATGCCAGATTGGTGCAATGTTAGATGCCACCATTTGGCATGATGACGAGATGATAGGAGTGATTTGTCACGAGCATGTAGGTGGTACACGAGAGTGGACTTTAGATGAACAAAATTATGCAGGGTCTTTGGCCGATTTAGCGCGACTAACCGTTGAGTTACATCGGCGGCAAAAAGTGGAGACGGATTTAGTTGAGCACCGTGAAAACTTTGAAGATATGCTGAAAACTAGAACTGCTTCCATAGAAAATAACGCCAAACTTTTTCGCTTTTTGGTCGAGCGCGCGCCAGTCACTATTTTGTACATGAATGCCGCGAATGAAATTATTGAAATGAATCCAGAGGCTGAGCGAATAAGTGGTTATAGCCGTGAAGAAGCGATTGGTAAAACTTATCAAAGTTTGTTTGTACCAAAAGAGTTGACGCAAGATCATGATAAATACTTCAGTGAGGTGTTTTACGGCAACAAGATTCAAGGGCAGGAAATGCTTATCCGTCGCGCCGATGGTTCAACGATTGAGTTGTCTGTATCTAGAAGCATGGAGCTAGATGCCGATGGTAATCCCGTCATTATTTCGATTGGGCAAGACATCAGCCAGCAAAAAGCGCTGGAAGCTTCGTTGATTGAAGCGAGAGAAGCTGCCGAATCTGCAGATCGAATTAAATCCATGTTTGTGGCCTCGATGTCACACGAGTTACGTACACCTTTAAACTCTATCATTGGGTTTTTAGGAGTGGTATTGCAAGGCATGTCTGGGGAACTTAATCCTAAACAAAAGGATCAGTTAGGGCGCGCTTACGCATCCTCTAAACACCTGTTGTCTTTGATTTCGGATGTGATTGATATTTCTAAAATAGAAGCGGGATTTTTAGAAACACATCGAGCCAGTTTTGATGTGAAAGTGGTCATGGATGAAGTAACGCACGCCGTTCAGCATTTAGCAACAGAGCGAAATCTAGAGTTGCAAGTGGAGTGCCCAGACGATATCACCTTAAATTCAGACCGCAAGCGCTTCTATCAAGTATTGTTAAACGTGGTTTCCAATGGCTTGAAATATGCTGAAAAAGGCTATGTCAAAGTGATATTCACGCCTCTAGACGACATGCTAGAAATTACGGTCGAAGACACTGGTATTGGTATGGATGAACCGGGCTTGAAAAAATTATTTAAGCCATTTGAACGCATCGAATCGCGTTTGAAAATCAAGACATTAGGTACCGGACTTGGCTTGTATCTGACGTATAAAATTCTGACGTTGTTATTGGGTGGCACCATAACGGTGAAAAGCAAGGTGGAGCAAGGCAGTACGTTCACGATGCGATTGCCTTATCAAATGCCGACGATTGAAGCTGGAAAACAAGTGAATATACTCGAAGGATCATAATGAAAACAGCCTTGATTATTGAAGACAATGACAACAACCTTGAGCTGATTCGTTTTATTTTGCTGCAAGCCGGCTACCGTGTTCGTTTTGCGGTCACTGGGCTAGAAGGCGTACAACAAGCGCTGACAATCCCTCCCGATTTTATTGTGTTGGATATACAACTTCCCGACATCAATGGGTTAGAAGTGCTAAAACGTATACGCGCAAACCCAGTGGGAGAAACTGTGCCGATTATTGCCATGACTTCGTATGCAATGTCTGGGGATAAAGAACGCTTGCTTGCGGCTGGATGCACCAGTTATATAGAAAAACCGATTGACCCCATGACAGTGATTGCGCAAATACAAGCGGTCATTGGTAAGGATATTGGATGATGAACATACTCATAGCAGAGGATGATGATAACTCTCGGCAACTTCTGGTGGATTTATTTCAATCCAAAGGGCACGAAGTAGTAAGTTTTGATAATGGTTTAAAAGCCTTGGCGCACTTACACACACATACTGTTGATCTCATCATTTCTGATATTTTGATGCCAGAGATGGATGGCTATGGCTTATGCCGTGCAGTAAAACAAAATATTGCGTTGCAGAATATTCCTTTTGTATTTTATACCGCGACTTATACCTCTAGCCAAGATGAACGCTTTGCCATGTCATTGGGCGCTTCAGCATTTTTGATTAAGCCGATGGATTTACAAGCATTTTTGGGTGTAATTGCCGAAGTGACTAAAAGCGATGCCAAACAGCATCGCGCACCAAAAGGTAGAGGTTTGTACCGTGTTGCGCCTGTTAAGTTTGATAAACAGCATACCGATTTGGTCCGCGCTAAACTGGATAAGAAAATTATCGAGCTTAACCAAGAGCGTCAAAAATTGATAGAAAGCGAGGCACGCTTTAGAGACTTTGCTGAGGCTTCTGCGGATTGGTTTTGGGAATCAGATGTTGCTTTAAATATTCAAGCATTGAGTGGTGCGCCAATGGGTTTAGGTGTATGTAACTTAAATGATATCGCTAAGGCTTGTCAGAGCCATTTGGCAGATGACATGTTGAGTGTGTTGCAACAACGCTTACCTTTCTCTGACTTTATCGTGCATTTCATTGATACCCATGAAAAACATATGTATTTGCGCGTGTCGGGTAAGCCAATCTTTGACGAGACACTAAAATTTATTGGCTATCGCGGCGTTGGCAAAGATGTGACTGAAATGATTGCGCTTAATCGTAAAGTGGAGTTTCTTGCTTCGCACGATGAGTTAACAGGTCTACCTAATCGCAGCGTATTTAAGGCTAACTTAACCACGGCACTCAAAAAGGCGGAGCGCAATCTTCAGCAGGTATTACTTCTCTATTTTGATATTGATCACTTTAAGTTGGTGAACGACACTTTAGGTCATGAGGCAGGTGACCAATTGCTGATGATGTCCACCAAACGTATTATTGAATGTGCACGTGCCTCTGATGTATTGTATCGCATGGGCGGCGATGAATTTGTGATGGTGATTGAATCCGCCACGCCACAAGATGGACATCGGATAGTGCGAGACATAGTCAAAGCGTTCTCATTGCCGTTTGATATCATGCAGCAGCGCGTGTATACCACGGTTAGCATAGGTGTGAGTGTGTATCCTGATGATGCGACCGATTTACAAACCTTGCTAACTTATGCAGATTTAGCCATGTACCGCACCAAACAAAACGGGCGAAATAGCTTTGAATTTTATACGCCCAATATGAATTTCATCCCAAAACAATGGATGGACATGGAGCATGGGATCCGCCTGGCCTTACATAAGAATGAATTTCATATGGTCTACCAACCGCAATTAGATGCAGAGCGTAATATGGTAGTAGGGATGGAAGCCTTGATACGTTGGACGCATCCTGATCATGGTTTGATTTCAACCGTTGAACTGATCCGTGTGGCTGAACAGTCGTCCTTAATTAACAATGTAGATGATTGGGTGTTAGAGGAAGTGTGTCGGCAAATGCGTGAATGGTTAGATGCGGGATATCAATTGCCACGTATTTCAGTCAATATGTCTGCCAGACATTTACGTTCTGATAATCTCATGAATTTATTGAATAATATTCCAAAGCATTATGGAATTGATCCAAGTTTACTCTGCATTGAAATTACTGAGCATGCTATCTTAGAAGAAAGTCTGACCGTCAGAAATAATATGCAGGCCATTAAAAAAGCAGGCTTTGCAATTTCATTAGATGATTTTGGTACCGGCCACTCATCCTTACTTTATCTCAAACGCTGGGCAGTGGATGAAGTCAAAATCGAGCGTACGTTTGTCAACGATTTGGTCAGTAGCGATGAAGACCGTGCGATTGTGCGTGCAATGGTAGCGTTGGCGGAGGCGTTGGATCTAGATTTAGTAGGTGAGGGTGTAGAAAATCAGAATCAAGCTGATATTTTATTAGCCAGTGGCTGCAAAGTGATTCAAGGCTATTACTATTCTCGGCCAGTGCCACCCGATCAGGTGACACAATGGCTGAAAAAATAAATTAACTACGAGACTTCAAGCCACCTAATAAAGCGGCCAGTGGCGCTTTACGACTTTGGCTCACGGCATTCTTAGTTGAGGCTTCAGTCATCGCTACACTCGGTTCATATGGCTTGTTGAACCATGGGTCTGACGCAGTTCTTTTTGGCTTTTGCGTATGCGAACTCGTGCTAGTCGAACGTGTTTTTTTCTCGTCAGATGAAACGCTACGCGGTGCATCATTACGTGAAGAAACGACTTGTGCAATTTGGCGCACAATGGTTTTCTTCATCAGTTTCTCAATTTCCAAGAAATATTTTTCTTCGTCTTCACTAATCAGAGAAATCGCTATACCACTGGCACCTGCGCGTCCTGTCCGGCCGATCCTATGCACATAATCTTCAGGCGAACTAGGAATTTCGTAATTAATGACCATCGGCAAATCACTGATATCCAAGCCGCGCGCTGCAACATCAGTGGCAACAAGTGCCATTACTTTGCCTGCTTTAAACGCATCCAGTGCCTCAATGCGTTCTTTTTGCGATTTATCGCCATGAATGGCATCTGCAGAAATATTTTCTTTTTGCAACGCACGTGCCAAACGGCTCGCCGTCAATTTTGTTTTCGTAAACACAATCACTTGATTGGTTTGCGCTTCTTTGAGTAACTGCACCAAAAATGCTTGTTTGCTCGTTGCGCTCACTGCGTAAGCTTGCTGAGTAATGTTCTCATTAGAGGCATTACTTCTAGCCACTTCAATCAAGGTGGGATTGGTTAAAAAGTCATCCGCTAACTTTTTGATTTCATTTGAAAACGTCGCAGAAAACATCATATTCTGACGTTGCTTAGGTAGCAACGCCAAAATACGTTTTAAGTCTGGCATAAAGCCCATGTCCAACATGCGGTCCGCTTCGTCTAGCACCAAAATCTGTACCTGACTCAGTGAAAGCGTTTTCTGTTCAATATGGTCCAGTAATCGCCCAGGGGTTGCCACTAACACTTCAACCCCTTTTTTGAGTTGCGGGATTTGAGATTTAATATCTACACCGCCATACACCACCAAGCTAGAAAGAGGTGTATGTTTGGCATACACCTTCACGCTTTCTTCTACTTGAATCGCTAATTCACGCGTGGGTGTTAACACCAACGCGCGGATAGGATGTTTAGCAGGAGAGGTGCTGGTACTGGCAAATGGCAACAGTTTTTGTAATACTGGTAATGCAAATGCAGCTGTTTTACCGGTGCCTGTTTGCGCACCCGCCATTAAATCCCCACCCGCAAGTGCCAAAGGAATTGCCTTGGCTTGAATTGGGGTAGGGGTGGTATAGCCAGTTTCTTGAATGGCTTGCAACAAAGGTGCTGCTAAGCCAAGCGCATCAAAATTTACTACTGTGTTTGTATCCATGTACGGTAAATTTAGCCTTTATTAAGCAAAGCTGCGGTTACGTTTAGGTTTGTTATCACCACTGAAGCCGCTAGCATTGACGCGTGGCGCACTACGTTGTGGACGAGGATTACCAAACTTCTCACCTGTGCTGGCTTTGTTGCTTGGGCGACCTTCACGTGGTGCGTCAGTACGCGCTGTTCTGTCTTGGCGACCGCGGCCGCCAAACTCTTGGCTTAACGCTCGCGCAAATTGAAAATCAGTATCTTTAGTGTAGCTGCGGCTATTGCCATTCACTTCACGTTGACCATCACGTGGTGCTGCGTCCGCGTGGCGTGGTTGACTGTCACGTTGACGTGGCGCACCTTCAGTACGTGGAGCACCATCGTTAAATGAGCGCGTAGCTTGTGGTTTTGCACCACGCTCGTTCATCACACGGTCACCAAAGCTTGAGCCGCGAGCTGCATTGTCACGTGATTGGTAACCACCGCGTGCACCTGGTTTGTGCGCATTGCTACGGTCATTGTTACGGCCACGTTTGCCAGCTGGCGCTTCAGATTTCATTGGGCGTTTCGGCTCAAAGCCAGCAATCACAGCTGCTTCTAATTTTTGACCTGTGTATTGTTCGATTTTACGCAACAAGTGACGGTCTACATTCGATGCGAATGAAATCGCAATCCCTGTATTATTCGCACGACCTGTACGACCAATACGGTGTACGTAATCTTCTGCAAATTTAGGTAAGTCGTAGTTAATCACATGGCTAATACCTTGCACATCAATACCACGCGCAGCCACATCGGTTGCTACCAATACTTTGACATCACCATGACGTAATTTAGTCAATGTACGGTTACGCGCACCTTGTGTCATATCGCCATGTAATGCTGCTGTTTTATGGCCAGCAGCGTATAAGTCTTCCGCCAACAAGTCAGCGTGACGTTTAGTGCTGGTGAAAATAATGGCTTGATTGACATCTGGCGCAATCAATAAATGCTCTAGTAATTTGTTTTTGTGGTTCATGTCATCCACAAAGTGCAAACGTTGTTCAATGTTGGCATGTTTCTCTTTTTGACCAGCCACTTGTAGTGTGATTGGGTTATTTAAGAATTGTTTAGCAATATGACCAATGCCATCTAACGTGGCTGAGAACAATAATGTTTGACGCTCTTTTGGTAATGCGGCACAAATCTTTTCAACATCTGGCATAAAGCCCATGTCTAGCATACGGTCGGCTTCATCAAGCACCAACATTTGTAAACGGCTTAAGTCAATGCGGCCACGTTCCATGTGGTCGATAAAACGACCTGGGGTGGCAACTAAGATATCTAAAGGTTGTGACAATAGTTTGTTTTGCAGTGGGTAAGGCATACCACCGACGATACTCACTGTACGGGCGCGGATATATTTACCGTATTTACGTGCCGCTTCGTTTACTTGTGCAGCCAATTCACGGGTTGGGGTCAACACTAAAATACGTGGGCCGCGGCTTTTTAATGGATGGGGTGTTGCTAATAAATTAAGCGCTGGCAATGTAAATGCAGCTGTTTTACCGGTACCGGTTTGTGCAGAAGCCATGATGTCACGGCCTTCTAATGCAGGTGGAATTGCTTGTGCTTGTACTGCTGTGGGTGTGTCGTAGCCTGCTTCAAGCACGGCACGTAAAATGGTTGGATCTAGGTTTAATGATTCAAAAGACAATGTATGTCCCCTTCAAATGTAAATAAAAAAGGGCGCAAGCAAAATACATCTCAGCTGAAAGATATCAGCTAAAAACGCGAAAGCAGAGATACTACAAACTCATCAAAATGCTTTTTACCAGCGCACGGGCATAGCCGCTAACCAGTAAAAGATAGATAAATATTATCTAAAAGATGGCTACTTCAAAACTTCACGAGTAGCTGTTGGGTCAGGGCAATGAATCTAAAACTTTTAATTGCTGCATAAGTTTTAAGTTGTGCGCAGTATAACCATATCCACCCAAATGTCAAATTAAAATTAACTTTGTCAAATAAGTTTCATGTGAAATGTGTTAAAATCGCGCCCTTCCAAACAATTGGCAGCATTCATGTCTCGTAATCTCAGAAATATCGCAATTATTGCGCACGTTGACCATGGTAAAACCACCATGGTTGATAAACTTTTACAACAAGCCGGCACGTTTGCATCGCACCAAGCGGTGACAGAGCGCGTGATGGATAGTAATGATATCGAAAAAGAACGTGGTATTACTATTTTGGCAAAAAACACAGCCGTTAACTTTGAAGGCACGCACATTAATATCGTCGATACGCCGGGCCATGCGGACTTTGGTGGCGAAGTTGAGCGTGTATTAGGGATGGTAGATGGTGTGGTGTTGCTGGTAGATGCTGTAGAAGGCCCGATGCCACAAACCCGTTTTGTGACAAAAAAAGCATTAGCACTAGGCTTAAAGCCTATTGTGGTGATTAATAAGGTGGATCGCCCAGGTGCACGTCCTGATTGGGTGATTAACCATACCTTTGATTTGTTTGCCAACTTAGGTGCAACAGACGAGCAATTGGACTTCCCCGTTGTCTACGCTTCTGCACTCAATGGATTTGCTACCTTGGATATGAAAACACCAAGCGAAACCATGCGTCCATTATTTGAAACCATTTTAAGCCATGTAGAACCACCGACTGGCGACAGCGATGCGCCACTACAATTGCAAATTTCCGCATTAGACTATTCAACTTACACTGGTCGCTTGGGCGTTGGTCGTGTACGTAATGGCCGTATCAAGCCAGGCCAAGTAGTTGCCGTGATGCGTGAAAATGAACAAGTGGCACAAGGTCGCATCAACCAAGTGTTAGGTTTTAGAGGTTTGGAGCGTGTAGCCGTTGAAGAAGCCGAAGCAGGTGACATTGTCATTATTTCTGGCTTAGATGATATTGGTATTGGTTTTACCATCTGTGATCGTGAAAAACCAGTAGGTCTGCCACATTTGGGTGTAGATGAACCAACTTTGACCATGGACTTTATGGTGAACACTTCACCTTTAGCGGGTACCGAAGGTAAGTTTGTGACATCACGCCAAATTAAAGACCGTTTAACCAAAGAGTTATTGGTGAATGTAGCGTTACGTGTAGAAGATACTGAAGACACTGATGTGTTCCGCGTATCTGGTCGTGGCGAATTACATTTGACAATTTTATTGGAAAACATGCGCCGCGAAGGTTTTGAAATGGCGGTAGGTAAGCCACGTGTGGTATTCCGTGAAATTGATGGCGTGAAATGTGAGCCGTACGAAGTATTGACCGTGGATTTGGAAGATGAGAACCAAGGTGCGGTGATGGAGGAGTTAGGTCGCCGCCGTGGTGAAATGCAAAATATGGAATCGGATGGCAATGGCCGTACACGCTTGGAATACAAAATTCCAGCACGTGGTTTGATTGGTTTCCAAGGTGAGTTTTTGACGATGACGCGCGGCACTGGCCTAATGGCACATATTTTTGATGAGTACGCACCAGTGAAAGCTGATATGCCTAGCCGTCGAAATGGTGTGCTGATTTCGGCTGAACATGGTGAAGCTGTAGCCTATGCGCTCTGGAAATTACAAGACCGTGGAAAAATGTTCTCAAGCCCAGGCGACAAGTTGTACGAAGGTATGGTGATTGGTATTCACAGCCGCGAGAATGATTTGATTGTGAACCCGATTAAAGGTAAACAACTGACTAACGTGCGTGCGTCTGGTACAGATGAAGCGGTGCGCTTGATTACACCGATTGCGTTAACATTAGAAAGTGCTGTTGAGTTTATTGATGATGATGAATTAGTGGAAATTACACCAAAAAATATTCGTATCCGTAAACGCTTCTTGTTAGAGCACGAACGTAAACGTTCTTTAAAAGAGTAATTTCTGACAATAAAAAAGCCGCTTAAGCGGCTTTTTTATTGTCTACACTCTAATGCTATTCAATGCCCTGACTAGCCAAGTAATCTTCGTAATTACCCGTGTAGTCAATAATTCGGTCAGATTTTATCTCTAGAATCCTAGTTGCAATTGAGCTTACAAATTCACGGTCATGGCTGACAAAGAAAAGCGTACCTTTATATTTATCAAGCGCAGTATTGAGTGCCTCAATTGATTCCATGTCCATATGGTTAGTAGGTTCATCCATGAGTAACACATTGGTGCGCTCAAGCATTAACTTGCCATAGAGCATGCGTCCTTTTTCTCCGCCAGAGAGGACTTTGACAGATTTTTTAGTGTCCTCACCTGAAAACAATAAGCGGCCTAACATGCTACGTACCACTTGGTCATCGTCACTTGGCTGACGATATTGGGTCATCCATTCAAACAAATCTTCACCTTTTTCAAACTCATATTCATGGTCTTGTGCAAAATAGCCTAGGTTCGCCTTTTCCGCCCATTTTACCTCGCCATGTTTAGGCGCTAAATCGCCAGCCAAGCAACGTAAGAATGTGGTTTTACCAATACCATTTTCACCGATAATGGCAACTTTTTCACCTGCTTCAAACATCAAGTCAATGTCATTAAACAAGGGTTTATCAAAGCCATGACTCAATTTTTTAAGTTCCACTGCGTTGCGATGTAATTTATCTCTATCATCAAATTCAAAGCGAATGAAAGGATACTGGCGGCTTGAAGGTTTGAATTCCTCAATTTTGATTTTGTCAATTTGCTTAGCTCGGCTAGTCGCTTGTTTAGCTTTAGACGCATTGGCAGAGAAGCGACGCACAAAGTCTTGTAAGTCTGCAATTTGTTGTTTAGCTTTAGCGTTGTCTTTGGCTTGCTGCGCGCGTGCTGCAGTGCTCGCTTCCATGTAGTCGTCATAATTGCCTGGATAGCTGGTGATTTTCCCATAGTCCATATCGCAGGTATGCGTACATACTTGGTTTAAAAAGTGACGGTCATGCGAGATGATAATCATGGTGCAGTCACGATTATTGACTACGTCTTCTAGCCAGCGAATGGTGTTAATGTCCAAGTTGTTGGTAGGTTCATCCAGTAGTAATACATCTGGATTTGCAAATAATGCCTGCACTAACAATACACGGAGTTTCCAACCTGGCGCAACTGCACTCATTGGTCCATTGTGCTGTTCAATAGGAATGCCAACACCTAATAGTAGCTCGCCTGCGCGCGCTTCTGCGGTGTAGCCGTCATATTCAGCATACACAGCCTCTAATTCCGCTGCGCGCATGTAATCTTCTTCGGTGGCTTCTAGGTTCTCGTAGATGGCATTTTTTTCAGCATTGGCTTTCCACATTTGCTCGTGGCCCATCATGACCACGTCTAAGACGCGTTGGTCTTCATACGCAAATTGATCTTGTTTCAAAAAGGCCATGCGTTCATTGCTGTCGAGTGAGATGTTGCCACTGCTAGGCTCTAGCACGCCTGCTAAAATTTTCATGAAAGTGGATTTCCCACAGCCATTGGCGCCAATCAGGCCATAGCGATTGCCATCGCCGAATTTGACTGAAACGTTTTCAAACAGTGGCTTAGCGCCAAACTGCATGGTGATATTGTTTGCGGTTAACATAGACTCTCTAAAATTGCGTTAAATTAAAATGTGTTGTAAATGACGACTTCGTCGAGTGGTAATTGCCCAGCACGTTCGCGTGCAGGCTCAAGCGCTTTGCCAATCACCACAAACATGACAGGGGTGTGATCCGCTGGCAGCTTCAATAGTTTAGCCACGGCATCAAAATCAAAACCATCCATTGGGCATGTATCGTATCCCATCTCTTTAGCCGCTAGCATTAAAGTGGTGGCCGCCATGCCGCAAGAACGCATGCCTTCATCACGTTGTACTTGGGTATTGCCGCGATAGTAGTTACCAATGGCAGGGACTAAATAATCTTGTACTGCTTTTGGCGCATTACGCCAGTAGCGCTCAGGTTGTTTTTCCCATGCGTTTAAATCAGCCGTAAGTACCACCAATAGTGAGGCTTCTTCAACTTGTGCTTGGTTCCAACTCACAGCACGAATTTGCTGGCGTAACACAGGGTCTGTAACTACGACAAATCGCCAGTTTTGAATATTAAAAGCAGTAGGCGAAAGGATAGCCAGTGACATCAGTTTCTGGATTTCGGCGTCGGTCATGCGATGATGTGGGTCATACGCTTTTACTGAGCGGCGCGCAATAATGGCTTCGGATACTTGCATGGTTAAATTGCTTTCAATAATGAATTTCAATAATGTCTAATTGTAAATTGCCTGCTGGTCGTTGCCAGACCACGCTATCGCCCACTTTACGTCCAATGAGTGCGCGGGCAATCGGCGAAATGTAGCTAACTTTGTGTTCCGCAATGTTAGCCTCGTCCTCGCCAACGATCGTAAATTCACTGATTTCACCAGTCTCATCTTCCACTTTGACCTGCGCACCAAACAACACAGTGTGTTGATCTTGCTGAGCTGGCTCCACCAATATGGCAGTTTCCAACCTTGCACTAATGTAGCGTAAGTCGCGCTCAATCACACCAAAACGCTGGTTGGCTGTTGGGTCATCTTTACGATGATTTAGCGTCAAGCGTTCTTGTTCTAAAGCCTGTGCTTGGGCTTCTAACTGTGCTAATCCTGCAGGCGTGACGTAATTGGGATGCGTGCTGACGGGGCGCTCAGGTAAGTCCGTGCCCGCGTGCTCTAAATCATCTTCTTTAACAAAGCCTCGACTCATGTCTGCCTTGTTTTTATTCCCACTCTATCGTCGCTGGCGGTTTGCCAGAGACATCATAAACCACACGATTGATCCCGCGCACTTCATTGATGATGCGATTAGAGACCCTGCCTAATAAACTGTAGGGCAACTCTGCCCAATGTGCTGTCATAAAGTCACTGGTGACGACAGCGCGTAATGCCACGACATAGTCATAAGTGCGGCCATCACCCATCACGCCCACCGATTTGACTGGCAGAAATACAGTAAATGCTTGGCTGGTCAGTTCATACCAAGTTTTACCTGTTTTTTCGCATTTGGTATTGCGCAATTCCTCAATAAAGATGGCGTCTGCGCGTTGTAATAGTAGCGCGTAGTCACGTTTGACTTCACCCAAGATACGCACACCAAGACCTGGGCCTGGGAATGGGTGGCGATAGACCATATCATGTGGCAAGCCAAGCGCTACGCCAAGCTCACGCACTTCATCTTTGAATAAATCGCGCAAAGGCTCTAGTAACTTCAAGCCTAGTTTTTCTGGTAAACCACCTACATTGTGATGGCTTTTGATTGTGACTGCTTTTTTAGATTTTGCGCCACCCGATTCAATGACATCAGGATAAATAGTGCCTTGTGCTAGCCATTTAGCATTCGCACATTTTTTGGCTTCTGCTTGAAACACCTCAACAAACTCGCCACCGATAATTTTACGTTTGGCTTCTGGGTCGCTGACGCCCGCCAACTTACCCATAAATTGATCAGTCGCATCTACGCGTATCACTTTGGCATGTAGACGGCCAGCAAACATCTCCATCACCATATCGCCTTCGTTTAAACGTAGCAGTCCATGGTCTACGAATACGCATGTGAGTTGGTCACCAATCGCACGGTGAATCAGCGCTGCCGCAACGCTAGAATCTACACCGCCAGATAGACCAAGAATCACTTCCTCATCACCCACCTGCGCTTTGATTCTCGCTACAGCTTCAGTGATGTAGTCACCCATAATCCAATCCGCTTTTGCTTGGCAAATTTCAAGCACGAAGCGCTCTAACATGGCCTGACCCTGTTTTGTGTGGGTCACTTCTGGGTGGAACTGCACTGCGTAGAACTTACGTGATTCATCTGCCATGGCTGCTATAGGGGTAGTATCGTTGCTAGCAATCACCTTAAAGCCAGCAGGCAATTCAGTCACTTTGTCACCGTGGCTCATCCATACATCTACCAAGCCATGACCTTCCGCGTTGGTTGCATCTTGAATATCGCGGAATAGGGCAGAGTGGCCTCGCGCACGCACTTGCGCATAACCAAATTCACGTTTAAGACCAGCCTCGACCTTGCCACCAAGCTGCTGTGCCATGGTTTGCATGCCATAACATATACCAAGCACCGGTACGCCCAATGTAAAAACTGACTCAGGCGCTTTATCGGTTTCTTCTTCATACACGCTAGCGTGGCTGCCCGATAAAATAATGCCGTCCGCACCAAAGTTTTTCACAAACTCGTTGCTGACATCACAAGGGTGAATTTCACAATAGACTTGTGCCTCACGCACGCGTCGTGCAATCAGTTGCGTCACTTGAGAGCCAAAGTCGAGAATGAGAATTTTGCTATGCATGTTGTTTATTTGCTTAAGAATAAAGGCACAGTGTCATCAGAATCACTGTGCCTTTTTGGTTGGTCAATAAGGTTTAATCAATACGGTAGTTTGGTGCTTCTTTAGTAATTTGTACGTCATGCACATGTGACTCACGCATACCTGCGCTGGTAATTTGTACAAACTCAGCTTTGTTTCGCATTTCTTCAATTGTCGATGCGCCAACGTAGCCCATCGAGGCGCGTAAGCCGCCCATCAACTGGTGAATCACTGCGAGCACGCTACCTTTGTAAGGCACGCGTCCTTCAATACCTTCGGGTACTAACTTATCTGCATTGCCATTGTTATCTTGGAAGTAACGGTCACTAGAGCCTTTTTGCATGGCGCCAATCGAACCCATGCCACGATAGGACTTGTAAGAGCGACCTTGGAACAATTCCACTTCACCAGGGGCTTCTTCTGTGCCTGCAAACATGCCACCTAGCATGACGCTGTAAGCACCTGCTGCAATTGCCTTAGATATGTCGCCAGAAAAACGAATGCCGCCATCTGCAATAAAAGGTACGCCAGAACCTGCCAGAGCCTCAGCAACATTGCTTATGGCAGAAATTTGGGGGACACCTACGCCAGCTACGATGCGGGTTGTGCAAATAGAACCAGGGCCGATCCCAACTTTAACGGCATCAGCACCAGCATCAACAAGCGCTTTAGCTGCACTTGCTGTTGCAATATTGCCACCGATTACTTCGATTTTCGGGAAGTGTTTTTTCACCCAATTCACACGGTCTAATACACCTTGCGAGTGGCCGTGTGCAGTGTCGACCACAAGCACATCCACACCAGCTTCTGCCAATGCCTCTACACGTGCTTCAGTATCTTCACCCACACCCACAGCTGCGCCTACACGCAAGCGACCTTTGCTATCTTTACATGCAAATGGGTGATCACTGGATTTTTGAATATCTTTAACGGTGATAAGCCCTTTAAGCGTATCTTCATCATCAATGACTAATACGCGCTCTAAGCGATGTTGATGGAGCAGGTGAATCACATCTTCTTTTGCGGCACCCTCACGCACGGTGACGAGGCGATTACGCGGTGTCATGATGTTTTGAATGGTTTGGTCGAGATTTGTTTCAAACCTTAAATCGCGGTTGGTTACAATGCCGACTATCTTGCCATTGTCTACAACAGGTAACCCAGAAATTTTATGTAGTTGCGTCAGCGCAATCACGTCGCGTACAGACATGTGTGGATTGATCGTAATTGGATCGTTTACCACGCCAGATTCGAAACGCTTCACACGCGATACGTGGGCGGCTTGTTTAATCGCTGACATGTTTTTATGAATAATACCCAAGCCACCTTCTTGCGCGAGTGCAATCGCAAGCGGTGCTTCGGTCACGGTATCCATCGCGGCCGATACGAGCGGGATGTTTAGTTTGATTTTACGGGTGAGTTGCGTGCTTAAATTTACTTCACGCGGCATGACGATAGAATGTGCAGGAACTAATAAAACGTCATCAAAGGTTAGGGCTTGTTGCAACAAACGCATGTGAAATCCTTCATTTCCAAAACGAGATTATACCGATTTGCAACACTTATTCAAAGTTCCGTATGATTATTCTATGCTGTGCATATCAACCAATTGGGCTTTGAAACGTTTTAAAGTACACTCAAGCCTTAAATGTCAACATAAATGAATGACATTCAGCCCTAATCATTTTTAAGAATAATAAATAAAATCAGATAGATGGAGAAAAGCGATGAACCAATACCGCGTAATGTTAATAGCTGTTTTCAGTTTATTGATTGCGAGTGTGCTGCCTGTACAGGCCCAGATTTATAAGTGGGAGGACAAAAATGGCACGGTGCGATATACAGACACACCTCCTCCAGCAGGAGCTAAGCCACTCTCAACAATGGGCAAAAAGGTGGCACCACCTGCGAATCAACAGCCCGTCACGAGTACAAACGCCACTACGAACGCAACGGAGCCATCGCCTAAAGTAGATGGATCATCACCGGAAGCGTTGGCTAAGAAAAAACGTGAGCTGGAAGAGGTTGCTAAGAAAAATAAGGCAGAGTTAGATGCGCAAGCTAAAAAGAAAGAACAAAATTGCGCAACGGCTCGGACAAACTATCAAACCTATAGTCAAGGTGGTCGTATATATAAAACCAATGAAAATGGTGAGCGGGTATATGTCAACGAAAGTGAATTAGCTGAAGGCGCTGCGCAAGCGCAACGTGATATGCAAGAGTATTGTTCTTAAAGCTTACCTAAGTTGGCAACTAATCATCGGCCTGCAAATCCCCGCCACCTTTTTTCATTACCTTTCCATCAGCGGCGCGTTGTTTTCTGACAGATTTTGGGTCGGCAATCAGCGCGCGATAAATTTCTACACGATCCAGATGCCTCAGTAAAGCGTCATTTTTGGTGAGTTTTCCAAAAATCCCGAGTTTGTTTTCATTGAGATTAATCTCTGGAAATTTATCTAATATGCCTGATTGGCGCACAGCATCTTCAGCAGTACTACCTTCGTTCATGCGTATTGGAATAATGAGCTGTTCATGCGGAAGTGCATAAGCAACTTCGACAGTAATCTGATTAACGTTTGGGTTATTCATGCAAAGAGCCTAATTGTTCCTGATTATTTTGTGGTATAAATTTTACCCGCTTGCAACACAAAGCTATCTACAAAAGTGTTGGCAATATGGCTAAATACGGGAGCGATGATTTTTTCTAACAGGCTGTTTGAAAACTCGTAAGACAGTCTGAATTCAATTTTACAGGCATCCTCGCGCAGCGCAATAAAATGCCAATGCCCCTCTAGTTGTCTAAAAGGCCCATCTTTCAATGTGATGTCCATTCTGCTAGGAAAATGTTTAGTGTTGATGGTGGTAAAATGCTGTTTAATGCCATGATAGTTGATATGCAAAGTTGCGCTAGTAATTTCATCAGTACGTTCATGTAAGTCCACACCGCCACACCACGGCAAGAATGTCGGGTATTTCATTACATCATCTACCAATGTAAACATTTGGGCACAAGAGTGCATCACCAAAACCGTTTTTTCAACTTGAGCCATTCGAATAAGCGTGGATAGAGTAAAATGCTATTTTAAGTCATTCGTTCGCAAAATACAGATTTATGAGCATTGCGCAAAATAAAAAAGCCTTTTTTGATTACTTTATAGAAGAAAAGTATGAGGCTGGTATTGTCCTTGAGGGTTGGGAAGTTAAGGCGATTCGTGATAATCGCATCAACATCAAGGAAGCTTATGTGGTGATTATGCATGGTGAAGTCTATTTGATTGGCTGTCATGTGACGCCTTTGGGCGCAGCCTCTACCCATATACGACCAGATGCAATACGCACACGTAAGCTACTATTGCATAATGAAGAAATTGCAAAGCTGATTGGTAAAGTAGAGCGTGCAGGTTATACCTTGGTGCCCTTGGATATGCATTTCACACGCGGTAGAGTGAAAGTGCAAATTGGGTTGGCCAAAGGTAAAAAGCAACACGACAAACGTGATACTGAAAAGGCACGTGATTGGGAGCGCGAAAAAGGGCGCATTATGCGTGCCCATAACAAGTAGCTAGTATAAAAAATACCCTGTTGTACAGCGTTTTATTTCGCTTATTTCTAAACCGTTTCATTGTGGTCAACACCGCTTTACGGTAAAATTTATTCCCGTCTGCAATGTTTAGCAAAGTTCTCAATGACCAAATATGTATTCGTTACTGGCGGTGTTGTATCCTCACTTGGTAAGGGTATCGCAGCGGCCAGCCTAGGCGCAATTCTTGAATCTCGCGGTATCAAAGTTACCATGCTCAAGCTAGATCCCTATATCAATGTGGATCCCGGCACGATGTCACCCTTTCAACACGGCGAAGTCTTTGTAACCGATGACGGTGCAGAGACTGACTTGGACTTAGGCCACTACGAGCGGTTCATCAGTAGCCGCATGTCCAAACGCAACAATTTTACTACTGGCCAAATTTACGAGACAGTCATTAAAAAAGAACGTCGCGGTGAATACCTGGGTAAGACCGTACAAGTGATTCCTCACATTACCGATGAGATTAAAGCGCACATCAAACGTGGTGCAGAAGGCGCAGATGTCGCGATTGTGGAGGTGGGTGGTACTGTTGGCGACATTGAATCATTGCCATTTTTGGAAGCGATTCGCCAAATGGGTTTTGAGGAAGGTAGAAGCAACGCGTGTTATGTGCACCTCACCTTGTTGCCTTGGATACCAACGGCTGGTGAACTCAAAACCAAACCAACTCAACACTCTGTGAAAGAGTTACGTGAGATTGGTATTCAGCCAGATATTTTATTGTGCCGTGCTGAGCGTGAAATTCCTGAAGATGAAAAGCGTAAAATTGCGCTGTTCACCAATGTTTCTTATGAGGCGGTTATCAGCGCAATTGATAGCGACTCTATTTACAAAATTCCAGGTTTGCTACATGAGCAAATGATGGATGAAATCGTCTGCCATAAATTAGGTATTCTAGCCAAAGCAGCAGATTTATCGGCTTGGCATAAAATTACCCAAGCAGTTGCTAATCCTAAGTACCACATTGATATTGCCTTTGTAGGTAAATATGTTGATTTGACGGAGTCGTACAAATCACTGACCGAGGCGTTGATTCACGCAGGTATCCATACAGAATCCAAAGTCAAGATTCATTACATAGACAGCGAGGACATTGAAAAATCAGGCACTGGCTCCTTAGAGAAAATGGATGCCATATTGATTCCTGGTGGTTTTGGAGTGCGTGGCACGGAAGGTAAAATCACGGCGATTCGCTACGCGCGTGAACACAAAATTCCATACTTGGGTATTTGTTTAGGGATGCAACTTGCTGTGATTGAGTTCGCGAGAAACGTGGCAGGTTTGAAGGACGCAAACAGCACGGAGTTTAATCCAAACGCTGAACATAAATTGATTGGTTTGATTACGGAGTGGCAAGATGCCACTGGTAAAAAAGAAATCCGTGACGAGCGCTCTGATTTAGGAGGTACTATGCGCTTGGGTGCGCAACGCTGTCCTATTGAGCCCAACACCATTGCAGCAGATGTCTACGGTAAAGAGGTCAATGAACGTCACCGTCATCGTTATGAAGTGAACAACCATTATGTTGAGCAATTGAAAGCTGCAGGTTTGGTGATTTCTGCACGCACACCTACTGAAGCGTTGTGTGAAATGATTGAGTTGCCGCAATCGACACATCCTTGGTTCGTTGCATGTCAATTTCACCCAGAGTTTACCTCTAATCCACGTGCAGGGCATCCCTTGTTTAAGGCTTATGTGTTGGCAGCCTTGAATAATAAGCATCAATCTAACGGACAGGCGCTGAGCTAGAGCAAGGCTGTCATAATGAAGAAAATTGCGTGAATACACTGGTTGAAAAAGTTCAGCGCTTAGCCAAATCTAAAGTCGCATCTTGGATTTTATTAATTGGATTTTTTTATATGGTAGCTGCAGCTGCGCACTCAGGCTCTATGGCTAAATATGCGTTGAGAGATGGCAATCCAGCTTTTTCTATCATCCAAATGATGGATGGCACAGCTGAACGGCCATTTGTATACCGTCAGTTATTGCCAACCATCGCAAAGATTGCTCAAAAAACGATTTCTGAGTCTGAGTCGTTTTTTTATAGTGCCATCAAAAAAGTTAAATTAGACGCAAGTCAAAACTACACACGTGCTACAGATGCAAACGTTGAAGGATATCAATACGGCTATAAAATAGTTTACTTGGCTAGTTTTTTAGGGCTATTTTTATCACTAATCATGTT
This sequence comes from Methylophilus sp., assembly GCA_030696695.1. Taxonomy (GTDB): domain Bacteria; phylum Pseudomonadota; class Gammaproteobacteria; order Burkholderiales; family Methylophilaceae; genus Methylophilus. The sequence continues at coordinate 107,786 of JAUYRP010000002.1, forward strand.
GCGTGCATTGCTGTTATCACAGGGTTACGGCCAAGTTGAGTCTGTGTTAGCGCCGACAGCATTTATTATTGCGTTCCCATATCTACAAAGCATAGGAGGCTTTTTCTACGATAGTATTGAATTGGCTTTTTTTATTGGCGCTATCATGCTGGCATATAAAGGGCGAATTGCTTCTTTGATTGTTTTAACGATTTTTGCCAGTTTCAATAAAGAAAGTTTTCTGTTTTTCATTCCAACGTTTTATCCTTTCATTCGAGCAAAATTTACGTTCAAACAAACAATCTTGATTTTTATATCATTGCTCTCTGTTTCAACGTTAATCCATTTCTACTTACATGAATTATTTAAAGGTAATGTTGGCAGTGAAATGTACTTTCATTTGTGGATAAATTTGAAAGAATATTTATCACCCATGACGTATTTAAGAAATGAGACGACCTATGGGTTACCTGGGCCAAGTGGATTTTTTATTACCACATTGACCATCATGTTGATTGTTGCTGTGCGTGCCAAATTAGAAGTGTCTTTAGTGTGGAAGCAACATTTTTTAATCGCCTTCCTAATCAATATGCCATTATTTCTTGCTTTTTGTGTCACTGGTGAATTAAGAAATCTAAGTATGTTGTACGTTGGTGCGGTAATTTTTATGGCTGGCGCATTGAGAGCAAGTTTAAAGAATAGCACATGCATTCGCTAACTTAAACCCTGGTGTTTGCAAGGATGTCATCGCAGACAACGCTGCGTATGTAGTAAAATGCACTTGATGATTGAAGTTAAATAACGATTGAAAGTACTCAATTCAGTATGAAATTATGCCACTTTGAAGCTGGTTTAGAACATCCCCTATTTTTGATAGCAGGGCCGTGTGTCATTGAGTCTAAACAAATGGCCATTGATACAGCAGGGCAGTTAAAAGAAATTGCTGCGCGTGTTGGAATTCCCTTTATTTATAAGTCCTCTTACGATAAAGCTAATCGTAGCTCAACCAAAACTTTTCGAGGATTTGGCATGGAAGAGGGGCTGCGCATTTTGGATGATGTGCGTGCGCAATTAGGTGTACCAATTTTGACCGATGTCCATACCGAAGAGCAAGTGAAGCATGTTGCAGCAGTAGTAGACGTGTTGCAAACGCCAGCATTTTTGTGTCGCCAGACAGATTTTATAGTGGCGGTTGCTACCTGCGGTAAGCCGGTTAATATTAAAAAAGGCCAGTTTTTAGCACCCGGCGATATGAAGCAAGTCGTGAATAAAGCCAAAGAGGCCAATGGTGGTGCTGATACCATCATGGTTTGTGAACGAGGAGCATCGTTCGGTTACAACACGTTGGTATCGGATATGCGTGGTTTGGCTATTATGCGTGAGACCAATTGTCCTGTGGTGTTTGATGCAACACATTCAGTACAGCAACCTGGTGGGCAGGGTGAAAAAAGTGGTGGTCAGCGCGAGTTTGTGCCCGTGCTCGCCAGAGCAGCGGTAGCGAGTGGGATTGCAGGTGTGTTTATGGAAACGCACCCAGACCCAAGTAAAGCATTGTCGGATGGTCCAAATGCATGGCCGTTAGATAAAATGGAAGATTTATTACATCTATTAGTAGATTTAGATCGGTTAGTTAAAAAAGCTGGTTTTGCAGAGCAAAGTGTATAAGCACACAATATTGTCATAGATAAGGATTAGAACATGAGCGCAATTGTAGATATTATCGCCCGCGAAATTATGGACTCTCGCGGTAACCCAACTGTTGAAGCCGATGTGTTGCTTGAAAGCGGTGTGATTGGACGCGCTGCTGTGCCATCTGGCGCTTCCACAGGGGCTAAAGAAGCGATGGAGTTACGTGATGGTGACAAAGGCCGCTATTTAGGTAAAGGTGTGTTACAGGCGGTAGAAAACGTCAATACTGAAATCACTGAAGCGATTATTGGCTTAGATTGTGAAGAGCAAAGCTTTATTGATAAGACTTTAATTGAATTAGACGGTACAGAGAACAAAGACCGTTTGGGCGCGAATGCGATTTTGGCAGTTTCACTGGCTTGCGCACGTGCGGCAGCCGAAGAGAGTGGGTTGCCACTTTATCGCTATTTAGGTGGCTCTGGCGCGATGCAATTGCCAACGCCTATGATGAATATCATCAATGGTGGTGCGCACGCAGATAACTCTGTGGATATGCAAGAATTCATGATCATTCCAGCTGGCTTGCCTACATTCCGTGAGGCCCTACGTTGTGGCGCAGAAGTATTCCACCAGCTGAAAAAAACGCTACATAAAAAAGGTTTGGCTACAACCGTGGGTGATGAAGGTGGTTTTGCGCCGAACTTACCATCCAATGAGTCTGCCATTCAATTGATTATGGAAGCGATCTCTGATGCTGGATACGAGCCAGGCCGAGATGTGTATTTAGGTTTAGATTGCGCAAGTACTGAATTTTATAAAGACGGCAAATATCACCTAGAGTCAGAAGGCTTGTCATTGACTTCTGCTCAGTTCACAGATTATTTAGCTACTTGGGTGGATAAGTATCCCATTATTACCATTGAAGATGGGATGGGCGAATTTGACTGGGATGGTTGGGATATTCTTACACAACGCTTGGGTAAAACAACGCAGTTAGTGGGTGATGATTTGTTTGTGACCAATGCAAAAATCTTGCGTGAAGGTATCCGTCGTGGCGTAGCCAATTCTGTGTTGATCAAAGTGAATCAAATCGGCACGTTAACAGAAACATTCCAAACGATTGAAATGGCAAAACGTGCAGGCTACACTGCGGTAGTATCTCATCGTTCTGGCGAGACAGAAGACACGACCATCGCTGATATTTCAGTCGCTACCAATGCTTTGCAAATCAAGACTGGGTCGCTATGCCGCTCTGAGCGCGTCGCTAAATACAACCAATTGCTGCGTATTGAAGAAGAGTTGGGCGATGCAACCAGTTATGCAGGGATGGGTGCGTTTTACCAACTATTCAAGTAAAGCTGTAACTTAAAGGCTAAACTCGTTAATGCTATGTTAAAAACCAGCTCAACATCCTCATGTATTCTATATATCCTCCGGTGTTTTGCTGGTTTTCGCCTAGCCATTACTTGGCTCGCATCTTTAACTAACAGGCTTTACAGCACTAAGCTTTTGGCGTAATGAAGGCTCTAACTTTGATCTTTGTGGTGCTGATTGCATTGCTACAATACCCACTGTGGCTGGGCAAAGGCAGTTGGTTGCGGGTGTGGAATGTTAGTCAAAAAATTGATGAGCAAAAAGCACGAAATGTTGAGTTTAAATTACGCAACGAGACATTACGTGCTGAAGTGCGTGATTTGAAGCAAGGCAATGCCGCCATTGAAGAGCGTGCGCGTAGCGAGTTGGGCATGATTAAAGAGGATGAAGTGTTCTATCAAGTGATAGATCAACCCATCCTACCTTTACCTCAAGTATTCGAAGAGTCAGCCAATCCTAAAGAATAGGGCAGTGCTTTACTGATAAGCAATTGATTGTTCCAGAAAACTGGCCCTGCTTGTTGTGCCTCAATTCTTAATTCTGCCAGTAAGTCAAATCCGCCCGCAGCGTTAGGTGCTACTCGTACTATTTGACCAACTTCATTTTGATTCGCATCCATCACCTTGTCACCGGCATTCGGGCGTGTATCACTAGATACTTGCATTAAAAAAGTACGACGCTTAACACTACCTAAATAATGGGTGCGCGCGACAATTTCTTGGCCTGTGTAACATCCTTTTTTAAAGTTAATCGCATTCAGTAAATCTAAGTTCACCATTTGCGGCACAAATTGCTCTTGTGTTGATAGCGTAATTTCAGGAATGCCTGATTGGACCTCTAGCCAGTCCCAACATGGCTTGCCAACGGGAGTGGCCACTAATTTGAGCGCGTTCCACAGTGTGGCTGCTTGGTCTAAAGGTGCGACAATTTCAAAACGCTGGTGACCTGCAATGGTTGGCAATTTTATTAGTGTAGTCTGTGCTATCGATGTTGAAGCATAGTCTTCATTTGGCAGTTCAGAAAAACGGCCAGCCAGTATTTGTTCTGCATTTGGCCCATTTAATCCCATTTTCACCAAATGATCAGCCGTATCGTTGATGGTGACTTTGCTACGGAGAACATACATGCGCAGACGCTTAGTAATGGCTTCAGCAATTGCGCTTGGTATTTGCAGATAGAGATGTTCTTGATTTGCAAACGCTAAAAATAAGCCTAGTAACCTGCCTTTAGGTGAACAGTAACCCGTATAGTGCGCGCGCCCCTCACTCAGCAATTTCACATCATTGGTGACTTGGCCTTGTAAAAAATTGCTAGCATCTGCGCCGCTTAATATTAATAGTGTGAGGTGCGACAAATCGCAAAGCACATTCCCTTCAGAAGTCTGCTTAAGCTCTTGCAGGGTGTCACCAAAATGCAAGATCGCATTCTGTTCAAGCGTTGCACCTTGTTTCACTAAATCTGTTTGCCATTGTGTGATGGTCATGCCAATATTTGCCTAATAATAAAAATTGATAAAAATGAAAACACGCATCATTCCTGCCATCAGTGTCTCGCTGCGACCTTCTTACCTTATATTAGGCAGTTATGTCTGTATTTCAATACTAAGTGTCATTGCATTAATGCTGGCGACCTTGTCGTGGATGTTGCAGAGCGCCATTATCTTTGTGGTGATTATAGCCACAATCTACACGGTTCTGCAGGATGTATTGTTGCTATTGCCTTGGTCGTGGCATCAGATTGAGGTGAGCAGCCATGGTCAGCTTCAATTGACTATGAAAAATGGTGAAACATTTCATGTCGTATTACAACCTTCTAGTATCAACCATCCTTGGCTGACGATATTACATTTTAAGCGTGTAGTTATAGGGGTTGGTTTTAGAGTCAACGTGGTGCTGACTCCTTGGCAAGTAGCTGATTTACAACAGTATCGAAAGTTACGTGTATGGTTGAAGTGGGGTAGCCCACTCAAACAACATCACACTTTGGATACTTTGCCAGACGATTGACGTGATAGTCGTTTTGACCAAGTTGTCCAAACCTGTTTGGCCTCATGGACAGGGTGTTTGGGAATATAGGCCAATAGGAACAGCAAGCCAGCAAGCCCAGCCAATAACCAACGCAATTCAAATTTTGCTTTGTCACGTCTAGCTGGCGGTTGATTTTTCATCGCCATCAGAACATTTTGCACGCTGTCGCCATTCACATAGTTGCCTGATACTTCTTTTGCAACGGATTCTAGATATTTCTCATCTAGCTTAGACAAAAAACGGTCGCTTTCACTGGGGGCCACATTATCGTCACGAATGCCAATATTGGCCTCTGAAATTTGTGCAATGCCAGGCTGCATAGCAAAACTCTCGCTGGACCAATAACCAATCACTTGGTTATGTTCATCAAGTTTTGGAATCGCTGTTCCTTTGTCGCTGCCTATGCCAACAAATAGCCAATCTTTACCACCTTGAAAACTAGTTAAATCTTTAGTGTTAAATGCGTGCAGTTTTGGCGCCTCTTCACCATCGGTCACGTAAACCACTTGCGCAGGCTCAGGAAAACTACGAATCACTCGTGCTAGAGTAAATAAGCTCGTTCTAACCTTGCTATTGCCTGACCAGCCCATGCGCCAGTCAAGGTGATCTATGCTGTCTTCAATCGCGTGAAAGTTACTGCATACCTCAATCGGGGTATACAACGCAGCCACACTATCGCCAGCAAATAAACCAATACTCACTAAGGTGCCACATGGCAATTCACCAATCACGCGATGCAACAGATATTGTTGATACTCCATGCGCGTAACAGGTTTGCCCAAAATGGACATGTCTTTGACATTCATACTTTGAGAAATGTCAGCGACCAGTAAGTAACTATAAATATCGCGTTTAATAGGCCATGTAGGTTTCAACATGGCAACAATCAGCAACAATAGTGCAATACATAAAAGCACTAAGTCGCGTCGGTGGCGTAAGTAATTTATCAATCTTTTAGACATGATTATGGTAACCCTACAGGGATATTGCCCATAATAAGCCCTGGGGTGTCAGACTCTCCAACGCCAGGCGTGGGGGTCCCAGGTAGCATGGTAAGCAAGCGATCCATATTATGGCGCGCATCCCATTGTGTATTGTCTAACTTTAAAGAAGCTTGGTAAGCCGTTTTAGCCTGTCGGATAAAATATTCTGCTTCATTACGTACAGTCATGTTGGTGCCATTAATTGCAAGGCCACGCAAGAAAAACATATTGCCAACGTTATATTGCACCGCGGCTTTTTGTTGTGGATTGGCTTTAGGCAGCAGCTGGGTGAATAGCAAAGTGGCTTCCTTGTAGCGTTCTCGCTTGGCTAAATAAAGTGCAGTTGCAAATTTCGCTTCAAAACTTTGACGGTCAGTTTCTGGTGTTTTGCCTGCAGACACGGCCTGATTAAAGGCATGAATCTGCTGAATACGTTGGTAGGTATAAATGCTCGCTGATATGCAAATTATGCAAAGCGCTAAAAATAACCAAGTAAGTTTGGTCACTGTAAACCAAGATTTTATGCTGTACGCCATGTGTTGACCTCTAAGTATTTCACACCTAACAGCAGCGCAATCATTATCGCTGCAATCATAAAGAAAATATTGGAAAAATCTTTGCCTGGAATTTTTTCCATGTATTTAATCGGCTTTTTCTCTTTGCGATTAATGTCCTCAATGGCTAATTGCAATGTTCTGGGATTCTCAGCTTCATACGCATTGAATGGCGTTTTCAGCGTTTTAAAGAAATCGTATAACTCAATTTCAGGAGGCAATGCTTGATCTTCTTGTGGCTTGTAGTTTTCATCAAAAATACTTAAGCCACCAGGTTGACGAAGCACAATCCAGTACAAGCTGATTTCTAAGCGGTCGAACCATTCGCGAATTTTTTCTTGTGTATTGGCATCAATACGACCTGCACCGTCTGATAGCAGAATCACCGCGCGTGAACCTGAATTGGGTACTTTGTCGAATAGACCAGCGCCAGAGGTTAGCCCACTACCAATATTGGTTTGAAACAGCGCATTGCCTGCGGTTGCGCGCACCGCTGCAACAATTGCCTCTTTATTTTCTGTGAGTGGTAGCACGTGCATCGCAGAGTTACTAAACGTAATCATGCCTATCATGTCGTTTTGACGCGATTTCACAAACTCTGCAATTAAGCGTGCCGCAGCGGCCGATTTTGTCTCACCCACCGTGGTCTCGGTTGTGCCAGAAAAAGGGTCGTCCATACTCGCGCTTCGGTCTAACACTAAGCCAATTTGAGCGCCCACACCAATACGTTCTACTTCTTGTTGATAGCTATGCGGAGCGCTCAAGCCAATGATTGTGCTTGCCAAAATACACACAGCCAACACTTTTAAAATTAAGCCAATGATGTTGGATAATGGGTCGGCAGGCAACATCTCTAACCAAGAGTAGTTGCGCGTATGTGCACGCTGAAATACCAATGGCAATAAAGCCAATGGGAGTAGCCACAATAAGTAAGGGTGAGAAAATGCCATGGTTTATGCAGCCTTGCTTGTGGCGATGCTATCCGGAATTAAGCCGCGCTCGCAGTCACGACATTGCTTGCACAACTTACCAAGCCATACCAACTGTTCTGGATCAATTGGCTGAGCCGTATTGGACTCAAAAAATACTTTGCGAGACAGTGAAAAAAACTGGTTTAGCTCGGCTTGAATGTTTCTGAAAGCAGGTTTTTTGGCTAAAAACGCCTCCATGTTATTACTAAACAAGCTGTAACCTGCAGTTGTGTTCAATGCTTCATGCAAGCTACTCACAGCAGATTGAACGCCCTCAGTAGTGTTTGGTGCATGTCGAATGGTTTTGTATGCCCTCGCAAACGGACCACCCATACGCGGTAACCAGGCATGTTTTCCCAGCATGTACAAAAGCGCCAATAGCGAGAAACCTAGCACAACCAAGAAAACATTCAGCCGCTGTTGGAGAGGTTCTGGATTCAGTAGCAATGGGCCTCTGTAACCACTCATGTCCGCTTCCACTTTTACCTGCCCAAATACTGAAATAGGGGAGATAGCAAAATTCCAACTTGGAATGCGGTATCTATAGACGCTTTTGTCTTTGCTAGAGGTGTCTAGCAGGCGTAAATATTCTCCTGGCAGTGCGGCGGGCTTGGCTACTACGTTATTGGTAAACACTTGGTAGCTCAAAGTGATGCGGTGCGTAGCAGAATCGCTATCTACCTCCTTGCTGTGTTTGAGATCTGATAAATCGATGCCAATTAATTGACCTTTGTAGCGTCGCTCATACCCTACAATTGGTAGCGATTCTTCCACCAATACATAGGGTTTTTTGATAGTGAGCGTAATTTCTCTAGTCAATACATCACCCACCGTGTAACCAACATCACGCGTAGGTTCTTTAACTTCCATTCTGACAATGCCTTTTTTGACGTCTGGCAGAAAGTCAGTTTCTAATGCATGGGCATGCATCACTATCATTATGCTGATGAGAGAGGCATTCATGAGTAAGCGCAGTGGATGTACAATTTTTTTCATGGTGTGTAGTAAAGCTTTAGGCAGCAACAAATTGATGAAAGTATTCGGTCAGTGCGTCTGCATCAAACTCACCTTCCACAAAAAATGGGGGCATATCAAACTGCATAAAGAGCTGATGTATCGCTTCGCGTCTTGCCTCAAACGCAGCAATAATGCGCTCGCGATACTCTTTGCGTAAAAACAGTGTGCGTTTCATGCCGGTTTCAGGGTCAGTCACCGCAGTAATGCCAAATTCTGGGAGTTTGGTGTATTCGTCTGCATCCCACAGCACTACTGGCACAATATGATGCTTAAGTAAGTTAGCCAATGATTCCTCTAATTGTTTAAGCGGCATATGAAAATCTGACACCATGAACACCAAAGAGCGTTCACGTGGTAAGTAACGCCAAACATCCGCTATCCCATCACCAGATACCATTTCAGGGTGATGCTCTTTTAACCGCTCCATCAACTCGATAGCGCGTTGCGATTTAAATGACGCAGTGCTAATCCAATCTTCACGGACGATGGCATCAAAGCCAACAAAACCAAATGGGTCGGCATTTCTGCTGGCTGATTGGGCAATGGATTCAATAATGTCTGCTGCACGCCTTATTTTGCGAGACTTAGCGCCAAAATTCATGCTACCCGACATGTCGCAAATCGCAAATACAGGCGTCGCACTTTTTTGATTAAACAAGCGCACATACACTTGTTCCATTGGGTCACGTATGGTTTGGCGTAAATCAATACGGCGTGGGTCTGGATAAGCGACTAAAGTAGTATGGCCAATGAACTCCATGCCCATGCCGCGCTGTGTGCTGGCATGCCGGCCTGGATGACGTCCGCGGTTGCGCCAGCCGATGTGGTAGGAGAACTCTTTAATCTCGTTATACATAGTCATGTAATAAAGTTAAGGCGCAGCGACCACATTCATGATGCTAGTGAGCATTTCACGTGCAATTTCAGTCCGTCGCATTTCATATACTGGGCTGAATACCAAGCGATGCGCAACCGTCTCGTGGAACACTGCGTGGATATCTTCAGGCGTAACAGCCGTGCGTTCATTGAGCCATGCATTCACACGTGCTGCACGCAACATCATACTCATGCCACGTGGACTGGCACCCGCTAACACTAGGCGGTTCATGTCTACGTTGCTGACTTTGACACCATATTCGAGTGGATGGCGCGTCGCTTTCCATAAATTGAGCGCATATTTTTGTAAGGTGGGTGATGCTTCTACGCTGTTTTGGATGACGCTAGAAAAGCTATTCAGCTGGTCAAATTGCAATACATCAGGTTTCAGTGTATCGACCAATGCATCTACATTATGGAATTTAGTATCAAACATTAAGCCTTGCATAATGTCGTCGTCATTCGGTACTACGATAGGAATTTCCATCATAAAACGGTCACGTGCCGCAGATGGAATTTCAAACGTTTCTTCTTTTTCGACTTGGTTACGGTCAGCAAACACAATCATGTGAGGGAATACATGTTCTTTATTAAACGCGGATAAGGTACGTTCAGCCATTACGCGCAGTAACAATGAGTGCACTTGTGGGCGCGCACGGTTAATTTCATTAAAGAAGAACACCGATAAGTTTTCACCAGACATCAGCAGTGGACCAGCGCTCACGTGTGGCTTGCCATCTTCGCCTAAATAAGTGTGATACACCAAATCGTTAGGCATCAAATCAATCGTACCTTCAATACGCTGGTAACCACCACCAATACCACGGGTAAATGCGCGTAATAGCGTTGTTTTACCTACGCCTACATCGCCTTCAAGCAACACGTGACCGCGCGCAAAAATGGCAATAGTAATTAAGCGGATCGGATTGCTCTGACCGACAACAACTTTATTGACTTCTGATTCTAGTGTTAATGCATGCTGACGCCAGTCGGCGAGTAGACGATCGCTCATCGTGATTTCCTAAAGGTTAAAAATGATGAATATTTGCTTATTTGTAAATGATTTGTAAGTAATTTGTAAATAATATAAACGAATTTTTTAAAAGTGTATACAGGTTTGTATACTTTTGACGGTTTATTTTATCTCCGTTTTTCGTTTATTTGTGCTGCCGCTGCCAATGCTTAGTTTGACCCATATATCAGGCACATATACCGCAATCATGAGCATGAACGAGATTAGAGCACACAGTCGGTTTAAAGCAAACTGGGTTTTGATGTGCACAGAAGGTGCGTGTTGATTAAGTGCATGTATGAGTGCCTCAGCTGTAGTAGCTTTGAGATATTGTGCCCCAATTTGCGTGGATAATTCCTGTAGGTATGATGCATCTAGTTGAGACAGATAATACTCATAAGGCTCAGTCGCTATTGAATTGTCACGGCCACCATTGTGACCTTGATCTACATTTGATGCGGGATTGAGTTTAATAGCATCTGTAGACCAGTACCCAATAATATTATCTTGTGTGTCTAGCTTGGGTATAGGCACTGGCTTATTACCTCCAACACCCATAATCGTCCATGCACGGCTGTCCTGCCACTTGCTTAAGTTGGTATGCGTAAATACGTTTAATGGCGGGGCTTCATTACCATCCGTAATAAACACCACTTGAGCGATATCTTCAATACTGGAATTAAGTAACGCTGCGGTTGAGAGTAGCCCTAAGCGAATGTTGCTATTCCCTTGCGAAGCCATGCGCCAATCCACATGGTTTAACGTACTCTCTAATACATGGTAATGCGCACATGTCTCAATCGGGGTGTAGAGTAAAGCAGCTGTAGTTTTAAAAAATACCCCCAAACCAACTTGAGTGCCACAAGGCAGTTGTTTGATGGTCTCTTTGAGTAATTGCTTAGTGAAGTTGAGTCTGCTGATAGGGTTTTGTTTCCATGCCATATCTTGCACATTCATGCTTTGAGTCACATCGATAATGAACAGTATATTTTTCTGTGGATAGACTGACGTAATAGTTGGCTGGTAAATAGCCAACAATAAAAAAAGCAGCGCTCCGCATAAACAACCCATATCGTAGTGTTTGCGGATGCGCCCTAAACGTTGCATACAAGCCTTTTAAACGTTGATAGTCGGCATGGGTTTAATATGTATGCGGTTGCAAGGTAGATTTAAAGATAATGACGGCACCTTTGCCAAAGCCATAGCTCGTGGTAATCAGGCTGGCAAATAAATACCATTGAAACAACATTGGCGGCGGCAGTTCAGGATTATCTAAGGCAGGGAAAATTGCCATCAGCAAGAATAAACTAGAATTTGTAAACGCACCCACCACCATGGCCAAGCTGACATGCCAAGGCAAAGTGACTTTGGTTGCGTAATACCCAAAAATGAGTGCGCTCATCAGCAAAAAATCAATGTGTGCTTGTAGCAGGCGTGTGAACTTCCCAGCAAAAATTGATTTTAGAAGTCCCACTTCAAAATTGAGCCCTATCATGCACCATGCTAGTAACAACGCCATTAACATCCATAGTGCTGCGCCGCGAATTAATACAATATTGCCTGCATGTTGATCTGCTGATTGCATGAGATTTCCTTTGAATGAATATGCAAGCAGTGTATGAAGTTAGGTATGAATAGGCTGTGTTTAAACAGCGTTGAGACTTGACTCAAACGGTGGTGGGATGATTTACATTACATGGGGTAGCTTTTAATATGTACTTATCGCTCATTTCATTATGGGAAACCCAAGGTTATGCGACACGCATCGTTCATCGATTTAAGCAATCCGCAATTGCCTCAAACGGCCCTCCAACAAAGGGATGCACTACAAAAAGGATTAACACTTTCCACCGCAGATGTGTTGCCGCATGAACGACGAGAGTGGTTGGAAGACATGATTTGTCAGGAATTCACTCGTGTGGCAGTTATACCGCCTACGGATAAGCAGTTATTTAATGAAACCACTTTGTATGACTGGGACAAACTGCGTTTATCAGTTATTCATTCTCGCGGCTTAACCATTGAGCGATTACGCCGTGAGCCGTATCACAACAATCAAGATAATTATTTAGCGGTGATATTGCTTTCAGGACGTTATTCACTTGAACAGAATGGGCGTGAGGTATTTTTGCAACCTGGAGATATGACCATTTACGATGCGACTAGACCGCATCGTATCCAATCATCAATCGGTTTTTCTAAAATTCTGGTCTCGATTCCACGCGTAATGATGCGAGATAGACTCGCAGGCATAGAACATTGCACCGCATTGTCGGTGCCTGGCAAAATAGGTGTTGGCGCGATGGCTTCGCAGTTTATGCAAACGGCTGCAATCCAAGCCAAGTATTTGCGTTCTGAGGAATTGACCAAATTGTCCGCACAGTCATTAGATTTGCTAACCTTGGCATTTCAATCAGTACGTCCGCAGCACGTTTATCTCTCCCGAAGCCGCTCACTTTCGCTAAGGCAAATTAAAGATTATGTTGCACAGAGACTAAAAGATACGCAACTAGACACCGCCATGATTGCAGAAGGCACACGTTTATCTCCACGTTATATCAATGATTTATTTAGTGACGAAGACACTTCTCTGATGCGCTACGTATGGAGGAGTCGATTAGAAAAATGTCGTAAAGAAATACTCGAATACCCATGTGAGCCTGTTTCAGTGATTGCATTTAAGTGGGGATTTAACGATATGTCGCACTTTAGTCGTGCCTTTAAAAAACGATTCGGCATCGGGCCAACTGAACTAAAGCGATATGTAAACGAGACGATAGAACCCACTTGAATTGATTGTGGGAAATCAATGCACGTCGCTATAAAGATGATTGTGTTGACAGGTTTTGTGTTGATTTATTGAGATAAGACTTTCGCAAAATACATTTTCCAGCGAAAATAGCGTAAATATCATTAAAAAGTTTATATTGAATGTCAAAACAAACAAGTTACACCAAAGAAGAATTATTAGCATGTGGTCGTGGAGAGCTATTTGGAGAAGGTAATGCGCAGTTGCCGTTGCCCCCTATGTTGATGTTTGATCGCATTGTCTCCATCACTGAAGAAGGTGGTAAATATGGCGCAGGGCAAATTATTGCTGAGTTAGATGTCACACCTGACTTATGGTTTTTTGACTGTCACTTTACGGGTGACCCTGTGATGCCTGGTTGCTTAGGCTTGGATGCTATGTGGCAGCTAGTAGGGTTTTATTTGGGTTGGAAAGGTGGACCAGGCCGTGGTCGCGCGCTGGGTGCGGGCGAAGTGAAGTTTACGGGCCAAGTGCTGCCAAAAGCAAAACTGGTGCGCTATCATATTGATTTGAAAAGAGTTATTATGAGAAAATTGGTCATGGGTATTGCTGATGCGCGGATGGAAGTGGATGGCCGTGAAATCTACGTGGCCAATGATTTGCGTGTAGGTTTGTTCACTACCACAGACAATTTTTAAAATAATAAGATTTAATTAAGGGAATACTCAATGCGTCGCGTCGTCATTACAGGGTTAGGGATTGTTTCTAGCCTTGGTAACAATAAAGATGAAGTGCTTGCAAGTTTAAAAGCAGGTCAGTCTGGGATCACTTTCCAGCCAGAGTATGCTGAGCGTGGCCTTCGCTCGCAGGTGGCTGGTTCTATTAAAAACCTCAACATTGAAGAGTTGATTGATCGTAAATTGTTGCGCTTTATGGCAAAAGGCCATGCCTATGCTTGGATTGCTATGCAAGAAGCGATTGCCGATGCCAGCTTAGGTGAGGACTTGGTCTCTAATGTGCGCACTGGCATTATTGTGGGTGGAGGTGGTCCATCCACTGAGAGCATTGAGCAAAGTAATGCCACACTTGCAGAAAAGGGTATCCGCCGTGTTGGACCCTACATGGTGACGAAAGCCATGTGTAGTGGCATTGTTGCTACCTTAGCTACTGGCGCAAAAATCAAGGGCGTCAATTACGGTATCAGCTCAGCCTGTTCTACCAGTGCGCATTGTATTGGCGCTGGTGTAGAGCAAATCCAACTAGGCAAACAAGATATTGTGTTTGCTGGTGGCGGCGAGGAAGAACACTGGAGTCTGTCATACCTGTTTGATGCAATGGGTGCTATGTCCTCCAAATACAACGAAACACCTGAAAAAGCCTCACGCACTTATGATGCAGACCGAGATGGCTTTGTCATTTCTGGTGGCGGTGGCATTGTCGTGCTAGAAGAGTATGAGCATGCCAAAGCGCGCGGCGCAAAAATTTATGCTGAAGTAGTGGGTTACGGTGCAACATCGGATGGTTACGATATGGTGGCACCAAGTGGTGAAGGTGCCGTACGCTGTATGCAGTTGGCGTTGCAGGGCATCGATAAAGTTGATTACATCAATACACACGGCACCAGCACACCTGTGGGCGACACCAAAGAGTTAGAAGCGATTCGTGAGGTGTTTGGGGTAGACAATCCTGTGGCGATTGCTTCAACCAAATCATTGTCAGGTCATGCGTTAGGCGCTGCTGGCGTCAATGAAGCAATTTATACCTTATTGATGATGCAGAATAACTTTATTGCAGCGTCCGCCAATATTGAAACTTTGGACCCTGCAGCTGAAGGCCTCAACATTGTGCGTCAACGGATTGATAACGTGAAGATTGAAACTGCGCTTTCCAATAGCTTTGGTTTTGGTGGGACGAATGCAACACTCACCTTGTCTACTAAAAACTTAGATAGATAATTTTCGCACAAGCAAAATTGCACTGACTATAGGTTAAGGATTTCATTGATACTGTCCAACACCTTGCATCAAGTTTTCAAGAGTAGTGTAATAGCTTGCGCCTGCTTGATATTTTCAGCTTGTGCGGGGATGGGTGATAAAACAGTCAGTGTCACCGAGGCGCAAATTCAGCAAAAGCTCAACGAGCGATTGTCTGTGCCTCTCTCTTTACTCAAGATTTTTGATATAAATTTATCGAATGCTGTAGTCACTTTCGATGAGACCACGGGTCGCATGCACACTTCATTTGATACGCATTTGAGTAGCCAATTGTTTGAAGAGTCACATGCGGGTAAGCTTGGTATTTCAGGTAAGTTACGTTTTGATGCACCTAGTAACAGTGTGGTACTTGATGCCCCGGAGATTGAGAATTTCCAGCTAGATGGTTTGGATAGTAAGCAAACTGAAGTGATGAATGCCTTAGCTAAACAAGTAGGCGGTCAGTTGTTAAACGGCTTAACACTTTATACAGTTAAGCCAGAAGACTTAAAAATTGGCGCCACCCAATATCAGCCAAAAGATCTCTCGGTGACCAATCAAGGTTTGCAAATTACGCTGACTCCGCAGCGTTAGCTAGTTCACAAAATGAGTCGTTCGCTACAATAAGAATAAGGCGGCAGCAACGCTCCTACCCTCACTCATCAATATGTTGTATGTTCTGCACGCCGCTGCAGTGGTCATACATTCCAACGGAATACCTAGCGCAGTTAAAGATTGGTAAAGTTTTGGATGGATAAATTGATGGGTTGTGCCTGTGCCCAGCAATACAACTTCTGGTTTGCTATCGGCCAATATTGAAAAATGGGTAGGTTCGAGAGTGTTTAGCTTGATGTTTGACCACTCATCCGAAATCCTGTCTGGCATCACAATCGTGTTGGTGAAATAGCGCTGCCGGTTGATTTCAATAAAAACTTCGCCGTAACCAGTAATTAAGTTTTGTTTCTCTGCGGTGGTTAAATGTAGCTTCATCGTGACGTACTCGTGTTGTGTTCATCAGGCTTCTCTTTCATTGAAGAGCGAAGCCTTTCTAAGGTAAAATAAGGTTTTTATTTTCTGCCAGTTAAGCGAGCCGCTTAATAGGTGAATTCTAGTCCTTATGCAGCCAGTCAACAAATCAAATAAGCTTAATAATGTTTGCTACGATATTCGTGGGCCAGTGCTTCAGCGCGCGCGTCAAATGGAAGACGAGGGCCATCGTATCATCAAGTTGAATATTGGTAATCCTGCGGCCTTTGGATTTGAAGTGCCAGAAGAAATTCAACAAGATACGATCCGTAATATGAGCAAAGCAGGCGGCTACACCGATAGTAAAGGTTTGTTTGAGCCACGCAAAGCCATTATGCACTACACTCAAAGCAAGAATATTGCTGGGGTGACAGTGGATGACATCATTGTCGGCAATGGGGTGTCTGAGCTGATTGTGATGGCGATGCAAGGCCTGCTGAATAATGGTGACCAAATGTTGGTACCGATGCCTGACTATCCATTGTGGACAGCTGCTGCGACTTTGGCGGGAGGCACTGCGCGTCACTATTTGTGCGATGAAGCTACTGGTTGGTTGCCTGATTTAAAAGACATAGAATCTAAAATCAATGCCAATACCCGCGGTATCGTTGTCATCAACCCTAATAATCCTACTGGTGCCTTGTACCCGCGGGAGACCCTAGAAGGCATTATTGAGATCGCACGTCATCATGGCTTAGTGATTTTTGCCGATGAAATCTATGACAAAGTACTGTACGACGGTAACGAACATATTTCGATGGCCTCGTTGGCCGATGATGTGTTATTCGTCACATTTAATGGCTTATCCAAGAATTATCGCACTTGCGGCTACCGCGCAGGTTGGATGGTGATTTCTGGTGAAAAGAAACACGCGACCGACTATATTGAAGGCTTAAACATGCTGGCGTCTATGCGTCTGTGCGCCAATGTGCCAGGCCAATTGGCAATTCAAACTGCATTGGGTGGCTATCAAAGTATTCATGATTTAGTGGCGCCAAGTGGTCGATTATGTAAGCAACGTGATTTGGCTTACGAGATGTTGACAGCTATTCCAGGCGTGACCTGTGTGAAGCCTAAAGCGGCCATGTATTTGTTCCCTAAATTAGATCCAAAAATTTATCCAATTGAGGATGACCAACAGTTTATTTTGGATTTGTTGTTAGAGGAAAAAGTGTTGCTGGTACAGGGCACTGGGTTTAATTGGAAAAAGCCAGACCATTTCCGCGTGGTGTTTTTACCTAATGTGGACGACCTAACTGAGGCAATACAACGTATCGCCAGATTTTTAGAAAATTATCGCAAAAAGCATCAAAAATAACGAAAGTTGAATGTAGGGTATGAAAGCACTTAAAGTTGGGTTGTTAGGCATTGGCACTGTGGGCGGGGGTACGTATACCGTGCTTACGCGTAATCAGGCTGACATAGAGCGTCGCTTGGGTGCGACTATCGAAATTGTGCAAGTGGCTGATCGTAATATTGCACTTGCTAACCAAATCACAGGTGGCAAAGTAGCGGTGACAGATGACGCATTTGCTGTGGTAAACAATCCAGAAGTGGATGTGGTGGTGGAGCTGATAGGTGGTTACACCGTTGCCAAAGAGTTGGTGCTTCAAGCGATTGCAAATGGTAAGCATGTGGTGACAGCAAACAAGGCCTTAATCGCTGTACACGGCAATGAGATTTTTAAAGCGGCAGAAGCCAAAGGTGTCATTGTCGCTTTTGAAGCATCTGTAGCAGGCGGTATCCCTATCATTAAAGCTTTACGTGAAGGCCTAAGTGCTAATCGTATTGAATGGGTGGCGGGGATTATTAACGGCACGACTAACTTTATTCTGACTGAAATGCGTGAAAAAGGCTTAGCGTTTGCCGATGTGCTGGGTGAAGCGCAGCGTTTGGGCTATGCCGAAGCGGATCCTACATTTGACGTGGAAGGCATTGATGCGGCACATAAACTGACCATTATGGCCTCCATTGCATTTGGCATGCCCATGCAGTTTGATCAAGCCTATACAGAAGGTATAACTAAGCTTACGACTAAAGATATTAAATACGCAGAAGAGCTTGGTTACCGTGTGAAGTTACTTGGCATTACCAAAAAAACAGAGGCGGGTGTGGAGTTACGTGTGCATCCTACTTTGATTCCAGAAAAGCGTCTTATCGCCAATGTGAATGGTGCAATGAACGCAGTAGTCGTGAAGGGTGATGCCGTAGGTCCTACTCTCTACTACGGCGCTGGTGCGGGTGCAGAACCTACAGCTAGCGCAGTGGTGGCAGATTTGGTCGATATTGCACGCTTAAGCGATGCGACTACGCAACAACGCGTACCGTATTTGGGTTTCCAATTAAATCAGCAAGTGACATTACCAGTATTACCAATCGCCGAAGTCACCAGCGCTTATTATTTACGCATGCGCGTGATGGATAAACCTGGCGTGCTAGCAGATGTGACCAAGATTTTGGGCGATCGTCAAATTTCAATTGATGCCATGATGCAAAAAGAGCCACAAGAAGGTGAATCGGAAGCCGACATCGTGATATTGACCCATGTGACTGTAGAGAAAAATATGGATGCTGCTATTGCCGCCATCGAAGCATTGTCTGCAATTGATGGCAAAGTCACAAAAATCCGTATGGAAGAACTCTCTAGATAAATAATTGAGCTAAATAAGCATGAAATATATCAGTACCCGTGGGCAATCACCTGCCTTAAGTTTCAGTGAAATTCTACTCGGTGGTTTGGCCCCTGATGGCGGGTTGTATTTGCCAGAAACGTATCCGCAATTTAGCGATGCAGATTTAAACGCCATGCGAAGCATGTCCTATCGTGATTTGGCATTTACCATTTTGAGTCGCTTGGTTGATGAGAACGATATTCCTGCTGACGACCTACGCAGTATTATCAATAAAACGTATCGCGCCGAGGTGTATGGCTACACACGTGCCGGCCAAAATGCTGAAGACATTACGCCAACGCTCAAGTTGGATAATAACTTGTATTTACTCTCGCTTTCCAATGGCCCGACGTTAGCCTTTAAAGACATGGCAATGCAGTTACTTGGCAACTTATTTGAGTATGTGTTGGCCAAAAAGGGCGAGACTACTAATATTTTAGGTGCCACTTCTGGCGATACTGGCTCAGCTGCTGAATATGCCATGCGAGGTAAAAAAGGCGTGCGTGTATTTATGCTGTCACCCCACGGCAAAATGAGTCGCTTTCAAACCGCGCAGATGTTTAGCCTGCAGGATGACAACATCTTTAATATCGCGGTCAAAGGTGTGTTTGACGACGCACAAGACATCGTCAAAGCAGTGTCGAATGACCTTGCGTTTAAAGCCCAATATAAAATTGGTGCGGTCAACTCCATTAACTGGGGGCGTATTGCTGCGCAAGTGGTGTATTACTTTAAAGGCTATTTGGCTGTAACGAATGACAATAGCCAAAAAGTGAGTTTTGCAGTGCCATCAGGCAACTTTGGTAATGTGTGCGCAGGCCATATTGCGCGCATGATGGGCTTGCCGATTGACCAATTAGTAGTCGCCACCAATGAGAACGATGTGTTGGACGAATTCTTTAGAACAGGTGTATATCGTCCACGTGGCTCAGCCAATACCTACCAAACATCCAGTCCTTCAATGGACATCAGCAAAGCCTCCAACTTTGAGCGCTTTGTGTTTGATTTGGTGGGACGCAATAGCGCGAAAATGCGCGAGTTATGGCAAAAAGTAGATGCAGGCGGTGCATTCGATTTAAAGGCGGAGGGTTACTTTAATCAAGTGCCAAACTATGGCTTTGCTTCAGGCAGTAGTAATCATCAAAACCGTATGCAAACTATCCGTGAGACCCAAGCAAAATATGGGGTGACGATTGATACGCATACCGCAGATGGGCTGAAAGTAGCGCAGGAACTTAGAAAACCAGATGTGCCGATGTTGGTATTGGAAACCGCGCTACCTGCCAAATTTGAGGATGCGATTGTGGAGGCTTTAGGCACAGTCCCAGAGCGTCCAGCAAGCTTGAAAGGTTTGGAGAACTTGCCACAGCGTTCTGTAGTGATGGATGTAGATGTGGAAGCTGTGAAGGCATTTATTGTCTCAAACACTTAGTATCGAATAGTTTTCGCACCAGTTGTATGGGTGTACTGCATCATTATGTATCCATGTTAATTAACGGTTAGTCAGTTTCAATTTATCCGAGTGCACTTATGAAGCAATATCTTGCGTTATGCCAAAGAATTATTGACGAAGGCGTCTGGGTTGAAAATAAACGGACTGGTAAAAAATGTTTAACCGTTATTAATGCAGACCTTACTTATGATGTCGCCAATGGTGTGTTTCCGCTAGTCACCACCCGTAAGAGTTTTTACAAATCAGCCATTGCAGAGATGCTTGGTTACCTGCGTGGCTACGATAACGCTGCTGACTTTAGGCAAGCGGGTACCACCACTTGGGATGCCAACGCCAACGACAATCAAGACTGGTTAGCCAATCCCTACAGAAAGGGGCAGGATGACTGTGGCTTTATTTACGGTAAAGTAGCCAGAAACTTTCCTAAACCTGATGGCGGTAGCATTGATTTGCTAAAACAAATTGTCGATGATCTTACGCAAGGCATTGATAATCGTGGTGAGATTCTGACGTTCTATCACCCTGGCGTATTTCACATGGGTTGTTTAAGGCCCTGTATGTATAGCCATCACTTTTCATTGCTAGGCGATACGCTTTATTTAAATAGCACGCAGAGAAGTTGCGATGTGCCACTGGGCCTTAATTTTAATATGGTGCAGGTATATTTCTTACTGGCACTGATGGCACAAATCACAGGTAAAAAAGCGGGCCAAGCGTTTCATAAAATTGTTAACGCGCATATCTATGAAGACCAACTTGAACTGATGCGTGATGTGCAGTTGAAACGCACTCCTTATCCATCGCCCAAACTCATTATCAATCCAGATATTAAAACGCTCAAAGATGTGGAAACTTGGGTGACTGTGGATGACTTTAGTGTGGAAGGCTATGAATCACACCCTGCCATCAAGTATCCATTCTCTGTGTAAGTCAATTCGCTTAAACCCTTCATAAATATTAGCAAATACGATAAGACCCGCAAATTTTGGGCAAAAAAAAGTTGCCCAGTTTGTTTTTTATTGGGCAACTTCTAAAGTATGTGACTACAAGGGAGGAAGTCACTGATATTGTAATAGCGAATAGTGTGCCAACTTTATTTGTTGATAAAAAACAATCACTTATGATTTTAATGGTATTTCCCCCTATGACTATTTGTCGCTAATAAGTGACAAAAAAAGCATAACGTGACGTAAGTGTTTGAATTAGAAGCTGAAACACTGTCGCTAATTAGCGACAGTGTTGAATGGGATTGTTACACAATAGTGAATTGTTCTGCTGATGCTTACACTATGGACTGTTTGTATAATTGTGGCTCGATGGCATGGCGATCAAGCAGGCGATAAAACTCTGTGCGATTGCGCTGCGCAAGTTTAGCTGCCTGCGTCACATTACCATGCGTACTTTTTAATAAATTAACCAAATACTGATGCTCAAACTGCTGTCGTGCAACCTCAAATGGCAATACAGCGTGGTTATCCACTTGTAGTGCTTTTTGTACCAAATTGATTGGAATCATGGGCGTAGTGGAAAGCACCACCGTATGCTCAATCACATTTTGTAACTGACGAATATTGCCTGGCCACGGCGCTTGCGTTAAGTAGCTAAGTGCTTCAGGGGCATAACCCTGAATCTGTTTTTGATGGCGTTGACTAAATACTTTGATAAAGTGATGTGCCAAAAGTGGTATATCTTCACGCCGCTCTGCCAACGCAGGCAACACCAAATTGACCACATTAATTCTATAAAATAAATCCTCACGAAAATTTTGTGATTTCATTTCTATCGCTAAGTCTCGGTGCGTTGCCGAGATAAGTCGGATATTAATTGGAACAGCCTGTGTGCTACCGACTGGACGTATGACACGTTCTTGCAACGCGCGTAGTACTTTGACCTGCAAAGACAACGGCATATCGCCAATTTCATCTAGAAACAAAGTGCCGCCATCAGCTGCCTGAAATAACCCAACGTGATTGTTCACTGCCCCAGTAAAAGCGCCTTTGCTATGACCAAATAATTCAGACTCTAATAAATTCTCTGGAATGGCACCACAATTAATGGCGATAAATGGTTGATGTTTACGAGCGCTTGCCTGATGCAGTGCGTGCGCTAGCAGCTCTTTGCCTGTACCACTTTCACCCTGTATCAAAACGCTGACATCGCTAGCGGCAATGAGCTTGGCTTGGCCAAGTAAATTTTCCATGCGAGGGCTTTTGGTCAAAATCATATTTCGCCAAAGGTCTTCTTCCTCACCAATATGCGTGTTTAAGCCACTAATACGCAGTGCATTGGCGACCTGCTGCAGCAGCACTTGGCTTTCAAAAGGTTTCGACAAAAAGCTAAATGCACCCTGATGTGTCGCAGTAACAGCATCTGTAATGGTGCCATGCGCAGTTAAAATGATGACGGGCAGAGTAGGGTGCTGTTGATGAATCTGCTCCATGAGCGCAATGCCATCAATTTCTGGCATGAGCAAATCGGTAATGACTAAATCGGGCCGCTGCACAGTGAGTGTGGCTAGCGCAGCCATACCGTTTTGTGCTTTTACTGTGTGGTAGCCAGCAGATTGCAAACGCATGTCAATGAGTCGCAAAATGTCGTGATCATCATCTACGATCAATATCGTTGCTGGTTTCATGCGATAGCTCTCAACAAAAGTAGCGGTTTAACGCACATTCAGTTTTTTTTCTATGTTTTTAAGGTGTAATAATTTTTTTTCGGTTTCATCATATTTTTTTTGTAATGCCTCATGCTTTTCTACAAGATTACTCAACGATTTTGATTCATCACGTAAGCGTTGCAGTTGCTTAAGGTTTTCTACATTAAAAGTGTAGAGCTGGTTGATGTAGGCTTTGTCTATTTCAGTCAGCGTTTGGTCTTCACGCAGTTGCTGCAATTGCATATGTGCTTTTGGATAGTCTTTAATATAGCTAGAAGGAATTGCATACATGCAGGCTAACTTAAATCTGTGCACAAGGGCCTGCTTGTTTTTGGCGAGCGTTTGCAATGTATCACTGTATTGCTTTTTTTGACCTTCTGTATCTTGTTTTCGATAGTCTTCACAAGCAAGCAGTGCAGGTGTTAATTGTTCAGTCGCCGCTGGCAAAAGCGTGATGCCGCTATTGTTGTTGTCACTTGCTTGAACAGGTGCAACTTCAGTTTGTGCTACAGGCGCTTGAGTGGTCGCACATGCCGTGAGCAAGCAAGATGACAACAAGAGAATGAGGTGTAAATGTTTCATGGATTACGATTCCAATATTGGAAGTTTGACGATAATGTGCGCGCCTTTTGTTGTTTGCACTAGCTCAATTTCGCCTTGATGCTTCTCTATTAAATGATTGACGATGGTTAGACCCAAACCGCTACTGTTGACTAACCCTTGGTGCAGTGTTTTGCCTTGATAAAATGGGTCGAATAATCGCTCCATATCTTCCTGACTGATACCTGGGCCATTGTCTTGTATCTCAATAATCTGCCATTGCTTTTCAGCGCGAGACGATAGAATAATCATCCCGTGCTCGGGTGTAAATTTTACTGCATTTGAAATCAGATTATCCAGCACGACACGCAAAGTTTCTGCATCTGCAATCATCGTTTCAATAAAATAAAAAGTTTCAATATGAATATTTTTAGCGCGAATACTGAGTGCATGTGAGTCGAGCGTCGCACTCATCACTTCTTCTATATTTAACGCCTTGATATTCAGTACATGTTTATCAGATTCCATTTTGGTAAATGAAAGTAAGTTCTCTATCATTTTTTGCAAGCGCACGCTATTGTCTTTGAGAATCTGTGTGATTTCGCGTTGTTGTGCAGATAACGTACCACCGACGCCATCTGTGAGCAGTTCTGTAGCTTCTCTGATGGCAGTGAGTGGCGTTTTAAGCTCGTGCGAAATGTGCTGCAGAAAACGCTGCTTTTGCTCTTTTAACGTCAGCAACTCTTCACGTAGCCAGTTTAATCGCTTGCCAAGCAAGCGCAGATTGCCTGGGCCATCAATGGTAATTTCGTGGTGATACTCACCCTTACCTAAATTCTCGATTGCAGTATCCATGCGCTGAATTGGTCGACCAAGCATAAACGCTAACACCCCTGCTACCAGTAGCGCAAAGGGAATCAGCACAAGACTTTGTAGCGAAAACCGCTGTTGTGTTTTACTGGCATTTTTTGCCAGTTGTAAAGAAGCATTGTCGATACTCCGATTATTCAGACTGATGATTTCATCTACCTTTTGAGAAAGCAATCCAAAGTCACTCAAAAATGGCATATCTTCTAAATTATTAATATTGGTACGCATGATATATGCATGCAGATTAAATTCTATTTCTTCCACATTTTGTAACTGTTTAATTTGGGCTGGGTCAGTATTTAACTTAATCAGTTCATGCAATGCCTCAATAAAAGCCAGCCTACTAGTGTGGTAGTTTTCTAACAGTTCAAAGTCAGTTAGCACAAAGTATTGACGAGCACTACGTTCCATCAAATGCAGTTGCTCTTGCAACACTTGGCTAGCACGCGTTGATTTAACAGACACAGCAATCGTACTTTGGCTATTCTGAGATAACTGACTAAAGGCAATATTGGCTTGAATAAAAGCGAAGATAAGCGGCAAAATTGCAAAGGCAAAGCCAATTAGCAGAAGTTTCAGAAACGAATTTGGATATTGAATACGCATACGGTATTGCAAGTGGATATAACTAAACATCCAGTATAATAGAAAAATGTCTTGTTTATCGATGATTGTAGCGGTTGCCAATAATGGTGTGATAGGTGTGAATAACACTTTGCCATGGCACCTGCCTGAGGATTTAAAACGTTTTCGAGCACTCACCATGGGACATCACATCATCATGGGCCGAAAAACTTACGAGTCATTAGGCCGCTTATTGCCTGGCAGAACCACCGTGATTGTGACGAGAAACGTAGGTTACCAAGTGGATGGCGCAGTAGTCGTGCATTCACTTGACGATGCCATGCGCTTTTGCAAGCAAGATGAAGAGTTGTTTTTAATAGGCGGCGCTCAGTTGTATCAAGATGGCCTGCCACATGTCCAAAAACTGTATATCACGCGCGTGGATATCGAGGTCGAAGGCGATGCATTTTTGCCAGAAATTGATTGGGATGCTTGGACTTTAATTGAAAAAAAAGACCACTTGTCTGCAAGTGGTCTTCGTTATAGCGATTTAACTTACTTACGTAAGTGATGCCCGCAAACGATTAAGCTACACAGTCTACATAGTAGATGGCCTTACCATCTACCACTTGTTTGACTAAGCCATGTACGTCAGTTTCAAATCCAGGAAAACGCTCATTAAAGGTACGTGCAAATTTAAGATAATTAATAATCACGTTGTTAAAGCGCTCACCAGGAATCAATAAAGGAATCCCTGGTGGGTAAGGTGTCAGCAGCACGGCTGTAATTCTGCCTTCCAACTCGTCAATTGGTACGCGATCAATTTCTCGGTGTGCCATTTTGGCAAAAGCATCGGTTGGTTTCATGGCCGGCACCATGTTTGATAGGTACATTTCAGTCGTTAAGCGTGCTACATCGTTGGCTTTATACACTTCATGAATTTGCGTACATAAATCACGTAATCCCATGCGTTCATAGCGTGGTTGTTTTTGTGCAAACTCTGGCAGTACCTTCCACAATGGTTGGTTTTTGTCGTAATCATCTTTAAATTGTTGCAGTGCAGCCACCATCGTGTTCCAACGTCCCTTGGTAATACCAATCGTGAACATAATAAAGAAGGAATACAAGCCAGTTTTTTCAACAATCACACCGTGCTCGGCAAGGTATTTGGTCACAATCGCGGCAGGAATACCAAATTTATCAGAGAAATCACCATGGATATCTAGCCCCGGTGTGATGATGGTTGCTTTGATGGGGTCTAGCATGTTGAAGCCTTCAGCCAAATCCCCAAATCCATGCCAAGCTTCACCCGCTTTCAGCATCCACGAGTCACGCTCCTCAATGCCTTCTTCGGTTAGGTCGTCAGGACCCCATACTTTAAACCACCAGTCGGCGCCCCATTCTTCATCTACTTTGCGCATGGCACGGCGGAAATCTAACGCTTCCATAATCGACTCTTCAACCAACACTGTACCGCCGGGTGCTTCCATCATGGCGGCGGCTACGTCGCAGCTGGCAATAATTGAATATTGTGGGCTGGTTGAGGTGTGCATCAAATATGCTTCATTGAATACATCACGGTCAAGTTGATTGCCGATGGCATCCTGCACTAAGATTTGTGATGCCTGACTTAAGCCAGCCAGCAATTTGTGTGTAGATTGCGTAGAGAATACCATGCTCTCTTTACAGCGCGGGCGATCAGCCCCAATCGCATGGTAATCACCATAAAAATCATGGAACGTGGCATGTGGCAACCAAGCTTCGTCAAAGTGTAAGGTATCAATCTTACCGTCCAACATTTCTTTGATTTCCTCAACGTTGTACAACACGCCATCATAGGTGGATTGCGTAATGGTCAACACGCGCGGTTTTGCGTTTTTATCCGTGGCAAATGGGTTGAGTTGTATTTTCTTTTGAATGTTTTCCCAAGCAAATTCGCTTTTTGGAATAGGACCAATAATGCCAAAGTGGTTGCGTGTCGGCATCAAAAATACAGGAATCGCACCCGTCATAATGATGGAATGCAATACAGATTTATGGCAGTTACGGTCAACTACCACAATATCGCCAGGCGCTACGGTTGAGTTCCATACAATCTTATTAGAAGTGGAGGTGCCATTGGTCACAAAATAGAGGTGATCGCAATTATAAATACGAGCTGCATTGCGTTCAGACGCTGCAACTGGCCCCGTATGGTCAAGCAATTGACCAAGCTCGTCCACCGCGTTACAGACGTCAGCACGTAACATATTCTCACCAAAAAATTGGTGGAACATTTGACCCACTGGCGATTTTAAAAACGCCACGCCACCGGAGTGGCCAGGGCAATGCCATGAATAAGAGCCATCGGCCGCATAGTGTGTTAGTGCTTTGAAAAACGGAGGCGGCAAGCTATCTAAATAGGCTTTAGCCTCACGAATGATTAAGCGTGCCACAAATTCTGGCGTATCTTCATTCATGTGTATAAAGCCATGCAGTTCACGCAAGACATCATTAGGAATGTGGCGAGATGTGCGCGTTTCACCGTGCAAGAAAATAGGAATTTCCTCATTACGATAGCGAATCTCACCTACAAATTTGCGCAACTGTTCAATGGCCTCGGGTTTTTCTTCAACAATTTCTTCATCGTCAATCGATAAGATAAAGGCAGATGCACGACTTTGCTGTTGAGCGAACGAGGTCAAGTCGCCATAGCTGGTGACACCCAAGACTTCAACGCCTTCTTCTTCAATGGCCTTGGCAAGTACGCGAATGCCAAGTCCTGAGGAATTTTCTGAGCGGAAGTCTTCATCGATAATGACAACTGGAAAGCGAAACTTCATAACATTAATCCTTTACTGCTAAAACATAGAGGCACAGAGAACCTAGCAGGTTTAAGCTCTGTGCCTCTATGGTGAGATGCATTAAATAAGTATTACTCAACTAAATTTTAGGCAGTGTCACACCCACTTGCCCTTGATATTTGCCACCGCGGTCTTTGTAAGAGGTTTCACATATGTCGTCCGCATCTGCCTCAAAGAATAGTACTTGGGCACAGCCTTCATTGGCGTAGATTTTGGCAGGCAGTGGGGTAGTGTTACTGAACTCTAGTGTGACATAGCCTTCCCATTCTGGTTCGAAAGGGGTGACGTTTACGATAATGCCACAGCGCGCATAAGTAGATTTACCCAAACACACTGTCAGCACATTACGCGGAATTCGGAAATACTCTACAGTTCTTGCCAGTGCAAACGAGTTAGGCGGAATAATGCAATAATCTGCGTTTACTTCAACGAATGAATTAGGATCGAAATTTTTTGGATCCACAATCGTACTATTGAGATTGGTAAATAGCTTAAATTCTTTTGAGCAGCGGATATCATAGCCATAACTAGAGGTGCCGTAAGAGACTAGACGTTGCCCTTCGGCATTTACCTTAACCTGCTTGGGCTCAAAGGGCTCAATCATGCCGTGCTCTACAGCCATTTTACGAATCCAACGATCAGATTTAATGCTCATATGCGTTCAGTTTTAGAGGTTAAAAGTGAAACGCATTATAAGGCCTAAATACGGTTAAATGATGAAAATTTACAGGAAATGGCCGAAAAAAATCCCCATTCGATGTTCATCAAATGGGGATAATTAGATGTGACTAATTAGTGCTGGTCGCCACCTAGTTCAATGCTGTAACGCCAGAATTGATCTTCAGATTCAAAAATGACTTTTGATTCTTCTGGATCACGGTTACCTGCGCGATATTGATGCACTGGACCTTTATCTTGCGCCCATGCTTTCACTATCGGGTCAACCAAGCGCCATTGTGCTTCCACTTCATTAATGTGCAAATATTGTGAAGGGTCACCTTCCATCAAATTGAGCATCAATGTTTCATAAGAGTCGATAGTTTCATCATCTTTTTGACGTTGAGGGCCATCAACACTTAGTGTACGCGTGGCAATATCGAGACCTGGAATTTTGGACTCAAATTCCATTTTGATACACTCACGTGGCTGAATATTAATGATCAGCCAGTTATGATGTTGGTCATCTTTCAACAACATAGGTGCTTTTTTAAAGCGAATCGCTATCGCAGTATTCCCCTCGTGCATGCGTTTTGCAGTACGCACATAAAAAGGAACACCTTTCCAGCGAGGATTATCAATAAACAGTTTTACAGCAGCATAGGTTTCAGTATTGCTAGATTCCACGCCATCACGTTTCAGTTCTTCGAGATAACCAGCCACGTTTTCACCGTGCCCATCGCTGGCACATACGCGACCTGCAGCATACTGCGCGCGGAATGCCTGCTTGTTTAAGTTGCTCACATCAATAGGGCGAATCGATTCTAGCAGTTTGATTTTTTCTGTACGAATGCTCTCAGGCGTTAAATCTTTAGGTTGCTCCATGGCCACCAAAGCCAATGTCTGCAATAAATGGCTTTGGAACATGTCACGTAAAGCACCCGTTGCGTCATAAAACGTGGTGCGGTCGCCAACACCTAAGGTCTCATTGTTGGTGATTTGCACGTGGTCAATGTGTGCATTGTTCCATAATGGCTCTAGAATTGCGTTGGTAAAACGCGTGAGCATGATATTTTGCACCGCAGATTTACCAAGATAATGGTCAATACGATAAATCTGACTTTCTTTTAAATGCTTAGTCAGTCTAGCTTGTAAATCTTGCGCACTTGGTAGGTCGGTGCCGAAAGGTTTTTCAATCAGCACGCGACGCCAATATTTGCTCTCATCCAATAAGCCGACAGCCGACAGTTGCTCCACTACAGGCGCGAAGTCAGTTGGACGAACAGATAAGAAATAAGCAAGATTTTGTGGGAATGTTTTTTCGTCTGATAATTTTGCTTTCATTTTATTGAAAGCGTCGGGATCAGTAGGCGGATTTGCGTGGTAGTGATTACGTGCGATAAAACGCTCAAACACTGCTTGATCGTAGCCATTTTTGAATTTAGCATCAAGCATACTTTTTACGTCTGCGCGCCATGCGTCCAAGCTTACTTCGCCACGACCAACTGAGAGAATCACCATGTGATCAGGTAATCTACCGGCCGCATCCAGACGAAAAAGACCCGGCATAAGTTTGATGCGTGAGAGGTTACCACTGGCACCAAATAGAACGAGGGTACAAGGATCAATTTGTTTTGTCATAATAAATCCAATAAGGAAATGCCTTAAAATTTAAAGTAATAGGGAAAGGCATACGCCTTTCCCACACTGCTAGCAACGCATTTACGCTATTCAGCGTTTTACGCAGCTGCGCGCTACACTATCCGCTATTATTTTTTGGATTTTACTGCGTGACCACCAAATGCATTACGCATCAGTGATAACAGTTTGTAGCTATAGCCTTCTGCATCTTGACTTCTGAAACGGGCTTGTAGTGCCACTGTCAGCACAGGGGCCGCAACGCCTTGCTCAACAGCTTCTACTACTGTCCAGCGACCTTCGCCGGAGTCAGCCACGTACGGCGCGATTTCTGTAAGGCTTTGATCTTCTTTCAGTGCTTCGGCAGTTAAGTCGAGTAACCAGCTACGTACAACAGAACCATGGCGCCATAATTCAGTAATTTGCGCTAAGTCTAATTCGAATTCTTCTTTACCTTTGATTAAATCCAAGCCTTCAGCAAATGCTTGCATCATGCCGTATTCAATGCCGTTATGGATCATTTTAGTAAAGTGACCAGAACCAACTGGGCCTACGTGTGCCCAACCGCGGTCTGCATGCGTCAATGCTTGCGCATAAGGTGCTAATACGTCTGCATATTGTTTTTCGCCACCGTACATCAAGCAGTAACCATTATCTAAGCCCCAAACACCGCCAGAGGTACCACAGTCGATAAAGCCAATGCCGCTTTCTGCTAACATGGCGCCGCGACGCTGGCTGTGTTTGTAATTTGAGTTGCCGCCATCCACAATAATATCGCCCTTGTTGAGCATTGGGATGAGGTCTTTAATTTGTTTTTCAGTGATTTCGCCAGCCGGCAACATCAGCCAAACGATTTTTTGACCCTCAAGCTTGCTGACAGCATCAGCGACTGAGGTTGCTGCTTCCAAGCCTTCGTCTTTGACAAGTTTGTTAACGAATTCGGTATTAAAGTCAAAACCAACCACGTTGATTTTGTGACGGAGTAAACGAGCAGCCATGTTGCCACCCATTTTGCCTAAGCCTATCATTGCTAATTTCATTCAGATTTTCCTATGGTGTGAGGATTGTTAAGAAACACCAACCTTGTGGGTGAGGTGCACTCATTTGCAGAGTTAGGTATAATTATAGCAAATGCAGCTTAGCACTCAAAGGCTGCTTTTTCTTTTTTCAGATATCTTTAGTTTTTGGCGGTTTTCATGGCACTTAATCAAACGCGTTGGCACACATTTCAAACGCAAGACGACATCAATCAAGCAGCAGTCAGCCGTATTTTGGCGGCTGCAACAGAAGCAATTGCTAAATATGACAGCTTTTTAGTAGTGTTGGCAGGGGGTAGCACGCCCAAAAGCGTGTATCAGTTGCTTAGTAAACAGCAGGCGGATTGGTCTAAATGGCACGTCTTTCATAATGATGACCGTTGTTTGCCAGTAGACCATGCAGAACGTAATAGCAAAATGGCCCGTGACGCATGGTTAAACCATGTAGCGATTCCAGCCAATCAAATTCATGATATTCCTACAGAGCTAGGGAATGTAGAAGGCGCAAAAGCTTATGCCAAGACACTAGCAGGTGTGCGTGCATTTGATTTGGTGATTTTAGGGTTGGGTGAAGATGGCCACACTGCCAGTTTATTTCCTAACCAAACAGTAGATAACAGCGCAGATGTGGTGCCTGTATTTAATGCGCCTAAACCACCTGCAGATCGCGTAACCATGAGCCAAAATCGCTTGAATAACACGCATGAAGTGATGTTTTTAGTCACTGGTGCAGGTAAACAAGAGGCCGTCGATAACTGGCGCAAGGGCGTTGCGATTCCTGCGACATTGATTTCTCCAGCCAATGGCGTGGATGTGTATTGTTTTGGTGTTGAGCTCAGATAGCCAAAAGTTACATTATTTGGGTATATAAAAAAGGCGCCATGAGCGCCTTTTTTATATCGTTAAGTTTTATCTATTAAGTATTCTGAATGACAATACTTGGAAATTTAGCGCTATGGTCTAAGCTTGCCATGGCGATTTTGCTAGCGGCTTTGCGTGCAATTTCTTTATAAACGCTTGCAATTTTGCTCTCAGGTTCTGCAATCACACTAGGCTTACCGCTGTCTGTTTGCATGCGGATACTAATATCCAAAGGCAGACTACCCAATAAATCAACGTTGTAATCTTTACTCATTACCTCGCCACCGCCCGCACCAAAAATATGTTCTTCATGTCCACATTTTGAACAAATATGCGTGCTCATGTTTTCGACAATACCCAAAATAGGTATGCCGACTTTTTCAAACATCTTCAAGCCCTTGCGAGCATCCAACAGCGCAATGTCTTGGGGAGTGGTGACGATAATAGCACCAGTGACAGGGATTTTTTGCGCCAATGTCAGTTGAATATCACCTGTGCCTGGTGGCAAATCAATCACGAGGTAATCTAAGTCGCGCCATTTGGTATCACGCAATAATTGCTCAAGCGCACCAGTGACCATAGGGCCACGCCACACCATGGGTGTATCGGTATCCACCAAAAAACCTATACTCATTGCTTGTATGCCGTGAGCCAACATCGGCTCCATGCTTTTGCCATCCATGCTTTCTGGGCGACCGCTAATCCCCAGCATTTGCGGTTGGCTGGGGCCATAAATGTCTGCGTCTAATAAACCTACGGTGGCACCTTCAGCGGCTAGGGCAAGCGCCAAGTTTACAGACGTGGTGGATTTGCCTACACCGCCCTTACCAGATGCCACGGCGATCACATTTTTCACATTAGGAAGTAAGTTAACGCCGCGTTGCACGCTGTGAGAAACAATACGACTCCCAACGTTAATAGTGATCTTTCCTATGCCCTCTAACGCGGATAAAGCATCGTGAATTTGTTGTTGAATGTTTTCAAGTTGGCTTTTAGCTGGATAGCCGAGCACCACATCCAAGCTCACATCATTTCCAGAGATATTGATATTCTTAATGGACTTTCCGTTAACAAAGTCTTTATCTGTATTGGGGTCTATGCATAAAGAAAGTGTGCTTTTGATAAGAAGTTCTGTGATGGCCATTCCATGATCCTGAATAATGCTTGAGTAAAAAGTTAAGGTATTTTATCTGAATTTCTCACGCGAGTCATGGCATACGCACATAAGAGGGGTATGCGTGTGTAGTATTGGGGAGTGATAGAACTACTTGAATGCACGTTGAAAATGCACCTATGTTTGCATGTGATGGCTGTCTTATACAACGTTATTTTTTGCTCGCCCTTGTGCTATATCAAACAGACTGCAAAACAGCTATTTTAGTATGATGGTAACAATACCTACATGAAACTCCATATTCACTAAACATTAAGGAACGCTATAGTGCAAAAAGAACTCAGCGAGTTTGCCCATACTTTTCAGGTTGAAGAGGCCTTAAATCAATTCAATACCACGAGTAGTGGCTTGACGCAGGCTGAAGTGGCAGAAAGACTAGCAAAATTTGGTGAAAATAGTTTACCCGTCAAGCGAGCGATTCCGCCATGGCTACGTTTTGTGAAGCAATTTCATAATCCATTGATTTATGTGCTGATTGCAGCGGGCATAGTGACTGTGCTACTAGAAGATTACATTGATGCAACTGTTATTGTAGCAGTGGTGCTTGTTAATGCGATGATTGGATTTGTGCAAGAAGGTAAAGCGGAAAAGGCATTGGAAGCGGTGCGTGCAATGCTGGCCTCACATGCGCGTGTCTTGCGTGACCATCAGCATTTAGATATTAATGCCAACCAATTGGTACCGGGTGATATTGTGATACTTGAACCTGGAGATAAAGTGCCTGCTGATTTACGCTTGATTAGTGTAAAGAGCTTTTACGTAATGGAGGCGGCGCTGACTGGCGAATCTTTGCCAGTAGAAAAGTCTGTAATTAGCGTTCCCAAAGAGGCGAACTTGGGTGACAGAACTTGTATGGTTTACTCTGGTACCTTGGTCAGCATGGGTCATGCACATGGTGTTGTAGTGGCAACAGGACAAAGCACCGAAGTGGGTAAAATTGGACATTTAGTGAGCGAAGTGCAAACACTTGCAACGCCACTTACACGTCGTCTTGATTGGTTTGCTAAACAAATCACAACTGTTATTTTATGCATAGGACTAATCACCTTTGCTTATGGGTATTGGGTAATGCATATGCCCATACTAGACTTATTTCTCGCTATCGTTGGGTTATCTGTGGCGGCGATACCAGAGGGACTTCCTGCGGTGGTCACGATTGTCTTGGCGATAGGTACGAGAATCATGGCAAAAAACAAAGCAATCATTCGTCGCCTTCCAGCAATTGAAACCCTAGGCTCAGTGACGGTGATATGCTCGGACAAAACGGGCACCTTAACACGCAACGAAATGTCTGCTGTGAGCGTAATGCTTCCGAATGCTACCCTGAAGGTAAGCGGTTCAGGTTATCAGCCAGAGGGTACCTTTTTGTATGAAGATGATACTCCAGTCGATATAGAGCATGCCGACGAATTAATCGATTTATTGGTGTGTGCCACCTTATGTAACGATGCACAAATTAAGCAGGATGAAGCTGGTATTTGGCGCATGGTAGGCGATCCTACAGAGGGTGCTTTGCAAGCAATGGCATCTAAAGGGGAGTTGGATGCCAATGATATGAAACAGCGCTATCCAAGAATAGATGAAATCCCTTTTGAGTCAGAACGCCAATGGATGGCCACGCTACATCACCATCACCAAGGGAGGGACTTTATTTTGATTAAAGGTGCCCCTGAAAAAATATTAAAGCTATGTCTGCGTGATGCAGTTGGCGAGCTAGACCATGCTAAATGGGAGGCGCGAATAGCAAATGCGGCTAGTAACGGGCAGCGCGTGTTGGCATTGGCAAAGTGCGATTTGGATGAAAACGGGAAATTATTATGCGTAGACGACATTACCACACGCTTTAGTTTGTTGGGTATGGTAGGCATGATAGACCCTCCACGACAAGAAGCGATTGAGGCTGTAGCTGAATGCCAGTCAGCGGGTCTACGCGTCATGATGATTACAGGGGATCATGAGGTCACTGCGACTGCGATTGCAAAACAATTGGGCTTGGCAGCAAAGCACACCTTAAATGGCAGTGCAATAGAAGCATTAAGTGATAGCGAATTACGCCAAATGGTTGGGCAAGTAGATGTGGTTGCAAGAGCAAGTCCTCAACATAAGCTCAGATTGGTAGAGGCTTTGCAGGCGGAAGGCGAAATTGTAGCGATGACAGGTGATGGTGTGAATGATGCACCTGCTATCAAAGCTGCTGATATTGGTGTTGCCATGGGTGGCAAGGGCACAGATGCAGCACGTGAGGCTGCAGATTTAGTATTAACAGATGACAATTTTGCGACCATTACGAATGCTGTTAAAGAGGGACGAGTTGTTTTTGATAATATTAAAAAAGCGCTATTGTTTATTTTGCCTACCAATGGTGGACAAGCGGGTGTGATTTTAATCGCATTGTTTTTAGGGATTGCATTACCTATCACTGCAGGTCAGATTTTGTGGGTCAACATGGTAACAGCGGTTACCTTAGCCTTAGCGCTAGCTTTTGAGTTGGCAGAGCCTAATATTATGAAACGATTGCCAAGGTCACCCAAAGAGCCGCTGATTACAAAAGTGATCGCTATTCGTATTTTATATGTGAGCATACTCATGATTGCTGTGACATTTGCCATTTTTGAGTGGGAACTTGCACGTGGAAGCAGCATGGCAACAGCACGTACTTCAGCTGTGAATATGCTAGTGGTGGGAGAGTTGGTCTATTTGTTTAATGTGCGTTATTTTACTGCCTCTAGTTTTCATTGGCATGTATTCACTGGCAACCGCGTTGCGATTGTTGTGAGCTTATTGCTATTGGGGTTTCAAATGATATTTACCTACACAAGTTTTATGCACCAATTTTTTGGTAGCGAGAGTCTAGATTGGATGTCTTGGTTTGCAATTTGTATATTAGGCTTCGTTAAGTTTGTCGCTGTAGAGGTGGAAAAGGTAATTTGGCGTATGAAGAAGGTGAGTATCATATAAATGACCACGGAGTTTATTTGGTTCTTTTCAGTGATGGCAGCCATTATGCTTTTTTTGCATGGCTTGGCTGCTTTTTCCGATGAAGTGACACGATTAGGTGGCGATCGGTTACACGCACTGTTAAAGCAGATTACGCGTACCGACTGGCGTGGCGCAATCGTGGGTGCAATCGCAACTGCGGTTGTGCAATCCTCGTCTGCAGTGACTTCTATGGCACTAGGATTAGCTCACAGTAAGGCGCTGACGCAACGCGGCGCAATCGCTATTATGATTGGTGCAAATGTTGGTACAACACTTACCGCATGGTTGGTTGCCATGAAAGTGGAGGGTTTAGGACCAGTATTTGTAACCCTGGGCGGATTATGGTCGCTCATGGGTATTCGACCATGGCGTGCTTATGGCAAGGCGGTTTTTTACTTTGGTTTGATTTTTCTAGCACTAGACTTAATAGGGCAGGGATTAGCACCACTCGCGCAAAGTAACTACATTGCCGAGTGGCATTCGCTATTAGAGTCCCCTGTCATCGCGTTGCTGTTTGGCGCTTTACTCACAGCAATTGTGCAGTCTTCATCGGTGGTGAGTGGTTTAGCAGTGCTATTGGTATTACAAGGCGTTATTGCCCCACAGGTTGCTGTATGGATGGTGGCAGGGTCTAACGTGGGTACTACTTCTACTGCATTGTTGGCAAGTGGCGTATTAGACACGGTGGCTAGAAAGCTCGCTTTACTTAACACTGCATTTAATGTGTTTGGCGTGCTGTTATTTTCAACTGTGCTGCAGCCAGTCGTCCATTATGTTCTAGCGTCTAACTTAGCGCCTATTGAGCAAGTGGCCATGGTGCATACTGTGTTCAACTTAATTACAGCATTGGTCACGCTGATGTTACTGCCTTTGGTTTGGAGCAAAATTGAATTATGGCTAATGGCCAAAGAAACAAACAACCTTGTGTAACAAACCAAGTTTTTTTAATTAACCACCCACATTTTTCTGTTGCGTCATGACCAATACATCTTGCTCACATACATTAATAATTTCGTTAGTGACACTTCCAAGTAACCATTCATCTGCGACATTCGTGCCATGCTTACCTAATACTAACAAATCACAACCGTAATCGTTAGCCATAAATAAAAGCTTATCTACGGCATCCCCTTGTACCACAACAATGTTTGATTTAAGCGGGTCTAAGTGAGCCGTATCTGCAATCTCGTTCATTTTATTCAGTGCATGCTCTCGAATCTCGGTACGATAGTTTTCAAGATAAGGATCATTTAATTCTGAATAGTGACTTAGTTTTCCTTCAAAAGGGATTTCATAAAAATGCGCCAACACAATTTCAGCGTCAGGAGTAAGTGATTTCACCATTGCAATAGTCGCTTGAATATCTTGCGAAAAATCCACACCAATCAGCACGCGACGATAAGAAGTAAGCGTATCATCTTTTGATATCAGCACAGGGCATAGGCTGTTGCGTAATATTTTTAATGCTGTGGAGCCCAAAAACAAGCTTTGAAGCGTACTTTTTCCATTGGCACCTATCACGAGCAAGTCAGCTTTGATTTTGTTGGAGTATGCGTGAATGCGTTCAGTCACGACACCTTGTTCAATCACCGTATCTACTTTAACGTTACTTGCTAGTAATTTGTTTTTTTCTGCTTCCAATAGTGCACTTACTTTGTTCAAAGCAGCCTGGGTGTCAGAACCTTCATCACCACCCAGTATTCGTCTCAAAAAGTTGAGTTGATGGTGTTCAATGGTATGTATCAAAGTTAAGGAGGCACTTGTCATATGCGTAATCAACTTTGCTTTACTAATGACCTTATTTGTAGCATCTGATAAATCGATAGCACATAGTATTTGTTTAATTTCACTCATCTATATCTCCTTTTTTCTTCATAGCTATTTCTTGTGAGAGCGAGGCAATTGCATACTCAACCGCATCATTCATAGGGTAAAGCACAGTCGTCGCCCCTAGTTTCTTCAATAGTTTTTGATCGCCTTCTTCTCTTGCAACAATAGCAACACTCCCTGAGTAACGCCTCTCTTTTAGTGCATGCATCAGCGCTTGATTTGCACCAACGTCTGGCAGTGTACTCACTATCCATTGTGTTTTTTGGATAGGTAAAGTGTCTATAAATTCAGTCTCAGTTCCATCACCAAATCTAACATTCATCCCAGACCGATGCTGCTTTCTAAAATTTTCTGGGTCAAAGTCTATCGCCATTACTTCTAGCCCAGCTTTCTGCAACCCACGGGCTAATGTGCTGCCATATCTTCCTAAACCAATCACCAACACATCGGGCAAGCTATCTTTTGCGTGTAAATTTTCTTTGTTGAGTTCTCTATATGGGTTGTTACGTTCAAATATGGAGAGCCAAGAAGATATATGGTTATAAATGGGGTGTGAGTAAAGAATCATGTAAGTAGAAAGTGCAATGGTCACAATGCCCACCAGGGTGGTGAGTCCAAGCACATCCACTCCAATATGGCCTAGTGAAATCCCCATGGCAACAAAGACAATTGAGAATTCACTGATTTGTGCAACTGTTAAACCTGCCAAAAACCCTGTGCGTTTGCGGTAGCCCATGTAGCCCATAATCGCCATTACAATCAATGGGTTGCCTATCAATACAAAAATAGATAGCACAACAGCAGGCCATGTTTCTGAACCCAGTGTAGAAAAGTCTAGCTTAGAGCCTAGGTCGATAAAAAAGAATAGGATTAAAAAATCGCGTATGCCAGTCAAGCGTGCATTGATCGCATCTCTATATACGCTTGATGCCAGTGAAAATCCTGCTAAGAATGCGCCAGCTTCTTTCGAAAAACCTGCCCATTCACCCATGGCGGCAAACCCAGTGCCCCATGCAATGGCAAAGATAAGCAACAGTTCTTGAGAGCGTGCCATTCTTGCAACTAATGTGGGGATCAAGTAGCGCATTAATACAAACATCACGATTGAAATACCTATCAATCTAAGCGCAATTGAAACAAGTAGTTGTAATAAATCAGACTCATCACCATACCGCAACGAGCTCATTACCATCATGGCAATCACAACCGCCAAATCCTGCACAATCAAAAACCCAATGGCAATTCTGCCGTGCAAAGCGTCTATCTCGCGCTTATCAGTGAGTAACTTTACAATAATAATGGTGCTGGAGAATGTGAGTGCCACGGCCACATAAATTGCATCCATAACGCTTTTGCCCATGGCATAGGTCAAAATAAAACCGAAGATGATAGTGAATGTCAGTTGGCCTAAACCTGTGGCGAGCGCCACTGGCCCTATGTGGCGAACATGTTGCAGGTCTAGCTTTAAACCGACTACGAATAACAGTACAACCACACCAACTTGTGCCAGTAAATCTACTTGATCATGCGCACTGACTAGGCCAAAGCCTGCAGGTCCAACCAATATACCCACAATAATGTATGCAATTAATACCGGTTGCTTTAACCATAATGACAGCATCCCTGCAAACGCAGAGATGATAAGTAACACAGAGAATTCAGTAAAAATTTGATGCAAAATATGTTATCAAATCGAGTGGTCAAATGATAATTCATCATACTTCAAATGAAGTTGTTTAATCAAATGAGCATCAGGTTATTGGGCAAGCTTGTGATTGTTGAAAACACAGCAAGTTAGCCTTTCATTTGTTAAAATGCTTCTTTCGTCAATTTTATTGAAACGCTATGACATCTGCAGCACGCAAACTTTTAGTGACATCCGCACTTCCATACGCCAATGGCAGCATTCACCTTGGCCATTTAGTGGAATATATCCAAACAGATATCTGGGTGCGCTTTCAAAAGATGCAAGGCCACACTGTGCATTATGTCTGCGCGGATGATACGCATGGCACCCCCATTATGTTGCGCGCTGAAAAAGAGGGGATCACCCCCGAAGCACTCATTGCCAAAGTGCATGCAGAGCACAGCCAAGATTTTGCTGAATTTTTGGTGGATTTTGATAATTACTATTCCACCAACTCGGAAGAGAATCGCGAATTAGCCAGCAACATTTATAAAGCGCTTAAAGCCAATGGCAAAATTGCCAGTAAAACCATAGAACAGTATTTTGACCCAGTCAAAAATATGTTCTTGCCTGACCGCTTTATTAAGGGTGAATGTCCCAAATGCCATGCCAAAGATCAGTATGGTGATAATTGCGAAGTATGCGGCGCAACTTACAGCCCCACAGATTTAATCAACCCATTCTCTGCTGTTTCTGGTGCCACACCTGTGCGTAAAGAAACCGAACATTACTTTTTTAAATTGAGTGAGTGCGCAGACTTTTTACGTGACTGGACGCGCGCAGGTCATTTACAAGCAGAAGCAGCGAATAAAATGACCGAGTGGGTAGGGGAGGTAGGCGAAAACAAACTATCCGATTGGGATATCTCAAGAGATGCGCCGTATTTTGGCTTTGAAATCCCCGATGCCCCAGGTAAATATTTTTACGTGTGGCTAGATGCACCTATTGGCTATATGGCGAGTTTTAAAAATCTCTGTGCCAAAAACGGCCTAGATTTTGACGAGTATTGGAAAAAAGATAGCACAACCGAGCTTTATCACTTTATTGGTAAAGACATATTGTATTTTCATGCGCTGTTTTGGCCTGCAACCTTAGAATACAGTGGCCATCGCACCCCTACCAGTGTATTTGCACATGGCTTTTTAACAGTGAATGGCGAAAAAATGTCTAAGTCACGCGGTACGTTTATTACAGCGCGCAGCTATTTAGACCATATTAAAAATCCTGAATATTTACGCTATTACTATGCCGCTAAACTCAATGGCAGCATGGAAGACATTGATTTAAATCTAGAAGACTTTGTTGCGCGCGTGAATAGTGATTTGGTGGGTAAATATATCAATATTGCCAGCCGTACAGCGGGGTTTATTAATAAGCGCTTTGATGGTGTGTTAGCACCTTCTGCAAACAATCAAGCTGTTACAGAGTTATTGAGTGCATCCTCAAGCATTGCGGAGGCCTATGCGGCACGAGACTTTGGTAAGGCGTTGCGGGAAATTATGCGTTTGAGTGACATTGCTAACGGTTTTGTGGCGGATAAAGCGCCTTGGGTCATGGCTAAACAAGAAGGTCAAGATGAAGCGCTTCAGCAGGTGTGTTCAGATGCGCTGGAAATGTTCCGGTTACTCACGTTGTACCTCAAGCCAGTATTGCCAAA
Organism: Methylophilus sp.; assembly: GCA_030696695.1. Classification (GTDB taxonomy): domain Bacteria; phylum Pseudomonadota; class Gammaproteobacteria; order Burkholderiales; family Methylophilaceae; genus Methylophilus. Next base: position 149,074 of record JAUYRP010000002.1, read on the forward strand.
ACTTGCACAGCAAATTGAGCAGTTTTTAAATGTAGCGCCTTTGAGTTGGTCTACTGATGCGCTGTCGTTAAGTGCTGGTCACCGCATTCATGCCTACGAACACTTAATCACACGTATTGATCCCAAACAGATAGAAGCCATGACAGAAGCCAACAAAGAGAACTTAACTCCCACGCCTGCACCCGTTAAAACAGTTGCACCTACAATTACGGCTTCCAACGATGTTGGAGAGGGTGCCTACATCAGTATTGATGACTTTACTAAGATTGATTTGCGCATTGCCAAAATCGTGAATGCTGAACATGTAGAAGGCGCGGAAAAGCTATTGAAGCTCACGCTTGATATAGGTGAAGAAAAAACACGCCAAGTATTTGCAGGTATCAAATCTGCATACGATCCAGAAACCTTAAAAGGCCGTCTAACGGTTATGGTGGCCAATTTAGCCCCGCGTAAAATGAAGTTTGGCATGAGTGAAGGCATGGTGCTGGCAGCCAGTGATGAAAGCGGCGGTCCATTTATCCTATCTCCTGATGTAGGCGCACAGTCAGGCATGCGCGTTAAGTAACCTGTCATACCATTAGTTATGTCACCTAGATTACGCTCAGGTGAGTTAGCTTGTCAGTGTAATCCTACAAGCAAATCAGCCTGAGCCTAATATTGTCACAACGCAATTACCTCTATATTGCATTTGCTTTGTAAATCAAGGTGTTAATGAAAAAAGGAAGCAATATGAAACATATGTATACATTAATGCTGGGCGCTGCGCTTGTCTCAGGCCAAGCATTAGCTGGAGATAGCAACCTAAAAACAGGTGTAGGTGGTGGCTTAGGCGCTGCTGCAGGAACTGCACTTGGTGGTGTCGTGGGTGGCAGCACTGGTGAAGTGGTTGGTGGTGCGGTAGGCGGCGGTTTAGGCGGTGCAGTCACCACCAAAGGCTCAGGTCAAGCTGGTGCCGTTATCGGTGGTGCAGCGGGTGGTGCAGGGGGTGCCTACGTTGGTCGTAAAGTGAGTGGCACAGGTACAGGCGCTGTTGTGGGTGCTGGCTTGGGTGGTGCAGGTGGCGCAGTGGTTGGTAAAGTGATTGACGAGCCTGATCAAAACAATAGAAATTACAAAAAACGTCATAAACACAAACGCGGTAAAGGTCATCAGAAACACGATCACTAGTTAATTTGAATTAAAAAGCCACCTTCAAGGTGGCTTTTTTTTGTTTTGTTTATTTGAAATTACGATTTTTTATCAGATGCTTTCTTACTGGTGCTCTCTTTTTTGCTTGTAGTTTCTTTTTTTGTTTTGGTTTCTTTCGCTGCTTTATTCTCTTTAGCGGTAGTAGAAGCAGTTGCTGGCAACGTAGTTTTGCCCGTGATAGTTACCTCTTTACGCACATTTTGCAGTGTGGCAGGACCAATGCCCTCTACTTTTTCAAGATCATTGACAGACTTAAACCCGCCATTCTTTTTGCGATAATCGACAATTGCTTGTGACTTTACAGGGCCAATACCTTCAAGGCTTTCTAGTTGGGTTTGTGTGGCTGTGTTTATGTTTACAGAAGCTACGCCAGTCAGGGTGAACATGAGTGATGCAACAATAGTGGCAAGTAGTTTTTTCATTGGATTCTCCAGTTAAAATTATTATTTTGTACACCTGTACAACTTTTATTGTACTGCTTTAATCAAAACGTGACTAGGGAGAAATGAATGTGCTAGCAGGTGGTTGTTTGAATCTCTTGAAGAATAAGCGACAAAGCCGCTAATGGATCTTTTGCTTGCGTGATAGGGCGTCCAATCACCAAGTAATTAGCGCCTGCGGCCAGTGCTTGACTTGGCGTGAGTATACGGCTCTGGTCGTCCACACTGGCAAATGCAGGCCTAATACCAGGGGTAACCAATAGAAAGTCTTTTGAGATGTGTTGCCGTAATAATGTTGCTTCTTGCGCTGAGCACACCACACCATGTAGCCCTGACTGCTCTGTGAGTTTAGCCAACTTCAATACATGTTGCTCCACGCTATTCTCAATACCTATTTCATTGAGGGCTGTTTGATTCATGCTGGTGAGCACGGTGACTGCTATTAAATAGGGTGAGTGAGCGTCTGAACTGCCCTTATCTACCCCTTCTAATGCTGCTTGCATCATTGCGCTGCCGCCGCTGGCATGCACATTCAGCATCCAGACGCCCAATTTAGTAGCAGCTTCACACGCTTTGGACACGGTGTTGGGAATGTCGTGAAATTTTAAATCTAAAAATACATCGAATTGTTTGGTGACTAGTTGTTCTACAAAGCTTGGTCCCGCTGAAGTGAATAGCTCCTTACCCACTTTGAGTTTGCAAAGCTTTGGGTCTAATTGATTCACTAATGTGAATGCTTGGTTTGCTTCTTGGTAATCTAAAGCGACTACAATTTTGCTGTCGATAGTTGAGCGCTGTGCACTATTTGCAGGTGTTTGCATGAAGAGGAATTATTTTCTATTGATGAGTTTAATATCCCGCACGGTAGCTTCTGAAGGCTCAGAGGGGAGAGATTCCCAAGCATTACAGGCTGGACACTGCCAGTGATATTGTTTGGCGCGGAAACCACATTGGTTGCAGTGATAAGCAGCGCGGTCGCCGATTGCATTACGTACGGTTTGTTGCATGAGTTGAATGTCTTGCTGATGATCATTCAGCATGGCACGTGCTTGTAATAGCTGATCTAACACTTTTAAATTAGGTTTTCGAATCAATTCGTTACGTGCAAGTTTGGCTGCAGCTTCGGCACCTTCTTCGGCCAATGTGGCTTCATACAGCACAGACACAAGCGAAGGCAGTTGATAAGTCTCTAAATAGTAATTGAGTTGCGCTAAGCCTTCTTTTAAACCCGTATTGCCTTTTTTATTAGAGGCATAGCTTTTCAGCATTTTATTCGCCACCAAGCCTAAAAATTCGGGTTGCTGAAACTCGATCCGTTTCCAATAAGAAATGGCTGCGGCATGTGCACCTGCATTGGCTTCAATATCGCCCAATAACACATTGGCACGTACGCAGTTTTTGTTAGCTTCTAATGCTTCACCAAGCAACTGTTTGGCGGCATCGGTATCTTCTGCAATGATGGCATTCATTGCCAGCTCGCAATAATACTGGGCAATCTCTTGACGGAATGGCACACCAGACAGACGCTCTAATTCAGTGGCCATCACAATCGCTTGTGACCACTCACGTTCGCGTACATAAATTTCAAGCAGTGAGCGCAAAGCTGGTTGACGATAGCGTGTGTCGTCTAGTCCTTTAAATAATTCTTCTGCACGATCAAACAAACCAGCTTTTAAATAGTCCTGTGCAAGTTCAGCTTTCACCGCATTTCTTTGCGGTTCTGAGAGCTCTTTTTTCTCTAATAGACTCAGGTGTAAGTGAATAGCACGATCAGTTTCACCTGTGCGGCGGAACAAGCTACCTAGAGCAAAGTGTAGTTCAAGCGAATCATTATTGATGTTGATAGCTTCAGTAAACGCTTCGACTGCTTTGTGGTGTTGGTCACTGATTAAAAAATTAAGGCCTTTGAAATATGCGGCTGGAAGGGTAGTGGATTCTGAAATTAATTGCTTGATATCAACGCGCGCAGCTACCCAGCCTAATGTAAAAAAGAGGGGGAGTACAAGTAACCACCAGTATTCAAATTCAACGGACATATGCGGTGAGAAAAACGTAATACTATATTTTACCTAATGGCACAGTGATAGGCTAATGATATTAAAAATCGGCATACAAAAAGTAGTAACAATATAAAGAATGCACACAATAAAAAGCGCCTATGAAAACGGCATCCATAAAAAACGGCACCGAAGTGCCGTTTAGTTTGTTGCATGTGAATTAATACTTCAACATTGGTTATGTTGCGGAGTCTACGCGGTCACGCAACTCTTTACCCGCTTTAAAGTGCGGTACATGCTTTGCAGGTACTTGCACTTTACTGCCGGTTTTTGGGTTGCGACCCAAACGCGGTGGTCGGTAATTTAAACTAAAACTACCAAACCCACGGATTTCAATTCTCTCGCCTGTCGATAAATTATCTGTCATTGCATCAAGAATTGCTTTTACCGATAACTCAGCATCCTTCACTACTAGCTGCGGAAAACGTTCAGCAAGCAAGTTGATTAATTCCGATTTTGTCATTGCTTTAAGCCCTAAATAGGTAGATGACGATTATTTTTTACTATCTAATTTGGCTTTTAATAACGCACCAAGGTTAGTAGTACCGGCTGCAGCAGAATCATCAGGTACGATATCATCCGCTTTTGTTTTAGCTGCTTTGGCTTTTGGTTTAGCTGCTTTGTCGTCGGCTGCAGGGTTGCTGCTACCATTTGGGTCTTCAGTTAATTGTTTAACACCTAAAGAAATGCGCTCTTTCTCTACATCAATGGCAAGGATAACAGCTTGTAATTCGTCACCCTTTTTGAAGTTACGGATGGCTTCTTCGCCAGTTTGTGTCCATGATAAATCTGACAAGTGAACCAAACCATCAATACCGCCTGGCAAACCAATAAATACGCCAAAGTCAGTAATCGATTTAATTTGACCAGACACTTTGTCGCCTTTAGCGTGTGTTGCAGAGAAATCATCCCATGGGTTTGCTTTACATTGTTTCATACCCAATGATAAGCGACGACGCTCTTCGTCAATCTCAAGAATCATCACTTCTACTTCATCACCTAACTGAGCAATCTTGCCTGGGTGAATATTTTTGTTGGTCCAATCCATTTCTGAAACGTGTACCAAACCTTCAATGCCTGGCTCGATTTCAACGAATGCGCCGTAATCAGTCAAGTTAGATACTTTACCGAATAAACGTGTGCTCACTGGGTAACGACGTGTTAAAGCTACCCATGGGTCATCGCCCAATTGTTTGATACCTAATGAAACGCGGTTTTTCTCTTGATCGAATTTCAAGATTTTCGCTTCAACTTCTTCACCTACAGTCAATACTTCTGATGGGTGTTTTACGCGACGCCATGCTAAGTCAGTGATGTGTAGCAAACCATCAATACCGCCCAAATCAACGAACGCGCCGTAGTCTGTAATGTTTTTAACAATACCTTTAATCACTGCACCTTCAGTCAATGTGCCCATTAACGCTTCACGGTCTGCACCCATGCTGTCTTCCATCACAGCGCGACGTGACACCACGATATTGTTGCGTTTGCGGTCTAATTTGATCACTTTAAAATCCCACTCTTTATTTTCATAAGGAGTGGTGTCTTTGACTGGACGTACATCAACTAATGAGCCAGGTAAGAATGCCATGATGCCGTTTACAGAAACGCGCAAGCCACCTTTAACACGGCTGCTGACAAAGCCTTTAACAACGCGGCCTTCGTTCATTGCATCTTCTAAATCAAGCCATGCTTGCATTTTCTTCGCTTTTTCGCGAGAAAGTTGTGTAGAGCCAAAGCCGTCTTCGAGTTTTTCAATCGCAACTTTTACAAAGTCGCCAACGGCAACTTCGAGTTCACCTTGCGCATTTTTGAACTCGTCAGCGTTAATTACGCTTTCAGATTTAAGACCAGCATTAACAATTACGAAATCGTTATCTACAGAAACAACTTCAGCAGTAATTACTTCGCCTGAGCGCATTTCTTGACGCGCTAAGCTTTCCTCAAAGAGGGCTGCAAAAGATTCCATAGTAGATGGGGTTGAGTTAGAAGTAGAAGCCATTAAAAGTGTGTATCCAAATAAGTTACTTAATAAGCATAATTGAGTATTAAGTAATCCCACCTAGCAGTGGGGTAGTTAATAAAACATTACGGCTAAATGTAGTCGTAATTCGAACGTAAGATTTTACACAAAAAATATCTTATGTTCAATGACTTAAATGCTTTTTTTCTATGTTTTTTTGTAGGAATTCAAGCATTCTTGGTAAGCATCCAACACAAAATCTACAGCCTGTTGAATCGTTTTGTCTGACGTATCCAGTAATAGTGCATCTTGTACTTGTTTAAGCGGTGCTGCACTGCGCTGACTATCGCGTAAATCTCGTGTTTGTAAGTCTTGCAGAATCGTCTCGTAATTCGCATCTAAACCACGGTTACGCAATTGCTCAAAGCGCCTTTGCGCGCGAATCTCCACCCCTGCAGTTAAGAATATTTTAAGTATCGCATCTGGAAACACAACAGAAGCCATATCTCGACCGTCACCCACTAAGCCCGGGGCTTTTCTAAAGCTTTTTTGTAAATCTAGCAAGGCGTTGCGCACTGCTGGGTGCACTGCAACTTCAGATGCACCGCGACCCATTTCCTCGCTTCTTACCAACATGGAAATGTTTGCGCCATTCAACAAAATTTCGCCATGCACAAACTGAATCGAAAGTTGTGAGACAAGTGCTGCAATGGCTTCGGCTTGATTCCAAGCAATTCGTTGTTCTTTGCTGGCGTAAGCGACGATGCGATATATCGCACCAGAGTCTAAATAGTGAAACCCTAATGCTTCAGCCACTAACTCAGCCACGCTCCCTTTGCCAGAGGCAGAAGGGCCGTCAATCGCAATCACAGGGATGTGTGTAGGTAATTTACTCATTAATAAAACTTATCAAATTGTTAGAAATAATCAATTGGATTAAATTTGTTTACTATCCAATAATGGGTTATCAAAATTTAATTGCAGGAGAAAATATCATGACCAAAACAGCAACGTTTGCAATTTTACACTTCACCGTAGCATTCACAGTGGGTTATTTGTTAACTGGTAGCGCTATGGTCGGTGGCTTATTGGCAGTGATTGAACCTGCTTGTAATACCGTTGTATTTTACTTCCACGAAAAAGCATGGAAAAAATATGAGCAAGCCAATCCACAGGGTCATGCTAAAGCGGTCAGTCATGGGTGGATGCACTTACATTAATGCTAAAAATTAAGAGACGAGTTTTTTAAACTCTTCAAAGTAATTCGGGAAAGTTTTGGCCACACAATTCGGGTCGTTAATCGTAATGGGCACACCACCTAGGCTTACTAATGAAAAGCACATCGCCATGCGGTGATCATCATAAGTATCAATCACTGCATTAGGCGTGAGTTGCACCGGCGGGGTGATTTGGATGAAATCTGCGCCTTCTTCCACAATCGCACCGACTTTGCGTAATTCGGTGGCCATTGCGCTGATCCGGTCGGTTTCTTTCACGCGCCAACTCGCAATATTTCTTAGGGTGGTTGTGCCTTCGGCAAATAATGCCATTATGGCCAATGTCATTGCCGCGTCCGGAATGTGATTGCAATCTAAATCTAATGCTTTGATTTTATTGGCTTGTTCCGTTTCAATATGATTGTTGTGATAAGTAATCTTGCCTCCCATCATTTCCACCGCTTCTGCAAAGCGCACATCACCTTGAATACTGTCCTGCCCTAAACCTGTGACAGTGACATCACCTGCAATTGCGCCTGCCGCAATGAAGTAAGAGGCACTGGAAGCATCACCCTCAACAAATATTTCTGATGGGCTGGTGTATTGACTATTGGCCGAGATAGTAAAACGTTCCCAACCATCGCGCTGTACCGTAACACCAAATTTTGCCATCAGATTCAGCGTGATTTCAATATATGGCTTGGAAATGAGTTCGCCAACTACTTCAATGGTCGCTTGTTGTTGAGTAAGAGGCAGCGCCATCAACAATGCCGTTAAAAACTGACTGGAAACATCGCCACGGATTTGAATGGGCTTGCTGACATCCAAATGCGCAGGTGAGATATTTAATGGTGGAAAGCCGCTGTTTGCTTCATATGTTATGTTGGCACCCGCTTGACGCAAAGCATCCACCAAATCGCCAATTGGGCGCTCGTGCATACGAGGCACCCCGTGTAAGTGGTATTCGCCATTAGATAAAGCTAACGCAGCCGTCAGTGGCCTAAATGCAGTGCCAGCATTGCCTAAAAATAAATCTGCTTGTTTATTGGGAAACTGCCCGGAGCAGCCCATCACTTTCCAATCTCGCTCGCCACATTGTTCTAATTGCACACCTAGTGTTGTAAGCGCTTCCAGCATGCGGTTCGTGTCGTCTGAAATTAGTAAATCACGAATAAGTGTGGTGCCACTAGATAAGGCTGCTAATAACAAAGTGCGGTTAGAAATACTTTTAGAGCCAGGCAATTTAACGTTACCATTTGCGCGTCTGTAAGCAGGTAAATGCAGTTGTTCCATGTTGTATTTTCTGAGTTTAATTTGGTATAGAGGCTATTGCTTGCTCTTGGCCCATTGATTGCGGGCATGGCTTGCGCGCTCAAACAAAGCTTCTAATCCCACGCTGTCATTGTTGATTAATAGCTGTTTTATCATGGCAAGCTCTGATTCATAAGCTGTAATTTCATTTAACAAAGCCTGTTTATTGGCCATGCTGATGTCACGCCACATTTCTGGATGGCTACCCGCAATTCGGGTGAAGTCTCTAAAACCACTGGCCGCAAAGCTGAATAACTGTGCAGCATTTGGACGTGAGGCAATATCATCCACCAAAGCAAAGGCAAGCAAATGCGGCAAGTGGCTCACCGCTGCAAAAATTGCATCATGCTGCTCGGCAGACATGGTGGATACATTTGCGCCGCAGTTTCGCCATAAATCATTCACAGCTGTAATGGCATTGGCATTTGTATCGGCAGTAGGGGTTATCACCACATTTTTACCCACAAATAAGTCAGCAAGTGCGGCAGCGGCGCCGCTTTTTTCTGCGCCAGCAATGGGGTGACCACCAACAAATTGATTGAATTGATCACCTAACACCGCTTTTGCACTGGCTATCACATCAGTCTTTGTGCTGCCTGCATCTGTTATCACCGTATGTTGCGATAAAAACGGCTGAATGCTGGTTAATATTTTTGTGGTTTGAGCAACAGGTGCTGCCAGCATAATCATGTCTGCATCACTCACGGCCATTTGAATATCAGATTCAGCTTCATCAATAATGCCAAGTGATAAAGCCTCATCCAAGCTGTAACGTGTGCGGCAAACGCCCACAATACGTGTATCAATACCTGCTTTTTTTAAAGCAAGTGCAACAGAGCCACCAATTAGGCCAACACCAAAAATAACCAGCTTTTTCACGGGTAATCAACGCACAAACAGATTAAAGCCGAAATTGTAACATGCCATGCGTTTGGCTCAGTATGGTCAACTTAAGTGATTGCTAAAGCGTTATAGCGTATAATGTGAATTGCTTTGGGGCTGACCAGGTTTCGACGTGGGTTGCAAAGCAGTGCAGGGCATACCGAGGGTTCAGGTTTCCTCGTAAATCCATCTGAACAAGTATAGTCGCAAACGACGAAACTTACGCTCTAGCCGCTTAATACCGGCTGGACGCTGCACCATCTCTCCCGTGGGGTGGGTGGCCTTAAAACCATCGCAGCGTCATATACACGGGATACGTTTTACGTTGGGTTACTTAGCGTAAGATTAACCTTAAGGTAACTCGCTTAGTCAGTGCTTGTCTGTTGGTGGGGGCTAAGTTAAATTAAACAACAAGGCTAAGTATGTAGAACTGTCTGTGGAGTGCTTGCGGACGCGGGTTCGATTCCCGCCTGCTCCACCAAACTCAGTTTCTGTCTAGACCACTCTAGACTACTTGAAACCCTTGTATTTATTGGGTTAGAGAGAAACTTAAAAATCGACCACTCCGTCTGGGGTGGTCTTTTTTTGTCTGGATTTGGTCACTTTATAGCCACATTTGGACACAATTTGGTCACAAGAATTGGTGGCCAAAATGATTGATTGGATAACGGCTATCATCCCTTGTCACCATGAAGAAAAAATACATGGTGGAACTATCGCCTCAGTCAATTTAGATGGTGAAATTGAATGGCGTGTTGAAAAGAAACATCAAGTTCGTGGTTCTCACGAATCGAATCTCAACATTAAATCTATCGACAATAAATTAATCTATTTTGATGGTAATCCTGCTAAATGGTTACAAGGTCATAATTTATTTGGCTCTAATGATCTAATCGGATTAGTTGAGGCCGTAATGATTGCCTTAATCCCAATTTTAAAACTTACACCAACACAGCAAGATTTAGATATCTGGTCTCAAGGACTTTATGAACTAAAGCGTGTTGACTGTACTGCAATGTGGGATTTGCCAAGAAGAAGCGATATTAGAGCATGGCTACGTGCCGCAGAAATGCAATCAAAAAGCCGTCACGGTAGGCCAGTGACTACTGGAGGCACATTGTATTTTGGTAAAAACTCAAGAAGATGGTCTATCAAATTTTATTCTAAGGGTGATGAAGTTGAAGCCAGAGGTCACAAATTACCATTACAAATATACAATCGTGACAATTTAATTGATTGGGCTGATAATAAGCTCAGAGGGGAATTAACTCTCAGAAGTATTCAACTCAAAGAAAAGCAACTTAATGTCGCTATTCAGTGGAAGGAAAGCACACCAACTGAACAGCTAATTTCATACATTGAAAGCTTAAATATGTCTGAGCAGTTTAATATCAGCCCAATGAATTTAGATGGACTTCCTGCACGTTTAATTGCTGTATATAAACTGTGGAAAGAAGGGGAAGACCTGCGCGCACTATATCCTCGAGCAAGTTTTTATCGTTATCGCTCTGAATTTTTAAAGCTTGGTATTGATATAGCCATAAGACAGCCTTCTAAACCTGAAAATGTTATTCCTTTGGTTAGAGTTTTACGACCCGAAGCAATATCCCAAATTCCTGAATGGGCATTAGGAACATCTTTGTATTTTGAACCAAACAAAAAAGCTTAATCAGAAACGTATTATTTGCGTATAAACCTTATGTATTATCGGTAATAAGCCAAAAATGAAAGGGAAATAATACTCTGTAAACTCAAGCTTTGTGAAAATCAGGTCTAAAGCCGCTCTTGTCCTTATCCATAGGTTACTAGCCCATCCTAGCTGAAGAGTTTCTGACTTTTTATAATTATGCAAAATTTCATTATTTACACTACGCGTTATAAGTGGTGTGAATGTGAAATGAATTTTACGACTGGCATATTCCCAAGTTAAATTCGAGGGTGTGCTGTTTTGTATACTTAATTCATTAATATTAATATCTTTACTATCAGCATATCTTTTTAAAATTCCGGGTGTTATTTTCTTATATTCTTTATCGAATTCATAATAGATGTATTTATTAATACATGAATGAAAGCCCTCTGAAACAAAATCGCGGCTTAAATTTTTGTACGACTGAAAGCACCTAAAATACCAGTAAATCCACATAATCCATAACGCTTGCATCAGTATCTGTGGCTTTCCAATGCTCATAGCAATTCCAAGCAAAGGCAGTGAGAAATTCCCAGTACTTTTAATTTCTGCAATAGGAATTAGCAGAAGAATCGCGCTAATTACAAACAAGTCGCGTCTCTGGCGTAAAAAAGCAGTACTTTCATCGTTATTCTCTGGCATATACAACCTTTTTATAGACTATTTGCTTAAGTATAAATAATTACTTCTAGCTGGACACGGAGCCGTGGCGCGAAGGGGACCCGCGATTGCGGACGGACGCTTTAGCGCCCGCCCGTAAGAGTGGGGGGGAGCGCGCATCCAGCGCCCCTCGATATTGAAAGTGCGTATATGTGATACTGCACTTTTGTCTCAAACTGAGGCCACGTAAAATAAAAAAGCCCGCCTAAGCGGGTTTTTTATCAATCACATCCGCCCTGATTTCCCTGTTGCACTTTGATTGATTGTATAAAAATGGTGAAATTCTGTTATGACAAACAGAATTCCACCTTCGCTAAACTGGTTAATCGACAAACGTGCACGCATCTCTGGTGAAATTGAAAAAACCAGACGCTCATTGAAAAGAGCCCAAGTATTAATTAAAGAACTTGAGGAGCTTGAAGTTAAATTGAAGGCAATTGATACTGCGCTTGATTTGCATGATATAAAAATAGACGTCAATCTTATAAAGCCAATCGCATCAAATACATATCGTCTTAATATACCTCATGGAGATCTAACTAAATCCATACTAACTTGCATCAGGCTTAACGGGACAAATAAACCAGTGGCCAAGTCCGTTATTCACAACTTTGTGGTGGCAAGACATTTCGATTTTGATGCTGATGAAATTACGCATGCCCAAGTTTCCCTCAGCATCAAAAGAAGACTAAACTGTTTATATCACAAGGGGTTGCTCCTTAGACACCATTCGCCAAACACAAGTGAGTACGGTTTATGGTCATTTTCCCCCAAATACTTTTCAGATCATGGCATAGAATAATATCTTATTAATCATAAGTATATTCAAATCCTAATCTTTTTCCTTGGTTGTATCCACAGAACGCCTTTGAAGGTTCTCTGCCTAGAATTTTAGAAAGTAGCGAATAAAATTTATCTTTAATTCCAAGGGTCTTATTGTCGTTTTTGAAGGCAAACTCGGCAGCATAAAATGCCAAATAGACTCTTCCTATACCATTAAACGAACCAAACTCAGCTCGCCTCATTCTTGAAAAAAAAGATTCTGCCTGATTATTATTTACACCAAACTCATCTTGATATTGAGTCGAATGATTTACTGCAAAATGCTTTATACCAAGCAGAGGCTCTATTTTATTAAAAGCTCCTCCGGAATCTGTCATGATGATAGATTCTTTAGTAACAGATTTTTTTATGAGTGGTAGGATTATTTCAGCTGTCTCTTTCCTTAAAACGTAAGTTATCGTTCTGTTTGAGCCATACGATCCATCGTTATTTAACGCTAGCTGAGATAACGCAAGCACGATACGTCGATTTTTTAGCTTTTTTAAATTAGAAGGTTCAGGATGTGTTTTTTTATCAGGAACAATAGAATCCTTTCTAATTCTTAGTTTATTGTTAACTAAAACAGAATCAGATGCTTTTCTATTGTTGCTTCTCCTTGGCTTACCACAGATATGCATGCAATCAATATGGACTATGCCGCTCAAAGGCGTCATATCCATTGTTTCAAAGATTACTTCTCTAATTTTTCCAACATTTAGAAAGGCAGTCTTGTAGGTTATGCCTATATCAGAAGGGAGTTCATTTGCATTTGCACCTTGTAATCCCGTAATAAAAGCAAACAAAATCCATAATAATTTTGAAAAACTTAGCTTTCGATTATGGAACACAGTACCTGAAGTCACACTGAAGCGGTGGCTACAATGCTTACAATGCCATTGTCTCCTTGTTTTGATGTACCAATGTTTTTCTATCGCTCCACATTCTGGGCATGCGAACCTCTCCTTATCTCCAAATCTGCACCGTTTAAAAATCTCCCAAGCCTCTTCCTCTGTGAGTTGCGCCAATTGATACAAGGTGAACTCTCTATTATCCTTATTTCGACTGTAATGCATTACCATGAATAACCTGCCTTTTCTTTTAAATGAAAATTGCAGGCGCAGCATGTGATTTTCAGGCAACAACAAACCATCCAACTATGTAAATAATATTGGTTTTGCTTGACAATCACATTTTTAAAGCTGAAAATGGGCTACAGTCTCACAAGATTGCAGCACATTAAAAAGCTCAGACTACCTCGCCAAAGGTTCTGGGCTTTGTGCTTTCTACGCCATTTAAAAATTTAAATGATTTTTGTTAACTCATTTTCTATCTCCTTTGGATTGCTTTTCAATCCAATCAGCAACATCTGCGGTTTTAGCGAACCATCCTTTGCGGCCAGCCAATCTGAACACCTTCACACCAAGCTCTTCTAATTGCATGCTCCGATAAAATGCAGCATATGTATTAAATCCAAGAGCGGTGCGTAAATTTACACCGCTAATAATTGGGCCATAGCGCTCTTCCATCATTTCCACCATGCTTTTATTCATTTGAGCTTCCTTGATTTACATTAATTATTATTGATGTTGACCTAGGGTTACAAAACAATCTAGGATATTCAAATGACTATTCAAGTGACACCATCAAAGTTGAGGAAAGGCGGACAATATAAACACTGGGCTGAGGAAGCACGTGTTTGGATTTGGTACCGAGCAATAAAATTAAATTGTGACTTGTCAGACTATGCACTAGATAAACTTTTTGCATGGACTGAAAATGGACAAGGAGATAAATCTACAGATGAAAGACCACGGACGTTTGAATGGTTAAGAAAAAAAGCCAGAAAACCCAGGGGAATAAAAAATAAATGGCGCACCATGGACAATCTAGTTGCAACGGTAAATCAAGACAAACGTTTCTATGGAACTAAAGATCTTTACTATTCCGACTTATGGAAACTGCTCCAAAAAAATACACACTGCTTAAAAGAAGTCCAATTGCAGTTTGACGAGTTAATTAATAAATATAAATTGATTAGGGTTGATTCAGATTCTTACCAAGTTCTAACAAATTTGTGTATTAAGTACGGCAAGCAATCAGTATTCGATAGATGCTTGAGAATATCACTCAGACAAATGAATTCTATCTCTGCAATTTGTTTGGTCTGGATTATCGGCCTAATGGCTCGGTCTCCTCAAACAAACTATATAAGAGAAATCGCAGAGTTAACTCTTGATAAGAGACTTGATGATTTTTTTGGAGTATATTTTAACGGTGAAAAGTTGCATTTACAGTATTACACAGATGCTATTGAAGTGTTTTTAAATTCAAAAATAGAAAGTATTTCTAACGGTACAGTTGGATATGGATATGTAGAAGTCAAGAATGAATGGATAATATTGCCTCATCAAGTAATTGATAATCTGTCTGAAGAAGTTTTATATCCACTTCCATTCGCTCATTAGTTAGAATTATTATTTAACGTTCAACTAATTGCCACTAGTTGAGTAATTTACTTTAATGAGAATTGGAATTTGCTAAGTTGATTGTTAGTATTTAATAGAGCAGAATCAAGCTCTGGAAGTTAGTTCAATAATTATTTGATAGGATATTAAATGACATTATTACCTTTGGTGATGCGTAAAAATCAAAAGTTATCGAACCATCATAAATTTCTAATTGCTCAACAGGACGAATTAACAATTGATGAGCCACTCCCAGCTATTCTTGACCTGAAAGAAGGCGGTTATAAAGTAGAGCGATCAACAAGAGTGACAGAAGTAAATCGCGAAACAACAGATGATAACTAACAACAAAAATGCACATGAGCCAAAAGCCATTTATTTTTAAATTCGCGGAACATATGGTTTCAAATCAATCTTGCGCATTGCGTTATGACGAGTCTAGACAAATCTCTCAAGTTGAAATTAATGGAATTTGGGTAGATACGCCTGATGCTAATGTTGAAGTTTATGCATCAACTAGATGTACAAAGGTAAATGCAGAAACGACTGATGACCATTAGTAGATATGTGTTAATAGTTAGTACTGTCGCTGATATAGCTACTGACGATGTTATTAAACGGTTAACTGAAAAATCAGTCCCACACAGAAGATTAAATACTGAGGACTTCCCATTCCATATTCTTTTTGCATTTAATCCAGAGATGATAAATCAGGGAGCTTGGTTGGAGGTAAACGGGGAAGTACTGCCACCTCCAACTTCAATATGGTACAGACGTTTTAGATCCCCACCTATACCTGATGGTATGGATTCAGGTGTACATCATTTTTGTGTTCAAGAAAGTCGAGCCGCGCTACTCGGAGCTATAGTAGGAAGCTCCGCTAGATGGATGAGTCATCCTTCAGCTATATGGCAATCTGAATACAAGCCTCTTCAGCTTTCAATAGCATCAAAAGTTGGCCTGAAAGTACCTAAAACCATCATTACAAATGACCCATCAGCAATTCGTAAAGCTTTTATTGATTTTGGGGAAATGATTGTTAAGCCGGTTAGAACAGGTTATGTTTCCTATGCAGGCGAAGACCACTCAATATTTACATCACAAGTCCTTCAAGAGCATTTGGATGAGTTGGAGAATGCAACCTTAAGTCCCTCAATTTATCAGGAACTTATACCTAAAAGCTTTGATATAAGAGTAACAATAGTTGGTAAGAGGCTTTTCTCAGCCGCCATTGATTCGCAATCTGACCCTGATGCTTCTGTTGATTGGAGACATACGGCAAATCCACTGCTGCCTCACTACTCAATAACTTTACCTCAAGAAATTCAAATTAAATTACTTAAATTAATGGAACTACTAGGGTTGAATTTTGCTGCTATTGACCTTATTCAAACACCTGATGGTGAGTATATTTTCTTGGAAGTCAATCCCAATGGGCAATGGCTGTGGATTGACGATATTTTAAACCTGGGTATTTCAGACGCTGTAGCAGATTGGCTATCTGTTGCGGAGATCACATGTCAAAACTAAGTGATTGTTGGTGGATATTTACTGACTTAATTTTCCCAAGAATAAGACAGCTTTCACCTATCGATAAGAAAAATGATGAAAATCGTTGCCAAACAGAGCTTGCAGCAGTTAGAAAGCTTGTCACAGAACTTCCCGATACTGAAAAACGCCTTAAAGATTACTTAGCCTCAGTTACAGAGTTACTAGAATTGGAAAAGGCTCGAAAGCAGAGCATCGAAGCTAGACTCACTAGTATTATTGGCCTGACTTCAATTGCAGGCACAATAGTATTTGGTGGTCTAGTTGCCCAAGTTGCAGGAGCACTGCATGTGGATTCAAAATGTTTGAAATGGTTACTTGCGTTAGGAGCTTTCTACCTAACTCTTCAGCTCTGTAGTTCGTTATTGGCAGCAGTGCGAGGAGTATCTAGATCAAGTTATATTACTAATAAAACTTCAGAACTTATTCCTACCAGCTCCGACACTATTGCATCTTTCTTAAAGAAAAAAATTATCTCCGCATCAGAAATGTATGCTGATCATCAATATGAAAATAACTCTAAGATAAGTCATATGGCTGTAGCTCATCAAGCTATGAATAACTTTGTTATTGGATTACTTGTTTTTGCATCGTCAATTGCTTTGTCGATTATATTTGCGGACCCTAAAATTAAAGAAGATGTTGGTTCAAAAGTTGCTGTTTACCTGCAACAACCAGACAGAAACCTTCATCTAACGCATGTTGCGCGTATTGGCCCATTCCCCAGTGGAGAAAGTAAGCTTAGCAACAAGGAAAGTGAAGCTTGTGTAATTAGTTTATTGAGACCGTATAGAAATGATTCTAAGCATGGTTGGCAATTGGTTGCTGGAATTGATAAGCAAAATTTAAAACCTAATTTGGTAAAAGTTTATGGTTCAAATTATGGCTTGGCAATGGCTAGAGCTGCTTGGGTAAGAGATGTGATTTTGAATGGCGTTCAGGACTTTCACTCAGAGCAAACTATATTAAATGTGGCTGGTCCAATGAGTATAGGGAGCGCATTCAGAGAAATAAGTTTAGAGTCTGACCGTATGGTAGATATTTTTGTATGGCAGAATCAGCCTCCAAACTTATCAACTCCAGAGTTGCTGAAACCAAAAGTCTGTCATTAATATGCAATTCGTCGAAAACGGACCGGATATCCCAGAGCGCCTATTGCAAGAGCATGAAGATGGGCGTGTCATTTTTTTCTGTGGTGCAGGTATTTCATATCCCGCAGGTTTGCCTGGCTTTGGCGGCCTGGTTGATAAGATATATGAGGAACTTGGCACAACAAGATCAGATATTGAAGATAATGCCTATGGTAAAGAGCAGTTTGACGCAACTCTTGACCTTTTGGAACGACGAGTTCCTGGACAGAGAGGGTCTGTCAGAGCGGCATTACAAAAGGTTCTGAAGCCAAATCTCCGAAGAAAAGGCGCGAAAGATACTCATAATGCGTTACTTCAACTATCGCGTGATCGAAACAATAATGTGCGACTTGTAACGACTAATTTCGACAGAATATTTCAATTGTTGATGGATAAGGTTAAGCCGTCAATTCCAGGATACCCTGCGCCACTCTTGCCAATTCCAAAGAATAGTCGTTGGAATGGAGTGGTATATTTACATGGATTACTACCCAAACAATATGATCAAAGTGCATTAAATCGGCTGGTATTATCTAGTGGTGATTTTGGTCTTGCATATTTAACTGAACGTTGGGCAGCACGCTTTGTTAGTGAGCTTTTTCGAAATTATATAGTCTGTTTTGTTGGATATAGCATTAATGATCCTGTGTTGCGTTACATGATTGATGCGCTTGCTGCTGATCGAATGTTGGGTGAATTGACACCTCAAGCTTATGCTTTTGGTGATTACACTGAAGACCAATATGACAAAAAAAAGATTGCATGGGAAGCCAAAGGCGTAACCCCAATTTTATACGAAGTGCCAACAGGTACACATAACCATTCGGCTCTTCATAAAACTTTAAAATTGTGGGCTGAAACACATCGTGATGGTGTTTTGGGTAAAGAAAGAATTGTTGCCCAGTATGCAGTTAACCCTCCAATGGCAAGCACAGAACAAGATAATTATGTTGGCCGTATTCTTTGGGCCGTAAGCCATAAGTCAAGTTTGCCAGCTAGGCGTTTTGCTAATCTAAACCCCGTGCCTCCAATCGAGTGGCTTGAGCCATTAACCCAACAAAAATTTAATCAAACTGATTTACCGCGTTTTAGTGTCCCTCCTATGACGGAATTGGATGATAAGTTAAATTTTAGTCTTGCTTGGCGACCAACTCCATATACTTTAGCTCCTAAAATGGCACTAGTTAATACTGGTAATAGTGATAGTAAATGGGATGATGTTATGTTTGAGCTTGCTAATTGGCTTGCTCGACATCTCGATAACCCCAAACTCGTTATATGGATTGCAAAGCAGGGAGGACAATTACATCAGCAGTTTTCTTGGCTTATTAGTCGAAAAATTGAAGAGCTTGATCGACTCATAAAAGAAGGTAAACAAGATGAAATAGATAGAATCGTTGCGGGCTCTGCAAAAGCCATCCCTGGCAAGTTGATGCGTACGCTCTGGAGGTTACTCTTGTCAGGAAGGGTAAAGTCATATGTGAGTATTGCAGATATATATAATTGGCGTGATAAATTTGAACAAGATGGACTGACCCCTACAATTCGGCTAGAACTACGCGACATCTTATCGCCACGTGTAGAGTTGAGCGAACCATTTAGGTTTGATAGTGATGAGACAAAAAATGTTAATCCGAAACGAATTTCAGACATAGTTCGATGGGAAGTTGTTTTGTCCACCGCGCATCCTCACTCAGCTCTTAGTGATATGCAAAATAAAAAACAGTGGGATGATGCCTTACCGGAGTTGTTGCAAGATTTTAGTGTTTTATTGAAAGATGCTCTCGATTTAAAAAGAGAACTGGGTGGGGCTGATAGCCATAACGATGGTTCATATTCTGACCAACCATCCATAAGTGAACATTCTCAAAATAAAGATTTCCATGATTGGACGGTATTGATTGAACTGGCTCGTGATGCTTGGCTTTCAAGTTCTGCTACCAATTCCACTCAGGCTGTTCATACTGCAGAAGTCTGGTGGGAGACACCTTATCCGACATTCAAGCGATTAGCATTATTTGCGGCTGCTCAGAATAATGTCATTCCAAATAAAACGGCAATAAAGTGGTTACTATCGGAAGAGTCTTGGTGGCTTTGGTCTGAAGAGGTTAGACGAGAGGTAATGCGTCTGCTCACTTCGTTTGCAACTAAGCTTGATAAAACTCAATTAAAGCAAATTGAACAAGCTATATTGCGTGGCCCCCCTCGTAAAATGTATGTTGATGACATTGATTCTGAACGTTGGGAATACATTGTCCAGCATGGTATTTGGTTGAGACTAGAAAAACTTAAGATTGCTGGCGGCGACTTATCCAAACAGTCCCTAATAAAGTTAAATGCCTATAAAAAACACAATCCATCTTGGTTGATCGCTAGCGATGAGCGGGATGAGTTTCCTATGTGGATGGAAAGTGGCTGGGGCGATGATTTAGATAATAAAGCTCTGGTATCTCCTCGCCAGCGTAAAGAACTTGTGATCTGGCTCAAGCAAGATAGAAAATTTGATCATTGGAATCGAGATGACTGGCGCCAGCGATGTAGTGTTAACTTTTCAACTACCGCTTGTGCATTATATGAATTAGCACTTGAAGACATTTGGCCTACGGATAGATGGCAAGACGCTTTCCAAGCATGGGCAGAAGAAAAGCATCTTAGGCGCTCATGGCGCCACATGGCGCCTGTAATTGCGCGCGCACCTGATATATTGATTGAAAAATGTGCCCATGGCATTAGCTGGTGGCTTCAAGCAATTGCAAAAACTTTTGAAACTCATGAAGAAGTTTTTTATGGCCTTATTCAAAAGCTCATGGCTTTAAATGAAGAAGGTGAATTGTCAATTGATGATCCTGTAGGAAGGGCAATAAATCATCCGATTGGGCATGCTACAGAGGCAGTGTTGAGACTATGGTATAGACAGCTACTACAAGATGGTGAAGGTTTGCCAGAAACTCATAGAGTAATTTTTAATGCTCTTTGTGATAAAAATGTGGCTAAGTTTTCTCACGGACGAGTGTTGTTAGCTGCGAATGCAATTTCATTATTTCGTGTAGATAAAGACTGGACAACTGAAAATCTCTTGCCTTTGTTCGATTGGGAGCAATCTGAGATCGAGGCTAGGTTTGCCTGGGAAGGATTTCTTTGGTCACCTCGATTGTATTTGCCGCTATTGGCTGCAATCAAGAAGCCACTATTAGATACAGCTTCCCGTTATTCTAGATTAGGCAATCATGCGCGACAATATGCAGATTTTTTAACTTTTGCCGCTTTAGAGCCAAATGATATATTTACTACAGAAGAGTTTAAGGTGGCAACGAGTAAGCTACCACAGGAGGGCCTAAATTATGCTGCTCAGGCCTTAGTTCGCGCACTTGGAGGTTCAGGTGATAAGCGAGTTGAGTATTGGCATAATCGTGTTTTGCCATACCTAAAATACATATGGCCAAAATCAAAAGATTTAATTTCATCATCAATTTCAGAAAGCTTGGCCCGCCTATGTGTGACAGCCGATGATGCTTTCCCAAGCGCTATGTCAACTCTAAAAAACTGGATTATCCCTGCTGAACATTCGGATTATGTTGTTCATTTAGTATGTCAGTCTAAATTAGCTGAAAAATTTCCTGATGACACCTTAGACTTGTTGAATAGAATTATTAACGGCAATGTTTTATGGCATTCAACTGAGCTTAATGATTGCCTTCAAACAATACAAAACGTATCTAATGGGCTAAAAACTGACCCAAGATTTATTAGATTATTAGAAATCGTCACGAGGCATTTAAGGGCATAATTTAAGATACCTATTTATTAAATGAATCACCTATAGTTTACTAGAGGCCTTTGAGCCGTAATAATTATCTTACAAGCCTTTTGTTCAGTGATAAGTAAAAATTGTTACGTCTCCTTAGGGGACAAAGCGGTCATATCAAACTGATTCGTGTTACAAATAATTACTTTTGAAAAATTTAAAGAAGGCGCCTAAGCGCCTTCTTTGTTTTTAGTAAATTATTCAGTAATTTTCTTTAAGTTTTCCAAACCACCTTGATAAACACTTGTAATAACTTTAATTGCATTTGCGTCATCTTGACCTTCAGCAGGTGTTGCTGACACATCTTTACGTTTGAAATCACCTTTCCAAATGACTGAAGAAGTATTTTCACCAGTTGCTTTCACAGTGACTGATGAAACGTAATTTGAAACTGGCAGGACTCCCTCAATAATTGAGTATTTAAAGGTTTTTGTTTTAGCGTCATAACCCAATAATTTTTCTTTGATGGTTCCATCGTCTTGTAGTGTCAATAAACGCTCTGCGCCAACTTTGTTGTTCTCACCTTTTAAAATTTCCGTCTTCTTTACCGCAGGATGCCAAGCACCTAGATCGTTAAAGTTACTTACTTTTTCCCACACCTTTTCAGCAGGTGCATTAATCGCTACTTCTTCTTTAACTGTTAATGTTTTTGCATTGTCCGCAAATGCATTAAAAGTAGTGCTCAACAGCAATGCAGATATCAATAAATTGTATTTCATATTGTGCTCCATAAATGATTAAGGTGAATATATCAATCGAGATACATACAGATTAGTATACCCATTAACTATACAGATTGGTATACCATGCTAAGCAATTTTAACTTTCATCGGGTAATTGATTAACAACCTCTAGCTAAAAAGCTGAATAAGATAGATTAGAGGAATAATTCTCTAAGGTTTGATTTCTATATTAGTGAATACTTGGAATATGGTTTTACCTTAAGCCAACCCATTTAGGTGTTCATAAAGTATGTAGCTACCAATTCCAATTAACACAATTCCACCAAATACCTCTGAACGCTTACCTACCACGACTCCTAATACCCGACCAAGCATGACACCTATTGTCACCATCGTAAAAGTTGCAACACCAATTGCAACTGCAGTAACGATAATGCTTACATCAATAAAAGCTAAGCTTACGCCAACAGCCATTGCATCAATACTCGTGGCAAATGCTGTGACCGCTAGTACGATAATGGAGTGTTTGCTTGGCTTTTCTTCAATAGGGGTTGGATTTTGGATACCTTCATACATCATATGAAGGCCTAATATAGCTAGTAAAGTAAAAGCTATCCAATGATCCCAGTCAGCCACGAAACTTGAAGCAACATTGCCAATAGCCCAACCAACAAGCGGTGTAATTGTCTCTATGACGCCAAATATAAGACCCGTACGTAATGCTTCTGATAGCTTTGGCTGATGTAGTCTTGCGCCTTTACTAATTGCAGCAGCAAAAGCATCGGTGGACATGGCAAGTGCGATGAGTACGATAGAGGTGAAATTCATGATGGGGTCTCTAGTCGGGACAAGCGTTATGAACGTCAACGCGCCCGACTAAAAGTCACGCTGACATCCATTAGTCTCGCCAACCGAAAACGGCTATCTGCACCACGACAAAAGTCGATTATGTTGATACAGACACTTCATGAAAGAAGCAGGCTACTCCCCAAAGGTTAACTCCATTCTAACTGATGAAATGGAATCAATGAGTTTTTAATTAATTGGATAAATCATTACACACTCAATAAGTGCTAACCTGATATAAGAGAATATTAACCTACAGTTTGAAATGAGAGGCCAAAATGAAGAAAGCATGGTATTCGCATCTTGCCAGATTGATAGCGCACATGAGTGGGAAACCCATTACGTTCACAATCGCCGTCGGAGTGATTCTAATATGGATTATTACAGGTCCAATATTTAACTTTAGTGATACTTGGCAACTGGTGATTAATACCGGTACGACCATAGTGACATTTCTAATGGTTTTTCTTATTCAAAATACCCAAAACCGAGACACAGAAGCGATTCAAGTTAAGTTGGATGAGCTGATCCGTGTGACACAAGGTGCTCATAATGCCTTACTAGATTTAGAGGAAATTGAAGAGGAAGAGTTGGATGCTTTTCGTAGCAAATATCAAGCTCTTGCTAAATCTGCTAGAGACGAAATACTAAGAGGGCTAAAAGATACAGATATTCCTGAAGCTTAATATTTACTTTGTGAAACTAATGACTTTAGACAAAGCGAGATTTTTAGTCACGCTTCCTTACAAATAAAACCTTAAAACATAGCCCTGGATTAAGATTTGACAGCTCAACAGTTGCTCCATGCCGCGTAGCAATTTCTTTAACAATCGCGAGCCCTAAGCCTGAACCAGATATATGTTGATTTTCGCCTCTGTAAAACCTTTCAAACACTCTCTCTTGATCATTTTGTGGAATTCCTGGACCAGAATCCTTTACTTCTAACACAACATGGCTAGCTTGATTAAATACTGAAACGTCTATTTTTCCGCCATTGGGTGTATAGCGAATTGCGTTATCTAGAATGTTATTAATAAGGATTTTGATTTCTTGTTGCACTGCATTGATTTCACAGTGATCGTCTTTGGTTAAGCCAATATCAATAGATTTTTCTTGTGCCAAAGGTAGTAGTTCTTGAAAAGACTCTTTCACCAATTCAAGCATATTTAGTGATTGAACTTGTCTTGATAGGTTATCGGGTTCAAGTCGAGCTAGAGTGAGTAACTGACTCACAAGCTGTTCTGATCGGTTGATTCCAGATTTTAAATTTTGTATTGCAGATTCTCGTTCTAATTTTGACTTGGATTGCTCAAGGACTGTCAGTTGCAATTTAAGCGCTGTGATAGGTGTACGCAACTCATGTGCTGCATCCGATGTGAATCGTTTCAACACATCCACCATCAAAGACACTTTACCCATAAATAAGTTGAGTGACTGCACAAGCGGCTTAACTTCTGCAGGCACGTTACCATCTGCAAATGGATTTAAATCTGCGGAATCTCTTTGCTCAATCGCTTTGGATAATGCCGACAACGGAGAAAGCGCTTTTCTGATTGCATAAAATATCAATAAAACCAAGATGGGAATGAATAGCAACTGAGAAGCCATCAGACTGTAGGCGGTCTCTTTAATGGTGTTTTTCCTCAGTCTTAGAGACTGAGCCACTTGGATGGTTTCTTCATTCGCCTTGACCACAAAAAAACGCCATTGTTTGGTCTGAAATCTTTGTGTGGACAGTCCTAGTGATGTAGGAAGTGGTACTTTAGCCTCAGGATGTGAAACATAAAGCACTGCTCCATCTTTAGCTAACACGCGCACATAAAATTCTTCTTCCCCCTCAATTTTTGCACCTGAGCCAACTTGATTATTTCGGTATAAGTGAGTGACATCTTGAATGGCAAGGTGCTGAGCAGCAATCGCGCTTGCTACTTGTTGTAAATTAGCATCATATAACTCATCAAGCTCTTCTTTACTGACCCAGTAAGAAGCAAAACTAATGAGGCCATATATCACCAAAATTGATAACGTAATGTATATCAGCAAAAATCGTTTGATGGAGTTATTCATGAGTTGACTCTTACTTTTGGAAACGTATAGCCTACACCTCGAACATTGACAATAATTTCCGCTCCAAACTTTCGTCTAATGGTGTGGATATGTACTTCTACAGCATTGCTTTCAACCTCATCACTCCATCCATAAATTTTTTCCTCCAATTGACTTCTCGAATAAATCACACCAGGGTTTTCAATCAGTATCTGCATAATATTGAAAGCTTTCACTGACAATCTCTCGGTTCGTCCTTGATAACTTAATGTATGCGTTGCTGGATCTAGGCTGGCATCACCGTAAGTGATTATCGGATGAGTGCGATCTTGTTTGCGCCTTGCCAGCACTCGAATTCTGGCTTCCAACTCTTCTACAGCAAAAGGCTTTAACAGGTAATCATCTGCACCGCAATCAAGTCCCTTCACACGGTCTTCAATACTATCGCGTGCTGTGATAATGAGGACTGGAATCATGATGCCTTTTTCACGTAACTGCACCAGATATTCAAGCCCAGATCGTTTAGGCAAGCCAAGGTCTAATAAAATTAAGTCGTATGTCTCAAGATTGAGGGTATGTTCGGCAGCAAAGCTATCTTTAACCCAGTTGACTACATGGCTTTTCAAAGCCTTTTGTAGGCTTTGACCAATCATCTCGTCATCCTCAACTAATAATATCCGCACAATTTAACCCTTAACTATTCAATGACAAAAAACCAATTAGTACTCGATTTTTTTATTGATATTGCCACATATTTCTTAACGGAAACTTAAAAGAAATAAATGAAACTGTTAAGTTTCCGTTAAGTTTAAGTCATTAAAGTGCACACAACTTTTACTAAGTCAGTGATGCACCATGTCATTAAAGTCGATTCACCACATACGTTTTTTTGTCATTTTTATATCGATAATTGTCGCTATCAGTGGTTGCCAATCTATCCCGAACACCACTGACAAAACAGGTGTACTTCAAAAAGTGCTTGATCACGACCAGCAACTTTCTAAAAACACAGCGGTTGATGTTCGACAGATAGCCATCAAACTAGATGAAAACGCTATGCTGAGTGAGTCAGAGGCTGTGCTATACGCATTGCATAATAATGCTGCATTTAAGTCATTGTTAATTGATCTCAAGCTTGCCAAAGCCGATCTAGTCAATGCAGGATTACTTCCCAATCCAGAGCTGTTATTTGCATTCGGCGTGACCAATAAACCTTACCGATATGCAATCGATTTGCCGATCGAACTCCTTTGGTTGCGCCCAATTAGATTAAGCACAATGAAGCATGAGGCCGATGCGACAGCTTA
This sequence comes from Methylophilus sp., assembly GCA_030696695.1. Lineage (GTDB taxonomy): Bacteria > Pseudomonadota > Gammaproteobacteria > Burkholderiales > Methylophilaceae > Methylophilus. Next base: position 175,134 of record JAUYRP010000002.1, read on the forward strand.
CCGCCTTACACAGTCAGGGCTTAATCTGATTAGAGATGTACGTATTAGCTATGCACAAGCCGTACTGTCCCAAGAACAATTAAGAGTAGCAGAAGCTGCCTACCAATTGCGCAATAATATTTATAAGCTCTCGCTGAAGCGGCTTGAGGCAGGTGATATCAGTGGTAAAGATATTTTGCTTGCACAGAACGATGCTTCTACAGCAAGGCGTGATTGGGCGCTTGCGCAATATGAAGTGAAGATAAAAATGCAAAACCTGCTCTACTTGCTTGGTGCTGGACAGAAAATTCAAGAAATTACTTTGTCACCCAATCTGGTTCCTGCTTGTACTGCAAATGAGGTTGATCAGTTAATAAGTCAGGCTTTAGCGCTTCGACCAGATATTTTATCTGCGCAATATTCAGTTAATGCGGCGAAAGAGAAAATCAAGCTATCCAAACTTGACTGGCTAAAAATTACGGCTACAGCGGATGCGACTAGTGGCGAAATCAACGGCCACACACTTGGTCCTGCCATTCGCTCAACCCTTCCCATAGCCAATCAAAACCAAGGGGCTATCAGTAGAGCCGAAGCAGAGTTGGAAAAATCGGAATTAAATCTTGAAGCACTTAGGCAACAGGCTGTTGTAGAGATAAGAACCACTCATCTTCAGTACCAACAATCTTGCCATGACTGGCATGCTCTTCAAAGCCAGATCTTGCCGACAGTGCAGCAAATGATGCAACTCACAGAGCAAGCCTATCAGAAGGGAGATATTTCTTACCTTCAAACACTTGAAGCCAATCGTCAGATTGTAGATACACAAATGAGAGAAGTGCAACTGAAGGCAGATCTCATGACTAAACTCGCAGAGTTAATGCGTAGCAGTGCCAAAAGTAACAGTGTTCATTAACTGACAGTCACAAATGGATAAAAGACCAATGAAATTAAAAACTCAGAATATCAAATCGTCAATTGTGGGTACAGCGCAGAAAAAAATATGGATTGCAACAGCTTTAATCGTGGTCACAATTCTACTGGTTTCCATTAAATTGATAGCTAGCCCTAATGAAGAAGTTAGAGTACAGCATCATCCTGCGCAGATAGTTGTACCTGAAAGCTCATTAAATACTGTCCATCTCAATGATGATTCTTATCGCAGACTTGGCATCCAAATTGCAACCGTTAAGCGCGAACGATTAGAAAATAAAAGGGTATACGGGGGTGAAATTGTGATGCCTGCCGGAGGTTTGGTCAGTGTTTCAGCCCCTATTTCGGGTAAGTTAATTTCTTTAGATAAAAATCCATTAAAGCCAGGTGCGCCCATCAAATTGGGGCAGTTACTTTATCGTATCCAACCCATTATTACTGCAGATGCACGTGCAAACTTAGTGAATGCCTTGGCGGACGCAGAAAGTTTGGTAAACGTTGCAAAATCTCAAGTCGATGCGACAGAAATTGCACTTAATCGTGCTAAGAAACTACTTCAAGATTTAGTGGGTAGTCAACGTAACGTCGATGACGCTAATGCAGCCCATGAAATTGCGCTGAGAAATTTAGAAGCCGCGTATGTCAAAAAAAATGCTCTACATCAAGTGGTTAATCTAGGTACTGTTGAACCCATCGATATCAAATCTCCCCAATCGGGCTTTATCAGCAATCTATTTGCAGTCACAGATCAGTTGGTATCTGCAGGCAATCCCATTATAGAGATTTCATCCCTTAATACATTATGGGTGCGTGTGCCGATACCTGCTGGTGATTTAGATACCATCGATGAAGTGGCAGTTGCCGAAATCCAGTCATTATCTGCCAAATCAGGTGCGCCAAGTATTGTGGCTAAACCCACCAATGCACCGCCTACTGCTGACCCTCTTACAAGTTCTACGCATCTTTACTACGCAATCCAAAACAACCAATCATCATTACGTCCTATGCAGCGGGTTTCTGTCAGTCTCAAACCACGAAGCCAACCTATTCAAGCATTAACCATTCCATGGTCTGCTGTTGTATTTGATGTCTATGGCGGCAGTTGGGTCTACACACAGCAATCAGCCAATGTATATGAGCGTAAAAGAGTCTTTTTAGACCATGTCGTTGGTCAGCAAGCCGTGATAAGTGAAGGCCTTCCCGAAGGTTCTAAGGTGGTAGTGAACGGGGCACTGGAGCTATTTGGCGTTGAAACTGGCTTTAGCCATTAATTTTTTCAGGCTGTTATATGTTAAAAAAACTGATTCACTCCGCCGTAAAAGGCCGGCTTCTTGTGTTGTTGATCGCCCTAGCCATTATGATGGTGGGACTTAACACCATAAGACAAGCACCATTGGATGTTTTTCCTGAATTTGCCCCAGTGAAAGTGGAAATTCAGACTGAAGCGCCTGGGTTATCCACTGAAGAAACAGAGCAATTGATCAGCATGCCACTTGAGCAAGCGCTGAATGGCACACCACAACTGAAAACATTACGTTCAAAATCTGTATTAGGTTTGTCTTCCGTGGTCTTATTATTTGAGGAAGGTACAGACCTTTATCAAGCAAGACAGTTTGTGCAAGAGCGCTTAAGTTTGGCAGCTAGCCGTTTGCCATTAGTCGCGAAACCACCTGTAATGATGCCACCGTTGTCATCCCTGTCACGAGTCCTCAAAGTCGGCGTTTCTTCCAAAACACTCTCCCAAATCGATATCAGTGCGTTGACCATGTGGACTATACGTCCACGCTTGATGTCTGTACCGGGTGTTGCAAATATAGCCGTTTGGGGTCAACGTGATAAGCAATTACAGATACTCATCAACCCTGAGCATCTGCGCGCCAGAGGTATAACATTGCAGCAAGTGATGCTGGCTTCTGGGAATGCAGCCAGCATTGAATCTGGAGGCTTTATAGATTCCCCCAATCAACGTATTGCGATTCGGCATAAAAACTTAACAACAAAGCCTGAGGAACTGGCCAACACTGTGGTTGATTTTAAAAATGGTGCGCCCATCCGTTTAGGAGACATTGCGGAAATTGTGATTGGAGCGCCACCCACTATCGGCGATGCTGTGATCAATCATGGTGATGGTCTATTACTGATTGTAGAAAAGCACCCCAATGCCAATACTATTGAAGTCACAAAAAAAGTTGAAGCAGCCATTACGGAACTGAAACCTGCACTTAAAGATTTGGATATTGATTCCACCATTTTTAGGCCTGCCACGTTTATTGAGCGAGCAATAGATAACTTACAAAACGCGTTGATTCTGGGAGCTGTATTAGTGGCGCTCATACTCATACTATTTTTACGCAACAAACGTGCTGCTTTAATTAGCATCTGTGCAATTCCACTGTCACTTATCAGCGCTGTATTGGTGTTGACTGCCTTCAATGTTGGCATCAACACCATGGTCATTGCAGGCTTAGTAATCGCACTTGGTGAGGTAGTGGATGATGCCATTATTGACGTTGAAAATATCATACGACGACTGAAATTAAACCAACTACTAGAAAACCCAAAATCCAAACTGAATGTCATCGTAAACGCATCTCTAGAAGTACGAAGTGCCGTGGTATTTGCAACCATGATTGTGATGGTGGTGTTTCTACCGGTGTTTTTTTTGGATGGCATTGCAGGTGCTTTCTTTAAGCCATTGGCCATGGCCTATTTACTCGCTATTTTGGCTTCTTTAATCGTGGCGCTGGTAGTCACGCCAGCATTATCTTTTCTTTTACTAGATACGGAATATGAAGAAAAGGATATCGCTATTGTTAGCTGGTTACACTATCAATATGCAAGACTACTTGATGCCATACTAGTTAAGCCAAAACAGATTTTCGTAATAGCTTCGATTGCATTATTTGCAACAGGGATAAGCTCATTTTCATTAGGTTCGGAATTTTTACCAGAGTTTAAAGAAACAGATTTCTTGATGCACTTTCTAGAACGCCCAGGCTCCTCAATTGAACAGATGAAGAAAATGACCTTACGAGCAAGTCATGACTTATTAGCGATTCCCGGGGTTAGAAACTTTGGTGCGCATATTGGCCGTGCAGAAGCCGCAGATGAAGTGGTGGGCCCTAACTTTACTGAGCTATGGGTCAGCATTGATCCTAATGTGAATTACGCAGAAACAGTTTCAGCGATTCAACGCACCATGAAAGGCTATTCAGGTATCTTCACCGATGTGCAAACTTACCTAAAAGAACGCAGCAAAGAGGTTTTATCAGGCACTAGCTCTAGTATTGTAGTGCGACTCTTTGGACCAGACCTAGCAGTGTTGCGACAACAAGCTGAGACCATTAAAAGCACCATGCAGTTAATTGAGGGGGTTGCCGATTTAAAAGTTGAGCCACAAGCACTCGTTCCACAAATTGAAATTCGCCTCAAACAAGGTGCGGCACAACGTTACGGCATTAATACCAATGACATTCGCAAAGTCACGAGCATGGTGCTGAAAGGCACAAAAGTGGGTGAAGTTTATGAAGCACAGCAAAAAGTGGATGTAGTAGTAATTGGTAGCCCAGAATCAAAATTGGATTTATACGCTATTCAACAACTACCCATAGATTCTACTTTTGGCCCTCAGCTTAGAATCAAAGATGTGGCAGATGTTTATTTTGTGGGCATGCCTAACGAGATAAAACGTGAAGCCGTCTCAAGGCGAATTGACATTGTCGCCAACGCAAAAGGTAGAGATCTCGGTTCCGTAGCTTCAGAAATAGAAAGCAAGGTTTCAGCAATGCCGTTCCCAAGTGGATACTACCCACAGTTTTTAGGAGAATACACTGCACAAAAAGCAGCTACCCAAAGATTGCTAGGGCTCACTGCCTTGGTCATATTCGCAATCGTCTTGATTGTGTATATGGATTTCAAATCCTATCAACATACGCTTATCTTCTTAGCCTCATTACCATTTGCCCTCTTGGGTGGCGTGATTGGGGTATTGTTATCTGGTGATGTCGTTTCTCTCGGCTCTATGGTTGGATTTATTGCTGTGCTAGGTATTGCCGCTAGAAATGGCATTTTACTTATTAGCCATTACAGACATCTAATAACTAGTGAAGGCTGCACTCATGGCTTAGATGTAGTGAAGCGTGGCTCGCACGAGCGTTTAGTACCGATTCTCATGACAGCACTCGCTACCTCTCTCGCATTAGTGCCTATTCTGTTTAAAGGCCCTATCTCGGGTTATGAAATTGAATACCCACTAGCGGTGGTTGTAGTGAGTGGTTTACTTACATCAACAGTGCTGAACTTAATTTTACTACCTAGTATTTTCTTAAAGTTCGGAAATATCAATAAATAAACGACAGTGGTTAATCCTACTTATAAATCATGCAAAAAATGCATGATTTATAAGTAGGATTAACTAAATTCCATGCAAACTTTGCAAGTTAAATATATATAAATAAAAGATTATCTATATAAATCAATTAGGTATATATTGGGTATGTAACTTGCTCTATAGCTTGAAGAAATACTTATTGATAGCCTTAGAGGAAATATGTTACCCACAGTTTTAAATCGTTTGTTTCAACCACTCTCTTTTAAAAATAAGGCGCAAACTCAAACATTCGCCATATTGTCAGTAGTCACATTTATTATGCTGACAGGCAACTTTTCGCTGTTCCATGGCATTTTAAATATCTATCCACTGACTCTTCACAATCTTCCGTTTCTCATTTCTTTAGCATTATTTTTTACATCACTTACTGCAATATTTTTCCTACTCATTAGCCACGGTAAATGGACGCGTTGGATACTTGCTGCTTTCCTGTTGATCGCATCCCAGTCTGCTTATTACATGGATCATTTGGGCGTGATCATCGATACAGTCATGATTGACAACATCATGCAAACCAATAGAAGCGAATTCTCAAGCCTCGTTACATCCACGCTGATTCTTAGAACTTTTATTTTGGGCGTTATTCCCGCTTGGTTAATATTGAAATATTGCCCACAGCCTCTTAGTTTTAAACTAGAACTGAAATATAGACTACGCGCAATATTATTGTTCTTATTAGCCATAGTGGTATTGGTGATTCCCTTTAGTGCCGATTACACCTCATTTATTCGTGAACATAAAATCGTGAGGTTTTATTCAAATCCAACGTATTCCGTTTACTCCGCGATTAAATACGTAACTCAACAATCGAGTATTTCTGTACACAACCTTCCATTACTAAAAACTGCTCAAGACGCTGTATCTTTAGATCCTTCCACCAGTAAAAAAGAGTTAATCATCATGGTGGTGGGTGAAACGGCGCGCGCCGATAGGTTTTCTTTGAACGGCTATCATCGAGATACAAATCCAGAGTTATCCAAACAAGACATTGTCAGCTTTAGCAATGTCAGCTCTTGTGGCACATCTACTGGTGTCTCAGTGCCATGTATGTTTTCGTCATTAGGACGTAAAAAGTACGATAAAGAAAAAGCGTTAGATCAGGAGAATGTACTCGATGTCCTTGCAAAGCACGGTATTGAAGTATTGTGGCGTGACAATAATTCTGATTCCAAAGGCGTTGCAACGCGTATCAAATATGAAGACTTTAAAACGCCCACGCTGAATCCAAATTGCAAAGGTGAATGTAGGGATGTAGGCATGTTAAGTGGCCTAGATAAATATATTTCAAAAAACAAAGACAAAGACATGATGATTGTTCTTCATCAAATGGGGAATCATGGTCCTGAGTATTATCGCCGTTATCCTAAAGAATTTGAACGCTTTAAACCAGCTTGTCAGACTGGTGAACTAAGAGATTGTACTCAAGAGGAAGTTGACAACGCTTATGACAACGCAATTCTGTATACAGACTATTTCTTATCAGAAGTGATTAACTTCTTGAAAAAATACGATGAACAATACGAGGTGGCCATGTTGTATGTATCTGATCATGGCGAATCTCTAGGTGAGCATGGAATATATCTGCATGCAGCACCTTATATGATTGCACCCAAAGAACAAACTCATGTGCCTGTCATTGCTTGGACTGGAAAATACTTTGATTACAACCTACAAGATATCAAACCCTTTAAAGATGCAGCAATAAGTCATGATGATTTGTTTTGTACGTTGCTCATCGCCTATGAATTAGAGTCAAAAATGTGCGAAGGTAAAAATACCATCTTAACTAAAAATAAAAATAAAAATCTAAATTCCATAGCTCAATCTGTAGAGGTTTTGGATAGCAATCTAGATTAATTTATATGGAACGCTGGGTCATTTATGCATTTATCTCGATGTGTTTTGCCGGCTTTACCGCTGTCATTGCAAAACAGGGATTAGTTGGTATATCTGCTGAATTAGGCTTGACGTTAAGAACCCTCTTTGTATGTATTTTTATCATCATTTTTGGTTTATTAAACGTTGCACCAACTGAGATAAGGCAACTTCAAAGGGAAAATTACATATGGCTCGGCTTATCTGCCATCACTACGGCCGGCTCATGGATTTACTACTATAAAGCACTAAAGATGGGTGATGTAGCCACAGTAGCACTCATTGATAAAGGCAGTGTAATTGTATCTGTACTGCTTGCTTGGTGGCTATTTAAAGAAGTCATTACACTGCGAATGATATTAGGTGCAATGCTGATTATTGCTGGCATCGTAGTCATTTCCAAGAAATAACTATAAAAATAAAAAGGGGCATGTCGTGAAAATTACTATTGTCGGCACAGGCTATGTTGGATTATCACTAGCTGTTCTACTTGCACAACGTAACGATGTGATTGCATTGGATATTATTCCGAGTCGCGTTGACATGCTAAATAACAAACATTCTCCCATCATGGATGTTGAGATTCAAGATTATTTAAGCAACAAGCCATTACAACTTAAAGCAACGATAGACAAGCAAACTGCTTATCGGGATGCAGACTTTATTATTATAGCGACGCCAACTGATTATGATCCCAATACCAATACGTTCAATACCGAATCTGTTGAAAGTGTGATTCGTGATGTAAGTGCAATCAATCCAAAAGCTGTCATTGTGATTAAATCAACAGTGCCAGTCGGTTATACCGAAAAAGTAAAAACGGAACTCAACAATGAAAATATATTTTTCTCACCAGAGTTTCTTCGTGAAGGTAAGGCTTTGTATGACAATTTATACCCATCACGTATTGTCGTGGGTGAGGTAAGCAAGCGGGCTAAACTATTTGCAGAGCTGCTTATGGAGGCCGCATTAAAGCCAAAGGTTGATTTACTATTCACTCATAATACTGAAGCAGAAGCAATCAAGCTGTTTTCAAATACTTATCTCGCCATGCGAGTCGCATTTTTTAATGAACTAGATACCTATGCTTTGATTCATGGGTTAAATACCCGAGAGATTATCAACGGCGTCTGTCTGGATTCACGTATCGGCAATCACTATAACAACCCATCGTTTGGTTACGGTGGATATTGCTTGCCTAAAGATACCAAACAGCTACTGGCCAATTATAAAAAAATTCCGCAGAACTTAATTCGAGCCATAGTAGAAGCCAACTCAACCCGTAAAGACTTCATTGCTCAGCAAATAATCGAACTTAAGCCAAAAGTGGTTGGTATCTACCGGCTCATTATGAAAGCAGGGTCTGACAACTACAGATCATCCAGTATTCAAGGCATCATGAAGCGCATCAAAGCAAAAGGGATAGAGGTAATTGTGTATGAACCTGTCTTGGAAGAAGGCAATTTCTTCAATTCAAAAGTATTTAAAGATTTGACACAATTTAAGCAGTTATCAGATGTGATTGTCAGCAATCGTATGTTGCAAGAGTTAAGCGATGTATCGCACAAAGTATATACACGCGATCTATTTGGGAGTGATTAGTTGAAGATTCTGCTAACAGGCGCTGCAGGTTTTATCGGCATGCATGTCGCGCGTATTCTGCTCGAACGTGGTGATGAAGTCGTTGGCATTGATAACTTAAACGATTACTACACACAGCAGCTCAAACACGACAGGCTTGCACAGCTCCGTAGCTTTGCAAACTTTAAATTTTTTGCACTAGACGTTGTGGATGCTAACGCACTACAACAGCTATTCAGCCGTGAGCAATTCCAACGTGTTATTCATCTTGCAGCACAAGCGGGTGTTAGATATTCGTTAACAAATCCTACTGCATACATTCAATCTAATTTAGTAGGTTTTTCTAATATCTTGGAGTCTTGCAGAAAACACCAAACAGAACACCTGGTATACGCCAGCTCTTCTAGTGTATACGGCAGCAATAGTCATATGCCCTTTACGGTGCATGACAATGTCGATCATCCATTAAGCTTATATGCAGCCACAAAAAAATCAAATGAATTGATGGCACATGCTTACAGCCATTTATATGGCATACCTACTACTGGCTTACGCTACTTTACGGTTTATGGTCCATGGGGACGACCGGACATGTCGCCTTGGCTATTCACATCAGCCATACTTGAAGGTAAACCAATCAATATATTCAATCATGGCAAGATGAAGCGGGACTTTACCTACATCGATGATATTGCTGAGGGAACTGTCAAAGTCTTGGATACCATTGCACAACCCAATTCCAATTATCTTACTGAATTACCAGATCCAGCCACAAGTTCTGCGCCTTACAGAATTTACAACATTGGCAATCATCAACCGGAAGACTTGATGCTCTTTATTGAAACTCTTGAAAAAGAACTAGGCGTAACCGCTGTCAAAAATTTCATGCCAATGCAAGCAGGTGATGTACTCGCCACCTATGCAGATGTGGACGATCTTAAGCATGACGTTGGATATGCGCCAAGTACGAGCTTACAAACAGGCCTTAAGCAATGGGTTCAATGGTACCGCAACCACGCTGATGGCGTGTATTCACAATAACTCATAAGTCTTATTTAAATACATGAAACAGCTAATTAATCGATTATTTACTCTGCTTAGCAAACGCTGGATACTTTCAATCATAATTGTTGTGTTGTCTCTCAGCGCTATTGTCCTATACAGGTATTTTCACCCAGAAATTTACCGCATTCCATCGAATCCAGATAATGCTCAAGAAATCAATTTCTTTGCATTAGGTGACCAGGGTTCAGGTAGTTTAGAACAAAGAGCCGTTGCAGATGCAATGGAAAAGCTGGCCAAAAAAAATAAAAACTTGGATTTTGTAATTTTGCTTGGTGACAATTTTTATATCGATACTAAGCTCACTGAAAAAAGTCCTGAATGGAATACGATGTTTGAAGAAATCTATTCAGGCGCCTACCTAAGTACCGTCCCTTTTTATGCCATTCTAGGGAACCATGATGAGGATTTATCTTTAAATCCGAAAACTCACCCCGAAATTGAATACTCAAAAAAGGCACTGGGTTCAAATCGTTGGCGCATGCCTGCACATTATTTTCATACTGATTTTGGCAACATTAATGGTCGACCTTTGCTACGGATTGTTTATCTAGATACGAATGCATTACCTGATGAAATGTCTGTGCAAGCAAATTATGTGCGAGAGCAATTTATCCGCAATCCTTTACAGCCTATCTGGAAAATTGTTGCCGGTCATCATACTATTCGAAGTTGTGGTAAGCATTTCGAAGATAAAGCTAACCTGAAAAATACACTTTTACCAGCTTTACAAGATGCTAAGGTAGATATCTATCTCTCTGGGCATGATCATAATCAGCAATTAATTGTAAAAGAGGGTGAACCCAACTATGTCGTCAATGGGGCTGGGGGTAAAAGCTTATATGCACAAAAAGTACATTCTGATGACTTGCGCTTTTTTAATGAAGGTTATGGGTTCGTCAGCTTAAAAGCCAATGCAAATAATCTTAAAATTGATTTTTTTGATAATCATGCTAAAACAGTTTCATCAAATGAAATTGCACGAGAGTGCAAAGACCTGAATACTCGATGCATTAAAGCGAATAAATAATGCAACAAGATAAATCCAATTTATATCGTGCTCTGCTGATAACGACAATACTGCTAGGTATAACAGTATTTCTTTGGGGGTTGGGTAACATTCCTTTCCTGTCATTTAATGAAGCGCGAAGAGCAATACCAGCCGCTAACATGATTAAAGACAATGATTGGTTGATACCAAAGTTGAATGGTGAGCTTTATATTACCAAACCACCTCTTATATATTGGTTATCAGCAGGGATTTCTCAGCTGTTTGGCATAGTTAACGAATGGACAGCGCGTATCCCATCAGCGTTGTCGGCCATAGCAACTTCAACGCTAGTTTTTGTGTATGCAAGACGTCATTATGGTGCATGGGCTGCTTTGTTTGCCTTGCAAATAATCATTGCAAATGCAGGTTTTTCCATGCTCGGACGACAAGCTGGTATTGAGATGCTTTTGTCTTTCCTGTGCTTTAGTTCACTAATTTGCGCATTCAAATATACGCATGAAGAAGTAGATAGGAAGTGGCTACTTTTAAGCTACTTTTTATTGGGGTTGGCCGTACTAACTAAAGGTCCTATAGCCCTATTATTTGTTACATTGCCACTGTTAGCGTGTGCACTCTATCAACGCAAACCACGTCAGTGGGAAGTACTCCTCGATCCATTAGGTTGGCTAATTTTTCTGTTGGTGGGGTCATCTTGGTACCTGGCTGTCACTTGGCAAATGGGATTCGACGTATGGCAATCCACTGTTCAGAAAGATATGGTGACCAAAATATATGGCAATACAGGTGAGCCTATTTACAATTATATTTTATGGTTAGCGGCTGATTTTTTTCCTGTATTTTTCCTGGTACTTATTAGTCCTATTACAACATGGCGTAGGTGGAAGCAACATGACGTCACTTCAAGTTTATTGATTGGATTGCTGGTGCCATTTCTGATTTACACAGCATTTAGCGATAAACATGCAAAATATCTATTACCTATTTATCCATTATTCGCCATCGTGCTTGGATACAAACTAAGTGAGATATACAAAGAGGGCGGTAGTCGACTTAAAAAAACAGTTCTTGGTTTGTTATTTTTAATGCCTATTGGTTATGCAATATTTTATACGTTCGCTGAAGCTAAAGTATTCCACTATCGTTACGAGGCAATACCGCTAATCAGTAAATGGTTTATGGAAGAGTCAAGCCAATTGCCAATCTATGGATATAAACATCTGGATGAGCGGCTTATTTATTACGCCAATCGTAGCATCCCAATCATTGACGATACAAAATTACCGTCATTAAAAACCAGTGATGCCATACTTCTAGTTGAAAATTCAGATATATCAAGACTTAAAGTTGAAGCGCAATGTACTTTAAAAGAGTTTAAACCCTACTTAAGTCGTAGAGGATCATTGGCAATTCTGGGATTTGGGGCGGCTTGTGAGGGCACTTCAATATCACAATAAATTATTTAAATTATATTGAGACTTAACCTCTTTCAAATCATGAATACTTAAACTAAATAACTTTTAACCATAAAATGACAAATTCAATACATTTACTCAGCGTAGTAGTCCCAGTCCACAATGAGGCAGAAAATATAGCACCTTTAATTCAAGAAATAGAAGATGCACTATCTGATTTCGTAGCGTTTGAAATCGTCTACGTAAATGATGGCAGTAAAGACGATACAAAAAAACGCTTGGCTGAAGCGAAAATCCGCCACCCAAAACTCAGGGTGATTACGCATGCATTTAGTTGTGGTCAAAGTACTGCCGTCCGGACAGGGGTTCAATTTGCCAAAGGTGATTGGGTTGCAACGCTGGATGGTGATGGTCAAAACGATCCTGAAGATATCAAAAAGTTAATTGCTGCTATTGATAATGGAGTAGATTTGATTGGGGGCAACCGTCGTCATTCAAGACGTGATACTTGGATTAAGCGAATATCTTCAGTAGTAGCGAATACTGTGCGCTCAAAACTATTACGTGACTCAACGCCCGATACAGGTTGCGGCCTCAAACTAATTCGACGAGATGTTTTTCTCGACTTACCTTACTTTGACCACATGCATCGTTTCTTACCTGCACTCGTTCAGCGGCGCGGTGGACGTGTAGTCTCGGTACCAGTAAGTCATCGCGCCAGAGAGCATGGGCAATCCAAATATGGCACCATCGATAGATTACTTGTTGGCATCGTTGATTTAGTTGGCATGCTCTGGCTCATAAAGCGTTCAAAAAAACCATTAGTTACTGAGGAGTCATAATGAATCAGGGACTAGGATATTACCTCGCTCATCTCATATCACAATGGCAACACTATTTTGGGGGGATGGATAACATAGAACTAATTTGGCTAGTGGTTGGCTTACTTGGTCAATCTATGTTCATGATGCGTTTTGTCGTGCAATGGATACACAGTGAACGACATAAAAAGAGTGTTATACCAGTGAGTTTTTGGTACCTAAGCCTTGCGGGCGGACTTATTGTTCTGGCATACGGTATTCATAAAGTGGAGCCAGTCATTATATTGGGCCAACTTCCAGGTACATTTGTTTATATTAGAAACTTGATATTAATACGCAAGGAAAATGAACTTAGTTTTTAAAGTAATCATGATGTACATGATTAATACAAGATATATTCTTTTGTCACTCATCACATGCTTTTGAAACCCCACTCACCCATCATGGAATTTAAATTTGCATGGTGGATGCTGGCACTTTCCGCTATGGTTATTTTGCTAATAGGCGAATTTACTCAAATCGACTTCATGATTGAAGACTTTTACTACGATTCAACATTAAAAACATTCCCATGGAAGAACGCATGGTTTGCAAAGATTTTAATGCATGTTTATATTAAGAATTTAATTTTAAGTTGTGGATTTCTCCTTTACTTATTTTTATTAATTGATCTGTTTAAACCTATGCATATTGTGAATAGTTGGCTTAGGTTTAGATTAAGGTTTGTAGCTACCGCCTCAGTAGTCATTCCAGTAACGTTAAGCTTACTAAAAAAACACTCTGTATTACATTGTCCATGGGATATTGATCGCTATAACGGTAGTGCGCCTTTCCTGAAACTACTTGATTATGTGCCAAAAGGATTGGAGGCAGGAGCCTGTTTCCCTGCTGGTCATGCTTCAACAGGCTTATGGTTAGCTTCTTTGTGCGTGTTTTGGTTACCAACTAACCCCACTAAAGCAAAGTATGTATTTGCAATGGGTCTTTTTACTGGTTTTATTTTAGGCTGGGTACAGCAAATGCGTGGAGCACATTTTCTGTTTCATACACTTTGGTCAATGTGGATAGCTAGTTTTATTATTCTTCTAATGCTTCAAATTTCGGATATTTCTAATATTAAGCCATTAAGTTAAGTCAGATTTGATTTTGCATAATATGGTTTGTGTTAAATAAATCTTAAATCCACATAAGTATGCACTAAGTATTAATCATTGAGGTAAACACAAGAGTAAATAGATTATTACTGGAGTTCAAATGGTACCAGAAATGAAAAGTTAGACCGTTACCTGTTTATGAATCGCTGTTGATTTAAAAGTGAACTATTATTTTCTAGAATTAAAATCAGTGTCATACTGCGTTTTAATCACTTAATAGATATTCATACAGGAATATTTTACGCGCTAGCAATTAATTCCTAGTCAAGCCTATCAAAAAGAGTATCTAAATGACGAGAGTAAATAAAACCTACCTTCATACTTTTGCAACCTTAGTGTTTCTAATAGGTTTTATTACACTAGTAGGCTGGGTTTTTCAGATTCGTTCTTTTGTCATGATATTCCCAGAATACCCCGCCATGACTATCGGCGCGGCGGTGTGCTTCATTTTAACTGGTTTATATATATATTTACTCATCAACAGTAATTCCTTAGGTTTTAAAAAACAACCTTATGTTATCGCTGCATTAATCACGCTTATTTCGTGCCTATATTTGTTAGAGCATTTACTAAGCGTTAACTTTGGTATTGATTTCCCAACTTTTCACCAAAACATGGGATCAAGTGGACGGCCAGCATTAAATACTGTCACAGGTTTTTTACTATTTTCTGTTGTGGCCTTACAAATCTCATCAAATTTTGATCACAAACAAAATATTCATTTCAACAAGCTAAATCTGATACTTTCTAGTCTAGTGGTATTAATTGGCGTCATAGGTTTAATCGGATATTTCTTAAATTTACGAGAAATGTATAGCTGGGGCGGCTTTCAATCAATGGCATTAAATACATCAATCGGTATTACTGCTATTGGAGTGTGTCTTTTAATATATTTATCTGAAAAGCCTGAATCCACATCCGGGGTTGATTTTGAAAATAAAATTATCAACATTACTTTAGTAATAATGTTAGCTATTGGTTTAGGTATATCTGCTCTTTCATTCTATCTAATGGAGAAAAAAGTTTCGTCTGCACTGCAAACAGACTTATCTACAAGAGCAGAAGATCAAGCAGAGCTTGCATATCAAATAATCGCTCATCGATCTGAACGTGCAAAAGTTTTAAGCAAAAGTGCAGAAGTAATTAACTACGCAACTCTCATAACTAAACAATCCCTAAAAGTTAATTTAGATAGCAAACTAGCCGAAATAAGAGCTGGCTTTGTAAGCAATGGCTTTGATAAGATTGATTTTGTGTTTCCGAGCCTAAGTAAGGATTACGTTTCGAATAGAAATGAAAATAAGACTTTTTTTGTTGAATTAAAAGGTAAGTACACAGGCGATTTAATTTGGGAGGATGGTTATTTTCTTGTGTCAACGGTGCCCGTTTATTCCGATAAAGTATTGGTTGCTAATTTAATTACTAAACAATCACTTCCTCCACTAAATGGCCTCCTTCCTAAAGTAATTAAAACTGGAGAAACAAATGATGTAGTGATTTGCGCTGATGCGGGCAAAAAACTCAAATGCTTCCCTAACAGAAGTAATAATAGTCCATTCTATGTACCCAAGAAAATCTCAGAGCAAGTGCTGCCAATGGCGCACGCTGTTGAGAGTGCTGAGACTGGTGTTATTAAAGCGACTGACTATAGAGGCATTAAAGTCATGGCTGCTTACACTCCAGTTGGTGATACTGGAATGGGATTAGTGCAAAAAGTAGATCAATCGGAAATTTACAACCCGATCAAACTACTTATGTTTAAAATTCTTTCGATAGCTGGCGCGGTGCTTTTATTTGGCTATATCTCTATACGAAACCAATTAAATCCATTAGTAAAACAAATCATTGAAGAAAAAAAACAATCTGAAATTGAAAAAGCCAGATTTATAGCAGCTACTGAAGGTGGTCTTGATAATTTCTATATTTTTGAAGCCGTTAGAAATAAGTGGAATCATATTGTTGATTTGAAGTGCTTGTTCATCAATAAATCTGGAAGTGCACTAATAAAAAAAGCACCTGGTGAAATGGTGGGTAAGTTACTGCTAGAAGAAGTGCCTGTGAATAGAGAAAAAAGATTATTTGATCGATACAAATATGTGATTGAGACAGGACAAACAGTATCTGAGGAATTTCCAATCAACGACAATGATGTCAATGCCAGTTGGATTTATTGGCAAATAGTTAAACTAGGCGATGGTGTTGCCATTACTTCGCGCGATATCACAGAGAAGAAAAGACTTGAATATGAGTTAGCAAAATCAGACAGATTACACTCAGCCATCATCGAGAGTGCTTCGTACTCAATTATTGCCACCGATGTAAATGGACTAATCATATCCATGAACAAAGCAGCTGAGCGCATGCTTTGGTATCGTCAAGATGAATTGGTTGGGAAATTTACGCCTGAAATCATCCATGATAAAGAAGAAGTAATATTAAGGGCTGAAAAGCTCAGCTTAGAGCTGGGCAGGAAAGTCGAACCAGGTTTTGGTGTTTTTGTGGCAAACGCCATAGACGACATTTCATCTGAGGAAGAGTGGACTTATGTTAGGAAAGATGGCTCTCGATTTCCAGTAAAGTTATCTGTAACCGTTTTAAAAGAGCCCGATGGCAATGTGTATGGTTATTTGGGTATTGCCTATGACATCTCTGAACAAAAGCGTGCTGAAGAGTACATTACGCATATTGCCTTGCATGATGTCCTTACCGGTCTGCCCAATCGAGCATTATTTGACGACCGAGTCAAAGTAGCCATTGAAAATGCTAAGAGAACGAATGAGAGTCTTGGTGTGGCTTTACTTGACCTAGATCACTTTAAATACATCAATGACTCATTAGGTCACCACATTGGTGATAAATTGTTACAGGTTGTATCGACGCGTCTGTTAGACAACATTAGACCTACTGACACAGTGGCTAGAATGGGGGGTGATGAGTTTGCATTTCTATTTCCTAACGTATCTCATCCAGAAGGCACATACATCGTGCTTCAACGACTACTGAGTGCGTTTGCTCCGAAAGCAGAGGTAAATGGTCATATTTTGTATGCCACACCAAGTATCGGTATGGCCATATACCCTACAGATGGAACTGACATTGAAACGCTGCTAAAAAATGCGGATACAGCAATGTATCGAGCCAAGGAGCTTGGCCGAAATGGCTATCAAATATTTGATAATGAAATGCGACATTTAGCCTCACTTAGGATGATGCGAGAGCAAGAGCTAAGAGAAGCCCTAGAAAAGCAACAGTTTGAGTTATTTTACCAGCCACAAATTAACCTAGATACGCTAAAAATAATTGGCGTTGAGTCACTTATACGTTGGCAAAAGTCTCCTGGGGTATTTATATCTCCTGTCGACTTTATTCCACTTGCAGAAGAAACTGGTCTTATTTTACCAATCGGTGAATGGGTTATTAGAACTGCAATTAAACAAGCGAAAGATTTTGAACGCTCTTTTGGTAGACCAATACGTGTTGCAGTCAATGTTTCTCCGAGACAGTTCAGACAGTCAGGTCTTGTAAATCACATATTAAACACATTGAAGGAATTTAAAGTTTCACCTGAAATGTTTGAGGTAGAAATCACTGAAAATTTAATGATGGAAAACATTGAAAGTTCTGTAGAGGTGATGCGTGCTTTAACAAATGCCGGCGTGAAAATTGCGCTGGATGATTTTGGAACAGGCTATTCAAGCTTGAGTTATCTAAGCAAGTTTAAGTTTGACCGAATTAAAATTGATCAATCCTTTATAAAAAACTGTCTGACAAATCTTGAAGATGCTGCGATAGTAAAAACGATCATTAGCATGTCTAAAACATTGGGTGTAGAACTTATTGCTGAAGGGATTGAAACAAAGCAACAACTAGATTTTATTAGATTACATAAGTGTGAGGAAGCTCAAGGTTACTTCATCGGACGACCCGTTTCTTACGATCAAATACTAGATAAAACCATTTCGTTTTAATCTGATTGTAATGTAATAACTGAATCGCCTCTAATAATTTAGAGGTCCTCAAATGGGTTTCTTGGATTCATCTTCTGCATATAACCAAGATAACTAATTATGTCTGTTAAGGGAATATTTAGAATTAAGTTTATAAATATGTACCTAGGTGAACATAATTACAAATAACTGACTTCATATTTTATCTGGATGAAATCATTTGCAAACACAGTTGCTTGCGCGTTTGAAAGTTTTATATGATGAGGAATATTGCCGAACAGTGACTTGCCAGAGCCAAGCAATATTGGGACCTGAGTAATCGTTATATTATTTATAAGCTTAGCTTTTAGAAAAGATGTGATAGTTGCACCACCATCGACATAAGCATGCTTAAGTCCACTCCTTTCAAGATCAATAATAAGATTTGATATATCACCAGAATAGAGTTCAACGTTATCCTTTAAACAATCAGGAACTTCTTTAACGCTGTTACTAAGCGCAATAATTCGAATCTTACCGTACGGCCATTGGTCTGGTTTTAGATTGAAGCTGGCTAGTTTCTCCATACAACCGCGCCCCATAATAATGCAGTCAACAGAGGAAATAAAATTGTTGAATCCCATGTCAGACTGATGACCTAAATCAACATCTAATTTGCCGGATGTTTCAAGCCACTCAACCCCATCTTCAATTGTCGCAATGTAGCCATCTACACTAGTTGCTATAAATACCGAACACTTCATTACGACTTCTCCTTCTTGTTTCGGCATTATTATATGTCCAGCAGAGCTGTTGATTTACAAATTATAAATTATCTTTTAGTCCGCTTTGGGGATTTACCAGAAGACGAAAGTAATTATTTCAACCAAATTATGCAACACCACCATATCTAATTGCACTCAGTATTTTTTTAACTTCAATCATTCCAGTTGATGTCTCTGCCACAGATAGGGGAGTGCCTGATAGACTTGTATGAAAAGTATTTAGCCACTGGTCTGCTTTTGATTCCGAGCCAAAGGTTTCCAAAGCAAGCGCTCGAAGTTTTTTAAATTGGATGGTTGATTCAAACTCTGATGGCATCACAATAGTCCATGCTAATGAATTCATTGACTTTCATAATTGATGAGTTGGCTTGACTACATGACCATTGTAATTTAACAAGAAAATTTTGAAATCATTCTCAAAAGTAATCTGGATCACCACGAACCACACGCACTCGCTCTACATAACTGACCATCATTGAGTGATCTGGCGTAATACATAGTTTGTCTAGTATACCAAGCACCCACATTGCGTTGAGATAATTACCGGCAAGTACAGAGTGCTCACCTCGTTCAATCCGTTGCAAAGTGTTTAAGCTAATATTTGCTCTGTGCGCAAAATCCCTCATGGTGATTCTGCGTAATTTACGCTGGGCTGATATAGCCCTTCCCCACATTGATATTTTATCGAGAGCAAATGGATGTATCGGAGCGTTCTCGGGAATTTTCTTTGGCATTGTTTGTACCTATTAAAAGAATTTTAATAAGCTTAATTTACTTTTAATAGGTACGCAATGCTTAAGCGAGAGCTGTGAATTGATAGTTTAGTATGGAACAAGATTTAGATAGCAATATGCGGATATTTTTTATCTAAGCATGTATGTTTTTTACCTAATATATCTTGAAATATTTCAATCGTAATTTGTTGGAGCATACTACTGACTAATGGACATAGCTTAGTTCATCTGAAAATAACAAGAAACTCTCTCAATAATTGTGCACATAATTTCACCATATAGGCATTTATAAAACACTAGATGGATAATTTTAAAGATATTGTTCTTAATTATGTGCAACTGGGAAATCAGGGCGATCACATCAACTTAAACAACCTCAGCAGGTTGCGCCTCGGTTTCAGTGTTCATCACACGTACTAGCTCGTGCAGTGTTTTTTTAAGTTGGTTGAATTCTTGTGTATTTAAACCAGTTTTGCATGCTACGCCTTTTTGAATGCCTGCAATTTCATCCTGCAGTGCATTACCTTTGTCGGTGAGTTTAATTTCAACTACACGTTCATCTGATTTATTGCGTAATCTTTGCAAAATGCCTGCGGTTTCTAGGCGTTTTAAAATCGGTGTCAAGCTTGCTGAATCTAGATCTAACTTTTGCGCAATCGCGCTGACGCTCATGCAATCATTTTCCCAAAGCACAAGCAATACAAGGTATTGCGTATAGGTCAGGCCTTTTGCATCTAACACGTTGCGGTATGCTCTAGTGAGCGCGTGCGTGGCTGAGTAAAGCGCAAAACAGAGTTGATTATCAAGCTTTAGGTTTTCGTGTTTCATTTTGTTATGAATTCTTATAAAAATAATTTAAATATTACACTTTATCAGGGTTTTTTGGGTCAGATATTTTTATATATATGTCTACTTTTTTGCTAGTAATTGCAAAGCGCTATGGTTTCATAAGATTTAATAGCGAATTTACGCGCAAGGCCACAAGTGATCGAAGATATCGCGCATTCATTTTTTAAAAAGCTTTTACATGAGTACTAGTAAGTACTAATCCGATGCTAAATAAATATGTAATAAAGTTAGCTTAATATCATTTCATGCGCTAACTAAAATGCTGGGTTGTTTTATCAGGCAGCAAAGTATTGTGGCTGGCATGGGTTTGCGTGTATTGAACGGAAGTTTTCTCAACATTTTGCGTTGTGGAAATTATGAATTTCTGATGAATGAAGCTTAGGAGAAATGATCATGGGTAGTTCGAAATTTATTTACAAGGTAAGCGCTAGGGTGGCTGCTTTGATGACGGTATTTGTCACCAACACTTACGCTGCTGATTTAATTGCGATTAATAGTGCTAATCAAATTAGCGTGTTTAATGTAGCGAGTGCGGAAAACGCAGTATTTAATACGATTACAGGGGATGCGCTGGGTGAAAGTTTTATTGGTATTGATTTACGTCCATCCAACAGTCTTGTCTATGGTATTACGCAAAGCAATAAAATTTTTACGATTGATGCGTACAGTGGTAACAGCACATTTGTCGCTAATTTGGCTAATCCAGTGATTGCGGCTGGTAAGTCTTACGGTTTTGATTTTAATCCAGTGGCTGATATTGGTGGTGCTGCTTCATTACGGTTGGTGAGTTCTAGCGGTGATAATTATGCTGTCAATGTGAATACTGGTGCAGTGACATTAGCGACTTCATTGATCCCAGGTTTTACTGGCGTTTCTTATACCAATAGCAACCCAAGCAACCCAACAACTGTGCCTAGCAGCACTGCTTTGTACTATATCAACAGTGCAAACGACACACTGAACGTGGCTACCACAGGGTTTAACAATCCATCTATTAGCATTATTGGCGGCTTGGGTATGGATGTTTTGAGTGCAAATGGTTTTGATATTGATGCAAACGGTATTGGTTATGCGGCTGTGAATATGGACAATGGTTTGTTGAAATCACAGTTAATTAGAATTAATACTGCAACTGGTCAAGCTGAGTGGGTGAGTGCATTTAATGGCACTATCAATGGTTTAACGATAGCACCCGTACCAGAGCCAGAGACTTTTGCAATGTTGATTGCAGGTTTAGGTTTGCTGGGCTTAAGCGCAAGACGCAAACCTAAGTAATATGTACCCACCCCCACTATTTGTAGGTGGGGGCTAACCGCCTAAACAGTTATAGCTGAGGTTTGTGAGTGGCTGTGATTAAAAACGCTAAGTTAACGTTTTTTATCGTCAGCGTCTTTTTTTGCTTTGAGCTCTGCGCGCTGTGCTGTTTTTCTGCGGCGCATACTCACAATGCCTTCGCCGGATTTGCGCTTATCTGGCTCTGCAAATGGGTTTTCACCTTGGTTAAACTGCACACGTAACGGTGTGCCAGTCAGCTGAAAAGTTTTGCGGAATACACCTTCCAAAAAGCGTTTATAGCTGTCTTTAATACCATCCACGTGATTGCCATGAATGACAACAATTGGTGGGTTCATGCCACCCTGATGTGCATAGCGTAACTTTGGACGAATGCCACGTGTGATAGGTGGTTGGTGTTGTGCAATCGCATCAGTCAGTACACGTGTGAGTTGCGGTGTCGGTAGTTTTGCCATGGCCGCTTTAAAGGCGCCATCGACCGAAGTCAGCAATTCAGGCAACCCTTTTTTACGCAAAGCAGAGATGTAATGAAACTTTGCAAAATCTAAAAAGATCAGTTTGCGATCAATTTCACGTTTAATCCAGTCGCGCTCGTCTTCTTTTAAGCCATCCCATTTGTTAATGGCAACGACTAATGCACGGCCAGAATCTAAAATATAGGCAGCCACGTGTGCATCTTGCTCTGTTATGCCTTCCTGCGCGTCCACCACCAGAATCGCCACATTGGCATCTTCAATGGCTTGCATGGTTTTCACTACAGAGAATTTTTCGATGGCTTCAAACACACGCCCGCGTTTACGCACACCCGCTGTATCAATAATGGTATAGCGTTTACCGTTCTTTTCTAGCTCAATTTCAATCGAGTCACGCGTGGTACCTGGTTCATCAAACGCAATCACACGGTCTTCACCCAATAAAGCATTTACTAGCGTGGACTTGCCTACGTTCGGTCTACCTACAATGGCAATGCGTGGAATCTTATCGGCAATTTTGTTTTCATCAAACGCAGGCTCTGGAAAATGCTCAAGCGCGAGTTCTACAATATCTTTGACACCTTCGCCGTGCGCAGAGGAGATAGAGAGTGGGTCGCCCAATCCAAGCTCATGGAAATCTGCCGCGACGACAGCTTTATTCATGCCTTCTGTCTTGTTCACCGCGAGCAAGACTGGGCGTTGCGCTTTGCGCAGTTTGTCTGCAATGATAAATTCTTGAGGCGTTAATCCAGCGCGACCGTCTACCAGAAAAATAATGACGTCTGCCTCATCAATAGCAAGCAAGGTTTGCTTGGCCATTTCTTTGAGGATGCCACTTTCAGCGGTAGGTTCAAAACCACCTGTATCAATCACCAAGTAAGGTTTACTAGCACCAATGCCGCGTCCATAGTGACGATCACGTGTCAAGCCAGGCAAATCTGCAACTAACGCATCTCTACTTTTAGTCATGCGATTAAATAGCGTGGATTTGCCGACGTTAGGTCGGCCGACTAGAACAATGGTGGGTAACATATTTTATTTGACAGTGATAGCGTATAAGCCACCACCACGGGTTTCTGCAATGAGTTGGGAGGAGGTGTTGCCTGCGATGAGAGACATGACGGCTTCATCATCAATTTTAATGCGACCGACAAAACTACCATCATCACGGCTCAAAAAGTGGATGTAGCCTTCTAAATCACCCACAGCGATAAAAGTACCCATCGATAGCGGTTTGGTTAAACGCCTGTTAGACAAGTTACCTTGACGCCAGAAGGTGCGGCCATTTTCATAATCTAATGAGTAGACAGACCCTAATGTGTGGCTGACAAATAGTTTGCCTTCTTCAGCAGTTAATCCGTTATAGCTAGAGATATCACGGTTCCATATTACTTGACCATTTTTACGGTCAATCGCAGCAATTCTGCCTTGATAGGCAACAGCAAATAGTAGCGGACCATCTACAAATGGCAGGCTAGTGATGTCGGCAATACGCTCAATTTCGGTCACGCCTTTAGGCTGTGCGACAGTCGCTTCCCAAATGAGTTTGCCATTATCTGCTCGGATGGCTGCGAGTTTACCGCCTGCATAGCCTGCATATACAGCGCCACCATCCACAATTATGCCAACGCTACTACGCAAAGTAAGGGCAGGGGTGGTGCGTTCATACACCCATTTACGACTTCCGTCTGCCGCATCAATTCCGTAGATGCGGTTATCGCCAGTTCTTACAATCACTTTGCCATCAAAGTAACGCGGCACACTTAAAATTTCACTGCTTAATTTTGAGCTCCACAAGGGCTTGCCTGTGACATCTAAAGCAAATAAGTGGCCTTTATTTGTACCCACAAGCACTAATCCGCCACCAGTGCCAACACCACCGCTAATGGCTTCACCAATATTCGTTTTCCAGAGCTCTTTGCCATTGAGGGCATCAATTTTGATGACATCGCCTTCTGTGTTTGCACCATATACAAAGCTTGTTTCTAATGCAGGGGTGTAGTCGTATCGCGCTGTTTCACCAAGCGATAAAGACCAGTCAATTTTAGCAGTATAAGAAGCCTTGATCTCTTCGAGTTCTGCTGGTGGGTTGGGTGGTTCTGCACCAAACAGCTTATCCGCCATATCAGCACGCAATTCAGTCACCGCGCTACATGCAGTGAGCGATACTAAAAATACAATGACGCTTGTGTTAATGAGGCTGTTGATAAGTGAACGGTACAAACTGATTTCCCTAGTTAAGGCGACGGTTGAATAAACATTAAAAATGTAATGGCTTAAGCACCTAGTGATTCGAGTTTTTGCTTGGTTAATTGAAATAATCTACCTTGCATATCTAAGTTTTTAAGCGCGTCAGCGTATGCTTTTTTCGCTTCTTCTGTCTTACCTTCTGCTAGCAATACATCGCCTAGCAAGTTGTCTTTTAGACCTGCAAAGCCTTGGTCTTGGATATTAGCCAGCACCTTTTTAGCAGATTCATAGTCTTTATTTTCGTAATGAATGCCTGCTAGTTGCAAGCCTGCAATTGCCTGCACGCTAGACTCTTTAGCGTGCTCAATCGCCCACTGTAATTGCTGTTTAGCGCTCTCAACATCTTTGCCCTCATACTGTGATTTTGCTAAAAACACCGCAGCACGTCCAGCGTATGGGGTGATACTGTAATCGGAGGTTAATTGATTGGCTTGGGTTTTAATCACATCAAGCTTGGATGGTTCAGTCGTTACAAGTGCTTGGTATAAATTTGAAGCTTCTGTTGATTTTTTTTGTATCCAAATTTGGTAACCTTGCCAGCCCACGTAGGCTAACACTGCCACTAAAATAATGCTGGTGACCATTTTGCCATTTTTGGCCCACCATGCTTTAAATTCATCTAATTGCTCTTGTTCTTCTAAGTCGTACGCCATGTTTCACCCTAATATTTAAGCCGCTTTACGGCCAGGAATTGCCTGTAATAATTGTTGTGTATAACTTTGCTGTGGGGATTGATAAATCGATTCCACAGCGCCTTGCTCAACTACTTTACCTTTATGCATCACCACGATATCGTTCGCAATATGCCTTACTACGCGTAAATCGTGGCTGATGAATATATAACTTAAGCCCATTTCTTGCTGTAACGACTTTAATAGCAATAAAATTTGTGCTTGTACTGACACATCTAAAGCAGATACTGGTTCATCGCAGATGACAACCTTAGGTTGCAACACCAGTGCACGTGCAATGCCAATACGCTGTCTTTGACCACCAGAAAACTGATGTGGAAATTTTTTAGCATCTGCTACAGTGAGTCCAACCCGCTCTAACATTTGGTGTACTTGCACGATACGTGACGCAGTATTACCAATGTTGTGAATTAACAAGCCTTCGCCAACGATGTCTCCCACGCGCATACGTGGGTTCAACGAAGCAAACGGGTCTTGAAATACCATTTGCAGGTTTTTACGCACATTTCTTAAGCCTTCTTTGTCGAGTTGCCCCAAAGATTGCCCTTGAAAAATTACATCACCACTATCGTAAGGCTGCAATTGTAACAGACAACGTGCCAAAGTGGATTTGCCACTGCCTGATTCCCCAACGACAGCTAAGGTAGTGCCTTGCTTTAGGCTGATACTGACGTCACTGAGGGCTTTGATTTCAGTGGTGCCAAAGCCAAAACGGCCACTGCGTTGCGTGTAGGTTTTATTTAACTGACGTGCTTCTAATAAAATGTCGCTCATGCTAGCACCTCAGTGTTTAACCAAGCATAGTCAATTGGTTTTAAAGTTTTGAGACCTTCAGCATCTGGCACACATGCCAAGAGTGCTTTGGTATAAGGATGCTGTGGATGGCTGAGCACTTGCGCACATGTGCCTGTTTCGACGATTTCACCACGGAACATGACTATCACATCATCTGCAATATCTGCGACCACACCAAAATCATGTGTAATAAACAGCATAGCCATATTCATGCGTGTTTTTAATTCGTTGAGCAACTTCAGCACCTGCGCTTGCACGGTCACATCTAGCGCAGTAGTGGGTTCATCAGCAATCAGAAGCGCTGGCTCACAGGCAATACTCATGGCAATCATCACACGTTGACGCTGACCACCAGACAGTTCGTCGGGGTAACTATCCGCTCGCTCTGGCGGGATGCCAACTTGTTGCAGTAGGGCGCTGATACGAGCTTTTAGAGCATCACCTTTTAGCCCGAGGTGCGCAGTCAGCGGCTCGCCAATTTGAAAACCTATGGTTAATACAGGATTTAAAGATGTCATAGGTTCTTGGAAAATCATGCCGATTTTTGCACCGCGAATTTTTTGCATTGCTTTGTCATCTAGCTTAGAGATGTCTAGACCTTGAAAGGTGACATGCCCGCTGGATTGCAGTTGCTTAGATAAAAGCCCCATGATAGTGAGGGCAGTCAGACTTTTACCGCTACCTGATTCACCAACAATACATGTGGTCTTTCCAGTAGATAGCGAAAAGCTAGCGTTCTTCACTAATAAGCGCGACGGGTCATTTTTAGGGCTCACATTCAGTTGCTGAATCTTTAATATTTCAGTCATATGGAAATTGCTCTACTCAATGTTATAAACAATAGTGACCACCACGCGCGCAATTTTATCAATGGTCGATTTATCATAGACACCACCGTAGCTATTATCACTATCGTCGCTACCACCAACGGGCAGTATGTAAAAAGCCCCTTGGCTTGCGGATTTCATGACACCTACTTTCACACCATCTTGCTTTACAAACTCCGTGGCGCGTGAGCGCGCATTTTTAGTGGCATCCGCGATTAAAGACATCTTAATGGCTTCTAAGTTGCTGACTAAATAACTAGGTGCTTGCGCCGTCACTGGATGATTGTCTGCCCGTAATTGCAAAAATGCTTTATTGGCTGCTTTAATTTTGGCAAGCTCTTTGGTGCTAATGCGAATATTTTGATAAGCATCAAACCCTTGTTGTACTTGACGTGGAATATCCTTAATGAACACTTCTTCATAGTGCGGCCCAATCGATTCTACATCGACTGACCAGGTCTCTTGTGTTAACCCTTGTTTGGTCAAGAAGGCTTGAACGACCTTAAGTTCTTGAGCGACAGCTTCGAGTGCTTCGGCTTGCGTTTTGCTTGCAACACCAATGGTAATGACCCATTCAGCACTGTCTGCTTGAATAGGTTTTTCGGCCAAACCTTTTACCGCAATAGACTGCTGACCTGAAACCGCACGCTTTGCTTGTACACCAAGGATAAAAGCTGCGCTGGACATACCTATTGCTAATAGCAATCCTAAGATAGTCATGGCACTCAAAAAGCGATTATTTTCAGTCATGGTATTTATTTATTCCACTATAAAATCAATGATTTCACTTCAGCAAGTTTACATCTTTTTTGTTCGCCAACCTGTAACAGCGGTTTGATGGAGATTTCACCTGCTAGCGCTTCATCATCTCCAAGAATAGCTGCAAAACGAGCACCACTCCTGTCCGCCTTTTTCATTTGAGATTTAAAACTGCCGCCACCTGCATGCAAGACCACAGATAAACCATCATTTCTTAGGGATTCTGCCATGGCAAAGGCTTGCTGCTCTGCAAGTTTCCCCACATTCACCAAATAGATGTCTGGTGCATGGTTTGCAGTCACGCCATATTCTTGCATCAGTAAAATTACGCGTTCAAGGCCAATACCAAAGCCACATGCTGGCGTCGCCTGTCCGCCTAACTTTTCTACTAGGGTGTCATAGCGGCCACCACCTGCAATCGTACCTTGTGCGCCGAGCTTGGTGGTCACCCACTCGAATACAGTCCGATTGTAATAATCTAAACCACGCACCAAACGATGGTTAATGCTAAATGGGATGTTGGCTTGTATGAGCAATTGGCAGAGCTTTTCAAAATGCTGACGACTGACATCTCCTAGGCAATCCATTAATTTTGGTGCAGCCTCACACATACTTTGCATACGTGGATTTTTGGTGTCTAAAATGCGCAGTGGATTGGTATGCAAGCGACGTTTTGCATCCTCATCTAATACATCGGCATGCTGTTCAAAGTAGCTGATCAGTGTTTGCCGATAAGCCGCGCGCTCATTGGCATCGCCTATGCTGTTGATTTGTAAAGCGACATCTTGAATGCCGAGTGCAGCCCACAATCTGGCCAGTAAAATGATTTGCTCCGCATCTACATCGGGGCCATCAAAACCAAAGGCTTCTACACCAATTTGGTGAAATTGGCGCTGACGGCCTTTTTGAACATTTTCATGCCTAAACATTGGCCCCATGTACCATAAGCGCTGTGGGCCGTTGTATGTCAGGCTATGCTCAACCACCGCACGTACACAACCGGCAGTGCCTTCTGGACGCAATGTCAGTTTGTCGCCGTTGAGCGCATCTTGCCATGCATACATTTCTTTTTCGACGATATCGGTATGTTCACCCACGCTACGCACAAATAGCTCAGTAGGTTCGACCAATGGCATGCGAATATTGTTATAGCCGTACTGTGCCAAAATTTGGCGGGCAGTATCTTCTAACTTAAACCAAAGCGGCGTGGCTTCAGGAAGAATATCGTAAAAGCCTTTGATGCTTTGGAGCTTGGAGTTGGACAAAGATGCACTCATTACAGTTATTTAAATCACTTGAATTGGTATGGTTTTGGACGGTAAGGCAGTGCGCAGTTTGCCACCTTCCGCATAGTTTTTTTGCACGTACTCTTCAACTATTGATTGAAACTCTTGCGCAATATGGTCACCTTTAAGTGTGACGGTTTTTTCGCCATCGACAAACACTGGTGCCACAGGTATCTCGCCCGTACCAGGTAAACTGATGCCGATATTGGCCAGTTTAGACTCGCCTGGCCCATTCACGACACAGCCCATGACCGCGACACTCATATTTTCAACACCAGGGTAGGCTGCACGCCATACTGGCATTTGCGTGCGCAAATAGCTTTGTATTTGCATCGCTAACTCTTGGAAATAAGTGCTGGTAGTACGGCCGCAACCAGGGCAGGCTGTTACTAACGGCGTGAATGAGCGTATGCCCATGGTTTGTAAAATCTCTTGCGCCACGATGACTTCTTTGGTGCGCGATTCATTTGGCTCAGGGGTGAGTGAAACACGGATGGTGTCGCCAATGCCTGCTTGCAGTAGCAAGGCCAGCGCCGCTGTAGAAGCGACGATACCTTTGGAGCCCATGCCAGCCTCAGTGAGGCCAAGATGTAGCGGATACTCGCAACGTTGGGCGAGATCTGAGTAGACTTTGACTAGATCTTGCACATTACTGACTTTGCAAGAAATAATGATTTGATTCGGATCCAAACCAATGTCAACTGCTTGTTGCGCGCTCTCCAAGGCAGATTGGATCAGTGCTTCTTGCATCAGTGCATCTGCAGATAATGGATTAGCTGACTTCCCATTTTCATCCATCATGCGCGCCATTTTGGCTTGGTCTAAACTGCCCCAGTTTACCCCGATACGCACGGCTTTCTTATATTGAATAGCCGCTTCAATCATCGCAGCAAACTGTTCGTCACGTTTACTGCCTTTACCTACATTGCCAGGGTTGATGCGATATTTAGCTAGTGCTTGAGCACAGTCTGGATACGCTTGTAATAATTTGTGACCGTTGTAGTGAAAATCACCTACCAGAGGAACATTGCATCCAAGTGCATCTAAGCCTTTGCGGATATTGCCAACTTGCGCTGCAGCTTCAGGTGAGTTTACTGTGATACGGACTACTTCGGACCCTGCTTGCCATAACTCATATACTTGCTGAATAGTCGCGGCCGCATCCGCAGTGTCTGTATTGGTCATGCTTTGTACAACTACACTGGCTGGAATTGTGCCATGCAATCCACCGCCTACAGCGACGTGGCCTATCATCACTTGTCTTGTATTTCTGCGCAACATAAAACTTAATTCACTTTTAAACGGGCTACTCTGTCACGTGTATGTGCCAGTAAATCTAAAGACTTTCCGTTCATTGAGATAGCAGTGCCTTGCGCGTTGCCTACTGTAATGGATAGCGGAGGTGTCACTGAAATCGTTTCAGAAGTGCCACTAGCTAATACTTTGCTGTATATCTGCTTGCCACTGGCATCTGTGATATTGACCCAAGTTTCCTCAGTTGCATCAATGGCTAGTTGAGCACTTTTGGTCTCCGCAGTGCTTTGTGGAATGGTATTTTGCTGACTAGCATTCTGCTCAATAGGCGCTGGTAATGCTGCGGGCGCAGGCGTAATGCTAGGTTTAATCGCATTGCCTGTGCTATTTGTAGTCTCTGCGGTGGCTGGTGCCGTCACGTTGTTAGACTCGACTACTTGCGGGGGAACAACCACGGTAGCGCTTGACTCCGGTCCCAGGCTTTGCGATGAGTTGTTGACAGAGTCTGATCCCTGTATTGGTAACTCAACTGGCACTGAGGCATCTGGTTTGCGTTCAGCCGCAGGCAGGGCAAACTCAATATTGGCACTGGGTAAAGCGGGCTCAGACTGTATGCCAGAGATATTTGCGTTAGATAACTCTGACAAAACATTGGGTTTGATTACTTGTGTGTAGTAGTAAAAGAACCAAACAATAAAAGCAAAAGTAATGATTAAACCGATAAATAATTTGAACGAAAAGTGCGCGCGATTCTCACCAATGACGAAGGAACGTGCATCCGATTTTACGGCAAATGATTGTGGAGTGGTGTTGGGCACTAGAATGCTGTAAGCCTCAATAATTGGAGCAGCATCAATTTTTAATAGCTTGGCGTAATTTCGAATAAATCCACGCACAATAGATGGTTGCGGTAATTTATCGTAACGATCAGACTCTAAAGCATCTACTTGTTTGACACCCAGTCTTAATTGGTTGGCCACGTCTTGAACGCTGAGTTTTTGCTTCTCACGCGCAGCTTTTAGGGCGCCACCGCAAGGTGATAAAGGCACTGACTCTGATGGCGATTGCACAACTTCTTCTGTTATTTCAATCGCTTGTGGTGCTTCAACGGATTCCGTCGTTTTTTCAGGTTTATTTTGTGCTTTTCGCGCCATGGTAAATAATCCAGAGTGTTCTAATATTGGGAATTTAACAGCAATTGTGTTTCTGCTGCGTTGGGATATTGCTTTCTTAATTGAATCGCATAACTGGCTTCATTGTCCTTGTCACCTAACACACGCTCAATTTTAATGCCTAACCATAACACCTCAGGGCTTGGTGCTGCAATCAGCGTGTTTTGTAAGGTGGTCTTAGCTGACTTTGCGTCGCCACGGTTAAATTGTAAATTGGCTAAATGGTATGCAGCGGAATGCGTCAGCGGTTGAATTTGTAGAGCTTTTGTAAAATAAATTTCTGCATTCTTGAGGTTTTTATTACGAGCAGAGCAAATGCCAGCATTGGTATAGGCTAAATTTGGTGTGCCGTAGAGAGGATTTTTAACGGCTTCTAAGAAATGATGAATAGACGCATCATAATGACCCAGATTACACAAAAAATTGCCGTAATTATTATGTGACTCGGAGCTTTGAGGTTGGAGTTGCAATGCTCTTTGAAAAGCCTTTTCTGCTTTTACATTTTCACCTAAGGCGGCATGAACCAAGCCTAGACCGTTATATGCTAACGCATACTCTGGATCGTTTTTAATTGCGACATTAAATTCATGTAATGCGATTTCGTACTTGCTTTGATCGTAGTACGCAGCACCAAGCTCAGTATGTGCCTTGGCACTTGATTCCGCTGCTGAGCGATCGTCGTATGGATTGCTAGACTGAGATGCGCAGCCAGTAAGTAATGCAATAAATAAAACAATTATTGGCTTAGACCACATGGATTGCATTTTAAGATACCGCCTGTACTGAGATATGTTTTGCGCTGCGTTTCGTTTTATCCAACACTTTACCCGCTAATTGACCACAAGCGGCATCAATGTCTTCACCTCGTGTTTTACGGACGGTAACCACGTAACCAGCACTTATTAAAATATCACGGAATACACGGATGTGATTAGGTGTAGAGCATGCATAACCACTGTTGGGGAATGGGTTAAACGGAATCAAATTAAACTTGCATGGTACATTTCTCACAATATTGATTAGCTCATGTGCGTGTTCAACCGTGTCGTTGACGCCATCTAACATCACATATTCAAAGGTCACAAAATCGCGTGGTGCTTTCACTAAATAGCGTTCACATGCAGCCATGAGGTCTTTAATTGGATATTTCTTATTGATCGGTACGATGATGTCACGCAATGCGTCATTAGGCGCATGAAGTGAAACAGCAAGTGCCACAGGGCAGTCTTCTTTGAGTCTATCCATCGCAGGCACCATGCCGCTGGTTGAGAGTGTGACACGGCGGCGACTCAGGCCATAAGCACTGTCATCCAACATAATTTGCATGGCCGTTACTACATTGTCGTAATTAGCGAGAGGTTCGCCCATGCCCATCATCACCACGTTAGAAATGATGCGTTCGCCCGCAGGCAGTAAATCATAGCCGTCGGCTTGACGTAAAGATTTATTCGCAATCCAAAGCTGTCCAATAATTTCAGATACGCTTAAATTGCGGTTAAACCCTTGGCGGCCAGTGCTACAAAAAGTGCATTCCAAAGCACAACCCACTTGGCTAGAAACACATAGCGTCCCGCGATCGTCTTCCGGAATGAATACGGTTTCGATGCTATTAGCAGTGTCAGTGCCTATCAACCATTTACGCGTGCCATCATCAGAAATCTGCTCCAACTGCACATCAGGTAGCTTCATTTCTGTTTCGACCAACAATTTTTCACGCAAAACTTTGGCAATATCCGTCATTTGGTTGATGTCGGTCACACCAAAATGATGCATCCAGCGCATCAATTGCTTGGCGCGAAAAGGCTTCTCGCCGATACTGACAAAGTAATCGGCGAGTTGAGGTTGATTAAAATTGAGTAAATTAATCAATCTGTTAACCTTTTTCCAAAATCACTTAAACTCAACTAAATAATTAGCCGAAAAAGTATTTAATTTCAATCGCAGCATTCTCAGCAGAATCTGAACCATGCACAGCGTTCGCATCGATGCTTTCAGCAAAATCTGCGCGAATGGTACCAGCAGCTGCTTCTTTTGGGTTGGTTGCGCCCATTAATTCACGGTTTTTCAATACAGCGTTTTCGCCTTCCAGCGCTTGAATCATCACTGGACCAGAAATCATAAATTTGACTAAATCTTTGAAGAAAGGACGTTCTTTGTGCACAGCGTAAAAGCCTTCCGCCTCAGCTTGTGATAAATGTGTCATTTTAGCGGCCACAATTTTTAAACCTGCATTCTCAAAACGAGTATAAATTTGACCAATTACATTTTTAGCAACTGCGTCTGGTTTAATGATACTGAGTGTACGTTCTACTGCCATGGAGACTCCAAATAAAATAACAAAATTAAAGAATTAAAATAACTACTTAACAAGACCGTAACCATATCATTTTTAGCGCTTTTAATAAACCAAAAGTTGTATTTAGATACATGTTTTGCGCGCTGGCAAGCCGTAAATGTTGAATTGCAAACCAAGAATAAAAGGTGAATTGTATTGTTATTGACAAAATAGCGATGGGTGGAACACGCTATGATGTTTTAACCGATTGTGCTAGCTTGCTACTTACGCAATTAAGTTATGTTGAACCCAATTAATCTATGGCAGAATAATATTCATGCAAATATCAAACCCTATTAAAAGCACGCATGTTACATGCCCAGCATGTGGCTTGCTTTGCGATGATATTTCAGCCGCTAAGCTGGCTTCTGGTGAGCTTGAAATCACACAATCTGACGCTCACAGATGCGAAAAACTGCTAAAGTTTTTCAAACGCCCAAGCCAACGCAGTGCAGAAGTAAATGGTAAGCAAGTTAGCATCGCAGAGGCCATCGCACATGCGGCGCAACTCATAAAACAGCATCAATCCCCCATATTTTCAGGATTAAGTACAGATCTATCAGGGTTTAGAGCGGCCTATCAATTGGCGCAAAGATCGCGTGCAGCGATGGTACATATGAATGCCAAGAGTTCAGCGCGAAATACCAAAGTGCTGCAAAGCACAGGCTGGCAAACGACAACACTGACGGAAGTGAAAAATCGTGCAGACGTGATTGTTTGCATAGGGACAGAT
This sequence comes from Methylophilus sp., assembly GCA_030696695.1. Classification (GTDB taxonomy): domain Bacteria; phylum Pseudomonadota; class Gammaproteobacteria; order Burkholderiales; family Methylophilaceae; genus Methylophilus. The sequence goes on from JAUYRP010000002.1 coordinate 209,513, forward strand.
GTGGTCAGCCATAATGCGCGTTTTTTTGAACGCGCGGTATGGACCAAAGAGGCAATGTTCACTGATCCTTCAGCACGTCAGATTATATATTTGGGTGGAGAAGGTTTAGATACAGCACAGGGTGTCAGTCCAAACGGTGTGCCACCTAAAGTACTAGCTTGTGCGCCACAGAATCTGCCAGAAGTGACGGCTGCGTTACGTGCATTGATTCAAGATAAACCGTTAAAAGCAGATAGGGTTGGCGGTATAGCCCTAGCTGATTTAGCTGCTGTAGTTGAACAGTTAAAATCTGCCAAATACGCAGTATTGGTTTGGATTGCCAAAGATCTGGATTTTCCTCATGCGGAGCTGACCATTCAAAATATCACTGAAAGCGTGGTAGCTCTAAATCACCATTCACGTGCGATGGGTTTGTCTTTGGGTGGCAGCGATGGCGATACTACTGTGAACTACGCGCACACTTGGTTAGATGGCTTAACGCTTACCGAGCGAGACGAAAATCAGCATGATCTGGTGGTGTGGGTCAATAGTTTTAGCCCGGATAAAACCATGCCAGCCTATGCGCAGCCTGTGATTGCGATTGGGCATCCAGACACAGTATTTGCATCGCCCCCAGCAGTATTTATTCCTGTTGCTACACCGGGGTTAGATTCTGCAGGCACTTTGTTCAGAGTCGATTCCTCAGTCGTGTTGCCATTAAAACCTGTTTATGAAAGTGCGCTTCCAACCTTAGCTGAAGTATTGGCGCAAATGGAGGCACAACTCGCATGATTACCTTACTTAAAAACGCAAAAGTGATTGATCCAGCGCAAGGCAAAGATGGGGTCAAAGAAGATATCTATATTCGAGATGGTCGTATTGTAACGAAACCTAGTGATTCCGAAAAAATTAATCAAATCATTGATTTGAATGGGAAAATAGTCATGGCGGGCGCCATTGATATGCACAGTCACATCGGTGGCGGCAAAGTGAATATCGCCCGCATGATGTTGCCTGAGTACCAAGCAACACGCAACTTAACAGAGCCTGAGGCGCATATTTGCACCTCAAGCTGTACGCATCACGCAACGCCTAGTACGACCGATACTGGCATGCATTACATTGAAATGGGCTACACGGCAGCATTTGAACCTGCGATTTTGGCGATTAATGCGCGTCAGGCGCATTTGGAAATGGGCGATACGCCCATGATCGACAAAGGTGGTTATGCCATGTTGGGTAATGATGATTACTTTTTAAGGCTGTTAGCAGGTAAAGCAGACCAAAAAGCGATCAACGACTATGTGGCTTGGACCTTACATGCCACCCAAACTATTGGTATCAAGGTGGTAAACCCTGGTGGCATTTCTGCGTTTAAGTTTAATCAGCGCCGTTTAAATTTAGACGAAAATAACGTGCATTACCAAGTGACGCCGCGCCAAATTTTGCAAAGTTTGAGTCGTGCAGTCAACGAGTTAGGCATTGCAAAACCATTGCATGTACATTGCAACAACTTAGGCGCAGCAGGAAACTTTCAAACCACCTTAGATACCATGGGTGCCAGCGATGGCATTCCCATGCACCTCACCCATATTCAATTTCACAGTTATGGCACAGAGGGTGATAAAAAATTCTCTTCTGCCGCAGCGCAAATCGCACAGGCGCTCAATGCCAATAAGCATATTAGTGCTGACGTAGGGCAGATTTTATTTGGCCAAACCGTCACGGCGTCTGGTGACAATATGATGCAACATCTCAATGCCAAGATTGCCAACCCGAAAAAATCGGTGATTATGGACATTGAATGCGATGCAGGTTGTGGTGTGGTGCCATTTAAATATCGCGATCAAAACTATGTCAATGCGTTGCAGTGGGCGATTGGCTTGGAAATTTTCTTGAGTGTGGAAGACCCTTGGCGTATCTTCTTAACCACAGACCATCCTAACGGTGCGCCATTTACTAGTTATCCGCATTTGATACGTTTGTTGATGGATAAAAGCTTTAGGAACGATGCGTTTGCCAAATTGAATTTGGATGCACAGGCCATGAGTAACTTAACTAGTCTGAATCGTGAATATAGCTTGTATGAGATTGCGACCATGACACGTGCTGCTGCTGCCAAATTGATTGGTTTACACGATCGCGGTCATTTAGGTATAGGTGCCGCAGCCGATATTACGGTTTACACAGAGCAAGCGGACAAAGAAGCCATGTTCAGTAAGCCAGACTATGTGTTTAAAGATGGTGAACTGGTGGTGAAAGACGGTAAAGTGGTCAAAGTGGTATGGGGTAAAACACATACGACTAAACCAGCGTTTGATATCGGTGTTGAAAAAGGATTAAAAGACTACTTTGATCAATACCATACGATTCAGTTAGATAACTTTAAAATCAATAATGATGAAATTGCACAAGATGGTCGCAACCAAGTGGTTGATCACTTTAAGCAATCAGATTAAATAGGGGTTGATGCATGAGTCGTTTGTACGGAGAGCAACATAGAGTATTGCAAGCAGAATTTGGCACGACACAATTGGCTGACCGTGTGGAAGATATTGCTTGTAAAACAGAGTTTGATGCAGATGCTAAGGGGTTTATTGAACACTTAGACATGTTCTTTTTGTCTAGTGTGGATCATCAAGGTAGGCCTACTGTGTCTTACAAAGGTGGTGACGCTGGTTTTGTAAAGATAGTGGATGCAAACACGCTCATGTTCCCTAGCTACGATGGCAATGGCATGTTTTTCTCTGTTGGTAATATGAGTACAAATCCTCAAGTAGGATTGCTATTTATCTCGTTTGAAAAACCACATCGCATTCGCGTACAGGGCACAGCCAAGCTTTCCAGAGAACCTGCTTTGCTATCTCAATATAAAGAAGCAGAGTTCGTGGTCCTTGTGACCTTGTCTGAGTTGTGGCAAAACTGCCCGCGCTATATCCATCAGAGGGAAAAGGTGCGTGAATCTAGATATGTACCACGCCAAGCTTGCGAAACACCTGTTGCAGAATGGAAACGAATTGATTTAATGCAAGATGTGATTTTGGAAAAAGACAAAGCAAAAGTAGAAACAATAGGGACAATAGATATCGATAGTTGGGTAGAAAAAATTAAAACGGGTCATCCAGAAGCTTAACCATGATGAACAACATAATATGAATATCAATGGCGTACACATAGACGATAGTTTTGCCGAAGCATTTAATATGCGCGGCACACGCGTGATTATTACTGCACAAAATTTAAAATGGGCCTATAACGCGGCCAATGCGATGACAGGCTTTGCTACCAGTGTGATTGGTTGCGGGGTTGAGGCGGGGATTGAGAGCGAGTTGACGTCAGATAAAACACCAGATGGACGTCCTGGCGTGAGTGTTCTCATGTTTGCCATGGGCAGCAAAGTGTTGATGCAACAGTTAGAAACACGCATGGGACAGTGCATTCTGACTTGTCCTACAGCGGCTGCATTTTCTGGTATTGCATCGGAAGATCAAATTAGTCTAGGAAAACATTTACGTTATTTTGGTGATGGCAATCAGGTTTCAAAACTCATCCCAGATGCCAATGGTGTGAATCAGCGTTATTGGCGCATCCCGGTGATGGATGGCGAGTTTTTAACGCAAGAAACCACTGGCATGGTTCGCGCGATTGGCGGTGGTAATTTTTTGGTGTTGGGCACCAGTCAACCGCAAGTATTGGCTGCTTGTGAGGCTGCCATTGAAGCCATGAAAAAAATACCGAATGTCATCATGCCTTTTCCAGGTGGAGTCGTACGTTCTGGTTCAAAAGTAGGGAGTAAATACCCCAAAATGTTTGCCAGCACCAATGATGCGTTCTGCCCAACTTTAAAAGGTGTAGTCAAAACTGAATTGGATATGGACATCGAAAGTGTCATGGAAATTGTGATTGATGGATTGACGTTTGAGGACATTGCGCTGTCGATGAAAGTAGGTATTGAGGCGGCTTGCAGTCTAGGCGCTAGTGCAGGTATCAAACGCATCTCCGCTGGTAACTATGGTGGAAAACTAGGGCAGCATCATTTTAAATTACACCAAATTTTGCAAGGCAATTTAACGGGAGCGACGACGCATGAGTGAACTCATATTCACATTAAGACCCGCGGTCACACATTTGGTCGATTGTCGCGCGCTTACCCCAAATATGCTCAGTGGCAAAGCGCTGGCCGAGATTAAAGCACTACGTTTGAGTGCGCAACATACTGTGGCTGATGTGTTTGATGTCACGGGTGAAGACGTCACGCATATTATTTTCAAACAAGCACGCGCTGTCATTCATTATGTTGGGTATCAAATGAAAGCTGGCCAAATCATCATAGAAGGTGATGCAGGCGATTTTATAGGCGCAGCCATGCAGGGCGGAGTATTGGTTTGTAAGGGGGACGTAGGTGAGCGGGCGGGGGATTCTATGCGTCGCGGCATGCTCTTAATTGAAGGTGATGCTGGTGAATATTGCGCATCCAGCATGAAAGCCGGTACCTTAGGTGTGCTAGGTAAAACAGGTACGCGTTTAGGATATGGCATGAAACGCGGCACCTTATTGTTGGCACAAGCGCCTGCCGCACAGGCGACATGGCTAGATTGCGGTTGGCATACCTTGCCATTTTTAGATATCTTGTATAAGTCTTTTAAAACACTGGATTCTCGATTTGCGACAATCACGCAGATGCGTGTGCAGCGATGGATGGGTGACGTCTCAGGTTTAGGCAAAGCCGAGATTTTAGTATTAGCCTAGTGATTCCGCTTCCTCATCATCAATACGAAGCTAACAATCAATTTAGAGGAGGCATCATGAAGTTATTAGAAAAATTGCAAGGCGAACATGCTGCATTGCCCGCCGCGTTCTCAGCCAAAGCCGTAGGGCTTGCTTGGTTAGGTGCATTTATCGCAATAGCTGTGATTGCAATCATGACACAGCGTTTAGAGCATATGCTAATCCTCGGCTCGTTTGGCGCGTCCTGTGTGATTTTATTTGCTTATCCTGATGCTCCTTTTGCACAACCACGCAATACCATAGGCGGGCACTTTTTGAGTTCTCTTGTGGGGCTTGCAGTGGTTTCGTTGCTTGGCGTCACTTGGTGGGGGTTGGCCATTGCTGTTGCAACTGCGGTTGCGGTCATGATGGTCACGCGGACAGTGCATCCTCCTGCAGGGTCAAATCCAGTGATTGTTTGGTTGATGGCTGCTTCTCATGGTGGATTGAGTTGGGATTTCTTATTATTCCCAACCTTGTTTGGTGCCATTGCAATCACCATTGTTACCCTCATTTATAACAATATCACCCGTGAAGGCCGTTATCCAAAATACTGGTTTTAATTCGCGATTGGAACGGGTGATGTTAAAATACCCTTTTTCAATTAGTGTTATTGTGTGATGAGTCAATATTTAACCGCCGCCCTATACAAATTTGTAAGTTTGCCGAACTACCAAGCATTGCAAGCACCGATTTTAGATGCTTGCAATCAGCATCGTATAAAAGGCACATTGCTACTTGCAGCAGAGGGAATTAACGGCACTATTGCAGGTGCTCCCGCAGATATTCGTGCAGTACTCGCCTATTTGCGAGAGTATCCAGAATTTAGCGACCTAGAACATAAAGAGTCTTATGCAGACACCCATCCGTTTTACCGGATGAAGGTGAAGCTTAAAAAAGAGATTGTGACCATGGGTGTGCCGAATGTTGATCCGAATCAAGTCGTGGGCACCTATGTCAGCCCAGAGGATTGGAATGCGCTCATCAGTGACCCTGAAGTGGTTTTGCTAGATACGCGCAACGACTACGAAGTCAGCATTGGCACCTTTAAAGGCGCCGTCGATCCCAAAACAACAACATTTAGAGAGTTTCCAGAATACGTCGCGCACAACCTAGATAAAAATAAACACAAGAAAGTAGCTATGTTTTGTACTGGCGGTATACGCTGTGAAAAAGCTTCTTCCTTTATGAAACAGCAAGGATTTGAAGAGGTTTATCATTTGCAAGGCGGAATACTCAAGTATTTAGAAACGGTGCCGAAAGAACAAAGTATGTGGGAAGGTGAATGCTTTGTGTTTGATCAACGCGTTGCAGTGAAACATGGCTTAGAAGTGGGTGATTACGATCAATGCTACGCGTGCCGTATGCCTTTATCCCCTGAAGAGCTAACCAGTCCAATGTACACGCCTGGTATCTCATGCCCACATTGTTATAACAAAACCTCAGAGCAGAAAAAAGCGGCGCTCACAGAACGTCAAAAGCAAGTGATCTTGGCTAAAAAGCGTGGTGAAATGCATATTGGGGAAAAACAAAAGTCTTAATTAAAGAAGGCGGCTGGCTATGCCAATTGAAAATGAAGCAGTAAACGCCTACCTTAACTTTTTACGCACGAAAGGCGTAACGCAAAAAAGTTTGGATGCGCGTGTTGAGTTTTTGATGCGATTAATCGCTGGTTTAGCCGCTAAACCATACGATCGTGTAGCTTATGCTGGCGCACTTAATATGATCATGAAGAAAACACGTGATCAAGCATGGCATTTTCATATGCAAGTCGCCCGAGAGTTTTACCCGTTTTGGATGCATGACATCAAAGCGATTGCGTTATTGAGTGAGCAATTTGGCGCGCAAAGTGCGATGGTAGAGTGGACACCATTGCCAACTTCACTTAAACAATTATCTAGCACTTTAGAAACCATTGCATTTGATGAGGTTGAGAGTGTGCAACTAGAGCAATATCTGAGCGCTATGCGTCAGCAAGGGTTGAGCAAAGGTTTGATTGTTGTAAAGCTAAGATTGGCAAAGATAATGCTGTTGCGTTTGCGAGATGCACCACAGAAAAGCGGAGCGGTTTATCGTGTGGCCGTGGATATGACGTTACCACTCTTTCGTTTAAAAAACTCCAGACAAGTGTTTTTAACCGTTGTGCGTGAATTCTTTCAACACTGGATTACCGATAAATCTGGGGATACTAGGCAACTATTAAGTGCTTAGGTGGTAAGCGCGTTAGTACAGGCTTTCCCAAAATTTCCACCAAATACGCTCATCCTGCGTAGCTTTGCCAGCAAGCATAGGGTTTTCAGGATAATTGGTTTTTAAGATGCGTAAAGTATCGCCTTTTAAATCATCCATTTCCATATAGTCATAAGCACTCACCATGACGACTAATGCTTCTTCCACAGAAGTCGAGTTTGGGTAGTATTCCAACACATATTTCGCGCGATTCAGCGCTGCTACATAAGCGGTACGGTTCATGTAATAACGTGCAACGTGCATTTCATGCTGCGCTAAAGCGTTGACCAAATACACCATGCGCTGAGTAGCGTCTTTGTAATAACGACTTTTCGGATAGCGATCGGTTAGCTCTTTAAATGCAGCGAAAGAAAGTTTAAGCGTTTTTGGGTCGCGGTCAGTAATTTCTTGTGCCGTGTATTTTTCAAAAAATCCACGCTCATTAAACGTAGCCAAGCCTTTTAGGTAATAGGCATAATCGACGTTTTGGTGATTGGGATGTAGTTTGATAAAACGCTCAGCCGCAGCCAAACACAAAATAGGATCTTGTTTTTTGTAGTACGCGTAAGCGATTTCTAACTGGGCTTGCGTTGCGTAAACGCCATGGGGAAAGCGAGATTCAAGTTTTTGAAAATATCCAATTGCTTTGTCGTAGTCATTATCCAACATTTTTTCCTGACCAGCAGCGTAAATGCGGTCAGCTTGCCAGCCTTTGGTTTCGTCTAATTCGGTAGGTGCGCCAAAGATTGCGCAACCATTTAAAAATAAAGCTGAAATGAAAACGAGGATAAGCGGTAAAATACGATTCACTATACAAAACCTACACGAAATATTAAATGCATTATAACTGATGCAATCAAAAAATATGAAAGAAAGCACAACCCCAGTCATCGCAATTCCTGAGCATCTAAGTGGTCAGCGCTTGGATCTCGCATTGCAGGCGATGATGCCAGAACATTCACGTAGCCGTCTTCAAGCTTGGATTAAAGAAGGCTTGGTGCAGCTGAATCAACAACAAGCAACGGCCAAAACCAAAGTATGGGGCGGCGATAAAGTATTGGTCAACCCGCCACCTAATTTACAAGACAATGCATTCAAGCCAGAGGACATTCCATTAGATATTGTCTATGAAGATGATGCATTGTTGGTGATCAACAAACCTGCAGGCTTAGTCGTGCATCCTGCTGCAGGTAATTGGTCGGGGACGCTGTTAAATGCATTGCTCTATTATATTCCTGCGTTGTCAGAAATTCCGCGGGCAGGGATTGTGCACCGTTTGGACAAGGATACCAGCGGCTTGTTGGTGGTCGCCAAAACACTAGAAGCACAAACCAGTTTAGTGCGTCAATTGCAAGCTAGAACCGTAAAGCGCGAATATCGGGCTATTGTATGGGGTCAGATTTGGCGTAACGGTAAAATCGACCAGCCGATTGGACGACACTCACATGCGCGTACCAAAATGGCGATTTCTCGGACAGGCAAGCCAGCCGTCACCCATTATGAAGTCTTAGAGCGCTTTGGCGTACACACTTATTTGCGCTGCAATCTAGAAACGGGGCGTACTCATCAAATACGTGTGCATTTGCAATATTTAAAAGCCCCAATGTTAGGTGACCCTGTATATGGGATTGGCAATATTATTCCTCACAAATTGATGACACAAACCTTACGTGATGCTGTTTCTGGTTTTAAACGCCAAGCCTTACATGCCATTAAACTTGGGTTGATTCATCCCACGACCAACGAACCTATGGAATGGCAAATCGAGCTAGCGGATGATATGAAAGTGCTACTTGAAGCTATGCGACACGAAGATGTGCCAGAGGAGTTTGCGCCATTTGATTTTGGTGTGGACGAACAAGGCTTATACATCGGTGACGATGATGATGACTGGGATGATGAAGATTTTGAAGAGGATGAAACAATGGAGGACGATGAATGATTGCTTCGTCCGCGCTATTCTCCACATTTATTCAGCCCGATTGGCCCGCGCCAGCTAACGTTAAAGCATTGCAAACAACACGCATGGGCGGCGTAAGTGCTGCTCCCTACGATAGTTTTAACGTAGGCGAACATGTTAAGGACAATCCATTACATGTTGCACGTAATCGACAGTTGCTTAATGATTATGTTCCTTCCGAGCCCGTGTGGCTCAACCAAGTGCATGGTACACGCGTGATTGATGCTGCCCTAGGTGGATGTGTTGAGTCCGCTGATGCAGCTTTCACGCAAACAAAGAGAGTGGTCTGTGTCACCATGACGGCAGACTGTTTGCCAGTGTTGTTATGCGATACGCAAGGCACTATTGTGGCTGCTGTGCATGCGGGTTGGCGTAGTCTGTGTGATGGTGTGATAGAACAGACCGTGGCATCCATGTTGGCTAAAGATCAAACATTGCAGCCGCAACAGTTAATGGCATGGCTAGGCCCTGCGATTGGCCCACAAGCTTTTGAGGTAGGCGGTGAGGTAATGGCGCAGTTTGTGGCGAAAGACAGTGATGCTAGCACTGCATTTGTTGCTTACGGTGATAAATGGCTAGGGGATCTGACAACAATTGCGACGCAACGATTGAATAAGTTAGGTATTCAAGCCGTGTTTGGCATTGATGAATGTACTTATCAGATGACTGAAAAGTATTTTTCTTTTAGGCGAGATGGCGATACTGGGCGCATGGCCACCCTGATTTGGTTGAGTGCTTAGCGCTATGAGGTACGAAGTATTGTTAGGGTTTATAATGCGCGCTCATTATTATTTGGATCTTTATGCTATCGCTTGAACTTTCTCCTTTAGCTTGGATTGTCTCGACCTGCTTGTTTGGTGGCGTCATGAGCGTGATGATTGCGGCCTTTTTTGCGTTGAATGCACAACGCAAATGGGTGCCGATGTTAGTGAGTTATGCCATAGGCGCATTGCTAGCGGCTGTATTTCTAGAGATTCTTCCACACGCATTTGAAGTCGCGCCAAGTGTAGAGGCAATGACAGGCACCGTACTGTTTGGTATTTTATTGTTCTTTACGCTAGAAAAATTAGTATTGTGGCGCCACTGTCATGGCGATCATTGTGAGGCTCATGCCATACACGATGAAGCGCATTGTCCTGATGTTAAACCTAAGCAACCTGTAAAATTCACGGCTGTTACACAAGTAGCGCCAAATATTAGTGCGCAACACCATCATCATGCGCATGATGATGGGCGTAGCGGCATGATGATTATGATTGGCGATACCTTTCATAACTTTGTTGACGGTATTTTAATTGCCGCTGCTTTCATGGTAGATACGCAAGTGGGGCTGGTCACTGCTATTGCCATCATTGCGCACGAAATCCCGCAAGAAGTTGGTGATTTTTTGATTTTGCTACACTCCGGTTACAGCAAAAAACAAGCACTCCTGTTTAATTTATTCTCAAGCTTGGCGACCATGGTGGGTGGTTTGCTCGCTTATTATGCATTGCAAACAGTGCAAAGTTGGGTACCTTATATTTTGAGCTTAGCAGCCGCTAGCATGCTTTATGTTGCAGTTGCAGATTTGATTCCTGGTTTGCACAAACGTACCGCGATAAAAGATACGTTCATGCAGATTTCATTGATTTTTCTTGGTGTGGCCTCAATTGGCATCACCAAATGGTGGTTAGAAGGCTAGCGTTAAGCCTGTTCCACGCTAATGTTTTGTTAAGGTGAAGGTTATGCAGATTCCTAAAGTTGGTTTTGTTTCATTGGGTTGCCCCAAAGCAGGTTCAGATGCCGAGCGTATTCTTACCCAGCTGCGTGCTGAAGGTTACGAAATCAGTGGCAGTTATGAGCAGTCAGATTTAGTGGTGGTGAATACGTGTGGATTTATTGATTCTGCGGTGCAAGAATCATTAGACGCAATAGGCGAGGCATTACACAAGAACGGCAAAGTGATTGTGACTGGCTGCTTAGGCGCCAAGCAAGATGTGGTGCAAAATGCACATCCAAATGTATTGGCGATTACAGGTCCACACGCACTAGAAGAGGTCATGACACATGTACATACCCATTTGCCCAAACCACACGACCCTTATACCGACTTAGTCCCGCCACAAGGTGTGCGTCTAACGCCGAATCATTATGCCTATCTAAAAATCTCTGAAGGGTGTAATCACCGTTGTAGCTTCTGCATTATCCCGAGTATGCGTGGCGATTTAGTCAGTCGGCCGATTGGCGAGGTGATGAACGAAGCGGAGAATCTTGTCAATGCAGGCGTTTCTGAAATTCTAGTTATTTCTCAAGATACTTCAGCATATGGTGTGGACGTGAAGTACCGCAGTGGTTTTTGGAACGGGCGTCCGTTAAAAACGCGCATGACAGAACTGTGCAAAGCCTTGAGTGAATTGGGTATATGGGTACGTTTGCACTACGTATATCCTTACCCACACGTCGATGAAGTCATTCCTTTAATGGCGGATGGTCTGATTTTGCCTTATTTGGATGTGCCGTTTCAGCATGCCAGTCCCCGCATTCTAAAAAGTATGAAACGCCCAGCAAGTAGTGAAAATAATCTGGCGCGTATTAAAGCTTGGCGCGAAATTTGTCCAGACATTACGGTGCGTAGTACCTTTATTGCGGGCTTTCCAGGCGAAACGGAAGAAGACTTCCAAATACTCTTAGATTTTCTAGAAGAGGCACAACTGGATAGAGTAGGGTGCTTTGCGTATTCTGCAGTAGATGGCGCTAAGGCAAACGACTTGCCAAATCAAGTGCCAGAGGAAATTAAACAAGAACGCTTAAGTAGATTTATGGAAGTGCAAGAGCGCATCAGTGCAGCTAAATTACAATCAAAAATTGGCACGATGCAAACAGTATTGGTCGATGAAATCACGACAGACGACAACGACAATATTATTGCAGTAGGGCGAACAAAAGCCGATGCGCCAGAAATTGATGGCGTGGTGTATTTACAAGATGCGGAAGGCTTGAATCCTGGAGATTTTGTGGATGTGCAAATTCTAGGTGCGGATGGTCACGATTTAGTTGGTGGACCACCAGCGTAATATACCGTTCGATATTCTGATATGCCACTAAGTGGCAGTGGACTAAGCAGCAGTAGGTTGTCCGTGTGTAAACAAGTCAGGCAAAATTGGTGCAGGGCGCTCACTATCAGCGCGCGCCTCTAGAAAATCCAGTGTGTAAGGGCAACGCGTTGGTTTTTTAAAGACTTTTTTCTTTTTATTGGCTTGCACATCTATAAACGGGGTTTGGCTAATTCTGATGTAGCCAGAGCTAGTTAGTTTGTCGACAGTGGTTTCAAATAAGCTTAGTGGATTATCGATGTTTTGCAAGGTGATGGAGTTTTTGGCGACTTTTAGTACGTGGTACATCACAAAACGTTGCGCTGTTTGCTTACCGTAAATCTCGCCAATATGAATTTGCATAGCGACTCCTCAACTATTTTCATCATATTAATTTCTTTGTGATTGATTTACAACAGATTTTTTATTTTGTAAGGCGTAAGTGTTGCGTCGAGCTTGACATGACTATCAGGATTACATCAATTCCTCTGGAAAAGTGACACACACCCAATCATCCCCTTGCTCTGAAGGTTCTTCGAACTTCACTATTTCACGCTTGTTTTTAAAATGAATTTCATAAAAAGTATTCGGTAGAAATTCTATTTTTGGAAGAATTAAGCTGCAAGGCTTATTGAGTGCACTTAGATAAGGGATATGAATGCCGTAGAACTCGACATTCATTTGCTCATTCGACGGTGTGGCATTTTCCGTTTTGTCTTCAGCCTCTTTCTTAATCTCAAATTTCTTCAATAAGGCAAGGTTGGGATTTTCCGTCAAGAGTTCTATCCCAATTTTTAATTTGGCACCACTCATTTGCTTACTGTTTCTTATTACGCCAATCGCTGGCTTGGCATGTGTGCGCGAAGTCAAAATGGCCACAAGTTTATTTGGTTTAACTAAGGGGCTAGTTTCTTGTGAGACAAAGGTTCCCAAGCCTAGTGTGCTTTCATTGAGGATGTTCCATTTTTCTTTACCGACCATTAACGTGTTGGTAGTACCTTGGTTCACCACTCTCGTTTGTACAGCTCGTTTTGCTACATTTCCATCCATTAAGCTTTTGACGGGTGTATGACTCAAGTCCAGTTGTTGCAGTAATTCGCAAATAGCCTGTACACCCACAGACACCGTGGCCGTTCTAATAATGTCGTGTCTAAGCTCTTTCCTGCGTTGACGCTTGTAGCCAGAACGTGACCACTCTGTTTGTAATTGAGAGAGTGTTTCTTCAATTAAATACGTATTTTTTAACAAATACCCTTTAAAGCTCACCCTGTTCTCTGTTTGTTTTAATTTAAGCGTTTGGTTAATGCCGGATTCAAGGCTATCTAAATGCCAAAACAGTGCTGGTGCGGTAGGGATGATTTTGCGAATACGCTTCGCTGTTTGGTCTTTGCTAGGCTCTATATAAAAAGTATGTTTAGGTTGCCATGTATGTGCAATTTCAACGTCATGCATCGACAATGCGAGTATCTCCGCAACAGTTTCGATCTGTGGTTTAAGCAAGCCACTAAAATTAAGGCTACCTAGCATCCATAGCTGTAGTGAGAGGCTATCAATGTTTGTGCTAATTGAATCAGCATAAGGTTTAATGGCAATCTTGTTCAGTTGATGCTCGGTGGCATACTGATAAAGTGTATAGGTTTGAGACCATAAATTTGCGGGTGCACTGGTGCGTTCAAAGTAGCGCCACTTCAACATGTGTATGGCTGTGGTTACCGCTCTTGCTAGCATCACGACTTTGATGGTTAGTTGCGGCTGTTGCTCAGGTGTTTTATTAAAGCTTAGGTCAATCAGTTTGGTATAGGCAAGAAACACCACCCGATAGTATGCATAATTCACATCGACAATATGATGTGTGATATCTGCTTTTAAGTTATCTAATTTTACAAATGATGCGATTTGTTGTTGTAAAGCATCGTGGTTGGCATCCTCAATCAGCAATAACAGATGGATTTTTTCTGATACCGATAACGCATGGTCATTGACAATCGAAGTGATATGTTTCACTGACAGATTAATGCCAGTAATAGCATCGAGATGTGCTAATTCTGGAAGCCAGCTTAATCGAGAATTTAAGCTCTTCACATTTTCTTTTTTAATCAGTGAGCTGAGTAAGTTTTTCATACAAAAAGGCTGGTAAGTTTATGATTTTAAATTTCATTTTAAGATGTAAACTTAATATAATTCTGTTTACACGCTTTATCAAGCTAATTTGATCTATATAGCTCCATTGAGTCAAGCAAGTCGTTTTTGCGATACAAGAGTGGGGCATTCAATGAAGATATAGAAGTAGGCATGTTAAAATGCGATCTAACAACAGAGAGTGATTATGCAAGTTCGTACAAGATTCGCCCCAAGTCCAACAGGTTTTCTCCATATCGGCGGTGCCAGAACCGCTTTGTTTTCTTGGGCATATGCCAAGCGCCACCAAGGTCAGTTTATTTTGCGCATTGAAGATACAGATGTCGCGCGATCTACACCGGAAGCAGTGCAAGCAATTTTAGATGGTATGGAATGGCTGGGCTTAGATTACGATGAGGGCCCGTTCTATCAAATGCAACGCATGGCGCAATACAAAACCATCATCCAACAAATGTTGGCTGATGGTTCGGCCTATTTATGCTACTGCAGTAAAGAGGAGTTAGACGCGCTGCGTGAACAGCAAATGCAGCAAGGCGTAAAGCCACGTTATGATGGCCGCTGGCGTCCAGAGGACGGTAAGGACTTGCCGGTTCCCCCACAAGGTGTGCCACCAGTAGTACGTTTTAAAAACCCAAGTACAGGCGTGGTTGCGTGGGATGACTTGGTTAAAGGTCGAATTGAAATCGCCAATGCTGAGTTGGACGATTTGATCATAGCGCGTGCCGATGGTACGCCTACCTATAACTTTTGTGTGGTGGTGGATGACTGGGAAATGCAAATATCGCATGTGATTCGCGGTGATGACCATGTGAACAACACCCCAAGGCAAATCAATATGTTAAAAGCCTTGGGCGCTAACATCCCTCAATATGCACATCTGTCAATGATTTTGGGTGATGATGGACAAAAGCTGTCTAAACGCCATGGTGCAGTCAGTGTGATGCAATATGATGAAGAAGGTTACTTACCTGAAGCAGTATTGAATTATTTGGCACGCTTAGGTTGGTCGCATGGCGACGAAGAAGTGTTTGATATGCAGCAATTTTGCCAATGGTTTGATTTGGATCACATCACTGCTTCAGCTGCACAATTCAATACAGAAAAATTAAACTGGTTAAATGCACATTACATTAAAACCTGCCCACAAGAAAAACTGATCACAGAGACCATCAAACGCTTGAAAGCTAAAGGTGTATTTGCCGAAGCAACATCACAGTTAAGTGATGCAATCGCACTTTATCGTGAACGAGCAAACAATCTTAACCAGTTAGCGCAGGACATCGCCTTCTTTTTTGTAGCACCTGTCGCCAATAATATGGATGTAGAAAAACATATCACACCAGAAGCGTTGCCTATTATGTCTGCATTTGTCACAAAAGTAAGCAAAATTGACTGGTCTGTAGAAGCTATTCACATGGCAATGAACGACATTGTGACCGAGCATCAAGTTAAATTTCCGAAGTTGGCCATGCCTTTACGTGTGATGTTAACGGGGGGTGCGCAATCGCCAAGTATTGACCAAGTCATGTTTATTTTGGGACGAGAAGTGGCATTGCAAAGAATTAATGCCTATTTAAGCTAAAAATAATGCATATAAGCGAACGGAGTAGGAACAAAATAGTACAATCGTAGTCATTAGGTTGAGGGCATAAATGACGTAGGTTGTTGCACGCTACTCCAACATTATTAAAACTAAAAAGGAGCATAATAATGAACAATAAAGGACAAATGTTACAAGACCCTTTCTTAAATGCATTAAGAAAAGAGCATGTACAAGTGTCCATTTATCTTGTGAATGGCATTAAATTACAAGGGCAAGTGGATTCTTTTGATCAGTATGTGATTTTATTAAAAAATACTGTCACACAAATGGTGTACAAACACGCGATTTCTACCATCGTTCCTGCACGTGCAGTGAACATCAGCATCCCTGATCAGGCAGAAGAATAATACTGAATGTTTGAAAGACCATCTGGCGGCGACGCCGTAGTTTTAGTCAGTGTTGATTTTGGTGAGTCTGATTATGCCGAAAGTTTGCAAGAGCTCAGGCATTTGGTGACCACGGCGGGCATGCAGATTCGGGCCACCGTCGAAGGTAGGCGTCAATCACCAGATGCTAAGTTTTTTATAGGATCGGGCAAGGCAGAAGAGCTCAAGCTGATGCTTGAATCAAGCGAGTCCAAAGTAGTTGCCTTCAATCACGATTTAAGTCCCTCGCAACAACGCAATCTAGAACGGTTTTTGCAAGCACGTGTGGTAGATCGTACGGGTTTGATTCTAGATATTTTTGCGCAACGTGCCCAAACGCATGAGGGTAAGCTACAAGTGGAGTTGGCGCAGATGGAGCACCTTTCCACGCGTTTGGTGCGAGGCTGGACCCACTTAGAGCGTCAAAAAGGCGGTATTGGTGTACGTGGTGGACCTGGTGAAACGCAACTGGAGTTGGATCGCCGCATGTTGCGTGTACGTGTTAAGCAGCTTAAAGAAAAGCTGGCAAAGCTCAAGCAGCAACGTGGTATGCAACGCAGAGCACGTAAGCGTTCTAATCTCATGACGGTTTCAATTGTTGGCTACACCAATGCTGGTAAGTCGACGTTGTTTAATCGTTTGACACATTCTGGTGTTTACGCAGCAGATCAACTGTTTGCAACTCTAGACACGACCTCTCGTAAAATGCATTTGCCTGATGCCCATCCAGCCGTGTTGTCAGACACAGTAGGGTTTATCAAGCATTTGCCAACGACGCTAATAGAAGCGTTTGGCGCCACGCTGGAAGAAGCCGCGCAGGCGGATTTGTTATTGCATGTGGTGGACGTATCAAGCACAAATCGAGACGCGCAAATTGAGCAAGTGAATTTTGTTTTAAACGAAATTGGCGCATCGCAAGTTCACCAAATATTGGTGTTAAACCAAATCGACCGTGTGGGCATGCCATCAGGTGTGGAACGTGATGAATATGGTAAGATTTACAAGGTAAGGATTTCAGCAATAGATGGCACAGGGCTTGATGATTTAAAGCTCGCGCTTGTTGAGTATCAGCAGTTATTGAAACAAATGAGCACAGAAGAAAGTGCTTACGCATAATAATTTCGGAGTAATGCATGATTAAGTTTCCAGGATTTGGACAACGCAATAACGAAGGGCCTCCTGATTTAGATGAGGTGTTTCGTGATTTAAGTAAAAAGATAAACAACCTATTTGGCGGTTCTGGTGGAGGTGGTAACACACCCTCTAAGAGCATCGACTTTCCAATTTTTCCGATTATCGGATTGGTTGCGCTAGTTTGGCTGGCGACTGGATTCTATATTGTGGATCAAGGCTCAAGAGGTGTGGTGTTACGTTTTGGGCAGCACATTGAGACTACAATGCCGGGTCCTAGATGGCACCTCCCATTTCCCATTGAGAGTGTAGAGAACGTGAATTTGGAGCAAGTGCGCACTATAGAGGTTGGATATCGATCTGCTGAGGGTGGTAATACGCGTAGCAAAGAACCACGCGAGTCGCTCATGCTGACAGATGATGAAAATATCATCGATTTGCAATTTGCTGTGCAGTACAACTTAAAAAATGTAGAGGATTTTCAATTTAAAAATCGTTCTACTGAAGACGGTGTTAGAGGTATTGCGGAAACAGCAATTCGGGAAATTGTAGGCAAAAGCAAGATGGACTTTGCACTATATGAAGGACGTGAAGAGATTGCAGTGCGCGTGAAGAAACTGATGCAAGAGGTGTTAGATCGCTATGCATCTGGGATTAATGTTGTAAACGTAACGATGCAGAATGCGCAACCACCAGAGCAGGTACAAGCGGCCTTTGATGATGCAGTTAAAGCTAAGCAAGATCTGGAACGTCAAAAAAATGAAGGTCAAGCTTATGCTAACGACGTGATTCCAAAAGCACGAGGCACAGCATCTAGGTTAGCTGAAGAGGCTGCAGGTTATAGATTGCGTGTTGAGAATGAGGCAAAAGGTAATGCCAATCGTTTTGAACAGATATTGACGCAATATAACAAGGCGCCAGAAGTGACACGCCAGAGGATGTACATAGATGCGCAAGAACAAATCATGAGCAACACCAGTAAAGTGCTCATAGACCAAAAAGGCGGTAACAGCTTACTGTATCTTCCTTTAGATAAGTTGATGGAGAGAACTGGGGCATCAAAATCAGGATCGTCTGCTGCTAAAACAACTGCTACAGAGCGCGTTGAAATGGAAGTAGATACCGATCGCTCACGCGATGCATTTAGAAGTCGTGACCGTGATGAACGATAGAAACGAAAGTGAAGAATAAATGAAAAATTTTGGTGCAGGTTTAATTGGTGCTTTTGTGGTGATGGTCATCATCACACTTTCTGCTTTTACGGTAGATGAGCGTGAATATGCCATTGTGTTTAGGTTGGGTGAGATTGTTTCAGTGAAGAAATCACCTGGTCTCTACTTTAAAATGCCTTTGGTAGAAAATGTGCGTTATTTTGATAAGCGTATTTTGACGTTGAACTGGGACGAGCCAGACCGCTTTATCACCAGTGAAAAGAAAAACGTATTGGTCGATTCATTTGTGAAATGGAAAATCATTGACCCTGCTAAATTCTATGTGTCAGTGAAAGGTGATGAAGCACAGGCAGAACGTCGCTTATCACAAACGGTGAATGATGGTTTACGTGCTGAGTTCGGTAAACGTACCATTCATGATGTGGTGTCTGGTGAGCGGACAGAGATTATGGACATCTTGCGTCAGCGTGCAGACAAAGACAGTCGTCAAATTGGTGTGCAGATTTTAGACGTGCGTTTACGCCGTGTTGATTTGCCTAAAGAGGTCAGCGAGTCGGTGTACCA
The DNA here is from genome assembly GCA_030696695.1 of Methylophilus sp. Lineage (GTDB taxonomy): Bacteria > Pseudomonadota > Gammaproteobacteria > Burkholderiales > Methylophilaceae > Methylophilus. The sequence continues at coordinate 228,493 of JAUYRP010000002.1, forward strand.
ACGTATGGATGCAGAGCGTAAGTCAGTAGCCAATGAATTGCGTTCGCAAGGTTCGGCAGCGGCTGAAAAAATTCGTGCAGATGCAGACAAGCAACGTGAAGTGATTGTGGCAGAAGCTTACCGTGAAGCGCAAAAAATTAAAGGTGACGGTGATGCAAAAGCTGCAGAAATTTATGCGAATGCATTTAATAAGAACCCAGAGTTTTATGCGTTTTACCGAAGTACTGAAGCCTATAAAAATAGCTTTAACAGCAAAGAAGATGTGATTGTATTGGATCAAAGCTCTGATTTCTTTAAATATATGCGTAGCAGTGGCGGAGTTAAAAAGTAAGGCAGTAAGTTGAACAATACGCTACTCACCGCGCTAGGATTGATGCTGATTGTCGAAGGCTTGTTGCCTTTGCTCATGCCGCAAGCTTGGCGCGATACGTTTCAACGGCTTATCGCATTAAAAGATGGCCAGTTAAGATTTATTGGTTTAATTTCCATCATTGGCGGATGTTTGCTAATGATGTTCAGTCGCTAGCGTAAGCCGTAAGTGTAGTTTGCGGTTATAATAACGCCATGCGAAATTGGTTACTCCCCGAATTTATTGAAGATGTGTTGCCTGCGGAAGCTGGGCGCATTGAATCATTACGTAGACAGCTTTTAGATTTATTTCAAGTACATGGCTACCAATATGTGATTCCGCCAATGTTGGAATACATGGAATCGTTAATTACAGGCACCGGTTATGATCTGGATTTGGCGACGTTTAAAGTGGTTGATCAATTGACTGGTCGTTTAATGGGTGTGCGTGCAGATATGACGCCGCAAGCGGCCAGAATTGATGCGCACATGTTGAATCATCAAGGGGTGTCTCGCCTATGTTATGCAGGCACGGTCTTGCGCACAAAGCCAGATGGTCTTGCTAGAACGCGTGAACCCCTGCAGTTAGGTGCGGAGCTATTTGGGCACGCGGGGATCGAGAGTGATGTCGAGATTCAACGTCTCATGATTAAGTCTTTACAATTGCTTGGCCTTAAAGAGTTGCATATTGATTTTAGCCATGTAGGTATATTCGAGAGCTTAGTAAAACATGCGGAGCTAGATGCCGGTCTTGAGCAGGCGTTGTTCTCTGCGCTGCAGAGTAAAGATAAATCTGCCGTCACCCTGTTGGTCAATAAGCTAGACACGCAAACACAACAAGCATTTATCAAACTGGTTGAGCTAAATGGCGATGTGAACATGTTAGCGGAGGCTGTCAAAGTCTTGCCGCCGTTTGATGACATTCATCAAGCGCTGAATGATTTGCGTGCGATTGCCGATCATTTGGCTGATTTGGATGTGCAAGTAGGCTTTGACCTCAGTGAGCTACGCGGTTACCACTATCATTCAGGCATTGTATTTGCAGCATACGCCCATGGCTATGCTGGTCCCATTGCATTAGGTGGTCGCTATGATGAAGTGGGTGTTGCGTTTGGACGCGCCAGGCCTGCTACGGGGTTCAGCTTAGATTTGCGCGGCGCAGTATTAGCTCTAGCGCCCGCGCAAGTAAAAAAGGCGATTTTAGCGCCTGCTGGCAATGATGCTCCGTTATTGGTCGCAATAGAGTCTTTGCGCGCGAGTGGTCAAATAGTGATCCAAGCCTTCCCGAATATGGCCTCTCATGTTGATGAGCTTGGCTGTGATCGCACATTGGAACTCAAGCAAGGTGAATGGTGTGTCACGCCCATTGCCCATTAACACATTTTTATTTATCACGTAGAGACATCTACACTACTGAATTTACGGCATCAAAATATGGCAAATCAATCAAATAAGCATCAAGCAAAAAACGTAGTCGTCATTGGCACCCAGTGGGGCGATGAAGGCAAAGGAAAAATCGTTGATTGGTTAACCGATCATGCGCAAGGTGTGGTCAGGTTCCAAGGTGGACACAATGCGGGTCATACACTAGTCGTTGGTCAAGGTGCTGAGCAACGGGTATACAAACTCAACCTGGTGCCATCTGGCATTGTGCGGGCAGGGGTGAATTGCTATATCGGCAATGGTGTTGTGCTGGACGCTGGGCACTTGTTAAGTGAAATTGACACATTGGAAAAAGGCGGGCTTGAAGTCAAGAGCCGTCTAAAACTCAGTCCAGGTTGCCCATTAATTTTAAGCCACCATGTAGCTGTGGATATTGCACGTGAAGCTAAGCGCAGTGAAGATAAAAAGATTGGCACCACAGGTAAAGGCATTGGTCCTACTTATGAGGATAAAGTGGCGCGTCGAGCATTGCGTGTGTATGACTTGTTTTACCCTGAACGCTTTGCGGAAAAATTGCGCGAAGTGATGGATTATCATAATTTTGTATTGACGCAGTACTTAGGTGCTCAAGCGGTTGATTTAAATCAACAATATGACGCGAGCATGCAACATGCCCAAGCGCTAAAACCCATGGTAAGTGATATTTCTGCTGAATTATATGCGGCCAATGCACGCGGTGAAAACTTGCTATTTGAAGGCGCGCAAGGGACGTTGTTAGATATTGACCATGGCACCTATCCTTATGTGACATCCAGCAACTGTATTGCGGGTCAAGCCTCTGCTGGTACCGGAGTAGGTGCCAATATGTTGCATTATGTATTAGGTATTACTAAGGCCTACACTACGCGCGTAGGCGGTGGCCCTTTCCCAAGTGAGCTGGATATTGAAACTGAGGGTGTGCCTGGTCATCAAATGTCGAATAAAGGACAAGAGATTGGCACTGTGACCAAACGAAAACGCCGTTGTGGTTGGTTTGATGCAGCTGCTTTACGTCGTTCCGCGCGTATTAATGGCCTCACTGGTTTGTGTATTACTAAATTAGATGTACTCGATGGTATTGATAGTCTCAATATCTGCACAGGGTATGAGCTGGATGGCAATGTGGTCGATATGTTACCTGTTGGTGCAGATGATGTAGCACGCTGCAAACCCATCTACGAAACTGTGGCAGGTTGGCAGGGCAATACGTTTGGTGTTAAAACTTGGGATGGCTTGCCCAAAAACGCACAGATTTATTTGAAGCGTTTAGAAGCTTTGTGTGGCGTACCTATCGCCATTGTATCCACAGGGCCAGAACGCGATGAAACTATTGTGCTAGAGCATCCATTCCACATTGGATAATCAAATGCAAAAGCGACTTGCATGGGCGATTACGGGTTCTGGTCATTACTTACGCGAGTCGTTGAAGTTATTGCAAACGCTAGATTCGGTTGATATTTTCTTAAGCAAAGCTGCTGCTGAAATTATTAAGCAGTACGGATTTCAGGCACAGCTGGATGCAACAGGGCACCGTGTTTATCAAGACAAAACAGCTAGTAGTATTCCTGTGGAGCTGTTTTACGAAGGTAAGTATCATACGTTGGTCATTGCACCAGCCACTTCCAATACCATCGCAAAAATGGCGTATGGATTCTCAGATAGTTTAGTCACCAATCTATTTGCGCAAGCAGGTAAAACCCGTGTTGAAAGTATTGTGTTTGCTTGTGACACGGCGCCAGAACTTGAGTCCCAGGCGCCTCGAGACAATATTGTCAAGGTATATCCGCGAGATATTGATCTTGAAAATGTTGCAAAATTAAAGTCGTTTGCATTTACTGCAGTAGCTGAAGATATTGATCAGCTACAACAGCTCATTATGCAACGGCTTGCTGACGAACATCAGACGGGTGTTGAGTCGTTCAAATGACAGAAAAACTGTTATTTATAACAGGAAAGCTGGCCGAAAAAAGCTTACATAAGGTGCTTGGTGAAGTGCAAGCCAACCCGAAAACGCCCCAATTTAAATACCGTATAGAGCAAATTGGCGTGTCAGTGGCTGCGTTAATGACGCCAGCATTGATAGCACGTCGCCTGAAAGATATTGGGGATGCCAATAAAGTGATTTTGCCTGGTCTTTGCCAAGGTGATTTAGCACCCCTGCAAGCGCAACTAGGTGTTCCAGTAGAGCGTGGGCCCGAAGATTTAAAAGACCTGCCCCAATACTTTGGGCAACAAGGCATTACGCCAGATTTATCACAACACAGTGTAAAGATTTTTGCAGAGATTGTGGATGCGCCAGACTTGTCTGTAGACGCTATTCTGCAAAAGGCGGAGCGATTTAAGCAACAAGGTGCTGATGTCATTGATTTAGGATGCTTGCCAGGTAAACCTTTTTTACATCTTGCGGATACTGTAAAAGCGCTTAAAGCGGCAAGCTTTTTAGTAAGCGTAGATTCAATGAATATCGCGGACTTAAGAACAGCTGGATTGGCGGGTGCAGATTACTTACTTAGCTTGACAGAAAAAACCATCAACTTGATCGATGAAGTTGATGCAACACCGATTTTGATTCCAAATAAACCCGGCAATATGGCGTCGTTGTATCGCGCAATTGAGCATTGTTTGCGCAAAAACAAACCCTTTTATGCTGATGCTATTTTGGATCCTATTCATTTCGGACTCACAGACTCGATAGTACGCTATCACAAACTCCGAAAAAAATACCCGCAGATCCAAATTATGATGGGGGTAGGCAATCTGACAGAGCTAACAGACGCTGATACCACAGGTATTAATGCGTTGCTATTTGGTATGATCAGCGAGTTAGACATCAATGCAGTGCTAGCGACATCCGTGAGTGCGCATGCCGCTTATGCTATTGCGGAGGCCAATGTTGCTAGACGCGTGATGTATCGTGCAAAGCAAGACAATCGTTTACCAAGAGGCTATAGCAATGGGTTGCTGGGACTCCATGATAGAAAGCCTTTTAGTTACAGTGCTGAAGAAATCCAAGAGTTTGCCACACAAATCAAAGACCCAAGTTTTCGTATTATGGTAAGTGAATTGGGTGTGCATGTGTATAATCGTGACGGCATACAAATGGATATAGATCCATTCAAGTTTTACCCCTTGTTGGGCGTTGACAATGATGCCTCACACGCATTTTATTTAGGTGTAGAACTGGCGAGGGCACAAATTGCATGGCAACTCAAAAAACGCTACGTGCAAGACGAGATGCTTCAGTTTGGCGTAGCAACTCTTGATCAAGACAAACAACCAAAAACAGCACACCGTGAAGCGTCTATCAAAGAGAAAGCAGTCGAGTAAATCAATGATATACGAAACCATCATCTCGACTATTGATACCAATGGGAAGCCACATGTTACTCCGTTTGGTGTGCAGAAAAAAGACAACCTATATGTCATTGCACCATTTAAACCTTCGACCACACTTGAAAACATTATGAGTACGCAGTGTGCAGTGATGAACCTAACTGATGATGTACGTGTATTTGCAGGTGCAATTGTGCATCAGCAAGTATATGACTTGTTGCCTGCAACCAAGCTACAAGGCTTTCGCTTGGCCACAACATTGGCACATCACGAATTGCAGCTGGTAGAGGTATTAGAGGATGCAGAGCGGCCGCATCTGCTGATGCAAAGCATCTATCAAGAGACACACCAGCCATTTGCTGGATTTAACCGTGCACAAGCAGCCGTAATAGAGCTTGCTGTGTTGGCTAGCAGATTGAGCCGGCTACCCCAAGAAAAAATATTATCAGAGCGGGCCTATTTGCAGATTGCTATAGACAAAACCGCTGGCGAGCGTGAGTTGCAAGCCTGGCAATGGTTGGTCGAAAAGATTGACAATTACTATGCTGAACAAACTGGACTCAATCAAGCTTAGTAGATATCACCATGATTCGTTTATTGATTAGTGTTAAGAATGTAGAAGAGGCGCGCGACGCGATGCACGCTGGTGCCGATTTTATTGATTTAAAAGATCCAAATCATGGAGCGCTAGGTAGCTTAGATAATAAGATATGTCTGGATGTCGTGCGTGAGGTGAATCAACGCGCAATGGTCAGTGCAACAGTGGGTGATGCACATGATCACATGCACACTTTAATGGCATTGGTGGAAGAGAAGCGCCAATTGGGCGTTGATATTATCAAATTGCCCATATCCTCTTTTTTTGCAGACGTTCACTTTCAAAGTGAATTGCGTAATCTGGTACAAACCACCAAAATAAAATTGATAGTGGTGATGTTTGCTGATCAATCAATCAATTTGTCATGGATACCAATTTTAGCTGACATTGGATTTTATGGGGTGATGTTAGATACGGCTAGTAAAAGCCAGCATTTGCTTGCAAAGGTCAGTACCGACACCATTGAAGCTTTTGTAAAACAATGTGAATTGCATCACTTAGAGGCAGGGTTGGCTGGTGCCTTACGTGTAGAATATGTAGATGCATTGGTAAAACTCTACCCTGACTACGTCGGATTCAGATCTGGTGTTTGCGAGGGTAACATGCGTGAAAACAAGTTATTGCCGCATTTGGTTAAGGAAATTAAAGAGAAGTTGCGCAAACACAACAACTTTTGTAATAAAATAGGGCATTAAAAGATTGTGCGTTGATTAGTTTGAGTGGGTTAAGTATAGTTAAACATGAAATTTATACTGTACGTCGAGAAGTTATTAACAGAGGAGTAAAGAATATGAAGAAAAGTTTAATGGGTTTTGCAGTAGCAGCAGCGTTAGGTGTAACAGCTTTTACGGCATCAGCTGAAGACATGTACCGCGGTGCTTGGTACGCTGTTCCTGGTGTAAGCTACATGAATACCGATAGTGACTTAGAAGCAGATAATGGTGCTGGTGGTTTTATTGCCATTGGTAAAGAACTGAGCCAAAGCTGGGATTTGCAAGGCCGTTTAGGTTACAACCGTGCTGATGAAGATACGAATATTCCTGGCGCAGGTGGTAAATATAAACAAACAACACTTGGTTTAGATGCTTTATACATGTTTAGCCGTGATAAATTCCGTCCATTCTTATTAGCAGGTGTTGGTGCAGCACGTAACAATGTAGATTACAGCAATGCTGGTGTTGACGATAAATCTAAAACATCATGGCTAGCTAGTTTGGGCTTAGGCGCTCAATACCTGTTCAGTGACTCATTTGGTTTGCAAGCTGATTTGCGTCATCAATGGAGCAAGTCTGATGCTAAAAACGCTACACGTAGTGTGGATGCAGATGGCACCATTGGTAACACATTATTAAGTTTGGGTGGTATCTTCCGCTTTGGTGCTCCAGCACCAATGGTGGCAGAAGCAGCACCTGAGCCAGCGCCAATTGCAGCAGCACCTGAGCCAGCTCCAGAACCTGCTCCAGAACCAGCGCCAGTTGCTTGTGTACCTCAAGTTGAAACAATTACACTAGAAGCTGAGAAACTATTTGGCTTTGATAAAGCAGCATTGAAAGATACATCAGAAGTTGACCAAGTGATTGCGAAAATGAAAGAAAACGATATTTTTGCATCAGTTAAAGTAGTGGGCCATACCGATAAATTAGGTAGCGATGCGTACAACCAAAAATTGTCAGAGCGTCGTGCAAACCAAGTACGTGATTACATGATTGCTCAAGGTATTGATGCCAATCGTTTAGTTGCCATTGGTAAAGGCGAAAGCGAGCCAAAAGTAAATTGTGATGATGTGAAAGGCCGTAAAGCACAAATCACATGTTTAGCACCTAACCGTCGTGTTGAAATTGAAGCAACACGCAGTATGGAAAAAGGTTGCCAATAGTTTTTTAGTTAGCAATTGAAAAAGCCTCGCATTGCGAGGCTTTTTTCTTGTCATCGGAGCCCGCGTGAATTGTTACACGCTATAATCTTTACATGCTTAAATCAGTAGATCTTATTATTTCCCCTCGTTGGATTTTACCCATCACTCCTCGTGATACTGTTCTCGAGCATCATGCTGTCGTTGTACATCAAGGTAAAATCATTGATGTATGCGCGCAATCATTGTTGGCCGAACGTTATGTGGCTAACGAAGAGGTGGTGTTGCGTGAGCATGTGCTCATGCCAGGTTTGGTTAATTTGCATACCCATGCCGCCATGAGTTTGATGCGCGGCCTTGCTGATGATCTATTGCTAATGCCATGGTTAGAAAAACATATTTGGCCTGCAGAGCAGCAGTGTGTGTCTTCGCAGTTTGTTTACGATGGTACTTTGCTGGCATGTGCAGAAATGTTGAGTGGCGGGGTCACTACGTTCAATGACATGTATTTTTTTCCGGAATCTTGTATCCAGGCATCTAGCCATATAGGCATGCGCGCACACGTTGGCCTTGTCGTGCTTGAGTTTGCAACAAACTATGCTCTAGATGCCAACAGTTATATAGAAAAAGGAACGGCGACTAGAGATGCATATAAAGCTGAGCCTTTAGTCACTTTTAGCTTCGCACCTCATGCCCCTTATACCATCAAGGATGAGACCTTATCTAAAATCAATGTATTGGCTGAGCAACTGGATTTAGGTATTCATACACACATGCAAGAAACGATGCATGAAGTCAGCCAAAGTCAATCCACATATGGTCTTAGCCCATTGAAGCGATTTGCAAATTTAGGATTGTTAAATTCAAGGTCTGTGCTTGCACATTGTGTACATCTGAGCGAAGCTGACATGCAACTCCTTGCAGATTATGGATGTCATATTGCGCATTGTCCAACATCTAATCTTAAGCTTGCTAGCGGCATCGCGCCAATTACGCAATTTGCAGCGCTTGATGTCAATATAGGCATTGGCACAGATGGGGCAGGCAGCAACAATCGATTGGATATGTTTGCAGAAATGCGTTTGGCAGCGCTACTGGCAAAGGGTAAAAGTGGAGATGCCACTGCAATTTCGGCACACCGCGCCTTGGAGATGGCGACTATCAACGGTGCTAAAGCACTGGGTTTAGATCAGGTAGTAGGCTCAATTGAGGTAGGTAAGTTTGCAGATTTAACCGCGATTAAGATGACAGATTTAAGCTTGCAACCATGTTTTGATGTCGCGTCTCATCTTGTGTACGTAGCTGGACGCGAGAACGTGAGCCATACTTGGGTGGCTGGACAATTGAAGTATCATAAGCCTGATGCTAACACTGGTGTGTTTAGCAATGTTGAGCCTCACGATTTATTACAGATTGCACAATCATGGCAACGTAAACTGGCAGCGTTTAGCAACAACATATAACTTAATTATTTTTTATCTACATATAACCGAGCATACCTATGAGTAATTTTGAAGCTGCAGAATTAGATAAATTTAGCGCTTTAGCCCATAAGTGGTGGGATAAAAACAGCGAATTCAAACCGCTGCATGATATCAATCCACTTCGTTTACAGTACATCGATCAGCGTACAGGCTTGCAAGGTAAGCATGTGCTGGATGTAGGCTGTGGCGGCGGTATACTGTCAGAGTCGATGGCACAAAAAGGCGCAATCGTAACCGGGATAGATTTGGGCGAAAAAGCACTCAATGTGGCCAAGCTGCATAGCTTAGAGTCAGGTGTTGCCGTGGATTATCAATATATCTCAGTGGAGGCATTGGCTGCATCTCAACCAGCATCATATGATGTAGTGACTTGTCTTGAGATGTTAGAACATGTGCCTAACCCAGCAAGTGTTGTGCAAGCTTGTGCAACTTTGGTAAAGCCTGGAGGCCATTTGTTTTTCTCCACCATACATCGCAATCCAAAGGCATATTTATATGCCGTGATTGGTGCAGAGTATGTACTCAATATGTTGCCACGTGGCACACATGATTACGCTAAGTTTATTAAACCATCTGAGCTGGCAGGCATGTTGCGACAAGCAGGGCTGACATTACAAGACCAAATTGGTCTGCAATACAATCCATTGACCAAGCAATATCGCTTGGGCAGTGATGTGAGTGTGAATTATATGGTGCATGCACAAAAGGCGGCTGAGTGAAGTCTATTCAAGCAGTTTTTTTTGATTTAGATGGGACTTTAGTCGATACCGCACCTGATTTGGGCTATGCACTCAATCTTCAGTTACAACGTCACGGTAAACCTGTACTGACTGATGATGAAATTCGCCCCTTTGCTTCGCATGGATCCCGTGGTTTGTTGGGATTGGGTTTTGGTATTACCCCTCAAGATGCACAGTTTATTGCGATGCGTGACGAGTATTTAAGCTTGTATGACGAAGTATTTACACGTCAACCACGCTTATTTTCTGGGATGGAAGTTGTGTTGAAAAGTCTCGCTACGCATGCCATCCCATGGGGAATTGTGACCAATAAGCCCCGACGTTTTACACAACCTTTAGTGGCGAGTTTGGGGTTAGATAAACTTGCCATTTGCGTAGTGAGTGGTGATGATGCGCCACAGCCAAAACCATCGCCAGCGACGTTGCTGATGGCATGTGCGCAAACGGGCGTACAGCCTGAGCAATGTGTGTATGTGGGAGACGCTGAGCGCGATATCCAGGCAGGTAAAGCTGCTGGGATGCATACGCTCGTGGCATTGTTTGGTTATTTAGATGCATCCGACACGCCAGAAACTTGGGGTGCCGATGGGATGATTCATCAGCCAGAAGATTTGCTACTGCTATTTAATCCTAGCTAACCGATTTACGTTCGATCAACGCGGTAGATAAGGTGCCGCTGTCCACATATTCAATTTCACCACCCATAGGCAAGCCGCGAGCAATACGACTAACAGCGATACCTCGTGCTTTGACCATTTCACTAATATAGTGCGCAGTCGCTTCACCCTCGCTGGTGTAATTGGTGGCGAGAATCACTTCTTTCACAATACCGTCTTGCACACGTTTTAACAGTTTGTCTAAATGAATCTCTTTGGGGCCAATGCCATCAATAGGGGAGAGCCGACCCATTAGTACAAAGTACATGCCAGCATACGATTGTGTCTGTTCTAGCATCATTAAATCTGTAGGCATTTCTACTACACAGAGCATGCTCGATTCGCGCTTTTCAGCGTTGCACAGCGCACACACAGGTTGCTCACTAAAGTTGTTACACAGTTGGCAGTGGCCAATGGTGTCTAGTGCATGCTGTAGAGAATAAGAAAGCTGCCCCGCACCTTTTCGATCACGTTGCATCAGGTGATACGCCATGCGCAGTGCGGATTTTGGGCCCACACCCGGTAAGCAGCGTAATGCTTCAATCAACTGTTCTAGTGCGGGTGGATTTTTCACGTATTATTTAAATGAGAAGTACTAGAACGGCATTTTGAAGCCAGCAGGCATCACTGCACTCATGCGCGCGCTTGAGGTGGCTTCAGCTTTGGCTTTTGCATCTTTGAGTGCAATCAGCACTAAGTCTTCCAGTGTCTCTTTATCGTCCATCACTGCTTCATTGATGACTACACGTTTTACATCATGACTACAGGTCATAGTGATTTTGACCATGCCATTACTTGCAGAGCCTTCAACTTCTGTCAGTGCAAGCTCTGCTTGCGCCTTTTGCATATTGGCTTGCATTTGTTGGGCTTGCTTCATCATATTGCCCATGCCACCTTTCATCATCTGAATGCTCCTTTTCTCGAACTATTGTATGGGTTTAATTGAATTGGGAATAATTGTGGCGCCAAAGTCGCTCATCAGTGCTTGTACAAAACCATCCTGCATAATCGCTGATTCAGCAGTAGATTGAATGTTGGCTTTTTCAATCGCATTTTGTTTGGCTGGCGTGTTAGCTTCAGAACCAATTTCAAACTGTAATTTTATTTTGCGACCAAAGTGTTGAGCAATCGCATCGCTCAGTTTATCTTGGTAGTTTGGACTGGCTAAATGTTTGTGGGTTTCAGCAAGTTTTAGTGTAATGCTGTATTCGTCATAACTCACCATCTCACAATTTTGCGCCAATGCTCTTGCTAAACCTAGTTTAAGTTGTTGCTCGACCAATGACCGCCAATCTCCATTAAACATAAGCTGTGAGGGCTGTAGTGCTTCAATAGGTGCTAGCGTATCGGGAGCGACTGACGTAACTTCGTTGGCTTCAGCGATTTCTAGTGATGACGGTGTCGTTGCTTGAATCGCTGGCTCTGTCACTTCTGCTTCTGTATTCGGTTTATTTTGCATGGCGTTTAACCGTGCGCTCATACTGATATTGGGCGGTGTGTTGGTGGTCGATCTATTACGATCTGTTTGTGGTACAGGGGTGCTGTCAAGCTTATCTTGGCCAAGCTTTTCTTGTGGGGTAAACGCCAACATCCGTAATAAGGTCATGGTAAAGCCAGCGTATTCGTCTGGGGCTAAACCGATATCGCGACGACCAAGAATGCTGATTTGATAATACAGTTGCAAGGTTTCTGCTGGCATGGTCTCTGCTAACGTCATCAACGCTGCACGTTCGGGCAAGTCAGATGCGACAGTTTCTGGACAGGTTTTTGCAATTGCAATTTGATGTAATAGTGCTGACAGATCACCTAACGCTGCATCAAATGAAATGCTACGTGCATCCATCTCTTTGGCTTTGCTAATCAATACGGCAGTGTCATTGATCAGTAATGCATTCAAAATTTCGTATAAATAGCTTTGGTCAATTGCCCCAAGCATACTGCGTACTTCGGCCTCATTCACTGTTTGGTTGCCATAGGCAATGGCTTGGTCGGTGAGTGATAGTGCGTCACGCATACTGCCAGCTGCTGCCCGTGCAATCAGATGAATAGCGGGCGCTTCAAAATGAATGTGCTCTTGCTGCAGAATTTGCGACAGGTGTTCGGTAATGGTTGTGCTGGCCATTTGACGCAAATTAAACTGCAAGCAGCGCGAGAGTACAGTCACAGGTACTTTTTGTGGATCTGTCGTGGCTAAAATAAATTTGACGTGTGACGGTGGTTCCTCAAGCGTTTTGAGCATGGCATTAAACGCGCTTTTAGACAGCATGTGTACTTCATCGATGATATACACTTTAAAGCGGCCAGCTGTTGGTGCGTATTGTGCGTTATCTAGCAATTCACGCATGGCATCGACTTGGGTGTTACTCGCCGCATCCACCTCAATCAAATCAATAAATCGACCTTTGTCAATTTCTGTACAAGCATTACATACCCCACACGGCTTGGCTGTAATGCCAGTTTCACAGTTGAGGGATTTGGCAAGAATACGTGCAATCGTCGTTTTACCTACGCCGCGCGTGCCGGTAAATAAATAAGCATGGTGTAAGCGTTGCTGTTCTAGTGCGTTGGTGAGTGCGCGCACAACGTGCTCTTGCCCAACCAATGTATCAAAAGATTTAGGACGCCATTTGCGTGCGAGGACTTGGTAAGACATTTAGTAACCTTTAATACTCAGCAACGCATGCCAGACATCATGGATTGAATCGTATGTGCGGGTCATGTGTTTCTTATGCCTTGCGTGGGTGGATAAACGTGATGCGAAATCTGGCTGAAAGTTTGGCATGCATAAGCGATCCAATCAAAAACTTTACCTTCAATACAAACGGAGGAGGCGAGCCAAACCCCCGGCACTTGCTTAATAGTTGTGGCTGCTTGCTTCCGCATCTGACCAGGTTGGCTACTTTACAATGCGGGGAGGCCCGCCATGCAGCATTTTACAATACTTTCGCCTTGGCCACTTCACTTCTCTTGGTATTTTTTCTCAGTATTTTTATGTGCGTTCTCTTGTTTTCTGCAAGCTTACTTAATTGAATTAACACGTGTCTTTATCGCATAAATATCAGTTAAATGCATTAATTGGGGGATTTAAACGTGCTTTTTTGCGCAATCAAAACTGGATGTGAGCCTACAAAATGCTATTTAGACAACGAGTGGAAAAACGACACGCAATAACGAAATGGCGACACCTCAACCTAAAAAAATCACTTCGGCACCAGACATTGCGCGTGAAACCATTAAACAGATGGCGATGCGCAGAGTAGAGCCTACGCCGAATAATTACGAGTTGATCTACAACGAAATTGCTGGAACACCACAAAAAGAAACCCTCAATAATGCGATTAAAAAAGCATTAAAGCAGCTACCCAATCAAAGTACGGAGCAAGCGAACTGGATTAATCGTTGGGAAAAGTTACTGAAGCAAGATAACTGGGCAGGGCTCGCTGATATTCTTAATGAAGGTATGGATGCCAGCGTTGCGCATACCAAACAGTGGCCAGATGCTATTCGCCTATTATTAAAAGGTTGGGATGCACGTCGCGTAGGCATAGACCCTGCACGCAAAAAGGAAACATTAGAGCGTGTGCTGATTAACTATGGAAACGATCCGCAGCTTTCTGCCAAGTTACAAAATTTAGCCAATAGCTGGGGTGCCAACGAAGCTGGTACAACAGAATTGGCCAATGTCGGCGCTGATAATAATGACTCTGTTGATAGCGAGCCCGTAGCAGAAACAAGTAAAACAACTTCATTGTTGCAGAAAATAGACAATAAAATCAGTAGTGTAATGGCAATCGGTAATGATGAAACCAAACAGTTTCATGAGACTTTCCAGATACTACAGGACATGCTTAAGCAATCACTCAATCACGGCTTAATTCCGCGTTTAGACGGTTATCCAGAATTGCGTGAAGAAGCCTATGAGATTGCCATATTGACAGAAAAAGCACGCAAACTGAAAGATTGGCAATTTATGGCCAAGCAGTTCAGAGCGTTATTGGTCAGAGTCGAGCTTATTGGTGCGAATGAAGAAGGAATCAAGCGAGATTTACTAGGCTTATTGAAATTGCTACTCAGCAATATCAGCGAGTTGGTATCCGATGATCAATGGTTGCGTGGTCAAGTTGCAACTGTACAAACCATTATTTCTGGACCATTAGATAGAGTGCAAATTCAATCAGCAGAAAAGAGCCTTAAAGAAGTGATTTACAAACAAGGCATGGTGAAGCACAGCTTAATTGAAGCTAAAAATGCGTTTAAAACCATGATCTCTACTTTTGTAGATCGTCTTAAATTTATGGCAGATGCCAGTGGTAGTTACCATGAAAAAATCGAAATCTATTCAGACAAGCTCTCGGAGACCGATGACATTATTCGTATCAATGAGCTGCTAGAAAGTTTGATGCACGACACGCATGCGATGCAATCAGACATCATGCGTTCACGTGAGGCACTGCTACATCAACGTGAAGAAGCAGAAAGCTCGCAAGAGAAAATCAAGAAATTGCAGGAAGAGCTCACACAATTGAGCGAAGCTGTGCGTATGGACCAACTGACTGGCGTGTTGAATAGACGTGGTTTGGATGACGCATTGACGACCGAAATTTCGCGTTTTTCTCGCGGAGGCGGTCCACTCACACTGGCGCTCTTAGATATTGATAACTTTAAAAATCTCAATGATACCTACGGCCACCATGTTGGAGATATAGCACTCAAACATTTGGCGAATGTAGTGAAAAAAACCATACGTCCCACCGATATCGTCACGCGCTTGGGTGGCGAAGAGTTTGTGATTCTGTTGCCTGACACCAATATTGATGAAGCCATCATCACCATGACGCGTTTGCAACGTTCACTCACCAAAGAATACTTTTTAGGCAATAACGAACGCTTGCTGATTACATTTAGCGCTGGTATTGCGCTGTTTAAAAAAGATGAAGAACAAACTGCACTGATACACCGTGCGGACCAAGCGATGTATTTAGCGAAAAAATCTGGCAAAAATAAAGTGATGACAGAGATTGACCTAGCCAAGTTGGCGTAAATAGCAGCTTGCGATGTCGCGCATGCATAGATGAAGTAAACATGGAATAAAGGATATTAAATTGCTTGCACTTGTTGAATCCCAATTGATTTTGAAATCTTTGACACTTGCACCCAGTGATGAAATTTATGTACTGGATGCCAATACGTTGGCTTTGTTGTACGCCAGCGATGAAGCACAAAAGAAAATTGGCAGTGATGATTTAACGATTGTCCCAGAACAGTTAGAAGCCATTTTAGGCGTGAGCCCTGCTACGCTTAATCGCTATGTCAATCAGCAACGTAATAAAAAAGCGCTGTTTGAATTGAGTGTGAATCAGCCGCTGCCTGAGGCTGGGGTTCATAAAAATCAACTCCGTGTTATGCTAATACAATCAGGTCAAACCGAATATATTCTCGTGACAAAAAGCGATATCTCTCCCAATGAAAAAGTAGTGATGGCCCTTAGTGAGAGCGAATCACGCTTTCAGGCCATTGTGTCTAACATCCCAGGTTTGGTGTTCCAAATGCAAATGACGGCTGAGCATGAGGTGAGCTTTCGTTATGTGAGTGATGCTTGTGAGGCTTTATTGGGTATGACCGCTGACGAATTACAGCAAGACGCGCAGTTGTTATTTTCCATTATGAACACGCGTGATCGCCAAGATCTTCGCGCCAAGCTCATCAACAGCGCACAAAGTCTTGAAAAGCTAGATTGGGAAGGGCGCGTTTGGATTGATGGTTGGCAAGACACTAAATGGATTAACTTGCGTGCAACGATTAGCCAGTTGGACGATGGCTTAGTGCAGTGGGATGGCATCATGCTCAACATCACCCAAAGCAAATTAGAAAAATTAGAGATCGAGCAATCGCGTCGTGAGCTCGAGCAGTTAACCGCCCATATGAATCAAGTGAAAGAGCAAGAGCGTATTAGCATTGCCCGTGAAATTCATGATGATTTAGGGGGTAATCTGACTGCCATTAAAATGGGGTTAAACGCTATTGCGCAACAAATCGCAGCGGGCAATCAAGTGTCAGTAGAACAAACAGCAGGGTTGGAGTCTATCGTCAATCGCACTTTTGAATCTGTGCACCGAATTTCTGGCAACTTACGGCCCAGCATTTTAGATTTGGGTATTGTGGACGCAATTGAGTGGCAAGTGACACAATTTAAAAAGCAAGTGAGTGCGAAGTGTGCGTTCTCCACCAATCAAGCGGACATTATGCTTTCAACCGAGCAAGCAATGGCTTTGTTTAGAATTTGCCAAGAATCGCTCTCTAATATTGCTAAGTATGCAAAAGCCACCAGTGTCAATGTCAGGTTGGAAGCTTCGGATGACGAAGTTACATTGCAAGTTATCGATAACGGCATCGGCATCAGTGATGTCGATAAACTGAAAACCAATTCATTTGGTCTACGTGGCATGCAAGAACGTGTGGCTGCATTAAATGGTAGCTTGACCATAGGCGCTATCAGTTCAGATATCAGTGGCACAAAAGTACAAGTCACCATTCCGTTCTAAACAACACACCAGTATTTCTATTAATATCCATAGCACTTTGTGTCGCTAGGTGCCTTTAAACATACACACCCAATGCTGCATGCTTTTGCCTTGCCTTGCCTTGCCTTGCATATGCAGGTTTGCCGAGCCTATTGCGCATCATTCATTAGTCAGCAAATGCCGATTTCCTGACACCCCGTTTATTTACTCAACACTTTTTTAGCAAAAACCCCTTAAAACCCCGCCATTTTGGTTGGCACGCCGTTTGCTATTAACTAATTAACGGCAAAGGGGTGTATGCATGAAGAACAATAAAATTAGAGTGATCGTGGTTGATGACCATGCCATTTTAAGATCAGGTATCAAACAAATTTTAGCAGCCACAGATAATATAGAAGTTGTTGCAGAAGCTGAAAATGCGGCACAAGCGATTCAATTTGCTAGAGAAGTGGAAGCGGATGTGATGTTGTTAGACATTTCATTACCAGACCGCAGCGGCATGGATGCTTTGAAATGCATCAAACGCGATAACCAACAACTCTCAGTATTGATGCTTTCTATGTATATGGAAGATCAATATGCAGTCCGAGCTTTAAAATCAGGTGCTTCAGGCTATTTATGCAAACACAGCGCTTCTAATGAATTGCTCACAGCCATCCAAACATTGGCCAAAGGTAAAAAATACATCACACCAGAAGTCGCAGAAATTTTGGCTGAACAAGTGAGTGATGAGAAATCACAAAACCCACACGAGACACTATCTGACCGTGAATATCAAACCATGATCATGATTTCATCTGGCTTTTCTGTCAGTGAGATTGCCGAAAAATTATCACTCTCAGTGAAAACAGTCAGTATGTACCGCACGCGTTTGTTAGAGAAAATGCATTTACGCCACAACTCTGACATCACCCATTACGCAATCAAGAATCAACTCGTTTAAGATCTATCGGGAGGTAGTCCTCGGGGTTTGCTCTGCAAACCCCTTTTTTTGCCCAATGGTTTCAATTTAGGTCAGTCTTTTTCATTTTTTCTTCTCAATATCATCCATTTTTATATCCAAGAGATAGGCTGTGTTTGCCGCTTTGTTAGGGCCTTAACCCCAACAAAAAATCGCTATCATGATGATTATCTTCAATTATTGGGCAAAAACACTGAATTAAAATTAAATTATCCTAAAGTTTTCGTAATGACAGCCGACACCATATTCATCGGGTCTGCTTATCGGTAATTGTTCTAGGATGGGTAGGTTAAGTAACTGTTTCATAAAAACTTTTAAACTTACCCTAAACTTTTACAAAAGCTTACCGATAACAGAAATAAGGGCGACGCAATGATACAAGTTGCTAAGCGAATAGTAGGGTGATTTGGAAATTTAATTTTATTTAGGAGATTCATCATGGCTGCAGTGATTAACACAAATATTGCTTCATTAAATACACAACGTAATTTAAACGCATCACAATCAACATTAAATACCTCTATCCAACGTTTGTCTTCAGGCTTACGTGTAAACAGCGCGAAAGATGACGCTGCGGGTATGGCGATTGCAACACGTATGGATTCACAAGTACGTGGTATGAACGTGGCAATGCGTAACGCAAACGACGCGATTTCATTCGCACAAACTGCTGAAGGTGGTTTGAGTAAAGTAACCGACGCATTACAACGTATGCGTGAGTTAGCAGTGCAATCTGCTAACGGTAGTAACTCTGCTGGTGACCGTACAAATCTAGATGCTGAGTTCCAACAATTGGCTGAAGAAGTAACACGTATCGGTACTGCTACTAAATTTAACGGTACTGCAGTATTTGGTGGCGGGGCAACAACATTCCAAATCGGTGCTGATTCTGGCGACACAATCTCAGTTTCTGCAGTCGCTGCTGCAACCATTACAGGTAGCGTTTCAACTGCTGCAACTGCTGCAACTGCATTGACTGCAATTGATACTGCTTTAGATGCAACGAATACAAAACGTGCGACATTAGGTGCTGTACAAAACCGTTTCGAAGCAGTTGTAGGTAATTTGCAAGTAGCTTCTGAGAACCAATCAGCTGCTAAATCTCGCATCATGGATACAGACTTTGCAGTAGAGACAGCTAACTTAACACGCGGTCAAATCTTGCAACAAGCAGGTACAGCGATGTTAGCGCAAGCGAACTCACTACCAAATAACGTATTGAGCTTGTTAAGAGGTTAATTCGGTAACGTAGTGACATGACTTCCACAGGATGAAAATCCTGTGGAATTTTCAGCAAGTAAGATAGGGAGAACAATATGTTCCAATCTTCTTTAGATGCATACGGTAAGGTGATTAGCCCTACAGTTGCAGGCAGTCAAAATATACAGGCCACGAGTGGCCTAAAAGTCGTTGCTAGGCCTCAAGAATCTGCACAAGACGTCCCAGTGCCTGAGGTGACGTTCGACAAGGCAACATTAACGGGTGCGGTACAAAAGTTAAATGATTATGTGGCACCTGCGTTACAAACGATTCAATTTTCAATCGATCAGGAATCTGAGCGTATTGTGGTTAAGGTAGTCGATACCGCGACGCAAAAAGTATTGCGTCAAATTCCTAACGAAGAAGTGATGGCCATTACCAAAACGTTGGATAAGTTACAAGGTTTGGTCATTAGGCAAACGGCCTAGTAGTCAGATAAGCAGACGTAATGGTTGATACGTAAGCAATAGGCATTAGATGCAGTATAAATTTAAGGATGAATGATTATGGCGACAATCTCAAGTACCTCTTCAATTGATGTGAATTCAATTGTCAGCAGTTTGATGAGCGTTGAACAGCGACCACTCACCTTAATTAATACGCAAAAAGCTGCGCATCAGGCAAAGCTCTCTGCTTATGGCACCTTAAAAAGTGCGCTTTCCACGTTTCAAACCTCGGTGAGCGCACTGGCTTCTGCTTCTAAATTCAATGCGCAATCAGCTACTTCAGCAACGCCCACAGTATTTACGGCGACTGCCAACGGCAGTGCCACCATTGGTGATTATGCAATCACGGTAAATCAGTTAGCAAAATCACAGAAAATAGCCATGGATGGCGTTGCCAATACCACGGACGTGATTGGTACTGGCAAACTCACCATTGCCTTTGGTACGTATGCAGCAGAAATTGTGTCACCTGCCACCCCAGCGAGCTTTACTGCAAACCCAGATAAAGCCGCATTTGAGGTGACCATTGATCCAAGCAATAACACCTTAGCAGGCGTGCGTGATGCAATTAATGCTGCCAATGGGGGTGTCACAGCCACTATCGTCAATGATGGTACGGCTAACCGTTTGGTGCTAACTTCCAAAGAAACAGGTGAAGTGAACGGCCTGAAGATCACAGTGGAAGATGACGATGGTAATAGTACAGATGCTAGCGGTTTGTCGCGTTTGGCTTATGATCCTTTGACCGCAAACGGTAGCGGTAAGAATATGAGTCAGTTGCAGGCACCACTCAATGCACTAATTAACATTGACGGCATTGATGTGGTGAAATCCAGTAATACTGTGTCTGATGCAGTGGAAGGCATTACGATTAATTTGCTCACCACCAGTAACAGCCAAGCAGTTAATTTAGCGGTCGCTTCTGATCAAGCCAAAATCAAAGAGTCAGTGACTGCATTTGTGGACGCATACAACAAGCTAAACGATACCTTGCGAAATCTCACCAAATACGACGAAGGCGGTACTTCCTCTGGCAAGTTATTAGGCGATGCAACCGCACGTTCTATCACTTCACAGATTAAATCTGTGGTGACAAAAGTGGTGGATACGGGTGGCACAATTACCTCATTGACCGACATTGGTGTGAGTTTCCAGCGCGATGGGAAATTAGCACTAGACAGCACCAAGCTGACCAATGCCATCACCAACAATTTCGACGATATCGCCGCATTGTTTTCCACCTCTGCTAGATCCACTGACGCACAAGTTACTTACCTTGGCAGCACTAGCAAAACACAATCTGGTACCTATCCCATTACAGTTTCGCAAATTGGTTCCGATATTACTAATATGGTAGGTACGATAAACGGCGTTGCTGGTAACGGTTTAAACCAAGAGTTGATCGGTGCAATTGGTGATGCGAGTGAAGGCTTGCGCATCAAAGTAACGGGTGGCAGTTTAGGCGCACGTGGTGACGTGACTTTTGTAAAAGGTTATGCCGCGCAACTGGATGACATTTTGGATAGTTTATTAGATGAAGAAGGTTTGTTGGCAGCACGTACAGATGGCATTACGGCTTCTGTAAAACGATTAGAGCAACAAACTGAAGCGTTTAATTTAAAGATGACCGTAATCGAGAAGCGTTATCGCGATCAATATACGCGCTTAGATACACTGTTATCGAGTTTACAAAACACGAGTTCGTACCTAGCTCAACAAATTCAATCAATCAGTAATAATAGCTAATAAAGGGGACACACAATGTTTGGATTTAAAAGTAATGGTGCGAATGTGTACGCCCAGATGGGATTGGAAACAGGTGTGGTGGCGGCAAGCCCAAATAAATTGGTGGTGATGCTGTACGAAGGGGCAATCTCCGCTTGCCGTAATGCGATTACATTTATGCAGCAGCAAGATATTCAACGCAAAGGCGAAATGATTTCCAAAGCGATTTTGATTATTGAAAGCGGCCTACGTTTGAGTCTGGACAAAAAAGCCGGGGGTGATATTGCACAAAGTTTAGATGCTTTATACGCATATATGACCCAACGTTTAACGGTTGCGAACATTCATAATGAAGTGTCTGCGATTGAAGAAGTAGTTGGTTTGCTAAGCGAAATTAAAAGCGCATGGGAAGCCATTGAGCATCAACCAAGCCCTGTTGATGTGGCGAAAGTCATGGCGATTAAGCCACAGGCTGCGGCATCAGCAAATTACAATCGTATGGCGCTAGGTGTGTAGCGCATGGAATCACATCATTTAATTCAAGAGTATTCAGCGTTGGCAGGTTTAATGTCGCAAATGTTGAGTGCTGCACAACAAAACAATTGGGATAATGTGTCAGAGATAGAAGTGTCGTATTTGGCCAAAGTAAACCAAATTAAGTATCTGGAGAAGTCTGTTGTGCTAGATAAAACACTTAAATCGCAGAAGTTATCGCTTATTAAGCGCATTTTAGCGGATGATGAAGCTATTCGGTTGTTGATTCACCCTTGGATGAATCAGTTAAATAAATTGATGCAACCGCAGCAGTCACGCGCTATGCAAACCAAATTGAATAATACGTATCGGATGTAGGTATGCATCATGTACATCGCTAAGCCTGAATCAACCAATACCCAGCAAGTTGGCTCGGTGCAGCGTGTGCTACCGGTATTGCCCGTGGGGGCTATCAATAGCCCTAGCCATGAATTAGAAGCGCAAGCTAAGTTTTTTACGCAAGGTGAAACCTATTCAGCACGTGTGACGCAACGTGTGAGTGAGCGCGCTTTTTTGGTGGAAGTCAAAGCAGATGCCTCCCAACAATTTGTACTGAAAATGGAACTTGGGCAACAGGCGAGGGTGGGACAAAGCTTATCGTTACAGTATTTGCGTGAACAGCCAGTGATGACATTTATGCTGAAGCAACCTGCCAATATTTATACTGGGACTACCGTGAATTTAAGCCAAACAGGTAGTTTGCTTGGTCAGTATCTGGGTCAGGCCGAGGCACAGCATGCGTCTACTCGCTTCGAAGCGATTCAAACTGTCACACATTTTCCATTTAAACCGCATGTCATGGCGCATGATTTACAGCAGGCTTTGAGTCGCTCAGGATTGTTTTATGAGTCTCATTTGCAAGGGTTTTCACACGGCCAATATAGTTTGCAACAAATTAAACAAGAGCCGCAAAATCAACCAGGATTCAATCCCGCAA
The DNA here is from genome assembly GCA_030696695.1 of Methylophilus sp. Lineage (GTDB taxonomy): Bacteria > Pseudomonadota > Gammaproteobacteria > Burkholderiales > Methylophilaceae > Methylophilus. The sequence goes on from JAUYRP010000002.1 coordinate 251,310, forward strand.
ACCTCATGTTTCAGCAGCTGGCCGTGTTGGAACATCAGCGCTTTTCATGGCATGGCGAAGTATGGTCCGGCCAAGAAATGACATGGGATGTATATGAGCAGCGCCTGCCTACTGATGCTGAGCAATCGCAACAGCTATCAGATGAAGAGCGATTGATAGCAAGCGAGCTAAATATTGATTTCCCAAATTTGGGCGCGGTCAAAGTGAAAATGAGTATGATGAATGGGCATTTACGCATTCATTTAGAAAGCGAAACAGCGCAAACTTATCAATTGCTACAACAACAAAAAGCTAAGCTAGCAGAGTCAATGCATAAAAATGGGCAAGTGCTAGATGGACTCACCGTTGGGCGAGAGCAAATATGAATCATTTGCCCACCAAATTTAATCAGCAGGCCATTGCATTAGCGTATGACACTGGTGATTACGCGCCACGAGTTGTGGCTAAAGGAAGTGGCTTAGTAGCAGAACATATCATTGCATTGGCCAAGGAGCACCATGTGTTTGTACATGAGTCCAAAGAGCTTATGCAGATGTTGATGCAAGTCGATTTGGATCAGCATATTCCTCCAGCCTTATATTTGGCTATCGCGGAAATTCTGGCATGGTTGTATCGTATGGAAGAAGAACAAGCGCTGACCAGTGCGCAGAGTGAACCAATCACATTCTAAATCACTTGTGTTAGCTATCTACACTTAATTAAGACAAGTTTGCATCCACCTGCATCCGTGTTAAATTGTGGTCTCTTACATGAGGTGGAACATGGCAAATCAAGACAAATCGCTCGATCAATACAAAGTAAAACCCAATAGCAAATTTTCTTTAAGCAGTATTTATCCGAATGACAAGTCAGAGCGTTCTGATAGCAAAGCAAAAGATGCGCTGACATTAGAAAAGCTAGCGACAGAAATCAATGCGTTACAAGATATTTTGCATGCGCAGGCCAAGCATAAAGTGTTGCTTATTTTGCAAGGCATGGATGCCAGCGGTAAAGATGGCACGGTGAAACATGTGTTTAGCGAGTGTGATCCATTGGGTATCCGCTTAGCCAGCTTCAAAGCACCTAGTTCAGAAGAACTCGCACGTGATTATTTGTGGCGCGTGCATGCGCAAGTGCCCAAAAAAGGTGAAGTGGTGATTTTTAACCGCAGCCATTATGAAGATGTACTGATTGTGAAAGTGCATGATTGGATCGACGAGGCAGAATGTAAGCGCCGTTACGCACAGATTAATGATTTTGAACGCATGCTGACAGAAACTGGCACCACCATCATTAAGTGCTTTTTGCATATCTCCAAAGAAGAACAAAAAGTGCGCATGGAAGAACGCTTAGGCGATCCAACAAAAATTTGGAAATTCAACCCAAATGATTTAAATGAGCGTGCGGTGTGGTCAAAATACATGGTGGCATACGAAAATGCTTTACAAGCCACTTCAACCAATGACGCGCCTTGGTACGTTATTCCTGCCGATTCAAAAACCAATCGCAATCTATTGATTTCGCGAATTCTGCTAAGTACGCTTAAATCACTCGCGCTAGAGCACCCGCCAGTGCCAGACGAATACCATAAAATCATTGTAGAAGATTAGTTTTAATGATTTTTACACTAGGGGTCGTTACGTGAATCAGACGATACTACGTGTTTTTATTGCACCAAAATAATGAGTCTACGCTTTCGGTTAAATTTGTTGGTCACCATGCTATCGCTTGCGTTTATGGTAGCAGTCGGATGGGTGTTGGTAAATGACACGCGTGTTTCCATCCGCGAACGTGTAGAAGCTGCGATGCGTGTAACCGTGCAGTTGCTTGACACCGTGATTGTCAGTTCGGCGATGAACCCTAGCTTTGGTCCTACACATATCGTCATGCAAGATTTTCTGCGTTCATTGGGCTACGTGCGCAGTAGCCACATTGAATTGTATGACCACGCAGGTAACCCATTGTATATCTCACCTGAATCCACTTTTAAAAGCGATGTGGTGCCACCTGACTGGTTTGTTAAGCTGGTGTCCCCAGAAAAAGAGTCCATACAGCGACGTATTCGTTACGGGACTCTAGTCGTCACTTCAAGCCCTAGCGGCTCGGTGCGGGAGGCATGGTCTGGTTTTCAACAGTTGATACTGATTGGTGCGGCCTTTTTTGTGACATTGAATTTGATGGTATATGCCTTGCTTAGTCATTCTTTAAGGCCAGTGCGACATATTCTTGGTGCCATTAATCGCGTGGAACAAGGTGATCTTACTGTGAAGTTACCAGACTTTAAATTGCCAGAATTCGATAAAATAGGACACAGTTTGAATCGCATGGTGGCCTCCTTAGATGCAGAGCGTCAATTGGAAGAAAATCGCCAACTCACGCATTTAATTCAAAAGCATATTGAAGATGAGCGCAGGAGCCTAGCGCGCGAGCTACATGATGAATTAGGGCAATATGTCACGGCAATCAAAACCTTTGCTGTAGCCATTGCCAATAAAACCAAAGAAAGAGCGCCTGATGTAGAAGCCAGTGCACAAACCATCGTTGCTGCTGCCAACCACATCTATGATGGCATGCATAATATTATCCGCCAGTTACGTCCAGGTTCTCTAGATAACCTAGGTTTAAGTGAAACATTGCGTGACTTAATCAATAGTTACCAACAACAGAATCCAGAGTTAACCATAGACTTGAAGTTAAACGGTGAACTGAACAAGCTAGGCGAAAATATCAATATCAATGTTTTTCGTATCGTGCAAGAATCTATCAACAATGTTGTGAAACATGCAGACGCAACGCATATTCAAGTAAGTTTACACACCAATGCCCAAGGCGATTTAGCATTGGATATCCATGATAACGGTAAAGGGATGGAAATTGCCCATGTCGATCAAAGTAATCATTTTGGTTTATTGGGCATGCGTGAGCGAGTACAAGGGCTGCATGGGCAATTTCATATTGTTTCAAGCCTCGCTAAGAAGTCTGGCGGAACTACAATCTCGATTGTGATTCCAAAAGCAATTAATAACTAAAATGATAAAAGTAGTAAGGTAATCAACAAGGAGCGCTATGAGTCAAATTAACGTGATGCTGGTAGATGATCATGCCGTCGTGCGCATGGGGTTTAAGATGTTACTTGAATCTGCAAGTGACATTAAAGTCATTGCTGAGGCGGAGAGTGGTGAGGCGGGCATTAAGAATTACGTCGAACATAAACCTGATGTGGTGGTCATGGATATCACTATGCCAGGCATTGGCGGCATGGAAGCGATAGAGCGTATTTTAGCCAAAGACAGTCATGCAAAGATATTGGTGTTATCGGCTCATGAAGATTCTGTGCATCCCAAGCGCGTGCTCAACGCGGGTGCGATGGGCTATTTAACCAAACGTAGCGCGGCCGAAGAGCTTATCAAAGCGATTCGCAGTGTGGCGAGTGGCAAGAAATATATTGAAGCAAGTGTGGCGCAACAAATGGCTATACAGCAGTTATCGGGTGAACAAAATCCAGTGGACGTGCTGAGTGAGCGTGAGTTTGAAGTGTTTATGTCGCTGGCCAAAGGCAAAACCACCAATGAAATTGCTGAAACCTTGTTTTTAAGCCCAAGGACGGTAGGCACGCATTTGTATAATATCAAGCAGAAATTAAATGCCAATAACTCCGCTGAAATTGCACTGATTGCTATGCGCAGTGGTTTGATTGATCCTTGATCTTTCCTTAACGACTAATGCGACCTATAGCGAGCAATGCTTATATCACCAGTGGAAGCGAGTTCTACAGTAGCAACGCTGCCGCTGGGTAATTTCCCAAAATCAGGGGGTAGCAAAAACACAATCAACTCGGATGCCTGAGTCTCTGTTGATTGTAGTCTGCCAGTTGCCACTTGCCAATCATGCCATTCTGATTTATCAGGCACATTCAGTGACCCTTGTAACCTCGCTTTTTCTAATACTGCCAACTTTTCTTCGCCAATCAATAAATTGAATAATTCAACTTGTACTAATGGATTGGTCTTTAGGATCACAATCGGTGTTTCTTCTGGTTCGGTTGGATAATCCGGTAATGGTTCAGAAATCGCTTTGAGTGGTGCGAATTCCATGTTCAACATGGCAGTGCGGTAAGGGTCCGGAGTTGGGTTGTATAACAACGCGTTTACACTTGGCTGTCTGGCTTGTGCATTTTTTTCTTCCACGTCTAGTGCATTGCCAACCGCTTTATCTGCAATGCTGGTAGCAATTGTTCGCGCAATTTGCTGTGCCACAGTGCCGCCTAGGCAGCCCGTCATCATCAGCGCTACCGCAAAAGTTAAGGCTAATCGAAATGAATGCATACACATATACATCAATTCATTAGAAGGTGAAAGTTAAAGTAGGATATTAAGAGTAAACTTCTGTGATACAAAAGTCTACCTATTTGTGCGTGTATCAATAGATAGGCACTTAATTTTTTTGTGGTGTGCTATTTACGCTAATCATGCTCCCTAAAATGATAATACCAATCGCAATATATTCACTTGTGCTGAGAGCTTCTTGCCAAAAGTAAGCACCCAGTAAGGTGGCAAAAATCACGGTGGTATAGGCCAAGCTAGCCACTATCAACGTATTGCCAGTTCTGTAGGCACGTGTCATCGCTAATTGCCCAATTGTGGCAGAAACACCAAGCCCAGCTAACATGGGCAGGTCTTGCCAGGCCAAGGCTGCAAAATGATCAAACAACATCCATGCGCCGCTTACTATGGTGGAGATACAGGTGAAGTAAAACACGGTGCGCCAGTCTGGTTCATTTAATTTACCCAATTGTTTTACATGCACATAGGCCAATGCAGCACCAAAGCCTGAAAGTAAGCCCATCGCCCCAGCAAGCGCATTTGCACTAGTGAAGCTAGGTCTTAATAAGAGGATGACGCCTATAAATCCAAGTAGTACAGCACCCAGAAGAATCGGTTTGGGCTTTTCATGTAACAAAAATGGCATGAGTGCCGACAAAAATAATGCGGAGGTGTAATTAAGTGTAATGGCTGTGGCAAGGTGTAAATGTGCAATCGCGTAAAAGAACAGGACTAGCGATATGAGCCCAACAAATGCTCGGCTGATTTGTATTCCCAACACGGGTGAGGATAGAGGCAGTTTGTAGTATGCAATATAAGCGTAGATGCTGACTAGACCGAACGATGATCGATAAAACACTAGTTCAGCACTGCTGAATTTAGCAGATCCTAATTTTACCAATGCGCCCATCACGCCAAATCCCAAAGCAGCCACCAGCATCCACAAGCTGCCTAGGTTGGGCAGGCGCGATTGATTAGATTTCATCGAGCGCTGTTAGCAGGTAAAAATGGTGTGAGTTGTTGGCGATACCAATCATGAAAATGCTGTAACCCTGCTTCTAATGGCTGCTGATAAGGTCCGCGCTCATCAATCCCTTGAAGATATAGCGCTTTGCGACCATTGTGCATGCGCTGGCAAATTTCATTGTCTTCGATAGCAGTTTCTTCATAAGCCGCTTGTTGTGCTTGGATAAATTCACGCTCAAATAAAGCAATGTCTTCAGGGTAATAAAACTCAACCACATTGGTGCAGCTTTCTACACCTGTAGGAATGATGTGCGATACCACCAATACATTTGGATACCACTCCACCATTAAAAATGGATAATACACAAACCATATCGCGCCATATGCTGGCTGTTGATTGCCATGATATTGCTCTACAGCGTTTTGCCATTGACGATAAATAGGCGAGGTATGGCGTTCAGGGCTCGGCTTATAGCCTACAGTCTGAACGCTGTAATGCTGTCCGAACTCCCAACTCAAATCATCGCAATTCACAAACTGATTTAAACCAGGGTGAAAAGGCCCGACATGGTAGTCTTCCAAGTAGGTCTCAATGAATGTTTTCCAATTGAATTGGTAATGCTCAATGCTGACTTTATCTAGGTGATAGTTGGTGAAATCGAACGCTTGTTTGCAGCCCAAATTTGCAAGTTCTTCGGCAATGCGATGAGTTTGATGGCTAGTGTCAAATAGCAAGCCTTGCCAGGATTGCAAACGTGATTGTGCTAGATGCAAACAGGGGTTTTCTTTGAAATGCGGTGCGCCCATCAATTTGCCAGATAAGTCGTAGGTCCAGCGATGTAGGGGGCACACAATGTTTGTATTGTTGCCGCGGCCAGTCAGCATGATGGCTTGTCGGTGCCGGCAAATATTACTTAGTAGCTGTATTTCTCCGTGTTTATTCACCAGTGTTTTGGCGTCTCCCATCCATTCCAGCGCGTAATAGTCGCCAGCATTGGGCACCATACATTGATGGCCAACGTACTTGGGTGCATGATTGAATAGATGCTTTACTTCTAAATTGTAAATATCTGGATTCAAGTACCAGTCGACTGGTAGTTGGCTAAAGTGTTCTTGACGAGACCCTTTAGGAAGTGGAGTAACAGATGCCATAACCCTTAAACAGAACGGATGCTACAAAAAGTAGAATTTTGCCTTAATCTCATTGAATTGAAAAGGTTTTTAAACCATCACCTACACCAGAGCGGATTAAATTGAGGCTTAAACGGGCGACGACTTTTTGTAGCGGGTTAAACAGGAGTAAATGTCAAAAACCCTTTTGAATTCCTAACCTTAAACAGAATATTTACGCCAACATTCTTGCTAAAAATTCGGTTTTAGGCTAATCTCAAACCTTATAAAAACAACTACTTTCACAAGAGGGAGCATGCCATGAAGAATCCGTTGGAGTCAGTTGCTGGAACCATTATCTCAGGTGTGATATTGACTGTCGTATTGGTCGTTTTTCTCAAAAACTTTTTAGTTGCGGGGGTGTAATATGGATTGGATGCCCGCAATTGCACGTTGGATTCATTTTCTGGCCGGGATTACTTGGATTGGTCTACTGTACTATTTTAATTTTGTGCAGATGGCCGCGCTGAAATACGCAGCTGCTGATGGCACTGCGGCAGGGATTAGCAAGCACGTTGCGCCAAGAGCGTTGCTCTGGTTTAGATGGTCAGCTGTGGTGACTTGGTTGGCTGGTGCTGCCCTGTTAGGTGCAAATATCAGTGATGCATTTTTGTTACGTAACGGTTACGAGGCAATTGGTCTAGGTGCTTGGTTAGGAACGATTATGTTGTTCAATGTTTGGGTGCTTATTTGGCCAAATCAGCAAAAGATTTTAGGTATGGTGCCTGCAGATGACACCGCGAAAGCAAAAGCACGACGCGTTGCCATGTTGGCGTCACGTACGAACGTCATGCTGTCAATTCCTATGCTGTTTTTTATGGCAAATGGATTGAGTCATCGCGCCGTGTTAGGGTTTTAAGCAATTTTAAGGCAATAACGGCGGCCTTAGCCGCCGTTTTGCTTTTTTAGTATTCACTTTTTTGGGTTTGAGTTATGTCTGAGCATTTAATGAACACTTATGGTAGGCAACCAGTCACGTTCGAGAAGGGTGTTGGCGTCTGGTTGTATGACGCACAAGGTAACGCTTATCTAGACGCATTGTCAGGCGTTGCAGTGAATGGTTTGGGCCACGCCCATCCTAAGTTTGTGGCGACTGTGAGTGCGCAAATTGGGCGCTTGGTACATGTGTCGAACATCTACCAAATTGCAGAACAAGCACGCTTGGCTGATAAATTGGCTGAAATTTCAGGCATGGATAAAGTGTTCTTTTGTAATTCAGGTTGCGAAGCCAATGAAGCTGCAATCAAGCTCGCGCGCCTATATGGACACAATAAAGGCATTGAAAACCCAGAAATCATTGTCATGGAACGTGCGTTTCATGGACGCACCATGGCGACGCTGTCAGCAACAGGGAATCGCAAAGCGCAAGCAGGTTTTGAGCCCTTGGTTAGCGGCTTTGTGCGTGTGCCATATGATGATTTAGAGGCGGTGCAGCAAGTTGCTAAACGTAAAAACAATGTCGTTGCCGTATTGGTGGAGCCTGTGCAAGGAGAGGGCGGCATTCATATCCCTGCAGACATGGCTGCGTATTTCCAAGGCTTGCGTCAAGTCTGCGATGACAACGGTTGGTTGCTTATGCTGGATGAGGTGCAGAGTGGCATTGGCCGCACAGGCACTTGGTTTGCATTTCAACATACAGGCATCATGCCCGATGTCATGAGCTTGGCAAAAGGCTTGGGTTCTGGCGTGCCAATTGGCGCATGTTTAGCCAAAGGCGCAGCGGCTGATGTGTTTACACCAGGTAAGCATGGCTCTACCTTCGGGGGTAATCCACTGGCTGCTACAGCAGGAATCAGTACGCTGGACATTATTGCTGATGAAAAGCTGCGCGAAAATGCAGAAGCCATGGGTGATTTTTTGAATGCGCAATTTACTGAAGCATTTAAAGATAATAAAGCGGTGGTCAATATTCGCAATGCAGGATTAATGATTGGGATTGAACTAGACAGGCCTTGTAGTGATTTGGTCAAGATAGCACTAGCGCATCAGCTGCTAATTAACGTGACTGCGGACAAAGTGATTCGCTTGTTGCCACCCTTAATTATTAGTAAACAAGAAGCACAAGAATTAGTAAACCGTCTTGTTCCGATCGTGAAGTCATTTTTGGAAGTAACATCGAAATAAGAGAAATTGGCCTATGAGTATCAAGCATTTTTTACAGTTTAATGATTTAACACGTGATGAGATTGAGTATATCTTTGCGCGTGCGGCTTGGATCAAAAGGCAATTTAAATCGTATCAGCAATACTGGCCGTTATCAGACCGTACATTGGTCATGATCTTTGAAAAGGCCAGTACGCGTACACGTTTGTCATTTGAAGCTGGCATGCAGCAACTGGGTGGCTCAGCCATTTATTTGAATACGCGTGATTCTCAACTTGGCCGTGGTGAGCCCGTAGAAGATGCTGCGCAGGTGATCTCTCGCATGAGCGATATTGTGATGATTCGTACCTTCGAACAAAGCATCATTGAGCGTTTTGCGGCTAACTCACGCGTGCCCGTGATTAATGGCCTGACCAACGAATATCACCCTTGTCAGATTTTGGCGGATATTTTTACCTTCATTGAGCATCGAGGCTCGATACAAGGCAAAACTGTGGCATGGATTGGTGACTCAAATAACGTCTGTAATACTTGGTTGCAAGCGGCAGAAGTGCTGGACTTTAATGTGCATGTATCAACGCCACCAGAATATGAAGTGGAGCCTGAACGCGCCAACCTTTATGGCACAGATCATTTTGAAGAGTTTGTGGACCCAATGATGGCGGCCAAAGATGCCGATTTAGTCACCACCGATGTATGGACGAGCATGGGCTTTGAGGCTGAAAATGAAGAGCGTCGTAAAGACTTTGCTGATTGGCAGGTCGATGCAGACATGATGCGTGTAGCTAAGGCAGATGCGCTGTTCATGCACTGTTTACCAGCACATCGAGGTGAAGAGGTGGCTGCCGAAGTGATTGATGGTCCGCACTCGGTGGTGTGGGATGAGGCAGAAAATAGGTTGCACGTGCAAAAGGCGCTGATGGAATATTTGTTGTTAGGTAAAGTTTAAGTTCAATATTGAAGGTTTAGGTAAAGCGAATGAGTGAAATTAAAAAAGCCGTATTGGCTTATTCTGGCGGTTTAGATACCTCTGTGATCTTGAAATGGTTACAAGATGAGTATCAATGTGAAGTAGTCACCTTTACAGCTGATTTAGGTCAGGGTGAAGAGTTGGAGCCGGCACGTGCCAAGGCTAAAGCAGCGGGCGTAAAAGAGATTTACATTGATGATGTGCGCGAAGAGTTTGTGCGTGATTTTGTGTTTCCAATGTTTCGCGCTAATACCGTGTACGAAGGTGAATACTTATTAGGGACATCCATCGCACGTCCTTTAATTGCTAAACGCCTAATCGAAATTGCAGCAGAAACTAAAGCAGATGCGATCTCTCACGGTGCAACTGGCAAAGGTAATGACCAAGTGCGTTTTGAGTTGGGTGCATATGCATTGAATCCTAATATCAAAATCATTGCGCCTTGGCGTGAGTGGGACTTGTTGAGCCGTGAAAAATTAATGAATTATGCTGAAAAGCATGGTATCCCAGTCGATATGAAGCACAAGCAAGGTGGCAGTCCATATTCGATGGATGCGAACTTGCTACACATTTCATACGAAGGGCGTCACTTAGAAGACCCAGCTGCAGAAGCAGAGGAGTCGATGTGGCGTTGGACTGTGTCGCCAGAAAAAGCGCCTGATGCTGCTGAGTATGTTGACATTGAGTACGTGAATGGTGACCCTGTATCGCTGAATGGTGAGGCTTTGAAAGCACATGAAATTTTAGCGCACCTCAATATTTTGGGTGGTAAACATGGGATTGGGCGCCTAGATTTGGTGGAAAACCGCTATGTGGGTATGAAGTCCCGTGGTTGTTATGAAACGCCGGGCGGTACCATCATGTTGAAAGCACATCGCGCGATTGAAAGTATTACACTAGATCGTGAAGTGGCACATTTGAAAGATGACCTCATGCCACGCTACGCCAGCCTAATTTATAACGGTTATTGGTGGAGCCCAGAGCGTCTGGCTTTGCAAACGTTGATTGATCACACACAACACAGTGTAAATGGCTGGGTAAGGCTGAAGTTGTATAAAGGCAATGTGATTGTGGTCGGTCGTGACAGTAAAACCAATTCATTATTTGATTCAACCATTGCGACTTTTGAAGATGACAAGGGTGCTTATGATCAAAAAGATGCGGGTGGGTTTATTAAATTGAATGCACTCAGAATGCGTATTGCAGCGAACTTGAAAAATAGAAAATAAGATTGAGGAGACGGGGATGGCCCAGTTTGACAATGTAAGTGTAAAGAAAAAAGCCAATATTTATTTTGATGGTAAATGTGTCAGTCATACCGTGATGTTTCCAAATGGAACGCGCAGCACAATCGGCGTGATTTTCCCAAGTGTATTAACGTTTAACACAGTGGCGCCAGAGTTGATGGAAATTAATTTGGGTGTGTGTAAAGTGCGTTTACAAGGTGAGCCTGATTGGAAAACTTACGGCGCGGGTGAAAAATTTACTGTGCCAGGTAATTCTTCGTTTGAGATTGAGACGGTGGAAACCCTGGACTACGTTTGCCACTTTGAATGATGAATGCTTAGCGCTGCGTTGTTGTTGCGCTTGCCGTACTATAGTACTGTCTGCGCGCTACTCGCCTAGCAGCACTTGCGCCTAATGTTTCATAGGAGTTTATATGCCAAGTTTTGATATCAGTTCGGAAGTCGATAAAGTTGCATTGAAAAATGCAATCGATACGGCTGGAAAACAAATTACGAATCGTTACGATTTCAAGGGCACTAGCGCCAATATTGATTACAACGAGAAAGACAATATCATCACTATCATGGGGGATAATGACTTTCAGCTAGATCAAGTAAAAGATATTTTGTTACCCGCAATGGAAAAGAAGGAGCCTGATTCTACCAAGCGTTTGGAACATAAAGATGTGCAAAAAGTGGGTGGTAATAAGGTGAAACAAGAGCTCAAAATCCGTGCGGGCATTGATAGCGATTTAGCTAAGCGCATCGTCAAGTTAATTAAGGATTCTGGCTTAAAAGTGCAGGCAAGTATTCAAGGCGATGAAGTGCGAGTCAACGGGGCAAAACGCGATTTACTCCAAGAAGCCATTGCATTTTGCAAAAAGAATGTCACGGATTTCCCGTTGCAATTTGGTAATTTTAGAGACTAACAGTGATGGCAAAAACGCTTTACGATAAATTGTTTGATTCCCATGTGGTCCGTGAAGAAAACGGTACAGCATTGCTGTATATCGACCGCCATTTGGTGCATGAAGTCACAAGCCCACAAGCATTTGAAGGTCTGAAGCTTGCTGGACGCAAGTTATGGCGCATTAACTCTGTGTTGGCTGTGCCAGATCATAATGTACCTACAACGAATAGAAGCACTGGCGTGGCTGGTATTTCAGACCCCATTTCTCGTTTGCAAGTACAAACATTAGACGCTAACTGCACCGAATTTGGTGTGACAGAATTTAAAATGGACGATAAGCGCCAAGGGATTGTGCATGTGATTGGCCCTGAACAAGGGGCTACTTTGCCTGGCATGACAGTGGTATGTGGTGATTCTCATACCAGTACGCATGGTGCATTTGGTGCCTTAGCCCATGGCATAGGCACTTCTGAGGTAGAGCATGTGATGGCCACGCAATGTTTAGTGCAAAAACGTTCTAAATCTATGTTGGTGGAAGTGAACGGCGCTTTAGGTAAAGGCATTACGGCAAAAGATGTTGCGTTGGCGGTCATCGGCAAAATTGGCACTGCTGGCGGTAACGGCTATGCAATTGAGTTTGCAGGCTCGGCGATTCGTGGCTTAACCATGGAAGGCCGCATGACTTTATGTAATATGGCAATTGAGGCGGGTGCGAGAGCTGGCATGGTGGCAGTCGACGACACTACGATTAATTATGTAAAAGGTCGTCCTTACTCACCCAAGGCGGAACAGTGGGATGCCGCTGTAGCTTATTGGCGTACATTACACAGCGATATAGGTGCTAAATTTGATGCTGTAGTTCAGCTCAAAGCAGAAGATATCCAACCACAGGTCACGTGGGGTACCTCGCCAGAAATGGTAGTAGGCGTCGATGGTCAAGTGCCAAGTTTAGATTTGGCGAAAAATGATGTGCAGCGCGCAGATTGGGAACGTGCTTACGCCTATATGGGCTTAAAGGCGAATACGCCGATCAATGAAATTCAGATTGATAAGGTATTTATTGGCTCATGCACCAACTCTCGCATTGAAGATTTGCGCGCAGCAGCATCGGTAGCTAAAGGCAAAAAAGTGGCGGCTAATGTGAAGTTGGCTATGGTAGTGCCAGGCTCAGGCTTGGTGAAAGCACAAGCCGAGCAAGAAGGGTTAGACAAGGTATTTATCGAAGCAGGGTTTGAATGGCGTGAGCCAGGCTGCTCCATGTGCTTGGCCATGAACGCGGACCGCTTAGAGCCGGGTGAGCGTTGTGCTTCTACCAGTAACCGTAATTTTGAAGGTCGCCAGGGACAGGGTGGACGTACCCATTTGGTGAGTCCAGAAATGGCGGCTGCGGCAGCTGTGGCTGGACATTTCGTTGATGTAAGACAATTTGTTTGATTTTAAGTGAGTGACAGGTAGGAATTTAAATGAATAAATTATTGGCGTTGATGGTATTGGGATTTGCTGTTGTATTAACTGGTTGTAATACATGGCATGGATTTGGTAAAGACTTAGAAAAGGTGGGTGATAAAATTCAAAACTCACCCAACAATTAAATGAAAGCTTTCAGCACTTTAAATGGTTTGGTAGCACCGTTAGACCGTGCTAACGTGGATACGGACGCGATTATCCCTAAACAGTTTTTGAAATCCATTAAGCGCTCTGGCTTTGGTCCTAATGCATTTGATGAATGGCGTTACCTAGATCATGGTGAGCCAGGAATGGACAATTCTAAACGTCAATTGAATCCAGAGTTTGTGCTGAATCAAGCACGTTATCAGGGCGCTAGCATACTGCTTACACGCGAGAACTTTGGTTGTGGCTCAAGTCGTGAACACGCACCTTGGGCGCTTGAGGATTATGGCTTTCGGGCTATTATTGCACCTAGCTATGCTGATATTTTCTTTAATAACTGTTTTAAAAATGGCTTATTACCCATCGTGCTGAGTGATGCAGTTGTGGACGCTATGTTTAAAGCGGTAGAAGCAAATAGTGGCTATCAATTAACCATTAATCTTGCTGAGCAAATAGTGAGTACCCCAGATGGTCAATCGTACCCATTTGATGTAGATGCCGTTAGAAAACATAATTTGTTGAATGGCTTGGATGATATTGGTTTAACTTTACAGCATGTAGAGGCCATCAAGGCTTTTGAAGTAAAACATCAATCTGCACAGCCTTGGCTTTTTAACTAAGCGATAACTAGATAGAAACGAAAGTATTGAAATGAAAATTGCGGTATTGCCCGGTGATGGCATTGGGCCTGAGATAGTTGCACAAGCAGTCAACGTACTAAAAGGCTTGAAGCTTGATTTAGAGATGACAGAGGCACCGATTGGTGGCGCTGGTTATGAAGCGGCAGGAGACCCTCTACCAGACGCAACGCTGCAATTAGCGAAAGAAGCAGATGCGGTTTTGCTAGGTGCGGTGGGCGACTGGAAGTACGATAAATTAGAGCGTCATCTGCGTCCTGAGCGCGGTTTGTTGCGTATTCGTAAAGAGTTGAATTTATTCGCTAATTTGCGCCCAGCGCTACTGTATCCTGAACTAGCTTCGGCTTCAACCCTAAAGCCAGAGGTGGTTTCAGGCTTAGATATTATGATTGTGCGTGAGCTAACGGGTGATATTTACTTTGGTCAGCCACGTGGTATCAGTACTTTGGAAAATGGCGAGCGTGAGGGAATTAACACCATGCGCTACAACGAATCTGAAATTAAACGCATAGGTCGTGTAGCGTTCGATATTGCGATGAAGCGTAACAAGAAAGTGTGTTCAGTAGACAAAGCCAACGTATTGGAAACGACGGAGTTATGGCGTCAGGTCATGATTGAGTTAAGTAAAGACTACCCAGAAGTGGAATTGAGCCACATGTACGTGGATAACGCCGCGATGCAATTGATACGCGCGCCTAAACAATTTGATGTCATGGTCACCGGTAATATCTTTGGTGATATTTTGTCGGATGAGGCTTCAATGCTCACGGGTTCAATTGGCATGTTGCCGTCCGCTTCCTTAGACGCAAACAACAAAGGTATGTACGAGCCTAGCCATGGCTCTGCACCAGACATTGCAGGTAAAAATATTGCAAATCCGTTGGCGACAATATTATCTGCCGCCATGATGCTGCGTTACACCTTTAACGATGAGACAAATGCGGTGCGTATTGAAAATGCTGTGAAAAAAGCATTGGCGGATGGTTATAGAACGGCTGATATTTACACAGAGGGTACCAAGAAAGTCACTTGTTCTGACATGGGCGCAGCAGTTTTGGCCGCTTTATAAAATTATTTAGGAATAGAAGATGTTAAAAGTAGGGTTCGTAGGCTGGCGTGGAATGGTGGGTTCGGTGCTCATGCAACGCATGATGCAAGAAAATGATTTTGCTGATATTGAGCCTCAATTTTTTACAACATCACAAACTGGTGGTGCTGCACCTAGCATTGGTAAAGATTCCCCTGCATTAAAAGATGCGAAGAATATCACTGAGTTAAAAGTGATGGATGTTATTGTTTCCTGCCAAGGTGGTGACTACACCTCAGAGATATTCCCGCAATTGCGAAGCGCTGGTTGGAATGGCCATTGGATTGATGCAGCCTCTACCTTACGTATGGAAAAAGACGCGGTCATTATTTTAGATCCCGTGAATATGGACGTCATTCAGGATTCGCTACAAACTGGTGGTAAAAACTGGATCGGTGGCAATTGCACGGTATCATTGATGCTCATGGCTTTACACGGTTTGTTCAAAGCTGATTTAGTCGAGTGGGCAACTTCCATGACCTATCAGGCGGCTTCGGGTGCAGGTGCACAAAATATGCGCGAACTGATCAAGCAGATGGGTGTAGTGAATCAATCGGTGAGTCAGTTGTTAGCTGACCCCGCGTCTGCCATTTTAGATATTGACAAAACAGTGGCAGATACCATTCGCTCAGATGCCTATCCAACGCCGCATTTTGGTGTGCCTTTGGCAGGTAGTCTTATCCCTTGGATTGATAAAGACTTAGGCAACGGACAAAGCAAAGAAGAGTGGAAGGGTGGCGTTGAAACAAATAAAATTCTTGGTCGTGAAACTAGCCCGATTATAATCGACGGTTTGTGCGTGCGCATTGGTGCCATGCGTTGCCATTCTCAAGCCTTGACCATTAAATTAAGAAAAGACGTCCCATTAGACGAAATTCAGCAAATGTTGGCAGAGGCGAACCAGTGGGCCAAAGTGATACCGAATGAGCGTGAGACTAGCATGCGCGCACTGACTCCAGCCGCCGTGACTGGAACCTTAACCACGCCTGTAGGGCGTTTGCGCAAATTGGCCATGGGCAATGATTACTTGTCTGCGTTCACTGTGGGCGACCAATTGCTGTGGGGTGCAGCAGAACCTCTGAGACGCATGTTGCGAATATTGGTTACGCAGTAACGCGCGTTTCGTCTCAGAGTTTCGTTGTGAAAATGACACAGCTAGTTTGAAACAAATACATAGCATGTGAACATAATGTTCGTTATGAGCTTGCAACTCTAACTATTTGATGTTATTTTTGTTCTTGCAGAAATTATGTGAAAACAAGGGTGGGATAGTGCATAGTCCAAAATTAAAACATTTAGCGCTTGCCTTATGTCTAGCATTTCTTCCTTCTTCAGTGCTTGCCGCTGGGTTGGGTAAGTTAAATGTGATGTCTGGGTTGGGTGAACCGTTAAAAGCCGATATTGAATTACTTTCAGTAACACCCGAAGAGCTCTCCAGTATCAGTGCTTCGATTGCCTCAACAGAAGCCTATGCAAATCAAGGCATTGAAAAGCCAGCATCACATAACGACATCAAGATACAAGTCACCAAAAATGCACGCGGCGCACCAGTGCTCAAACTGAACAGTGCGCAGCCAATTACAGATGCATTTTTAGATATGTTAATACAAGTAGATTGGTCTTCTGGACGCCTACTTCGTGAATACACTTTATTACTAGATCCACCTGGTTACAGCAGTGAAAGCGCAGCGAGCACATCTCAACTGCCTGCATCTGGCGCTACTGCTAAAACGTTAGAAAATCCCTCAAATACCACCTCAACTTCATCAGTTGGCAGAAATGGATCTGCATCATCCAGTAATGGAGCAACCAAATCAAAGAAGCCTAATGTAGTGAAACCTGAAGCAGTTCAGGCTGATGAAAGCACTACTGTAGAAACATACCTAGAGGAGGGTCAAGAGTACACCACCGAAAAAGGCGACACGCTTGCCAAGATCGCGCAGGAAATGAAGCCTGATGGCGTAAGCTTGGAGCAAATGCTGGTTGGATTGTATCAAGCGAATCCTAAGGCGTTTGACGGTAAAAATATGAACCGCCTGAAGGTAGGGCAGATAATTCGTGCGCCTAGTGCTGAGTCATTAGAATCTACAACAAGAAAGTCAGCAGCTAAAGAAGTGCGCGTGCACAGTGCTAACTGGAATGAATATAAAAATAAGTTGGCAGGAATTGTCGCTGATAGTCAAGGTACAGAAGATGCGTCACCTACCCAGTCAAGTAGTGGTAAGGTCATGGCCGCTGAGGATAAGGCAGCAGCAACTGCTAGTGGTCCAAGGGATGTAGTGAAGCTATCGGGTGCTGACGCAAGCGCTAACGGTAAGGGTGATAAAGCATTACAAGAGAAATTGATTGCTTTGCAGGAAGAAGCAATTGCAAAAGAAGGTGCATTAAAAGAAGCACAAGGTCGTACTGCTGATTTGGAAAAACAAATCGAAGATATGAAAAAACTCATGGCGCTAAAAAGTGATGCCATGGCAAAAATCCAAAGCGATGCCGCTAGTCAGAGTAACGCTGATGCTGCTAACTTACCGTCACAGGATGGCGTCATACAGCCACCTGCATCTGCACTGCCTACTGAAACCAATCCAACTTTAGAGCAACCTGCGCCAGCGGCAGATGTGACTCCGCCAGCTGCAGAGCACACAGAGGTTAAATCAAAACCAATTGCTACGCCAGCACCTGCGCCGATGCAAGTGGAGCAGCCAGGCTTGCTTGATGGTATCGCCCAAAACATGGATTTAAACACTTTGGGTTTTGCTGGTGGTGGTCTAGCGTTATTAGGCGCGGGTTGGCTATACCTAAGAAATAAACGCAAAAAGAATCTTACTAGTTTTGAAGAAGGCATCATGACTTCAGGTGGTCTCAAAGCTAACACAGTGTTTGGCAATACTGCAGGTGGCACGGTGGACACTGGGGACACATCATTCTTGACTGATTTCTCACAAAGTACATCAGGCGGGATGATAGATTCGCATGATGTAGATCCTATTGCTGAAGCTGAAGTGTATATGGCTTATGGCCGTGATGCGCAAGCAGAAGAGATACTCAAAGATGCGATTGTAAAAGAGCCTAAACGTTATGAATTGCATCTTAAATTACTAGAAATTTATCAAGCCAGTGGTAATACCTCTGCGTTTGAGACAATTTCTGGTGAGTTGTACACCACACTAGGGGCAACTGATCCAGTCTGGGCAAAAGTAGCGCAGCTTGGCATTAAAATGGACCCAGACAATCCATTGTACAAAGTTGAAGCCCAACAGGAAGTAGATGTAGCAGAGGGAGACATATCTGCTCAGGAAGATGCCAAAGATGACTTTTTTGCTAGTTTTGGTGAAGAACCTAAAGATAATGACATAGTTGAATCATTCGATCAGTTCTCAAATGAGGACAAACTGGATTTAGCATCAAACAGCACTACCATCAGTAACGCAACCGAGCCAAATCCATTTGATTTAGATCTTGGCGCACTTGATTTCGATATGGATACTCCAGCAGAAAAGCAAGCTGATGACACCCTTGAGTTTGCTGAGGAAGAGGCACCTTTAGAGCCAATCGATACGTCGCGCTCGGAAGATGCAGAATCATTCTCCATTGATAGCGAAACAGCGGATTTCAATCTAGCTGCTGAATCTATCTCGCTAGATGCTGAAGAAAATGACGCAAGCTTTACATTGAACGAAGAGAGTGAAGTGAAGTCACTCGATGTGCCTACAATAGACTTCCCCAACTATAATGCGGAGCCTGACAAGGTCGAGCCAGTAATCAGCGTGAGTGAAGCCAGCTTACCGGATGTCGTTGAGTCAACACAGGATGAATTGCCAGACTTTAAGATTGATTTGGAAGAAACATCAGCAGATGAAGAGCCAAGCGATTTAGGCATTAGCATGGCAGAAGCACCTAATTTTGATTTAACCGATATCAATTTAGATCTTAATGACTATTCTGCAGATACTGCCAGTTCTGGACCATCAGTAGGGGAACCAGAGGAAGTTGAGACTAAGCTGGACTTGGTGATGGCCTATTTGGATATGGAGGATAAAATTGGCGCTAAAGAGTTGCTAGAAGAGGTGCTGAAAGAGGGTGGCGAAAATCAACGTAAACGTGCTTCTGAAATATTAGAAAAGATAGGTTAGTAGGTTTGAAACCACAAAAAAGCCGACATGATGTCGGCTTTTTTATTAATGCTTAATCTGGCGCGCTGGGTATAATGCGCTATGCATGTCATTGTTAAATTGTTATGTTTGGTGTGGCTGGCTATTTTGCTCACCACTTTATATGCATCCCAACTCGTTTGGTTAGTGATTGCGCTTCTTTTAATCTCAGTCAGTGTGAATCAGTCTGCTTTACTGAATATGTTACGTCGCGTCAGGTGGTTATTGATCGTGCTGGTATTGGTTTATGCTTTTGCTACGCCTGGCGAATATATACAAGTTTGGCGCTTGCAAATAAAGCCCACGTATGAGGGGGTAACACTCGGACTCACGCATGCGCTCAATATTGTATCAATGCTTGCTGCCCTGTCGTTAGTGCTGGCTACGACAAGCAGATCTAACCTCATCGGTGGTATTTACCAGTTGCTTAAGCCATTGAAATATTTGGGCCTTGATGCGGAAAAATTTGCGGTGCGTATATGGCTGACGTTAGATTATGCAGAGGCACGTCAATCATTTACCCTTCAACATTTAAAAGCATTTAGTTTGGATCAGGCTTTGGAGGCACACCTGTCAGAAAGTCAGTCATCGCCTGACCAAATTGCCATTGAAGTGTACCCGTTTAAAATATTCGATTGGATAGTAAGTGTATTGATTGTGCTGGGTCTTACATGGTTAATGGTGAAATAATGCGAGTAGCACTTGGGCTTGAGTATAACGGCAAGGATTTTTGTGGGTGGCAAAGTCAACCTAATGGACTAGGTGTGCAGGACGCGTTGGAAAATGCTATTCAGAAAATTGCAATTGAACCAGTACGTGTGCATGCAGCAGGTAGAACCGACACTGGAGTGCATGCCTTGATGCAGGTGGTGCATTTTGAAACGACGGTGTCAAGGCCCATTACCGCATGGGTAAGAGGGGTGAATGTTCATCTGCCTAGTGCTATACGCGTGTTATGGGCGCACATGGTTGGAGAAGATTTTCATGCACGTTTCTCCGCATTGCAACGCAGTTACCAGTACGTGTTGCTAAATCAACCGCAGTCTTCAGCAATTCAATTTGATAGAGTCGGTTGGTATCATCTTCCATTAGTCCTTGCACCTATGCAACAGGCTGTCGCATATTTGCAGGGCGAGCATGATTTTAGTGCGTTTCGCGCCAGTGAATGCCAAGCTAAATCGCCAGTAAGGCATATGTCTGTCGCAGAAGTAAAGCAAGTGGGTGATTATTTTATATTTGATTTTTCTGCCAATGCCTTCTTGCAACATCAGGTGCGTAATATGGTGGGTGCACTTATTTATGTTGGGGTTGGCAAGCAGCCACCTGAATCTATACAAGCACTATTAAATCAAGGCGACAGAACACAATCTCCACCCACATTCTCACCAAATGGTTTGTATTTGAGCGGCGTGAGCTACGGTACTCAATGGGGTTTGCCAAACACACAGAAGCAACTAACGCTCATTTAAGTGTTCAAAAGCTGTGACTTATACGATGCTTTAAGTTAATCTTTTAATCTATTTATCTATCCTGAGATTTGAATTGCGAACTCGAGTCAAAATATGTGGTATTACCCGGCCAGAAGATGCTGTCGCTGCTGTGAGGCATGGTGCAGATGCTATTGGTCTAGTGTTTTACGGGCCAAGCCCAAGAAATGTCAGCATTGAAATGGCCGCTGAAATTGTGTCTGCTTTGCCTCCTTTTGTGAGTAAAGTAGGCTTGTTTGTGAATGCGTCAGCCAGTGAAATTGAAACTGTGTTGAGGCGAGTCAGTCTGGATTGTTTACAGTTTCATGGTGATGAGTCTGCAACTGATTGCGCGCAAATTAATCTACCTTATTACAAAGCAATACGCGTCAAAGACGACACAAATTTGCTACAATACGCGTCTTATTATGAGCAGGCAAAAGCCTTGCTTTTAGATACCTATTCGGAAGCATCTGTTGGAGGCACAGGCCAAGTGTTCGATTGGAAGTTGATTCCAGAAGATCTTGGTAAACCGCTTATCCTAGCGGGGGGGCTAACAGCACAAAATGTGGCAGCTGCAATATGCCAAGTAAGGCCTTATGCCGTAGATGTGAGCGGTGGCGTCGAGGCAAGTAAAGGCATTAAAGATGAAATTAAAATCGCTTCATTCATGCGTGAAGTCGATCAATTAAGAAGTTAGATTTGGAGCTAAATCATGCAAGTGTATGACATGCCAGATGCACGTGGGCATTTTGGTCAATTTGGCGGTATTTTCGTCGCAGAAACTTTGGTTGAAGCGCTTGAAGAGTTGCGCTTGATGTATGAAAAATACCGTCATGACCCAGAATTCTTGGCTGAATTTGCTTATGATCTTAAGCATTTTGTGGGTCGCCCAAGTCCTATCTACCATGCAAAAAGATTGTCCGATAAAATCGGTGGTGCGCAGATTTATCTCAAGCGTGAAGACTTAAATCACACCGGTGCACACAAGGTCAATAATACGATAGGTCAGGCACTGCTAGCCAAGCGTATGGGTAAGCCACGTGTGATTGCAGAGACAGGTGCAGGTCAACATGGTGTAGCTACTGCTACTATTGCTGCGCGTTTGGGTTTGGAATGTGTTGTCTATATGGGGTCAGAAGACGTGAAGCGTCAGGCACCCAATGTGTTCAGAATGAAGCTGCTAGGTGCAACTGTAGTACCAGTAGAAAGTGGTTCAAAGACGCTTAAAGATGCATTGAACGAAGCAATGCGTGACTGGGTAACGAATATATCAAACACTTTTTATATCATCGGTACCGTAGCTGGACCGCATCCTTATCCAATGATGGTACGTGATTTTCAAGCAGTCATTGGAGTAGAAGCTAAGCGCCAAATGCAGGAAATGATCGGCCGTCAGCCTGACGCTGTTGTGGCATGTGTAGGTGGCGGCTCCAATGCGATGGGTATTTTTTACCCATATATTGATGTACCAAATGTGCGCTTAATCGGTGTGGAAGCTGCAGGCCATGGCATAGAGACAGGTATGCATGCTGCGCCGCTTACTGCGAATAGTCCCGTTGGTGTTCTGCATGGCAATCGTACCTATTTGATGCAAGATACTGATGGCAATATTATCGAAACACACTCTGTGTCGGCAGGGTTAGATTACCCAGGGGTAGGGCCAGAGCATGCTTGGTTAAAAGATATCAAGCGTGCAGAATACGTAGCAATTACAGACGATGAAGCCATGGCTGCATTCCATAATTTATGTCGTACTGAAGGGATTATTCCTGCCCTTGAATCAAGCCATGCGCTGGCGCATGCAGAGAAGATGGCTAAAACCATGTCGAGAGACCAAGTGATTTTAGTCAATCTGTCTGGACGCGGTGATAAAGACATCAATACCGTTGCAAAACTCTCTAACATTACACTTTAAGCCTCATGTCACGTATTCAATCTACCTTTAACACACTTAAATCCCAACACAAAAAAGCCTTAGTACCCTATATCACAGCTGGTGACCCGCATCCAAAATGGACAGTGCCATTGATGCATGCGATGGTAAAGCATGGCGCGGATATGATTGAATTGGGTGTGCCATTTTCAGATCCCATGGCAGATGGACCTGTGATTCAGCGTGCAAGTGAGCGCGCTTTAGTACATAAAGTGGGTTTACGTAAAGTGTTAGAAATGGTGGCTGAATTTAGAAAAGATGACCAAGCCACACCCGTAGTGCTCATGGGCTATGCTAATCCAATTGAGGCGATGGGTATTGCGCAATTTACAGAGTTATCTAAACAATCTGGTGTAGATGGCGTGTTGACTGTGGACTACCCACCAGAAGAATGCGCTAAATTTACTACTGCTTTAGCAGCGGCAGACATCGACAGTATCTTTTTGTTATCTCCAACGACCGAGCCCGCAAGAACCGATTTAATTGTGCAGCAAGCCACAGGCTTTTTGTATTACGTTTCACTTAAGGGCGTGACTGGTGCAGCTAATTTAGATATTGAAGAAGTGAAAAAGCGTGTGAAAGAAATTAAAGCTAAAACTGATTTGCCAGTTGGGGTGGGTTTTGGCGTAAAAGATGCTGCAACAGCAAGCTCTGTTGCAGCCATTGCAGATGCTGTTGTGGTTGGCAGTAGAACAGTGCTTACGATAGAAGCATCAACAGAAGAGAATTTAATTGAGAATGTTTCGGCGTTAATAAAAGAGTTGCGTTCAGCTATTGACGCGTCTTAAATTGATAACGATAAATCCTTTGGAGTAGCCCATGAGTTGGTTAGACAAAATACCGCAGAAAGTCAAACGTGCTGTTGGTTCAGTACAAAAACGCAATGTGCCAGAAGGCTTATGGAGTAAATGCGACTCATGCCAAACAGTACTATATCGCTCAGATTTAGAGAGTAATGCTGAAGTATGTCCAAAATGTGGGCACCATAACCGAGTAGGTGCGCGAGCTAGATTGAACGCGTTATTAGACCCTGAAAATCGCGTTGAAGTGGGCGAAGAAGTGAGTCCAGTGGATGCGTTGAAATTTAAAGATAGCAAGACCTATGCTGATCGCATGAAATTGGCGCAAAAAGAAGTGGGCGAAAAAGATGCGCTGATTGTAATGAAGGGTGCCATATTAGGTTTGCCAGTGGTAGTGGCGGTATTTGAATTTAAATTTATGGGTGGCTCTATGGGCGCTGTAGTAGGCGAGCGCTTCGTACGTGGTGTACAGGCTGCGATTGCGCAAAAATCCCCGTTTATTTGTGTTTCAGCCAGTGGTGGTGCACGCATGCAAGAAGGACTGTTGTCGCTGATGCAAATGGCAAAAACCAGTGCCGCGCTTACCAAGTTATCAGAAGCAGGTATGCCTTATGTTTCCATCTTGACGGACCCAACCATGGGTGGCGTCTCTGCCAGCTTTGCCATGCTGGGTGATATTATTATTGCTGAACCGAATGCACTGATTGGTTTTGCTGGCCCTCGCGTCATTGAGCAAACTGTTCGCGAAACACTACCAGAAGGCTTCCAACGTGCAGAGTTCTTGCTCGCGCACGGTGCGATTGATTTAATCATGGACCGTCGAGAAATGCGCCAAAGGCTCTTTAGTATGTTATCCAGTCTACTCAAAATCTCTAAAGCTGCTTAAATCAAGTAGGTTTTGTGACTGCGAATATTACCAAGCCGCAATCTGTAGATGAATGGCTTGCGTACATCGAGGCGCTTCACCCTAAAGCAATCGAGATGGGTTTGGAGCGCGTTTCTGATGTTGCCAAACGCCTTGCCTTGTTTGAGCAATATACACGCCCAACCATCATCACCATAGCCGGTACCAACGGTAAAGGTTCTACTTGTGCCATGCTTGAACGTATTTACAACGAGGCAGGTTATCGCGTTGGTTGCTACACATCACCGCATTTATTGCGATATCAAGAACGCGTGCGCGTGCAATGTAGTGAAGTTTCGGACCAAGCGCTTTGTAACGCTTTTGATGCCGTTGAGTCTGCCAGAGAGGCGGTAGAGCTTACCTATTTTGAGATGGGTACCTTGGCTGCACTTTGGCACTTTTCTCAACAGCCATTAGACATTTTGGTGCTCGAAGTCGGATTGGGTGGGCGTCTGGACGCAGTGAATATTCTGGATGCGGATTGCGCAATTGTCACGAATGTGGATTTAGATCACATGGACTATCTGGGTGATACGCGTGAAAAGATTGGGTTGGAAAAAGCTGGCGTATATCGTCCTAATCAGATTGCAATTTGCGGTGATCGTGATCCACCACAAAGTTTGGTTGAATTTGCGCACAAGCTAGGCGCAGATTTAAGCTGTATTCAGCAGGCATACAGCGTGAAGGTGGAAGAAGAGGGATGGTGCTATCATGACAGTAAAGGGTCGCTGCGCTTTCCGGAGTTGTCTCTGAAGGGCGCCTTTCAAAGAGATAACGCTGCGACAGTTGTTTACGCAATACGAGCATTATCCAATGTGTTGCCAATCACTGATGCTGTAATGCAGCGCGTATTGCCGCAAGTTAAACTTACTGGACGTTTCCAATACCTACATCACAGTCCAGATGTGATAGTAGATGTGGCGCATAACCCTCAGGCAGCGCACTCTCTCTCAGAGAATCTAGAAGAGTTGCAACAACATATGCCAAATACTGGTCGTTTGATTGCAGTTTTCGCCATGCTTGCCGATAAAGATATTAGCGCAGTGGTACATATTTTAAAGCATCAAATAGATGTGTGGCACGTTGCAGAAATTAGCCATCCACGAGCTGCTAAGTTGGATGATTTGCTGCAGATATTACATGAAACAAAAGTGGAATCGCCTATACAGGCACATGCAGACATTGCATCAGCATTATTAGTTGCATTTAAAACTATGACAAAAAATGATAAAATCATCGTATTCGGTTCTTTTTTTACTGTGGCTGCAGCGCTTGATCATTGGTGTCCACAGTATCTTCAATCATGAGTAATTTAAGATAAGGCTTTACATGCAAAGAGACTCAGCAGCTGATATTGAGCTTAATCTTAAGAAAAAAGCGCGTCGCCGATTAGTAGGCGCGATCGCGCTGGTGGTGCTGATGGTGATTTTATTGCCGATGTTGTTAGAAGACAGGTCCACGGCAGTGTCTCATGACGAAGTTACAATTTCGATTCAAAATGAAAATGTAGTGAGTTCGAACGCTTTGCCTGCACTGAGTGAGTTTGACTCTAGTGTTGTGCCTGCGGATAGTGAAGACATGGTTGAACAGCCAGGCTCTGCTGGTTCTGACTTATCAAACACACCAGAACAAGCGAAGGCATTTGCAGAGCCAACTAAACCAACATTGGTTGATGATGATCCTGAAGCTGCACCACCATTGCAACAGTCTCCAGCTAAAACACCAAACCCAATCAGCACACCGAAACCTAACACTAATAAAGAACAGTATTTTGTGCAGGTTGGCGTATTTTCAGACTTGAATAATGTGAAACAGATGCAATCTAAGTTAAGTGGCTTAGGTTATAAATCGACTACCGAAAGAATCACGACGCCTAAGGGTGAAAAGATACGACTGCGCTCTCAGGTGTTTGCAAGTCGAAATGAAGCCGCGATCGCATTACAAAACATTAAAGCGTCAGGGCTCACTGGCATGGTAGTGAGCCAATAATAATGGTAATAATGCCTTATGACAGTATTTGACTATACTGTATTGGTCATTGTGGGTATTTCAGTACTCATTAGCTTAATGCGGGGTGCGGTGAGAGAAGTATTGTCATTGCTGGGCTGGGTAATCGCATTTTATGTCGCGCGCACTTACTCTAGCTTGGTTGTGCCGTTGTTGCCTTATGATATTCCATCAGAAAAACTTAAAATGCTGGCTGCATTTGTGATTTTGTTTTTAGCAGTATTGTTGGTCACCAGTTTGATAGCGATTGCATTAGCCACCTTGTTGAAAGATATAGGTTTGGGCTGGCTCAATCGATTGTTAGGTGGCCTTTTTGGATTAATGCGAGGGCTATTGGTTGTGGTCGTGCTGATGCTACTAGCCGGCATGACACAATTGCCAAAAGACGAACGCTGGACCAATGCGATGTTTAGTGCCCCCTTAGAGGCTTTGGTTAGAACTGTGTTGATTTGGTTGCCGAAAAGCATCAGTCAGCATGTGAGCTTTGATTAGGTATAGTTTTTAAATGTTTCAATCACACGGTGAAGGTTAATACATGTGCGGGATAATCGGTATTGTAGGTAAAAATCCAGTCAATCAATTGCTATACGATGGGCTGCTCGTGCTACAACACAGAGGTCAAGATGCGGCAGGTATTGTGACCTGTGATGGCAATACGTTTAACATGCACAAAAATAATGGCTTGGTGAAAGATGTCTTTCAAACCCGGCATATGCGTAGTTTGGTGGGTAATGCGGGCATTGCGCATGTACGTTATCCAACAGCAGGTTCATCCAGTGCTGCAGAAGCGCAGCCGTTTTATGTGAACTCTCCTTTCGGTATCGTGCTTGGACATAATGGTAACTTGACGAATTCTGAGCAGTTAAAGTCAGAAATGTTTAGGCAAGATTTACGTCACATTAATACAACTTCTGATTCTGAAGTGTTATTGAATGTGCTTGCACATGAAATTGAAAAAACTTCGCGTAATGCTTTATTAAATACTGATATGGCTTTTGACGCAGTCGCTGGCGTGCATAGACGTTGTAAAGGCGCTTATGCGGTTGTCGCCATGATTGCCAATTTTGGTTTATTAGCATTCCGTGATCCGCATGGCATTCGCCCACTCGTGATTGGCAAACAAGACAGTGACAAAGGTGTTGAATATATTGTGGCATCTGAAAGCGTTGCCCTAGACGTGTTGGGCTTCAAGTTGATGCGTGATGTAGCGCCAGGCGAAGCGATTTTTATCGACATGGACGGCAACTTATTTAGTCGCCAATGCGCTGAAGCGCCTAAGTTGACTTCATGTATTTTTGAGTATGTCTATTTAGCTCGGCCAGACTCTGTGATAGATGGTGTTTCTGTATATCAAACGCGTTTAGACATGGGTGTGAGTCTAGCTGAAAAAATCAAACGTGAATGGTCTGACAAACAGATTGATGTGGTGATACCCATTCCAGATACTAGCCGCCCCAGCGCACTTCAACTTGGTATTGCATTGAATCTAGACTACCGGGAAGGGTTTATCAAAAACCGTTACATAGGTCGAACTTTTATTATGCCTGGTCAAGCACTACGCAAGAAATCAGTGCGTCAAAAATTAAATCCAATTGGAATCGAATTCAAAGGCAAAAATGTATTGCTAGTCGATGATTCAATAGTGCGTGGTACGACTTCACAGCAAATTGTACAAATGGCGCGAGATGCTGGCGCAAACAAAGTGTATTTTGCTTCTGCGGCGCCACCTGTGCGCTTCCCAAATGTATACGGGATTGATATGCCAAGCCGTGAAGAGTTGTTAGCTACTGGGCGAACAGACGAAGAAATATGCCAAGAAATTGGTGCAGATGCGCTTATTTATCAAGACTTAGAGGCGTTAAAACAAAGTATCACCAAATCCAATCCACATTTAACCTCATTTGATAGCAGCTGCTTTGATGGCGTATACGTGACAGGGGATGTAGATGCTGCCTATTTGAACCGCATAGAGGCCGCCCGTAGCGATGTGAATAAAAAGCAAAGACCTCCCAACTCAAGTACACAACTTGACCTGAATTTACTATCTACAGACATGGTGGGTGCTGATTAACGCGCATAGCCTAAATGGGTGATTTCTAAATCAATTAAACTTGATATACTGGTTTCATTATTATAAAAATGATGTACTAAGTAGTCATGATTCCATTTAATAAAATCTATCTCACTGGTAAAGAACTTTCGTATATCCAAACTTCTCACGAGATAGGTAATTTATCTGGTGATGGTGGGTTTACACACAAAGCCTGTGCTTGGCTTGAAGATAAGACGACTTCAAAAAAAGCGCTAATCACACACTCCTGTACTGCCGCCTTAGAAATGGCGGCAATTCTTGCTGATATAGCACCAGGCGATGAAATTATCATGCCGTCCTATACCTTTGTTTCAACTGCTAATGCATTTGTATTACGTGGCGGTATCCCAGTATTCGTAGATATTCGGCCTGACACACTCAATATGGATGAGAAGTTGATAGAGGCGGCCATCACCCCACGAACAAAAGTGATCGTACCAGTACATTACGCTGGCGTGGGTTGTGAGATGGACACCATTATGACGATTGCAAAGAAATATAATCTCTTGGTGGTGGAAGATGCAGCGCAAGGTGTCATGTCTACGTATAAAGGTCGCGCGCTTGGATCAATCGGCGATATTGGCGCTTATTCGTTTCACGAGACCAAAAATATTATTTCTGGTGAAGGTGGCGCAATTTTAGTCAATCAAGAGTCGCTCATGTCGCGAGCAGAAATTATCCGGGAGAAAGGCACCAATCGCAGTCAGTTTTATCGCGGGCAAGTGGATAAATATACTTGGCAGGACATTGGGTCATCTTATTTGCCAGGGGAAGATATTGCTGCTTTTTTATTTGCGCAATTAGAACATGCGGAGGAAATCACGCAAAGGCGCATGGCGGTTTGGAACACATACCATCAAGCATTAGAACATTTGGAGCAAAAGGGTGTGCTTAGGCGGCCGATTATCCCTCAAGAGTGTCAGCACAATGCGCATATGTATTATATTTTGCTTGAATCCTTGGCGCAGCGTACAGAGTTGATTAAGCGCTTTAAAAAGCAAGATATTCATCCAACATTTCATTACATTCCTTTGCACAATGCACCAGCAGGAAAGAAATATGCCCGCACACATGGCGAGCTGAGCAATACGGAGCACATTTCCGACTGTCTACTAAGGCTGCCTTTATGGGTGGGGTTAGAATCACGTCAACAAGAGGTGATTGATGTGATGTTAACGTAAATATTTTCATTTAAATTCTTGACAACAAATTTGATTAAGCGTTAAATGGAATTGCGCTGATTTGAGTGGCCAACCTTAAACAAAGCCTTACTCAGCTTGCGAGCGCATAATAAATACAGCTAAAGCGAGAAAACAAAAACCCGTTTTAGCTTTGGCTTTAGCGGGTTTTTTATTGCCCAGAATGTGATCAATCATGAATAATCAAGACTATCAAATAGAAACCCTTGCAGTACGTGCAGGGTCAGAAACCACGGAATTTGGTGAAAACTCTGAAGCCTTGTTTTTAAACTCCAGCTTCCGTTTTAAAAATGCTGCACAAGCGGCGGCAAGATTTGCGGGCACTGAACCAGGCAATATTTACTCTCGCTTTACCAATCCAACTGTCAGCATGTTTCAAGCAAAGCTGGCGGCTTTAGAAGGCGCTGAGCAGTGTGTTGCAACTTCCAGTGGTATGTCAGCCATATTGGCGTGCGTGATGGGTTTGTGTAGTGCTGGTGATCACATTGTAGCGTCCCGAAGTATTTTTGGGACTAGCGTGCAGTTGTTCAGCAATATCTTAAAGCGGTGGGGGTTGGAGGTAACATTTGTTTCCTTAACAGATGTTGATGCATGGCGAAGTGCGGCGCTTGCAAATACCAAGTTATTTTTTGTAGAAACACCCTCTAATCCACTTACCGAAGTGTGTGACATTGCTGCGCTGGCTGAGGTAGCACATGCAGCAGGTGCAAAACTAGTGGTAGACAACTGCTTTTGTACCCCTGCGATTCAACAACCACTAGCGCTTGGTGCCGATATCATAATTCATTCAGCCACCAAGTATATTGATGGTCAAGGCCGTTGTTTAGGTGGTGCTGTGCTCGGCAGTAAAACGTTGATGGAGCCAGTCTATGGCTTTTTGAGAACAGCAGGCGTGACCATGAGTGCGTTTAACGCTTGGGTATTTTTAAAAGGCTTGGAAACTTTACATGTGCGCATGGAAGCGCATGCGCGCAATGCACTTAACCTTGCTACTTGGTTAGAGTCACAGCCACAAGTGGCGCGTGTATATTACCCAGGTTTGACGTCTCATCCTCAGCATGCCTTGGCAATGCGCCAACAAGTCAGTGGGGGCGGTATTGTTAGCTTTGAAATGAAAACAAAAGTTGGGCAATCTGCACAGGAGGCTGCTTGGGCATTGATTGATGCAACACAGTTAATATCAATCACTGCAAACTTAGGTGATGCTAAATCCACCATCACCCATCCAGCGACTACAACACATAGCAGGGTCACTGCAGAAGCTAGGGCTCAGGCTGGAATTAAAGACAGTTTAGTGCGCATTGCTGTAGGTTTAGAACATATTGAAGATTTGAAAGCCGATCTGGCAATTTTAAGTAAAGTGTAGGCTTTATCTGGCTGTGAAAAACGGGACCAAAAGTCCCGTTTTTTTATGCGCTTAACCACTGTTTTTATTTGCTTGATTTGTAACGTAGTTGAGCGCTATATGCTCAATAAGCCTATGCAGAAACATGAAAAGCCTGAGACTATCGCATGCTTATCATGTTAAAATCTTGGGATAAATTTTAATTAAAAAAGCTAGTCTGACTATGAGCCAACCAACCGACCAATTCGCCAAAGAAACCTTGCCTATCAGTCTTGAAGATGAGATGAGACGCTCTTACCTTGATTACGCGATGAGTGTGATCGTAGGGCGCGCGTTACCTGATGTGCGTGATGGTTTAAAGCCTGTGCATCGACGTGTGCTATTTGCAATGCATGAGCTTTCTAATGACTACAACAAGCCTTACAAAAAATCAGCGCGTATTGTTGGTGATGTGATTGGTAAGTATCACCCGCATGGTGATACTGCGGTGTATGACACCATCGTGCGTATGGCGCAAGATTTCTCCTTACGCTACATGTTGGTAGACGGTCAAGGTAACTTTGGTTCTGTTGATGGTGATAATGCGGCGGCGATGCGATATACCGAAATTCGCATGTCGAAAATCGCCCATGAGTTATTGGCAGATATTGACAAAGAAACCGTAGATTTTGGCCCTAACTATGATGGCAGTGAGCACGAACCACTCATCATGCCTGCACGTATTCCAAACTTATTGATTAATGGCAGCTCTGGCATTGCCGTAGGTATGGCGACGAACATTCCGCCACACAACTTAAACGAAGTGTTGTCTGCTTGTTTTGCACTATTAAAGAACCCTGAAACTACGGTCGAAGAATTGATTGAATTAGTGCCGGCACCTGATTTCCCAACGGCCGGTATTATTTATGGTACGGTCGGCGTGAAAGAAGGCTATCGCACCGGCCGTGGCCGTGTGGTGATGCGTGGCCGCACCCACTTTGAAGACATGGACAAAGGTGGTCGTCAATCTATCATCATTGATGAACTGCCATACCAGGTCAACAAAAAGACCCTCATTGAGAAAATTGCTGAATTAGTTAATGAGAAAAAAATCGAAGGCATTTCTGACTTGCGTGACGAATCAGATAAGTCTGGCATGCGCGTGGTGATTGAGCTGAAACGTGGTGAAGTGCCAGAAGTCATTCTGAATAATCTCTACAAACAAACACAGTTACAAGATACCTTTGGCATGAACATGGTGGCCTTGTTAGATGGCCAACCACGTTTGCTCAATCTCAAACAAATGCTAGAAGCGTTCCTACGCCACCGTCGTGAAGTGGTGACGCGCCGTACCGTATATGAATTGCGCAAAGCGCGTGAACGTGGCCATGTGTTAGAAGGCTTAGCAGTGGCATTGGCGAATGTAGACGAAATGATTGCGCTGATTAAAGCGGCACCTACACCACCAGAAGCGAAAAAAGATTTGATGGCGCGCACTTGGCAATCGCCAGTGGTGGAAGAAATGCTCAAGCGCGCTGCCATGGAAGCATCTCGTCCAGAAGGACTCTCTGTAGACTTTGGCTTAACGCCAAATGGCTACCGTTTATCAGAAGTACAAGCGCAAGAAATTCTGCAAATGCGTTTACAACGCTTGACGGGTTTAGAGCAAGATAAGATTGTCACAGAATATAAAGAAGTAATGGATGTGATTGCTGACTTGCTTGATATATTGGCGAACGCGCATCGTGTGACTGCGATTATCACTGATGAACTGATGGAAATCCAAAAGCAATTTGGTGACAAGCGTCGCAGTGAAATCGTGGCGAATGCACAAGACTTGTCGCTTGAAGACTTAATCACACCACAAGATGTCGTGGTCACACTCTCACACACTGGGTACATTAAATCACAACCGTTAGAGGAATACCGCGCACAAAAACGTGGTGGGCGTGGCAAACAAGCGGCTGCAACCAAAGAAGATGACTTTATCGATAAAATGTTTGTGGCGAATACCCATGATTACATTTTATGTTTCAGTAGCTTAGGTCAAGTTTATTGGTTGAAAGTCTACGAAGTACCGCAAGGCAGTCGCATCAGTCGCGGTAAACCCATTGTGAACTTGTTCCCGCTAGAAGAGGGCG
Source organism: Methylophilus sp. (assembly GCA_030696695.1). Classification (GTDB taxonomy): domain Bacteria; phylum Pseudomonadota; class Gammaproteobacteria; order Burkholderiales; family Methylophilaceae; genus Methylophilus. Next base: position 284,309 of record JAUYRP010000002.1, read on the forward strand.
AAAAAATCAATGCTATCTTGTCTGTCAAAGAGTTTGATGAAAACCACTTTATTTTCATGGCGACGGCAAAAGGCACAGTCAAGAAGACAGCGTTGACTGAATTCGCCAACCCACGTAAATCTGGGATTATCGCAATTAAACTGGATGATGGGGATTACTTAATTGGTGCCGAAATTACCAATGGTAAAAACGACATCGTGTTGGTATCTAATGGCGGTAAAGCGGTTTGGTTTACTGAAGATGATGTGCGCCCAATGGGCCGTGCAACACGTGGTGTACGTGGCATGAAATTGGCAGCTAAACAGCAAGTGTTGTCATTGTTGATTGCTGAAAATGACCAACAGTCAGTACTGGTGGCAACAGAAAATGGTTATGGCAAACGTACGGTGTTATCAGAGTTCCGCCATTCTGGTCGTGGTACACAAGGCGTGAAAGCGATTGCAATTAGTGAACGTAACGGCACTGCGATTGCTGCAAAACTGGTAAGCGAAGATGATGAAATTATGCTTATTACGACAGGTGGCGTATTGATCCGTACGCGTGTGAAAGAAATACGCGATATGGGCCGTGCTGCACAAGGTGTCACGCTGATTAACTTGGGTGAAGGTGAAAAACTTTCAGGACTCGAGAAGATTGTAGAAACTGACGACGTAGAAGAAGAATAGTACGAGAGAGTGGCGTTAGCAATGAAACCGATTTTTAACTTTTCAGCAGGTCCAGCGGTATTGCCCAAAGAGGTATTGTTACGCGCACAAGCAGAAATGCTTGATTGGCATGGCTCAGGCATGAGTGTGATGGAAATGTCACATCGTGGTAAAGAGTTCACTAGCATTCTAGAAAAAACGGAAGCGGATTTTCGTAAACTATTGAACGTACCAAGTCAATATAAAGTGTTGTTTTTGCAAGGTGGTGCGATTGCTGAGAATGCCATGATTCCGTTGAATCTGCTCAATGGTAAAAGTGCCGATTACGTAGTGACTGGTGCTTGGAGCAAACGCAGTGTAGATGATGCACGTGCTTATGGTGAAATACGCATCGCCGCAACGAGTGAAGCAAGTGGCTTTACCGAAGTGCCAGCATTCGAGACATGGCAGCTCAACAAAGACGCCGCATATGTACATATTTGCACCAATGAAACGATTAACGGTGTGGAGTTTGACGGTATCCCCAATACACATGGTGTACCTATAGTGGCTGATATGTCGTCGCATATTTTATCGCGCACTGTGGATGTCTCACGTTATGGCGTGATTTATGGCGGCGCACAAAAAAATATAGGTCCAGCTGGTTTATGTATTGTCGTCGTGCATGAAAGCTTATTGCAGCAAGCATCACCGCTGACACCAGCGGTATTCCACTGGAAAACGCAAGCTGAAAATCAGAGCATGATTAATACGCCTCCAACCTATAGCATATATATTGCAGGCTTGGTATTTGAGTGGTTACTGGCACAAGGTGGGGTGGAAGCGATCGAGAAAAAAAATATTGCTAAAGCCAGCTTGCTGTATGACTATTTAGACAACAGCGATTTCTATTACAACAGCATTCAAGTGGCAAATCGATCCAGAATGAATATTCCATTTAGATTGCGTAATGAACAACTAAATGATGCTTTCTTAAAAGGAGCGGATACACAAGGCTTGTTGCAGTTGAAAGGCCACCGTATGGTGGGTGGCATGCGTGCAAGCATTTATAACGCGATGCCTATAGAGGGTGTACAAGCACTGATCGCTTATATGACTGAGTTTGCAAAACACAACGGTTAAGGTTGAGTAGACATGTCTGAATTACTAAAGCAGTTTCGTGATCAAATTGATGCCATCGATGACCAGATTCTTGAGTTGGTCAACGCACGTGCAAAGTTAGCGCGTGAAATTGGCCATGTAAAACAATCAGGCAGTCAAAAAGATGATGGTGTGATTTACCGCCCTGAACGCGAAGCACAAATCTTGCGCCGTCTGCAAGGCCAAAATGCAGGGCCATTGGCCAATGAAGCTGTGAGTCATATTTTCCGTGCAGTGATGTCAAACTGCCGCGCCTTAGAAAAAGAGCTTGCTATCGCCTTTCTTGGCCCTTTAGGCACATATAGTGAAGAAGCTGCACTCAAACAATTTGGTGAAGGTCGCACAGCTGTGGTGTGTGCAACGATTGATGAAGTGTTTCGTACAGTACAAGCAGGCCAAGCAGATTATGGCGTAGTGCCAGTAGAAAACTCCACAGAGGGTGCAGTGGGACTGACTTTGGATTTATTAATGGGCACCCCACTCAAAATATGTGGTGAAGTGACATTGCCAGTGCATCATTGTTTACTGTCGGGTCAATCTGATTTATCTAACATTACCCACGTATTCTCACATGGACAATCGTTATCACAGTGTCATGAGTGGCTGAATAAAAATCTACCGTTAGCGTTACGTGAACCTGTGACCAGCAACGCACGTGCTGCGCAGATGATTCATGAGTTAGTGGCAAAAGAAGGTACTTTTGCTGCGGCCATTGCGAGTAAACGCGCTGCCGAACTATTCAACCTCAATATTTTGGCTGAGAACATTGAAGATGATACTAAAAATACCACACGCTTTTTAGTGCTGGGTGCGCACGATGTGGCGCCTTCTGGCAAAGATAAAACTTCTTTGCTGATGAGTGCTCAAAACAAACCTGGGGCAGTGTTGCAGTTGTTAGAGCCCTTATCGCGCCATGGCGTGAGTATGACCAAGTTTGAGTCGCGTCCATCCAAACAAACGCTATGGGATTATGTGTTTTTTGTGGATATTGAAGGGCACCAGCAAGAGACTGCGGTCAAGGCGGCATTGGATGAGATTGCAAAGCAAGCCTCATTCTTAAAAGTATTGGGTTCTTATCCTGTCGCCACTGTTTGATTAAAATATTGAATGAAAGAAAAGTAAAAGATTACGTCATGAAAGTATCAAACTTAGCTCCAGAGCATGTGCGTGCGATCGCGCCTTACCAAGGCGGCAAGCCTATCAGTGAACTTGCCCGTGAAATGGGTTTAAACGAAGCAGATATTGTTAAATTGGCTTCAAATGAGAATCCATTAGGCATGAGCCCCAAAGCACAGATGGCGGTTGAAGATGCGATTGGCGACATTGCGCGATATCCAGATGGCAATAGTTTTGCTTTGCGCGATGCGGTCAGTCAAAAATTTGGTGTGGCTACCAATCAAATAGTCTTTGGTAATGGCTCTAATGACATTTTAGAACTGAGTGCGCGCGCATTCTTGAGCGCAGGTGACGAAGCTATTTTTTCTCAACATGCGTTTGCTGTGTATCCATTGGTTACTCAAGCTGTAGGCGCTACAGGTGTGATTGTGCCTGCAATAGCATTTGGCCATGATTTAGATGGTTTTTTAGCAGCAATTACTGATAAAACGCGTTTAATCTTTGTTGCTAACCCGAATAACCCTACTGGCACGCTCATCGCCAAAGATGTGCTGTATGCATTTTTAAAGCAAGTACCTACACATGTATTGGTGGTGCTAGATGAGGCTTATGATGAGTACTTATCAGCACAGCACAAATCAGAAGCGATTCATTGGTTAAAAGCATTTGATAATCTCATCATCTCGCGCACTTTCTCAAAAGCCTATGGCCTAGCTGGTTTAAGGGTCGGTTTTGGTTTAATGCATGCGGATGTGGCCGATATTTTGAATCGTGTACGTCAGCCGTTTAATGTGAACTCTATTGCACAGGCAGCTGCAGTTGCATCACTAGCGGATGAAGACTTTGTTCAGAAAAGCTATGCAGCAAATCAAGCAGGCATGATGCAATTGACACAAGGCCTTGCTAAATTAGGGCTAGATTTTATTCCATCTTACGCAAATTTTATTAGCGTTAAAGTACCCAACGCAAGCAAAGTGAATCAACAGTTACTGCAAAAAGGTGTGATTGTGAGACCGATTGCCAATTATGAAATGCCAGACTATTTGCGTGTAAGTATCGGTTTATTCAGTGAAAATGCACGCTTTTTACTGGCGTTAGAAGAAATATTGAAGTGAAGAAATATTGAAATGACTGAACAAGAAAAAATGCGTTACGAAAAGTTGGCGACTGATGATGTGCGTATACGCGAGATCAAACCGTTGATTACGCCATTGGCGATGCTGGAGCGCATGAAAGAAAGCGCGGCAACTACACAGAATATATTAGAAACACGCGCGGCGATTCACCGGATTCTGCATCAAGCGGATGATCGATTATTGATTGTAGTAGGCCCTTGCTCTATTCATGATACAGAGGCTGGGATGGAATATGCACGTCGGTTACTAGATGTGCGTAAGCAACTCAGTGCAGATTTACTGATAGTGATGCGTGTATACTTTGAAAAACCACGTACTACTGTGGGCTGGAAGGGTTTGATTAACGACCCGCATCTAGATGGTACTTATGATATTAATGAAGGGTTATCACGAGCACGTAAATTTTTGCTGGATGTAAATGAAATAGGCATGCCAGCGGGTGCGGAGTTTTTGGATACCATTACCCCACAATACACCGCAGATTTGGTGAGTTGGGGTGCTATTGGTGCGCGTACTACGGAGTCACAGGTGCATCGTGAGTTGGCCTCTGGCTTATCTTGTCCAGTAGGCTTTAAAAACGGTACCGATGGCAGTGTACGTGTAGCGATAGATGCCATTAAAACGGCAGCGAGTCCGCATCACTTTTTATCTGTGACCAAAGAAGGGCAATCTGCGATTATTGCCACCACTGGTAATGAGGACTGCCATGTGATTTTACGTGGTGGTAAACACCCAAATTATGACGCAAAAAGTGTGGAAGCCGCATGCGATAACTTAGCGGATGCTGGCTTAGCGCCATTATTGATGATTGATTGTAGCCACGCCAATAGCCAAAAGCAGTATGAATTACAAAAAGAAGTGGCCAAAGACGTTGCTGACCAAGTCGCCAATGGGGATGCAAGGATTATAGGCCTCATGGTAGAGTCACACTTAAATGCAGGACGTCAAGAACATACCCCAGGCTGTACTTTGGCTTATGGACAGTCGATTACGGATGCATGTCTAGGTTGGGAAGACAGTGTGCAAGTGTTGGAAGGTCTTGCCGACGCTGTGCGTAAAAGACGTCAAAAAAGGTTAAATGAAGAGCTTTAATTTTCGAATATGTCAGCATCATGAAAATCACTAGCCGTTAATCATTGAAGCTTGCAGCGCTCTAAGTGAACGACTCCGTATAGTGTCAATCTTACTAATACATCAATAAGATGTTAACTATTTAAATTTGGAGATCATTATGTGGACAACACCAGCAGCTACAGAAATGCGTTTTGGCTTTGAAGTCACAATGTACGTAATGAACAAGTAATTGTTCCGTACTAAAGGCTGCCTAATTAGGCAGCCTTTTTCACATCTTTAACAGATTTTGTAATCATACATTAAGAAGTTTAACTCATGCACATACATGTACTAGGTGCCGCAGCGGGCGGTGGTTTTCCTCAATGGAACTGTAATTGTTTCAATTGCGATGGTTTGCGTAAAGGCACAATTAAAGCCACCAAACGTACACAATCTTCTATTTGTGTGAGCGGAGATGGGGTGAACTGGGTGTTATTTAATGCGTCGCCAGATGTGTTGCAGCAGATCCAAGACTTTGCCCCATTGCAACCAGGCCGTGCAATTCGTGACTCTGGTATTCAAGCCATTATTTTGATTGATGCTCAGATTGACCACACCACAGGGTTATTTATGTTGCGTGAAGGTAAAGTGAAACGGGAGATTTATTGCACAGACATGGTGTATGAAGATTTGACCAGTGGTAATCAGATTTTAAATATTCTGGGCCATTACTGTGGTACTAATCATCATCAAGTGCCGATTGATGGCAACACTAGTTTTGAAATACCTAACGTCCCCAATTTAAGATTTACTGCAGTGGCACTCAAAAGTGCAGCGCCACCGTATTCACCACACCGCAATGATCCACATCCGGGTGACACGATTGGTGTGTTGATTGAAGAAATAAGCAGTGGTAAAAAATGTTGGTACTCACCAGGGTTGGGTGAAATTGAACCGCACTTACCACCACTGATGAATCAGGCAGATTGTATTATGGTAGATGGTACCTTTTGGACTGATACCGAGATGATAGACATGGGGTTAATGACGAAAACTGCGCGCAGCATTGGGCATAATCCGCAATCTGGCGCAGGAGGTATGATAGAGAAGCTAAACGAATTTGGTGATGTGCGTAAAGTATTGATTCATATCAACAATACCAATCCTATTTTAAGAGAAGATTCTGCAGAGCGCGCTATCCTAGACACACACAAGATAGAAGTAGCGTATGACGGTATGGACATTATCCTCTAGGGAAAATCAAATTTCGTCATGATGCCATGTTGCTTTAAAATTTTTTATTACTTACATACTTTAATGTATGCTGCGTTCAAAAAATTTCTCGCGCCTCGCCTCATTTAGAATTTTGAATTTTGGAGAATTAGAATGAATGCATTAACAAAAGATCAACTCCCTTGGACACGCGAAGAGTTTGAAGATAAGTTGCGCCAAAAGGGGCAGGGTTATCACATCTATCATCCATTTCACGTGATGATGTATGAAGGTAAGTTAACCAAGGAACAGTTGCAGAGTTGGGTAGCGAATCGATTTTATTATCAAATTGCAATTCCCATGAAAGATGCAGCGATTTTATCCAATTGCCCTGACAAAGAAGTGCGCAAACAGTGGATAGTGCGTATTACAGACCATGATGGTGTGGACGGACAAGTGGGTGGTATTGAAGCATGGATACAATTAGGTGAGGCTGTGGGTTTGACGCGCGAGCAGGTGACGAGCTTAGACATGGTGAGTCCAGGTGTACGCTTTGCTGTGGATGCTTACATTAACTTTGCTAAACAACGTCCATGGCAAGAATCCGTATGCTCAAGCTTAACGGAGTTATTTGCTCCGCATATTCATCAGCAGCGCATTAGCTCATGGCCGAGCATGTATCCTTGGATTAAAGAAGAAGGTTTGTCTTACTTTAAAAAGCGCTTAACCGAAGCACGTCGTGATGTTGAGCAAGGCCTCAGTGTCACGCTAGATTATTTTAGTACCTCACGTGAAATGCAATTGAAAGCGTTGGAAATTTTGCAATTTAAGCTAAATGTCCTATGGGTAATTGCAGATTCGATTATGTTGGCAAGTACAGACATTAAAACGGAAGGGCGTGATTACCTGCGCCAACCAGTTATTCATTTCGATAAGTAGAAAAAAGCAATTTATGGAAAACAATATTCAGCCTACAGATATTTACGCATTGGCATTTCATCATCGTTTCCAGTGGGAAGAGGCACAGAACAGCTATGTGATTCTTTTCCCTGAAGGCATGGTCAAACTACATGGTGGCGCAGGAGAAGTGATTAAGCGGCTAGATGGTAAAGTATCTGTAGCGGATGTTGTCGCAGATTTAAAGGCAACTTTCCCGGATGCGCAAGACATTGAAAAAGATATTCTGGGGATGTTTGATTTGGCTGTGGGTAAAGCCTGGTTGAGAAAAGTGAATTAAGCAGGCTTTAAAGGAGTAACAACATGACACAAGCTTCATTAGGTGATTCAGTCGTACAGAAAGAAGTGCACGCACAAGCACAAAACAATGGTGTTGCCGCAAACATTACGCATACGCAACCGCTGTGGCTGTTAGCAGAAGTGACGTATCGTTGCCCGTTGCATTGTGCCTTTTGTTACAACCCAACCGATTACGATAAGCATACACAAAACGAATTAAGCACTGAGCAATGGATTCAAGCCTTGCGCGATGCACGTAAGATGGGTGCGATTCAGTTAGGTATTTCTGGTGGTGAGCCATTATTACGTGATGACATTGAAGATATCGTGATTGAGGCGAAGAAGCTTGGTTATTACAGCAACTTGATTACTTCAGGTGTAGGTTTAACTGAAAAACGCATTCAGGCCTTTAAAGAAGGTGGTTTGGACCACATTCAGTTATCCATGCATGACATTACCGAAGAAATTAACAATTTTATTACCAATACTAGAACCTTTGAGCTGAAGAAAAAAGTAGCTGCAATGATTAAAAATCATGGCTACCCAATGGTATTGAATGTAGTAATTCACCGCTATAACATTGGCCATATCAAAGAAATTTTAGAGATGGCAGAAGCGCTTGGTGCGGATTACGTAGAGTTAGCGAACACGCAATACTATGGTTGGTCTTTGGTCAATCGTAGCCAACTTATGCCATTGAAAGAACAAATTGATGAAGCCGAGCGCATCACCAATGAGTTCCGTCAAAAAGTGGGCAATAAGATGAAAATATTTTTTGTGGTGCCCGATTACTTTGGTAATCGCCCCAAAAAATGTATGAATGGTTGGGGTGAGGTGTTTATGATTGTCACCGCCAATGGTGATGTATTGCCTTGTCATTCTGCGCGTGTTTTGCCGAATATTGAATTCCCAAATGTGCGTGATAAAGGCTTAGAGTGGGCATGGAAAGACTCACCCGCGTTTAACAAATATCGCGGTGATGATTGGATGAAAGAGCCTTGCCGCAGTTGCCCTGAAAAAGAGAATGATTTGGGTGGTTGTCGTTGTCAGGCATTCTTGTTGAGTGGTGATGCCGAAAGTGCGGATCCTGTATGCTCACTTTCACCTAACCATCATTTAATTGAGCAAGCGATTGAGGAATCCAAAAATCCGCAGATTCAAGCGCAACCGATTATTTTTAGAACCGATAAAAACTCTAAAAAATATGCCAGTGGTGAATCGAAAGAGCGGGTAGAAGACTTTCACGCTTTACCGTAACTACTTATTTTCAAGGCTATAATACAAGGCGCTGTCATGGCGCCTTTTTTATTCGAGTATTCATAAACGCAAGCACCCTAAATACAAGCAGACTTTCATTTTGAAAACACACTCTATTTTTCTCGTCTATGTATTGGCCGCACTAGCAGCACTTGCGCCATTTGCTATTGATACTTATCTACCTGCATTTCATGTAATGGGTACTGAGCTTGGCACATCCGATTTACATATCCAGCAAAGCCTTACTTTCTACTTATTGCCTTATGCCGCGATGACGCTATGGCATGGCGCAATATCTGATGCCATCGGCCGTATCACTACCATTAAATGGGGTTTGGGGATTTTTGTATTAGCGAGTATCGGTTGTGCGTTTGCGCCTAATGTAGAAACGCTTTGGTTTTTTAGGGCGTTACAAGGTGCCAGTGGTGGCGCGGGTAACACTGTAGCACGTGCCATGGTGCGCGATTTGTTTGAAGGCGCACAGGCGCAGCGTGTGATGGCGACAGTACAAATGTTGTTTGGCATAGCACCTGCGGTAGCACCAATTATTGGCGGGTTTTTGCTAGGCATCCATTGGCAAGCGATTTTTATCTTTTTAGCGCTCTATGCTGCGGTGAGCCTTTGGGCTGCTGTTAAGTTTTTGCCAGAGACCATGCCTGTAGAAAAGCGAATTCAGCTATCTGCACGCAGTGTGCTCAAAAGTTATAAATCACTCTACACAGATGCAGAATTTGCCAAATTAGTCACAGCGATCGGTGCAAACTTTTCAGGCTTTTTTATCTATGTGCTGGCAAGCCCGGTTTTTTTGGGGAAGCATTTAGGCTTAAACCCGCAGCAGTATGGCTATTTGTTTATTCCTACCGTTACAGGCATGGTATTGGGTTCCTATTTGGCAAAACGTGCAGCCGGGCGATATTCATCACATTTGGTCTTAAAGTTAGCATATCTGTGGATGGCTATCATGGCGCTGATTAATCTACTTGTTTGCTATACGCAACCTATTAGCGTTTATGCCAATATTTTACCTGTTGCTTTGTTCAATGTAGGCATGGCGATGTGTATGCCCATACTCTCCATAGCTGCATTAGACCGCCATCCAAGAATTCGCGGCACTGCGGCTTCTGGCCAGGCGTTTATGCAAATGCTCTTGTCAACAGTATCTGCTGGCATCGTGGTACCACTTGTTTGGTTCTCTCCACTTGGCTTGGCTTGGGCGATGCTAGCCTATCTTGCTATTGGTTTAGTGATGGCAAGTACCACACAGCTTTGGAAAAAATAATTTAGTTAGAGGATAAACGCAATATTCTACTAAGTTGATTCAACACAAGTTTGATACCGCGCCATAGTTTGGGCAACATCCACAGCATGACAAAGACCAGCAAGAGGATGACGCCAATAAATACCATAGGGTGTGCGAGTGCAAGCCATCCACCACCCAACCATAAGCCATCCTCTCCCAATGACGTGGTGACATTGCTCACTGGTTCTGGTGATGTGTTGATCAGCGCGCGGCTACCCGCCTTAGTAGCGTGAGTGATACCAGTCAGTGATCCACCTAGTAAAACCGCTAACGTCGCTATTATGGGGTCACTGGTGTTCATTGCACCCATGGCTAGCAAAGCGCCTGCAGGAATCCGAATAAACGTTTGAACACTATCCCACATGCTATCTACGTATGGAATTTTGTCTGCTAAAAACTCTACCAGCATTAATGCACCAGCTACTGCAAGGACTGCAGGGTGACGCAATATATCGAGTGTTTGAGGCAGTTGCAAATACCCATATCGGCTGAGTAAGCCCACTGCAAATACCGTGGCATAGAGTCTAAAGCCACTCGCCCAACTTAATCCACTGGCTAATGCAAAGCTAGAAATTGCATCCATATAGTCGTTTTGTTCCACAGATTCATAGACATTTACCTTTGCTAGTATAACGATTAATCATTGTAGATAAATCAAGTTTAACTTGGATAGACCGATATACACTTAAAGAGAGCGTAATGACCTATATGCTCTCAATACAGGAAAATGGAGTTTGATATGACCACACGTGAGCAAGATGCCTTAAAAGCTTATTTAAATTTATTAGAGCGCAAAGGCGTACCAGAGGTAAAGTTGATTCAGCGCCAATATATTATTTTGCGTTTAGTACCATTTATTGAACACATTGAATTAGACGGCTTGCATTATCGTGAGGCGGTAGATCAATTATTTAAAAAATTAGATCCTGCAGAATGGGCGATTTGCATTCCAGTCATTCGTGATTACTTTTCATTTTGGGTAAAAGATATCAAAGCCATCGCAGGCATGAATCAAGACCATGCATTTGAAGCGAATGCAAAGTCGTGGCAACCTGAAACCCGCGACTTAAAAGCGCTATGGGAGTCACTAGACAAGGCAACATTGACGAATGTGGAAGTCAAACCTTTAGAAACTTATGAAAACGCATTACGTAGCCGTGGCGCAGATGACTCATTTATCGATACACGTCGAAAATTAGCAAAACTATTACTTTTAAGATTACGTGATGTGCCGCACAAGCAACCCAACGCATATCGCAAAGTGATTGATGCAAATTTGCCTTTATTCACCACTGATGAAACGCATCATACCTTTTTAAATGTGGGCAGAGAGTTTTACTACTTTTGGAAGGGCGATGGCAACGCAATGCAACAACTAGCCATGGCTGCCTAAGTTAGCAGGTATTAAAAAAAGGAGACCGTTGGTCTCCTTTTTTTGTGTGTTGCATTCAGCAATCAGCATGCTGAATCAAATTACTTTATCACAAATTACTCTATCAATAGTTCAGCTTTACCAGGCACACCATTCATGGCGTCGGCATCTTCCAGCGGTGCTTTACGCGCACTGATCACTGGCCAAATTTTGGCCAGTCTGGCATTGATTTCAATGAACTCTTGCTGGTCTGCAGGTACGTCATCTTCAGCAAAGATAGCTTCAGCAGGGCACTCAGCCACGCATAATGTGCAATCAATACACTCATCAGGATTGATGGCCAAAAAATTTGGGCCTTCGACAAAACAATCCACCGGGCATACATCTACGCAATCGGTAAATTTACATTGAATACAATTTTCTGTAACGACATAAGTCATGTTATTTCCTTTGCAGCTTTTACAAGCTAAAACGTTATTTTATTTCAATTTAACTAAAATGGCGATTTGTGGCGTTGATATTGATCAAACAATCATACCAGCGCCTACAGTGTTGTTAGTGCTTTCATCAATCACTATAAAAGCACCCGTCGCACGGTTGGTTTTGTAGCTGTCTACCATTAACGGTTGGGCTAATTTAAATGTGAGACGTGCAATGTCGTTCATTTTCAAATCAGTCGTAGGTTGTTGCTCCAAGGTGTTGACATCCACTTTGTACTGAATAGCGCCTATTTTGGCTTTAGATTCGCGCGTAGTATGACGGACGATATAAGTACGTGCAGGCGAGAGCGGTGTTTCAGATAGCCAGCAAACAAACGCTTCAATTTGCTTCACAGGTTCTGGCGCTTCATCCGTTTTCACAATCATGTCACCACGAGAGGTATCGATTTCATCTTCCAGCAACAGCGTTATACTTTGCTCAGTTTGCGCACTTTGTAGCTGGATTTCTCCCAATTGAATAGCTTTCACTTTGGACTGGTAACCATTCGGTAATACAGTGACTGCATCGCCCACAGCAATATCACCAGATTCAATGCGGCCCATAAAGCCACGGAAATCGTGTAAATCAGCATCGGCACTCGCGTGCGGACGGCACACAAATTGTACTGGGAAACGGAATTGCTCAGACTGCTCGGTGTGGGCAGCAGGTGCTTTTTCTAGCATCTCGAGTAAGGTTTCTCCAGCGTACCAATGCATGCTATCCAAGCGGTCCACTAACATATCACCATTCAATGCGGACATTGGAATAAAACGAATATCTCTAGCTGCAGCTAGGCCAATTTCCTCAGCAAACTGTAGATAGTCAGCACAAATTTTGTCGTAAATCGCTTGGTCGTAATTGACCAAATCCATTTTATTCACAGCGACGACAATGTGCGGAATGCCCACCAAATGTGCTAAGTAACTGTGACGACGCGTTTGCGTCAATACACCTTTGCGCGCATCAATCAGAATAATCGCAAGGTTTGCGGTAGAGGCTGCGGTGACCATGTTGCGCGTGTATTGTTCATGGCCTGGTGCATCGGCAATGATGTATTTACGTGTGCCTGTGCTGAAATAACGGTAGGCCACGTCAATGGTAATGCCTTGCTCGCGTTCCGCTTGCAAACCATCAGTCAGTAAAGATAAATCGACGGCTTCCATGCCTCGTTTTTTAGACGTGTTAGAAATTTGCGTCAGCGTGTCGGCCAAAATAGTTTTGGTATCAAACAGCAATCGACCAATTAAAGTGCTTTTGCCGTCATCTACGCTACCACATGTCATGAAGCGTAATAAAGAATCATTGTGTTGCATTTGGTTACTCATTAGAAATAACCCTCTTTCTTGCGTTGCTCCATTGAAGCATCAGAGGTTTGGTCGTCCAAACGCGTAGCACCACGCTCGGTAATCGTTGTGGTTGCCGTTTCCAGCACAATTTTGCTTACGTTGTCTGCATCAGACAGCACAGGTGCGGTACAGGTAATGTCGCCTACGGTTCTAAAGCGCACTTGCATGTTAATCACTTCTTCGCCTGCTTTAGGCACGTTAATTACTTCGCCTGAGGCCAATGGCACATTGGCTGGCATCATGGCGCCACCGCGCATAATGATGTCCCGGTTATGGGCAAAGTAGATGCTAGGCAAGCCTAAGTTTTCACGCTCGATATATTGCCACACGTCCATTTCTGTCCAGTTGGAAATCGGAAAAGCGCGAATGTTTTCGCCTTTGTGGCTACGTGCGTTATACAAATTCCATAATTCAGGACGTTGATTTTTTGGGTCCCATTGACCAAATTCATCACGGAAACTCATGATACGTTCTTTGGCGCGCGCTTTCTCTTCATCGCGACGTGCGCCACCGATACAACAATCGAAGCCGAACTCTTCAATCGCTTCTAGCAATGTCACGGATTGATGTTTATTACGCGGTTCATCCGGTGTTTTCAATACCACAGTACCGCGCTTCATCGAGTCTTCTACTGAACGCACAATGAGACGTTCACCTAATTCAGAAGCACGCTGATCACGGAAGTGAATGACTTCTTGGTAATTGTGGCCAGTATCGATGTGCATGAGCGGAAAAGGAAAGCGGCCAGGGCGAAACGCTTTTTCAGCGAGGCGCAAAATGCAAAGAGAGTCTTTGCCGCCTGAAAATAACAACACAGGGTTTGAGCACTGGCCAGCCACTTCACGCAGAATGTGAATGGCTTCAGCTTCTAACCAATCAAGATGGCTTAAGGTTTTTTTAGATGTGGTCATATTTATTTACGATTTAAAATTACTTTTTGACGGGTCATGTTCATTTCACATGTAGCCCGCACTCTTTGGACGTGGGATCTTCCCACCACCAACGGCCGGCGCGAACATCTTCACCCATAGCCACGGCACGCGTACAAGGTGCGCAGCCAATACTTGGGTAGAACTGGTCATGTAATGCGTTGTAAGGCACATCGAACATACGAATGTAAGCCCAGACTTCTTTTTCAGTCCAATCACTTAAAGGGTTGAATTTCTCTAATTGATTGCCTGCGTCAAATTCGCGCGTTGGTAAACTGGCACGAGTAGTCGCTTGTTCAGCACGCATACCCGTCACCCAAGCTTGTTTGCCAGCAAGGGCCCGCTGTAGAGGCTCCACCTTACGCATATGGCAGCAAGCTTTACGTAGTTCAATACTTTCGTAAAATGCATTAATGCCTTGCGTGCGCACATAGTGTTCCACTGCGTCATGTCGAGGAAAAAACACCATAGGTTTTGTTTGGTAGGTATTTTCCACTTCACTCATCAGCGTATAAGTTTCTGCAGGTAAGCGGCCTGTGTCTAGAGAGAATATCTCTATCGGTAACTGTTTTTTCATGATGATGTCAGTTAATACCATGTCTTCAGCGCCGTAGCTGTTAGCAAAGGTAATGGCTGAAAACTCGTTACTTGCTGACTGCAGTAGTTGCAATACCTGTGCGCGTTTAGTCGTTACACTCTCTACCAGTTCGTCTGTCAACTTAGGCGAAGTGGCTGGGTTGTTGGCTGCAGGTTTAAGCATGCTGACTTGACCATTCATGCGCGATTTAGTCTACGCACTTTCATGCGTGGCTCCGATTTACTCTACGCCAAACAGGTAACGCTTCATCTACCGCACCCTGATAAGGCTGACTGAAATCCTGAAGGCTAGACAGAGCATCTTCTGCTGAACGGTCTGCGCGAATTAAGAAGCTACTAAAACCAGAGCGTTTAAGAAAAAACAATTGGTCGCGTAATACATCACCCACCGCACGTAGTTCGTTTTTGTATCCATAGCGAGTGCGCAATAAATTACCCATGGTAAAAATGCGACCATCTGGAAAACGTTCTACAAAAACAGCGATGAGTGGTAATTCGTTGATGTCAGAAAACGTTGCAGCCAAAGATTCTAGCGGCTCATGTGTTGCAATCAATATAGCGATTTCTCCAGCAGCCATACGGCCTGCCAGTTGGGCAACATTGGCTTGCCACACAGTTAAAGGCAACAATATTTTGCCAGTGGCCGGGATTTGCGTTGCCGCAATTTGCTCTGGGGAATAAGTTGGTTCACCAGTCAATTTAAAAAGTACGACTTTACCAGCCTGTTTTTTAACGACTTCCTCGCCCAAGCTAGGTGGGATTACGCGCGTCCATTCATCAGCAACAATCGCATTATTTTTAATTAAATTGCTCATGCTGCTTCCTTCTCCGCATACACATGGGCTTTAAACGGTGCAATGCCTAAGCGACGCACAGTATCAATAAAGCGTTCTTCATCAGTACGTTCTTTTAAGTAGACTTCAATTAAACGTTGCACCACACCAGGCATTTCTTCTGCTGAGAATGAAGGGCCGATGACAGAACCAATGCTGGCATCGTTACCTTGTTTGCCCCCGATGGTGACTTGGTACCACTCGGAACCGTCTTTATCCACACCTAAAATGCCAATATGGCCGACATGATGGTGACCGCAGGCATTCATACAACCTGAAATATTCAGTTCCAAATCACCAATATCATGCAGATAATCCAAATTATCAAATTGCATTTGAATTGCTTCCGCAATCGGAATACTTTTCGCGTTTGCGAGTGAGCAGAAGTCACCGCCTGGGCAGCAAATCATGTCAGTGAGCAAGCCAATATTAGGTGTTGCTAAACCTGCTGCGCGTGCTTTTTCCCACACCGCAAATAAGTCACTTAGTTTTACATCGGCTAAAATGAGGTTTTGCTCATGTGAGGCACGTAATTCACCAAAGCTATAAGCATCAGCTAAATCAGCAACAACATGCATTTGCTCACTTGAGATATCACCTGGTGGTTTGCCATGTGGTTTAAGTGACAAGGTCACTGCACGGTAACCCGATTGTTTATGGGCATGTGTGCAACGCTTTATCCATGAGGCGAAAGCAGGGTTGCTGGCAATGGCAGCATCAAAACTTGTATCATGCGCAGGTAATGATTCATAAGGCATAGGCTCAAAGTGCTGTGCTACGCGATTAAGTTCCGCTTCCGTAATAGTGTTTGGACCATCTTTGATGTGCGCCCATTCTGCCTCAACTTGTTGTTTGAATTCTTCAATGCCAAGTGCTTTCACTAAAATTTTGATGCGTGCTTTATAGGCGTTATCACGGCGGCCGTGCATATTGTAAACACGGATAATCGCTTCACAGTAGGTTAGCGCATGCTGCCACTCTAAATGCTCGCGGATTACTGTGCCCAAAATAGGGGTGCGACCTAAACCGCCGCCTACCCATACTTTAATAGCCACTTGGTTGTTGCTGTCTTTATAAAACTCCAAACCAATATCATGCGCTTGTACGATTGCACGGTCTTGCTTGGTGCCAGACACTGCGATTTTGAATTTACGTGGCAATAAAGCAAACTCAGGGTGGAAGGTGCTCCATTGGCGCATCACTTCGGCCATCGCACGTGGATCAATCACTTCATCTGGTGCAATGCTAGCAAACTGGTCTGTTGTAATGTTGCGAATACAATTGCCAGAAGTCTGAATAGCGTGCATTTGCACAGTTGCTAATTCAGCCAAAATGTCTGGAATATCTTCTAACTTTGGCCAGTTGAGTTGTAAATTTTGACGGGTACTAAAGTGGCCATAGCCTCGGTCATAGCGTTTAGCGATATCGCCTAATTTGCGCAGTTGTTCACTGGAGAGCATACCGTAAGGCACAGCAATGCGGAGCATTGGGGCGTGGCGCTGGATATAAAGACCATTTTGCAGGCGTAATGGGCGGAACTCGTCCTCAGATAACTCACCTGCTAAATAGCGGCGAGTTTGATCTCGGTACTGTTTGACGCGCTCATCTACAATTTGCTGGTCAATTGCATCGTATTTATACATAAGTCGTTGAATTTCCTAAAGAGGCAATATTTTAATGTAAAACCAGTTTTATACCTACAAAAATCAGTATAGCCGCTAAGGCAATACGCACCCAATGCTCAGCTACTTTAGAGCTCATGTGGCTGCCAAGATAGATGCCAGGAATAGAGCCAATCAGAAGCATGCCTAATAATGGGTAATCAATCGTGCCGAGAGAGGCATGTCCTAAGCCAGCGATCAGTGTTAACGGGACCGCGTGTGCAATATCGGTACCCACAATAGTAGTGATTTTTTGTTTTGGATAAAGCATGATCAAGGCGGTGACGCCTAATGCGCCAGCGCCGACTGACGTCAATGTGACAAGCCCACCCAAGACTAAACCTAATACTACAGTGGCAAATGGAATATGGCCTGGTGATATCCAATGACCTTTACTGGATAACTGTTTCAGTTGGTTTCTAAACAGTACAGCAGCGGAGGTGACGATGAGTGCCACACCAAGCCAAAATTTAATGGCCGAAATAGCGGTGCTAGAGTCAATATCAATTGTTTTTAAGAAAAAGATAGTGGCAATGGAAGCCGGTATGCTGCCGATGGATAGCAGTTTTACAATACTCCATTCAATATTGCCTAGTTTGCCATGTGCAAAAATACCAACGGACTTTGTGATAGAGGCGTAGAGCAAATCAGTGCCGACAGCGACGGCCGCTTTGACATTGAAGAATATGAGCAGAATAGGGGTCATCAGTGATCCACCGCCCACACCAGTGAGACCGACTAAGAAACCAACCACAAACCCTGCTAGAATAAAATAATAGTTCACGCTTAAATTAACGCCATTAAAATGCAACTCGAAATCTTAACATTTCAATATATAGATGATTAATAACATTTTCTTATTTTTATATGCGAATTAATTATAATGAGGTTTTAGAGATTGCTTAAAAAATGAAATTACATCAGCTTAAATATGTACATGAAGTGGCTCAGCAAGGATTAAATATCTCTGCGGCGGCAGTTGCGTTGCATACATCACAGCCCGGTGTAAGCAAACAAATTCAGCTATTAGAAGAAGAGTTGGGTTTGCAGATTTTTTTGCGCAATGGCAAGCGCTTAGTGGGCATTACGGAGCCTGGTCAGCAAATATTAACCCTGGCTGCGCAAGTGATGTTTGATATGCAAAATATTAAACGCGTGGGCGATGAGTTTACTCGGGTGGAGTCAGGAACACTCACCATTGCAACCACGCACACCCAGGCACGTTACAAGTTGCCAATGGCGGTGCAGCAGTTTATTCAAATGTTCCCAAACGTAAAACTCACTATCCATCAAGGCAATCCAAGTCAGGTTACAGCACAAGTTGCCAGTGGCGAAGCCGATATTGGCATTGCTACAGAGTCAATTGCATTAGATGAACGTTTATTATGCTTGCCTTGCTATGAGTGGAACCGTTGTCTTGTTATGCCCCAAGGTCATGATTTGATGAATGAGCGCACGATTACACTTGAAAAAATTAGTGCTTATCCGTTGATTACCTACGATTTTGCATTTACCGGCAGTACATTAGTGTCGAAAGTGTTTCATGATGCAGGCGTTGAGCCGAATATTGTGCTCACCGCGATTGATGCTGATGTGATTAAGACTTATGTGAATTTAGGGTTAGGTGTTGGCTTGATTGCGAATATGGCCTATGACGAAAAGCGAGATCAACCCTTACATAGCGTCGACTGCAGCCATTTGTTTCCGAATAGCACAACTTATTTAGGCTTTAGGAAAGATGCTTTTTTGCGAGGCTATATGCTAAGCTTTATGCAATTGCTCTCGCCGCAAGTTAACCAAAAATCAATAGAGGAAGCCTTAAAAGGATCTTCATGAATCGTGCATCTCAGTGTTGGTTTACGCTAATGTTTATTGTTGGGCTAACGGCCTGTGCCGCAACGCCTAAAATCACAAGCAAAACACAAGAAACGACCCCAACGATTAAAGTAGTCGGCAAAGGCATGCCAGATATTGATTTAACTACCGCCATATATGAAGTCCCTGTAAAGGCTGAAGTCAGTTATGAGGACTTGGTGGACAGTTTGAAATCCATTTCAGAGGGGATGAATTTTGTGAGTCCAGCCAACTTTCCTATAGGCGAACATATGAAAATTCGTGGTGTGGACCCGCAAGGCATTAAGGACGTCCGTACCTATTGCAATTTAAGTATGGGTACAGAAATTATCTTGGACCACCCAGAGTTTTTGGTGTTTGCGCCATGCCGTATCGCCATCTATGAGAGAAATAAGCAGCTTTTTCTTGGCTTAGATAGGCCAACTTATGATTTGAAAAGCATAAAAAATCCAACTGAACGCGCTAAAAAATCTGCACAAGAACTAGAGGATGCACTTATACAGTTAATGGAAAAAGCGCGTCGTGGTGATTTTTAGTGAATAACCTTTAATTTTTGACAAATGAATGATTGATATGACAACGCCTAATTTACGCATCGCCAAATCGGAAGACTTTTTATACATACTGCCAAAAATGGCCAATAGACACGGTTTGATTGCAGGTGCCACAGGCACTGGTAAAACCGTGACCTTGCAAAGCTTGGCAGAAGCATTTTCTGATATAGGGGTGCCAGTGTTTATGGCCGACGTGAAGGGCGACTTATCTGGCATGAGCCAGATAGGCGGTGGCAATGCGAGAGTAGATGCCCGCGTGCAACAATTGGGGATGGAGGGTTATGTCCCTAAGGCTTCTCCAGTGGCGTTTTGGGATGTCTATGGCGTCAAAGGGCACCCAGTGCGTACAACGATAGCGGAGATGGGCCCGCTGTTGTTAGCTCGTATGTTGAATTTGAATGACATTCAAGCTGGCGTGCTAAATGTTATTTTTAAAATAGCTGATGACCAAGGCTGGTTATTGTTAGATTTAAAAGATTTACGCGCGATGTCTCAATTTGCGGCCGAAAATGCAGCACAATATCAAACAGAATACGGCAATATTTCTGCCGCCAGCGTTGGCGCAATTCAGCGCGCTTTGTTGCAACTGGAAACAGAAGGTGGCGAGATGCTGTTTGGTGAGCCAGCACTCAATTTAGATGATTTGATGCAAACAGATGCGCAAGGTCGAGGCGTAATCAATATTTTGGCATCAGATCAGTTGTTTAACTCTCCACGTTTATATGCCACATTATTACTGTGGCTGCTTTCTGAGTTGTTTGAGAAGCTACCTGAAGTAGGTGATTTAGAAAAACCAAAACTGGTATTTTTCTTTGATGAAGCGCACTTGTTGTTTAACGATGCGCCGCAGCCATTGATGCAAAAAATTGAGCAAGTCGTGCGATTGATTCGCTCAAAAGGAGTAGGGGTGTATTTTGTCAGTCAAAATCCGCTGGATATTCCTGATGTTGTACTGGGGCAATTGGGTAACCGTGTACAACATGCATTACGTGCATTTACTCCGCGCGATCAAAAAGCGGTTAATTCTGCGGCTGAAACATTTAGATCTAATCCCAAAGTCGATGTGAAAACTGCCATTACAGAATTAGGCGTTGGCGAAGCTTTGGTGTCTTTCTTGGATGAAAAGGGTATTCCATCACCTGTTGAACGTGCTTTGGTTTGTCCGCCAAAAAGTCGAATTGGACCAGCTAACGATGCTGAACGCGCAATGGTCATACGACAGTCTCTAGTGGCGGGCGTCTATGAAAAACAAGTAGACAGAGAGTCTGCTTACGAGGTGCTGAAAAAACGCGCAGAGCAAGTGAGTGCGGAACAAGCACCAAAGCAGGAAGCTGCGAAGCAAGAAGAGCAGGGCTTTGATTGGGGTGGCGTGCTTGGTGGTAAAAAAACCAGTCGTTCAGATTCAGCCATGGAGGTAGCTGCAAAATCTGCAGCGAGAGCGATTGGCTCACAGCTTGGGCGTAGCATTATTCGAGGCGTGCTAGGTTCAATTTTAGGTAAAAAGTAAGCGATTCATCGTCATCCGTCTAAATAGCAATCAACATGGCTATTTAGACGAAGTTTTGTTAAGGGAGTAGTTATGCGTTCAGACATCGAAATTGCCCAAGCCGCAGAGCTTCAGCTAATTTCGACGATTGCAAAGCAGTTGCAAATCTCACCTGATGACATGATTCCTTATGGGCATCATATTGCTAAGTTAAGCCATGCTTATATTCAATCATTACAGCACAAACCCAATGGTAAACTCATTTTAGTGACCGCTATTAGCCCAACGCCAGCAGGTGAGGGGAAAACGACCACGACAATCGGCTTGGCTGATGCATTAAACCATATTGGTCAACATGCAGTTGCTTGCTTGCGCGAGCCTTCATTGGGACCAGTGTTTGGTATGAAAGGTGGCGCCACTGGCGGTGGTTATGCGCAAGTAGTGCCTATGGAAAATATTAACCTGCACTTCACGGGAGATTTTCATGCCATCACCTCGGCCAACAATTTACTCGCAGCGCTGATTGATAACCATATACATCAAGGCAATGTGTTAGACATACAGCAAGTCACTTGGCGTAGATGTATGGACATGAATGATCGTGCCCTGCGTCGTATAACTTTGCATCAACATTATGAAACAGACACAGGCTTTGACATTACTGTGGCTTCAGAGGTGATGGCCATTTTTTGCTTGGCAGAAAATTTACAGGATTTAGCCCACCGTTTAGGGCGCATTCAAATCGGTAAAAATAGTCTGCAGTTGCCCGTGTTTGCCAGTGATTTAAAAGCAGAGGGTGCAATGACAGCCTTACTGAAAGACGCCTTTCAGCCAAATTTAGTGCAAACGCTCGCGCATACCCCAGCGATTGTGCATGGTGGACCATTTGCGAATATCGCGCACGGTTGTAATTCTGTGGTGGCCACCAAAACTGCGCTTAAATTGGCGGACTATGTCGTGACAGAGGCAGGTTTTGGCGCTGATTTGGGTGCGGAGAAGTTTTTTGATATTAAGTGTCGGCTAAGTAATCTTAAACCAGATGTGGTGGTGTTAGTGGCCACCATTCGTGCCCTAAAGTATCACGGTGGCGCAGCACTCAGCACTTTAAATGAAGAGAATGTGGAGTGCTTGATGCTAGGTTTGGATAACCTTAAAAGGCATTTGCATAATTTACATACCTTGTTTGGCATGCAAGTTGTGGTCGCAATTAATCATTTTACTCAAGACAGTGAGAAAGAAGTCGCTACGCTGCAAGATGCGGTCAATACACTTGGATTTGATATTTGTATTTGTAAGCATTGGGCAGAAGGCGCTGCTGGCGCCACTCAGTTGGCAGAGACGCTGGTGGACTATTTAGCGCGCAAGCCTTCAGCGTTTCAAACACTTTACCCTACCACAGCGCCATTGGCAGATAAAATTGCCACCATAGCTACCAAACTTTATGGTGCAGCACATGTTGAGTATAGTGAGTCAGCACAAGCACAACTGGCGGACCTCTCCACCGAATATCAAGATTTGCCCGTATGTATTGCTAAAACGCAATATTCGTTCTCATCTGATGCTACTTTGCGTAATGCGCCCACTGGCCATACCTTAAAAGTAAGTGCATTACGGTTATCTCGCGGTGCTGGTTTCGTGGTGGCCATTTGCGGTGACATCATGACCATGCCGGGCTTGCCTAAGCAACCTGCGAGTGAGCGTATTGGCGTGGATGCCAATGGAAAAATCATTGGTTTGTCATAGCCATATTGATAAGCATGATGATTACCCTAAAACAGCAAGCAAGTGCTGATCAAACCATACAAAAATCGCGATTTATCGCACAAGCTACTACCTGTGAAACAGAGCGTGAAGTAGCGCTTTTTTTACGGAAAATGATCTCGCAACATCCAACAGCACATCATTTGGCTTATGCCTATCGCATTAAAACAAGCGAGGGTGTGATTCCACGATTTTCAGATGCAGGCGAACCCTCAGGCACGGCGGGAAAGCCGATTTTGCAAATTCTAGATGGTCAGCAATACATCAATGTATGTGTGGGCGTGATTCGCTATTATGGCGGCATTAATTTGGGGACGGGTGGCTTAGTCAAAGCGTATGGTGGCACTGCTAAAATGGCCTTAGAACAGGCGGGAAATATACCATTTATAGAGATGCAAGAAATCAAAATTACCACTAGCTATAAACGGGTAGATGAGTTAACAAGAGAGTTAGCCAAATTAAAAGGTGCTGTATTAAACAAAGTGTTTGATGATGCCGCGCACTTTGTAGTTAAATTACCCGCGCAATCTGCACAACAATTTATTCAACGGTTTCAAACATAAGCTAAGGTGATGCATGCAAGCGACAGAAAATACATTCGATAAGTACGATATTGCTGCATGGATCATCATGCTATTTGCAATGCTATTTGTATTGCGCGCACATTTGCTACCAGCCTTGCTGGCAGGCTTGTTGGTGTTTGAGCTTGTGCATATTATTTCCCCTTACATTGGGCGCAGGCTGCCTGGTAAAGGCGCCAAAGTGGTTGCAGTTGCATTGCTCGCGATGCTGATTATCGGCTTACTCACGCTGATTGGGATGGGATTAGTAGCGTTATTACGTTCAGATTCGGGCGGACTCACCATGTTGATTGCTCAAATGGCTGAAATCATTGCTGATTCACGCAAAATTTTACCTGAGTGGATAGATTCGCATCTTCCAGCAGATGCGGTTGCATTACAGCAAACTGTGACTGAGTGGTTACGAAGCCATTCCAATGATATCCAGTTTTTAGGTAAAGAAGCTGGCCGTCACATAGCACATATTCTAATTGCCATGGTGATTGGTGGTATGTTGGCACTCAGAGAGGCGACTCAGCGCGAATATTTTCAACCTTTTGCGCGCAGTTTAGTGGACCGTGCCGGTTTGTTTGCAAGCGCTTTTAGAAATATTGTGTTTGCGCAGGTACGCATATCTGCGATCAATGCTGCTTTCACTGGCATCTATTTAGCCGTAGTGTTACCGATGCTCGGTATTCATCTGCCATTCACTAAAACATTGATTTTAATTACATTTATAGTGGGGTTGTTGCCAGTGATTGGCAATCTCATTTCTAATACGGTGATCGTGGTAGTGAGTATGAGTCACTCTCTTGGCACAGCATTAGGCTCGTTGCTGTTTCTAGTGGTGATTCATAAGTTGGAGTACTTTTTGAATGCCCGTATTGTGGGTGGACAAATACGGGCGCAAGCGTGGGAGTTACTAGTGGCCATGCTCACTATGGAGGCAGCATTTGGCATTCCTGGTATTGTGGCAGCACCCATTTACTACGCTTACATTAAGAGCGAATGCAGAAGTAACAAATGGATATAGTCAGCTTGATAAGTTCAGTTTGAGCCTATTAACGTAAGAGATACAAACGATTCTCTAGTGTTTTTCCTGCCTTTAATTTATCCAGTTGCGAGCCAGCGCTTTCACCCAGTTGCGCAAGACGTTCATCAGGGTGTGGGTGTGTTTTAAACAGTAGTGCCACACTGTCATCACTTTTGTTGATTTGCGCCATGTTTTGCAATACCTCTGGTAAACCATAGACATCATAACCAGCGCGATATGCCAACATCATGCCGATACGATCAGCCTCATACTCTGCACTTTTGTCCAAGTTACGCGCACTGATTTCTGCCCCAGTACTAATGGCTTTTTTAGAGAGCTTATTATCACCAAACTTATCTCCAAGCAGGCCAGCCCCCATGTCGAGCAGGGCTTGTTTTTGCATGACTTTTAAATGATGTTTTTGCACCACATGTGCAATTTCATGGCCTAGCACGCCTGCCAGTTGGGCTTCATTCTGAAATGTTTGATACAAGCCTTTTGTGATCAGCACATAGCCGCCCGGCGCAGCAAATGCGTTCAAATCATTGCTTTCAATGACGCCAAACTTCCAAGGTAAGTCTGGGCGTTCTGATTGACTAGCCACCCAACGTCCCACTTTATTGACATATTGCTGCAGGTCATCATTTTTTACTAATGGTGCTGCGCCAAGTAAGCTTCCTGTGACTTCTCTGCCAATGGCGACTTCTTCATCACGGCTTGGGCTTTTCCAGTTGATTTGTGGCTGTGCTGTTGGGGTGTCTGCCACCGCATTTTGATTGTCAGCATTGTCTGTATTGGCAGGCTCTGTTTTTGTACCAGTAGTTTCTTGGATTTTTTCTTTAACAGCCCCTTCTAGTGCCTTACCTAAATCAAATGCATACACATTGGCGATAAAAGCAGTCGTCACTAAAGCGGCAAAAATAGACTTATGCATTATTTTGCTCCTTTCAGATAAGCCGCCTGATTTGCAGTAAGTCCGCCACTGCTGGCAAATTTCTGAGCATCTGCTTTACTCACGGCTAAGCTTTCTAATTTTTTCATTTCAGTTTCATTAAATTGTGCTGCTTTCAGCTCTTCCGCACTCAAACCACGTATGCCAGTGGTGGAGACTACTTTGCCGGTACCCGCTCGACCTGTCGCCACAGCTACAGTGCCTTTGAGCACATTGCCAGTGCTAGCGCGCTTTACAGACAATAGACGTACCCAGCCTGTGGATTTCTTCGTTTTGACTTGTAACCATGCCCCTTTTTTAGTGATGATTTCTAAGGGCTCGTTTTTAATGAGTGCGCCAGAAGATTTTGCATCGGCAAAAGGCTGTACCCGTAACGTATCAGCTTTCAATGCAGTACCAGACTCTGTTGCTGCAAGGCTGATAGGCGAGCTAAGCCCAAAACCGATTGCAACAATTAAATATAACCATGTGTGTCGCTTCATACAATTTCCTTTACTTCTTCAGGTTGCCCATGTTCGAGCTGAATAATTAATTGCGCAAATAACGTTCGCCATTGTGCGCCCAGTATTTGGCTATCGGCAGTTTGATTCGATTGTAAAAGTTTGCCCTCATGCGTTGCATAACGAATGACTGTCTGTTTTGGAAGACCGAGTGACTCTACATAGCCAGAGAGGCTATCTATTAGGCGCTGTGCATCTTGCTTTGCAGTCATCTGATATTCTGGTTTTTCATCCGAATAGATCCAACTAATTACCACCATATCGCCAAACAACCCCCAAATACCAGTCTGAGTCCCCAATAACACTTCAATACTGTTCGGTGTGTAGCTAGTGAGCTCTAATTTACGTTTCAGTTTTTTCATCGCCGTATCACCTAGTGGTTCATCACTTTCTATGATGGCAGCTAGCATCAATACGCCTGAGTGGTCTGCATTTGCTTGTACGCCAAAAGTAAGCCAACGTTGTAATGCTCGATCAGTTGCTAACGCATAGATTTTGGCAATACCAAATAGTGCAACTGCCCATAAAATAGGTGCTGTTAAGTCTAAATAAGTATTGCTGACATTGATGCCTATATAAGAGAGGGCAAGTAAACCAACCTGACTGCCAGTAAAGATGGAGTTGAATTTGTCACGGTCCACTTTAAAGTAGAAGGCTAGGGTGGTTGCCCATATCAACAATAAACTTAAAATAATATAAGGCGTTTTACCTCGCCATACTTTTAAGTAATCACCATGTTTAACATTGTCAATTGCAGTGGCTAATATTTCCACACCAGGGAATTGCTTGTCCATGGCTGTAGGCTTGATATCAAATAGGCCTGCAGCAGTTGAACCAATAATTACAATTTTATCGGTGAACTCACTTTGGGAGCGGGTCTTATTTTGGCTTGTTAAATCAGTGAATACATCGCTAAAAGTGACGTACTGATAACTAAAGGGCTTGCCCCGCCAATTGATTAGCATATTTTGCGGCAAGTCAGATAAAGAGCCGCCGGCATAGGTGCCTACAGCTTCAGGCAAAGAAGGTAAGTGCCAACCTTCTTCTGAATGGTAAATGCGATATTCACGTACGATTCCGTCATTATCGGGATAAACATTATTGGTCCCCAAGCGATTGGCTTTTTGGGCACCTTCAAAAAAAGGCAATACTGCAGCAATAGTCGCATTCTGATGATGCTCGGGATTGGCGCGTATACCGGGAATTTGCGCGTACTTCAGTTGGCTAAGATGATCTTGTGACGGATCTAACCTTAAAATGGGAAAGAATACATTGTCGCTTGCCCCAATCACGTCATTAAAATAGGCGTCGCTGTCAGGGTTGTAAATATCGGCATCACTAAACAAAATATCAAAGACGACTGCTTTGGGTTTTTGTGCTTGTATATTTTCAACAAACTCACCTAGCACCTGGCGTGGCCATGGCCAGCGCCCATAATCTTTTGCGAATGCCGCTAAACTCGCTTCATTGATATCCACAATCACAATTTGGGGGTCTGCATTGGGCTGAATTACACGGTGCTTCACCATGAAATCAAAGGCTTTATCACGCATGTTCAGACCAACACTGAACACACTGGCATCTAGTAGCACAAGTAAAGTGAATAGGGTGGCGAGGTATATGTAGAAGTTATTTTTGAGTTTACGTGTGAGTTTGGCTAACCATTGACCAAGTAATAATTTGAGCTTAATCATCGTTCACTTTGCTTGCTTGACTATCAATCAATTTACTCTAACACAGGCAAACGGAAGGTCACAAATGGAAAGATGCATAAATTGCAAGCAATTAAAATAAATTATTTTTGATGTGTTTTAGTATTTTTTAACGAAAATGCTTATAAATGAATAGGATAGTGAAAAAATAATAGCAATTTATTTTTATTAGTTGTATGCTTTGCATCATTGTTGTGATGTATCACATTCTTTATCGGGCTTAACTATATGAGTTTAAATATAAAAATAGTATTTTTTAGCTTTTTAATGTTATTGGTTGTCGGTGGTGTAGATGCAATGATCGCAGTGGTATAACCCTTAGTTCTTAAGTAGCCTTTTCAGCACATCTAAGTGCGAGACGTAAATGGCTAAAACAAAAGCTCTTAAGCTACGCTTAGGGGCTTTTTTATTGCAAGTGGGAGATAGTCTGCCACATCCGTTATAATCTCAACCATGAATATCAGCACCCTACAATTTGTCATCACCCTTTGCTTGCTAGCTGTTGTGATATGGCTGTTACTTCGTATTATTAAACAGCAATCTAACGCAGGGTTAATGCAGCAATTAGAAGAAAAACATCGGGCCATGCTGCTGGACTTGAATGATGGCCTCAATAAATTGGGCGATCGGCTAAACAGCGTTTCTCAGGAAAATAGCGAACGTCTCAAATCTGCAGTATCACATGAGCTTCAAGCGACGCGTGAAGCGATGCAGGCTTTGCAATTGGCACAAAATACTAGCTTAGCCGCGACTCGGGAGACAGTGCTAGAAACCCTGCATAAAACCTTAAGTGAGCAAGGTAAATCGCAGCAAGTGATGATGCATGACACCATGTTAAAGGCGACAACCACGCTGACCCAAACCATAGACACATTAAGTAAAATCGTTGATACACGTTTAGAGGAAATCGGCGGCAAAGTGTCTGAACGTTTAGAAGAAGGCTTTAGAAAAACCAACGAGACTTTTGTCAGTGTGATGGAGCGATTAGCCACCATCGATGAAGCACAAAAGAAAATTGATGGTTTGAGTACGAATATGGTGAGCCTCCAGGAGTTGCTGGGTGATAAGCGCAGCCGCGGTGCTTATGGCGAGGTGCAGTTGGAAGGATTGGTGCGAAATGTATTGCCGACATCAAGCTTTAAAATGCAGCATAGCTTTGAAAATGGTACACGTGTGGATTGTGCTTTGTTCTTGCCTGACCCGACTGGCACGGTAGCTGTAGATAGTAAGTTCCCGCTCGAAAACTACCACCGTATGTTTGATCCAAACTTAAGCGAGGCGGTGCAATTGTTAGCCGAAAAACAATTCAAAGCTGACGTGAAAAAACATGTGGACGATATCGCGGCTAAGTACATCATTCCTAATGTCACTTCGGATGGTGCGGTCATGTTCATTCCCGCAGAAGCGGTGTTTGCAGAAATCCATGCCTATCATCCAGAAGTAATTGATTATGCAATGAATAAACGTGTGTGGGTGGTGTCTCCTACCACCTTAATGGCAGTATTGAACACTGCGCGCGCAGTGCTAAAAGATGTAGAAATGCGCAAACAAGTACATATTATTAAAGATGAATTAGGCAAGTTGAGTAAAGATTTTGAGCGCTTTGATTCGCGCATGAAAAAATTGGCCGATAACATCCGTCAAGCGCATGAAAACGCGCAAGATGTGCACATCAGCAGTCAAAAAATTACACGTCGATTTGCACAAATTGAGCGTGTCGAATTAAGCGATCAACCCATTGATTTGCTTGATGAAGTAGATGAGTAGTTTTTCAGAGATAAGTCGATATTATGCAAATTAAAGTGTTATATTTCGCCCGTATTAAAGAGGCGGTCAATTACTCTTCCGAAGATGTAGTTTTGCCCGAAGAGGTTGAGACCATTACTGCACTCAAGCATTGGTTATCAAAGCGCGGAGAAGTGTGGGCCAATTTGTTTAATGGTCAGTTAGTCGTTAGAGCTGCCATCAATCATAACTTGGTTGATGATTTGGCCGTGATTGAAGACGGCGATGAAGTGGCTTTTTTCCCACCGGTGACAGGCGGCTAATCATGATTCGCGTGCAAACGGACGATTTTGATGTGGCGCAAATACTTGCTGGCATGCGTCAAAACAACCCCAAGGTTGGCGCAATGGTTTGTTTTGTTGGTTTGGTGCGTGATATGAATGATAGCGCAGAGGTAACGTCACTCACTCTAGAGCATTATCCTGAAATGACTGAGAAGTCCTTGCACGGAATTGTCAGCCAAGCAAAACAGCGCTGGGATATTTTAGATGCTGCAGTGATTCATCGTGTAGGCACATTGCAACCTACTGACCAAATCGTGCTGGTTGCTATCACAAGTGCGCATCGCCAAGCCGCATTTTCTGCCTGCGAGTTCGTCATGGATTATTTAAAAACACAGGCTCCTTTTTGGAAAAAAGAAACCAATAGCCAAGGTGCACGCTGGGTGGAGGCGAAAGCCTCAGATGACGAAGCGCAAGTACGTTGGACTCAATAAAGACCATATCTAGATGCAAATACTCAACGAACAGTCGTTAAACGCGACCATTACACAAGATAGTTTAGGCTTTGATAGTACGTCAGAAATCATTGCTGCACAATTAAGCAATCACTCGGACGTACATGCTTGGGTTGCACAAAGCGAAGCAAAGAAAGCAGCGCTTTTTGGTTTAAACATTCAACAGCGCGGCTTTAATGTACTAGTACTTGGTGCGCATGGCAGCGGCCGCACCTCCCTCATGCAAAGTGCAATGCAAGAGGTTGCCAACAAAGCAGAAATAGCGCGGCCACTGCAAGACTTGGTTGCGCTGTACGATTTTAATCAGATTACGCAACCTACTTTAATCAAGCTTCCCGTGGGGCAAGGCGTGAAGTTGCGTGCGGAAATGGATGGCTTTGCGCGTGCGCTCATGACGGAATTTACCAATATGGTCAATATCGACACGCAGTCCAAAATGCTTGAGCACATGCGGGTGTGGCTAGAGCAAACAATTAACAAGTTACAGCTAGAATTCGTGGATATACACACGGCTTTAACTGGTTATTTACAGTGTATAGCAGCAGAGGTCCTCGCCTACTTGCAAGCATGGCAACCACCACCGCCCAATGAATCAGATAATCCGCTTGATGGCTTAATTAATGAAGCATTCTTTGCGCGCTTTCGTGTCAATGTTTTAGTCGATAACCGTAGCGCACAAACGCTTGGGCTGCATCAAGCTGTGATTTATGATAATGATCCAAGCCTATCTTCACTATTTGGTGCCATCGAGAGCAGTACCGACGCCGCAATCATGCCTGACTTCTTAAGGTTGCGTGCAGGTAATCTGCACAAGGCCGATGGGGGTATGTTGTTGATTCATTTAAGAGATATTTTAAATGATGAGCAAAACGGCCAACAAATGCTGGAAAAATTACATCGATTTTTAAGAAATGGTACCCTGCAAATCGAAGATGTGAGTAGCAGTGCGCAAAGTAGCGCCGTACTCGCCAGTGATACCTTGCTACCAGTACAAGTAAAATTGGTCATGATTGCTACTCGCGAAGATTTTTATGATTGTCTGGATGAGCAGCCAGATTTTTTCGATTACTTTCCCATTAAAGTAGAATTTGCCGAGCGCATATTAGCGAACAAAGACAACTATGCAGCGATTGCTGGCTATATTGCACAAAAGTGCCAATTTCATCAATGTGCTCACTTCAGTAGTAAAGCCGTTGCCACATTGATTATTGCCCTACAGCGTATAGAGGAAGATCAAACACGCATCAGCACTAACTTTGCATATTTAGAGCAGTTGATGCTCGAGAGCGTTGCCTTTGCAGGTAATGAGACGTTGGTAACAGAAGCACATGTGAATGCAGCTTTACAGGCCAAAGCACAAAGAAATCAATATTTTGAGTCGCAAATTCGCGATTCGATTATTGACAATGAGCTACTGATACAAGTGCATGGCGAGGTAGTAGGGCAAGTAAACGGACTTACCCATATTGAGCTCGGTGACGCGAGCTTCGGCTCGCCAATTCGTATTACTGCACGGTGTTACCCCGGCAAAACAGGCTTAATTAATATTGACCGCGAAGTGAATATGAGCGGGCCTAACCACGATAAGGGCATTTTTATTTTACAAAACTGGTTAAGTGCTAGTTTTTGGCAATTGGCACCACTTAGCTTAAATGCCTCCTTAGTATTTGAGCAAGAATACAACGGCGTAGAGGGAGACTCAGCCTCTTGCGCAGAGTTATTTGCGTTGTTGTCTGCATTGGCTGGTTTGCCTATCAAGCAAGGAATTGCAGTGACTGGAGCTTTGAACCAATTTGGTGAGGTCATGCCGATAGGTGGCGTGAATGAAAAGATCGAGGGGTATTTCCGTGTGTGCCAAGCGCTTGGGCTGGACGGACAACAAGGTGTCATTATTCCTAGACGGAATCAACGTCATTTATTGTTAGACCAAGAAGTCATTGCAGCTGTACAAGCCAAACAGTTCCACATTATTGTGATTGATCACGTGCTAGAGGGCATAGAGTACCTGACAGGCATGCAGGCCGGCACTCAAAATCATTTGGGAATATACCCAGAAAATACGGTGTTAGGATTTGCGCAAAAAACCTTGGCTAATTACCGAAAAACGCTGGAAAGTAACCAAGCGAAGTCGCACCAACTACCTTTAATTGAATAGACTTCTTAGCCTGAGTTATATGCAAGTTAAGCCATCAGAATACTAGTATGTTTGATAAGACTAGTTCGCTTATGCATTATTATTTTTTACAATTCGCAAACAGTGGGTAAAGAAATTATTCATGGATAATCAAGCCTCATCAAAAGGTGCGCAAGACCAGCATTGCAGGTTAGATAAATGGCTGTGGGCTGCACGCTTTTTTAAAACGCGTAGCATTGC
Organism: Methylophilus sp.; assembly: GCA_030696695.1. Classification (GTDB taxonomy): domain Bacteria; phylum Pseudomonadota; class Gammaproteobacteria; order Burkholderiales; family Methylophilaceae; genus Methylophilus. Next base: position 316,928 of record JAUYRP010000002.1, read on the forward strand.
TGCCGATGCGGTAGATGGTGGCAAAGTACGTGTAGATGGTATCCGAGCAAAAAATGCCAAAGAAGTAAAAATAGGCATGCGGATTGGGATCAAACACAAAGACATGGAAATTGAAGTCACCGTTACAGGCCTTTCCAATGTAAGGCGTGGTGCGCCAGATGCAGCTTTGCTGTATGCCGAAACGCCAGAGAGTAAAGAGAAGCAAGCGGCACTCAAAATAACGCGTGAACATGACTTTGCTGCGCGTGAACGTGGCGCAGGCAGGCCAACAAAGCGTCAGTTACGGGACATAAAAAAATTTACTGGAATGAAGTTTTAGTGCCATAATTGTCACAATTACTTCATGTTTTACAGTAGTTAAAACATGTGAATTCATTGCAACAAAAAGAAGAAATAGGCGTAACAGATATGAAAAAAGAAGTGACAAAAGCAGTATTTCCAGTGGCAGGTTTAGGCACACGCTTTTTACCAGCGACAAAAGCTAGTCCAAAGGAAATGTTGCCAGTCGTAGATAAGCCACTTATTCAATATGCTGTCGAAGAAGCTATTGATGCTGGTGCCACAGAGTTAATTTTTGTGACTGGGCGAAACAAGCGTTCAATTCCAGATCACTTTGATAAGTCTTACGAATTGGAAGCAGAACTTGAAGCCGCTAACAAGCACGATGTGCTTAAAATGCTCAGAAGTATTTTACCTAAAAAAGTCTCATGTATTTATATTAGGCAGCCACAGGCATTGGGGCTTGGGCACGCAGTGTTATGTGCAAGGCCAGTAGTAGGTAATGATCCATTTTCCGTGATCCTAGCCGATGACTTGATTGATTCAAAAGTGTCAGTGGTGAAACAGATGGTCGACGTGTTTAATCAATATCAATCTTCTGTACTAGGTGTCGAAGACGTGTTGCCTTCAGAGACTGCAAGTTATGGCATTGTAGATGCCTTTCCTGTCGAGCAAAACCTATTGCAATTAAAGGGGATTGTTGAAAAACCACAACCGCAAGATGCTCCGTCCACATTAGCTGTTGTCGGTCGTTATGTGTTAAGTGGCAAGATTTTTGAGTGCCTTGAAAAAGTAAAGCCTGGTAAAGGAGGCGAAATACAACTGACTGACGGTATCGCCATGCTAATGGAATATGAAAAAATTCTGGCTTATCGTTTTGAAGGTAAGCGCTATGACTGTGGTAGTAAAATTGGCTTTATGCAAGCCAATGTGGAGTTGGCGCTAAAGCATCCAGAAATCGCCGAACATTTTGCTGAGTATCTGAAAACAGTTGTTTCCGGGATTAAGTAATCAGATTGAGCACAGCAGTAGACCCTTATCAGCTCCTAACAGACTCTACGTTGGTTTTTTCGACCGACGAGGTAGAGTCGGCAATTCATTCTGTTGCTGATCAAATCAACCAAACGTTTAAAGATGTTTCAATCGTTTTGATGTGTGTCATGACAGGCGGCTTGTATTTCTCCGGCAAGCTGTTATCAAAATTGACGATGCCAATAGAGTTGGATTATGTACAAGCGAATCGCTATCACGCACACCTGACTGGAGGGAGCTTGGTTTGGGCCAAGCTTCCGACATTGGATCTTCATGGAAAAACTGTGTTGCTTGTTGACGATATACTTGACGAAGGCATCACACTTCAGGCCGTCCGCGCTAAATGTCTTGAGCTGGGTGCAAACACTGTAAAAATGGTTGTGATGGCAGACAAATTAAACCTGCAAATAAAACCAGTCTGCGCGGATTTTAAGGCATTCAATGTGCCTAATTTATTCGTCTTTGGCTGTGGTATGGATGCACATGGCTGGTGGCGAAACCTGCCCGAAATTCGCGCCATAGGCTAGCCTGTTTGTGAATGTAAAATTATCCATAACAAACTGTTGTGATTGTGACACTAGTGTTGACAAATAAATCATTTCAGAAGTTAGACTTAAATTCTTCATGATATAAGTCATTGTTTTTTTGTAATTATTTTTTATTTTCAAAGTTGGTATTGTTTGTGCAAGGCTACATCTGAGCAATTCAATTATTGTGAGAGATGAGTCAAATGGTGAATTTAAAACAAAACTGGGAAGCAATTTTCGAGGTCATTCAAAAGTCCTATGCAATAGAAAAGCATGTAGATTTTTTTAACTGGCTTAAAGATGACGTAAACCCTGTTTTACCTCATGATGTGCTTCTGGCGGCATGGGGTGATTTTAGTAGTGGCGAATTGAATTATGATGTAGCTTCAAATATCCCTGGGCTTACCACGCAGCGTTTAATTGATGCACCTGGTATCGTTTCTTATTTGATGGCTAACTTGCATAAACGGTGGATTGATAATGACGAAAAGTGGTTTGTCATCAATAGCTTTGATGCCGCAGGTATTCACGCACAATCACCTACACCTTTTACAAGTAACTTAATCGAAATGCACTCTTTGCTCGTCTATGGCGTTAAGGATTTACGTGGTAAACATGACTGTATCTACGTATTTTTTGATAAATCGCATGTATTCAATATTCAGCATTCACTGCTAGGTTTGTTGATGCCACATTTAGATGCAGCGCTTAGACGCGTTGAGTACATAGAACCATCAATGTCTGATGAGGATATTTTAGAAAGCATCGCTTTAGGTTCTTTGAGTGATCGCGAGCATGAGATATTGCATTGGGTTAGAAGTGGAAAAACTAATATCGAAATTGGTATGATTTTGTCTATTAGTTCAAATACAGTTAAAAATCATTTGAAACGTATATTCCAAAAATTAGATGTATCTTGCCGTGCGCAAGCGGTTGCAAAGTTAGCGCCTCACAAAGGAAATTAAGTTAATCTCAAAGACAATAATTGTTGCATAATTAGCGAATTAGACGGTTTTTTTAAAGTTACCCGTATGGGCTAATATAAAAATAAGGTTTGTATGTTATCTTTATATTATGATTTAGCTACACGGAGAAATATTTATGAAAATTAGTCGCACGATTTTTTCAATTGCATTTGGTCTTATCGCATTACTTCAATCCACTGTTTTGATAGCTGACGAGAATTATCGTTTACATTACGGTGATACTGTATTTATTTCTGTTTGGGGTGAAGAAACGCTCCAAAAAGAAGTTAAAGTGCTACCAGATGGTAGCATCACCTTCCCACTTGCTGGACGTGTAGATGTGGAGAACGTGAGTACTGTAGAAGCGCAAAAACGTATTACGGATAAGCTCAAAGTCTATCTAAATGACCCGCAAGTGACAGTGGTAGTTACTAGTGTAGAAGGCAACAAAGCTTACATTATAGGTAAAGTGTTAAAAGCGGGGGCAATTCCACTTTCAGGCCCTACTACTGTGTTGCAAGCATTAAGTTTAGCTGGTGGCTTTGATAAGTTTGCTGAGTTGAGCAAAATCAAAGTCCTACGAAATGTTAATAATAAGCAGACAGTGATGACAGTGAATTATGACCGATTAATTCAAGGTCAGAACCTCGAGAGTAACTTGTTACTACAGCCTGGTGATACAATACTTGTACCTTAGTACAAATAATAATATAGTTAGGCAGATAGTATGAATTACCTATCAATTCAAGCGCAAATCAATATGAAGTCATTGTTATCTTTAGGTCTTTGTATTTTCCCCTTATCCAATCTGAATGCCATGGAGTTTACGAAGGGCTTTTATTTTCCCGTTTCGGTCAATTACGACAGTAATCTTCAAATGGATGACCAAAATAAAGAGTCTGTAAGTTTCTACAATGCAACGCCAAGAGTGACGTTGGTTGGTCAAGATGGTGTGAACACAGTCAGTTTTGATGGGAGCGTTCTTTTCCAGAAATCTTCGAATGATCAAATCAGTGAGAACAGAAAAGATCCAACACTTGGCTTAAGTTGGCTAAGGGACTTTTCTAGGGGCCAGTTTTCTTTGTCAACTAATTACAGCAAATTGAGCACCCGTATTTCTGAGCAAAGAAGAACAGGTCAAGTATTTGCTGATGGAAGCGCGATTAACAAGTCAATTGACGCGAACCTAAGCTATTTGTTGTCTGATAAGTTTAACTTGGCTACAGGCATTGGTTACCAAGAGTCTAATTTTTCAGGTGCTCAATTAAATGACTTTAGTGCAAAAACATTCAATACTAGATTAAATTATCTTTACAGCGAAAAATTAACACCTTTTGCACAGTTTTCAATCAGTCGTTTTGAAAACGAAAGCAACAATATTAACAATCTGGTTGTTGATAATTTTAACAATGATGGCAGCACTGTATCTAGAAACTTTTTGCTAGGTTTTAACTATTTGGCAGGCCCAAAAACTGATTTTACTATGGCCGCAGGGATGAATAGGCTTAGTACTGGTGATAATGGTTGGGTGGGAAACGCTTCGATTCGTCATGCTATTAATGATCAGTCTAATGTGTCTGGAACGCTATCAAGAGCAATTGTACCTACGGGTTTGGGTGGTTTTGATAAAATTGACAATATGGGCGTAATTTATGCGTATGACATAGATCAAAAAAATCATCTTGGTACAGATTTCAACTGGACAATTAACAGAGCAATTAATGACTCAAAGTTTAAAATCCTTAACGGCTTTTATGCTTATGACATTACCGAAAAATGGGGTGTAAGAACCTATGCGCAATTTCGAAATTTAGAAGCTAACAATGTTGACGTCAATGCCTATCAAGTAGGGTTCTCGTTTAGTTATAACCACCCCAATTTTTAATAAAAAAGAAGCAAGAGCATGGCTGCTGAATATGAATTAACGCTCAAAGACTATCTATCTATATTCAAGCGAAGGATATGGCTGATAGTCCTTACAGCAAGTAGTATTTTTACAATCGCTATTTTAGTAGCAATACTTCTCCCACCAGTTTATCAATCAACAGGAACTATTCTTGTTGAATCTCAACAGATTCCTTCTGATATTGTTCAGTCTAGCATTACTAGTTTTGCTGATGAGCGTATTGAGGTCATTAAACAACGTGTGATGACACGTGAAAATCTTTATAAGATTATGCAAAAGTACGGTTTATACGCAGAGCGTTTAGACAAAGAATCCACTACCGCTTTGCAGAATGAAATGAGAAATAACATTTTAGTGGAGTTGGTGAGTTCTGAGGCTGGGAATGAGTGGGAGAAGAAAGCAACGATTGCTTTTAATGTTTCTTTCTCTTACAAAAGCCCTGATGTCGCTCACAAAGTGGCTAATGAACTAGTCACATTATTCTTGGATGAAAATGTAAAAGTCAGAACCGAAAAAGCGACTGAAACAACAGAATTTTTGAGCCAGGAAGTGGAAATTTTACGCAAAGAGTTAGAGCAGACTGAAGAGAAGATAGCTAATTTTAAAGAAAGATATGCTGGGGCGCTGCCAGAGCACATGCAAATGCATATGGCTACTTTGCAACGTAAAGAGTTAGATATCAAAGAAATTGATCGTGATTACAAAACGACACAAGAAGAACTACGTTATTTGGATGTGGAGCTTGCCTCTGCACGCTCAGGAATTAATCGTAAATCTGTAGACACACCAGTTATTTTATCAAGTGAGGCAGAAATTGATAAATTGAAACTGGAGTTGGAAAGAGCACAATCACTTTACAGTGATTCACACCCAACAGTGAAAGCGCTCAAGAGAAGAATTGAAAAACTAGAGGCGACAGCCAATACGCAATTAAAAGATGCAGAAGGTAAACCATCCAAGCCCAGAAGAGGCGACATTGAAACGGATTTAATGGTGGCAAAAGTGCAAGCGCAGATTGACGCCGCGAAGGCTAGGCTTGAATCTTTAGCAGAGCAAAAAATTGCAATGCGTAAATCTGTAGAGCAACTGCAGGCAAGGTTAGCAATGAGTCCTGAGGTAGAAAAAGGACTATTTACGCTCATGCGCGATTATGAGAATGCAAAGAAAAAATATGAAGAGGTGAAATCCAAACAAATCAATGCGAAAATCGCTGAAAATCTAGAGCAAGAGAATAAGGCTGAGCGATTTACAATGCTCGAGCCACCTATTTTCCCCGATAAGCCAATCAAACCAAATAGAAAGAAAGTGATTGGACTAGGTTTCTTTGCTGGTTTAGGCGCAGCACTAGGTTTGGTGTTTTTGCTTGAAACTGTCAATGCCAGGGTACGTGGTGCGGATGCTTTAGAATCGATAACTAAAATCCGCACATTGGTTACAATACCTTACATCTACACCCAAGCAGAAATCAATAGAAAGAAATATTTTTATAGATATCTAATCTTAGGTATTCTTGTTTTTGTCCTAGTATCTTTGTTAATAGTGCATCTTCTCATCATGCCTTTAGACATGTTGATTATTAAGTTGCTAAATAGGTTTGCTTAAGGTTTAAGGTTATGGAAAAAATTAAAGATGCATTGGAAAAAGCAAAAGGGAAATCAATTGCTATCTCACCGCGAAAATTAAGTGACGCTAAAGTTGAGAGTGCGTCAGCGGAGAGTATTCTTGAACAAGCGAATGAAACCAATATTAATGCAATTAATTACACGAACACAAAAACTATCCAATTAAACTCTCAGCATCTAGAGAAAAGCAGAATTGTTTCTTACAATAAAAGCCAATCAGCAACTTGGATTTTTGATAAATTACGCACGCAAGTGTTACAGAAAATGCAGGAAAACAATTGGAAGTCGATGGCAATTGTATCTCCTACACCTGGTTGTGGAAAATCGTTTGTTGCAATCAATTTGGCAATCAGTATCGCTAACCAACCTCAAAAAACAGCTATGTTGGTGGATTTTGACCTTAGGAAGCCTAGAGTGGCAAAGTACTTAGGCATTGACTCTGATAAGTCGCTCAGTGATTATTTGGAAAATCGCGCTGAGTTACATGAAGTGCTTATCAACCCTGGACTACCTCATTTAGTAATATTGCCAACAATGCGACCAATCAGTCATCCAGCAGAAGTGTTGTCTTCAGCTAAAGTGAATGCGTTAATACAAGACATTGCAACACGTTACGAATCGCGCATCGTCATTTATGACTTACCACCAATCCTAAATGCAGATGATGCACTCATCATGCTTAAAAAAGTAGACTGTGCACTGTTGGTAGTTGGAAACGGAATGGTAAAGGAATCTGAAATTGAAGAGGCGATGTACCATATCCCCAAAGAAAAACTGCTGGGAGTGATTCTAAATAAAGCTGAGACAACAGCAGAAGAGTATTATTACTAAGTGATGGTATTAGATATAAGGTGACAATGCTACCAATTTTGCCCATTAAGCAAGAAGATACGAGTGGATTTAGCTTAAATAGTGAGCAAACAAAATCCATTGGTTTGAATCACCGAGATCATTACTCAAATGCTAACCCATTCCCCCACATTGTATTTGATAACTTTTTACCAGAAACATTGTTAATGGAAATCCTGCAAAACTTTCCTAGTGAAAAAGTGGAGTCGGAGATTAATTTTGAGATGGGTTACGCTGGTAAACACAAGCGGCAAATACCGCCTATCCAATGTAATTCCTATAATAGAAACTTATTTGCATTCTTCAATTCTGAACCTATGCTTAAATTCATCGAGTCGTTGACGGGGATCCAAAAACTACTCCCAGACCCCTACTTTGCAGGAGGCGGTTATCATGAAACTACTAATGGTGGTTTGCTTGGGATTCATGCAGATTTTAGGATGAATAAAGACTTAAATTTAAATAGAAGAGTCAATATGATTATCTATTTGAATCAAGACTGGAAGGAGGAGTGGGGCGGAGCTCTTGAGTTGTGGGATAAGGGGATGAATGCAGTGCAGAAAACCGTTTATCCTCTTTTAAACCGCTGTGTTATTTTTAATACCGACCAAGACTCATTTCATGGACATCCTGATCCTTTGGCATGCCCTGATGGGGTAAGCCGAAAATCTATTGCACTTTACTACTACACGGCATCAGAGAGTGTTTTGTATGAAACCCCAACACATGACACGATGTATAAAGCGCGTCCGATAGATGGAAAATCTACTAAATTAGACGCCTTTAATGCTAGCCTCGGCAATTACATTTCTGATTGGCTTCCACCCGTACTTGCAAGACAGTACTTTAGAATAAAGTATTTCTTACACCGAAGATTTAAGTGATTTTGTGGAACGTATGTCTAGTAGTTGAGATGTTATTTATTCGCGGAATCATTCTAAGCAAGTTCTAAAGTAGCCTTGGTGATTTCCTTTTTGACGATTTGTGAATACGCTACGCACAAGCCAATAACTATGTAATACAAATATGGGATGATCAATATATCGCCAACGCCTGCAATCATAAACATAATCGAAATTAAGGTTGCAATTAGCGCCCGCCCTAGTTGAAAAAGATTGGCATCTACATTTCTAATTTTTTTCATTCCAACATAAGCTAGGCGTAATGCAGTGATAAACATACCAACGTAGAAAATTAATCCTACATAGCCTGAGTTCAGTAGAACAGATATATAAATATTGACCAGGTCAATTATTTTCTCCCCTTGAAAAAGCTCTTTCATATCAGGGTCTTTTGCAAACTCTGGGTTTCCAAACCAAGGATTTTTTCCAGCAACCACAATCGATGTCTCAAATAACTGTTCGCGATAGTCAGCATTAAATTGATCGGTTTTACCGATAAATGGTAGTAAATTTATGACTTTGTGAGCTATTGGTGATACTAATAAAAACGCGAAAACGACGGCACTTGCAAATGCTAGCTTGAATAAGTTTGATACACCATTCCTACCTAAATATAAGTATACGCAAACAAGCATTGCAGCACCTAACCAAGGGCCTCTTGAGAGAGGCGCAATGACGCCCAGTAATATAAGGCCTAAACCAGCAAGCTTATAAAGTTTGTTTTTGATGACAGAATGTAAGTAAAGATAAAAACCTAAGCCAACAACCATGGCGAAAGCAAACACCAGCGAATGACCAAAAGATGAACTGGCACGCAATAGGCCGTCTCTGTGTAGATAACCACCAAATTCCCATTCGATACCCAGCGCTGGTTGAACAGCGGTGTACAGTAACCAGCCTTTTCCAGCCTCAAAAACCCCAATCAAAGCAGCTGGAAAACAGGTGATCATAAATGCAGCGATGACTGTTTGTAGTTGCGTAGTATCTTGAACTTTTCTACTGACCACATAATAGGGTAAGAACATGGCCAAGAACATGACTAAAGTTTCACGTATCAGATCAGTAGGCGTTGTCATTGTAAATAATATGCCAACGTTCACTAGAAAATACGCCAGCACGCAATAATCAGTTTTTACTTGTCCGAATGGAAATTCTGATGGTTTTATTTTGAAGTATTGTATTAGCAGCAAACTAATAGACAGTACCAGTAAGTAATCAATTTGCATGATCCGATTAACAAGCCCAAACCCAGGAATGATGGCCCAAATGGGGGGGGCTGCCGCGATGATTGCCATGTATAATGCAATTGGGTGCGATGATTTTTTTGCATGATAAGCTAAAAACAATGCGGTAATGGATAAAAATATCCAAAAATTTACACTAAAAAAAGCTAGTGTAGTGATTGTGAACCACGCATTTCGAAGCTGATTAAACTGTGAAGTAGTTAAAATGATTGCTGTAGATTTTTTTGCAAAATAAAATGCAAAAGATGACAGGAATATAATGACAACGTAGGCTTTGATATACTCAGGCATGAAAATGATGTGTCAAAAGTGAAAAAGTAGCTTTAGTTTTAAAGTATGAAATGCAAAGTGATTATAACAAGTAAGATGACTAATTTAGTTTTAATTTTCACAATCAAATTGCTGTTAAATCCAGTGTTGAAAAATGCTAGTCATAGTTAATTTGTCATCCAATATGTGATTGTTTATCTGACTGTAATGACCTTGGATTATTTGAATAGATTGGAAAAAGCTTGTTAGATGTATCCATCATATTTGTAAGCTATAACACTGCTGAAATGACGCAGAAAGCGATTGAGTTAGTTAATAATTCTCAACACAAGCTAAGTACGGAAATTTTTGTAGTTGATAATGCGTCGAGAGATGATTCAGCTGAGTTGGTAGCAAAGCTTTTTCCTGATGTACACCTAATAAGAAACCAAGAGAACGTAGGATTCGGTCGTGCGAACAATCAAGTATTACCCTTTTACAAAGGTCGCTATGTGCTGTTGCTAAACACAGATGCTTTTGTAGAGATGGACACAATACAAAAAACGTTTAGTTTTATGGAGCAGAACTCAGATATTGGCATTTTGGGTGTCAAGTTACTTGGCAGGGACGGAGTATTGCAGCCGTCGTGTCGTTATTTTCCAACTCCATTCAATATTTTTTTAAATCGCACTGGTTTGTTTAAATTATTTCCAAACGTACAGTTAGTAGACAATATGGCGTGGGATCATAATACAGTCCGAGACTGTGATTGGGTGCCAGGTTGTTACTATCTGATTAGAAAAGAAGTGATTGATCAAGTCGGTTTATTTGATCCACGTTATTTTTTATACTACGAGGAAGTCGACCACTGTTATGCAACAAAACAAGCTGGTTGGAAAGTGACCTATTATCCTGATGCGCCCGTTGTGCATATTGGTGGTGAAAGTGCAAAAACAGATCACTCTATTTCTTCAGTGAGCCGACAAGTGAGTGCATTACAAATTGAGAGTGAGCTTTTGTATTTCCGCAAAAATTTAGGATTATTTTATGTGCTGTTGCATATTAAATTAAGTATCCTCGCAGAACTTATTTTAATTGCTAAGCAAGTCATTAAAACGCCTCAAAGAATATTTCAAGCACTCAACTTTAAAGCACTTGGATTGTTTTTAAAGTTAGCCTATCTTACCCGTTTAGGTAGTCGCTCTTTACGCTAACCTCCTTTAAAATTCATGTTCAATCATATTCGCGCAGATTTTGCCACTTATCAGCAGGACTGGACCGCTCAAGGTTTTTGGGTGATGTTGGTATATCGCTTTGGTAGATGGCGTTACCAAATCAATAATGCACTATTCAGAAAACTCTGCTCATTTGTTTACAAATTCTTATACAAATTGGTACAGATACTGACTGGCATTGAGTTTCCATGTGAAGTAGAGATTGGTGAAGGCTTTGTGATCGATCATTTTGGCGGCATTGTAGTGAGTGGATATGCAAAGTTTGGTCATCATTGTCGTATTAGAAATGGTGTTGTGGTTGGTTTGAAAAATATAGAGGATCCTTGCGCACCTGTATTTGGTGATTATGTGGATATTGGCGCAGGTGCAAAAATATTGGGGAATATCAAAATCGGGAATCATGTCACCATAGGTGCCAATGCAGTGGTGTTGTGTGATGTGCCCGATAATTCGATTGCAGTGGGCGTACCCGCAAAAATTAAATCCAAAAAAACTATTTTAGTTGAATAGTTGCCGATGATATTGCGTACAAATGACATGAGATCAAACATAGGCTTTGTGGTGATTGGTAGGAATGAAGGTTCACGCTTAATAGACTGCTTAGAATCTATTAAGAAGTTTGCACCTGCCATCGTGTATGTCGACTCCGCATCTACTGATCAGTCTGTGCATGAAGCGCGTACACGTGGGGTACATGTGCTGGAACTTGATATGATGACTAAATTTACGGCTGCTCGCGCTAGAAACGCTGGATTCTCGATGTTACTTAAACTTTACCCTGAGCTTAGCTACGTACACTTTGCGGACGGCGATTGTATCGTGAACGAGTCTTGGGTGGAGGATGCAATCAGTTTTCTCGAGCAACATCCTCAAGTAGCCGTTGCATGTGGGCGACGCCGAGAACGATTTCCTGAAGCTAGCACTTATAATCAGCTCTGCGATATTGAGTGGAATACACCTGTAGGTAAGGCAAAGGCTTGCGGTGGTGATGCCATGATGCGAGTCAGTGTATTCCAGCAAGTAAAAGGGTTCAATGCGCACTTAATAGCTGGCGAAGAACCTGAGTTGTGTATTCGTATTAGGCAATTAGGTTTCGATGTTTGGCGGTTAGATCATGAAATGACATTGCATGATGCTGCGATATTCAAATTCTCTCAATGGTGGAAGCGCACAGTCAGAGCTGGATATGCTTATGCTGAAGGTAGCCATATGCATGGAGGTGCGCCAGAATATCACTGGGTTAAAGAATCAAAACGTGCATGGATTTGGGGTGGCCTGATTCCGTTGGCGTTATTGCTTTCTATCTTTACACAGCCATATTGGGCATTTTGGATTCTGCTGCTCTTCTTGATACAGTTTTTACGGCTAACTAGACAAAACCAATCTAAAGGCAAGTTTGCTTTCAAATATGCGCTTTACCTCATGGTGGGCAAAGTTGCAGAGGTGTGTGGTCAAATCAAGTATTGGTGGCACCGTAGCTTTAATCAGAATGCAACTTTAATTGAATATAAATAATGTTTTTTATTGGCATGCTTAATTACCAGAAAGACAGATTCGTCTAATGCGTATCACACACTTCATTAATCAGTACCCCAAAGTAAGTCACACTTTTATCCGCCGTGAGATTATGGCGTTAGAACGTCTTGGTTTTGAGGTACAAAGGGTGGCTTTGCGTGGCTGGGATGAGCCCTTGCTGGATGCAGACGATATTAAAGAGCAAGATTTGACGCAATATGTGTTAAAGGATGGCCTAGTTGGGTTGCTTGCTGCAAGCTTACAGGTCATGATTAAACATCCTGTTAGCTTTATTAGAGCGCTTTTGTGTGCGGTGAAAATGGGTATTCATGCAGACAGAAGTATTCCATATCACTTGGTCTATTTTTTAGAAGCCTGCCAAACTTTTCAGCTGATGCAACGATTTCAATCGCAACATATCCATGCCCACTTTGGTACCAATCCCAGCGAAATTGCGATGCTCGTGCATGTATTGTCTGGCATTCCATATAGCTTTACTGTGCACGGCCCCGAAGAGTTTGACCGGCCGCAGTTTCTAAAGCTGAAACAAAAGATTGAGCGTGCGAAATTTGTCGTGGCGATTTCCAGCTTTGGCAGAAGTCAGTTACAGCGTTGGGTTGATTACCAGTTTTGGCCTAAGATTAAAGTGGTACATTGTGGTTTGGAATCTAGCTTCTATCAAGGTATCTCAACTGAAAGTGAATACCCAAATCAACTGGTTTGTGTTGGGCGTTTGTGCGAACAAAAAGGACAGCTACTTTTAGTGGAGGCAGCCAAGCAATTGGTTGATGAAGGCTTTGTGTTTAAGCTGATTCTCGCAGGAGATGGTGAGCTGAGACAACCGATTGAATCACTCATCAGTGCAAATCAACTTGCTAACACTGTCAATATTACGGGATGGATTAGTAGTGAACAGGTGCGCCAGTATATTTTGGATTCGCGCGCGATGGTTTTGCCTAGCTTTGCTGAAGGGTTGCCAGTGGTCATTATGGAAGCAATGTCGCTAAAGCGTCCAGTGATCTCAACTTATATTGCAGGTATACCCGAGTTAGTTGAACCCGATGTGTCAGGTTGGTTAGTACCAGCAGGTGATGTTAACCAGTTGGTAGATGCAATGAGAGCGGCACTTACAGCATCTAAAGAGCAGTTGCAAACAATGGGTGAGTCTGCCTATTTAAAAGTCACGGAGCGTCATGACATAGACATTGAAGCCAAAAAGCTGGTAGACCATATATATAAGAATGAAATGTTAGCTTAGCGCACATGAGTATATTTTTTATTATCTTTTTGATGATTGCGAGCGTGGTCATCCTACCAATAGTTTTATTGGCAATACAAATCATCTCTGCAGCCATTGCTTTGAAATCCACACGCAAAACTACCACTGAGGCACAAGTTCCTCGGCCAACAGTCGCTATTATTGTGCCTGCACATAATGAAGCACTGGGTATCGCAAACACTATTCGCTCAATACAACCTCAATTAAGCGCAGATGATAGACTCATTATTGTGGCGGATAACTGCACTGATAATACGGCGCAGATTGCCCGCGAACATGGTGTAATCGTGTTGGAGCGCTTTAATGATGTGGATAGAGGTAAAGGATTTGCGTTAGATCATGGCATGCAATTTCTTAAAGAAGACCCACCACAAGTGGTCATGATTATTGATGCTGACTGCGAAATCTCGGACAGCTTAATAGCGCAAATTTCAACACAATGTGTTGTTATGCAGCGACCTGTGCAAGCCAACTACGTGATGCGCTTTTATGAAAAAGGCGGTATCAAACAGCAGGTGATGGAATTTGCATGGATTGTAAAAAACACTGTACGTCCAGCGGGATATCACTACCTAGGATTACCCTGTCAATTAATGGGCACAGGCATGGCTTTCTTATGGCAAGACTTATCGAAATGCCAATTAGCAAGCGGACATTTAGTAGAAGACATGAAGTTAGGCTTGGATTTAGCTAGTATAGGAAAGGCGCCTTATTACTATGCGCAAGCATCAGTAAAAAGTTACTTCCCTACTTCAGAGCAGGGGATTGCTTCTCAACGATTACGTTGGGAACATGGACACCTAGGCATTATTTTTAAAGAGCTACCGCAATATTTCCGTCTGGCTTTTCAGCAAAAAAATCTTTTATTATTTGCGCAAGTATTAGATTTAATGGTGCCACCATTAGCGCTGCTATTCATGGCTACGCTTGTGTTGTGGGGCATTGCCTTGGTTGTCTCAATCATATCTGGTATGAGTATTTACGTGGCTATATTGACGGCAGCATTGTGTGCTCTAGGCTTTGGCATATTAATTGCATGGTACTGCTTTGCAAGAACAATTATCTCATTCAAAACCTTGTTGATGGCACCTTTAGTGCTACTGATGAAACTGCCTGTTTATTTGAAGTTCATGGTGAGTCGTCAGGTGGATTGGGTAAGATCTAAACGAGACCTTGATTGATACAAACAATGCATAAAAAAATTAGATTATTTAATATCGACATCGATCGATTGACGATGAAAGAAACAGTCGAAAAAATTGGTCAGTGGGTAATCGCCAGTGATGTTCACAATCATTATGTGGTCACGCCCAACGTAGACCATATTGTCAATTTGCATAGCAATGAACAGTTTAAAAAAGCGTATTCGGGTGCTTCGCTTATCGTAGCTGATGGTCGTCCTGTGGTATTGGCATCAAAATTATTAGGTAAGGCATTGCCAGAAGTAGTACCAGGCAGCGATTTAGTCCCTGCGTTATTTGATTACTTTCAGCAAGAAAAACAACAACCATTAAAAGTATATTTACTAGGTGCGATGCCTGGCGTTGCTGAAAAAGCAGCCGACAATATTCATGCGCGATGGTCGCATGTGGAGGTGGTCGGCCTGTTTAGTCCAGATTTTGGTTTTGAAAAATCAGAAGAAGCTAGTTTGAAGATTTGCCAACTGGTTAGTCAAACCAATGCTGATGTTGTGGTATTTGGCGTGGGCGCACCTAAGCAAGAATTGTGGTCAAAGCAATATGCGCAACAGTTAAATACTAAAGTGATTCTTTGTGTAGGTGCTACGATTGATTTTCTTGCAGGTGAAAAATCAAGAGCGCCAATGTGGGTGCGTAAGATTGGCATGGAATGGCTACATCGATTGATGACCGAGCCCAAAAGACTGGCAAAACGTTATTTTGTGGACGCACTCATTTTTCCTGTGTTGGTATTTAGAGAGTGGAAAACAAAATTTTTGTAGAAGGCTTTAACATCAAAAGTAAATGCTAGTATGAAACATAGCAAGCTTAGATAAGGATATATGTTGCGTAATAAAAATGTAATGGTGTTGTTTGGGTTGATTTTAGTGCTTGCACTATCGGGATGTTCTACACCCGAAGAAAAAGCAAAGGCATACTATGAAAAAGGATTAACCTTATTAGAAACGGATCCTGCCAAGGCAAAGTTAGAGTTTCAGAACGCACTTCAAATGAAGAAAGACATGACCGAGGCGCTATATGGCCTTGCACTTGTAGCTGAGAAGCAGTCTGATTGGAAAGCATGCTTTGGACTATTGAACAAAGTACTGGACAACCAACCTAAACATCTTGAAGCAACTGTGAAATTGGCACAATTGTTTTTGGCTGCAGGCGAAATTGAAAAAGCAAAAGATTATGCTAATCGTGTATTTGATACATCCCCAGAACACTTAGGCGCAACCATGGTGATGGCAGCGATTGATTTAAAACAAAATCAATTTGCAGCTGCCGTTGAAAAAGCCAATCAGGTATTGAAAAAAGACCCGAACAACATTGATGCTTATATGTTGTTAGCCTCTGAGAGATTTGCTCAAAAAGATTTAACAGCAGCTTTAAACTTTTTGAATCAAGGTATCAACATCAATCCTAAGAGCATGTTGTTACAGATGTTTAAGGTGAATGTTCAGGTGGATTCTGGAGAGATAAAAAATGCAGAAAACACTTTTAAATCAATGGTAGATGCCTTACCAAATGATCTGGATTTGAGAAAAAAATACGCTGAGTTTTTATTGCAATATGGCAATACCCAAGAAGCAGAGCTACAGCTTAAAAAAATCATTGCAATGGATGAGTCAGCTATTGAGCCCAAACTTAACTTAGTACAATTTTTGCTCAAAGTAAAAGGCCCAAAAGAAGGTAGAGACGCGCTAGAGGCATTTGTTAAGCAAGCGCCAGATAATTTTGATCTCAATTTTCATCTGGTGGATTTATATGAGGCACAAGAAGATTTACCTGCTGCCGAAAATCAACTTCGACACATCATGCAAGTTGCAGGCAATCAGCCTGAAGGTCTCAATGCAAAAGTAAAAGTAGCGACCAAATTACTTGGCAATCAAAAAAAATCTGAAGCCATGCAACTGATTAAAGAGGTTTTGGATGCAGATGCAAGAAATGTTGAAGCGCTCACAGTGAAAGCGGGTATGGCCATTGACGATATGCAGTACGAGTCTGCAATCTTGGATTTGCGCTCCGTATTAAGAGAACAGCCAAACTCAGCACAAGCCTATTACTTTATTGCGCGTGCGTATGAACTCACTGGTTCAAGTGCATTATCAGAGGAAAGTTACAATAAAGCATTGGAGCTTAGCAAGTACGCAGCAAACTATGCAGTGCCATATGCAAAACTGCTCATGAGTAAAAACGCACTTGACCGAGCTGAACAAGTGCTACAAAACACCTTAAAACGTAACCCTAGCAACATGGCCGCAACTAGGTTGCTAGCACAAATCAACTTATCAAATGGTGACTATGCAGCCGCACAGGCGATTGCGAACAATATTAAGCATGCATCTAACTCTAATCTAGCGGAGTTGATAGAAGCAGAAATATTAATGCGTAACGGGGATGATGCGGGTGGCATGGCATTACTTGAAAGTGCCTATAATAAAATGCCAGAAGACACTAAGACAATTACCGCCATTGTGAAGATTCATTTGAGTAGACAGCGCCCGGATGCCGCCAAAGCTTTTTTAGACTCTGTGCTGGTCGCAAATCCTGATCATTATCAAGCCAAGTTATTGTTGGCGCAAGTGTATGATGCTGCTAATGAAACTACCAAAGCACACGAGATTTTTGAACAAATCATCGCATTAGAGCCTCAAAAAATTGAAGCTTATCAGCAGTTAGCTTCGTCTTACGCCAAAGCGAATGACCTGTCTGCAGCACAATCAGTGATTGAAAAAGGACTGATTGCGAATCCTAATAGTCCAGAACTCTATATGTTGCTGGCTGAGATTCATCAGTTGAATAAACAATACAAAGCAGCCATTGCAGTCTATGATCAATTGCTAGCGAAAAATCCTGCATTGCTAGTGGCACTCAATAATTACGTGAGCATCGTGGCAGATTTTGAAGCAGACCCGAAAGCGCTAGAGCAGGCATATGCACGTGCTCAAAAACTTAACAATTCTGGTATTGCAGCATTTTTAGATACAGTCGGTTGGATAAGTTACCGAGTTGGAAAATTGGATGAAGCTGAACAGCATTTAAAACAGGCTATTTTAAAAATTCCTGATAATGCGACTTTTCACTATCATCTAGGAAAAATATATTTAGCTAAAAAAGACCAAGTAAACGCTAAACTGAGTTTAGAAAAAGCACTATTGATTTCGAATAAGCAAGATAAAACGCTTGCTAATGAGATTTCAAAGCTACTCAATAGCGTTTAACATTTGTATATAAAATTTAAGGTAACGCACAATATGTATGAAGATTTTTATGGTTTAAAAGAAAAGCCATTTTCAATTCAACCAGATCCAGATTTCTTATTCTTCAGCTTACGCCACAGTATGGCTTACGCTATGCTGGAGTACGGTATTCAAAATCGTGCAGGCTTTTCTGTAATTTGCGGTGAAATTGGCTGCGGTAAAACTACATTAGTACGACATTTGCTCAATAACTTAAGTGACCAGTTACAAGTCGGGATTGTTTACAACACACACAAACACATTGACGACTTGCTCGGTTGGATTATGTTGGCGTTTGGTCAACCCTATGAAGGCAAGTCTAATATTGCGTTATTTGATGCTTTTCAACAGTTTTTAATTAAAAGCTATGCAGAAGACAAAAAAGTAGTGTTAATCGTAGATGAAGCGCAAAACTTAACGGCAGATGCGCTTGAATCGTTACGGATGCTCTCAAATATTAATGCGGATAAAGATCAGTTATTACAAATTATTCTAGTAGGTCAACCGCAATTACGTGATTTACTCAGAAGACCAGAGTTAACGCAATTTTTCCAACGAGTTTCTGTGGACTTCTTTATTCCACCGTTAGAAGATTTTGAAGTTGAGAAATATATCAATCATCGTTTGTTAATTGCGGGTAGAGATACACCGTTGTTTACTCCAGTAGCTATCAAACAAATTGCCTCTACCACCAGAGGTATTCCGCGTAGTATCAATATCTTATGCGATACTGCGTTGGTGTATGGGTTCTCCACAGGCGCAGATAAAATTGATGTTGGACTGATTCGTGAAGTCATCAAAGATCGAAATGACTTTGGTGTATTGGGTAGCTAAGCTTAATAGTTACTTAAACTCTCTAATCAATCACAGATATTTTTCTATATGCCCCCACTAAACGTTCTAATTGTCTGCGAGCATGCTTCCAATGTGTTTGGTGGGGAAGCGATGTTGCCACTCAATTACTTTAGACTACTCTCGGAAACTGAACATCAGGCGTATTTAATTACACATGAACGTGTGAAATCCACCATAGAAAATATTCCAAACATTAAACACGATCATGTGTACTACATTCCCGATACTTGGATGCATCAATTTTTGCATCGAAATGGTGGTTTTTTACCTGAACGAGTCAGGGTAGTGATAATTGGGTTTTTGATGCATTTAATCACTCAGGTATATCAATGGAAGATCGCAAGGCGCGTGATTCGCGAAAAACAAATTGATGTAATACATGAGCCCGCGCCTGTTTCTGCAACCCAACCTTCCGCTATGTTTGGATTAGGCGTGCCAGTGATCATAGGGCCAATGAACGGAGGCATGACTTTCCCCAAAGCATTTGAATACATGTCTGGCGGATTTGAAAAAGTGGTATACAAACTGGTTGAAGTTATCTCAACGGTATACAACCTCCTCATACCTGGTAAGTTTTTTGCAAAAATTTTGTTGGTTGCAAATGCAAGAACTGCTAAGAGTTTACCTAGATTCACTAGGGCAGAAGTTTACGAATTGGTAGAAAATGGTGTCTTCACAAGTCGAGATGAGCCAATTTTTAATAACAAAAGCATGAATATCAACGTGTTATATGTTGGTCGGTTAGTAGATTGGAAAGCTGTAGATGTATTAATTGAGGCAGTTGGAATCACGACTAACCCAGTTAGTTTAATTATCGTGGGTAGTGGTGATATGCAAGATGCGCTGATAAAACAAGCCAGTGATCTTGGTTACCACAACATACAGTTTGTTGGCATGGTGCCACATGCCGAGGTCAATCGTTACTATGATGAAGCTGATATATTTGTGTTGCCTAGCGTACGCGAATGCGGTGGAGCAGTGGTGCTGGAAGCGATGGCGAGAGGCCTGCCTGTGATTGCTACTAACTGGGGCGGCCCACAAGATTACATCACTGCAGACACGGGCTTTTTAGTAGACCCAATTTCGCGCGATTATATGATCAAAGAGTTTGCAAGATTAATTGATATGTTGGCAGTGAATCCAACGCTACGTTATCAAATGGGCCAGGCTTCAATTCAACGAGTGAAACAACACTTCATGTGGGGCGAGAAAATAAAAACCATCATTGGTTACTATCAATATGCAATTCAGTCAGCACGCCTTTAGTTGGCAAATTTGGATGAATAATATGGGTGAATCTATATATAAACGTTGGCGACTAATTTTATTTGTATTGGTCACAATCTCACTACTGTTAATTTTCAGAGATGCAATTCACGAAATACTGGCTCGGTGGACCGAAGAACGCTATAGCCATGCTCCCATTGTATTTTTACTGGCCATTTACCTTGCTTGGATAAAACGTCACGAATTAAACGCTGAAAATACCCATGCTTGGTATGGCGTGTGGATTGTTATTTTTTCTGGATTAATACTGATTGTAGGAGAGCTAAGCGCCATTTGGACCATTGTGCAATATGCTTTGGTGTTTTTGTTGTTCGGATTTGCTTGGACGATACTAGGCGCACAAATTCGTAAAGTCACCATTCCTTTCTTACATATTCTCGTGGTTATTCCTTTGCCTTATATGCTTGATGTCATGCTATCTGGTAGGTTCCAATTAATGTCCACAGATTTAGGGGTGAGTATTATTCGTTTGCTTGATATGTCGGTATATCAAGAAGGGAATATTATCGATTTGGGTATTTATAAGTTGCAAGTGGTAGAAGCTTGTAGTGGCCTTAACTATACTTATCCGCTGATGACCATCGGCCTAATGATGGGGTATATGTATAAAGCACCATTTTTTGCACGGTTTTTAGTCTTTATCACCACCATACCCATTAGTATTGTGATGAACAGTTTCAGAATTGCTGTAGTCGCTTTGTTTGTAAATCATTACGGTATTAAAGCAGCTGAAGGCTTCATGCATTATTTTGAAGGCTGGGTGATTTTCATTATATGTATCTGTGTATTGCTCGCAGAGGTAAAGATTATCAACCGCATTCTTGGTAAACAACGATCTCTGGCGGATTCTTTTGACTATTTAGAAGTAAAGTCAGATGCTACTGCACAACCATACAAAGCTAAAATCCATAAATTGCCTATTGTAGTAGCGTCGGTTTGTATCCTAGTGACTACGCTATCTACACTGAGTATTCATCATCGAGATGAAATTGTGCCTACAAGAGTAACCTTTGACCAATATCCACTAGAAATAGGTGGTTGGGTTGGTCGTCGACATCAGTTTCAGAATGGTGAAAATGAAGTACTGCAATTAAAAGATTATTTTCTGGCAGATTACAACCGTGCAAATACCAATGTGGGCGTGTATTTAGGTTACACAGAATCGCAACGCCGAGGGTTTGTGCCGCACTCACCCAAAGCATGTATTCCAGGAGGTGGCTGGGAAATCGCAGATACAAAATTGCACCAAGTGGATATTGTTGCTAATAAAGGCTTTAAAGTAACGCGCATGGTGATAGCAAGAGGTGAGTCAAAACAATTGATTTACTACTGGTTTCACCAACGCGGGCGCGATTTATCTAATGAATTTCCGATGAAGTTTGCGCTACTATATGACGCCATTAAGCTTAATCGTACCGATGGCGCAATCGTCCGCTTTACAACGCCTATCTACAAATCAGAAGAAAATGCTGATGTAGTATTAACAGAGTTTATCCGCCTAAACTATCCAAAGTTTCAGCAATTTATACCAAATTAGCTCTAGAAATGACATTTGATTAGTTGCTTACATAGCGACTAATCAATGTCGTTTCATTGTACAATTCGATTAGAAGGTAAGATCGTCAGTGGCTGTTATTGCAGTTAGACGATTTACCATTGATATTTTATTGATTGGTGCCCAAAAGAGGACTCGAACCTCCACATCTTTCGATACTAGTACCTGAAACTAGCGCGTCTACCAATTCCGCCATTTGGGCATCCTGTACTTGCGGCGCATTTTATAGAAAGCATAATTCTTGTCAATTAAAAAAAGTAAACCAAGTTCGCGAGAGAACGATCCTTACGCAAAACGTGAAGCTGCGCAATATGAAACGCCGCTCCCCAGTCGCGAACTCATTTTACAAATACTCTCTGACCAAGGCATTCCACTCAGTATTGAGCAATTGTATATTCTGCTAGATATACATGCAGATGAGCGCGAGATTTTTAGCCGTCGCTTAAATGCGATGGAGCGTGAAGGCCAAATCATACGTAATCGCAAAGGCGCGCTGTGTTTACCTGAAAAAATCCATTTAATCCCTGGCGTGGTGTTTGGCCACCCTGATGGATTTGGCTTTTTGGTACCAGATGATAAAGCGAAGCACCCAGATGATTTATTCTTAGGGCCACGCGAAATGGCGCAAGTCATGCATGGCGACCGTGCCATGGTGCGCATGGCAGGCTTAGATAGAAAAGGTCGTCCAGAGGGAAGGATTGTTGAAGTATTAGAACGTGCTAATAAAACGCTGGTAGGGCGGGTGATGCGCGGTCAAGGGGTGACCATTGTCGCTGCAGAAGATAAGCGCATCAATCAAGATATTCTGATTCCGTATCATTTGGATATGGATGCGAAAGTAGGACAAGTGGTAGTGGTGGAGCTCACAGAGCAACCTTCTTCGCATGCTATGCCAATGGGCAAGATTGTACAGATTCTTGGTAACTATGCTGATAGCGGCATGGAAATTGAGATTGCATTGCGAAAGCATAAACTGCCCAATGAGTTTAAGCCTGAGGCAATCAAGCAAGCAGAGAGTATTCCAAAAACAGTACAGCCTGCAGATTATAAAGGCCGCATAGATTTACGTGAATTACCGTTAATTACCATTGATGGTGAAACTGCACGTGATTTTGATGATGCAGTATTTGCTGAGCCACAGGGCAAAGGTTGGCGCTTAGTTGTAGCAATTGCTGATGTGAGTTTTTATGTAAAGCCAGGTGATGCACTCGATAAAGAAGCTTTTGACCGCGGTAACTCTGTGTATTTTCCACGTCGTGTCATTCCCATGTTGCCAGAGGCGCTATCAAATGGCCTGTGCTCGCTGAACCCAGATGTAGAGCGCATGTGTATGGTGTGCGATATGCAAGTAGATGGTTTAGGCTTGGTGAAGCAATACAAATTTTACCCTTCTGTGATGCGTTCAAAAGCCCGTATGACCTACACTAAGGTATATGAAATGCTGCAAAATCCAGAGGGGGAGTTAGCTCAAGAATATACTTGGTTAATGCCACACCTACAGCATTTGTATAGTGTGTATCAGTTGATGCTTAAACAACGTGAAAAACGAGGCGCTATTGAATTTGAATCATCAGAAACGATGATGATGTTCAATGAGAATGGCAAGATAGATAAGATAGTGCCTAGCACGCGTAATGAGGCCCATAAACTCATTGAAGAATGCATGCTGGCAGCTAACGTCTGTGCAGCAGAGTTTTTAATGAAGCATGAACACCCTGCGTTGTATCGTATTCATGAAGGACCTACACCAGAGAAGTTAGAAGCTTTACGCTTATTTATGGGCGAGTTTGGTTTTGGCGTGGGCGGTGGAGAAAAACCACATGCCAAAGACTACGGTAAGTTAATGGCGCGCATCAAAGAGCGTCCAGATGCGCAACTGTTGCAGACTGTGATGTTGCGTTCTATGCAGCAAGCGGTGTATAGCCCAGATAACGCGGGCCATTTTGGCTTGGCGTATGACGCTTACGCACACTTTACCTCACCGATTCGACGTTACCCTGATTTGCTGATACACCGCGCTATTAAAGCAGTGGTCAGTGGTGAAAAATATAATGCCAAGGATTGGCATGGCTTAGGCGCGCACTGTTCGATGACGGAGCGTCGTGCAGATGATGCCACGCGTGATGTTACCAATTGGCTCAAATGCTTTTATATGCAGGATAAGATTGGCGAAGTGTTTGAGGGCACAGTAGCTGGCGTCACCAGTTTTGGTTTGTTTGTTGCGCTAGATGAGGTCTATGTTGAAGGCTTGCTACATGTGACGGAGTTGGGCAATGATTACTTTGTGTTTGATAAAGCGCGTCATGAAATGATGGGAGAACGCACAGGTGTGCGTTATCGCTTGGGTGACAGGCTGACCATTAAAGTGGCGCGTGTGGATTTAGAAACCAGCAAAATAGATTTTACCTTAGTGGCTAACCCGAGTAGTAAAGCTAAGCAATCTACTGACGCAGAGATTACAGACCAAGCCAGTAATCAAGCACCCGTAGAGTTGGCACCACGTCAGAAGACCTTAACTGTGAGTAAAGCAGCATTTGACAATAGTGCAGAGCAAAAGCCAAGATCTACGCGAGCCTTAGAAAAAGCCAAGAAAGAGCGTTCAGTTGCACACAAAAGTACACCAAAACAGTCAAACGGTGCTAAATCACCGTTTGATAAATCAGGCACTAATAAAACGCGAGACAGTCGTGCTAAATCTGGTAGCCCACCAGCAAAATCTAAAAACCGTTTAAAAGACCAAAAAAACAAAGGTAAGCCCAAGCGCTAATGTCGCACCTGCATTTGCAAGTATCTTTAATCTAATGAGTGAGTAAGTATCCGTATGTCAGAATCCCGTATTTTATTTGGCTTTCATGCAGTTTTAAGTCGCATGCGCCAACACAGCACCAGTATTCAAGAAATTTTGATTGATCGGGATCGTGTGGATGCCCGCATGAAAGATTTGCTAAATATGGCAGAGAGTGCAGGGGTGCGTGTGATGCAAGTAGAGCGCAGCCGACTGGATGGCATGGCGGGCGTTAATGGCCGTCATCAAGGTGTCATCGCAAGAGTGGTCGACACACCCATTCCTTACAAAGATATTCATGACATTTTGGAATCTGATCTCAAAGAACCACCTTTTTTCTTGGTGCTGGACGGTGTGGAGGATCCACATAATTTGGGCGCATGTTTGCGTGTGGCTGATGCAATGGGCGTACATGCCGTGATTGCTCCGAAAGATCGTGCGGTTGGATTGAACGCAACAGTGAGAAAAGTGGCTAGTGGTGCAGCAGAGACTGTGCCTTTTATCGCCGTGACCAATTTGGCACGCACTCTGCGTGAGCTTAAAGAGGCCGGTGTGACTGTGATTGGTACGACGATGGATGCACCTAGCTCATTACTCAATACCAAGCTGGAGGGCCCGATTGCCATAGTATTGGGCTCTGAGGGCGAGGGCATTCGCCGCTTAACGGCAGAAACGTGTGATGCCTTAGTGACGATACCGATGTTTGGCTCTGTACAAAGTTTGAATGTAAGCGTTGCCAGTGGAATGTGTTTATATGAAATTCGCAGACAGCGTGGCTTAAGCTAACAATCACGCATAGGATCAACTTCAGATAAGATTAAGTCGGTGAAGAGTCCGTTCACGCACAGTCTTCAATAGCTTGGAGTCGTCAACGAGTGATTGTCCGTAAGACGGTATGAGTGTCATTAATTGAGTTCGCCATACCTCAGTTTGCATTTGTTTTGGAAAGCAGCGCTCTAACACATCCAGCATGGCTTGTACGCTCACAGAGGCGCCAGGAGAAGCACCCAGCAATGCAGCCAATGTGCAGTCTTTTGCAGCCACAATTTCAGTGCCAAACTCAAGTTTCCCCCATTTTTTCTCGCAGTTTTTAATGATCTGCACACGTTGACCTGCGTTTTCTAGTGTCCAGTCATCCGCATTGGCATTAGGTAAAAAATCTCGTAATGCTTGCATGCGTTGCGCATGGGTTTGCTTGGTTTCCTTAATCAGGTATTTGGTTAAATCCATGTTATGGCGACCCACACTGATCATGGCTTTTATATTATTCATTTTGAGTGACCTCGCTAAATCTAGCTTGGAGCCACCCTTTAAAAATTTAGTAGTAAAGCCTGCAAATGGACCGAACAGCAACGCGCGCTTACCGTTAATTACCCTTGTATCTAAATGTGGCACAGACATCGGGGGAGCACCCACCGCGGCTTTGCCATAGACCTTGGCATAATGTTGTTGAATCACTTCTTCATTATGGCAAATCAGCCATTGCCCGCTGACTGGAAAGCCGCCATAGCCTTTGCTTTCATCGATATTGGCTTTTTGTAGCAAAGGTAGCGCACCGCCGCCCGCACCTAAAAACACAAATTTAGCCTTGATCGTCTGCTTTTGTTTGGTTTGTAAATCACGTACGTGTACATGCCATGTATTGTCTTTGGCACGGTTTTTCACTTTGTTCAGATTGCTGACTTTGGTTTGCTTGAGTAAAGTGAAATTGGGGTTAGATTGCAGATGACGCACCATGTGTCGTGTGAGTGCGCCAAAGTCTATGTCGGCGCCATGTGGAACATAGCTTGCCGCAAGCGGCTGATCTTTGCTTCGTTTTGCCATCATCAGTGGCATCCAAGCTTGCAGTTGCTCAAAAGCTTCAGAGTATTGCATCTCTGCAAATAGAGGATGTTGCTTAAGCTGTGTAGTGCGTTGGCGTAAGAACGCGACATTTTTTTCACCCAAAACAAAGCTCAAGTGTGGGGTTTTGGTAATGAAGTGATTGGGTGAGGGTAGTGCGCCATTTTCAACCAAATATGACCAATACTGGAGAGATACCTCGAAAGCTGCATTGATGTTCAGCGCACGTTGAATGCTGATACTGCCGTCTTCTGCTTGCGGGGTATAGTTGAGTTCACAATAGCCTGCGTGTCCTGTGCCAGCGTTATTTAAAGCATCAGAACTTTCCATAGCAACATCCGGCAGTTGTTCAATCATGGTAATTGTTAGACTCGGGTCTAGTGTGCTGAGTAAAGTCCCAAGGGTCGCACTCATGATGCCACCGCCTACCAATACAACATCTGTGTCTAAATGCGCCACGTATCGTTTCCAGAATCAATTGCAAACAAAGTCATTATTATAATATCGAGCATCACGCTTTTAAAATAAAAAGCCAGCGCAATGGCTGGCAAGTTGTTCTGCTATGGTTAGTGGCAAAAATCAGTATGAGCGACGTTTCATGGGTGTGAAACTACCTTTAGATTCAATATGCCTAAATGTGATACGGCCATTGTTGATGTCGTATGGGGAAAGTTCCAAGGTCACTTTATCGCCAGCTAGGATACGAATGTGGTTTTTTTTCATTTTGCCACCTGTATACGCTACTAATTTGTGACCGTTATCTAAGGTAACGCGGTAACGCGAATCGGGTAGGATTTCATCTACTACGCCGTTCATTTCTATGAGCTCTTCTTTAGCCATGACTGCACTCCAATCTTTATGAGACCCGTATAAGCAACAATCTCTTAGGAGTTTGCAAGCAAATTGTAGTGCTTATTAATAAAGCATCACCAGGTAAAGTGTGAATAAAACAATTGATTGATGTGCTAAGCACATCCAAGTGCGCGAAGTATAGTCCTGACGCTCAAATATAGCAAATTTGTTGCATTAAACTCATTAAAACCATGATTATTGCAATCATTTTAAATAAAACTTGACTCAGGCAGATATAGGGCGTACAAGGTGCATTAGGCGTTTTTAAATTTTAATTTGATGAGTCTTAATGACTCTTTTTTTTTGGAAAGTAAAAACTTTCAGGGTGCCTCCCTTTTTAAAGTAAGAAAGTAATATTATGGCAACAGGTATTGTAAAGTGGTTTAATGACTCTAAAGGTTTTGGTTTCATTACTCCTGACGCAGGCGGTGACGATTTATTCGCACATTTCTCAGCTATCGTTGATAGCGGTTATAAAAGTTTGAAAGAAAATGATCGCGTTAGTTTTGACGTGACAGATGGTCCAAAAGGTAAACAAGCTTCTAACATTCAAAAAGCTTAATTCACCTAGAATTCAAACTTGTGAATTCTAAACAATAGAATTCTTAAAAATGGCCCTTTAAGGGCCATTTTTTTTGCAATCTGATTGGATTGTAAATAGATAGCCTTATCCGTATCGGATACGTTGGTGCTTTGGCATAGTTCCTGCATTCATTCATTGACAACAATTTTTAAATTTTGCAGGTGAGGGATAGAAGTGGCAATTCGCGTCGCATTACACCATAAAACCAGTTACCAATTCGATCGGCTTGTCAGCCTTTCTCCACATGAAGTTCGCTTAAAACCTGCCGCACACGCACGTACACCAATCTTATCGTATTCATTAACTGTTGCCCCAGAACAGCACTTTGTGAATTGGCAGCAAGATCCGTATGGCAATTACATAGCGCGATATGTATTCCCCGAAAAGGTGCGTGCGCTCGATTTCACGGTCGATTTAGTGGCAGACATGACCGTGATCAATCCTTTTGATTTCTTTGTGGAAAAGTACGCAGAGCATTTTCCATTCAATTATACAGAGCAACAAGCGTACGAACTTGGTGCATATTTAAAGCCAGAACCGATATCACCATTACTGGAGCAGTGGATTGCTACTGCCAAACAAGCGGTGATGCAGCCAGAGCTAGGTATTGCTAATTTTTTAGTCGCGATTAACCAGCGTTTGCAACAGGATATTGGCTATTTAGTGCGGATGGAGCCGGGCGTGCAGACGCCTGAAGAGACTTTAATCAAGCGTACAGGCTCTTGTCGAGATAGTGCTTGGTTGCTGGTACAAATTATGCGCAATTTAGGTTTGGCGGCTAGATTTGTGTCCGGGTATCTCATCCAACTCACGGCTGATATCAAAGCACTAGATGGCCCCAGTGGTACGGCTGTGGATTTTACTGATTTGCATGCATGGACCGAAGTGTACATACCAGGTGCAGGTTGGATTGGCTTGGATCCGACTTCTGGATTAATGGCAGGTGAAGGGCACATTCCATTGGCGTGTACGGCAGTGCCATCTTCTGCTGCGCCTGTCACTGGTTTTACCGATATTGCAGAAGTGACATTTCAGCATGAAATGTCGATTACCCGTATTCATGAAGATCCAAGAGTGACCAAACCTTATTCTGAAGAAGATTGGTTAAAAATCGATAAGCTTGGTCAGCAGGTGGATAAAGACTTAAAAAAACAAGATGTAAGACTCACACAAGGTGGAGAACCAACATTTGTTTCCATTGATGATATGGATGGGCCCGAGTGGAATACGTTGGCACATGGCGAGAAAAAGCGTGAGCTAGCAGGAAAGCTTGCACTCAAGCTAAAAGCGCATTTTGCGAATGGTGGTTTATTGCATTATGGTCAGGGAAAGTGGTATCCAGGTGAGCCACTGCCGCGCTGGGCCATTAATATGTATTGGCGTGTGGACGGTAAACCAATATGGCGTGATGCTAGTTTATTCTCCAACGAAGAAATACCCGATGATTACACTGCTAAAGAGGCAGAGTTATTTGCGCGTCATTTAGCAATGGAGCTACGCTTTCCGCAAGCATGTTTGATTCCTGCCTATGAAGATGTATTGGCGCAAATCAACTTTGAGCAAAATCTCCCAGACAATATTGATCCGTTAGATGTGAATCTGAAAGACAGTGAAGAGCGTCGTCGTTTAGCAAAGTTATTAGAAACAGACTTGGGCGCGATAGTGGGCTATGTGATGCCAATTAAGCCAGTGGAAACGAAAAAAGCTGGTGAATGGCTTACCAGCAAATGGCCACTTAAACGCGAGCATTTATACTTGCTGAGTGGTGACTCGCCTATGGGTTTACGCTTACCTTTGGGCTCTTTGCCATGGAAGTTGCCAAAAGACATGGAAGCAGAGTTTCCTTTAGACACATTTGCTGAATTAGAGTCTTTAGCTGAGTATGATAAAAGCATCAGCAAGCCAACCGTATCTGTTAAACATCAAACTGCAAAGCCGCTGCCTAAAGAAGTCATTCATACCGCGCTTTGTGTACAAGTGCGTGCGGGCAGATTGTATGTATTCATGCCGCCCGTCACACGGCTTGAAGACTACCTTGCGCTCATCAATGCCGTAGAAAATACGGCGGCCAAATTAAAACTCAAGTTATGGATTGAGGGCTATACGCCGCCACGCGATGCGCGCATGCAAGTGCTAAGTGTCACACCTGATCCTGGGGTCATTGAGGTCAATATTCATCCGTCTGCCAACTGGCAAGAGCTGGTAGACAAAATGACTGTGCTCTATGAAGAGGCTAGGCTGACGCGCCTTGGCACTGAGAAATTTATGCTAGATGGCCGCCATACGGGCACTGGTGGTGGTAATCATGCAACCTTGGGTGGCGCAACTGCTATGGATAGCCCAATGCTGAGGCGCCCAGATGTCCTGAAAAGCTTGATTACTTACTGGCAAAATCACCCAGCACTTTCGTACTTATTTTCGGGTACTTTTATTGGACCCACCAGTCAATCTCCCCGCGTAGATGAAGCAAGAGACGATAATTTGTATGAGTTGTCTATTGCGTTCCAGCAGTTAGAAAAGACATTGCCTGCCACAGAAGAGAGCAAACGCCCTTGGTTAATAGATAGATTGCTACGTAACTTGCTCGTCGATTTAACTGGCAACACCCATCGCGCTGAATTTTCGATTGATAAACTGTACTCACCAGATGGCCCCACTGGTAGATTGGGATTGGTAGAGTTTAGAGCATTTGAAATGCCACCACATGCGCGCATGAGCCTGCTACAAAGCTTGTTATTACGTGCCTTAGTTGCTAGATTTTGGAAAGAGCCTTACCAAGGCAAATTGATTCATTGGGGTACAGAGCTACATGACCGTTGGATGCTGCCGCATTTTGTAGCACAAGACATGGCTGATGTAGTGGCAGACTTGCGTGCATTTGGTTATGCCTTTGAAAAGCACTGGTTTGATCCGTTTGTGGAATTTAGGTTTCCCCGCTATGGCACAGTGGCTTATCACGGCATTGAGTTGGAATTACGACAAGCGATTGAGCCTTGGAATGTATTGGGCGAGGAAATGGCGGGCGGCGGCACTGCACGATACGTGGATTCCTCGGTCGAGCGTATGCAACTACGGGTAAGAGGCATGACGGATGGGCGTCATATCGTCACATGTAATGGTCGCCCACTACCATTGCAACCAACTGGGGTGGCTGGCGAGTATGTGGCTGGCGTTCGCTTTCGTGCATGGAGTCCATGGTCTGCGTTACACCCCACGATAGGCGTGCAAGCGCCATTGGTGTTTGATTTAGTGGATACATGGAGTGGTCGCGCTATTGGCGGTTGCACTTATCATGTGTCACATCCGGGTGGTCGCAATTATGATAGTTTCCCGGTGAATGCCAATGAAGCAGAGGCAAGACGGTTTGCAAGATTCTGGGGGCACGGACACACCCCTGGGAAAATGAAGCTGGAAGATGAACCTAAAAATCCACGCTTTCCTTTTACACTAGACCTAAGATGGCAAGCCCATTAAACTACTTTGGCTATGCAATCTATTCTTTATCAAATTCCATGTCAGGCAGACCATTACAATGAGCTGTTAGATGCTAATGGCTTACCGCACCCACATTGGCAAGCGCTGATTGAGTTGTTGGCCAATGAACAGCCTGCACAAATGCGGCATCGGGTAGAGTCGATACAACGTCAGGTGCGAGACAACGGTGTTACTTACAATGTATATGCAGATACCAACGGCTTGCAACGGCCATGGGATTTGGATGCATTGCCATTTATTCTTCCGCATGAGGAATGGCAGCATATCGCGGCAGCGGTAGCGCAACGTGCAACGCTGCTGAATCAGTTGTTGGTAGACATTTATGGTCAACAGACAACCTTAAGAGAAGGTTTATTGCCATCGGTGTTGATACACGGACATGCGGGTTTTTTAAGACCGTGTCATGGCGTGCAGCATGAAGACAATATTGCCCTGCATTTGTATGCGGTTGATTTAGCGCGTGCCCCAAATGGGCAGTGGTGGGTAGTTTCAGATAGAACGCAAGCGCCCACAGGCGCAGGGTATGCATTAGAAAATCGCACCATTATTTCAAGCGCATTTCCAGATTTATTCCGTGATCTGAATATTCAACGCTTAAGCAGTTTTTTTACCAGCATGCGCGATAGCCTATCGCATTGGGGGCGGGCGTGCGCACAAAAGCAAAGCTTTGCACATGCTGAAATCAAACCGTTGAGTGATGGTGAACAACCGCTGATTGTTATCCTGACACCAGGGCCTTATAACGAGACCTATCACGAGCAATCGTATTTGGCGGGCTACTTAGGTTTTCCTTTAGTACAAGGCAGTGATCTAACGGTACGCAATGGCATTGTCTGGCTCAAAACTATTTCTGGCCTCAAGGCCGTACATGTTATTTTGCGTCGCCTTGATGATGATTTTTGTGACCCGCTTGAGCTGAATGCGGATTCATTATTAGGTGTGGCTGGACTTGCACAAGTGACAAGGCAAGGCCATGTGGTGGTGGCCAATGCACTCGGTTCTAATATTTTGCAATCTGGCGCGCTATTAGGTTTCTTACCTAAATTGTGCGAACGCTTTTTAGGTGAGGAATTAAAAATGCCATCGGTGGCCACTTGGTGGTGTGGTGAGCCGCAGGCATTAGAAACGGTCATTGCTAACTTAGAAAACTTAGTCATCAAACCAGCATTTCCACAAATTCAGCAACACCCCATTTTTGGTGAAGACTTAAATCAAAGTGAGCGGGATGATTTAGTGCGTAAATTAAGGGCAAACCCACAACACTATATCGCACAAGAACAAGTCAAAATCTCACAAGCACCAGCTTGGAGCGCACACCATAAACCTAATCTCAACTCGCTGGCAATCGGTTTACGCGTGTACGCATGTGCAACGCCTAACGGTTATGCCATTATGCCAGGCGGCTTAGCGCGTATTGCCAGTGGTAAAGATGAGCGTGTGATTACCATGCAACGTGGCGGTACCAGTAAAGACACTTGGATTACTTCGCCAGACGCGGCTTACCATAGCAGTTTGTTACGCAGAACCACCTCTAGTAAGGATTTAGTGCGCGGTAATACTTATTTATCTAGTCGTATGGTGGAAAATCTATTTTGGTTTGGGCGCTACACCATACGTAACACGCACACCACACGCATCATACGAACCGCTATACGTTTCTTAATGGAGTTCTCTTCAGAGCGGCGACCAATTGAGTGGTCTACTGTGCATCAGCTCTGTCAGTGGTATGGCCTGATGCCTGATGCAGAGGAGATGGCAATTGAAGGCAATCATTTTGCTGAATTGAATGACGAAACGATTGAGCACCAGCTAATACAAGCTGTATTTTCAAGCAAAGACAACAGTCTGCAGAGCAGTATTCAGCAGTTTTTTCAACTCGCTTTTAATATTCGAGAGCGTTTGTCTAGTGATAACTGGCGCATTATTAACCAGATGTCACAACGCTTTAATCATGGCAGGCATGTTCCAACGTTGACAGAAACTTTAGAGCATTTAAATGAAACCTCTGCATCGCTGGTCACCCTTACTGGCTTTACTTTAGATGGCATGACGCGTGACCAGGGCTGGCGTTTTATGTCCTTAGGTAGACGCATTGAGCGGCTGCAATTTTTGTGTGTGTTGCTACAAAATGCGCTCACTATGCCACCAGAAAGTAACTTAGATTGGTTGCTAGAATTAACAGACAGTATTGTGACGTATCGTGCACGTTATTCAGCTCAACCAGAATGGTTGCCAGTACTGGATTTACTGTTGATGGATGAGCATAACCCTAACGCCATGATTTTTCAGTTAAAAGGTATGGTCAAGTACCTCACTGAAGTGTCCACTAATTATGGTGGAGGTGGTAATGAGGCCTTGTTTATTGAGCGCTTAGAAAGCTTAAAAGCACTCGACCCCGATTTGTCGCTTTATCATGGCAGTACCACTTTGCTGATTTGGCTGAATGATACTTACCGAAAAAGTGTAGAAATCTCTGACCAATTGAGTTTGCGCTTTTTTAGCTACAGTGGCACACAGTCGGGGGGAGCGTTCTAGACATGCGTTATCACGTCCATCACGATACAGAGTATCAATACGATAGCATCGTGACTTTGTCGCAACAAATGCTTTATATGACACCACGTAATAGCTTTGCCCAATACTGTGAGCAACATCTGTTGACCATTTACCCTGCACCTACTGAGCGTGTGCAACACATTGATTATTTTAAGAATTATAGTGAGTACATTGCGGTGTTCACACCACATGACTTATTAAAAGTTACTTCTAGCTTTACGATTTCTTTACAGCGTAGACCAGAGCACTCTGAATTGCAGCAAAGCCTTGCATGGGATGAAGTCGCTTATCGCTTGGCCAATGAGCATGGCATGCATTTAGAAGCAGCGAGTTATTTGTACACCTCACCCAAAATCATCTGTAGCCAAGCATTGGCCGAATACGCATTGCCTAGTTTTTGGCCAGGGCGTCCGTTGATCGAAAGTATATTTGATCTTAACCAGCGCATTTTCCAAGAGTTTGAATTTGATCCTGACGCAACCGATGTATCCACACCACTCGAACAAGTGTTGCAAGGACGGCGCGGCGTTTGCCAAGATTTTGCACACTTGATGATTGGTTGTTTGCGTTCGTTAGGTTTAGCTGCACGCTATGTCAGTGGCTATATTCTCACCAATCCACCAGAAGGTGAGCCGCGCATGATAGGCGCTGATGCCTCGCATGCGTGGATTTCTGTCTATAGCCTAAAATATGGTTGGATTGATTTTGATCCAACTAATAATTGTTTGGTACAAAATGAACACATCACGGTGGCATGGGGACGTGATTTTAGTGATGTATCACCCATGCGAGGAGTGGTATTGGGTGGTGGAGGACAAACGCTCAAAGTAAGCGTCACCGTGACGCCAATGCCACTTGTAAACACATACACTGCTTAACAACACGCTAAAAGTTAGTGTTTTTGACACCTTCTTCAGCACCAGCTGCCTCGGTTAAAGCAGCCACATTTTCTTTAGTAAAAAAGCCATCAAAGCTACCGTAGCGTTGCACGTATTCAATAATCAATGATGAATGCTCAGAAGCGTTTGAGAAGATTTGTTTCAGGCCTTGCTCTTTAGAACCAATCACATCTAGCAAGAAGCCTTTACCTTGTTGGGTGATGGCATTCACCACAAATTCAATATTTTCTAAGCCATCGCGCTCACCATCTTTGACTGCCAACGCCATGTGGTGCAAACGCGGCCCATAATTGCGCACAAATGTTTCTGTGGGTGACGGCAGTTTTTCTAAGTGATTAACAAAGTAGGGCGTGTTATTGGCCGTAAACACTTTTGCCGGGCTTTTCGACTCTGGCAACTGATGCACACTTTTGGTCACGTTAGTAGAAGAGTTCTGATCCCAAATGTTATACGCGCCCCAAAAGTAATAACTACTCCAAGATAAATATTCCAAAATGGCTACTTCACGGTTTTGGCTGTATACGCGCGTGGCAAGGTGGTCCACGGGCAGAATTAAATCGTCAATACGTAAATCTGCTTGCAGCTGTTTTGCACCTTCGTAAGCGGCTTGTACGTCAGAACGAATCGTACTCATGCCCAGTGCATATACCCTTAAATCATTGGGCTGGCGCTCTAAATACGCCACAATATTGTGCGTATATGGTGAAGGTTTACTGATGGCTAAATTGCCTGGTAACTCAAGTTTACGCACATCATTTTGGTTAAAAAATCTAAACTCACGCGCTTGCTGAATTTTTTCCACCTCATGCAAATTACTCACACGAATAATCTCACCCATATAGCGGCTATTTGGCTTTTGAGAACCTACAGGGTAAATTTCATTCAGCGCACGGAAAATCCCTCGGAAATTCGGGTCTTTCACCTCACGCACAATTAAGTCTGGTGAATTCAAGTCAATGCGCAACACGTGCGTCCAGTGCGATTCACTCTCTAACGTTACCAAGTAGTGATAAGGCGTCATCAAGCATAATTCAGCGATGTAATTAATAGAGTGGTCTGGGTCAACTGTAATCATCAATGCATCAATTTCATGCACCATTTCAGAAAGCCCAAGGCGGTCACGCTCTTCTAATAGGCGCTGCAAATACTCTTCAAAAAATGGGGAGTTTTCTTTATCGCCGTGTCGGTCGAATTTTAATGAGTTCATATTGGCTAGCCTAAATTATTTTTTTGATTCACTGTAATGGTGCGCATTAGATGAATAATGTAAAGTGTGTGTGAGAACTTTAAATATGAGTATAGTAGAAATTTACTGAAGGAGTTGTAAAAAGTCTTTTTAAATCAATAATCTATTTATAGTTATACTTTTTTAAAGCATTGTAACTAAATAATACCTAGCTAATTGCGTGCCAACATACGTTTATGTATCAGTTGATTCTGACTTTTGAAATAAGTTATGTGAATTACCGTAAATATTTGATACTAGCTTGTTTGGCAATTGGAAATTAAGTTTTGTCTATTGTTAACGATGAATCAGCGTGTAATTATGTTGATAAAAAAAGCCTACAACACAATAAATGTAAAGACATAAAGGACTAGCAGTGGATCTATTGGTGAAAATTGGATTGGTATTGCTTGGTTCTTTAATATCTGTTGTTGCTTACTTTGCTATAAGGTTGATCGAAGGAAAGCCTCAAAATGAAACGCTAGAAAGACACAAGAAGCTGCTAGAAATTAACAAACAGTTGAATGAACAAGGATTGGATATTGAAGGCTTAAGAAACTTGGAAACTTTGTTAATTGGAAAAACGATTGCAATAAAAAGGCATACTAGTGAACTTACCGACAAGCGCGAACCATTGATTGCAGTTCGAGGCGAAGAAGACATTACCCAATTAGATCTCAACCAGAGGGCAAGTGAGCGATTTGATCTAGCAAGTCAAAAAATGTACGACGTTATTGCTAGCATAGATGGTCGTGTTGGAGATACAGAGAGTCAGGCGTTAATGAAAAGCCAAACAGCTTGGGAGGGTTATAGTGTGGATCAGGCAATGGCCGCAGCTTCATCTTACGCGGGCGGTAGTATGTGGAGTCTTGTATACTTCTCAGAGCTTGAGTCACTAACTATCGAGAGAACAGCAAGATTGCAGGCTGAACTAGATGAACTTATCAGGCTGGCCAATTAACGAAGACAAATCCAATTTTGAAGAGAAGAATTACTAACACTAGAGCTTAAGCTACTGCATTAGTATTTAAATCAATATAGCTCATGATTTCAATCCCTGATGACAAGTGACTAAGGATAAGTAAAAATTGGAAATCGGAAAAACATATGATGTTGTATTCAGAGCAGGGCATTATGAAATTGAATATGAGCATGGTGTTAAATGCATCAAAAAAACGGCACAGTCATATCGTGTAGAAAGAGCGGATGGCAAGACGATATTGATTAAACAGGACTATATAATGGATCTTAAGGAAGTTGAGGGTTCAATTTAAGTTCTAATTGATAATGCTTGTACAAATATTCTTTAACTCTTTTTTCCTTAATTTGGGTATTTTTTCCCAAAAATTGTTCGCAGATAACAGTTTGATAAGCTTTTCCAAGTCTTTAGATGAGTACCCTTCAGGTAAATACTGTTCTAAGCTGCCCTCTCTTAAAATACTCACTCCTAGTGTTTTTTGATTTGCTAGAAAATAATCTAATTTATCACACTCATCTACTGACAAATTATTTCGGACTATTTTTCTCTTAGACTTTATGTATTCCCATATTTCGGTTGCAGTACCCCATTCTTTAGTTTTAATAGCTGTTTCAATGGCATTTACCAGCGTCTCTCCATCAATTGATTTTATATTTTCAATGACGTCATGTTTAATTTCTGTTGTGTTTGTTTTAAATAATTTTTTTAAGTCGGGAGTTCCAATTTGTTCTATATAGTCAAAATCTGCGATTATGTAATAACTAATTTTGCTTGCAATTAGAATTCTTTTGTAAGCATCGAAAAGACCTTTACCACCTACGCTTATCACTTCAGTTATTCTTCCATTCGACTCTGAGCGCCCAAAATGATCTAGTACTTTTTCAAAAAAAATACGATCAGATAATCCTTCAACTATAACCACTTTATCGGCAAAGAATAGTCTTTCATTATTCTGACTGTTTACTAGATTTAAAAGATGTTTTGCTGATGGTAATGTTTCAGCATCTAGACGCACTATATGACTCTTCTGATCTTGGTTATATACTCTAGAGACGTACCTGATTGATTCAGGCGAAATAAAAGTTGCTGAATGTGTAGCAAATAAAAACTGGTTGTTAGTTGATTTAGATAACTTAATAAACAATTGAAGAAGTGTCTTTTGCCATTTAGGATGAAGATGTAATTCTGGTTCATCCACAATGATTAATGCGTCTCTAACATTTAATGCAAAAATTGCAAAAAGATAAGTAAGAAGCTCTTTTTCTCCTGAAGAAGCATTGTTAACAAGAAAGGTGGTGCCGTGCTTGTTTAACCTGATGTTGTAAGTATTTTTAAGTGGATTGATTGTTTCTAATGACCATTGATAACCCAGTTCATTCAGAATATCAGTTAGCTTTTTAAGGTTAGCATTTTTATGGAACTCAACCTTAGCACTAACGTTATCTTTCTCTTGTAACAATCGAAATTTTTGAGCCAGTCTTCCGATAGCTAAGCTAACAATAGATGTTTGAGTCCTAGAGCTGGCTGCATTACTATGTCTCTTAGTTTCAAAATCATTGTAGCCAGCAAGTTCTACGTGTGATTGAAAGCCTGAAGCTGAACGATTCACTGGAAGATATACTAGTGGCATAGCTAAAGGTTCTAATTCATATTCTTCTCTTAGTTTATCGACCATTTCGAACATTCTGAGATATTGTAAGAAATAGCCAGCTTCATCTGATTCAGGGTTTTGTATTCCTCCGTTCAATACCCTGTAAGTGAAAACTGTCTTTATCTTAATCTTGGATAAATCCCAAGCAAGTGAATTACCTATCTGCAAATTTAAGTATTTTTTGCTAGCTTTTTCGATGAGACTATCAGCATCGGTCTTTATGGATTCCATATTGTTCAAATCTTTTTCAGTAACTTGAACGCTAATTTCAATCAATTGCTCTTGATTCAGTCCGTTGGTATGTTTATCTAAGATCATATTATTTAAGGCATCGTTATACCTAAATTCATATCTATCTAAATTGTCAGGTGTTGGAACATGTACGGCATACATGGATGAGAAAAGATGTTTTTGAAGCATTATTACTATTGTATCTAGTAGATTGGTTTTCCCACCGCCATTTGGGCCAATGATTATTGTTATGTTGTCATCAACCAATAACTCCTCTCGATTAAGAAAACTCCTTACATTTTGAATGACAATTTTCTTTATTAGCATATGGAAGATACTTGTTTATTTATTAAACCCAGTTTATGTAACACGGGGGGCTATAAATACATCATTAAAATACTATCCTGCGTTTATCTGCTTCTTTTAAAAAAATCATACCCTGAATGATATTCATAAACATCATCACCAAGACCGCAATTGGAATCAGAAAAACTGTAACAAGGCAAAAACCCGATCCAATCCATGTATATGAAAATGTTTTTAAATGTCCATTTAAGTCATCACTGCAATTCTGCAATTTGACGCCAATTAATATCATGAGTATTCCCATGATTAAAATTGGAAAAATACTTAACCAACCTGAACTGCTTGAGTCGGTAAATGTAGTCATTGCCACAGCGAATACATTCATCAAAATTGAAGCCCACAGTAAATTGTTCGCTGCATCAAATCCTTTTTCAGTTAATAGGTTAATTAGGGTTATAGTCAAATAACCATAAAGTATTAAGCTCAATATATTCAATACTACCGAGGCAACTTTAAGCCCTGCGAATTCTGTGTAGAAACTGAAGAAAAGTAATGGAATAGAGAGTGCTGCTGCGATGATAGAGGCATAGCCAGCTAGGCTTAGGTCGCTTGAGTGCATGAAGATTTCCTTTAATTGTTGTTGTCGAAAATTTTCTAGGAAATCTGATTCTGTCATATAACTTGCAAACTAACAATTGTGAAGTTAGTCCTTAATGGAGTCACTTTAAAGTTTACAAATGTAAGCCAATCAAATGACTGCAAAAGCCCTAGGCGGGTGCACTTGAATGTGTAGGTAGGTAACGATTTAGCTACTGTTGTGCTGAAAGTAAAAAAGCCTTGCATTGCTGTAAGGCTTTTAAAATGTGGCTCCTAGACTTGAGCTCGAACTAGGGACACACGGATTAACAGTTATATAAAGCTTGAAAATTAGCTTGAGCTTACATTCTTTGACTCAAACACTCACAGCACGCATCCTGTCAATTTTCTCGATAACTGCCTGATAAAGATCATGGTCG
This sequence comes from Methylophilus sp., assembly GCA_030696695.1. GTDB lineage: Bacteria > Pseudomonadota > Gammaproteobacteria > Burkholderiales > Methylophilaceae > Methylophilus. The sequence goes on from JAUYRP010000002.1 coordinate 357,072, forward strand.
GAATCGGGGTTATTGCGATCGGGATGGTTTGCGCTACGTATTTTTTTCAGTACGCTCAAATCATCTGACAGGTCATGTACTTTAGTCACGCGGTCACCGTTTTTAAGCATCAACCGCTGTAGCTCTGCTTCTGCATCATCGCGTAAGTCATACAGCTTTTTGCTGCCAAGGCGCCAACTGTCTTGATTTTTGCGGGGTGATAGTTTTTCCTTACCATCAAACCAAATCCATTTACCAGTATCTGCATCCACTTCAAAGTCTACGGTAGTAATGGTGTAGGTGCGAACGGGTGGCTCGACTTCTATTTCCAATAAATTGATGACCTTACCTACATTGTCCACATTCACTACGTAATAAGCACCTGCCTCATGCGGGCGGAACACACTGCTATGAGTAGGCTCAGGCTTGTTATCGTTACTTGTTGCATTTAACTCAGCCATGCGTGCAAGCGCTCTGCGTTGTGCGTTGGTCATTGGTATTGCTCCTTAATGAGTGAAATCTACTAGGTTCAACCGCTAGGCTACTAAACTGATAAAATAGCTTAAAGTGATATTGTCTGCGATCATCGCCGCAGACTTAAAAAATAAAAAGCCTTACATCTCTGTAAGGCTTTTAGAATCTGGCTCCTCGACCTGGGCTCGAACCAGGGACACACGGATTAACAGTCCGTTGCTCTACCAACTGAGCTATCGAGGAATTGGTGAAGGCGCTATAATACTGGCTAAGCGGCATTCGGTCAATCACTACTCAGCATTATTTAGGATTATTTTGATGAAAAAAATTAAAAAAATATCAATTTGGTTATCTGCTGTAATTAGCTTATTGATTATCTTACCTTTTTTAATTCCTACGCAATCTTATCTAAATAAAGTTGAAGGTATTGCTAGTGAAAAACTGGGTGTGCCAGTGACGATTGCTTCTGGACATTGGTTATTGCTGCCTAGCCCGCGAGTGGTGGCAGATGATATTACCGTGGGCAAACTTGAAGAAATTAAAGTAGCGCAGATTGTGGTGATTCCAAGCTTAAGCACTTTGTTTTCTGCGGTTAGAGTCATTGATTTGAAAGTGAGCAAGCCTATTGTCAAGCAAGCGGCTTTAACGTTTGTATCTGCTTTATCTAGCAAGCCGTCAGATGCTGGTAGTGCTGCCGCTATTATCAATATTCGTCATGTCACGGTTAAGGAGTTGCAACTCGATTGGCCTGATATGAAGTTACCCCCTGTTAATTTAGAGGCCAATTTTACAAATACCAATGTATTGGCGTCAGCAAAATTAGAATCGGCTGATGGCGCGCTGAAAGCTGATGTAACGCCTAAAGGTAGTGATTATTTGATATTAGTGCAGGCGGATAAATGGATATTGCCGATAGGGCTGCCTTTATTGATTGATAAAGCTCAAATTGAAATGCAGGTAAAGGGTAACCGATTAGAGATTCCTAACATCAATGTTGATCTTTATAAGGGTAAATTAACGGGTAATGTAGCGGTGTCTTGGGAAAAAAATTGGCGTGCAAATGGTAAATTAAAGGTACACAATTTATCAGTGAAAGAACCCAGCAGCATGGTGAGTAAGGCAGTTTATTTGAGTGGTAGTTTATTTAGTCATGGTAATTTTTCTAGCAGTGCAAAAGAGGCTGCTGCGCTGGCAGATAACATGCGGGCGGATTTTAAATTTAGCGTAAATAACGGTGTATTGCATGGACTGGATTTAGTAAAGATAGCAAGCTTGCTAGTGAAGCAAAATACTGGTGGCGGTGAAACTGAGTTTAATGAGTTTTCAGGTCTGTTTAGTATGCGGGGTAAGCAACACAACTTGCGTGATCTTAAAATAAGCTCTGGTTTGTTGGCCGCAACCGGGCAGGTTAAAATAAAACCAAATAAAGAATTAGACGGGATTGCAGAGGTTGAGCTGAAGCATAGCGTGAGCTTGGTGGCTATCCCACTTGAAGTATCGGGCACTGTGAGTAACCCAGTAGTATTACCTTCAAAAGCGGCGATGGCTGGTGCCATTGCAGGTACTGCCATTTTAGGGCCAGGGGTTGGTACTAGCTTAGGCATTAAAGCGGGTGGGGCGGTGGATAAATTAAAAGGTCTATTTCAAAGTAAATAAGTCGTTGAAATAGACCAGTGAAGTTTTAAATAATTTGAGATCTTTGCACTAATGTTTTTTTTAGACCTTAAAGTAAAACTTTCACCATTTCCACCTACGCCGTTCCCTGAGCCTGTCGAAGGGATAAGTCTAGCAAAGTCATTTGCGCCTAACCCTTCGCCCTTCGACAGGCTCAGGGAACGGTTTTAGTGAAATGGCGATTAAAGGTCTCAAATAATTTTAAATTTTTAACTAATGCTTTTATTTAAGCGCACGCTCAATACGGTCTAACGCGTTTTTAAGGTTATCCATTGATGTAGCAAATGAAATGCGGAAGTACCCTTCAGCACCAAATGCTGAACCTGGTACTACCGCCACATCAAATTCTTCAAGTAAGTATTCAGCTAAAGCCATATCCGTGGCTGCTTTAATTTTGCCAGTTTTGAATAGCTTATCAATCGCACCGCGCGCATCAGGGAATGCATAAAATGCACCGCCCGCCATTAAGCAACTTAAACCTGGCATGGCGTTAAAGCGGTTAACCACATAGGTGTGGCGTTCTTTAAATGCCGTTACCATGGGTGTGATGCAATCTTGTGAACCTTCTAGCGCTGCTTGTGCTGCTACTTGCGAAATTGAGGTGGCGTTGCTGGTAGATTGTGATTGCAAAATTT
>JAUYRP010000027.1 GCA_030696695.1 Methylophilus sp.
GGTGGAGCGCAGCTTTGCCTGGCTGGAGAAGAATAGGAGGCTGTGGAAGAACTGCGAGCGAAAGCTCAACACCAGCCTGCAGTTCATCCATCTCGCATTTCTGGGGCTGCTGCTCAGAAGATCGTAAACACGTTCTTAGAGGCGCTCAATCCGTCACTCGTAGAGGTCGGTGATCTACGTATCCTCGATGATTTGATCACCGTCCTACACAACACGGGAAATCTCCTGCCAGAGACGCGAGTCGTTCTCATAGATCGCCAAGAAAAAATTAGATCAAGGTTGAGCAGCCTCTAGTTGCGCGACTAAGGAGTGACGCCTAACCCCTCCATCGAGCGGGCAGACTAAAGCCTGCTTCGCAGCCTTTAGTCTGCCGCTCATGTCGAACGTTCGGCCGCAGAATATGCCTTTAGCGCGCCCGCCCTTGAATTCTGGGACCTGCCTTGCTTTCTGCCCATACACCCGTGGCAGGAAGATGCGGAACGACTTCAATATGCGCCATCGTTCCGTGTATAGTCACAAATTTATACTCACTGAAAGTATCAACATGATTGCGGTTTGCGATAGCGAGTAAAGAGAGATTGGTCAGTTCGACGGCAGGTTTGTTTATGACCTCACCGGTGAGCGACGCTATTGGATTGATGATGGAGAGGTGTTCTCACTGCCCTCTATTCATCGTGCGGCAGAACTGGGAGATCGCTCGGCTGTCAGAATTGCGGTCCTGACCAATAAGGCAGCCGTCGACGCCAATGGCGCAATCATCTTCAAGCTCCAATAACTCAATATTTATATATTGGCCCAGACTGATCCAAAAAATGAGATCCGATGAAAAATCATAAATCTCTCGCTCTTTTTGCCGTACTGGCGTACAGCGCTATCACCTCTGCACAAGGAGCTGAAGGTAGCACCAGTATTGGAAGACCAGACTGCGGCAGATACATCTAGTCTCCGTCAGTCGAACACAAAGCTTGGGTACTTGGCTATCTAAGCGGCATAAACCAAATGCTCGAAGGCAAGACACCATCTGGCAAACCATCTAACCCGCTGGGTCAGTTGAAATCTGCGGAGCAGATCTATCTCTGGATGGACAACTACTGCAAAAAGTATCCATTGGAGAACGTGACAGCGCGGTAGGTTGGGTTAAATGAAATGAAGCAAGCGTAGCCTGGGCTACCGTAGATACCGTCTCTAACGTCAAGCATTTTTCAGATAATCGTGTTGATACGGCTGTTGAGTTTTGATTACGCCAAAGCACAAATGCACCAGCTTGCGCATTGCGGCACCGAGGGAGGACATTTTGGACTTGCCTCGGGCA
>JAUYRP010000032.1 GCA_030696695.1 Methylophilus sp.
CCGTGGCAAAAACTGCAAATTTATCGGATTCCTTGATGGAAATTTAAACTACCGGAGCATGCATATTAGTAAGCAACAGTTTTCTCGGGTGGCTTTTCCAGAACAACTGTTGTTTGATACTTTTTCAGGGACGACTAATTATTATGTTGACTGGATAAAACGCGATGCAACAGTTACTCATTACATTAGGAATCTTATTGCTCGTGCTGGGTTTGTTGTGGCCTTGGCTATTGCAATTGCCGTTAGGGCGTTTGCCCGGTGATATTCATATCAAACGTGAGAATTTTAGCTTTTATTTTCCACTGATGACCGGATTGGTCATCTCCGTCGTGCTGACGTTGATTCTGTGGTGGATGCGTAAATAAGTCATTCAGTGTGGGGCTGGTTCTTTGTTGATGTTGGGGATGTCTGAATCCGTTATTTTTGTTCGATTATTTTCAATGAGCGCTACTTTTCTATTGCCATCTACAATTGTTGCATGCAGTAAAAGCCTCATATCAATATTTGACTTTGATGTGTGTTTGTTCTATTTGATTGGACATTTTTCATACCATCTTGGGGCGACGTGACTATGCTTCACAAAATAAGTAATAACAGATAGTGCCTGTTCATGCGGTGGTTCAACATCAACCAAAGCATGCCAAATAGTATTTATATCTGGTTGGGCTGACTTTCTATCCTCGCTCTTCATGTGTGTAATCCTATCACGCAGTGATTTTAGCTTTTTAAAATCCTCCCAGGAATTTGAATTACCTCTGGGGGTTTTTATCTCTAGAATATCCGGAAGTACAGAAGATATTTTTTCAGATAACGAAATATGCCTTTGTATTTTTGTTTTGTCTGACACCTCTAAAATAACATCACTTTTCCTGTAAGAGGCATATTCATAATTTTCTGGAATTTGATCGTTCACAAAGGCCTCAAGGCCAGCATGTGCGGTTAGGATTGATTCCATCAGATATTCCAGATACTCAAAAGCAGCGGGATAATCTCGAAACGTAACTTCTTGAGACTTGCCTTCATCTAACTTGTGTTTTCTACGCAGTGATGATGCATTTCGATAAGATCTCTGGGACGAATTAATCATAAGTGCCGTCGCATTTGGCAAAGGGAGCGTTAGCACTTTTCCTGACTTGATTTTCGTCACAGTGACTACGGTAATTTGTGAGCCTTTTGGAGCAATTTGATTTGTCCATGGCGAAGTCCAATCTTCTGCAAGATTGGTAATGGTTTGAAGCCTCCAGTCTGTTTGCCCTTTCACAGTATTTAACGCTCACTTTTGAAAAACAACTAGAATTAGATATCCGAAATGACACAATTAAATACGTTAAAAATGAAATCTAAAACGAAATGACGCATGCTATTTCCTTCTATTGTATGAAAGATTGTCAATTTAGCATTTAATATAGCAAGCTTTTTAAATCCGCGCCTCTTTCATTCATCACTGAATTGCACCATCCATCCCCTTCGTCAATTGATGTATCACTGTCCCATTAATATGTTGCAACGTTACTTGCAACGGCATTTTGCCGAGCGCATGCGTGGCGCACGAAAGACAGGGATCATAGGCACGCACGGCGACTTCCAGGTGATTCAGTAACGCTTCGGTAATTTCCTGGCCATCGAGATATTGGTTGGCGACAGAGCGCACCGATTCGTTCATCGCTTGGTTGTTGCTGGTGGTCGAGACGATAAGATTGGCTTTGGTGACAAGCCCTTCTTCATTGATTTGATAATGGTGGAACAGCGTGCCGCGCGGGGCTTCGATGACGCCGATGCCTTGCGGCTGGTGCCCGCCTTTTTCAGCGATCAGTTCC
>JAUYRP010000012.1 GCA_030696695.1 Methylophilus sp.
CTGTTGTGACGACTCCTGTTGTGACGACTCCTGTTGTGACGACTCCTGTTGTGACGACTCCTGTTGTGACGACTCCTGTTGTGACGACTCCTGTTGTGACGACTCCTGTTGTGACGACTCCTGTTGTGACGACTCCGCCAACCAGCACTACATCATCTGGCCAGTTGCCACCACCTAGCGTGGCTGTAGCTTGCAATGGTGCTGGCGAGCAATGCAAAATCCCTACGGGAATGACTGCTAAAGTATGGTTTGGGGTAGCTACAAAATGGGCTACCAAAGAGAATGTCTCGGGTAGCATTGATTGCAACACATCAGCTATTGGTGACCCTAAATCAGGCACCTATAATCGTTGTTTCTATGTTGACAATAAATTGCTGGAAAAAAATCTTGACCCTAAAGGTCAAAATCTTATGCCAGCAGTGAATCTTGCTTTAGTACCCAAGCCCAATGTTGGATTTTCAACGTCACTTATTAAAGCTGCTGCATTACCAAAATCTGAGCTATTCCCATACGCTGGTGCTTTCAGAATTAGCTGTGAATACTCACACATGAGCAATGATGACCCTATCGTGTTTCCTGGTGTACCAAATGCAACACATCATCATACGTTTTTTGGCAACACTGCAGCAAATGCTTATAGTACAAACGACACGTTAAGAAATTCAGGCAATAGCACCTGTGCTGGTGGCATTTTGAATCGTTCTGGTTATTGGATGCCAAGTTTAATTGATACATCCACAGGTGCACCTGTCAAGCCAAGCGTTGTAGTGGTGTATTACAAAGCAATTGATGAAACCAGTGGTATGTATGTAAAAACGCCTCCTGCTGGCTTGAGAATGATTGCTGGCAAGGCTCGCCCATTAGCTATTGCTGATACGCAAGCGGAGTTTAACTGCCAAGACCAGACCCAAGTTATGAACCCGTCTAACTGGGGAATTATGTGGTCAGCTAACCATTTAAAAGCATGTGGTGGACCAAACCAAATACTGCGGATGATTGTAAGCTTCCCACAATGCTGGGACGGTAAAAACTTGGACAGTCCTGACCATCAATCACACATGGCCTATTCTTGTGGTGATGAGTGTGAAGACGCTACGGGAAAAATCACTAAGTCAGCAAACTCTTGTCCTGCAAGTCATCCAGTGGCTATTCCAAATATCACTATTAACGCCGATTTTCCAAACTTGAATGCAAATGCAAAATATCGACTAGCAAGCGACAACTACAGCACTGCATACCCAGGTGGTTATTCATTGCACGCAGACTGGATGAATGGCTGGGATGAAGCGATTCTTACTCGGGTTGTTAAAAACTGCTTAAACAATCCTAAGAATTGTGGTGGTCCTAATCTAGGTGATGGTCAAACTTTATATGGTGTGAACGTAGATTAAACACTAATTAAGTTAACGTTGTAACAAAAAAGCCATGTTTTACATGGCTTTTTTGTATATGCTACTACCACTTAAACTCAACTAAATCTCAGTAACTAGCAAAATTTAAATACTTCAGCCAGTGTAGATCACAACATTGCTGTATGTTTGGGACCGCTTTTTAGTTTTTGGGAGGTGAAATTACTTCTATGTGGATTTATTGAAGATGGTTATTTGCATAGCAAAAATAGTTAAGCCTTTTTCCATAAAATTTTATAGATGAACCCAGGAAACGAAAAGACCAAAAATAAACTGAAGGTTACTACATAAAATTCCCAGCTTTGGTTAGCCATCTGACCATACACAATATGCTCCGCATACAATGCAATCGCTCCAATCACAAAATATATAATCACTAGTTCTAGCAAACACCAAGCAAGGTTTTTACTGGCTGACTTTAGCGGGTAGACATAAAGTACCTTTTCAGAAAACCAAGGTAGATTGGCTGCAAGAAATGCAAGAAGAAGTATGGTGAGCTGTGGTGTCATGGCAATACCGTGTAACAATCGCTATTGCAAACTAGTGACGATAGATAAGCCGCAGATATTCATTAGGACCTGTGGTAATAATCCAATTAGCAGCAATGCTAAGCAATTTACACTGAGTACAAACTGCATATCAACAGGCGCTTGAATTGCATTGTGATCTGTTGGCTCATCAAAGTACATCAGCTTAACAATTCTCAGATAATAAAATGCTCCAATTACCGCTAACAAGACAGCCACAACAACTGGCCAAGTGAAACCGGCTTGCCATGCAGCTTGCAACACTGTGAATTTTGCGTAGAAACCAACTGTAGGTGGGATACCTGCCATAGTAAACATAGTAATCATCATCATAAAGGCAGCCCACGGACTGCGCTGATTTAAACCTTTTAAGTCCTCTAACTTATCAGCTTCGAACCCTTGGCGAGAAAGCAGCAAAATCATGCCAAAGCCAGCTAGTGTCATTAAGACATAAGCAGAGATGTAAAACATGCTAGATGCAAAGCCGTTTAAATTTGCGCTCATTAGACCAAATAGCAAGAATCCAATATGAGAAATAGTGGAATATGCCAGCATGCGTTTTAAGTTGGTTTGTGCAATTGCACTGAGATTACCAATCGTTATTGATAACAATGCCATGATAAGTAGCATGTCTTGCCAATCCGCAGCGAGTGGATATAGCCCTTGCGCTAACAAACGAATCGTAATAGCAAAAGCAGCAAACTTCGGCACAGAACCAATCAGCATTGTAATTGACGTTGGCGAGCCTTGATAAACATCAGGCACCCACATTTGAAATGGCACAGCACCAAATTTAAAAGCCAAACCTGCAACCACAAACACTAAGCCCATGATGAGCACTGGATTGTGCGGATTTAAATCTGAGATAGCATTTGCAATTTCGGTAATATTTAGACTACCTGTCATGCCATAAATCATGCTCATGCCGTACAACAACATGCCAGAAGCCAACGCGCCAAGTACAAAGTATTTCATGGCCGCTTCAGAGGCACGTGGGTTATCACGATCAAATGCTACCAATGAATATAAACATAATGAAAGTAGCTCAAGCCCCATATAGATGGTTAACATGTTCTGGCCAGAGATCATGATCATCATACCCAGCATAGAAAACAGCACCATGGCGTAGTATTCTCCACGGAACATATTACGCAATTGCATGTACTGTCTAGTGTATACAAGCATGATGGACGTACCAAGATATGTCATCAGTTTGAGCACATCCGCCAAAGTGTCGTCGACAAACATATTGCTAAACATATAACTAACAGCAGGTGTGTGCGATTGAAATGTAAATACAGCGGCTGCGAATAATGTGAATTGCGCTAGACCATATATTACAAAACGGTTTTGTGGCTTAATAAATAAATCCACAATCAAAATAAGCATAGCCATACAAAGCACAGTAAGCTCTGGTAAAGCGCTCAAGATATCCATTTGTATATTTTCCATTCTTAGATACCCACCGCTGGTACGTTGCTTATGATTGGTAATTTACTGGTTTGCATATGCGTTAAAAACTCCGCACTTGTTGCTTGTAATAATGCTGTGATAGGTTCTGGGTACACACCAAACCCAATCACTAATATAGCTAACACTGCAAGCATTGAAAACTCACGCGCATTAATGTCTTTCAATTCGGCCACATGTGCATTAGCCACTTCACCGTAAAATACGCGTTTTGTCATCCAGAGCGTATATGCGGCACCAAAAATTAAAGTGGTAGCTGCTAAGAATGCAACCCAGAAATTGAATTTGACTGCAGCCAAAATCACCATAAACTCACCCACAAAGCCAGAAGTACCAGGCAAACCACTATTGGCCATGGCAAACAACACTGCAAATGCAGCAAACATTGGCATGGTGTTCACTACGCCACCGTAATCAGCAATTTGACGACTATGCATGCGGTCATATAACACCCCCACACACAGGAACATGGCACTTGATATAAACCCATGCGAGATCATTTGTACTACTGCACCTTCAAGTCCAAGTTGGCTAAACATGAAGAAGCCAAGTGTAACAAAGCCCATATGCGATATTGAAGAATAAGCAATCAGCTTTTTCATATCTTTTTGCACCAGCGCAACAAAAGCAATATAGACAACAGCAATCAAAGACAAAGTAATCATTACGTTCGAGAAGTAGTGAGCAGCATCCGGCGCAATCGGCATGGCGAAACGCAAGAAGCTATAGCCCCCTAGTTTTAATGCAATAGCCGCCAATACTATCGAACCACCTGTTGGTGCTTCCACGTGTGCATCTGGTAACCATGTATGTACTGGCCACATTGGAATTTTCACTGCGAACGCCATAAAAAACGCGATAAATATCCAGATTTGCGCGTTCATTGCTATGGGTAAATCATAGTAATCGGTCAATGCAAAACTACCTGTTTGGTGGTACAAATAGATAAACGCCACCAACATTAATAAAGAACCTAGCAAGGTATATAAGAAAAACTTCACTGTGGCGTAGACGCGATTCGGTCCACCCCATATCCCGATAACCAAAAACATTGGGATCAGCATTGCTTCCCAAAATACATAATACAAAATTCCATCTAGCGCACTAAATACACCAATCATGAGACCGCTCATGATTAAAAATGCTGCCATATATTGCGCAATACTTTTGGTAATTACTTCCCATGCTGCAACCACTACCAATACAGTGGTGAAACTCGTCAGCAAGATAAGTGGCACAGAAAATCCATCCACGCCTAAGTGATAATGAATATTAAAGGCAGGAATCCATGTTGCTAGCTCTTGAAATTGAAAAGTGCCGACGTCTAATTGAAATCGTGTATACAGCGGGATGGTGACCAGGAAACTAACGATGGAACCGACCAGCGCTACCCAACGCGTTCTATTGGCGGCTTGATCGCTGCCAAACATGAGGACAATTACGCCCGCTAACATAGGCAGCCAAATAGCAAAGCTTAATAGATGTTGGTTAAATACAGTCATGAGCAACTTTTTAGTTGATTTTAATAAAGAATGTGAGGAACAAAAACACGCCGATAATCATCGCAAAGGCGTAATGATAAATGAGGCCAGATTGTAAATGACGCACTTTACCTGCAATTTTTCCAATTAAATTGGCGGTACCATTGACCATGGCACCATCAATAAGCTGCACATCGCCAATCTGCCACAACTTACCACCAATCAGACGTGAGCCACCTGCAAATACACGTTCGTTAAACGCATCAAATCCGTATTTATTATCCAACACTTGGTAAATCAGCTTACATTTGGTTTGTATCATGGCTGGAATATCAGGACGCTTCATATAGAAATACCAAGACAGAACTACGCCTGACAGCGCCAATGCAAATGGTAGCGTGAAGAAGCCATGCAACGCCATGCCTGTTGGGCTATGTAACAATTCGTGATAATGATGGGTCAAATGGCTCATGGCAGGATGTGCGTTGGCATCTACCACAATGACGTTGTTAAAGAATGTCCCAAACAACATAGGCTCAATAGCAATATAGCCAATCAGTAATGATGGAATCGCCAACAGAATCAGTGGCAATTTGACAACCCATCCAGGTTCATGTGGATCATCATGTGGAGATAAGCCGTGATGATGTTCGTCATGATGCGTTTCCTCATGCGTATCGTGTGCAACATGACGCCACTTTTCTTGACCATGGAATACCAAGAAATATAGTCTGAATGAATAAAATGCAGTGACGAAAACACCTGCTAACACAGCAACATATGCAAAGCTGCTGCCTGTAATTTCTGAAAACTTAACTGCCTCTATGATGCTGTCTTTTGAGTAGAAACCAGCAAAAAATGGGGTGCCAATCAGGGCTAATGAACCAATCAATGAAGTGATCCAAGTGACTGGCATGTATTTTTTCAGGTTGCCCATATTGCGAATATCCTGATCATGATGCATGCCCATAATGACCGCACCTGCTGCTAGAAACAATAAAGCTTTGAAAAATGCATGTGTCATTAAGTGGAATATGGCCACTGAGTATGCAGATGCACCAAGCGCCACAGTCATATAGCCCAATTGAGATAATGTTGAGTAGGCCACCACACGTTTGATGTCATTCTGGATAATCCCCAAAAAGCCCATAAATAATGCGGTAATTGCGCCAATAATCATGACCGTAGACAGTGCTGTAGTTGATAACTCAAACAAAGGTGACATTCTAGCCACCATAAAGATACCTGCTGTCACCATAGTCGCCGCATGGATTAAAGCTGAGATTGGGGTTGGGCCTTCCATAGAATCTGGCAACCATACATGCAACGGCACTTGTGCAGATTTACCCATCGCGCCGATGAATAATAGGATACAAGTCACTGTCATTAGCGACCAAGAGACATTTGGTAGTAATTGCACTTGTGCATCCGCTAAACGTGGTGCTGATTCAAACACTGTGGCGTAATCCAAGCTACCAAAATGATAAAGCACCATGCCTATTCCCAGTAGGAAACCAAAATCCCCAACACGGTTGACTAAAAAGGCTTTGAGGTTGGCGTAAATGGCAGTAGGTCTGGTATACCAAAAGCCAATAAGCAGGTATGAGACCAGTCCCACTGCTTCCCAACCAAAAAATAACTGCATAAAGTTATTGCTCATCACCAACATCAACATCGCGAAAGTGAAGAGTGAAATGTAACTAAAAAAACGGCTATAACCTGGATCTTCGTGCATGTAGCCAATGGTGTAAATATGCACCATGAGCGAGACAAATGTCACGACTACCATCATCATGGTAGTCAGATTATCAATTAAAAAACCTACTTCAAAACTGATGGGGCCAGAGGTTAACCAACGGTAAACTGTTTCATTGAGCGTGAATCCATTTAGTGTTTGGTTCAACACGTAAGCTGACAATACAAAAGCAATGCCCACCGCGCTAACTGTAATGATGTGCGCAAAATGCCTTGGCATTTTGCGGCCTAGCAGTCCAACAATTGCAGCAGCAATTAATGGCAACATTGGAATTAGTAATAATATTTTAGGCATACTCATCATCATTAACCGTTTAAGTGGTCCAAATCGTCCACATTAATTGTGCGTAAATTGCGGAATAACACCACTAAAATGGCCAAACCGATTGCAGATTCAGCAGCGGCTACCGTCAGTATGAAAAACACAAACACTTGCCCTGCAATATCATTCAGGTAATGTGAGAAAGCAATAAAATTTAAATTGACTGCTAACAGCATTAATTCGATGGCCATCAGTAAAATAATGACGTTTTTGCGATTTAAAAAAATACCGACCACACTGATGGCAAACATCAGTGCGCCTAATATTAAGTAGTGCGATAAACCGACCGTCATTTAGCCGTTCCTTCTGCTGGGTTTTCTGTTGCGGGTGGAGGCTCGACTTCTGCTTGCATACTCACAATGCGCACGCGATCTTGACGGCGCACTTTCACTTGGTCGGCAGGATTCATCGATTTACTGTCTTGGCGGTCGCGCAAGGTAAGCACAATCGCAGCCACAATTGCAACTAACAACACGACTGATGCTAACTCAAATGGGAGCAAGTAATCGGTATAGAGCACACGACCTAATTCTGCTGTATTACTGTAGCCAAGTGGCTTGCTGACCTCATCACTAGTATCGAAGTACTTACCTCCTAGCACCATGGCCATTTCTATTACCATCAGTACACCGATAAATCCAGCCATGGGCAGATACTCCCAAAAGCCTTCTCTCAATTTATCGACATTAATATCCAGCATCATGACCACGAACAAGAACAGCACCATCACCGCGCCTACATAGACCAATACCAATGCAATGCCTAAAAACTCAGCTTCCAATAACAGCCAAATGCCAGCTGCGGTAAAGAATGCCAGTACTAGAAACAGTGCTGCATGCACTGGATTACGCGTGGTAATCACGCGCAAACCTGCAAATAGCAAGATAGCAGCGAGGGCATAAAAAACGTAATCGGTGAATACCATAGTTGAGTCTTACCTGTAAGTTTTATCTTGTGCGCGGTCTTCCGCAATTTGTTTTTCGTACTTATCGCCAACCGCTAACAACATTTCCTTGGTGTACAACAAATCGCCACGCTGCTCACCGTGATAGTCAAATATACGCGTTTCAACAATACTATCCACAGGACACGACTCTTCGCATAAACCACAAAAAATACACTTTGTTAAATCGATGTCATAGCGTGTCGTTCTGCGTGTATTGTCATCACGTTGCTCAGATTCAATGGTGATTGCCATTGCTGGGCAAACTGCCTCGCACAATTTACATGCAATACAACGCTCCTCACCATTTGGGTAGCGACGAAGTGCATGCAGACCTCTGAAGCGGTTAGATTGTGGTGTGCGCTCTTCTGGATATTGAATGGTAATTTTGCGTGAAAAAAAGTAACGCCCAGTCAGGGCCATGCCCTTGAGCAGTTCCCAGAGCATTAAACTACCCAGTGTATTTTTAATCGAATTGATCATATTAATGGAATAAATAACCCAGTGAAGTTTGCATCATTGCCGCAACGAACACGATCCAAACCAAGGTAATTGGAATAAATATTTTCCAACCTAAACGCATAATTTGGTCGTAACGATAGCGCGGGAATGTGGCACGGAACCACAAGAACAAGAATAATAGGAATGCAACCTTAGCTAACAGCCACAGGAAGCTATCGGGGATAAACGGTACTGGTGATAACCAACCACCTAAAAACATTAAAGCAGCTAGCATGGAGACCAAAATCATATTGGCATATTCTGCTAAGAAGAACACTGCGAAAGCCATGCCTGAATATTCAACATGGAAGCCAGCCACAATCTCTGACTCACCCTCTGCCACGTCAAACGGTGCGCGATTCGTTTCGGCCACAGCACTAATAAAATACACTACAAACAACGGGAATAATGGAATAAAGTACCAGTGCCAAAACCCACCTGCTTGCCCAAGCACAATCTTGCCTAGATTCAATGAGTTAGCGCACATCAGCACACCTACTAAGGTAAATCCCATGGCAATTTCGTATGACACAATTTGTGCAGCAGAACGTAGTGAACCAATAAAAGCATATTTTGAGTTAGAAGCCCATCCCGCAATAATCACACCGTACACCGCAACAGATGTCATGGCTAGGATGTACAGCAATCCAGCATCTATATCTGCTAGCACCATGGTGGCATCGAAAGGAATCACAGCCCAAGCGGCAAAAGCTGGCGCGATGGCTAATATCGGTCCTAAGAAAAACAAGCCCTTATTCGAAGCTGTAGGCAGGATAATCTCTTTGAATAGCAACTTCAAACCATCAGCAACCGGCTGCAACAACCCCCAATAACCAACGCGGTTTGGGCCGATACGTACCTGCATATAGCCAATCACCTTACGCTCAGCTAGCGTTAGATAAGCAACTGCTACCATTAAGGGCAATACAATCGCCACAATTTTGACTAATGTCCAAGTGACTGTTTGCACAGGCGCCCAGTATTCACCAAAGAGTTCAGCTAAAAACGTCATGGTCACATCGCTTCCATGATTGTAGTTTCATAGGGCTTGTAATGCTCTTCTGTTGTTTTTTCAATGGTAATATCGCCCATTAAATCGCCTAGCCCTGTGGTAAGTTCATGAGATGCTGCAACACGAACACAGCCTTTTGCTACGTGGTTATCTAATTTCACTTTCAGTACTGCACTGCCTCGCTCTTGACGCGCTAATACTACATCTCCTTCGACCAATCCTAACAAAGCCATTTGCTCTGCACACATTCTGGCCAACGGGCGAATGTTGTATTTGGTTTTTTGTAGTGGTGGAGAACGACGCACAATTGGATCGGACTCGTATTGCGGCACCTCACCAATGCGCTGCAAACCCTCTTTTTTAATATTGATTTGAATTTCCACTAATTCTTTTAGGTTGTTATTCAAACTTCGCCATACAACTGTTGAAGGTTTTTCATGATTAAATATGGCATTTTTAACCTCATCACTGCTATTAAAATCAAACCCTTGTAGCCCTAGTGTATTGGCTAACACGCGTAGCACTTTCCAAGCCGGTCGACATTCACCCAATGGCCTAGTCACTGCTTGAAAACTCTGCACGCGCCCCTCCATACTCATGAAGGTGCCCGAGGTTTCTGTGAATGGCGCGATGGGTAGCAAAATATCGGCATTTTCTAGTGCAGCTGACTTATATGCCGTCAATGCGACTACACACTCAGCTTTTGCCATAGCGGCTTTTGCAAGTGCAGCGTGCTGACAATCTAATTCAGGTTCAATATTTAAGAGTAAATAAGCTTTTCTTGGCACTTCTAGCATCGCGCGTGCATGCATACCAGTGGCACTTGGCATCACACCCATCAGGTGCATCCCAGTACTATTGGCGGCAGCAGGCAATATGCCACCTTTGGCACCTGAAATACCAGCAATCGCTTCAGCCATGCTATACATTTCTGTAAAGCGCGGATCGCTCAACCCCATGTTGCCGATAAAAATACCCACCTTAGGTGCAATCAATACCAAGTCATCACTCATACCAGCCAAGCATTCAGCCATGGCTTGGGTATTAGGACGCACTCGAATTTCTTCAAGTAATTTGTTGAGCGATGGGGGTAAGCATAGAGATAACTTTTGGAGGCCAGACATGGCTTTAAGGATTTGACCTAATACGTTCACCATGTCGTTAGGACGCACTATGACCTTGTGAGCGACATCCATCAAAGGATTATTGTCTAGTGGACTTACGATACATAACTCAGCGCCATTGGCTACCGCTTTACGGAAGCGTTGCGCAAGTAATGGATGCTCATTTCTAATATTCGAGCCAATCAGCAAGATACGGTCTAGCTCTTCTATTTCTTGAATGTTGCAACCCATCCATGGCGTGCCTACGCGCTTTCCATCTAGCCTGAAGTCAGTTTGACGGAGCCGATAATCCACATTGCCACAACCCAAGCCATTGGCCAACTGCTTAATTAAATAACCTTCTTCCATCGTGCTATTTGGAGAAACCAACACGCCTAAGGCATCAGCCCCATGCTGTGTAGTGATGTCTTTGAGTTGCCCTGCCGCAAACTCCAAAGCAGTTTTCCAATCAGTTTCTTGCCATTGCCCATTATGTTTAATCATGGGGACTTTTAATCGGTCCGGACTGTTTAAGCCCTCATAAGAATAGCGGTCACGGTCTGATAACCAACATTCATTAATCGACTCTTTTTCACGCGGCAATACCCGCATGACTTTATGGTCTTTCACATGCACTTCAATATGTGAACCCAAACCATCATGTGGTGCAATTGATGGACGACGTGTAAGCTCCCAACTGCGTGCAGAATAACGAAATGGCTTGCTGGTCAACGCACCCACTGGACACAAATCAATAATATTGCCGCTTAACTCAGAATTGACTGACTTATCCACATAGGCAGTAATTTCTGCATGCTCGCCACGACCGACCAAGCCAAGCTCTTGGATACCGCCCACTTCTTTTAAGAAGCGCACGCAACGCGTACATTGAATGCAACGCGTCATGTCTGTGCTAATGAGTGGGCCGATATTTTTATTGAAAACCACACGTTTTTCTTCAGTGTAACGAGAACCACTGGCACCATACGCGACGGCAATATCTTGCAAATCGCACTCTCCACCTTGATCACAAATTGGGCAATCAAGCGGGTGATTAATCAATAGAAACTCCATTACACTTTTTTGGGCTTCCACTGCAGCCTTACTACGTGTATAGATTTTCATACCATCGGCAACAGGCGTTGCACAAGCAGGTAAAGGTTTATTAAACTTCTCGACTTGCACCAAGCACATGCGGCAGTTTGCGGCGACTGACAATTTTTTGTGATAACAAAAACGTGGAATCGCAATACCTACCTTATCAGCCGCATCAATAATGGTGCTGCCGTGTTCAACTTCCAGTGGTCTGCCGTCTATTTCAATGTTTAACATTCGTTTGATCTCTAAAATTTATTTAGCGGGATGAATGCAAGGCATGTGAAACATAGAATCCAGAATGTACATGGAGCACATGAGGATTTTAGTACCACACAACACAGCAAGCTGCTCACATAATAGATTTATCATTTACCGTCAACCATACTTTTGCCGTGCTGAATATAATATTCAAACTCAGGCCTAAAGTGTTTAATAAAGCTTAACACTGGTGTTGCTGCAGCATCACCCAGCGCACAAATGGTACGTCCAGAAATATTATTACTCACATCAGTCAGCAAGTCCAAATCTTCCATTTTTCCTTTGCCGTCCACAATACGTGAAATAACGCGGTATACCCAACCTGTACCTTCACGACATGGTGTGCATTGCCCACAACTTTCTTCATAAAAGAAATAACTAAGCCGCTTAAGCGCTTTAACCATACATGTGGTTTCATCCATCACAATCATGGAGCCTGCGCCTAAGCTAGATCCAGCTTTGCTCAAACCATCATAATCCATGGTAGCGTCCATAATTGCACTCGCTGGCATGACCGCAGTTGATGGCCCGCCTGGAATCACTGCCTTGAGTTGACGACCCTTCCATACACCACCCGACATCGCTAAAAGCTCAGTGAATGGCGTTCCCATCTTAATTTCATAATTACCTGGCTTTTCTACGTGGCCAGAGACTGAAAACAGTTTGGTACCGCCGGAATTGCGCACGCCTAAGTCAGCAAACGCCTGACCACCGTGTTGCAGTATCCAAGGGATAGACGCATAACTTTCTGTATTATTTACATTGGTCGGCTTGCCAAACACACCATAACTAGCAGGAAAAGGTGGCTTAAAACGTGGCTGACCTTTTTTGCCTTCTATTGATTCAATCAGTGCAGTTTCTTCGCCGCAAATATACGCGCCGTAACCATGTACCGCGTATAAATCAAAACTAAAGTTTGTGCCAAATAAGTTTTCACCAATATAGCCAGCTTTACGCGCATCTGCCAAAGCCTGCTCGAATGACTCATAATCTTGCCAAATTTCGCCGTGAATGTAGTTATACCCTACCCGCGCACCCAAGGTATAGGCAGCAATCGCCATTCCTTCAATCAACTGGTGGGGGTTATAGCGAATAATATCGCGGTCTTTGAATGTACCAGGCTCGCCTTCATCTGTATTACAAACCAAATACTTGGTGCCGTCGTAGTAACGCGGCATAAAGCTCCACTTGAGACCCGTAGGAAAGCCAGCACCACCGCGACCACGCAAATTAGAAATTTTGACCTGATTAATAATCTCTGTAGCTTTGACTTTTTCTGTGACGATGCGCTTAAGCTGCGCATAACCACCTAGTTTTTCATAAGATTCAAGCGATGCAGGATTTTTTTCAGTAAGCGTTCTGAGCGTCAGCAGCGTCTGACCTTTTAAATCCGTCATGACTGGCTTTATTGCAGATTTCTTCAGGGCGGCCATTATGGAAGCTCCTTCAAAATCTCATCCACTTTTTCTGGCGTTAAAAACTCATGCATTTGCGCATTGTTAATATGCAACAGCGGCGCTCCGCCACAGCAACCCATGCACTCGCCCTCTTTTAGACAAAACTTACCGTCTGCGGTCACTTCGTTAAAGCCTATCCCTAATTTCTGTTGAAGATGGTCCACAATCACGTCAGCTTCGCGCAACATACAAGAGATATTGGTACATACAGTAATTTTATATGTACCTACAGGCGACAAATCATACATATTGTAGAAAGTGGCGACTTCCATGGCAGCAATCTCTGGTATACGCAAATACTCCGCTACCTCGGTAATACTCTCTTTGGACAACCAGCCACGCTCCATCTGCACAATACGTAAGGCAGACATTACTGCTGCCTGACGCTGATTGGCGGGATACTTAGTTAATTCAAACTCGATCTTTTCAATGGCTTCTTTGCTTAACATAATCTATCGATCTATCTCGCCAAAAACAATATCTTGCGTACCAATAATCGCCACCAAATCAGCAATCATATGCCCTCTTGTCATTTCATCCAGCGCTGCCAAATGGGGGAAACCAGGTGCACGTATTTTTAAACGATATGGTTTATTTGCACCATCTGACACCATATAAATACCAAACTCACCTTTGGGATGCTCAACGGCAGCATAAGCTTCACCTGCTGGCACATGAAAACCCTCCGTAAACAGTTTGAAGTGATGAATCATATCTTCCATATTCGTCTTCATGCCTTCACGGTTAGGCGGCGCCACTTTATGGTCGTCTGCAATTACAGGGCCTGGATTTTTACGTAACCAATCCACACATTGTTTGATGATGCGATTGGATTGCCTAAATTCTTCGATACGCACCAAATAACGGTCATAACAATCGCCATTCACGCCAATTGGTATATCAAAATCTAAATTAGCATACACTTCATAGGGTTGTTTTTTGCGCAAATCCCAAGCGATGCCAGATCCACGTAACATCGGACCTGTCATACCGAGCGCTAGTGCACGCTCAGGGGCGACCACACCGATGCCAACGGTACGTTGCTTCCAAATACGATTATCCGTCAGCAACGTTTCATATTCATCGACATACGTCGGAAAGCGATTGGTAAAGTCTTCAATAAAATCCAGAACCGAGCCTTGACGGTTTTCATTCAGTTTTTTGATTTCATCCGCGCTTCTAAATTTGGTCGTTTCGTGCTGTGGCATCTTGTTGGGTAAATCACGATACACACCACCAGGACGATAATAAGCTGCGTGCATACGCGCGCCAGACACAGCCTCGTACACATCAAACAAATCTTCGCGCTCACGGAAAGCATATAAGAATACCGTCATCGCACCTACATCCAGCGCGTGCGCACCCAGCCACAACAAGTGATTTAATACCCGTGTGATTTCGTCAAACATGACACGTATGTATTGCGCACGAATCGGCACCTCAAGACCCAACATCTTTTCAATCGCCATCACATACGCATGCTCATTGGCCATCATCGAAACATAGTCTAAGCGGTCCATGTAGGGCACACTTTGCAGATAAGTGCGATTCTCTGCCAACTTTTCTGTGGCACGATGTAGCAAGCCAATATGCGGATCGGCACGCTGAATGACTTCACCATCCAACTCGAGCACCAAACGCAGCACACCATGCGCAGCTGGGTGCTGAGGACCAAAGTTCATCGTGTAATTACGAATTTCAGCCATGATGGAATCCTTCATCGCGAATGACACGCGGTACGTTGTTGCGCAACTCTATTGACACCGGTTGGTAGACCACACGCTGCTGAACTGGGTCATAACGCATTTCGACATTACCAATCATTGGGAAATCTTTGCGGAACGGATGACCAACAAAACCATAATCAGTGAGTAGTCGACGTAAATCCGGGTGATTCTCAAACATCATGCCATACAAATCAAACGCTTCGCGCTCAAACCAATTGGCCACTGGCCACACATCTACAAGCGTTGGGAACACAGGGAAATCATCATCCGTTGCAAAAACACGCAATCGCACTCGCTGATTTAACGACACAGAGAGTAGGTGAATCACTACCGCAAAACGTGCACCCTGCCACTGACCATCTGCATACTCAGAGTAATCCACACCACACAGGTCAATCATTTGTTCAAACTTCAACTCAGCGTGGTCTCGCAGCTTTAGGCATGTAGCCTTCATATCTGTGAGCTTCACTTCAATGGTCACTTCACCATGATCTACCACATGCCGAGTGATTAAATCACTGAGTGCGAGCTTTAATTGCGCAGAGAGTTGTTCTAATTTTGCTGACATGAATTAACTTTTAAGTAATATGGGTTATCGAGCAATGGTATTGGTTCTTCTAATTTTCTTTTGGAGCTGAATAATCCCGTACAGTAGCGCTTCTGCTGTAGGTGGGCAGCCGGGGACATAAACATCTACAGGCACAATCCGGTCACACCCACGCACAACAGCGTAGGAATAATGATAGTAACCACCGCCATTAGCACAACTGCCCATAGAAATCACCCAACGTGGCTCTGCCATTTGGTCATATACTTTGCGCAGAGCGGGTGCCATTTTATTCACCAGCGTACCTGCAACAATCATAACATCTGACTGGCGTGGGCTAGGCCTAAACACTATACCAAACCTGTCCAAATCATAGCGAGAGGCCCCTGCATGCATCATCTCAACTGCACAACAAGCTAGCCCAAATGTCATCGGCCACATAGAGCCTGTACGCGTGTAATTGATGACCGTATCCAGGGTAGTGGTGACAAAGCCTTTTTCTAAAACACCTTCGATACTCATAGATAATTGACCTCAGCAGACACAATGCGCGAAGGAAGCACTAGACGTAACATATTGGAAACATTTAATTTTGCTTGCTTACCAATGCACATCATCGAAAGATTGCGCAATGACGTGATTGCACGCAAATGTTTTTGCCACATTAATCCCATTCTAGCGCGCCTTTCTTCCATTCGTAGACAAAGCCTACCACCAAGACAAACAAAAATAGCATCATTGCCCAAAATCCAAACAAGCCGATTTCCTGAATGACCACCGCCCAAGGGAAAAGAAATGCGATTTCTAAGTCGAATAGAATAAACAGGATTGCTACTAAGTAATAACGCACATCGAACTTCATGCGCGCATCTTCAAAGGCCTCAAAACCACACTCATAAGGAGAGTTTTTCTCAGAGTCAGGTCGGTGCGGAGAGACTAGTTTTCCAAGGATAAGCGGACCCAAGCCAACAGCCAAACCAACCAAAATAAACATCAAGATAGGAAAATAATTTTCTAACACTGGTCAGTCCTAAGCTATTTTTAGATCACACATTACAGTTTTTGAGTTCTAGCTACTTAAGATTTACAAAAAGCCAACTCTGGCTTATTGAACACCTAATAACGACTTGGCATTGATGCCATAGTTCAATTTTTAAGCGCAAAATTTTAAAACTTAATATTGATGGTGCCGACGGAGAGACTCGAACTCTCACGACTTTCGTCACTACCCCCTCAAGATAGCGTGTCTACCAATTCCACCACGACGGCATTTACAACACAAACATCCTACTAATTCGGAATATCCTTAGCCGCTTCATCGGTTACTGTCGTTTTAGCTGTAGTATCGCTTGGCAACACTGCAGCATCTGCTGGCAGACTGGTGGCGCCCACTTCAGCAGCAGGTACAGCATTAGACTTCACCACACTTCCACCGCCACTACGATGACTTGCCATGTATGCCAATGTGAGACTGGTCACAAAAAACACCGCCACAAATATCGCAGTTAATTTACTTAATACGTTTGATGAGCCTGACACACCAAACAAGCTACCTGATGCTCCACTGCCGAATGCAGCGCCCATATCAGCACCTTTACCATGTTGTAGCAAAACCAAACCTATGACCGCAGCTGCGGCTAAGATATGCACTACTAAAATAATTTTTTCCATAATTTTTTCTTGATTTACAGCGATGTTTACTCGACCAGCGTCTCGCAAACCTGTTCCGCCGCCTGACATATTTTGACAAAATCTTGCGCATTCAAGGAGCATTTACCCACCAAGCCACCATCAATGCCATTCACAGAAAATAATTGTACCGCATTTTGAGGATTTACGCTTCCCCCATACAGTATTTTTAGCGCACCTTCGGCCTGCGCACTTGGTTGTGTCAACTTTTGACGAATGAACTGATGCATGGTTTCCGCTTGCGCTGGCGACGCCGCCAACCCGGTGCCAATCGCCCAGATCGGCTCGTATGAAACAATCGCATGCTCAAACACTTCAACACCACATTTTTTAATAATGGCATCCAGTTGCTGGCCCACCACCATCTCCATGACGCCTGCTTCGCGCTCAATAAGCGTCTCACCGACACATAGAACGGGCGTGAGCCCATGTTGCTTGGCGAGCATAAACTTATCGGCGATATTTTCATCTGATTCACAATACGCCGTGCTTCGCTCCGAATGCCCCAATATGACGTACTGCGCGCCAAAGTCCAGCAACATGTCGGCACTCACCTCGCCCGTGTAGGCACCCGATTCAAACTTGCCCATGTTTTGCGCACCCCAAGCAATGCTAGTGTTTTGCAACAACTGCTGCGCTTGTGCAAGATAGGGATAAGGCACACAGACCACCACCTTAGCGTGGCTTAAGTCAGATAGCTCTTTGAGGTAGGCATTCAGGAGTTGTGCATTTTGCTTGAGGTTGCCATGCATCTTCCAGTTAGCAATGACGATTTTAGCGTGTGAGGATTGATTTGAAGACAAGAGTAAGGCCAATGAAATTAAGCACTTTGGATTTTACGCTGAGGCTATGTGCTCGGCAATAAGATTTTGCCAAACTGATGTTAGAAATACACATGCGCCAAATACCAGTTTAAGTGGCATCCAGCGCATTCATGTAATCAACTAGACAGTAGTTAGTACAGGGTAATCGGTATAGCCTTTTTCAGTACCCCCGTAAAAGGTTTTACTATCCGCTTCGTTCAATGGTGCATCTTGCTTAAAGCGTTCTACTAAATCAGGGTTAGCAATAAACGGTACGCCATAAGCAATCACATCGGCATGACCGCTGGCAATCGCTGCATTGCCACGCGCTTTATCGTAGCTTAAGTTAGCCATATACGCGCCTTTGAACAACTGACGGAATGCTGAAAAATCAAAAGGATCCGCTTCACCACCGCCATGAATACCACCCTCAACCGCATGTAAATAGGCTAAGTTAAACTGGTTTAAGGCTGTGGCAACATAATTAAAGATGGCCTGCGGATTGCTGTCTTTCATATCATTGAACGGATTCACAGGTGACAATCTAACACCCACTTTATCAGCACCAATCACATCCACTACTGCGCTGGTTACTTCCATTAATAGTCGCGCACGATTTTCGTAACTTCCGCCATATTGATCGGTACGTTGATTACTGCCGTCACGTAAAAACTGGTCCAGCAGATAGCCATTGGCGGCATGGATCTCCACGCCATCAAATCCTGCTGCGATTGCACATTGGGTAGCATGCACATAATCCTGCACAATAGCAGGCAACTCACTAGCATCCAGCGCGCGTGGCTCTACATAATCCACCAAGCCTTGGTACGTAAACGCTTTACCTGCGGGCTTAATCGCAGATGGCGCCACAGGTAGTGCGTTATTTGGCAGTAAACTTGGGTGTGAAATACGGCCCACATGCCAAAGCTGAATGACAATTTTGCCGCCTTTCGCATGCACTGCATCTGTAATTTTCTTCCAACCAGCTACTTGCGCATCGGTATAAATACCTGGCAATGCTGGATAGCCATGCGCCATCGCTGAAATAGGTGTAGCCTCTGTCACAATCAAACCAGCTGTGGCGCGTTGTTCGTAATAAGTGACATTGATTGGCTGTGGTACAGCGCCCTCACCCGCACGATTTCGTGTCAGTGGCGCCATGACAATGCGGTTTTTTAGCGAGATGCTGCCAAGTGTTGCAGGTGAAAATAAGTCTTTGCTCATGTCTATCCTCTAATTAATTTGAAATACTCTGAATCTTTTATTTGGCTTTTACGCCTTCTATTAGCAAGGTAATCTCTATGTCGTCTCCCACAGGGCTATTTGGTTTTTGCGCCCAAGTAAACCCATAGTCGGAAGCTTTAATTGTGGCATGGCCCTCAAAACCAGAGCGCTGTCCACCCCATGGGTCTGCGCCGAAACCCAACACTTTGAATGGAATAGCAATCTCTTTGGTGACGCCATGCAAGGTAAATTGGCCAGTCATGATGCCCTCGGTCGCACTTTTGGCTTCCACCTTTGTGCTGACAAAAGTAATGTCACCAAATTTAGCAGCATCTAAGTAATCTGGCTTTTGAATATGTTCATCGCGCTTAGCATGTCTGGTACTGATACTAGCCACACTGATTTTGGCGTTGACACTAGAATTAGCCAAATTATCACGGTCCATCTTAATCAAACCAGTGACATCATTAAAACTGCCAGAAGTCTTTGCCACCACGTGGCGAATACTAAAATTAGCAAAGCTGTGGCCCGCATCAATATTGTAAGTTTCAGTGGCGGCATATGCACTGGTAGTTAAGGCCAAGCTTAATGCTAATAATATTTTCTTCATATTGTTTATTCCTTATTTTTAATTAATTGAATACTTCGATCACTACATATTTGATGTTGATTGATTGAGGCTTGGTAAATCAAACAGCAACACTTCACTTTCTACAACTGATTCCAAATGGATATGACTTTCCGCATCTATCATGGCGGCATCGCCCGCAACAAGCAACTGTCCATTCAAATGCAATTGCCCACGCGCCACTTGCAGGTAGCCACAACGTGACGCTTGGAAGCGATAAGCTAAAGCGTGTTGCTTATCTAATACCGCTGCCCATAATTCCACATCTTGATGCACCATGAGCGAATCCTCACGTGCATTTGGTGATGCCACCAAGCACCAATGGTTTAGTTTCCTTTCATGCGAAATAGTTTTATCTTCATAACTTGGTGGCAAGCCATCTTGTGATGGCAACAGCCAAATTTGCAGCAAATGCGCTTCAGAATCAGCGGAGGCATTTATTTCACTATGTCGCACGCCGGTGCCCGCTGTCATGCGCTGCACATCGCCAGCACGTATCACCGCACCATTGCCCATGCTATCTTCATGCTTGATTTCACCCGCCAACATATAAGTAATAATTTCCATATCACGATGGCTGTGCATTCCAAAGCCCGTGCCACCAGCAATTTTATCTTCGTTAATGACACGCAATACAGAGTAATTCATATGAGCTGGATCGTAATACTCAGCAAATGAGAAAGAATGATAACTATCCAACCATCCATGATTAGCATGCCCACGTGCTTGTGATTTTCTAAGGCTTATCATATAGTCTTGTTCAACATCCTTGAATTGATTAATACATGATATATATACAAAACATCCATGAATAGCGAATTATTCTGCTTAAGTTATTCAAAAATATTGAACATTAGCCATGCTTAAACTTTCGATTGACGCTTTAGAAGTGATTGATGCGATTGCACGTAAAGGTAGCTTTGCCGCTGCTGCAGAGTCATTATTTCGCGTACCTTCTGCTATCACCTACACCATTCGAAAATTGGAAGAAGATTTGGGTGTTGCCATTTTTGATCGCAGTGGTCACCGTGCCAATCTCACCGAAGCTGGAGCAGAATTGCTCAAAGAGGGACGCTATCTGCTAGATGCAGCCCATGCGCTCGAATCGCGCGTGAAACGTGTGGCAACTGGTGTAGAGACAGACATTGGCATTGCAATCAACGATTTGTTTAGCAATCGTGCCGTGTTTCACATATTAGAAGATTTCTACGCGCAAGGGTTTGGCACGCGAGTGAAAGTCATGCGCGAGGTGTTTGGCGGTAGTTGGGATGCGCTACTCTCAGGCAGAGCAGATATTTCTATAGGCGCGCCCGGCGAAGCCCCGCCTGGCGGAGGTTTTAGCACAAAGTTATTGGGGCAGCTTGAATTTGTGTTTGCCGTAGCGCCCAACCATCCGTTAGCACAATTGCCTGAGCCGCTAGACAATCAAGATATTATCCAGCACCGTGCAGTGGCCGCTGCTGATAGCTCGCGTAACTTGCCACCACGGACCTCTGGTATTTTGTCTGGTCAGGATGTACTCACCGTACCCGATATGCAAAGTAAGCTAGAGGCGCAAATGGCAGGATTAGGTGTAGGCTATTTGCCAATCAATCTGGCTAAACAACATGCTAATCTTGGTAAACTCATGATCAAAGAAGTCGCTGAATCAAAAACGTTGGCACCTACGTTTATTGCGTGGTCAAATCAAAGAACTACACAAATGGGCAAAGCGCAACAATGGATGCTGAAACAATTAGAACAATTAACACTAGATGAACTGCTGATGTAATGCCAAAATACATAAACTTGATTTAAGGATATCGCATGTCGCAAGATCAACTGCCAGAAGAGTTTGCCCCAGTGAATAAAATAGCCATTAAAGCTATGCTTTGGCTCAATGGATTTGCCCACGTCATTATTGGCTTGGCGCTCGCTGTTTCTATTTTGATGTTTACTTGGCTGTTTTTTATTGATGTGAAAGAAGCCGCTTATGCACACAACCTTGTGCATGGCTTTTTACATGCGCTCGGCACGCTAATGTTGTTGTGGGCAGTGTCTGCCCTTATCTCCGCAGAAATCCGTTATTTGCGTGGCCATAAGCTATTAGTAGAAACGTTTATTGAAGTAGTACTGGTAATGTTTTTACGTAAACTCATTGTGATTCCAGTGCAAGAAGCATCTCCCACCTATCAAGAAATTGGCATCTGGCTTGGCGGAGCGTTTGTCATTGGCTTGATATATGTGCTTGTTCGTTGGGCAGATAAACAGCAAACTTCCAATTAAAGAGTAAACATGAGCGATGAATTGTGGATGCGCGAAGCCATGATGCTCGCACAGCAGGCTGCTGAGCAAGAAGAAGTGCCTGTAGGTGCCATCGTAGTTAAAGATGGTGTCATCATTGGCCGTGGCAGCAATGCACCAATCGGTGCGCATGATCCCACTGCACATGCAGAGGTGCTCGCACTGCGTGATGCGGCTAACACCTTAGGCAATTATCGTTTGGTCGATTGCACTTTGTACGTCACGCTTGAACCATGTGCCATGTGTGCAGGTGCAATACAACATGCCCGTATCGCACGTTTGGTCTATGGTGCCAAAGACCCTAAAACTGGCGCTTGTGGCAGTGTCGTAGATTTAATGAGTGAGCCTAAACTCAATCATCATACGCACGTTATATCCAACGTGCTTGGGGATGAGTGTGGTCAGTTACTAAGCACATTCTTTAAACAACGCAGATTAGATAAAAAACAATAGCGCAATGTATGGCATGCGTTTCAACTCATTGCTTAATTTAATTGCTTAGCTATAGTTGCAATAAAAAAACCCGCCGAAGCGGGTTTTTTTATTGGCTAACCATTGATTAGTCGTTGTTGCCAAATGACATCAAGATACTCAATAAATTAGCAAAGATATTGTAGATGCTAATGTACAACCCTAAAGTTGCCATCACGTAGTTAGTTTCACCACCGCGAATAATACTGTTGACTTGATACAGAATAAACCCTGAAGAAATCAAAATAATCACTCCAGAAATCGCTAATGATAACGCTGGAATTTGGAAGAAGATGTTTGCCACAATTGCGACTAAGGCTAACACCATACCAATCATCAAAAACTTGCCCATATTGCTCAAGTCACGTTTAGTGGTGGTAGCAATGCCAGCCATGGTCAAGAAGATTAAACCTGTACCACCAGCCGCTAAGCCAACTAGTTGCGCACCATCACGCATATTAAGCGCATGCTGTAATAGTGGGCCTAACATAATGCCCAACAGGAATGTGTATGCAAGTAACAGCAAAATACCAAAACTGTTGTTGCGATTAGCCATAATTGCCATTTGCATACCGATAGTAACTAATATAAACGCACCAAACGCCATAAATGGGTGTTGCGCAATAATACTGAAATCAATTCCCATCCCAACAAATGCACCAATTACGGTTGGAATCATGGTTAAACCGAGCAAAGCATATGTGTTGCGCAACACTTTATTTTGCGTTGTGGATAAACTTCCCTCGCGACCTAATACTTGCATATTGTCTGACATTACATTTCCTTTAATCTAAAATTGCCAAATAGCAACACTGTTAAGATAACGACTAACGTTAAAAGTTTCAAGTGAATTTTTGTGACAGTATGTTGAAACTCAAGGCTTAGGCGAATAAATCACCTTCTTTTTTACCCACCATTGCTACGCGCTTCACTGCATCTGCATACAGGTTCGTTTCGCGGAGTTGCGTCATCGTGTGTGGGTGATGCGCGCCATGCATACGGGCTAAACGTGCAATACTTTGTGCAGGCATTTTCCACGCTAAATTAGCCAGTAGTTCGTCTGCTAAATCTGGCCGGTTACACAACAGCACCATATCGCAGCCTGCATTCAACGCAGCCAAACTACGCGTAGTCACATCTCCGCCGACAGTGGCGCCTTCCATGCTCAAATCATCACTAAAAATCACACCATTAAAGCCTAAGCGCTCGCGCAATTCTTTTTGTAGCCATTTGCTTGAAAAACCTGCGGGTTTGTCATCCACTTTGGGGTATATCACATGTGCAGGCATGATCGCAGGCAAGCCCTCATCAATCATTTGTCTGAATGGTTGCATGTCATTTTGCGCAATTTGATCAAACTCACGCTCATCAATTGGAATGCTCACATGTGAATCGGCAACTACAAAGCCATGCCCTGGGAAGTGCTTACCTACGGCGGCCATGCCACCCTTTTTGAGCCCTTGCATTAAGCTGAAAGCCAGCTGATTAATGGCTTGTGGGTCACGGTGGAATGCACGGTTGCCAATCACCAAACTATCCCCATAGTCCATGTCTAGTACTGGGGTAAAACTAAAATCAATGCCGTGGGCACGTAACTCGGCCGCCAGCACAAACCCTGCTTCGACCGCCAGCTCGCGTGCGCGCTTGGGACTTTCATCCCACACATGTCCAAACTCACGCATGGGTGGAATTTTAGTAAAGCCTTCTCTAAAGCGCTGTACTCGGCCACCCTCATGATCCACTGCAATTAATAATGGTGGTTGCCTAATGGCATGGATGCTGGCTGTCAGCGCTTTTAGTTGCTCGCAAGAGATAAAATTACGTGCAAATAAAATCACGCCACCCACTAACGGATGTTGTAAACGTCGAATGTCATCGGCAGTCAATTCTGTACCGACTACGTCTAACATAACTGGACCTAAACTCATTTTGTTATTTTCCAAAAAAAATACTGCAAAGCTGCCGATGAATCTTTTTGGCATTTTAGCTGAAAGCACTTCATTTAATATTTTTTAAACAATCCTTGCTTATGATTGTAGGAGTTATCTGATAACAATTTAAGGAAAAAGGCAATTCTTACCTTCAAAGAAACCCTGTTTAATCGCTCCATAACAACAGCATGGGAGAACTAAATGAGTCCGTACGTAATTTATGGCCGTTTAACGCAATTAAAAGGCAAGACCAAATCGACTTTAGGCAAACTGACAGGTAATCACTCACTTATGGCGTCAGGCAAAAAAGATTTGATTGCAGGTGAACTGCAAGCAAGGTACACACTTAACACCGATGAAGCACAGACGATTAAAGAATGGAATCTGTTTTAAGCGCCTAATTTTAATCGATACAGCGAAGTCACTTCTTTAGACCGCGCTGGATATAGCGGGTCTGATTGATCGCTGGCTTTGGCATGCTTAGGCGCAACACTTAACTGTTCTACGACAGTGAGTCCAGCCTCAGCAACCCATTGAGTTAATGCATCTGGCGCACGCAACCCCAAATGCTCCGCTAAGTCAGACATCACTAACCAAGCTTCTCCATCAGCATTTAGATGTGTCTGAATGCCATGCAAATACCCCTTTAACATCGCGCTATTTGGATCATATATCGCATGCTCAATTGGCGCGTTGGCTTTTGCGGGTAGCCAAGGGGGATTACATACAATCAAATCCGCTTTGCCTTCAGGGAACATATCCACCTGCTGCACTTGAATATATTGCGTCAAACTTAGCTGTTGGATATTTTCACTCGCACAGCGTATCGCGCGTTCGCTGTTATCGGTAGCAATCACTTGCTTCACACCTCGATTGACTAAAATGGCAGCAATCACACCTGTACCGGTACCAATATCAAACGCTACTGTGGGGTTGTTGAGGGGTGCTTGATTAATCAAATCTAAATACTCTCCACGCACTGGAGAATACACGCCATAGTGCGCATGCACATGCGCCTGTAAGGCCTCTACATACACGCCTTTTTTGCGCCACTCATGCGCCCCTATCATACCTAGCAACTCTCTTAATGAAAGCAAGACGGCATTAGGTAATTTATCTCTTTTCTCGTCTATCACTAGCGCGCCCAGCACAGCTTCTTTCACATCAGGGGCGCGTTTTAAATCGCACTTTGCATGTTGTAACTCAATGAGTATTTTGTTGGTAATATTGGCGCGTTGAATTTGCCTAGCACGGTGTTGGTGAAAAGCCTCGGTCAGACTACTGGCCGCTTTGATTGGTTTACGGTCGACGCGACGCGTGATGGCTTGAAGTAACTGCTTGGCATTTTGAAAATCTCCACGATATAGCAAGGCAGTACCTTCACAAGCTAATTTATATGCTTCATCCGCCTTGGTTTCATCATTGGCAATCACAATCTGTTTGGGCACCGCCAAGTTGGCCTCTGAGTGCCAACTTGCTTGCTGTGTTTTATTTTTTTCTTGCCAAGTGGCGGTTTGAAACTGTGTCAATGAATATCCTTAATGAAACTTAAAATAGGTGATGCTGAGAAAAGGCAAGCCATGTGCGCTTTGATAAAGCAGAGATGCGTTAATGCAGAAAGTAGTGATTGTACCGCGAGAGCGCATTGATTACATCAAGCAGTCACATGCCACCGGATACTCAACGCGTAGTTTCTAGTGTAAATGGATTGAAATCAGTGTCTTTGTCATAATAATCTTCGCGTTCTGCATGTTTTAGGAATGCCACCACTTTATACACCACGGGGGTAAAGGCCACTTCTACCAATACTTTGGCGATGATTTGCGCACCAATCACCAACGGGATTTTATCGTTAGGGATAATGCCCGTGTTCCAAAACGCCAGTGGCACAAACATCACCGTATCAATGGCCTCACCAAATATCGTGCTGGTAATGGTGCGCTGCCACAAATGCTTGCCTGCCGCTGCGATTTTCATCTTGGCCATGATATAGCTATTCACAAATTCACCCACAGCAAACGCCACCAAACCGGCCAATGCAATGCGCCATGTGCTACCAAATGCCACTTCATACTCATGTTGATTTTGCCAAAACGGCGCGGGGGGCAATGCCACGATCACCCATGCCATCAAGCTTGCGAAGGCTAATCCAGCAAAGCCAGCCCAAATCACGCGTCTGCTGGCGGCATAGCCATAGACTTCGGTCAGAATATCTCCGAACACGAACGAAATAGGGAAGAATAAAACGCCAGCTCCGAAAGTGAGTGTGCCTAAAAATGGCGCATCGATTTGCGTAACTTTGGCAGGGCCAATCAAATTAGAGCACACCAGCACGCAGACAAAAGCAGCCATGATTAAATCGTAATATCGGTACTGCTTTCTCATTGCTGACCTCTCGTATTCACAAGACTACATTTTAGGCTGTTCTCACATCCAGCTTATCGCGCAGATAATCCCCACCCAAATTAATCGCCAAAATCAAACTCATCAAACTTAAACCTACAATCAACACATAATGTGGCGCGACTAACATGTAGCGCACTCCGTCACGCAGCATGGCACCCCAAGAAGCATTGGGCGCTTGTATGCCTAAGCCTAAAAAAGACAGGCTGGCCTCTGCAATCATGATGCTCGCCAAACTGTAAGTGGCTTCTACCATCAGCAATGAGGTGAGCAACGGCAAAATATGGCGAGACATCAAACGATAAGGCGTTGCTCCCAACGACTCCGCGGCTTGCACATGCTGGCGATTGCGCAAGCTAAGAGTTTGACCCCGCGTGAGTCTGGCATAACTCACCCAGCCTGTGAGGCATAAAGCAAACACTAAGTTCAACATACCCGGCCCAAGTACGGCAGCAAAGGCAATGGCCAGTAAAATACCTGGGAAAGCTAAAAACACATCGGTAATCTGCATGAGCAAACGATCTAGTTTGCCGCCGAAGAAACCTGCCAGCAAACCAATGGTCACGCCGATTAGCATGTTAATGATGGTGACAACGATGGCCACCATGATAGAGATTTCAGCACCGCGTAATACGCGCGCCAAAATATCTCGCCCCAAATCATCGCTGCCAAACCAATAACGCAGTGATGGCGAAGCTAAGATATGCTGCAAATCAATCGCGTTGCCATGTATATCCAGCAAGCGCGCCAATAACACGGCACCTAACCAGAAAATGAGAATAGTCAGCGCAAAGGTTCTAGCCATTAAGCGTGCCTCATGCGTGGATCTGCTACTTGATACACAATATCCGTCACTAAATTAATCAACACATAGCTTAATGCCACTATCAGTACGCAGGCTTGTGTCACTGGATAATCGCGCTTTTCGATACTTTCGACCAACAATCGGCCAATGCCATCCCAACTGAATATGGTTTCTGTTATCACTGTACCCGCCAATAAGCTACCCATTTGCAAACCAACAATGGTAATAATGGGCAGCAGTGCAGCGCGTAACGCATGTCGTAAAATGACCGTTCGTTCACTCAGCCCTTTAGCACGTGCTGTGCGAATATAGTCATCATTCAGTACTTCTAACAAGCTGGTGCGGGTCATGCGTGTGAGAATTGCACTTAAGCCAAGCCCTAGTGTGAGCGCTGGCAGAATGATTGAAGCATGATGATCCATCCCGCTGACAGGTAACCAGCCCAACCACACGGCAAACAACAACATCAGTAATGGCCCTAGCCAAAAAGCCGGCATGGCAGAAAGGCGCACACTGATCAGTGTAATCACAAAATCTTGCCAATGCCCAGCATGTAACGCTGCATATATGCCCATAGGCACACCAATCAACACCCCTAAACAGAGGGCCACCACTGCAAGTTGGACGGTTGCGGGATAACGTGCTTTGATGAGTTCTATAATAGGCGTTTTGGTATGTATGGATTGGCCAAGATCACCGTGCGCCAATTTATTAAGATAGTGTCCAAACTGCACAACGAGGGGTTGATTTAAACCTAGCTCCTCGCGCAGGGCTTCACTGTCTGAAGTGCTGGCAGATTCCCCCAACATCACCTCTACGGGATCGCCAGGCACTAAATGAATAAGCAGAAATGTGAGTAGCAGTACACCAAATACCACTGGAATCACGGAAAATAGTCGCTTGAATAAATGCATTCAGTTTAGTTTTCTATATCCATCATCACGCACAAGCTGACTAATCACTAGGCTTCTTGAATCAACACTTGAGTACCTACAGGTACTGTGTCAAACAATTGAATAATATCGGCATTGCGCATACGCACGCAGCCATGTGAGCCCACCTGCCCCATGTCGGTACTATCGGGTGTGCCATGAATGTAAATATACCGTTGCATGGTATCCACATTACCTAAGCGATTTTTGCCTACCTCTTTGCCACTCAACCACAAAATACGGGTCAATATCCAATCACGATTGGGAAACGCTGCCATTAAGTCTGGCGTACAAATTTCACCTGTGGGTCGACGTCCAACAAACACTGTATTGGCTGGAGCACCCTCCCCAATTTTGGCACGGATGATATGCTCGCCTAGCGGCGTGCACCCACTGTCTTTTTCACAGCCTACGCCATTGGCTGCCGTTGAAATCGGATACTGTGCCAGCAATTCGTGGTGATCGCTTAGCAAGGTAAGCGTTTGTCGTTGAATGGAGATTTCGATATACATGATGTGGAGTATTTTACGGCATTCTGATAAAACACAGCATGCATACAACCAACTTATTGTTATTGTCTAAAATATTGTGTGTCACTTAAAAACCAAAGTATTACGTGTACACTTTGGTATCGCTTACGTTTGTATCATGTCATGGTGTTAGGGAGTAAATATGCGCCATTTTGAATTCCATAAATCACATCGCATTGGCTGGCTACGTGCGGCTGTGCTCGGTGCGAATGATGGCATAGTATCGACCGCCAGTTTGATCATTGGCGTGGCGGCTGCACAGGCAAGTCATGCCAGTATTTTACTGACGGGACTAGCGGGATTAGTGGCAGGTGCGATGTCGATGGCGGCAGGCGAATATGTATCGGTGAGTTCGCAAGCCGATACTGAAGCTGCGGATTTAGCCAAAGAAAAAGCAGAACTAGCACACGAGCCAGAAAGCGAGCTCAAGGAGTTGACGGGCATTTATATGGCGCGCGGTTTACATGCGGATTTAGCGCTGCAAGTGGCATCTGCTTTAACTGCACACGATGCGCTAGGTGCGCACGCGCGCGATGAACTTGGCATATCCGAGATAGTATCGGCCAAACCCTTACTCGCAGCATTTGCTTCTGCAGGTACATTTGCAATTGGCGCTGCATTACCCTTGCTTGCAGCCGTTTTGTCACCACAACCATTCGTTGTAACGGTTGTGGCTGTGCTGTCCCTATTATTTTTGGCATTATTGGGAGGCTTGGCAGCTAAAGCAGGCGGTGCCAGCTTAATAAAAGGCGCTATCAGAGTAGCTTTTTGGGGCGCGCTTGCCATGTTGATTACCGCATTGGTCGGCAAGCTGTTTGGTGTGGCTGTGGCCTAGGCTACTCTAAGGTGGCTAAGCCGTCCCAGTTTCCATCTGACTTAGGTGAATAATACTTAACCGTTTGTCTGTAAGCTGCAAATTGGCCTTCGTACCATAAAGGAATATAAGGCAATTGCTGGTGAATACGCTGCGTCACCGCAGGCCAGTTTTCATTTGCCAAAAGTGCATCTACAGTCGCATCATGAAACCTGCCCCGATTAAATCCTTGCGGCGGTATATATTGGCTGCCAAAGGCTTTAAGATAAATTTCAGGCGTTTTTATGCCCACCCAAGTCAATCCATACAGTTGAAAATGGCCTTGTTTGACGTCCTCAAAAAACGTCCCCCAGTCTAAACTGCGAATGTCCAAGTCAATACCTGCTGGTGCCATTTGCGCCTGCAAAATAGTAGCGAATCGCACACGCTGTGCATCTGTAGACGTTTTATATACCAACTTCAGCGGCAATTGAATGCCAGCTTGCTCAAGTAATTGTTTGGCCAACTGCGGGCGATATGCATACGCTGGTAATCCAGCGTTACCTGCATAGTGTTCTGGCGGCAAAATAGCGCCAGCTAAACGGGTGTTATCTACCATGACTTGTTGAATAATGGCTTGTCTGTCTATGGCATGCGCAATCGCTTTTCTCACGTTCAAATTGCTTAACACAGGGTCTTGCATATTTAAACCAAGATACGAGAAATTGGTGCCTTGATTGGTCTTTACTGTGATATCAGGGTTTGTTTGTAGATACTTGACCAGCTCAGGCGGCAAATCTCCTTGTAGCAAATCCACCTCACCTCGCACCAGTTTCAGCACGCGCACTGTCGGGTCTTTCACTTCTGTTAACGTAATTTGCTGGCCATCTCTCACACGCGCCAAGGTCAATGCACTTGGCCAGCGCACAAACTTAACCGGTCCACTGCCAATGGGTGCATGTGAAAAGTCATGGCCCTGCGCAAGCCGTGATTTCGGCAATATGCCTATGATGAGTTTTTCTACAAAATGCTTATCTTCTTTTGATAAAAAGAAACTCACTGTTTGATTATTTTGCACCTCAATACGAGCAATATGCGCAAATTCAGCACGATGTGGGGCATCCCGCAATGCCAATAAACTCTCGTAAGTCGCTTTAACATCATGCGCGGTGAGCGTTTGCCCATCGTGGAAAATCGCCTGTTGTTTGAGGGTAAATTGATAATGTTGTGGTGACACCATTTGCCAATCGGCCAAACTCGGTATCACTTGATAGCTGGCATCAAATTCAACCAGCCGTTGATATAGCAAGCGATTCACTCGTTCTGACGCAGCATCTGTAGCATAACGCGGGTCTAGGTTAAGTGGCGCTTGCGCAATCGCCATACGGATAACGGGAGTAGATGATTGCTTGGGGGATGGCGAACAACCTAAGATTAGGCTTAAACCAGCAATTAAAAAAAATGGCGACAATCTCATTGCCACCATTTTACTTGATATTAAGAAGACTAAGGTTAAGGCAAGCTTAATAAGCCGATGATCGCAATGCGCTATAAAAAATCATGCAATGGTATCTCCATCTGTTTCGCCAATTCGTCCGATGATTTAATGGCTTGCGACAGTAATTGGTCTGCTTTCACTGGCCCTTTTATCTCACAAATAGCCACATAGGCAAAGTTAACCACCTGGCGCATGACACTCAGCTCATAACTGACAGGGAGTTTATTAGACTTTTTATCTAGCCAATCACGCAGAAATGCTTTTCTCAACTCATCTAAACGTAAACTTGGAAACTGATTCAATATATAAATGCGTACCGTGAGTGCATCTTTGTCTACTAAAGATTTCAACAAGTTGTCTAAAAAATGGACAAATACAATAGTGGTGTCATCACATATTTTTTCTGCAGGGGTTAACTGGATTAGTTGGTCCTGGTCAATATCAAACGGGTCTGGCAATAGATCACGCTCAGGCGTATCCAGTGCTTTAAAAATTGAGCTCAGTATTGTGGTGCGTTGTGCCCTGAGCGCTTTGTCTTGACAGCACTCTGATAAGAATTCAGTAAAGGCAAATTTAGGTTTGTCAGAATATTTGATCTGCCAAAGATGTATTGCCTCTAACAAAGCTGCATCGTCAAAATACGGTCGCATCCCAGTATAAATCGCTCTGCGTCTTAGTTTTAAATCCATGATAATGTTAAGTCCATCCATCGTTTATTTTTCGTCTCACCCGTCTATCAAGTGGTGAGGTGCACCGTTACAATTTTTCAAGCGATTTCAAATTATCGGAAGAGTAAGCAGAGTCATGGCTAAATTCTGGATAACCAATTTCGCCATGCTCGGTAATATCTAAACCACGTTGCTCATGCATGGCACTCACACGCAAACCAGTAGTTTTTGAGATGAGCCAGTACAGCGTAAAAGCGGTGACAAATACCCATAAAAATGCGGCGCTGATACCGATTAACTGCACAATCACTTGATGTGGGTTATACATATTGCCTATTAGAAACAAACCTGCCGCTAGCGTGCCCCATGCTCCGCAAATGCCATGCACAGACACGGCACCCACAACATCGTCTAAACGCAGACGCTCTAGCAACATCACACCTAGGACTGAAATCGCTCCACCAATCGCACCTGTCAGCACCGCATAGGGCAATTCCATACTGGCGCATCCCGCCGTGATTGAAACTAAGCCTGCGATACTGCCATTGACTGCATTGGCCATCAGCGCAGGTTTACGTAACATATAGCTTAAAAACAGTGCGCCTACTGCGCCTGCTGCACCTGCCATGTGCGTGTTGAGTAAGATATGCCCAAGATTTGTGCCTGCCGCCAAGGTACTTCCGCCGTTAAAACCAAACCAGCCAAACCACAATAAAAAGCCACCTATCGTCACATAACCCAAATTATGGCCTGGTAAATCACGTACTTCGCCATTGGCACCAAAGCGCCCTAACCTTGGGCCTAACAGCATAATGGCTGCTAACGCGCACCATCCACCTACAGAATGCACCACTGTTGAACCAGCAAAATCAATAAACCCCATTTGCTTTAACCAGCCATGATCGTTCCATGCCCAGCCGCCATAAATGGGATAAATAATGGCGGTGATACCACAAGTACCAATCAAGTACGCGACATAATTGGTGCGTTCTGCCATTGCTCCGCTCACAATCGTAGCGGCAGTTGCAGCAAACATTATCTGAAAAAACAATAGGTTAAAGTCCCAGTCGGGCGCTTTCGCCAATCCAAACAAGTCAGTACCTATCCAACCCGTGGGGCTATTACCAAACATTAAGCCATACCCTAATAACCAAAACAGCAATGAACCCACACAGATATCCATGTAGTTTTTCATCATCACATTCACTGCATTTTTGGATCTAGACATCCCAGATTCCAACAAAGCAAAACCAGGCTGCATCAAAAAGACCATGGCACCCGCAATCAACACCCAAAGACTGTGAATCACTTTTTCATCCAGCGTGTCTGCCATGCCGATCACTGGAAACATCACACCAAATCCACACAACACGATTGCTAATTTTTTAGATACACGCATATTAAGATTCTCAATACCCTAGTGAATGTTTAAACATCAGACTGTAATAGCAATTAGCGCGCCAACATATGACAAACCTAGATTGTTGACGTATGATGGATTTCGCAATTCTCTACAATTACTTGGGAGTCAAAAAAATGAATGGAATACTTCAATTATTGGGCAGAATAATGTTAGCGTTGATTTTTGTAATCGCAGGCGTTGGTAAATTAACGGACCCTGCAGGCACCGCAGGCTATATGCAAGCCATGGGCGTACCCACTCTGTTGCTTTGGCCTACCATTGCATTGGAGCTATTAGGGGGACTAGCAGTAGCCGTTGGCTTTAAAGTGCGTTATGCCGCACTGGCGTTGGCTGGCTTTTCAGTGCTGACCGCCATTATCTTCCATAGCAATTTTGCAGAGCAAATGCAGTCTATTCTGTTCTTGAAAAATATCGCGATGGCAGGTGGTTTACTGTTACTGGCCGTGGGTGGAAAAACTGCTTACAGTGTGGATAAAAGTTAAGCCACTAAAATTCAGCAAGTAATCACTAAATGAATCCACAAAAAAGGCGATGCAAATGCTCCACCTTTTTTAATATCAGACTAATTCAGAGTAAATAACGCGATCGACTCAACATGGGCAGTATGCGGGAACATATTGATAACACCTGCCGCTGCTAAGGTATAGCCTTTATCGTTTACCAGCACACCTGCATCACGCGCTAAAGTGGCAGGGTTACACGACACATAGACAATACGCTGTGGTGCCGTCTCTGGCGTAATCGCTTTCACCAATTCAAATGCCCCATCACGTGGCGGATCGACTAACCATTTATCAAAGTGACCCAACTCAGCCAAGCTAGACTCTGTCATCTTAAACAAGTCGGCCACCCCAAATTTGACCTGTTTGATGTGATTGAGTTGAGCACTTTCATTGGCACGCTCCACCAAGTTTGATAGCCCTTCTAAACCCAATACAGCTGCACCACTGCGTGCAATTGGCAAGGTAAAGTTACCGATACCACAAAAGAAATCTGCAATGGTTTCACTTGATTGCGGCTGAAGTAGTTGCATGGCCCGACGTATCATGACCTGATTAATCTGCGGATTCACCTGGGTGAATTCATTTGGTTTAAATGGATAGCTTAAATCAAACTCTGGCAAACTGTACTGTAGCTGCGCAGCTTGCAGGGGGTAAAACGGCAGAATAGTGTCGGGGCCTTTGGTTTGCGTCCAAATTTGCACTTGATGCAAATCTGCAAACGTTTTTAATAGGGTCTCATCTTCACTGGTTAACCCACCCATAATGCGAAAAATCAACACAATCACAGGGATGTCTGTAACCGCCTCGCCCACTGCTAATTCAATTTGCGGAATCTTGTCACGCAAGCTTAATTGCACAATCATGTCTTGTAGCGGTTGGATCAATGCCGACACCTCTGGCACCAACACTTCGCAACTATTCATGTCCGAGACAAAGCGTGTAGCTTTCTCATTAAAACCAACCAGCACACGCTGTTTTTTCTCTACATATTTCACACTCAAACGTGCTTTATGTCGATAGCCCCAAGTAGGTCCATACAACGGCGGCAACATATTCACAGGCTGCACTTTGCCTATATGCTTAAAGTCATTTTCCAATAAACGCTGCTTGGCTGCTACCTGTGCAGCAAAATCTAGATGCTGCAATTTGCAGCCACCACAAATACCAAAATGCGGACACTTTGGCGTCACACGTTGATTTGAGGGTTTTAATACCTGCACCACGTTGGCCACTTCATAGGTAGATTTCACATGGTGAGATTGATAGCGCACTCGCTCATTAGGCAGTGCGCCA
Source organism: Methylophilus sp. (assembly GCA_030696695.1). Classification (GTDB taxonomy): domain Bacteria; phylum Pseudomonadota; class Gammaproteobacteria; order Burkholderiales; family Methylophilaceae; genus Methylophilus. The sequence continues at coordinate 35,488 of JAUYRP010000012.1, forward strand.
TCGATAAAAATAGTTTTGCCTTCTACGTGCGCTACACCGCGTCCCTCTTGGTCTAGAGACTCAATCAAGGCTTCGGTAATTGGGTTAAGGGCGGATTCTTTGCGGGACTGGTTACGATTTCTTCTCATAGCCAGTATTTTAGCTGATGCAGGCGTAGAATAATCAATTCACATTGATGAAAAGGTACTCGCCATGAAAAACCTTAACACTTTATTCTCAAGCCTAATGGGGTCTATGTTGCTGTGTGTCAGCTTGTACGGTTTTGCCGATGCGCCATCGATAAAAATGTCGGATCAAGGCATTAGCTACATGACAGGTGGTATTAGTGCAGACGAAGTAGAAGTCATGCGTCAACACATACAACAGTTTAATCTACGTGTCATTTTTTCTGAGGGCAAAAGCGGACGCTCAGTCACAGATGTGAATGTAAGTATGTATGATAAGCGCAATACGCTGATATTTGACGTGATGGGTGCGCAACCGCAGTTATTAGTGAACTTACCTACGGGTACTTATAAGGTTGTGGCTGACTACAATGGCGTTAAGCAAAGTCACTCTTTCTCCATCACCACAGACAAACCTAAGAAAATTATTTTGAATTGGAAAAACACCACAGAGGAAGACCAAATTGACGAAGCTGACATGGACGCATCAGACTGACCCCATTTAACAACCCTATATAATATTTAATTAAATCATATAGTTAACAAATAATAGCTCATTTCATTAGTGCGAATGAGCTATTGCGCGGCATCCCCCATATAGGTAATGTTCGTACTTAATTCAAACACGGACTTGGGGGCGCATCATGAGCACACGCGCACGTAAACAATCTAAAACAAAAAAATCAAAATACTTGGTGTTTGCTTTGCTAGGCTTATTGTCGCTGTTTGCATACACCAGTCATTACAATGCTATTAACAGTATGGATGCTGACAAAATTGCTGCGCTAAAAGCAAAAAACAAACCTAAGTCTACACACACCCAAGAATTGCACACGCCATTTATCGAGCGCTGGGAAAAAAACTACGCTGAGGTAGAGCAATATCTAGCTGACAACGGTTTTAGAAAAACAAATTTCTTTTTAGAGGGTGAAATGGTTGCCTCTAATGATGTCAATGGCTTATTTGAATTACCCACGGAAGAAACGGGTGCGGGCATTGAAAGATATATACAAGATTTAGATGATGCAACCGTTGCGGGCATTATGCCAGCGTCTATGTCAGCGCCATCTGCTGGCGGTGGTGGCATGGGCGGTGGTGGTGGCGGACGCGGTGGAAATGGTGGAAGAAATACGCCTTATGTAGCGCCATCAGATTTGGACCCTAACAACCCTAACGACACGAACAATCCTAACATACCTGGCGGCAGCGGTGGTGACGGTGACTTGTCTGCTGTCCCTGTACCACCAGCGATTTGGTTACTGGGGTCAGCACTACTGGGTTTCGTCGGCTTACGTCGCAAGTAGTGTTGATATTCAGCAGGTCAATGTTGCCAAGCTAGTAAAAACTCTTGCCAATGTTGTCCTGTATAGCTTTGCAGGGTGTCGCGCACCAATTGTATTTCAGCCGCATACTGTGTTGGGCTAAGATGCCCGCGCATCAACTGAAATCGCAAAAACACTAAATAAGTATTGGCTACATCGGTTTCACAGTAATTACGAATTGCTTCGATTTCACCCGCAACATACGCGCCCCACACTTTGCTACCGTCCATCCCTAACTTACCAGGAAAACCACATAACTGTGCTATTTCATCCAACGGGGCATTGGCACGTGCGTTAAACATGGCCAACACATCCATTAAATCTAAATGCCGCATGTGATAACGGCTAATGTAATTATTCCATTTAAAATCTTTGTCATCCTCACCCAGATCCCAATAGCGTGGTGCCTGCACTTGGTTAATCATGGCGCGATAATGCAACACAGGCAAATCGAAACCTCCGCCATTCCATGACACAATTTGTGGGGTGTATTTTTCTATCCCATCAAAAAAACGTTGGATGATTTCCGCTTCAGTGGCATTGGCATCGCCTAAAGTCCAAACTTTAAAGTGATTGCCTTCGCGAAGCGCACAAGAAATGGCACAGACTTTGTGTTGGTGTAATGGCAGGAAATCACTACCATTGTGTTGTCTGCGTTGATGAAAGGCTATATTTGCAACCTCTTCTGCGCTGGTTTCGGCAGGAAGTTGATATAAATTACGTAGGCCATCGGTATCTGGAATGGTCTCAATATCAAAAATTAAAGTAGGCATGATCATGCCGTAAGCTTACACCAAAAAGTGTTGGCGGGCTTACAGCAACTGGCTTAGTCGTGCTGAGAATTTAGATGGAACTTCATCCACCTTAGGAAAATGATCCAAACCTTAAGCAAACTCTGCTTGTCGATACACTTTTTCTTCGGTTAATTGTTGCTTCAAACTTTCCTCTGCTTGATGTAAGCGAATCACCGCTTTTATTTTACCTTGTTCAAACATCAAGATGGCGTAAGCTACAGGCTGTTGTGCATCAATCGGTGTAAATTTACCAAATCCATAACGTTGGTTACGAATCACTTGCCAAGCGCCTTTGGGCTCTGCAAACTCTGGGCGAGAAAAATGGTAGGCAATTTGCGTGGAAGGCATGCTGTTGAGCTCATAGTCAGCATCACCAGTCATTGCAGTCCAACAATACTCATCGGCATCACTAGTAGGTTGTAACTGAAACAAACACCACTGATCGTTTTGATACACCAGTTGAACCACGTTTTGGATGGTGTCTGCATATTGATTCATCACATAAAAAACACCTTGATCGTCTAAGGTAATCGCTTTGCCGTAGGCAGGTAATACAAAAAGATTACTTGGCATCACTACACTCCCTTTACTGTGAGAAGTTAAGTACAGTGTATGCGAAATACCAATGAATTAAAGCGTGAAACAAATATACGTTAATGGTCTAATTTAACGTACTCAGGCGTTAATTAGGCGTTGCTAATTTCAGCCCGACAATCCCCGCAACAATGAGCAACAGGCTGACAATACGCCCAATATTGGCAGATTCATTAAACAAAACAATACCCAAGATGGCGGTGCCTACCGCACCCACCCCCACCCACACCGCATATGCGGTGCCTACGGGTAATGACTTCATCGCAAGGCCCAACAAGCCTACACTAATCACCATTGCGACAAGCGTAGCGACGCTTGGCCAAAGCTTTGTGAAACCATCGGTATACTTTAAACCTATCGCCCAAGCAATCTCAAATAACCCAGCCAATACCAATATCAACCAATTCATACTAACTTTCTGTGAAATATTAAGCGCGCCTACATGAAGACAGCTGGAAATTATTTTTTGACCCAAGCACCAGCACTTTGATAAAACCAACCTGCTTGCGCTTTGTCAATCCAACGCCCGGCAAATGTACTTTGAATTTCACCTTGCCATTCAGGGTGGCCATTGGCGGTTGCAATTTCTTTATATAAGCGCGCGCGATCTGCATTTTCATCTTTGACTAAACCTGCCAAACCACCACGCTGCGAAAGCGGTACTGCACTTGCATCTTTGACTGCAATAAAACCATCTTGCGTCAACCCCACCGCACCTGCACTGTAATGCGTTTGCAACTGCGCATGTCTCGCTTGCATGCTGGTTTTAATTGCACTAATCACTGGTGTGTTGGCTTCTAAATCAGGCGCAGCGTGCACTTGTTGCATACTGCTTACCATCAAGATTGCACTGAGCAGTAACATCCATATTTGTTTATACATGATCATTCCTTTGTCTTGACGCTTATTATTCTGCTGGATTAGCCGGGGTATCTGCAGGCTGCGGTTGCGCACCTGATTGCTCATCTTTCAACTGCCACACTTCATCAATGATTTTATCGGCGGCTTTTTCAGCCGCAGCAGCTGGAAAGTAAATATTAATGGTGACGCAAGCTGGCAAAGCGATTACTGCAAATAGCCCTAAACCGAATATCCAATGTTTCATTTAAATTCCTTTTTATCTTATTACTTGATATGACTAAACCGTTGATTTCGTTACTGCACGACTGCTTTGGTATTCCCATCAGTCACGCGTTGCATTCTGGCCAATAAATCTTTCCAACTCACATATTCGGTAAAGCCATTTACATTGACAGACGGCGCTCCTTTACCCTTAACGATGACAAAGCCAGTTGGGGTTGACTCTACACCGCCCATTTTGCAAATATCTTGCCTAAGCTGGCAACTCAACCCTATTTTTTCGTAATTAAACTCTTTAAAAAACCGTAAAAAAGTACGCTGCAACGCTGCCGCAGTGCCTTCACCACCAAGTGCTGTAATATTTTCCACCGCTCTTTGTGATACTTTTTTAGTGTGCTTGCCGTCAGCCGTTTGTATAATGGCGTCCATGTGCACTGGCTTCCAATTTTCCAAGCGCAAATCCTTCACATCCCCTTCTAGCTTACCTTCGATAGAACCAAAGTTGAAAGTACGTGTTAAATCACCCAAATCTATGTCGCGCATGGTTAAGTTTGCGTATAACTTTGGGCCTATCCCTATCGGATTATCGATACGCAAATCTGACATCGCCACCATGCCTTTAAACATATTAAACTGCATTTGGCCATCCATGTTGAGTTGCTTATTAGCGTAAGTAATCAGAGGAACCTGTCCGTCAATCTTACCCTGCATTTCAGGCCAGCCCAAAGCCTTGCTGAAACTATTCATTGAAATGGGTTGCAGTTGCATTTGCAAATGCCAAACCATGCCATTGCCTATCCATGCTGCCGATACATTTTCAAACTGTAATGCGCCATCCAGCACTGGCAATGTGAGTTGCGGAGTGACAATCGAATAGCGATTAACTTCCGCTTTTAAGTAAGTTAACCCCAATGGTAGCCTAAGCATATGGCCACGCTCATATGCTAAAAATATCTGCTTGGCATCATCGTAATCCCATGGAATATGGGCATTGAGATTGGTAAATCCAAACTTTCCATCCAAGTCCTCAATCGTGGCATTTTCAATATTCAATTCAAAATTCTGCGGTTGCATTTCTTCTACTTCAATATGCCAATCTGCTCTCCCAGAGACTTTTAAATTACCAAAAACAGACTTTTGCGCCATGGGCTGAATAAAAGTTTGATAGAGTCCAGCAAAATCCACTTCCCTCGCATCTAGTTTAATCGTATGAAAAGTTTTGGTTTTTACATCGATATCAGCGCTTGCAGAAAGACTCCCTATACCGCTCAGTTGCAAGTTAGCCTGTTGAATATTGAGCATCGGCGCCTGATAAGTACCAGCAATATCAAAGGTATTGCCTGCACGCCCAAAGTAAAAAGGTTGCCAAAATAGCTCGCCTTCTTGCCAATGAAACACGCCTTTCCAATGCCATTTGGATTGCACTAATTGAACAGATAACACGACATTTCCTGTGAGCTTCTCACCTGCATGCAAACCAGATGCATCGCTGAACTTAGCCTGCTTGAACTGAATATTCGCCTCGATACCCATAGGTTGCGGCAAAAAATCAATGGTAAATGGAATATTGACGCGTTCCCCATAGTACAAACCATCCACGCAGTGCCATGTGTCTTGCTGTTTATTCTTTGGAATCAGACAGTTGAGCTTAAATTTAGCCCATTCGGTATCGCTGACAGGTTTAATTTCTGCGTCAAAAGTTAAGCTGGGTTGCGCATTACTGCTGCGATAATCCAAATAAATATTCGGGCTGCGCGCATCAAACTGTGGTGTGGTGATTTGACGGGCGTTGATGAGCAAGGTGGTATTGGCTTTTAAATCCAACAATATATGGGCATCGTCTAGTTTGGCGCTGCCATATTGTAAGGATTTAGCATCGACCACTGCTTGGTCATTGCCGTTTAAATCTATGTTGACTTTTGCATCCGTCAATATCGCTTCATCGTACTGAATGCTATCTGCGGTTAAACTAATGTTGCTTAACGCATGCACGTTGGTGCAACACAACAGACCAAAAAGGGCGACACGCCACATATCAGCTTGGAAAGACTCCTGTAGATAGATAGCGATCTCCGCGATCGCAGACGATGCTGACAATCACTGCGTTCTCTACTTCTCTGGATAGCTGAAGTGCTGTGTAAAGCGCACCTCCACTCGAAATTCCAGCAAAAATACCTTCTTCCGTAGCGAGTCTGCGTGTCATATTTTCTGCATGTTTTTGGCTAACATATCGCAGTTCATCCACGCGCTTAGGGTCGTAAATTTTAGGCAAATACTCTTCTGGCCACTTGCGTATCCCTGGTATTTGCGAACCTTCTTCAGGCTGAACACCGATGATACGCACATTGGGATTCTGCTCTTTTAGAAACCGAGAAGTCCCCATAATCGTACCTGTAGTGCCCATGCTAGAGACAAAATGTGTCACTTGGCCCTCGGTATCTCGCCAAATTTCCGGACCAGTACCTTCGTAATGTGCCTGTGGATTATCTAAATTACCGAATTGGTCGAGCACAATGCCCTCACCTTCGGCTTGCAGTTTCATTGCGACATCTCTGGCCAGTTCCATACTGCCCTCTTTAGGCGTTAGCACTAATTCAGCACCATACGCTTTCATGCTCTGCCTACGTTCTATGCTTTGATTTTCCGGCATGACCAATACCATTTTGTAACCGCGCATGGCGGCCACCATGGCTAACGCAATGCCAGTATTGCCACTAGTTGCTTCAATAAGGGTATCACCAGGCTTAATGTCGCCACGCGCTTCCGCACGTTGAATCATGCTATACGCGGGTCTATCTTTGACTGAACCAGCAGGATTATTGCCCTCTAATTTAAGCAAAATAGTATTACTAGTATTACCCGCCATGCGTTGCAGTTTGACTAACGGGGTATTACCGACAAAGTCGTCTAACGTTTTAATCTTCATTTTTTCTTCACAAATCTAGCCAACAATGTCACCACGACCACAATCACTGGGCCTGCAAACACACCATAATAAACAGCGTGAGCAATACTGGAGTTCATGCCAGCATCTGCGTACGCATGCCAAAAGCTGAAGGCGTTAAACCAACCATACACAAGGCATGCCAGCACAAATAGCAACAATGCCAGCAACCCAAGCTTAATACTCTTGCCCCAACTTCTCAGCGCATCTAATTCATCTTGCTGACTGTTTTGTTCACTCATACCGCTGACCGTTTCCACAACCAGATGGCGTAAGCAGCAAACGCAACAAACGATATTAAAGCTAGCTGTGGCAATGTAAGTCCTAATAATGTCCAATCAATCGCAGCACAATCTCCCGTGCCACGGAATAATAATTTAAACGCTTTTTCTAGAGGGAAATTCTCAAACATATAATCAAAACCAACACCACAGTCCGCAATCATGCTTTCTTTGTTGGCTTGCAAATACCAATGACGAATCGCCACGCCTGCCCCGCCTAAAGCAGTGATGACTTGTAACCCCATCAAGATAGTGTTGATGACTGTTTTAGGTGGCACAAATGCCGCAATCAAAAACAATACGCCCAAGCCCATAAATACCATACGCTGCGAAATGCAGAGCGGGCAAGGTTCCAGTTGATAGGTGGTCTGTATTACCAATGCCAATGCCACAATGCCAAAGCAAAGCGCAAACCCAAGTAAATAACCTAATTTACCTTGAGTTAGTCTTAATAAAAATGATGGCATTTAACTGTCCTTTGCTTAAAACGCGTTTAACAAAACCAAATTGTAATGGATAATACTGTGTATGGCAGTTTCTGACAGCACTCTACCCCAAAAAATCCTCACGGTAACCGAGTTAAACCGTCTTGCACGAGAAGTGCTCGAGATGAGTTTCCCCTTGTTTTGGGTGAGTGGGGAAATTTCCAATTTCACACGGGCTGCATCTGGTCACTGGTACTTTTCACTGAAAGATGCTGGGGCACAAGTACGTTGTGTCATGTTCAAGGGCCGCAACAGTTATGTCGACTTTGTGCCGCGCGAAGGCGATAAGATAGAAGCACGCTGTACGGTCACCTTATATGAAGCCAGAGGCGACTTTCAACTGACTGTTGAATTTGTGCAAAAAGCTGGTTTAGGTGCTTTATTCGAAGCGTATGAGCGCTTGAAACAAACACTGGCTGCACAAGGGTTGTTTGATGTTGCCAACAAAAAATCCATTCCTCAATACCCAAAAGCGATTGGTATCATCACTTCTGCTGACGCGGCTGCTTTAAGGGATGTACTCACCACGTTAAAGCGTCGCAATCCCTCCATATCAGTTGTGATTTACCCAACCCCTGTGCAAGGCAAGGGGGCAGCGCAGATGATTGCCAATGCCATTTCGACAGCGAGTCAACGTAATGAAGTCGATACGCTCATTGTGTGCAGAGGCGGCGGCAGTTTAGAAGACTTATGGCAATTTAATGAAGAAATTGTTGCGCGTGCTATTTATGACAGCCATATTCCAGTGATCAGTGGTGTTGGTCATGAAACCGATTTTACCATTGCTGATTTTGTGGCTGACTTACGTGCAGCAACGCCCACTGCTGCCGCTGAATTAGCCTGTAGCGATATGCTGGCTATGCGCAATCAAGTACTCATGCTGAGTAAATCTATACAGCAGCGATTACAAAAACGCATGCAGTCTGAAGCGCAACGCCTAGACTATTTAACGAGGCGCCTGATCTCCCCCGCTCAAAAATTAGAGACCTCAAGAAATCATTTATATCAGCTGAAATTAAGAATGGTGGCAGGTGTAGAAAAGCAACTACGCGGACATCAACACCAACTGCTATCGACTGCCGACCGATTACGGCTACTTAATCCAAGTGAAGTACTCAACAGAGGCTACGCCATTGTTAAAGACATGGAGCAGAATGTCATCTCTGATAGCCAACAACTTAACCCTCACCAACTCATCGAAATTACGTTTGCAAAAGGATCATTAAAAGCGAATATTTTAAAATAATAATGGCCCAAATGAGCTATGTATAACACTTTACAGATAGTGGTTATTATGCAAATATCTAGTCAATTATTAATATAAATATTACTAAAATTGAGAGGGCATAACTAATGTCGTCCGCTGCAAAATCACTTGATTACACAAACCTAAAAAAACAGTTCTCTGAAAATGGGTACGTGCTTTTAAAACAGTTTTTTTCTGATGCACAAATGCCTGCATTGCTTGATGCAATTCAAAAAGCTAAGCCCGCAGAAGGACAAGGCGGACTATCTAAAGGCACCATGCAGTTCCGTAGCAATCTGTTTTACAACAGCCCGTTTATTCAATCATTCATTAGTCAACAAAAGGTTGTTGATTTTTTACAAAACATTATCGGCAAGGATTTTTGGATTCGCTGGGATCAGGCTGTCGGCAAAGGGCCACGCTCTCCTGTTTTTCCATGGCACCAAGATAACGGTTACAACGAACTAGCATGTGAACACTTTCAGTTTTGGATTGCTGTAACTAAATCTACGGCCGAAAACGGCACCATTGTCATCGTACCAAAAAGCCATCTAAACGGCAGACTAGGCCATTATTATGATGGCAAGCATACATGCTATACAGGCAATGTTAAAGACGAAATCATGATTGAGGCAGAAGCAGGCGATGTCTTATTATTTTCATCACTCACCTTACACAAAACGCTACCAAACATAACAGATGACGACATCCGCTGGGCCTATGTACTAGAATTTATGTCTATTGAAGACTACGACCCAAGTGTACCTAGCCCCTACTTTCAAGTGTCTAAAGAAGGTAAGCCATTTGGACAATTCATTCAACAGCATCCTGCAAAAAGCATTTTAACTGACTTGCAATATCACCTTAAAAAACTCAAAGGGCCGTTAAGGGCTGCAAGCAATAAACTCAAAAGCTTGGGTTCGACTAGAGTGCCGTCTTCAACATAAAAATTGTTGGGTGTTACCGGTATTTTTGACACTCTGTAATAGCGGTTAGTCCACTTGCGTATGCCGTTTGGCATCAATGCGCTAATTTAAAAATGCTTTTCATTAGTATTAGAGGATATCGATACTTACTAGCTCCATCTACAGTTTGCTACGCCAATTCCTCTGCTCCCTATTTAACCATCGACGTCACAACCTAACTGCACTCCAACTAGATGCTATAAAACAAGCTGGCGTGCAGCTTGTAAGCGAGCTTACTTTTAAAGCAAGGCCGTGCGAAGCGCTTTTTGTCTCATTCGCGATGCGTAACATTTTTATTTCATTTCCCCCGCCAATACCTTTAGCAAAGGTTAATTACCACTCACATAATTAAATATACTACTGTATATTATTGAACAAGTGTATAATTAAACCCACCCTAAAGCTCGTGCTCATATTCGTAGCTGCTATTGGGTTAAGCATCCTAAGCTTGATTTATTCGCGCAGTAAACCTTAAATAAAAAGATAATTACAACATGATGAATTTAAACAAATCTACCTTATCCTTAATTAGCACAGTGACCTTTCTCACTGCTTGCGCATCAACACCTCCTCAAGTTGCAAACAAAAAAACTTACAATGTTTCAGGTCAGGAGTTAATATTTGGAGGGATTTTTTATCCCGATAAAAATCAACTAACTATTACAGTAAATGACGACTCAATCATGAAAGGATCATTTCCCCCATTTACACCAACTAAAAATTTTCAAAGCAAGTACAAAGATATACCGATATCTGCACATTGCTATTTTGGGTCTGTATTGAGCTCAAAGGGGGGCGCATTTGGTATTGTGGCAGAAGCTATTCAATCCAAAAAAGGAGTTAGCTCAGATAAATGTGATATTTCAGTAAATTCAAAACAAGTGGAAACTTTATATTTTTATTCTTTATAGTAGATATTGTTTGAAATGCCTTTAGCGTAAAAAGCACCTAATAACTTCAGCCCAAAATAATTCTTTGGACTTTACCCGTTTTAGTAAACGTTCACTGACGTCTAGCCTCTAGCTTGCCATGACACCCTCACTTAGGGGGTTGTGCTGGTAAGCGGTAATCGTATTTTTGTTAGTTTTAGTTTGCACTGCGGTTAGCTAATTTAATGTGTTGTTGTTTTCTATATAGCTGGTATCGCCATTCTCACGCACAAGGTTTTCAAAGCCTTCTATGGTGTTGCCTTCTATCAGTACATCTTTGGAATCAAGCAGATTGATGGCGACTGGCGCTTTGCCACTAAATAAGCCGCCTTTGTAAATAATGCGGTTGTTACGAATGATGCCGCCTTGGGCGTCGCGCAGTTTGATGGGGGCAGATTGTATATTGGTTTTTTTGCCTTCATGCCAAATAGAATCATATCTTATAGATCCATTAGGATTTTTACCGTTAGGAATCCGTTCATAACCCCGACCTTTTAGATAAAACTCCCCCTCTCCTTTGCCATAAATAACGATGGTATTGTTTTCGATAATAGGATTAGGGCCATACATGTAAATTGCCGTGTGTCCATCAACTTCAATTATGCTGTTGCGGATGACATTGCCAGAACCACTTACTTCCGCGCCTCGCTTAATTGAAAAAACATTGATACTATCAATGAGATAATCTGTATTTTGATATTTAGGCGGATTATTTTTTACCTTTAGTTTTGAAAATGGCATATCTTCAAACTCCTCTGAAGAGAGGTCTCGATTATCGTCCCGTCCCACAGTCCAAACACCACTAAAGCCACCATATAGCTTAATTCCTAAATGGACGTCTTTAATTGAGCCATTTTGGATTCTTGTTCTGTAAGCTCTTCCTATAAAACCCACCCCTGTTTTTGATTTATGGCTAAGGGTGTGTTTCTGCAAATCAATATCAAAAACGGGACCATCACCTGGCTTAACGTAAATAGGATTAATATCGAAAAGCCCTCTGCCTTCATGTGGCTCACTTGGATCGTAAGTTTCAATTATGAACAATCCACTGCGGCCATTTGATTTCCAACCACCTTCTGAAATCACAAAATTATCTTGTAATTTGACATCACTTTGTAAGCAATACCTACCGGGCTTTTGAATAACGACAGGCTTGTTGTCATGTGGACTCTCATTGGCTTTAATATTGGTGCATTCATTTGCAAGAGACGAACGATATTCAAATACTAACAATATTATTAAAACAACTCTAATTAACATAATTGGACTCGCTTACTTACAGGTCGTTGGCAAAATCGTGCCTTCATAGACCTTTTGGTCTAACGGTTTGCCGCTATAACATAAATAACTAGCGCGATTACTGGCGGCTTGGGTTTCGTTATAAGCAGCCGAATTTAAATCTTTAATATTGATTATCCCTTCCCCAAACAATTTATTTAGCTCTTCTTGTAATTTTTCAATTTTTTTACCTAAGGGTGGACTTTTCTCATAACCACTATCCTCATGTTCTTCAATCGCATTAAACTCCTTGAGTAATTGGTAGAAGGCTTGCTCGCTGATCTTACCTTGGGTAATCACATCATCACCAGTGGCGTATTTTTTCATTTCCAAAAACACAAGTAGCTCCATGCTGTAGGTGCGCGATTCGTTATTATCCCAATTGGCAATCGGTAATAATGACCAATGGTTGTAAGTATAATCCGGATGGCTATCATAGCCGCCATGACCAAAGCCAACATTCAGAGCAAACGGGTTGTTGTTTTGATCTCGATGCGCAAAGGTGTCCTGGAAGGCATGCATATATTCTCCAAATAGTTGAAGGCCAGCATTTTTACTCACGCATTTCTCCGCTGTTTCTGAGGCTTTTAGTAAGCGTGTCAGTTGGTCGTTAGTTGGTCTGACGCCTGTGTTGGTATCTACAGATGGGTTGCCATACTCTCCCACCCTGCCCGATACCTTGCCAGTGTCTGGATCTATTTTGATATCTTCAATAGCAGTAAAGTGATAAGTGAGTAAACGTGCTCTATGTTCATCGGTAATGCCACTTGATATGTTGAGTGGTTCTGTATCTGGATTATCATCTATATACTGCGTCGCCAGCGCAATTGTCCTCGCATCGTCCGCAGGCACGCCTGCAGCAACAGCTAAAAAGAACGTCATGTAATAGTGAATATCACTTTGGTATAAGCCTAGTGGGTCTAGCTTGTTAAGTGGGTCATTATTCACATACGCATAAGGGTCAGCACCATCAGGGAAGCCGAGTGGGTCTGGGGTTAAGTACCTGCCAGTGTCTGGATTGTAATCACGTTGGTAGTTGTAATATAAACCTGTGGCTTGGTCTTGCCATTGGCCGGGTAGGCGAAGGTTCATATTAAACTGACTGCTTTGTTCTTGATGGTTGATTTGTATAAGTATGCCCCATGCATCATATTCCGCCTGCCAAATAACCTTGCCTTGTTCATCGGTTGCCATCATTGGGGCATGGCGTCTATCGGTGTGGATAGCGATAACACCCTCTTGATTGGTGTCACTTGATGCTATCGGTGTGTTAATCAAAGCAACAGGGGTTTGATTGACGTACAGATATTGTTGAATCACGTTTCCTGCTTCATCCAGTTCGGCAATACGCTTTTGTTTGTCGTATACATAGTAGCGGGTTTGGCTTGCGTTGCCTTGGCTAGTTGATGTTGGGTAACTCACCATCACGCGCTCACCTAAGGCGTTGCTTTGGTAGCTGGCGATGGTTTGTTGGTTGGCTTTGTTTTGCACACTGGCGAGTTTACCCCATACATTATATTGATAGCGATAGTGCTGATCAGCTGTGGTTCTTCCTGCTTGGTCTAGTGTTGTTTCTGCCGTGTCTGCATAGCTGAATCTAGCTTTGGGTATTCCAGCATCCATATTGTTGTTTGGTGTTGTGCTGACCACTGCTTTGATAAAGCCAGACTTTGGTGGGGTTGAGAAGTTATTCCAGCCTGTGTAAGCATATGCTTTAAACTTGCCTTGTATATCCGCTGTGCTGATTTGCTCTGAGATAAGGCGTCTGCCTGCGTCGTAGGTATAGCTGGCTTTGATGAACTGGCTATTCGTGTTGCTGTTTTGTGGTTGTTTGCTGTGCGATACGGTGGTTAAGCGCCCTGCCAAATCAAAGTCATAGTGATCACTGAACCCGTTGCCATGGGTTAGTTGGGTAATGCCATTAAAAGGGTGGACTTTAATATCAGTGACGACTGGTTGTTTGGTGGCAATCTGTAGAGGTAAATCGGGTAGATTGAACCAGATTGCTATCTTGTTGGTTAAGCTAGGCCAGATAGTGCGATGAATTGTCATGGCTTTTGTTAAGCCTGTTTGTTCTTCAAGGCTAAAGACGAGCCAATCACCATTGATGAGTTGCTTGGCTTTAACCTGTCCATCTAGGGTGTAACGTGTACGGATATGGTAAGTTTTTGCGTTGCGATTTTTAAGTATAAGGGTAGTCGCTTTACCAATCTCACGGCCTAACAGGTCTTGGATAAACGTAAGCGTTTGTGTGCTGTCTTTGAGTTGTCTAAGCCCAAACGCATTGTAAGAATAAGTGACTGAATCACTTGCCTTAGACTTTGGCGCTTGTGCTGTTTTCGTTAATAAGCGACCAGCTATATCATAGGTATACTGAATGCGCGTACCATCGGCTTGTTGTATGTTAGTAATGCGATTGGCATCATTGTATTGTGCAATATGCGTACCGTGTTGAGGGCTACTAAATAATATCGCACGACCAAAGTCATCTAACACTTGCACAGGTTGATTGATAGGTTGCTGATTACTATGACTGCTTGTTGCTGAGGTGTTAACCGTATTAGCGTTCAATATAAAGCTTGCATCAAGATAGCCAGCAGGAGTCGCGCGAATTTGTACGCTTCCTTGGCTACTAACGGCATTCAGCGTCATGCGATTCAGTGGGTCTATGTGTTGCACCCAATTGGCATCATTAGCCGCTTCTGCTTGCAATGTTTGCTCTGTATCGCTGGCTTTACGATCAGCATAACGCCATGTGTCGACCCCACCATCAGGACTTAAGCGTTGCGAGAGTCTGTTTTGATTATCACGCCAGAAGTACCATGCTCGCGCTACCGTGTCTGGGGCGTCAGCAGTAAACCATTGTTGTGTGGTTACCGTCTCACCTTGTTTTAAACTTCCCTTAGCCCAGTCTTTCCACTCAACACGATTCCCTAAAGCATCTCTCATCGCAATCAATTTGCCATCAACACCATATTGCAAGTGTATTGCTTGGCCATCTGCTCGTTTAATCATGGTGTTATTGCCAAAGACATCGTATGCCATCGCTGTACTTTGCAATAAGCCTGAAGCTTTGGCGGTGCCTAGATTTAAAGATGCAGGGTAACGTTGCGTTGAGATGACTTTTCCAGAGTGATTATAATCATAGCTGTAGGTAATACTATTGTTATCTATCTTATTTACCACCCTCCCCGTGCCACCCGTCATTGCACTAGCATGAGCTTCCCCCTGTTTATCGTATGTAAGTTGGGTGATGATATTGTTTGGGGCGATGATTTTAGTGAGGTATTGGCCCAACTTGTCATACTGGTATTGCGTAACATCACTGTCTTTAGGTGTGTTGGTTTCTCCATTAGGCAATGGGCCATCCACACTGCTGAGTAAACTACGGTTGTTGATCATGCGATAGCGGTAATCTATATTACGGCTGATGGCGATGCCCTGTATTTGTCCATTACTTTTAACATCGCTAGGTAATGCTGGGCGGTAACCTGTCTCTTTCTTCTGCAAAGGCTGACCCAATTGATTGTAGGTGATATGCCATTGATGTTCGCGACCAGCGACGACACTGGGTTTTGCAATGAGACTAGGTTCGCTAAACACTTGTACTGGTTCTTGCACAGCACGTTTAGCGGTGTTGAGTTGCGGAAAGCTTGGCGTGCTTGGGTAGGCGTAACGTATCTTAAGTTGAGGGGGTAGTGCTTTACCTTGGTCGTATTCAATGCTAGAAATTCGGATGATACGGCCAATGCTATCGTATTCAGTCTGCGTGGTGTGCAGGCCTTGTAATACGGTTTTATCTTTGGCAATAGCTTTGCCAGATGTATTGGTATTATTTGGTTTGGTTGCCTGTGACACATGGCTTTGTTGCAACGCTTTAACTTGCGTGACATGGCTTAGCCGGGCCAGTTTATCGTAGCCGTATACGACGTTGGTCTCTCCGCATTCTGTACATCCAGCACCCACTACTTGTAATAACCGATGCTCACCTGCAATTAGGGTGTAGTTGTATATCGTAGTCTGCCCTAGGCTATTGGTAAGTATGGTTTGACCTATTTGGCCATTGTGCGAGATGCGTGGGTGGTGGTGTGTGTTTTTTTCTGGTGGCGTCCAAACACGTATTGCTTTGGCAGGTCCAACTTGATAGCGCAAATTGACCTGTTGTACCCCCGTGTTTGCAATGGCATTGCCATTGGCGTCTAATTGCTTGGGCAGGCCATGCACACTTAAAATGCCACGGCCCAGTGCATCGTACCCCCAAGTGCGTATACGCTGTGTTTTTGCGGCATTGCCCTCTTGCCAGGCTAGGCTAATACCCGTGAGCAAATGTGCGGCTTGTGGGATAGCAGGACTGCGTGTTGCATTTGCCATTTTGGGTGCAATGTAAACCGTTTCACCATAATGGTAGTACTTTACTAATGCATGCTGTAGTGGTGTTTGCCCAATTATTTTTTGAACATCTGTTGCTGGATATTTTACTTGTGTGAGATTACTAATGCCTTTGCTCTTTGGCGCATTTTCATGGCTATAGTGATAACGACCTACTGGGGTATCAATGGCGACAATGCCTTTAAAACCGGCTTGACGCTTATCAGCGTAGTGCATGATCAAACTGCGCCCCTGTGGATCGGTGACTTTAAGTAGCTCGCCTTTTAAACCACGCGTGAGATGCACACTTTCTCCAGAAGGCGCTGTAATACGTGTTAATTTACC
Organism: Methylophilus sp.; assembly: GCA_030696695.1. Classification (GTDB taxonomy): domain Bacteria; phylum Pseudomonadota; class Gammaproteobacteria; order Burkholderiales; family Methylophilaceae; genus Methylophilus. Next base: position 52,283 of record JAUYRP010000012.1, read on the forward strand.
CTGGTGATTAAAATGCAATTGTTTACCATTTAGCCAAAACCAAGTGTATTCATCCCCTTTGGCCGTGTGGTAGATCATGACATGGCCTTGCGCTGGATTTTGGCAAGCACAATCACTGGGGTTAATACTGCTACGGTTAAATATAATGCGGCTACCATCGGCCTGTGTGATACGTAAGGTATTGTTCACCACTTGCAAATCAGTTTCATAGCTTAAGCGCCAGCCATAGCCAATCTGCCCCAGCCCCATATGCAGGCTGTTGTAGTGCCGCACAACTTCTATACCCATCAAGCCAGGGAGGGCCGGCAAATCTTCTTCTCTTTGGTACTTATTGCCAGTAATGACGTTGATGGGGTTGCCCGCACCTAAGTTGGTTTGGCTTTGATTACTTTGACTAGCGACATTGTGTTCACCGCAGCTGGGAGAGCCTGTGTTGCCTGTGCACGCCGCAGTACCCGTAGGGTTGGGTGCTTGGCTATTCGGGATGCCTATGGTCTCTAAAATACTAGGCTGGGCATTGGGATCTGTACTGACGCTAGGTGCTTGCGTGGTCTGCCCACTTGTATCAGCGGCATGAAGCTGTTGACATGGGAACGCCAACACCATGAGCAACATCAGAAAATATAGGCATTGGGTGATCACTAGACGAGTTGGAGCATTGTGTTTCAGCATAGATAGTGGTGCGAACATAGTGAGCGTGGGTCTCAAAGCATAGGGTATTGAATATGGAAATAACGCGGGGTATTTAGTCATTGAAGTTGTCGTAGACGGAGGTGAAGGTAACGCGTCTATCTGGTGCGCAGTTGGCAATATTTGCTGTGGAATTGACTTCGGTACAAGTACCATTGGTGGTAACAGGTGTAGTCTCACCCGCACCTTTGGTGATCATATCGATATCAACGTCGGCATCTAAGCCTTGTAAGAGATATTCATACACAGCATTGGCACGCTGTTCAGATAAGGTGAGATTGTCTGCATGGTTGCCAATTTTGTCGGTATGCCCTGTGATGTAGAGCTTATCTCGACGATGTGCATCGTTTTTATGCGCATTAATATGTTGAATGAGCTTATCTAAAGCGGCTTTACCCTGCGCAGTCAACGTGTATTCATTAAAAGCAAATAACACTTCTGCTTGTATGCTTTCTTGCGTGGTATCTGGCAAACATGGATCTGGTTCAGCACCACAGCTAGCGTCTGTTGCAGCATCACAAGGTATTTCCTCACCAGCATCTTGCTCATGACAGTTGGGGTCACTCTCTGGGCACGTGTCATTCCCTGTGGTCGGTCCATCCTCGCCACCCACCTCTTCAGGAGGGGTAGCCGCGCCGTTATTCCCAGTGCCTGAACTACTCACATTGCCATTCTCAAAAGGTTCTGATTGCATGCGCATCGTAGTGTGCATGACTATCGGGATGCGTCCTTGCGCGAGCAATGCTTGTTTGAATGTATCTGAGTCTGCCACGCTCATTACGCTTTGACTCAAACCAAGCATGCTGGAGGACTCGCCTTGTATACCCGATAAGCCTTGTAGCACTTTGACGTAGAGTCTGCCAACCAATGGCACTTGTTTTGTAGGTGGGATGCCGTAGGTAATGCGTACCTTGAGTAGGTTGGCATCACTTAAGGTTTGCCCAGATTTATTGGTACTGGGGTTGTAACTACAATTGGGCCGATCAAGTGGACAATTGATGGCATTGAGGTTGCTGTTGGGAATGACGCGGTGATTGACCTGCAACCTACTTGCCAACTGAGGGCTAGCGTAATCATCAAAGCTCTCTTTGGTAGGCGATAGGAGCTCAACTTGCATGGTGGCAGGGGTGATATCGGCCTGAGCACGTGCTGTGGCTTGTGCTATTTCGGTTAGGTTACGCCCTCCGCCGTAGTAACCCACCATTGCACGTGTAAACGCATCTCGAATAACAGATGCTTGGCCATGCCCAACCGTGCCGGCCCGAGCCGCTTCAAAGGTGGCATAGTTGATATTGCTCTTTGCATGAAACACCAAACCAGTCTGCATGACACCCAATATCATCATCAGCAAGGTTGGGGCAACGACTATAAACTCGACTAAAGACGCACCTTTTTGCTTAATTGCAGATGGTTGTGTTAGGGATGCGTGAACGCGCCAAGGCATGTCGTACTCATTATTGTTATTTTATACATCTGTATATTATAGATATTTATTATACAGATGTATATTTTTATTTAACTAGGCATATACCCTCACACAACATAGCAGCCAAAATACCCATCATCATTTGTTCACAAATAATGAATACATGACTGAAATATGCAATTTACACATGCATTGTTAGTGTGTTTATTACCTAAAATGTTTATCATAGTCGTTTAGATATCAGTCTCGTCGCGTTCGCACTCTATGCAAAACCAACGTATTGCTAAACAACCACTGCATGTTCTGTCTCTAGCCGCTCTAGGTGTAGTTTTTGGTGACATCGGTACCAGCCCACTTTACACGATGAAAGAAGTATTTGCGGTAGGACACCATCCCGTTGCGCTCAATGTGGTAAATGTCTATGGCATTTTGTCTCTCATCACTTGGGCACTCATTCTTATCGTATCCATTAAATACGTTGCCTTTATCATGCGTGCAGATAATCGTGGCGAAGGTGGCATCATGGCGTTATTGTCATTGGCTAGCCGCAATTCAGAATCCAACCCAATCAAGCAACGTAGAATCATGATGTTAGGCATCTTGGGGGCTTGCATGTTTTATGCAGACGGCATGATTACGCCTGCTATTTCCGTACTCTCTGCAGTAGAAGGTTTGGAGGTTGCAGCACCAAGCTTACATGCCATGATTGTGCCGATTACATTAGTCGTCTTATTCGGCTTATTTTGGGCACAAAGTAAAGGCACGGCGGTCGTGGGTGCTTTTTTTGGGCCAGTGATGCTGCTTTGGTTTGCAACGCTCGGCGTGTTAGGCGCCATCAATGTTGCACATGACCCTACTATTTTGCGTGCACTTAATCCGCTTTATGCTATTTATTTCTTTTCCAGCCAACCATGGATTGCGTTTGTCGCGCTAGGCGCTGTGGTGTTAGCCGTCACTGGCGCTGAAGCCTTGTATGCCGATATGGGGCATTTCGGTAGATTACCCATACGTGTTGCATGGTTTGGATTTGTACTACCTGCATTACTGCTTAATTATTTTGGTCAAGGCTCCTTGATGCTGCACGATGCAGCCTCTATACAAAATCCTTTCTACCATCTAGCGCCTGAATGGGCACTATTCCCACTGATTATTCTTGCCACACTGGCCACAGTCATTGCATCTCAGGCTGTGATTACTGGTGCATTTTCTGTCTCTAGACAGGCATTACAGTTAGGCTATTTGCCACGCATGCACGTCACGCATACTTCGGCGAGTGAGCAAGGCCAAGTCTATATGCCTCGCGTTAACTGGGGGCTAATGGTTGCAGTGATGGTATTGGTCATCAGTTTTGGTAGCTCGGGTGATTTAGCAGCAGCTTATGGTATTGCGGTAACAGGCGATATGGTCATCACCACATTGCTGGCCGCCATTGTGTTTAGGGAGATTTGGGGCTGGAGCAAGCTCAAAACAGGCTTACTTGTGGCGCTGTTCTTAATCATTGATTTGGCTTTTTTTAGTGCGAATGTACTCAAAATACCAGATGGTGGCTGGGTACCGTTAATCATCGGTAGCATTATTTTTATCTTAATGCTGACTTGGAAAACGGGCAGGCGTTTACTTTATACCCGCCTAAAAACAGAGTCGATGGACTTAGCACCATTTATTGAAGCAATAGGCGCACATCCACCAGCACGCGTGGCTGGCTCAGGCATGTTCATGACGCCTAATCCAGAGGGTGTGCCACACGCGCTATTACATAACCTTAAACACAATAAAGTGCTGCATGAAAAAGTGATTATTCTAACAGTACGCTTTACAGATTTTCCGCATACCAATCCACAAGAAAGAGTGAGTGTAGAAGCGATGCCTTTTGAGTTTTATCGTGTTTTGGTTAATTACGGTTTTAAAGATGAGCCCGATCTACCTAGAGATTTATTGCTGTGTGCAGACCATGGCCTGACACTAGATACAATGGACACATCATTCTTTATCGGTAAAGAAATTTTATTGACCAAAGAAAAATCTGAAATGTCGATTTGGCGTAAAAAGATATTTATCGCCATGTTTCGCACGGCTGAAACCATTACGAATCAGTTTAAATTACCGCCTAATCGCGTAGTTGAGCTTGGAACGCAAGTTAAAATTTAATATTGGCTGTTGTATGATGCTGTAGCATGTATTCACTAGAGCTTGCGTGATTGAATCAACCAAAATACGCGTGATGCGTTAACGTCAACATCACAATAATTATTTGAGGAGACATGATGAAAACTATTTGTTTAGCTATCACCGCTGCATTTTGTATCACTTTAGCTGGATGTGCCAGCACCACCAACGACAGTGTATCTGGCGTCAAACGTTCCCAATTTATGTTACTGCCAGCCAGCAGCGTAGACACCATGTCCTCACAAGCCTATACCGAAACACTCAAAGAAGCGCAGACCAAAAAAACGCTCAACGTAGACAAAGCCATGGTAGATCGGGTACGAGGCATATCGAATAAGCTGATTGCCCAAGTTGGTGTTTTCAGGCCAGATGCAGTAAATTGGAAATGGGAAGTAAACGTTGAGAAAAATGACCAGCTCAACGCCTACTGTATGCCTGGGGGCAAAATCATGGTCTTGTCTGGGCTGGTTGAAAAAATTAACGCAACCGATGATGAGTTAGGTGCCGTGATTGGTCATGAAATTGCGCACGCATTACGTGAACATGGTCGTGAACGTATGTCGCAGGCCTATGTACAGCAATTTGGCTTGCAAGCCCTCGCAGGATTTGCGACTGGTACCACTGGTGCAGTTGCGGTACAAGCAGCAGGTATGGGTTCGCAATTATTTTTCTCACTACCTAACGGCCGTGAACAAGAGCGTGAAGCAGACAAAATGGGCTTAGAGCTCGCAGCGCGTGCAGGATATAACCCAGATGCAGCCGTTACACTTTGGCAAAAAATGAGTGCGCAATCTAACGGTGCGCCGCCTGAATTCTTAAGCACTCACCCTGCCAGTGAAAACAGAATTGCTGACTTAAAAGCATTAGCGCCTAAAGTTAGACCATTATACGTAGCCGCTAAAGCCAAAAAATAGCCATCGTAGTATCTTCGCAAATATTAAGCGCATGACGAGTTCATGCGCTTTATTTTTGGCACTTGGCTAATTTGGTTTAAAATACTGTTTTTTGTGCGTGAGTATTATTCACGCATTGTTCCATTCAACCCATTTGCACTACACAAAACTCAAAGAGAATATTATGGATCCACGTCAAAGCATTATTGAAGCCGCATTTGAAGAGCGCGCTAATATCAACCCAAGCAACGCTTCTGCAGAAATTAAATCAACCGTAGCGTCACTCTTAGCAGATTTAGATGCTGGTAAATTACGTGTGGCATCTCGCATTGGCGATTCACAACAATGGGAGACACATCAATGGCTTAAGAAAGCAGTACTGCTCTCTTTCCGCCTAGAAGACAATGTATTGCTAGATGGTGGATGCACAAAATATTTTGACAAAGTGCCGCCAAAATTTGCTGACTATACTGAAGAAGACTTTAAATCGGGCGGTTTTCGTGTGGTACCCAATGCCATCGTTCGTCGCGGCTCATTCATCGGTAAAAATGCAGTGTTGATGCCTTCTTACGTCAACATAGGCGCATACGTGGGTGAAGGTACCATGGTAGACACTTGGGCCACAGTAGGCTCATGTGCCCAAATTGGTAAAAACGTACATCTTTCTGGCGGTGTTGGCATTGGTGGTGTGTTAGAACCAGTACAAGCAGGCCCTACCATCATTGGTGATAATTGCTTCATTGGCGCACGTTCAGAAGTAGTGGAAGGTGTTGTGGTTGAAGACAATTGCGTGATTTCAATGGGTGTTTACATTGGTCAATCCACTAAAATTTACGACCGCGAAACGGGCGAAGTGTTTTATGGTCGCGTCCCGGCAGGTTCAGTTGTAGTGTCGGGTAATTTACCATCCAAAGATGGCAGCTATAGCTTGTACTGTGCAGTAATTGTGAAAAAAGTGGATGCAAAAACACTAGGCAAAGTTGGCATTAACGAGCTACTTCGCGGCATCTAATCTAACCTACACAATATACAGATTCCAGGGAGGCTAAATGCCTCCCTTCTTTTTTGTGATGATTACTAAACTGTTAGGTTATCGTCACCTTAATGCCCATACCTCCTTGCCTGACCTTGTTCCATACATGATATTAAGACTGTTAGAAAGTGAGAGTGCATCAGCCGTAGACGTGGGAAGCCAGCCTAGAAACCACAAGAAACGGTGACTTTAAGCACTTGGCACACCAATTGCTTATACCTATTAACTTTAACAAAAACAGAACAAACATGTTTACAGACTTTAGCAGTTCAATCATGCTGATTTCGCTGATCGCCGGAGCGCTGGCGTGTTTTGCTACGTTTGGATTTGTTGCGTCTCTATACAAAGCGAATCCTGATAAATATATCAAACTGCTTTCTGTTTACACTTTGTTGGTGGGCTTGGGCCTATTCTCGATTCACTTTATGAATATGAGAGCTTTCAATCACACGTACATGAATGAGCTTTCTTACTTCTACTTACTCATAGCACTAGGGTTTTCTTGCAGTGTAGCCTACGCTGTATTGCATACCGCTAATAAATTAACACTACCAATTTACTCACTAATTATCTCTGGGCTGCAAGCAGGGTTCTCGGGGTATGGCATTTTCATCTTCTTTACCAAAGCCATGCTCGCAGGACAATTTGAAATTTTACTGCTACCTTCAATTTTAGCTATTTCCATTGCGGTGGGCGTTGGCATCCTGAGCATCATTACTTTTTACTGGTTAAAAAGTTACGACGGTGCGCATCGTTATTCTGTACGCGCATTTTTTTCCATCCTAATTTCCACTGGCATTTTATCTACCCATCTCGCATTTAATACTTGCTTAAGTGCTGTAAGCGCATATGAAAGTGATGGCAGCATTTTGAACTCCAGCTTTGTCACAATGCTGTTTGCCATGGTATTGATTTTTGTCTTTCTTACTGCATTTATCGTGGTGGTATTTTATGACCGATTAAACCCGAACATCGTCAAACGTATCAATTTCAAAAACACCACCTCGGTCACCAACCCACTGGATTCATTTGACCCACTGACAAAATTACCCAATCGTAATGCACTCAACCAACACTTACAATTGGCGGCCAAGCGCTGTGATCGTCTTGGCGATAGCATGGCGCTCGCTTATATTGATTTAGATCATTTCAAACCTGTAAACGATAGCTTTGGGCATCATGTGGGCGATTTACTGCTCATTGAAGTAGCTGAGCGATTCAATTCAGCGATACGTAATTGCGATTACATCGCACGTGCTGGCGGGGATGAGTTTGTAGCGATTCTAGGCGAAATAGATGCCCATGAAAGCATCGTGGCAGTGGTACAGCGTGTGATAGATGCAGTCAAAGAACCCTTCTTTATTGAAGGCCATCTGATTGAGATTTCATGCTCTGTTGGTGTCGCCATTTATCCACGTGACGGCAATTTGGAAAAACTCAAAGTGAGTGCAGATGCTGCCATGTATAAGGCCAAAGAAAATGGTCGTAATCAATTTAGATTTTATGATGCCGAAATTGAACAGGCGTCTGATGAAATGCAAAAAATCAGAAAAGAACTACTGGATGCCTTAGAAAAACATGAGTTTACCTTGTATTTTCAACCCAAGATCATCTCTAAGACTCAAGCACCAGCAGGCGCTGAGGCGTTATTGCGTTGGAGACACCCAAGCAAAGGCTTGCTCACCCCTATCTATTTTATTGAAGCCGCAGAACGCTTTGGTTTTATCGATAAAATTAATAATTGGGTACTGATAGAAGCCTGCAAAACCATTCATGATGCTGATAAAAACGGTATTCAGTTAAATCTTTCTGTCAATTTATCACGGCAGCAATTCCGCAATGCACAATTGGTGGATCATATTAAATCAATCATGGAGGAATACCATGTTGCTCCGCAGAGTCTGATTTTTGAGATTTCTGAAACGCATGCTATCCATAATCAAAGTCAGTTTAAAAAATTACTTTCAAAATTTAAATCTGCACACCTCAAAGTGTCGATTGATGATTTTGGCTTGCATCCGTTTAGTCTGACTTACCTACAAAACTTAGAAGTCAGCGAAGTGAAACTGGATAAATCATTTACCTCTGGGGTAGCAAAATATGGCTCAGCACTCGCGATTGTCGATGCCGTAGTTAAGTTAGCGCATGCGCTTAACCTAACAGTGGTGGCTGAAGGGGTAGAGTCAGACGATCAGCGTGAAGCCCTTATTACAACAGGCTGTGACCAACTACAGGGATACTTCTTTTCAAAACCAGTGCCGGCTGAACAGCTCTTTGCAATTTATTACAAGCTACATGCAAACTTTAACGATACAGGTGAGTTCTCCATTAGTGATTATCTTGATTTAACGCCATCTTCAGAAGAAGTATAAGCAGTACCGCATCACTCCCTGCTAGAATCATAGATTATGCTATGTAGGGGAAGTGGATGAAATTATACGGAATACCAAACTGTAACACGGTTAAAAAGGCGCGTGATTGGCTAGATAGCCACCAGATTAACTACGAATTCCACGATTTTAAAAAGCATGGTGTAACTGCTGAACTTCTCAATGGTTGGCTATCCCAACTGCCTGAAAGTAAATTAATTAACCGTGCTGGCCTCACATGGCGTGGTTTAGATGAAGCTACCAAACAGGAGATTACAGACGATGCAAGCGTCATCGCACTGATGATGGCAAAAACCTCTGTGATTAAACGCCCAATCCTCGAAAAAGACAGTAAAATTCTAGCCTTAGGGTTTTCTGAAACCGAATATCAATCCATATTCAAATCTTCTTAAATACTTAGGAAGTACAACGAATAGAGAATTTACCGATGTCATCTACACTTAACCTTGCCATTGATTTACTTACACGGAAATCCAACACACCGGAAGATGCTGGTTGCCAAGAGCTGATGATCTCTCGCTTAGAACCACTGGGGTTTAAAATCGAGCGTATGCGATTTGGCAATGTCGATAACTTCTACGCACGCCGCGGCACAACTGCACCGCTGATTGTGTTTGCAGGACATACCGATGTTGTACCGACAGGGCCGCTAGAAAAATGGCACACGCCACCGTTTGAACCCACCATTAAAGATGGCATGTTGTATGCGCGTGGCGCGGCGGATATGAAAACCTCATTGGCCGCCTTTGTGACCAGTATTGAAGAGTTTGTTGCAGAAAATCCCAATCATCAAGGTTCGATTGGTCTATTAATTACGTCTGATGAAGAAGACGTTGCAATAGATGGCACGGTCAAAGTAGTAGAGGCATTGAAAGCACGCGGTGAGTATTTTGATTACTGTATTGTGGGTGAACCCACCAGCAACAAAGTAGTGGGCGACATGATTAAAAATGGTCGACGTGGCTCGTTATCGGGCAAGCTCACTGTTAAAGGCGTACAAGGCCATATCGCATATCCACACCTAGTGAAAAATCCAATTCATTTGGTTGCGCCAGCCATTAAAGACATGGTGGAAACAGTGTGGGACAACGGCAATGAATACTTCCCTCCCACCAGCTGGCAAATCAGCAATATGAATGGTGGCACAGGCGCAACCAACGTGGTGCCTGGCGAAGTGGAAATATTATTCAATTTTAGATATTGTACAGCGAGTACTGAAGCCAATTTAAAAGAGCGCGTATATGCGATTTTAGATAAGCATGCCTTGGATTACGATTTGGTGTGGGAACATTCGCCAAGCTATATCACGCCGCGCGGTAACTTGGTGGAAGCCATTTCTGAAGCGATTGAAACAGCCTACAAAGTCACCCCAGAACTATCGACCACGGGCGGCACCTCAGATGGTCGTTTTATTGCAGACATCTGCAAACAGGTGATTGAATTTGGGCCACTCAATGCCACTATCCACAAACTCAATGAGTGCGTGGGCGTGGCGGATATTGAACCGTTGAAAGAAACATATAAACTCACCATGCAAAAATTACTCAAGTGAACCCTATTCAAATGAAACCCTGCTAAATGAATCCAACACAAAGCATTACCCAATCACTCACAACCATACGAGATTGGCTTCGCTACACTGTAAGCCAATTTGAACAGTCAGATATTTTCTTTGGGCATGGTACCGACAACAGCTACGATGAAGCCGTATGGCTCATCATGAGTGCATTGCATTTACCACATGACACGCTGGATAACTTTTTAGATGCAACACTCACAGAGTCAGAGCGTAAACATTTACATCATTTAGTTGAGCAACGCATCACTAAACGCGTACCTACTGCATATTTGGTGCGAGAGGCATGGGTGCGTGGCTTTAAGTTTTATGTCGATGAACGTGTGATTGTGCCTCGTTCATTCATTGCAGAATTACTAGAAGATGGCTTTCAGCCGTGGATTGAATTTCCAGAAATGGTGGAGTCTGCCGCAGATATTTGCACCGGTAGTGGCTGCCTAGGCGTATTGCTTGCCAATGCATTCCCCAATGCACAAATCGATGTAGTGGATATTTCACCAGATGCAATTGCGGTCGCCAATATCAATATCGCCAATTACGGCTTACAAGCACAAATTGAAGCGATTCAATCGGATATGTTTACGGCCCTGGCTGGCAAAACGTATGACTTGATCATTAGTAACCCACCCTATGTTGATGCGCCCAGCATGGCGGAATTACCAACAGAATACCGGAACGAGCCACAACTGGCACTAGGCAGTGGTGCAGCTGGATTGGATCACACGCATACCCTATTACATGAAGCGGCAAACTACTTGAATGATGACGGGATTTTAGTCGTGGAAATCGGCCACAACCGTGAAGCGTTATTGGATGCTTACCCAGATCTGCCGTTTACTTGGCTAGAAGTCGCCTCTGGCAATCAGTTTGTGTTCCTGCTCACCAAAGCGCAATTACTGACTTAAATTAACCGCGTCCGCGGTTACGATCGCTCTTTTTTTGCATGGCCGGCGCTGCTAAATCGGTGGATTGACGAATACGTCGATTGACTGGTTTTTTGCTGATTGGCTTTCTCGGCGCGGACTCTTTTGGGCCTGAACGTGCTACAAAACCTGTTTCATTCGGGTCACGTGGTTCACGGTTTAAAATGCTGCCACGTTGCTTACGCACTTTGGGCACAAACACTGTGGTGGCTTTGTCTTTTTCACGCTGGTTTAATTGCTTAAGTGGCGCTTTAGGCACAGGCAATCCTGCCCACTCCAATAACTCCACTACCTGTTTTTGCTCTAGTTTTAACATGCTGCCACGTTTAACGCGTGGTGGTAAATTCACTGGACCAAAACGCACACGCATCAGCCTGCTCACTGGCAGTTGAAATGCCTCAAATAAACGACGCACCTCGCGGTTACGGCCTTCACGGATGATCACTTGGTACCAATGATTAGCACCCTCCCCCCCTTGCGCGATAATACGGTCAAAGCTGGCAGGCCCATCTTCTAACTCAATGCCTTGTGTCAACATGGCCATTTGTTCTTCTGTCAATTCACCAAACACACGCACCGCGTACTCACGCTCAACTTCATAGCGGGGATGCATAAAACGATTGGCCAGATCACCAGAATTGGTAAAAATCAATAAGCCACTGGTGTTAATGTCTAAGCGGCCGATGGCAATCCATTTACCTTGCTTGATGCGCGGCAACTTATCAAATACAGTCGCGCGCCCTTCAGGGTCATCCTGACTGACAATTTCGCCTTCAGGTTTATGGTAAATCAATACTTGCGGCAACTCTGCTTCAAAAGACAAGCGCAGTGGACGTCCATCCACACGCACCATATCATGATGGGTGACACCTGCACCGACCTGTGCTGTTTCTCCGTTGATGGTGACACGCCCATTGGCAATCAACTCCTCCATATCGCGACGCGAGCCCAAGCCAGCCATCGCTAAGAGCTTATGCAAGCGCTGCGTTGGTTGCGCCGTGACATTACCTTCAGCATCTAATATTTCTGGTGCTGGTTTTGGTTTACGTACAGAGTCACGTTGTTGTTTAAAAGGACGGGCCATGGGGGACTTTCAATATAATTGCGACATTTTACATCAGATCAACATCATCTTTGCATATTGTCGCCGTATTGGCGGCGCTCACTAGCCGTGTATTAGAGGTTGCTTAGCTATTGATTCATGCACACAACTGACAACATTAAGGTGACTAACTGCTCTCAACCTCTACATGAATCCATGATGCATCAGCCTGCAACGGCTTGGCTAAATCAAAAACCCATTGACCGCCTGTTTCTACAAAGTTTGCGTTTTTAAAGAAATCTTTGCATGGCATATTTTGTGGTGTTGCCACATAACGACCTACCAATGTAGTAGCTTGGCGCGCTTTAACAACACGCATAATGTGGTTCATCATGGCATACTCAAATTGATAGCCAAACACACGACAACTTAATACAAAAGCAACGAATTCAACTTGGTCACCCGTTTGTTTGGTGACGGCGATACAAGTCACACCCATATCACCAAAGCGATCAGCTGTTTGCCCCGTCAAAATCAAGTAATCTGGCGATTCATACCAATCTAACACTTCTTTATAGGTGGTTCTAAAGCCCTCTAAATTAAACTGATTGGTGCGATTAATCAGCTCTGTCACGCGCTTGAGCTCACTCACTTCTGGACGCTTAATGATCAAGCGCAGATTCAAAGAGGTAAATAATGCGATTTTTTCTTCTTCTGAGCTGACATCCTCTTTAACAAATGCTTTTCTTTCTTCGCGCTGTTTGTACATCAGCGTCCTATCCATTTCCATATCAACTTCAAGCGCATCGTGCCAGTATTGAATGCGTTTCCAAGTGGTGGGCTGCGTGGCGTCTAAACACAAAATGTCTGGATAGGTTTGCAACATTAACTCCAACTCATCTTTGCGGTCATCAATAAACACAAAGCTTTTCAATTTCAAATTCAGATCTTGTTCAATCGCTTTAATGGCTTGTACTTTTGGCGCCCAACTGATTGCGGCATACACAAAATCATCATCAGACAAAGTAGCCCCTCTCCAATGCACATTCACAGGGTCATTCTTGGAGTTAATCGCCAATACCACCCCTTTTGATTTGAGTTGTTTCAACTTTAACTGACGATCGTGATAATGCTCAACCGCGCCTTCACCAATCACACCATTCCATAATGTGTTGTCTAAATCGGAGATGACCAATTTCTTTTTGGTGAGGTAGGTGTTGACGTAAATAATGTCGGTATATGCTTCCGCAAAAAATTTGCCAAGCGCTGCTGGGTGTTGCAGGTAGCTTCGGTATAAAAACGCACCTGCTTGCATCTCCCCCACTTGCTTAACGATTGTAGTTTCGTCAAATAAAAATAGATGGGTATAGCTTGCCTGATTAATCTCGTTTAATAATCCAGATAGTTTTTGATTCAGCTCTGTTCTCGCATATTGTCGATGCAGGTAAGTGAGTAGATTGCGAATGAATAATCTGCGCGGTTGATCATCACGATTCACAAAAGATGCATTATGCACATACACTGGACAATCATATAAATCAGCCACCAATTTAATGGTGGATTCCGCTTCCAGCCACGCATTCTGAATCAGCGGTGTTCTCTTCCAAAAATTATGAAGCGTTTGCTTCCAATCGCTGATTTTGGAAAGCTCCACAGAAAAATCATAAGTAAACGGGCTGATAAAAATGAGATCGAATTTCTCTGCACTCAGTTTTCGTAATTGCTCACTGCGTTCAAAAGGATTTTTCGAGGTGACATAATCCGTTTGTATAGCAATATCTTCATTCAGCAAAGCAGGCGCAACAAAGGGAATCACATCTAAAAACAAGCAATCACCCACCAACAAGATTCTTTTTTTGTGTGCTGGCGTTGCGTCTAACACATGTTGAATAGATTCAAGTTCTCCTACTAATAGATTCCATTGTATTTCTGTCACCAGCGGCTTAATGCTTTGCTCAAAAGCTTTTAATTCTTCCGCAAAGACTAATTTGCAAATCTCTACCCTAGCTTGCTCATTCGCATCGGCATCGTACAAAGATTTAATCTTTTCACCGAGCAACAACTGTTTGAATGTCGCATCCGCACGTTCAAAATACATGGCTAAATAATCGGCCATCGCAAAAAACTCTAACTGCAAGAACTCAAGCCAATTGCTTTTACCCTTTTCTAATGTGGGTACCCATCTAGGTGAATGCACAAGGGCATTGGCATAAATCTCAGCCACCTGTTGCCTATGTTGCTTTAGCGTAGTGGCCAATGCACTCAAATCGGCTGATGTGCTGTGCTGCGATGCTTGCTCTGCTGTATGTTTTGAGGACTGTTGATGGTCAATTACGGATGGTGCACTTGCCCAACGTATCATATCTTTGACGTACTTATACATGTTGTTCTTTCATCTGAGATAGCACTATTTTATATCATGCACATCACAACTTAAACATTTGCATGTTTAATCAGCAACTGCACATTCTGCTGACCGTTGTAGTCGTTGACTTGCAATTGATAGACCACGTGGACTTGTTCTGGCAATGGCTCTATTTGATTGAAATAAATCGCCTCAAATCTGACATCTTCTTTTTGCAGTTGCAATTTCAAATGCTTTTCGCCTAGCACTCGTTGTTGTACCACGCGAAATCTGTCATAGAACATGGGCGGAGGAAAGCCTTGACCCCACACTTGGGTGTCTAGTAGTTGCGCAGTGTCCAACGTCATCTCAGTCACTTCTAACGCGCCATCTGTGTCGATTGATTCCAGTAACTCTTCTTCAGTGATTAAATTTCTGACAGTTGCCTCAAAGCTCTGTTTAAACAGCTCAAAACCATCTTCACGAATGGTTAGTCCAGCCGCCATTGCATGGCCACCAAATTTTACTATGAGCTGTGGATGCCGCTTGGTGACTAAGTCCAAGGCATCGCGCAAATGCAAACCAGGAATCGACCGTCCAGAGCCCTTTAATAAACCATCGCCTGCCGAGGCAAATGCAATCACTGGGCGATGAAATTGCTCTTTAATGCGTGAGGCCAAAATACCAATCACCCCCTGGTGCCACTCAGGTTGGAACACACTGACTGTAAAGGCGTGCCGTATAACCTCGATGTTTAAATCCGCGAATGCATCTTGCTGCATCTCTGCTTCAATTTGACGACGTTCCGTATTCAAACTATGTAGTTGATTGGCATAATGCATCGCTTCTTGCATATCTTCTGCGAGTAAGCAGCGAATGCCTAAGGTCATATCATCTAAACGCCCTGCCGCATTCAAACGTGGTCCTACATAAAACCCTAAATCCTGCGCAGTGACTTTATGCATATTGCGGCTGGCACATTTCAATATAGCGTGAATACCTGCACAGCCAGCACCAGCGCGGATACGCCGCAGACCTTGCTCAACTAAAATCCGATTATTGCGATCTAGCTTGACTAAATCCGCCACGGTACCCAGTGCCACTAAATCCAACAATTCTGCCAATGGATAAGGCTGTACTGCATCCATCGCTCCTCTAGTAATCAGCTCAGCACGCAATGCCAGCAATACATAAAACATCACACCAACACCCGCCAGATGCTTACTAGGGAAAGCACAACCGCGTTGGTTAGGGTTCACGATACAAGTGGCATCTGGTGTCACGTCTGCTGGTAAATGATGATCCGTAATCAACACTTGCATGCCCAATGCGTTGGCACGCGCCACCCCCTCTACACTGGCAATCCCATTATCTACAGTCAAAATCACATCTGGGGAGAATTGCTTGGCTAAGTCTACGATTTCTGGCGTTAAACCATAACCATATTCAAAACGATTAGGGACTAAAAAATCGACTTGCGCACCCATCCCACGCAAGCCTTTAACTGCTACCGCAGTTGCTGTAGCGCCATCTGCATCGTAATCTCCCACTACCAATAGCTTACGTTGTTGTGCAATGCAGTCCGCGAGATGTTGCGCCATCAACTGGCTTTGATATAGCTGGTTGGGAGGAATTAAATATTTGAGCCCACTTTCCAACTCTTCTTGAGAGGCAAGGCCACGCGCAACCAACAACCTAGCCAACAATGGCTGAATACCTGCTGCCGTGAGTTCTTGTAACTGGGCTTGCGAGTAAGTACGGGTTTTAATGATTTTGGACATGTTGTTGCATAAGCGTTTCAAAAGATTTGGGTTGACGCCAGAATTTCCAACAATCAATAGGCGTGAGTGAGAGCTGCAGTGTCCCACCAGCAATGGGTAAATGAATCATGAGTCGCTGAATGTTTCTGCGCTTGACTGTGACAAACAGTGCATCCCAATCGACCATGTCCATATCATCTACCAACATAAGTGCATCTTGCACATCTTGCACACCTTGCGCAATCGCATTGTCTATATGCGCATAATGCGTCAACTGAAACGCTTCAGCGAGACTTGCAGTTAAGCGATGCTGACCCACTAAGCCTATGTGCTTGTGGGATGTCTTTATCGCGGGTCTGCTGTTACCAGAAAACCAAATACTATTAATCTCAGGCAAACCATCCGCAATGCGTTGTTGATTAACAGGATGTTCATGCAGCAACATTTGTACTTGATTCATGACTTGACGCAATTTTTGCGCATGTTGCCCATGTGGCATAAATCCTTGAATATTTTGATACATCGCAGACTGTAAAGAATGGGTATAGAGTTGCCAAGGCGTGGAGGTTTGTAAAAACCAATATTGCTGCGTCACACTCGGAATCAGTGTTAACCCCTCATCCACAAAAAACTTGTTCAAGTACTGGGTAAGCATGTGGTACTCATCTGCTGAAAGCGAAATTAAAGCATCCAGCCCAAAAGAGTCGCGTTGTAGCGAGAAATGCACGGGCTGTGCCAACAGTAATCCATGACCATCTGCAGACTGTAACTGTGCTCTAGTTATTGCGGGCTCTGCCAGCCATAACAACTGCGCTAACGGCCAATTTGGGTCGGGTAAAAACCCAAGCTGATGCATCCATTGTTGATCGGTGGCTTCTGCTATCCAGCGTGAATTTGCGAACCTGAACAACTTAGCTTTACCCGAATGGGGAGTATCTTTTGCTTGGCTTCCCAAGTATGCTAGCTCAAAGATAGATAAGTTCATGATTATTAAGTGTTCAGTATGAAAAATAAGGCACGCAAGAGAAATCTCACGCATAGACATTATTGTATAATGCATCGGCCTATTACCATTGAATATTTATCCTCAAGGGATGCATGTTTTATCAAAGGCAACATCGTCAATGACGCAATCGTGTTCACACACGTAAGAATAAGCCTATGAAACTATTCACTTTATTGAGTTTGTGTACATTATTGCTGAGCAACGCATATGCTTTTGCAGAAACAGACTCTGTGCATCTAGCCACGCTGTCAGAAGATGATTACTTGGGAGAGGTGCCTCAAGTATTGACGATTGCACGACTGCGCCAATCCGCCTCTGATGTGCCTACAGCCTCTACCGTTATTGACCGAGAAACTATCCGTGCTGCCGGTATTATTGATTTACCTGAGGTTTTTAGACTGGTCCCCGGATTTTATGTGGGTACGAATGCTGGCTTTATCCAAAATACGAATCATGTCGTTAGTTACCATGGCATGACCGATGCCTACTCAAGAAGTATGCAGGTCATGATTGATGGTCGATCCATTTACCAACCGCTGTACGGCGGCGTACAGTGGAGCGAAATACCGATTACTATCAATGATATCGAGCGTATTGAAATCACGCGCGGACCAAACGCTGCCAGCTACGGTGCCAATGCGTTTTTAGGCACCATCAATATCATCACGCAATCACCGACTGGCGCCTCAGGCAATCGGGTTTCACTCAATCATGGCAATGGCCGAAACGAAGCGTTCTATCATCACTCTGGCGGTATCAACAATCTCAACTACCGTATTAGCGCAGGTTATCGCGAAGACGATGGCTTAAGCAATCGGGCAGATTTTAAACGTACTAATTTAATCAACGCGCGTGCTAATTTAAAACTTTCGGATATGCATGATGTGGATTTTCAGTTCGGCTACGCGGAAGGCAAGCGTGAGGAAGGAGATGAAAAACCAGATGCGCTACTTTTCACTCCTAGAACGCACGGTATAAGCAATCATTATGAGATGGTGAAATGGAACATGCACTTTTCACCCAAGTATGATTTTTATGTGCAGGCTTTTCATACGAGAGACAACAGCGATGATGTCGTTACATCTGCGGCATTATCTGCTCCAGCATCGCCTAGTGTGCAATCGTTTCGAAACCCCTACAATTTCGATAGGTACGATATCGAAACACAGTTATCAGCGCACTTATCGGATGATTTCCAATATGCAGTTGGCGGTAGCATTCGTCGCGACCGTCTTTACTCGCCATTTTGGATTGGCAGCGACAAAGTACAAACCTTTGATCTAAAGAGACTATTCGCCCAAGCGCAATATGACATCCACCCCAAATTGACCTTGAATGGTGGTTTTATGATTGAGGATAATGACTTTACCAATACGGATTTTTCCCCAAGGACCAGCATGAATATCCATGTGACGCCCCATCAAACGTTTCGAATTGGGTATTCAGAAGCTTTTCGCACACCAAGCTATCTAGAAGAAAAATTTCGGGGAGGCGTAGTTGTGACGACCACAGCTCCTCAAAACTTCTTGTACCAGCGTTTTTTTAATGAGGGAAATTTAAAGCCAGAAAAAATACAGTCGCGTGAAATTGGTTATGTTGCCAAATGGGCGAATATCTCAATCGACGCTAAGTTATTTCACGACACTATCGATGACTATATTACCGAGTTTGATAACGATAATTTTATTGCGCCACCAAATACTACTTTAGTTGGAGGAGATGTAGGCACATTCCGCAATCAGGGTTCAACAGACACCCATGGTTTTGAAACACAAATTCTGTTGTCCTTTACACCAGACACCAAATTGATGCTGAATTATGCGCACATCAAAAATCGCCCCAACAATATCAAAGAAAACGAAATAGATGACGTGATCGATGCAACACCTAGAGACATTGCCAGCTTTTTGCTGACACACCGTTTTAATTCAGATTGGGATGCAAGTTTTGCAGGCTATTACAACTCACCAGTGAGAGCATTTGGCGACGGCAATCCAGTCGATAGCAATCACCGCTTTGATGCAAGAATTGCGAAACGTTTCAGACTTGCCGCACGCGATGGCGAAGTATCACTTAACGTGCAAAACCTAACCGACCGCCATGAAAAAGAGTTTGCAACTTATAACACATTGCGTAGACGCGCATTTGTAAATGTGAGGTTGGATTTTTAATCGCATGATGCTGCTGTCTCAAATAATGCGCTTTCGATACCACTTGATACTGTATATCAGTGTAGTGATAGGACTTTGCTTTGTTTCTACGCAAGCACAGGCTTGGACGAATGTAACCATACTGACGACCAATGATACGGCGGCGGTTAGTGAGTTTGTGAAGCAGCTAAAACTGGAAATTAACGATCAAAGTGGGATTAAAGTGCATGTGTCAAAAAATGACAGTGGCTTATCTATCAACATTCCCAAAGACACCCTAGTGATAGCGGTCGGTACGCAGGCGCTAAGCTATGCAGGTAACTTAGACGACAGCACACCTGTTATCGGGGTGCTGGTACCTAAATCTAGTTATGAATCCATTGTAAAAGAGAGTAATCGCAGTCCTGCACGCTTTTCAGCCATTTACCTAGACCAACCGTTTGAGCGGCAACTTTCTCTCATCAAAGCGATATTCCCAACGCTGAATTCATTGGGTGTACTCCTTGGGCCAGTCTCCCAGTTTCAGAGTAATGATTTACAGAGTGCCGCCAATAAAGTGGATATGGAAGTCAATATTCGCTTAGTGAACAAAGCGGATGAGTTGCAATTTAATCTGGAAAGGTTGATGCTGGGTAAACAGTTACTTTTAGCGATCCCTGACCCATTGATTTATACCCGCGAAACTGCGCAAACTATTTTATTGACGACTTATCGCCATCAGGTTCCTGTCATTGGGTTTTCACAATCGTATGCTAAATCTGGTGCTGTTGCGGCGGTATTCAGCAGCCCAAAACAATATGCTTCTGAGATCGCATCGACGATTAAACAATTGCCTAAAGACCAAGTGATCTTGCCACCTGCCCGTGCTGCCAATAAATTCTCTATCGAAATTAATCGTCAAGTGGCGCGCTCACTCGACATCAAAATTGCTAACGACGCGTGGATTTATCAGCAAATTTTAAAGGACGAAAGATGAGCTTCTTTAATAAGCTTGGTATTAAAGCAAGGATGATGCTACTCACCGTAGTGCCTACTTTTGCGATTACACTTTTTTTGACCGCTTACTCCATCTCAAAAAGCATCAACACTTTAAATGACTCTCTTAGTGATCGCGGCAGAATTATCGCTACGCAAGTTGCACCTGCCAGCGAGTATGGTGTGCTATCTGGCAATATCACGTTCTTACAAACGCTGATTCAACAAACCATCTCGCGTGAAGATGACATTATTTCTGTGCTCATTACAAACGCCGAGGGTTTCAGGCTTGCGGTGAGCGGGCAAATTCCGTATCAAGTAAAACCAAATCTCTCCAATGATTTAACTGTGAAAGAGATTAATCAGTCTGAATACATTGTATTGAATGCACCTATTATCCGTAGCAAAGTCGAAATTGATGACTTTTACGACGGCACGAATAACATGCTCGAAGCCAACAAACGTGCAGAAGTTGTCGGTCAGGTGTATGTAGCGCTTAGCAAAGACCGCATCCGTGCTACTAAAAAGTCGATGATTTGGAAAAGTTTGCTACTTGGATTTATTGGGTTTCTAGTGAGTAGTCTATTAGCGTATCGATTAGGCCGCAGCATCACCAATCCTATTATTTCCATGGCTGAATCTGTGAAAAATTTAGGGGCTGGGCACCTCAACTTGCGCGTGGACGAAGATGCCGCGGGGGAGATTAAAACGCTACAACTCGGGCTGAACACGATGGCCAACCACATACAGTTAGCGCATGACAGCTTACAAGACCGTGTGCACGACGCTACCCGCATGTTGCGCCATCAGGCACAGCATGATGCGCTTACAGGCTTAGTGAATCGGCAAGAGTTTGAACGCAGACTCAATGTGGCACTGAATGATGTAAAAATCAGCAACGCTCAGCATATTTTCTGCTACATGGATTTAGACCAGTTCAAAGTGGTGAATGATACTTGTGGTCACCGCGCGGGTGACGAATTACTAAGACAAATCAGCTTGATACTGAGCCAGCGCGTGCGTGAAGAAGATACGTTTGCAAGGCTTGGTGGCGATGAGTTTGGTCTGTTGTTGACTAATTGTGATGTACAAAACGCGTTGCTAATTGCAGAAGAAATGCGCTCCATGGTGGAAGATTTTAGGTTTGTCCACGATAACCGCATGTTTAAAATTGGCGTGAGTGTCGGCATGGTAGAAATTACATCGGATATGCAAGATTTAGGCGACATCACCAGTTACGCAGATGCAGCCTGTTACGCCGCAAAAGACAATGGCCGTAACCAAATCCATTTATTTAGGCATCATGATGATGATTTAGCCAGACGCCACGTTGAAATGGAATGGGTCTCACGCATTAACTCAGCGATGGATGACAATCGTTTTTGCTTATATTGTCAGCCTATCCTGCCGTTGCAAGATGACAATAGCAATATTTTCTACGAAATCTTGATTCGTAAAATTGATGTAGATGGCACTATTATTTTACCCATGGCGTTCATCCCCTCAGCTGAGCGTTATCATTTAATGTCTAAAATTGATCGCTGGGTCATCAATAAAACGTTTTCCATCTATCACCAGCTCATCAACACAAATGAGCAACACGATTTCTTACTTTCGATAAACTTATCAGGCATGTCACTCAGTGATAAAGGCTTGCTAAGCTTTATCAAAGACCAATTTGAGTTATATAACGTACCTCATAATAAAATTTGCTTTGAAATCACTGAAACTTCCGCGATCATTAACTTAACCAACACCATCACCCTCATGCAGGAGTTGAAAGCGATTGGTTGCAAGTTCTTGTTAGATGACTTTGGTAGCGGCATGTCTTCTTTCGCTTACTTGAAAAATCTACCAGTGGACTACCTAAAAATGGATGGTGGTTTTGTCAAAGACATTACGCGTAACGACATTGATTTAGCCATGGCAAAATCGATTCAAAGTATTGCTGAAGCCATGAAAATTAAAACCATTGCAGAGTTTGTGGAAGACGCGGAAACCATGAAACTACTGAAAAAAATGGGCGTTGACTACGGACAGGGCTTTTACTTAAGTAGCCCAATGCCAATTGAAGCGGCGCTTGGCAACTTTAGGCAACTCAGTTTGCTACAAGAATCTACATTGTAAAAATAAAAGTAAAAGCAATGAAAATATAGTGACAAAGAAAAAGCCGTACTTTGCAGTACGGCTTTTTTGATTTAACAGTCACTAAGTTACCAATATTGACGATCACGTTGCTTACGATGACCCCGTGGACGATTATCATCCCAACCTGATGGGCTATAAACAACATTCGTTACATAACCGCCAGGCCTAACTGCTACATTCACAGGAATAAACTTTCCAGGATGTTGGTCTGTGACTGTCGAGTAATGACGACCATTGTATTCATAATTCACCACATATCCTGTGGTCACAGACTGCCAACGGTCTACAGTCACACAACGTTCAACTGGTCTAGTTTCAACATGCTCTCGGCCGTATGCGCCACCTCGGTTATCGTAACGATCCCCCATTACTGCACCCACACCAGCTCCTAAAGCAGCTGTCGCGATGCGACCACTACCACCACCGAAACGGCTACCGATCAGGCCACCAGCAATACCACCGACAATCGCACCTGTATTGGAACGTGCAGGGGCTTCATAATAACGTTCTTGTACATATTCTGTACGGCACTCTTGACTTGGTGTGTTCACACGTTCAATTTGTGGTGTCACTGAAAGCACACGGGCGCGGTCTTCATATTCGTGATTAGCTAATGCTGGTAATGAAACAGATGTAGCCAATAAACCTATCCATACGCTGTGACTTAATTTAACGCTCATTTTAATCTCCTCTGAGTAATCTGCATTATTGAGCAGATAAGCACATAACGAGGTTGCCACATTGATTGACGACATCAATATTTGAAAAATTGGATATTCATGAAAATCATGAGTGAGGCAATACGCACACAAAGTGCTATGTGACTAAAGTTACTGTATACAATTTTCACATACCTATACTGCAATCACCCACTAATAAAAGTGGACTCAACAGGAGCACATCATGCAATACACACATTACATAACAGGATTAGCTGTACTACTATTTTCTACACTATCGGTAGCAGGGGAGTTTGGCGACTATTGCACAACGGGCTTATCGAACGGTGCCATGGTGAAAACCAAATGTGAGATTAACGCACTCTACCAAGGAAAAACCTATTGCTTTGGTAACGCCAATGCAAAAGAAGCTTTTTTAGTCACGCCTGACGCAATCATCGCTAAAGCGGCCACGTTTTATGCCAAAAATGTTGAAGTGGAACGCGAAAAAATTTCGCAAGCTGATGCGATGAAACAAATAGAGAGTCAGCAATGCGATTTAAGTAACAAAGATGCTGGCTACTTGATTTTTAACGGCTTGGATTTACGCCACTGCAATATGCAAAACATTAGTTTTTTTGGGGCTGAATTAAAAGGTGCCAATTTAAGTGGGGCGAATCTAGCAGGCGCCTATTTAAATTTAGCACGATTAGAGAATGCTAACTTTACTGGCGCAAACTTGAGTAACGCAATTATTTTTCAAGCCATTTTTAGCAAAACCAATTTCAGCAATGCCAATTTAACAAACACTAGAATGATAGGCACTTTAGGCAATGTGGATATGCATGGTGCCAATATCGTGAATGGTCGTTTTGGGCTAGACATGGGCAACCAACCCATGGGACAAATGAAATTTGACTCCGTAGGCGGCAATTTTGAAGGCGCTAACTTTGAGGGCGCTGACCTCAATATCGCAGCATTTTCCTTTGGTAATTTGCGCAACGCCAATTTGCGCAACACTAATCTTTATCGTGGCGACTTAAACAAAGCAGATTTAACAGGGGCAGATTTAACAGGGGCTAATTTAACCGATGCTGAAATTGATGATGCCATTTTTAAAGACGTCAAAGGCTTATCTACTGTCAAAGGGTTTGAAACAACCAAAGGTAAATGCATAGACTGCAAAATCACCACCGCAGAGATTGCAACACCTGTTGTTTCTAAAGCAGCACAATTACAAGCACAGGCTTGTATGAAGCGGATACAAAATTAGTGATTGGCAAGTTTTAACAGTTGTGCGCGGTCTTGGATATCTACTTGACCGCGCCCCATCGAGATCCATTGCTTTTGCTCAAAGCGTTTCAGTTGTCGGCTCACCACTTCACGCGCAGTGCCCAGTTCATCAGCAATTTGTTGATGGGTCCTGTTCACATTGTTCGTACCAGCATCTAGCAGCAGTTTAGCTAAACGTGCATCCAGCGTATGAAACGCTACTTCATCCAGCAACACAATCAGATCACTAATAAGTGCACCATAGTTAGTCATCACAAAGGTTCTAAACACTTTGGAATCAATCATTAGTTGATTAAATGCAGCCGCAGGAATAATCACATCGCGTATCGGTTCCTCGACAATGGTAGAGGCTGGATAGTTACTATTACCGAGCAAACAAGTAGTCGTAATGACGCATGTTTCACCTGCATTGACACGATAAAGTAAAATTTCGCGTCCGCTCGAAGACATTTTATAGACACGGGATTGGCCCGCCAAACGCATGACATACGCGCCACAAGCACCACCCTCTCTATAACCTACAGTACCAATAGGCGCTTCTACGATGCGTGCATATTGTGCGAGTAAGGTTTTGGCTGGTTGCTCCAAGTCTTCCAAAGCGGGAAACATGGTTAACCAGTCTAGCGATATGGGTGCATGCTGCATCGTCACTCTCCTATGAATGACGTGCATTGTAACGCTAAAAATTCTGATTGTGCACTGACTATCAGCGCTTTAAATAATCTAGCCCTGTAGCACTGTTTCCTCATCAACGCCGCATTTACGATTAGCTGGTACCGCAATATCAATCATCTTTGGTTTAGGCAAATTCAACTGCTGCATGATGCTGATAAACGCATCGCGTGTTTTGCCCGCTAAACGTGGATTAATTGCTTTTTCCTGCCCAATACAACTCACCCATCTGCCTTGATAATCGTGGCCGGGATAGACCAATGTCTCGTTAGGTAGGGTAAATAAACGGTGTGTGATGCTATCGTAAAGTGTGCCCGCATCTCCACCCTGAAAATCGGTGCGCCCACAACCATTGATCAATAATGCATCACCGGTAAATACCCTGTCTTGCCACTGGTAACTCACACTACCTGCGGTATGACCGGGCGTCGCAATCACGCGTATCGTTTGTTGACCGACGATTAGTGTATCTCCATCATTCAGTTGTATGTCTGCAGCAGTTGCACCACATTGCTGGCTCACAGCTGTTTGTATACCAAATTGCTGTCGTAACTTTCCACTTGCTGTCACGTGGTCAGCATGCACATGCGTTTCTAATGCATATTTAAGTGTGACATCCAGACTACTTAATAAGTCTATATACACTTGTAGTTGACTATCTACAGGGTCAATTAACAACGCCTCTTTACTTATGTCATCTACAATTAAATAAGTAAATGTAGATGACTCTGTATCAAACAATTGCTTAAACATATAAACTCCGATTAAAATATTGAAATACATTATATATTAAAATATAATATAAAAATATTAATCATGACAACTACTATTACACACTCTGAAATCAATTTTGATGCGCTACGTGCCTCAGCCGATACGGCATGTCACTTGATGCGCGCCATGGCAAATACAGACAGGCTCATGCTGTTATGTCAATTATCGCTGGGCGAAAAGTCTGTAGGCGAGCTGGAAGCCCAGCTAGGTATTCACCAGCCGACTTTATCGCAACAACTCACAGTATTGAGAGAAGCGAACTTGGTCACCACACGACGCGAAGGGAAAAGCATTATTTACAGCATTTCCAGCAAAGCGGCCATGGCGGTCATGCGGGTATTACACCAAGAATTTTGTACGCAATACACAAACCCATAAACATTGAAGGAACATCGCAATGGCACTGAACATTACTAAAATGACGGATGACTACAGCACCTCTCCCCAAATCAATCCAAGTGATATGGCGGAAATTGCAAGTCTAGGTTTTAAAACCATCATCAATAACAGACCAGACCTAGAAGGTGGCGCAGAACAACCCACCAGCAGCGCAATTGCAGCGGCGGCCAAGGAGCATGGTTTGCAATATGTGTACATCCCTGTCGTACCAAATCAGATCCAAGCAGACCAAGTGGAAGCATTTAGCAAAGCATTGTCCACTACGCCTAAGCCGGTGCTAGGGTTTTGTAGAACAGGTAACCGCGCATCGCAAATGTTGACACGTGTAAACGCACAACAAAACAACCAAAACTCTAACCCGCTACAAGCCATGTGCGCTTGGATGAAAAGTAAATGCCTGATAACAAGATTCGTGCGCTGGGTTAAAACCAAAAACGCTTAAGCTTAACCCTACTTATAAAAGTGAAACAATTACATGCAATCGCAAACACTCGTTTTTGATATCGTCATTGTTGGCGGTGGTTCAGCTGGTTGTGGTGTTGCCGCCAGTTTATTAAAACGAAATACCAGCTTATCTATCGCCATCATTGAGCCTTCTACCCAGCACTACTACCAACCTGCATGGACGTTGGTTGGCGCGGGTGAATTTGAAGCAAGTGACACGGTGCGTGATATGGCGAATTGCATTCCCAAGGGCGCTACTTGGTTAAAAGCGGCAGTGACGGCATTTGACCCTGACAGCAATCAAGTCTCAACTGACAGTTTAGGACAAGTCAGCTATCAACATCTCATCGTATGCCCAGGTTTAAGCTTGAATTGGGATGCAATCAAAGGTTTAAAAGAATCACTGGGCATGTACGGCGTGACTTCAAACTATCGTTACGATTTAGCGCCTTACACTTGGCAATTAGTTAAAAAATTTAAATCTGGCACCGCAATTTTTACACAACCGCCCATGCCAATTAAATGCGCGGGAGCGCCACAAAAAGCGATGTATTTGTCTTGCTCACATTGGGAGCGTCATGGCTTACTGAATAGGATAAACGTAGATTTTCATAATGCAGGTGGTGTGTTATTCGGTGTAAAAGAATATGTAGCGCCACTTATGGAATATGTAAATCGCTATGGTGCGCAACTTAATTTCAACAGCTCATTGATTGAAGTAGACGGACCTAAAAAAACGGCAACATTTCAAATGAAAGATGCTGAAGGCAATATCAGTATACAAACTAAAAAGTTTGACATGCTGCATGTGGTGCCGCCACAGTCAGCACCTGCATTCATTAAAACCAGTCCTCTAGCCAATGCTGATGGCTGGGTTGAAGTTGATCAACATTCGCTTCAACATGTGCGTTATCCGAATATTTTTGGACTAGGTGATGCTACATCTACCCCCAACGCTAAAACATTGGCGGCCGTGCGTAAACAAGTGGTGATAGTGGCCGAAAATGTATTAGCTTTAAAAGCTGGTTTAGCATTACCGTCTCGCTATGATGGCTATGGTTCGTGCCCACTCACTGTGGAAAAAGGAAAAATCATTTTGGCCGAATTTGGTTATGGCGGAAAATTGGTGCCCACATTTAATTGGGATTCCACCAAACCTAGATGGTCAGCATGGATACTCAAAAAACATATCCTCCCTTTTGTCTATTGGCGTTTAATGCTCAAAGGTCGCGAATGGTTAGCACGTTGCGGCGCTTGCGGTTAAGTTAAACGCATGGATGACATTACCTTAATCAGTACGGGCTTAGGCTTAGTTGTTGGCCTAGTGCTTGCGCTCACTGGCGCTGGTGGCACCATATTAGCTATTCCATTACTGGTATTTAGCTTAGGCCTGTCAGTGCAAGAAGCCGCGCCTGTGGCGCTATTAGCGATTTTAGTCGCATCTTCTATCGGAGCATTGCAAGGATTAAGAAAAGGTATCGTACGTTATAAAGCGGCAATGCTCATTGCATTATTAGGCGTACTTTGTGCACCAGTTGGTGTACTTTTAGCCCATTGGCTTCCAAGCGCCATGTTAAACGGCATATTTGCAGGGATTTTAATCGCGGTCGCTTTCCGCACTTGGAAACATGCGCACTTAATCGATGAAAGTAACAGCAACGCGCCACCACCTGCATGTGCAATCAACCCTGCCACCTCAACATTATTTTGGACGGCGCCATGTACAAGAAGCCTAATTGCCACCGGTGGATTGGCTGGACTACTGTCTGGATTATTAGGCGTTGGTGGTGGCTTCGTCGTCGTACCCAGCTTGCAGCGCGTCACCAACTTTACACAAGCCACTATTGTAGCCACTACATTAGCAGCGGTCGCACTCATTTCTATTAGCAGTCTGGCTGCTTATAGCGCTAAATCGAATATCGAATGGCAAATTGCGATTCCGTTTACGATAAGCACGACTTTAGTGATGTTAGCGCTGAACTCAGTACGCGACAAAATCCCTGTTGCCTTTAGCCAAAAGGGGTTTGCCTTACTTTGTTTCATCGCTGCAATCTCCCTAGCAGTCAACGCAGTACAGGTTTAATCCTACTCGCTTATCGATTTAATCGATTACACATCACCTTCAACTGTTTACATCTGGATATATTGAGTTGATATCTGTGCTGTATCCTCAATGATTCTACGCGCTACTGATGCACGCGAGCTTAGTAGTAACAAATTGTAAATATAGCGCATCATTTTTCGAACGCTCACCTACACGATTTAGTTAACTATTCAGAAGATAGTGATTTTTCATTACATATTTATGAATTTTGCAACAATTTAGCGACATTTCTCATTTTAATGCTCATATAGATTATCTGTAAAAACACTAGCAGAACTAAATTTCAACCATGCTTAAGTCACTGTTTTAACTTGACCAAATGGCATAAAAAAGACACACTTATGCTTAAGAACAACCCTACTCACGTTGAGTTGCTGCACGCTTTAAATTCACTGTATAGGCAGCAACCACGCTCTTGTTATTGACGCGCACAATTGCGCGATGGAGAAATCTCACGCATGGCAACAAACCCGAGTAACAACCTACAAGAAACAGACCCGTTAGAAACTCAAGAATGGTTAGATGCTTTAACTTCCGTCATTGAAACAGAAGGCACAGAACGTGCGCACTTTTTACTTGAGGCGATGATTGATAAAGCGCGTCGTTCTGGCAGCAATCTGCCATATAGCGCCACTACAGCCTATGTAAATACTATACCAACACACTTACAGGCTAAATTGCCTGGCGATCCAGAAATGGAACGTCGCGTGCGTGCACTGGTGCGCTGGAACGCCATCATGACCGTATTGCGCGCCAACGAAAAATCCCCTGGCGTGGGTGGACACATTGCTAGCTTCCAATCAGCAGCCACACTGTATGACACAGGCTTTAATTATTTCTTCCGTGCGCCCAACGAGAATTTTGGCGGTGACTGTATTTACTTCCAAGGCCACTCCTCACCTGGTGTGTATGCACGTGCGTTTTTAGAGGGCCGCTTTACCGAAGAACAAATGGATAACTTCCGCCAGGAAACAGGTGGCAACGGCTTATCTAGCTATCCGCACCCTTGGTTGATGCCTGACTTCTGGCAATTTCCTACAGTTTCCATGGGTTTAGGCCCATTGGCAGGGATTTATCAAGCACGATTCTTAAAATATATACACGACCGCGGCATCGCTGATACCAGTGACCGTAAAGTATGGGTATTCTGTGGCGATGGTGAAATGGATGAGCCTGAGTCACAAGGCGCAATTTCATTGGCCTCACGCGAAAAGCTAGACAATCTGATTTTTGTGATTAACTGTAACTTACAACGTTTAGATGGTCCAGTACGTGGCAACGGCAAAATCATTCAGGAGCTGGAATCTAATTTCCGTGGCTCAGGCTGGAATGTGCTCAAAGTGGTATGGGGTTCTTATTGGGATCCGCTCTTAGCCATGGACAAAGATGGCTTACTCAAAAAACGCATGGAAGAATGTGTGGATGGTGAGTATCAAAACTTTAAAGCCAAAGGGGGCGCATACACGCGCGAGCATTTCTTTGGTAAGTATCCTGAACTGAAAGAAATGGTCGCTGCCATGTCTGATCAAGACATTTGGCGCCTAAATCGTGGTGGTCATGACCCGCATAAAGTGTTTGCTGCTTATCAAGCGGCAGTCAATCATAAAGGCCAGCCAACCGTCATATTAGCCAAAACCGTTAAAGGCTACGGTATGGGCCTTGCAGGTGAAGGTCAAAACACAACGCACCAGCAAAAGAGTATGGATATTGAGTCATTGAAAAAATTCCGTGACCGATTTGATCTACCACTCACTGACGAGCAAGTCGAAAACTTATCTTTCTACAAACCAGCTGACGATAGCCCAGAAATGAAATACATGGCCGAGCGCCGTGCTGCGATGGGTGGTTTTGTGCCACAACGCCGTCGCAAAGGGAATGAACTCACTGTGCCAGAGCTTTCTGCATTTGAGAATATGCTGGGCGCGACGGGCGATCGTGAAATCTCCACCACCATGGCGTTTGTCCGCATCTTATCTACTTTAGTGCGCGACAAACAAATTGGTAAGTATGTGGTACCCATCGTGCCAGATGAAGCACGTACCTTTGGTATGGAAGGTATGTTCCGTCAATTAGGTATCTACTCTTCTGTTGGTCAATTATACGAACCGCAAGATTCCGACCAGGTGATGTATTACAAAGAGTCTAAAGACGGTCAGATTTTAGAAGAAGGTATTAACGAAGCTGGCTCCTTTGCTAGCTGGTTAGCCGCCGCGACGTCGTATAGCGTCACCGGCACGCAAATGATTCCGTTTTATATTTACTACTCCATGTTTGGTTTCCAACGTATTGGCGACTTTGCCTGGGCCGCAGGCGATAGCCGCGCGCGTGGTTTCTTATTAGGCGCCACTGCTGGCCGCACCACGCTTAACGGCGAAGGTTTACAACATGAGGATGGCCATAGCCATTTGATGTCAGCCACCATTCCTAACTGTGTTTCATACGACCCAACGTTTGCGTATGAGTTGGCGGTGATTATTCAAGAAGGCTTGCGCCGTATGGTACAAAATCAAGAAGATGTGTACTACTACATCACCTTGATGAACGAAAACTATAGCCATCCAGCTATGCCAGAAGGTAGCGCAGAAGGCATCCTCAAAGGTATGTACAACTTCAGCAAAAACAAAGCCAAAGGTCCAAAAGTACAACTGATGGGTTCAGGCGTGATTTTGCGTGAAGTAATTGCGGCCGGTGAGCTACTCGAAAAAGACTGGGGCGTTTCAGCAGACGTTTGGAGTGTGACCAGCTTTACAGAATTACGTCGCGAGGGGATTGATGCTGAACGTCATAACTTATTGAATCCTGAAGCAAAACCAAGACTCAGCTACGTTGCGCAATCTCTTGCCAAAGCAGAAGGGCCAGTGATTGCTTCAACCGACTACATGCGTTCGTTTGCTGATCAAATCCGTAACTTTGTACCTAACCGTTTTGTTACATTAGGTACCGACGGTTATGGCCGCTCAGACTCACGTGAAGCTTTACGTGATTTCTTTGAGGTAGATCGTTACCACGTGGTATTGGCAGCATTAAAAGCACTCGCTGACGATGGCAAATTACCCGCTGCCAAAGCGACTGAAGCTATCAAAAAATATAAGATTAATGTGAATCGCCCTAACCCAACCACAATTTAACAAATAGGCGAATTAAACAAATTGGGTTTATTGAGGAAATCAAACTAACATGGCAATTAAAGAAGTTTTTGTTCCTGACATTGGCAATTTTGAAAGTGTTGATGTCATTGAGGTGCTCGTCAAGCCGGGGGATACTATTGCAAAAGAGGATTCTCTAATTACAGTTGAATCCGACAAAGCATCCATGGACATCCCGTCCTCACTTGCTGGTGTTGTTAAAGAAGTCAACATCAAAGTGGGTGATAAAACCAAACAAGGTGCACTCATTCTTACAGTAGACACCTCTGCAGAAGCGCCGCCGGCTGAAAAAACTGCCGCGCAGCCAACTGCAACACCTGTAGTGTCCACAGTCAAAGTAGATGAGAAACCTGTTGCGATCCCGCAACCCAGTCACCCAGTGGCAGAGCCACCTGCAGTGATTCAACCCAAAGCTACACCTAACCCTGTAGCGGAATCCACAGTTGGCGTGTCTGGAAAACTGGCGCATGCCAGCCCATCTGTGCGTAAATTTGCGCGCGAATTGGGTGTTAATTTAGCCTTAGTCAAAGCTTCTGGACCGAAAAACCGTATTTTACAAAGCGACGTACAAGCTTTTGTGAAAGGCGAATTGGCTAAACCACGCACTGAAACCATGGGTGGTGGCTTATCTACACTCCCAATGCCAGTGATTGATTTCAGCCAGTTTGGTGATGTAGAAACCAAGCCTCTATCACGCATTAAAAAACTGTCTGGTGCGAATTTACATCGCAACTGGGTTACCGCACCGCATGTCACGCAATTTGATGAAGCCGATATAACCGATTTGGAAGACTTCCGTAAATCCATGTTGGCCGATGCCGAAAAACGCGGTGTAAAACTGACATTGCTCGCCTTCTTAATGAAAGCGGTTGTGAACGCATTGCGCACATACCCTAACTTCAACGCTTCGCTCTCACCAGAAGGCGATAGCCTGATTTTGAAACAGTACTACCACGTGGGCTTTGCCTGTGACACGCCTGATGGCTTGGTGGTACCAGTGGTGCGTAACGTCAACCAAAAAGATGTAATGGATATTGCACGCGACTTAGCTGAGCTCTCAGCCAAAGCGCGTGAGCGCAAACTGAAGGTGGAAGAAATGCAAGGCGGTTGCTTTACCATTTCTAGCTTGGGCGGTATTGGCGGCACGATGTTCACGCCTATTATCAACTGCCCAGAAGTAGCTATTTTAGGTGTTTCACGCGCTTCTATGCAGCCAGTGTATAACGCTGAGATCAAAGGCTTTGAACCACGTCTAGTCATGCCACTATCATTGTCTTACGATCACCGCGTGATTGACGGTGCCGATGGCGCTCGCTTTACTAGCCACTTACGTATGATGTTAAGCGACGTTCGCCGTCTCTTGCTCTAACAGGAATTTTCATGAGTCATTTAGTTGAAGTATTCGTGCCAGATATTGGCAATTTTGATAGCGTGGACGTGATTGAAGTGCACGTCAAAGCAGGCGACACCATCGCCAAAGAAGATTCTCTGATTACAGTAGAATCTGATAAAGCCTCAATGGATATTCCATCTTCCCATGCCGGCACTGTGAAAGAAGTCAAAATAAAAGTTGGCGATAAAGTGGCCAAAGGCACATTGATTTTAATGGTAGAAGCACAGGCCGACACAAGCGCACCTGCAGCACCTAAACAAGAAGCACCCGCTGCAACGGCTGCGCCTGCACCAGTCGCGGCACCTACTCCTGCAATGGCAACAGGCAATAACGATATCACATGCCAAGTGGTCGTATTAGGCTCCGGCCCGGGGGGCTATACCGCTGCATTCCGTGCAGCCGATCTTGGCTTAAAAGTTGTGTTGATTGAGCGCTATTCAA
Source organism: Methylophilus sp. (assembly GCA_030696695.1). GTDB lineage: Bacteria > Pseudomonadota > Gammaproteobacteria > Burkholderiales > Methylophilaceae > Methylophilus. Next base: position 86,130 of record JAUYRP010000012.1, read on the forward strand.
CCTTGGGTGGCGTCTGTTTAAACGTTGGCTGTATTCCATCCAAAGCGCTGTTACATACGGCTAAAGTCATTACTGAAGCAGAAGAAACAGCGCATCATGGCGTCAGTTTTGGTCAAGCAAAAATCGACCTTGATCAGTTACGCAATTGGAAATCAAACGATGTCGTGGGTAAACTTACTGGCGGCCTCTCAGCCATGGCCAAACAACGTGGCGTGACGGTAGTGGAAGGCGTTGGCAAATTCACCAGCCCCAATCAAGTTGTTGTGACAGCTGCCGATGGTAAAGTCACCACGATTGGCTTTGAGAACGCCATTATCGCTGCAGGTTCACAAGCCACTAAATTCCCAGGCGCACCAGAAGATGACCGCATCATGGATTCAACGGGTGCGCTAGCGCTTGCGGATATCCCTAAACGCTTGCTCGTGATTGGTGGCGGTATTATCGGCTTAGAAATGGGTACAGTCTATGATGCACTTGGCTCAAAAGTGAGCGTGGTGGAATTTATGGATGGGCTGATTACTGGTTGCGACCGTGACTTGGTCCGCCCCCTGCAAAAGCGCATGGAAAAACGCTTTGAAAGCATCATGCTGTCTACTAAAGTGTCTAAAATCGAGGCTAAAAAAGACGGCATACATGTTAGCTTTGAAGGTGAAGATGCTCCTAAAGAGCCGCAAATCTATGACCGTGTGCTGGTCTCGATTGGTCGCCGCCCGAATGGCAAACTAATTGGTGCCGAAAACGCGGGTGTGACGGTGGATGATCGCGGATTTATCGCAGTAGACAAACAAATGCGTACCAATGTACCGCATATCTTTGCCATTGGTGACATTGTCGGCCAGCCTATGTTGGCGCATAAAGCCACGCATGAAGGCAAAGTGGCAGCTGAAGTGATTGCTGGATATAAAACAGAATTCGTGGCCTCTGTCATTCCTTCCGTAGCCTATACAGATCCAGAAATTGCATGGGTCGGCATGACGGAAACTGAAGCGAAAGCAAAAGGCATCGAGATTGAAAAAGCCAGCTTCCCTTGGGCAGCCAGTGGTCGCGCAATCTCCGTGGCACGCACTGAAGGGTCGACGAAGCTAATTTTTGACAAAGATACACATCGCTTGATTGGCGCAGGTATTGTGGGCGTGAATGCCGGTGAATTGTTAGCCGAAGCTGTATTAGCGATTGAAATGGGCGCCGATGCGCATGACCTAGGGTTAACTATTCATGCACACCCTACGCTTTCTGAAACTATCTGCTTTGCAGCAGAAGTGAAAGAAGGCACCATTACTGATATGTTGCCGCCTAAAAAGCGTTGATTGTCTAACTTAACCCATGGCTAACGATGCATTTCTAGCAAGCCTACAAAAGTTACTCCCAAAAGACAGGGTCTTTACCGACCCTGTCGATTGTTATGCTTATGCATACGACAACTCCCGCAATTATCACAGCCCTATTGCTGTCGTGTTCCCACTGAATACTGAAGAAGTCGCTCAAGTTATTCAATTATGTAATCAACATACAATACCGTTGATTCCGCGTGGACGCGGCACTGGCACCGCGGGTGGTAGCGTGCCAGAAATTGGTGGCATTGTGATGTCGCTAGAACGCATGACCCATATCATTAGCGTGGATGGTGATAACCGAATGGCGATTATTGAGCCTGGCGTGCTAAATCAAACTCTGCAAGATGCAGTGAAATCCTCTGGATTTTTCTGGCCGCCAGATCCTTCCAGTGCAGCCTATTGCAGCATTGGGGGTAACCTAGCCACCTGTGCGGCAGGACCACATGCAGTGAAATACGGCGTGGCGCGTGACCATGTGCTAGGGTTAAAAGCGGTGACTGGCAATGGTGATGTGATTAAAACAGGTTGCTACACCAGCAAAGGCGTGGTTGGTTATGATTTAACACGCCTGATTGTTGGCTCCGAAGGTACGCTTGCCGTGATTACCGAAGCCACACTTAAACTAACCCCTTTACCCAAACATACAGGCGGGCTCACCGCTGAATTTGTAGACACTTACAGTTGCGCTAAAGCCATTGCGGCGATTATGGCGCAACCCTACACGCCAAGCGCACTCGAGTTTTTGGATAATGGCGCGCTTAATCTAATACGCAACAAACACAAAAACCTCTTACCAGAAAATGCCAAAGCCTATTTGATGATTGAGGTAGATGGTAGCCAGCAAGAAATAGTTGAAGCCACTGAAGCGATTTTGCAAGCGTGCCAAGTAGAGGGTTTGATTGAAGCCAAACCAGCGCATGACACCAAAGCGTTATGGGCAGCGCGTAAAGCATTGTCCCCATTATTAAAAGACATTGCGCCTAAGAAAATCAATGAAGACATTGCAGTGCCCGTTTCGCATCTACCAGAACTACTCACTGGCCTAGAAAAACTGAGCGCTCAATACCAAATCAGCAACGTGAATTTTGGTCATGCGGGCAATGGCAACATTCACGTCAATTTACTGGTGAACCCAGATAACGCAGAAGAAATGCAGCGTGCCTATGCGTGTTTGGATGAGGTATTTAGCTTGGTGTTATCCCTGCAAGGCACGCTGTCTGGCGAACATGGCGTGGGGATGGCAAAGCGTCCGTTCGTATCACGAGAAATTGATGCGACTACCATGCAACTAATGAAGCAGGTCAAACTGACGTTTGACCCAAATAACATCTTAAATCCCGGTAAGTTATTCCCCAGCAACTAGCTGTTTGCTAGGTATTCGAACACGCAGTTTCTTTAATCGCAGTACCAGGAAAATCCGGCTGATTCTTCTTCAGCTGACCAAATAAGGTGTCAGTCACATTTTCCAAGATTAGCGTAGAGTTGCCATTGCCTTGATTACGTATCGACTTCACTACCTCGCGCACGCCTCTGCGCCGCAAATCCTCTACCAAATTAGCCGCCAGTTGTTCATCTCTAAACACCCCAAATGAAATGGCATTGCGCCACTTAGGCTCTTGGACCACAAAGAAATCTTCTATACCCAGCGCCTTCAGCTCCTCGGCTTTTATCTGAGCGGCAGCATCGTCAGAGAGCGGTGGTTTGTATACCCAGTAGCGAATGGCCTCTTTAGAGGACTGCTGCACTACACGATGCTGGATCGACAACGCATCAATCACTGTAATCACATCATTCAATTTGGCAGGTTCAAAAATGCCCCACTCGTAACATGCAGTGGTTTCATTCACTGGCGCAACTGGACTAGAAGCTGGCGTTGCTGAGACTTCTTGACGTGTTGGCATGGCCTCTACCTCTTTGGGTGTCAGCATTTTCATTTTCTCAGGTTGAATATCAGGTTTAGTTGCAGACACTTGTGGCGGTGCAATCAAGTCCAAATTAAAATAAACCAATGCACCTAAATTCAACGCCAACAGTACCCAAAGCAACACTCTCATGCCAGTTCTCTCTCCATACGCATTAAACCTCGTAAAACCAAATTATCCACAATAATCGCATGTTCCGCCAAATCATCTGGTAGATTTTTTGCAATGATCTCAGCATCGCCACCACTCAATAAAATAGCCGGTTGCAGATGATCTAATGCCTGCAGCAATTGCCATTGGCGATAAATTGCGCCTATCGCAGCGCCAACACAACCCGTATGCATAGCATTTTGGGTATTGGTAGGAAAATTCACCACATGACCCTCTCCCAAATTGAGCTGAGCCGCATTATTGGTGAGTGCCCCCAACATCAAATGTAAACCTGGCACAATCAACCCACCCATAAAATTGGCATGACCACTGTCTTGGGGCACACTGAGCGCATCTATTGTAATTGCTGTGCCTGCATTGACCACTAGGCAGGTAGATTTTTGTTTATCAAACGCCGCAATTAATGATAACCACCGATCAACACCCAGCGTTTCTACATAATCATACCCATTCCGCACGCCGCATGCTTCAGCACTCGCAGTGATCGTCATAACAGGTGCCTCCACTATTTGCATCACCTCTGCCAGCGTTTTAGTCATTGCATCGCCTGCTACATTGGCCACCATCACTTTGTGCACCACTTCCGCCAAACCAGCAATAGTAGAACTTGCAACATCTTGATTCGAACATACGTCTATTTCTGTCAACATGTGGTTATTTTCGGCTAACACCCATTTAGTACGTGTATTACCCACATCAACCAACAATATCATGATGCACCCCTCAAGCTAATTTCACCTGCAGAAAATCGCTGCAACCCAAACGCTGTTTCTACCAACAAAATACCATCCTCAGCCACACCTTGCACAACACCATGGGTTTCTACACCATTTGGCATTAGCAGGCGCACTGCTTGCTGATGATAAGCGTGATGACGCAACCACTCATCACGCAGCCCAGCAAAGCCATCTTGTTCAAATTGCTGCAAACAATTGGCGATATGTTTTAGCACTGTACCTAACACCTCGTTAGGGTTCGCCACACCCTCACTACTTGCTGTCGCCACATCAATCGCAGGCTGATCAATACTGTGCAACACCTCTTTAGGCAAGTTTAAATTAATACCCACCCCTATCACTGCAGCGCTGGGGCCTTCCATATCGCCTTGTAACTCTATCAAAATACCAGCCAACTTCTTACCATTTACCAACACATCATTCGGCCACTTTAGCTGTGCTTGCTGCACACCTAATTGCTCAAATGCACGGATCAACGCCACCCCTATTGCCAAACTCAAGCCAGACAATGCAGACGCCCCGCATTGAAAACGCCACAACAAAGAGAAGGTGAGACTTGCCCCCAATTGAGAAACCCAAGTACGCCCGCGCCTGCCCTTGCCTTGCGTTTGCATATGCGCGGCCACACAGGTTACGTGCGGAGCGCCTTTACTCGCCAATTGCATCAAATACGTGTTGGTAGAGGGCACTTCATCCAGAATCAATACATTAAACCATTCACCTTGCTCGCCAATCGCCTGCAATACTGCATCATGATTTAAAAAAACCACAGGTTGCGGCAATTTATAACCACGTCCGCGTACAGAAAACATGGCAACACCCAACGTTTGCGCATGTGCCAACGCATTAAAAATGGTCGCACGTGTGACTTTAAAGTGCTTGGCTAATGCTTCACCTGAGTGAAACTGGCCATCGGCTAAACGTTGTAAAATGGGGAATGTGAGCTTGCTCATAGTGTAGTCAGAAGTGTAGCACAGCGCTTTTTAACACAACACGGAATAATGGCTACGCGAGCGCATTACGGCGTTGCGCGGTGCTCGTAGCCTCGCTGTATAGCCCATACTATCTCGACTCCTGCGCTCCGTGCGCCTTGCACTGCTATCTCGCTCGCTCACTTATTCCGCAACTCGTTAAATGACGGTCTGAGAATATGGCTGTAAATTCACGATACTCGTGTTTAAACTAGATGCGGATTTTATGTAAGGCGCACCTGCATGGGTGTAAAATAACCAAAATTTTTACTAGAAATCATTATGTCAGCAGAAAAAGAAAACATCCCGTCCGGCTCCAACTTTATCCGCGGTATTATCGAGCGTGATTTGGCAGAAAATAAATTTTCCACCAAAAAATGGGCAGGTAGCCCTGGTGGTGCTGACCATCAAAAAGCTGGCCAAGTAGATACTGCAAAAATTCGCACACGCTTCCCGCCTGAGCCAAACGGCTATCTGCATATTGGCCATGCTAAAAGTATCTTTTTAAATTTTGGCTTGGCGCGCGATTACGAAGGCATTTGCCATTTACGTTTTGACGACACCAACCCAGAAAAAGAGAGCCAAGAATATGTAGATAGCATTTCTGAGATGGTAAGCTGGCTTGGTTTTAATTGGGAAAACGGCAAAGAGAACAACCTATACTTTGCCTCTGATTACTTTGACTTTATGTATCAATCCGCGGAGGCGCTGATTACGCATGGCCATGCCTACGTAGACTCTCAATCTGCGGATGAGATGCGTATTAATCGCGGCACGCTGACAGAAGCTGGCAAAGACTCACCCTACCGCAACCGCAGTGTAGACGAAAACTTAACGCTATTCCGCGAGATGCGCGATGGTAAACATCCAGATGGCAGCTTAGTGCTACGTGCCAAAATTGATATGGCCTCACCCAACATCAATATGCGTGACCCAGCCATTTACCGCATCCGTAGAGCGCACCACCACAACACGGGCGACACATGGTGCATTTACCCCATGTATACCTTTGCGCACCCCATTGAAGATGCGCTGGAACAAATCACCCATTCTATTTGTACCCTAGAGTTTGAAGATCAACGCCCATTCTACGATTGGCTGATGGAGCGCTTGGTAGAAGCTGGCTTGCTCTGCAACCCAGTGCCGCACCAATACGAGTTTGCGCGCTTAAACCTTACCTACGTGGTGCTCTCCAAGCGCAAACTGATTCAACTGGTAGAAGAAAAACATGTATCAGGTTGGGATGACCCACGCTTACCCACTCTGGCAGGTGCACGCCGCCGTGGCTATACGCCAGCAGGCTTTAAATTATTCACAGACCGCATTGGCGTGAGCAAAGCGGATTCTTGGATTGAATACACCATTCTGGAAGATTGCATGCGTGAAGTGCTGAATATAGATGCAGAGCGCCGCATTGCCGTACTCGACCCGATTAAACTGGTGATTGATAACTATGACGACAATAAGTCTGAAGATTGCTTTGCGCCTAACCATCCACTTAAACCAGAGCTAGGCAAACGGGTAATTCAACTCTCCAAAGAGTTATGGATAGAGCGCGAAGACTTCATGGAAGTGCCAAGCAAAGGCTTTTTCAGACTCACGCCAGATGGCATGGTGCGCTTGCGTTATGGCTATGTGGTGAAATGTACTGGCTGTGAAAAAGACGCGCAAGGCAATGTCACCGTGGTGCATTGCGAATACCTGCCAGATACAAAATCCGGTACACCAGGTTCTGATAGCGTGAAAGTCAAAGGCAATATCCACTGGGTAAGCGCCGCGCATGCGTACGAAGCAGACATTAGAATGTACGACCGCCTGTTTAAAGAAGCCAACCCAGGTAGTGGAGATAGAGACTTTTTAGATGATATCAATCCAAATTCAGTCACTACCATTCAAGCGCAATTAGAGTTAAGTTTAAAAGACGCTAAACCAGCCGAGAACTTTCAATTTGAACGCCACGGCTACTTTGTGGCAGATAGAAAAGATAGCGTGGCAGGTAAGCCAGTGTTTAATAGGACGGTGACACTTAGGGATGCTTGGCAAAAGTAAATTACTAAATTAATGGAAAATCCTAGAATCCTTCGTCGTTACACTGATATTACTTCCGTAATAGATATTTTAGTAAATAAGAAATTGACTTTAGTTAACCCACAATTTTGGGATGACAAAAACGACTCATACTTCATGTCAATTTATAAGGAATATAAATCACTAGAATCTCTATCTGCCTTATGTTTCACAAGCGCAGCCGAAACATATCATCACTGGAAAATATTTTCTGGGAACAACAATGGAGCTTGTGTCGTATTCAATACTGATAGTTTGCTTAACAAAACTAGTAACATAACTGGTATAAAAGCTGACTTTATTAAATATAAGACTTTGCGTGACTTTGATAGCGAAACTCTGTTACCAATTGATTCAATACCATTTGTTAAGCGATATGCATTTAGGGATGAAAAAGAGTTTCGAATAATTTATGAGTCAAAAACCGTTATCACCCCAACCTTCGATCTAAGTATAGACATCACCGATATAGATAGAGTATTTCTTAGTCCGTGGTTACATCCTTCATTAGTTTCTGGAATCAAAGGCTTATTAAAAAGTATATCTGGATGCAGTAAATTAAAAATCACTCGTTCTACAGTGGTTGGAAACGAAAATTGGAAGAAATACGCATTAAAAGCGAAAAATGATTAGTATTGTAGACTCCAAAAAAATCTACCGTCTCCTTAACCACGGCCCCACCACGCTTATTACTTCCGCCCACAACGGCAAGCGCAATATTATGGCAGCAGCTTGGGCATGCGCTTTGGATTTTGACCCACCGAAAGTGACGGTGGTGATTGATAAAAACACCTATACACGTGAACTGATTGAGGCATCTGGCACATTTGCTATTAACCTACCTTGTGTGGCGCAGATTGATTTAGTGCAGAAGCTAGGTAACACTTCTGGCAGAGATTTACCAGACACCGATAAATTTGCAGTACACAATTTAACTACGTTTGATGCGCAACAGATTGACGTGCCTTTGCTAGAAGGCTGTGTGGCTTGGCTAGAATGCAAAATCATCCCCGAGCCGCACAACCAAAATACCTATGATTTATTTATTGCAGAAGTAATGGCAGCGTATGCTGATGAGCGAGTGTTCTCTAATGGACGTTGGCACTTTGAGGGTGATGACCAAGCAACACTAGATAAGCTACGCACTATTCACCATGTGGCAGGCGGTGCTTTTTTTGCCACGGGCAAAGCATTGCAGGCGAATGAAACTTAAATTGGGTGATTCGTGAATTTGGTTATTCGTGTTGATTGCATTTACATAAGGTTAAGATGAAAAAATCACGCACACAAAAACTGAAAAAACTCTCTAAGAAAATTGGTTTGCCGCCCGGTTCACTGGTATATATCGGCAACAAAGAAGTCACGCAAACGACCAAACCAAAAATCTCAAAAATGGTATACACCGCGGATACGTTAGAAGAATGCGTGTTAACCGAGGAAGAACTTGGCGCTTTTAAACCTGACCCCAATAAAAAACTATGGCTGAATATTCATGGTGTACATGATATTAATTTGATTAAAAAAATAGGGGAGCACTTTAACCTACACCCCTTAGTGTTAGAGGATATTTTAAACACTGAGCAGCGCCCGAAAGTAGATGAGTTTGACGATTATCTGTTTTTAGAAACGCGCCATTTTCATTACGAAGCCGAAAGTATGTCTGCCAGCTCCGAACAAATTAGCATGGTGTTGGGTGAGTACTTTCTGCTAACTTTTCAAGAGCGTTCTACTGGTGCGTTTGAACCTGTGCGCGAGCGCTTACGTGCTAGCAAAGCGCAAGTTCGTGCGCTGGGCGTGGATTATTTGGCCTATGCATTACTGGATAGCGTTGTAGACCGCTACTTTAGCGTGCTGGAAGGCGTGAGCGAAGCCAGCGAGAATCTAGAGCAGCAAATTTTGTCCCGCCCAAGTAACTCAGATTTGCAAAGCATACATCAGTTAAAACACGTGAGTATTGAGTTAAGACGCGCTGTTTGGCCGCTACGAGAAGTACTGAATGTACTGATTAGAAATGAAAAAGGCTTGTTTAAGCCTGCCACCTTGCCTTATTTACGCGATGTGTATGACCACACCATTAGCTTTATTGAATCGTTAGAGTCTATTCGCGATTCTTTGGTGGGCATGATGGATATTTACATGGCCAGCATGAGCCAGCGCGTGAACCTAGAGCTACGTGCGCTGACTGTAGTGACTATGTTGTTTATGCCAGCCACCCTGATTACGGGGGTGTTTGGTATGAACTTTGACTATATGCCTTGGCTGAAACACCACGATGGTTTTTGGTGGGCTATGGGCTTGATGTTTAGCATTGCCACCTTGATGTTGCTGATTTTCTGGCGTCGTCAGTGGGTCAATAAAAGTATATTTTCAGTAGACGAAGATAATAACGGCAATTAAGTTTGACCTAAGCTCATGACTTAATGAGCTGCGCATATTTCTGGCGTATTTTGGCTGCTTTGGGTGCCGCCACAGCCAAACAATAAGGCTGGCTTGGATTTTTAGCAAAATAGTATTGGTGGTAATCCTCCGCTGGATAAAACGTAGTGGCCAGGGTGACTTCTGTGACGATGGGGGCGCTATAAATATGCCGCTCATCAAACTCTTGAATGATCTCCAGCGCACTTTCACGCTGCATATCGTCCATATAAAAAATAGCTGAGCGGTATTGTGTGCCAACGTCATTACCTTGGCGGTTTGGCGTAGTGGGGTCATGCGCCACCAAGAAGACTTCTACCAACTGCCCATAGCTTATCTCGTCCGCGTTATAGTGAATCTGTATGCCCTCTGCATGGCCTGTATCCCCATTACAAATATCTTTGTAGGTTGGGTTTAAAGTGTGCCCGCCAATATAGCCAGACACAACTTTGGTCACGCCTTTTAGCTGTGAAAATACGGGTTCTGTGCACCAAAAACATCCGCCTGCGAAAATTGCAATTTGTTCGTTACTCATGTTTGTTTACCCTATAAAATAATTCATTCAACCCAATAATGATTAGTCTGTTTTGCAGTCAAATCATTGCACATCTTAATGAAATAATTAGCATGGCCCTAAACGCGCTCTATGTCGACTTTAATTCCTATTTTGCTTCTGTAGAACAGCAGCTGCAGCCAGAACTGCGCGGAAAACCTATTGGCATTCTGGCGGTGATGGCAGAAACCACTTGCTGCATTGCCGCCAGTTATGAAGCCAAAGCCTTTGGCATTAAAACCGGCACAGGTGTGCGCGATGCACGCAAGCTATGTAAAGACATCATTTTTGTAGAGGCGCGCCCTCCCCTTTATGTAGAACATCACCATAAGCTGATTGAGATAGTGGAAAGCTGCACCCATGTAGAAAAAGTGCTGTCCATTGATGAAATGGTGTGCAAGCTGACGGGTAGCCAAAAAATCAAAGACAACGCGCTAAAACTTGCCGCAAACATCAAACAAGCTGTTTACAAACAATACCCGCATATTTTGTGTTCGATTGGCATCGCGCCAAATACGTTTTTGGCCAAAACAGCATCCAATATGCAAAAGCCAGATGGTTGTGTGGTGATTCAGGATAGCGATATCCCGCACAAGTTATATGCATTGAAGTTGCGCGATTTGAATGGCATTGGCCGGCAAATGGAAGAGCGACTCAAGCGTTTTAAAATCAATACCGTAGAGCAATTGTACGCACTCAACCGCGATCAATTAAGAAGCGCTTGGGGCAGTATTGAAGGCGAACGCTATTACGATAAACTGCGTGGCATTGAGCCTTTTTACGTAAAAAATGCGCGCAGTAGCCTTGGGCATTCGCATGTGCTTCCGCCAGAACAGCGCAACCTAGTGGGCGCCAAAGCAGTATTGCATCGTCTATTGCAAAAAGCTGCCATGCGCATGCGTAGTTATGGATTGCTCACTACCCGCATCAGCATCAAAGTAAAGTTGCGCGATCAACCTAGCCTGTATAACGAAAGTGCTATTTCAGCAACGGATAGCACCTTAACGCTGATACAAGCCTTAGAAACATTGTGGCAACAGTTTCCTCTGCGCGGTGTGGAGCCCATTGCGGTAGGCGTTAACTTTAGTGGTTTAACCATTGCCGAAGAAGCGGCTTATGATTTATTTGCGCCTAAACCTTCTGACACTGAGAAAAAACTGAATAAAGCGTTGGACGTGTTGAATTTGAAGTATGGGAAAAATACGGTGTATTTTGCTGGGGCGCATCATGCGCTAAAAGATGCGCCTATGCGTATAGCATTTAATCATATCCCCAATATGATTATCGAAGATGATGGATAAATGCTAATTAATCACAACGGCTTAAAGGCTCTGTCTCACGGCCGCGACTTAAATCATCGCGCCTCTTACTGAACGTTAAATCGGCCGTATAACTACCACGCGTTAAATCTGGGCCACGTTTACCAAAGCTCAATTCAGCAGTTTGATGTCCTCGTGACAAATCGTGACGTTTTTTACTAAACGTCATTTCCTTTGTAGATTGACCACGACTCAACGGATTGTTAACTCTGCGCATGGATAGCTCTGGCGTGGCGTGACCGCGTGTGAGTGACACATTGATTTTACTCAAAGATAAATCATTGCGCTTTCCACTAAAAGTCAGCTCATCTATCTTACGGTGCATGGATAAATCGTTATAGACCACATTGCGCGACAGGTTGTCTTGCGGACATATATTACCGCTCACTGAGCAAGCACAACCTTGTTCGGCTTCTGTTATATCTGCGGCAACAGCTACACCACTAAAACATAAAGTGATTAAACAGAACGTAATGATTTTCACAGCGTTACCTCTAACCATGGATGACTGACTATACCGCGCACAATTGAGAAATTCAAGCATCTCAAACACTTACGTGCATGTGAAGCATGATTGAATGAAAAAAGTGGGGATTTTAACTTGGTGCCCGGGGCCGGAATCGAACCGGCACGACCTTGCGATCGAGAGATTTTAAGTCTCTTGTGTCTACCAATTTCACCACCCGGGCGGGTGATTACTGCAGAATTTGTTGCGGAGCGTATTCTATCACTGTATCGCCAATTTTTGCCGTTACCGGTGTGTTTTTTTTCATATTTTCGTCATTTATTTTCCCAGTGCAGCATTTGCAAATGCGCAACACAGATGGAATGTATATTTTTCACTTAGACTAAATTTAGGCGCATAAAAAAACACCACGCATGGTGGTGTTTTTTTATGTGCCTACGAAGTTAAGGATTCACTAGTTCACGCAGAATTTTCCACTCACCACTAGAGTGCTCTAACTCCAAGGTTTTATTCACATTATCTGCAAATCCTTTTACCGCAATACGTTTTGCGTTACATACCTCACAACCTTGGTTGTTTTTTGGTTTCTGCAGTTTGTAATTAGTCACGCTGTAGTCTTGATTAAACGTGGCTTTTGCTTTGTCACCATCGCATGTAACTTGGACATTAGAAAGTGCTAAGTTGATTTTACCGGGCGATGTTAACCTTTGCTTACGCTGGCTCTCCCACTCCTCTTTAGTGAGCGGTGGTTCAGGGTTGAACTTATCTGAATACACCTTCATGTAAGCTTCTACATCTTTTTGACGCCATGCAGTAGCCCAATTGTTCACCTGCGCTGTGACGACTTCAGGCGAGCATGATGCAGCTACAGGCGCTGCCGCAACAGCAGCTCTGTCCATCGGCTTAATCAATTGACGATTGGTCACGTTAAGTGGCTTAGCATCAGCCATGATGGCCGCTTTATCAATGATTACTGGCATAGCTGCCACCGCTTGGCAAACGTTAGCCGCATCTGCGTAATCCTCACGCTTCACCTCTGGCAAACCTTCTCTGGTAGAGCCAATTTTATTGACTAATTGTCCTTGCCCGGCAAACAGCCTTGCATAAGCAGCCATTAAATCGTACTCGGTATTAGCGTAGCTACGTTTGGCTTGAAAGTACTCGTTTTCTGTATCTAGCAAATCCAAAAGTGTACGTTGGCCAATATCAAATTGCTTTTGATAAGCTTCACGCGCATTCTCGATAGAAATACGATGTTGATCGCGATAAACCAGCTGTTCTTTTAATTGATGAATATCGTTGTATGCGATAGTCACAATTTGGCGTGTATCTACGCAGGCTTTATCACGCAAGTCGTTGGAACGATTAAGTTTTTCCAATGTTTGGTCTATAGCAGCTTTGTCAGAAAAGCCATTAAACAAGTTAAAGTTCATGGTGATCTCTAGCAAGTCCGCAGCGGCTGTACTGTTTCTACCGTCCGAACTGGTACCAAGGTTTTTACGTGCTTGCAAATCAAACCTAGGTAAATAACGCGCTTCTTTTGTTTTCACTTCTTTTTGCGTGGCCTGGATATCTTCAATGGTCGACAGTAAATCTGGATTTGATAGATAAGCCACACGTAGTGCATCTGCCGGACTGGGGTCTATTTCGCTTTTGACAAAAGTAGGCTCTTCTAGTGTTTCTGGTGGCAATTCACCCAACAAACGTTGAATACGCGCTGTCACATCATAAAGATTAGTGGTTTCTGTGAGTAAATTAGCTTCTGCCAAGGCTAAACGGCCAGCCGCTTGTTCCAAGTCCACACGTCTAGCAACACCTGCATCTACGCGCTCTTTAATTTTTTCGTAATACTGTTTGTGGATGACATAGTTGGTTTTTGCATAATCCGTTAATTGACGATAGCGCAGCGTGTCTACATAGGAGCGTACAAACTCTAACGTAGTGTTTTGCATGGCGCTTTGTAGTTCGTAATAGCGCACACGTTGGGCAAACTCAAGACGGCTTACTTCATTCGGTGTAGCGAAACCATCAAAAATCATTTGTCTTAAGACTAGTTCATTGTTAGACCTTGGAATATTGGTGCCGTTGTTTCTACCAAAGCCGCCGTCTATTTCTTCTTGACGACGATAGGAGCTAACAATGTCTGCTTTTGGCAGGTAGCCGCCGCGCACAACTTCCGTCTCGAACCCGGCGCCTGTGTATTCGTGATATTTAGCTTGTACTTCTGGATTTTGGGTGATGACCTGTTCAACCATTTCCTTGAGGGTGGTTAAAGTTTGGGAATAAGCGTTGAGCGTAAACCAAGAAAGCGTCACAAGCAGGGCAAATTGCTTCAAGCTACCATTTTTTTTCATTAAGCATATTCACGTATTTTTTTATTATATTATTGAAATCATCGGGTTAGTTGCCAAACCTCGACAAAATATACTATACAAAACATAGCAAGTAAAGAAAAGGGCTTAGTCCAAATGGTCTAAGCCCTTAATTAACACACTAAATCTTGTAAAAAACCGTTAATTCATACTATTCATTCCTGTATTAACGCTTAATCCGTGATTAATTTATTATTACTTAACAAGTTTTGAATGATTGCTTGGTCATCGGCAAACCCTGTCACCAAATCAACATTATTCAAGGTAATGACTTGTGTGTCTTGCGAGGCATTAAACCCTGAAGAGAATGCACCTGTATTACTAATGTGCAGCACCGTGTTATCGCCAACTTTCTCAAAATGTAAGAAGGATTCAAGATTGGCGCCTATGCCCTCTGCTGTTTCACCTTGCAGCAAGTCTCTCAAGTCAAGTTTATCTACGTTCGCTTGTGTGCTGAAATCGGTAATCACGTCATTTGCTGGCGCACCTACCGTGCCATTGTCAGCCAACGTCCACACAAAAACATCTGAACCTGACCCACCGGTTAGGGTGTCATTACCAGCGCCGCCAATGAGAATGTCGTTGCCAGAACCGCCATCCAATACATCATCCCCTTGGCCGCCATCCAGACGGTCTGCACCATCTCCACCAAAAATACTGTCTGCGCCAGCGCCACCGGAAATCGCGTCGTTTCCGCCGTTACCAAACAACGTATCGTTCGTATTGCCACCAATGATAACCTCGTCAATTTCACCGCCACGAATCGTGGTACCCGCAACCGAGAAGATATCTGCAGTCGCACCAGTGGTTCCACTACCAGAATTGAGCGTGTAATCAAATTGACCATGCTCGTCGATTGCACCGGTGATTTGGTCAATGGTAATCAATAGGTTGTAATCAGTGCTGGCGGCAGTACCCGCTACTGCGGATTCAACACGAATAAAATATTCACCATCAATGGGCGCTGTGAAATAAGCATTGGGTGCACCACCCACAGTTGCCAGGTTGGCGCTCACTAAGGTGCCATTGCTGTCAATATACTCCACTGCACCTATCATATTTTGCGTTTGGTTATCGACATCGACGAAAATACGTTCGCCTGCGAATAGTTTTACCTTCACGTAATCTACATCTTTGTTTGCAGTTGTGTTTGCTATTCGACCACTGAATACCTGCGTTCTACCTGCCACATCGACAGCCCAAGCTTGTCCGCCTGGCAATACAGTACCAAAGCGAGTTCTATCGGTTAAATCAACTGCATTTTCGCGGACATTGTTCATCGCAAATGAGACGTTGTCATACACACCCCCATTAAATAATGCTTCTGTTTCTATCTGAATAGGTTTAGCAGTAGTTGCTGTTGGATTAAATACGATATTGCTAGTACCACTAACCGTACCGTTGACCGCACCACTGGTGCTGGTAATGGTTCCAGTACCATTTACCAAAACATCGTTATGTAACAACAAGTCTGAACTGATGTTAATTGGCGTGCCAGCAGTCACATTGGTCAGAATAGTGTCACGGTTAGCATCTAAATTGGCAATGTAATCCAAGTTAATCACCAGATTAAGATTGGCCGTATCGCCATCCCCATCCACAGCAGTGACTACAAAAATTTCTTGCTGATTTTGGATAGTAGCGTTTACCACTAGACTGTAAGTGTAAGTCCCTGTAATCCAATCGACCTCTAACTGTCCACCTTTATTGGTGTTGATGGTGATATTCGTTGGGCCACCAGATGTGTAGCTATAAGTAACGCCGTCGACTAAGATGCTTTGAACACCTCCACCATCAGCACCCAATAAGAAACCGCTAGTGCTGCCAGCACCAGATACAACAGAAACGGTACCTGCTACCAAGCCACCATCTACAGTTGCCAGTAATGATGCAGCCAAATCGGATGGATTCACCACACGAATTGCAAAATCTTCCTGGCCGTCTGCAGGATCGGTATCATTATTGGGATAAGCGATTGGTAACAAGTTAGTCAAACTAACGGTTGGCCCAATGCCCACACCAAAGGCAATTGAGGGTGATGAATTGCCCGCAGCGGTTGTATTTTCTACAAAGTTCTCCCACTGCGCGATGGTAGGCGTAGAGGTAGTTGTCAGTGCAAAACCTGCGGTTGGGTCGCCATCCGTTACAAAGTAAATCAATGTCTTATCGGCTGGTGGCTGAGTATATCCAGTTACCAACTCGTTTAATGCACTGGTGTACTCGGTTCCGCCAGTAGGTTGAATATTGTTAATGTAATCAATCGCACCGGTAGTATCGTCAATATACCAATTGGTTTCATTTGCACCAGATGCAAAATCAACAATCTTCACGTTAACATTGCCAAGGCCATCAAATTTTTTCACCAACTCTGCCAATGCATCTTTTGCAATAAGCATACGTGCACTGGCCGGATCAAACAGCGGATCATTGGAGCTGCGGCCAGCAGCGTCAAACGCCATACTGCCTGAGCGGTCAATCACCAACACTAAGTTATACGTAGTAAGTGAAGGCGATGTAAGTGTTTGCTCAATATCACCAATGCGTATTGGTGCATCATCCACAATGTTGATGTTCAATGTGGAGTTGGTGGTTTGACCGTTAAAGCTATTGGTCAATACGTAGTTAAAGCTTGGTGCATCGTTTACGCCTTCATCTGTCGCTGCATTCAAGGTATAGACAAAATCACCTTTGGCAAACCCGCCAGTAGCTTGGGTGTATACCACCAAAGTTCCCGTCGCATCGGCAATGGTAATGACGCCACCCACAGGTGTCACACCATTCACATTGGTGATTTCAGTCGTACCACTCACACCCGTGTCATTGGCTAACAAGTTACCAGTGACGGCTTCTGTGGTTAGCGTTGGCTGAGTACCACTGGCTAGCGCTGCCTCAAACACAGTAGCATTGTCTGCAACGGCTGTCACAGTAGAGTCTGTAGTCACTGTGAGTGTAGTTGATGATGTACTACCATCCGCATCAGCTATCGTATAGGTAAAGACATCAGGCGTTACGCTACTTAAATCTTGAGCGGCACTTAATCCATCGATTCGATAGGTGGCACCCGATGATGTAAATTGTAGATATCGGAATGCACTGCCAGTTGTGATGGTTGATGTTTGGATATTTGAACCATTACCCGTAATCGTACCAGTTGCAATAAAATTGCCGCTTGCATCATAGGCACGCCATGTAGCCGTCTCACTGCCGGACAAATCAGTTAAAGTCACATTCGCAGATGTGGTACCAAAACCAACACCCAAATCTAGCACTAAATGCTCACCACTCTCAATTCGATTATTATTTGAACTACCCGCAGAAGATTCAACACCCAAACCGTCATTATTAGTACCACCATTGTTACGGAAACGCACTCTTCCTGCTGCACTGGCATCCAAACTAGACAGATTCAGGTTGGCACCCGTTTGCGGGTTAGCGCCATCAAAACCATAAGTGCTGATCCCTGCTGCCGTCCAAACCGCCTGTGTATTGCTGTTAGTACCAGCGATAACCTCACGATTAGATAAGGATGAAGTGTAGGTGTAGCTACCATCGTCCTGATCAATGACCAATGTACCGTTGTTAGTCACAATGGTGCGAACATTACCCGCACCCAGCGTATTGGATAAAGCGCCAGCAATCGTCACATTAGTAATTGCAACTGGAGCATCTGCGCCGAGTGCATCAGCTGTCGCACCACCTGCCCCGGTTAACACATTACCGGTTGTACTACCACCAATACCAACGCTGTCGGAATCACTGTTGGCAAGCAACTGGCTGTCGGTGACATTGATTGTCACCGTAGTCCACGCCGTATTGAGACTGCCATCCGTTGCACGGTAGACAAAACTATCTACATCAGAAATGGCATCAGCATGGTTACGCACTGGCGCTGTATAGGTAAACGTACCATCTGTATTCATTACCACCGTGCCACCTAAAGCTGTGGTGATGGTATTGCTGCCATTGGCATTGGTGGCAGTGGCACCACTATCGGTTGCAAACTGTGCAACTGTGAGTGTTGGTGAATCCACATCCGTATCGTTACTTAACACATTGCCACGTACAACAGTGGTACCTTCCACCACGCTATTGGCGCCATTGAACACATCAGCAACACCAATTGGCGCATCGTTCACAGCGATTACATTAATCGTCGCTACTGCTGTATTTGAGTTACTTTGCCCATCGTTTACTACCACGTTGATGGTGCGTGGCGTTGTGCTTGGGTTTTCACTGGTGTTGCTGTAGGTAATAGCACGAATTGCCGTTTGATAGTTTGCCAATGAGGCATTGCCTGTCAGCGTCACCACATTACCCACTACTGTAGCAGTGATATCAGCGGGCATGCCGCCTGCGGCCAACACATCGCCCGCTTGCGCATTGGTCAGGGTAATGGTTGCACTGGCAAGGTTTGTTGAATCAACATCCGTAATTGCAATATCAGTATCTGCAATCGACACGCCAGCGCCATTTTCTGTATACGAAGTAACGTAGTTATTGCCAGCAGCTGTTGAATTATTCCCATCCAAATCAATACTTGGTGGCTGATCATTATCAATAATAGTACCTACACCTGTGCCTGTAGCGATTGTTGCATTGCTTGGTGCAGAAAGTACCACGTTGAATGTTTCACTTGGCTCTGCCGTAGTGTCATTAATAATCGGCACTGTAATGGTTTGTGTAATCACACCTGGTGCAAAGGTCAGTGAACCAGTGGTTGAGGTGTAATCACTCCCTGCAGTGGCTGTACCATTGCTGGTGGCGTAGTTTACGCTCACGGTTTGTCCGCTGGCTGCATTCAAGGTCACTGTAAAGGTAGCAGTACCTGCTGCTTCATTCACGCTGACATTGTTGATGCTTAAGGTTGGGGTTGGGTCGTCATCCACAATCGTACCTACACCAGTCACGCCACCCACAGTCAAGGCTGTGGTTTCATTCGCTTCGTCCAGCGTGTCTTGTAGGGTAGCGTAGGTCACAGTAAAGCTTGTAACCCCTGCTGGTACCGTTAAGATCCCGCCGCTTAAAGTAACACCATTACTGAAGGTTGCCGCTGTGTTGAAATCGGTACCTGCTGTAGCCGTAGTGCCAGCCAAGCTGTAGTTA
>JAUYRP010000024.1 GCA_030696695.1 Methylophilus sp.
TGGAACCGCAGCTCTACAAGGAAGTCGCAAAAATGCTGGACGAGCGTCGCGTCGACCGGGAGCAATACATCATTGACGTCGTAACGCAGCTAAAATACGAGTTGAGCCAAGCTGGCATCAAGGCAGAGGTAAGCGGACGGCCCAAGCACATCTACAGCATCATCAAGAAGATGAAGCGCAAGCAGCTGGATTTCGGCGAGCTCTACGATGTGCGTGCGGTGCGGATTCTGGTCGATGACATCAAGGACTGTTATGCGGCACTCGGGTTGATCCACAACTTGTGGCAACCTATCCCCGGGGAATTCGACGACTACATCGCGCGCCCCAAGAGCAATAATTACCGTTCGCTGCATACCGCCGTCAGCGGGCCGCGCGGCTTGGCGCTGGAGGTGCAGATCCGCACCTTCGAGATGCACCAGCATTCTGAACTGGGGGTCGCGGCGCACTGGCGCTACAAGGAAGGCGGCAAATCTGACGCCAAATTCGACGAGAAAATCGCCTGGCTGCGCCAGATTCTGGCGTGGAAAGACGAAATGTCCGACAGCGGTGACCTGCTGGAGCAATTCAAGAGCGAACTGTTCCAGGACAAGGTCTACGTGCTCACGCCACAGGGCAAGGTCATCGATCTGCCCAAGGTTGCCACCCCGATTGATTTCGCCTATACCCTGCATACTGATCTGGGGCACCGCACGCGCGGCGCCAAGGTGGATGGCAGCATAGTGCCGCTCAATTACAAGCTGCAGAACGGCCAGCGGGTGGAAATCCTGACTTCAAAACAGGGCTCGCCCAGCCGCGACTGGCTAAACCCCACGCTAGGTTACCTGCAAAGCCCGAGCGCACGCGCCAAGGTCAGACACTGGTTCAAATACCAGCATTTCGAGGAAAACGTAGCGCAGGGCCGTGCAAGACTGGATCGCGAACTGCACCGGGCCGGCGTCGGCGCCATCAATCAGGGAAAAATCGCGCAGAAACTGCACTTCCAGAAACTGGAAGATTTTCTGGCCGCCATCGGGCGTGGAGATGTCAGCGAGCATCAAATCGCCCTCGCCATTCAGGAAGAGGCGGCACCCAGGCCGGAAGAAACCACCCTGCCATTCGCCCCCAGACGCACCACCGCCGTACTATCTCCGACAGGGGTCGTCGTCGAAGGCGTCGGCAACCTGCTGACCAGCACCGCCAAATGCTGCAAACCCGTGCCACCGGATGCGATTGTCGGCTACGTCACACGCGACCACGGGGTGACCATCCACCGCATGGCCTGTGCCTTCGTCACGCGTCTACCGGGAGAACGGCGCGACCGCCTGCTCGACGCCAGATGGGGAGGCGGCCAAGACGTCAGAGCGGACGTCGATATTGAAGTGGAAGCCCACGACCGCCAAGGCCTGCTGCGCGACATCAGTGACCTGTTCGTGCGGGAAAAGGTCAACGCCACCAAGGCCAACACCATGAGCAGGAACAATCTGGCGCTGATGCAGTTTTCAATCGAGATAGCGGACCTGGAACAGCTCAACCGCCTGCTGGCGCTGATCCGCCAAGTACCGAGTGTTATCGTGGCGCGGCGGCGGGTTTAGAGACTATCCAGCAAGTCATCTCTGCGCTCACTTGTCTGTGGGCGGCTTAAGGGTTCGAGTCCGTGATACGTCCTCGACCTGGGCTCGAACCAGGGACACACGGATTAACAGTCCGTTGCTCTACCGACTGAGCTATCGAGGAATCGGTAGTACTTGTGAAGGCGTGATAATACTGGCTTAGGCTTTGTTGGTCAATCGTTAGATGAGAAAATTTAGGTAATTTATTGAAAAAATCTAAAAAAATAATGGCAGGATTGATAGGCATATTCGTGCTGTTATTGGTTTTGCCTTTTTTAATTCCTACAGAAAAATATTTAGCAGAATTTGAGCGTGAAGTTGCTGCGCTACTTGGTGTGCCTGTAGACATTGAAAATGCACACATCTATTTTATTCCTTCACCCCGATTAAGCGTTGAGGGTATTGCTATTGGCCAATCACAAGATATCACGGTGCAGTCTGTGACTGTAATTCCAAGCCTATGGTCGTTATTTTCTTCGTCACGTACATTTGCACTCAATGTCCATCAGCCGGTCATTAAAGATACTGCAATGCCTTTTGTGTCCAAGCTGATGGCGTCAAAATCAAACACGTCTACACATTCCTCAATTGAAATAAGCCAAGTCGATGTTGATGGACTTACGTTGATATGGCCATCAGTCAAGTTGCCTATGTTTGATCTGCAGGTTGTTTTTTCAAAAGGGATGCAGCTTTCAACTGCTGAAGCTAAAAGTGAGGATGGGCAGCTAGAGATGAATATTCAGCCGAATGAGGCTGGGTATTCTATCGTAGTGAACATGGATGATTGGTTAATACCACTTTCTCACCCTTGGCAGGTCAATCAAGGCAGAGTTGATATGGCGTTGGTGAATCAAACGCTTGATGTGTCCAGTATGTCATTGCAAATGTATGGTGGGACCATTAATGGTCATGCCAAGTTGGATTGGCAAAAAAACTGGCAACTGAACGGGAAAATTGAAATAAAGGATTTGTCACTTGCTGCACCTACAAAGATGATGAATCCAAATACTTATCTAGGGGGCAGTTTGTTGAGCAAAGGTAAGTTTTCAGCAAATGCAAAAAATGCAGATCAATTACTGAATCAATTGAGTGCGGACTTTGTATTTACAGTGAATCAAGGTGTGCTTTACGGGCTAGACCTAGTAAAAGTGGCTAGTTTATTAGTAAAACAAAGCGCTAAAGGCGGGCAGACGCAATTTGACACCTTTACTGGAGAGCTTGCTGTGTCTGGTAAGCGCTATCATTTGAAACGCATGCAAGTAAGCTCTGGCTTGATTTCTGCAAAAGGTGATGTGCAAATTAACGAGCAAGACAAGCTGGATGGTGCAGGGGAGGTGGAAATTAAACGAAGCGTTGGTTTGGTGTCTGTGCCGTTGATTGTGGCTGGCACGCTAGACAAGCCTTTGGTTTATCCATCTAAAGCGGCACTGGCGGGGGCTGCTGTGGGCACAGCTATTCTAGGGCCTGGTTTAGGTACCAGCCTTGGCTCCAAGGCTGGTAGTGCAGTAAGTGGGTTGAAAGATTTATTTGGCGGTGGTGAAAAATAATCTAACTAAGTGCTTTTTCAATACGATCAAGCGCTTCAGTTAAATTGGCCATGCTGGTTGCAAATGAAATTCTAAAATAGCCCTCTGCGCCAAAGGCAGAGCCAGGCACCACTGCTACATCAAACTTTTCTAATAAGTACTCTGCTAGCGCCATATCGGTTGTTTCTGCAATTTTTCCTGCAGCATGCAAACGAGCAATGGCCGCACGCGCATCTGGGAATGCATAAAACGCACCGCCAGCCATTAAGCAGCTCAGTCCTGGCATGGCGTTAAAGCGGTCAACCACGTATTTGTGGCGCTCTTTAAACGCTTTTACCATCGGTTCAATACACGCTTGGTCGCCACTCAACGCGGCTTCTGCTGCGTACTGTGAAATAGAAGTAGGGTTGCTGGTAGATTGGCTTTGTAAAATCTCCATGGCTTTGATGATGTAAGCTGGACCAGCGGCATAACCTATACGCCAACCGGTCATTGAATAGGCTTTAGACACACCATTTAATACTATACAACGGTCTTTTAATGCAGGCGCTGCATTTAAGATGTTATGAAATTTTTGCCCAGTTAAATTGACGTGTTCGTACATGTCATCTGTGGCTACTAGCACATGTGGGTGTTTCAGTAATACTTCGCCAAGTGCTTTCAACTCATCAAGGCTGTATACCGCGCCTGTAGGGTTGGAAGGCGAGTTGAACATCACCAATTTCGTGTTAGGCGTAATGGCAGCTTCAAGTTGTGCTGGCAACAGTTTAAAACCTTGTTCAATACCGCACTCAATGATAACTGGGGTAGCCTCTGCCACCATCGCTATGTCGGCATAAGATACCCAGTAAGGGGCTGGTACGATGACCTCATCGCCCTTGTTTAGCACTGCCAAACACAAGTTGAAAATAGTTTGCTTGCCGCCCACACCTACAATCACTTCATTCAGTTGGTAATCAAAGCCATTTTCGTTTTTAAATTTTGCGACAATAGCTTTTTTGAGTGCTGGAATACCACTGACCGGTGTGTACTTAGTGTAGCCCGCGTCAATTGCAGCCTTAGCCGCATCTTTAATGTGTTGCGGTGTGTCGAAATCGGGCTCGCCTGCAGCAAGGCCGATGATAGGTCTGCCTTCCGCTTTATATTTAGCAGCTTTTGCAGTAATCGCTAAAGTAGGGGATTCTTTGATAGATTGGACGCGTTGCGATAAAACGGTTGATGCAGAATTGCTCAAAATGACTTCCTTAGGCGTGCTTAGTAAATGTTTTTTATATAAAAAACATTATTTTACGCAAAAATCTTCTCTTATTACAGAGAAATTTCGCTTAAGGAAGTGAGGCTGTATGAATCGTACTTTTTAACAGGAATTGCCGCAGCCTAGTAGCTCGACATACTCATTGGCCAAGGTTTCATCAATGTTCGCTAATGCAACCTGAATGCGATGCATTTCAGCCGAATCGCCATTACTTTTGGCAATTAATCCCATGTGCACTAAAGCATCATAATTATTGCCATCTAATAAAAATGCTTGGTTAAATGCCTTGGCTGCTAAATCGTTTTTGCTGATGTTCTCGAGGGCAACCCCTAGCGTGTACCAAGCTTCTGCCGTTTTTGGTTCTGCGACGGTCCATTTTTCTGCAACTTCGGCAAGTTTAGGCCAGTCTTGACGTGATTCAGGTACCGCTGCTTGCATGTAGAAAGGTTTTTTATCTTCATCTTCTTCCCACAAGGCTTTGCCTTCAATTGGGAATGTGGTAATTTCAGCTTGTTTTTCCAAGGTTTGTAGCCACTCAATAGGCAATGCAAAGTGGATGCTGCCACCAATTCCTGCTGTTTTAAATGTATTAATACCCACTAAATGACCATCCATATCAAACAAACCACTACCACTCGCGCCCATTAAAAATTTAGCGCTGGTACGAATGACGTTGCCGGGGCTATTAGGATATAAGCCTTTTACATAGCCGCGTGATGTGAGTGGGGCAGGCACACCATTAGAGTGGCCGATACCGGCGACTTCCTGACCACGCTTGAGATCTGTGCTATTGCCGAGTTTTGCTGCTTTAAATGGTAGCTGGTGGGCCGATACCAAACATAAATCATGCCAAGCATCAACTCTCACACCAGTAATCGCATAACTGTCTTCGCCACGAGAAATCCACGGCTGTTTTGTTGAACGTAGTACATGGCAGTTGGTGATGACTTTATTTTCGCCCACCACCACGCCTGAGCCGTATGCCATGCCGCCGTTGCTGTTATATCCACGAATCATGACCACACTGTAAAACGCATCCATCAAGCCTTGCATGTCATACGCTTTTGCAGGAAGAGTAAAACTTAAGAAACTAATAAGAAGGAAAAAGTTACGCATCATGGCCCCAATTAAAAATTATATTTAGTGTTTTGTTGATGGACTATGGACAACATGCAAAGTTCGCAAAAGACTTGCGTGCTAATGAATTAAACTACTCGGTATATTCAACTAGGCATTTTGCATAAGCCTGTTAAAATTGATTTTTGTTTTTTCGCTATTGAGTGTCTTTGTGTTTGTTACTTTTCCAAATAGTAAATATCAATTGCATCAACCATTCCCCCCCGCGGGAGATCAGCCTCAGGCCATAGATAAACTGACGCAAGGCATACACGATGGCCTAAAGTTCCAAACCTTGTTGGGCGTCACGGGCTCGGGCAAAACCTACACAATGGCCAATGTGATTGCGCGTACGGGTAAGCCTGCCATTGTGATGGCACCCAATAAAACGCTGGCGGCGCAGTTGTATAGTGAGTTTAGGGAGTTTTTTCCCAATAATTCGGTAGAGTATTTCGTCAGCTACTACGATTACTATCAGCCCGAAGCGTATGTGCCATCGCGTGATTTATTCATCGAAAAAGACTCCAGCATTAACGAACACATTGAGCAGATGCGTTTATCTGCAACTAAAGCGTTACTTGAGCGCGAGGACAGCATCATCGTGGCTACGGTTTCCGCCATTTACGGTATTGGTGACCCTAGCGATTACCACGGTATGGTGTTGCATTTAAAGCAAGGCGACAAGATGAGCCAGCGCGATGCGATTGACCGTTTAATCGGCATGCAATACGACCGCAATGACTTTGATTTTAGCCGTGGCTGTTTTAGGGTGCGTGGCGATATTATTGATATATTTCCGGCTGAAAATAACGAAACAGCAGTGCGCGTAAGTTTGTTTGATGATGAGGTGGAAACCATCACCTTGTTTGATCCGCTCACTGGTCAAGTATTTAATAAGATTCAACGCTTTACTATTTATCCTTCCAGCCATTATGTGACGCCTCGCGAAACCACTATTCGCGCGATGGAAGGCATCAAACAAGAGTTGCGCGACCGCGTCTCTTTTTACATCAAAGAAAATAAATTGGTGGAAGCGCAGCGTATTGAGCAACGCACGCGCTTTGATTTGGAAATGCTGAATGAAATTGGCTTTTGCAAAGGCATTGAGAACTACTCGCGTCATTTATCTGGCCGTAAACCCGGAGATCCACCGCCAACACTCATTGATTATTTGCCTGATGATGCACTGATGATTATTGACGAAAGTCACGTCACAGTACCGCAAATTGGCGGTATGTATTTGGGGGACCGTTCGCGTAAAGCCAATTTGGTGGATTATGGTTGGCGTTTACCTTCGGCGATGGATAATCGTCCGCTTAAATTTGAAGAATTTGAGCGCATTATGCGCCAGTGTGTCTTTATTTCCGCCACACCTGCCGATTACGAGAAAAACCATCAGCAGCAAGTGGTGGAAATGATTGCAAGGCCTACAGGTTTGATAGACCCTGAGATTACGGTGAAGCCAGCAGATACGCAAGTCGATGATTTATTGGGTGAAATTAAACTGAGAACAGCAGTAGGTGAGCGCGTGCTGGCGACGACACTCACCAAACGCATGGCAGAAGACTTAACCGACTATTTGGCTGAGCATGGTATTAAAGTCCGTTATTTGCATAGCGATATTGATACCGTGGAGCGCGTAGAAATTATTCGTGATTTACGTTTAGGTGAGTTTGATGTACTGGTCGGTATTAACTTATTGCGCGAAGGGCTCGACATCCCTGAAGTGTCGTTGGTCGCAGTGTTAGATGCAGATAAAGAAGGGTTTTTGAGGTCAGAGCGTAGTTTGATTCAAACAGCAGGCCGTGCAGCACGTAATTTAAATGGCAGTGTCATTTTTTATGCCAATCGCATTACCCGCAGCATGAAAGCAGCGATGGATGAAACCACACGTCGTCGCACCATTCAAACCGCATTTAATGAAGCCAATGGCATTGTTCCAAAAGGCATCACAAAACGTATTAAAGATATCATTGATGGTGTTTATGATGTAGAAGATGGCAAGCGGGAGCGTAAAGCAGCCCAAGAGCAAGCCAATTATGAAAGTTTAAGTGAAAAACAATTGGCCAAAGAGATGAAACGTCTAGAAAAAGCCATGCATGATGCAGCGAAAAATCTGGAGTTTGAGAAGGCGGCTGATTTTAGAGATCAATTGAAAAAACTGAAGCTCAAAGTGTTTGGCGCAGAAATGCCAGACCTTAAAGAATAGTTAATTCAATTGTTTATATTGGAATTGTAAAGTAAATTATTATGTTTTTATCTGAGTACGCGAGTTACATTGGCACTGTCGGCGCAACACTTACTACAGTTTCGTTTGTGCCGCAGGTTATTCACTCTTATCGCACACGTGATTTATCTGGTGTTTCACTGTCGATGTACAGTATTTTTACGCTTGGTGTAGGTTTATGGCTGGTGTATGGATTGCTAAAGCAGGATTGGCCATTGATTGTAGCGAACAGCATTACCTTTTGTTTGGCGACGATAGTGATTGTCTTGAAAGTGCAGCAATTACTCAAAAAATAGGCATTAATTGCCCTCAGGTGCTGAACTAATTTGTTCTCGAATATATCCACATGTTATGAGTAAACTTTTTAACAAACTGTCAGGCTTTACAGAGACGCCGTCTGGTTTTGAATGGGTGTTGTTTAAAAGGCTACCCCTTCTATTTTTGCTAGGCACCTTGCTCGCTTGTATGCCTATGGCATATGTCTACTTTTTTGATCAACCTATTGATTTAGAAAAACAAAAAACGATTTATCTCTCCATAGGCTTAATCTTTAGTTATTGGTTTATTGTCGGCACCGTTGCAATAGGCTGTGTTGTGGTGATGATTATGAAAGGGCCTGCGTATGTAGCTGACCCGTATGCTTTACCTAAAGAAAATCCCGATTTAGAGAATAAGATGAATAAGCCTTTGTTTTAGCATTATTCAATGTTAGGTAAATTTATTACTGTAAGACTTTAGTTATAGCTGGTCAGCAAAGTCATGATTCACATCACGGTGATTGGCTTCATCAGCGCGCACAACAATAATCACATCCCTTAATGTTGCATCTGGTGGCAGTTTCCAATAGTCGATTGCAATTTGCGGTGCGGCGATATTTTCGTAGATGCCACTGTCAATGCCAGCCAAGTACTCAGTGTAGCTATATACGGCTTCTTCCTCAAAATAGCCAACTAAACGATGCGCAGTTTTATTAGAGATTAAATAAAGAATAAAAAAGCAATTATAGAAAATACCTTGAGCGAGCACGATTAATAAGCGCTCAAACCTGTTGGGTTTTGCAATCTCGACAAATGTCATCAGATGCATGCGTTCATTTTCGGCTTCGTCTAACAAAGTTTTAATCCAACCTTGGTCGGATTTCATAAGCCTGATAGAGCGTAAATGTTGCAAGGCGCCGCCCACCATGCCTGGCACAGCAGCAACAGTTTCTAGTACGACAGCACGATGACCGTAACGACCACTAAAAAAACGGTCTGCAAAAAAGCGTAAAAGTTTAGTCAGTGCTAATGCAACTTTGTCAGATAAATCAACAGGTTGGTGATGTATTTCTAGTGGCGAGTTTAATGGCATATCTCTGCTTTGTGAATAAGATTGACTATACACGTGTTAGTCCGCAGAAATAGGCCTTGGTTGCAAACGGACTAGGTAAATTTGCTTAAATTGACGATTTTTAATCATCATGTTGGTCGCCAATTTAATTTGCATTAATGTATGAAACCATTTGATACATAAACGCTTTTGCACTATAATCGCGGACTTTCTAACCTTGCCGCACCACAACGCATATGGGTGGCTTTAACCAAAAGGAGATTTCATGCGACATTATGAAGTAGTATTTATTGTGCACCCAGATCAAAGCGAGCAAGTGCCAGCAATGATTGAGCGTTATCGTACGCAAATTACCACAGGCGGTGGCAACATTCACCGTTTGGAAGATTGGGGCCGTCGTCAACTTGCTTATCCTATCCAAAAAATTCACAAAGCGCACTATGTGTTAATGAACATTGAATGTAGCCAAGAAGTGCTTGAAGAATTAGAGCATGGCTTTAAATTCAACGATGCAGTATTGCGTCACTTAACATTGTCTACTAAAGCAGCTGTTACAGCACCAAGCCCAATGATGAAAGAAGAGAAATCTAAATCAGTATTGGCAGATGCACCAGCAGCAGCGCCTGTAACAGAGGCAGCAGCAGCGTAAGTTGAATAAATTAGTGTTGAGTGGTGTTGTAACAGTTATTGACCCGTTACGTTACACCCCAGCAGGATTACCGTTGTTAAGTTTTGTGCTACACCATGTTTCAGAAGTCAGCGAGGCAGGGCTAAAGCGAAAAGTTGAATGTGAAGTGAATGCTGTGATGATAGGCGAATTAGCCAACACAGCCGTTCAATTAGGTAGCCAAATTAAAGCTGCTGGCTTTTTAGCAAAGCGAAGCGCAAAAAGCACACAACTGGTAATGCATATACAGAATATAGCGCTTATTTAAAAATTAAAGTTTAGGAGTATTACCATGGCAAGAGATATGTACAAACGCCGCCGTTACTGCCGTTTCAGTGCAGAAGGCATCAAAGAAGTTGATTATAAAGATGTAGATTTACTGAAAGATTTCATTTCAGAAAACGCAAAAATTATTCCAGCCCGTATGACAGGCACAAAAGCTAAGTACCAACGCCAATTAACGACAGCGGTTAAACGCGCACGTTTCTTAGCATTGTTACCATACACAGACAAACACCCAGGCTAAGGAGAACCATATGCAAGTGATTTTATTAGAAAAAGTAGCCAACCTTGGTGTATTGGGCGATATCGTTAAAGTAAAAGACGGTTTTGGCCGTAACTTTTTGATTCCACAAGGTAAAGCAAAACGTGCAACTGAAGCCAACAAAGCTGAATTTGCTGCACGCCGTGCTGAATTAGAAAAACAACAGGCAGATATTTTGGTTGCGGCTAAAGCACGCGGCGAAAAATTGGCTGGTGCAAATGTGAAAATTACACAAAAAGCTGGTGTAGATGGCCGTTTATTTGGTTCAGTAAGCAATATTGACGTTGCTGAGGCCTTAAAAGCACAAGGTCTTGAAGTGGTGAAATCAGAAGTACGTATGCCAACTGGCCCATTAAAAACGATTGGTGACTTCCCAGTATCAGTGGCATTGCACCATGATGTGGTAGTAGACATTACTGTAACAGTAGTAGCAGAAGCATAAATTACAATTGCTGTTAAAAAGCCGATCTTGATGGTCGGCTTTTTTTATGACTAAAATGGATGTTTATGAATAAATTATATTTGTTAATAGTATTACTGGGTATCAATGCCTTTGCATTGGCGGATGATACGATTGAGGATGGTCGATTTTGGCTCACGCTGAGTCATGATTATCATATCAATGATAAGTGGCGTGTTAACTTGCACCTACAACCACGCTGGCGCGAAGAAGGGCGTGAGTTTGACCAAATCATTTATCGGCCGGGCATTTATTACAAAGTAAATTCAGAATTAAGCCTAGGCATTGGTTACGGCTACATTTTGACGCACTTGCTAAATAGTGGAAATACCCATGAGCAACGGCTTTGGGAAGATGTGCTGTATCAAACCAATATCACGGATGACATTAAGTTTCTCTCACGCTCTAGATTGGAACAGCGCCATTTAGAAGGGCAGTCAGACGTTGCTCACCGTTTTCGCCAAATGGTGCGGTTTTCAGTCCCCACGCGGTTGATGAGCGGCTTAAGTGCGGTTTTTTATGATGAATACTTCATTAATTTTAACAGTGCAGATTGGGGCGTATTGCGTGGTTTTGACCAAAACCGTGCATTTATTGGGGTGAATTATCAATTCAATAAACAAGCCAATATGGATGTAGGTTATTTAAATCAATATATTAACCGGCCTAATATCGATGCAGAAAACCATGTGTTTGCTATCACAGTAAATACACAGTTTTAGCCCTGTAATTTTTTTTATTGCGCGTTTGTGCGCTGCTATAATCCGACTATGGCAGACGAACAATTAGACGCATTAAAACTTCCCCCGCACTCCATCGAAGCCGAGCAATCCGTTATCGGTGGTTTGCTGCTAGAGAATGAAGCACTCGATAAAATTGCGGATATTCTCGCGCCTGATGATTTTTATCAGCACGACCACAAAACCATTTACCAGCATATTTCCAAGCTAATTGAGCGCAACCGCCCAGCCGACATTGTGACGGTTGCTGAGTCGCTTGAAAGCACCGCGGAATTGTCTGGGATGGGTGGCATTGCTTATTTAGGCGCACTTGCACAAAATACGCCAACCGCAGCCAATATCCGTCGCTACGCAGAAATTGTGCGTGAACGCGCTATTATGCGCAAATTGGTGGCCGTTGGCTCTGATATTGCCGGTAGTGCTTATAGCCCCAATGGTCGTGATGCGCAGCAATTATTAGATGAAGCTGAAGCCAAAATCTTCCAAATCGCCGAAGGCGGTAATCGCAAATCTGAAGGTTTTCAGGATATTAAAGAGCTATTGCCTCAGGTTGCAGAGCGTATCGATATGCTGTTCTCGCGTGACAATCAAAGTGATGTCACTGGCATTCCTTCAGGTTTCGCTGATTTAGATTCGATGACCTCTGGTTTGCAGCCGGGTGATTTGGTTATTGTAGCGGGTCGTCCATCCATGGGTAAAACGGCATTCTCCTTGAATATTGCAGAAAATGTAGCGTTGGATACAGGGTTGCCTGTGGCCGTGTTCTCTATGGAAATGGCATCCACTCAGCTGGCGATGCGTATGATTGGCTCTGTAGGACGCTTGGATCAACATCGTATGCGTACTGGCCGTTTAGAAGATGAAGATTGGGAGAAGCTCACCACCGCATTAGGTAAGTTAAACGAAGCACCCATATTTATTGATGAAGGCGCTGGTTTAAGCAGTTTTGATGTGCGCGCACGTGCTAGACGCTTGCATCGCCAAACGGGTAAGTTGGGATTGATCGTCATCGATTACTTGCAATTGATGTCGGCGCCTGCGGGGAAACAAGGTGAGAATCGTGCCACGGAAATCTCCGAGATTTCACGTTCTCTCAAAGCCTTAGCCAAAGAATTAGATGTGCCAGTCATTGCTTTATCTCAGTTGAACCGAAGTGTAGAGCAGCGTCCAGACAAACGTCCTGTGATGAGTGACTTGCGCGAATCTGGCGCGATTGAGCAAGATGCGGATTTGATTTTATTTATTTATCGTGATGAGGTGTATAACCCAGATAGTCCTGACAAAGGCACGGCAGAAATTATTATCGGTAAACAACGTAACGGTCCGATTGGCCGTGTTCGACTCACCTTTATTGGTGCTAATACGCGCTTTGAAAACTTTGCTAACTCTGGCCATATGGCTGACGAATACTAATGATGCGTCCGATTCAAGCTACGGTATCCCAGCATGCGCTCGCACATAATCTAAATGTAGTGAAGCAGCTAGCACCACATTCTAAAGTGATGGCGGTAGTCAAAGCCAATGCTTATGGGCATGGTTTGTTTAATGCTGCGCAAGGGTTAAATACCGCAGATGGCTTTGCAGTGTTGGGGTTGAACGAGGCGATTGATTTACGTGAAGCCGGATTTACGCAGACTATTTTGTTGCTTGAAGGTGTCTTTGATGCACGTGAACTCAATATTGCAGCGTCATATCATGTCGATGTAGTGGTGCATTCCCAGCCACAAATCGCGATGGTGCAACAGGCAAGTTTGATTGCGCCTATCCATATCCATCTCAAAATGAACACTGGTATGAACCGTCTAGGGTTTGAACCAAACGCTTATCAGCAAGCTTATGATGTGTTAAAAGACAGTGCCAATGTAGCAGGCATTACTTTAATGACACACTTTGCCACGGCAGACGAAACATTAGGGGTGGATAAGCCTTTAGATACATTTCATTCAGCGACCCGGCATATGGCTAACCCAAAGTCTGTGGCAAATTCAGCCAGTATTTTGCGCTATCCAATTACGCATCTAGATTGGGTGCGACCAGGTATCATGTTGTATGGTGCCACACCTGTCAGTGGCACACCCATTGAATATTTCAACTTAAAACCCGTAATGCATCTGACTAGTGAATTGATTGCTGTTCAAACGCTATCTGCAGGTGAGAGTGTGGGGTATGGTCAGCGTTTTACTGCAGCACAAACTACGCGTATTGGTATTGTTGCTTGTGGTTATGCGGATGGCTACCCAAGGCACGCTCCAAATGGTACGCCCATCGCCGTGAATGGTAAGTTAACCCAAACCCTAGGGCGTGTGTCCATGGATATGCTGTTCTGCGATATCACACATATTGCAGAGGCACAGATAGGCTCAGCTGTAGAACTATGGGGAAGCCAAGTGCCTGTTGATGCCGTAGCCGAAGCAGCAGGTACGGTAGGATATGAATTACTCTGCGCGGTCACCCCAAGAGTGCCCATGAAAGTGGTCGATTGATGGCCAAAGTAAAGTCGGTGTATACCTGTACCGAGTGCGGGGCAACAGAGCCAAAGTGGCAAGGACAATGCCCAAGCTGTATGGCATGGAATACCTTAGTCGAGAGCGTGGCAGAAACCAGCACTTCCACTAATCGCTACGGTAATAAGTTTGAGGGCTTAGCCACTACCGGCCAACTACAAAAGCTATCGAGTGTACAAGCCGCTGAAATCGCGCGTATTCCCACTGGTATCAGCGAGTTCGATCGCGTGTTGGGCGGCGGTTTGGTTGAAGGTGGTGTTATTTTAATTGGCGGCGACCCTGGTATCGGTAAATCGACATTGCTGTTGCAAACTTTGTGTCATCTAGGACGAAATAGCAAAGCCATTTATGTCAGCGGTGAAGAGTCGCCTCAGCAAATTGCTATGCGTGCACACCGTTTGGGATTAGATGCTTCCGAATTGGATTTACTGGCGGAAATTAACCTAGAAAAAATTCTCGCCACGCTGCAAACACATAAACCTAATATCGCAGTGATTGACTCCATTCAAACGGTGTATTCCGAAGCGTTGCAATCTGCCCCAGGCTCGGTAGCACAAGTACGCGAATGTTCGGCGCAGCTTACACGTTTGGCCAAGCAATTAGGGATCACCGTGATATTGGTAGGGCACGTGACCAAAGAGGGCGCGTTGGCTGGCCCTCGTGTGTTAGAACATATTGTCGATACCGTGCTGTACTTTGAGGGTGACCAAAACTCGTCCTTTAGATTGATACGTGCTTTTAAAAACCGTTTTGGTGCGGTGAATGAATTAGGTGTATTCGCCATGACCGAAAAAGGCTTGCGTGAAGTCGCCAATCCTTCTGCATTGTTTTTATCGCATCACGAAAGCCAAGTGGCGGGTAGTTGTATTACTGTGACCATGGAGGGCACGCGGCCTTTGTTGATTGAGGTGCAAGCGTTGGTGGACGAGAGCCATGCCCCCAACCCAAAACGATTATGTGTAGGATTAGAGCAAAACCGATTGGCCATGTTATTGGCCGTGTTGCATCGCCATGCTGGCGTAGCGTGCTTTGATCAAGATGTATTTATCAATGCGGTAGGTGGTGTGAAAATTAGTGAGCCAGCTGTGGATTTGGCAGTGTTGTTATCCATCGTTTCTTCCTTAAAAAACAAACCATTAAACGATAAACTTATTGTATTTGGTGAGGTTGGTTTGGCAGGAGAAGTGCGCCCTGTGACAGGCGGTCAGGTGCGATTAAAAGAAGCTGCCAAGTTAGGATTTACACAAGCGATAGTGCCGAAAGCCAATGCGCCAAAAACCAAAGTTTCTGGCATGGAAGTGATTGCCATCGATCGTTTAGAGCAAGCATTACAAGTGATTCGGCAGTATTAACTGCGCTGTAAAATCAAATTTGCAGCAGCAATACCACTGCGTACTGCTCCTTCAATCGTGGCTGGGTAATCGCCAGCAGTATAGTCGCCAGCAAGATATAGATTCGAATACTCAGTCTGGTTCTGTGGGCGCACCAACTTTCCATCGCAACTAAATGTTGCACGTTTTTCAGTGACTACTTTATGCCATATGGGTTGCTTGAGCTGGGGAATCAGCTGAGTAAGCTCTGTGTGGATAGTCTCAGCAAGTAACGTTTGGTCAATATTTAAATCAGCATGCGCGCTAATCACAACAGCTAGCAAGCCAGTTTGACCGCAAATCTGACCTCGATCGAATACCCATTGCGATGTGCTATTGACCATGCCGAGCATGGGGGCGGATAAACGGATGGATGCCTCGTATTGCATGTACACCGTTGTAATTGGCTGGTAGCTAAATCCTTCAAAGGGTTGACTCAACAGTGGCAGTGTCTTAGTTAAATGTTTTAGCTGATGCGGCCCAACAGCAATGATGACATGACTGAATAATGACTCTTTCTCATGTGTGATGAGTACATATCCATCTGTCGTTTGTCGAATACTTTTTACGGTTGTGCTAGCGCGTATGCATCCGCCTTGATGAGCCACATAATCTGCCCATGGTGTGCTGATGAGACTTGTGAGGTCCGTTCTAGCCAATAAAATATCTGCGTCATGCGCTTGTTGATTAAAACTATCGCGCAACACATTTAAGAAAATCTGTGCACTGGCCTGTTGTAATGGGGTATTTAATGCAGCCAAGCATAAAGGCTCCCATA
Source organism: Methylophilus sp. (assembly GCA_030696695.1). Lineage (GTDB taxonomy): Bacteria > Pseudomonadota > Gammaproteobacteria > Burkholderiales > Methylophilaceae > Methylophilus. The sequence continues at coordinate 16,106 of JAUYRP010000024.1, forward strand.
AGGATTGGATTAATGCTTGGGTTTGATGTCGGCGAGTCAAAAATATGGCTAAAGTCTCGTCATCTGCTAATGTAAAGTCATGCAGTTTCATCCATACCATTAAGCGTAATGCACACCATTTATCATGCAATGTTAAGCCTTGTGCACTGATTAAACCTGCCAAAATATGCAGAGGTGCTGGTAACCAAGCGGGAGCATTTAACTGAAAATAAGCTTGAAGCTTTAAATCAAATACCTTCAGCGCAAGTGGCATACGTTGCAACGTTTCATGCAGCGGTGCTTGGGTGAGCTGAAGTAGTCGCAAGGTTTCACGATAAGCCCCTAGTAGAATATGCTGCCCGTTGTCTAGCATGAGGCCTTGGTATTCAATACCTCGAGCACGGCCACCCAATTGGTGATTGGTTTCAATTACTGTGACGTGTGCATTTGCTTGGGCTAATGTGACAGCAGCGGCTAAGCCAGCCACGCCACCGCCAATTACCGCAATGGTTGGCTTAGGCATATCTAAAGTAGGTATGAAGCGCCAAAGTGAGTTTTCTAAAAGGTGGGATAGAGGTTTTGCTGTTCAGGACTTTTTCTGGCTCTGCTTTAATTTCGCGTAACAGCGTACGGTAAATGGCTGCCATCATCAAGCCAGTGCGTTGCTGCTTGGTATCCTCTTTGGGAAGCTCATTGAGTGCTTTGTCATAAAAAGATTCAGCGCGCTCAATTTGAAATGTGATCAACGTTTTAACTGCTTCTGTTTCGCGTCCTTGCAATATATCTTCTTCGGTTACGCCTGCTTTTGCCAGTTCATCTAAAGGTAGGTAAATTCGCCCTCTGCGTGCATCTTCACCTACATCTCGAATAATATTGGTGAGCTGAAATGCCATGCCCAAATCATGCGCATATTTCAGGGTTTTGCGATGCTGAAACCCAAAAATTTGCGCAGACAGCAGCCCAACCACGCTAGCGACACGGTAGCAGTAGAGTTGTAACTGTTTAAAATCTTCATAGCGATTGAATTTTAAGTCCATTTCCATGCCATCAATAATTTCCAAAAAATGTTCTTTGGACAGATTGAATTGATGGATAATCGGTGTGAGTGCTTTTGTCACTGGATGTTGTGCTTGATTTGAATATAGCCGCTCAATTTCTGTTTTCCACCAGTTAAGTTTGGTTTGAGCCACTTGGTAATCGCTACATTCATCCACCACGTCATCTACCTCGCGGCAGAATGCATACAGTGCAGTCATCGCTTCGCGTTTGACTTTGGGTAAGAAAAGAAAACTGAGCGTAAAGCTTGATCCGCTCTCAGCTGTTTTTTGTTGGCAATATTGTAGAGGTGTCATCGTTGGAACAGTGCTTTTAGCAGGATGATAACCCAATCCCATTTGTTTAATTGCGGTCGATGATAAAAAATATCGCCGTTGCAAGCTTGCAGCTTATGAATAATACGCTCTCCACCAGCCACAATCATACGCAGCTCAAAGCCCAAACGACCAGGCAATCGTTTACCTAATGGTTTACCCTGCAGCAGCAGTTGCATGGCACGATTCACGTTCATCCGCATAAAGGCTTGCCATTTGGTATCCACCATTTTTTCTGCGATGTCTGACTCTTGAATCCCCGCTTGTTGGAGCTCATCTTGGCAGAGATAGATGCGTCGTTTTCCCTCATTCTTATCAAAATCAATCGCGATATCTTGATAAAAATTAATCAATTGCAATGCAGTACAAATCTCATCCGATTCTTTTAGGTTTGCTGGGATCGCGCAGCCATACAGATGTAATAGTATAGTGCCCACTGGGTTAGCGGAACGCTGGCAATAATCAAGCACCTCTGCAAAGTTAGCGTAACGCGTTTTCACCACATCTTGACTGAACGCATCAAGCAAGTCTAAGAATGGTTTGATAGGTAATTTATACTGCAGAATGACTTGATTCAAGGTGCGAAAAAAATCTGTGTTTGGCTGAATATAGGCTTGTATCAACTCCAGTTCATCTCTAAAACCCTGCAATTTCGCTAGTCTCTGTGCTGGGTTGTCTAGACCTTCATCGGCAAAGTCATCGGCTTGACGTGCAAAACTATAGATAATGGCCACTGCATGACGATAGCGCTTTGGCAGCAAGATTGACGCTACAGGAAAGTTTTCGTAATGCTGTTTAGCATGCTGCAAACTGGTTTGCGCAACGGAGTCAATCTGAAGCTGTATTGGCGATGTGGATTCTAATTTCATTGGGTGTAAAGTATGCCATAAAATATTCGTAGACTTTGCGCTTACGTTACAATAAACAAAATATTAGAAAGAAGTGAATTATGTTAGGAATTATAGGTGGAACAGGCCTCACCGAGCTGGCCAACTTGAATATACACAGGCGTTTAATTGCGCGTACGCCTTATGGTGAACCATCACAACCACTGGTATTTGGCGATGTGGATGGTATGGAAGTGGTTTTCTTAGCGCGTCATGGCGGTGGCCACACGATTCCGCCACATGCTGTGAACTATCGCGCCAATATTTGGGCGTTACAATCGGTTGGTGTATGCGAGTTATTAGCGGTAGCAACAGTCGGCAGTATTCACCTGCAGTTACGCCCGGCAGATATTGTGATTCCTAATCAGATTATTGATTACACGCATGGACGTAAAAATACATACCACGACGGCATTGAGTTGCCAGTCAAACATATTGATTTTACCGAGCCTTACTCAGCAGAAATGCGGCAAAAATGTATACGTGCGGCACAAAAAATCAATCAACCGTTGGTTGATGAAGGGGTATATGCTTGCGTGCAGGGACCTCGCCTAGAAACAGCCGCAGAAATCAACAAACTAGAGCGTGACGGTGCTACGATAGTTGGCATGACAGGAATGCCTGAAGCCGCGTTGGCAAGAGAGTTAGGCGTTGCCTATGCGGCAGTGTGCCCAGTCGCTAATTATGCAGCAGGGCGCGGAGACAGCGTAAACGGCATTCAGTTTGAAGGTGTCATTCCACTACTGAACCAAACCATGCAAAAAGTGATGCTTTTGATTGAGCAGATTGCGAAAGAGCAGTAATTCAAATGACCATTAAAACCGTACTCAAAATGGGCGATCCAATCCTGCTTCAAAAAGCAGCAGAGGTCACGCGGTTTGATACCCCTGAGCTACATGCGCTGATACAAGATATGCAAGACACCATGGCACACATGAACGGTGCCGGAATTGCCGCGCCACAAATTGGGCTGAGTTTACGTGTCGTTATTTTTGGGGTTGGGAGTAATCCACGTTATCCAGACGCAGAACAAGTACCATACACCGTGTTAATTAACCCAACACTACGTCCAATAGGAGATGCGCAAGAAGATGGGTGGGAAGGATGTTTATCTGTACCAGGACTTCGCGGTGTAGTCCCTAGATATGAACGATTACATTACACGGGGTTTGATCAGTATGGCAAACCAATTGATCGTCTAGTGTCAGGTTTTCATGCACGGGTGGTGCAACACGAATGCGATCATCTAGATGGTATTTTGTACCCGATGCGCATCCAAGATTTAACAAAATTTGGTTATACCGATGTACTTTTTCCAAATCAGGATATTCAAGACGATTAATTCTTTGCTATAATGCTGACTTTCGCGGAAGAGTGGCAGAGCGGTTTAATGCTACAGTCTTGAAAACTGTCGTGGGTTCACGCCCACCGTGAGTTCGAATCTCACCTCTTCCGCCAAATGATTTTGATGCCGCTTTTAGTTAGCGGCATTTTCATTTAATGCATTACTTAATTAAGGAAGTCATATGAGTCAAATTATTATTGATCACAATCCATCACAAGAGAAATTGAAAGAATTAGGCGTTTCTAGCTGGTCTATTTGGGATTGCGAACCTTCAAAATTCCCACTCGATTTCAGCATGACTGAAAGTGCTTATGTATTAGAAGGCGAATTCCACGTGACACCTCAAGGTGGCGAAAAAGTGGTCATCAAAGCAGGTGATTTTGTTGTGTTCCCTAAAGGTTTGAAATCTCAGTGGGAAGTGGTTAAAACATTGAAAAAACATTACAAACATTCATAAACTTTTCTGAATGAAATGTATAAAATAAGCCTTGAGTCATCAAGGCTTTTTTATTTCTATTTTTTGAAGTGCAGTGAGAGGAGCAAATCATGGCAACAATACATGTAGAAAAACCAGATCAAGCCAAGTTGGATGCTTTGGGCGTCTCGCGCTGGCCTACATGGTCCAAAGAAGTCTCTACCTTTCCTTGGTCTTATCAGTCGACAGAAATTGCTTATATTCTAGAGGGTGAAGTCACCGTTACGCCAAAGTTTGGGGCTGTCGTAACCTTTGGTGCAGGTGACTTAGTAACCTTTGAATCGGGCTTGGAGTGTACTTGGCAGGTGAAAAAATCACTCAAAAAACATTACCATTTCGATTGATTCCAACAGGCTATCAGTGTTCCTGCCACACAGAATATTTATAGTTTCGAAAATACGGATTCTAATTTATTAATTTCTTCGGGTACTAGCTTTTTTCCTTGCCTAGAAGTAATTAAGAAGCAGTCTTCTACTCGGTTGCCTAATGTGTTGATTTTGGCGTTATGTAATTCTATATGGCAGGCTAAGAAAGCTTGTGCCATCTCAGCCAGCAAGCCGGGTCTGTCATTCGCAATAATTTCTAATTGATGATATTGACTGTGAGGCACTGTCGAGATATCAACCTGAGTTTTGATTGGCATATGCTTGACTTGACGATTCATTCTGCCTTGAATCGGTTTTTCTAAGCTTGCATTCTCAATCAACTCTTGCGTAAGTATGGTTTCAATATGTTTTAACAATCCACTGTAACTTACTTGTTTAGTGGATTGTTCTAAAATGATAAAACTATCTAAAACATAACCATGTTTTGTCGTAAAAATTTTAGCCTGTGCGATGTTGTAGTGCATGTTGTCAAAGAATTGGCAGATACGCGCAAAAATATCATTCCGGTCCTTGGCGTAAATCATGACTTGGATGCCGTCACCTTTAGGGCTTAGTCTTGCACGTACGATTGGAGCAGATGCGTTTTGATGAGGCATTAATAAACGGCTTTGCCATGCAATTTCATCACTGTCAAACCTAACAAAATAATGCTCGCCAAACGCTTGCCAGAGCGGAGTAGTGGACTTTTGCTCCAAACCAAAACTCGCTAATTTCTTTGCAACCTCTTGCTTGCGAATTTCAATTTGGGTTGTAACATCAATATGTTCTGCACGCAGCACGTTCAATGTTGAAAAGTACAAGCTCTCTAACAGTCTTGCTTTCCAAGCATTCCAAACAGCGGGGCTGGTCCCACGTATGTCTGCTACCGTAAGAAGATACAAAGCGGTGAGTCTGTATTCGTCTTGCACTAGTTCAGCAAATTGGTTGATCACTTCGGGGTCAGACAAATCAAATTTTTGCGCTGTGCTCGACATTTTTAAGTGGGACTGTACCAACCATGCAACCAATTCTGTCTCTGCTTTGACCAACCCGTGTAATTTACAGAAGCGTCTGGCATCGATGGTACCTAAGTCAGAGTGGTCACCACCACGCCCTTTGGCAATGTCGTGAAATATTGCAGCAAGGTATAACAAATAAGATTTATCAAAATTTGCGAATAACTTGCTACACAAAGGAAATTCGTGCGCGAGTTCAGGTTTAGCAAAGCGACGTAAGTTGCGCAATACGTTGAGTGTATGTTCATCCACGGTGTACACGTGGAATAAATCGTGCTGCATTTGACCAATAATCTTACCAAACACTGGGATGTATTGGCCTAAAACACCATAGCGATTCATATTACGCAGCGCGCGGTTAACGCCATCGGGTTGAGACAATATTTCTAAAAACAACCCTTTGTGCTCGCTAGATTGGCGAAAATCATGGTTGATGGATTTTTTTACACGTTGCAGTTCACGTATCAAATCGGCACTGAAACCTTGAATTTCTGGATGTTTTTGAAGTAATAGAAAGCTTTCTAGTATGGCCGCAGGTCGTAATTGAAAAATATGTGCGATGTTGGCGTGAAGTAGGCCTTGTTGTACAAAAAAATGCTTATCGATTGGCGCTGCTTGCTGCTCTATAGCCAGATTGGCTTGGAACGTTTTAAGTAAAATTTCATTCATGAGACTAATGAAATTCACGCTCTGATAATAACGGTGCATCAGTTGTTCACTCGCCCGTTTGTTCGGTGTGGTGACAAATCCCAAGTCTGCTGCTAACTCGTTCTGAAAGTCGAAAAGTAAACGGTCTTCTCTGCGTTTGGCGAGATAGTGTAAGCGCACGCGCAAGGTTTGTAAGTGTTCCTCATGTCGTTTAATTTGACGGAGTTCTTTGTCAGTAATGATGCTGTTTTTACGAAGATCTGACCATGTTTTACCGAGCTTCTGACTTTGCGCAATCCACAAAATCATATGTAAATCTCTTAAGCCCCCAGGGCTTTCCTTGAGATTTGGCTCTAGGTTATAAGCGGTATCATTAAATTTCGCATGCCTGTTTTGCTGCTCTTTGAGCTTTTTTGCTAAGAATGAGGGCGCATCCAATTGGTCTTGTATGGCTTCGTAGAATGCATTAAATATTGATTTTTGACCGACAATTAAGCGTGATTCTATTAAGTTGGTGAGCGTGGTCACATCACTTTCCGCTTCGTATAGACACTCGCTGTAGGTGCGCACACTGTGACCAACATTCAGACCAATATCCCATAGTACACCTACAAGGCTCTCAATCTTTGATGCGTGATTGTCTTGTAGTTGGTCTGGCATCAAAATGAGCAGGTCAATGTCAGAATAGGGGAATAAAGTCTGGCGTCCATATCCACCCACCGCGATCAAGCAAATATTTTGATGAATTTCACATTGTTGCCAAATATCCTTAAGAAGGCTATCAATGCTTAGGCTTAAGTCTTTAAGCAAGCGAGCAGTATTTTTAGAAGCAAAAAATCCGGCTTCTAGGGCGCTGTGTTTTGCCTTCAGCGTTTCACGCCAATCTGATATTGCCTGCTTAATAATCGACATTTAGACGGGTAGTGGGCAAGGAGGGGTGCCGCTCGAAACGGTCATGACCTCATAACCCGTATCTGTGACGAGTACGGTGTGCTCCCATTGCGCTGATAAACTGCGGTCTTTGGTTACAATCGTCCAGCCATCTGGCATTTGTTTAATCTCTCGTTTACCTGCATTGATCATGGGTTCAATGGTGAAAATCATGCCAGCTTGTAACTTAAGTCCTTGTCCAGGGCGACCATAGTGTAAGACTTGTGGTTCAGTGTGGAATTTTTTACCAATGCCGTGTCCGCAAAACTCACGTACGATGCTGTATCCATTTTTTTCTGCAAAGCTTTGGATAGCGTATCCTATGTCACCCAGTGTTGCATTGGGCTTGACTTGTTGTATGCCCAGCCACATCGCCTGATAAGTCAAATCGCACAAGCGCTTAGCTTGAATAGAGGTTTCACCTACTTGAAACATGCGACTGGTATCGCCGTGGTAGCCATTTTTAATGACAGTGATATCAATATTGACGATATCACCATTTTTGAGCACTTTATCACCTGGTACGCCGTGGCAAATTTGATGGTTAACAGAAGTACATATAGATTTAGGATAGGGTGTGTGACCATCCGGTGCATAGTTCAGTGGCGCAGGAATGGCTTGCTGTACGTTCACAATATAATCATGGCAAAGTTGATCCAATTTATCCGTAGTCACGCCATGTACTACATAAGGGGTGATGTAGTCTAAAACTTCGGAGGCAAGTCTGCCTGCAATGCGCATTTGCGCTATATCTTCTGCGTTGTTGATGGTAATGGCCATGAATATTGATATGAACTCTAGAAAGTGTGCTTATTCTAGCACAGGGTATTGCCTAATTTAGCTGGCGTAACATCAAAACTAGGCTTAGTTCAACGCTTGAAAAGAAAGGCTTTTCAAGGGCTTATTCACGGATTGATTTGCAAATGTATGCGTTATGCTTAAAGCCCTTATAGGAGAATTGTATGATGGATTTGGCACAGGTTAGCGCATCGCAAGATGTAAGGGCTTGGGTAAAGTTCTTGAAGACTGCAGATATTCCGGTTTTGAAGCAAACGGCGCGTGAAATTAGTCGGCTAAAAGAAGACGAGGATAATGTCAGTGCGCGTGATATCACCATGGCGGTGCTCAATGACCCTATGATGGTATTTAAGGTGCTCACTTATGCGCAAATGCATAAAGGCAGAAACCAACTCCAAGACTTGGCGCAAGTAGAGCAGGCGTTATTGATGATGGGGACTTCAACATTTTTTAATCAGATTCCACCGAGCCCCATCGTTGAAGATCTGTTAAGTCCACACTTGGCAAGATTGATGGATTTACTCAAGTTAATCGTACGTGCGCACCGTGCATCGCGTTACGCTGCTGAGTTTGCAGCCCATCTCATGGATTTGCATGCAGAGGAAGTGCGTGTTGCTGCGCTGTTGCATGATTTGTCTGAAATGCTGATGTGGTGCTTTGCCTCAGATAAAATGAGTGAAATCGCAAAACTACAGCATGCTGACAGCACATTACGTAGTAAAGCTGCACAAGAACAAGTGTTGGGTTTTAAGATAACCGATTTGCAAAATGAACTGATCCAGGTGTTTCAGTTGCCGCCGCTACTAGCGCAACTGATGGAAGATGAGTCTTCAGAGTCGCAACGCGTGAAAAATGTCAGAATAGCAGTCAATCTTGCGCGCCATTCGGCCAATGGCTGGGATAATGCAGCGCTGCCAGATGACTATCGTGATGTGGCTTCTTTATTGCATGTGGATGTGGACCGCGCTATGCATATTATTGGCGTCCCCAAAACAGAGGGTTAGTCTCCATATATTCACTAGCAAATTCAATTGCTTAGTGGTATCATTACGCCTTGGCATTTCTTTAGGAATGTATTTTTAAATCTACACACAACCTAGTCTAGGGTGCTTTCTATAGTCAAAAGTTTTCAACTTGTTGATTGTAAAGTGTTTTTAGTGTTGTGTGAATTCATAACCCTTTGAGAGCGAGAAAAGTATGTCAGTAACTATGCGTCAAATGTTAGAGGCCGGTGTTCACTTTGGCCATCAAACCCGTTATTGGAACCCAAAAATGGCAGAGTACATTTTTGGTGATCGTAACAAAATCCATATTGTAAACCTTGAAAAAACATTGCCAATGTTTGAAGATGCGTTGAAATACGTACGCACATTAGCAGCAAACAAGGGTCGTATTTTATTTGTAGGTACAAAACGTCAAGCGCGCGATATCGTTAAAGAAGAAGCGGCGCGTGCAGGTTGTGCTTATGTGAATCACCGTTGGTTAGGCGGTATGCTCACTAACTTCAAAACAGTGAAGCAGTCAATTAAACGTTTGCACGATTATGAAACAATGCTGCAAGACGGTGCTTTAGAAAAATTTGGTAAAAAAGAAGCATTAGGCTACAAACGTGAAGTTGAGAAGCTAGAGCGTTCTATTGGTGGCATTAAAGAAATGGGTGGTTTGCCAGACGCTATTTTCATTATTGACGTGGGCCATGAGAGTGGTGCGATTACTGAAGCACAAAAATTAGGCATCCCAGTCATTGGTGTTGTTGATACCAACAACTCACCAGATGGCGTGACCTATGTCATTCCTGGTAACGATGACTCAAGTCGTGCGATTCGTTTATACGCACGTGGTATTGCAGATGCGGTACTAGAAGGCCGTGCTAACGCGATTACTGAGATCATCAAATCAGCAAAAGAAGAAGAGTTTGTAGAAGTAGCTGAAGTCGCAGCAGAGTAATGGTTTTTTAATAAAAAGGGGCGCATAGCCCCTTTTTCTATTACCAAATATTGAATTTATACATTAGGTTAGGAGTTTAAGATGGCTGAAATTACCGCAGGGATGGTTAAAGAGTTACGTGAGCGTACAGATGCGCCAATGATGGACTGTAAAAAAGCATTGACAGAAGCTGAAGGCGATATGACGCGCGCGGAAGAGATTTTGCGTGTACGTTTTGGTAACAAAGCAAGCAAGGCGGCAGGCCGTGTGGCGGCTGAGGGCACCGTGGGAATCAGTATTAGTGCGGATGGAAAAACAGGCACTTTGATTGAAGTGAACTCAGAAACAGACTTCTGCGCAAAAAATGAAGATTTCCTAGAATATGTGTCAGAACTAGCGCAAGTGGTCAATGCCAATAGCCCTGCTGATATTGAAGCTGTTGCGGCGTTGCCTATGCGTGGCGCTACAGCAGAAGAAGCGCGTGCACAGTTGGTTGGTAAGATTGGTGAGAACATCACGCCACGCCGTTTTGTACGTACAGATGCGCAAGGTAAATTAGTGAGCTACGTGCATGGCAGCAAAATAGGCGTGTTGGTAGATTTAGTCGGCGGTGATGAGGCTTTGGGCAAAGATATTGCGATGCATATCGCGGCAGCTAAGCCTAAATCTTTGGATGCATCTGGTGTAGATGCGTCATTGATTGAAACTGAGCGTCGTGTTGCGATTGAAAAAGCAAAAGAAGCAGGCAAGCCAGAAGCGATGTTGGAAAAAATTGCGGATGGTACTGTGCAGAAATTCCTAAAAGAAGTTACTTTATTGAGTCAAACCTTTGTTAAGGATGACAAAATGACGATAGAGCAATTGTTGAAATCAAGAAATGCGTCTGTGGCGTCATTTAGTATGTTCACAGTTGGAGAAGGCATTGAGAAAGCGGTTGTAGATTATGCTGCAGAAGTTGCAGCTGCTGCAAAAGTATAAATAATATACCTCTCGAATATGCTGCCCTGAGCAGCCAAAAACTAAGTGAGTTTAATCTTGATTAAGCTCACTTTTTTTTGGCTAAAACGCAGCTAATTTGCCTTAAAAGTTTAGGCAAACAATGTGGTTTGTGATTAAATAAGCAAAATTTAAAATATAAGGAATAATATGGATACACCTGCCTTTAAGCGCATTCTTCTTAAACTATCAGGCGAAGCTTTGATGGGGGATGACGCTTATGGTATCAATCGCGGAACGATTACTGCGATTGTTGCGCAGGTGAAAGAAGTGGTCGATTTGGGTGTGGAGGTCGGCATAGTGATTGGTGGCGGTAATATCTTTCGCGGCGTTGCACCTGCGGCCAGCGGTATGGACAGAGCAACCGCCGATTACATGGGTATGCTTGCCACAGTAATGAATGCGATGGCTTTGCAAGATGCGATGAAACATGCAGGCATTCCAGCACGTGTGCAAAGTGCACTCAATATTGAAGCAGTGGCGGAGCCTTATATTCGCGGTAAAGCGATTCGCTATTTGGAGGAGGGGCGTGTAGTCATTTTTGGTGCAGGCACTGGAAATCCATTCTTCACTACAGATACAGCTGCAGCCTTACGCGGTGTGGAGATTGATGCTGAAATTGTACTGAAAGCCACTAAGGTCGATGGTATTTATACAGATGATCCAAAGAAGAACCCAAATGCCACGCGCTATGAAACGGTGACATTTGATGAGGCGATTCAGAAAAATCTAAAAGTGATGGACGCCACGGCATTAACACTATGCCGTGACCAAAAAATGCCGATTTCAGTGTTTAGTATTTTTAAACCAGGTGCTTTGAAGCGCGTGGTAATGGGTGAAAATGAAGGTACACGCGTCGTACTATAATGCGAAGCAGTGCTTTAAGAAAATTGTTGGAGTAAAGACATGTTAGAAGACGTAAAAAAATCAGCTGAACAGAAAATGCATAAGTCAATCGAAGCGTTGAAAAATGACCTGGCTAAAGTGCGCACTGGGCGTGCTCATACGGGTTTATTAGACCACGTGATGGTGGAATATTATGGCTCTATGGTGGCTGTCAACCAAGTTGCCAATGTGAATTTAGGTGATGCACGCACCATCAATGTGCAGCCTTACGAAAAAAACATGATTGCTAAGGTGGAGAAAGCAATTCGTGATTGTGATTTGGGACTAAATCCAGCCACCAATGGCGATGTGATTCGTGTACCAATGCCTATGCTGACAGAAGAGCGTCGCCGTGATTTGACTAAAATTGTACGTACAGAAGGTGAAAATGCCAAAGTGGCTATTCGTAATGTGCGTCGTGACGCAAATGATGCGTTGAAGAAATTAGTGAAAGACAAAGCAATTTCAGAAGATGATGAACGTCGTGGTCAAGACGAAGTGCAAAAAATGACTGATAAAGCAGTGGCAGAGGTTGATAAACTGCTACAAGTAAAAGAAGCAGATTTAATGGCAGTATAGTTTTAGTGTCGACTCGATATATTTTGCGCAGCATTTAGTTAATCCAACGTAAGGTCAATGAATTGGGTTTTTTCTCAAGTAGCACACAAACCATTCCAATCGCAGGTGATATTCCAACACATATCGCTGTGATCATGGACGGCAATGGCCGTTGGGCCAGAAAACGTTTTCTCCCACGTGTTGCAGGACATAAGCGTGGTGTAGAAACAGTGCGTACGCTAGTAAAAAAATGCGCAGAGATTCAAGTGAAGTATCTAACGTTATTTGCGTTTAGTAGTGAAAACTGGAGAAGACCTGAAGAAGAAGTGTCTTTTCTAATGGGTCTGTTTATGGATGCCTTGCAACGTGAAGTTGCAAAGCTACACGAAAATAATATACGTTTAATTTTGATTGGTGACCGTTCAAAATTTGGTGATGCGTTAGTGAAGCAAATTGCGCATGCTGAACAACTCACTACAAAAAACACCGGCTTGACTCTCACTATTGCGGCCAATTATGGCGGACGCTGGGATATGCTACAGGCCATGAATAAAATGCAACTGTCTAATCCTGCCAAAGCAGGCAAATTCCAAGAGCAGGATATAGCCCAATATTTATCTACACAATATGCGCCAGAGCCGGATTTGTTTATCCGCACAGGCGGTGAAACGCGCATTTCTAACTTTTTATTGTGGCAGCTTGCGTATACAGAGCTTTATTTTACCGATGTACTTTGGCCAGATTTTGATGATCAGGCCTTCGCAAAAGCTATTCAGTCATTTCAACAGCGTGAGCGTCGTTTCGGGCGAACTAGCGAACAGTTAAAAGCGCCATCAGATGCTTAGAACGCGTATATTAACTGCACTGGCCTTGCTGGCTGGTTTTATTCCTGCGCTATTTTATTCAAACGATTTATCGTGGTCTTGCTTAATGCTTGCTTTTAGTCTGCTTGCCTTATACGAGTGGACCAATTTAATCGGATTGTCTAAAAAGCCGGCTTATGCTTATCTTCTGACTTCCTTCATTGTGGCCATGTATATTATTTGGCAAATGACTCTGAATTTTCATTTGTTTTTTTATCATGCGCTGACGTTATTTGCAGTCGCTACATTGTTTTGGATAGTATGCGTACCAATCTGGCTAGCTAAAGGCTGGGTGTCGAAAAATGTACTCATTAACATGGCCATAGGATGGCTGTTATTAGGTAGCTTGTGGCTTGCACTAGTGTCAGCAAAACGCATTGATCCATGGTTGTTGTTGATTATTATCTCGACAATTTGGATTGCAGATAGCGCTGCTTATTTTGCAGGCAAGCAATTCGGTAGGCACAAGTTAGCACCAAATATTAGCCCAGGCAAAACTTGGGAGGGCGTTATTGGCGCATTAATCGCTGTATCTCTATTCGCATGCATTTTACTTAAATTTACACCAAATCAAGACTGGGTCATCGTACCAGGTCTATGTGTGGTAGCTATATTAGGCGTATACGGTGATTTGCTAGAGTCTAAGTTCAAAAGGCAGGCAAACTTAAAGGATAGTGGTCAACTTTTACCAGGGCATGGCGGTATTTTGGATCGTATCGATGGTGTTATTCCAGCGCTTCCAGTCGCAATCTTGATGATCTACGTTTATCATGCTATTCAATCAATGGTATAAGTACTATTGAATGCTTACAACGCTTTAGGATATAGATTGCAAAAAGTTACCATCTTAGGCAGTACTGGCACCATTGGCCAACAAACGCTGGATGTAATCGCACGACACCCAGACCGCTTTCAAGCTTATGCGCTAGCTGCGCACAGTAACGTTCAAGCGCTTTACAAGCAATGTCTTACATACAATCCACGCTATGCGGTGCTGCTGGATGAGGCGGCTGCAGTAGAGCTAAGGCAATTGATCAAAACATCCACGATAAACACTGAAGTCTTATCCGGTATGCAAGGATTAGAAGCTGTTTCTAGCATGGGCGAGGTAGACGTTGTAATGGCAGCTATTGTGGGTGCCGCTGGTCTTAAACCTGCACTTGCAGCTGCTTATGCAGGTAAACGTATACTTTTAGCCAACAAAGAGACGCTGGTGATGGGTGGTAGTTTATTCATGCAGGCCGTAAAAGAAGGCGGTGCAAGTTTGTTACCTATTGATAGTGAGCATAATGCAATTTTTCAGGTAATGCCTGCGAAACAACATGCTAGTTTGCATGATGGAGGTGTGCGTAAGATTATACTCACCGCTTCTGGTGGCCCTTTTAGAACTTATAGCAAAACACAACTTAAGCAAGTCACCACTGAGCTGGCTCTTAAGCACCCTAATTGGGTGATGGGCGCAAAAATCACAGTTGATTCTGCTACCCTCATGAACAAAGGGCTAGAGGTCATTGAAGCTCATTGGTTGTTCAATGCTAAGCCTGAACAAATTGATGTAGTGGTGCATCCACAAAGCGTTATCCATTCCATGGTGGAGTATGTGGATGGCAGTGTGCTCGCGCAACTGGGCAACCCAGATATGCGCACTCCTATTGCTTACGCACTAGGTTACCCTGAGCGTATTGAGGCGGGGGTATCCTCGTTGAACTTGATTCAAATAGCGACATTACAATTTGAACAACCAGATACCGAACGGTTTCCTTGCCTGCAGCTTGCTTATGATGCGCTTGAATTGGGTGGTACTGCCGCCACAATCTTGAATGCTGCAAATGAAGTGGCTGTATCAGCATTCTTGAATAAAGCGATCCATTTTTTAGATATACCGCATCTTATCGCAGACGCACTAACAGAAATTGCCACTGAAGATGTGACAAGTTTAGAGCACTTAATTGAGGTAGATGCTATATCTAGAACTTACGCACATGCTTGGTTATCCAAATCACCCAAAATGAAGGTGCTCACAGCATGATGACGTTGTTGGCGTTTATTGTAACCATCGGTATTTTAGTTACCATACATGAGTATGGGCATTATCAAGTTGCCCGCTGGTGTGGTGTCCGCGTATTAAAGTTTTCAATCGGTTTTGGTAAGCCGTTGTGGAAAAAAACCTTTGGCAAAGACCAGACGGAATTCATTTTGGCGGCAATCCCACTGGGTGGTTACGTCAAAATGTTAGACGAGCGGGAGTTGAAACAAGAACAGGAAGACCCAGCTTACACAGGATCAGTTGTTCACTTCTCCGAGGAAGAGTTGGCTAGAGCGTTTAATCGAAAATCCGTATATCAAAGAATCGCAGTCGTGTTGGCTGGGCCAATGGCAAATTTACTGCTTGCAGTGTTACTTTATTGGATATTATTTTCACTTGGCATCACAGGTTTGAAGCCAATAGTGGGTGAAGTTGTAGAGAACAGCCTAGCCGATAAAGCAAGCCTTAGAAAAGGTGACCTCATTCAATCCATTGATGGGAAAACCATTCAGACATGGCAAGATGCACGCTGGATTTTGCTGAATGCCTCTTTAGAGAAACCCTCTGTTGAGCTGGAAACTACAGACTCGCAGCAAGTTTCATATCGGAGCAGATTGAGTTTTTCAGGTGTCAATAATGATGCTGAACAAGATATTTTAGAGAAGCTAGGTTTAGGCATGTTAAAGCCAAATATTCCTGCTGTGATTGGTGAGCTGCTCCCTGAATCGCCAGCATCTGCAGCTGGCTTCCAAAAGGGTGATCTTATACTGTCTATCGACAACATTGATATCCGAAATTGGGATGGGGTCGTGAAATACGTCAAAGAAAGTCCGAATAAACAATTACAAGTAGAAACGTTAAGAGATGGAAAACGAATTGTAATTGCGGTTACGCCAGAAGTAGCTGTTGAAAACGGTAAGCAAATTGGCCGTCTTGGGGCTGGTGTCAAAATGGACCCACAAGAAATGGAAAAATTGTTGATAGAGGTACATTACTCGCCCGTAGAGAGTCTGCAGAAAGCGATTGGTAAAACTTGGGACACCGCTATTTTTAGTCTGAAGATGCTAGGTAATATGATCACAGGAAAAGTTTCTTGGAAAGGCATCAGCGGCCCAGTGAGTATTGCAAGCTTTGCTGGTGAAAGCGCAAATTTAGGCATTAAAGTGTTTATTGGCTTTCTTGCACTTGTCAGTATTAGTATTGGTGTGCTGAACCTTTTGCCGATTCCAGTGCTAGATGGTGGACATTTGATGTATTATATTGCAGAGATATTTAAAGGGTCGCCTGTTTCTGAGCAGGTGATGATAACAGGTCAGAAGATAGGCCTTGGGGTGTTGGGCCTGTTAATGATGGTCGCAATATTTAATGACATCAATCGGTTTATGATTGGCTAGTAAAGCAAAGTAATGAAATTAAAACCAAAAATTATTTCAGCATTAGTGCTCGCATTATTAAGTAATTCTGCATTGGCCTTAGAGCCTTTTGTGATTAAAGACATCCGAGTGGAAGGCTTGCAGCGTACCGAAGCAGGTACCGTATTCAATTATTTGCCAGTGCAAGTTGGCGATACAATGAGTGATGAAAAAGCTACACAAGCGATTAAATCACTCTATGGCACGGGTTTTTTTAAGGATGTTCGTGTAGAGGCCGAAGGTGAAATACTCGTGGTGACGGTGCAAGAACGTGCATCGGTTGCGCAACTTGAGTTCAGCGGTAATAAGTCATTCCCGTCCGATAAAATGAAAGAGGGCTTAAAGCAAATTGGTATTGCTGAAGGTCAAATTTTCGACAAATCACAGTTGGACCGTGCGGAACAGGAAATTAAGCGTCAATACTTGTCACAAGGTAAATACAGCGCTTCTGTAAAAACTGTGGTGAGCCCACTGGAGCGCAACCGTGTTGCAGTCAAGTTTGAAATCGAAGAAGGCGTTGTTGCTAAAATACGTGACATCAATATTGTCGGTAATGAAGCTTTCAGCACGGAAGATTTACGTGCTGAATTTTTACTGACAACGCCCAATTGGATGAGTTGGTGGAACAAAGATGATCAGTACTCTAAGCAAAAACTAACGGCAGATTTGGAAACATTGAAGTCTTTTTACATGAACCAAGGTTATCTTGAGTTTGCCATTGATTCAACACAGGTTTCTATCTCTCCAGACAAGCAAGATATTTACATTACAGTCAATATCACCGAAGGTGAGAAATATACGATAAGCGACGTGAAGCTTGCGGGTGATTTACAAGTGCCTGAAGCAGATCTAACTAAACTGATTACGATTCAAAAAGGCGATGTGTTTAATCGTCAGCTAGTGTCTGAAACTAGCAAGGCGCTAGGGGACAGGCTCAGTGACGATGGGTATGCATTTTCTAATGTCAATGCGATACCGGAGATCAACAAAGAAAATCATACGGCTGCTTTTACATTTTTTGTTGATCCTGGCAAAAAAGTGTATGTGAGACGCATCAACGTAACAGGCAATACACGCACACGTGACACAGTAGTGCGGCGAGAAATGCGCCAGTTGGAATCTGGTTGGTATGCAGGCCAGCAAATCAATCGTTCTAAAGAGCGTATTGATCGTTTGCAGTACTTTGATACGGTTGAGTTTGAAACGCCCGCTGTCCCTGGTACAAATGACCAAGTAGATTTAAACGTGAACTTAGCTGAACGGTCAACAGGTAGCATTCAGTTTGGTGCGGGTTTGTCGAGTAATGAAGGTGTTGTATTAGGTTTCAACATCAATCAGCCTAACTTTTTGGGCACTGGTAATCGAGTAGCCACACAAATCAATACCAGCCGTGTAAATACTGTCTACTCTCTATCCTTTACTGATCCTTATTTTACCCCGGATGGTATCAGTCGTGGATTTGATGTGTACCGTAGGGATGTTGATACCGATACGAGTAATACCGATCAATTAGGTTCTTATAAAAGCTCATCTTACGGTGTAGGTGTTCGTTTTGGGTTGCCGCTCACGGAAAGAGATTTCTTATCTGCTGGGATAACGGCTGATTTTACTCAGATTGAATTAAATAGCAGTAGCCCAATTCAATACATTAACTTCTGTGGCGATGTCAATGCCACATGTAACAGTAATTCTATTCAATTATCTGCAGGTTGGACCTTTGATTCTAGAGATAATATTCTCTTTCCTAACAGAGGCGTATTACAAAGATTGACTGCTGAAGTTGCCGTACCCGGGTTGGATTTACAATACTACAAAATAAACTATCAACACGCTTGGTATAAAGATCTTACTAATTCATTTACGCTGATGCTAAATGGCGAGTTAGGTTACGCAGATACTTATGGTGGGAAGAAGTATCCATTCTTTAAAAACTATTTCTTGGGTGGCGTTAACTCGCTGCGTGGGTTCCAAAATGGTTCACTAGGACCACGAGACATTGACCCTACTTCTGGACAGGAATTTTCAGTAGGGGGTACCAAGCGTATACTGGGTAATGTCGAATTGTTTATGCCAGTACCATTTATCAAAGATACTAAGCAATTTAGGCTCAGTGCGTTTGTTGATGGTGGTAGCGTGTATGCAGATTCAGAGTCTATTAATGCCGATGCATTGCGATTTTCTGCAGGTGTAGGTGTTACTTGGGTATCACCGTTCGGGCCACTAAAACTTATCTTTGCACAGCCATTGAATGAGAAAGAGGGTGATGATACACAAGTGTTACAATTCCAATTGGGACAGCAGTTTTAATTGGTGATTGATTGCTATAAGATAACTGCATAGCAGAGGAGAGTTCGTTGAAGCATTTACTTGTATTATTCTATTTGTTGTTTGGGTTCACGCTTAGTTTGAGTGCTACAGCGGCTGAACTCAAAATTGGATATGTACAAGTCGACAAATTGCTCCAAGAGGCTCCGCAAACGGCAGAAACAGGCAAAAAGTTAGAAAAAGAGTTCAGCCCGCGTTCCCAAGAATTAGACCGTTTGCAAAAACAGATTCGTGATTTAGAAGCAGCTTTAGACAAAGATAGGCTGACGACATCCGATGCTGATCGACGTAATAGAGAGCGTGATGCTTCTAACCTCAAATTAGAATTTCAACGTAAACAGCGTGAATTAAGAGAAGATATCAATCTTCGCAAAAACGAAGAACTGGCTGTCTTACAAGACCGTATCAACAAAGCAGTGACGAGTGTTGCTGAGTCAGAGAACTTTGACTTAGTTGTTTACGGTGGTGTTGCGTATGCCAGCAAGAAAATTGATATTACCGATAAAGTGTTAAAACTTTTAGGTAAGAAATAGTAAATCGTTCGTAAATAGGCGAATGATGTTAACAGTATCAACAATCATAGAACAGTTGGGTGGGGTGCTGTCTGGAGATGGGAATACACATATTCATCGTGTAGGTTCGCTCGGCTTAGCTCAGACTGGAGCTATCAGCTTTTTCACAGACACTAAGTATTCAGCTGCACTCTCGCAAACGCTTGCTAGTGTCGTCATCATTAAGCCAGAGCATGCTAGTCTTACAACGCTTCCCAAAATTATCACAGACAACCCTTATGCGTATTTCGCAAAAGTATCTGCATTATTAAACCCGTTAGTTAGACCGATTGCAGGAATCCACTCAAGCGCACAGATTGGTGAAGGTGTTGATGTTCATCCTAATGCTGCGATTGGCCAAAATGTGGTCATCGGTCATCATGTCAACATTGCAGCAGATGTCGCTATAGCTTCTGGATGTGTGATTGAGCACAACGTAGATATTGGCGAAGGTACGGTGTTGGAACCCAATGTGACAGTTCGATATGGCACTAAAATTGGTAAGCACTGCCATTTGTATGCTGGATGCGTGATTGGTAATGATGGCTTTGGCTATGCAGAAGAGCATGGACGGTGGGTTAAAATCCCGCAAGTTGGGCACGTAGTCATTGGTGATTTTGTAGATATTGGTGCAAACACGACTGTAGACAGAGGCGCTATTGATGACACTGTCATCGAAGAGGGTGTGAAGTTAGATAACCTAATTCAAATTGCACATAATTGTAGAATTGGTGCACACACAGTGATTGCAGGGTGTGTAGGCATAGCGGGCAGTGCAGTCATTGGAAAGCACTGTAAAATTGGTGGTGCAGCCATGATACTTGGACACCTTACGATTGCGGATCACGTGACCATATCCCCAGGGAGTATGATTATGCGATCCATACGCCAAAAAGGCACTTATACTGCCTTAATGCCGTTCCAAGAACATGAGGCATGGCTGAAAACTGCCGCAAATATTCGCCACTTAAATGAATTAACAGCTAAAATAAAAGCCTTAGAGGAAGCGATAAACCAATTGAGTCCTAAAGCAGAATAATCAGAGAGTCACTATGTCAGAAAATGTAACAAATAGTATGGATATTCATGAAATACTGGATCATTTGCCACATCGATACCCGTTTGTATTAATAGATCGTGTGCTTTCAATGGAAATAGGCAAAGAAATTACTGCGCTGAAAAATGTGACGGTGAATGAGCCATTCTTTCCAGGTCACTTTCCTTACCATCCAGTGATGCCTGGCGTATTGATAGTAGAAGCAATGGCGCAGGCTGCAGCAGTGCTCTCATTTAAGACAATGGACACCAAGCCCAATAATGACTCGGTCTATTATTTTGCTGGCATTGACAGCGCTAGGTTTAAAAAGCCGGTATCGCCAGGTGATCAAATTATTTTGAATGTAAAGATTGACCGAATTCTAAAAGGAATTTGGAAATACACTGGCGTAGCAACGGTGGATGGTACGGTCGTAGCTGAAGCCAGCATGATGTGCATATTAAAAGCCATCGAGAAGTAATTTCAAACTGCCAAAATAGGTCGTTTGGTTTAACCACGTAAGTCAATAAAGAGTAGTGTATGACAACAAAAATTCATCCAACAGCAATCATTGATCCTAAAGCGGAGCTTGATTCAACCGTTGAAATTGGTGCATATACTACTGTTGGTGCTGGGGTGCACGTGGATGCGGGCACGCGAATTGGCAATCATGTTGTGCTTGAAGGCCCTACGCGTATAGGCAAAAATAATCACATTTTCCAGTTTTCATCTTTAGGCGCACAACCACAAGATAAAAAATACCGTGATGAGCCAACTACTTTAGAAATTGGTGATAACAACACGATACGTGAGTTCTGTACTTTTAATCGTGGCACTATTCAAGACAAAGGTACTACCAAAATTGGCAACGATAATTGGATTATGGCTTATGTGCATATTGCGCATGATTGTGTGATTGGTAACAACACCATTATGGCCAATAATTCTTCGCTGGCTGGACATGTGGATGTGCACGATTTTGCCATACTAGGTGGCTTCACGTTAGTTCACCAATTTTGTCAGATTGGTGCGCACATTATTACTGCAGTTGGATCGGTTGTATTTAAAGATATCCCACCCTATGTGACGGCTGCTGGGTATGATGCAAAGCCACATGGTATCAACGCAGAAGGATTAAAACGTCGTGGATTTAGTCCGGAAACAATACTAGAAATTAAGCGTGCATACAAAGTGCTCTACCGAAATAGCCTAACCCTAGAAGAAGCTAAAATAGAATTAGCAACAATGAAAAATAGATGTTCTGAAATCGCATTATTGACTGATTTTTTAGACGCATCTACCCGCGGTATTATCCGTTAAGTTATCAACAGTTATTTATGTCTAAAACTATACCCAAAGTGGCTATCGTGGCTGGGGAAGCCTCCGGGGATATGTTGGGTTACCACCTTATCCAAGCAATGCAAGCTGAGCGAAATGATATTAGCTTTATCGGGATTGCTGGCCCTAAAATGATGAGTCTTGGTGCCAAATCACTTTACCCGATGGAAAAGCTTTCAGTACGTGGCTATGTCGAGGTGATTAAGCATTTGTATGGTTTGCTAAAGCTCAGAAAGCAATTGCTTCAACAATTAATTGATGAGAAACCCGATGTGTTTATTGGCATTGATGCGCCTGACTTTAATTTTTGGCTAGAACGAAAGTTAAAAGCAAAAGGTATTCCTACCATACACTATGTCAGCCCTTCCATTTGGGCATGGCGAAAAGGTCGCATTCATCACATTAAACGCGCTGTTTCACATATGCTGGCGTTATTCCCGTTTGAATCTCCCATTTATGATAAAGCGGGTATCCCTGTCACATACATCGGACATCCTTTGGCTGATGTGCTACCCATAGAGCCAGATGTTGAAAAAATGCGAGAAGTATTGAAAATTCAACCCAATGCTATCGTCGTCGCCATGTTGCCAGGCAGTCGACAATCGGAAGTCACACAGCATGCCCAGTTGTTTGTAGAGACTGCGCAAATCATACAAAAAGAATATGCAGAATCACAGACGACGGAAGTGCTTTTTTTAGTGCCTCTGATAACGCGTGAGACACGTGCAATATTTGAATCAGCCATGCATGCTGCCTATTTGGCGCATCCTGATTTAGTATTGAATATGCAGATTATGTTTGGTCATGCCCATGATGCAATGGAGGCTGCAGATGTAGTCATCGTTGCCTCAGGCACTGCAACACTAGAGGCCGCTTTACTCAAAAAACCCATGGTGATCACGTATCGTATGCCATATTTAAGTTGGCAAATACTAAAGCGTATGCGGTATTTACCTTATGTTGGCCTGCCTAATATTTTGGCTGGTAAGTTTTTAGTGCCAGAACTTTTACAGCATGAAGCGACAGCACAAAATGTGGCGGATGCTACATTAAGATTGCTGAGTGATAAAACCTACCTGCAAACGTTAAAAGAAACATTCACACACATTCATTTAAGTCTCAAGCAAAATAGCGCGGCTAAAGCTGCAAAAACGGTACTCAGTTATCTATGATGACTTTGATTTGTGGTGTAGACGAAGCTGGGCGGGGACCGCTTGCAGGTGCAGTCTATGCGGCAGCAGTGATACTAAATCCAGATTGGCCTATCTTGGGCTTGGCAGACTCTAAAAAGCTAAGTGAAAAAAAACGTGACGCGCTAGCCATTACCATTAAACAACATGCGTTGGCGTGGTCAATCGCGAGTAGTAGCGTTGAAGAAATTGATCAACTCAATATATTGCAAGCCAGCTTGCTGGCAATGAAGCGTGCGGTTGAGCAGATGCAAGTAGAATTTGCACATGCATTATCTAGTTTTGAGTTGCTTGTCCAAGTCGATGGCAATCAGCGCCCCAAAATTCAACTGCCATGCGAAGCCATCATCAAAGGGGATAGCAAAGTTGCTGCTATCTCTGCTGCTTCTATTTTGGCAAAAACGGCGCGCGATGCTGAGCTATGTGTATTAGACCAACAATATCCAGTGTATGGTTTTGCGCAACACAAAGGATACCCAACCGCAGCACATATGGACTTACTGAAGCAGCATGGTGTTTCACCCGTCCATCGGCGCAGCTATGCACCTGTTAAAGCGTTATTAGCAATTGAAAGCAGTCAATCGACGAGCAATACCTTTTTCTAGGCAAGTAGTAAAAATACAGTAGGTTTTTTATGCAGGTCAGGCAGTGGTTTTTGCTTCCACTGGAAGATGGTTTTGGTCATGATGAATTCTTCTGGCAAGCTGACATTGCAAGCGATAGACAACTTAGTATTACCATTGCAATTCGCTAGAATATCTTCCAACATATGCTGATTTCTATAGGGTGTTTCAATGAAAATCTGCGTTTCATTCATGCTGTTGGCGCGTTTTTCTATCTCACGAAGTTGCTGTATGCGTGCAGATTTATCACTTGGTAAATAACCTAAAAAGGTAAAGCGTTGCCCATTTAATCCACTGCCCATTAAGCCTAGTAATATGGAGCTCGGGCCTACCAGCGGTGCCACACGTATACCTTTTTGATGTGCTAGCCACGCTAATGTTGCACCTGGATCTGCAATACCTGGGCAACCAGCCTCACTCATCATCCCCACATGTTTACCCGCGACTAACTCCGCAAGCAGTGAAGGTAGTTCTTTGTCTGGCGTATGCGTATTCAGTGTTTTGAATTGTATGTCTCGAATAGCCTTGGGATGTCGTATGGCAGCTAAAAAATGACGAGCAGTCTTTTCATTTTCAACAATAAAAGTATCAAGGCTATGGGTAATACTTATCACGTCTACTGGCAACACATGTGAGATGTGATCACCGCCAAGCGTGACTGGGATAAAGTACAGTGTTCCTATACTCATGGCAGTAGGTGCAACTAGTATTTAACTTGTGCGCGGTAGGTCAGCGTGGTGCTACCTTCCGCTGGAATATCCACTTGCCAAATGGCAAGTTGACTGTTGAGCTTGCGATGGCGAATGTTCTCATGGGTGATTTTCCAATCACCTGATATCGGCTCTTGCACCGTAACGGTTACTTTCTCTTTTTTGGCATTTTTGAGCGTGATTTCATATGCGCTTTCATATGCGTTGATTGCTTTTGAAGGTTTAGGCAATATCTTGAATTCCGTTTGTTTTTTATCAGCAGTGACATCAAAAGCGTCGCCTAACTTTAAACGTACAGTTTCATTTTTAGCTGTGTGATCAATGCGATCTTCACCCACAAATTGTGCATTACCCGCTTGGTCTTTTTTATACATGCGAAGAATGCCTTTAGGCAACGGGGTGCCAAGTTGCGCGCGTTCCGTATTATCAAACTCTACAAACACGCCCACTTTCAACTTAGTACCGATTTCACCATATTGACCTTGATAGTAATAATCAGCACCTTTTAATACCAGCTCTTTTCTTGCGGGAATGTGCTGAGCATTGAGTAACGCTACTTGCTTAGTTTGATTGTCTTTAATGGTGGTTGTGCGATTAAGTGTGTACAAATGATATTCTAACAACGATTCTTCTTGCATCGGCATCGCAGATTCTGCCATGGACATATCGCTACGCATACTTTTAACCATGGGCCTGAGTTGCTCATATACACGGTTCACATTACCTGCAACCAGTTGCAATTTTGCATTTTGGTATGCGGTGCCACTGGTGTTCGATAAGGTCACCCATCCAGAAAGATCGATACTGTCTTCTTTGGCGTTTAGTTCAGCGACATAATCTGCTTTCCAGCTTAAACCGCCTGTTAGGTAGCTTAACTCAACAGTCTGCTGCTGGTCGCCAGTGTTGCTCACGAGGTTAGTCAGGGTAGGGCGGTCTCGTAAATTTGCAGGAAAATTGTCGAATATAATGCGACTATTTGCATGGTTACCAAACGGACCGGTTTCTATACGATCTCCAATTTTCAGGACAACACCATTATTGGCGGATAATACAGTGGCTTGTTCGCTAGATTCCACACCAGTGACAGGGTTGCTTTTGAGCAAACTGACGGTTTTACCCACATATTTTTCTAGCAGCTTTTCTGGCGATAACAAATCAAAATCAAAGTTTTGTTCTAATACAGAAATACTACCTAATGCGCTAATACTTTTAAATAAAGCAGTTTCAGGTCGAATCTGCGCACTCACATCTCTTAACGCAACTGATTGAATGCCTTTGTTGAGTTTGATGTTACGTGTGTCTTTGACTAGGGCTAAATTATC
This sequence comes from Methylophilus sp., assembly GCA_030696695.1. GTDB lineage: Bacteria > Pseudomonadota > Gammaproteobacteria > Burkholderiales > Methylophilaceae > Methylophilus. The sequence continues at coordinate 41,680 of JAUYRP010000024.1, forward strand.
GTTATAAATAGTGATGGCCAGGGATTGCTGCTCTTGCGCAGTACTAAGCAGCTCTGTTATGTCTTCAGGTTTAGCATGAGTAGCAACTGAGCCAATCACAAGGATGCTAGCTAGCCAAGAGGTAAGAGTGATGTTGGTTGTTGTCATTTAAGGTTTAAAAATTCAGGATGTTATTACGTTGTACGAACTTGAATCTGATCAAGCCAATCAGTAGCATAGCGCACACTGCTAAATAGATAGACTTAGGGACTGGCACTATAGATATTGGGTTGCTGTTATCACCGCCAGTATTACCACCGCCATTACCGCCACCAGTAATTAGTGGTGCACCATTGGCACCAGGTGCAAGATAAATTGGACCATTCGGACCTGAGAGTGCATTTGGCTTCGCGCTAATGTCGCTCTCAGGTACACCGGCAAACACTTGCGCATTTGGATTATTCTCGTCGGCTAAATAAACTAGTGGGGCACTATCTTCAGGTGACCCATTTTCGTCTGCGATATTTGTGCCACTAGCGCTTGTTAGGTCGCTGATGATTTGTTTGTAACGCGTTAAGTCGTTATCGCTACGCGCTAAATTGATTTTGTCTTGAAGAAATGCAATATCAAGTGGTGTGGGAGTGGGGCGTTGAATGTCTTGCTTGTTGTTAAATGGGTCTTCTCTAAGTGACTCAAGAAAAGCAAGCCATTTTTTAAACTTCTCATTATCTGAAAATAAACTCTGCTGATTACAGTTAATCAAACAAGGAGGTTCTCTGAACAACATTTCATGAAAAGCGGTATAGCCCAATAAAGTAACAATTGCAGGAAGTAGAAACATCAGTACTTTAATTGTCTTTTTTTGTATAGGCATATAGTTAGCTTTTTTAGGTTTGCTAATAATAAAACATTAATCGCATATTACGCTATATATTGCGTTTTTTACAAACTTTATGACTACATATTGATAATTTTTTATTAAACGATGGCTACTTTTTCGTTGGTTAGCATAGTGACGAGTTTAATTAAAGGTAAGCCAATGAGCGCATTGGGGTCTTCACCAATCATCCGTTCGATTAACACAATACCTAAGCCTTCGGATTTTGCACTTCCAGCACATTGATATGGCTGATCTTTTGCAAGATAGCTTTCAATCTCTTGGTCTGAATATTGTCTGAACTTAACTAATGTAGGCACCACTTCAGATTGCATGTTGCCTGTGGCTGCATTCAGCAAGCAAAGTGCACTATAAAACGTCACTTCTCGGCCACGCATCAGTTGTAGTTGCTTCATTGCGTTTTGATGATTCAAAGGTTTTCCTAACGGAATATTGTCTAGTGTTGCCACTTGATCACAACCAATGACTAAAGCATGGGGGTATTCATCTGCCACTTTTTTTGCTTTTTCTTGTGATAGCCTTAAAGCGGTTTGATGTGGTTTCTCATTATCCAGCGGCGTTTCGTCAACCTTTGGTGATACGCAACTAAATTGAATTTGCAACTTTTGCAACAGCTCTCGTCTGTATACAGATGAGGATGCGAGGATAATGGTTTGTTTCATAGAGGTGTGTTAAGAATGGCCTGTTGTTCATACAAACAGGCCATTTGCATTAATCAGGTTGAATTTCAAGCAGAGACTCATCAGGCGTTACATTGTCGCCTTTAGCGACGTGTATGGCCACAACAGTCCCTGTTTTAGAGGCTTGAATTTCATTTTCCATCTTCATCGCCTCAATCACTAACACACCATCCCCAGCTTTGACTTTGTCACCAACATTCACCTTAACAGCCACAATCGTACCTGGCATAGCAGTTGTTACGCAGCCTGCATGATTCGGGCGAGGGCGGCCACTGGAAGTCACTGAAGCCACTTTTTTCTTGCCGCTCGCTTTACCGCCGCCAGAAACTTCAATTTCACTCAAGGTTTCTACAATAACTTCTTCCGCAATTCCATCTACAGAAACATAAAATGGACGCTGTTCTTCACCCGCATGGCCACTGCCAGTGAGTTTAATATGGAAAGTTTCACCGTGGAGGGTTACTTTGAACTCATTGGGTGCATAACGTGCGGCAGAAGTGTTAACAGCCTCTTTAGTCATTAAGACTTCTGGCTTGAGTAAACCAGCATTACGTTCTTGCAAAAATGTTTGGCCGATATCTGGGAACATTGCGTATGTCAGTACATCTTCATCGTTTTGGGCAATACGTTCGGCTTCCGCTTGTAATTTTGCCATTTCTGGTTCTAACAAATCTGCAGGGCGGCAAGTGATGACCTCACCATCGCCCACGGCAAGTTGTTTCACTTCTTCGTTGACCGCAGTCGGAGCCTTACCATATTGACCTAAAAAGTAATTTTTCACTTCATTGGTGATAGATTTATAACGTGCACCTGTCATCACATTGAGTACTGCTTGAGTGCCGACAATTTGAGAGGTGGGTGTTACCAATGGCGGAAAGCCTAAATCTTCACGTACACGTGGAATTTCAGCCAATACTGCGTCCATTTTATCGAGCGCACCTTGTTCTTTAAGCTGGTTGGATAAGTTTGAAATCATACCGCCAGGTACTTGATTGACTAACACGCGTGTATCAACCCCAGTAAATGCACTTTCATATTGCCAGTATTTTTGGCGTACTTCTTTAAAGTAAGCTGTAATTTCTTGCAATTTTACAAGATCTATGCCTGTGTCATATTCTGTGCCTTTAAAAGCAGCAACCATACTCTCTGTTGATGGATGGCTGGCTCCATCACCAAAAGATGAGTTACATGTGTCAATTACACTAGCACCATTTTCAACTGCTTTCATGAGGGATATGTTTGCAAAACCCGATGTGGCATGGCTGTGAACATGTATTGGTAAATCCACCTCCGATTTGATTGCTTTAACTAAATCACCAGCTATATGAGGAGCAAGAATACCAGCCATATCTTTAATACCTATGCTGTCAGCACCCATCTGTTGCAGTTCTTTGGCCATGCTTACAAAATAAGCAATGTCGTGCACTGGGCTCGTCGTGTATGACAATGTGCCAATCGCATGTTTTTTTACGTTTTTTACTGCCTTAATAGCTTCTCTAATATTACGAGTATCGTTCATCGCATCGAAAATTCGAAACACGTCCACACCTGCATTAGCAGCCTGTTTCACAAACGCATGGACCACATCATCAGAATAATGCCTGTAACCGAGCAAGTTTTGGCCACGTAACAACATGTTGATTTGGCTGTTTGGTAATGCTTTGCGCAGTTTTCTCAGGCGCTGCCAAGGGTCTTCTTTTAAGAACCTGACGCAAGCATCAAAAGTTGCACCGCCCCATGCTTCTAGAGACCAAAAGCCTACCGCATCTAATTGTGGGCAAATAGGCAGCATATCTTCTGTGCGCATACGAGTCGCGATAAGGGATTGATGGCCGTCGCGTAAAACCAATTCAGTGATATGTATTTTGCTCATAATTTTTAGTCTAAAACGTTAATGATTAAATGCCTTCGTGTGCTGCTATGGCTGCAGAAATGGCCGCAGCAAACAACTCCGGGGGAAACTCGATTTTATAGTTGACGAGTTCAGGGTGCGTTTCCACAAAGCTGGTGTTAAAGTTAGCCCCCCTGAAGTCAGGGTGTTTCATAATTTCTTGATAATAAGGGATAGTAGTCTTTACGCCATATACGACCATGTCGTCGAGTGCGCGTTTGCCGCGCTCAATCACGCCTTCCCAATCCAAAGCCCACACTGTGAGTTTTGCACACATGGAATCGTAATAGGGTGGTATCACATAACCGCTGTAAATCGCTGCGTCCATCCGTACCCCTGGTCCACCAGGAGAATAGTAACGTGTGATCTTGCCAAAACTAGGCAGAAAATCATTTTTCGGATCTTCAGCATTGATCCTGTACTCCATGGCAAAGCCACGGAAGTGAATCTCACTTTGCTTATATTGTAATGGCAGGCCAAAAGCCACACGAATTTGTTCCTGAACGATATCTACACCAGTAATCGTTTCGGTAACCGTATGTTCCACTTGCAAACGGGTATTCATTTCCATGAAATAAAACGTATTGTCCGCATCAAGTAAGAACTCAACTGTGCCCGCATTTTCGTAACCCACCGCTTTGGCAGCTTTCACAGCTAAACCACCAATGTAGTCACGTTGCGCTTGGCTTAGTTGTGGAGATGGAGCGATTTCAATCAACTTTTGATTACGACGTTGAATAGAGCAATCACGCTCAAATAGATGAATCACATTGCCATGACTGTCTGCCAGTACCTGCACTTCGATGTGGCGAGGCGCCACCACGCATTTTTCCAAAAAGACCTCAGGTTTGCCAAACGCTTTGCTCGCCTCAGAAATCACGCGATCATAATTCGTTACTAAGTCTTTTTCAGAATCACAACGTCTAATGCCGCGCCCACCACCGCCGTTGGTGGCCTTGAGCATCACTGGGTAACCAATCGAATTGGCTAACTTAATGGCTTCATCTAAATTTTCTAAGTTACCATCACTGCCTGGCGTGCAAGGAATGCCCGCACTGGTCATGGCGTTACGCGCTTGTATTTTGTCACCCATTTGGCGAATAACATCTGCATTTGGCCCAATGAACTTAATGCCACGACGCGCACAAATTTCTGCCAACTCGGGATTTTCGGATAAAAATCCGTAACCAGGGTGCAGGGCGTCACAGCCTGCGGCTACAGCTACGTTTACGATGTTGTGTGCGTTTAGATAGCCAGCAACAGGGTCGGTACCAATGTTGTAAGCTTCGTCTGCTTTCTTCACATGTAACGCATGTCTATCGGCTTCAGCATAAATGGCGACAGATTTAATGCCCATTTCTGAGCACGCACGAACAATGCGTACTGCAATTTCTCCGCGATTAGCAACCAATATTTTTTTGAACACGTAGCACCTAGATTCTAACTAACAAACTTTTCAATTATAACACGAGCACTGCGGCTGATAAAGAACAGGCTAGCGACAATTTGTGTGGGCCAGTAGAATAGCGACTTAAGTCAATTGAAATGCTATTGAAAGAAAATATGGAATTAAATCATATCAATAATCTTGATTTTGCCAAACGAATGCAAGTGCTCGAAGGTGAGGTTCCTGTTGATTATTTTCAGCGGCTAAACGCGTTGCTCGATATGTCGGGATTGAATGAGCAATCAAAGGTCGCCTACAAGGTAGTGGGGCAATCTAATAAGTTGCAGTTACCTAGCTTGCATTTGGAAATAGATGCATCTTTGCCTATGTTATGTCAGCGATGCTTAGAGGGTTTACATGTGCCGATCAAGCTGGAGTTCGATTACGTAATTAGCGAAGAAATGCCAGAATCACTAGATGAGAGCGATGATGCCGATTGGGTTGAGGCGTCGGTGGATATGGATTTGCAAACATTGATTGAGGATGAGTTGCTTATTGCTTTGCCCATTGCTCCTTTGCATGCTTCTCCCTGCAAGCAGTTGAAGTTAGAGGTAGGTGATCGAGTCAACCCATTCTCCGTGTTGAAAAGCTTAAAAAAAGACTGATTTAGCGATAAATTAAGGCAATATGTTGTGTTTTCATTTACATGCGAACACAAAATAGATTATTATCATGGATTAGTCACTTATCGCATATTTACATGATTGCCGATTAATTGTATTAATCGGCAGTTTTTATTGGAGTACATTATGGCAGTTCAACAAAACAAAAAGTCACCTTCAAAACGTGGCATGCACCGTTCACATGATTTCTTAACAAACCCACCTTTGGCTGTTGAGCCAACGACTGGTGAGACACATTTACGTCACCACATTAGCCCAAGCGGTTACTATCGTGGTCGCAAGGTGCTGCCTGCCAAAGGTGAGTAATAGTTAACTAATTGCGATCATTCTATTGATACGCGATTTAGGTTAAACGAATGCGCCGCACTCTGATAAGTGCGGCGTTTGCATATCTACAATAGCTACCAAGATAATTATTCATTACGACAGATGATAGTTTTACTGCAGCGCAAGCTTGGAACTTAATATGACCACAACGCATCATTCAGTACACTCACATATGGATATCACTATCGCGATTGATGCCATGGGAGGCGATCATGGCCCGCATATCACGGTGCCAGCGGCCATCCAGGTCATTAAAGAAAACCCGCGTGTCAATATCATACTGGTTGGTTTGCAAGACGCTATTGCTGCAGAGTTGCAAGTGCGCAATGTGACCACTGGTCCGCGTTTGCGTATTCACCATGCAACCGAAGTAGTGCAGATGGATGAGTCTCCGCAAAGTGCGCTCAAAAATAAAAAAGACTCCTCAATGCGTGTGGCCATCAATATGGTGAAAACAGGCGAGGCGCATGCCTGCGTAAGTGCGGGCAACACTGGGGCGTTGATGGCCACTGCAAGGTTTGTATTAAAGATGCTGCCTGGCATAGACCGCCCAGCGATAGCTTCATCTTTGCCGTCAGAAAAAGGCACAACTTTTATGCTGGATTTAGGTGCTAATGCGGACTGCACGCCAGAGCATTTATACCAATTTGCCATCATGGGTGCGATGTTGGTGAGCAGTGTTGAGAACAAACCAAATCCAAGTATTGGTTTGCTCAATATTGGGTCAGAAGAAATTAAAGGTAACGAAGTGGTAAAACAAGCAGGCGAGTTGTTGCGCAATAGCCATCTGAATTTTTACGGCAATATTGAAGGTGACGATATTTTCAAAGGGACGACTGATATCGTGGTATGTGATGGATTTGTGGGCAATGTATCACTTAAAACGACTGAAGGACTGGCGCATATGATGGGTAAGTTCCTCACTCAGGAATTCAAAAAAAATTGGCTAACCAAGTTGATGGCGCTGGGTGCAATGCCAGTATTAAAAGCGTTTAAAAAGCGACTAGATCCTCGTCGCTACAATGGTGCTAGCTTTCTTGGCCTAAAGGGCATTGTAGTGAAAAGCCATGGGGGTGCGGATAGTATTGCTTTCTGTAATGCTCTACATGTGGCGATTGATGAAGCAGGGAGTGGTGTTCTAAAGCGAATCACTGAGCAATTGGAAATAGAACATGCGCAAATTATGGCCACTCCGATGACTGAAGCGCAATAAGCGCTTAGATATACATCACTTTTAAGGCATAATCCCACTTTATGATTTATTCAAAAATAGCAGGTACAGGTAGCTACCTTCCTCCCAAAATACTCACGAATCTAGACTTAGAAAAAATGGTGGATACTACTGACGAGTGGATTTTTTCTCGCACAGGTATTCGTGAACGCCACATAGTCGTCGATGAAACAACTAGCGATCTTGCATTCGAGGCAGCCAAGCAAGCAATAGTTACTGCTGATATCAATACTTCTGATATTGATTTAATTATAGTTGCAACCACTACGCCTGATAAAGTGTTTCCAAGTGTAGCGACAATGGTGCAACGCAAATTGGGCGTATCTGGGTGTCCAGCATTCGATGTTCAAGCGGTATGTAGCGGCTTCATATACGCACTTGCCGTCGCCAACAACTTTATTAAGGCTGGTACGAATCGTTGCGTACTTGTTATTGGTGCAGAAACGTTCTCCCGTATTACCGATTACACAGACAGAAGCAATTGTATTTTGTGGGGTGATGGTGCGGGTGCAGTGATATTAAAAGCGGGTACTGAGTCTGGGATTATTTCAACGCATATTCATGCCGATGGACAATATGAAAAAATGCTGCACGTGCCCAGAAATGACAACAATCAAAACTTTGTAGCCATGGAAGGTAATGCTGTTTTTAAAATGGCAGTGAATACATTGGATCAAATTGTGGATGAGACTTTAGAAGCGAACCAAATGCAAAAGTCAGACATTGATTGGTTAGTACCGCATCAAGCAAATATCCGTATATTGCAAGCAACCGCAAAAAAGCTGGACATGTCCATGGATAAAGTCGTGGTCACCGTCGACAAACATGGCAACACATCGGCAGCCTCTATTCCACTTGCGCTAGATGTTGCAGTGAAAGATGGCAGAATTCAGCGTGGACATATTGTATTGATGGAAGCATTTGGCGGCGGGTTTACCTGGGGCTCAGCGCTCGTTAAGTATTAAAACAGATTAAAGGAATTCATGACTATGCAAAATTTTGCATTTTTCTTTCCCGGTCAAGGCTCACAGTCTGTAGGTATGATGGCAGGATTTGACGATATGCCCATTATTCGTGAGACTTTTCAGCAGGCTTCGACTATCTTAAACATTGATTTTTGGGAGATGGTAACGACGCCCAATGAGCTTCTGAACCAAACCCAGCACACTCAGCCTCTGATGTTAACCGCAGGGATTGCCACATGGCGTGCATATCAGCAATTAGGCGGGAAAACACCTACTGTGATGGCTGGGCATAGTTTAGGTGAGTACACTGCGTTGGTAGCAGCAGAATCTATACGTTTTGAGGACGCGTTACCATTGGTAAAGTATCGTGCCGAAGTCATGCAGAGTGCTGTACCGGAAGGTGTTGGTGCAATGGCCGCTATCCTTGGTTTAGAAGATGATGTTGTAAAAGCGGTATGTGTTGAAGCTGCGGGCAGTGAAGTGCTAGAAGCTGTAAATTTCAACTCGCCAGGACAAGTTGTGATTGCAGGCAATAAAGCGGCAGTAGAACGCGGCATGGAGCTGGCCAAGGAGAAGGGTGCTAAGCGCGCTCTACCGTTGCCCGTGAGCGTACCTTCACATTGCGCATTGATGAAGCCAGCGGCTAATCAATTGGCGGAATATTTAAAAACAGTGGCCGTGCAGACGCCAAAAGTCAAAGTGCTGCATAACGCAGATGTAGCCAGTCACAGCGACAGCGAGGCCATTAAGGCAGCCTTGGTAAAGCAGTTGTTTAGTTCAGTACGCTGGGTCGAGACAGTACAAGCCGTTCGGCATCAGGAAATATTGCTGGCTGCAGAGTGCGGTCCGGGGAAAGTGTTGACGGGACTTACTAAGCGGATTGTGGCGGATATGACATGTGCCGCATTGATTAATCAAGTCTCAATTAATGAATTTATTAATCAGTAATAATCATTAATATCAATAGATTAAAAGGGGATCTTAATGTTAAATAATCAGATTGCATTGGTGACTGGTGCGAGTAGGGGAATCGGCGCGGCCATTGCAAAAACGCTCGGTACGCAAGGCGCAACCGTGATAGGCACAGCAACCACGGCGAGTGGTGCAGAAGCGATTACAGCAGCGCTGAAAGCTGCAAATGTAAAAGGCATTGGGTTCGCGTTGGATGTAACCCAGCCTGAACAAGTGGAAGCAGTACTGAAGCAGATTGCAGAACAATATGGCGATGTGGGCATTTTAGTGAACAACGCTGGCATTACTAAAGACACTTTACTTATGCGCATGAAAGATGAAGACTGGGATGCTGTGCTCAATACCAATCTTAAATCTGTATTCCGTATGAGCCAGGCAGTGCTACGCCCGATGATGAAAGCGCGTCAGGGTCGTATTATCAATATTTCTAGTGTAGTCGGCCATATGGGTAACGCTGGTCAAACCAACTACGCTGCTGCTAAGGCTGGGATGACTGGGTTTACTAAATCGCTGGCTGCTGAGGTGGGTAGTCGCGGTATTACCGTCAACTGTGTGGCACCTGGGTTTATTGAGACAGACATGACAGCTGAATTGCCTGAAGAAATCAAAACACAAATGCTGGCTAGAGTGCCATTAGCAAGATTGGGCAATGTAGATGAAATTGCAGCTACGGTTGCATTTTTGGCATCGCCGAACGCTGCCTACATCACTGGCGAAACGATTCACGTGAATGGTGGCATGTACTGCGCTTAAGATTATTCGCAAATTTATGAAGTATTTTTTGTTTTATTGCACAGTTTTGTTAGAATGTGCGCTTAGCAAAATAACGCTAATTTTTAACTAAAGGGGTATTTAGATGTCTGACATCGAACAACGCGTAAAAAAAATCGTTTGTGAACAATTAGGTGCGAACGAAGCTGACGTAAAAAACAATTCATCTTTTGTAGATGACCTAGGTGCTGATTCATTAGATACAGTTGAATTGGTAATGGCGCTAGAAGAAGAGTTTGACTGCGAAATTCCTGATGAAGAAGCAGAAAAAATCACCACAGTGCAACAAGCGATTGACTACGTCAACGCGAACCTCAAATAAATTCCAAACAATTCAGCTCTTGAGAAAGAGCTGATTTCTCATATGACTAAACGCAGAGTAGTTGTCACGGGTTTAGGCGTTGTTTCTCCAGTGGGAATAGGAGTAAATAACGCTTGGAAAAATCTAATCGCTGGTCAATCTGGCATTACCCGTATTACCAAATTTGATCCAAGTAATTTTGCATCGCAAGTAGCCGGTGAAGTTAAAAACTTTAACGTTGAAGACTTTATCTCTGCTAAAGATGCTAGACGTATGGACACTTTCATTCAATATGGTCTTGCAGCTGGTATTGAAGCATTTAAGGACTCTGGCATTGAGGTGACTGAGCAAAATGCTGAGCGCATTGGTGTAGCCATAGGTTCTGGTATTGGTGGTCTAGGTCTCATCGAGTCTACCAATGATACCTATGATGAGGGTGGCCCGCGTAAAGTGTCGCCGTTCTTTATCCCAGGCACCATCATTAATATGATCTCAGGTAATTTATCGATTATGTTTGGTCTGAAAGGGCCCAATGTAGCGATAGTGACTGCCTGTACTACAGGTACACATTGTATTGGTGATGCTGCGAGAATGATTGAGTACGGTGATGCTGATGTGATGGTCGCGGGTGGTGCGGAAGCTGCAATTACTGAGTTGAGTGTTGCGGGTTTTGCATCAGCACGTGCTTTATCAAGCCGTAATGATGACCCTGCTACTGCAAGTCGCCCATGGGATAAAGATCGTGATGGATTTGTAATTGGCGAGGGTGCTGGTGTATTGGTTTTAGAAGAGTACGAGCATGCCAAGGCAAGGGGAGCGAAGATTTACGCTGAGCTCTCTGGTTATGGCATGAGTGCAGATGCTTATCATATGACAGCTCCCAATATGGATGGACCAAGGCGCTCGATGGTGAATGCATTGAAGAATGCAGGTGTAAACCCTAGTGATGTGCAGTTTATGAATGCGCACGGCACCTCTACCCCATTGGGTGACACCAATGAGACCAATGCGATTAAAGCCACTTTTGGAGACCATGCCTACAATTTAGTCGTCAATTCAACTAAATCTATGACTGGTCACTTATTAGGTGGTGCTGGTGGTCTAGAGTCTGCGTTTACAGTACTCTCTATTTACCATCAAATTTCACCTCCTACCATTAACCTGATGAATCAGGATCCAGATTGTGATTTGGACTATTGTGCTAATACTGCGCGTGATATGAAAATCACTTATGCGTTAAAGAACAACTTTGGCTTTGGTGGTACCAACGGTAGCCTGTTATTTAAAAAAGTGTAATACAAGTGTTATTCAAAAAAGCCTGTGTGATTGCTAGCACAGGCTTTTTTGTTTGTAGCGGCTATGGTTTAATTGCATGATGAGTCGGCAACACACATATTTAATCAACGGTGGTACTGATGATGCGATTAGCCCGTTAGACCGTGGTTTGCATTATGGTGATGGTGTATTTCGTACATTCAAGGTGGTAGATTGCTTACCTGTCAATTGGCCAATTCAATATCAAAAGCTAGTGTCTGATTGTGGTGCTATTGGTATTGTCTGTCCCAGTGCAGAGTTGCTAATGGCCGACATACAAATGTTGTTTGATTTGGATGAAATCGCTGTGGCAAAAATCATGGTGACTCGTGGCATTGGGGAGCGTGGCTATGCCCCACCAGCTATCACAGCGCCTACCCGTATCGTGATGAAGTCACCCATGCCAGTTTACCCTGCAAGCCACTACGAGCATGGCGTAGCGTTGTACATATGCAAAACGCCAGTGGCGCATCAACCTGTGTTAGCAGGCGTTAAGCATTTAAATCGGCTGGAGAATGTATTGGCACGTGCGGAATGTCGCGACCCTGCATTTGTCGATGGTGTGATGTTGGATATGTTTGGCAATGTAATTGAATGTACCAGTTCGAATATATTTGTGCGTAAAGGCAACCGCTTACTTACCCCAAGTTTAGTAAAAGCTGGCGTTGCGGGAGTCACTAGGCAACGCGTTTTAGATATTGCACATTATTTGCAGTTAACAACAGAAACAGCTGACATAGTGTTGGATGATGTGCTGACCGCTGATGAAGTGGTAATTTGTAATAGCTTATATGGTGTCTGGCAAGTCCGCAGTCTTGCTGCACAAACGTGGCCACTTGGAAAGTTAGCTGCACAGTTGAGAGAGTTGTTGAGTTTATGATGAAGAAATTGAGGTTGCTGATTTGGTTAGCAATCATGGGCATAATCGGGCTATCGGCATGGATGGTCTACTACGCGAAAACGCCATTAAATATTCGGCCTGATGCGCAGGAAATTACCATACAACCTAACAGCAGTTTAAGAAGCATTGCCCAGCAACTTGTGAAGCAAGGTGTGCTAAAAAATGAGTGGTCGTTTATCGTGTTAGCACGCGTATTGCGCAAAGAGTCTTATTTGCAGGCCGGCGATTACACGCTTAATAAAAACATTAATCCATATCAATTATTACTCTCGCTTAATCATGGCAAATCCACGCAAGGAAGCATTACTTTTATCGAAGGCCGAACGTTTAAACAGATGCGCGAGCGTCTAGCTAAAAATAAGGCGATTAAACACAGCATACAATTGCTCACCGATGCTGAAGTGATGCAGTTGGTGGGCAAGGGCGAGCCGCACGCAGAAGGTTTGTTTTTCCCCGATACTTTCTATTTTGATCGTAATACACTAGACACCATCATTCTCAAACGCTCGTATGAGATTATGCAAACTAAATTAGCCAAGGCATGGGAGGCGCGCGATGCAAACTTGCCTTATAAAACGCCATATCAAGCGCTCATCATGGCCTCCATTATTGAAAAAGAAACTGGTCAAGCCAGTGAACGTGCATTGATAGCGGGTGTGTTTGTGAATAGATTGCGCATCGGTATGCGTTTGCAAACTGACCCCACAATTATCTATGGCATGGGAGATGACTTTAATGGCAATATACGCCGCAAAGACTTATTGAAAGACACACCTTACAATACTTACACGCGCAACGGGTTACCACCCACTCCAATTGCTATGCCTGGATTGGCGTCGATCCAAGCAGCTTTGCATCCAGCAAAAACCAAGGCACTGTACTTTGTTGGCAAAGGCGATGGTAGCCATGCATTTTCTAGTAATTTGGCCGAACACAATCGTGCTGTCGTTAAATATCAACTTAAAAGATAAATCTTATTCAACCAATAATGACTCAATATTCAGGAAAATTTATATCACTAGAAGGCATGGATGGCGCGGGTAAGAGCACGCATATTCCAACCATTATTAGCTTGTTAGAAGCGCGCGGCGTTGAAGTGGTGTCTACGCGAGAGCCAGGAGGCACACAGCTAGGTGAGCAGTTGCGTGCGCTATTGTTGCATGCGCCCATGCACCCAGAAACAGAAGCGATGCTGATGTTTGCAGCACGCCGCGAACATATTGCCGAGGTGATTGAGCCTGCTTTAGCGCGTGGTGCCTATGTGTTAACAGATCGCTTTACGGATGCTACTTACGCTTATCAGTGTGGTGCGAAGGGGGTTGCTAGCCATAAGATTTTACAGCTTGAAGATTGGGTGCAAGCGGGGCTACAGCCAGATGTGACCCTGCTGTTTGACGTGCCTGCTGAAGTAAGCTTGCAAAGATTATCGACTGCAAGAGCACCAGATAAGTTTGAACGAGAAGGCGTTGTATTTTTTGAGAAATTGCGCAATAGCTACTTAGAGCGCGCAGCGCAATTTCCGCAGCGATTTCGTGTGATTGATGCGAATCAGTCGCTGGAAAAGGTGAAAGCGTTGGTGACTAAAATTATCGCAACGATTTAACGCGCTTAGCCTGTCCAGATATTGCAGCACACCATCTAAATATCGCTTTAGTCCCATTTAAACCCTAAGACTAGTCATATGACTAAGTTGTCATAAATTTGAAACTTCGCTGTCATCATGAGTCACTACAATCAGCACATTCCTGTATTGAATGTGCTGAACAATGGCAAATGTAATCAACTCTCCCCAACGTAATACTAAGTCTCAAGGCTTTACGCTGCTTGAACTGCTCGTCGTGATGGTGATTATCGGCTTGCTAGCAGGTTATGTGGGCCCAAAATACTTTGAGCAAATCGGTAAATCTGAAACCAAAACAGCTAAAGCGCAGATTGATGCACTGGGTAAAGCGCTTGACCAGTTCCGCATTGATACAGGTAGCTATCCAACGACAGATTTGGGCCTCGATGCCCTAAACAGAAATACAACTAACAACCCAAAATGGGCTGGGCCGTATCTAAAAAAGAATGTACCCAATGATCCATGGGATAGACCTTATTTGTACCAATCACCAGGTGAACATGGTGAGTATGACTTGTATTCTTTAGGTAAAGACGGGCAGCTGGGTGGTACTAAAGAATCAGAAGATGTCACGAGTTGGTAACGTCAAGATCATCGTATGAACTACCAAGTAAAAGCAGTGCGAGGCAGAGAAATGGTGCTGTTAAACATTGCTGCAATGCACGTTGAAGATGCCTTGTCGCAGGCCAAATCCAGAGGCTATACCCCAATATCTGCAGTAGCGAGCCAAGTTTCAGGCCGTCGCGCACAATCATTCCCATTGATTTTGTTTAGTCAAGAACTTTTGGCGCTGCTTGAGGCTGGCTTGAATTTGGTGGAAGCGATTGAGACGCTGGCAGTCAAAGATGACCGTAGTAACAGCAAAGCTATTTTGGATCAGTTGTTACAGGCACTATATCAAGGTCAAACCTTCTCAGCGTCGCTAGAACAACAGCCACAAGCGTTCCCGCTGTTATTTGTTGCCACCGTCAAAGCCAGTGAAAAAACAGGTGACTTACCACAAGCGTTGAGCCGCTATATTAGTTATGAGCTACAAATAGGCTTACTCAAAAAGAAGATCGTTAGTGCATCCATTTACCCCATATTGTTGATGGCGGTGGGTGGTTTGGTCATTCTATTTTTATTGGGCTTTGTAGTGCCTAAATTTAGTCGCATTTATGAAGGCACAGGTGGTGAATTGCCATTTTTATCTCAAGTGTTACTGGCGTGGGGCGTGTTTCTAGAAAACCACGGTATTGCCATGATGGTGGCTTCTGCACTGGCGCTAGCTGCTTTATTTTTTGGCGTATCGCAGCCAGGTGTACGCAAATGGTTGGCAAAACAGCTTTGGAAAATTCCTGCATTGGGAGACCGCTTACGCGTCTATCAATTAGCCCGATTTTACCGCACCTTAGGCATGCTATTAAAAGGGGGCACCCCAATTTTGATGGCTTTGCAGTCGGTGTCTGGTTTGTTGGATTCAGCTTTGCAAAGCAGTATGAAATTAGCAGCATCCGCCATTAGTGAAGGGTTGCCTATTTCTGAAGCCTTGGATAAAACCGGATTGACTACGCCTGTGGCTTTACGCATGTTGGCAGTGGGTGAGCGCGGCGGCAATATCGGCGACATGATGGAACGTGTTGCAGGTTTTTATGATGACGAACTCTCGCGTTGGATTGATTGGTTCACGCGCTTATTTGAACCTATTTTGATGTTGATGATTGGCTTGGTGATTGGTGTGGTTGTGCTACTGCTGTACATGCCAATTTTTGAGTTGGCAGGGAATATTCAATAATGTCAGCCAATTTAGCTGAAGCCTACCAAGCAAGCGTGGTGATTGATGCTGGTCGCATTAAGCAAGCCAAATTAAACGCCTTGCAACAACAACGGCGGGTGATTGAAACGCTGGAGGAACTGACTGAAAGCAATCAAGAGACCTTTTTGGCGGCGTTAGCGCAGTGTTTTCACTATGCGCCAATCAGCATGAAAGAGATGAATGCGCTGGTAGTTAAATTTGATCTATTGCCGTTTGCGCAAGCACAGCAAAAAGAGTGCATTGTATTTGCCAGTGAAGACGAAACGTTATGCCTAGTGTTTGCAGACCCCTTTGACGAAAACTTACAAGAATGGGCCAATACCTCGTTCCAGCATCCTTTCGTTTGGCGCCTAGCCCATCGCACTGATATTGCCGCATTTTTAGCGCGTCATGAAGAGACCATGCGTGCAATGGATGGATTGTCCAGCGGCGAGCAAACTACATTCACCGACAGTGATGAATCTGTTGTTCAACTCTCGTTAAAGTCGATTAGTGAAGAGTCTAATCCTATCGTCAAACTGATGAACTCCACTTTGTATGACGCGCTTAAATCAGGTGCAAGTGATATTCACCTAGAGTGCGCGCATAGTGGTTTGGTGGTGAAGTATCGCATAGATGGGGTGATGGCCAGCGTAGGGGGCATTCAGGGACAAGATAACGCAGACCAAGCAGTGTCGCGGATCAAAGTCATGGCGCAACTGGACATTGCAGAAAGACGCATCCCACAGGATGGACGTTTTAAAGTGATGACACAAGGACGGGAAGTCGATTTCCGCGTGTCTATCATGCCAAGCGTGTTTGGTGAGGATGCCGTATTACGCGTGCTGGATCGCAAATCACTCTCAGAAGAAGCGCAAGGACTCAGCCTTAAAACGTTGGGGTTTAATCCCAACATCATTGCGCAGTTCAGGCGCTTAGCCAAAGAGCCTTATGGCATGGTGCTTGTCACTGGCCCTACAGGCAGTGGTAAAACAACCTCATTGTATGCAGCGATTTCTGAAGTGAATACTGGACATGACAAAGTCATTACCATTGAAGATCCCGTGGAGTATCAATTGCCTGGGGTGCTGCAAATTCCAGTCAACGAGAAAAAAGGGCTGACATTTGCACGCGGTTTACGCTCTATTTTGCGGCATGATCCTGACAAAATCATGGTGGGAGAGATTCGGGACTCTGAAACTGCACAAATTGCTGTACAAGCTGCACTTACAGGCCATTTGGTATTCACCACAGTGCATGCCAATAATGTGTTAGATGTGATTGCACGTTTTATGCATATGGGCGTAGATCCCTATAACTTTGTCTCGGCAGTGAATGGCATCATGGCGCAACGCTTGGTACGCATGTTGTGCCCTTATTGTATTGAGCCAGACCAACCGTCTGCGAGTTTGCTGGAAGAGTCTGCGATATCGCTTGAAGCCGCCAGCCAAATGACATTTATGCAAGCAAAGGGCTGTGGACATTGTCGAGGTACTGGATTTAAAGGCCGTAAAGCGGTGGCAGAACTACTGATTCTGAATGATGAATTGCGCGAAATGATTGTGGCGAGAGAATCTATCCGCAAGTTAAAAGAAGCGGCAAAGCGCAGCGGCATGCGCACCATACGTGAAGCCGCTGTAGAGGCAGTTGGTGCAGGGCAGACCACGTTGCAGGAGATCAACCGTGTTACGTTTGTGGCCTAATCAACTCATGGTCACGCTGGGTGCAACGCACATTGCGTTGCTGTACCGCTCTGGCATTACTAAAAAAACCTTGATGCAACGCGAGCTTGCCGTTATCGATCAAGCAGAGCATGCAGGTCAGGCGGCACTGCAAGCCTTAGCACGCATGCTCACAGAACTAGCGCTGCCTGCTAATACGGCTTTACATATCGGTTTGAGTGGCGATTTAGTGCGCTACTTGGTTTTACCTGCTGCGACTCAGGGCATAGCGCAGTCAGAAAAGTTAGCGTATGCGCAGGCTGCATTTAGAGAAGTGTATGGCGTAGAGGCGTTAGATTGGGTGGTGCAATGCGATAACGTTGCGCCCACCAAACCCGCTGTATGTGCAGCTATTCCGCAAACACTATTAGAAGCACTAACCGCGCTTGCACATGCGCAGCAGTTTAAGCTCGTCAGTGTGCAACCTTATTTCGTACATGCGTTTAATCGGCTCCGTTCCTCTATCAAACAGGCGAGTGGCGTGATGGTTGTGGCGGAGCATTCCAGACTTTTATTAGCAAACTTACAGCAAGGGGTTTGTACACAACTGCGCGTACAAACCATCACCAGCCAATGGCAACAACAACTGCAAGCAACATTAGCGCGCTCAGTATTGCTAGATGATAGTCTCAACCCTGTGGCTTATGTGTATGCCCCCATTTTTCCAAGTTACCAGCCAATAGCAGTCACTGGTTGGGAGATTAAACCATTACGTTTGCCTGCAACATCCAGTCAATTAGCGCCACCTTATGCCATGTTAGAGGTAATGACATGAGTCAAAAGTTAGACATCAACTTTGTTGCAGCCAACCCATTTTCATATCAGCAACTCACAACCATTGGTTTGCTATGGATAGTGCTATGTGTATTGCTCACTGCATATGGTGTGCAGCAATTGCAAGTGACTCAAGAGCACTTAAACACGGTAGAAGCTAAGTTGAAAGCCGTTGCACCCAAGCGCAACACTTCCACTGTTAAACCTGTACTTGTACAAGCATCCGATGCAGAGCTAAAGCATGCGCGCGAAATTTTATTGCAACTGAGCATCCCGTGGAACCCACTATTTCAAGCCTTGGAGCAGAACGATTTGAAAAACATCGCGTTGCTGAGTATAGAACCCAACAGAAAAAAACAGCAGATTATGCTCACTGGTGAAGCTAAAAATTTAGAGGTTGCTTTGGATTATGTAAAGCAACTTGCGCAAATGGATTTGTTTTCTCAAGCGTATCTGCTTAAACACAGCATCGACCAGGACGACCCGAATAAGCCTGTCAGTTTTACCATTTTGGCACAGTGGAAACTATGACTTTGATGAATCAACACGATGTGGCTTGGCTGTTGCAAACCGTTGCCAAAAAGATGGGTTTTTGGGGTTTACTCGGTGTGTGCATCACAGGCTTGAGTGCTGCTTATTTTTATTCAAATATCGTGAGTACACAGCAGCGTATTGTCGAAGCAGAGGCCACTATCGCGCAACAAAGCTCATCTAACAAGCAAAATGCGCCCATAGAAACGATAGCGCAACCAACCAACTCACCAAAAGCGTTGGCAGATTTCTACCGCACCTTTCCAACAGAAAGCGCGATTCCAGATACCTTGGCGGAGATTAACCGTTTGGCGGCAAAGCAAGGTATTTATTTAAATAGCGGTGACTATAAACTGAATAAAATCAAAGTACAGCGTGGAACAGCTAGTACGCCAGTGCTGACGCAATATGAAATGGTGTTGCCTTTAGAAAGTAGTTATCCCAGTATCCGCGCATTGACGGTATCTATTCTGCATCAGCTTCCATCGGTGGCAGTTTCAGATATACAGATGATGCGAGATAGCACGTTAAGCCCATTCATTGAAGCCAAGTTGGTGCTGGTGTTATTTGTGAGAGGTGATTGACTGTGCGTAATGTCATACAGCCTAACGCAAGCAAACCCGGTGCAAACAAGCAAAGTATCTGGCTGTGGGTAGCACTTGTTTTGGCAGTTGGTTTGTCTGGGTGGACCGCCATGCAGTCAGAAGATCCAGCCGAAGCGGTTGAACTCACTACATCTAGACAGTCAGTTCAGGCCGTGGCAACGACTAAGCAACTCACTCACACGCAACCACCTAACTCAATTGCAAAAGATATGAGCGGACTCATTGCCCAAGATGGATGGCGAGTGATGCATCGTGACGCATCCACAACGCGCCATGCCAATTTATTTGCCACGCATTCTTGGGAAGTGATTGCACCTGTTGCAAAAGCAATACTTGCACCGCCGCCTGAGCCAACTGCGCCACTCACCCCATTTATCTACATGGGGAAAATGGAAGACGGGCCCAATGGCACGCAGGTATTTTTGATGGCCAATAACAAAGTGTATGCCGTTGCAAAAGGCCAAGTCGTGGATGCGATGTGGCGTTTTGATGGTGAAGAGGCGCAACAACTTCTCTTTACCTACCTACCACTCAACTTACCTCAAACTTTATTAAAAACAACGAAAGTGAATCCTACATATTTGCCAAACAACATGGCCAATATGCAGAACTAACGCTAGGAAGCATGATGCGAGTATTGAATAACCTACCCACCTATAAACGCATACGTCACTCGTTGCTTTCGGCTTGCATGCTAGCCTTGATGACAAGTTGTGCGTTAGCACCGTGGGAGGAAAATAAGCTAAGTAAGAAAGCGCCAGAACAGAGAGCAGCCATCTCTGAAGACAATCTGAAGCAATCTCCTGAGTCGATTAAGTTGCGTAAAGACCTTTACATGAATAAGGAGTCCGCAGTATTTGAGTTATTGGCGCAGGCCGAACAAGCGCGCTTAAATGGGGATTTAGAGGCTGCGTTGCGTTTTTATGAACGTGTTCTGAGCTTTGCTGCACATGATCAAAGTGCGTTGGCCGGCAAAGAGGAAGTGATGAAAGAGTTGGCGCAAAATAAAACATTAGAAAATGCGAGCGCACTTTTGCAAAGCAATGACATGGCAGCTGCAAAATCTAAAGTGCATGAAGTGTTGTTAGAAAATCCGCGTAAAAAATCAGCATTGATGCTGGATAATCAACTGCGTAGCCAAGCGAGCAGCAGTGCGACAGAGCCGCCAAAACTCAAGCCAACGACGGACAAACCCGTAACAATTGAATTACGCGATGCCAATATCAAAGCAGTATTCGAAGCATTGTCTCGTGCAACAGGCATTAACTTTATTTTAGACAAAGACATCAAACCTGAAACCAAGGCCTCTATTTTTGTAAAGAAATTGCCCATTGAAGATGCCATTGACATGATTTTATCGAGCAATGGGTTACAGAAAAAAGTGCTTTCAGAAAATACAGCCTTGATTTTTCCGAGCAATGTACAAAAACTCAAAGATTATCAAGATTTAAAAATTCGTAGCTTTTACTTGAACAATACCAACGCAAAACAAGTGGCGGGCATGTTGAAGTCTATGCTGAAAACAAAAGATATTTATATTGATGAGCGTATCAATATGTTGGTGATGCGTGACACGCCAGAGGTGGTCCGAATTGCTGAAAAGTTAGTGAGCTCTGTGGATATTGCAGATGCAGAAGTGATGTTAGACATCGAAGTACTTGAGGTGAGCCGCAGCCGTATTCAAGAGTTAGGGATTGTTTATCCGAATCAATTGGCAGTGATTGGTGCAGATACAGGTTTAACCTTAGAAGCGCTTAAGCAATTGAAATCCAGTGGCGTCGGCGTGTCACCTAATCCCGCACTGAATTTTAAAAAGACAGTAGGGGATGTCAATTTACTCTCCAACCCTAGAATCCGCGTTAAAAATAATGAAAAAGCCAAAGTATTGGTAGGGGATAAAGTGCCTATCATTACCACGACATCCACTGCGAATGTGGGTATTTCTGAGAATGTGACCTATATCGACGTTGGGCTAAAGCTTGATGTTGAACCACACGTGATGCTGGATGATTTTGTGAATATCAAAGTGGGTTTAGAAGTCAGCTCATTAGGTGAGCGGACTGTGACGCGAAACGGTGCAACTGTTTTCACCATCGGTACGCGTAACGCCAATACTGTATTGCGATTAAGAGACGGTGAGACGCAAATTCTAGCGGGTCTGATTTTAGATGATGAACGAAAAAACGCTAGCAGATTACCTGGCCTTGGTGACATACCGTTGCTGGGTCGATTGTTTTCTAATCAAGAAGACAGGAAAAGCAAAACAGAAATTGTATTGGCGATTACCCCGAGAATTATTACCAATTTGGCATTGCCTGATGCTGAAGTTTCTGAGTACTGGTCGGGTACGGAAACCTTGATTACAGATAAACCGCTGACGACAGTGCCGGCTGGCGCTTCTGGGCCGTCTGCACCTCTGACCACGCTAGAGCGATTACGCGAACAAAGGTTGGAGCGCCAACGTGAGTTGAATGGCACGCCAGCACAAGATGAAGTGGCCCCTAATGCTGCAGATGAGCAAGCAGGGGAGTTAATACCTAATCCAGCGGACACGGAAGGGAATGGCCAAGTACCATCTGTGGTCCCTCCCCCTGTTATCGTAGACCCACAACCGATACCAGTACCTAACACGCCTCCGGTAAACATCAATTGATATCATGAAGTTTGCTACACCATCTTGCGGGTTTTCGTTTATAGAGCTCATCATCACGTTGGCGATTGTGGCCATTCTTGCCAGCGTCACCATGCCATTAGCCTCTGTGGTCGCACAACGTAATAAAGAAAGTGAACTGCGGCATAACCTGCGTCAGCTTAGAGAAGCAATTGATGCTTACAAAAAGGCAAGCGATGAAGGCAGGGTAAAAAAAGAGAACGATGACACGGGTTATCCTCCTGATTTGAACATACTGGTGGAGGGCACAGAGGACCTCAAAGATATTGATAAAAAGAAGATTAAATTTTTGAGGCGAATTCCTATCGATCCAATGCAATCAGATAGATATGCATCGGATGATAGCGATGCTCCGCAATGGGGCCTGCGTAGTTACGAAAGTACGCCAGATCGGCCAAGTACAGGGCAAGATGTCTACGATATCTATTCACTCAGCACACAGATTGGTACCAATGGGATTCCCTATGCGCAATGGTAATGGCCAGCGTCAGTGTGAATTCGGTTTTACATTGGTCGAATTGTTAGTGGTGCTTTCTATACTCGCGTTGTTGCTTTCATTGGCTTATCCCAAATACTTCTCTAATGTAGAGCGTGCGAAAGAGGCGGCGCTCAAGGAAACCTTGAATACGACACGTGAGGCGATTGATCAGTTTTACGCAGATCATGGAAAATACCCAGACAGTTTGGAAGAGGTTGTCGAAAAAAAATACATCACAAAACTCCCCTTTGATCCTGTGGCCGATAGCGCGGAATCTTGGGTGTTGGATCAGCCTGAGCCGCCGTTGGAGGGCATGGTATACGATATCCACAGCGGCGCAGTTGGCAACGCAATCGATGGGTCAGAATATTCAACATGGTAAGGCCAGCGCTCAAACAGTCCTCTGGCTTTACTTTTGTGGGATTGCTCATCGTAGTGGCACTCAGTGGCATTGCATTAAGTGTGGTTGGTATTGTTTGGCACCACAATACGCAAAGAGAACAAGAGAAAGAACTGCTTTTTACAGGGCATGCTTATCGCAATGCAATTGCCAGTTACTATGATAGTAGCCCCTCTGGCGTTAAAGAGTTTCCGCGTACTTTGGATGATTTGTTGCTCGATAAGCGATTTCCAGTCATCAAACGTCATATCCGACAGCTTTACCCTAACCCAATCACACCAAAGCAACCCTGGGCTTTGTTGCTACAACAGGGACAAATTATAGGTGTGTATACCGACTCTAATAAAAAGCCAATTAAAAAATCAGGTTTTTCAACACAAGACGAGACGTTTTCTGAGGCTGCAGACTACAGCGGCTGGCAATTCATCTATATGCCAGGCTAATCAATATTGCCTGTTTGATACTTTCAATCATGCTTAAGTAAGCATCTATCACTCATCAGATTCTGATCAGCTGATTAAAATAGTGCATATTTATTTTGTCGCTTGGTTTATCAAATGGTGAATAGCGTTAAAATGCATAATTATCTACATGTGATGATTGCAACCCACTTAACAAAAGAAATAATGAATATTCAATATTAAAGTATTAGTTTTAATATTGTTTATAACTATTTAATTTATATGAATATTTACCCTTGGCAACAATCCATTTGGCAACGTATTATCAGTCAAAAAGAACGCATGAGTCATGCCTTGCTTTTGCACGGCCGAGCCGGCATGGGCAAACTGGATTTTGCAATGCACCTCAGCCAATCGCTATTGTGCATATCACCTATAGATGGGCACGCTTGCAATGTGTGTGCTTCATGCACATGGTTTAAAGAGGGTGGTCATCCAGATTTTAAATACATCACACCCGAAGAAGCTGATACTTCGGAAGATGCCCCGAAAAAGAAAGCCACCAAGAAAACACAGATTTCGGTTGAGCAAATACGTCAATTAATTCAACTGCTTAGTCTCACGAACCATAGTGCAACTGCTTTACGCGTGGTACTGATTCATCCTGCCGAAGTGATGAATATGGCATCGGCGAATGCTTTGTTAAAAGTATTAGAGGAGCCACCGAATAACACAATGTTTATCTTGGTGTCACATCAAGTACATCGATTGTTACCGACGATTATGAGTCGCTGTCAGGCCATCGCAATGCCAATACCAGAGCGCAACGCAGCAGTTGCGTGGTTGCAATCACAAGACGTAACGAGTGCAGATGATTTACTTGATTACGCCGGCGGAGCGCCTTTAACTGCATTGCAGTCATCCAATGATTTTTCTGCCCAAGCCACGGTGTACCAGCATTTGTCCAGAGGCAATAAGTTAGACACGGCTGTTTGTGCAAACTTGCTGTTGGAGCATGGTATGGAAGCAGCCATTAATTTGTTACAAAAGTGGATATTTGATTTGCAATTGTGCGTACACGACTTGCCTAGCCACTACCACATGCCGCTTGCCAAGCCTTTGCAAGCGCTGGTGAAAAGCGTAAACTTAAACGGGATGCTGGATTTCCAACGCCAGCTTGTACAAGCAAAGAAAACAGCTAGTCATCCGCTTAGCCAAGAGTTGCAGTTAGAGACAATTTTATTGCAGTATAAAAAGATATTTGGGTAAAAGTTTTTTAAGAAAAATGTACTTAAGCATTCAACATCATTATCTTGGTGTTGATATACCAATCAATTGAGAGTTATACATTCTTATGCAGCCAGATACAGAACAAAAAGAAGCCGCCAATAAACCTGGCGTATTATCACTTGCAATTAAAGAAAAAGCCGCGCTTTATGCTGCCTATATGCCATATGTTAAAGGGGGCGGTTTGTTTATCCCCACCAATAAAAACTTTAAAATGGGCGAAGAAGTATTTATGTTGCTGAGTTTGGTTGATGACCCAGTGAAACTCAAGGTAGTGGGTAAAGTGATTTGGGTATCGCCTTCAGCCGTTAATAATCGTCCGCAGGGTATTGGCGTGCAATTTAGTGAGAAAGACGGCGGTATAGAAGTGAAAAATAAAATTGAATCTATTCTTGGCGGGGCTCTCAAATCTAATCGTCCAACCCACACAATGTAATGTTGTTATAAGTCCTTTATGCTAGTTGATTCACATTGCCATTTAAACTTCCCCGAACTCTCAGACAACATTGAAGCGGTGCGCGCTTCCATGCTGGAGTCGCAAGTGGGGCATGCGCTGTGTGTATCTGTCACGCTCGATAAAGTCCACGAAGTGCTGACGTTGGCAGAAACTTACGACAATTTTTATGCGTCTGTAGGCGTGCATCCAGATTATGAAAACATCGATGAGCCAACTGTCGATGTGTTAGTCAAATTGGCGGAGCATCCCAAAGTAGTGGCCATTGGGGAAACGGGCCTAGATTACTTTCGATTAACAGGTGATTTATCTTGGCAGCGTGAGCGGTTCCGTACCCATATCCGTGCAGCAATCATTGCGAATAAACCATTGATTATCCATACCCGTAGCGCTGCAGAAGATACGATTAAGATTATGCGAGAAGAGCACGCCCATTTGGTTGGCGGAGTGATGCATTGCTTTACTGAGTCATTAGAGGTGGCATTGCAAGCAATCGAACTAGGTTTTTATATTTCATTTTCTGGCATAGTGACATTTAAAAACGCTGGTCAGCTCAAAGAAGTGGCTAAGACAATTCCGCTAGACCGCATTCTGGTGGAAACAGATTCACCTTACTTGGCACCGATTCCATTTCGAGGCAAAACCAATCAACCTGCCTACGTGCGTTATACCGCGCAGGAAGTTGCGCAATTGCGTGGTATCAGCTTAGAACAGGTAATGGAAGCAACCACGGCCAATTTTTTCCGTCTGTTTTCTGATGCGACTCCATGCAGCTGACTATCTTAGGCGCTGGCTCTAGCGCAGGTACCCCTGTTGTAGGCTGCCATTGCGACACCTGCACATCACAACATCCAAGAAATTATCGCACACGTTGTTCAAGCATGGTAACGCTGGATGATGGCCAGGTGTTATTGATTGATACTGGGCCTGACTTGCGAATTCAAGCCCTTAGAGAGTCGATGACGCGTGTAGATGCTGTGCTGTACACGCATACCCACGCTGATCATTTGCACGGTATTGATGATTTACGTGCTTTTTGCCAGCGTAATCGCCAGCAAATTCCGCTTTATGCTAAACAAGACGCGGTCGACCACATACTTGCTAAATTTGGTTATGCGATACGTGAGCCAAGCCACTTTTGGGATCTGCCAGTATTGAGCATTCAATCTGTTGCATCGCCCTTCGAGCTATTTGGTCAACAGGTGACGCCGATACCCATAGTGCATGGTCGCATCATGATTCATGGCTATCGTATCGGCAATATGGCGTATCTGACAGATGTGTCTGAAATACCTGAGACATCCTATCCGCTGTTAGAAGGTTTAGAGCTATTACTGATAGATTGTTTACGTTATGAAGCGCATCCCACGCATATCAATGTGCAGCAAAGTTTAGCGCTTATAGATAAAATTGCTGCAAAACAAAGTGTTATGATTCACATGACACATGAATTAGAATACGAGACCTTAAGTAGTTTGTTACCCGCGAATGTGTGTGTAGGCTACGACGGCTTAAAACTAAATTTCAGTTAGCGGGTCTAGTTTGTCAACACATCTATTTTTAATACGTTACTCACCGAACAACACAGGAACACAAGCATGAAGCAAAAACTTACTGTTACGCCTTTACATTTTTTTATCGCACTTTCACTTGCATTCTTTTCAATGCTCGCGTCAGCAGGTGGTAAAACCTACACGGAAGATGAATTTTTGAATTCATTTAGCGGTAAATCTAAAAAAGTAGTAGAAGCTAAACTAGGCGCACCTATCAAAAAACAACAGGCCGTGAAGCCAACCAATGCTGGCGCGGTGATAGGTAAAAACGTTGAAGATAAAAATCAAAAACCAGTAAAAGTGGAAATGTGGTATTACAAAAATATTGTGAAATATGATCCAAAACGTACCTACAAAGAAACTGAAATTACGTTTGTGAACGACAGGGTCATGAATATTGGATTTTTTAATAACCGCTAATCAATAACTAACATTGTTGCGATATAAGCCTGCTAAGTAGCAGGCTTATTTATTTCTATTTGAGTGAGTAGAAGTGTATTCTAAATAAATGTTTGGTTAACCCGTAGCAAAGGTTCTCAGCGGTCTTTACTGATATCTCACTATAAAAACTGAATCGATGAAACTGTACGAACAGCTTGCCAATGATATTGCGTCCTCCATTCAGAGTGGCGTATTAAAGCGTGGCGATAAATTACCCTCGGTGCGACAAGCGAGCGCCAGTAGGCAAGTCAGTGCTGCTACGGTATTCCAAGCCTATTATTTACTTGAGGCGAGAGGTCTCATCGTCGCTAAAGAGCGTTCTGGATACTTTGTTTCCGTAGGTGCTAACAGTATTTCCAACACACCAGAACCTATCCTCAATCATGAAATTGCACTCACAAATGTAGACATGAGCCATCTTGTGTTTGAGGTGCTTGAGTCTATCCGTAATAAATCTGTTGTGCCATTTGGGTCAGCCTTTCCTAGCCCTTTGCTGTTTCCACTGGTCAGGCTTGGCCGCATCATGGCATCCGCTATGCAAGAGTTAGACCCATGGGCAAGCCTAGATAACATCAGCCCAGGCGATGCCGAGTTAAGACGGCAAATTGCTTTACGTTATTTAATTGATGGTTTACATGTGACAGCTGATGAAATTGTCATCACCAATGGCGCGCTAGAAGCCCTCAACCTCTGCTTAATGGCAGTCACCCGTCCTGGTGATGCTGTGTTAATTGAGTCGCCCACGTTTTATGCTGCCTTGCAGTCTATAGAGCGTATTGGCTTAAAAGCGATTGAAGTTCCCAGTCATCCCAAACATGGGATTGATTTGGAGGCCATGGAGCAGGCAATTAAGCTACATCAGCCCAAGGCGTGTTGGCTGATGACTAATTTTCAGAACCCACTTGGCAGTTTGGTAAGTTCGGATAAAAAACAAGCGCTAGTAGCGATGTTGGCGGCGTATCAAATTCCGCTGATAGAAGATGATGTGTATGGCGAATTATATTTTGGTAAGCAGCGTCCAGCGCCAGCCAAAGCGTTTGATCATGCAGGTCTAGTCATGCATTGTAGTTCTTTTTCTAAATGCTTGGCGCCTGGTTACCGTGTGGGGTGGGTGGTAGCAGGGCGCTTTGCAAAGCATATAGAACGTTTGAAATTGACGACTACCATTTCAGCTTCCGTGCCTGCGCAAGTTGCCCTCGCAAAATATCTGCAAAAAGGTGGATACGATAAACATCTGCGACAATTACGCCATGTATTAATGTTGAACCAAATGCAATTTATTCAGGCCATTGAACGCTATTTTCCCGCGGGTATTCATTTTACAGTACCGCAAGGAGGTTATTTTTTATGGCTAAAGCTGCCTGCAGGTGTGAATGCACTCATTTTGCACCAGCAAGCATTAAAAGCTGGCATCAGTATAGCGCCAGGCCCTATATTTTCCGCGCAACTGCGTTTTCAAGAATATATACGCCTCAATTATGGTCATGTCTGGAATAGCGACATCGAACATGCGTTGATGACACTAGGCCAATTAATAAAGGCACAATTAACGCCAGTCTAATAGATTCAACCCAGCATAATCGCTATGTTGATACATGAGACTCTGTATCTACTGCTATCAATCTGATACGGTTTTATTATTCATTTCTGATTCTGTTTTTTTATCATGCATTTCGTTATTCTCATCATGCGAAATTTAAAACGATAATTCGTTTGATAAGGTAAATGGAATGACCAATCTTGCAGCAAAACGTAACAAAAAAATTATCCCAATCGTTAACGCCACTGACGAAGCACAGTATGTAGCGCTGTATGCGTCACAAGACAAAATTTATCCTCGTGCGGTAAGTGGCTATTTTAAAAATTGGCGTTGGGTCATGATTTGGCTGACACAAATCGTGTTTTATGCTATTCCTTGGCTCACTTGGAATGACCGCCAATCGGTGTTGTTTGATATCAGTGCTCATCAGTTTTATATCTTTGGCATCGTGCTGTTTCCGCAAGATCTTATCTATCTCGCCTTTATTCTCATCATTTCAGCACTAGCATTATTCTTATTTACGGCGGTGGCGGGGCGTTTGTGGTGCGGGTTTTCGTGTCCACAATCAGTCTATACCGAAATATTTCTTTGGATTGAGCGACAAGTCGAAGGAGATAGTCTAGCGCGTATGCGTTTGGATGACGCGCGTATGCATGCGAAAAAAGCTTGGAAAAAGCTAGCAAAACATAGCCTATGGATTGGTTTTTCGATGTGGACAGGCTTTACCTTTCTTGGATACTTTTCTCCAATTCGCGATTTGGCAACACATATTACGGCATTTAATCTGAGCCATTGGGAAACCTTTTGGATATGTTTTTATGGATTTGCTACCTATGGCAATGCGGGGTTTTTGCGAGAGCAAGTATGTAAATATATGTGCCCTTATGCACGATTTCAGAGTGCAATGTTTGACGATGACACGCTGATAGTGACCTATGATGCAAAACGTGGTGAACCTAGAGGTGGTCGTTCAAAGCTGGTAGACGCTACTACAAAAGGCTTAGGCGACTGCATTGATTGTCAATTATGTGTACAAGTATGCCCCGTTGGTATTGATATACGTGATGGCCTTCAGTACGAGTGTATCAGCTGCGGCCTGTGTGTGGATGCCTGCAATAGCATCATGGATAAAATGGAATACCCACGCAATTTGATTCATTTTTCCACTAAAAATGGAGAAGTCCAACAACTGAGCAAAGCACAACGTTTGCGCAAAATGTTTAGGCCACGAGTACTTATATACAGTGGATTGCTCGTGCTTATCTCCGCAGGATTGGTCATGTCTTTAGTGTATCGCTCACCGTTTAAAGTAGATGTCATTCGTGATCGTGGTGTGATGGCGCGCTTGCTTTCGGATGGCCATGTAGAAAATGTATACCGATTACAGATTACCAATGCAACTGAATCAGTACAAACGTATCAAATCAAGGTCACAGGTTTAGACGGGCTAAGTATACTGAATGATAGCGCTGTAAAGGTGTATGCTACAAGTGAGCAATCAGTGCCTATCAGTGTGCGTTTACCCGATGGCAATGTGAAGCCCGGTGTGCATGCGATTCAGTTTGAAGTTGAAGCGCTAGGGTTGAAAAAGCGTTTAGTGGAGCAGTCTATTTTTTATATGCCAAACTAGAGAAAGTGCAAGGTTTGCGTTATATCAATGATCTAATGCGTTGGGCTGATATATTCAAACAAAAAATGATGCAATTCATAGAAAAACAATAATATTTAATTGAAATATATTATGTAAATTTATATAATGTTTGACGGTTTAGGCGGTCTACACCTAAGTAAATTGGCCTATTGGGGTTTTAAACTTGAACAATGCAGCTTATATAGGGCTTGATGATACCGAGGAATGGGCAAAATTTAGCCATGCCTTAAATCAGCCAGAACAAGTGTGGCAATCGCACATCGTGGTGGATGGCATGCATTGTGCTGCTTGTGCCTTTAATGTAGAAAAAGCGCTCACCTCTATTCAGGGTGTGATGTCCGCCGAAGTCAATGCGACCAGCAAGCGTGCGCGCATTACATGGTCAGCCGAAACCACAAAACCATCTGAGTGGATGGAGGCACTGACCCGCGCTGGCTATGCTGCGTTGCCAGCCAGTGAAATTTTTAATGTTGATGAACGTCGCAAACAACAGCGCTTAATGTTATGGCGTTTGGTGGTCGCTGGCTTTTGTATGATGCAAGTGATGATGTATGCCTATCCAGCGTATATTGCCGACAGCCAAGACATCACACCTGATATTATCAATTTGTTGCGCTGGGCTTCATGGGTACTCACGCTGCCTGTTATGTTTTTCTCCGCAATACCTTTTTTTAGCAATGCACTGCATGATTTAAAAAACCGTCAAATCAGTATGGATTTGCCCGTAGCGCTCGGCATACTCATCACTTTTGTGGTGAGTTCCGCAGGCACGTTTCAACCAAATGGTTGGTGGGGGGTAGAGGTTTATTTTGACTCATTGACCATGTTTGTCTTTTTCCTGCTTACAGGTCGCTGGTTAGAGCTGAGAATGCGTGATCGTACGGCTGGTGCTTTGGATGTATTAATGCGTCGCTTACCAAGCACCATTGAGCGCCTTAATGCGCAAGGTGAGTTTCAGCGTGTGGCAGTGAACCGTTTACAAGTGGGTGATACCTTACGTGTGCTACCGGGTGAGGCTTTTCCAGCAGATGGTGTGATAACAGAAGGTGTCACCAATGCAGATGAAGCGTTATTAACAGGTGAATCCAAGCCTGTAGAGAAATCGCTGGGGCAGGAGGTAATTGCAGGTAGTTTTAACTTACAAGCCCCAGTAAACATGCGGATAGACAAATTAGGTGATCACACACGCTATGCGCAGATTGTGGCTTTAATGGAAAGAGCATCTGTTGAAAAGCCAAGGCTTGCAGTGATTGCAGACCGGATCGCTAGACCATTTTTAATCGGCGTTCTCTTTGCCGCCGCACTTGCCGCGTTTATCCTGTGGCCTGTTGATCACGGACGTGCACTGATGGCGGCAGTTGCGGTATTGATTGTCACTTGTCCTTGTGCGCTTTCACTTGCAACACCAGCTGCAATGCTGACAATCTCTGGTGCTTTAGCGCAAAGAGGCGTGTTGGTGAGAAAAATGCAGGCGCTTGAGGCACTCAGCAATATCGATACCATCGTCTTTGATAAAACAGGCACATTGTCACAAGACCAGCTCACCATTTCTGCTATTCAGACCCACGAGTCCTATACGCCCAAACAAGCATTAAATATTGCTGCACAATTAGCAAACTATTCCTTACATCCGCTCTCCAAAGCCATAGTAAGGACAGCAGATGTGCATACAGAACCTTCAGAAATGAAATTAGAGGACGTCAAAGAAGTGCCAGGCGCAGGTTTAATGGCAAATTCTTCAATTGGCACCCTAAAATTAGGCTCATTAACGTTTTGCGGTTTGGAAAATTTAGATAGAATGGCGACCTCATCAGTACACCTCGTTTCTGAGCACGGTTGGATTGCCAGTTTTACCATGGAAGAAACCATGAAGGCAGATGTTACTGAGTCTGTGCAAGCGTTAAAAAAGCAGGGTATTCAGGTGCAACTGTTGTCTGGTGATAACACAGAAACCGTGAATGCCTTTGCTAGAAAAGCGGGGATTGATGTTGCACGTGGCGCCTGTACGCCACAAGATAAATTATTGCATATGCAACAGTTGCAGCAGCAAGGGCGACAGGTGGCAATGATTGGTGATGGCTTGAATGATGGCCCGATTTTGGCGTTAGCCAATGTGTCGGTGGCGATGGGTCAGGCCGTGCCATTGGCACAAGCGCAATCGGATTTTGTAGTCATGAATAATGAAGTACCTATGGTAGTCGTATTGTTGAACCAAGCAAAACGCACCATGCAAATCGTAAAGCAGAATTTAATGTGGGCAGTTGTATATAACGTCGTGTGTGTTCCGCTTGCCATTATGGGTTGGTTGCCTGCATGGCTGGCTGGTTTAGGCATGGCTCTCAGTTCCTTGTTGGTGGTCGGTAATGCTTTACGCTTATCAGCAATCCCTTCGCAAGTCTTTTCTAGCGAGCAACAGGTCTAGCATGGATATTTTATTTTTATTGGTACCACTGTCAGTCATCCTAGTTTTTTTTATATTAGGTGGTTTATGGTGGGCTATTTATACAGGTCAATTTGAAGATATTGAACCTGAAGGTGAACGTATTTTGCACGATGATTGATTTGTATCAAATGCGATACGAATATTTTACGGCAAACTGGTCTTAGTCATTTAGTAAATTTGGAGAAATCAATGCAACTCGAACACTCGCAACCTAGCACTTACAATGATAAGGTGGTGCGGCAATTTTCCATTATGGCTGTCGTCTGGGGCGTAGTAGGCATGCTCATGGGTGTGATTATTGCTGCGCAACTGGTATGGCCTGAGCTGAATTTAGGCTTACCTTGGACCAGTTTTGGTCGATTAAGACCACTGCATACCAATGCAGTCATTTTTGCGTTTGGTGGTTCAGCGTTATTTGCCACCTCTTATTATGTTGTTCAACGTACCTGTCAAACACGCTTGTTTGCTGGTAAGTTAGCCTCCTTTACATTCTGGGGCTGGCAGGCTGTGATTATTGCCGCCGCTATTTCTTTACCATTGGGTTACACACAAGGTAAAGAATACGCAGAACTAGAATGGCCAATTGATATTTTGATTGCGATTGTTTGGGTGTCTTATGCCATTGTGTTTTTTGGCACCATCGGTCAACGCAAAGTCAAACATATTTATGTGGCCAACTGGTTCTACGGCGCATTTATCCTTGCAGTTGCATTACTTCATATTGTGAATAGTGCAGCTATTCCTGCAGGTTTCATGAAGTCATATTCTGCTTATGCAGGTGTGCAAGATGCCATGGTGCAATGGTGGTATGGTCATAACGCGGTAGGTTTCTTCTTAACCGCTGGTTTCTTGGGCATGATGTATTACTTTGTGCCTAAACAAGCCGAGCGCCCAGTCTACTCATACAGCTTATCGATTGTGCACTTTTGGGCAATCATCTTCACTTATATGTGGGCAGGCCCACACCATTTGCATTACACCGCGTTACCTGACTGGACACAATCTTTAGGTATGGTGTTTTCTCTGATTCTGTTGGCACCAAGCTGGGGCGGTATGATCAACGGTATCATGACGTTATCTGGCGCATGGCATAAATTGCGTACAGACCCTATCTTACGTTTCTTGATTGTTGCGCTTTCATTCTACGGTATGAGTACGTTCGAAGGTCCAATGATGGCGATTAAAACAGTCAATGCACTTTCACACTATACCGATTGGACAGTAGGGCACGTACACTCAGGCGCTTTAGGTTGGGTAGGCTTGATTTCTATGGGTTCACTCTATTACATGGTGCCACGCTTATTTGGTCAAAAACAAATGTTCAGCATCAAAGCCATTGAACTGCACTTCTGGTTAGCAACGATAGGCATTGTGTTGTATATCTCAGCGCTTTGGATTTCAGGCGTGATGGAAGGCTTAATGTGGCGTGCCATGAATGCTGACGGTACATTGGCTTATACCTTTGTAGAAAGTGTTAAAGCCAAATTCCCGTACTACTTCACGCGCTTATTAGGTGGTGTGCTTTACCTCAGCGGCATGTTGATTATGGCTTGGAATGTATATAAAACAGCAACGAGTGGCAAACCAGTGTTGGTGAATATTCCACAAGTTAGCGCTGCTCACGCTTAAGGATTAAAGATGTCAAACGAACAAAACAAAAGCAAGATTAATCACGACAAAGTCGAAACCAGTAATTTTTTAATGATCGTATTGATTTTAATTACGATTT
Organism: Methylophilus sp.; assembly: GCA_030696695.1. Lineage (GTDB taxonomy): Bacteria > Pseudomonadota > Gammaproteobacteria > Burkholderiales > Methylophilaceae > Methylophilus. The sequence goes on from JAUYRP010000024.1 coordinate 76,054, forward strand.
CATTTGGGGGGTTGGTAGAGATTGTGCCGTTGTTCTTCCAAAAGTCTACTACTGAGCCGATTCGTGGATTGAAACCTTACACGGCGGTGCAATTGGCTGGACGTGATGTATATATTCGTGAAGGCTGCTACAACTGCCACTCACAAATGATACGTCCGTTCCATGCGGAAACATTGCGCTATGGCCATTACTCGGTAGCTGGTGAGTACGTGTACGACCACCCATTCCAATGGGGCAGTAAACGTACTGGCCCAGACTTGCATCGCGTTGGTGGTCGTTACAGCGATGACTGGCACCGCATTCACTTGATTAATCCACGTGATTTAGTGCCTGAATCGATTATGCCAGCGTATCCATGGTTAAACACCGCACAGGTGGATCCAAGCGAAATGGCACCGAAAATGCGTGCGTTGCGCACGGTAGGTGTGCCATATACCGATGAAGAAATCAAAGCGGCAGCCGATGAGGTGAAAGGTAAAACCGAAATGGAAGCGCTGATTGCTTATCTACAAGTATTGGGTACCCACCTTAAATAAAGGAAACACCTATGGAATTAACGACATTAAGGATATTGGCCACAGTCGCAAGCTTTATTGTGTTTGTTGCGATTGCAATTTGGGCTTGGCGTAACCGCAACTCATCAGGCTTTAAAGAGGCAGAGTCACTGCCGTTTACGGAAGATTAAGGGATTTCAACATGAACGATTTTGTTAATGGATTTTGGCCAATATTTATCACGGCAATTAGCTTGGGCGGTATTTTTGGATGTGTGCTCCTGTTATGGTTTGCCAATAAAGTAAAAGTGGGTGTTGTAGCCGATGGGGATAACACCAGTGGTCATGTGTGGGACGAAGATTTACGTGAAATGAATAATCCAATGCCAATGTGGTGGGTTGGTTTATTTATGATTACGGTCATTTTCGGTTTGGCTTATTTGTTCTTGTTCCCAGGCTTGGGTACCTACAATGGTAAACTCGGCTGGACAGGGGTTAAGCAATATGAGGCAGAAGTAGCCAAAACCAATGAAGTTATTGCACCGTTGTATGCAAAATATGCTTCGATGTCGGTAGAAGACTTATCTAAAGATGAAGATGCCAAAGGCATTGGTCAACGTTTATTTTTGAATAACTGTGCGCAGTGTCATGGCTCTGATGCGCGTGGTAGCCGTGGCTTTCCTAACTTGACTGATCAAGACTGGTTATATGGCGGTAGCCCAGAAAAAATCAACGAGACGCTTGTCAATGGCCGCGTAGGCATGATGCCTCCGATGGGTGCTGCTTTAGGGTCTGATGATGATGTGAAAAATGTGGCGAACTATGTATTGAGTCTATCTGGCAGCATGCACGACTCTGGACGCGCCGGCGCTGGTAAAGCGAAGTTTGGCGTGTGTGCAGCCTGTCATGGTGCGGATGGTAAAGGTAATCAAGCGATTGGTGCACCTAACCTGACTGACAATATTTGGCTACATGGTGCTGGCGAAGCTGCCATCATCAAGCGTATTCATGAAGGTAAAGTAAACCAAATGCCAGCATGGAAAGAAAAGTTCACACCTGAACAAATACATGTATTGACTGCTTATGTATGGGGCTTGTCCAACAAATGACTAAAATCGACACGCGGGGAGTCAAAGAGACTGCAATTCCTTTAGATGAAGTTGTTTATTCACTTTATCAGTCTCAAGATAAGGTATATCCCCGCAGTGTGACTGGTGTGTTTAATAATTGGCGCTGGGCCATGGTATGGCTCACCCAGTTGTTTTTTTACGGCGTGCCTTGGTTAGAATGGGGCCAACGCCAAGCTATGTTGTTTGATTTAGAAGCAAAACGTTTTTTTATTTTTGGTTTAGTGCTGAATCCACAAGATTTAATTTACCTCACGTTTTTGCTGATTATTTCAGCGCTTTCTCTTTTTCTTTTTACTGCTATTGCCGGACGATTATGGTGTGGTTATACCTGTCCACAAACTGTCTATACCGAAATTTTCTTGTGGATAGAATCCAAAATTGAAGGTGATCGTGCTGCCCGCATGAAGTTAGACCAATCGGCTGTGAGTGCGAAAAAAATCTCCAGAAAATTTCTAAAACATTTTGTTTGGATTACATTTGCCTTATGGACCGGTTTCACATTTGTAGGGTATTTCACACCGATACGTGAGTTGTTCAGCAGTACCTTGCAATTTAGTTTGGGCCCATGGGAAACATTTTGGGTATGTTTTTACGGTTTTGCTACCTATGGCAATGCTGGTTTTATGCGTGAACAAGTATGTAAATACATGTGTCCGTATGCACGTTTTCAGAGTGCAATGTTTGACGATGACACCTTAATAGTGACTTACGATGAAGCCCGTGGTGAGCCAAGAGGCGGCCGTAATAAAAAATCCGTTGAGGAAAATGCTGCGCTTGGTTCTTGTATTGATTGCAGTTTGTGTGTGCAAGTTTGTCCTACCGGTATTGATATTCGTAAGGGTTTGCAATACGAATGTATTGGATGTGGCGCTTGTGCTGATGTGTGTGACACCGTCATGGATAAAATGGGCTTTGCACCTGGCCTAATTAAATATTCCACAGAAAATGCGATGAAGAATAATTGGTCACGCCACCATATTATTCAACGCATCCTCAGACCACGCGTCCTTATTTACTCTACTATTTTGACATTATTGGTGGTTGGCTTTAGCGTTAGCCTGTATTTTAAACCGTCGTTTCGCGTAGATGTATTGCGTGACCGTGCGGTAACGTCACGCATCTCTGCAGACAACAAACTAGAGAATGTGTATCGATTGAAAATTATGAACAATGCCGAGCATGCACAGACGTATCAGATTAAAGTGTTGGGCGATGACGCGTTTGAAGCTGAATTTAACGAAGCGAATATTAAGCCTATATCAGAAGCGGCGCATCAAATTACTGTAGCCCCTGGCAAAAACCAGTCCGTGGTGATGGAGATTAAAGTGCCGGACGGTGTGTTAGATAGAGGGTCTCACCCACTCATGTTTCAAGTGAAATCGCTAGAGACACAAGAAACCACCACCGAAAAATCAGTGTTTATTATTACGCAATAATCTGTACAAATAGGAATCAGCATGGAACAAAAGCAAACTAAAGCTTGGTGGCAATTCGGTTATGTCTGGTTCATCATGGCTGGGCCAATTTTGGTGGTGATTGCCTCGTTTATCACGGCTTATCTGGCCATCACTAATCCTGATCCTCCGATTGAGGATTACTACCGTAAAGGTATTGAAATTAATAAAACCTTAGATGCAGAGCGTGATGGCCTAGTGCCGGCAGTACAAGGCAGAAACCATGCGGCCACAGGTTTAAAGCCTGCCGAGTCGGATTAAGAATAAGTAACCTGCTACTCACTGACGTGCACGACAAGCCCTAGAGCACGTATTCTGTTAGCCATCACTTCCAACCATTCGCGCGATAAGCGTGAGATAGATGCTGCTTCTGGTTGGTAGGATGGTCTTGCCACTCCATATAAATACACACCTTTAACCACGTCTTTGACTTGCGCAACACAGTTTAAATAAGCGTCGATTGATGCTTCATTAGGCGCTTCACCTTGCCAGCCAAACATACAGGTTTGTATAAAAGTAGGGCATAGCGCAGCACAGGCTTTTAATCTTGCAAGATGCTGTTGTGGGTTTACGTATACCTGATTAATGCGTTGTATATCATTACGCGCGCCTGCGTCTAATTTAAACCAAACCTCACCATTCAATTGCTTTAGTTGAGCGATGCTATTGAGCACTGATTGCCGATGCATCAAACTACCATTGGTAATCATACGTGTTTTCACACTTGTATCTAGCTGGTATCGCGCTCTAAGCTTTTCCACGATAGCCAAAGCAATATCAAGTTGTTGGCAACTGGTGGGTTCGCCATTGCCTGAAAACGCAATGTCTTTCAGTACTCGCATATCCGGCTCAACATAAGTTTGCATGAAATCACCCTGTTGAATTTCTGCAAGAAAACTATCGAGCTCATGCTCTAAGCGTACGGCATCCAGTGGCGGTGCCATCCCGCGTGTTAAGTTAGGTACTTGGCAATATACGCATTGCCAATTACATGCATTGTTAGGGTTGAGATTAATACCAATTGACACACCGCCCGCGCGTCTAGAAATGACAGGGTAGACGTAAGTGAACCCGTGAAATATACGGTTATGGTCAACTACTGTGAGTATTTGCGAGCGCGTCATTTGAATCTAGACAATCTAAAATGACTGGAAGTGCATTAGGTGCAAGTTTGTGGGTTATAAATTTGCTTAAGTGCTTCTGGGTTAATGATTTTGACATTGCGTTGCTTCACTTCGATGATACCGTCTTCACTGAATTTGGAGAATGTGCGACTCACCGTTTCTAGTTTCATGCCAAGATAACTGCCAATTTCTTCACGCGTCATGCGTAACACAAACTCTGATTGCGAAAAACCACGTGCATGTAAACGCTGTACTAAATTCAGCAAAAATGCTGCAAGACGTTCTTCCGCACGCATATTACCAAGTAACATCATCACACCATTCTCGCGCACAATTTCACGGCTCATAATTTTATGCACATGGCGTTGTAACACAGGAAATTCACGTGATAACTCTTCAACATTCTCAAACGGCATAATGCATACTTCAGCATCTTCCAGCGCAACTGCATTGCAATTGTGTTTATCGCTGACAATGCCATCTAGCCCGATGATTTCACCTGCCATTTGAAAACCAGTGACTTGTTCACGACCATCTTCGGTGTTGACACAGGTTTTGAAGTAACCGGTACGAATCGCATACAAGGTGGTGAAAGGGTCGCCATGGCTGAACAAATGTCCCCCTTGTTTCACGCGTTTGCGCGTTGATACCACATGATCAAGTTTGACCATTTCATCATGGTTAAGTCCAACAGGCATACACAATTCACGTAGGTTGCAATTGGAGCATGCCACTTTAATCATTTCTGGATTCATCGGGTAGGAGGCCGTCGCATTTTCAGGATAAGTAATTGCATTATATGCCTCAGATTGCGCGTTTGCATCAACCATATCATTTTCCAGGGAATCGTTGCACGCATTATGCTGGATTGAATAATTCTCTGTTTGATGTATATCAATGAGTTTTGTGGAGAATGCTGGCAAAGTAGCGTCAATATTCAGGAGTGATATGATGACGCTAGTAAACAGTGATGCATTGGCCATGGAATCGTGCTTAGTGGAGCATTTGCCACACATTAGCCCAAAGCAAATCAAGCAATATGATGTAGCGGGTCCACGTTACACTTCATACCCAACTGCCGACCGATTTGTAGAAGCTTTTACAGAGAATGCCTACATTCAAGCGCTGGCGCAACGTCGTGTCAGTGGCTGGTCGCAGCCATTGTCTATTTATGTGCATATCCCATTTTGCCAGTCACTTTGTTTTTATTGTGCTTGCAATAAAATCATTACCAAGCAGCATAAAAAAAGCACGGAGTATTTACGTTATTTAAGCCGTGAAATTGATTTGAATGTGGCGCATTTGGGTCGCGGTCAAACCGTGACACAACTGCATTTGGGTGGCGGCTCACCTACATTTTTTTCTGATGAGGAACTGACTGAGTTAATGACGATGCTACGTCATAACTTTGATTTACCAGCAGGCGGTGAATATTCAATTGAAGTAGATCCTAGAACTGTAGACGAAAAGCGCCTAGCGCACTTGGCCGCATTAGGGTTTAACCGCTTGAGTTTTGGCGTACAAGATTTTGACGAAGAGGTACAAAAAGCGGTGCATCGTATTCAACCTGCGGAGCAGGTGTTCGATTTAACGGCTGCAGCACGTGAGCTGCATTTTGATTCGATCAATGTCGATTTAATCTATGGCCTGCCTAAGCAATCCACTGAATCGTTCAAACGCACTTTAGACCAAGTTGTAACGTTACGCCCAGATAGGATTGCGCTATATGCCTATGCGCACTTACCAGAGCGCTTTAAGCCGCAACGTCGGATTAGCCAATATGAGTTGCCATCAGCCACTGCCAAAATTAGCATGCTGTCTGATGCGATCAGCACTTTTATGGATGCTGGGTATGTCTACATAGGTATGGACCATTTTGCACTGCCAAGAGATGCGCTTGCCATCGCTAAAACACAAGGGCGTCTGCATCGTAACTTTCAGGGATATAGCACACAAGCAGAGAGTGACTTAATTGGTTTGGGCGTATCTTCGATTGGCAGAATAGGTGCAACTTATAGCCAAAACGCAAAAACTTTAGAAGAATATTACGATCATATTGATCAGGGTCATTTCCCAGTAGTGCGCGGTTTGGCATTATCGCGAGATGATTTGATTCGACGTGCTGTGATTATGGCTATTATGTGTCATGGTGAATTACAATACGAATCTATAGAACTGTCTTATATGATTCAGTTTGATGCTTATTTTGCAGACGAGTTGGCCTTGCTAAAAGAGAAAGAGCAAGCAGGTATGCTGGTCATGGAGCAAGATGGTATCAAGGTCACTGAGATGGGTTGGTTCTTTGTGCGTGCTATCGCCATGGTGTTTGATCGTTATTTACAAATAGATACTAACCGGGCACGCTTTTCTAAAATCATTTAGGTCTCATAGCGTTTTTTGCCTGACATTCCATTTTCTTTTGCGGTAGCTACTTTCATGATGGGAGTGGCGGGTGGCCCACATTGCGTTGCGATGTGTGGAGGTGCTTGCGCCTACATCCAGCAAAACCAAGCTAATCGTTATGATTATTTAATTTTTCAATTTGGCCGCATTTGTGGTTACGCCAGCTTGGGTGCAATTGCTGCCTATTCAGTCAAAAGTCTGGCTTGGGTATCCGAGCAAACAGCAACATTACATCCTTTGTGGACATTTTTTCATGTGTTGGTATTGGTATGGGGCTTAATGTTGCTGCTGTTAGCACGCCAGCCAATTTGGGCAGATAAAGTGGGTAAGGGTATCTGGGCTCGGTTACGTCAAGCTGCTGGACCGTCCAAAGGGGTATTTTTAACAGGGATGTTATGGGTACTCATGCCATGTGGATTATTGTATTCCGCATTATTAGTGGCGTCGTTGCAAGCTAACCCAGTCAATGGTGCTATCAGCATGGCAACGTTTGCCGCGGGTAGTAGCATTTCTTTAATATTGGCGCCGCAGTTATGGTTAAAACTAAAGTCGGGTATTTCTTGGTTAACCGATGCAACCAGTATGCGCTTGGCAGGTTTGTTATTGACTTTGGTCAGTGCCACCGCCATTTGGATGGACTTGACGCATCAAGTGAAAATTTGGTGTAACTAAATACACCTGAATAGCACTTTAAGTACAAGATTATTTTATTATTCAATTAGGTAAAAAAAACCTCTGGCCTAAAGGGGACTAGGCACAGAGGCAAGTGGAGCAGGGCTTATGTTGCAATAAGGTGTAACAGCTATAAGCTAATGTTGAGTCATTAAAACTTTTTACCGATGCCGATACCAATCACCCAAGGGTTAATATCGAGTGAATCAATTTTCCTCCATGCGTTGCCAGTCACCGCACCTTTTAATTTCACGTCGGTGTCCAGCCATACATATTTCACATCTGCGTTAATTAGCCAGCCGTCTTTTAAGTTGATATCAAAGCCAGCTTGCAATGCTGGGCCCCAGCTATCGCTCTCAATTTTGATTTTGTTGCCATTAATTGCGCCAGCACTGCCTTTTAAGTTACGGTCAAGCATGAGCGTGTAGTTAATGCCTGCACCAATATAAGGGTCAAAGGTTTGGTCAGGGTTAAAGTGCCATTGGGCAGTTAACGTTGGGGGTAACAAATTAACACTGCCTAAGGCTTGATTGCCGACCACACCCGCAGTGTCTTTTTGAATGCCCACGTTGTGACGCGTACCTACTGCAAGTATTAACTCGGCTGCAATATTTTTTGTGAAATAGTATGAGATATCCAATTCTGGGATGACTTTATCGCTGACTGCTAATTCTGCACCGGGTGACATAACAGCTGAACCCACAACATTATTAACAGTTTTACCTAATTTGCTGTCTTCATTTGGACTCACATTCACAGCACGTAAACGTACTACCCAGTCACCTTCTTCAGCTTGTGCGAAAAATGGGATGAATGTGCTTGCAATTAATAGATTAATAATAGTTTTTTTCATTTTTTTGTGAACTCCGTATGTAAAAAAGAATCTGATAAGTTGCATCTTACGTATGAATTTCTTGTGTAGATTTGATATGGGTCAAATTGGGTGAATTTAACTCCCATAAAATACAAGCATTAGGAGAGCGCAATGATTGGAAGCTATAACATGACAAATCTGAATCAATTAAAAGGCAAAATACAAGCCTCATGGACCAAACTAACGGATGATGATTTTGATGCAAATGAACTGAAGCGTCAGCAAATAGTATTAAAGTTGCAAGAGAAATACGGTTACAAAAAAGAACAAGCGGAAAATGCTTTAAAAGATTGGGAAATTAAGAACAGAAGTTTTTTGTGACACAACCTTGAGGATGCAAGAATATAAAAGGGGCTTTTGCCCCTTTAGCTTTTTGTGAGATGTATCCCCAACTTATGTTTGTGCATACCAATCTTTGCTTCGGTTCACAATCGCAACCACAGACAACATCACTGGCACTTCAATCAGTACTCCCACCACAGTAGCTAGTGCAGCACCTGAATTAAATCCAAACAAGGCAATAGCTGTTGCTACCGCTAATTCAAAAAAGTTAGACGCACCTATCAATGCGGATGGCCCAGCGACACAGTGCGCCACCTTAAATTGTTTGTTCAGCCAATAGGCAAACATCGAGTTAAAGTAGACCTGAATGATAATTGGCACGGCCAGTAAAGCAATGATGATGGGCTGTGCCAAAATTTGCTGGCCTTGAAAGCCAAACAACAATACCAGCGTCATCAGCAATGCCAACAGTGAAATAGGGTGTAAGTGCTTGAGTGCTGACGCTAATGCATGGTCACCTTGGGCGAGCAACACCTTGCGTGCAATTTGGCTGATGATGACTGGCACAATAATAAACAAGGCCACTGATAAAAATAGTGTATTCCAAGGCACTGTAATGCTAGAAATACCCAGTAGCAAAGCAACAATAGGCGCAAACGCTACTAGCATAATCACATCGTTAATGGCTACCTGAGACAACGTAAACTTGGCATCACCACCGCATAGATTGCTCCACACAAATACCATCGCAGTACAAGGTGCAGCAGCCAATAAAATGAGGCCAGCAATGTAACTATCTATCTGATCTGCCGGTAAAAAATCATAAAATAAGTGACGTATAAATATCCATGCTAGCAGCGCCATCGAAAATGGTTTGACAAACCAATTGATGAATAGCGTCACGCCTATGCCTTTGCTGTGTATAAACACATCTTGCTTCGCGCTAAAGTCAATTTTGAGTAGCATGGGAATAATCATCAGCCAAATCAAGCCTGCTATAGGCAAGTTCACTTCAGCTATTTTTTGTTCACCGACCAAGGCAAAAAAATCTGGAAACGACTGGCCTAGGACAATACCCACTACAATACAGCCCAAGACCCACCAAGTGAGATTGCGCTCAAAACTTCCTATGGTTGGCTGATTTTTGTTCGATGATTGTATAGTTGAATCAAGTTTATGCATCATTACTTTCTCGAAATGAATTGTACTTTTTCTACTGCTGGCGCACAGCAAGCAGCGGTAGGTGTGCTTTGCTTGTTGGCATTAGTTGGCTCAATGGCATTACTTGGCTCAATGGCATTGAATGTAGGTGCGCTCTCCAACGTGTGATAGGTTTCCCAAGCAATACCAGACGGGTCTTGTACCCAATGCTTGTCAGATTTGGCGTAGCAGCATGTCGTGCCAACCTCTGTCAGCATGTTTAATTCAGCGGTTTCTAAACGCGTTTTAATTGCTAATAACTCAGCGTCACTTTCTACTTGAATACCAATATGGTCTAGTCCAGCTTTTGAACCACGCTGACTAATAGCAAAATTCACACGTGGATCATCCAGCATCCACTTAGCGTAATCTGTTTTTATTACACTGGGTGTTGCACCGAACAGCGTGTTATAAAACCCGATGCTTTTGTCTAGATTATCGACAGAGACATGTAAATGTATTCTTTTCATGATGACACTCCTGATGCGTTGGGTTTGCAAGTAATGACTGGCGCACACACTTGTGTGCCTGCACAGCAATTTTCGGTAAGGTAAGCTAGTAAGCCATTCATGGCTTCGTAATTAGCAGAATAATAAATATTGCGGCTGACTTGTCGCGCGTGAATCAAGCCAGCATGACTCAGTTCTTTCAGGTGAAATGATAGTGTACTAGCAGGTATTTTCAGGTTTTCGCCGATATTGCCAGCAGACAAACCATCGTGGCCTGCCTGTACCAGTAATCGAAAAATTTCCAAGCGTGCGGTTTGCGCGATGGATGATAGTTGTATGACGGCTGTTTGAATATTCATAGATTCTATATTTCTATAAATATGGAATTATTGTCAATCACTCATTTCAATTTTTATTGTGTATTCAATGCATGGATCCTCATTCTAATGTAGGACAATGAATCAACCATGACGAATCAATGAATCATATCTAGTCCGAACGGACTAGATAATCCAAGCATTTGTTCATATCAATGCAATCTGCCTAGGCCATTCTTACACCCTGTTAGCAAACTTTCATTACGTTTGTACTCAAGAGGGGTTATGCCAAAAAGCCTAATAAAATCAAAGCTTCATCTGCTTGCTAAAGCCAGTGCAGATTTGCGTTTAGCTTTTGTATATCTCCTAGATACAGTAACTTGGTCATTACGCCTGAGTGTTGCAGATATGATAGGCACACAAACTCCGTGGCGTAATTTAGCGACTAACAGTCATCTCTCGCATAACACAAAAGCATTTATCCTAGATGCTAGCGCCACCAAAGCAGGTTATGTAGATACTTGGCACCCCAGCCCAGTACATGTTGCCAAGCCGCTACGTGTCATGATGTTGGGTCTTAGAGGCTTTCCACAAGTGCAAGGCGGTATAGAGACGCATGCCGAACATTTAGCACCGTTGCTTGTGCAACAGGGCTGCGATTTAGAGGTAATTGTGCGCGCACCTTATCAACCCTTACATATCGGCAATGCATGGCAAGGGGTGAAATTTACAAGGTTATGGGCGCCCAAATCCAAAGCGCTTGAGGCAATTGTGCATACATTTTTAGGTGTGATGTATGCCGCCATGAAACGACCCGATATTTTGCATATTCACGCGATTGGCCCGGCACTCATGACACCACTCGCGCGATTACTAGGTTTAAAAGTAGTGGTGACGCATCATGGCCCAGATTACGACAGGCAAAAATGGGGTGGTTTTGCCAAGTTTGTACTAAAAACAGGCGAGTGGGCAGGCATGCGTTTTTCTCATGGGCGGATTGTCATCTCCAACGTGATTCGCGAGTTAGTCGCCAACAAACACCAAGTGCAATCTGAAATTATCCGTAACGGCGTGAATATGCCTCAGTTGGACACGTGTGAATCACACCTAGCGCAGTTTGGCTTAACGAAACAGCGCTACATTTTATTAGTGAGCCGCCTAGTGCCAGAGAAACGCCATTTGGATTTAATAGAGGCATTTAACCATGCAGACTTACCTGACCACAAATTGGTATTCGTTGGCACGTCAGACCATCCAGATGCGTATGTGGCAGCTTTGCAACAAGCAGCTAGCCAAAACAAAAACATTGTATTGACCGGCTTTCAGCAAGGTGAAGTATTACGCAGTTTGTATACGCATGCCGCGTTGTTTGTATTGCCTTCATCGCACGAGGGTTTGTCGATTTCATTGTTAGAAGCATTAAGTTATGGATTGCCAGTATTAGCGAGTGATATCCCTGCAAACACAGAGCTCAGCCTAAACCCCATGACTTATTTTGAGCTGGGTAATGTGCCCATGTTGACCGAAAAAATTCGCTCTAAAATACGCAATCCACAATCTCACGAAGCAAAAATGGATAAACGTGCATGGATTGATAGCCAATACAATTGGCGTAAAGTGGCTGAGAAAACTTACAGCGAATATCGAAAAGCTGCGCATTCAATTTAAGTTTGATTTTGCAATCTAAATTTGTATTTGCAATCTCATTTGTGCTTGTACTTACTGCTTCGTCTCAACATCAAAATATTTGTTCACACATCACTATTTTAAAGTGATGACACTATTGGTTTATACATGCTAGGTTTAGATCAACCCAAATTACTATTCAGTAAAACGTTTAATCGACAACAGTTCTCACGACTGTTTGTCGATCCACTGCTCATGGTAATGGTGCTGTATGCGGTTGCTATTTATCACCAAGGTGAACTCACACCTGACTATATTGTGCTTTCCATTTTGACGTTTGCCATTAGCTTTCCTGGTGCATGGGTGATTCAGCAAAATATCTTAATAGAAATTAAAACCATCCTTAGCCAGTGGTGCAGCGTAGCTGGACTTTTGTTGATTTTTGGCTATGTCACGCGCTATGTATTCGATTTTCCGAGTGACGTATTGATGGATTGGTTTGTGTTCACCCCCATCGCATTATTGGCGGCGCACTGGGTATTGGGGCGTTATTTTCTAAGCCAATTTTATTTAGAAAGTGCCAAAAAAACAGCCATCATCGTAGGGTGTAACCCACTTGGCCAGCAACTGGGTAGTAAATTGCGCGCCAACCCTAGTCACGCCGTGCGCATACAAGGGTTTTTTGATGATAACTATCCTGCCTTGCATACGCCGTATCTTGGCAGAATTTCTGAAGTGGCAGATTATGTGAAGCAACACGCGATAGACCTGATTTATATCGCATTACCTGTAGGGCCAGAATCAAAAACGCATGTGTTGTTAGATCATTTAAAAGACACCACGGCGTCTATCTATTTTGTACCAGATTTTTTCATGACGGATTTGATTCAAGCCAGAATCGATGACATTGATGGTATGCCTGTGGTTGCTGTGTGTGAAACACCATTCTCTGGTGTGAATCGCTTTTTAAAACGTGCCAGCGACATTGTCATCGCTAGTTTGATACTGCTTTTGGTGTTGCCGTTGATGGTGCTCATTGCAGTCGGTGTGAAATGGAGTTCGCCCGGGCCCATCATCTTTAAGCAGAAACGCTATGGTTTGGATGGCAAAGAAATCATGGTGTACAAATTTAGAAGCATGGCTGTTACAGAAGAGGGCAGTGAGGTGGTGCAAGCTACCCAAGACGACCAACGTGTCACACCACTAGGCCAATTTCTAAGAAGAACCTCGCTAGATGAGTTACCCCAATTTATTAACGTATTACAAGGCAGCATGAGTGTAGTGGGGCCGAGACCGCACGCAGTTAAACATAATGAAATGTACCGCAAGGTGATTAAAGGTTACATGGTGCGCCACAAAGTGAAACCTGGCATTACTGGCTGGGCGCAAGTGAATGGCTTTAGAGGTGAAACTAGCACGGTGGATAGCATGAAGCAACGGATTGACTATGATTTGGATTATCTCAAGCGTTGGTCATTGGGCTTAGACATCAGCATTATCTTTAAAACAATTTTTCGTATGTTTAAGGACCCGAAAGCATATTAGTTGTGAAGCAATGTTGTCATGGAATAGCCCGTTCGGACTAATCTAGTCCGAAGTAACTAGATTTTTCACAATTTCTTAATGGCACTGTCATGTTGATTGTTCATCATGTGCAATGAAGATTTATTTATATGAGGAGTTTAGCCATGAAAGCAATACACACTATCGCACTCGCGTTATCGCTTAGCGCGCCAATGCTTGCATCTGCCAATGAAACACCCTTGCCATTTGGTATTTCTCCAAGTGGTGAAAGCTTGTTTGTCGGCACCACTGGCGAAGTTATTTTGACATTTCTATCATCACAAGCTGATTACTCTAGTGATTTATTTTTAGAGGGCGGCACAGGTTCTATTTTTAATAATAAAACCGCTGTGGCAGGTACTCAGTATTCATTAGGTACTTTCGAGGCAGGCACTACCTTGTCCTTCAGTATGTTCGTAGAAAACTTAGCAGCTACTTTTTACACAGGTGCAGCATCACGTAATCCTGATAATGTGATTCATGCCGCTTATAGCAGTGTGATTGGCAATACCATTAACATTGGCTTTGAAGACTTATTTGGTGGTGGCGATTTAGATTACAACGATTTAGTGTTTTCACTCAGCAATGTATACGCAGCAACCACACCTGTATCACCAGTATCTGAGCCAGAAACCTATGCTATGTTCATGGCAGGTCTTGGTTTAATGGGTTGGGCAGGTCGTCGTAAGCAAAAATAAGTAGTTTGTTAGCGTTAAAAAAAGCGATTTCACAATCGCTTTTTTTATGCTCGGTACCATTGAATCAAACGTCATAGAACCTTCATCGTCATGCATTAGCATGCGTACACCCAATTTGAGAAAGTATGTAATGAAAGCAATGATTTTAGCGGCAGGTAAGGGCACACGCGTGCGCCCGCTCACCTATGAATTACCCAAACCGATGATTCCTATTTTAGGTAAACCCGTGATGGCCTACTTGATTGAGCATTTGGCTTTGCATGGCATACAAGAGGTGATGGTCAATGTGAGTTATCTGCACGAAAAAATCCAACAATACTTTGGTGATGGCCACCGCTTTGGCGTAAGCATTGGTTATTCGTTTGAAGGTGATATCAGTAACGGCCAGATTGTGCCTAGCCCAGTGGGATCCGCAGGGGGTATGCGTAAAATTCAAGACTTTGGCGGCTTTTTTGATGAAACCACCATTGTGATTTGTGGTGATGCCATCATAGATCTAGACATCACCAAAGCAGTGGCCGAACATAAGCAAAAAGGCGCGCTAGTGAGTTTGGTTGCCAAAGAAGTGCCCATAGATAAAGTGTCTGGCTACGGCATTGTGGTGACCGATGAAGCTGGCAAAATTGTGTCATTTCAAGAAAAGCCAAGCCAAGCAGAGGCACGTTCTAACTTAGCCAGCACTGGCATTTATATTTTTGAGCCAGAAGCGCTCAACCTCATCCCATCTGGCAGCACGTTTGATATTGGTTCTGATTTATTTCCACTGTTGGTCGAAAAGCAATTGCCGTTTTATGCCATTAACCAGCCCTTTAACTGGATTGATATCGGTTTGGTCTCTGATTACTGGTTGGTGATGCAACAAGTCATGCGTGGCGAAGTGCCGAGCATGCCAATGCCGGGCAAGCAAATTAGACCAGGTATTTGGGTGGGCTTAAATGTGCATATCGATTGGGAACACACCCATATTGAAGGGCCGGTGTATTTAGGCTCTGGCGTACGTGTAGATAAAGGTACGCAGATTATCGGCCCCACATGGATAAGTGATGGTTGCCATATTCAACGTGGCGCAAAAGTCATACGCAGTGTGTTGTTTGAATATACACGCGTTGGGCAAGATTACACCGTAGAAGAAATGATTGTATGTGGTGAATACTGCGTGGATAAATCTGGCCGGATGATGCATGTAGACGATGATGGCTGCGACTTGATTTGGTCTGACGCCCGTGAAAAAGTGATTTACCCAATGAACTATGCCTATGCCAGATTGTAGTGCTGGCTTTGGGAGCATTGTTCAACATTGTTAACTCGTGTAAACACAGACTGAAAAATTAGTGCTTAAGGACTAGTTGTTTTTAACTAGCCCCAGATAACTAGAGCAGTACATCAAATTGTCATTTGCTCCCGTTAATCTGATGATTCCTGAAGGCCCCTCACTGGCGTGACCTCGCTCAAATGCTGTATTGGTCACGCCTTTTTTACGCCTACGATAGGACTAGTTATTTGTTATAAAACTGTAACCAAACTGACATTTAGCAGTCATGCTACTGTCATCAGCGTGGTCAAGAATAGTGCACCGATAATACTAACGATAGAGCTCTATCATCACTACACAAGCACATCACGACATGAACCCACTCGATACGGATGTCACACTCAGCGCTGAACAACGTCTGGTGTTTATGGAAGTTATTGAAGAATCGCTACGTTTAACGCAGCGTACACATCTCTTTAACTGGTTGCAGCGTGGTGTGCAATATTTAATCGGGCACGAGGTGATGTTATTTGGTGTGCGTACTTCCGATAGCGAAATCTACGATTATGAATACTTTACTTCTTCACGCTACTTTGGTGAGTCGCAGTTTAATCAAGTGATTAAAAAAGATGAAGGTGTAGTGCGGAAAGCGCTCAATGTTTGGCATAAAAATGGCATGCCTATTTTTGTGACCAATCAAATGAAACCTGGTGACTTTAACAACTACACAGTGATAGGGGCAGATGCTGAAGAATTGTTAGCCTCTGAACTCAAGAATTTTGTGGTGCATGGTTTTGGTGATAGCCGCACGCGTATCTCTACTATCGTGGCATTTGGTCGTTTGTCTAGCCCAGTGTCTGTGCACACGGCTTACTTGCTAGAGCTCATCATGCCGCATTTACATTGTGCCTTGATCAAAGTCACGTCTAACCGTGGCGGCGCAGCCATGGTCATGAACTCCACCCAACTCAGCAAAAAAATCACCAAGCGTGAATTTGAAATATTACAGTGGCTGCATATGGGTAAAACCAACTGGGAGATTTCTTCTATCTTGGATATTAGTCCGCTCACTGTCAAAAACCATGTGCAAAACATACTCCGTAAGCTGGATGTAGAAAACCGCGGCCAGGCCGCTGTCAAAGCCGCCAAGCTTGGTTTGGTCACTATTTCCAACTAATCCGCACGTCATTCAAAACGTCATAAACACTCGCTAGTTCCTAGTCCTTTCGGACTAGTCACCTCGTAATAAATATCACACTGCCTATCTATACTTTTAACAAGAATTTTGTTGGGTTTATCGCATGCTTGGGCTAGTCCACACAGACTAGTGAAAAAGTTAGGGATGTCATAAGTAATCTTTAAAGTGGCGTGGTCGCTTGATTAGGTTGCATAAGCGAGTTTGGTTGCCAAGTGCTTTTGTTGGTAACAGTAGTTTAAGTTTTTTAATTTTTTTGGGAGAAAAGTATGAAATTTCAATTGAAAGCACTAGCAGCAGCAATGGTGTTGGCAGCAGCTGTGCCAGCACAAGCGGCTATGCAAGAAGGCGGTAGTGGTAATAGCTCATTAACTGTTGCTGTATATGACAGCAGCACTGGTTATGGTGGTTTGTTTGATTTAGGCAAAAGCTACAGCGATTTCAACAAGGTTGGTACATCATTTGCAAATAGTAATGTAGATGCTGTAGGTACTAACTTTTCATGGGATTTAACAACAGGTGATTACGCTGCTGCTTGGAATGGACTATTAGCTTCAGTTAACCCAGCAAATTTATTCTTCACTGTGATTGCTGTAGATACTATTGGAACTGGTGCAGGTAATCGCGGTTTAATTAGTACATTAAACACAGACTCTGTAGAAACAATCACCGGTCCAAACTTAAGTACGCTTACAAACAACTGGAATTCTTACTTGATTGAAGCGCAAGTTACTGCCCCAATTTTCCAAAACCATTCAGTTGTTGAAAATGGCGCCAGCTATGGTAACCAAGGTCTGGGTACTACAGCTCAATATTTTTTGAACAACAAACCAAATGGTAGAGGTAACATTTCTGGTGGTTTAATTGGCTCAACTTTGGATGTGTATCAAGTAGTATCAGGCGCTTCTAACATCGCTGCCTCAACTTATTCAATTTTCGGTAATGGTGCAGCATTTACTTTAGCCGCAAATGGCTTACTCACATATACAACTAATGATCCAGTCGTGGTAGTGCCAGAAGCGGACACATGGGCCATGATGTTGTTAGGTTTAGGCTTTATGGGCTTTGCAGCACGTCGTAAACAAGCTTAGTAATAACCGTCATTCGATTCACATTCTGCCACTGCGAAGCGCTTTCGCAATCTGTTGATAAGTTTAAACGGACCCTATGAAAAATAGGGTGGCAGATTAATTTTGCCTATTTTTATAAAGGGAATAATCATGAAAATGAAACAAATCGCATTACTTATCGCAGGTCTAACAACTTCTGCTGCAGCATTTGCTGTACCAGTCACTGCGGATGAAATTTCAAATGCACGCCAAGCAGGCAGTCTACAACAAGCTTGGCTTTCTGGCGCTTCGGCTCCTACCCGTACTGTGTACGAAGGTTGGGTTGGTCCAGGAAATGGTGTGGGCTGTGATATTGGAACTAGCACTATTTTCTCAACTCAAGGTGGCACAGCAAACGTACCTGGTTCATTAGGCAACTTCACCGCTTATGCTTGTAAGCGTAATGGCATTGTTTCTGTGTTATACCATACACTAGACGGTGGCTCACTTAATGCATATGCACCACACACCGTGGGCACACGTTTAGCACGTGTTAAATTTGTGGGTACTGGTAATGGTTGTACATCTTCAGTAGCTTACTCAGACCCAACTAATAATAAAAATAATGCCACAGTATGGAAAGGCTGCGCGTTGATTGGTGAAGCTTTGCCACCAGCAGGTACTAATGCAGCTGTTAATGGCAGAAATGCAACTGCAGTAGCAACAGACCCATTTGCTCCACAACTACCAGTTGGTGGTTTTTCTGATGTAGAGGCAGCATTATTTCCAAGCTCAATTGGTGGCGGTGATGTGTCTTCACGTGGTGCTGAGTCTGATGCAAACGTGGGTCAAGTGTTTGGTGTAGCAGCAAGTATTCCTTTATATCGTGCAATGCAAGCAGCGCAAGGTATTTCAGAATCAGGTTCTTCTTTTGATCCTGCGTTAGCACCTAATATCTCACGTTCACAATACGTTGCGATTGCAGCAGCTGGCGGTGCAGCCAACGGCGATTGGACACCTATCTTGGGCGCACCTAGCACACAAAGAGTAGTTGTTGAGCGTCGTATCTCTACCTCTGGTACACAATCAAGCTCAAATGCATATTTCTTAGAAAACCCATGTGCAAATGGTGCGGGCGCTAGCTTGCCACCTTCAAGAGCAATTGATTCAAACCCTGACTATACGGTTAACGAAAGATCTGGCTCAGGTA
Organism: Methylophilus sp.; assembly: GCA_030696695.1. Lineage (GTDB taxonomy): Bacteria > Pseudomonadota > Gammaproteobacteria > Burkholderiales > Methylophilaceae > Methylophilus. Next base: position 95,045 of record JAUYRP010000024.1, read on the forward strand.
ACGTTAAAACTGCTTTAACAGATGCTTCTAATGCTGCAGCAAACACGCGTAACCAGTTCGCAATCGGCGTGTTGTCATTAGAAAACAACTGGCGTTTAGACTCTGCAGCTAGTGCTGGCTACCGTTATCTTAAAGTGGATGGTGTTCACCCAGAAACAGGCGATACAGAGAATGCACGTGTAACTGCAACTAACGGTAATTATACGTTCCACATGGAATTGAAATCGTTTGTACGTAGCAACTATGCTGGTGCACCTGCAAAAACTGCTTTTGAGAATGCTGTAGTTGGTCAAATCACGCAAGTATTAGCAAACCCAGAAGCTGCTTCATGTTCAGTGTTCCCACGTGGCCTAACGCTAAACCCATTATCTGGTTCAGCTTGTACATTAGGTGTGCAAGTTGCAAGAATGACTAACTTGGGTAATAACTGTTCACCTGCACAATTCATTCAGTAATTCAACTTTCTCTGTTACTCACAGTTAAGTTAATCAAAAGCACACACCTCAAAAGGGTGTGTGCTTTTTTTATTGCATTGTCAATGCTGGAACGGACTAGATGATTTCATCAACTTGAAATATAACTTTTCCATAATGATGGAGTTTTTAAATATTGAAATTGGCATGCAAAAATCTAGATTGCTCAAGCAGGTAAAGCGACACAAGCGGACGTATTTAATGCTTCTATTAGCACCGCTGTGTTTACAGGCAGAAGGTGCAGGTGTACGCGGGCCAGCCAGTACAAATCAGCCGCCGCCAGCTGCACAAGAAGAAATAGTGACTGAAGGTGTCGTGGAATCTGGTGCAGATGCCACTGAATCCCCAGCAACACAGCCAATTGCCGCAGAACCAATAGCCTCAGAGCCACCAGCAGTAGAACAACAAGCAAAAAAGCCAGCAGAAAAAGTGCCTACGTTTAATGTGTTTGAATTTAAGGTGGATGGCAACACAGTGTTGCCCGCAGGCAAGATTGAAGAAGCGGTGTACCCCCACATGGGTGAAGCTAAAACCATTGACGATGTGGAAAAAGCACGCAGCGCCTTGGAAAAAAGTTATCAAGATGCTGGGTACCTCACCGTGTCGGTGAGTATTCCGCAACAAGAGGTAGATGCAGGTATTGTGCGTTTGTTGGTGACCGAAGGCTCAGTAGAAACATTACGCATTAAAGATTCGCAATACACCTCGCTGGCTGAGATTAAATCGCGCGTGGCAGAGTTTCAAGAAGGCAAAGTGCCACATTTTCCTACTGCGCAGCAGCAGTTAGGCACGGTAAATAAAGGGCAAAACCGACAAGTGACGCCAGTGCTGAGGCCAGGTAAATCGCCAGGTAAGGTCGAAGTGGATTTGAAAGTACAAGACCAATTACCGTTGCATGGCAGTTTGGAGCTGAATGATCGTTATTCGCCCAACACCACGGAAACGCGTTTAAACGGCTCTATGCGTTATGAAAACTTATGGCAAAAAGACCACAGTGTGGGGCTGAGTTTTCAGGTTTCACCAGAAGATTTAAATGAAGTGAAAGTGTTTTCTGGCACTTATGTGATTCCACGTTTAAACGGTGATTATTTTGCGGCTTACGGTGTGATTTCAGACAGTGATATCAGTGCGGTGGGTGATGTGAACGTGATTGGTAAAGGCTACATTGCAGGTGCGCGTTATATCCACCCATTACCCTCTAGCGAGAGTTATTACCAAGGCCTGACCTTAGGTGCAGATTACAAAACGTTTAAAGAAAGCGTGCAGTTGCTGGGTGCGGATGGCTTTAATACGCCGATTTCATATCTGGCGCTTGTGTTGGGGTATGACGGGACTTACCAGACAGCTACCGCGCAAACACAGATGAATTTAACGTTTAATTTTGCCCCGCGTGGCTTTGGTAATACTGAGCGTGAGTTTAATGACAAGCGTTTTGATGCCAACCCCAATTACGCATTTTTACGCGCAGATTTTAAGCACTTGCAGAAATTACCATTGGATTGGGCAATACAAGCTAAGTTGAGTGCACAACTTGCGAGTGATTTTCTGATTTCTACAGAGCAGTTTGCCATTGGTGGTGTGGATAGTGTCCGCGGCTATTTGGAATCGAGCGAGTTGGGCGATAACGGCATATTGGCCTCATTGGAGTTACGTACGCCACCACTTAAGAAATACATTAGCCAGCATTTATTTAGTGATTACATCAAAGACTTTTACGCGTTTGGATTTATTGATGCAGGCACAGCGCGGACTTATAACGTAAGTAGCGATAGCAGACGAGAACTACTCTCAGCTGGCTTGGGCTTTAAGCTCAAAAGTACAGGTGGATTATTTACTAACCTGGATTATGCGCATGCTTATAAGGATGCGATTCAAGTGGATAAAGGCGATGATCGCTTGCATTTTAGAGTGGGTTACGAGTGGTAGTTGCAGTGCAATCACCACACCAAATACAGCAGTGTTGAAAAGGAAAATACGATGAATCAAGGCATATATAAGCTAGTGTACAGCCGAGTGCTACACATGATGGTGCCCGTGTCTGAGGCAGCAAAAGGACATGTCAGGAAAGGTGGTCGTCGTATTCGTAAACAAGCCAAACGGGCGCTGCAATATTCTTTAATGTTGAGTTTTACCATGATAGGCAATGTGTGGGCAGAGACAGTGTTGCCTGCAGGTGTGGTCATACGCGACATTGTGAATAACTCTGCCTCTTTGGTGAACTCAACTGCTAACAGTGTGACATTTAGAAATAACGCAAACGCGGCGATTGTGAATTTCAACCAATTGAATATTCAGCGCGGTGAGAGTTTTAACGTGGAAATGGCGCGAACTCAAAGCTTTTTGGCGCGAATCCATGATATCAACCCTAGTAGCCTCAACGGTGCATTCAATGCTGCTGGTAACTTATATTTCATTAACTCAAACGGTATTATTATTGGCAAGGATGCCACATTTAATGTGGGTTCTTTGTATGCGGGTACATTAGGTATCACCGATGAGTTATTTCAATCTGGCTTTGTGAATGATCAAACGTTTACCAAAGCGTTTGAACTAGTCGGCACCTTGGATTTAGACGATGCTGCTCGTAACAAAATTGAAAATGCACAGGTATTGGTAGAGGGTGGCGCACAAATCACCACTGCCAATAACGGCAAGGTGATGTTGTTTGCACCCAATGTAAAAGTAGAAAAAGAGGGTGTAGTAACAGATGCGAATGGTGTGGTTCAAAAAGATGCCAACGGCAATGTCATGATGCGCGAGACATTGATTCGCACGCCAGAAGGCCAAACCATTTTGGCGGCAGGTAAGAAAATCTACTTAAAAGGTGCCGCAGACCCTGCTGGCTTTTTGGTAGAGGTGGATGCAGGCGGCACCGCCGTGAACTTAGGCAAAATTGTGGCTGAACGTGGCAATATCACCATGATGGGTTTGGCGGTGAACCAAGGCGGTACTCTGTCTGCGACTACCTCAGTGCGAGCCAATGGCTCCATTAAACTGATTGCGCAAGACCGTGCAACGGAATCGGGTGTAGATGTGATTGGCTCACGCAACGGTGCTGTTACGTTGGCCAAGGACAGTGTGACGGAAGTAAAGCCAGACTATGACGATAAAGAAGAGACCATCGTCTCGCAGCCATTTAAAACGTCTGATGTCACCATCGAGGCGAGCCTGATCAATATAGATGGCAAAGTGAGCGTGAAAGGCGGCAACGTTACTGCGAAGTCTGAATTTGATGCCTCAAACCAGCTTAAATTTGACGCGCAAGGTAATGTGGATTTGAGCTTAGATGACGTAAATGCAAATACTGGCGTAAACAAGCGCCGTATCTATTTGGGTGAAAACGCGAGCATTGATGTGTCAGGTGTAGATGCTGTTGCACCGATGTCACGGAATCAACTAGAAATACAATTATTTTCTGATCAATTAAAAGACAACCCCATTTTGCGTGATAGTGGTTTGTTTAGACAAACCATCTTTGTGGATGCACGCAAAGGTACTGATTTACTCGATATTCAACCATTTTTAGATTTGGTTGGCGCGACTGTTGCAGAGAAAATGACCAATGCAGGTACGGTTACGCTCTCTACCAATAAAGATCTCATCATCAACAAAGGTGCTGTGATTGACGTATCTGGTGGCTCTACCACCTACACTGCAGGCACTATCAAGGAATCCACCTTACTTTTTAATGGGAAGTTAGTGCCTATTTCAGAAGCCAAGCCAGGCGTGGCATATACCCAAGTGGCCGATTCTAAAAAAATTACAGATGAAAAATGGGGTACGGTAAAAACCTTTGCGCTTGGTGGTACTGCACAAAGTGTTAACACCTACTTTGAAGGTGCTAATGCAGGGACAGTTAATCTCACCACTCCCATTGAAGCGGATAACACGCAAAACTTAGTGTTAGCTGGGCAATTAATCGCCAACACCAAGGTAAGTCGTGAGCAGCTATTGAAGCAGGAAGCACCTGCGCACGGCAAGCTTATTGCAAGTGCGAATAAACTCACGATTGATAAAACTGCAAAATCATTGCCAGCAGATTTTAATTTTAATGAAGCACTGCCAGATTCAGCCAATTATGAATCTGTGATTAGTAGTGATTTCTTGGCCAATGGCTTTAATGATGTAGATTTGACCAAAGTAACGCAACTGAACGTGAATACCCAATTGAATGTGAAGCCGCACGGCAAACTCACATTAGGCAATGGCAGTGCAGACACTGTGACCAATATTAACGCCAGCATTTTTGCGCCTAATACCAATATCTTGCTTCAATCACTGCGTACCAATGTAGCAGACAACGTTACCATGAGTACTGCAGGTATATTTACCAATGATAAAGCAGGTATTGTCGGCGCGCTCACGCGTGAAGTGGCGGCAGATGGCGGTAGTATTAGTGCTGGATTATTGTCATTAGGTAAGAATGTGACGCTAGATGCCTCTGCAGGTGCTTGGGTCGATAACAAGGGTGTTTTACATACAGGCCAAGCAGGTGATATTGGTTTTAAAGCCAACCAGAATATAGATAGCAGCAATCGCTTTCAGTCTTATGGGTTTGAGCAGGGCGGGCGTTTAAGTATTAATTTTATTAATGTGAATGCACAAGGTGCCGAGCAGGCCGCTTCATTGAATATTGCCAATAGTTTGGCTGGCGATTTCAGCGTTAATAATAGTTTTTTCAGCCAAGGTGGCTTCTCTGAATACGCACTCTCAGCGTTTGATGTGAATATAGGTGAGCAAAATGGTGCTGCGCAGCAAATATATGGCCAAGCGCAAAATTGGCGCATGAATGCTGGCTTTCTAAATAAAACAGGTGGTCAGGCTATGTCAGCAATGGCTAGACCTGTGACCTTGGAAGATTATGAGAGAACAGCCGTATCATTTAATTTTACCGGCAATCGAGTGGGTGACGATTCAGGTACGCTCACGTTGGCAGAAAATACCACGATACGTACCGACAGAGGCGGTAATGTCTCGCTGAGTGCGGGCAAACAAGTCAATGTATTGGGCGATATTTCTACACCTAGTGGCAATATAAATATTCGTGTTAATGATATAGACCCTGATTTGCCAGTGGATCAGACACAAGCAGTATTTATTGGTGAAAGCGCGTATCTAAGCGCTGCAGGCACATCTGTAACTTTACCTGGATCTCAACCTAAGTTATTGAAAACGCAAATATTTGATGCTGGTACCATTAAAATTAACGAGCGTGAAAATGCATCAGAACTGCTAAAAGCCGCCACCATTATTAAAGAAGGAGCCGTTTTAGATGTATCAGGCGCCTCTGTTGTGCGTGATACTGACACTGTAAACGGATATGCTAGGGAAACGCTGCATGGAGATGCAGGCACCATTTCTATTTCAGGTACTGGTGCACTACTCGTAGATGGTGATTTTAAAGCGGCTGCTTCTGGCACAGGCCGTGACGGAACGCTGAATCTGACATACAACGCACGTCTTGGGAGTGACTTTAGTCCTGTAGTGAACGGTACAGAAACCGTTGTGCTCACCAATAACAAGCAATTATCTGCTACCAATTTTAACCAAGGCGATGCCGTGAAAGATGGCATCAGTACAGCGTTTGTTAAAGCGCAACTTTCTGCAGAGCAAATTGAGCAGGGTGGGTTTGCTAATGTACATGTGAAATCGTTTTTAAACCAACCTAGTGCGAATGACAAAATTGAGTTGGCTGACGGCTTTGATTTAAACATTGCAGGTAACTTAACCCTAGAAACACCTATTCTGCATGTGCAAAATAATGGTGTGGCGAATATTGCGGCTGGTCATCTAACATTTAAAAGCCCTACCTTATTTTTAGATCCATCCAGTATAGTCGCTGGTAGTGGTCAACTCAGGACTCAATCTAAGCAGGCTTATGTGAACGGCTTAATGGGTGTGTCTGGTACGCAGCAACTTACACTCAATACTGATCTAGATATTCATGGGCAGGGTACTTCGTCGTTTGTTCAAAATGGCGCTGTAGCGACAGATGCTGGGCTCACTGCCAATGGCGAAATTACATTGAACACACGCCAAATTTACCCAGATTCTGGTGCTAAGCTAACATTTGAAGCAATCGGTGCTAACAGTAAAATCACTGTGAATAGCAACGGCAAAGCCGCTAATCCCGTGCTTTCTGCAGGGGGTGAACTTACCCTCAAGGCTGCGGATATTGTGCAAAATGGTGTACTCACTGCACCTTTCGGCCGCATCAATCTGATTGGTAGTGATTCAGTGACATTAGCAAGTGGCAGCATCACCAGTGTTTCTGGTAGTGGTCAGAATATCCCATTTGGTACCACTACCACAGGCGGTGAGGTGTATAACCCAGCAAATGGTGCAACAAGACCGTTAGTAGAAAAAACAGTCAATATTGAATCTGCGGACGTTGATTTACAACAAGATGCGGTGATTGATTTATCCGCGGGTGGAGATATGTTTGCTTATGAATGGGTGCCAGGCTTGGGTGGCAGTCAAGATATATTAGCGCAACCGAATACCTATGCGGTGATTCCCACGATGAAAGGTGAATATGCGCCCACTGATTTGGCTTATGCGGGTAGCTCTTCTGGGGTAGGCGTTGGTCAATCCGTTTACCTTACAGGTGTGCCTGGTTTAGCGTCTGGTACCTACACCTTATTGCCGGCGCGTTATGCCTTAGTGCCAGGTGCTTATGTGGTGCAAATGCAATCTACGCCAGCAATAGCAGGCACAGTGACCAACCAGCAGGATGGCAGTACGCTGACCACAGGTTATTTAGCAGACTTAACGACTGGTGCGCGTGATGCCAATTGGTCAACGTTTAGAGTGTTGGATGGTGCAGTATTTAGGCCAGCCGAAGGCGCAACATCCAAAGCGCCATCGCAATATATTCTCACTAGTGCTAATACATTTTTTTATAACCCACTCAAAACGGAAGGTTTAGTAGTGAGCACCCCTTCTGATGTAGCCAAGCTTAGCTTGAGCGCAAACCAGCTTGCACTCAACGCCAATGTGATAGCAAACACAGTGGCAGATGGCACGGGCTTAGAAGTGGATATTAGCTCTAATAAAATTCGCGTGGTGAATAGCCAGGACGAGAGCAATGATGGCAGTTTACAGCTGACAGTTGCTAGCTTGAATGCGCTTAACGCAGAAAGCGTTTTGTTAGGCGGTAAACGTAGCTTAATAGATGGTGTAAGCAATGTAACCACTGTTGCCGAAAGCGTGACTGTGGAAAATGACAACACGCAAGTATTACGCACTACAGAGTTTATTGCCACGGCCAACCAACAAGTCACAGTGAAACAAGGTGCAACCATAGATACAGGCACAGCTTCTGCTAAACCAGGTGCCAAAATCTTACAAACCAATGGTGAAGGCGCATTATTAGCGCTTTCCTCTAAAAACAATATCACTTACAGCCGGGCAGGTGGTTCTGTTACGTCCACACGTGGTGAGCTCATTGTAGAAAACGGTGCTAGTTTAAAAGCAGGTAACTCTGCTGTGTTAGATGCAACCAGCAATGTGAATTTAGAGGGCGATGTTGCCTTAAGCGATGGCGCTAGCGTGACATTAGGTGCAAACCGTATTCTGATAGGTGATGCACCACAAAATGTCGCTGGTTTAAATGTCAATGCGGAATCTTTAGCAGGGCTTGGTCAACTAAAATCACTAGCACTCAATAGCTACAGCAATATTGATACATTTGGTAAGGTTGAGTTTGGCAATACAGGGTTAGATCTCACCTTAAATGCAGCGGGTATTGTTGGCCACCTTGGTGCAAGTGAAGTAGGCGTGCCTAACGACAACACTGCAAGCGTGATTACTGCTAATACGCTCACATTGAAAAATAACCAAGATGCAGTGCTCATCAATGTGGCAGATAACTCTGGTAGAGCATTGAATATCAATGCCAAAACGGTACGTTTTGAAGGTGAAAAAGCGCCTGTGACAACGAATGGCGCGCTATTAGCAACCGATCAAACCACTGTGCAAGGTTATAGCCAGTTGAATATCAATGCAGATGAAGTGCGCACGGCTAATATTGGGCAAACAAATCTAAATGTAGCCCAAACTAATATCAATGCTGGGCGTATTACCAGTGAAACAGGTGGTAAATTCACTATCAAAGCAAGTGATGCACTGAACACCACACAAAATGCAACGGCAACGCTCACGCCCAATACCCAATTTGGCGGTCAGTTAACCATTGAGGCGAATAACCTCAATATAGCGAGCAAGGTCGAATCGCTGTCCGGTCAAGTCAATCTTAAATCCAACACTGATTTAACTTTAGCCACAGGCGCAAATGTCTCTACTAACTCACAGTCGATTGATTACTACACCACCAAACAGCATTTAGATGCGGGTAAAGTCACGTTGAGTTCAACCACTGGTAATGTCAATGTGAATTCTGGCGCAGTGGTGAGTGCCACTAGCACAGGAAACGCAAAAGCGGGCACCGTGAAAGTAAGTGCAACACAAGGTACGCTTAACCTAGACGGCAGTTTAAATGGCAGCGCCACGGGCACAGGTTTGGGCGGTAATCTTGATGTCGATGTGGGTTCTTTGAGCAATTTAAGCGCGACTAACCAAGCTGCAACAGGTTTTACCGAATCAAGAAGCTACCGTGTGCGCACAGGGGATGTAGCGATTAGTGGCACTGGTGACCAAGCGTTGGCTGCGCGAGACATCAGCGTGGCTGCTGACGCTGGTAGCATTACTGTGAGTGGTGATGTGATTGCCACTGCACCCAAAAATAGCCGCGTAGGTTTGTACGCCAATCAAAACCTCACATTGGCGTCTACCGCCAATATTCAAGCCAATAGTACCAAAGCTGGTGAAGAGGGTGGTAGGGTTGAGTTGTTTACCCAGCAAGGTACATTGGATTTACAAAATGGTTCTAGCATTAACGTAGCCGGTGGCACGAATGGCGCAGGTGGTGATGTACATTTACGCGCACCTAGAACTGGTGCGGGTGCAGGTGATGGCGTAGCAGTAAGCGCATTAGCCTCAGCTATCAATGGAGCAAAATCTACAGTATTAGAAGCATTTAAGATTTTCTCTGGGGTCACTACAGTCACCGCGGGAAGTGGCACAGGCGCAACCCTAGGCTATACAACCATAGCCAATGATGTCAGCAGCTTTATGGGTAACAAAGACAACATTGTGGCAAGCCTTGGTAAAACGGGTGATGACACGTTCCATTTACGTGCTGGTACAGAAATTCAATCCAGTAGTAATTTAACCGTAGGCAGTGATTGGAACTTATACAGTACAACACGTACTGGTAACGAGCCAGGTGTGCTCACTTTACGTGCAGCTGAAAATTTGAATATCAACGGCAGCATTAGTGATGGCTTTACCACAGCCTTAACCACTGGTCAGATTGGTTCGGGTGATTCATGGGCCTACCGCTTAGTCGCAGGGGCTGATTTCAACTCGGCTAGTCCGCTTGGCACAATTACCTCTGCAAAAGCAATTGATGGCAGTGCTGTGACAGGGAATGTATCGCTCGCCGCAAATAAATTGATACGCACTGGTACAGGTGATATTGAAATTGCAACTGGCGGTGATTTAAAGATGGGTAATGCTTCCTCGGCTATTTATACCGCAGGTACACAAGCCGCCATTCTTGATGACTTTACTGCGCCAGCTGCTGGTAATCCCTTGTATTTAACCCAAGGCGGAAATATTCGTGTGTTAGCCCAAGGCAATGTTGTGGGTGCAGAACCGTTGACAGGACGTCAACTCATCAATCAATGGTTATTTAGGCAAGGTGGCGGTAATAACAACTTAGATACCACATGGTGGGTGCGCCCAGATTTATTTAGACAAAGCTTAGCCACAATGGGCGGTGGTGATATTGAGTTGCGGGCGGGTGGCGATATTTCCAACTTCTCTGCTTCTGCAGCAACCACTGGTCGATTCGACTCATTTGATAGAACCGAAACTACGTTTGATCAAGATGGCAATACAATCACTACTGTGATTAAAGCTACTGGTAATCAACGTATTGATGGCGGTGGCGATGTTAACGTTGTGGCTGGAAATAATATCAATAGTGGTGTTTATTTCGTTGCAAAAGGTGACGGTAATATCCTTGCCGGTGGCGCTATTAAACCTCAGGATGGCACGTTTGGCACGGTGCTTGCACTACAAGACGGTAGCTGGAATGTAAATGCAGCAGACAGTATTACCATTGATGCTGTCATTAACCCGACTTGGGTCAGTCAATCCACAACCAATGCTACATTGCTAGATGCTACTGGTAGAAATAGCTACTTTAATACTTTCTCCCCCACTGCAAGCGTCAATGTGGCGAGTACCACGGGTGATGTAGCTTTGGGAATGCAAAGCACAGTGCTTACACGCACAACAGGTTTAGATAATAGTATTGCCAATAGTTTGCTGTACACACCAGCCAACATCAATATTGCAGCCTATGATGGTAATGCCAATATTGGGGATATTACGCTTACCCCAGCAGCAACTGGTAATTTGAATGTGTTTGCAGCCAATGACATTGGTTTGGGTAATGTGGCCATGTCTGATGCGGACCCATCAAGATTGCCAAGTGTGAATGCCCCAGTATCAAGAATTAGAGGCTTTACCAATGTGGTGTTTAATCAGTTACTTACCCATAGCCAAGATTTGCTGCATGGTAATGATTTACAACCCGCATTGATTGTAGCTAAAGAGGGTGATGTGTTTGCCAACACGGCGAATGCGATAGTGAGCATACCTAAAGTAACAAAAATGGTTGCAGGCGGCGATATTACTGACTTAAATATTGCGTTGCAGAATAACCGCGCTTCAGATATCAGCGTGATTAAAGCAGGTAGAGACGTGAACACGCAAAACATCACGATTGCTGGCCCTGGAGAATTACTAGTGCAAGCTGGTCGTAATGTAGATTTGATATACCCAAATGTGACTACAATCAACAGCACGGGCAATTCTGGTAGCACTAATCCAATATTTGGGAATACCTTTGCGTCACGTGCCAATACAGCGCTGTCGTCCGAAGGTGCTTCTATCACCTTACAAGCAGGTTTAGGTCAAGGTGCGGCAGTGCAGGCGTTTATTAACCAATATGTGTTGCCAACAGGTACTGGTCCAGCGACGCTAGTAGGTGATGAAACACGTTTAGCGGAGTATCGTAAAGAGACTGCCAAGGAAGTGACACGCTTTGTGCTTAAGCGCACGGGTGATAAGGCAGTAATCGATCAATATGAAACATTAATTGAGGATTACGAAAAAACTAACTCACAAGAAATCAAGGAATCAATTTTGCAAGAAATTAGGTTAATCGAGCAAAACGCACTTCCGCAGTTTGCTGCCTTAGATTTAGAGGCGAAAACCGTATTTGCGAACCGACATCTCACCTCAGAGTTGATTGCTTCAGCTACAGACTTTGCTGATGCGGGTAATCATGCACGTGGTGAAAACGCGATTGCCAGCTTGTTTCCAACACTCAACAATGGCGATATTTTGTTGTTCAACAGCAAGGTATCCACTAATAGTGGCGGCAGTATTGACATGATTGCACCAGGTGGTTTGATTAACGTGGGTGTCCCAGGCCGTGGTGGCGATATTGGTATTATTACTGAAAAAGGCGGGGCGATTCGTGCGGTGGCTGATGGTGATTTCCAAGTGAATCAATCTAAAGTGATCACACAATTTGGTAGCGATATTGCCATTTGGTCTACCAACGGTACGATTGATGCGGGTCGTGGTTCTAAAACAGCGACTTCTGTACCAGAGCGTATCGTGCAGACCGATGCATTTGGTAACACCATTATCGAGGTACGTGGTGTAGCGGCGGGTAGTGGTATTCGTGCACAAAGCTATGACCCGGATGGCCCGAATGGTCCGCGTGAAGCACCACTCAAAGGCAATGTATTCTTGACTGCGCCTACTGTAGATGCGGGTGAAGCTGGGATTGAAGCTGGGGACTTACAGATTGTGGCGCCAGTGGTATTGAATGCTGCCAACATTCAAGTACAAGGTGCTGCATCTGGTGTTCCAGTAGCAGCCACTGCGGGTATTGCTGGTGTGGGTGCAGGTTTATCACCTGATGCGGTCAACTCTGCAACGCAATCTGTAGTGCAAAGCGTGGCGCAATCTGCCAATAATAGTTTTGTGAAGCCTACGTTACCATCGATTATTTCAGTGGATGTAATTAGTATTGGTAATTAAAGTAAACTATTAATATAGTTTATTAAATAACTGATTTATATCAATAATAATCCCGTAATTTTCTTTTAAGTTACGGGATTTTTTTATGGGCTAATTGGTTAAAACTAGTCCTTTTTTAATCAAACTGACACATTAGATTCATACAATGCCTGCAAGTCCAATTTTTATAAGTGCATCGCATGTTCATTACAAATTCAGTGGTTATTCTCAATCGTTTTGCCAAAGTACTTATTGCCAGCTTGTTATTCACGGTCTCTGGGGTAAGCCACGCAGAGTGGAACGAAGATTGGCCAGTACGCAATAAAGTATCGATTAATCCACAGGCGCTCGGATTGAGCGAACCAGCCGTCGCGCTCATGCGTTTACATTCTGGCAATTTTGATTTTGCTAGTGTGAATATTGATGGCTCAGATATTCGGGTGATTGCCGCTGATGATAAAACAGAACTGAAGTTTTACATTGAAAAATTTGATGCGGTTAATGAGCTTGCGACGATTTGGGTGCAATTGCCGACGATTGCAGCAGGCGATAAAGATGCACATATCTGGATATATTCTGGTAACGAAAACGCTACCAGCGCCAGTAACGAAAAGGCGCTGATTCCTGCCGACACCATTGGCCTATTCCATTTTGCAGAAAATACCTTACTAAAAGACAGCAGTGCCAGCGCGTTATCTGCAACCGGTACGGTTGCATCACAAAAAGCGGGGTTGATTGGTGAATCGGCTATTTTCAACGGCTCACCCTTGAACATTGCAGCTAATCCAGCCGTTGTCTACAGCAATGGGTTTACTTGGTCAGCATGGATCAAACCTACTAGCCTGCCGCAAACCGCAAGCCTATTCTCTCAAGCCGATGGCCCAACCTTGGCGATTGACGCACAGACCCTGCAACTAAAAATGGGAGATGTGGTTGTCACTGGTGGTGAGCTCAAAGCGACCACTTGGCAACATGTGGCATTCACCATCAACAATGGTACGGCTACGCTCTACGTCAATGGAGCAGAGGTGGCGACAGGCGCAGTGCCCGTGTTATCACCTGTAGCTGACATTGCTATTGGGGATGCTTATTTGGGTGAAATGGATGAGATGCAATTTGCCAACACAGCAAGCAAGGCACATATCCAATTAGCGGCGTCTAGCCAAGGAGTGGATAGCAAAGTATTTACTGTTGCCGCAGGCGAAGGTGGCGAGGAAGAAGAGGGCGGCGAGCCGAATTACATTGGCATTTTGATTGGCAGCCTGACCTTGGATGCGGAAATCGTCATTGGTATTTTGGCGGTGATGTTCCTCATCAGCTTATGGGTCATGTGGAGTAAAGCCCAACTGGTGATGAAAACCGACAAAGACAACAAAAAGTTCTTAGCGCGCTTTCAAAAAGCCAGTGGCACAGATTTGCTAGAGCTCGACAAAGGTGCCAACTACCCTAACTCCAACTTATTTGGTTTGTACAAAGCAGGTTTGCGCGAAATTAAAAAGCGTGAGCATGATGGACAGCTTTCACTGAGCGGTGCCTCTATGGACGCAATTAAAGCTGCGATTGATGCCGACTTAGTGCGTGAAACGCAACGCCAAAATGCTGGGATGGTGCTGCTGACGATTGCGATTTCAGGCGGCCCATTTTTAGGACTTCTTGGTACGGTGGTGGGTGTGATGATTACCTTTGCGGCCATTGCAGCAGCAGGTGACGTCAACGTAAACGCGATTGCGCCAGGTATTGCGGCTGCGTTGCTGGCAACTGTCGCGGGTTTGGCGGTGGCGATTCCAGCTTTGTTTGGTTACAACTACTTAGCTAGTCGCATTAAAAATATCACGATTGCCATGCAGATTTTTGTGGATGAGTTTGTGACACGTACCGCTGAATTGTTCGGTAAAGAATAAGCGCTGCCATGTCAGAGGGCGTCAAAGAAGAGAATCAGCTGTATGACGAAATCAACATCACACCGATGTTGGACTTGGCTTACGTGCTGTTAGTGATTTTTATCATCATGACGACTGCGTCTGTGCAGGGAGTGAAGGTGGAATCGCCACAAACGGTGGCGTCTGCACCGCTCGCCAAGCCACAAATGCGTGCGATTACGATTACTAGCGATGGCGCCGTGTATTTGGATGCGTACCCAGTGGACATGGTGAGCTTAGAGCAGCGATTAGCCGAATACAAAAGTGGCAATCCAGATTTACCTGTCGTGCTTAAGGGCGATGCTGCTACGCATTATGAAAAGGTATCGGAAGTGCTCGAGATTTGTAAAAAGCTAGACATTACTGAAGTAGGGTTAGTGACTAAAAGGGTGGCTGAATAATGCAAGTACAAAACGACGCGCAGCCTTATGACACCATCAACATCACCCCGATGTTGGACTTGGCCTATGTGCTGTTGGTGATTTTTATTCTGATGACGACCGCAGGTGTGCAGGGCCTCACCATGAACTTGCCTAAGCCTTCGAATAAACCCAGCACGGAAAAGCACGATGTGAAGATTGTGCAAGTACAACAAGGTGGGGGTGTCACTATCAACGGTGCTGGCGTAAGCATGGCGGAGCTTGAGAGCCAGTTAAATAGCGCCAAAGCGGCCGACCCAAAATTTAATGTGATGATTAAGGGCGATGCGAAAGCGCCTTATGCCGGTGTGATAAGCGTGATTGATCTGGTGAATAAGCTTGAAATTGAAAATGTTGGCCTTGTGACCGGCCGTATTGGAACTTAAGACATGCAAGTGACATACGACCCGAATTTGGACGACGATAATCCAAGCCCATTGCAGGTTTGGATAAAACGTATTGTATTGATTTTGATTGGCGTGTCGGTATTGGCAGCCATTGGCTATGGCATTAGCAAGTTAATGTCAGGCGGCGCACCACAGAAAAAGCAGATTACGACCATTAAATTGTTGCCAGATACACCGCCACCTCCGCCACCGCCACCGCCTAAAGAGCCGCCAAAAGAACAACCTAAAGAAGCACCGAAAGAAGCGCCGAAGGAAGTACAAAAACCTGCAGAAACACCGCCTGCTGAAACCATCAAGATGGAAGGTGCGGCAGGTGATGGCCCTAGCCCATTTGCAGCAGGTCAGGTGACGAATGACTACGCGGGAGGCGATGTGAAAATTGGCTCTGATGGTGGAGCAAAGTTTAACTGGTACGCAGGTTTGGTGAAAAGCCAAATTGAAAACGCATTAGAAAAAGACAAAAACATCACGCAAGGGCAGTACAAGTTAGTGGTGAGTGTTTGGCTTAAACCCAATGGCGATATTGAAAAATTAGATGTGGTGCAATCGGATGCCAAAAGTGAGATCGAGCAAGCGATTAAAGAGGCGCTAAGAAATATGCCAGCCATGCGTGAAGCACCGCCAGAAGGTATGCCACAGCCGATTAAATTGCGCATTAGCGCGCGCAAATTAGGTTAAAAACGCCAGGGCTAATAAACACTAGGGCTAACAAATATTAGCGCAACGATAAGTTTAAAAGGCTGAGATTGCATGAAATGTTGCAAATAGGCCTACGAGGAAGAAGAGAAAACACAATGATGAAACACTTACCTATGAAAAAGCTATCCATCGCTGTTGCAGCTATCGTTGGCTTGCATGCAGGGTTGGCGCAAGCAGATGAGCGTGAATCGCTAGAACAATTAAAAGCTACCACCACCAACCTGATTGATTTGTTGGTGAAGGAGGGTGTACTGCCCAAAGACAAAGCCGATGCAATTGTGAAAAAAGCTACTGAGGATGCAGCAAGACAAGTGAAGCAGCAACAAGCCCTGGATGCCATTGCGGCTAAACCAAATGACGGCGCAGCTGCCGCATTACCTGAAGATAAATCTGTGCGTGTGCAATATGTGCCTGAGCATGTGAAACAAGAAATGCGCGCCGAAATCGAGCAGCAAGTCATGGCTAAGCTTAACTACAAAGCAGGTGAGCGCTTAGAGATGCCCAGTTGGTTGGATCGCATTGAGTTCTATGGTGATTTACGTATGCGTGCGCAGGAAGATAACTTTGCGGATGGAAATGAAATCCCAGCCAATCTAAATGACGTAACTCAAGACATGAACGTTCAAAATGCCACCGAGGACAGAAAACGTTTGCGTGTACGCGCACGCTTGGGGGCAGATGTGAAGGTGAGTGATTGGCTGGTAGGCGGCTTACAGTTTGTCACAGGCCTGCAAACCACACCTTTGACGCCTAACCAAACCGAGGGCATTGCCCAAGGTAAATATATATTTGGTCTAGACCGTGCGTTTTTAAAGGCTACGCCAACATCTTGGATGATGGTAGAAGCTGGGCGTTTTGCTAACCCATTTTTAAGCACAGATAACTTGTTTGATCCTGACTTGGCGTTCGATGGTTTAGCCGCGTCTTTTACACCCAAACTTACGGATAACCTCACCTCATTTACCACGGTAGGTGCTTTTCCGATTGAGGAAATTGAATCGTCAGATCTTAACCGAGCAAAAGATAAATGGTTGTATTCATTGCAAACGGGTTTTAAGTGGGTAGCACCGAACAAATCTACAGTGAAGTTAGCCGTGGCTTATCACGATTATAAAAACGTAGAAGGGCAACCGAACTCCAATGCTTTAAATGACTTCGGCGCCACAGTGCCAGCATTTAGGCAACGCGGGAATAGTACGTTTGATATTAATGATCTGAATGGTGGTACATCACCAGCAGGTGCGAGAACAATCGCTCTTGCCTCACAATTTGAGCAAATCAATATTATTGGCCAAATTGATTTCTTAAACTTTGACCCTGTGCATGTGACCATCACAGGCGACTACACCAAAAACATTGGTTTTGATAAAAATGAAATCTTACAAAGAACTGGCAGGATTTATGAAGAAGAGACCGATGCTTACCAAGTCAAGTTGGATGTCGGCACTAAGCCTTTTCTTGGTGGGCGACATGAAGTCATCAATAAGCATGATTGGCAAATTTCGTTAGCCTATAAATACCTAGAGTCTGATTCTGTATTGGATGGTTTTACTGATTCTAACTTTAGATTAGGTGGTACAGATACCAAAGGCTGGGCCTTGGTGGGTAACTACGCCTTTGATAAAAATGCATGGGTAGGTGCGCGTTATTTATCAGCAGATACCATTAGTGGTTTGCCATTCTCTGTGGATGTGTTTTTAGTAGATGTGAATGCTAAGTTCTAGAGCAGCTTATTTAAGGAGTGACAGCATGAAATTTTACCCAAAAATAATTGCACTATTTTTAATTCCATTTTTAATAGGTTTGCTGTTTGCAGAACCTAGCTTTGCGGCGGAAAAAAAAGACAAAGCCGCGCGTAAGACAGCATTAATGATGCAAAAAATGAAGCAAGACATGGACGCCATGCAAGCGCAATTTACCACTGAAAAACAAGCGCTAGAAGCACAATTAAAAACGGAAATAGAAGCCAAAACGTTAGCAGAAGAGAAACTGAGCGCAACAGAATCCAAAGTGCGCAGCTTGAATGCAAGCTTAACCAAAACGCAACAAGAAAAAGCTGCATTAGATACGCAGTTGACTGAAACCAAAGCGACTTTAGCGACAACAGAAACAAATTTAACTGAGTTAAAAACACAACACCAAAAAGCTTTGGCGGATTTAGATTTCAATGACAATCAACGCAAAACACTTTCGAGTAATTTGGCAGATACTACAAAAAACTTGAATACCTGTGAAGACAAAAACGGCAAGTTATATACCTACGGCAAGGAGTTGATTCAGATTTATGATGACCCAAGCCGTTATGAAGCCATGATGCGTAAAGAGAAGTTCTTTCAATTAAAACGCGTTGAATTAGAAAATATATTGCAAAACCAACAAGACAAGTTAGATGAAGCACGTTTTGTGCGACCCACTAGACCTTATTAGTGAGCGCTAGTCCATCTTCTAGTCACTAGTCGTTTTACAGCAATAAAACCGTCACAATCGGTGCGTACACTACGTGTTCTACTAGTGAGTTAAACATGAGTATTCCACGTACGGTCTTATCCCGCTTATTACCATTTGCTGCGTATATTGTGCTATTGGCTTTAGATGGTACTTTAGCGAGTGCGCTTGAATGGTTACATCTCAATCCTAAATTTTCATACGTCATCAGGATCAGCGCAGTGATTGCGTTGTTGCTGTATTTCTGGCGCGATTATATCGAGCTCACAACCAAACCTCATGTGTCCGATTATCTGTATGCCAGTATCGCTGGCGCAATTGTGTTTATTATCTGGATATTTCCTTACCCAGCTTGGCTGGGGGGTGGCGACACCTCAACGTTTAACCCTTATGCAGGTGAAAATCCATTAGCTGCCATGTGGTGGGCATCTGTGCGATTAATGGGTGCCGCGATGGTGGTGCCACTGATGGAAGAGTTGTTTTGGCGCTCCTATGTGATGCGCTGGTTTGATAAAGCAGATTTCTTAACCGTCTCACCAGAGCGTATTTCTGGCTATGCGTATGTGGGCAGCGCCTGCCTGTTTGCACTAGAACACCATTTGTGGCTGGCAGGGTTATTTGCTGGCTTGGTGTACGGCGAGTTATATAAAACGTATAAAAACCTATGGGTACCGATTGCTGCGCATGCCGTCACCAATGCTTTGCTCGGGTTTTGGGTGTTGAGCACTAGCCAATGGAGTTATTGGTGATTGCGCGTTTTAGATTCAAGCTAGGTCTAGGTTTATTCTGTTTTCTGGCATTGCAAGCGCATGCAGAAGGTATCATAGACTTCCAGCCATTTGTGCGTGCGGGCATGATGTACGATGATAATCTGTTTCGCTTTTCTTCTAAAGCACAGGCCAATGCTGCAGGCTTTTCAACCCTATCCGATACCGTGAAAACACTGGATGCAGGTGCGCAACTCAACTTAAGACTAAGTCGCCAAATGGTACGTGCCACCGCAAGCATTAGTGATAATCAACATAATCGTTATGGCTTTTTGGACAATACAGCTAAGTCATATGGCATCACTTGGGATTGGCGTTTAGGCAATAGCGTGTATGGTGATTTAAGCACCAGCCTCAATCAATCAGTCGCAGGATTTAACGATACCGAGATCGTATTAAGAAATTTGCGTACCGTAAAACGCCAACGTGCCAGTATCAATTGGAATGTGCTGTCTACATGGACACTGTATGGCTTGACCGAAAAGAGTGACCTTGAAAATGACGAGTTGGCATTTCAGCCGCTGGATAGAGAAGATGATAGTTACGAGCTAGGGACACGCTATACCACCACTTCTGGTACGCAAGTAGGCTTATTTTATCGCTATTTAAAATCAGATTATGTGAGCCGCTCTGGAAGCACTGCTTTGATTTTTGGCAGAGAAAATGACCAAAAGCAAGTGGGGATGAATTTAGCATGGGTGCCTACATTAAAAACACGTGTGACAGGGCAAATATCGACCATTCGCTTTCAGCGTGAAGATGCCTTGCAAGATGACTTCAATGGCTTAAGTCAGCGCTGGAATCTAGATTATGCCTGGTCAGGCAAAACCAGTTTTGGCTTTACCGCCTACCGTGAGTTGGCCTCTGTGGATGATTTGCTCTCGACTTATGTACTGTTCAAAGGCGCCAGTGCCAATGCCGATTGGCGTATGACCAGCAAGTTAAGTTTGAATGCCAGCTATGGCATAGGGGAGCGTGAGTTCTTGGGCGGTAGCTCTATTTTCTTTTCACCATTGGCGCGTGAAGACAGCACCAAACGCTTTGGCTTCAATGTTGCATACACGCCTACCGATCATGCTTTGCTGCAACTCAGGTTTGTAGACGAAGATCGAGATTCTAATTTAGCCAATTTTGCTTATCAGTTTCAATCGATACAATTGGTCGGGCAATACAATTTCTAGTGATTCTTAGGTAAATGTTGCGGTGTGTGCAACACTCATGTAATCCCTAGTTACTAAGAACTAGAAATGCCGCAATGGCCGCCACTTTCTATATGACATTTTGCATTTCATATCATCACATGAAATATTCATTAAATTTATTAAATTTAATTAAATCATATAGATAAAATATAAAATTAAAGTGAAATATTCAACATAATCATAAATATTACTTATATCTGACACAGAACAGTCACATTACTTTCTTATAGTGTGATGGCTATGTCATCACATGAGAAAAAACGATGTTGAAGAACCTTCCAGTACTGTCAGTCCTATTTATGTCACTCACCTTGGTGGCCTGTGGCGATAAAGGCGAAGCAAAAAAATCAGATACACAAGTCGTTGCCAAAGTGAATGGCGATGAAATTTCTATTCATCAAGTCAATTTGCAACTTGGCCGCGCAGGCAAAATGGATGAAGCGCAAAGCAAAGCGGTTTCTCAACAAATTGTAAGCAAATTAGTGGACCAGCAATTGCTGAAACAAAAAGCATTAGAGGACAAGCTAGACCGCGACCCACGTGTGTTGCAAATTATAGAGGCCTCCAAAAGTGAAATTTTGGCGCAAGCTTATTTAGAGAAAGTGTCCAGCAAAGCCAAAAAGCCAAGCGCGGCTGAGATTGATACGTTTTATACAGAGCATCCAGAGTTGTTCGAAAAGCGTCGTGTGTTTCGTTTGCAAGAGTTAGTAGTACAAGCAGCACCTGAGAAATTTGCTGAGATTGAAGCGGGTGTCAAAGACATCAAGAATATCAATGAAGTGGCGCTATGGTTAAAAGAACATCAATTCCAGTTCACACCCAATAGCAATGTGCGTACAGCAGAACAACTGCCAGGCAACTTGCTGAAAGTGTTGCAACCGTTGGCAGATGGTGAAATGTTTTTGCTGAAAACAGACCGTTCGTTGAACGTGGTGCATTTGGCGGCATCGCAATCTCAACCAGTGGCACGTGATAAAGCAACGCCTATTATTGAGCAGTACTTTCTGAATTTAAATAAAACCAATTTAATCACCGAAGAGGTGAAAGGCTTGAAAGCCAAAGCCAAGATTGAATATGTGGGCGCATTTGCTGAGATGGCTAAGCTACCTACGACACAAGAAAAACCAACTGCAACAGCGCCCGTTGAAGCAGAAGATAAAGCACATAAAGACAAAACACCGTCCACAATTGATAAAGGCTTGTCTGGTCTCTAAATGCCACTTAACTCTGCAACTCCATTGCCTATGATGACTCATTTTTCCTACATGCGCTTTTTGTCCAACAGCCGTATGTGCACTCAACATTTGCTGAAACTGCTTTTGATCAGTATTTTTGCCTGCATGAGTCACCTAAGTTTTGCAGATATAGGGGATACAAAAGCTACTGTCAGCAAAGCTACAGAATCTGCTAATCGTGACTATGTGTTGGGGGCAGGAGACTTTGTGCGCATTAGTGTGTATGGCAGCCCTGATTTATTGACCGAAGCGCGCATATCCGCTGCAGGCACCATCACATTCCCGCTATTAGGCGAGGTAGCGTTAGGTGGACTAAGCCCCAAACTCTCTGAAGCTAAATTGGCTGAGCAATTAGAAAAAGGCGGCTACATCAAAAAAGCACAAGTGAATCTAATCGTATTGCAATACCAAAGCCAGTATGTATCTGTGCTGGGTGATGTGTTTAAGCCAGGAAAGGTTGCGCTAGACCGACCGAGCAAACTATCCGATGTATTGGCGATGGCGGGCGGTGCGACACCCAATGGATCAGATGTAGTGACCTTGATTAGAACCCAAGCAGGCAAAACTATTAAAAAAGATTACGACCTACGTGATTTGATAGCGAAAGCGGATGCCACCCACAACCCCCAAGTGATGGGTGATGACATTGTGTATGTGAATGCGCGTGAGGTGTCTGTGTTGGGACAAGTCAATCGCCCTGGTAAGTATTCCATTACAGGCGGTGTTCGCACCGTATTAGATTTCTTATCACAAGCAGGCGGTGTGGCAGGTAATGGCGCTGATACGCTGATTGTGATGACCAAACGCAATGGCCAAATGACCAAGTTAGAGTTGGATGTCGATCAGCTTTATCGTGCAGGCGAGTTATCTAACAATATCGAGTTATCCAACGGCGATTCTATTTACGTGCCACGCGTGCCTATGTTTTATATCTATGGCGAAGTGCAACGTCCTGGCGCCTTTAGATTAGAGCGCAACATGAACGTGGCGCAGGCGCTCTCCACGGGCGGCGGGCTCTCTGTGAGAGGCACAGAGCGCGGCATTAAGATTAAGCGCAATATCAAAGGCGAGCTGAAAACGTTGGATGCCAAGGCTGGAGACGTATTGCAAGCCAATGACATTGTATTTGTGGGTGAAAGCCTGTTTTAGGCTGCACATCAATAAGCAGAAGATTTATAGGTCATCACTTTATGCGTTTATCCCAAATTTTAGCGATTTTAGCTGCCAGACGTTGGATTGCTCTGTGGGTGTTTTTTCTCACCGTGCTGGTCACCACTTTGCTGAGCTTTTTATTGCCAAAAACCTATACATCTAGTGTCACGGTAGTGATTAATGCCAAAGGGGCAGACCCTGTCACAGGCCAAATGCTGCCAGCAGCACTGATGCCAGGCTACATGGCGACGCAGTTTGATATTATCGCCAGCCGCAATGTGGCGCTGAAAGTGGTCGATAAACTACAAATTGCGCAAAACCCCACCGCAAAAGCGAAATTTGAAGAAGCCACCAACGGCGAAGGTGATATTAGAGACTATTATGCCGATCAGTTTTTACAAGGCTTAGAGGTTAAACCTTCACGTGAAAGTAGCGTAATTGAGATTAGCTACCGTGGTCCTGATCCGCAATTTTCAGCAGCGTTGGCCAATGCCTTTGCCGAAGCTTATATTCAAACCAGTTTAGAGTTAAAAACCAACCCAGCCAAACAGGCTTCTGTGTTCTTTGATACGCAAATTAAAGCGCTGCGTACAGAAGTAGAAAAGGCACAGGCAAAGTTGTCGGATTACCAAAATGCACATGGCATTACCAGTAGCGAAGGGCGCCTAGATGTGGAAATGGCAAGGCTGGCAGAGTTATCCAGCCAACTAGTGGTGGCGCAGGCGCAAACCTACGATAGCAACTCACGTCGTAACCAACTCAAACGCGGTGGTGCTACCGATTCACCAGAAATCTTATCTAACTCATTGATTCAAGGCTTGAAATCACAACTGGTACAAGCCGAGGCCAAACTATCCGAAGTGTCACAACGTTTGGGTGTGAATCATCCGCAATATCAATCTGCCAAGCAAGATGTGGATAATTTACGCCATTCTATCCAAGTGGAAATCGGCAAAACCAGCAGCAGTGTGGGGCAAACGGCGCAAGTGTCACAAATGCGCGAAGGCGAGATTAAAGCGGCGTTAGAAGCGCAAAAGCAACGCGTACTCAAGCTAAAAAATGAGCAAGATGCCGTGGCAGTATTACTACGTGAGGTAGATAGTGCGCAACGTATTTACGACAGTGCCTTGCTGAGATTTGGCCAAACCAATTTAGAGAGTCAGTCTGGTCAAACCGAGATCTCTGTGCTCAACCCAGCTACACCGCCACTTAAACACTCTAGCCCGAAAATACTGATCAATATTGTGCTGTCACTGTTTTTAGGTGGCTTGCTTGCGGTGGGTTGCGCTATTGCCACGGAAATGTTGGATAGACGCGTGCGTTCTGCAGATGATCTATCACAGTTGCTAGCAGTGCCTGTATTGGCTGCGTTGGTCACACCAAAGCCTACATTTAAAGAGTGGCTAAACAAGTTATTGAATGCAAAAAAAGCTAAACCAACGCGAGGCGCGTTGGGCATGCAATTGCGATAAATGAAACGAATATGACTGATTTCACTTTATGAATACCACCATGATGCACACAATGCCTGCAGATGATTTAGAGAGTGCGAGCTACGCCAGAATAGGCGATGCTTTGATTGCACATGCAAAATTAAAACCAGAAGACGTAGAGCGGATTCTTGCGCTACAAAACAGCGACAATCTGTTATTTGGTGAAGCAGCAAAGCGCTTAGGTTTGGTCAAAGAAAGTGATATTAAAAAAGTATTATCAGAGCAGTATGCTTATGCTTATTCGCATGATCCTAGCAAAATTAACCAAGCCCTGATTGCTGCACACACGCCGTTCTGTAGTGAAGTAGAACGCTTGCGTAGCTTGCGCGGCCAATTGATGATGCGTTGGTTTGATTTAGGCCATAAAACCTTGGCAATTACCTCTACACATCCTGATGATATGTCACATGTAGTGACTGCTAATCTGGCTGTGGTGTTCTCACAGTTAAATAAAAAAACATTGCTGGTCGATGCTAATTTGCGCGCACCCATGCATCAACAACTGTTTGATGTAGAAAGCAGAGTAGGGTTAGCCAATATCTTAGCGAACCGTCAAGGCAGTTATCAGTTATCACGCCATCCAGCTTTGCCTAATTTATCAATCTTGGCTGCAGGCACGCAGGTGCCTAATCCACAGGAGTTGCTCAGTAACGGCAGCTTTTCTGAGTTGATGGATGATTTATCGAATATTTACGATGTGATTTTAATCGAGTGCGTGCCATTAAGTTTAGGTGCGGATTACTTGCCTGTGGTGGCCAAAGCAAAAGGTGCCATCGTCGTCACACGTCAAGATGTTACCACTGCGCACAATTTGCACTTGCTACAAGCGCAACTCACCATGACGGGTGCGCAATTGATTGGCAGCGTCATACAGGAGCTGTAATTGTCAGTCGCTACAATGCATTCCGCACCCCCACAGCGCAACATTGATTGGTTAAGTTGGCTGCCATACCTAATTGGCTTGGCTGGACTTTATATCCCGAGTTACTACGCGATTAGCCAAACCCTTTGGCGTGAGGTGGATCAGGCGCATGGCCCGATTGTGCTGATGGTCATCATTTTTTTGGCGTGGCAAAAACGTGAACATTTGGTTCTCACCAAGCCCAGCCAATTAGAAACATTCGCTGGCTGGGCATGTTTGTTATTTGGCTTAGCATGTTATGTACTTGGACGTTCTCAAGACATTCTAATGTTGGATATCGGCTCGCAAATCCCTGTGCTGATGGGCGTGTTGCTGCTGAGTTGTGGGCGCAAAGCGTTAAAAGCCATGTGGTTTCCGCTGTTCTTTATTATTTTTATGCTGCCGTTACCATTGGCAAGTATCACCATGCCGATGAAGATGGCGGTGTCATATGTCACAGAGACCATCTTATTCTGGTTTGATTATCCAATCGCGCGCTCTGGTGTGGTGTTGCAAATTGGGCAGTATCAATTATTGGTAGCCGATGCTTGTGCAGGCATGCATACCTTGATTTCACTTGAAGCGCTAGGCTTGCTCTATCTGAACTTGGTTAAGCATGATTCGTTAGTTCGCAATATCACACTGGGCATTTTGATTATTCCTATTTCATTCACTGCCAATGTGGTGCGTGTGATGGCGCTCACCTTAATTACCTATTACTTTGGCGACGAAGTTGGGCAAGGCTTTGTGCATGGCTTTGCTGGTATGTTTTTATTCATTATCGCGCTCATGTTTATTATGGCAGTGGACTCTACGATTCAATTCTTTGTAAAACGACATCAGGGCGCAGCATGAAAATGAAGATTGGCTATGTGGTATTGATGTTGATGATTACAGCATCCGTCATGGCTGCCAATCTTAGGCCGCAGCATAAAATCACTGAAGGTCAGCCAAAGCTGATGCTAGAACAGGCCATTCCACAACAATTTAACGATTGGCGTGTGCTGGATTTAACTGCACAACTTGTGAATCCTGAAGTGAAAGCAGCAGTAGACAAAGTGTATGCGCAAACCTTATCACGTACTTACACCAACGCTAAAGGTGATGTGATTATGCTATCTATTGCCTATGGTGAGGATCAAAGTGATAGCGTAGGCGTGCATTTGCCAGAGGGCTGCTATGGCGGCCAAGGCTTTAATATTGGTAAGGTAGTGCGCGATAAAATCGCTACAGAATCACTCACCATCCCAGTGACCAAGGTGATTGCAACCAAGACTAACCGCATTGAACCCATTACCTATTGGTTAAGAACAGGCGAGCGGCTGACATACCCTGGCTGGGATACCAAAATGTCACGATTACAATACGGCTTAACAGGGCACGTACCTGACGGCATGTTGGTGCGCATTTCTAGCCTGACTAGCACTACCGAACCTGATGATATTGAGCATGCTTACGCCATACACGCGCGCTTTATACAAGATTTAATCAGCGCAACGCCCTACACCAAACGCCATACGCTCATTGGTCAAGTCATTCGACCACTCAGCTGATGAGTGTGCGCATTTAGGCAAGCCAGTGACAGCACAATCCCCATACTCAAAAGAGTCCGTTAAGCGTAGTTTTCTACACTTTTTAGTAGGACGCGGTGTGGCTGGTTTGGCGGGATTTGTCACGGTTATCCTTATGGCCAGATACATGGACATTAAAAGCTATGCAGGTTTTACTGCACTGACTGGCTTGATAGCCTTTGCGGGCATACTCTCCAGCTTGGGGATTGAGCGCGTGGTGGCAAGGTATTTACCAGAAGCCAGATTGCAAAAAAGTCCGCAACAGATTGCCCAACTCATCTGGACACTTGCTGCTGTCCGATTGCTTGCCTCTGCATTGATGTGTGGTTGTTTATATTTGGCATGGCCATTGTTGATGCAATGGTTTAAAGATGTAGAACTCACGCATTTTCCAATCGCTTTGACATGCTTTGTCATCGCAGAATCCTTATTTCAGTATTTTTCCGCAGTGTATCAATCGTTAGCGCAACAAAAATCACTCACGCAAATCATGGTGATTCAGTGGGCGGGTAGATTGTTGATGCTGTGGATTGCCTTATATGCAGACCATCAGCTGAGCCTAGAAGAAGCCCTATGGATGATGGCTTTGCCAGAAATGCTTAGCATCATTGCCTTGGTTTGGGTGCAACGCTGGCACATCAAACACATTCCAGAACATCCATCTCAAACCACAACGTTATGGCCAGATTGGAAAGCCATGCGCCATATGGCCTTGCATAATTATGGATTTACTTTACTGGCAGCACCGCCACAAGGCTATTTTGTGAAAATGCTGGCAGCTATTTTCTTGCCCACACAAATGGTGGCAGCCTATGGTTTTTTTGTCAGCCTTGCAGAAAAAGCGCGCCAGTATATTCCGCTGCACTTTTTCTACAACCTTATTGAGCCTGTGATGGTCGGCAATTACCTTCAGCATAAAGACTTTAACAAGCTCACCAAGTTTTGCCAGTGGTTATACAAATCCAATTTGCTGATATTGGTGCCTGCCATTGTGTGGATAGCCGTGGCAGGGTCGCACTTGGTAGATTTGTTAACGGCAGGTAAATATCACAGCTATGTGTGGATATTATTATTGGTGATGGTGCAACTTACCATTGGTAGCCATGTGGTGTTGCTACAGCTGATACTGAATGCGATTAACAAAAGTGTATGGCTGATGCGTGCCGGTGTATTTGCATTGTTTGGCTTATTGCTGTTCTGGTTTGTCGCTCTACCAGTTCAGCCATCAACATTGTTTTTTGGCCCAGTTTTATTTTCACTGGTTTGTAATATTTACATCATACGCAAGCTTAATCATAGCGGTTATGCCTATGGCCTCACATGGCAGGTATTCACTGGCGTATTGGCAGCGGGGGTGGCGGCATTGCTGGTTGCATTAGTGGTGAGCCAGCAGTGGTTTACTGAATACTCAAATGATATGTGGGTGACTGCGCTTGCTGGTTTAGTGGTGTTGTCTGTTTACTTGCTGACTGTGTATTTGCTTAAGCTAATCAGTCAAGAAGAGTGGTTATTTTTAAAGTCGTTTAAACAGAAAAAATCGGTGTAGTCGTGATCAACATGCTAAAAAACTTGAAGCGTTTTGCCAGAAATCACTGGGTTCAATCTAAGTTTCTGCTCGCAATCAAGCTAAGCAACACCGCCAGCCCACGTATATTCTACCTGATGGGATTAAATAAGCGTTTCCCTAATCTTGGCGATCAGGCACAAACTGCAGCTATTCCGTTATGGTTTGCTAAGCATTTTGCGTGGCCGGTGCTTCAAATCAAAAATGATGAAGTACATCAGTGTTTGCCTATCTTACAGCGCCACATACAAGCTGAGGACATTGTGTTTTTACACAGTGGCGGCAATTTTGGCGATGATTGGTATCAAACGCAACTTGATCGCGAAACCATCATTGATGCTTTACAAAACAACCCCATTATCCAGTTGCCGCAAACCGTGTTTTATAGTGATACCGCATCTGGCAAGCAAGCGCTAGCGCAGACACAACAAGTGTTTGCGCAACACCAGCAGGTGTTGATGTTTGGGCGTGACCAACAATCTACCGCACTATCGCAACAACTATTTCCGCTAGTGCCCGTACACGCAAGGCCAGATATGGTGCTGTCATTGCATGATTATTTACAACAACATCATGCAGAGACTTTTGTTAGCCCAGTCAAACCCATACGAAAAGTCTTATTGATTTTGCGAAATGATAAAGAGGGCGTGTACCAGGCCAGTGATAAGCAACATTTAAAGCAGTTTTTAATGGAACTAGGCTTTGAAGTGGAGATTTGGGATACGGATGTGGATGATATTTTTACTGAGCAAGGTAGGCTAAATACACTGGTTAAATATTTAAGTTATATCGCAAGTTTTGATGCAGTGATTACCGACCGCTACCACGGGCTTATTTTTTCGGTGTTGATCAAACGGCCGTGTGTGGTGTTAAAAACGCATAATCATAAATTGACCAGCGCGTTTGATTGGTTTGATCAGGTGAATTTCACGCAACGCGCAGATACGCATGATGAGATCAACCGTGCGCTAGCATCACTAGCTAAACTCACTGAATACACAGCGCCTAATTGGAATGTACAGCACTTTGACCCCATGGCAAATGAAGTGAAAACGTTTTTGGTGGCACGCAAGCAATTCCATCAGACCAAGGCAGTATTGGCATGAAGCAACATTGCATCGTCATTACTTGTTTTGATGAAAATCAGCCCGGGTATATGGATTTTTTATACCGCATGCGCGCACTGTCTAAGGCTTATCGATTAACGGTGATTTCGCAACAAGCAGTCATTCAAGAAGAGTTACTGATACAACAAGCCCAATATCACTGTATACCGCACCGTGGCGGTAAGCTTGGTTGGTTAAACTATTTATGGAAAAGTGCAGCGTATGCTCGGCAAGCCAAAGCAGATGTCGTTGTGCTATTACATTCCGCCTTAGCACCCGTCACGTTACTATTAGGCAATATGCCACATTGCTTATATTGGAATGAGCACCCGACGAATCTGATGCATATGCCAACTGGCTTAGCACCCATTCGGCAAAGTTTTACTTGGTTATTGCAACAATTGATATTTTTTGGGGCAAAACAAGCCAGTGTGATACTGCCGATTGGTGAAGATCACCAAGCAGATTTGCTTGCACATGGCGTGTCTGCCGAAAAAATGGAACTGCAATACATGGGTGTGGCGGATCATTTTGCGCGGGCATCACAACAGCCAATATCCGATGATGAAGCCGCCACACTCAAACTAGTTTACACAGGCACGGTGAGTGCAGCACGCGGGCGAGATGTGATGTTAGAGGCCATGCATTTAGTCATCACTAACAGTTTATTTCACAAAATACATTTGCGGATTGTGGGTGCTAGCGAGCAAGAGTTGGCATACTGCCAACAAAAAATTGAGCAACTTAATTTACAAGACCACGTAGAGGTGATTGGCCGTATTCCTGGTGATGAAGTGTATCAATACCTACAAATGGCAGATGCAGCGATATGTATTTGGCAACCGAATACTTGGAATATGTTTAACCCGCCGACAAAACTATTTGAATACTTGGTAGCAGGATTACCAGTGCTGGCTAGCAATATACGCACACACACCCGTTACATTGAGCATGGCGAAACAGGTTATATTTTTGACTACCATGCGCAAGGGCTTGCAGATGCAATTCAAACGCTGAATCAAAATAAAGAACGACTCCCTACACTAAAAGCACAAGCGCGCCATGCAGGGCAACGTTATGTGTGGAGCAAGCTAGAGGCGCCATTTATAGCCTCGGTAAAAAGGGCGCAACGTCATGCAGCTATCTAATGTAGCCAATAGCCTTTGGTTTAAGCTGGTGCTATTCGGTACGGCGAGTTTTTTAGCAGTGCTATTTGGCATGATCGCCATTACCAACAATCCCATTTTTATTGGCTTAGCAGTCGGCATGATATTGGGCTTATTTTTATTGGCCAGCCCAAAAATCGCTATTTGGATTGTGTTGGTGCTAGGCTTGGGTGCACCTGCTTTGCTAGACATGACCGGGCTCTCGCGCATGTTGTGGGCAGTATCGATGCTCTCGCTATTGCTTTGGGTGCCGGGTGTAATCAACTTGTTTAGCCTCAACCCACAATATAAAAAACCAACCCCTGTTTTTATTTGGCTAGCAGTGTTATTTGCTATCTTCGCGGTAATTTCTACCGTACTCCAATTGCACTCCTTTGGTGAGTTATTTGGCGGATTTAAACGCTACTTTCAAGCATTTGGATTAATGCTGGCCTTGACGACTATTCCTTGGGCACGTGTCGATTTTAATCGGTGGTTAAAATTACTATTGGCGATTGCCCTGTTGCAACTGCCGTTTGCATTGTTTGAGCGCTTTGTACTGGTCAAATTTAGAGGTGGCATTGAATTAGGTGGTGGGCAGGCGACAGACGTAGTGGCGGGCACCATGGGGGCCAATCTGCAAGGGGGCAGCCCTAACGCCATTATGGTCTTTTTTGTATTGCTAGCGTTTGCCTTTGTAGTGGCGCGCTGGAAAGAAAAATTAATACCTACCGCTAAAATGCTGCTCATCAGTCTGGTGTTGTTAGCACCACTGGCATTGGGTGAAACCAAAATTGTGGTGGTGCTATTGCCACTCATCTCACTGATTCTATTTGCCAAAGACATACGGCGTGAACCAAGTAAATTTCTTCCGATATTCTCAGTGTTGATATTGCTCACTCTTGCGCTGGCTTATATCTATGTTTATATGATGCTGGATAGCACGTTTACCGAAGCCTTTGTAGGGACATTGCAATACAACATCCATGAGATGGGTTACGGCAACCTATTGTTAAACAGAACCACTGTCATGACGTTTTGGGCTGGCTTACATGATTGGTACGATCCACTCACGTTTTTATTTGGGCACGGGCTTGGTAGCTCATACGGCGCTGGCTTTGATGCTGGTCACATGGCACGCCTGTATCCCAAGTATGGGATTAATCTCACCACCATCTCTACCTTGTTATGGGATCTTGGCGTAGTCGGCTTGGTGTTTTATATCAGCATATTGGCAGCGGCTTGGGTGCAGCTATCAAAATTAGCCGCTACTAGCCTCAACCCCATCATCAGAGCCGATAGTTTGGCCATTAAAGTGGGGCTCGCGCTTATGTTCACTTTCTTGATGTATTCCGATAGCCAAGTGAACCTGATGGTGCATGAGATTATCATTGCCTGCATGTTGGGTTACGGTGCATTTTTGTATCGCGAACAAGTAGAAACCAACGCGCCGCGTGCTACTGAATTAAGCAGGATTTAACGTTGCGTTTGCTTTACCTTACTGCAGAAGAGTGGCCAACCTTTAGAGCCGATGTCACCACCTTGTTTGGCAAGTATCTGCCTACATTAGGCATTTATTCTGATTTAGTCACAGAAGCTTCAAGCATCCAACCAAGTGCAGCTACTTCTACAGTATGGCCTGCTGGGCAGGCGACTGTCTGTATGGTGCCTGCACAACGTGCCATGCAATATATTGTGAAGTTTTTGCATCAATGCAAAGTGCTGATCTGTAGCGATTACGCTCAATACGATGCTGTGCAAGTACGTGATATGACGGTCATCGCATTGGTGGCGCTGATCATGTGCAAACTCAAAAAACGTCCATTTTTATATTGGTTGTCATACCCACAGTCAGAAGGGCAAATTCAACGCGCCAAAGCGAGAGGCATGCAGGCTGGGATGAAATATTGGTTTCCGCTCATTCAGGGCACGTTGGGCAAGTGGCTGCTCTATCGATGGATTCTGCCGAAAGCAGACCATATCTTTGTGCAATCAGACAATATGCGTTCCGCCTTAGCTAAATATCACATTCCGTTGGATAAAATGACGCCAGTGCCGATGGGGGTGGACATGGCATCTGTCACCACATTACCTGTGCCACATAACAACTCGGTACTGACAAACAAACGTGTTGTTGTGTATTTAGGCACACTAGATAAAACCAGACAGATTGAACTGCTATTTAACATGCTTGCACGCATTCAGCTGGAAATTCCCAATGTCATCTTGGTATTGGCAGGGGACACTGAAGATGTAGCCCATCGTGCTTGGCTGAAACAACAAGCAGAAATAGCCAAGGTGGCCGATGCCGTATTATGGACTGGTTGGCTCGCCATGGATGAGGCTTGGCGTTACGTGGTCAGTGCAGAAGTCGGATTATCACCATTTCCGCGTGGTGTATTACTGGATATGGCATCACCCACCAAAGCGGTCGAATATATGGCCTTGGGTGTGCCGGTGGTGGCCAATGATAATCCTGATCAAGCACAAGTAATTGCTGAGAGTGGGGCGGGTGTGTGCGTACCCTTGACGGCAGAAGCATTTGCGCAAGCCACCCTCAACCTAATGAATGACGCTGCAAGCCGAGCGCGCATGTCGGCATTAGGTAAAACCTATATCGCTGAACACCGCAATTATCAACACATTAGTGCAATGCTGGCTGAACGCTATCACACGCTCATCACCACGCAATATGGCAATGAATTATCTTAATACTGTCATAAATAGTTGTTAATCTAAAAGCCTAACTATTTTAGATAACAAGTTGATTAAGATCATCAATTGAATAAGACGTACATGAAGCCATCGCCCAGCACTGCACCAATGTTTACCGTGTTTACCCCCACTTATAATCGTGCGCATACCCTGCACCGTGTCTTTGAGAGTTTGCAACAACAAACCTTTCGTGACTTTGAATGGTTGGTGGTAGACGATGGTTCCACTGACGGCACGGCGCAACTGATTCAACAATGGCGTGCAATCGCTGATTTCCCTATCCTGTATTTTCAGCAGCCTAATTATGGCAAGCACATTGCCTTTAACCGCGGCGTAGAAAAAGCCAACGGCACCTACTTTTTACCGATAGATTCCGATGATGCGTTTTTACCGGATGCGCTGGAGAAAATGTTGCACTGGTGGTATTTGATACCTGAACAGCAACGTGACAGATACACAGGTATTGTCACCTTGTGTCAGTATGAAAACGGTGAAATATGCGGAGAGTCTTTTACCGAAAGCCCCTTAGATACCAATGCCTTAGACTTGCGTTATATCTACAAAAAACGCGGTGAATGCTGGGGATTTCATCGCACTGCAGTGCTCAAACAGTTTCCGTTTCCTGAAGATTTAAGTGTACGTTTTGTGCCTGAGAATATTGTGTGGGATGCCATTGCCAGCCAATACCGCATTCGCTGCATCAACGAACCATTGCGTATTTTTTATCAAGATTCTGGTAATCAAATTACCAAAGCCAATCCACAAAAAAAAGCACGGGTGAAAGAGTATTTTTTAGAAATGCTCAATCGCGATTTCCGTTACTTTTTTCATGACCCAATTACATTTCTGAAATGGTCAGTGCTGTATGTGCGCTACAGCTTGCTAGCTGGGGATAAGCGGTTTCTATCCATCAAAAAATATCGCCATCCTGGCGCGTTTCTATTGGTGTTGCTGGCCTTGTTACCAGGCGCATTGGTGTGTATCAATGACCACATTCAGCATGATGTAAAGCCAGTGTAATCGCATGCGTATCATCACACTCTTTGTATTGTTGTGTTGCGTGTGTGTGCAGCATGCAGTGGCAGCAACGGATTGGGTGCCCGTGCAAGACGTTTCACTAGAGATAGAAGCAGGCAGTATTTTAGATTTCTCCACTCTATTGCCACCCGCAACCCCTGTTCTAGAGCCGCTTACCCTCAATGCACAAGGCCAATGGGTTCAAGTAAGCGCACCCGATAAACCGCTCAGATTTTTAATTGGCTCCATTGGTTTTGGCGTCAATTTAGGCAGTTTTCCAGATCACGCCACCATAGAGCGTTATGTGCAGCAATACCGTGCCCATGGCTACCAGATGGTACGTTTAGACTTTTTGGAATCCATGTTGATGGAAGGGCGCCAACATGATTTTGACTACAACCCTGTACAGCTAGACCGTTTTTATTATCTAGTATCCACATTAAAAAAGAACGGTATGTACTTAATTTTAAATGGATTAAGTAATGACAATGGTGGTTATGGCAATGTGCAAGAACGCTGGATAGGCAAGAAGAAGCTGCACAAAGGCATTTATTTTGATGTTGATAAACAAGCGCATTGGAAAAAGTTGATACGCACCATGTATGGGCAAGTCAACCCGTATACCAAACAAACTACGCTGAAAGACCCAGTGCTGGCTGGCTTGATTTTGGTGAATGAAGGTAATTTGGCCTTTTTAAATCGCCAAGGTGTAGATGCTTCTCTACAACCACATTTTGCACAATGGTTACAAAAAAAATATAAGAATCAATCTAGCCTTCAACAAGCTTGGGGCAAAGAGCTCAAGGCAGAAGAGCAATTGAGCAAGCAGAATGTTGCATTTCCATCGCCTGATGCTTGGACATCCAAACGCATGGCAGACACGCAGGCATTTTTCTTTGATACAGAAAAGCACACAGCCGACTGGATGACGCAGCACCTGCGCGCCTTAGGCTATACAGGGGTGGTTTCTAGTTACAACCTTTGGCATTCGCCCGCTGCGCATGCCAGCAGAGGGCAACTGCCGTGGGTTGATATGCATAACTATTTTGCGCACCCAGAATATTTGGCCAATGGCCAAATGCGGGTAAATCAAAATAGTATGTTGGGCACCAGTGCGCGTTATGTGCGTGAACTAGCGAGTGCGCGGCATTGGGGCAAACCTTTTACGGTGACTGAACACGGGCAAGTGTTTTGGAATCCGTATCGGCGTGAAAATAGCTTGGCATTGCCCGCCTATGCAGCATTACAGGGTTGGAATGGTATTTGCCAACATTCAGGTGCAATTGATTTAAGCTACGCACCAACCGTTGGCCGCAAACAAATCATTCACCCTTTTGCGGTAGGTACTGATCCTATCTCACGTGTGACAGAAACGTTATCTGCGCTGCTGTATTTAAGGGGGGATGTCAGCCCAGCCAAACATAGCATGGGAGTAGGTTTTGGCGCCAAAGAGGCCTTTGAGCAAAGTGCGCATTTGGGTAGCCTACCAGACGATGTGTCTAAGTTAAGTTTAATTACAGGTTTGGGATTAGATTGGCAAAGCACGGCTGATGGTAATCAACACGCTGGCTATGATGCGCAATTGAGTATGAGCAATAGTGAGATCAAATTGTTGCGTAATATAGCGGTCAGGGACGTAAAGCCTGTCTCCAATTTCAGCACCATGCTAGATAGTTGGATGCAAACTTATGCATCGACATTGGCTTATCCTGCAAGAAAAATCACACAGCTAGCGAATGAGCGCTTTTCTGCGCACATTGAAACGCTCAAAAAATTTGGTTGGTTGAGTCAGCACAACTTAACCAATGCCAAGCAGCAAGTATTTCACAGCGATACCAACGAGCTGTTATTGGAATCTGCGCAAAATCGCATGACCATCATCACCCCCAATACCGAAGCGGTAACGTTTGATAGGCCTACAACCCATAAGCTGAATCAACTGAGCGTGCTGTCAGCACAGCGAGGCGCTATGGTGAGTCTTTCGGCCATGGATCAACAACCGCTAGCCAATAGCAAACGCATGCTGTTGATATTGGCAACGGATGCAAGAAACAGCGATATGCAATTTACTGACGGTACGGAGAATACGATACGTCACCTTGGCAAACCACCGGTGCTCATCCAAGCCAACAAAATCAAGCTTGCTGTGAAAACGCCACATAAGCAGGTACTTAAGTTGTACTCACTGAACTTGCGGGGTCAACGTATGGATGCCATCCCATTGAAACAAACCGCGACTAGTGTTGAGTTTGAACTCGATATACAACAGCTTAGCCATGGTGCAACTACGTATTTTGAAATTAGTGTGTAGGTAGGCCTCACTTGAACCCCATTTCTCAATCTCACAAAACTAAACTCGCGATTATCGTGCCAGAGATGTTGCCTGTGCCGCCAGTCAAAGGGGGCGCGGTGGAACATTGGGTGCATGAAGTCGCCAATCGCTTAGACGCAGAGCGCTTTGATATCAGCATCATTTCTAGACCATCTGGTGAAAACATCGCTGGACGAATTCGCTACGTAGGTATCCCATGGACCACACTGGAAAAAGCCTGCTATTGGCTAAAAGAGCGCGTAAGTTGGCGTAATCCGCTAAGATATTTGGCTAAATTTCAAAATGTGATGAGTTATGGATTGCGCCTAAATCGGCAAGTGCAAGCGGCTGATATTTTGATTGTGCACAATGAACCCAACTTGCTATTGCTCATGCACAAACCCAAGCATCAACAGTGGGTACTGCATATGCATAACAATCATTTGAACCATGCCTTGTTTAAATGGTGTTACCAGCGCGCATTGCAAAAAGTAGATATGGTAATTTGCGTCAGCGCTTATATTCAGCAAGCTGCAATCAAGACATTTCCGCAGCATGCGGATAAATTTAAAGTGCTTTTTAATGCCACTGATACCGAGGTATTTAAGCCATATGGCGAAATCGCAACCTTAACTGTGAATACTTTATTGCAATTTACCCAAGCCACACCCTATGTGTTGTATGTGGGCAGGCTCACGCAAGAAAAAGGCGTGGATGTGTTGATTCAAGCTTTTCAACAAACGCTTACATCACACCCCAATGCAAAGCTGGTGATTACTGGCAGTTCGTTTTTTGAGGGTGCCGCAAAAACTACCTATCAACAATCATTGCAAGAATTGGCTAAGCCCATTGCAGAGCATATTGTATTTACTGGTTTCATCCCGCACCATCAGCTCAAGTATCTTTACGCAGCTGCACATGTGGTTGTGTTGCCCTCTGTTTGGCAAGACCCATGCCCTTTGGTGGTGTTAGAAACCATGGCCTCAGGCACTTGTATCATTGCTAGCAAAGTAGGCGGAGTGCCTGAAGTGATCGACCACGAAGTGAATGGTGTATTAGTGAACCCAAACCAAGTAAATGAACTGGCTACGGCTTTAAATGATTTGTTGCAACATCCAGATAAAGCCCAACTAATGGCTTCGGCAGCACGCCAGAAAATGCTTGATGGCTATGCATGGGAACATCTGGTCAGCAAGCTTGAACAACACTTAGTGACATTATCACGCCTCACATCGTCTGGCACCACATTATCAGGATCTGATTTATCATGATTGCTATCGTATACCCTCAGTTTTACGGTGTCGGTGGCATTGCCCGGTATTTGGATTCGTTTTTAACCAACCTGCCGCCAGAGCACCCCACTATTTACGTGATTACGGGGGATGAGCACCGTATGCCACGCGCTTATCCCAATGTGGAAATTCTGCATATTCCATTTACGGCAAGCCGTTTCAATTTGTTTTTTTGGACACTTAAAGCCAATCGCTTGATCAAACAGTTAAAGCAGTCCGGCAAAATTGCAGTGGTGAATTTGCATATCCCACCGTTAATCACAGGGCTGCTACTCACCAAAGCCGTGCCTATGGTGCTGACTGCCCACACCACTTATGTGGGGATGTCGGGTAATTTTTATGATAAAACCTATTTTAAAAGCCAATGGGGTAGGGTTGAGATTGCCATCAAAATTTACCTCGAACGTATTATTTTTAAACGTGCAAAACACATCATCACCCTGACTGCGCAAGGCGAGCAAGAACTGAGGCGCTATCAAGTTTCTGCGCCTGTTAGCATTGTGCCAAATGGCGTTGATATACAAGCATTCACCCATGCGATGGCTACAAATAAAACAGTGGATGTGTTGTTTTGCGGCAGAATAGAAGTGAGAAAAGGCAGCCGCCCTATGGTGGATGTATGCAAAGCCTTGGTGCAATATAAGCCTGATATACAGATTTTAATTGTCGGCTATGGCGATGATGACCCCTATGTAAAAGGGCAACTGGAAGACTACGCAGCCAATATCACGCTTGCAGGCAAGGTGAAATTTACTGACATGCCAGACATTTATGCAAAAAGCAGGGTGTATGTTTCTACCTCTTATTACGAAGGCTTACCAGGCACGTGTCTAGAAGCTATGGCAACGGGTTTACCAGCAGTGGTGTGGGATTTTCCATTCTACGAGGCATTGGTTGTACAACATCAGACAGGACTACGTGTAACACCCAATGACACCAGTGAGATGGTGATTGGCATTGCACAGCAATTATTGAAACTTAAAGAAAATGACATGCTGTCAAAGACTGTAAGACAGCATGTTGAGCACTATTACAATTGGAAAAACTTAGCTAAACAGCTACTGCACATATTGCGTTAGCTAAATCAGAAAAGATAGTTAATTTGGTAGCTTGCTTTGCTGCTAAACCCAGATTAAGTAAATGAGCGACTATTTATCTTTTTTACTCTTTTTATTAGATTTGGCCAGCATTTCTTCACGTTTTTCGCGCCATTCTTTAAGCTCTTCATCTTCAATTTCTAATTGAATGGCTAGCGCTTCCACTAATGTGAGTTTTTTGTCTTCGGCACGACGATATAGCTTACCGCGCATTCTATATTGCAGCTTATCAATTTCATCGTCGGATAACTGCTGTGCTTTTTCTAGGTATTCTTCACTTGCTTCTTTAATTTTCAATTGTCTTCCCTCTGTTTGTTGAACATTTGAATCGTTTATTGTGAATTATTTATTATTTGAACGGATTATAGAGGCCTTGGCTGTTCGGCTGTGTTAAATATTTGTGAAATTCGACAGCTTGAGGATAAATAATTCTTTTAAAACTGCGCTTTTGTCACGAATCTGAAATACGAGCTACCAATTATTAGTCCGTTAAGACTAGATGGCGGTACTTAGCCAGTCATCACACCGTCACGGCACCTCTTTAAGCTATTCTGCAAATCAAACCATCATCCACAATTTATAGAGGCAAACATGAAAAACCGTGTCATTGGTGCATTAGTCGCATCGCTACTCGTTCCACAATTAGCATCCGCTGAAAGCGCGATCAGCAGCATTACAAAAGCATGGACGTACACACACACGGCATCAGGCGTGACATCTGAAATTAGCGCGTTTGATAGCAACACCAATACACTTTGGGTGGCAGGTGTGGTTGGCGTAGATGTGCTTAATTTAAATGATGGTAGCTTGGTACAACATATTGATACCACGAGTTACGGCTTTATCAACAGTATTGCCATTCACAATGGTGTAGCGGCTTTTGCAATTGAATCCAGCACCATCACGAACCCTGGAATTGTGCAGTTTTATGATACTTCGACTCGCAGTTTAACTGGTGGTACGAATACGCTCACAGTGGGCGCATTGCCAGATATGCTGACCTTTACTGCAGATGGTTCAAAATTGCTGGTGGCCAATGAGGCATCGCCCTCTACTTATGGCACACGTATCGGTACCAGTGTACCGCGCGTGTATGGCCCGGCTGCCGTTGACCCAGTGGGTAGTGTTTCAATCATCGACATGAATACACGCACAGTGACTGCCACTGCAGGCTTCACTGGTGTCACGCAAACAGGTAGCCATATCCGCACCAATACTGGTATGGACATTGAGCCTGAATATATTGCAATTAACGCATCTGGCACAAAAGCATATGTCACGCTACAAGAGGCCAACGCTGTGGGTGTGTTAGATTTAAACACCAATAGTTTTGAAAAAATCATTGGCTTAGGCGCTAAAGATTTTAGCTTACCAGGTAACCAAATTGACCCACTCAATAATGGCACGATTAGTTTTATTAGCCCGAACGTGAAGGGCTTGTATATGCCAGATGGTATTGCCGCTTATGAAGTAAACGGCAAAGACTACATGGTGATGGCGAATGAAGGTGATTTCCGTGCAGATGATGGTGACCGTATTACTGCAGGCAGCTTAGGTGCAGAAGCACCACTCAATGCTTTGCGCGTATCAGCCACAGATTCTTCTCCCGGTGATTTGTATGCTGCGGGTGCACGCTCATTCTCGATTCGTGATGAAGACGGCACAATCATTTTTGATAGTGGTGATTTCTTGGATAAAAAAGCGGCAGAATTAGGCATTTATGATGACGGCCGTAGCCGTGATAAAGGCGTAGAACCTGAAGGCGTGGAATTGTTTTCTATCAATGGTAGAACGATTGCAGCGATTGGCTTAGAGCGCACACTTAAATCCGCAGTGGCGTTGTATGACATTACAGACCCAGCAAACGCTAGTTTTTTGGACATGATAGTGACAGAAGGTGACTTAGCCCCAGAAGGCTTAAAAGCATTCACGGTGAATGGTTTAATTTACTTGGCTGTGAATAACGAGACGTCTAATACCACTTCACTTTACTCCATTACACCAGTACCAGAGCCAGAATCTTATGCCATGTTGTTGGCAGGCTTAGGTCTAATTGGTTTTAGCGCGCGTCGCAAAAGCAAAGTGTAATTACTTAGTAACGCAGTAAAAAAAGCCTCGACGATTCGAGGCTTTTTGCTTTCTAGTGTGTACATGGGTTACTCCATCAGTTGCGTATCCAATGCAGGGATTAAGATCGTGCGAATATCTGCATGATTGAAAGTTGCTTTGATATGCGTGACGAAATCAGCTAACACACTGCGTGTGCCATACACCATCAACTGGATTTTTTGTTGCCTACCTGTGACTTGCTCCACCATGCTTAATCTGCCAGCACCTGTGCCATGGGCGTACACAAGGCTGCTAGTAAACCCAGCCAATGATGGCTGTTCCAATAGCAGGTCCACCATGGTTTCTTCCAAATCTGGCGCCACGATCAACAACAACACACCTTCATTCATATTGCACTCCTACTGAAAAATCTGCGGTAAAAAATAGGCAATAGCACCAGCGTTAATAAAGTGGAGGTCACCAAGCCACCAATGACAACGATCGCTAACGGACGTTGAATCTCAGAGCCAGGCCCAGTGGCAAACAACAATGGCACTAATCCAAAGGCTGCAACGCTAGCAGTCATCAATACTGGCCTTAATCGCCGCTTAGCGCCTTCCAGCACTATCTGCAGTTTTTCCATGCCTTGTGCTTCTAGCTGATTGAAATAGCTCACCATTACCACCCCGTTGAGCACTGCAATCCCCAGTAAGGCAATAAAGCCAACAGAAGCAGGGACAGATAGATACTCACCTGAAATCCAAAGCGCAAACACACCACCAATCATGGCAAATGGAATGTTGGACAAAATAAGCATGGCTTGCTTAATAGCGCCAAAGGTAGCAAACAAGATGAGGAAAATTAAGCCAATGGCAACTGGTACGACGATGGCTAAGCGAGAGGCGGCACGCTGTTGGTTTTCGAATTGCCCGCCCCATTTGATGGAGTAGCCTTCTTCTAACTTCACTTCGTTCAACACGCGCGTTTTGGCTTCTTCCACAAAGCTAACCAAATCGCGGTCTTTCACGTTTGAGGTAACCACCACCATACGTGCGCCACGCTCTCTATCAATTTTGACAGGGCCTTCAGCGCGTTCAATCCGTGCAACAGCAGACAAGGGTACGTTAGTGCCGTTGGGTAAGGTCAGCATGAGGTTGCCAAAATCAGAAGGGGAGACGCGCAATGCTTCACTTCCACGTATCAGTACAGGCGTTCTTTTTTGTGCTTCTTGCACAACGCCTAAAGGCTTACCTTCGAGTTGCGCCCGTAAGATAGTCTCAATCTCTGTCATGCTGAAACCAAGCCTGCCCGCGGCTAACCGGTCAATTTTGATTTGTAAATATTGCACACCACTATTTTGGGGGGTGTACACATCTTGGCTACCAGCAATAGACTCCAGTACTTGCACAATTTGTTGTGCTTTTTCGTTGAGTTGGTGTAAATCCGGGCCAAAAATTTTAATGGCTAAATCACCGCGCACACCCAATATCATTTCATTCACACGCATATCAATGGGTTGCGTAAAGCTGTATTCCAAACCTGGTAGCTCCGCCATTACTTTACGTAACTCGTCAATCAGCGCGTCTTTGGTTTGCATGCGCCACTCAGCTTTGGGTTTTAACAGCAAGAAATTATCGGTTTGATTCAACCCCATTGGGTCCAGCCCTAACTCATCTGAGCCCACTCTAGAATAAATGCCGACCACTTCTGGTACTTGTTTTAGCAATGCCCGTTGTACATTTAAATCTGTCAGCACACTTTGCTGTAAGTTAATCGATGGTAATTTTTCAACGCCGATAATAATGTCACCTTCATCCATTACCGGCATAAACGTTTTGCCCAGTTGCATATAAATCACGCCGGTGAGTGCCAGCAGCACAAACGCTGCAATGACAACCCATTTAGCGTGGGCTAATGACCATTTCAGCACGGGTTCGTAGACTTCTAGGGCTTTTTTCACCAAGTAAGGCTCTTCATGGCTCACTTCTTTCAACAGGAAAGAAGCGATCACGGGAATTACGGTGAGCGAGAGTACTAACGAGCCTGCCAGTGCAAACATAATGGTGAGTGCAACTGGGGTGAATAATTTACCTTCTAAGCCTTGTAAAGTCAGGAGCGGTAGAAATACAGTGATGATGATCAGCACACCCGCTGTTACAGGCACGCTCACTTCGCGAACCGCCCGGTAAATGAGATGCATACGTGGCAGCTTGCCTGCATGTTTGGTATCAGCAAGATGCGACACCATATTTTCTACCACCACCACAGCGGCATCGACCAACATGCCGATGGCAATAGACAAGCCACCCAGACTCATTAAGTTAGCCGACATGCCAAATGTGTGCATCATTAAAAACGTAAATAAAGCCGCTAAGGGTAGGGCAAATGCAATGGTAAGTGCTGCCCTAAAATTACCCAAAAACAGTACCAATAAAATCAGCACTAGCACAACGGCCTCTAATAATGCTTTGGTCACGGTTTGCACGGCACGCTCCACCAAGCTACCTCGGTCATAAAAGACATGCGTAGTGACGCCTTTGGGCAGGGTGGGGGCCATTTCTGCAAGTTTACTTTTCACCCCATTCACTACCTGTTGTGCATTGGCGCCGCGCAAGCCCAATACCAAGCCTTCCACTACTTCACCTTTGCCGTTGCTAGTGACAGCGCCATAACGTGTGAGCGTGCCGATGCGCACTGTGGCGACATCTGCAATTTTCACTGGCATGCCTTGTTCGCTACGCACGACAGTGTTGCTGACATCTTCGATGGTTTTAAAAGCACCTTCAGCGCGCACTAATAGCGATTCCTCACCATCATCTAAACGTCCTGCACCACCATTGCGGTTATTGTTTTCTATGGCTTGCATCAACGCATCAATGGCCACCCCTCTGGCATACATGCGCGAGTTATCTGGAATAATCTCGAACGTACGCACTAAACCACCCAGCGCATTCACATCAGCCACGCCAGGCACTGTGCGTAACTGTGGGCGTATCACCCAATCTAGCAGGCTTCTTTTTTCTGCCAAACTTAAGGTGTCACTCTCCACTGTAAACATAAACATTTCACCTAGTGGCGTTGTCATTGGCGCCATACCCCCTGAAATATCAGAGGGTAAATTGGGCCACACGCTGGCAAGGCGTTCAGCCACTTGCTGACGTGCCCAGTAAATATCAGTGCCATCTTTAAAATCTACTGTGATATCGGTCAGCGCGTATTTGGCTACAGCCCGCAACCCGGTTTGGTTTGGAATGCCTAGCATCTCTACCTCTATCGGTGCTGTAATACGCGATTCCACCTCTTCTGGCGTCATGCCGGGCGCTTTCA
Organism: Methylophilus sp.; assembly: GCA_030696695.1. GTDB lineage: Bacteria > Pseudomonadota > Gammaproteobacteria > Burkholderiales > Methylophilaceae > Methylophilus. The sequence goes on from JAUYRP010000024.1 coordinate 139,516, forward strand.
CAATGACCTTCACTTGTGTAGAGGAAACATCAGGGAATGCATCAATCGGTAGCGCCTGATAAGCCATGACACCAGCCACGGCTAAGCCAGCGGTCAGAATCATCATGAGCAAGCGCTGGGTGAGCGCGAATTGGATGAGTTTCGTCATTATTCTGCTCCCAGCCCTAGCCACGCACCTTTAATCGCGGACACCCCGCTAATGGCTACTTTCTCATTGCCTTTCAATTGGCCATCTATCACGGCATCCTCGCCTTGTTCTGCAATGATATTGATGTTGATGGGGGTAAACCCCTTTGCATTTTGTACAAAGATAAACGTTTCGGTGCCTTGTCTCACCAAGGCTGATTTAGGCACGCTAAATTGTGGTGTGGTTTTACTTAAATTAATTTGCGCTTCCACAAATTGGCCAGGGGATAGATGTTCTGCTCCCTGCGAAATTTCCGCACGCAGATGCAGGGTTTGATCCGCTTTGTTCACACTTCGTACAATCGCAATCAACTTGCCTGACGCTTGTAACTTGGGAATGCTTACAGGCATACCGATTTTTACAAGTGGCAGACCTTCTAGCGGTGCGTGAATCTCTAACCAAAGCGGTTTTAATTTGGCAATACGGTAGAGAGGCATACCCATGTCAACACGTTGCCCAGTCGTCACCATCTGCTCCAGTATTTGCCCATCAATGGGCGCTACCAGCGAAATACCACTGTGCATATTGGAGGCTACATTGAGCTTATTGATGGCGTTATCGCTCATCCCTGCCAAGCGCAAGGATTGGCGTCGTTGTGTGAGCAAGGCGGAGACTTCTTCATGTGCGCTTTCTGTTTCAAGTAAGCGCCTTTCAGCAATGATGCCTTCTTTAAACAGCAACTTGTCTCTGGTTAAAGTTTTGTTCAGTAACTTTTTTTGCGTGGTGGCTTGCAGATACTCCTTCTGCAAATTCACTAAGTCAGGACTGACGAGTCTTGCAACGGTTTGCCCTTTTTTTACTTCTTGCCCAGCCGCGACCAGCAGTTCATCAATGAGACCTGATTGTGCTGCACTGACCACACGTTCTTGACCCACTGGCACTGCAACTTCTGCTGGAAATAACCGACTGCTGATCATATTATTTTTTCCAACATTCGTTAGGGTGATGCCTAGGCTTTTTTGCTGAGACGCAGTCATGACCACGTCAACCGCATGGCCTTGTAAAGGTGATAAAAAGAGAAGGCTGATAGCCAATACTATTGTTTTCATGGTAATACTCCAACGGCTTGGTTGTAACGGGCAATATCCCATTTCAACTGAATTTGACGACTTGAATAGGCACGCTCGCTCTCAAATGATTGCGCTTGCACACGGAGTAGATTCACTACATCCGTTTCACCTAATTGAAATGCTTTTTGTGTGAGGCTTAAGCTTTGTTTTGCAATGTAATATTGTTGCTTTGCTAAATCGAGTTCAGCACGGCTCACAGTTAAATTGTGTTCAGCTTCATGCATAGACTGCTCAAGTTGCATGCGTATGGTTTCACGTTGACTCATGGCATTACCGACTTCGGACGCAGCCATGGCTTTAATCGGCGCGGTGCGTACATCACTGCCAAACGGAATGCGAATTTTAATGCCCATGCTATCGTTGTGAGTGAAGTCAAATCCACCCTGAATTCTGCGCATATTCAGCAATATTTGCGGGTTTTCACGGCTTTCTACCTCGGCAAGGCTCAGTTCTGTTTCTGCCAAACTGACCTTAGAAATAGCCTCTAGCCAGATAGGAGAGTGTGAGTAATCGGTGATATGCGATTGCTGTTCTTCATATTCCTTAGGGATTTCATGTAAACCAGTCAGCAGTTGATAGCGATAACGTGCATGCATGAGCTCAGCATTGGCCCGCAACTTCTGCTTTTCTGCTTTCAATACTTCTTGTTGCGCAAGATAGACATCCGACTTTGCCAACTCGCCAGCCTGAAAACGTTTTTCAATATCAAGTTGCAAGCCTTTAGCCAAGTTCAATTGGCTATCTGTCAATAAAGTATAGTTGTCGTTATATGCGACTTCCCACAAGGCTTCTCGCAACATCCCAGCAACTGTAAGCTTTAAGCTTTCAGCGCTTGCATTGACGTTCGCCAGTGTTGCGTCAGCCACTTTGTATCGATGGTTGCGCTGATTAGGCATCCAGATCGGTAACTCCAAGTCGGCTTGCCACTCTCGTTCACCACGATTACTAGCAAAGCTATCATTTTGATGGCCGACCACGACAGCGGGTGCCTGTGGCAGTAGCGCACTTGCTAGTATATTTTTTGATTGAACAATGTCCGCCCTAGCTTTGAGTGCTGCTTGGTTCGGGTTACGTACCACTGTTTTTTCAAATACATCCTGTAGTGTCAAGGTTGAATTGACAGTTAAATCATCCACATGCGCATCTGAACCGACCAGCTCTGCAAGTGCAGGCATTGCATTCAGTGCTAACAACAGGGTGATCCAACATGCGTGAATATAAATATTCATGAAACACTCCTAATACGTTAACTTTGCTTACGAAAAAGTCGTAAGCCAACTAAGTATTAACAGTGGGGTGGTGCGCGGGGTCGTGTGTTATATCGGTGAAAAAGGGGTAGGGCAGTTCTAACGGCAACAGCCTGCTGATAGGTTTTAATTGCACCAAATAAACTTGCAAGCACTACTAAAATGGCGAGTATGGGTAGCACAAATTGAAAGTCTTCTTTCAATGCCCCCTTATCTACCGTAATGATATGTGCTTCGCCGTGTTCGATCGTTTGGTGATGATAAATATCTTGATGTACATCTGTATTAAAGCCATGCATATGAATGCCTTGCGATTGTTGGCTACTATCAGATTCAATGTGCGCATGCATGAGCGGGCTAAAGGCTTGCAATAAAGCAAACCAAAAAATGACTAGCCAAATAAATGTTGATTGACGTGTATACATGCTGAAAACAGTGTACTAATATTTTTTGGTTAAAGCAATAAGTCTATATAAATCAATTGTTTAATTGAATGAGTTTTAATCTCATTTAACGCAGAAAAAGAGATGCTAATGCCTAGCCATTGCAAGCATGACCCGTTAATTTACAGTGCGAAAGTTAGAGAATTGTGTAATGAGTTTGCCAAACCATGCGTTTGCATGCTGCTTCTGTGTTGTGTCTGACAGTGCATGTAAGTGACTGATGATTTCACATGTGCGTAGGGTCACCTGCTTGGCATGTTGTCGATATATTGCATTAGGGCTGTCTGTTAACCTCAAAAAACCTTCTTTCACCAAATCAGTTTTTTGACTTTCGCTCAATGTAGTCTTGTACAGTGTTGTAATAATTTGATATGCATCTTCATTTCGCCTTAGCATTTCATCATAAGTAATACTGGGTTGTGTGTGGCTGCCTTCAAGCTTTTTTCTGATGAGTGTGCGCTGTGCTGCATTTAGATTACCGTATACTTTTTCTGCAAAGTCTTCTATTTTTTCAAACCTTGCGTCAATTTGTGCTTCAGTACTCTCTTGCCACCACTCATCCTTCCATTTATCAGCACGTTTACTTAATTTTTGCTTGAAATAAGCCAGTTGTTGATCACTCAGTAGCGGTGCTACTTCGATTATGACTGGGATAAATGCAAGCTGTAACGCGCTCATGCTGGCTTTCACGCGGTCTATCTTTTGGCACGCTTCGTCACTACTTATTTGCTCTTTGTTCGCAGCTGATTTTAAGTCTTGCAGTATCGCAATATATTCAGGCAATTGCTGTTGTCGATGCCATGCATGCAGGCGATGCAATGCTGGGTCTAATACAGTTTTTTGGGGGGATGTAAAATCAAAATAATCATCTAACCACCAACGCACAACCTCAGGGGCGTTGCCATAGAAGGTATTCACCAAACTACAACTATTAATTGCGCAAGCAAGGATGAAAATACAAAGGAGTTGAAATAAACGCACAACGTTACGACCAAGCACGTGGAGATAAGTTTAATCCACGGCAAGGAATTGCACTTGATCTGCTGAATATCTCGATTAACCTTATTAAAGTGTAAAGATAGTTAATGTGTGCGCTGGCGTACAAAAAAGCCAAGCGCTAACTGCTACGCTTGTAGCATGAATCTCATGAATGAATCACAGGCAGTCGACAAACAACATCAATTAACGCTGTTGTTAAACTATTTGCACAAGCACGAATATCGATTTATCACCATCAGTCCAGCCAGTCACGAAATCGTCAATAACAGAATAAAAAATTGTGTGGCAAAAGATTTAAATGATATTTTTGGTTGGAATCGACCTTTTAAACCTGAAAATATCGACCAAGAATTATTTGAATTAATGCAAGCAGCCAACATTGCCGAGGACTTAGGCGAGTGCTGGAAAAGCAAACTACGTGTTTCTAGCTTATATGGGCTACTTTTTCTGCACTCTGCATACCCTACGATTGAAAATGAGGCAGTGTTTTTCGGGCCAGATAGCTATCGATTTGCGCATGTGATACACCAGTATTTCGCTACACCGCAACCACCGATATATAGGGCCGTTGATATTGGCACTGGTAGCGGGCTAGGCGCAGTTATGTTGGCATCCGCACTGTCAGCATCTGAGCTTAACCCTGAAATAGTCGCTGTGGATATTAACAACCACGCGCTCGACTTGGCGCGTGTCAATATGCGCGCTGCTGAAATGCAGCATATCGTATTGATGTTTAGTAATTTGTTGCATAACGTCACAGGCAATTTCGATTTGATAATTGCGAATCCACCTTATCTTCTAGATAAGTCTAAACGCGCCTATCGACATGGTGGTGGCCTGCTAGGTGCAGAACTGTCGGTAGCGATTGTGGACACAGCGATTGATCGTTTGAACCCTGACGGTACACTGTTACTTTATACTGGTGTGGCAATCGTGAATGGGCAAGATGCTTTTCTTACAGAAGTGAAGCACAAATTAAATGCTGCAGGGTTTACTTATCAATACACAGAAATAGACCCTGACATTTTTGGTGAAGAACTTGCCACTGTCGCTTACTGTATGGCAGATAGAATCGCAGCCGTGGTGTTGATTGCTCGAAAACCAGCGCACTAGACACAAATATCTATTCTAATCAGTGCAGATTCGACTGAATGCCAAAATGCGCTCGATATTTTTCGTAGCACCTAGCACCACAACATAAGCGCATCAATGCGCCTTCAGCAATCGGCTTGGCTGTTTCTGGGTTGGATTTAACCAGTGAAAATATCACTTCTTTATTCCATGCATCTGAATGTTTTACGTCCAATGTGGCATGTAGCTGAAAATATTTCCTTGTTTCAAAATCTACATGTAAACGCTTTAAACCTTCATTCACATATCCCACTCTGGTAGGTGATGTCATTTCCACAGCACCTAGCGCACCGATGGATTGATAGGCATAACGACGGTTGACTGCCATGGCTACCATTAAGTTAGCCAGCGCTAGTGATTCCCAAACGGTTTCTTCAATTGAGTGGGTCAGGTGCAGATTGCTGACGGTTTTCTCTAGCATTAACCCATGCATGGAGGTTTGATGACCACGACCCATTTCATCCCAATAATTACGTGCCATTTCCAGTTTAGCTTGTGTGGGTAGTTTGATTTGCGATAGGGCGACTAAATCATCAAAACCTGCTTCACCTGCTGCCTCTTGTTGTAAAAACCAGCGTATTTGTTTCATGGTTGCATTATTGGCAAGCCATGGAAACAAGTGGTCACCTTGGCCGGGTGCCTCTTCCCTTAAACGTTCAAACCACGGCATAAAAGACTCAGCATCATGTGGCATATGGGCTAAATATTGCTGCACATGCTGCCGCTCACTCTCTACAAACGCACCTTCTTTTAATAGCAAAGCAGTCTCTTGATGTAGCTTTAACGCCCAATCTTGCTCGATAAAAGCTGGAGCCAAGCGCTGTTGGTTAAATTGAGAAAGCTGCATATGGAGCCTTTTTTTAGGGCTCAAATTTAACGTTGTATCTGGAGCAATATTAGTGCTTAAACCAGTATTAGACATACTTTTCCTTTATGAAAACAATTGCGCGCAATTCACATCATTTATGGAAATTTACCTGATTAACTGAAGTTAAAATTGTTCAAAATAACATCTAAGCCAAGCCAATGAATTGGGGAAAATCTACCTTGGAAATGAGTGCAACTAGAACAAAGATGATAAGTTTGTCAGCACTATTCGTCCGTGTGATAACACACATACACCAAAAATATCAAACCTATGTAGATGACGGGTGTCGTGTATTTTTAATCCATGCTTCCTATGTATGATTGCGCACAGATGCTTTTTGTTGAACACAGTATGCTATTCAAACAAGCCAATTGAGCAATCAGCGCTCATTAGGAAAATAACAAGTGAAATCAATACTGGATGGTAAATATCAATAGCACTACAAAAAAATGGAGCATCTTGACTGGGTTAATTGCAACTTTCATGGTGGTGATTGCATGGTGTGAGTATACGGGCTGGCCCTTTTTAGCAGATCCACTTGAACAGCAGTTATCGAGTTTACTCAATCGTCAGGTCAGCTTTAAACAAGACGCTACTGGCAGTTCGCCACAAATCAAACAACAAGACAAGTCAGTGTTAACACCAGATTTATTTCGGGTTTCCTTCATAGGTGGGTTAACTTTACAGTCCTCTACATTACGCATTGCAGCGCCTAATTGGAGCAAAGCGCCACACTTTATTGATGCTGATAACGTGAAGCTATCATTGCGATACGCCGATATATGGCGTGCTTACCAGGGTGATCCAGTTCACGTTAAAAGTTTGCAAGCAAGCAAGTTAGATGGGTTTATTGAGCGTAAGTCTGATGGTCGCGCCACATGGCAATTTAGCGATACGCAAAGGGACCCAAATAAATCTATACAGCTACCATCATTTGATGAACTTGTGCTGACTAATGGTTTGCTGCGGATTGATGACGTGCCGCTTAAATCGAAGATCGAAGCAAAGCTATCACTCACCAATAATGAAACAGATACACAAGCCTCTACTGCGAAAAGCAACCAAGAAAAAACAAATACCCTCACTGCAAGTGCGATTGGTAGCTATCAGGCTTTACCATTAAAAATTCAATTGGTCTCAACTGGAAAGTTGCAATCTAACAGAGATGAGGCTGACAAGTTTCCTGTTGCTATTGAATTAAATGCAAAAGTAGGCCGTACTAACTTAGTATTTAAAGGTAAGGCGCGAGACGTCATGCGCTTTTTAGATGACTTTACTGGCAGTTTTAGTCTTAAGGGTCCATCGTTGGCGGCTGTAGGTGATTTGGTAGGAGTGACGCTACCAACGACAGCTGAATTTAACACCAGTGGAAAGATAAAAAAACAGGATTTAGTGTGGCAAGTCGACGTCAATCAAATGGCCATTGGTGAAAGTGATCTGAATGGCAAGTTTTCATATGATAGATCTCTGCGTGTGCCTTTGTTAAAAGGTAAGCTAGGAGGGGAGAAGTTGGTCATTACTGATCTAGGTCCTGCATTTGGTGCAACACCAGAAGCCAAAAAGTCGAATAAAGTATTACCTAGCCGCCCGTTTGACTTGGCTTCTTTACGCAAGATGAACGCCGATGTATTGGTAGACATTCACTATTTAGACTTAAAAACCAGTTTTTTAGAGCCACTTGACCCGTTTAAAGGACATATAAAGCTTAAAGATGGTGTGTTATCCCTGAACGATATTCATGCATCAACAGCGGAAGGTAAGTTAACAGGCGATATTGGTTTAGATGGCCGTGGCTCCAAAGCATTATGGGATGCCAAGCTGGCATGGAGTGGTGTGCGACTAGAGCGCTGGGTAAAACAAAATCGCACAGATGGTTTGCCACCTTACATTGCAGGAAGATTGGGTGGAGGAGCAGTACTACATGGAGAAGGTAAATCTACTGCAGAAATATTGGCCAGTTTGAATGGCAATATCCGTAGCGAGCTTTATGACGGTGCAGTGTCGCATTTAGGCATGGAAGTGGCTGGCTTGGATGTGGCAGAATCTTTGGGTGTATTTTTTAAGGGTGATGATGCTTTGCCTGTGCAGTGCGCGGTTGTAGATTTACAAGCTGATAATGGGCTGTTCACACCGCGTGCCATGGTTGTCGATACCACTGATAGTACTGTTTGGGTAGAAGGTTCATTGTCGCTGGCAACTGAGACACTTAATTTGCGTGCTATGTCACTACCAAAAGATTTTAGCCCGCTGACTTTGCGCACACCGGTCAACATCACCGGTCAATTTGCGAATCCTGAAGTCTCATTAGAAAAAACCCCATTAGGCTTAAAACTAGCTGCCTCTGTGTTATTAGCCATTGTGAATCCATTGGCTGCAGTAATACCGCTTTTAGATTCAGGCGACACCAAAGAGGCTAATCAACGTGCGGCTGGTTGCCTAAGTATCATGCAAAAGAATACGCCAGCAACAATAAAAAAAGGGCATGCCGAATCTAGTGTGTAAAAAAATAAAATCACAATGGCTTAGTAATTGTGGAAAAATATGAAAAACACCCTTTTATTTTGGTCTATGCGCCAAGCCTATATACAACTCAACTTCTATATCTTTAAATTTTGGGTTCCCCGCCTTAGTGTCTATGAGAACCCGATAATCTCCAGGCATGAGGTAGTCGTTATAAATCAATTTCAAGTAACCTAATCCAGATGCATTTGTAGGAAACGAATCACCACCTCCAATCGAAACTAAAACATTCTGACCATCCTTAATAGTATAAACATCAATACTTATTGGTGTATTTTCACCATTAGTACTCCGCCCATTAGCGTCTTTTCCACGCATTAACTGTGAAACAAGCTCTCTTTCTTTTGGATTTTTATATTTAAAAAGCAAGCTAAACGCATAGTTGTCTTCTTTACTAATATGCACTAATAATTCTGTTTTAACATTTGGTTGAGAGATATCAACTCGCTTTGATATGGGTATTTTTTTGTATTCACTACCAGCTCCGCAGGTTGCCATGCTAAGCCCCATTATTATCAAAAACCCTAGCTTTGTCATTTGCTTAAAAAATGTGTTGTACTTTTTCATGCAGTTTGTCTCTTAATGGTTAATAGGTTTATTTAATTAGCATCCTCAATGCATCAATTACCAAAAATTTGATAAATTTAATTTCCACACGACATTCCGTATACCCTAAAAAAATAACAGTAAAAAAAGTAACGGTAAACTAGCTCAGCTTTTAAGCACTGTGCCTCGGTTGTGAGTGATGATTAGTGCTTCCAATCTGAGGCGGTAGTAGCAGAAAAGCTACCTAGCTTTTCAAGCACATTGTTTACGGCCACATTAGCTGCTTTAACCCCGCCCACAGGGTCATCAGTTACCGCAGTGACACGCTCATCAAACTCGCGTAACGCCACTATTTTACCCGTTGCATTGTTGAGAATCGTGACGCGTAAAGTAAATCGGACCGTGCTTGGTTTGGTATTAAAATCTTGTACTAAGCTTAATATTTCCGATTCTAATTTTAGATCGGTCTTAGCTGCAGGCAGCTTGGGTACTACTGCGCTGTAACTATGTGTTCTTTCAATGGCGGATACAATCAGCGGTTGTAACATATGGGATGGTGTATCCACCCACTCGCTCCGTGCAAAATACTCTAATTGATGTTGTGACCGCGAGTACATCATTCGGCGTGAGTCAAAGCCGGCTGCTGCCTTGGGTATATGAACGGCAAGTGTAGGCAAAGCATTCACAGTATGCGCAGCATTGTCTATTTGTGCTTTAGTCTGCACGCCATCAAGTGAGTAATAAACAGTCTGTGAAACCTGTTTAGATAGGATAGATGAGCAGCCAGTCATACAGCCTAATACCAAGGGCAGGGACAGCATAAAGCGCTGATATCGTATTTTTGCACTGATACTCATTATTTGGATGCTTTCTCAGAGGATGATTCGCCAGGGCCATCTGGAACTGGGCTTCGGCCACGCAGCAAGCTTGCAGGATCTCGTTCGGTTTGTTCACTTAATCGCGTTAAAGAAGCAGACAGTTCGTTTAACTCAAGCAATAAACGTTGTACCTCTGGCAATGTTTCAGCAGTATATTGTTCTATATTCGCCCCAACGGATTCAACGGTTTTGCTTACGTCAGCGGTAGCGGTAGCCGCTTCATTTCCAGCCCGTTCAATCGCAGTAGCGCTGCGATTAATCTGATCAATTGTGGTACTTAATTGATTAATCACAGGTTCTAACTTATCCAGCATTGGATTCAATTTTTTCGTGGCTTGTTCTGTGTTGTTGGCAGCACGTGCTGCATTGAGGATACCAGCATCAATTTCAGCGCTTCGTGCAGCAATGGCTTTTGTGACTGTTTGCATGTTGGCAAGTGTGTTCTTGAATGCCTCTCGATTTTCAACACTGAGTAAAGCATCCACATTGCTAGAGGTGTTATCCAGCTTGGCTAATACCGATGTCAGCACGGTCTCTAAGCGGGTACTCAGAGAGGGCTTGGTTTGGATGATAGGGTACTCTTCATTTTCAGAGATTTCTAAAGGTGCCGCGTTCTTGGCGCCGCCATCCAGCTCTATATAAGCAATGCCCGTTAAACCTTGTGTTTTTAATACGGCAACCGTATCTACTTTAATAGGGATATCTCGCTCAATTGCAAATATAAGTCGCACCAGTTCTGGGTCGTTAGTATCCAAATCAATACTTTTGACTTTGCCTACATCTACACCATGGTATTTAACGGGGGCGTTGATATTGAGCCCAGCCACAGACTCATCCAGGATGGCCAGATACAGGACATATTTTTTCTGCAAACTGCCGCCAGATGCTAGCCACAACACGCCAACAATCAGGATTGTGCCTAATAGCAACACAAAGGCGCCTACCACTGCATAATTGACTTTAGTTTCGATGATGGTTCCTTTTAAGCGTGAAGTGCATTGATCTGTTGTTCTTGTAAAGATCGAGCACGGTGGCCCGTAAAAAATGGTTTAACGGCAGGGTGGTTACTTTTGGAAAGTGCGAGCATTGAGCCGACTTCTTGCACCTTTCCATCTGCCAATACCGCCACACGATCGGTTACTCGCCATAGTAAATCAAGATCGTGAGTAATCATCACAACGGTAAGCTTAAATTGGTCACGCAGTTGTATCACTAACTCATCTACGCCTGCCGCACTGACTGGATCTAAGCCTGCAGTAGGCTCATCTAAAAATAGCAACTCAGGGTCTAATGACAATGCTCTAGCAAGCGCAGCGCGCTTCATCATGCCGCCGCTTAATTCAGACGGATATTGTTGAGAGGCTTCTGGTTTTAAACCTGTCATGACCAGTTTTTTGTCTGCGATTTCATCAATTTCTGCATCTGATAAGGTGGTGTGCTCACGCATAGGCAAGCCCACATTTTCTTTAACGGTGAGTGCACCAAATAAGCCACCATTCTGAAACATCACGCCCCAACGTTTACGAAGTGCTAAAGCACTCTCTTCACTGATACCATTTAAGTCTGTTCCCAGTATTTTAATCGTTCCAGAACTGGGTTGCTGGAGCAAAATCATCTCGCGCAGTAATGTGGATTTACCAGAACCACTACCACCAATAATGGCAAAAATCTCAGATCGATGAATCTCAAGGTTAATGTCGGTGTGAACTACATGCTCGCCAAACTTTGTTGAAACATGGCGCATTTCAATCACGGTCTCGTCTGATGTTGATGACTGCAAGTCTGGTTCAGCGGTTTGGGTGGACATGTTGATATTTGCGGAAATGTTGAGTTCTAAAGTTGTAAAACGCTAAAAGCGATTGAAAATAGTGCATCGGCAACGATCACTAAAAAAATAGACTGCACTACACTACGCGTGGTTTGACGCCCAACACTATCCGCGCCACCTTTTGTCATAAAGCCTTGAAAACAACCCACAATGGCAATAATGGCTGCAAACACAGGCGCTTTGCCTACCCCAATCATAAAAGAAGTTGGGCCAACTGCTTTGACAAATCGGTCTAAAAATTCTGTAAAACTAACATCTAACTGCGTGCTTGCCATGAGCATTCCACCAAATATACCCAGAACATCTGCAAACACTGTGAGTAGCGGTAACACAATCACCAATGCAACCAATTTCGGTAGCACCAACATCTCTTGCGGAGATATCCCTAGTGTGCGCATGGCATCAATCTCTTCAGTCACGGCCATGGTGCCAATTTGCGCAGCATAAGCAGAACCGGATCGACCTGCCACAATGATGGCGGTAATTAAAGGCGCAAACTCGCGTAACATGGACAAACCGATTAAGTCAGCTACAAATATGTTTGCCCCGTATTGCCTTAATTGCCCAGCGCCTTGGTACGCCACCACTACACCTAGCAGAAAAGATAACAATCCTACGATGGGCAAGGCATCAAACCCTGCAGTTCGGATATTAAACAGAATGGGTCGCCAACGGATACGACTTGGTTGCATTACACTTTTGCCCAATGCAACAGCCGTTTCGCCCACAAAGCTAAGCATATCCAATACTTGATTACCAAAATCAAAGGTATTTTTACCAATGCGCGTAACAAGTTTGGGCGTAAAAGAGAGGTGTCTCATCGTCAATATTGTAAAGTAAATTCAGCCAGTTAGTTTGTACGATACATCACAGACTAAAAGATTGGTATTTGTGATTAGCGAAAATTACTGGCGTTGCCAAACAGCAAATTTAGAGTGCTAAAAAACGTGCTGTAAGTCTATACCTGACATACAACGCTCTTAACTGCGTGCATTATGTTAGATGGCAGACAAAGACATTAGACTAAACAGTGTATTGTTTTTAGTTGAATGTCGGTTGTTGAGCAATTCATTTTTCAAGTGAAAAGGCACTCGAATGAAGCAAAAAAAATCCATAGAAACGAACCCAGTATCCAAGCAATTGAATCTCTTTGAAAGAAAATGGCTAACGCATTTAAACAAGATAGCTCGTGTGCTGGTTGATTCATTTAATGCATGGCTAGACCATCGTGGCGCAAGTAAAGGCGCGGCGCTAGCGTTCTATACTTTATTTTCACTCACACCCATTTTAATCTTGGCTATTGCCGTGGCTGGCTATTTTTTTGGGAACGAAGCAGCACAAGGTCAAATTATTTATCAAATACAAGGCCTAGTAGGGCACAACGGTGCTCAAGCAATTCAGGCGCTTCTGGCTGCTGCGCGCGACCCATCGGCTAGTCTAATGGCAACTATTATCGCTACTATTTTGCTAGTGGTAGGGGCTACCAGTGTATTTACTGAGCTGAAAGCTAGTTTAGATGAAATATGGGGAACGCAAAAACCGACGCAGTCCGTCATAAGCGTTTTGCTGAAAACACGTTTGTTATCATTTGGCATTGTGTTGACGCTCTCGTTTTTATTGCTCATCTCATTGGTGGTGAGTGCTGTATTGAGCTTACTCCAACATTATGTCGGAGGCATCTGGAGTAGCTCAGCAATGTTGTTTGCTAGCTTGTCATGGGTGGTTTCATTTAGTGTGATCACCTGCATATTTGCTGTCATCAACAAAATGCTGCAAGATGCTCCTATCTCATGGCCTGATGTGCTTATTGGGTCTTTATTTACTGCTGGCCTGTTTGTCTTAGGCAAATATCTCATTGGTCTTTATCTTGGTAATAGCGCAGTAGCCTCTAGCTTTGGTGCTGCTGGATCCATTGTTGCACTTTTGTTGTGGGTTTATTACTCTGCACAGATATTTTTCTTTGGTGCGGAGTTCACAAGGCAATACGCCTTAACTTTTGGTAGCTTGCAGGATAAAGGTAAAAATATCAGCATCCGGTAGTCACCTGCTTGCAGTCTGGGATGTGTGCGCAGACAAAACCTGCTGTGCGTAAATCTTAGCTTGATAAGTTAAAGGTTATATTCAAACACGTGGCGTATTGAAGAAGGAGTTGATCAATACCTGAGGACAAAACGTGTTATGCGTCGATCCAAGCATGCGAGCTTGAAAGGAAATGGACTCGGACAAATTGCAGATACAGTTTCGATTAGTGAACACCCAGCCACCATTGAAGACCTAGCTTTACCAGGGCATTGGGAAGGCGACTTGATAGCAGGGTCTAAAAATAGCTACATCGTGAAAAATGTTAATTGATAAATAGTAATTAGGAGATTACTGATGCCTAAAAACATACAGAAGATTAGGCTCACTAATTATGTAAAGATTGCCGTGATTATCTAGAGTAATGCCTTCAGCTTGTGGAATATTTGATTTTAATCCATGAAACCCTTTCCATAAAGATAAGGCTCCTAGAGGTTTGGCATTCTCATCAAACTCTTTGACCAGTTTAGACTCTTCACTTAAGAGTAAGGTATGGCCAGAACGGCTAATGTAATGAACAGCAGATAAATCTCGCATTGCTAAATTAAGCATATTGTCATACTTGCTTAATTTCTCAATATCCAAATGAAGAGATTGATTTACTCGACCTTCAACTAGACCTTTTACGGAGATCATATATTTCGGATCACGTTCTTTGACAACTAATAAACGTTGTTTACGCCCATCCCAAGAGAGGCCTTCAAAGTTTTTGTTACCTCTATCATTGATGCCAAGTCTAATTTTTGGGGCATGTGTCGCATCAACCAAGTTTACATTTCTTGGTAACTCAATTAACACTAGTCGACTATCACGTTCATCCGCTATAACAAAGTGATTGTCATACAGATGCGTAACACCCTCCATATCATCAACACCATCTACATGAATACTTCTGAGAACTTTACCATCTAAGCTCAGTTCAATAATCTTGGATTCCTGATTTAAAACCGTGAATAAAGTATTAGTATCAGCGTTAAAAGTAAGATCTGAAGCGTTTTTTAAGCCTTTAATGGCTAATCCGTCAATAATCACATGGTAATTTTTAAGGTCAAGCGCATGGGCCTCCCTAGATGATTGTGCATTATGCCAAAAATACCAGCCTATGGCTTCCAAGCGAAAATAGTACGCTGCTGAGAAAAATAAAACTAAGATTAAACTAATTACAATTGTTATCCGAAACTTCATTAACTGCTCAATCAAATGTTGTTTTATTACACGACTTAAATCAATTTTTTCATATTAAATTACCATTTGTAGTCAAAAAAGTTTTAAATGAACAATTAGTAAATAGCAATTGAAAATACCTGTCTGAGCACAATAATCAGTATTCTCTGTGATAATTAACAATCAGTAAAATATATATTTAATATGATAATGTTCATAAAAATAAAACGATATTCTTTTAAGCTTATATTTAAGCCGATACCATAAAAATTATAGATTTGATCATTTCACATCTGAATAATCTCCATAGCTGACGTCCAGAGAAATCACAACATTTAATCATATAGGCTTACATTTCTTAATTAAGCTAATTTTTGATCGCAAAACTTAATTGATTAGCGCATGCTATTTGTCCCTATTTATAGGAGACAATATCATGGAACAACAAATTAAGTTTCATCGAGAACCTTGGAATAAAGGTAAGCTTGTCGGTCAAAAAGCTCCACTGAAATTGAAAGAGATATGGTCTATACGAATTCGCTTGGAGTTATCTAGCCGTATACGTGATTTAGCGTTATTTAACCTGGCTATAGACAGCAAATTACGTGCGTGTGATTTAGTTAAGCTCAAACTTAGAGATATTTCTCACGGTAACCAAATCACTAGCAGAGCAATCGTTATGCAACAGAAAACTGGTCGACCAGTGCACTTTGAAATAACCGAGCCTACACGCAACTCAATATATGCGTGGGTTCAATCTGCAGCTATTCGTTCTGAAGATTATATATTCCCCAGTAGAGTTCATGACTCACCGCATATATCGACTCGACAGTACGCACGAATAGTGAATGCATGGGTAGAAGAAATAGGACTAGATTCATCCAACTATGGCACTCATACCATGAGAAGAACGAAAGCCACGCTTATTTACAAACGCACCAAGAATTTGCGTGCGATTCAATTATTACTTGGGCATACCAAACTTGATAGTACTGTGCGGTACCTTGGAATAGAAGTGGATGATGCGTTGGAGTTGGCCGAGCAAACAGAGGTGTAACAATAAAGCCAGCTTGCAGCTGGCTTTATTGAAACTGAAACCAAATTAATTGAGTTTTGGTGCATCTACCATAGGTTGTATGGTGTTTATGGCAGAACCCATTGCTGAGACTTTACCTTTGATTACTTTTGGTGCTAGCACCATCGGTTGAATCACATCAATAGCGTTTGTTGAACTAGAGGTCATTCCAGTCAGAGAAGCTGTTGTGTTTGTATTTGAATGAGTCATTGAGGTAAGACCCGACGCACCTAGGCTGAGTGCATTAGCAGATAATGATAAAGTTGAAAGTGCGGCTACTAGTGATAAACCGAATACGTATTTGTTCATGATAAAGTCCTTAAGATGTAGATGAATTTGTTACATACATTTGTCGGGACTATTCAATAATCATTACATTATTTCTTATGAAAGTTTAAAACATTCAAACGACGTGTAATGAATATTTAATACGCCAAATAGGTGTTTTTTTGCCTCTAGTTTAAATGATCAGTTTCACTGATAGCGTGAAACGCATTTTTCGATAATGCATATTAGTACAAAAATCTTAGCGCATCTCAAACAATTCCTGATGAAAGTGATTTTCAACCATGCCATTCAACATTAAGTCAGAACGCATTGTTTGGCCGAACTTTGCTGGACCACAAAACCAAATGTCGGCCCCTTTCCAATCTGGAATCTTTATTCGAAGCATTTCACCATTGAGGTAGCCATCTCGTGAATTAATCGTTAAATGTAACTTTACCCCTGCAGCTTTTGTATCTTTCTCTAACAATAATAATGCTGAATGATCGACGTCAGTTGTACTGTAGAACAAATCAATCAAACGTCCATCAGGATGAATTGCTAGGGATTTCATCCTTGCAATAAAAGGTGTAATCCCAACACCTCCTGCAATCCAAATTTGTCTTTGAGACTTGCTTTCAAAATCAAAACGGCCATACGGACCTTCGATCACAGCAGACTGGCCTACTTTAAGGCTTGTATTTAAGGTGTTGGTATAATCACCAAGCGCTTTAATTAAGAAGGTAAGCTTTCCATCCCCCAACCATGCGGAGGTAATGCTGAAAGGGTGAGCACCTTCATGTTGGTCAAAGGTGACAAATGCAAATTGCCCTGCATAATGCCCTGTCCATTGCGATTTTAATTGTATGGCAGTTGAAGTCATGTTTACGCCATCCAAGAAACTGATTGCAGTAACTTCCCCTACTACTTTGCGCGACTGACCAATACGTTTAAACATACTAGTGAATGTGGCAAAGATGCCTAGCAACATCAACGGAATCAGTACAAGTCCTAAAATTGTTGTCCAGTATGAATATTTCATCAATACAACTGCATGGACAATGACCGCCAAATACACCAGCGCTATCCACCGATGAGTCATGAAAAAGTAGCGATATGGAAAACGTTTTATTAGTGCGATAGCTATTAAAGCAACAAATAGATAAAAGGCGTATTCACCGATTTCTTCAGCAATGCCACGTTGGCTTTGAAAAAAATTAAAAATCTCAACCGACTCTGGTGGCCGCGCTACACGTGCAGGTTTTATCAACAGACCCGCTTCAACCAACCACCTAGGCACCTTAAATAAAAGCCAGTGTGATAACACAAAAACTAAGGCAGTAATTCCCAGCCATTTATGTAATCGGTAAACTTTGTCTAGACCGTTTAATCTATCTTCTAGCCAAGAGAAACGCATGGTAAGCAACATTCCAAGGCTCATGACTGTCAACGCCAGAATGCCCGAGTACTGAAGGAGAAGGCTTCTCCAAGCAAAAATCTCATGCGTGTTCACTAACGCGTTCGTGTTCGCCGACATCCACAACATGGTCATTAAGGCGATGATGCCGATTAAACTTATCTGAATCACTTTCATCGATGCTTGCCTTGTTTAATTCAATAGGTATTTAACATTACTGCTTGGCTTGAAACCATTTCCATTTGATTGCTTCAAGGCTAAGCAACGTTGCTAAGCTTGCAATCAATGAGAATGCAAATAAATGCCAGTGAATCAATCCAAAATTAAATAACTGTCGGGCGGGTGCCCATGTAACTGCAATCGCTAACAAGACGCTCACACTGGATAACAAAACCCAAAGCGAATGATTGGGTTTTAAAACTGCCGTAATGATTGAAGCACTAGACGACCTATTGATTAAAATTAAACCCATATTCATGATCACAAGCGATGTAAATAAAAGTGTGCGGCTGTCTGCTTCTATCAAACCCATCTGTTTTGCAGTGAATAGAATAATGGCTAACATAGTGGAAAGACCAATGCCTTGAATCACTGCCCATATCACTCGGTGACGTAATACTAACGGGGTTTGTGGGTTACGCGGTGGACGTTGCATGACATTGTTTTCTTCAGCCTCGGCTTCAAATACGATGGAGCATGCGGGATCTATAATCATCTCTAAAAAAGCAATGTGTATGGGCGTGAGTATCAATGGCATTCCAAACAGTAGCGGCATAATGGCTAAGGCTGCAATTGGAATATGGACTGCGATGATATATTCAATGGCTTTACGCAAATTGTCGTAAATTCGCCTGCCTAGCCGAATGGTTTTTACAATTGAGCCGAAGTCGTCATCCAACAACACAATGCTTGAAGCTTCTCGCGCAACATCGGTACCACGCCCACCCATGGCAATGCCAATGTCTGCTGCTTTAATTGCAGGTGCATCATTCACGCCATCGCCGGTCATCGCCACTACTTCGCCATTTTGCTTTAATAGTTGCACAATACGTAATTTTTGATTTGGGCGAATTCGCGCGAATATTGAAGTGACTTTTAGTGATGCCATCAATTGGTCATCCGTCATTTTTTCAATGGCATCACCTGTTAGCACCTGTTCAAAATCTAGCCCTGCTTGACGCCCAATAGCAAGTGCAGTGGTAGGATAATCACCAGTGATCATAATCACTCTAATACCTGCTGTACGGCACTCTGCGACTGCATTTGGCACGTTAGAACGCAATGGATCTGCAAAGCCAATTAAGCCCACATATTCAAATGGAAATTCATTTAATGTGTCAGGCAGTGAAGTTAGTTGTGTGGCGGTGATTGTTGCTTGAGCAACACCCAGTACACGAATACCATTTAAGGCGAGTTTTTCAGCTTGTTGTTGAATGGCTGCAAACTGATCGTCCGATAAATGACATAACGCTGAAATTGCTTCAAGCGCGCCTTTTGAGAAAGCCTGAGTGACTCCATCACTAGCATTGAGTACATTTGCCACTGCAAAACAATCTGGCCTGAGGCCATAAGCACGAACAAGTTTAAATTGATCGATTTCGGCAATATTCTTAAGGGTGGTTGTCGCTAGTGTATGGACCGCAATATCCATGGGGTCGGTTGGCTGTTGCGCGCAAGCTAAGTAAGCTGTTTCTAATACTTTTTGAAGATCAGGTGTTACAGCATGATTGTTGCTTTCTTCCCATGCCTCATTCTGAGTTTGAATGGCGACTAACGACATTTTATTTTCAGTGAGTGTGCCAGTTTTATCTGTACACAATACCGTGGTTGCACCCAGAGACTCTATGGAAGAGGCACGTCGAGTAAGCACGCGCGCTTTTGAGATACGCCATGCCCCCATCGCCATGAATACAGCCATCACCAGCGGAAACTCTTCAGGCAATAAAGACATGCCAAGCGCGATGCCGCTGAGTAATGCCTCAAGCCAAGAGTCGCGCAAAAATCCATACAATAAGACAGCAAATACCCCAGCAATTGCACCTATGATGGAAAAATTGCGTACCAACACATGTAACTGCTTTTGTAGATGAGGTTGTTGACCATCTATTGTGCTCAGTGCGCGACCAATTTTACCTATTTCGCTACGTGCTCCTGTGGCATGTACACGCGCGAGGCCTTTACCTCGTACCACTAAAGAGCCTGCAAAAATATAGGGCAAATCTTCCCCATTGGGCGCGATTGTTAATTTATTTTTAGATGGATTATTCGCAAAGGCTGATTGCGCTAATTTTCGTACCGCTACTGATTCACCAGTAAGTAATGATTCATCAAGCAATAGGTCGTTTGCAGAAATGAGGGTTGCATCTGCAGCTACTCGGTCGCCCTCATTCACTATCAACAAGTCGTTCATGACGACTTCTCGGCCAGCAATAGTCAGTGTGTTGCCATCGCGAATAACGTTGGCACGTGGGCTGGCTAAATTGCGTAAAGCTTCTAAGACTTTTTCGCTGCGTGATTCCTGCACGATAGTAATCGCTATAGATAAACATGCGAATACTAATAAAAACAGCGCTTCTAACCGATCTCCGAGAAGGAAATAAATAAACCCGCCCCCAATTAAAAGTGCAAACATGGGTTGTTTAACAACTTCTAACAGAATTCTAAAAAATCCACGTTTACTTGTGGAAGGCAGTTCGTTATATCCGTCTGTTTTGAGGCGCTGAGCGGCTTCTGTGGAAGTCAATCCAGTTTTGTCATCCAAAATTAGATCGAGGTGGTCACTATGATTTTCTTGAGATGTCGGCATGCCTGCTTAACTGAGTTAGATATTAGACTACATCACAAGGATGAAATAAGCATTATCTACTTAACTGAGAATTCATTCTGTTCGATACCAGACATATGCTATAGGTGAGTATATGGAGGGCAAATAATTGATTGTACAGATGGATATTATTCAAATTGAACAAGCCAGTTATTTAATACTTATTTGCAGAATAGTTTCAAAATTTTTGAATCTGGAAGAATCAGCTCTATTCTTTTATACGGGCTTTTGAGAGTGCACATACACCTAGAGACCCAACTCGTTAATCCCCAAAGCGGACACCCTACGCTTGCCATACTCCGAAGCCTGCACTACGCAAATCAATACCAATCTCAATCTCTAATTCAACTGCTTCATCATAAGTTAGCGGATTGAATCCTTCATAGAGATCTGGAAGTAAACGCAGTCCATATTGCTTTGCATATCGATTCGACTGAATCCCAGCTTTATGTTTGTCAAAGCGAACATCAGGATCCAATCCAGTCATGCCGACATAAACACAAGGTTTGCCTAACTGGTAATTAGGATTGCGCTTCTTGAATTTAGCTTCGAAAAGAACATCCTTTGATAACTCAATTACATAAACGCTGTAGTGACGATGACTGGCCATTGAAGCTGCAATATATCATATACTGTGTCCCAGATCCGTAGGGTTAGCTTTTAGTCATGGAGTATTAATTATGTCAGTAGAACTTAGTTGTTTAGCGTGGTCAGTCATATTGGGCTTGGTGCATTTATTGGCTGCTGGTCACTCCAGAACCCTAGATCTGGGCTCAAAATGGAACATGGGTCCAAGAGATGGTGAGCATGGACAACTAAGTCCAATAACAGGACGCTTGCTTCGAGCTCAATCAAATTTCTTTGAAACATTTCCTCTGTTTGCAGTTTCAATATTGATGGTTGTTATGACAGATAGTTTGAGCACTTATAGTTATTGGGGAGCGATTCTATACTTGGCTGCACGGGTCATTTACGTTCCACTTTATGCATTTGGAATACCAGTAGTGCGTAGCATCGTATGGCTAGTTTCGATTGGTGGATTGTTGATGGTATTGCTGCCTCTTATGTTTTAGTATTGTTTGCAAATAAGTTACCTTTAAGTTCCTAGCCCCATAACCGCAGATAAAAATCCCCAAAGCTGACATTCATAAAACCTTAATTTTCTATTTTTATCAGCTTCAACTAGAATAAATTTTTGATTGAGCTCTATCTCTATATTAATAATTTAATATAGAGATACGTAAAGAATAAAACCAAGAAGGGGCAAGGAATTCCAGCCATGTATATCAATTATCTATTTATTAATATAGAGACCAAAGGGTCTCTATAATTACTGTTAGGTATCACAACCATGAGGCCACTTACTAAACCTTATAGCCTATCAGCCCAAGAAGTTATATATATTCTTGAGCAAGCGCTGTCTGGAACTATGGACTGTCGCGAATGGGATAACTTTATTTCAATACCCATAAAAGGCAACTCTGATATGGAGGCTGTTCGGGCTAAATGTGAGGCACTCTCAGGCTTTGAGCATATTGAGCCATCTGGCATTATTAGCCATTCAGAAATAGCTCGCGTTGAAATATTGCAAATGCTAAAGGAGTTAAAAAGTGCAACCTAACCCATCATTCAAGCGGGACGCTTTACAGCGCCCCTTATTTAAACGTTAGGCTTAAATGAGTCATTGTTGCGAAACCATGTCCAAGCAAATTGAACATCAGTGTGACAAACACCCTGATGAATTCGACTGCCCCGACCATTTAGTCTCTTACTCTGAGAGGTTTGATGAGTACGGTCTTATTGTGCATGATGGTGGTTCATCATGTATCGCAATAAAATTCTGCCCTTGGTGTGGCACAAAACTTCCTGAATCTAAGCGCGATAGATGGTTCGATGAACTTGAGGCGTTAGGCTATGAAAACCCGTTTACCGAAGATATACCATCCAAGTATAAAACTGGGGAGTGGTATCTTGCCTAATTCAAACGTTGGGCGTCAAATTCCGTGGCGTCGTGTAGATGTCATTAAATTTAGGAGGTAGAAATTATGAAACTTACTGGCGGTTGTCATTGCGGAGCCATTCGGTACGAAGTTGAAGGCGAGCCACTTACTCATGCGCTATGTCATTGCTCTGACTGTCGGCGGCACTCCGGCGCTCCGATGGTAGGGTGGACCATGTATCCTCACGAAGCCATCAAAATTACGAAGGGCGCACCTAAGACTTACGAGTCATCGCAACATGGCAGGCGGCAGTTCTGCCCAGACTGTGGGACAGGGCTTTTCTACTCGAATGCTTCTGTTCTACCGGGTCTAATCGACGTTCAGAGCGCAACGTACGATGAGCCAGATGCCGTACCAGTGCGAATTCATATACAAGTTGCAGAGCGC
>JAUYRP010000017.1 GCA_030696695.1 Methylophilus sp.
TGGGCTTTCTTCACTTCTTTTTGGCTCATGAGTTTGTCCATTTTCAATTTGTCCGCCAATGTTTTAAACAGGGGGTGAATTTAATCACCAGCGGACATTTCTACTTGGGAGAAACCGGACATTACTACTTTGGGCTAACAACTTTGAGATAATCCTAGTCTTACTGTGTCATAAAATGCGGCATGATTGCAACGTGATAGTTACTGACAGGTGGCAAGATGGACACAGTCAAGGAGTTCAATCGCTATATGGACCATTTGTCTGAAAGGCTCGGCCATACTGACCGACACGCGGGATTAAGCGGGTATTGCACCGGCCTGATGCTGCCCTTGTCACGCAAAAGCGTAGAACCCATGGCCGCACGCATTGACCCATTGCACGCTGGCGCACGGCACCAAGCCTTGCATCACTTTGTGTCCAAGTCCGAGTGGTCTGACTCGGCAATCATGGCTGGTGTGCGCGACTGGGTCGTGCCAGCGCTCGGGCTTGATAGCGGCTGTTACTGAATCATCGACGACACGGGCTTTCCCAAGAAGGGCAAGCATTCGGTGGGGGTCGCCCGCCAGTATTGCGGCCAGTTGGGCAAACAAGACAATTGCCAGGTGGCAGTCAGCCTGTCACTGGCAAGCGTTCAGGGCAGCATTCCCATCGCGTACCAACTTTACCTTCCCAAAGACTGGGCGGGCGATGCGGAGCGTCGTAAGGCAGCGGGAGTTCCAGAGAACATTCTATTCGCGACCAAACCCGAGATTGCCTTGGAACAGATGCGTCAGGCTATTGCTTCGGGTGTGCCCATGGGCGTGGTGTTGGCAGATGCCGGTTATGGTGATGAAACCGCCTTTCGGGATGGCATCACTGAAATGGGCATGCTCTACGCGGTCGGCATTCGCCCAGCCACAACGGTATGGGCACCGGGGACAGCACCGCTACCGCCCAAACCCTGGTCCGGTCACGGCATACGTCCAACGCGACTGCGCCGGGGACCCGGCAATGAACCGGTGGCGGTGAAGGCATTGGCTCTGGCATTGCCGAAGAAAGCCTGGCGCACGGTCGCTTGGCGGGAGGGCAGCAACAGCAAACTCTCATCCCGTTTCGCCGTGGTGCGCGTCCGTCCCGCCCACCGGGATTATCTTGGGTCAGAAATGCGCCCCGAGGAGTGGCTGCTGATCGAATGGCCTGAAGATGAAGCCGAGCCGACAAAATACTTCCTCACTACCGCCCCAAGCTACGCCACACTGGAGCAAATGGTGTTTGTCATCAAGATGCGCTGGCGCATCGAGCGGGACTATCAGGACTTGAAGCAGAACTTCGGACTGAGCCACTTCGAAGGAAGGAACTGGCGCGGGTTTCACCATCACGCCACGCTGAGCATCGCAGCTTATGGATTCCTGATGGCGCAACGACTCAAGGCCGGACGCGATGGCAGCGGTAAAAAAAACTTCGCCGAACGCCAAGTGCCTGCCGTTCCCAAAGATTACGTCCCTCGGGGCAGCCCAGCGCGCGCAGCGTCACGTACCTGACTCGATCACAACACTACGTCTGTACTTGAGCGTCGCTCTCGCAAGTGCCTTGGGTCATTGCCCGCATTGCAATTGGGTAAGCCCAAGATTACGTTTGTGACACAGCAAGACTAGCTGCCTGTCGGACTTCCCCCCATTAAAAAATTAAAAAAACAACAAATCAGCATTATGAAATTGTATAATTAACACTTTATAAACAATAAGTTGAATGATATTTTATGAGTCGCTTCAAGCCGTGACATGAACTACCTGTTTCCGCCTTCGATGAGCGACTGGTTACCGGCGCATCCCTTAGCGCGATTTATCGTTGAGATTGTCGAGCAACTGGACTTGAAGGCTATGGAACGCGCCTACGGCACAAGCGGAAGTGCCCCGTTCCACCCCGCATTGCTGTTGTCCATACTGGTTTACGGCTATGCCACAGGCGTGTTTTCCAGTCGCAAGCTGGAGAACGCCACCTACGACTCGATTGCATTTCGTTTTGTGGCTGCGGACGAACATCCGGATCACGATACGCTGAACACCTTTCGCAAACGCTTCCTGAAAGAGATCGAGGGGCTGATGGTGCAAATACTGATGATCGCCCGCACGCTGGGCGTGCTCAATCTTGGCAACATCGCGCTGGATGGCAGTAAGTTCAAAGCCAACGCATCCCGACATAGTGCCTTGAGTTATGGGCACATCAAGAAACTGGAAGAACAACTGCAAGGCGAGGTCAGGAAGCTTATGGAGCTGGCCGAAGCGGCGGACAACGAGAAGATACCGGTTGGCATGAACCTGCCCGACGAGATCGCTCTCAGGGAAGATCGCATCAAAGCAATCACCGAGGCTAAAATCAAGATTGATGATCGTGCCAAAGAACGGTTTGAACACGAACAGTCCGAGTATCAAGACAAGCTGGGCAAACGCGAAGCAAAGGCAAAAGAAAGCGGACATAAACCTCGTGGTAAATCGCCTGTTCCGCCCGTGGATGGCGCGCAAGACAAAGACCAGATCAATCTCACCGACGAAGAATCACGCATCATGAAAACGGCGGGTGGTGGATTCGACCAATGCTACAACGGCCAGATTGCGGCGGCTGGAATCGAGGTAGGAGCGTGGGCATCTACTTGGGTGCACCGATTGGTTTCCGCTACGGATATAATCCGTACTCCTACTACGGGGTTCCGTACTATGGAATGCCCTATTATTATCCGTCTGCTTATTATCCGCCTGCGCCCGCTTATTACCCGCTGGTGCAACCCGCGCCGGTGACTTACATCGAGCGAAGCGACGAACCACAGATCGAAACACAAGAAGCACCGAATAATTCGCCGCAAGATGCTCAGGAGTCTTGGTGGTATTACTGCGTTGATGCCAAGGCCTACTATCCATATGTCAATCAATGCCCAGCAGGATGGCTGCGGGTCGCACCTCAACCTGCGCCTAGTTCAGACGACCCACCTGCATTAGATAATTCACCTCCGTCATGACTCATATATTGCGACTCTCATCCGTGCTCGCGGCAGTTCTGGTGCTGAGCGCTTGTACGTCGGTACCGACTGGCCCGAGTATACTTGTGCTGCCGGGCACGGGGATAACCTTTGATC
>JAUYRP010000028.1 GCA_030696695.1 Methylophilus sp.
TACCCCTGGGCGTCTTTCGCCTGAAGCGCCAAAACGCGGCAAAATCTTTGAATTTTTGTGACAACTGAATCGGAATACAGTCATTTTTTGATCGATTATCACCGTGTTTGACAATTGAGCTAGCTTTCAGTACATTCAAAAGGCTATGTAGCAGTTAATTGTTGAATTTCCCAGTTATCTGATAACAAACGACTTTTTGGCCACTAAAAAATAACATAACTTCATGATTAATAAGTGATTATGTAATTTTACAAATCATTTTCAACAATTAATTGTGACAGAGCCATTCAAAACTTATGGAAAAGGTGGTTTATTTTTCCTATACCCGCGTAACGACTCAGGGACAAAAAAATGACAAGAAATGATTTCTTTCCAATTAATAACCAATTCAAACTGCCCGTTAACCTCTTTCGTTCCTTTACGATAATCAACTCAACACTTCAAGAAGCCACTTTAACACTTGCACGAGCGCTGAAAACTCCCAAGCGATACAGTAGATCTCCTTTATCCGTAGCGTTTCTCAACATGCACAACTACAACGTAGTCTGTGATAACGAAGCAGCATTAACGGCTTTCAGCGAAATAGATCATTTATATGCTGATGGCGTCAGCCTCCAACTGGCCAGATATATACTTCAATTGCCACGGTTCGAAAGACTCTCAGGAACCGACGTCATCACCAACCTGCTTGCGAACCACATTCCATTACATTGCAAAGTTTTCTTGCTAGGAGGCTCCCCCTCGTCTTGCGCCAGTCTACACCAAAATTTCTCCCTAATATTTCCGCGCGCAATGCTTGCCGGAATCCATCATGGCTATTTTTCTAACTTAGAGAATAAGAACGTCATCGAAACCATAAACGCATCGGGAGCCGAGCTCCTATTAGTCGGAATGGGAGCACCAACGCAGGAACTGTGGTTACAAAGTAACAAACATAAGCTCAAAGTCTCGGCCGCAGTATGTGTAGGTGGACTATTCCACTACTGGGACCGCAGTTTGATGCGTGCACCAAGATTTATGCAAGCGATTGGGCTGGAATGGCTTTATATCCTTATTCAGCAGCCCCATAAGTGGCCAAACTACTCCATTGGTGCATGGCGATTTTTTGCAAGACTCCTATCGCTCACTTTTTCCACCCGCAAATGAGCACCTCATTCGATATATCAAAGACGCGCTTTCGTACGAAGAAACTTGCAAGGCGCATAGCTGTTTTTATAGGTCGCATCATTCGCTTATGGCCCCAAACCCATACACCGTGCATCCGTGTAATTACCTATCACCGCTTCGGTTATTCCGCCTTAGATCCAGTTTGCGTGGCTCCCGAAAACTTCCGAGAACAGTTGGCCTGGCTTAGAACGAACGCCACTATTCTGACACCGCGTCACTTCGAACTAATAATGTCTGGTCAATGCGTAGCTCCCAAAAATGCGGTATTGATCACCATTGACGACGGCCATAAATCGATTTTCGATCATGCTCTTCCCGCTTTAGACGAACAACACATCAGCGCAGTTTTGTTCGTTTGTCCCGGCTTGATAGAGGCAGTCGCTGCTCGAGACCGGATCGTCCCCGCCACTCTGGCAAACTGGGACGATTTAAAACAAGCCCATGCAATGGGACATGAAATCGCGCCGCACGGTATGTCCCATCGATCCCTGGGACGTATGCCTTTCTCGAACGCAATCGACGAAATTCGAACAGCTAAAACGCTCTTGAATACTCGACTAGGCGTACGAACGCCATTTTTCTCCTTTCCTTTTGGAACTCTCGCCGATTACTCCACAAGCCTGGCTAGTGCGCTGGAAGCCGAAGGCTTCCGCTTTAACTTCACATCGACCCATGGCCGATGCCTTCCTGGAACCCCTACAACGCTCTTGCCGCGCCTAAAGATTGAGAACGGTGAGGACAAGAACCTCTTCATTCATATAGTAAAAGGCTATATGGACCACTGGTGCATCGTAGACCGACTCCTTTTCCCATTCCAACAAAGGGGAATGATGTGATTGTTCAAAAATTAACGCTTCCAACCGAAGCGATTATCTCAGTAACCAACCGATGCGACGCCCGTTGTAGTATGTGCAATATCTGGCAACTGGAACCGCAGGAATATCTTTCCGCCGAAGACTACCACCGAAATCTACCGAAGACACTCCGCAATGTAAATTTAACGGGCGGGGAAGCCTTGCTTCGGCCCGATATTGTAGAAGTTACCCAAGCTATTTATGAGGCTTCGGGACAACCGAGAATTATTCTGGCTACCAATGGATTTCGTACCGCTAAAACCGTACAAACAGTTAAACGCATCTTGCAACTTGTGCCCACCTTAGGCATCGCCGTTTCTCTAGATGGCTCAGAAGAGCAACACGATCGCATGCGCGGCGTACCTCGAGCATATGCAAGAGCCACCGAAACCATTCGTGCGTTGCAAAGCCTCGGCCTCCGAGATATAAGAATCGGTTTTACGGCAACAAAAGAAAACGTGGAACACTTAGTATCCACCTACGAATATGCGAAGTCCTTAAACGTGGAATTCACGGCAACTGTCGCTCAAAACTCAGAGATATACTACTCCACAGTGGAAAACGCCGCCATTGATCCTGAAGCCATCGAGCGAGAATTCGGCCGCTTAATTGAGGAACGACTACACTCCCGCTCCCCTAAAGACTGGATACGCAGCTACTTCGATAGCGGTGTCATTCATTTTGCGAAAACCGGAGCGCGAATGACAGGTTGCGACGCTGCCGCAGGGTTTTTCTACCTCGCACCATCAGGAGATATATATCCATGTCTCACGGTTCCTAGCTCGCTCGGCAACATCCGAACTCAATCTTTTACGGATCTCTGGACTAGCTATCGAGCTGCGTTAATCCGCCAAGAAGCGAGTCGCTGCCAGAAATGCTGGATGATGTGTACGTCAAGAACGGAAATCAAGCGAAATCCCTTGCGTGCGGCCCGTTGGTTGTTGCGCGAACAAGGTAAATTCATTTTTAAGGGCCGAACTCATAGCCTCACTCCGAGTTCTAGCAAACAGCCTCCCACTCTTTAATCCATTCATCATGAACATTATCTACGCCGCAGGACGCATTCGAAGGTTCTTTTTCAATCGGCGTAGAGAGATATTAACTAAGCCGTTTTGGGTGACAGTCTTTCGCGTTGTTAAGAATCGCTTTAACTACTTTCAGCGCGTCAGCAAGAGCCAGTTCCTACAGAATTTGAGTGTGCTAGAAAAGAGACCATGCTACCTCCATATCGAACTAACGAATTTGTGCAATGCGAACTGTATTTTTTGTGCCTATCAGTATCAAAGTCGACCCATACTCTTTATTTCGGACGCTGTCTATACAAAAGCCTTGGACGATTATTGCGCATTAGGTGGCGGTGACCTTAGGCTTGAAGTCGTTGTCGGCGACCCAGCCGTTGATCCAAATTTCATTCGCCGAATCGAGGAAGCAAGAAAGCGTAAGGAAATTGTCAACATTCAAACGATCACCAACCTAATCGCTCTTAAAACCGAGCAAATTTCAGAATTGTTGAACTCGGGAATTACTAAAATTCAAATCAGCACGGGTCCCTTGCGGCAGGATCTCTACGAAAGAATCTACAGAAATAGATCTTATAAGAAAGTGCTGCGGAATATCACCTTATTGCTCCAGCAAAACCAGGCTTTGGGCTGTCCTGTAGATATCAAGCTGGCTTTTCGCTCGAATTTAACTATGAGGGAGACGCTTTTGCTCGATGAATATAAAGAAATTGCTCACTTTCCCCATGAAGTCGAATTCAATACTGACTTCGACACTTGGACTGGCGAAATAACTTCGGACCAGCTGTTACCGGGCATGCATATCAGACCTCTGAGTAGGTTAGATCGAGAACCCTGCATTTGGCTATATGAAAGTCCCATTGTTTTTGAGGATGGCAAGCTTGGCTTGTGCGGATGTCGCGACTTTAATGCCAACAGCGAACTCATTGTTGGGAACATCATGGAATCCAGCCTCCATGAAATCTGGCAATCGGAAAAAGTTAGGCAAATACGGTATGGTTTCTTCCACGGCGACTACCCGGAGATTTGCAGTAAGTGTTCGCAGTACGTCAATCTCGATGTTATTAGAACGTCAGTGGGCACCCGTTTGGCCGCGCTCACCGACAAGCGGTTTAAGGAAACTCTGCCTGATTCTTCCTGTCCTGACGCGATCGTTAAAAATAATCAAGAACTTTAATGGTTCGCTGTTTCTATGGATTCGAAAATTCCAGTACTTCATATTCTGAACGGAGAGCATTACTCTGGTCTAGAACGGGTCGTTGATCAGTTAGCTGAAATGGCCCCCGCATACGGCTATCGCCTCCATCTGATACTATTGAAGCCAATGGTGATGCGATCGAACATGAAGTCGAAGCAGGCCATAATTTTCGAGTGCCCTATGCGGAATAGATTTGACTTGGCCGTATCCAGGTCGATTACAGGATTAGCGGAATCTACTGGGAGCAAATTGATTCACTCACATACTGTTAGAAGCTCGTTGGTGGCCGCAAAGGTAAAAAAATGTACGGCGCTTCCATGGGTATGCCACATACATAGTCCAGCTCTTAGAGATACGGAGCAGCTTCTACTCAATGTGATCAACTTTGTCGCTGAAGCGATGGTAATCAAAGGCGCTGATAAAATATTGCCTGTTTCGTTAGCACTTGCTCAATATACAAAGACTTATTACAACCTTCCGGATCAGCGGATGCGGGTGATTCCCAACGGCGTAGCGACGACAACTGCTTCTTATAGAAATGAACATAGCAAAACTGTTAAAACTGTTGCGGCTTTAGGACTTTTTCATCCTAGCAAGGGTATCGAATATCTGATTCTGGCGACAAGGATCTTGTTAGATCAAGGACACTCGATAAAGGTGAAAATTATTGGTGATTTCTCGGATAAGGCTTATGAGCGTGACGTCAGGCTATTGGTCATAAGGGAAGGGCTAGAAGAACTTGTTGAATTCGTTGGTTTTGTTACGGATGTAAATAAGCAATTGATACGTTGCGATATTTTGGCGTTTCCGAGTCTCCATGGCGAAGGAATGCCTATGGCGGTACTGGAAGCTATGGCACTTGGCCTAGCGATCGTGGCCTCGGACATCCCTGGGATTACCGAACTGCTTGAACAGGGTGCTGGGCTGTTAATACCCACAAGATCGCCTAAGTTACTAGCAGATGCGATCTTGCAGTTGATATTGGACGACAAGCTGGTGGAGTCTTTGTGCCTTGAAGCAGTTAGGCGTCAGCGCGAACACTATTCGGTACAAGCCATGGGGGAAGCAGTCTTCCGCACTTATGACCTGCTGCTTGGCCGGACGCGCGAGGCGTAGCGAGGGATTTTTTCCTTAACCCAGTCCGCGGTGCAAGTCATATGGCGAATCCCGCGCGATTGGTCGCTGGTGCAATGGGGGTTTATGGGGAAGCTGAATTTAGGCGCGTGTATGGCGAGATTTATCCGATTGACGCGAACCGGATTATTGAAGCGCCCGATGAAAGCCGAATTGTCTCGCGTCAATTATCTTGGCCGCTTTGGCGACAATTATGATGGCCGATTGAGTTTGTTGGCTACTTCATGACTTTTTCTGGTTTTTCCTCCTATAACTTTCACTGTCGATTTCGATGATAGTTGCGTGATGGATGATCCTGTCAATGGCGGCAACGGTCATCATGGTGTCAGGGAAGATTTGATCCCACTGGCTAAAAGGCTGGTTTGAAGTGATGATGAGACTTCCGCTTTCATAGCGATGTGCAATGAAGTCAAACAATACTTGTGTTTCCGAATCGGTCTTT
>JAUYRP010000020.1 GCA_030696695.1 Methylophilus sp.
TGGGCTTTCTTCACTTCTTTTTGGCTCATGAGTTTGTCCATTTTCAATTTGTCCGCCAATGTTTTAAACAGGGGGTGAATTTAATCACCAGCGGACATTTCTACTTGGGAGAAACCGGACATTACTACTTTGGGCTAACAAAAGCGTCCGAGCCTACCTGTATAAGGAAGATTTCCAGCGATTCTGGAAATACGAATCACCGGTTTGGGCGGGAAAATTCCTGGATCAATGGTGCAGGGATGTGATGCATTCAAAAATTGATCCGCTGAAAAAATTCGTCGGCACGCTACGAAATCATCGAGAACTTTTGCTCAACTATTTCAGAGCCAAAAAAGCGTTTTCGAGCGGTGTTGTTGAGGGATTAAATAACAAGGCCAAAGTTACTATGAGAAAAGCTTACGGTTATAAGACTTATGAAATGCTAGAACTATCGCTGTATCATGTACTTGGAAAGCTACCCGAACCGCAACTCAACCACAGATTTTTTTAATGAACCAGATTTAATAAAAAATACGCCTTAAGGATGTCCGCGATTGTGTGTAATCGGGTTCTCGTTTAATGCTGCGGCATACGCTCTTCGAACATGATAGTGAAGGCATTCAGAGTCGCCTTTCAGTTCTGAATCGGCATCGTCCATTTCTTGCTGATGTTGCGTAGTGCTAGATAATACAGCTTGATCAATACATGTCATTGGGAAATGAGCCTCTGCTTTTGGTCACCTCACGCAGACTCATATTGATGGACTCGATGGCATTGGTCGTGTAAATCACTTTCCACATTTCTACCGGTATGAAGGCGGAAATACTTCAGCCCCAAGGTCTAAAGGCGAAATCGAAAAATCGATATCAATGCGCGGTAGACCCATCTGTAAATGCTGAGATGATAGGGCACGGCTTGGTTCGACCCGTCATTTCGCAGTCGTGGATTAGATGCGTGAGAATACTTTGCATGCGTTCAAGGTCGACGATCCGCTTATTGATGTCGCCAAGACGGACATTTGCGATCCTGCGGATCGCCGCTCTGTCACTACCGTCCTCCAATGCAAGCAAGGATGCAATCTCACTCAGCGTAAAACCAAGATCTTGTGATCGCTTGATAAATCGGATGCGTTCAACGAGTGCAAGCGGATATTGCCGGAATGTCATGCCATTCGGCGCGGGTGTAGGTAGTAAATTCAATTTTTGATAGTAGCGGATCGTCTCAATACCCACTTCAGCAGCGCGTGCTAAGCGGCCAATTGTTAGTTGCTCGACTTCTTTTTTCATGAATTTGCCTGGTAAGTAAAAAAAGATTGACTCTGTGGTCGTGCACAGAGTATAGGATGGGCCTGTTTTCAAACTACGTCAAGAGGTTGAGCTATGAATCAGAAAAATCAAAGCACCTGTTGCGGCCATACCAGTCCTGAAAAAAAAGCTGTTGCAGCACCAGTCGGCAGCCCGATTTCCGAAAAAACGTATATCGATCCCGTCTGTGGGATGAAAGTGTCGGCCCACAGCAAGAAGTCGGTTGAGCATGACGGCACCACATACTATTTTTGTAGTGAAAGCTGCGTTGCCAAATTTCGGACCAACGCCAAGCAATACCTGAGCATGCCGACAGCCAGCGATATCGTCCCCAAGGCGTCTCCGCAAGCAGTCGCAAAGGACGTAATCTTTACCTGCCCGATGCACCCTGAGGTGCAGCAAGTTGGTCCAGGCAGTTGCCCGAAGTGCGGGATGGCACTGGAGCCGATGGAGGTGACTGCAGAAGAAGATACCACTGAGCTTGACGACATGACCCGTCGTCTTTGGGTGAGTGCGGCATTGACTGTACCGTTGCTGATTTTGACAATGAGCGAGGTGGTTTCAGGAATAGACTTTTACCGTTGGCTAGGAACGACGGTATTTAACTGGTTGCAAGCTGCATTTGCGATACCAGTCATTCTGTGGGCGGGCTGGCCGTTTTTCGAGCGCGCCTGGGCATCGTTCCGTACTTGGAATCTTAATATGTTCAGTCTGATTGGACTGGGCACCGGGGCGGCCTTTGTATTCAGTGTAGTGTCGCTCTTGTTTCCTGAATTACTTCCGGCTGCTTTCAAAATGGACGGCATGGCACCGCTTTACTTTGAGGCCGCTGCCGTCATTATCACACTGGTGCTCTTGGGGCAGGTGCTGGAACTGCGAGCGCGGTCACGTACCAACAGCGCGATCAAATCGCTTCTGGGGCTCGTGCCAAATACGGCCGTTCGCCTCAGGCTCGATGGTAGTGAAGAAGAAGTACATCTGGATGAGATTCATGTAGGCGATCGGCTGCGTGTGAAGCCGGGCGACAAAGTGCCGGTCGACGGTGACGTGGTCGAGGGCAGATCAAATATCGACGAATCGATGATCACCGGCGAGCCAATACCATCTGAGAAAACGGTTGGAAGCAAAGTGTCTGCTGGTACCGTTAATCAGACCGGTTCATTCGTGTTCACGGCGCAGAAAGTGGGCGCGGAAACGCTGCTTGCGCACATCGTAAAAATGGTCAACGACGCCAGCCGCTCGCGTGCACCAATCCAAAAAATTGCCGATGCTGTTGCCGGCTGGTTTGTGCCGGTGGTAATGGGAGTCGCCCTCATGGCCTTCGTTATCTGGGCTTTTTTTGGCTCGCCGCCTGCGCTTACACATGCACTTGTAGCAGCCGTCTCGGTACTTATCATTGCCTGCCCTTGTGCTCTTGGTTTGGCCACGCCGATTTCGATCATGGTAGGCATTGGCCGTGGCGCGCAAGAAGGCATTTTGATTAAAGACGCAGAAGCGCTGGAACTGATGGAAAAAGTGGATACCTTAGTGGTTGACAAGACTGGCACGCTTACCGAAGGACACCCCAAAGTGCAGGAAGTAGTCACTGTCAATGGATTTACTGAAAATGAGGTTTTATCATTGGTGGCTTCTCTTGAACAACACAGTGAGCACCCTCTTGCGCAGGCTATTGTCGAGCACGCTAAAGAAAAGAATATTAAGGTCGTAGAAGCCAAAGATTTTGATTCGATTACCGGCAAGGGAATACGGGGAGTTATTGAGAACAAATCGGTTGCTTTTGGTAACGCCATGCTTATGTCAGATGTTGGTGCCGACATTGCGGCACTTCAAAGTAAAACACAAGAACTGCAGGCGTTAGCAAAGTCGGTGATGTTTCTAGCCATTGATGGAAAGGCAGCGGGACTGGTGAGCGTTGCCGATCCAATCAAACCTACGGCAGCACGTGCTATAGCAGAACTGAAGGCTGCTGGCATTCGGATAGTATTACTCACGGGCGATAACGCCGCGACCGCTGCATCGGTTGCGCGGCAACTTGGCATTGATGATGTCAAAGCGAACGTCATGCCCGTGGATAAATATAGCCATATTCAAACGCTACAGGCAGCGGGCCATATTGTGGCGATGGCGGGCGACGGTGTCAATGACGCGCCAGCACTTGCTCAAGCGAATGTTGGCATCGCTATGGGGACCGGAACCGACATTGCGATGAATAGTGCGCGCATTGTCTTAGTGAAGGGCGACCTATTGGGCATAGTGCGTGTACGTTTGCTCAGCCAGGCAACTATGCGAAATATTAAACAGAATTTATTTTTTGCATTTGCTTATAACCTGATTGGTGTGCCCATTGCTGCGGGAGCACTGTACCCCTGGTTGGGTCTGCTATTAAACCCAATGATCGCGAGTGCTGCGATGGCGTTAAGTTCGGTATCAGTGATAGGCAATGCTCTACGGTTGCGCAGTGCGACTCTTGGCCCCGCACTTCGCCACGGTTAGCCGTTACTGGCTAACTTAATTAGTGGTAGGAAGAGCAATGGGACGTAAAATGCACTTGAGCCTGTCTACTGACTCTGGAAACCATGTCCAGACATGATCGAGTTTCCGTGGGCCGTGATGGTTATTTTCGCCCAGATGGAAAGGAGCTGACATTAGAGCGTATATGTGAGTGGCCGAAGTCGGCCGCAAGGGCGGGCGCAAGCGACAGATGACCGATAGCAAATCGAGCCGGCAAAAAACTACTGATCAACGATATTCCGCCTCGGGACGAGCCAAGTACCTTGGCGTGTCGATTCCTGTGCTCTACCGCTGGATTCCAGCTTCTACGCTTCCTCAACCTACGATTTTTATCATTTTCTGAAACGATCCCAATAAAGTCATAGAATTTTTCTGTACTTGACAACAGACGCCATCACTATCTACCATTACTCAGCAAAACCCAAACAATTATGAAACTATCCCGTTCATCCCGCTCCGTTGCCGCATTCATTGCGTTGGTCAGCATGCTGTTCATGCAGCTTGCTGTCGCGGGATACGCGTGTCCAAGCCTGAAGATCAGCGATCACTCTGAACCGCTCATAATGTCGTCACATGATGACAAAGACAGTATGCCTGGGTGCGAGGGGATGGATAAGGAACAACCCAGTCTATGTCATGCGCACGATCAAGTGGGCAACCAGTCGCTTGACAAGCCTGAGCTGCCGCATGTTCAACCATTTATCGCGAGAGCACTAATGCTGGTACTCCATGATACTGAAGTTGCATATAGCCCTAATGCAATACAGCCCGACTCCCTTCTACTGACGCGGACCGTAGCGCCCCCGCTCTCTATTCGCAATTGTTGTTTCCAGATTTAACTTTCCAGATCGCTTAGTCCGTCATCGTCGCGCGTCTTGCGCGGACGATATGGTTCATTGCTATCTGGAGGTTTCATGTCATCCTCGTTTACCGCGCTTTGTCTGGTGCGCAATTTGGTTCTTCGGCTTTCCCAAAAAATCGGCCTAGCCACATTGATAGGCACGCTCGCGCTTCCCGCTAACGTCTACGCTGCTGAGACCCCACTTACGCTGGCTGAGGCTCAGCGCCGCGCCATCGAGCACTCGCGTCAACTCGCTGCGCAGGATTTCAGCGTCGCTGCTTCGCGTGACTTGGCGGTTGCTGCCGGCCAATTGCCTGATCCTGTTCTCAGGATTGGCATCGACAACCTGCCATTCAATGGCATGGACCGTTTCAGTCTAACGAACGACTTCATGACGATGCGTCGGATTGGCATGATGCAGGAAGTCACGCGTGCCGATAAGCGTCAATTGCGTGCAGATCGGTTCGAGCGTGAAGCGGAAAAGACCATTGCCGAGAAATCCGCAACGGCTGCTGCAATCGAACGTGATACCGCGCTGGCTTGGCTCGACCGTTATTACGCAGAAGCGATGGCTGCCGTCATTGCCGAGCAAGGTGGGCAAGCCAAGCTGGAAATTCAGGCAGCCGAAGGCGCGTATCGTGGGGGTCGCGGCAATCTGGCCGACATCTTCGCCGCCCGTGGCGCACTGGCTGCTTTAGATGATCGCGCCAGTGAAGTACAGCGTCGCGTTCGCAATGCCAAGACCATGCTGGCGCGCTGGATCGGCGAGGCCGCTGACATACCGCTGGCCAACAAACCTGCCACCGACATCATCCGCCTGGATCCAGCCACGCTCGATACCCAGCTTGCCCATCATCCACAAATTGCCGTGCTCACCAAGCAGGAAGAAATCGCTGTGACGGGCGCGAAGCTCGCACAAGCCAACAAAAAAGCCGACTGGAGCGTGGAACTGGCGTACCAACAGCGCGGCCCTTCTTTCTCCAACATGATTTCTGTCGGCGTCTCGATTCCGTTGCAGTGGCATCAAAAGAACCGCCAGGATCGGGAACTATCAGCCAAACTAGGGCAGGTCGAACAGGCCAAGGCCGAGCGCGAGGATTTGCTGCGCGCACATATTGCGGAGACCCGCGCAATGATCAACGAATGGGAAAATAATCGCGAACGTCATGACCGCTACAAGCGCGAATTGATTCCGCTGGCGAATGCACGCACGCAAGCTTCTACAGCTGCCTACCGTGGTGGCAAGGCCAGTCTTGCCGATGTAATTTTGGCCCGTCGCAACGAAATCGACGTGCGCATCCAGGCACTGCAACTCGCAACTGACACCGATCGATTGTGGGCGGAAATCAATTTCTTATTTCCCACAAATGGGTTTGCTGCGCACTCGGCGATGATCATGAACAAGGATACGAAATGAAAATCAAGAACATCCTTTTCGCACTCACTGCGGCAGGTTTCCTCAGTGCAGTTGGATATGGTCTGTATTGGGTCGGCATGAACCAGGGTATGAAAAAAGTCGCCCCGATGACGAGCGCGACTGAATCCTCAGGAGACAGTGGACAGAAAGCCAGCAACTCCGATAAGAAAGTGCTGCATTGGCACGACCCGATGGTCCCGGGTCAAAAGTTCGACAAGCCGGGCAAGTCGCCTTTCATGGATATGCAATTGGTGCCAGTCTATGCGGACGACGCAGGCGCTGAAGGAAAAGTCACCATTAGCCCTCGCGTACAGCAGAATTTAGGAATTCGTACAGCCGAAGTGACCAAAGGCAACCTGGCCTCGGCCATCGTGACCGTGGGTAGCGTTGCCTACAATGAACGCGACGTAGCGCTCGTGCAAGCTCGTAGCAACGGTTTCGTCGAACGCCTGTATGTGCGGGCGCCGCTCGATCCG
This sequence comes from Methylophilus sp., assembly GCA_030696695.1. Taxonomy (GTDB): domain Bacteria; phylum Pseudomonadota; class Gammaproteobacteria; order Burkholderiales; family Methylophilaceae; genus Methylophilus. The sequence continues at coordinate 6,529 of JAUYRP010000020.1, forward strand.
GTGCATAAGGGTCAAGCTCTGGCCGAACTGTATGTGCCCGAGTGGGTGGCGGCGCAGGAAGAGTATCTGACGGTCTGGCACATGAAGGAAATCGGCGGAGATGCGCTGATCGGCGCTGCACGTCAACGCATGCGCCTGGTGGGCATGACTGATAAACAAATCCGTCTGGTGGAATCGAAGGGCAAGGTGCAGCCTCGTCTCACCATTACTGCGCCGATCGGCGGGGTGGTGACTGAACTCGCCGTCCGCGAAGGCATGACTGTGATGGCTGGTGCTCCCTTGTTCCGTATCAATGGTCTTGGCACTATTTGGGTGAATGCCGAAGTGCCGGAAAGCCTTTCCGCGCAGGTGCGACCTGGCAACGCCGTTGAAGCGCGCACGCCTTCATTGCCAGGGACCATCTTCAAAGGCATGGTCGGTGCGATTCTGCCTGAAGTTAATCCTGCCACGCGTACGCTGAAGGCGCGCGTCGAACTGGCCAATCCCTCTGGTCAGCTTGTGCCAGGCATGTTTGCCACTATCAGTTTTACATCTGCTGCCCGCGAAGATGTGTTGCTCGTGCCCACGGAAGCGGTGATCCAGACCGGAACACGCAGCGTGGTGATGGTGGCACAAGGAGATGGCAAGTTTGTCACGGTAGACGTTGAAATTGGAACTGAAACGAACAGCCAGACGGAGATCAGAAAGGGATTGGAAGTCGGACAAAAAGTTGTCGTTTCTGGCCAATTCCTGATCGATTCTGAAGCAAGCCTGAAGGGTACTGCGACGCGCATGAGCGCCATGCCTGCACCGGAAAGCAGCAAGACTGCAGCGCCGACGCATCGCGGCGAAGGCAAGGTGGAGAGTATTGACAACGACGACATCACGATTTCCCACGGCCCGATTCCCGCTTTGCAATGGGGTGAGATGACGATGAACTTCAAGTTGCCGGCGACCGGTTTGCCCAAGAACGTTGCGGTGGGAGACGCCGTCACTTTCAAGATTCGTCCGATCAAGGACGGCATGTTCGAGATAACAACGATAACCCCGATTACCGCCGTGCCCCATCACGATATGAAAGATAAAGCGATGGATAACGCGATGAAGGGTGAAATGAAGATGCCGCCAAACCCGCTGGAGCCGCCAAATGATCGCTAAACTGATCCGCTGGTCAATCGCCAACCGCTTTCTGGTGCTGTTGGCAACGCTGATGATCACCGCCTGGGGCATCTGGTCGCTGTCGCGCACGCCGGTGGATGCGATTCCCGACCTATCGGATGTGCAAGTCATCATCCGCACCAGCTATCCGGGCCAAGCCCCGCAGATTGTCGAAAATCAGGTCACTTATCCACTCACCACCACCATGCTGTCGGTGCCCGGTGCAAAGACAGTGCGTGGCTATTCATTTTTTGGGGACTCTTTCGTCTACATTCTGTTCGAAGATGGCACTGACCCGTACTGGGCGCGCTCGCGTGTGCTCGAATATCTGAATCAGGTGCAATCGCGCCTGCCACCGCAAGCGAAAACAGCACTCGGGCCAGATGCCACCGGCGTCGGCTGGGTCTATGAATATGCGCTGGTTGACCGCAGTGGCAGGATGGATCTATCGCAGTTGCGGGCGTTGCAGGACTGGTTTCTCAAGTACGAGCTGAAAGCAGTGCCGAACGTTTCTGAAGTGGCGAGTATCGGCGGCATGGTGCGCCAATACCAGATCGTGCTTAATCCGGACAGGATGCGCGCCTACAACATCCCGCATGGCAAGGTGATCGAGGCGGTGCAGAAGGCCAATCAGGAAGCCGGCGGCTCAGTGCTGGAACTGGGCGAAGCCGAATACATGGTGCGCGCTTCGGGTTATCTGAAATCGCTCGACGACTTCCGCAAGATTCCGTTATCGACCACCGACGCCGGTGTCTCGGTGCGGCTGGGTGACGTCGCGCGGATCCAGGTGGGGCCGGAAATGCGGCGCGGTATCGCTGAATTGAATGGGGAAGGCGAAGTTGTTGGTGGCGTGATCATCATGCGCTCCGGCAAGAACGCGCTGGAAACCATCGATGCGGTGAAAACCAAGCTGGAAAAGTTGAAAGCGAGTCTACCGCCAAGTGTCGAAATCATTCCAGTCTACGACCGCTCCAATCTAATCAGGCGCGCGGTCACCAATCTCGAACACAAGTTGATCGAAGAATTCATTGTCGTCGCACTGGTCTGCGTGATCTTCCTGTTTCATATTCGTTCCGCATTAGTGGCCATCGTGTCGCTGCCACTGGGGATTCTGGTGGCGTACCTCGTCATGTATTACCAGGGCGTCAATGCCAACATCATGTCATTGGCAGGTATCGCGATTGCGATTGGCGCGATGGTCGATGCGGCAGTGGTGATGATCGAGAATGCCCACAAGCATATTGAAGCCTGGAACCATGCGCATCCAGGCGAGAAATTGACAGGCGATGATCACTGGCACGTGATCGGCGAAGCGGCAGCCGAAGTCGGTCCCGCCTTGTTCTTTTCGTTGTTGATCATTGTCCTGTCGTTCATCCCGGTTTTTACGCTGGAAGCGCAGGAAGGGCGACTGTTCGCACCGCTGGCCTTCACCAAGACCTATGCAATGGCAGCGGCCGCCGGCTTGTCGGTGACGCTAATTCCGGTGCTAATGGGGTATCTAATTCGCGGCAAAATTCCCGACGAACACGAGAATCCGCTTAATCGCTTTCTGATCACGTTGTATCGTCCTCTCCTGGAAGGCGTGCTGCGTTTCCCGAAGTCGACCTTGCTGGTGGCGGGGCTGATTGCTTTCGTGACATTCTGGCCAATGTCGCAATTGGGCGGTGAATTTATGCCGCCGTTGGATGAAGGCGACCTGCTTTATATGCCGTCGGCGCTGCCCGGCCTGTCGGCGGGTAAGGTATCCGAGTTGTTGCAGCAAACTGACCGACTGATTAAAACCGTGCCGGAAGTGCAAAGCGTGTTTGGCAAGGCAGGTCGTGCCGAAACTGCAACCGATCCCGCACCGCTCGAGATGTTCGAAACCACGATCCAGTTTAAGCCGCGTGACCAGTGGCGCGCCGGCATGACAACGGACAAGCTGGTCGAGGAACTGGACCGCACCGTCAAGGTGCCGGGACTATCCAACATCTGGGTGCCGCCGATTCGCAACCGCATCGACATGCTGGCTACCGGCATCAAGAGTCCGGTGGGGGTCAAGGTCGCAGGGATGAACCTGCAGGAGATTGACCGCATTACAGCCGATGTTGAACGCGTGGTGAAAAAAGTGTCAGGCGTCTCGTCAGCGCTGGCGGAGCGGCTCAATGGCGGACGTTATGTCGATATCAACATTGATCGCGACGCGGCCGCACGTTACGGATTGAACATCGCCGACGTGCAAAGCATCGTGTCGGGAGCGATCGGTGGTGACAACATCGGCGAAACGGTCGAGGGTCTGCAGCGCTTCCCGATCAACGTGCGGTATCCGCGCGAGGTGCGCGACTCGGTCGAGAAGCTGCGCCAGTTGCCGGTGCTGACCGAGCGCGGTGCGCAGATCCACTTAGGTGATGTGGCTGCGATTCATATCAACGACGGACCGCCTATGCTGAAAAGCGAGAATGCGCGCCTGTCGGGCTGGGTCTATATCGACATTCGCGGGCGCGATCTGAGCTCTGTGGTGCACGACATGCAGCAAGCGATCGACAAGGAAGTGAAATTACCAACCGGTTATTCGATTACCTGGTCAGGGCAGTTCGAGTATTTGGAGCGCGCCGCTGCCAAACTGAAAATCGTCGTGCCGGCAACATTGCTCATCATCTTCGTGCTGCTCTATCTGACGTTCAAACGATTCGATGAGGCTGCGTTGATCATGGCGACGCTGCCATTCGCACTGGCTGGCGGCATCTGGCTGCTGTGGCTGCTCGGTCACAATCTGTCGGTCGCAAGTGGTGTTGGCTTCATTGCGCTGGCGGGGGTATCGGCCGAGTTTGGTGTGATCATGCTGCTGTACCTGAAACAATCCTGGGAAGCGCGTGTTGCAAATGGCAAAACCAGTGAGATCGATCTGCTCGATGCGATCCGTGAAGGTGCTGTCCTGCGGGTGCGACCGAAAGCAATGACGGTGGCGGTCATCATCGCCGGTCTGGTGCCGATCATGGCTGGCACCGGTACAGGGTCGGAAGTCATGCAACGCATCGCGGCACCGATGGTGGGTGGGATGATTACTGCGCCGCTGCTATCGATGTTCGTGGTACCTGCCGTGTATCTGTTGTTGCGACGGCGTCAGACTTGCGCCGAAAGCATGGCGTCGCCAACTGAGAGACAAATTTTATGAAGCTGTTTGACACGATAAATAAATTTTTACCCACTCATTTTAACCAACGAAGGAAATCATCATGAAACTTATCGTAACCCTGTCCCTGATCCTCGTCTTGTCCACATCCAGCCTTGCCATCGCTCAATCTGGTGGCATGAAAGATATGGATATGCAAGATATGGATATGAAGCAGTGTATGGAAATGAAGGGAATGAAAGACATGGACATGAGTAAATGCAAGGACATGAAGGATATGGAGATGGGCAAAAAGGTCCAAGGCACGGCCCCCAAGGTAATGACCCACAAGGCGACTGGCGTGGTGAAGGCGGTCGATTCATCGAAGGGTACGGTGACGCTTGCGCATGGACCTGTCAAAAGTTTGAAATGGCCCGCAATGACGATGAGTTTCGCAGTGAAAGACAAGACGCTCTTCGACAATCTTATCGTCGGCAAAAAAGTCAAGGTCGAGTTCATAAAACAAGACACTGACTACATTGTGACCTCTGTTAAGTAAATGATGGGGACTGCACTTTTCTGGTTAATGCATTCAGAACATCCGACCAAGTAGCGTCGAAATGCACCGCTCATCATGAATTTGCAAAAATCGAAGTGTTTGCAAGAAACGATACCGGCAATTACCAAGACAGACCGATCCAAAGAAAGAAAATGAGGCATTAAAATATTTCGTCGCAATTATTCGACCAGACTTGGCGTCATTCTATTCAGCGGTTCGAGTGACTCGCAGGCCAAAGGCTATTGCGGCAGCTATATATTCGACCCACAAATAGATTGAACTTCAGGTTAATGTTCGGGCCGAAAATGCATGGACAAGGACGATGCAAGAAAGCTCAGCCCAGCTGAGCAACACGAGTGACGGTGGCAAGTGAGCCGAGCGCATAAGCGGGGTAGGACGAACGCAGATTGCCGAGGAAACCGGGCTGAGCTACACGGCAGTGGGCAAAGTGACGGTCCGTTATAATGAAGCCTACCGCTCTTGCCAACGCTACGCGATTGGAGGATACTCTTAGCGGTTCGATGTCCGATTTAATCTCGTCAGGAGTACTCATCGTGATTTTTAAGGATATCAAAATGTTCATCCCACTATCTTTGGCATTGCAACTGGTCTACAGTTAGACGCGTTGACACGCTGACGAAGAAAACACACAAAGCTGCCATCAAGCCTTTGGACGATGCACATGCCCGGGGGAGCTTACTCGATATGAACGTATGCAGAAACACGATGATATCCAGAAACGCAAAATCAACAGGCTCAAGCAAAATGTCTGCAATGATCAGAAGCAGAATCATCGCGGTATTGCTTGCCGGTGTCATGGTTCCAGCAACTGCACAGGCGGTACTTTCACGCAACGCACACACGGCAACAAGTCCCCAGGCAGTACCCTCGGAAGCCTCTGCAACAGCAAATGTTAAGGGCCCCTCTCCTTTGATTGCCATGATTGCGGAAGCACTGGAGAACAATCCGGAAATTCAGGCCGCTCTACGAGAACGTGAAGCCGCCCGCCAGAGAATATCGCCTGCGGGAGCGCTCGATGATCCGATGCTCGAAGCGGGGGTGATCAACGCGCCCTTGGCATCGTCGCCCTTCAACCGCGAGGATATGACGATGAAAATGATTGGTCTGTCCCAGAACCTGCCATATCCGGGCAAACGTGGTCTGCGCCAAGACGTCGCCGCCAAGGATGCGGAGGCCGTTGGTTACGGTTACCAGGAAACCGTGAACCGCATTACGCGCGGCATCAAAACCGCCTATATCGATCTGGGCCTTACGCTCGAAATGACCAGGCTGGTCAAGAAAAACAAGCTGATCCTCGAGCGGTTTCTGCGGATTGCCGAGGGTCGCTACGAGGTAGGACAAGGAAGCCAGGCCGACGTATTAAAGGCTCAAACGCAGGTATCCAGAATGACGGACGAATTGCTCAAGCTCGCGCGCGAGCGGCCGACGATCGAAGCCGAGCTCATTCGCGCGCTTGGCCGCAGCGCAAATGTTGCAGCGCCAGTGCCGGAATCGCCACAATTGCGGGAAGAAACCCTGAACCTGGAATCGTTGCGTGAAACCGCCTTGAGGCAGCGCCCGCAATTGCTGGCACTGCAAAGCCTCATTGCACGTAACGATAAGGCACTGGAACTGGCGCACAAAGCATATTACCCCGACTTTAATGTGCGCCTGTCGTACGGCCAGCGAAACAACATGCTGGACGGCGCCAGTCGCTCCGACATGGTGACCATGACCATGGGGGTCAATCTGCCAATATGGCGCGACAGCAAACTTGCGCCGCGCGTCGCAGAGTCGCAGGCGATGCGCGATCAAGCCCTGAGCACGTATCATGCGCAGCGTAATGAGATAGCCGCCGGACTGCGCCAGCAGGTGGCAATGGCCGAGCAAAACCTGAAATCGGCACGGCTGTACCAAACCGCCATCCTACCGCAGGCCCGACTTACGGTTGAGTCGGCACTCGCTGCATATAGGGTCAATCGGGTCGATTTCCTGACGCTGCTCGACAGCCAGATGACAGTGTTCAACTATGAAATCAGCTTGGTGACAGCCATGGCCAGCTACAACAAGGCGCTGGCGGAAATCGATCTGCTCACCGGCAAATCACCCAACTAATTCGCATGCCCACATCAATGGAGCCTCATGTGAAATCTATAGTCAAATTGATAGTTGTCGCCACCCTGGTCGCGGCCGCCCTTGCCGCAGGGTATTGGTGGGGTCATGCAAAACCCGTAACCTCTGCGGCCAGCTCGTCCAAGACAGTCACGTCCAAGGGCAAGATTCTCTACTATCGCAACCCGATGGTTCCGTCTGACACCTCACCAGTACCGAAGAAAGATCCGATGGGTATGGACTACGTCCCGGTCTACGACAGTGAAGAACCTGCATCCGGCGATTCAGTGGTGAAGATCAGTGTTGAAAAGATTCAAAAGCTGGGAGTGAGAACCGAAGCCGTCGCGCTGCGTGAACTCATTCGCACCGTCAGCGCGGTAGCGACGGTACAGGCGGACGAGCGCCGGCTATATGCAGTTACGCCCAAGTTTGAGGGCTGGATCCAGAGACTTTACGTCGACACCACCGGCCAGCGGGTAAAAAAGGGCGATGCGCTGATGGACGTATACAGCCCGGAATTGATCACGGCACAGCAGGAATATCTGATCGCCATTAAAGGTGTGCAGGCGGTCGCTGATGGCAGCCCCGATGTCCGGGCCGAAATGCGGCGGCTGGTCGAAAGCGCCTTGCAGAGGCTGCGCAACTGGGACATATCGAAGACCGAATTGCAGCGTCTGCAGCGGGAAGGTAAGGTCAGGCAATATGTCACGTTTCGTTCCGCGGCGGACGGCGTGGTTTTGAAAAAGCCCTCAATCGAGGGAATGCGCTTCATGCCCGGAGAGGTGCTATACCAGATCGCCGATCTATCCAGCGTGTGGATACTGGCAGACGTGTTTGAACAGGATCTCGGAATGGTGCATCAGGGCCAGACGGCCACGATCAGGGTTGATGCGTATCCGGACAAGGTATTCAACGGCGAGGTAACTTTCATCTACCCCACGGTTACCCCGGAGACCCGTACTGCCATAGTGCGCATCAAGCTGCCCAATGCTCAGGGGCTGCTCAAGCCTGCCATGTATGCGAGAGTGGAGTTCGCTTCGTTCCACAGTAAAGAAAAATCACTTACCGTGCCTGATTCGGCGGTGCTCGATAGCGGCACACGGCGGCTGGTACTGGTTGATCTCGGACAGGGCCGGTACGAGCCGCGGACGGTAAAACTCGGCATGCACGCAGATGGCTATGCAGAAGTGCTGGGGGGGTTGAAGGCTGGCGAAGCTGTTGTGGTCAAAGCGAATTTTCTGATCGACGCGGAAAGCAACCTCAAGGCGGCACTGGGCGGATTCGGCCACGGCTCCCACGGTTCCAAGCCGGGTGAAAAAGAGCAGATCAAGCCCGGCACGTCTGCCGCAGCATCCGCGCTTGCGGGTCATCGCGGCGAGGGCAGCATTGAAGCTATAAATTTGGCCCATGCGACGGTAACGATTGCCCATGGCCCGATTGCCAGCCTCAAGTGGCCCTCGATGATCATGGATTTCCGAGTTCTTGATCCGGCATCGTTGCGGACGTTGAAACCCGGTCAGAAGATCGCATTCGACATAATCGAGGAGTCGGCCGGCGAATTCGTCATCGTCCGCATCCAGCCAGCGGGGGTAAGCTCTGCCGCCAAAGATCACATAGGGCACTGACATGCTCAACAACATCATCGAATGGTCGGTACGGCATGTCTTCCTGGTGCTGCTTGGAACATTTTTTGTTGTGGCTGGAGGCATCTATTCGGTATGGAAGATGCCGGTCGACGCAATTCCGGATCTGTCCGACGTTCAGGTCATCATCTATACGGAATATCCGGGGCAGGCGCCGCAGGTAGTCGAGGACCAGGTCACCTATCCGCTCACCACCGCCATGCTGAGCGTACCGAAATCCAAGGTAGTGCGCGGCCTCTCCAATTTTGGCGTATCGTTTGTGTACGTCATCTTCGAGGATGGCACCGACATCTACTGGGCGCGTTCGCGGGTGCTGGAATATCTCAGCTTCGTGGCGAACCGGCTGCCGAGCAATGTCAGGCCTTCGCTCGGTCCGGACGCAACCGGCGTAGGGTGGGTTTACCAATATGTGGTAGCCGCCAAAAATCGCACACTCGACGAATTGCGCTCCATCCAGGACTGGTTCCTGCGTTATCAATTAATCGCGGCGCATGGCGTGGCGGAAGTAGCCAGCGTGGGCGGATTTGTGAAGACCTACCAGGTCACCGTGGATCCGCGGCGCCTGCAGGCTTACGGCATACCGCTCAAGACGGTGTCCGCGGTTATTGCCGCCAGCAACCGCGACGTCGGCGGGCGCGTCATCGAGATGGCCGAAACCGAATACGTGTTGCGTGGCAGGGGCTATTTGCGCGGTATTGACGATTTGGAGAAACTCGTCGTCAAGGCTCACGTCGGCATGCCGGTATTGCTGCGCGACATTGCCCGCGTCGAACTGGTTCCCGACGAACGCCGCGGCATTGCCGAACTCAACGGCGAAGGGGAGGTCGTCGCGGGCATAGCGATAGCGCGCCATGGTCAGAACGCCCTCGACGTTATCCACAACCTTGAAACAAAAATCGGCGAGATCGCATCCGGTTTGCCGGAAGGCGTTACGATTCAGCCGGTCTACAATCGCTCCGAACTGATCCATCGTGCCATCGCGACATTGCGCGAAACATTCATTGAACAGGGTACCATCATCGCACTGGTGTGCATTATTTTCCTCATGCATGTGCGCAGCGCGCTGGTGGCGATCATCATGCTTCCGATCGGCGTGCTGATCGCCTTCATTGCAATGCGATTCCTCGGCATGAATTCCAACATCATGAGTCTCGCTGGCATCGCGCTTGCGATCGCCGAGATGACCGATGCAGCGATTGTCATGACCGAGAATGCGCACAAGCATCTGGAGCGTCTCGCTCCCGGCGAATCACGCACGGACGCTGTCCTTGCAGCGTGCAAGGAAATCGGCCCGTCGTTGTTCTTCAGCCTGCTGATCATCACGGTGTCGTTCCTGCCGGTGTTTGTCCTCGAAGCGCAGGAAGGACGCATGTTCCATCCGCTCGCCTATACCAAGACTTTCGCCATGGCCGGCGCTGCGTTGCTTTCGATTACGCTGGTCCCGGTTCTGATACTGCTTCTGATTCGTGGCCGCATTCCCCACGAGGAGAGCAATTTTTTCACCCGTTTCATGATCTGGAGCTACCGACCGGTGATCAGCTGGGTGATGCAATGGAAAAAACTCATCATCGCGGCGGCACTCGCGGTATTGGCGGTTACTGTCTACCCGGCGCTAAAGCTGGGAACGGAATTCATGCCGACGTTGAACGAAGGCACGCTGCTTTACATGCCGGTAACGCTGCCGGCTGTTTCCGTCACCAAGGCCGCGGAAATCCTGCAAACCCAGGACAAGATCATCAAGAGCTTCCCTGAAGTGGCATCGGTGTTCGGCAAGGCCGGGCGCGCCAATACCGCCACCGACCCGGCGCCGCTGGAGATGAGCGAAACGGTCATCAATCTGAAACCGGAAAACGAATGGCGCCCCGGCATGACCATCGACAAGTTGATTGCAGAACTGAACCAAGCACTTCAAATGCCCGGAGTCAGCAATGCCTGGACCATGCCAATCAAGAACAGAATAGATATGCTTGCCACCGGTATCCGCACGCCGGTCGGCATCAAGGTGTTCGGCAAAGATCTGGCCGAAATAGAAATTCTTGCCAAGCAGATCGAGACCGTCGTGAAAACGGTGCCGGGAACCAGCAGCGCCTTCGCGGAACGCACCACTGGCGGTTATTATCTCGATATCGAACCCGACCGCATTGAGCTCGCCCGCTATGGATTGGCTGTCGGCGACCTGCTGGAAGTGATTTCGGTGGCGCTTGGCGGGGACATGGTAACGACCACGGTGGAAGGCCGTGAGCGCTACGGTGTTACCGTACGCTATCCACGCGAGTTGCGCAGTGACCCGCTGGCGATTGCCAGCCAAGTGCTGGTGCCGACCATGGGGGAAACGATGATTCCGCTCGGCCAACTTGCACGGATCAAGTTGGTCAAAGGTCCGCCGAGTATCCGTACCGAGAATGCACTTCTGTCCGCGTACATCTTTGTTGACATTCGCGATCGTGACATCGGCAGCTACGTTGCTGCCGGGCAGAAAGCGGTGCGCGAGCAGGTTCAGTTCCCGCCCGGGTATTACGCCACTTGGAGCGGTCAGTTCGAATACATGGAACGCGCGATCGAGAGACTGAAAGTGGTGGTGCCCATCACAATCCTGATCATATTTGCTCTTCTGTATCTGAGCTTCAATCGTTTTACCGAGACGCTAGTGGTGATGCTTTCGGTGCCTTTCTCCATGGTTGGCGGAATCTGGCTGATGTACCTGCTCGACTACAACATGAGCATCGCAGTGGCGATCGGTTTTATAGGGCTCGTCGGCATTGCGGCCGAATCCGGAATGGTGATGCTGGTCTACCTGGATCAGACGCTCGAGGCCGTCACAACAAAACGTAAAGCTGCCGGCGAGAAGGTCACCGTCGAGGATCTTCACAGCGCAGTGGCGCAGGGTGCGGTGTCCCGCATACGCCCGGTGATGATGACCGTTGCCGGAAGCATTTTTGGCCTGCTTCCGGTCATGTTTAGTAGCGGAACGGGCTCCGAAGTGATAAGACGCATTACCGCCCCGATGGTAGGCGGCATGATCACAGCCACCGTGCTGACGCTGATTGTGTTCCCGGCCGTCTACGCGCTGGTTAAGGAAATTCAGATCCGGCGTTCACTTAAAGCGGGGAAGACATAATGAATCGTCTGGAAAAAAGGGCACATGATTATCGAGCAGAAAATGCCTTTTATTATTTCAGGTACGGGCCGGGTAAAAAAATAGTCTGAAATAATATTCATGGGCAAAATACCATCATGAACGCATGGCATAAGCTATCGATTCCCGAAGTCGCAAGCCTTCTTGCGACCGATGTGGAACAGGGACTTGCCGATAAGGAAGTGGCTGTCCGGCTCGCCCGGTATGGGCCGAATAAACTACGCAAGGGCAGGCGATTTTCGGCCTTGGTCATTTTTGTAAGCCAGTTTAAAAGTCTCGTTATATGGGTGCTGATTGGTGCGGCGGCTATTTCTGCCGCACTGGGCGAAACCGCAGACGGCATCGCTATCATTACCATCGTGATCCTGAACGCGGTGATCGGTTTCATTCAAGAGTATCGTGCCGAGAAGGCCGCCGCCGCGCTGGTTGATCTGACAGCGCCTCATTGCCGCGTGGTGCGCGGTGGCCATAGTGCGGTGGTCGCCGCGACTGAAATCGTTCCGGGAGATATCCTGCTGCTCGAAGGCGGGGATCTTGTCGCTGCGGACGCTCGCCTGGTCCAGACATCTGTTCTACGTGTCAACGAAGCGCCACTCACCGGTGAATCGCAAGCCGTAGGCAAGCTCACTGAAGGTTTGCCTACGGAAACACCTCTGGCTGAGCGAAAGAATATGGTTTTTCTTGGTACCAGCGTGACCGGGGGGTCCGGCCGTGCCTTGGTGGTTAATACCGGAATGGAGACTGAACTCGGTCATATAGCCACACTATTGGAGACCGCTGAAAGCGGAGAAACCCCGCTGCAACATCAACTCGACCGGGTAGGGCGCCTGCTGTTGTGGGCCTGTTTCGGCATAGTCACGTTGATTTTCAGTCTCGGATTATTGCGCGGAATTGCGCCATTTGAGCTTTTCTTGAGCATGGTGAGTCTCGCCGTAGCCGCCATTCCCGAGGGGCTTCCGGCGGTGGTAACTATCGCACTCGCTTTGGGTGTGCAGCGCATGGTGCAGCGTCACGCATTGGTGCGACGCCTGGCCTCGGTTGAAACGCTAGGCCGTGCTCAGGTTATCTGTACGGACAAGACCGGCACGCTGACGATGGGCGAAATGACAGCGCGCAAGTTGATTACCTCAGAAAGCTTGTATCGCGTCACCGGCGAAGGTTACGCCACGGAAGGCGCATTCTTTGTCGGCAACGCGGAAAGTCTGCCGTCAGAAAGTCCTGAACTCCTAGCCTTGCTGCGCGCGTCGGTCGCCTGCAACGATGCTGAACTGACCTCAATAAGTGACCGGCTTGCGGTAGTGGGCGATCCCACCGAAGGAGCGCTGCTGGTGGCCGCTGCGAAAGGGGGTATTACCCGTGCGTCCATCGAGGCTGAAATGCCGCGCCTGGCTGCTGTGCCTTTCGACTCCGACCGCAAACGCATGACCGTTATTCGTCGGCAGGAAAACCGTCCATGGGCATTCGTCAAAGGCGCTCCCGAGGTCATCCTCAGCCTATGCACCCTGATCCGAACCGGTCTAGAAGTGAGGGAACTGACTGAGAGCGACCGCGTCCGGATGCTCGAAGCCAATGCCTTATTGACGAACGATGCCCTGCGTGTGCTTGCCGTCGCTGAGCGCCCCCTGGACGGCTTCAGTTTCGAAAAAGGCATGGTTGTAAGCGATGCCGAGATCGAGAAGGGACTTACCCTTTTGGGGCTCGTAGGCTTACAGGATCCACCTCGCGCCGAGGCGAGGGAGGCCGTGGTCAAGTGCATACGGGCCGGCATCAAAACCGTGATGATCACCGGCGATCATCCCGATACTGCACGGGCAATAGGACATGAGTTGGGCATTCTGGGCAAGGGCGACGAAATACTCGTAGGAGCCGAGCTCGATCACTTGGACGACGAAGCGCTGAAGGAACGTGTATCACAGGTTTCCGTTTATGCGCGGGTGACTGCCGAGCACAAGCTCCGCATTGTCCGCGCATGGAAGGCGCGTGGTGCAGTAGTGGCGATGACCGGAGACGGGGTTAACGATGCTCCTGCAATCAAAGAGGCGTCCATCGGTATCGCCATGGGCATTACTGGTACCGAGGTGACCAAAGAGGCCGCGGATATCATCATCACCGATGACAACTTTGCCTCCATCGTCGCTGCCGTAGAAGAAGGACGAGGCATTTATGACAACATTGCCAAAACTTTAGCCTATCTGCTGGGCAGCAGTACCGGCGAATTGATTGTGATGCTGATCGCGGTCCTACTGGGCTGGCCGCTGCCGCTATTGCCGCTGCACCTTTTGTGGATCAACCTGGTAACAGACGGCTTTGCAGCACTCGCTCTGGCTACTGATCCGATTGATCACGACGTATTGAATCGCCCGCCGCGACATTCCCAGGCGGCACTGCTCAACCGGGATTTACTCAAACTAACCCTGTTCACTGGCTTGCTGGCTGCCGGTGTTACTCTCGGGGTGTTTGGTTATGAATTCTATATAATCGGCAACAGTCTTCAGCAAGCCCGCGATGCCGCCTTTACCGCTCTGGTGATCACGGGACTGCTGCGCGCCTTCGGTGCACGGAACGAGCAGCGTACCGTTTGGCAGATAGGCATGTTCTCCAACATGCGTTTGTTTCTGGTTGTTGCGGTGAGCTTCGCCTTGCAGCTGGCGATACACCATGTTGCAATGTTTCAGACGTTGTTCAAGATTGAGCCGATCACACTAAACCAGTGCGTAGGATGGATCGCGGTTGGATTCATACCACTGATCGTCCTTGAGCTGAGAAAAGTCATCCGCCTTCGAGCAGCAGGCTACCGCCCATGATGATTTCAGTGGCGTTGCGGTCTATGCCTTGCTCTCAGACGTTTTGGCATCAATCTGCTATAAGGGCGTAGGTATGGATAAACAATCGTACTGGGAAAATATCTATCAAACCAAAAAGCCTGACGCGGTCAGCTGGTACTGCCCGCACCTTGAAAAATCGCTGGAGCTCATCAGGCGCTCCGCGATTAGCCTCTCCGCAGCCATCCTCGACGTTGGCGGCGGTGCGTCTACATTGGTGGATGACCTGCTGAAGGAAGGGTTTCATGATGTCACCGTACTGGACATTTCTGCTGCCGCCATCGAAACTGCAAAAAAACGACTGGGTAAGCAGGCAAACCAAGTCACATGGCTGACTGCCGACATTACGGAGACTGACTTGCCCAAGAATCGTTACGATGTTTGGCATGATCGCGCCGTGTTTCACTTTCTCATCGAACCCCAGCAAAGAATGGCCTATATCCTGCAGGTATTGCTGGCGGTAAAACCGGGCGGGCACGTTCATCGTCGCCACGTTCGGACCCGAAGGGCCGCTCAAATGCAGTGGTCTCGATGTCATGCGCTATGACGCCGATGCCCTGCATGATGAATTCAGGGCCTGCTTCCAATTGGAGGATAGTGCGACTGTGCTGCATGCAACGCCCTTCGGCTCGACACAGCAATTCGTGTACTGTCTTTTCAAGATAGGGTGAGTTTAGAGATGCGCGCCAGTCCCCACGAAAAACCGGCCAACAAGATCTGCCGGATATGCGGGAACCTGATTCCCGCTCCGCCATTTGCACAAGCCGGCGAAAACTTCTGCTGCGAAGCCTGCTACCTTCAATCGCAGGCCGCGCGGGTCGAACGCGTTGCCTCGATTCAGGCGGAAGCCGCTCTAGCGGAAGCCTTGGCGTCAGCCCTCGACCTGCGGGAGCATGAAACCGGGCTACATTCCAAGCGGGTCGCCTGCCACACGCTGGAGCTGGCCCGACGCTCCATCCCCGATGCGCCCGAGCGCTTGCGCCAGATTTACTGGGGTGCGCTGTTGCATGATATTGGAAAGATCGGCATCCCGGATGCGATATTGCTCAAGGAAGGTCCGTTGACCGACAGCGAGTGGCAGGAAATGCGCACCCATCCGGAAAAAGGGTTCCGCATTGTGTCAAAAATGCCTGGCATGCAGGATGCGGCGGAAATTGTCCTGAGCCATGAGGAGCGTTTCGACGGAACCGGTTATCCGCGCGGATTGAGCGGAGAGAGCATTCCATGGGGCGCCCGATTGTTTGCCGTCATTGACACATTGGATGCCATGACTTCGGATCGCCCATACCGGAAAGGGCTGGATTTCGATGCGGCAAAAGTTGAAATCCAGCGCATGTCCGGCACGCAATTCGATCCCGATGCGATCAGAATTTTCCTGGAAGCGGAGCCCGTGCTACGGAAAATGGTATCCCTCAAGTGCGGGACGGCTTCTGCGAGCGATATTTTTGATGGGCCAATGAAAGGATAGTGAATCATGGAAAACTTAAGGCAACGTCCGCAATTTCTGACACTGCAAAGTATCATGGGATGTAACGAAAATCGCTGGATGTAGCGAGCAAAATTACTACAATAATTTACCCGTTTTAATGGCAAAATAGAATCAGCATTTTTTACTACTCTAGTCTTGACCCTAATTTCATGCCATAACTATTGTTACGAATCCACCATCAAAGGAGCTTAATTAATGAAAACAAGAACATTTATCACTGTTTTGTCTGCCCTTGGTTTATTAGCTTCGTGCGTGCAGATGGATCCTCACCCGATGGACATGACCCAAGCTGTTCAGAGCGCTACAACTCGCCCCGATCACAATGCATTGGCTAAACATTATGAAGATACTGCCAAAGAGATGCAAAGCAAGGTGCAAGAGCACAAGAAACAGCTCGAAGAATATGAAAATCACAGCTACAACTATGGTAAACGAGCTCAAGATCTGCAGGGGCATTGTAAAGGTTTGATACGCTATTATGGGCAAGCAGCAGAGGCAAACAGCAAGATGGCTGAAATCCATCGTCAACTGGCTACGGAAATAAAATAGCCCAGGCTTTAATAAGGTTCTGTTGCATTTAACTTAGTAGAGTGGATTTTGGGTGACTTTATCAAACGCGCAGTGGGTCAGGGTGCAATTATCCCGCCCGTGAATAATAATGGT
>JAUYRP010000022.1 GCA_030696695.1 Methylophilus sp.
CAAGACCAATCCGGGCAGACTCGTTACAATCCGCACCATTCCCGGCGTGCCGGTACCAACTGCCACAGACGCTTATGGATGCGATGTCGCCTATACCTATCTGACCGCGCAAATTGTCGCAGTCAACACCCAGCAGATGAATACGCTGGGCAGACGGCTTTATCCGGGACTGCCGACCGCCGCAGCCAATGCAGCAGTTCAGGGGGCGATCCAGACATCAACCAACTACATGCTCGGTGTTTCCACAACGGCTCTGGATGCGACCAAACAAGCCGCCATGAGCAACTTCATGATTGATGCGCAGTACATGTTGCCAGCGCAACTCGGTGATGCCGCATCCGCTTCAGCCAATCTCGGTCAGGCGCAAGCCATACGCTCCACCTCCGAGAGCTACAAGATGATGGCAAAGATGGCAGAAAGCACCATGCCTAAAGTCAAGAATATCGTTGAGATTGTGCAGTATTCGGTTTTCCCGATCATCCTGTTGCTGGTATTGCTGGCCGGACATAAAGGTGGGCTGGTGTTGAAGGCTTATGTGATGAGCCTTGTGTGGGTGCAGTTGTGGCCACCGCTGTATGCGGTCATGCACCTTGTGATGACGATGCACGCCCAGGACCTGGCGGCAATGACCGGCGGACTTGGTTTGTCCATGTCGCAATACAGCCTGGTGAACAATGCCTACATCAGCGATGAAGCCATTGCGGGCATGATCTCGGCGACCGCAATACCCGCCATTGCGGCGGCAATCGTGAAGGGTGGGGACGTGGGCGCACAGGCGATTGCCGGGATGGTATCGCCCGCGCGCGAATCGGAAAGAATTGCTTCTGGCATGTCATCAGGGAATTTGCAGATGGGTAACGCATCACTGGGTAATCAGTCGTTTGATACGATCAGCGGACTGCAACACAACACCCGGCCCACGATACGACAAGGTGGATTCGAGAGCACCGCACAGGATGGCGTGAAGCGGTTTACGGGTACAGACGCGAACGGTAATGCAATGCAGATCAATGATGCGTCTGGTGCGATACATACCTTGCCGACAAAGATCAACCTCGGCAGCAAAGCGTCAGGCGCACTCCAAACTGCCTCCGAAAACTCTGAAAGAACCGCCTTCACCGAATCTGTCGCAGCGCGGGAGGCAATGACCTCGGCGCTAAGTCAAACAGCCTCGTTCGAGAAAGGTCACGGCAAGAGTGCAGCTGCCGGACAACAGGACATGACCAGCTCACAAGCGTCATTCCTTCAGTCTTATAACGAAGCCCAGAAAATCGCCCATAACTACGCATCGGGGCACGGCTTATCCCAAAAGCAAGAGGCAGAGTTGATTGCATCAGCAAGCGCAGATGCAAGCGGCGGGATCAATATTTTTGGTAACGGAGCAACCGTAAGCGCGGGGGCGACAATCAAAGGCAAGAGCAGCGCTGGAACGACGCAAATGCAGAATGTCGCGCACCAGCTCGCTCAAGACAAAGGATTCGCGAATGCCATTTCGACCATGCGGAATGCCGCTCATCAGGACACATTCACTCAAGGCGAAGACAAAACGGCAAAAGCTGCACAGGGGATCAGAAGCAGCTTCGATCAAGCAAAGTCCCACGATGAATCAGCCCAAGCCGCCCATGAAAAATCACTCACCTTCAAAGAGGCGGCTTCGCGCACCAAAGAAATGGCTGGCAACTACGATGCGAACTATACCAATGAATTCGTAGGGTGGATGCAAACACAATCCGACCGCACCGGGCATCGTTACACAGTGGATGATGTCACCGATATGGCGCTGCACGATAAAGGCGTGCTGGAGCAATACGCGGATCGTTTTGTGACTGAGCAGCTTGTGCCCAAGATAGATCAGACAATCGAAAAGCCGACAAACAACGTGGCTGGACAATACGAACAAAACAAAGCAGCCGTGCCGGGAACTGAGGCAGTTACCCATTCCCACAATCAGAATGATGCACGGGTAATGGGCGCAGCAAGAAGCGCGGGGGTTGACCCCAATACGGCACCCGTCAACCACGTTGCAGGGCAGGTGCAGAGAATGACCGAACAGGCGACTGACAGAATCAAAGCGGGGCGAGGCGCCGTTACTGAAGAAGGCAAGCCATTTAAGCAAGATGCAACCAAATTCACCGATCCCGCCCGGCAAAACAACATGAATTTGGCAACGCAGAATGCCACTGCCTCCGTCATGCCAGCAGGCACGATGTCACTACTAAAGAAAGCCGGGTTAGTCAGTGATGAGGCCGGTGTGGCGAAACCTGTTGCCGAAGGTTACAAGGGTTCGACTACTGATGCCATTGTGGATACTGCGCTTGATGTTGGATTGACGGTTGGGGGAGGGGCAGCTGGCAGATTTGTTGGTAGTACCGCTGGAAAAATTCTAGGGAAAGCCGCAGGCGATGTCGCAGAAGGCAAATTAATTGCCAATGCGGCAAAGGTAGAGGAGCGCGGCCTGGCAGCGGGTAAAGTCGAGACTCATGCAGCAGCGGACACAAGAAGAACGGCTGAGCAAGAATCGGCCAGAAAGGCCGGAGTCAACCGCGAGGCCGAGGTAAATGCAACCCATGCTGTGGCGGGAACAGTAGTTGGCGCCGTCGCAACCAGTCAAACCGTTAATCACTTAGGTCACAAAGGCCCGGTCATTCCTGCACAGCCCGCAATAGATGGCGCGCAATCTGCAATAGAGACCGTCAAAGAAGGGGTAAGCAAAGCAAACGACCTTGGCAATCAGATTGGAGATAAAGCGAAGCAGGTATTCAAGGATTAAATCAATGGGGCTCAGCGATGGAAACCGCCCACTCCGCTCCGTCTAATTGCGCTCGCCATTTCCTGCTGGCGCAATTCGGATTTCATCGCCCACAGATGAGTCTTGTGCCAGTCTTCAGCGGTGCAGTTCTTGAATCTCTTGGCCCTCCTTCTTTCTGTTCTCATTGCCGAGGGAGATGCCCAAAGAAAAAACCACAGGGTTATAACCGCAATGACTAACACCCACACAAAAGACACCATCGCACCCAAGGCGGCAAAGAACACAAAACTCAATCCAAGCTTGATACCGCCATCTTCGGTTACATGCTTAAACCCGGCCATCAAATCGTAAACGTACTGGGCAATCGGGTTATCAAACTCAATCACGGTTTTGAAGTCATACTTGGACGGTACGATCACATCCTGGTGTTTTGGAAGACCGATCAGGCGGAGCAGCAACCGGAACGCGCCGACAGTCACCCAGTAGAATGCAAATATCGCTACCATCGCGATACCCAACAAAATCAGAATTCCCACTTTTCCCTCCTGTAACCAAAGCATTTTTGCAATTTAGTCGATCAACCTCATTCCGCAATGCCTGACCGCATATCGGTCAAATGTTGCCGTATAGCCACACCCCGCCTCGCTGGCCGAACGCTCGATCAAGCAGTCCGCAAAATCAGCGTTACTTGCCTTGAAAAGTCGCAACGCTTTCCAGGCAACGTCGGCGTTCTCCACGATA
Source organism: Methylophilus sp. (assembly GCA_030696695.1). Taxonomy (GTDB): domain Bacteria; phylum Pseudomonadota; class Gammaproteobacteria; order Burkholderiales; family Methylophilaceae; genus Methylophilus. Next base: position 3,491 of record JAUYRP010000022.1, read on the forward strand.
ATTTCTTTGGTGCGCAACAACGTCTCCAGCACCACGCATATCTCGGCTTTGGCTGATGCGTAGCAGCCCATCAACACCCAGACCAATTCCACCACTGAAACAAGGCTAACGTAGCCCGGCTCATCCGCAGCTAGCGACTCAATCAGTCGAGTTGCTTTGGGCGACTGCACTGGATCGTCCTGCGCGATATAGCGAACGAGAACGTTGGTATCCAGGCCAATCATCTGGCTTTTGCTCCGTGAGTGGCAATTGTCTGACCCATTTCCTCAATCGTTACCGGCGATGCCGGTTTGCGCACCAACCCCTTCAATGCACTCACAGGTTGTGTAGATGCGACCAACTCGAACCGTCCCGGCTCCACTTGAACAAACTCTATTCGATCACCGGCCTCAACACCAAGCGCGACTCGCACGACGGCGGGAATAGTGATTTGTCCCTTGCTGGTTATGGTTGCAGTTGACATGAATCTTCCTGTTAAAAATTTGCCTTACATTAAAGTAAGGATAGTAAAATGTCAACAACAAGAACGAAGATAGATATTCAGCTTAGAGCTGTTTGAACGACTGATTAATGGGAGGTCAATTCAAGAACCGACGTACAGTTGCCATTAAGCGACATTTGAGGTTGATAATACGCTGCTTGAAAGCCGCTGTTCATTAAGCCCTGCAAGGTGGATAAAGGTCGCGACCGTTATCGATGTGTAAATCGATGATCGTTATCGTGCCATATGTAGCGCACCTCTTCACTGGTGAGTAAAAGCCCGTCCTGCCTGCCCTGTTGACATTTCCCATAATGGGAAATATTATTGCATCTCGTCTATGGGAATTCACCCCGTTATATGCGTATATTAAGTTTACCTTTGCTCGAAGATTTCGAGCGACATCACGCAGATGTTCGCGGACAGTTGGATGCGTGGCGCGATGAAGTTGAGCGGGAGACATGGCAAACGTCCCAAGATATAAAACAGCGATTTAAATCTGCTGATTTCTTGGCTGACAACCGGGTGATCTTCAATATCAAAGGTAATTCGTACCGGCTGGTGGTACAAGTTCGATACCGGGGCGGGATTGTCGTAATCGAGTGGGTTGGAACCCATGCAGCATATAGCAAGAAGAAATTTTAAGCCGATAAAAATGCATTGAAATGTATGCCGGGAGATAAAGAATGGATATCAAAGTTATCAAGTCCAGTAATGACTATGCACATGCAATGGCGCGACTTACTGCGCTGATGACGCTCGACCCAAAAGACGGTTCGAAGGAAGATAACGAACTGGAACTTTTGGCGCTGGTGATTGAAGACTACGAACGCAAAATCGTACCACCTGTCGTGCCCGACCCAGTAGAGGCTATTCTGTTCCGCATGGATCAAATGAAACTCGGGCGTAAGGAATTGGAACCCTATATTGGCTCCATCTCCAAGGTCTCGGAGGTATTATCACGCAAGCGTCCTCTCTCACTCTCCATGATCCGCCGTTTGCATAAAGGGCTAGGTATTCCGGCAGACGTGCTCATTGGCGGCGCTGAAACCAGCCAAGCTGTCATTGGCGAAGAGCCAGAGATGGAATACACGAAGCTCCCCCTGAAAGAGATGCTTGAACGCGGATGCTTTGGCGAGTTCAAGGGGAATGCGCAGCGGCTTAAAGACTATGCAGAAGATCTTGCCCTGAAGTTCATGCATGGACTCTTACCCAAACAAGCCGCACCCGCATTTCTGCGCGCACCATTACACCAGCGCGGCACACGGGGTGCGGACGGATATGCGCTACTTGCCTGGCGGCTATGCGTCATCAAAAAAGCTCGTGCCAATCCCGCCCCTCGCGAGTACAAAAAAGGTGTCATCACAACGAAATGGCTGAAAGATCTCGCCCGACTTTCGGCATTCGAAGACGGTCCGCGTTTGGCGCGTGAGCAACTTGGCATGGCGGGAATCACCTTGGTTATTGAGCCTCACTTCAAAGGTACTTATCTTGATGGGGCAGCCATGCTTGATGAAGGTCGCCCCGTTGTCGCCATGACACTGCGCCATGATCGTCTGGATAACTTCTGGTTTGTGCTGATGCACGAGCTGGCTCACGTCGCCAAGCACCTGGACGAAGCGCATCCGTTATTCACCGATGATCTGGATAGCCTGGTTGAACTGGATCGCATAGAACGTGAGGCCGATGACATTGCAGGCGAAGCACTCATCCCGCAAACCGCATGGCAAAAATCGGCTGCCCGTACCAGCCACCTAACCACGGATGTGGTTGCCTTGGCGGAAAAGCTGGGTGTTCACCCTGCCATCGTTGCTGGCCGCGTAAGGCACGAGACAAAAAATTTCCGTCTGCTTGCAAGACAACTTGGCCAAGGTCAAGCCAGCCGACACTTTGCATAGCCTGTAGATATTCACATTATGTCGACCAACTCCACGAACGAACCAACCCAACTACAAACAACTCCCGTTGACTATGTCACCAGCGCGGCCAAAGCTGTACTTGGCATGGTGCCGTTCGCCGGGTCTCTGTTGGCCGAGTTGGCGGGAAGTGTCATTCCAAATCAACGGATAGACCGTTTGAGCAAGTTCGCAATTCAGCTTGAAGCGAGGCTCGCAACCCTCGACCAGGCTTTTGTCCGAGCGCAGCTCTCGGACGAGAACTTCACCGACTTGCTGGAAGATGGCGTTCGTCAGGCAGCGCGCTCCCTATCGGACGAAAGACGCCAATACCTGGCTGCGTTACTCGGCAACGGGATATCTTCTGATGCCATCTCATTCGCAGAGTCCAAGCATCTACTGCGGATACTTGGCGAACTTACTGATGTAGAGGTGATCTGGCTTCGCTCATACTTGAATCCAGAAATTGGTGGTGATAGCGAATTTCGCGCAAAGCACGACAACATGCTTAAACCAATAACGCCAACATTGGGAAGCGGTCAAGAAACCATAGACAGCTACGCACTACAGTCAAGCTATAAGGAACACCTGTCGACGCTCGGTCTGCTTTCTCCTCGCTATGAGATCGACTCACGGACGAAGCAGGCGGTTTTCGACAACCGCACTGGCAACCTTAAGCTCAAGGGGTACGAAATCACTTCACTGGGACGCCTCTTGCTACGACAAATCGATCTGGCATCGGATTCCAGCGGCTAAAGGGGCCGCATCGCAACAGCCGCGTCAGCACAAAATGTGCCCACTACTTGACTTCTGCGAAGGTAAACGGAAAACCATGGACGACTGGAGTAAAAAACTGCTGGAACAACATGGCGCTGTGGCAATCGCACTGAAAGAAATAGAACAAAGAAATCGGTTCAGCCAGACAGTTACTGATTCTGTACTTAAAGCATCCTTGGCGGCAGAATATCAACGCGCCATGATGCTAAACACTGTGCAAGATCAATTCTCCCTGCTACATACTGAGTCGAAGAACTGGGCTGTATATTCAGATATGAACCGATTGGATCGGTTCAGCACGGCCAGTGAAATTCTCAATGCACAGGAGGCAAGCCAGCGCCATCTGGCAATGTATTCTTCCGCAGCAAGGGGCGAAGTAAGAGGCATTGCGGAATTGGCACAGACGTACAATTTTCACGCAGCCCTTGATCCGTATCGAGCATCCGTCGAGTCCTTCGCAAGTAAGCTGCTACATCTGCAAACGCTGGATACGATTAGGTCGCCCGCATACTTGGATGCGTTCATGCAGGCATCAACGATTTCTGACATTTTCGTTGAGAGCATGCGTGTTGACCGTCATTTGCAGGAAGCTACGCGACAATTTTCGCAAGTGGCAGTTCCGACGTTCGGCACGCTAAATGATTATGGTCAGTTCCTTAACGCGGCTGGTCTTAGGCTACCCCACTGGCCCCATGTTCGGCTGTTAACAATAGGTGAGAAACGACGCCGTTTTCGAGTGAGGCTCAACAGTAATGCGGAGCCAGTTCATGTCAAGAAAGCCAAATCATTGGACCAACGCTATGAGCTTACGTTACGCGAAATTTTAGTTGATGTAATGACGAACGCTTACGGAGAAGACTGGGCGGTAGAACGCCTGCCGCTTTGTGATTGCAAAGACTTGCTGGGAAAGTGGAAAAAACGCGGAGGCGAAGTTATGGATCATGCCGACTATTTCCATTACGAACGGATCATGAGTCACCCAGAACATTTCGAAACGGTGTTTGAGGCTGGATTCGATGACCGGGCGGCTCTAGCGGCGCTTATAAATAAGGCGAGGAGTCTGCGTTCAAAATTCGCTCACTCTAACCCGTTTACTCTGGAAAATTTACGCGATCTGCGTCTGAACTGGCTGACCATTGAGACCGGTCTGCTTGCATTAACATCGGACTACGATATTGATAGCTGAAACTGAATTGAAATAACTCTGTAATCAGCCGTGTAGGGGGCACGTTTTTTTGCCCTCGCGGATTCGACATTTCACCGCCATTTGCGTGATGGGGTCGGTCAAATCGAGCCAAGTCATTTGATGAAAGCGCAGGATATGAGCCAAACAAAAGTTGCAATATTGAGGCAGTTTCCTGATGCAGACTCACTTCTGGTTGATCGATTCTCTATCATCTGGGATGAAGTCGTCGATTTCATAATCCAAAAAATGCTCGATTACTGTGATCCGCACGTAGGTGATCTTCACATAAATCTGCGCGAGGAAATGACTCTTGAGTTGGCAAAGTTGGAATTTTTTATTGCCGAAAAAGTAGTTGCTGACAGGCTTGCTGGTCGACAGATCGAACTGCTGGACGAAGGTTTAGAGCGAGAGGCTTGTTTTAATGAAAAAGGAATGGCGAAGTTAAACAATACGGCTCAGTTCGCTGCGGAGCATGTGTGGCTAAAAAAATATAACGAGCGCTGGAAGCCAAAAACTGAAGCGGTTATTAAGAAAGAGGCATCACCCAAAGTAGCCCCAACCTCCAAAGTAGCTCCACCACCGAGGGTAGAGGACAATCATTTTGTGCCGAAATCTTTTATCAAATGCTATTGGTCTGAGAATATTCTCATTTCCCGATTTACAAAAAATGAGAATGGTGGGTTTACGAAAGATAAGCCAGCGTTTGGACAATGGGGGTTTGGTAAAAACTTATATTCTGACGGATTAGAAAAATGGTTTGGGTTGTTGGAAGGCGATGCAGCACGACCGCTAAAAATGCTATTAAGTGTTGAGCCATTAAATCGGCCTCAGAGAGAATCCTTGGTGGGGTTTATAGTCATTCAGAGATTGCGTAATCCTCATTTTATGGATTCACTAAAGCTTCAGATGAAGCCAATAGTTGCCGATGGGGTCGGAGGTGGCCGTGAAAGTGATCCAGGCTACATGCGCCTAGTCTATGAAACATTGTTTTCAAATAATGAGTTCTATGACAAATTGGCTGGCCCCATATATCGCAACGAATGGGTTGTGGTCAGATCGAAGGATTCCGAATTTGTACTTCCCGACACCTGCAATATTTTTGGAATTTATGACGGTGAACAGTATGTTGTTATGCCTATAACACCCAAAGGCTGCCTCGTTGTTTTGCCATTTGCAGCTCCTGAAATACGCATTGTTCCGCACTACATTGATGCAGATGAATTATTGAGTCGGGACATTTCCAGTATTCTCATTGCAAATGCGAAGAAAGAATTTTTAGCAGGAGAATCGTTTCAATGCTTTTCACCCACAAGTGATAGACCCAACAATATCATGCGGCGGATAATTTTCTCAATCGCAAAAATTGTCTCTGAAAAAAGCGCTGAACGTCCACAAGGGAGTTGTGTCATTTCATGAATATTGCCGAAATAGAATCATCGCTTAAAGACCTAGTAGAAACGCCTTTTAATGCAGACATCTTCATTTTTCGTCTTTTAGAGATTTACGACGCGCCGAAAGCCACGGTAACCAAGCTTCGGCAAGGCACGACCAATCACGCCAAGGAGCCTGGCGAGCTGCTCTGGTAAAACAAATTATTTTTTTGTGTCGCCAAAGAGGGGTAGGCTGCTACGACGGTGGATGCCATGACGGACGACCCTCTGTCAAAGAAACATTCTCCGCGTATCTTTTTTGCGACCGACGGTGAGTAAGTTTACTGCTGGGACAGCAAGGCCGATCAAATCCACGATATTGGCGTTGACAAGCTGAACGATATCTTCGACTTCTTTCTTCCGCTCGCTGGCATTGAACGCTATGAAGGCGTTGCGGAAAACCCCGCAGACGTCAAGGCAACGGCGCGGCTCGCCAAACTCTATGATGCGATTCTGGATGTCAACCCCGAGTGGGTGGGAAACGACCACACCCACGAACTCAACCTTTTCATGACGCGGATGTTGTTCTGCTTTTTTGCGGAAGATACGTCGATATTCGCAATGGATCTGTTCACTTCAACTTTAATGGACTTGACCCGTGAGGACGTGCAGACACTTCAGCTGTGCTGGAAACTATCTTTACGGCGATGAACACGCACGACGTATTCGCATTAGGTGAGCATCGCTTGGCCTACCGCGCCTCAATGCCGCATGACTCATGGGTATCCTGAATCCAGACCAACGTTGCTTTTGCGCGGCGGAAATCCATGCCGGTTTCGAGATGCCGGTCGGACATTTCGCTCATTTCCATGCCAAGGATGATCGCCCGAAAAAATGCGATGTGATGCCGTCCTATTTTTCTCTCAACCGCGATTGCCGGACGCATCTCGACGTTAATTTGTATTTCTGCAAGCACTACCATGCATCAAACCTGATCGAATATTCTTTTCAGGATCCCAGACGGGCTGCCGTGTGCGGCTGGCAGAGTTGCATCAGGAGTCACTTCTTGAACAGGGGTAACTGCCGGAGCCTTGTTTATTGCCCTACCGCCATTCAGGGCAGACAGGCCATGCGAGGCGAGCATCCGCATCCGTTCCGCTCTGGCGCGCAGCGGAAAAGCAGACAAGTCGGCCTGCAATTCCGGATACCCCTCGAAATAATTGATGGTGATGCGCATCTCAGGCAGCGCCTCCACGCCAGAACCCTCGCGCATTTGCGAATACAGAATCAGGGGAAACTGTCACCGGAACCTGATGAAAAGCTGCCTTGATTGCCGCTTCGTAGAATGGGGCACCGCCACCAACCAATACAATCGTGTCGATTTCAGAATCTTCTTTTCTGAGCGACTCTTGCAGTTGCGCGCCAACAATGTGGCCAACTCGGGATGATGCATCTGCCAGATAGGGGGCAATATCTATTCGTTCCCCGAACACGGATACGGTGTTGCGTCCCGACCTGATCGCGTTCTCCAGCTTTCCCCTGCCGGGGTTGCCGCCATGATCTCTGGAAATTAACGCCGCAGTCTCATCCAGAATGACCGAGGCCGCATCCAGGCTCGTTCCAGATGAAGCCCGCTTGAATTCGCCATTAACCAGCAATACCCAGTCAACCGAAAAGAAGCCGGGGTCGACCACTAGAATGCTGGCATCCTCAACCTGGCTCGGATCATCAAGGCCGTGCAAGTAGTCCACAAACCCGCCCAAAGGTTGAGGCACGATCTTGACATCCTTTACTACAACCTTCCGGCACGGCGTAACTTGATGCTCGCCTTTCATGGTCTTGACCAGACGGGCACGAAGGTTGGCGTCAAAGTATTGGCTGGTTGGCAATCCGGTCACAACCTTGTCAACCTCACTCAAACCGGACAGCAAGAGGCCGGAATAAAACAACGCACGATAGGAATCCGTTGCGGTGTAATCCTTGTGCAGCTCGCGCGCCCAGTTTTCAATTCTGTCGTGACTGATCGCTGCGGCGAATTCGCGCCCATCTACCAAGACGTGCACGGCATCGTCATCCCCCATGATCCTTTGCCCGATGTGATCCGACGGAGCTGCGCCTGCCGGGCGGTTCACCAATACAGGGTCGCCACCTTTGTCGCCATAGGCAATCTTTAGATTCGAGTAACCAATATCCATTCCAATCACGCTCATTACCTTCTCCTTAAAATTAACTTCACAACAACCCCAGAGCGTCTCCAGTACGCCTGCACCGCAGCCATCGCATTCAACAAACGCCACAGCGCGTCTACAGCATATGTATAGCGCGGCGTGATTCACGACATCAGATCAGCACGGCTACAGCGCATCCACGGCACACTTGGAAGTCAACCGCCGCTCCTAGCCAGATCATCACAACGCCCACAGCATGTCCCCAGCACATTTGCGAATTATTAATGAACGAAAAAATCTAATTCGGCAGATTCTCGGCAAATTTGCCGAGAATCTCTCTATCGCGCCAAATCGAACCAACTAAACTCCCAACACATTCGTTTCGCGATACTTCCCATGCCGGTTCTCATATCGTCCGCGTCCGTTACCTACATTTACTTTGCTGATGTATTGAGTGCCGGCAATACTTCCAGCAATCCTGTCCATTGCCCACCTTTTGCTTTGTCTGCTGGGGATTTAGAGGCTCGACGCTTCGACCTGGATGGTCAGTTCTTCGAGATAACACCCAGCACAACTGGGCTTCCGACCGTGCGCGATAAGGATATCTTGATTTACTGCGTGAGTTGGTTGGCCAATGCACTATTTGATGAGCGACACAAGGATTTGAGTCGCAATCTGCGATTTACTGCACGCGATTTTCTTGATTTCAGCAAGCGAGGAAACGGTGGGGCTCAATATGATGGCTTGGTTCAGGCACTCGATAGACTCGCCGGAAGCAAAATCACAACGAACATTTGTCCACCAGCAGAAATAAAGGAAAACGGCGGCAGTTTCAATTTTATTCGTTACGAGGCAGAACGGGATCGTGATGGATGCATTGATGCGGTGAATATTGAATTGCCTGAGCGGCTCTACCATTTCGCGACTGACTGGACGCATGTGTGCGCCATGCACCCGGACTATTTCATGCTCACGCCATTACACAGGCTGATCTACATTCTCGCCAAAATATATTGTGGCGTGTGGCAGCCGTGGGCTGTACCCCTCAATGAATTACACCGACTGACTGGATGTTCCTCGCCTTTTCGCAATTTCAAAATATCCGTGCAAGGACTGCTCAAGGACAACTCTATCCCTGAATATCGGGTGGAAATAGACGCGCAAAAAGTGACGGCAACCTTTTACCGTAGATGATTGTGCGATATGTAAATCGAATGCACCTGTTCTGGGTTACCTGTAAGGTGAATGCATTCTTATCTGCATGAATAACAAGAAAATAGACGCTGTAAATCAGATGCAAACGCTTTTTTGGGGCGCTGTAAATCGAATGCATCTGTCGCGCGGAATCGGCAGAGCGCGTAGAAGTAAAGTTGCGCTGAAACGACAGATTCCGCACGGGGAGAAATTATTGTTTTTTTGGTAGAGGGAATCATGGGAGAGCAAGTCATGGATGAAATGGAAGTGGGTGATGCGATCAGCCTGTTGCGAGTCAGGCTCGAAGCGCTCGAAACGAAGGCAGCATATTTGTGCAAGCAACACTTTGATTTTGTCATGGCAGAAAATAAGGCTAGAGCATGGGAGCAAAAGAGCGTCCTGTATGCACAGGCCAGAATGCGAGATAACACGCTAAGCGTAATATGGTACGAGGTGCACTGGTACGGATCGAAGGCTGCCAAAAGCCGCAGGATGACCAAAAAGCTTATTCGCAAACCCAAAGGCAAACACGGCTACAACCTGGACGCGCTACTCAAGTTGGCCCAGCTATGGGAAGTGGACATGGTGCGAGACGCCGAACACGAACTGTGCCGCATACGACGCGAAGCGACATTCATTGGCAAGGCGATCGGGCAGCTCAACCACATCATCAAGCGTGAGAGCTGCTTCCGATGAAAGCATTCTACGAGTGGGAATCGCCGTGGCGACCAAACTTTGAAGCGACGATGTCGGCATCATGGGCAGGTGCTGCGTTGTTCACACTGATTGCGGCCAAATATATGCCTGTCCCTCTTCCTGTTAAATTCAGCGCGATTGCGATGACTGTCTGTACCGGCATGGCCTTGTATCGCGGCATCTGGGCCTGGCGGCGTTACGTCAACCTGACGCGCCTGGATAATTACGGTAAAGAGTTCATCACCATTCCTGAGTTGATAAACAAGACAGCGGTGGCAACCAAAAAAAACTCTGTGTGGCTTGGCAAGGGCTTTGACTGGACGGATGTTGAATCGCAGAAGATGCACGCGCTGATCGGGCAGGGTGTTGCCCAGACCATCGGCAAGATCGCCAACGAGCGTCACCTGGACGGCGCGTACTGGATACACGGTCTGGATAAAGAAACTGACCGGTTCATGGACATCGCCAATCTGGTCGGCCATACCTTGCTGGTTGGAACGACGCGGGTTGGTAAAACCAGAATGATGGAGCTGTTGATTGGCCAGGCGATCATTCGCAACGAAACCGTCATCATTATTGACCCAAAAGGGGATCACGCCCTGGCGGAAAACGCCAAACGGATATGTGCGGCAATGGGGCACCCGGAGCGCTTCGTGTACTTTCATCCCGCCCACCCGGAGAAGTCCACGCCTATCGACCCGATGCGTAACTGGAATCGACGAACCGAACTCGCCAGTCGGGTTGCCGCCCTGATTCCATCCGAAACCGGCGCAGACCCATTCGCGGCCTTTGGCTGGAAAGTGCTGAATGACATTGTGAATGGTTTGGTGGCAACGGGTGTGAGTCCCAATCTGGTTCACATGAAGCGTTACATTGAGGGTGGTGCGGACAATTTGCTGCTGAACACGTTGCGCCATCATTTCATTGACACCGTGCCGGAATGGGAGACCCGTTCCAGCAGTTTTGTGAAAAAACATCGTGACCGGATACTGGAAGCCTATATCGACTTCTACAAACATATCGCCATCCACGAAGCGCAGTCATCAGACTTAGATGGCCTGATTTCCACCTTTGAGCATAATCGCGACCACTTCCAAAAGATGGTCGCCTCGCTCATCCCGATTCTGTCCATGCTGACCTCCGAGCCGCTGGGGGAACTTCTGTCGCCGGAATTCAAAACAGGGGATCAAAAGCACGCGACCGACATGGCGAAGATCATCAACAACAACCAGGTACTCTATCTCGGTCTTGATAGCCTGGCTGATGGCACGGTCGGGAGTGCCATAGGCTCAATCATGCTGGCCGATCTGACCGCAGTGGCCGGTGATCGCTATAACTACGGGATAGCCTCAAACAAGCCGGTCAATCTCTTCATCGACGAAGCCGCAGAGGTCATCAATCAACCAACCATCCAGCTCATGAACAAAGGCGGCGGTGCGCTCTTTCGAGTGACGATTGCAGCGCAGACGTTTGCGGACTTTCCTGCGCGTCTCGGCGATGAAAACAAGGCTCGCCAGGTACTCGCCAACATCAATAATCAAATTGTGCTGCGTGTGATTGACGCGGAGACGCAACAATACATCGCCGACAGCATGCCCAAGATCAAAGCCCAATCGCTGAGCATCAGATACGGCCATGGCGTTGATGCGAAGATTCAGGACGAATATCAGTCGTCCTATCAGGAATCCATGTTGGCGGAAGAAGAGGAGCTGTTCCCCGCTGCAATGCTTGGCAACCTGCCTCCGCTGCACTTCCTGGCCAGGATGTCAGGTGGGCGGGTCATAAAAGGCAGATTGCCCATCTTGAAGGCCGAATGACATGGCAAAAGACCAGAAAGAGCCGGGGAACTTTACTGCTCTATGGATGGTTTTAGCCTTGCTCGTGGCAATCGGCACATGGATGTTCATTACCCCGGAACACCTGCTGAAATCACTCGCAGGTGAACGCGCGTTTGTAACCAAACTGTCTGGGCAGCAAGCCGATCAGTGGATATTTACCAAAATGATTTCGGTGAGCGCGGGTCAAATTCAGGGCATGTCGGACGCAATCAAAGATGCAAAAGACACGCCGGGCGCATTCAAAGAATGGATTCAGAACCGGATTGTTGTAACGTGGTTGTGGGGTTCGTTGATCGTATACCGCGTCAACCTGCTCATGCTGTTCTGGTTCATCCTGATGCCATTCACCATTGCGGTGGCGATAGACGGATATTCAACAAGGATGAAACGCACCTTTCAGTTTTCATCGCAATCGCCCATTCGTCACAGGATAGGCGTGCTCATCTCCACGGTCGTAATGTTTGGCGTAGCAATCTGGCTGGTGCTACCGATACCATTACCCTCAGTCGTTGCTCCTTTGGCGATCGTATCCATCGGCTGGGCGACCTGGATGTGGGTCAGTAATTTGCAGAAACGAATTTGACTGGAAGATGCTCGTTTTTACCCGTATTGCAGCGGGTTGTGCATCGTCGTTGCTGGTCTCCGGTGCGCTCAACGCGCAATCCTCGCAGACGATACTGGTGCCTGCCGGTGGAATCCTCGGCAGCAAGTCTGCCGGAAATCGATCACCTGCAAAGCGCGTTTGTAAACGTGTCCCGCCGCTTTCGGTACCGATTGCAGGGAAATGCCGTTGTTGCCATATTTACTTCGCTAGGGCTACAATGTCGCTACTTTTGTAGCAATGGTTATTAGGAGAGCAATGATGGGAATGCCAGTCAGGATTGATGACACGTTGTACGAGCAGGCGCGCGCTGAAGCGCTGGTTGAGCACCGCACCATTGCCGGGCAGATTGAGTATTGGGCGACGATTGGTCGTGCATCACTCGACAACCCGGATCTGCCGATGAGTTTTGTGGCGGAAGCACTGGCATCGATGCGTGAGCCGCGCAATCAGGCCACACCCTTTGTGCCACGCAAACGGCGTACATGAATTACTCGGTTGTACAGACGAGACGATTTTCCCGTCAGTACAAAAAACTGCATGACAACGTTGCGACTGATGTTGATGATGCAGTCGAGTTGGTCGCCAGAAAGCCTTCCATCGGTGAACGAAAAAAAGGTGACCTGACTGATTTGTTGGTCTACAAATTTCACAGCCAAGGGCAACTCTATCTGCTGGGTTACACACTTGACGATGGTGTGCAGCTGGTTTATCTGGAAGCCATTGGCCCTCACGAAATTTTTTATCGTGACCTGAAGCGCTAATCAGTGTTCTTCCCCGCAATTCCGCCTGCTGTCGTAAACATCCCAGAAAATCCCTGAACACCCCGCTCCATAAGGATGATGAAGTAAGTAATCCTGATCTGGTACAGCTTGTTTGAGATTAACCCAGTCACTTATCAATAAGTAACGAGGGTTGTCTCATGCGCGTATTCCGCTTCGGCGTTATATCGGCATGACCCAATTTTCTCAATTTACGCTGCTACGCTGTGGGCACTTCTTGCAGAACTGGTGTTCCGATATATTGACATATATTGACAACTACCGATGTTATGGAACAAATGGTCGTTATGAATAGGCTTGCCGAAAATCTGCTCGATCTGGCTCGAAACAAAGGGCTGATATGTCCGTGTGATCTGGCACCGCTGGGTATTCCGCGTGTTTCGCTGACGCGCGCTGTCTGTCGCGGGCAGCTGGAGCGTGTCGGGCGCGGTCTTTACGGATTGCCTGGGCGCGAGTGTCAGCCTAAGGATCGCTGTCGGAAGTGTCATGCAAGGTTCCCAAAGGGGTTGTCTGCTTGCTCTCTGCCCTCCGTTTCCACAACCTGACTACCCAAGCGCCTTTTGAGGTGTGGCTGGCGGTTGAAAACAAGGCCGTCAAACCGAAGCTCGATTACCCGCCGCTGCGTATTGTGCGTTTCTCTGGTGCGGCGTTTACCGAGGGGGTCGAGGAACACGTCGTGGATGGTGTGACCGTCCGCATCACTGGTGTTGCAAAGACTGTTGCAGACTGTTTCAAATACCGCAATAAGATCGGTCTCGATGTCGCGCTTGAAGCGCTGTGTGAGGCTAGTCATGCAAAGCGAATGACGAGTGATGATATTTAATACTACGCCAAGGTTTGCCGCGTGGCCAACGTGATGCGCCCGTATCTGGAGAGTTTGGCATGAGCGTTCAGAATATGGGCGCATCCATCCGCAACCGCCTGACTGCGTGATATTACGAGAGGGGGAGAATTGTTGTGCTGATGAATGTCCGGTATCTGTACCGAACCTGATATTCACGGAACGGTAAAAACGGTAGTGTCTCAGTTTGAATTTCAACTAAGTGTCAACGCTAAATAGAAATGTCCGGTTTTCTGCAAAATAGAAATGTCCGGTTTTCCTGATTTCTTTGCTACGGTGCTGCTCGCTGCCCGTCGTTGGCGGACTTGCCGACAGGCATGTTTCTCCAGGGATGATTGGCTGCA
>JAUYRP010000023.1 GCA_030696695.1 Methylophilus sp.
CAAGACCAATCCGGGCAGACTCGTTACAATCCGCACCATTCCCGGCGTGCCGGTACCAACTGCCACAGACGCTTATGGATGCGATGTCGCCTATACCTATCTGACCGCGCAAATTGTCGCAGTCAACACCCAGCAGATGAACACACTGGGCAGACGGCTTTATCCAGGACTGCCGACCGCCGCAGCCAATGCGGCAGTTCAGGGGGCGATCCAGTCATCAACCAAATACATGCTCGGTGTTTCCACAACGGCTCTGGATGCGACCAAACAAGCCGCCATGAGCAACTTCATGATTGATGCGCAGTACATGCTGCCAGCGCAACTCGGTGATGCCGCATCCGCTTCAGCCAATCTCGGTCAGGCGCAAGCGATACGCTCCACCTCCGAGAGCTACAAGATGATGGCAAAGATGGCAGAGAGCACCATGCCTAAAGTCAAGAATATCGTTGAGATTGTGCAGTATTCGGTTTTCCCGATCATCCTGTTGCTGGTATTGCTGGCGGGACATAAAGGTGGGCTGGTATTGAAGGCTTATGTGATGAGCCTTGTGTGGGTGCAATTATGGCCACCGTTGTATGCCGTTATGCACCTTGTGATGACGATGCACGCCCAGGACCTGGCTGCAATGACCGGCGGACTTGGTTTGTCCATGTCGCAATACAGTTTGGTGAACAATGCCTACATCAGCGATGAAGCCATTGCGGGCATGATCTCGGCGACCGCGATACCCGCCATCGCGGCGGCCATCGTGAAGGGTGGGGACGTGGGCGCACAAGCGATTGCCGGGATGGTATCGCCCGCGCGCGAATCGGAACGAATTGCCTCCGGCATGTCCTCGGGGAATTTGCAGATGGGCAACGCATCGCTGGGCAATCAATCGTTCGATACGATGAGCGGACTGCAACACAACACCCGGCCCACGATACGGCAAGGAGGATTCGAGAGCACCACGCAGGATGGCGTGAAGCGGTTTACGGGTACAGACGCGAACGGTAATGCGATGCAGATCAACGATGCGTCTGGCGCGGTACATACCCTGCCGGCAAAGATCAACCTCGGCAGCAAAGCATCGGGCGCACTCCAGACCGCATCCGAAAACTCTGAAAGAACCGCCTTCACCGAATCTGTCGCGGCGCGGGAGGCAATGACCTCGGCGCTAAGTCAAACAGTCTCGTTTGAGAAAGGTCACGGCAAGAGTGCAGCTGCCGGACAACAGGATATGACCAGCTCACAAGCGTCATTCCTTCAGTCTTATAACGAAGCCCAGAAAATCGCCCATAACTACGCATCGGGGCACGGCTTATCCCAAAAGCAAGAGGCAGAGTTGCTCGCATCAGCAGGCGCAGATGCAAGCGGCGGGATCAATATCTTTGGCAACGGAGCAACCGTAAGCGCGGGGGCGACAGTCAAAGGCAAGAGTAGCTCTGGAACGACGCAAATGCAGAATGTTGCACACCAGCTCGCCCAGGATAAAGGATTCGCGAATGCCATTTCGACTATGCGGAATGCCGCTCATCAGGACACGTTTACACAAGGCGAAGACAAAACGGCAAAGGCTGCACAGGGGATCAGAAGCAGCTTCGATCAAGCAAAATCACACGATGAATCAGCTCAGGCCGCCCATGAAAAATCACTCACCTTCAAAGAGGCGGCTTCGCGCACCAAAGAGATGGCTGGCAGTTACGATGCAAACTATACCAATGAATTTGTGGGGTGGATGCAAACGCAATCCGACCGCACCGGGCATCGCTATACAGTGGATGATGTCACCGATATGGCACTGCATGATAAAGGCGTGCTGGAGCAATACGCGGATCGATTTGTGAGTGAGCAGCTTGTGCCCAAGATAGACCAGGCAATCGAAAAGCCGACAAACAACGTGGCTGGGGGATATAAACAAAACAAAGCCGCCGTGCCTGGAACTGAGGCCGTTAGCCATTCCCACAATCGGAACGATGCACGGGTAATGGGCGTAGCAAGAAGCGCGGGGGTTGACCCCAATACGGCACCAGTCAACCAAGTTGCAGGACAGGTGCAGAAAATGACCGGACAGGCTGATGACAGAATCAAAGCGGGGCGGGGTGCCGTTACTAAAGAAGGCAAGCCATTGGAGCAAGATGCAACCAAATTCACCGACCCCGCACGGCAAAACAACATGAGTTTGGCGACGCAGAATGCAACAGCCACAATCATGCCAGCAGGCACGATGTCACTACTAAATAAAGCCGGGTTAGTCAGTTATGAGGCCGGTGTGGCGAAACCTGTTGCCGAAGGTTACAAGGGTTCGACTACGGATGCCATTGTGGATACGGCGCTTGATGTTGGGTTGACGGTTGGGGGAGGGGTGGCCGGCAGGTTTGTTGGAAAAGCCGCTGGAAAAATTCTAGGGGAGTCCGCAGGTAAAGCTGCAGAAGGCAAAATAATTGCCAATGCGGCAAAGGTGGAGGAGCGCGGCCGGGCAGCGGGTAAAGTTGAGGCTCAAGCAGCAGCGGACACAAGAAGAATGGCTGAGCGAGAATCGGCCAGAAAGGCCGGAGTCAACCGTGAAGCCGAGGTAAATACAACTCATACTGTGGCGGGAACAGTGGTTGGCGTGGTCGCAACCAATCAAGCATTAGATGCCGTTAAGGAAGGGGTAAACAAAGCAAATGACCTTGGCAATAAGATTGGAGATAAAGCGAAGCAGGTATTCAAGGATTAAAGTGTAGTAGTTCAGACTTGATCAGGCAAAATTTGACAGATTATTAACTTCTGCTACCCAAAAATCCAAGCTTGCTTTGATTTGAATTGAGCTTCCCGATATCGGACAGTGGCGAATTCACGCTAAGGGTAGGTTGCCGTCTTTCAGGAGAATTGCCATGAACGCATACTACTCGGCCAATGCCGCCATTAGGGGTTGGATGTTGTTACGTCTTCTTTCGGCCAAAGGCGGCCAGTCGGCGGGAAGAACCGGGGTCGGGGAACGTCCGGAGGTCACCACATAGAAGTCATTGAACCACTCTGCCTTCTGGGCCATTTGTGAAAGCACAAAATTCTGGACATGCACTTAATTACCAAATTTCCCTCCTTTGGTGGTCGGCTCTGAATCTTCGGCATTTAACTTAGTTTCGAGCCAGGAGCGATTGCTTGGGGGGGCTTTCTGGCCGAGGAAATTTTGGTCAAGCACCATGAGGAGGGAGCCAACCTTCAGGATGGCAGCTTCGTCATTGTCACCGACCAAAATTTCGGCATTGCCAACAACTTTGCAGGCCTGAGCGTCCATTAGCAGGATGCCGTCAGTCAAGAGGGAGCCGAGCCGCTTGCAGTTGCTGAGTTTCGTGTCGCCAATGGATAGCTCACCGTCCACCAAGCCAAAGATGATTGTCGGTTTTTCCGGGGCGGGCAGTTGACCGCTTAATGGACCCTTCGGTCGGACGAGCTTCCATTCTGTGGTCAGCAACTGCGGCGATTCGAGCAACGACTGATTAAAGTTGCGCTCATCGAACCCTGACTCTTGCCGCCATACGGAACGCCAAGGGCCATCATTCGATGTGCCTGGAATTAGGGAGACTGCAACAACCAACCCCACCGCGCCAACCAGGACAGCCGCTGGCAGGCCGAAAGCAATGACTGCGGTGACGATGACCAAGCCGACATCACGCAAGAACAAAGGCCAGAGTGATGCCAGCTCCAGGATGCGCGCTGCCGGGCGCGGGTCGCTCACCATCTGCTGGTTAATAAACGGGCCGGTATCGCCCAAGATTACCCACCTGGCGCGGCCTTCATCTGCTGTCGCTGCCATCACCAAGCGGCCATGCCTGTCGCTCGGTTGCCAAATATAGTCGCCGACCCAAAGCCATTCGTCGATGTTGGGTTCAGCCCACCACCCATCTCCAGATAAGAGGACACGATTTAGCGGTGACCACACGTCGACCGATGCGCCACGGTTCAGCATTGCGTCGGGATACCAGGCGCGAATATCCGCGGTACGCATTTGCCCGCTATTGTCGGTATTCCAGAGGGGAACGCTCAAGTTGTTGCGCAGGTACGGTTGACCGGTAACCGCCTTAACCCGTGTAGCGGCGCCGCCCATGTCGGTATGTTCCCCAACCATTACGACGAGCCACCCGCGCTCGATTGCCAGTTCGCGCAGGTGCTCAAAGCTTGGCGCGCCTTCGTGTTGTACGGGGGCCGTTAGCCAAGGCAGCAACACCAGGCTTCCGGCAGGGATTTCTTCGGCAGTTTCGACCACCTTAGCCGAGATGCCTGCGAACCTGAGCACTTCTTGGTAATTGCGGTAGAAGCGGGCTTCGGGGCTATTCATTTCGCCGGGAAGCAGTACATAGCCGGCATCCGGCATTTTCGGCGGGGTCATCACCCATCCGATAGCGCCTAGAGCCACGACGCCTGACGCCACCCAGAGCGGCAAACCTTTCAGTGCAGGGCGCTCATCACAGGGAGTCAGCAGTGCCAATGCCATCGAGGGAAGTCCCGCAATGGCAAGGAGGCCATAGGGGGAGACCCCAATTTTTTGGGCTACCCAAACCAAGGGAAGAGGGAATAGGGCGAGAGTGGTACGCCACCAAGGATGCCGGGGTTGCACGGCCAGGACCAGAGCCCCGCTCAGCAAGGCAGGCCCGGCGGCTTCCAGGTGCCAGGCAAAGAGCTGATTCGCGGCGATGGCTTCTAGTGACGCCGCGTAGCTTGTCTGCAGGCCCAGGACAGCAATCGCCAGGAGGCGGTTATGGGGTGAGATGGCCACGGCCGCTAGGGCGGCAGTCACGAAGGATGCAGACAGGACGCCACCGGCCACCCCGATGAAAAGGCTCACGCTCACCAGCAAGGCAATTAGGCGCCCACGTCCGCTTGCGCAGCTCACCACGGTGATGGCGATTAGTAAGGTGGCGAGCAATGTCCACGGTGCTTGCTCCGGGAACACAAAAGCCGATATTCCGAGGAGCGCGGCAATCCTGTAGCGCATGCTATTTCCCATAGAGCACGTTCCAGGTCGAGCCAAGGCCGCTCATCCGGCGTTCGTGCAGTAGCTCGATGGCGAGCAGCTTGCCATCGCCGGTAGTCCTCCAGCTCACAAGCCACTCAATCATGTCTTCACCCAACAGGCGGCTAGTACATTGCGTCAACTTGCCGGTGGCAGGGCAGTGCTTCGCAATGAAGTCGCCGGCTTGGTCACGTAAGGCACGAAAATTTGCTGTGGTGGCGTCGTCATCCTCAGGCTGCCCGAATTTACCGGTCAACTTTTGTTCCCCGTTCTCCAGGACCATGAAGGCTGGCAGAGTCACTATTCCGCGTTGAGCGCGAACCAAGGTAGCAGGCATCAACGGAGGTCGGTCTTCGCCCATGAATACTGATGACAGCAGACGCTCACGCAGGCGACCAATGGACGATGGATAAATGCCTTCCCAAATTTCGCCGACCGCATCGTCCGTGAATTGGTCGGCAGCAAAGCCGATGGTCAGTAGGCCGCTTTCGCGGGGCAGCTTCGTGGGCCGCAGTGTATAAGTCTGGAGGAATTGGTCAGCGGCATAGGCGTTCAGCAGCGACGTGCCTCTGGGCGCAGTGACTACACGAATTTCCCGACCAAGCACCGGGCTACGGCCGCCCAGAAAGGAGCCAGAACTACTCTTCATGCCGTCAAAAATACTCAGGCCGATACTGCGCTGAGTAAACAAACCCCATTCGTTGAGCCACGCCAGCACTGGGGGGTGGGTGGCCTGTTCGGGAGAAAATAGAATAGCCAAGTCGCCGCCACGGCGGAGATGGTCCAGCATATCCTGGTACTTCGGTAGCTGCACGGCAGAGGGCTCAATGAGTAACCAGCGTTTGGCCGTGCTTAGAATTGGAATCTCTGTTCCAGGCGTAGAGGCCAAGGGCATCAAGCCATATTTGCCCATCGCCGAAACGATGCGCGAATAATTGCGCTCGCCTGGTGCCAGGATTTGCTTCAAGAACTCAAGCCTGGCGTACGGACCAGCTGCAACCCGCAGGCCAAAGTCGCGACCATCTTGATGCGACGTCCAGGAGACCGCCCCCACGGCCAGCCCGGCGGAAAGTGCACCACCCAGGACAAAACCAAGCACTGGCGCCATAAGGCGGGATGGAAAGACCATCACCAAACAGGCCAGCACACCAAGGGCGATGGCAGCGCCGCTCAAAATGAAAAGCTGCATCGGGTGTTCAAGCGCGCCGACCAGACCGCGCAGCATCTGACTGTATTGTTCACGGAAAATCGAGAAGTTCGACCAGGGCGTACTATCGAGCAGGATCGCGACAGCGCCTTTTCCGTGGGAAACCGCAACCACCGCCGAATGATTGAAGAAACGTTTCGTTAGCTCCGGCACAAATGACCCAAAGCGATTCGCACGAGAATAATCCCCAGACTCTGCGAACGAAGGCCCGTAGGTCATCAACTCAACCCCCATCGCCGGAATGCGCTGGAAGCTCGCACCTGTCTGCCAAGCGAATTGGCGGCCGTGAGCGTCGATGCGCCCAAGAAGTCCGCCGGCCTTTGGCACAGTAGCAAGCGTTGGCATCCCAATGGGGTTGTAGGTCGCATCGGAATTTATACTGACTCCAAAATGCTTCGCGAGCAGAGTGTTAGCGTGTTGCGTGGTGTCGTAGAGGTCAGTGTGGTCCGCGACCACTAGGAGCCTGCCCCCACGCTCTACCCATCCGGCCACCTGCGAGGAGAACTCAGTGGATAGCGGTTCTGCTGGCATTTTGATGACCAGCAGGGAGTCGGTGCCCGGCAGCGGTTGATTCTCGCTCACCAAGATGCTGCTTTTGCCGACCAGATTCCCGGCTTTCTGGAACAGCTGCGTGTACGTGTAGTTGGCCGAGCGCCCGAAATCATCGGGGCCGAAAGAGGCCTGGACGGTTTCCCATTTACCATGACCTTCATCAAAAACTACTTCGGAGATCGGTGCATGGGGCAGGAGCGCGACTATTGCAGCGCCGACCAGGGCTGGAATTGCGATCCACTTGAGCAGAGGAGCGTCGCTTGTCTGGATATTGGTGAACCATCCGGCCAGTGCTGCTGGCGCTAGAGCAAACACCACACGCGCAACTGGATTGGTGAACAGGCTTGGTCCGACCCAATACCCCGCCGCTAGGTCGAGAATGAGTGCGATGCCAATTGGTAGGACGAGTAGGGTGAGTCGCGAGCGGGTGGAAATTGCCCGGAAGAATATGATGCCGGGCACCCATGCTGAGGCGATCAGATAGGAGAATGACGCGAGTGGTATCTTTAGCAACTCGGTGGCTGGTAGCGATTGGCAGATGGGGTAGAGAACTGCTGCGCTGGTAAGTAATCCGAGGCTAATCAGGGTAGGTTGGCCAAGCCCACTCATCGCAAAAACAAGAGGTATTGCGAGCAGCAGCAGTTGTGGTCCAGTGACCACGGTGGCGACGCTCAGCAGGGCCAGGAGACCGCGTTTAGACCAAGCTAGCCGTAAGGGTGCAGCGGGGAGTAGAAGTGCGACAATCCACACTGAAATTGGATTCGCGTCCGTCAGCGCTAGCGCACCGGAGGCCGCGAGCAGCAGACCCCAAAAAGCAAAAGCCCGACCGACAGGCCGGGCTTCGCACAGGTCGGAGTCTGTCAACGGCAGCCGACGGAGCACCCAACAGAGCAACCAACAGAGCAACCGCTAGAGCAACCGCTAGAGCAACCGGTGGAACAGTAGTCGGAGCGTTCAACGACGATGCCCCTGCCCTGCGAGCCAACAGTGTTAACCGCCAGCCTTTCCAAGGTAGCGTTTTCGGCAACCGGAGCGGCGATAACGAACTTGGAGTCGGCAGAGCCAAGGCCGCTAATTTCAGTAGCAGTAGCGGTCTGAGCCTTGGAAACCAAGCCAGATGCAGATGCGTTGAAAGAGACAACGAAAACCGCTGCAAGTATCGCAGCTTTCACTAATTTCACGATATACATATCACCCCCTTAGTTAATGCCTCAAGTAACTGACCAACAATCGCATCTTCACATTACGCCGATGCGCGGAATATGTCAATTTCACGAAAGCAATAGAGGGTGACGGTTACTTTGCAGCAGTGGTAAGCCTTTCCACTTGGGCGGCCAGTGCCCCTTCGTCCCAAGTTGCGCTGCCTTCAAGTCGAGCAACAATGTTGCCTTGGGGAGAAATCAAAATAGTCGTCGGTAGGCCGCGCAGGGCGTAATCCCGGAAGCCCCGTTTTTCAGGGTCATAGAGGATGCGGATTTTGGTGAGCTTTAATTTCTCGGCGAAGGGGCGCACCTGGGCGGCTCCCCCCTCGTCCTGACTGATGGCGACTACGACAACCCCCTTCTTCTCTAGGCGGGCGGCTAGGCGGTCAAGCGCAGGCATTTCTTTGACGCATGGTGAACACCAGGTGGCCCAAAAATTGACCAGTACGAACCTGCCCTTGTAGGCATCGAGTCCGATGGCTTGTTTGCCATCTGAGAAGCGCGATGGTGGTGCTCGAACCGTGCTGGCGATTGTCTGCATCTGTTTGCCATCAGCAGCAACGCTGGTGACGGTGAAGCCGGCCAGAAGAAGCAAAGCGATTACTTTTGTCAGTTTGGTCATGTTGGCGACTGTATTGAATTCGGAGAACATTTTACCTGAGCGGCATGCCATGTATAGCGCCATAACCAATGGGCGCGTCCGGATTTTTGTAAAACGGAGCAAGGTCCGCTTGAGGCCTGAGAGCAGTCACTGGCCTTGCGGCCGTCATGCGGCAGATTAGGGCACATGGACTAAACCGCTCGCGCGGTAATTGGCGCTCCGATTTAGCGCTTGTGGGTAGTTGACAGAAGCGCACCGCTGCATATGTTGAGAAGTGAGGCAATCCGCCTCATTTTTCGATAGGAGCAGCATCATGAA
>JAUYRP010000008.1 GCA_030696695.1 Methylophilus sp.
TGGGCAGAAATCTCCACTGGCAGCCCGTGCGCAGTACATACAACACCGCACAGAACACCTCGTACAAATCCACCGTCGTGGGCTTGGTACGTCGCCGCACGCTGACCAGCAGTGGCTCTATCTCTGCAAATTTTTCCCGACTGATGTCGCTGGCGTATTTCTTCTCTCTCATCCCTATAGTTTCAGGGATATTCCTCAGATCGTAAACACGCTCTAAGAGGCCATGAAACGATGTAATAATCGGGGTCAGAGAAATGTTATCTATACCAAGAAAGCCCGGGCGACCACAAAAGAAAATAGACACCCCCCAATAAATGCTACTCTGACCCCGTGATTGCTTCGAGAGAGCCCCCTTGCAATGTGAGCACAGATGGCGCACAATTTAGCCATTAATCTCTGGGAGTCCAACATGGGAACCACAACGCTCAAGGAAAATCGCCTGAATATCCGCTGCGACAGCCGCACTCGCCAGTTGCTGGATAAGGCGGCCAGTTATGCCCACGTCAGCATTTCCGAATTTGTCCTGTCGAATGCATTGGCATCCGCAGAGCGGGTGGTGCAGGAACATGAATCAATCACATTGAAACCCAAAGACTTCGAAGCGTTCCTGACAGCGCTGGATGTACCGGCCAAACCCAATGCAGCACTGAAGCGCGCTTTCAAGCGTCACGCCGACCAAGTTCGCCGCTGATGACTTATTGCATCAGGCCGCTTGATGCAATCATCAATGCTGCGGATTTTCAGTGCGGTAGCGAGCCCCTGAATGACTATATCCGCCGCTATGCGTCGCAGGATGTGCGCAGAAATATTGCCCGGGTTTTTATCGCCACACCGGAAAATGATCCACGGCAACTGTCCGGATTTTTCACCCTGAGTGCAGGGAGCGTGAGTTGTTCGAGCCTCCCGGCATCCCTGGCGCGTAAGCTTCCCCGCTATCCGGTGCCGGTTGCACTGATCGGTCGGCTGGGAGTGGATAAAAAATTCCAGGGCAAGGGGTTGGGTTCAATCCTGCTTGCCGATGCCTGCCAAAAAGTATCGCAAGCCAGCACCGTCCTGGCCATGGCTGGAATCATCATTGACGCCAAAGATGATGATGCAATTTCGTTTTATAAGCACTTTGGTTTTATCCCGCTGCAAGGACAAGCAGGCAGGATGTTGCTGCCAGCTTCTGTGTTTCAGGCAAAATAGGCTCGCAAGAAAATTGGATGCTGACATATAGGCAAGACTAAGCGATGATTTCTAATAGTGAAAAAAAAAATTGGATTTTCGCAGCGCGCCATGAATTGCCGTTCAGGCAACTTTTCCAGATGCCCGTTCCTCGGCCTTATGTGGAGCGCCACATAAGGCCAATAAGGAAATAGTGATTAAATAATCAGTTGAGGCAACATTACTGCCTCTCTTATCAGAGTCGGCTTCTGGCCTTTACCAAGTGGCCATCGACACAGTATTGGCATCATTGGATCTGTGACCCCAACACAAATCGAGCGTGGGCCCATTAGGCTTAACAACACTGATGAAGCTAAGGTAGGCAAGCCAATCAGCGATGAAATACTAGTTCGACGGACGGGCGTAGAATTCTTGCCTGATTTTCACCGTGATTGAAAGGCTATGGCGAGGAAAATAATATGTGTGGCCGCTTCGCACTGAAAGAAAATCCCAAGAAGCTCGGTGAATACTTCCAGCTGACCGGCGACTTGGAATTCCTGCCATCCTGGAATATTGCCCCATCGTCTCGCATTTGTTCCATTACTGCTGATGCAGAAGGTAACAGGCATCTCCACAAGATGCGCTGGGGCTTGATTCCGTCGTGGGCAAAAGATGCCTCCATAGGCAACAAACTCGCCAATGCACGCGGTGAAACCGTTGCGCAGAAGCCATCATTCAGGTCGGCCTTCAAGCACCGGCGCTGCCTCATCCCCGCATCCGGCTTCTATGAATGGAAAACAGAGAATGGCATCAAGTATCCGTGGTATGTCAGTCTCAAGTCCGGCTCCCCCTTAGCTTTCGCCGGTCTTTGGGAGATATGGCATCCTGAAGACGGTGAGCCCATTGAAAGCTGCTGCATCATCACAACCGCCGCGAATTCGCTCATGGAACCGATCCATGACCGTATGCCCGTTATCCTGAACCCAGACCAATGGTTTACCTGGCTGTCACCACAAGAACAGCAAACCGCTAAACAGCTCCAGATGATTCATCCGTGTGAATCTTATTCCCTGCAAGTCTGGCCGGTCACCCGCGAACTCAATCGAGTTGGATTACGGGATGATGCTGGACTGGTCGAACCCCTACCAAACATTGCTTGACCTGCACTTATGATTATTGTTACGATAATCATATGAAACAAACCAACTCAAAATCATCAACACGCGGCGGCACGCGTCTTGGTGCTGGCCGTAAAGTCGGCTCAAGTCCCTATGGTGAAAACACAAAGCTCATGCGTATCCCGGAAAGTATAGTCGAAACGGTTGGGGGCATCCTTGCGGCTTGCAAAGCGCAACGGCTAGGGGCACGCTTCAAAAATGATATTTTATACCCGGCCTTGGATAGCCAGCCCATCCGGGTGCCTCTGTTTAGCCATAAAGTCCCAGCCGGATTTCCGTCCCCGGCCGATGATTACATCGAAGCCAGGTTAAGCCTGGACCAGCACCTGATCACAAACAAGGACGCAACCTTCTTTGTGCGCGCCAAGGGCAACAGCATGATTGACGCTGGCATCTTTGATGGTGATTTGCTCGTAGTCGATAAATCCCTGGCCCCCTCATCCGGCAACATCGTCATTGCCATTATAGATGGCGACTTGACGGTAAAGCGTCTTGTCCTGCGGGACAACAAGACTATCCTCAAACCAGAAAATCCACGTTTCAAAGAAATTGAACTCAAGGACGGACAGGAGCTGCAAGTGTGGGGAGTAGTGACCTCCACAGTGAAGAAGTTCATCTGATTATAGATCCATGGCGCTCGCCCTCATCGACTGCAACAACTTTTATGTGTCTTGCGAGCGCGTATTCCAGCCCAAACTGCAAGGCAAGCCAGTCTTGGTGTTATCCAATAACGACGGCTGCGTCGTCTCCCGTTCCAATGAAGTAAAAGCGCTTGGTCTTAGGATGGGCGAGCCATGGTTTAAACTGGAAAAGCTTGCCAAAAAGCATGGCATCATTGCGTTCTCAAGCAATTACACGCTTTACGACGACTTATCCAAGCGCGTAATGTCCATTCTTTCCACGTTTTCTCCACGTCAGGAAATCTATTCGATTGATGAATGCTTTCTTGATCTTGATGGCTTTGATCCGCAATCGTTAATGGCATACGGTCAGACGATGCGCCAGACTATCATGCGCAATGTCGGTATTCCCGTCTGCGTTGGTATCGCTGAAACCAAGACGCTGGCCAAGCTGGCCAATCATTGCGCCAAAAAAGGATTTGCTGGTGCGGACGGCGTGTGCGACTTTGGCTTACTGGGTGATACTCAGATTAGCGCACTGTTTGCCAGCATTCCGGTCGGAGATGTATGGGGAGTTGGGCGGCGTATCTCCGAGGGGCTCCTTGCTATGAAAATCAAGACCATCGAAGACCTGCGCACAGCCAATCTTAAAAGAATTCGTAGTCAGTTTTCGGTTGTTCTGGAACGCACCGTGCAGGAACTCAACGGCGTCTCCTGCATCAGGCTGGAAGAAATAGGTAAGCCACGGCAACAGATCATTGTTTCCCGCTCATTCGGCACCATGGTGACAGGACTGGATGACCTGTCGGAATCAATTGCCTACTTCACCACACGGGCAGCCGAAAAGCTGCGGCGAGACGGTTCGGTTGCTGCCAGCATTTCAGTTTATATCCATACAAATCCGTTCAAGACTGAAGCGCCTCAATACAATGGGGCCATCACAGTATCATTGAATCAACCCAGCGATGACACGATGGAACTCATCGGTGCTGCGCTCATGGGCTTGAAGGAAATCTATCGCAGTGGTTTTCACTACAAGAAAAGTGGCGTGCTGTTGATGGGACTTCAGAGTAAAGGATCGATTCAAGCGACGCTATTTGATGACACCGATAAGCAAGCCAAGTCTATCAAAATGATGCGCACTCTGGATGCGATCAATAAAAAAATGGGAAAGGGGAGCGTAACCTTGGCCGCATCTGGCTTAAAGCATCGCTGGGCAATGCGGAGGGAGAGGCAGTCTCCGAACTACACCACCGACTGGTTTGAATTGCCGGAAGTAGAGTAGCTACCCTTGATTACTCGATCTCTGAGCTCTTTGCCGGCCTTAAAGTGTGGCACGTATTTCGCAGACACTTCCAATAGTTCACCAGTTTTTGGGTTACGTCCATTGCGTGGCGGCCTGTAATTCAATTTAAAGCTGCCAAAACCACGTATCTCAATACGCCCACCATTCGATAGTGTAATGGTCAGTGCATAAATGATTGCCTTGACTATGCTCTCTACATCTTTGATTTGGAGTTGAGGGTGTAGGTCGGCCAGGCGTGATATTAGATCAGAGCGGTTCATGCAGGTACCTTTACTAACTGGTGATAGTTCACGGTTACAGAATATCCTCTTAGCCGTAGAAAGCAGACGATTTAGCAAAGACGGAAGTAAGCAGTTCGTTAGTGTAGTGGTCAGTGCAATCAATGGATTGCCTTGACTATTTATTATCGGCATCTTTGATTATTAGTTGAGGGTGTAACTAGGCTAGGCGTGATATTAGATCAGAGCGGTTCATGTTGTTATGTGGAGTGCAGTGAAAGCAGCGAGTCAACTCATCTCTATTATTCTTGCCACATGACCATGGCACTCAGAACATTTTCCAACCAACAACAAGTCTCCTGCTTTGTCTGCCCCGGAGAAATTAGTAATCGTAACACTGTGGCGGAATTTTCCGCACCAGACATTCGAGAGCAGCATCTTCTTGCTTTTACTCGGTATGGTTGCCCACAGTTTAGCAGCGGGTGTGGTAAATTTAGGGATGAATTCAATTATCATTACCCAGCAACCAAATCCTCAAACTTCGTCGCCACAATATACTTGGCTGGGTTTTCACCAATCGCCAACGCCTTGAAGTGAGCCTTACCGCATTCAATCTTGGCACTTTCCTTGTCGCGCAGGTCATCGGTGAACAGGCTGCTCTTCGTTTCGACCACGAAGTACAGCCGCTCGGCTCCATCCTGCTCAACCAACACGGCCCAGTCGGGGTTGTAGCTACCCAACGGGGTAGGAACTTTGAACCAGCCGGGCAGCTTCGCGTACACCTTGATGGCGTTATTCATTTCCAACTGGGTGGCGAAGTCACACTCTGTTCCTGAGTCATAGACAACTTGCTCGTACACGGATTTTTCTGATTCCAGTAAATTTTTGAGGTAGCCAGTTAATTCTTCATTCGAGAAAAGCTCTTGGGCATAAAACTGATCTTTACCCAAACGCTGGTACTTGATACCGTCAACCAGTGCCATGCGCTTCTGGCGGTTTATGATCTCACCTGTCTGCTCGATAAACGATTGCGGGTTGCGCTTGAAGTCATTCAGCCGCCCGCTTTCTGTCAAGATATGTCTGATGGTCTTGCGCGTGAGCTGGGTGCGATCTTGCAGGTCGGTGAGCAAATCTGGCAACTCGATGTCGCCTTCATTCAACGTCACGGTATCCGCGCCCTTTATCTCCTTGGCATCAACCCCACCCTTACCAATGGAAATATCCGCCTTGCGCCATTGCAAACGTGTCTTTGTAATCTGGAACTGGTCGCTGCGCAGGGCTTCCACACAACTCTGTATAAGCTTCTCGTTATCGAACTGCACTCGGTAGGTTGTTTTGTGCTTGATGCGATCCCACAGTGCCTTAAACTCTGGGCTGTTCAGTACGGCTTGGCGGGTGCGAATTTGTTTGCGGTCATCGGCATTCTTGATTTCCAGCTTGCCGGACAGCTTACGCAGCGTCTCGGCAATCTGTGCGCGTTGCGCCTCAAACTCGGCTGGCACAACCAGCATGCCACTCTTCAGTGCTACCCTGAGCTTATCCTGCACCTTACCCTTGGCGTCTATGTAGCCTTGGCTCTTCAGGTATGACCATAATGCCTTTGACTGGTCGAAACCCAAGGGCGCTTCTTTACCATCTTCGCCTTTGACTACAACTGCAGCAAACTGATGGTCCTGGACGATGCCAAACCTAATCCCGGTATCCGCCTCAATTTCCTTTTGCAGGTTATCGGCAAATTGCTCATAACTTTCCGTGGCAATCACCGTCAGCGTGTTCACCTCAAAGCCTCGTAGACGTTGGCCTTCCTGATTCACGCACAGGCGTAAACCGCGTCCGATGGTCTGGCGGCGTTCACGTTCGCTTTGAATGTCACGCAGCGTGCATATCTGGAACACATTGGGGTTGTCCCATCCCTCGCGTAAGGCAGAATGCGAGAAAATGAACTTTAGCGGCGTCTCAAAGCCCAGCAGCTTTTCCTTGTCGCGCATAATCAGGTTGTAGGTGTCGTCGTCCGCCTTGCTATCGCCGCGAGTGTCCTTGAACATTTCAACTGATTTACTACCAACCTTCTTCTTGTCAATGGAGAAGTAGCCATTGTGTACCTCTTCGGCGGCAGTCGTTAAATCCACCTCGGTGAACAAACTTTGGTAGCCAGGCTGCTTGGCAATCCGCCGATACTCTTCCTCAAATATCAGTGCGTAATCGCCTTTGACCGGATTCCCATCTGCATCGTACTGGCGATACCTGTCCACTGCATCTATAAAGAAAAGCGACAACACCTTGATGCCCTGCGGACGTAGGCGTTTTTCTTTATCCAAGTGCTCCTTGATCGTGCGGCGGATCATTTCTCGCTGGATTGCCAGCGGTTCCACATCGCCATGCGCTTCTCCGATGCTCAGATACTTCTCGCCACCGGGATAGCGCAGCTCAACAAACGCATCACCCTTTCCGGCTTTGATTTCGCCGATTCGGTAATCTGCATAAATAGCGCGGTGGGTTGTCTGCTCCAGATCATCACCATCCTGCACCGTCACTTCCTGCCGTTGCACGCCCGTCAGAGTTTTAATATCCAACTCCACTCTGGCAAAGGGAACGCTCTTCTTGTTGCTTACCGACACTACTCGCACGAAGGGTTTATTGTTTCCGCCCTGCACTGTAGCCGCCGCCACCTCAATCTGCTTCACAAGCTTGCGCTCATAGGCATCTACCGCATCGAGGCGATAAACCATGTGATGCTTGTCCACATGGGTTGCCGAATAGCGCAAGGTGCAAAGCGGGTTCAATTGTTGCATGGCCTTTTTGCCCTTGCCATCGAGGCCGCCATCCACCGATTGCGGCTCATCTACAATGACTATCGGGCTGGTGGCACGAATCAGGTCTATAGGCCGCTCGCCGCCAGTCTTCTCGCTGTGCCGATACATCACGTTCTGCGACTTCTGGCGTGCCTTGATTTCATCGGACTCTTCCGCCGTAGCCTCATTCTCGTCGCCGAACTTGTTGATCGAACCTACCGTCACCACCATGATTTGAATGTGTGAGCTAGTAGCGAAAGTACGCACGGGTGACAGATTGGCAGAGTCGTAGATAAAGTAATCAAACGGCACACCCGCATACAATCCTTTGAAATGCTCCACGGTATTCTTGATGGTGTGATAAACGCCCTCCTTGATTGCCACCGAGGGTACGACGATGACAAACTTGGTGAAGCCGTAGCGTTTGTTCAGCTCGAAAATGCTGCGCAGATAGACATAGGTCTTGCCCGTGCCGGTTTCCATCTCCACCGTGAAGTCACCCGAGGCCAGCGTTCCAGAAGGCGGCAGGCCGCCACGCAATTGAATGGCGTGCAAGTTTTCAGTGATTTCATCATCCAGCAAGGTGAGCTTGTTACCGATACCCAGATCGGATTCCGCCACGCCCAAACTTAGTTGCTGTGGTGTGGTGCCGGGAAACAGGTCATCTCCCTGCGGCACGGATTGCGTGCGCATAGTCACGGTGAATTCAGATCGGCAAATCTCCTGCCCGCGAAACAGATCGCATACAGCTTCGATAGCGGCCAGTTGATAGTCAAGGTTCGATTCAAAGTGCAGCTTCATGGTGTTTGTCCCGAGATAGCATTCAGTATCTTTAGCTTGAGTGATTCGTCGTCTTCCTCTTCCATCAGGTGCGCCGTGATGATCTCTAGCAACAGCGCCTTGTCGATGTTTCCGGCGGCGACGTGGTAACTGATATTTTCCATCTCCCGCAGAAAGCTGCTGGCGCAATACATGTACCCATTGAACAGCAGCATCTGAGCGCTGAGCGTAATGGCGATTCGCTTATTGCCATCCTGAAAACAATGAAACTTGCACGCGCTAAAAAACAGATGCGTCAGCTTTTCTTCAAAAGTTGGGTAATAGTCATCGTTCTGGATATTCTGGAGAACACTATCCAGCTTGCCCAACTCAAGATGCCCCAATGTCCCGCCGCCACTAACTTCCACCGTATTGGCGTGAATGTCGATGGCCTGCTCAAGAGTGAGGTAGGTCAGCGCCACTATTCGCGTTCCTTCAGGCGCTTCATTACATCCTTGGCATCTTCCAAACGATCAGACAGCTCCTTGCTCTTCTCACCCAAGAATCGTTCAAAATCCTCTCTCTGTACGGGGGTGACATACTCCTCAAGCTGACGGTGCAGCGCATCGCGGAACGCCAAGTCACGGCTGGCCATTTTCAATCGTGCCTTTTCAATCAGCGGCTTCCAATGAGACTGCGCTTCAAAAGTTTTGAAAAGTGCATCGACTTCCAAAGGAGTAAGCTGGCCATCCAGCTCTTCAGCTTTCCGCTGGAGCATTTCTCCAAAACCACACTCGTAAGCTGCGATCAAGTCGAGCACTTCGGCATAAAAGGTCTCGCGCACGTTTTCCTTGCTTTCGAGCTTCAGTATTTTCCGGTATTCGTGCGCCTTCTCACGGAAAATACTGACGTAAATCTTGTCCGTATAAACTGCATATTTGAAATTCCCCATTGCCACACAATCTTTCAAGGCATCGGTGAACTGTTTGCGGTAATTTTCTCCGACAAAGGCAGAATGCAGGAAGTCTTCATCGCGCTGGTTGATATATTTCGTTCCTCCACCGGTGCGACTGTTTATCGTGTCGATCACGATGTCGAGAATCGCTTGGCGCAACAGTTTTGCCCGTTCGCTTTCTGACACCAGCATGGCCAGATTAAGGAAAGCACGGAAGTCAAAAATACCCAGTTGGGGGGTCTTGGCTATGTTCCCGAAATCGGTTTCGGGAACATCCAAACCCTGAATGACTTCCTTGAACAATTTCAGCCGGTTACCCTTCAGTACCTCATAGCCGTTTTTGGACAATTCCTCAGCATTCTGCTCAAGATAGTTCTCGATGGTACGAGTCGTCACCTCAAAAAACGCCGCCACCTGCTCCTTGAGCACCACCGTCTTACCCTCAAAGGGAATGCCCTGAACCCCAGCAGCCTTCTCAATCTCTGCCAGAGCGTAGGGATTGTTGAGGATATTTTGCCGGTCAACGGCGGAATTGGTCAGGTCTTTGCTCATATCAACTCCTTACAGGCTCCGCACGTTGGCGATGCCGTACTGTTCCAGAATCGCGGCGAGGTTGCTCTTGGCAATGTCGTTCTCAAAAGCACTGTCGCGAAACACGCAGGTGGTATCGCCAGCCGGGGCAAGTTCCTTTCGCCATGCCACGATGCCTTGCGTCAAGGCTTCCACCTCAGCGGCGGCGATGCGCTCGGCAAGACACGCCAGTAGCACACCACCACCGATGGCACCTACCGTCTTGCCTACAATGGTGCGCGACTCAATCGGCACGCACAAATCCAGCCCCAGCTTGAGCAGCAGTTCATACACGATGTCCGCTTCTGTCCTGCCCGGCAGAATATGTTCCTCATGGTCGAGCAATGTTTGCTCCAGATTGTCACGGTCAGGGTTCCATGCGCGGATATTGGAGGTGTCAAGCTTGAAGACGCGGAAGCCAGTATCGCCAGCAAACATGGGGTTCTCTTCTTTTATTTTCCTTGCGGCGCGGCGCAGGCGTTCTTTGGTCAGTTCGGCGATAGTGCGTGGCTTGCCGAGTTTGTCGCAATAATCAGTGGCGGATTTTTGATTCTCGTCTGACGGGTCAAGTGGTTCTGGAATCTGCACCAGAATGTACCTTCGAGTACCAGAGTCCAGGGCGTTCTGCTCCATGACGGCATGAGCACTCGGGCCTGATCCTGCAAAGAAATCAAGGATCACCGCATCCTTCCCCTGAATCATTTGGATGATATAGCGAATCAGCGCAACAGGTTTCGGATAGCCATTGAAGAACGCACCAATCTCAGCCAGTTGTGCAGTTGCCTTTTGCGTCCCACCAAATCCGTTAAGTACGGAAATGACGTGGCTCTGGTAATCGGAGCGGCGCTTAACTACCTCAATCGCACCTGATTTCGAGATTACAAATGAAGTCTCTTGCCCTTTACTATCTTGGATTGGCGTGCAATTGTTCTTGATGAATTCAAGCGCTAAATCCTTGGAACTCCAACCGCTTTCCACAACAACAGCACTCACCAGCTTCCCATTTTCAACAAGCGCATCGCTCAGATATACAGGCCAAGGTGTTGTTCTTGACGTAATACGACCGCTTTCAAAGTCGGCAGGAAATCCCTTCGGGAGTGTGATCTTGCTAACCGGGTTCTTAGCCCCGTTCTTTACGATGGTGTTTCTGATTTCTGGTCGGAATAGTTTGCTGTCGGTGGGCGTGCTGGGATCCACTACTGAAGGATGCGGAAAATTTTCCGCAGACTTCGCATAAAGCAGAATGTACTCGTGGCAAATCTTTATCTTTGCTTGATTATCAAAATTCCCATCGGTTCTCCAACTGAACTGTGCCAAGAAATTTTCTTCGCCAAATATGTCATCGAGAAGAGCTTTTAATCGAGATGCTTCAATATCATCTATGGAGCAAAAAATTACACCATCCTCCCTTAACAAATTCCTCGCCAGCTTCAACCTCGGATACATCATGTTTAGCCAGTCGGTATGGAACCGCCCGCTGGCTTCGGTGTTGCTGCTGATCTTCCTGCCACCTTCCAACTGCTCGGTCAGTTCCAGATAGTGCTTGATGTTGTCCTGAAAGTTGTCCGGGTACACGAAGTCTTTGCCGGTGTTGTACGGCGGATCGATATAGATGAGCTTGACCTTGCCCGCATAGCTCTTCTGCAACAACTTCAACACTTCGAGGTTATCGCCCTCGATCATCAGGTTTTGCGTGGCATCCCAGTCCACGCTCTCATCCGGGCATGGGCGTAGTGTGCCAGTGCTGGGGGTCAGCGCAAGCTGGCGGGCTCGGCGCTTGCCATGCCAGTTGAGGCCATATTTTTCCTCTGCATCGGTGGCGGTTGCATCGCCCACCAGTTGCTTGAGCACGTCCACATTGATAGCTACGCCGTTGGCACTTTCCGTCAGCAACTCTGGAAACAGCGCCTTGAGCTGGGCAATGTTCTCCGCCTTAATGTCAGCGGATTGTGCTTCGGTGCTGCTGGCTTCGATTTTTTTCATAGTGCTCTCGTATTCAGTTCTGTTCCTGACATGCTGTGTTAATTGATTTCGGTAGACCCACCTCGCCGCTCGAAGGCGTAAGGTAAATAGTGTCCACGGTAGCCCAAAAGCCGAAGCAAATATTCTCGGATTAAATCGTGTGCATCAGCATATAACGATATCTGGCGAGAATGTGTCTTCCTTGATAGTCCTGAGTGAATCATTTCATTTCTTAATTCGACAATGCGCTTCAAGCTTTTTCGCATACCCACCTGTTTAAACATCATTATGAGTAATTCTTCAAAATTATAGCGTTCGCCTATATTTCCTTCCTTTTTTGACGGTTTGCGAAAAAAGCCTTTCAAATAGGGAATGGGAGGCGTCCTAGTTTGGCAAATGTAGCTTTTAGATTTTCAAGTGCCACAAATACTAAAATCAGGCGTACCTCTGTGGGCTGGAATTGGCGTTCGGCTTGCGCAAGATAGGCGATAACAACATTCATCTTCCTCGATAGTTCAAGTCGGGTATAGTTTTCATAGGTTTGCTCAACGAAGGACTTCAACTGCGCCCCGTCGACCATCTCGAAAGCAGGCCGAAAATCCTGTACCTCACCTGATGCTGATATCGAGTGACCTAGACCCGATCCATTCGGATATTCGTACTCGAATGGAATAACTTGGCATGTTCCAGCAAAGGATAATAGCCAGCAAATGCGTTTAATAGCTGCCTCGACCACTTTCACTTTGTTTGGGGCAACATCAGCAACAGTGACCTCGGTGGTTTCATAAAATGTACCCTTATGCTGATTATAGGTTCGGCTGATGACTTCGGGCTTCTGGCGGAACACAAATCTATAGCCACCACAATTAAATTCCACCAGATCGCGAATCCACCCATCGTTTTTCCGTGTAATGCTGTTTCCACCCATGAGGCAGTTGGCAACCGATGCGCGTAACTCCGCTTTTGGATGTGCTATCGTCTTACTCACAGCAAACCCCAAACTGCCGATCTATCGGCTTGCAGCTTCTTGATTTCCAGATTAATCTCAACTTGACGTGCCACCTGTTTTTCTTTAGCAGCGCTAGTACGCAGGATAGCTATCTGGCTATCAATGTCGCGGCAGCGATGCAGTGCCGCCCGACGAGCGGCGGCTTGCTCTGGATTTGTGCTGATTACAAACTGCCCCGTAATCTGCGCGGCTTCTAATGCAGTGAGAATGTCAATCCAGCCTTGATAGAGCACCTTCAAATTCGCTCGTGGCTGCCGCGTGATGGATAAGGCCTGAAGGAATGCTGCGAACACCTCCTGCGCGAGAGTAAGATCCTTCAAGACAACGGCAACCGATTCATCATCCAGAACCACTTTACCCGCTTCATTCTGCGCCCAGCGGATATGCGCCATCGAGAGAGTCAATTTATCTTGCGATGTAAGCAACAACAGAATCGGGTAAGGCACTGCCCGGTGCATCAGTTCTGCAATGCGGGCTGCTTTGGCATCTTGCCGCAGTGCTATGTGCAACACGGCTATTTCGAGGTATTCCCGGTTTTCATCTCGGTATTCCGGCACGCCAATTGATGAGGGCTTCAGCGTAGCTACCCACTGGATTTCTTCGATACCTTCAGTGATGTTGCGCTTGTCGGCGGCAGTGGGTGCGCCGTTTTCAACCAATAGCTTTTTTGGTATGCGCTGATCCACACGACAGCTTGCGGGCAGGTCGAGGGCTTCGATTAACTGACCGATCTCTAGCGACCACATTAGATAAGCGCGCCTCCAAACGCTTTGGCAGTTTCACCACTGTCCCGGCCAGATACGTCCTTGCCTGTGGCATCTTCAATAAGCCCCAAGAGCGCCGATGCTCTGAGGCGCATGAAGCTATCGAAGTCATCCCCACGAAGTTCAGTGATAGGAATCGAATGCGAAACCAAGAATTGATCGAGGCTCGCAGGACTGACCTGTTTGTTTTTTTGGATTCGAGACAGATACACACTGGGTGCATCACCTCCAATGAACCGATTTGTACCCGCGGCCAAGGGTGCCTTATTGACAACGCTATTCCACCTTTCTCGCGGCAATTTGTTGGACTCACACCAAGCCCTCGGGAAGATATGGTGAATATCTATCGCGTTATTGAAATAGGTATTGAGATCGATGGGGGTGCCACTGACGAAGTCCCTGCTGCCATGCTTCATCAACAAGGCGGCAAGCCCTTTGTATGCAGCGGCCAGCCGGGATTGCAAGGATAGCAGTCGGGTTGGGGCGAAGCTGGCATCCCTTACAGTACGCGGCTCGCTGCCACCGTCTATCCATTGGATTACGTCTGGAAGATCCATGCCGAATCGCGTTTCATTGGCACCGCCATAAAGTTCACCAAACACACCGCACCAATACCATCTGAGCAATTTCTGCTTGACTCCGTGCTGACTAAATTTGTCGTCTAGATATGCACAGATACCGGCAAGTGGGATCAGTTGAGTGGCGTATGGAACGCTCTTCTCATCAAATATCTTTTCTTCGGCTATCAGCTCAGCTGCCTTTTTGAACCCTGCCTCAATTCGGCCTTGCAGTTTTTTAAAAACGGACAACTCTAGCCGCAAAACATCTGCTCTCTTACAGGATACGGGCGTCTCGCTTTTCAGGTGACGCTCATAACTAGCAAGCAGGGTAACAGCCGTGAGGAAAGTGGTGCCATCTACCGCATTGAGGACGCCGTGCTTAGCAGTAAGTCTTTCTTGTCGGGCATCCCAATCCTCCCTCAAGTTAAATTCGTGGGCCGCGAAGGTTGCCGTCATCAGCTCGAAAACAGTTAATGTGACACCACCCGTGTTGACCTTTTCAAACACCTGACAGACCGCTTCGCGTGGCGTGTCCTGTGTGAGTTCGATGGCCGGCACCTTGAATTGTTGAAAACGTAACCATACCTCCTGCTCGAAACGCATCAGGAACATCATGGCATCGGCTGCGTTGCCGTGGTGGCCCGCATACCCCATCTTCCACTGCATGAAACCCTGCGTATCGAACATCAATGCAATCGGAAACATGCGCTGGCCGTATTGAAGCGCAGGTGTACTGAGGTCAAGATCGATCTTTCTGCCAAAGTCGGAAGTAACACGGAACGTGTCGGGCACCGATATTACGGCCTCTTCGCGATCTTCAGCAGGGTCGAGACATTTTGCCATGTCGAGGAAATAAACGCGGAGAATATCCGCCCCTTTTTCAGTTCTCGTCTTGACAGGCAGGCCGCTACGAAGTGAAAGATACATGGATGTGAGGCGCTGCTGCCCGTCAAGAACCAGCGTCTTGGGCTTGGGTGCCGGATGCAGCGAAACTCCCTCGAATAAACGTGGCTTGAATGGGACAACACCGCCTGCTTCAAGAAACATCACTGCACCGATTGGATACGACAGGGACAGACTGGCAATCAGCGATTTGATATGCATATCGTCCCAGACCCATCCACGCTGGAAATCCGGCAACTGCGTATCGCCCCTCGCGATGGCGTCCAACACATCCTTAAGGGCTGGCTCTGCAGTTCTAAAACTCATGGTTTAACACCCTTTCAGTAGGCTTCAGGTAATACCACCAGAAATGCCACCACTTCAAAATCGTTGCTTCCGGCAAATTCGCCTTTCATGACGTGTGTGCCGCCCGGAGAAAATAAACTGGCAACCGCACGCTCTTCACTCTTGCCAACAACAGAAGCCACTGCCGCCGCCAACAATTGCTGGGCATGGCGCATGTCTTCACCCTGCCTGGTTTCCTTGTTGTGTCTGACGCAGGCGGTAGCGTCCGGCAGGTCTCGCTCCAGGCTCAAGCGCTTGAGGCGATCCAGTATTCGTTTGGCCTGAGTGTAGGGTAGCAACACGCTGCCATCCTCGCCCACATGCACGAGGTAGTGCGGTGCCAGCGGATAGCCAGTTTCCGCTACCTTTTCTGCGGCTGCGCCTTCTGCACGCAGGCAGAACACGATGCCCGGCGGAATGTCGGTATCTTCGCTGGTAGTGACCGCACATGCGCCTAACGGTATTCCTTCAAGCTTGCCCGGATGCGCCTTGAAATACTGGGCTAGGTCGATGCGGAAATCGGTGAGCGTGAGGTCGGTGATGGAAACCCCGGCGGAGAGGTCTTCCAGGTCAATCACTGTATCTTGCAGCTTAAGCAGTTGCTTGCGGCGGTATTCCAGATCGTTCATCTGGTTGCCGGATTGCTGCTCGATCAGGTTTTCTTCGCCGGTCGCAGAAATATCCAACAGCACCATGCGCCCGCTGACGCGCTGTTCGAGATTAATGTATTCATCCAACTCCATGTTCGGCCAGAAGTTAACGAGCTGAATGCACTGATTGGGTGAGCCGATGCGGTCTATTCGGCCAAAGCGCTGAATGATGCGCACCGGATTCCAGTGAATGTCGTAGTTGATAAGCCAGTCGCAGTC
Source organism: Methylophilus sp. (assembly GCA_030696695.1). Taxonomy (GTDB): domain Bacteria; phylum Pseudomonadota; class Gammaproteobacteria; order Burkholderiales; family Methylophilaceae; genus Methylophilus. Next base: position 15,936 of record JAUYRP010000008.1, read on the forward strand.
TTGCAGGTTTTGCCCTTCTGAGATGCAGTCGGTAGCAATAAGCAAATCCAGCGTGCCTTCGTGAGCCAGCTCTTCTGGGCGTTCTTTGGAGCGAGGTGAAAAAGAGGTAAGAATGGTAGTCAAGTCTTTGCGCAAGCCGGGGATGGTGGTCTGGTTGCGTCCTGTGCCCGTGACCAGCGCAGCTTCAATACCCAGCTCTCTTTTCGCCCAACCGGAAATTTGCTCGTAGAGGTATTGGGCCGTGTCGCTGAAAGCGGTGAAAACAATAATTTTGCGGTTGCCGTCATTGATCGGGTTGCGGCATTTGTTCTGAATCATTTCGCGCAATGCCTGCAATTTGGCATCACGGTCAGGATCAACTTGCATGGCAGCACCCAGCAAGGTGGCTAAGCGATTGCGGTCTTCGATGAGGTCTTGTTTCCAGCGGATGAGGTCAACGTCTCCTAGCAACACTTTGACTTTTCTGCCTACTAGCAAGCTCTCAAAAGTCGGATCTTCGATGTCCACATCGGTAATGTCCAACTCTTCGATTTCTTCAGCATGGGCTTCGATGCGCTCCAGCATCGCTTCGACATCTTGCAGTTGCCGCTGAACGGTGAGCCGGAACGAGGAGACAGCACTTTCCATGCGCTTGAGCACATTGACGCGCAACAGGTGAATCAGACTTTCCTCACGATCCACCTGCCGGAAGAAACTTTCGCCGCCGCGTATCTGTGTGCTGTATTTGGCATCGTATGCGGCTTGTTTGTGCAGTAGCACGTAGCGCAAGGGTGCGTAACTAGCCAGATTCAGACGTCGAATTTCCAGATTAATGTCGCGAATGGAGCGAAATTCTCCAGCACGATCCACGTCTGCCTTGATGTTGATAGGCGGCAAACGATCCGGAAAACGCCCTGTCTCGCTGATGCCGTAGTATTTTTCGATGTGCCTGCGCGAACGGGCGATGGTGAGATGATCCAGCAGGGTGAAGTAATCGAAGCCGAGCATCTCAATCAGGCAGGTCGGTGTTTTTTCTGCTTCATCCAACTCCAGCCAACGGTTGAATTGTCTTTGCGCCAGGCGTGTCGTGCTATCAATACTAGCAATACCATGATCGGACAGTGCGGTATCGTCGCCTTCGGAGACAAATGCAATCTGGTTTTTCAAGTCAGCAAGCCGATTGTTAACTGGAGTTGCCGAGAGCATGAGCACGCGGGTCTTGACACCTTCTTGGATAATGCGGCGCATCAGCCGGTCGTAACGTGATTCCTTGCCTTTGTGCGTGGCCTTGTTGCGGAAATTATGAGACTCATCAATCACCACCAAGTCGTAATTGCCCCAGTTCACATGTGATAAGTCAATGTCGCCGGAATGCCCCCCGTCACGCGAAAGGTCAGTGTGATTCAGCACGTCGTAGTTGAGGCGGTCGGCAGCGAGGCTATTGCGTTTGTCGTTGGTTTTGTAGAGTGTCCAGTTGTCGCGCAGCCGCTTGGGGCACAAGACCAGCACACGATCATTACGTAGCTCGTGGTATTTGATGATGGCCAATGCCTCAAAGGTTTTGCCTAGCCCCACGCTATCGGCAATGATGCAACCGCCAAAACGGTTGAGTTTATCTATGGCACCCACCACACCATCACGCTGAAATTTGTAGAGCTTCTTCCACACCAGTGTGTTGCGGATGCCAGTGGCAGATTTGACGATGCGCTCTTCGTCCATCTCGTCGCCACTGCTCTGGAACAAATGGTGCAGCATCAAAACGTAGATGCTGTACGGGTCACGGTTATCGGAAATAGATTTGAGCTTTATCAGCAATGTGGCTTGGGCTTCGGGTTGTTCCTTGAGAGTATTCCATTGCGCATCGAACCACTGGCTAAGCAACCTGCTTTCTTCGGCGCTTTCTGATGCTTGGATAAGATTAAGCGGGTTACCCGGCGTGATGCCCAGCCCATCTGTGCTGAAAGAAAATGAGCCAACGATAGCCAACTGCGAATTGCCACTAGCGTCTCGCAACACCGCTGCCCCTTGTGGAACTACTCCGTTTACCCGGCGTAACTCAACCTTGCTTTGTATCCACTGCGCAAGCCGCAGTGCCAACCAGCGCACTTGAAGCCGATTGCGCGCAGCACGGTCATGCGCTGTACCAAACATATCCAGATCGTGTACTTCGCAAGGAAGTAAGAGGCGAGTTTTTTGGATCGAAGACAGCTCGGTAAATAGCTCGGCAAAAGCGAATAGAGACAAGGATGAGGTCGCCATATCCATGCTACTGCCTTGCTTCAACAGAGGCTTGATTAAGTCCAGGGTACGCTCAGTACCAGCGTTTCGCAAAAATTTCATGCTGATTGCCCAAGTCTTAATGCGATATCAAAAATTCTGCACTTAATACTTGGAATTTCTATATTCCTGGAATATTCCAATGTTCCATTCATGTAGCCTCTGACAAAAGCTTTGCGGCGTATCTTACTACCTATGCCGTTTTGGTTTTCTTTATTCACACAGCAGCTTTGGATTGTTATCGACCATAAATCCCGCTTTGCAAACCGAACTTAATTTTCCAAGTATAGTGGCGGTTGGTTATGAGACGGTCAAAAACCTGTTTGAATGGGCATCGTTATTACCCGATTACGAATCACTTGAAACGAGGGGGACGCTCAGTCATGTCATCTACTTCTTCGTCTTGATCGGGAAGGTCGGCGGTAATGATGGTAAGTGTCTTGCCGTAGTCACCAAGACCAATGACTTCCTCGCACGCATCAATTTCGTCATCGGCACGAAACCATGCGATCAGATCAGTACTATCATCCTCTCGCTGTGCGGTGATGATGTTGCTTTCTTTCTGATTGAAAGTTCGTGTCAATGATTCTCGTGGCAAAACAGAGCCCTTGAGCGGATGCTTATAGCCCCGAATTCCGCGCATAGCGAGTGAGGCAAAACAGTAGTTCACAGACGATCCGGTACTGATTACCACGGCGATTGCGGCATCAGTCAGTTCAGCATATCGAATTGCTGAGGCAGTCAATGAGGTTTCGCATCGCTCAGCCATCTTCTCAATTGCTGTAAAGCCGTCTGAGTATTTGCCCGCTTCAGCCTTGAACAGATATGAAGGCATTAGTAATCCGGCGGCGAAGTGGTCAGCCTCTAGTTCGACTTGATCCCCGGAACCAAATCCTGCATGTGATTCATGCACGACATTGCCGCCACTAAAAACATGTTCAGGATGACCTGGTAGAAAGTAATGGCCCAACTCATGGGCGATGCTAAAACGCTGGAAGCCAGTGCTCTTGATATGCGTTGCGTAGCCGATGGAAAAGTTGTTGCCGACTCGCAACAACATGCCTGACACACCTTTGGCGCCTTCCGCTTTTGCTTCAACCAAAATGTCGCGGCTCTTTGCCAGCGCAATCAGGTCAATCGGAAGTTCGAGCTTTTCATCTCTAACCAGTTTTTCGGCATGTTGTGTAGCGTCTCTGAGTCGGGTGTCAGACATCGTTACTCCTTGGGTGGATTCTTTTCCAGCATCTTCTGGATCATCGCTTGGGCAAACTCTTTGTCTTGATCAGTGAGGTTTTGAACATCGCGGTATAAGGCGTTATCCACAGTCATACCTACGTGATCATCCGAAAGCCCCAAAAGGTAGTCGGTCGTAACATCAAGGGCATTCGCCAGTCTCCGCAGATTGTCAAACGAAGGTTTGCGCGTACCTTCAGGATTTTCAAAATGTGAAATTGACGTGACTGGCAATCCCGCCTTTTCAGCCAACTGTGTTTGCTTTAGCCCGCGAAGCCTTTCGCGGGCGTCACGCAGTCGCTCTGCAAACAGTTTTCTGCCTGACTCTTCCATATATCACTCTCGTTATTATTGACTTGACGTAAACGACATGTTTGCTATAATTATCTCGAAGTTTGAAATTCCACATTCGACAAGAGAAGTCTAGCACGAGTTCAAGGCTCGGGAAAGGTTCATATGCAACGCGATACAGAAATAACACTATTAAGCGCAAAAAAGAAGCAGATGGTAGTTGGCTTGCTCGACCAGCTTTGCCAACAGCTTGAGATCACCGAGAAGCAGTACAAAACGGCAACCGCCAAGTACGAAGCTGTAGGCTCATGGCTGGCAGAGTCAACTTCTCCACATTTGAAGCACGCACAAATTTACCCTCAAGGTTCCATAGCGCTCGGGACAGCCATCAAGCCGATTAGTCGCAATGAGTTTGATGTCGATTTAGTATGTCATTTGCCAGAGTTAGCCGCAACATCTGATGCCCACGCAGTAAAGACACTCATTGGCTCGCGCTTGAAAGAACACGCAACTTACCGTGGCATGCTCGAAGAAAAACAGCGTTGCTGGCGCATTAACTATGCCAACGAGTTTCACCTTGACATCACGCCATCCATCGGCAATCCGAGTTGCTATCAAGGTGGCGAATTAGTGCCTGACAAAGCGTTGGCACAATGGAATCCCACGAATCCCAAGGGCTACATAAGCAAGTTTGAGCAATATGCCGCAATAAGCCCGCGCATGCATCTTGCCAAAGTGGCTTTCGCTGAAGCACGTGCGGATGTTGCGCCGTTACCAGAGCAGGAGATGACCAAGCCATTTCTTAAGCGAATTATTCAACTGCTTAAGCGCCATCGTGACCATATGTTCGTCGGCACTGATCGTTCAGGCATGGCTCCAATTTCAGTGATTATTACGACGCTGGCAGGTTGGGCTTATGCTCGGTGTGCCACACAACAGGCTTACATGGATGCGTTTGATTTCATCACCGCTGTTATTCGCGAGATGCCGGCCTTCATTAAAATTGAGATGCGCTCTGGGCGGCGATTTTTTATCATCGAAAATGAGACAACTATTGGCGAAAATTTTGCGGATAAGTGGAACAGCGATGCACGTTTAGCTTCAACGTTTGATGACTGGCACAAGGATGTACTGACATCCATCGAATCACTGCTCTTACTTGAAGGGAAAGACCGATTTGCCGAAAGTCTGTCCTATAAGTTTGGAGCAAATAAAGAACAAGTTCGTGACACACTTGCCAGCATTTCCAACCCGATCAGCAATGCACGAATCGCCGGGTCGTTAATCGTTGCGCCTGCGATGGGGTTGGTCACAGCATCCGCATTTGGTTCGGTGCCTTTGCCGAAAAACACGTTTTTCGGACGCTAAGAGAGCTTGTCGATATGGCTAACGCGCTCAGCCCAGAGCAACAATGGATTCGACTTAAATCGAGTGCGATTTGCCGTGGACACGGTCTGGTGCACAAGGGCGAATTGGTTTGGGATTTTGATGTAAAACCAAGCCCTTTGAGTCGCACCTATCGTCTGCGAATTAGATTCAAGCGGTTTGGATTACCTGACGTGTTTGTGCTGAGTCCAAATCTCAATGAATTGGCTGGTGACAGGTATTTGCCGCATGTTTATTCCACAAGCCCGGTTCGGCTGTGCCTGCACCTTCCAAAGTCCGATGAGTGGACACTGAACATATCAATAGCTGAGACGATAGTGCCTTGGGCATATCTGTGGCTGTTCTATTTCGAACATTGGCTTGCCACTGACGAATGGCAGGGCGGCGGTAAACATCCAGGAGAAGACGATGCAAAAAAATAAACGACGAATCCTCGCTCTTGATGGTGGCGGTATCAAGGGAGCCTTTGCTGCCGCATTTCTAGAGACTATCGAAGAAGCAACAGGAAAGCGAATTGTTGAACATTTTGATTTGATCGCTGGCACATCCACGGGCGGCATCATTGCGCTTGGCTTGGGTCTGGGGATGACTGCCAGAGAGGTGTCCCAGTTTTACGTGAATGATGGCCCGCGCATTTTTGACCAGCATAACTCACTCGATTCGAATGGTCTTTTATCAAGACTAACAGGATGGCTCCGTGACAAAAAAAGTAATGTTAAGCAGCTTACAGCGCCGAAATATGATACCGCAGAGCTTCGCAAATCCTTGGAGCGTGCTTATCAATCCAAACGATTGGGCGACAGTAGCATCCGACTCATCATACCGGCCTACCATGCTGACAACGAAGACGTGTACGTTTTCAAGACCCGACACCATCCGCGACTTCAGCTTGACTGGAAAGAGAGTGCGGTGAATGTTGCACTCGCTACTGCAGCAGCACCGACATACTTCCAGGCGCACTCTATGCCGAGCGGAGCACCGCTCATTGATGGTGGCATTTGGGCTAATAACCCAGCGGGTTTAGCGGCTGTTGAAGCCCGCAGTGTGCTCGGATGGAAAGATGATAATCTTTACATCATCCGATTGGGCTGCACCGAAGAGGCATTAGATATTCCTATCGACGAAGGATATGCGGGGCTGTTGCTCAAATCAACCGCGCTATTTATGCAAGGGCAGTCGCGTAGCGCAGATGGAACCGCGATGTTGCTTTCAGATCACAGACAGGAATCCCCACGCTTTTTTCCGTTTCAGCCCAAAGTTTCGGTGGGAAAATTCAAGCTTGATAGTATTGACATGATTAATCGTCTACGTGGCCTGGGAGCAGCACATGCCCGCGAAGCTCTCCCGCTCTTCGAGAAGCATTTCCTATATGAGAAATCGGAAGCTTTCGTACCTATCGCGGATTTCTCGGGCCAGTAGTTTAGACTTCGAGGCATTGTGTTCCGTAACCAGCACTGTACAAGTGGCGGCTTTGAGCATAGTCGCCATTATCATATCCGCCATCTCCCATTCAAATTCGCTTCTGCAAATTACTGACCCACATCCATGTTGCCCAGCCGATGGATACAATCGCCAAAGGAGCAACAACTGAGGGTAATGGTATCGGTAGCACCAGCCAGATTGCCACGCCAAACATCACGACCATGGAGATGAGCACGCCTATCCTGTGGCGAATGGGCGACTGCGAAGAAAACTGGAAAGTGCGTATCATCCTTGTTGAATATCCGTCTATCGCCACCGCAATGGTGAATGGCATCAGGATGAACCAGAACAGCATGAGCAGGTTGACGCGGTACACAATCAACGAACCCCACAACCACGTTACGACTATCCGGATCTGAATCCACTCTTTGAATGCGCCCGGCGTGTCTTGTGTATCTTTTATAGCGTCCGACATGCCCTGAATCTGACTCGCGCTTACCGAAATCATTTTGCTAAATATCCACTGATCGGCTTGCTGCCCAGACAGTTCGGTTACAAACGCGCGTTCACCTGCAAGTGATTTCAGCAGGTGTTCCGGGGTAATGAACATCCATGTGCCGATTGCCACGAGCAAGGCTAAAACCATCCATAGGGCAGTAAAGCTCCCCTGCTCTTTCTGGTCTTTTGCCATGTCATTCGGCCCTCAAGATGGGTAATCTGCCTTTGATGACCCGCCCGCCTGACATCCTTGCCAAGAAATGCAGCGGAGGCAGGTTGCCAAGCATCGCAGCGGGGAACAACTCTACTTCTTCCGCCAACATGGATTCCTGATAGGACGACTGATATTCGTCCTGTATTTTTGCATCAACGCCATGGCCGTATCTGATGCTCAGCGATTGGGCTTTGATCTTGGGCATGCTGTCGGCAATGTATTGTTGCGTCTCCGCGTCAATCACACGCAGCACAATCTGATTGTTGATGTTGGCGAGTACCTGACGAGCCTTGTTCTCATCGCCAAGCCGCGCAGGGAAGTCCGCAAACGTCTGCGCTGCAATTGTCACCCTGAAGAGCGCGCCGCCGCCCTTGTTCATGAGCTGGATGGTGGGCTGGTTGATGACCTCTGCCGCTTCGTCGATGAAGAGATTGACCGGCTTGTTTGAGGCGATCCCGTAGTTATAGCGATCACCGGCCACTGCGGTCAGATCGGCCAGCATGATTGAGCCTATGGCACTCCCGACCGTGCCATCAGCCAGGCTATCAAGACCGAGATAAAGCACCTGGTTGTTGTTGATGATCTTCGCCATGTCGGTCGCGTGTTTTTGATCCCCTGTTTTGAATTCCGGCGACAGGAGTTCCGCCAGCGGCTCAGAGGTCAGCATGGACAGAATCGGGATGAGCGATGCGACCATCTTTTGGAAGTGGTCGCGATTATGCTCAAAGGTTGAAATCAGGCCGTCCAGATCCGACGACTGCGCTTCATGGATGGCGACCTGCTTGTAGAAACCGATATAGGCTTCCAGTATCCGGTCACGATGTTTTTTCACAAAACTGCTGGAACGGGTCTCCCATTCCGGCACGGTGTCGATAAAGTGATGGCGCAACGTGTTCAGCAGCAAGTTGTCCGCGCCACCTTCAATGTAACGCTTCATGTGAACCAGATTGGGGCTTACGCCCGTTGCCACCAAACCGTTCACAATATCATTCAGCACTTTCCAGCCAAAGGCCGCAAACGGGTCTGCGCCGGTTTCGGATGGAATCAGCGCGGCAACCCGACTGGCGAGTTCGGTTCGACGATTCCAGTTACGCATCGGGTCGATGGGCGTGGACTTCTCCGGGTGGGCGGGATGGAAGTACACGAAGCGCTCCGGGTGCCCCATTGCCGCACATATTCGTTTGGCGTTTTCCGCCAGGGCATGATCCCCTTTCGGGTCAATAATGATGACGGTTTCGTTGCGAATGATCGCCTGGCCAATCAACAGCTCCATCATTCTGGTTTTACCAACCCGCGTCGTTCCAACCAGCAAGGTATGGCCGACCAGATTAGCGATGTCCATGAACCGGTCAGTTTCTTTGTCCAGGCCATGTATCCAGTACGCGCCGTCCAGGTGACGCTCGTTGGTGATCTTGCCGATGGTCTGGGCAACACCCTGCCCGATCAGCGCGTGCATCTTCTGCGATTCAACATCCGTCCAGTCAAAACCCTTGCCAAGCCACACAGAGTTTTTTTGGGTCGCCGCCGCTGTCTTGTTTATCAGCTCAGGAATGCTGATGAACTCTTTACCGTAATTGTCCAGGCGCGTCAGGTTGGCGTATCGCCGCCAAGCCCCGATACCGCGATACAGTGCCATGCAGGTGCAAACAGTCATCGCAATCGCGCTGAATTTAACAGGAAGCGGGACTGGCATATATTTGGCCGCAATCAGTGTAAACAACGCAGCACCTGCCCATGAGGCCGACATCGTTGCCTCGAAGTTTGGTCGCCACGGCGATTCCCACTCGTAGAATGCTTTCATCGGAGGCTACCCTCACTCTTGATGATGTAGTTGAGCTGCCCGATCGCCTTGCCAATGAATGTCGCTTCGCGCCGTATACCGCAAAGATCATGTTCAGTGTCTCGCACCATGTCCATTTCCCACGGCTGGGCCAACTTGAGTAGCGCATCCAGGTTGTAGCCATGTTTGTTTTTGGGTTTGCGAATAAGCTTTTTGGTCATCCTGCGAGTTTTGGCGGCCTTTGATCCGTACCAATGAACCTCGTACCACGCAATACCCATGGTGTTGTCACGCATTCTGGCCTGTGCATACAAGACGCTCCTGTGCTCCCATGCTCTTGTCTTGTTTTCTGCCATGGCAAAATCGAAGTGTTGCTTACACAAATCCGCCGCCTTCGCTTCAAGTACTTCCAGTCTGGCTCGCAAGAGGCTGATCGCATCACCCACTTCCATTTCATCCATGACTTGCTCTTCCATTATTTTCTCTATCCAAACAAAATATTGCCGCCGTGCGGAATCTGTCGTTTCAGCGCAACTTTACTTCTACGCGCACCGCCGTTTCCGCGCGGCAGATGGGATCGATTTACAGCACATCGAAAAGACAAAAGTGGAACGTTTTACAGAATTTTTTTTGTTTTTCATCGAGTTAAATGCGGAACTATTTACAGAATCACTCAAACACAAGCGGAACGATTTACAGGAATCGGCACAAGCCCTGGCGTGGCCCCCGGCAAACGGTAAAAAGTAACCGTCGTCTCTTGCGCGTCCATTTCAATCCGATATTCAGGGATCGCGTTATCCGTCAGCAGTCCTTGCACGGAATTTCTGAATTTGCGCAAAGGCGAGGAACACCCGGTCAACCGGTGTAATTCATTGAGAGATACAACCCACGGCTGCCACTCGCCACACCGTATTTTGGCGAGCATGTAGATCAGCCTGTGTAATGGCGTGAGCGAAAAATAGTCCGGGTGCATGGTGCAAACTTGCGTCCAGTCAGTCGCGCAATGATAGAGCCGCTCGGGCAGCTCGATATTCACCGCATCAATGCGTCCATCACGATCCCGTTCTGCCTCATAACGAATCAAATTGAATCTGTCACCACATTCCTTTATCCCAAATAATCCATTAAGCCGTTCGTGGTGAGCTTGTCGAACTACATGCACCGGAACGCTGTGCCCTTCGACTGGTTCAGGGCGAACGGAGGCCAGCAAATCACCTTGTATCGAGTCTAATGAACTATCTGGGTTTATTTCTGCTGGTGGGCGAATGTTCGTTGTGATCTTGCTTCCGGCGAGTCTATCCAGCGCCTGAGCCAAACCATCGTATTGAGCCCCGCCGTTCCCGCGTTTACTGAAATCAAGAAAATCGCGTGCGGTAAATCGCAGATTGCAACTCAAATCCTTGTGCCGCTCATCAAATAGAGCATTGGCCAGCCAACTTACGCAGAACATCAAGACATCCATATCGCGCACGGTCGGAAGCCCAGTTGCGCTGGGTGTTATCTCGAAGAACTGACCATCCAGGTCGAAGCGTCGAGCCTTCATATCCCCAGCAGACAAAGCAAAATGTGAGACAGGATTGCTGGAAGTGTTGTCGGCACTCAATACATCAGCAAAGTAAATGTAGGTAAAGGACGCGGGCGATATGGGAACCGGCATTGGAGGTGTCGCGAAACGAATGTGTTGGGAGTTTAGTTTGTTCGATTTGGCACGATAGCGAGATTCTCGGCAAATTTGCCGAGAATCTGCCGAATTATATTTTCTCGCTCATCAATAATTCGCACACGTGCTGTGGACGTGCTGGGGCGCTTGTTGGCTTCGGTGGCTGCGGTGCAGGCGTACTGGAGACGCTCTGGGGTTGTTGTGAAGTTAATTTTAAGGAGAAGGCAATGAGCGTGATTGGAATGGATATTGGTTACTCGAATTTAAAGATTGCATATGGCGACAAGGGTGGCGACCCGATATTGGTGAACCGTCCAGCAGGCGCAGCTCCGTCGGATCACATCGGGCAAAGAATCATGGGGGATGACGATGCCGTGCGCGTCTTGGTAGATGGGCGCGAATTCGCCGCAGCGATCAGTCACGACAGAATCGAAAATTGGGCGCGGGAGATGCACAAGGATTACACCACAACGGATTCCTATCGTGCGTTGTTTTATTCCGGCCTGCTGCTGTCCGGTTTGAGTGAGATTGACAAGGTTGTGACCGGGTTGCCAACCAGCCAATACTTCGATGCAAACCTTCGCGCGCGTCTGGTCGAGACCATGAAAGGCGAGCATCAGGTTACGCAATGCCGGAAAGTTGTAGTAAAAAATGTCAAGATCGTGCCGCAACCTTTGGGCGGGTTTGTGGACTACTTGCACGGCCTTGCTGATCCGAGCCAGGTTGAGGATGCCAGTGTTCTGGTGGTCGATCCCGGCTTCTTCTCGGTTGACTGGGTATTGCTGGTTAATGGCGAATTCAAGCGAGCCTCATCTGGAACAAGCCTGGATGCGGCCTCGGTCATTCTGGATGAGGCTGCAGCGTTAATTTCCAAAGATCATGGCGGCAACCCTGGCAGGGGAAAGCTGGAGAACGCAATCCGATCGGGACGCAACACCGTATCCGTGTTTGGGGCGCGTATAGATATTGCGCCCTATCTGGCAGATGCATCATCCAAGGTTGGCCACATTGTTGGCGCGCAACTTCAAGAGTCGCTCAGAAAAGAGGATTCTGCTATCGACACGATTGTACTGGTTGGAGGAGGTGCTCCCTTCTACGAAGCGGCAATCAAAGCTGCATTTCATCAGGTTCCGGTATCCGTAGCCCATGATTCTGTATTCGCAAATGCGAGAGGGTTCTGGCGTGGAGGTGCTGCCTAAGATGCGCATCACCATCAATTATTTCGAAGGGTATCCAGAATTGCAGGCCGACCTGTCTGCATTTCCGTTGCGCGCCAGAGCGGAACGAATGCGGATGCTTGCCTCACTTGGCTTGTCAATTCTGGATGGCGGGAGGGCAATAAACAAAGCGCATGCAGTTGCCCATGTTCAAGAAGCTACTCCTGATGCAACTCAGCCAGCCAGTCACGGCAGCCCGTCTGGAATCGTGAAAAGAATATTCGATCAGGTTTGATGCATGGTAGTGCTTGCGGAAACACAAATTACCGTCGAGATGCGCACGGCAATCGCAGTTGAGAGAAAAAACGGACGACATCACATCGCATTTTTTCGGGAGATCATCCTGGACTGCTTGATCGAGCGTTCGGCCAACGAGGTGGGGTGTGGCTATACGGCAACATTTGACCGAGATACGGTCAAGAATTGCGGGATGAGGTTAATCGGTTAAATTGCAAAAATGCTTTGGTTACTGGAGGTAAAAATGGGATTCCTGATTTTGTTGAGTATCGCAGTGGTAGCGATATTTGCGATTTACTGGGTGACTGTCGGTGCGTTCCGGTTGCTGATACGCCTTCTCGGCCTCCCAAAATACCGGGATGTAATCGTGCCGTCCAAATATGACTTCAAAACCGTGGTTGAGTTTGATAACCCGATTGCCCAGTATGTTCACGATTTGATGGCCGGGTTTAAGCGTGTAACCGAAGATGGCGGTATCAAACTTGGATTGAGTTTTGTGTTCTTTGCCGCCTTGGGTGCGATGGTGTCTGTTGCGTGGGTGTTGGTCATTGCGGTTATAACTCTGTGGTTTTTGCTTTGGGCATCTCCCTCTGCAATGAGGGCAGCAAGATGGCGTGCCAAGACTTTCAAGGACTGCACTGCTGAAGACTGGCACAAGACTCACCTCTGGGCGATGAAGTCCGAATTGCGCCAGCAGGAAATGGCAAGCGCAATTAGGCGGAGCGGCGTAGGCGGTTTGCATCGCTGAGGCCAATTGCTTTAATTGTAGTAGTTCAGACTTAAACAGACAGTTGCTGTCCGAACAGATCGAATCATATGGCTCGGCACAGGACAAAAGAGGCAATTTGCGAACGACTGGTATTCGGCGTCCAATCTGGCAAAATAAGCTTCTGGAATGTGCCAATGGACTGCCGCTCAATACCCCAATGGGGAATGCACCCTCTTCGGCCATTGCCGCCATTAGGGGTTGGATGGTATTACGTCTGCTGTGGTTTAGGGTTGTCAGATGCCTGCCCTTAGTCGCAGCCCGAGCAAGATGCAACGACCCTCAGTGGGGCAGGCGTCTGACAAGCCTTCAGGGAGGAAACCGCGGTGATGCTGCTGGTGCGCGTTAGTGTGGGCAAAG
>JAUYRP010000006.1 GCA_030696695.1 Methylophilus sp.
GCGTAGCGAGCAGTTCGGCGGGGGCATACACCGGCAATCCCTCCATGAATGGCGGATAGCGCGGTATCCTTTGCAGGTCTTCAATCCGCTTGGCAGACGCTATCTGTTTGATTTGCACAGCCTCATGAACGCTCGGCAGAAAGCGGAATTTGCGTAGCAATCGGTCGGTTAAGGTATCCATGAATCAGAACAGCTTGAACGCCTTGCCGATGACGTGGCTGGCTGACACCAATCCGACCGCTTCATATCGGGAATCAAGACTCAGCGGATGATCGGCCATTACATAGTAGTGACCAGCGGTGATTACGCCATTGAACCCCAGCTCCCGAATCGGTCGCCCGGTGCTGGTCGCAGGTTTTGCCTCACCCACGAATGTCCCATTGACATAGTATTTGTGGTCGCGGGATTGGACAGAATCGCCCGCTGTGCCCATTACGCGCTTCAAGAAGCGTGTGCCTTGCGGGTACAGAACATTGCTCTGGTAGTTGAAGGCGACATACTCCCCTCGTTTGGGGAGGTCTCCCTTCTCTATGAGGTACAGCGTACCCGGCAGACTTCGGCTTACGTTGAAGGCAAACTCATAGCGCAGCGAGAAAGCGAGATAGATCAGCAGCAGCAGGATGTATGTCTTGTACTGGCGACAGAAATGCTCGTACAACACATCCATCTTGCCTGAAAACCAGAATAACGCCTTGAGGGATTGAATGTCTTCCATGCAACAATTGTTGCGTGGGAAGCACAATAAAATCAGGTGGGTTCTGAGCAATTATGCGCAGAATCTGTGTTGCAATTTACGGGGGAGTGTGAACAAAGATTATTTTGGATAACGTATCCAACACGGCAGCGACACTCATTACAATCACAAACCTGCCACCTATAACGATGCAATGTCGACCGCCTAAAATGGCAACGTTCTGAATGTCGCTTCGGCAGTATAAGACCCATTGCTGTCAATCGCGATGGGTAGAAGCCTTCTTAACGTTGGCAATTCAGGTACTTCTCGCAAATTTGTAGGCGACAAGCGCTAACCTTCTCCATCAATTTGAACTTCAGCCTCTGCTTCGACTTCGACATCAACTTCGGCCTCGATTTGCGTCTGAAGCTCAATGATTGCAGTCCGCAACGAATCATAGATGCTTATTTCTTGACCGACGATCTCAAACGTGACTGCGAGCGCGTAACGTGCTGTGGTATCGGGATCGTTACTCCATCCTTGATGCCCTCGCACGGCAATACAGAAGTGGTCAGGCAGTGTGTTTGACTTCACAATGGCCCAATCCTTTTGCACTGTGCCGCTGTTGCGACGGGTGCCGCGGACAAACCCCGAAGTCGAACTTTCGTGCAATGTCCATGGAAGAGTTGACCCAGGCAGCGGCTCACCCTCATTCTCCTCGCCCTTCATGGCACGGACACGAAAGTCGTTGATTCCTTCCCCGAGGTTGCTCGTACGCCAGTCAACCCATGTTGATAGATAGCGTCGAAGATTACGACGTGTACGGCGCGGCTGTGCGACATATGACAACGTCACATCAATTCGGATGTCGTACTCGTCAGCTTGCTGACGCAGAGGTGCCGGAATGGGCACTTGATAGATGTGGCACTCACCGGCGTGTATCTGAGTCTCAGAGCTCGTAATGAAAGTCGTTCGGTGATCGCTATTTACAGTGGCTCTGGCCTCGTCTGGAATGCCGAACCCGATGCAGCGAATGACTTGTGATGCTTGATCCAACAGTCGTCGCCGCTGCACTTGATCCAACCCCGCTGTGGTTGAACGCAGACGCGATAAGATGCCCTCTGCCCATCCTGGCCATTGTGCCGACTGGACAAGCAATGCGCGATACAACAAAGTTGACTCGTTCGGCAATAGCTTCTGTAATTGCGCCGCGATCCGAGCCACCTTTGGTGTTGCAAAGGATGTGCCGATCGCGTCGCGGTCAACAGCCGGTCCGGGCGCAAACATTGTCGATCGCACTAGCTCAGGGCAAGCATCTGGGATACCACCACCCCGCACGTCAGTCGGCTGATTATTCGTGCAAATGAAGTCGCCACCGTACTCCACCACTTCCGGCTTAATGACGCTCCAGATGCCGGGGCCGGATCGCGAGAACGCAGAAGGTAAATCGGAGTCGGTCGCAAAGCTTCTCCAGCTTCCCGCTGCAAATGTGCCGTAAGCAATTGAACCGACTGTCAGTGCTTGGAGGCTTTGCCCTGGATTGGAGATTCGTGCTGCGGGCTCATAAAGGTATTCGGGATATGTGCGCCCAGCATCTAAGTGATCCTTGACCCCTGGGTACGGCATAGGGCCAACGGGTCGAATATTGCCAGCGCTCTGAATGATGAGTACATCGTGCTCATTCGAGAGCGCGTCAATCTCGGCCGCCCACGAAGACATGTGCCGCAATCGACAATAGCCGTAGGCATTGATCGAGTGATTGAATATGCGAGTGGTGCGCGCACCGAAGTGATACATTTCAACTGCTTTGCGCATAGCCTCGGCTGGAAAGATTTCCTCGGGCATGCGATTGTTGTCATCGAGCACGCGCGCGTTCTGAATCCAGAACGGTAGCTTTGGTGTTCCAATTTGGGCTACGACTTCGCCGTAAAGAACAGCACCTGCCACGCGTGTGCCATGACCGCCACCGGTCACATAGTCGCCTACATCGGTCGCAGTCTTGCCTGGCAGAAAACAGTGCGACGTAGCGTGATCGATTGCAGGTTGGAGCAGGGGATGTCCTTCCTGGATACCGCTATCAATGACGCAAACCGCAGGTGCATCCACGTCTGGCGCTAGCGGCGCTACGACAAGTTGAATCTGAGCTCCCTGCTGTCCGATGTTATGCGGAAGCAAGATGTCTTCGGGTTCGACGACCTCGAAGACATAGGGATAGTTAAGGACGAAGTCTTTCAACCCCTTCCCCGAAATCCTCAGCCGAACTGTGAAGCTATCGGGAAGAACTCCGGCGTCGAAATCGCTACCGTCGACAAGGTGCAAAATAACTGCATTGTAGAAGTCAGCAAACTGCTGAATCTCCGTCTCGCGTTGTATCTTGATGGCATCCCACTCGGCATAAGCATTGGAACGAGCTTGTGACCATTCACACTCCTTGGCCGCCCAATCCGCGTCCGTAGCACGTCTGCCACGCTTTGGACGTGACGGAATCTCTTGAGTGCCTGCACAGGCAATCCCAATGTCCACGACATACAGTTGATCGTCATCGATGTTGCCCCAAGCCGTCATCATGTGCTCGGAGAGAATTCTGCCAAGCCGATCTGCGTCATTGGTATAGAGCATGTGGACTTGCGCGATCGTCGCCGAGCCGTGAACTTGGACGGAAAATCCTTGCAGCATAGCGCGAAACGGTGCTATCTGAATGTCTTCAGACGCCACGATCACGTAACCTTCCTCTTGCTCCGCCACGATCTCAAAGGCGAATTTTTCACGAAGCACGTTCAAATCTAAACGGGGATCAACTTTCAACAAAATAGGAACGCCAGTTGGCATTGCGGGCAGTGCCTGATCAGTCAGATCAGTCATCTGCCGCTGCTCCCTGCGCTCTTGCCAACTATCTGTGAATATTTGTGCAGCACTACTGAGAAAGGCGCTATGAGCTTGCCGTGCGTTTTTATTCGCAATCGTCTGAGGCGATTGCTCGCCGCCGCCATGTAGAATGGCTTGGCCTTGGTATCGACGTATTAACGGCAGGTGTTCGAAGTTATGCTGATCCGGCATGCATTATTTTCCGTGCATAGACACTTCGGTTCTCCGCTGCTCGAGAATGGCTTGCATCAGATTCGCCTGAGTGACGAGATGTCGTCCACTAAGTACCGCTGCCTTTGCCGCGTCTTGCGCTGCCTTGACCACCATCGCTGCCGAAGCACCTGACAGTTGCTCGACGAGAGCCCCCCACTCAATCGGTTCCGCGAGCTTAACGGTGGACAGTGACATCCGCAAAAGCTCCCCAATTTCCACAGGGCCTGGTAGTGGCACCATGAATACATCGTCGAAGCGGCGAAACAGTGCGGAATCCAGAGACGATTCAATGTTAGTTGTTGCAACCAAAAGGCCTGGAGCATCGTAATCTTCCATCAGTTGCAGGAGGGAATTTACTATTCTTGAAGCCTCGCCAATGTCTTTCGAATTTGTGCGTGAACGCGCGATGAAATCACATTCGTCAAGTAAGAGCACGCATGCACGTTCCTTCGCTGCGCTGAAAATGGCTCGCAGATTAGTGGCTGACTCGCCGAAGTACGATGAGATCAAGACATCAAAGCGAACCTTCATTAATGGTAGGCCGGTGTTCCACGCCAGGCGCTTAGCAGCGAGCGATTTCCCACAGCCAGGTGGACCGTACAGCAGGATGGTTTTCCTTGGCTTCAGTCCAAAGGTCCTCAACCGATCTCTTGCTGCATATTCAGATTCGATTCGCGCAAAGCGGTCCTCGATCTCTTTTGGAAGCACCATGTGATGCTCAAGGGCATCCGCCGTCAGAAGTGTCGCAAGAGATTCCCCTTGCCGTAGACTTAGTGGTAGCTCCTTAAGAGTGCGTTCAATGTCGGCGATCGGAGGCGCGGTCGGACGCTTCGGTCGTGGCTGTTTGAGAATAGCTTCCAACTGCGCTGCAAGTTTGACGTGCCCCGTACGTCGTTCAGACTCAACGATCTTGTCGGCCAACCGATCCAGATCATTCAGCGAGCCATCAGCGATGGCTCGAACAACTCGTTTGAGAATTTCCGCATTCATTTTGTCTTTAATCTCCTGACACGCTAGATCGAATGTCGATTGCACCAGCGTCTAATGGTTGTTCTGCGTGACAAATCCCGTCCGGACATGTTTATACGTATACGGAATCCCCCTCTTGAGTTGTTGAAGAGAGGCAGGTTAACCAACAGCCATCTTGCTTATAAAAGCAATCATACTAGTAATTTCGGATGGCGGCTGCTTTTCGCGCATGACCAAACATTCAAAGTGCTGATCACGACTGACTGCTGTGGCCGATAACCTGACTGCCTTTTCTCGGCCAAAGCTGCCGGAAGGTAGCGCCCGAGGAGCATCAGCGTTAGAACGCGAAGCAGTCAGCGAAAATCCACGGAATTCTGCACATGCTCAACCTACCAACAGTGCCGTCTTCGGGTCATAGACCACTTCGGTGATCGACCCATCCCGAATGTGCTGAACCGCTTCGTCAATCACATGGAGCGGCACTAGGAACCATTCCCTCGGCTTCACCGGATTTCCGAAGCGGTCTTCGATGGTCAAGTCGAGCTGTGCTGCGCCGAACAATCGGTGGAAGATATTTTCCAGCCTGGTGCGGTTCAGGTTGTGCAGCGTGTAGGTGGCGACCACCTCCACGTCGGCCAACAGATAGGTGGCATCCTTTTCTGCGCCTGCGATGCGGGTCTCCACCTTGCCGCCAGTCACGCCGATCTTGTGGATCAGCTCGCGGTGCTCGGCGACGAATGGATCGCTGGACAGGCTGCGCAGCACATAGATGGTTCCGGTTTTGATGTCGTCTGGCTCTGGCGCATCGCCAAACAGCGGCCCCATGTCCGGGTCGGTCAGGCGGCGGCCCGTCTCGTCCTTGTAGAGCGCCCGTTGTAGAGAACGGCGCAACAAGTTGCTTTCCGTGCCGTTGGCATAAATGACGCGCAGACGTGCATCGCTTTCACCGTTCGGAGCCTTGATGGTTTCACCCACTTCGGCAACATAGGCAAGCTGGCCGCCGACGATGAAGTAGTTCCCGCTGGCAATACTGGTATCGCGTCCGAAGCGCAGCGTTATGCGAACGCCAGCCTTCAACTCCCGCTCCACCTGCTCAAACAGCGGTTGGAACTTGTCAAAATCCGCACACGGCGTACGGTCGGCAATTTCCTCTGCCGCACGCTTTTCAATGCTGGAACGTACATAGCGCAGCACAGTGATGTCGTCTTGGTCAGTGGGTTTATCGCCAATACCCAACTCAGCCAGCAAGGCGTCTTCGTCCAGCTCACTCACATCAGCCGGAGCTGCTGCCGCACCGGACAACAGGCCTGGGCCATCCAGCCCAGCCAGCAGGGTTTGCGCTTCTGGCAACTTGCGTAGCTGATCCAGGCGCACGGCATACAGGCGCTCAAAGATGTCACGGCCCTCGCCATGCAGCGGAGCGCGCCCATTGGCCTGATGGAAGCGCAGAATGTCCTCGAAGCCCGCGATGATGCGTTCCTCGCGCGGGGTTCGGCTGGAGGCCTTGAGCGGGGCGACTTCTACACCCAGCGCATCCAGCAGTTCGTCATCATCCATTTCAGCCATTGCCGGACCCTCCTTGCGCCTGTGCCGCCTTCGCTTGTGCTCGGTAGCGCGCCAGCGCAGCCACGCCTTCAGCCATGCGCTTTTCCCACGCATCGGCTGAGTTGATGTCCGGCAAGCGGCCACGCTCGTTCTTGAACTGCAAGGCACGTTTTGCCAGCTCGCGGGCTTCGTCTTCAGGGATGCTGACCTTCTTGGCGGCAATGCTGGCCTGCACCTGGCGCAGCGATTTCTCATCCATCGCTTTTGCCAGCACCGCATAGGCGGCATCAAAGGGATTGATGCGGTCGATCAGGTCAATGTCCAGGTCGCGCACATTGACGAACTTGCGCACCCCATCCAGCAACGCCGTACTGCCTTGCGTTATTCCGTCACTGTTGGCATCGGCTAGGGCCAACGCCAGCTTGGCCTGCTGGGTGATGTTCATGGCGGTGATGGCGTGTTGGCGGATGGCCTCCTGGTCGACCGGGCTCAAGTCCGGATAACGCTCGCGTACGATCTTGCCCATGCGCAACTGGGTCAGCTCTTCGGGCAGGGTGTTTTCCTTATCGAACAGGCCGCGCTCCAGCGCGGTTTTGTCCTGCAAGAAGCTGGTGACAACTTCGTTCAAGTCTTCCTTGCAAATGCGCGTAGCCTCCGGGCTTTGCGGCGTTATCAGGCCATTGATCTCGACGTGAATCTGGCCGGTATCTGTATTCACCCCGATGTTGTGACCGTCGTCTTTGTAACCCTCTTCGCCATAATCGAAGCCTTCCTTTGGGCCAATGTTTTTTGGCGTGAACTCATAGCGCGGCGCCAGCACTTGCTCCATCAGCAGGCTGGCGGAAATGGCTTTGAGCATGTCGTTCACCGCCTCGGCCACGGCGGCCTGTTCGGCTGCGGGTTCGGCAATCAAATTGGTGAAGCGCGACCGTTCCTTGCCCTCGGCATCACGGGTGGCACGGCCAATGATCTGCACGATTTCGGTCAGGCTGCTGCGGTAGCCTATGGTCAGTGCATGTTCGCACCAGATCCAGTCAAAGCCCTCCTTCGCCATGCCCAGCGCGATGATGATATCCACGTGGTCGCGGTTATTTTTCTGCGCCGGGTCTTTTAACGCAGTAAGCACGCGGGAACGCCGGGCCGCATCGCTGTCATCCACCAAGTCCGCCACTTTCAGGGTATGGCCATCATGGGCCTGCACCAGATGGAAGCCGGTGACCGGGTCAACACCTTTCCATTCGCCCAAACCGTGCATGATTTCATTCACCTCGCGCTCTTTGTCTTTTAGGCTTTCGCGGGCATTTACATTGGGAATATGGACGATGGTTTTCAATGCCGGGTTCAACACTTTAGTGACGGCATCAACGTAAGGGCCGGTGTAGAAGAAGTAGCCGATGTCCAGAGATTTGAGCCATTGGTAGCCGTTGAGCTGCTCGTAGTAGGTGTAAGTGATCGTCTCGAACTTGGCCTCATCCGCAGGCCCCAACACGGCCTCGCTGTCGCCTCGGAAGTAGGAACCGGTCATGGCCACCAGATGCACCTTGTCTCGAGTGATAAACGCGCCAAACTGACTGCCCAGCTTGTTGTCTGGGTTGCTGGAGACGTGATGAAACTCGTCGATAGCGATCAAACGGTTATCGAACGCCTGAACGCCAAGCTCTTCCACCGCAAAGCGGAAGGTGGCATGCGTGCAAACCAGCAACTTGTCGGTGCTTTCCAGAAACTTGCGCACCGCATCCACCTTGGACTTCGCCACGCGCGGTTCGTCCACTCCGGGCGCATTGCACAGGTTCCACTGCGGCGCGACTTGCCAATCCCAATAGAAGCCATGCTGGCTCAGAGGCTCATCGGCGAAGCTGCTGCCGATGGACCGCTCCGGCACCACGATGATGGCCTGCTGCAAGCCCTGGTTGTTGAGCTTGTCCAGCGCGATGAACATCAGCGCGCGTGATTTTCCCGATGCCGGTGGCGATTTGATCAGCAGATACTGTTCGCCGCGCTTGGCGTAGGCGCGCTCCTGCATGGCGCGCATGCCCAGCGCGTTGGCCTTGCTGGATGCGCCGGTGCGCGCCGTGCTGATTGACACCGAAGGCACGGTGTAGGCGTTGGTTGGGTTGGTTGGATTGGTCATTGCGAGTCGTCTTCCATGCAGGTGTCGTCGCCCGCCAGTTCGCGCTCAATCTGCTCGATACTGGGCAGGCTGGTTTGCAGCTCGGCAGGCAGGGATTCCAGTAACTGATATTCAGCGACACCCAACGGTTGGGTATTGGTACGCAAGGCATATTCCGCCACCACTTTGTTTTTGCTTTTGCACAGCAGCAGGCCGATGGTCGGGCCGTCCTGCGGGTGCTTGACTTGGGCATCCACCGCAGTGAGGTAAAAGCTCAACTGTCCAAGATGCTCAGGCTTGAACTTGCCGCCCTTGAGTTCGATCACTACATAGCAGCGCAGCTTGAGGTGGTAGAACAGCAGGTCGATGAAAAACTCGTCGCCTCCCACGTCCAACAGCACCTGTCGCCCGACAAACGCAAAGCCCGCGCCCAGCTCCAGCAAAAATTCGGTGACATGCTTCACCAGTGCTTTTTCAATCTCGCGCTCCTGCGCTTCGTCGGTCAGTCCAAGGAAATCGAAGCGGTAGGGGTCTTTCAGGGATTCGCGAGCCAGATCGGATTGCGGTTTTGGCAACGTGGTTGAGAAATTGGTCTCAGCCTTGCCGCTACGCTCCAGCAGACGGGTTTCAATCTGCATCACCAAAATGTTACGCGACCAGTTGTGCTCGATAGCTTTAGCCGCATACCAGCGGCGCTGCTGCTCAGTCTCAAGCTTATCAAGCAACACAAGGTTATGCCCCCATGGCAATTTGTGCAGCAGCTGTTGCACAAATTGAATATCTGTCCAGCACTGGGCAAAGGCCCGCATGTATTTTAGGTTACGTACAGAAAACCCTTGCGTATCCGGGAAGGCGGCGCGTAAATCATGTGCCAAGCGATCCACCACTTTAGCCCCCCAACCTTGTTTATCTTGCCGAATCAAAATAGCGCTGCCAATTTTCCAATACAACAAAACCAGCTCTAAATTAATCGCTTGCGCTGCACGTTGCTGAGCCTCGTGTATTTGCGCTTTCAGCTCACCTAACCAGTCGGCATAACCAGCGGGGGGCTGAGTTAGGCTGACGGGCTTATCACTCATATCACTATTCATGCCTTTTTCCCCTTCGTCGCTTGCTTCGCGGGCTTGGCCGCCGCCATCATCTTCGTATAAAGCTCGAACAGCTTTTCCAGTCGCTCGGTATCGTTCTTGAAACGACGGCCGATGTAGATGCGTTCCAGCACTTCGTCGTTACGCTCGTGGGCGCGGCGCAGATTCTCCGGCATGTTGTCCGGGTCGTACAGGTCGGCAATAGTGGCGGGGAAGTGGGCTTCGCGGGCCAGCAGGATGTCCTCGGCGCAAGCGGTCAGGTCGGTTTTGTTCTGCTCGGTGAGCAGCAGCACGGGGAAGGTGTTCCAGCCAAGGGTGTTGGAGTAGCGGAAATCAGTTTTTAGCTTGCCGCAGACCGTGGCAATCCAGACCAGATGCAGACGGGAGGCGATCAACGACATATTCCAGAGAGGCGCATCGTAGAGGGCAAAGGCGAGATTTGTAACAGTTGAGTTTTCGTCAACGACTCCCGCAGGTAAATAATCGCGTGACTCTGATGAAACACAAGGCATAACAATCGTCTGACTCTGCCCAATATTCATCTCCCTCATCTGGTGCGCCCACGCAGCCATTTCATTGGCTCCGCTGTCTCGGCTCGCCAGCCTCATCGCTCGCACGCCGTCAACACGTTGGCGAATCGGTGCAATGCGCATCGCTTCTTCAAGATGGGCATCCTCAATCCACAGGCAATAGCGCTCCAAGCCACGAATGAACTCTGCCGAGCCGTAGATACGGCGGATAAAACGGGCATGTTGCTCTAACGTCAGGCCAAGTGCATCGACTTCATCTCCGGCGAGCAGCAAATGGCCACCATCATATGGCATGTTGCCACGTAACATTTCTGACAATTCACCCAAAGGCCGGGATGCCTTGTCCACCATAACATTGGCTCCGGACACCAGGTAGGCATTGATGTGCTCTATCTCCTTCACAACATCCACCGCGTCGCCCTTTCCGCTATTGGCGATGGAATACAGGCGGCGCAACGATTTGGTTTGCGATGATAAGCCCACGATCACCACCGTCACGCCTGCGTTGTGGCTGGCGAGATTGGCCCATTTGAACGAGGTGTGTGCAAACGCAATCTTGTTGCCGGTGCTGAAAACCAGCGGCCAGAGGATGGGCACTTGCTGCCCTTGGCAGATGGAGTTGGTTGACACGAACGCAGCGGCGGTTTTGGTCTTGGTGCCGTAATCGGCGGCCTTCATGAACCAGCCCGCCACATAGTCCAGCGACTTCCAGTTCTTGGTGCGGTTATTGAAGATGGCTTGCAAATCCGCCTTCTGTTCGTCCGTCTGCCAAGTGGAACCCAAATACGGCGGATTGCCACAGATATACGTCTCGCCGCCTTCGTTCGCGAAGTCAATTTCCGCTTGTTCCAACGGCGTATTGAACAAGTCATTACCGATCAGCTTCACGCCCATTCCCGTCGGCGGACAGATGCTCAACCAATCCAGCCGCAGCGCATTGCCGCAGACAATCCAGTTCTGCGCATCCAACGGCAAAAACTCCGCCAGCGCGTCCTTCTGTCCGCGATACAGTACATCGCACTGAAACTCGGCAATGATGAGCGCCAGGCGCGCAATCTCTGCCGGAAAGTCGCGCAGTTCGATGCCCCGGAAGTTGGTCAGCGGTATCTCGCTGCCCAGGTGCGGTTCGCCACGGCGGCGGTTGATTTCCGCCTCAATCTCGCGCATCTGTTTGTAGGCGATGACCAGGAAGTTTCCGGACCCGCAGGCCGGGTCGAACACGCGGATGCGCGCCATGCGCTTGCGCAGGTTCAGCAGCTTGATTTTGTTATCGCCCGTCTCTACCAACTGCGCGCGCAGGTCATCCAGGAACAAAGGGTTCAACACTTTCAGGATGTTGGGCACGCTGGTGTAGTGCATGCCCAATGCGCCGCGCTCTTCGTCGTCGGCCACGGCCTGGATCATGCTGCCGAAGATGTCGGGGTTGATCTGTTGCCAGTTCAGGTTGCCTGCGTGTATCAGGTAGGTGCGCGCCATGCGGGTGAAGCGCGGCACGCAGGTAGAGCCGGAGAACAGGCCGCCATTTACATAGGGGAAGCCATTGGCCCAGTTCGGCAAACGGGGCTCGGCATTGGCGCGTTCGCTACTCTTGATGTTCATTGCGCGGAAGATGGCTTGCAGCACCTCATGGGTATTGGAGCCGTCGCGCTCGCTGATCTGCTCGATGGTGTGGGTGAATAGGCCCTCGCCGTTGAAAATGTCGGTGTCTTCGGCAAAGAAGCAAAACACGAGCCGGGCCATGAAATGGTTCATGTCGGCGCGGCGCTCGTCCTTGGCCCAGTCCGGGTTCTCGCGCAGCAGTTCGACATACAGCTTGTTCAGCCGCGCGGTGGCGCGCACGTCAATGGGGTTGTCCCTGATCTCCTTGACGGTGGAGATACCGGCCAGTGGTAGGAAGAAGCCGAAATGGTTGGGGAAGTCCGGGTAGGCGCAGGCGACAGTTTCGCCACCAGTCAGCTCTTCGGCTTCAAGGGTCTGCCCGTCGGTGGCGAGGATTAACTTGGCCTTGGCTTTTGTGGTGGCCGGGCTGGCGCGCAACGCTTTGAGGGTTTCGCCCACGGTGCCGGCTTCGCACACGGCGATATGGATGTTGTTGCGCTGGAGCACGCCACCAGGCACATCCGAAGCATTGTTGTTGCCAGTACGCAGGCGCTTGAGTGCCGTGTCCTTATTGCCGAAAGCGGCCAGAAACGCGAACGGGAACTCCGCCGCGTCGAATGGCTGAAGGGCCAGTTCCGATATGGCTTCCTCGATTTCTACTGCATTCATGGGGCATCTTGCCTGTGTGATTTTCCCCCGCTCGTATCCGGCTGAGGTTCAGTGACTGACGTGGCACTGGGGGGCACCATTGTAAATGATTGTCCGTAAGACCTCGTAGTGTTTCACGATCTGGCTAACAGAGATGGCTGGACCTACATCAGCCGCCCAGACAGCCCAATAGCAGCAATGGCCGAGAAATGGACGGTCGAAGCGATTCGACTGACGGACTGTTCCTTGTACTTTGTAGATGGTCAAATTCCCAGTTTTTACGGTAGTGTCTCAGTTTGAAATTTTCTTTTTGTAACTTCCGCGCTTCATTGGAATAGGATCAGAAACGAGCGCCGCAATATCAGAAATTTCCCAAAGCTTCGTACTTACGCCTGCCGCCATTGCAGGGGTTGTGCGAAGTGATTTGTGGATACGCACGAAATTATAGTGCATGAAGTGCAAGGCAACCATGTGCTCAAGATTCTCCACCTTTTTACTAAAGCCATTTTTCAGACGAGTGAATCGGCGCATAGACATTCTCATCGTTAAATTCTGACGCTCTACGTGACTTGTGGAAATATGCTTCATATCTGGATCGCCCATCTTGACGCGTTTTTCTGAGCCTGTAAATTCTGAGGGACTGTAACGTCTAGCGTCGCTCTTGGCTATACCTTCGGAGCCATAAATCTTTACCAGTTGAGCAAAGTCTATATCTGCCCCCAATGCACCTTCAATGTCCTCCACGTATGCCTTCAAACCGTCTGTTGTCAATTGCACACGTCCAGCCAGCCTTGAGGCTAAATCTCCTATAAACGCTTCTGCATATTCTGCGGTGCGCTTGCCAACCATAAAGGATGGAACCAGCTTTGTAACTGGATCAATCGCCGTCCAAGTCCAAACATCCCCATAGCCTAAAACGTCCTCATTCTCGGGCGTCACATTCTTTTGTTTGCAGTAGCAGAAAGCCCATATTTCATCGCACTGAATCCGCTTGCATGTGAGATTGCGCATAACCTTACTCTGATATTCATTGCATGCCACACCAACATCTATAAGTAATTTGGTAACGGTGTTTATTGAGTAGTCAGCGATGCGGGATGTAGCACGCATGGAATTGCCTTCAACCAGCAGATTTATTATTTGTGTGCGTTTTTCAATCGACAAAACATTCATATCAAATCCCTTAACATAAATTCATAATGAATTATGCTTAAGTACAGTTAAATTGTCAAATTGTTTTTGATAATATCATTTACTTGACGTTTTGTCATTTTATGTGCAGAATACTTGCATCAACTTTGCGAAAGTAAACTATGCACACCAGCAATTTTTCAGAATCAGAAGTTCAAATATTTGTTGATAAATTTTTATCTTTAGAAGAGCGCCAAGGTATTTCACAGAGTATTTCTAATGCATACTCAGCAGTAGATGGGATTTATAAGGCTACTCCGGCATTAGGTGCCTTTGGGATGATAGGCTCAGACCTTAGACCTCATTTACTAAGAGTGTTCGTTGAGCATTCACTTAAGAAATACGCAGATCAACAAGAAAAATTTACGCATGAAATTAAGCCGAATACAGCCCGCAATTGTTCTCATTTAAGATTATATAAAAATGGCCTCGCTCTGACGGCTCATTACATGGGAGCAAAATGCGAAAGGCCAAAGGGAAGAAAAGCGCTGCACAAATGTAATTTGTCAGAAAGAAACGGGAATTTATTTGATTTTGAAAATAATGAGCAAGATATTTTCAAAAATATCGGCTATGCGGAAATAATGCACGGAGGATTTTTTAAGCCAACCAATATAATAATAAATATTCCCAGTAGAGATCAAAATTATTCTGTTGGAGCTATGTCTATCGCTGTGGTTTGTGAGAATAAAACACAGGTAGAAGAAATAATAGAAGAAACCCCATTCAAATTAAACGAAGCAATAGAAGAGTTAAAAAATGGCATCAAGAAAGCTAGCTAACTACCAACCGGAAAGACTCTCGCAAGCAAGAAAATTGCGCGGTTTGTCTATGGCAGACTTAGCTATAAAAACAGAGCTATCAAGACAATCAATCTCACTTTTTGAAAAAACAGTTAATGGGCTAACACCATCTGCTGAAACACTTATCACCCTATCCAAAGCGTTGAACGTAAGTATTATGTTTTTCACTCTCCCATTGCGGAAAAGTGAATATGAGCACCAAGCAAATAGTGCTTATAATTTTAGGTCTCTTAAAGCAAGGCTGATCCCTTCAAATAGGGATAAGGCTAAAGTATGCCTACATTTTTTGTCTGGCATGATTGATTTCTTCGAGGAATATCTTCAGTTGTCGAATCAACTTCCAACATTTGATATTCCACACTTTACTGATTTAACTGATGATGAGATTGAAAAATTCGCAACTGCGACTAGGCGACACTGGGGGCTTGGCGATGGTGCTATTCCAGACTTAACCAAACTCCTGGAAAACAAAGGCGTGGCAATTGCATATTTAGATTTTGCTAATGGGGTAGAGGGAGTTTCTGCATGGATTGGGAAAAGACCGATTGTCGTTTTGAGTAATAAAGCATCGGCAGTTCGATCCAGAGCAAGTCTTGCGCATGAACTTGGACATTTGATATTACATCAAACAGTAGCAAATGAAGATCTTTCAAAGAAAGAATTCTTGGATTTGATTGAGGCGCAAGCGTGGCATTTTGCAGGATGTTTTTTAATGCCTCAATCAACAATAAGCAATGAGGTTTATAGCACTAATATTGACAACCTTGTTTTGGTAAAAGAGAGATGGTTAGTATCAATAGCAATGATATTGCAGAGGGTTTATAAAATTGGTTTAATATCTGAGCACCAATTTGTTAGGGCGCGTCAAAAATTGGCCTCATTAAATTATCTTAAGGTTGAACCACTTGACGATAGGATACCGCATGAAGAGGCGAAGTTGTTTGGTAAAATTTCCTCTTTTTTAGAAGATCATTATTTATCAAACAAAGAAGAAACTTATTTTTCTATCGGATATCCAGATGAAATCTTGATTCCTACTTTAGGTGTCATTAAACCAGATGTTAGTAAAGTGGAAAACGTGATCCAGTTAAAATTTAATTAGTACCTTTCCATCGCTTATTGGCGGCATTCCTTGCAATTTCTGATTTTTGCTCATCAGTAAGTTTCTCCGCTCTAGCCTTACCTCCTTTCTTCCCTCCAAGCCGCCCCAGCTCAACGGCGGCTTGATTCTTTTCTGGTGGAGGGGATGTCACCGGCTCATCGCCAGTCGCCTCATCCACAATGCGTTTAGCTAGTTGATTCAGGTCTAAGTTTTTAGGTCTTTTAGTCATGCTCATATGATAGCATTGATAAAAACAAGTTCAACTTAGTTGAAATTCAATGTTAGCCCAAAGTAGTAATGTCCGGTTTCTCCCAAGTAGAAATGTCCGCTGGTGATTAAATTCACCCCCTGTTTAAAACATTGGCGGACAAATTGAAAATGGACAAACTCATGAGCCAAAAAGAAGTGAAGAAAGCCCAA
>JAUYRP010000021.1 GCA_030696695.1 Methylophilus sp.
AGTTATTACTAACCAAACTATTTACATACTTGTCATAAATCTAAGTGTAAGCATTTGTTTTCTGAGTTTTTAGAAGCTTGCGCCTCTTAAATCTCCACCACAAACACCCACACTTATCAGTCATTCATCTTGTTAAAGAACTTTTGTTACTACCATTTAAATCGCTATGTTTAAACTGGTTGCGGGAACAGGATTTGAACCTGTGACCTTCGGGTTATGAGCCCGACGAGCTGCCAGACTGCTCCATCCCGCGTCCGCATCGACGCTTCGTTTTTCATGTTGCGTCGAGAGGTGAGACTATAGCAAAGATTTTGAGTATGTGTCAAACAGTCTTTGTGTTTTTGTTTAAGATATTTACCCTCTCATACAGCAGAAAATAAAAGCGCAATAGATTGCGCTTTTATTTTCAAAGACTTAAGCGCGTTTAGTTGCTAACGGCGCCAAATACCTTTTTTAAAAGATTGCTGGCTTGTCCAACAGGATCTTGTCGAATGGCGGCTTCTTCTTTTGCAATCATCAGATATAAGCCATCTAATGCTTTGTTTGTTACGTATTGTTCTATCTTGGCATCTTCTTTTTTAACTACACCAAATCTACTGCCCATTTCAGCATATTTATTGTAGGTTTCTGCCAACTGCACTTTTTCTGTCGCTTTTTGTACGATAGGTAGAAACTTTGCAGCCATTTGGGTAGAGGTTGTTTTTTTAAAGTATTGCGTAGCTGCATCATTCGGACCAGTCAGAATAGACTTTGCATCAGCAACACTCATTTTTTTTATCGAATCCACCAATAATGCCTTGGCCTCAGGCACTGCAGCCTCAGCCGCCCGATTCATTTTTAATACAAGTTCATCTGATTGCTTACCCATTCCCATGAACTTCATGCCTTTTTCAATCTTTTTGAGTGAATCTGGCAATGGAATTTTGACTTCTTTGTTACCTAGAAACCCATCTGTACTCCCCAAGAGACTCACTGCCTTACCTACGCCTTGGGTGAGCGCTTCTTTCAACCCACCACTCGCCTCAGCGTTACTAAGATCAGCAACGCTCAGCGCGTTTGCATGCGTCACGAATAACATGAACAAGCCAGCCATTAAACTTTTCTTCATCACTAACCCCGCCCGAAAATTGAAAATGCAGGGTAAAGTTTACGCTCACTGCACATTATTTTGGTGCTTTTAAGCTGCTATTTTTAAAAGAGCTGACATTCCATATTTTATTTGCATACTCACTAATGGTGCGATCACTTGAGAACTTAGCCATGCGCGCTACATTCAGAATGGCGCGGCGTGACCACTCCTCTTGATCTTGGTACACACGCGACACTTCTTCTTGCGTTTCGATATAGCTTGCATAGTCTGCTAACAATAAATAGTGATCGCCTTTATGTAACAGTGTGTCGAAGATTGCTTGATAGCGTGTAGGTTCATCGACCGAGAAGAAACCTGACACAATCATATCGAGCACTTCTTTTAGCTCATGATTGCTGTGATAAACGTCCCATGGGTTGTAGTTATTTGCTTTTGTTTCAGCCACTTCTGGCGTGGTAAGCCCGAATATAAAGATATTGTCATCACCGACCTCTTCTTTAATTTCCACATTGGCGCCATCTAGCGTACCGATGGTAAGCGCGCCATTTAGCGCCATTTTCATATTACCCGTACCACTAGCCTCAGTCCCGGCCGTTGAGATTTGTTCAGACAAATCACTGCCAGGAAACAGAATCTCTGCAGCTGACACCTCATAATTTGGATAAAACACTACTTTTAATTTACCCCCTACCGCTGGATCTTCATTAACGATAGCGGCGACATCATTGATTAACCTAATAATTAACTTAGCCAACCAATAGCCTGGTGCAGCCTTGCCGCCAAAAATCACCACACGTGGCACAGCATCTTTGGCGTGGACATGGCGAATCCGGTTATATAAGGTAATGACATGCAAGACATTGAGCAATTGACGCTTGTACTCGTGAATACGTTTAATTTGTACATCAAACAATGCATTGGGGTTTAACTGTACGCCTGTCACCTTAGCAATTTTATCGGCCAAGCGCTGTTTGTTGGCCAACTTCACTGCTCTGAATGCTTTTCTGAATTCGGCATCATCCGCCAGCGGCGTGAGGTTGATCAATTTCGTTAAATCTTTTTGGAAACCATCACCAATCGCCTGACGAATCAACTGTGTAAGGCCAGGATTGGCTTGATTCAACCAACGTCGTGGCGTGATGCCATTGGTCATGTTGGTTAATTTATTTGGGTAGATACGATTAAAATCAGCAAACAAAGTGGTTTTCAGTAACTCACTATGCAAGGCGGCCACGCCATTCACGGTGTGACTACCCACTACGGCCAAATGCGCCATACGTACGCGGCGACCATTTGTTTCATCAATAATCGATACGCGCTTCAGCAACTCTTTATCACCAGGGAAATGATGGTTCACCATTTGAAGAAAATGGTGATTAATTTCATAAATAATTTCTAAATGTCGTGGTAATAAATTACCAAAAAGCTCTAGTGACCAAGTTTCTAACGCTTCTGGCATTAGAGTGTGATTGGTGTAGGCAAATACGTGTGTGACTAAATCCCATGCAAACGACCATTCAAGCTGATGCACATCGACCAATTGGTACATCATCTCTGCCACACCAATTGCTGGGTGCGTATCATTAAGCTGAATGGCCACTTTGTTTGGCAACTCTTTCCAGTCCAATTTCGTCATATTGGCTTTGGACGCCATGAAACGTCTCAAAATATCTTGAATGGATGCTGAAACAAAAAAGTACTGTTGCTTAAGTCTTAATTCGCGCCCAGATGCTGAAGCATCGTTAGGGTATAGCACCTTGGAGATAGTTTCACTCTCATTACGCTGTTCTACCGCTTGCTCATAATTGCCTTGATTGAAGTGAAGCAAATCGAACTCTCGATTTGCTTTCGCTGACCATAAACGTAGATTATTAACCGTTTCTGTATCGTAGCCTGGTACCGGCATATCGTAGGCCATGGCTATTACATGGTCTTCATCCACCCAATGGCTTTTGGTGCCATGGCCTGCAGGCACTTGCACAACTTTGCCGTAAAATTTTACTTGGTAAGTGACTTCTGGACGTTGAAACTCCCAGACATTGCCATAACGCAGCCAGTTGTCAGGATTTTCAATTTGTTGCCCATGTTCAATGGACTGCCTAAACATGCCGTACTCATAACGAATGCCATAGCCTGTTGCAGGAATATCCAAAGTCGCCATCGAATCTAGGAAACAAGCCGCCAATCGACCCAAGCCACCATTCCCTAAAGCGGCATCATGCTCCATCTCTACCGCCTCTTCTAATGAATGGCCCAATGCACCTAAACTTTCGCTAAGTTCATCTTTAACGCCCAAGTTTAGTGCAGCATTGGTGAGCATACGGCCAATTAAAAACTCTAGAGAGAGATAATAAACGCGCTTTGGATCCTTCTCAGCATAAGCAGAAGCTGTTTTAACCCAGTGCTCTACGACATGATCACGTACCGTATATGCGGAAGCATCATACCAGTTACGTGGCGTCGCTGCTTGATCTGTCTTGAAACAGGAATACACCAAATGATTTTGTAGTGCTTGTTTGATGCTGGTTAATTTCGGCAAAATCACCTGAGTTGTTTTATACGTTTTTGTTGCAGCCATAAGAACCCCAGCAATAATTTGGTTGTAGATAAATAAATTTTAGCAAATACCAAGCCAACCTGAAGGCTTAATATCTAATTGAAGTAAAAAAGCCCACTCATTATAAGTGGGCTTTAGGAGGCGATAGTTCAAAAAAGCTTAGGCAATCAAGCTATTCATACGACGCACGAAACTGGCTGGATCGTCTAATTGACCGCCTTCCGCAAGCAGTGCTTGATCAAATACCACATGGGTATAATCTGCAAATCGTGCTTCATCTGATTCATTTTTTAAGCGCTCAATCAGTCGATGACTTGGATTGATTTCTAAAATAGGCTTGGACTCAGGGGCTTTTTGCCCTGCCGCTTTTAGAATGCGCGCCAAGTTACCAGACAAATCATGCTCACCCGCCACTAAGCATGCAGGCGAATCCGTTAGGCGATGCGTCACACGCACTTCTTTCACCGACTCTCCTAATGTCGATTTAATGCGCTCGACCAACGATTTAGCTTCTTCTTCCACTTGTTTCTGCGCTTCTTTTTCAGACTCATCTTGCAACTTGCCTAAATCTAAATCGCCTTTGGCAATTGATTGCAGTTTTTTGCCTTCAAATTCCGTGAGACTACCCAGCAACCATTCGTCCACCTTGTCTGACATCAGCAATACTTCGATGCCTTTTTTGCGGAAGATTTCCAGATGCGGTGAATGCTGTGCTGCTGCAAAACTATCTGCAGTAATGAAGTAAATCACTTCTTGTTCTGGCTTCATACGGCTGATGTAATCTTTAAACGATACATTTTGCGTGTCGTTATCGGCATGGGTAGAAGCAAACCGTAGCAAGCCTGCAATCTTGTCCTTATTGGCCCAATCTTCGCCCGGGCCCTCTTTCATCACGCGGCCAAAAGCATCCCAGAATGTTGCGTATTGCTCTGGTTTGTTTTCTGCTAAATCTTCTAACAGACTCAATACCTTTTTCACTGAACCGTTTTTAATCGCTTCTACATCACGGCTGTCTTGTAAGATTTCGCGCGATACATTCAATGGCAAGTCTGCAGAATCAATCACACCACGCACGAATCGAAGATATTGCGGCATCAGCTTTTCCGCATCTTCCATAATAAATACACGCTTCACATATAACTTAATACCTTGACGGCGCTCACGGTCATACAAATCAAATGGCGCCTTAGTTGGGATATAGAGCAATGAAATATACTCTTGCTTACCCTCTACTCTGCTGTGAGTGTAAGCCAGTGGATTTTCAAAATCGTGTGAAACGTGCTTGTAAAACTCTTGGTACTCTTCTTCTGTAATATCGTTTTTGCTGCGCGCCCACAATGCAGATGCTTTATTGACGGTTTCATCTTCATCGGTAGCCACCATTTGACCACCTTCACCATTCTCGCCGTCTTTCCATTCTGACTTCTTCATCAAAATAGGCAAAGTAATATGGTCTGAGTATTTGCGAATGATGGTTTTGAGCTTCCAATCGTTTAAGAACTCATCTTCACCTTCGCGTAAATGCATAATCACATCGGTACCACGACCAGCCTTATCTACAGATTCGATAGTGAAATCACCCTCACCTGTGGACTGCCATTGCACAGCCTCTTTTTCACCAGCACGGCGCGTAATTAAAGTGACTTTGTCGGCCAAAATAAATGCTGAATAAAAACCCACGCCAAACTGACCAATCAAATTGGCATCTTTGGCTTGGTCGCCGGTTAGGTTCTGAAAAAATTCTTTGGTACCTGATTTGGCAATGGTACCGATATTCTTAATCACTTCATCACGGCTCATGCCTATACCATTGTCTGACACAGTAAGCGTGCGTTGGTCTTTATCAAAGCTAATACGGATGTTTAATTCACTGTCATTTTCATATAACGCACCATTCGATAACGCTTCAAAACGTAACTTATCTGCAGCGTCCGAAGCGTTGGAAATCAACTCACGCAGCACAATCTCTTTATTGCTATACAGTGAGTGAATCATTAATTGTAAAAGTTGTTTGACTTCGGCTTGGAAAGCTAATTTTTCTGTCGTCATGGAGTCCCTCTTTGAGTTAAACTTTAATCTAGCATTAACAATATTATTGTTTTAGCTGTGTTCAATTGAATCATGCTTTAAAACATTACGTTGCTGTGTAAATTGGGGTTAGCCTCTGCCTTTTCAAGAGCATATTAGACATTTATCGGGATTAACATGGCAGATATTCAAGTGATTGCATTAGACGACACGCAATACCAAGTGACAGTGGTTGATCGAGCGACAACCTCCCACCATGTCACTGTGAAACAAACGTATGCCGAGCAACTCACCAAAGGCAAAATAAGCACCGCAGATTTGGTGAAGCAATCGTTTCTGTTTTTATTGCAACGTGAACCCAACACCAGCATCTTGCGCAATTTTGATTTAAGCGTCATCGCACAATATTTTCCAGACTATGAACAAAGCATACAGCAGCATTAAACTGTATTTTTTGTCATCAAGATTTCAAACTTATAGGCTATACCCATCACATGAACGCTACAAATCCTAACGCCACTGAAACCTTACTCGCCGCTGTTGATTTAGGCTCCAATAGTTTTAGACTCGAAATCGGCCGCTTTGAGCACGGACAAATTCAACGTGTGGATTACTTAAAAGAAGCCGTGCGCCAAGGTGGGGATTTAGACGAGGATCGCAACTTAACGCAAGAGGCGATTGAGCGCGGGCTCAAATGCTTGGCAAGATTTGGCGAAACGCTGAAAGGGTTCCCGCCCAATAGTGTACGCGCTGTAGCCACACAAACCTTGCGAGAGGCAAAAAATCGCGATGTCTTTATCCGCCAAGCCAAAAAAGCGTTGGGTTATGACGTTGAGGTGATTTCTGGCGTAGAAGAAGCGCGTCTGATTTACCAAGGCGTGAGCCGATTATTGCCACAATCCAATGAAAAGCGCTTGGTGATTGATATTGGCGGGCGTTCGACTGAGTTTATTATCGGCCAGCACTTTAGCACCGAAACCACCGACTCGCTGCGTGTGGGTTCTGTTGCTTGGTCACTTAAATACTTTGCCGATGGGCAGTTTTCAGAACGTAATTTTCAGCGCGCTGAAATTGCAGCTGAATCATTCTTAGACATGGTGGCTGATACTTATCAGTACAAGCATTGGGATGTTGCGTATGGTGCTTCTGGTACAGTCGGCGCTGTAGCAGACATCCTCGAATGTGCAGGATTTGGCACGGGCATTGTTACGCAAGAGGGCTTAACCTGGTTGCGTCACCAATTGATTAAAGCGAAGCACGTCAACAATTTAGAGTTGCCGGGACTTAAAGAAGAACGCAAGGCGGTCATTGCAGGTGGGCTAAGCATCCTTATTGCAGTCTTTGAAATATTAAAGCTCGATACCCTTGTCGTCGCCAAAGGTGCGCTCAGACATGGCCTGCTCTACGACATGATTGCAGAAGATGATGAAACTGAGGACATGCGTGACGCCTCCATCTACCGACTCACTGCACGTTTTGGCGCCAATAAAACGCAAGCTAACAATGTGTCGAAAGTGGCCTTACGTTTCTTTGATTTACTAACGCCATCGCTTCATATTCCAGAGGATGACTTGCATGGTATGACCAAGCATCGCCAGATTTTGGGCTGGGCTGCGTACTGCCATGAAATTGGCTGCGCTATTTCGCACAGCGAGTCACAACGTCACGGCGCTTATATTCTTGATAACACCGAGCTAATGGGCTTTGCGCAAAGTGAATTACACCGCTTAAGTTTATTGGTACTAGGCCATTACGGAAAACTACGAAAATTAGATGCTGACTTTGATGATGAAGTGTTTATTTGCCAACTGCTTGCCTTACGTTTGGCTGTTATTTTCTGCCACTCTCGCAATATGCCAGTCCTGAAAAATTTGCAACTAGTACGAGAAGGTAGTCGCTTTTTATTAAGCTTGCCCAGTGCATGGCAAAAGGCATTCCCACAAACCTGCTATTTGCTTGAAGAAGAAGTGCTGGCTTGGCAGAAAACCAATTGGATGTTAGTGATTAGCTCATCTGACTAGCGCTAAAGCGTGTAAAAACCCTTGCGCTTATTTGTTATTTATCAGCATACATGCGCCAAGCATCATGCATATGAAGACAGTAAGTTGACAGCAAAAATAAACGGTATAAACTGTTTATACAATTTTAAGGAGACTCATGATGGCCAATGCCCCTACTAATACCAAAAAACCAGTTCCAGCTAAACCTGCTGCTAAACCAGCCAACACGCCAGTAGCTGCAAAAGCTGCAGCGCCTAAAGCGATTCCAAATCAACCTGTTGCCAGCAAAGCAAACGCTAGCAAACCAGTTGCAAAGCCTGCAGCTAGTGCTAAGCCAGCTACCCCAGCTAAAACAATGGCTAAACCAGCGCCTAAAGCAGCTGCAAAACCAGCGGCAAAGGCTAAAGTGGCAGTAAAGGCAAAACCTGTAGCCGTTAAAAAAGTGCAGAAAAAAGATGATAAAAAAATTAAACCGGAAAAAGTAAAAATGGAACGCGACAGTTTTACCATGCCTAAAGATGAATATGCGGCGATTGGTGTATTAAAAAACCGTATGAATACGCTAGGTCACCCTGTGAAGAAAAGCGAACTGTTACGTGCTGGCATTAAATTACTAGCAGCAATGAGTGACTCCACACTGAAATTAACAATGGAAAAAATTCCAGTGATTAAAACAGGTCGTCCAAAGAAATAAGCTGGCAATCGCTAGTTAATCTAATAACTGCGGCGTTTGCACTGTAAATAACTTGTAAATGCCTGTTTCATCTTGAGAAAGGCGCAGCCACCATACTGCGCCTTTTTTCACGCTAATCGCTTTGTCTTGCCCACTCAGTAATAAGGCAATTAATTCACCAATCCATGGCTGATGCCCAATCAGCATGACGCTCTCTGCTGAACATTCGCTTAACAAACTTAGAATAGATTGCAGACTTGTTTCGGGCTGTAATGCATCTACAATTTCTATCTTAGTATTCAGCGGCTCGGCTGTCTGCAAAGCGCGCAATGCAGGGCTCACCAGCACCAGTGTATCTTTAGGTAAATATTTATTGAGCCATGTTGCCATCAGGCGTGATTGTTTGTTGCCTTTAGAGGTAAGCGCCCGTGTCATATCGCCCTGCTGCGCTAGAGCGAATTCAGCATCGGCATGCCGCCATAGAATGAGTTGTTTGATAGCGATGGTGTGATGCATATGCCAATATTAACTATGTTTTTTCAATAACAATGCTTGGCAGGAAACCGCATGATGCGCTGTTGCGTTGGGTGTTTTTTGAACAGCTTGGTATTCTCCTTTGGGCCCTAACACCCAAGCGTCCACGTTGTCTTGCATATAGGGAGTGAGCAAGTCATCAATGATACGTTTTTGCATCATCACATCATGGATAGGCCATGCTACTTCGACACGTCGCATCATATTACGGCTCATCCAATCCGCACTCGACAGCCAAATATTGACGTCTCCTGCAATGTTGAAATAAAACACGCGTGAGTGCTCAAGTAATCTACCGACTATTGAGCGTACACGTACACGCCCGCCCAACTCCGGCAATTCCACAGGCAGTATGCAGGCACCACGCACAATCAAATCAATTTCAACCCCTTTTTTGGCTGCTGCAATCAGCGCCAACACTAATGTCTCATCGGTGAGCGAATTCATTTTGGCGACAATTTTTGCAGGATGTCCCCGCCCAGACGCCAATTGTGCTTTTTTTATTTGCGACAACATCGAAGTTTGCAAAGTAAACGGCGCAACCAGTAATTGCTGCATACGCGGTAACGGCAACTCGCTGGTCAAATGCCTAAATACATATTCCATTTCTCGGGTAATGGTGGCGTCTGAGGTCAGCATGCATACATCGGTGTATAACTTGGCTGTTTTTGGGTTGTAATTACCAGTAGAAAGATGCGCGTAACGTTTAATGGCCTTGCCTTCGCGACGCATGATCAGCAACATTTTGGCATGGGTTTTCAATCCGACTACGCCATATACCACTTGCGCACCAATCGATTCCAAGGCTTCTGCCCAGTTGATATTGGCCTCTTCATCAAAGCGTGCTTTAAGCTCCACCACCACCAAGACTTCTTTGCCTTTGCGTACTGCGGTTTGCAATAAACGCAGAATGCGAGAATCTGCCCCTGTGCGATAAATAGTTTGACGGATAGCCAATACATCAGGGTCATCCACCGCTTCTTCCAGCATCGCAATGACAGCATCGAAGCTTTCAAATGGTTGATGAATCAAAATATCTTTGTCTTTCAACTGTGCAAGTATGGACTGATTGCGCAGCAACCCTTTAGGCCATTGCGGTAAAAAAGCATTAAATTTAAGATGCGCGCCTTCTGCTAAGTCTGGCAACTGTATCAAGCGCCCTAAGTTGACAGGACCATTCACACGGTACAACGCAGGTTGCGGTAATTTAAACTGTTCGAGCAGAAAATTGGCCAACTCTTCGTGACACTCATGCGACACTTCTAAGCGCACGGCATCGCCGTATTGACGATGTGCCAGCTCTTCTCTTAGCGCAATACGCAGATTAGCGACGTCATCTTCGTCCAAGGCTAAATCTGAGTTACGGGTTACGCGAAATTGTGAAAAATGCAATATGCGTGCACCCGTGAATAGGTCTTCTAAATTTGCACGAATAATACTGGTGAGCGAAACAAAACATTGCTCTTTTTGACTGATATTGGCTGGCAGTTTCACCAAACGTGGCACCACACGCGGTACCCGCACAATGGCAATATTACGCTCCTGATTATGTGCATACTCAAGTTCTACAATAAAGTTGAGTGATTTATTGGCGACTTGCGGAAACGGATGAGAAGGGTCTAGCGCTACAGGCATTAATAGTGGCTTCACTTCGCGTTTAAAGTATTGCGCCACCCATTGTTTTTGCTCTTGCGAACGCACACCACCTGACACTAAATGCACACCTTCTTTTGCTAATGCCGGCATCAATACATCGTTAAATAACTCGTATTGTTTGGCCACTAAGGTGTGGGCTTTACTGGCAATTTGTTCAAAACTTTGTATGCTTACTAACCCTTGGCTGACATTGTCTTGTACCGCCTGCAATTGTTGCGGCATGCGTACTTCAAAAAACTCGTCTAGATTGGTTGCAACAATACATAAAAAACGTAGGCGTTCTAGTAATGGATAATCTTCACGTTGCGCTAATGCCAGTACACGTTGGTTAAAACTGAGGATACTTAAATCACGGTCTAAAAGTTGGATAGTCATGGCTTTATTTTATGCTGAAACCTCCACCCATTTGTGACAAATTTGTGACATTCATGCAAGTTTCGTATTGACCTAAAGCGCATCTAACTGCGCCAGCAACCCTTGTGCATACTCTGTGATGCTATTGCGTTGTTCGTTGGTCATTTTATCTACATGTTTCACCATCAAAGCGGTGCGCGGATTATGTGCAAACTCATCGTAATGTTTGATCAGAAAATGCCAATATAAAGTCGTCACAGGGCAAGCTTGTGGCCCTGTTTTGATATCGGGTTTATAGCGACAGCTCTGGCAATAGTTACTCATGCGCTGAATATAGGCACCACTTGCCACATATGGCTTAGAAGTAAAACGCCCACCGTTGGCGTATAGCGCCATGCCTGCTACATTGGGCAACTCAACCCATTCCACTGCATCCACATACACAGCAAGATACCAATCCTCTACTTGATTGGGCGCAATTTCCGCCAATAAACCAAACATGCCTGTCACCATCAAACGCTGGATATGATGTGCATACCCATATTGCAGGGTTTGCGTAATGGTTTGACGCATACAGTTCATATGCGTGTTAGCTGTCCAATACCATACGGGCAATTGACGCTGATGATCGTAATGATTGCTTGTGGCCATGGCAGGCATATCCAACCAATACACGCCTCTAATGAATTCACGCCATCCTAAAATCTGTCGGATAAAGCCCTCAACACTGGCTAGCGACAGTTGATTGTGTTGGTAGGCATGCTCTGCCGCTTGGATGACTTCCCGTGGATGGAGTAACTTTAAATTCAACGAGGATGCCAGTAACGAATGCCACAAAAATGCATGTTGCGGTTGTTCGCCACCTTGCCACATCGCATCTTGGTGTGCGCCAAAATCATTGAGTTTGAATTGTATGAATGTGTTTAATAAATCAAGTGCTTGTGCGCGCGTCACCGGCCAACAAAAATGCGCTAATGTGCCAGGGTGCTCTGCAAAATGATGCTCAACCTCAGCAAACACCTCGTGTGTAATGGTATCAATTTCAAATACTGGGGTGGATGGAATGGCTTGAGGCCCTTGTTTACCAAAGGCTTTTCTGTTTTCATGGTCGTAATTCCAGTCTCCACCCACAGGTTGATTGCCCTGCATGAGCACTTGGTGCTCTTTGCGCATATTGCGGTAGAAAAACTCCATGCGTAAGTTTTTGCTTTGACCAGCCCAGCGTTTAAAGTTAGCTTGGCTGCACATAAAATGTGTGTCATCTCGCACGATCAATGGCGTATTGGTCTGCTGCGAAACCGCTTTGAGCATTTGTAAAATACGGTATTCACCAGGCTCGCATACAATGATTTTCTGAGGGGTATGATGCTGGATGTAATCCAACCATACTTCATTTAACTGCGTGTAAGAATGCTCACCCAATTTAAAGTAAGTAACTGGAAAGCCTTGTGTTTTGAGGGCTTGCGCAAAATGCCGCATGGCCGATAAAAACAATGCAATGCGCGCTTTATGGCTCCAAACATGCGCGCCCTCGCCCATTACTTCTGCCATCAGTATTTGATCATATGCGCCATCAAACCCTTCGAGCGCAGGGTGATCAAGTGTTAGCTGGTCACCCAGCACAATAATTAAATGGCGAATCATCGTTGAGATTTTGCGGCACGGCTACATTGCGTGGAGCAATATTTCACCGCATGCCAATTGTTGGCCCATGCTTTGCGCCATACCATCGTACGTCCACATTGCACACAAAGCTTGCTGGGTAAGTTGGATTTATTGCCTTTAAAGTTGGTTCGTTGTTGCGTAGAGGTCATGCCTCACAGACTACGTTTTGATGATGTGGTTCAACGCATATTGCGCTGCGGCAAACCCAAAAGGCGCTGTCACGCAAACGCTGGAACCATAGCCTGCACAATTTAATCCTGTGATCGCAGTATTCACCTCACATGCTACGTCAGATGCCTGCGGTGGTTTTAATGCTGGCTCATCGGAATACACGCACATCACCCCAAATTTAGCTGGTTTTTTGACATGCGTCGCTTTGGGGAAATCGTGATCACGACGCAGCTGATTGCGCACTTTGGCCAATAAACGATCGCCAGACACATACGCTAAATCTTCTATTTGAATGCGAGTCGGGTCTAAACGCCCACCTGCACTGCCCGCCATAATCAAAGGCTGCTGCTGCCGCTTACAGAAGGCTGCTAAGGCAATTTTGGCTTTGGCATCATCGATGCAATCAATCACCATATCAAATCGCTGTAGCAATAAAGTGGCAATATTGTCAAGCGAAATAAAGTCCTCAATCACATGCACATTACAATACGGATGAATGGAATGAATGCGTGTTTGCATGGCAGTGACTTTTGCTAAGCCAAACGCGCCCTCTACAGCGTGTATTTGACGATTCACATTGGACTCTGCGATATTATCTAGATCAATTAAGGTGATGTTACCTAATGCATTTCGCGCCAATGCCTCTGCCGCCCAAGAACCAACACCACCGATGCCAATAACACACACATGCGCTGCTTGTAATTTTGCCAAACCAGCCTCGCCGTATAAACGGCGCACACCGCCAAAGCGCCGCGTGTAGTCTGGATTTTCTTGCCCCTGCATGGCTATTGCTCTAGCACCACAAATGCAGCGGCCAAATTCTTTTCATCACTGATACTGACATGCATGCGCACAATCTGCTTTTCCTGCAAAAAAGCCGATAACTCTGGAGCCAATACTAATATAGGCTTACCCAAATCATCATGCGATACCGCTATATTTTGGAAACTGACCACACCACGAATACCTGTGCCTAAGGCTTTTGAGAATGCCTCTTTGGCAGCAAATCGTTTTGCAAGAAAACGTGCTTTGATGTTGGAAGCTTGATAGCTGACCAACTCATGCTCATCTAAAATGCGTTTAGCGAAGGCATCACCAAACTGACTTAATGAAGATTCAATGCGTTCGACTTCTACAATATCGGTACCAATGCCATAAATCATTTTGTAAACGGTGCCGCTTCTTTCATCAGCGCTTTCATCTCGCGCACTGCACTGTCCCAGCCTACAAATAAGGCGTGTGCCACAATCGCATGCCCAATATTCAGCTCTTCAAAGCCATACATGCGGGCTACGTGGTGCACGTTATGGTAATGCAAGCCATGCCCTGCATTGACGACCAAACGCGCATCTTTCGCATGATGCAGTGCGTGTTCAATGCGCTCTAGTTCTGTTTCTTGCGCACGTTCTGTTTCAGCATCGGCAAAGGTTCCGGTGTGTAACTCAATCACGGGCGCACCCATTTTGACGGCTGCATCAATTTGCGCTAAATCTGGCGCAATGAATAGCGATACTCGTATACCCGCATCGCTTAATTTTTTCACCGCGTGTTCCACTTTGGCGTAGTGTGCAATCACATCTAAGCCACCTTCTGTTGTGCGTTCTTCACGGCGCTCTGGCACCAAACATACATCTTGTGGCGCTACCTGAATAGCAATGTCTAGCATTTCATCGGTCACCGCACATTCCAAGTTCATTTTGGTTTGCAATAACGGACGCAAAGCAAAAATATCAGCATCTTGCATATGCCGCCTGTCTTCGCGCAAATGCAGCGTGATGCTATCCGCCCCTGACTGTTCCGCACGCAGCGCAGCTTGCACCACGCTAGGATATTTAGTGCCACGCGCTTGGCGGATGGTAGCGACGTGGTCGATGTTGACACCTAATTTAATCATTACAATCTCTTAGCTCAATATAAATATAAAACATATAAACATAACAATGAATACAGTTAATTCAAATTATGATTTCAAAACAATCACCTCTAGACGCGGCTTTCATGCTCAATTGAAGCTCAGACGCGGCGGAGTGCCGATGACAGTACGTTTTTGTACGGCAAGGCATGACAACAAAGCATGAGCGAAATTCAGCATGAATTATAAGCCTTGTAAGTCAATCAATAGCTGCCGTGTATGCAAAGGCTTATCGCCTAAATAATGCGTCAATAAATAACGCATTAACTGCTTACTTTGCTGTTGTGTTTGTAGCTGCGCATAATCATCTTGCGCCATACTCAACAAGGTTCTGCCCTGCAATTGTACGCCATTTTTGGTAGCGCTCAGCTCACATGCGCCATACTCAGCCTCATAGCGGTAAGTTTTATCCGCATCAATCGGCGTACCGTTTTCGTCATGTAAGAGCGGAATTGCATAACCTAGCTCTTGTAGCAAGGTCAGCTCAAACCTTCTCAAAATAATGGCTAACTCTGTACTATTGTGTGTGGCTTGAATGCGTGAGAGCGCATTAAGCGTTTCTGTGTAGTAGGCAAACAACGCCTCGTGCGCATCTTCCCTAGGCAGCAAACGCAATAGCAGCTCATTCATATAAAAACCACACATGAGTGCTTCGCCTTTCAGCAAAGTCAGACCGGCATTCCAATCTAGGCTATGCAATGTCTTCAGCTCATTTTTGCCAGACCATGTACCACTTAAATTTTGAAACGATTGCAACATACCCCGCATTGCGGAGCGCGGACGCCTTGCCCCTTTTGCCAACACAGCCACACGACCAAACTGCTGTGTAAATAATTCCACCACCAGACTGGTTTCCTTGAATGGGTAAGTGTGGAGCACATACACAGATTGATTGTCTTGACGATGCAAATGAAGCGTAGAGGCCATAGGTTAATACATGTTTGCTAGGCTATTTCGCAAGCGTTGCCAAACTCTGTAGAACTTCATCTTGCGCTTTTTCTATCAGCAGAGGTACTAACATCTCATTCCCTGAAAAAAGTACCATGGCATAGCGATTAGGCTGTTGTGCATCTAACGGTGTAAATTTTCCGAAGCCGTAACGCCCATTGCGCATCAGTTGCCATGCGCCTAATGG
Organism: Methylophilus sp.; assembly: GCA_030696695.1. Taxonomy (GTDB): domain Bacteria; phylum Pseudomonadota; class Gammaproteobacteria; order Burkholderiales; family Methylophilaceae; genus Methylophilus. Next base: position 15,776 of record JAUYRP010000021.1, read on the forward strand.
TTCAGCAAATTCTGGCTTATCGAATAAACGATGGATGGTTTCTGTATCTACACTGGTAAGTGGGTAATCATCTTGATCAGCCAAAATCACCCAGCCCATATCACCTTCTTTATTGGTATTTTTAAGTTGATACATGTACCACTCATTTGACTCATACACTAAGTGAAATACATTATTGATGCCGCCTGTTTTTCGGTTCACGGTGTAGTAAACACCTTGATCATCCAGTGTAATCGGCTGCGCTAAATGCGTACGATAGGGTGTATCTGTAGACATGATTGTCAATCCAACTGAGGTTACGGAATGTGTCTCCCAACAAAGTATGTAAGTAAGTTGGTTGCTGCCAGTTAACTTTAGGTGACTAGTAACCTAAACTTTTGAGTGCACGCTCATCGTCTGCCCAACCACCTTTTACTTTTACCCAAGTTTCTAGGTAAACCTTACTGCCAAACAATTTTTCCATATCTTGACGCGCTTCAGTAGAGATTTGTTTTAGCTTTTCTCCGCCTTTGCCAATAATCATGGGTTTTTGACTATCTTTGTCTACGATAATTGCGGCAAAAATACGTCTTAAGTTTTTGACTGTTTCAAACTTCTCAATTTCCACCGCAATGGAGTAAGGGATTTCATCACCCAATAATCTGAATATTTTTTCACGAATAAGTTCTGCCGCCAAAAAGCGCTCATTTTTGTCTGTCAACTCATCCTCACCGTACATAGCGGGCTGCTCTGGCAAGTGCTCGCGTGTTGCTAGCAGTAACTCATCTAGATTTAAATTCTTTTTTGCACTCACCGGAATAATGCCTGCAAAGGGGTGTAGCAAATCAAAGTCTTGAATCAACGGCAATAAATTACCTTTATCGCCCATCAAATCCGATTTATTGACCACCAACAACACAGGTTTATCTTTTGGCAGCAGGCTAAGTACTTTTTTGTCGGCATCGCCAAGTTTCATCGGTTCAATCACAAACAACACCACATCCACTTCCGTCAGCACTTGGGTTACGGTTTTGTTAAGTGATTTATTGAGTGCATTTAAATGCTTTTGCTGAAAACCAGGGGTGTCGACAAACAAAAATTGGGTGTCTTCCGTGGTGTGTATCCCCAGTAATCGATGGCGGGTAGTTTGCGCTTTACGCGAAGTAATCGCTAATTTCATCCCCAAAATATGGTTCAGTAAAGTTGACTTACCTACGTTAGGGCGTCCGACGATGGCAACAGTGCCACATCTAAAAGTTTCGGTCATTGTGATATTTTTTCCATGGCAAGTTGTGCCGCTTGTTGTTCTGCATTGCGGCGACTTGTTCCCTCGCCCAGCGTTTTAATGTTCAGTTTATTAATCACGCACTCCACTTTAAAACTTTGTGCGTGCGCTTCACCTTCAATTGACACTACCACGTAATCTGGTAACTCAATCTTTTTGCTTTGCAAGTATTCCTGCAATTGCGATTTTGCATCTTTATCAATGGATTTAGGATCTATTGTGCTGAGCTTCTCTGCAAAGAGTTTTAATACAACCGCCTCAGCAGCGACAAACCCGCCATCCAGATACACAGCGCCCACAATAGCCTCTAACGCGTCAGCCAAAATAGACGGACGACGCCAGCCAGCACTCTTGAGTTCACCTTCTCCTAATTTTAAGTAGTCACCCAAGTTTAGGGTAAGTGCAATTTCGCACAAGCTAGACTCTTTAACCAATTGCGCACGCAAACGACTTAAATCACCTTCGGGCAATTTAGCAAAGCGATGATACAACTGATGTGCCACGATAAAATTCAGCACACCGTCGCCCAGAAACTCTAAGCGTTCATTGTTATTACCTGAAAAACTACGATGCGTGATTGCGAGTTGGAGAAGTGATGGAGCGCTAAAGGTATAGCCAATTAAAGGCTGAAGTGATGCTAGTGCCATGCGAAATTATTTTGCCGCACTGCTTGCTTTAAAATCCAACAAAATACTCATATTGCCAAATAAAGGAATCACTTTTTGATACTCAGCAACGATAGCACCGCCTTCGATGCGAATATCTCGCCCTTGGATACTTTCAATATTGTCTATCGAAGCCTGACGGTCAAAAGCAGTTGCAATTTCTTTCTTGTTGAGCTCACCAGAACTCTCTTTCGCAATGGATTTAATCGTTGTGCGTATGGAGTTATACTCAAGATAAGCAGGAATAGACTTCAATACAAATGTGCCGATGAACAAAAGTGCAGCCAATACCAAAAGCGTGCCCCAAAAAGACATGCCGCGTTGGTAATAACGTTGATTAAGTTTCGATAGTGGCATCTTTGTTCTCCTCACCTGCATACTTACTGAATTGTATTCCCTATTCTTGAAAACTTATCAAAATTAAACCATATATAAAACGCCTTGCCTACTAAGTTTTGCTCAGGTACAAAGCCCCAAACACGGCTATCAGAGCTATTGTCGCGGTTATCGCCCATTGCAAAATAATGACCCTGCGGCACGGTAATCGATTCGCCCGCCATTAATTTAGCGCCTAGAGAACCTGCTTCATATTGATTCACCAAATCATGAATCAAAATTTCATGCTTCACATCACCCAGCGTTTCCTGATAACGCAAAGCTTGAATAGTCACATCACGGTCTTGGTTATTTTCGTCTTTGGTCTGCAAAGTATAAATAAAATCGTCTTCACCATTTGCATCGAGCTCTTTACCGTTAACGCTTAAGCGTTTTTCACGATATTCGATAACATCACCAGGCAAGCCAACCACGCGTTTAATGTAGTCAATAGTGGGCTCAGGTGGGTAGTGAAACACCAGCACATCACCGCGTTTTGGCTCACCCACCTCTACAAAAGTACTATTTAAGATAGGCACGCGCAAACCATAGGTAAACTTATTGACCAAAATATAATCGCCTGCCAATAACGTCGGCATCATAGAACCAGATGGGATTTTAAATGGCTCAACCAAAAAAGAACGGATGACAAATACCAGCAAAATAACTGGGAAAAAGCTTTTGCTATATTCAACATACCAAGGCTCAGCAGCATTTTTTCTGAGTTTACGTAAAAACAAAATATCCAGTAGCCAAATAATGCCAGTGATCAACAGTATGACCAACATAAACAAAGCAAAGTACATGGTGAATCCCTTTTATAATTTATTCTTGTTCGATTTTTTAATGACTACTTACTTATCTTCAACCCTTAATATCGCCAAAAACGCTTCTTGTGGGATTTCAACGTTGCCCACTTGTTTCATGCGCTTTTTACCTTCTTTTTGCTTATCTAATAATTTACGTTTACGTGACACATCACCACCATAACATTTGGCAATCACGTTTTTACGCATGGCCTTTACCGTTTCCCGCGCAATAATGTTAGCCCCAATCGATGCTTGAATTGCCACATCGAACATTTGACGCGGAATCAATTCACGCATTTTTGCTGCGACTTCACGGCCACGATGCACACTATTAGCACGGTGCACAATCATACTCAGCGCATCCACACGTTCGCCATTCACCATGATATCTAGTTTTACCAAATCTGCAGCACGGAACTCTAAAAACTCATAATCCATTGAGGCATAACCACGCGAAACTGATTTCAACTTATCGAAGAAATCCAGCACCACTTCATTCAATGGCATCTCATAACTCAACATCACTTGGCGACCCATGTACTGCATGTTTTTTTGTATGCCACGCTTATTGTTACAGAGCGTCATGACTGGGCCCACATAATCTTGAGGCATCAACAAATTCACATTAATCATAGGCTCACGCGTTTCTTCAACGCGTGATGGCTCGGGCAATCTCGATGGATTTTCAATCTGTACCACGCTACCGTCTTTTAGTAACAACTCATACACTACAGTCGGCGCGGTGGTAATTAAATCCATATCGTACTCGCGCTCTAGGCGCTCTTGTACGATTTCCATATGCAGCAAACCTAAAAAGCCACACCTAAAACCAAAGCCCAACGCCGTTGAATTTTCAGGTTCAAACAGTAACGATGCATCATTTAAACTTAGCTTCTCAAGCGCAGTACGTAACGCCTCAAACTGATTTGACTCAACGGGATATAACCCTGCAAACACTTGTGGCTTAACCTCTTTAAACCCTGCTAACGGTTCTGAGGCGGGCCGGCCTGCTAATGTGACGGTATCGCCCACTTTTGCACTGGCTAACTCTTTAATCCCTGCGATTACAAAGCCTACCTCACCTGCAGACAGCGCCGTTTTTTGCACCGACTTTGGGGTAAACACACCAACTTGCTCACATAAATGCTCTGAATGTGTAGCCATTAAGCGGATTTTATCTTTTGGTTTTAATACGCCATCGATAACGCGCACCAGCATGACCACACCGACATAGTTATCAAACCACGCATCAATCACCAACGCTTTTAATGGTGCGTTTACATCGCCTTTGGGTGGTGGCACTTTCGCAATCACCGCCTCTAACACATCACGCACGCCCTCGCCTGTTTTTGCTGAGCAACGCACAGCATCCGTTGCATCTACACCAATCACATCTTCAATTTCTTGAATCACACGGTCAGGGTCCGCAGACGGCAAATCAATCTTATTCAACACCGCCGTGACTTCCACACCCAAATCGAGTGCGGTATAACAGTTTGCAACACTTTGCGCTTCAACCCCTTGACTGGCATCCACCACAAGCAGCGCACCTTCGCACGCTGAAAGCGAGCGCGAAACTTCGTAGCTGAAGTCTACATGTCCTGGCGTATCAATCAAATTGAGGTTGTAAAGTTGGCCATCCATGGCTTTGTATTGAAGTGCAGCAGTTTGCGCTTTGATGGTAATACCACGCTCGCGCTCAATATCCATGCTGTCTAGCACTTGCGCTTCCATCTCGCGGTCAGCCAATCCACCGCAAAGCTGAATAATGCGGTCTGCAAGAGTGGATTTACCGTGATCAATATGAGCGATGATGGAGAAGTTGCGGATATTTTTCATTATTTACTTTAGCGTTTAAAAACAGGTAAGGCGCATAAAGCGCCTTTTTAACTAGGCGTGATTTTACTACAAAGGCTTGATTAGGTTGTAATTAATTATGTCTTCATACCACTTTCATACTTGCGCCATCTATGCAAAAAACAACGGCTTTCATTACACAGATATTGAATGCTACCCACCTGCATTTTGCACTGGAGATAAAAAGAGACGAAATCACAACAATTTTAGAATGCCCTAGCAATATTGCATTTCCCTCCATGCATTACCTATCACTAGTAAAACTTATGTAGTAAACTCAAAAAGCGTTATAGATGATTCAGTAAGCACTGAATCTTCGTGCAAAATATCAACTTGCTTTTTGCATTACCTACTTTCTTTTATAGGCTTGTAAGTTGACATTGAATTTGTACGTTAAATGATGATTTAACGGAGCAAGGATCCACAATGAATTTATCAACGGTTTATTGCAGAACCAGCAAAGGTGCTAGAGCTTTGTCTTTAAAAAACAAAGTCCTTCCGCCTAGCCATATCCAAGTGCTCACGAAAACCGACGGTAAACTAGATGCAAAATCTGTGATGCAAGCCATAGGCAAACTCACAGAATATCAATACACCCAAATTCTCATCCAACTCATTAATGACGGTTTCGTGATTGCTAAAAGTGATTTCGATGAAACTGCATTTTTCACCTCTAACACAGTTAACCCCATGGTGGTGGAAGAGCTACAAACCAAACAATTTTTTGACACCAGCTTTGGCAGCGCGATTACACGGTCAGCAAGCACAACACCAGTAGCAACCTTTAACAAGCAAGAGCAAGCACTGCAAGGCAAAGCACGTGCACAAGCGGAATTGGATGCCGAAGCTGTCAACATTGCAGAAGTTAAAGCAGCAATTGAAGCTAAATTAAAAACAGAGGCAGAGGCCGAAGCCAGAGCAAAAGCAGAAGCTGAAGCGCAAGCCAAAGCAGAGGCCGAAGCCAGAGCAAAAGCAGAAGCTGAAGCGCAAGCCAAAGCAGAGACCGAAGCCAGAGCCAAAGCAGAAGCGCAAGCCAAAGCAGAAGCGCAAGCAAAAGCAGAAGCTGAAGCGCAAGCCAAAGCAGAGGCCGAAGCCAGAGCCAAGGCAGAGACCGAAGCCAGAGCCAGAGCCAAAGCAGAGGCCGAAGCCAGAGCCAAAGCAGAAGCGCAAGCCAAAGCAGAAGCGCAAGCCAAAGCAGAGGCCGAAGCCAGAGCCAAGGCAGAGACCGAAGCCAGAGCCAGAGCCAAAGCAGAGGCCGAAGCCAGAGCCAAGGCAGAGACCGAAGCAAAAGCAGAAGCTGAGGCGCAAGCCAAGGCAGAGACCGAAGCCAGAGCAAAAGCAGAAGCTGTGGCGCAAGCCAAGGCAGAGACCGAAGCAAAAGCAGAAGCTGAGGCGCAAGCCAAGGTAGAGGCCGAAGCAAAAATTGCAGCCATTCTAACTAAGCATCAACACAAACAACCCAAGCAAGTTAAACAACATATTGAAATTGATGAGTCAGCATTTGGCGATACCTTCTCTGCAATAGATGAGCATGATGACCGTAGGCATTCATCCAATCAGGAAGCCATGGAGGATGAATCAACACCCAATATTTTTCAGAATATCGCAGCCAGCATTCAGCAAAAAAGCCTCAGCACTAAACCCAAACGACAGTTCTCACTGTTGAAAATCGTTGGCTTTACTCTGCACTACTTGGTCACGTTTGTTACACACTGGTTAACGCCGATTGTCTTGGGATTAGCTGGCTTGGCTGTCGTGTTGGTATTGCTCAGCCACATCCCCATGGTGATGAGCCCCTTTATTGGCCAGATGGAAAAAATAGCCGGCGAGCACATTGGCGAGCGTGTCAAAATCCACAAATTGCGTACATCGTTATTGCCGCCACGATTGATATTGGATCAAGTCAATGTCGGCAATATGTCAGAGATTGAAATTAAATCTGTCAGCATGTTTGTGAACTGGGATAGTTTGTCCACGCCTATCAGCCAAATTGAATTGGTTGGCATGAACGTGACTCCGTCCCAAGTCAAACGCATGACGGGCTGGGTTAGTCATAGCCAAACACAAACGCCATTACAAGTTGCGCGCATTCAAATGCGCGACATAACCATCCAGCTAAACCAAGCCAAATTACCAACCTTTAATGCAACAGTCATATTTAATCCGTTAAATCGAGTTGAGACTGCGGATATCAAGCTCGTCGAGCAAGACGCTACTGCAACCCTTACTGCGCAGGACGATGCCTACAGCGTTTTGGTACAAGCAAAACGACTGGTTATGCCAATAGGCGCGCCTGTGCTTATTCAAACATTGAAGGCTGAAGGCTTTGCTAATGCGCAAACAATGACAATTGACCGTATGCAAGGCAATTTGTATGGCGGCACGTTTGAAGGCTCAGCGATTATGGGTTGGTCCAACAATTGGAATATTACTGGCAAACTCAATATTAAAGACGCTGGATTAGACGGCTTGGCGCCTAACTTTGGCACAATACAAGCCAAAGGCAACTTAGCTACTGAAATCAATTTTGCTGCGGTCTCAGCGAATATTGAACGTATATTTGACAGACCAACAATCAAAGCAAGATTCACGGTGGAACAAGGCGATGTGAGTTGGATTGACATCATTCGCGCCATTCAGGTAGCTAAAAAAGGGATGGCCATCAATGGCCCAACTAATTTTGATCAATTGAGTGGTCAATTAACGGTCAAAAATGGGCAATATGCCTATGAACAGCTTGTACTTAAATCAGGCAACCTAAGAGCAACTGGTGCGTTTACCATTCAAGAAAACCAACAACTCAAGGGTAACATACGCGTGAACTTAAGCACGCCTAACCGCAAAGTGAAATCCACGTTGCAACTGGCAGGCTCAACGTCACAGCCACAAACCAAATAAGGCGAGTACCAGCAACAAAAAACCGCATGCGTTAAAGATGCGGTTTTTTATGCAAACGTGTGATCAACACGCTTTAATCAGCAAGCATTACTTACCTACTTTAATTGGCACATACAATGTATTTTCGCCACGCAATACAAGTATTGCCACTGTTTTGCCAGCTGGGACTGCATTGATTTGCTTATTGAACAAATCAACACTCTGGCTCTCGCTGTTGTTTAAGCCAAGCACTACGTCACCACGACGGATACCCGCTTGTGCAGCCACGCCTGTACTTTCAATCACAAGTAAACCATTTTTACCGTTAAGCTTTTTCTTTTGCTGAGGCGTCAGCTCTTTTAGCGTAAGTCCAATTTTGTTCGCTTCTGCTTTCGGTGTACTTTTACTTGGGACAATTGCCTCTGATGAATCTGTTGGCATTTCACCCACACTGACATTCAGAGTTTTTGCCGCACCCTTACGCATAAACTCAACGGGTACAGATTTACCAGGTTTAGTACTGCCTACTATTCGAGGCAAATCACCAGTTTCAATAATAGGCTTGCCGTCAAACTTGGTAATCACGTCACCCGCTTCTAAACCGCCTTTGTCTGCAGGGCCACTTTTCTCGATGCCTGCAATTAAAGCGCCATTGGTATTTTTCATACCAAATGACTCGGCTAAATCTTTGGTGAGTTCTTGTATAGCAATACCTAACCAACCACGTGTAATTTTACCTGTGGTCTTCAACTGATTTGAAATATCAATCGCTACATCAATAGGGATACTAAAGGACAAGCCCATAGAACCACCACTACGACTATAAATCTGCGAGTTAACACCTACCACCTCTCCGCGTAGATTGAATAATGGGCCACCTGAGTTGCCTGGATTGATGGCGACATCAGTTTGAATAAATGGCACAAAATTTTCTTGTGGCAGCGCGCGTCCTTTTGCACTGACAATGCCCGCAGTCATGGTGTTTTCCAAACCAAAAGGTGATCCAATGGCGGCCACCCACTCGCCAACTTTAAGCGCGTTAGGGTCACCGATAGTGACTTTCGGTAAATTCGTCGCCTCAATTTTGATCAAGGCCACGTCAGTGCGTTTGTCAGCACCAATAATTTTGGCTTTAAATTCACGTTTGTCAGAGAGCTTCACCAGCACCTCATCGGCCGCGTTCACCACATGGGCATTGGTCAGAATATAGCCATCCTGACTAATAATAAATCCAGAACCTAGTGATTGTGATTTAAATTCTTGACCACCCTGCCCTGGTGCTTGACCAGGTGGCATACCAGGAATGCCAAAGCGCTTAAAAAACTCTTGGATGTTTTCATCATCTGGCATACCGGGGAAAGGTGACATCCCACTCGCTTGTGCAATAGACGTAATGCTAATATTGACAACCGCTGGGCCTTGCTTTTCTGCCAACTCGGTGAAGTCTGGCAAATCTTTTGCATGTACTTGCATCGTGTTGACGGCAAAAACTGCCAACAAAAATGCACTAGAAATCCATTTCTTAAACATCTAAATTTCCTTCTATTTATCCTCAAAGGTTAATAATTAACTGGCAAATGTTATAGGCCTATCATCACTTGCCAATCTTAAAATGATAGGTTGTTGCATCACAAAATATTGATTCGATGTAGTAAACCCTTTTACCCAAAGCAACCCTGCCACCAGGCCAATTAAGGCAGCCAACATCATCATTCCATTCGAATCGTTAAATTGCATCACTAATATGGAGGCGCCTAGCATGGTTACAAGCGGTAAGATATACAACAACAGCGCGCTCCATAATAAAGCTTGCTCATTAATACCCACAATCACACTCTGCCCGACCCTAGCATCAATATTATTTTTGGCTTTAAACGCTGTGGAGCGATGTGCAAATAACTTACCCCAAATGGAGTTACCACAACCACGGGTTTGACCGCATAAACCACAAGCAGTTTTACGTTCAATTTCTAAAGTAGCAATTACAGGAGTGTCTGGAATATCGGGATTCGCTTCCAGAGAGAGAATGACAGCGCGTTCTTCAATCATGATTCAGTCAGGTAAAGGTTTATTTATTTGCAGTGGTTTGCTTGTTAAAGCTCACAGCTCTAGCTATTTGTTGCACAGTTGATGCAGGCACTTCACCCACTACAATCACTTGATAGCCATCTACCACATTGGCACAGATATTGGTGGAGCCAACCACTTTATGCCCCATTTTTGGACGAACACCTTTTTTTATAGGCTCAATAAAGAGAGAAACGGATGCGATGCCATCAGAAAAAATAACTTGATTCACTATCGTGTTTTTTCCCGGTGCGATGTGCTCAATATGGTCAACCTTACGGTAGCCTGGAGGCAAATTAGCCACTACCCAGCTGTTGGTGACGTGCGTGATGGGGGCTTCATCTTCCATTACATACTGTTTGGATAAATCGATTTTGGGTTGAAACCAATTGAGATCATGCGTATTCAGCATACTTAATTGAGTGAAGCCAATTTGTTCGATGGCTTGGCCTTTGTGATTCATCAGCGTCATGCGCACCAACAATCCAAACTCTACATCTGACCAAACCCTGTATGAATATCGAAAATGATCATTGGGTACTAAATCGATGATTTGAGCTTCGCGATCAGCGATACGCTCAATCGGCCCAAATTTAGCGGTGTAACTGAATTTCAGCGCTTCTAGGTTGGTTGGCAACATAGCGGGAAATAAATTCTGCCCGCGACGTTTTTCAATGACAACTTTGTTATCTTTAGCATTGAATATTACGATGTCACTGCCTTCGCTAAACACCTCGCGAGGCTGACCATCGAGCATGACATTCCGCGTGAGCTCGCGCCCAGCATTGTTCATGTGAGTAATTTGTACAGAACGTGTCTGGTCGCCGTTTTGATATACGAATACACCCTGATAGTTGAGCTCTCGTGCGGCATAAGCAGTTTTTTGCAAAGCCAACCATGGGTCTTCCAGCGCTTGAACATTTAAACTTGCGAAAACCAATGCGCAAGTCAACATCCACTTAAACATGTTTAACGCGGCTCCGTATATGATACATTTTGAATATAGTATGCCGCCCCGTTAGGTGCGTAAGTCTGATGCGCAGTTAAATACTCGCTTGGTATACCCTCAGCAAATTCCACTGGCTCAATGATGTTCTGATCAACTTTTTGTTGTTGTAGCAGAATTAAACCAACAAACATGACCGCTGTGACTGATGCCGCAACTGACCAAAAAGCTGTTTTTTTGAATATAGATTGCTTGGCTTTGGTTTGTACCGCATTTACCGCAGCTGGTGCAATTACCGTAGGCTCTTGCTCTAGAGCGTCCATGATGCGGTTGGTCACTTTATTGTGAAACACTTGGTCTCCACGCATGACGTCACCTATCATGTGATAAGCATTCCATGCGTGCCTAAGTTCACCATCTGATTTAGCGACAATCAATAGATGATCTGCGTTATTCGTATCGAATTCACCATCAATTAAGGCAGATAACTGTTCTTTCATACTAACCCCATACTTTTATCTTAATTATTGTATACAAAACTACCAACGTTTGTGATCAGGTGTGTCTAACAACGGGCGTAATTTCAACGCAATTGTTTCGCGTGCTCTAAAAATACGTGAACGCACTGTACCGATTGGGCATTGCATGATGACTGCAATATCCTCATAACTTAAACCTTCCAGTTCACGCAACGTAATAGCGGTGCGTAACTCATCTGGCAAATTAGCAATCGTGTCATTGACTGTTTGCGCAATTTCCTTCGTCATCAACGCAGTTTCAGGCGTATCCATGGTGCGCATTTCAAAGCCTTGATCGAAATTTTCCACGTCTTCAATTTCAACATCTTGCATGACCTGCGGCTTGCGCCCCATCGACACTAGGTAATTTTTAGCTGTGTTAATCCCAATACGGTATAACCACGTATAAAATGCACTGTCGCCTCTGAAATTATGCAATGCTCGATAAGCTTTAATAAAAGACTCTTGCACAACATCTTCAACCTCAGCTTGATCACGAATCATACGTGACAACAAACGGCCTAATTTACGGTGATATTTGTCCACCAATAAGCCAAATGCTTTTTTATCACCCTGCTGTGCTCGGGTCACTAATACTTGGTCAAGCTCTCGATTTTCAGCGCTCAAATTTTGCACTGGTTTTTCCGCCATAGAGGCGTCACTCCCGTTTGTGGTCTTTTTGTAGCCTGTAGTATACGCCTTCGTGGTGCTTTCTACGAAGCCTGATCGGGTCAACTCTTCAATTTTGCCTGTCTGTAACATATTCTCTTCCCCTATCTAATTTATACATGATGTATCATGCATCGCTAGCTCAAATACAGAGACACAGATAAACTTCCAATAGTTCATTAAAGTTAACAAGTATGATTAATCAGTTCGATGTATTGATTATTGGGAGCGGCCTTGCTGGGCTAACCCTTGCACTCAAAGTTGCCGACACCAAAAAAGTATGTTTGGTCAGCAAGCGTGAAATCACTGACAGTGCAAGCAGTTGGGCGCAAGGCGGCATTGCCGCAGTGCTCAATAGCGACGACTCTATTGAAGCACATATTGAAGACACGTTGATTGCAGGCGCCGGATTATGTGACAAAGAAGTGACGCACATGGTGGCAGAAAAAGCGCGCGAATCTATAGAGTGGCTTATCCAGCAAGGTGTACATTTCACACGTGAATCTGATGATAGTGGCTATCACCTCACCCGCGAAGGTGGTCACAGTCATCGCCGCATTTACCATGTGGCTGACGCTACTGGCAATGCCGTGCAAAAAACCCTTACTGAACGTATCCGTGAGCATAGCAATATCACCATATTAGAAAACCATATTGCTGTTGATCTAATCACCAGTAAAAAACTTGCTAAAACCAACCTAAAAGCCAATCAGCCCAACCAGTGCTTGGGTGCTTACGTCTTAGATAACGCTTCTGGCAAAGTCATCACCATTGCAGCCCAACATACGGCATTGGCTACGGGTGGTGCTGGTAAAGTGTATTTATATACGACGAATCCTGATGTGAGCACAGGCGATGGCATTGCCATGGCATGGCGTGCTGGTTGTCGCGTGGCCAATATGGAATTTATTCAGTTTCATCCAACTTGCTTATATCACCCTCACGCAAAATCCTTTTTGATTTCTGAAGTGGTGCGTGGTGAAGGTGGGCTGTTGAAGCTACCCGATGGTACACGCTTTATGCCAACGCATGACGCCAGAGAAGAGCTGGCACCACGTGACATCGTCGCACGCGCGATTGACTTTGAAATGAAAAAGCGTGGGTTAGATTGCGTGTATTTGGACATCTCACATAAACCTGCCAGCTTTATCCAAGAACATTTCCCAACCATCTATAAACGCTGCTTAGAACTTGGCATTGATATCACTAAACAGCCTATCCCTGTTGTGCCTGCTGCACACTATAGCTGTGGTGGCGTGATGACGGATGCACAAGGCAAAACGGATATTGAATGCCTATACGCTATTGGTGAAACCGCCTGTACAGGCTTGCATGGTGCCAACCGTTTAGCCAGCAATTCTCTACTAGAATGTTTGGTATTTAGCCAAGCAGCCGCCAGACAAATTCTTAGCAACCCAACCCAACCATTTGTTCAACTGCCCGAGTGGGACGAAAGCCGTGTAACGGATGCTGACGAAGAAGTGCTGATTACCCATACTTGGAATGAGCTACGTCGATTTATGTGGAATTATGTCGGGATTGTGCGTACTAATAAACGTTTGAGTCGTGCCCTGCATCGTATTTACATGCTACGCGATGAGGTGTATGAATTTTATAGCAACTTCAGAGTGAGTAATGACCTAATTGAATTGCGTAACTTATTGCAAGTAGCAGAGCTGATTGTATTGAGCGCAATTGAGCGCCATGAGAGTCGCGGCCTGCACTACAGCAAAGACTATCCAAATCTTTTGGATGACGCAGTGCCAACAGTGTTGGAGCCTGTCACTGACTACAGCTTACTAGACGGGTCTCATGGGCATCCTTTAGCCGTCAATCATCGCTAGCGACTGATGCAACGCCTCGTTACGTCAGTGCTATGCACTTTAGTTTTTTTGAGCGCATCTGCATTTTACCTGCCTGCAATTGCAGACCCGACCATTACACGTTTTTATGATGGTGACACCGTTAAAATTGACGATGGACAGCGACAGTACAAGCTCAGAATCACCGATATTGATGCGCCAGAGCGAAATCAACGATATGGCAAACAAGCTAGACGGACTTTAATGGAGCTATGTAAAGATGCTGAAATAACTGTGACCTTAACAGGGATCGATAAATATCAACGCGACCTTGGTTACTTAACATGCAATACCATCCCAGTCAGTGAGTATATGATTGAACAAGGTTACGCTTGGTTTAATACACGCTACTCAAACAATTGGGCATTACAGGTCATGGAGAACGAAGCACGCAATGCGAAACGCGGGTTATGGAAACAGAAAAAACCCATGCCACCGTGGGTGTGGCGTCAAAAACATGCGCACAACTAAAGCACATTTCCACCAAATAGATTAAAATCGTATATATCCCAATATTTTTTTCAATATCATTCAATTTTTAGTTAGGAAACGTCCATGCAAATTGCCATGAACACTGTAGTCACCATGACCTATGAACTTAAAAACAGCGATGGCCAAGTGCTTGAATCCAGCACAGAACCAGTTGCCTATTTGCATGGTGGATACGACAATATCTTCCCTAAAGTTGAAGAAGCGATGCATGGTAAAAACATAGGCGACACAGTAGAAGTTAGCTTAGAACCAGTAGACGCGTTTGGTGAATACGATGAAGGTCTTGTACAAATTGAGCCAGCGACCGCGTTCCCAAGCCAAGATTTAAAAGTCGGCATGCAATTTGAAGGTGAAGATGAAACTGGCGATGTCATTTTGTATACGATCACAGAAATTGCTGATGGCAAAGTAGTCGTAGATGGCAACCACCCTTGGGCAGGGGAACGCCTGTTATTCACCGCAAAAATTACCGCGGTAAGAGCAGCCAATCAAGAGGAAGTCTCACACCAACACGTGCATGGCGCAGGTGGCCATCACCACTAATCATATCACCCTCAACACATTCCGAAAGGAACATTGGTTACGTTGTGTGTTTATAAATTAAAAAAACCATTATCTTTAGCCCAAATGAGCAAAAAAGCGCAGTGGCTAGGTAATGGCTTTTTTCTTTTATTTGCTTTGATATTTTTTCAGTTCGCGTTTGCAAATCCGTTAACAAGCCTAAAAGTACCCGCTAGTAACGAAAAAACTGACGCTACCAAAAGCGCGCCAGCCACGACTGCACCAAACAACATTCCAGTGGCCACAACCTCAGTAGCTGCAGTACCAAAACTTAAGTTATCTACGCGAATTTCAAATCACCCTGCGCAATTATCCGACAACACTCACCCCACCCCATCGGTAAAATTTTCAGATATTGCCACGGAGGAATATGAACCAACGAACATTGCGTCAAATTCAATGAATACTAATCAAAACGATGTTGGTAAGCTGTACTACACACTAGCCAAAAATGAGGCAGAAAGCAGGTGGCAACAAGAGAATAAGTGGTTGATTGCAATTACGCTGATTTTTGCAACGGCCATCATCATTGCCTTTGTACTCACTAAAATTAAATGACCTTACTCTGACAGCGGAATTTCTGACTGGGTAAACTCTTCAAATGGTGGCAACTCCGCCAGTGATCTTAAATTCAAATCATCCAAAAAGTATTTAGTAGTTGCATATAATGAAGGCCGTCCAGGCACTTCTCGTTGCCCGACTACGTCTATCCATTCACGCTCTTGCAATTGTCGAATCACATTGGGATTGACCGCTACACCACGAATTTGCTCAATATCACCACGCGTCACAGGCTGGCGGTAAGCGATAATGGCCAACGTTTCCATCACTGCACGTGAATACTTAGGCTGACGTTCTGGATTTAACCTCGCGATAAATTCACTGTATTGCGCTTTCGCTTGAAAACGATAACCCGTTGCCACCTGCACCAAGTCCAACGTTTGGTCAGCCCAATCTTGTTTTAGCTCATCCAACAGCATACGCAATGTGGTGCGTTCCATCTTGCCTGCAAACAATCGTAACAAATCATCCAAGCTTAATGGCATACCCGCAGTCAGCAAGGCGGCTTCCAATACTTGCTTCATTTCTTGAATATTGTCTGGCTCTCTCACTCTGCTTCACCTGTTTGCAACTGTAGGTAAATGGGGCTAAACGCTGCTTGCTGAGTAATACGCACCAACCCTTCTTTAGCCAATTCTAAAATCGCTAAGAAATGCACCACTAACTTGGGAATACCAGCATCATCCAAGTCAAACAATGCCGAAAATTCCACCATTTTTTCTGCACTTAGACGGCGTAAAATTTGGCTCATGTGT
Source organism: Methylophilus sp. (assembly GCA_030696695.1). Taxonomy (GTDB): domain Bacteria; phylum Pseudomonadota; class Gammaproteobacteria; order Burkholderiales; family Methylophilaceae; genus Methylophilus. The sequence continues at coordinate 32,054 of JAUYRP010000021.1, forward strand.
TCGCGCACCGAGAGCTCAGCGCGCCCTAACTGATGATGCTGATTCAACTTGGCCCGCTTCAACACGTTTTTCCATGCCTCTAGCAAATCATCCAAACCCACTTCAGGTGGTTTTACTTGGCTGATATGTTGATAATACGCTGAAGCAACTTGAATTTCCGCACCGACCATAGGCATGGCATCCAAACGTTGCGCTGCTAGCTTGATGGCTTCATATTCCATTAAACGTCGCACCAGCTCTGCACGTGGATCATCCTCTTCTGCTACTTCGGTCGGTTTAGGTAGCAACATGCGCGATTTAATTTCTATCAGCATGGCTGACATCAATAAATAGTCAGCTGCCAGCTCCAGCTTAATCACTTTCATTTTCTCCACATAGCCCATGTACTGCACGGTGAGTTGCGCCATCGGAATATCGAGAATATCCAAATTATGTTTGCGGATTAAATACAGGAGTAAATCGAGTGGCCCCTCAAACGTCTCTAAGTAGACTTCAAGGGCATCGGGCGGGATATAGAGATCTTGGGGTAGCGCATTGAGCGTTTCCCCGTTAATTTTGGCATGAATAGGTGATTCAATCATGCGTGCAAGCTAGCTGTAATTCAGACCCATGACATCACGCACTTCGCGCATGGTTTCACGCGCCAACTTACGAGCACGCTCACAGCCTTCTGCCACAATATTTTTCACCAAAGTGGGGTCTTCCGCATATTCTGCAGCACGCGCTTGAATCGGTTTTAGCTCGTTAACCACACCATCTATCACTGGCTGCTTACATCCAATACAACCAATGGCGGCCGATTTACAACCATCTTGTACCCACGCTTTGGTTTTGTCATCTGAATACACTTCGTGCAATTGCCACACAGGGCATTTAGCAGGGTCACCCGGATCGGTACGTCGAATTCGCGCAGGATCAGTTGGCATCGTCTTGATTTTCTTAGCCACAGCATCCAAAGGCTCGCGTAACGAAATCGTATTGTTGTAAGACTTAGACATTTTCTGGCCATCCAAGCCAAACATTTTAGATGCCGGTGTAAGCTTGTAATCTGGCTCGACTAAGATAATTTTACCGCCACCTTCTAAGTAGCCAAGTAAACGCTCCTTGTCGCCCATGCTCATGCCCTGCTGTTCCTCAATCATGGCGCGTGCCGCTTCAAGTGCTTCTTCATCCCCATTTTCTTGATAGGCCGCGCGCATTTCTTCATACAAAGCAGCACGCTTAGAGCCAAGTTTTTTAATGGCAGCTTCGGCTTTTTCTTCAAAGCCTTTTTCACGTCCATAAATATGATTAAAGCGTCTTGCCACTTCGCGCGTCAGTTCAATGTGAGGCACTTGGTCTTCGCCTACAGGCACTTGCGTGGCTTTGTAAATCAAAATATCCGCACTTTGCAACAAGGGGTAACCTAGAAAGCCATAGGTGGATAAATCTTTATTGCTCAGCTTTTCTTGCTGATCTTTATAGGTAGGTACACGTTCTAACCAGCTTAAAGGCGTCATCATGGATAGTAAGGTGTATAACTCGGCATGCTCTGGCACACGCGATTGAATGAAAATAGTGGCATTGGCAGGATCTACACCTGCGGCCAACCAATCTATCACCATATCCCACACGCTTTCTTCAATCACTTCTGGCGTATCGTAATGCGTAGTCAACGCATGCCAATCTGCAACAAAAAATAAGCATTCATGCTCGTGCTGTAAGCGTAGCCAGTTTTTTAACACGCCATGATAGTGACCTAAATGCAATTGCCCAGTTGGGCGCATACCTGATAAAACGCGTTCGACCGCCATAGAATGGAAACCTAAATAAAAAAATAAATGGCTAAAAAAGTACTAATGCTTAACTTGTTAAAGTAATGTCTGGAATTATAAATTATGCGCGTTGAATTACGCATGCTTTTTATTGCTTAGCTTACCTCACATAAACACCACATAAATCAATCGCTCAAACATGTGAATAATCGGCGAAATAATTTTGCCTAAAATACCGGTAAACATCAGCACAATGAGGATAATAAAGCCATACTGCTCTAAGCGAGCTAATTGTATTGCCATTGGCGTAGGCAACAGACTCACAGCAATACGTCCACCGTCTAAAGGTGGCATCGGCAGCAAGTTCAGTACCATTAATACCAAGTTGATGCTGATACCCGCCAAGCTCATCTCGGCCAAGAAATTCACTGCAGTATTCGGCGCATAGTTTGCATAGTTGAGCATCAGCGCCCAAAAAATAGCCATCACAAAGTTAGAAGCTGGTCCCGCAGCGGCCACCCAAAACATGTCTTTTTTAGGATTTTTTAGATTTGCAAAATTGACAGGCACAGGCTTAGCCCAACCGAACAAGATACCCCCTAACATGACCGTGAGTGCAGGTAATATAATGGTGCCGAAAGGGTCGATATGTTTTAGTGGATTCAAGGTAATTCTACCCAGCTTTTCCGCAGTTAAATCGCCAAAATATTTTGCAGCATAGCCGTGTGCGGCCTCATGTACGGTAATCGCAAATAAAATAGGCAATGCGTAGACAGCTATTTTTTGAACAATGGTAAGTTCCAACTTTAAATTTCCTTCATCTGAATTGCTTGCCTATAAGCCAAGTGCGTCAATCGCACCAATCCCTTGCCTAATCAGTTGTGGCGTATCACCAGTCAAATCCACCACAGTCGTTTCACCCATTTGGTCCAAACTGGAATCAATCACTAACTCTAGTTGATGTTCTAGCTGTTCACGAATTTCCCAAGCGATGTTGAGAGGTGCGTCATCCCCTGGTAATTGTAGTGTCATGCTGAGCAGAGGCGCATCAAGTGCTTCTAGTAAAGCTTGGGTAACCGCATGCTGAGGGACGCGTAAACCGATTGTGCTACGCTTAGCGTGTAATAGTCGACGCGGCACTTCGCGACTCGCTTCTAAAATAAACGTATAAGGCCCGGGCGTATTGGCTTTGAGCAATCGAAATTGTGCGTTGTCTACCTTAGCATACACGCTTAACTCGCTTAAATTGCGACACATGAGTGTAAACAAATGGCTATCATCTACACCACGTATGCTGCGGATTTTAGTTTGCGCCTCTTTAAAACCTAACGCGCAACCTAAGGCGTAACTTGAGTCTGTGGGATAGGCCACTACGCCACCACTTAGCAAAATATCCACCGCTTGCTTCACCAATCGTGGCTGTGGATTTTCTGCATGAATCACGAAATATTGGGCCATAACACGTTATCGTAACGACATCAACTAAGCTATTGCTGCTAAGCGTTGAGTAATTTCGCCTCTTCCCAATCTTGCCAAACAGGTACGCAGCCATGGGGTAAATTCGGCAAGTAGCCCATTTCCATGTACGACAAACCCGGCCCATGATAATCAGACCCTTGTGAGGCCTTTAAGCCAAAGCGATGCGCGATTTTTGCAAACTGATCGTACTGAGGAGGGGTGTGGCTGCCCGTGACAACTTCGATGGCCTCGCCGCCGTAGCTTCTGAACTCATGCATTAATAAATGCATATTCACAAACCCTAAATCATAGCGGCCCGGATGCGCAATGACAGCAACGCCACCACTTTGTTTAATCAAGGTGACCGCTTGCTCCAAGTCCATCCATTGATGCTCTACATAACCAGGCTTGCCTTTGACCATGTATTTTTTAAACACCGTTTTCACATTTTTTGCATGTCCAGCTTGTACTAAGTACTGTGCAAAGTGGCTACGTGTCATGATGCTTTGTTTGGAGAAAGTTTTGGCACCTTCATAGGCATCCACAATGCCTACTTTTTCTAGGCCCGACGCAATTTCCCTTGCACGCCCATCGCGCGCTGTGCGCACTTCTGCCAAAGCATTAATGAGTGCAAGGTTTTCTGCATCCACTTTCAACCCCACAATATGCAAGGTGCGTCTTTTCCAAGTCACCGAAATCTCAACGCCATTGATAAAAGCAATCCCATGATCATTAGAAGCTAGCCTAGCTTCTGCTAAGCCCCCTAAATCATCATGATCAGTCAGTCCAAGCACTTTTACACCGCGGGACGCAGCATGCGCTACTAATTCTTGCGGCGGCAGCAATCCATCAGAAACGGTTGAGTGGCAATGCAAATCAATTAGTGCTGACATAATCTCACAAGTATTTTGCAATCAATCGCAAATCATAGCAAAATACAGGGATTACTGATAGCGCAACCATCTGGAAGCGCACACCTACTACTAAGTGTAACGAAACGATTCATGAAAATTTTCTTTGATTTACTTCCTGTGATTTTATTTTTTGTTGGCTACAAGCTCTACGATATTTACGTGGCGACAGCTGTAGCTATTGGCACCACTATCGCGCTGATTCTTTGGAGTAAGTTAGTTCACAAAAAAGTAGACAAAATGCTAATGATCAATGGCATCATCATTTCAGTGCTGGGTGGGATTACACTATTGTTACATGACAAAACTTTTATTATGTGGAAACCTACTGTGTTGTATTGGATAGGTGCTTTAGCACTTCTGATTTCCAATCATTTTTTCCGCAAAAATCTAATCCAACAAATGATGCACAAAGTGTTGAATCCACCGAAAAAGATTTGGCACCAACTTAACTGGGCTTGGGTGTTATTTTTGATTATGTTAGGTATTTTAAATCTGTATGTCGCGTTTTATTTTACCGAAAACACATGGGTCAACTTTAAGCTATTTGGGGTAACCACCCTGATGTTCGCTTTTATGATTGGGCAAACCGTCATGCTTAAACAATACTTGGTGAATCCAAATCAAGACGAACCGACACACAAGGATGGGAATTAGCATGTGGTATGCCATTGTTGCAGAAGATACGCCTAACAGCTTGGAAAAACGCTTGAAAGCCAGACCTGCACATTTGGCCAGACTCACGGTATTACAAAGTGAGGGGCGCCTATTACTGGCCGGCCCGTTTCCAGCTATCGACAGTATTGACCCAGGCCCTGCTGGCTATACCGGCAGTTTAATTATTGCAGACTTTCCAGACCTTGAATCAGCGCAAGCTTGGGCAGAGGCTGATCCTTTTGTCACAGAAGATGTCTATGCCAGCGTTAAAGTATCACCTTTTAGAAAAACATTGCCTTAACCCATAGAACTTTTAGACCACGAAACTATCTCACTGAAGTATTGATTATGGAACTTAGCGAAGAAATTAAAACAAGGTTAAGTAGCCTTGAACCAATTTTACTTGAGCTTTCTGATCAATCAGCACAGCACGCTGGTCATGCAGGTAATACGGGGGGTGGACACTTTCAACTAAAAATCGTAAGCTCATGTTTTTTAAATCAATCTCAAATCTCCCGACATAGACTGGTGTATCAAGCAATCAGTGACTTAATGCCGCATAAAATTCATGCCATTAGCATACTTGCAATTGCACCAAATGACCCCATAACTATAACGTCTAATTAATCAGACTTTCATTTACCCTGAGGACTACGCATGAATATAAAACACATTTTAGCCACTACAGCAGCATTTTCTGCCCTCGCGCTTGCGCAACCACTACTTGCTGCTGACGCCTCGGTAGCCACCGTCAATGGAAAACCCATTAAGCAGTCTTGGGTAGACTACATCACTAGAGACGCTGAAGCACGTGGCCAAAAACCTAATGAAAACATGAAAGGTGCCATCATCAATGAGCTGGTGGGTTCAGAGCTTGCTTATCAAGAAGCGCAGAAATTAGGCATCGATAAACAGCCAGATTTCATCGCAAACGAAGAGTTGGCACGTCGTAAATTATTGGTGAACGCCTTCCTAGCGGATTTCATGAAAAAGAATCCAGTATCTGAAGCTGAGAAAAAAGAAGCGTATGAGCAGTACAAAAAAGAATTGGGCGACAAAGAATACAGTGCCCGTCATATTTTGGTCAAAACAGAAGCTGAAGCGAATGACATACTAGCGCAGCTTAAAAAAGGTACCGATTTTGCGAAATTAGCCAAAGAGAAATCTTTAGATCCAGGCTCTAAAGAAAAAGGCGGTGATTTGGGTTGGTTCTCCCCAGCAGGCATGGTGAAACCATTTAGCGACGCTGTCATTGGACTGAAAAAAGGCGAACTCTCCAGCGCGCCAATACAAACTCAGTTTGGCTGGCATGTCATTAAGATGGTTGATTCACGTGCCACTCAAGTACCTGCTTACGATAAAGTAAAAGAAGGCTTAGAGCGTACTTTGCAACAACGTAAATTGGAAAAAATGATGCTTGGTTTGAAAGACAAAGCCAAGATTGAAGTAGCTGGTGCTAAGAAATAATCTAATCTAATTTAGATACTATTAAAAAGCCTGCGCATGCAGGCTTTTTAATTTTCAGAAACAGTACATGTTATGGCATAATTAAGAACTATTATCATTTAGATTACTCTTAATTTGCATGACAGTATTAAGCAATTTATCACCTGGTCAATTGGGCACCATACACGCAATTCATGCTGAGCAAGCATTGTATCAACGACTGAATGCACTCGGTTTCCGTATTGGCAAACAGATTACACTCATACGTCGTGCAAACTTCAACGGCCCATTACATGTGCGCATAGGCGGCACAGACATCATCCTGCGTGAAATCGAAGCGCAGCGCATTCAACTCCAAGCAGTTTAAACACACGGCACTTATCGATGAAACGCATTGCACTCCTTGGCATGCCCAACACTGGCAAATCTACTCTGTTCAACCGTCTCAGTGGCGCGTCAGCAAGGGTGGGTAACTGGCCAGGAATCACTGTAGATTTAATGAGTGCGAAAGTGTTAATGGGCGGGCATATAGCAGAGCTGATTGATTTGCCCGGGCTCTATGATTTGCATGGTTTCTCAGATGACGAACAAGTGGTGAGACACTTTTTAAGTCATCATGCTGTCGATTTGGTCATGATTGTGTTGAATAGCTCACAAATTGACCGTCAATTATCGTTGGCATTACAAATAAAGCAATTAGGCTTGCCAACCATGTTGCTACTCAACATGCAAGACGAAGCAAAACGGGCAGGTATCACAATAGACACAGAAGCAATGGCAGGCGCACTCGGCTTTCCAGTGCAAACCATCAGTGCAAAATATGGCGATGGTTGCCCACAAGCATTGCAATTGGCAGGCCAAGTACTCAATAACCCCGCCACCATCACAGCGCCTCAAGACATCGCAAAATTATTAGAAGTCGATAGTCTAATTGAGCAAACCATGCATGACATTGTTCAGCATACGGTTCAAATGCCAATCAAATTCAATGATGAAACAACCGACCAAATAGACCGTGTGCTACTCCATCCATGGCTAGGTTTGCCTTTGTTCTTTCTGGCGATGTTTTTGCTGTTTCAATTTATCTTTACAGTGGGCGCACCTCTACAAGACGGAATGGCTTGGATACTCGACACATTTAGAACCGAAGCACTAGAACCAATGCTAGCGAATATACCTGCATGGTTAAATGGCTTGCTACTGGATGGTATCTACAATGGCATTGGCACAGTTGCTGCATTTGTACCAATTATTGTGCTGTTTTTCCTAGTGATGAGCATGGTAGAAGACAGCGGCTATTTATCTCGCGCCGCATTTCTGATGGATACCCTCATGGCTAAAATGGGGTTAGATGGGCGCGGATTCGTGATGATATTGATGGGCTTTGGCTGCAACGTACCCGCACTGATGGGTACACGCGTCATGCGCAGCCGTCCGATGCGACTACTGACCATGTTGGTCATTCCACTCTCTTTATGCTCAGCCCGCCTGCAAGTATTTTTATTCATGATTGCCACATTGTTTGCTGCAAACCAAGCGGCTTTCATCATGTTTGCACTGTACATGATGAGCTTTTTCACCATCTTTTTAACCGCAATTTTATTTAAACAACAATATAAAAGTACCGAGCCATTTATCTTAGAGCTACCACCCTACCGCTTCCCTACGCCTCGCCAAATATGGCTGCGAGGCTGGCAAGAAGTCAAACACTTTTTAAATCGCGCCACAAAATTTATTGTGATTGGCGTTGTATTGGTATGGGCTATGACCCACTACCCTACTGACGTTGCCCCAGCGAGTGCAGCTACGATTGCAGGGCAGATTGGTCAATTTTTTGCACCAGTGCTTGACCCGATTGGGATTGATACCCAGTTAGCTATTGCTTTGATTTTTGGCTTTGTTGCCAAAGAAATTGTGGTCGGTGCACTTGCGGTGATTTATGGTTTACAAGGTGACGCGCTCAGCCAACAAATTGCCATGAATATTGATTGGGTGCAAGGCATGAGTTTTATGCTGTTCACACTGATCTACACACCATGCTTATCAACAATTGCAACCATGAAGAGCGAATCCAAAAGCAGTGTATTTATGTGGGTTTCCATCATATGGTCGCTTGCATTGGCTTGGGTCATCAGTTTTGCTTTTTATCAGTCAGCACGCGCATTAGGCCTATAGCTTCTATTGACGGGCAAAAGCCCTTAGCAGGTCAGCCTTTTTTTGCTAGTATGTAAGTTCGATTATTTACATTGAAGTTGCCACCTCCATGCAATCCGCCCAACACATCCCGCCCATTGTAGCTATCGTTCTCTCTACCTATAATGGCGAGGCTTATATCGTCCAGCAACTAGATTCTTTGATTGCTCAAACCTACCCGCACTGGCATTGTTATATACGAGACGATGGGTCAAAAGACAGCTCTATTGCCATCATTAAAAGTTATGTAGCTAAAGATGCAAGGTTTACCTACCTAGAAGATCAACTAGGCAATTTAGGAGTAGTGCAGGCTTATTTCCACCTGTTTAACAAAGTGGATGAAGACTATATTGCTCCGTGCGATCAAGATGATGTATGGCGGGCAGATAAATTGGAAAGAAGCTTAAACTTACTGACCACCATTGAAACAGAGAAAAAGATACCGGCTTTAGTGCATACAGATTCTGATTTTGTAGACAGCCAATTGAACAGCATTCGTGAGAAGTTCATTGGTAAACGTGGCCTTAAAAAAGGGCTGAACGGCATCATTATCGCCAATAGTGTGCAAGGTGGCTCCATCTTATTTAATCGCGCTTTAAATAACGAATCAAAGAAAATTAGCGCTCAATTACCATACGATTACCATCTAGGCATGATTGCTGAATTGACAGGCGCTCGGGGGTTTATCTCAGACAATATGTTGAAATACCGCCAGCACAATACTAGTTCCATCGCACGTAGTGACTCTGAAATCCTAACCAAATCCGATCAGACCATTAGCCCTTCGTTGCAGCTAAGTTTGAATCATTACCGTCACGTCAAACATGATTTCAATCAACTGGATTGGACTAAAGCAGCCAAAGCACAAGTGGCAGACTATCTATATTTGTTTGAAGGCAGTAATAAGCTGAAAAAGCTATTTATTCTATTTAAAAACCAATATGCTTTTTATAGACGTAAAGACTTACTCAGCTTGATTGGTCTAATATTGAAACATGACAATTTACTTTCATTGGTTGAACAGTAAAGCATTCAAACCAATACCCAAGCGTAAGCTGTAGCGAACAGAAAGTGCAATTTAAGCAATGCGTTAAGTCACTTTCTGTTAAAATATCACCTGTAAATTTTAACCCCATAAAGCTCTCTCATTCATGTCCAGCTCTCACTCTAGCGCCCAATGCTTAAGCCTTCGCGGCAGTTCTGCTTTGTCACAATTTCGTCTTGATAAACTTTATGCCTCGCTCAAACACACTGCCCCGAATGTTGAGCATGTTTATGCTGAGTTAATGCATTTTGCATTCAGTGAAACATCACTCTCTGCGAGCGAGCAAAGCACGCTCAAGCAAATTTTAACTTATGGACCAAGCTCTATAACAGAAGCGCCGAATGGTGAATTGTTTTTGGTGATACCACGTATCGGCACCATCTCCCCTTGGGCATCACGCGCAACTGATATTGCCAATAATTGTGGTTTAGACAGTGTGTTACGTTTGGAACGTGGTATTGCTTATTACGTCACAACAGAGAACGGCCAGTCCTTAAGTGATGCGGAAAAGGCTGCGTTTAAATCTGCGATCCATGACCGCATGACTGAAACGGTTGTGTACAAGTTACAAGATGCTGAAAAACTGTATCACTACGCAGACCCAAAACCATTGAGTAGCATTGATTTATTGCAAGGTGGCAAGGCCGCATTAGAAACAGCCAACAATGAAATGGGCTTAGCACTCTCCCCAGACGAAGTTGATTACTTACTCGATAATTACCGCAAGATGGGTCGCAACCCAACCGACGTAGAGTTAATGATGTTTGCACAGGCCAACTCAGAACATTGTCGCCACAAAATTTTTAATGCAGATTGGGTGATAGATGGCGTACAACAAGAAATCTCGCTGTTTGGCATGATACGAAATACCCATAAGCTCAACCCAGGCAATACAGTGGTGGCTTATTCAGACAACTCTTCGATTGTACAAGGCCAAAAAACCAAACGTTTTTACCCGCAAGCAAACAACGCATATGGCTATATTGAAGATGATATGCACTACTTGATGAAAGTAGAAACGCATAATCACCCTACTGCTATTTCACCTTTTGCAGGCGCCGCCACTGGTGCGGGTGGCGAAATCCGCGATGAGGGCGCAACGGGGATTGGCTCTAAACCTAAAGCAGGCTTAACGGGCTTTTCAGTCTCTAATCTCAATTTGCCAAACTTTACCCAGCCTTGGGAGCGTTATTATTCCCCCCGCGCTAATCCTAACTCGCAAGCGAGTCAGGGTGAGTTATATGGCAAACCAAGCCGCATCGCCACACCATTACAAATCATGATAGATGGACCCTTAGGTGGCGCTGCTTATAACAATGAGTTTGGACGCCCAAATATTGCTGGTTACTTCCGCACGTTTGAGCTAGAAAGTAACAACGAAGTGCGTGGTTACCATAAGCCAATTATGTTGGCAGGCGGTGTTGGCAATATTTCGGCGAGTCACTCACATAAAAATGCGATTCCAGCGGGTGCGGCACTCATACAGTTAGGTGGCCCAGCAATGCTGATTGGTTTGGGTGGCGGTGCTGCTTCGAGCATGGACACTGGTGCCAACACTGAAAATCTGGATTTTGATTCGGTACAGCGTGGCAATCCTGAACTGCAACGTCGTGCGCAAGAAGTAATTGACCGCTGCTGGCAGATGGGCGACAAAAACCCTATCTTGAGTATTCACGATGTGGGTGCAGGCGGTATTTCCAATGCGTTTCCAGAATTGGTGAACGATGCCAAAGTCGGGGCTGTGTTCCAACTCAGAAATGTCAATAACGAAGAGCCAGGCATGAGCCCCCGCGAATTATGGAGTAATGAAGCACAAGAGCGGTATGTGATGGCTGTGGCCAAGGAAAATTTAGCCCTGTTTGAAGAAATCTGCGCGCGTGAGCGTTGCCCGTTTGCTTTAGTTGGTGTTGCGACTGAAGAGAGACATTTAACAGTTGAGGACAGCCACTTTAATAACAAACCTGTGGACATGGAGCTCTCTGTTCTACTTGGCAAGCCACCCAAAATGACGCGTGATGTAAAAAGCACGCCTAAACAATTGCAAGCATTTGATACCAGCAACATTGATTTAACTGAAGCAGCTGCACGTGTTTTACGTTTGCCTGGCGTGGCCGATAAAACTTTCCTAATTACTATTGGCGATCGCTCCGTTACTGGACTCATTGCACGTGACCAGATGGTGGGCCCATGGCAAGTGCCTGTGTCTGATGTGGCAGTGACATTGGCTAGCTTTGACACCAATGTGGGTGAAGCTTTTGCTATTGGTGAAAAAGCGCCACTTGCACTGATTGATGGTCCAGCCTCTGGCCGTATGGCGATTGGTGAAGCCATTACTAATATTGCGGCCAGCTGGATTAGCGATATAGGCAACTTAAAACTTTCTGCTAACTGGATGGCGCCTGCAGGTCATGCTGGGGAAGATGCCGCATTATTCAATACTGTAAAAGCTGTTGGCATGGAGCTTTGTCCGGCATTGGGCATCAGTATTCCCGTGGGCAAAGACTCCATGAGCATGAAGACGGTATGGGAGGATAACGGCACCAAAAAAGCGGTGACATCACCTATCTCTCTGGTCATCTCTGCATTTGCGAACACGCTTGATGTACGCAAAACACTCACACCGCAACTTCGTACCGATTTAGGTGATACCGAACTTATTTTGATTGATTTGGGTAATGGTAAAAACCGCATGGGCGGCAGTAGCTTGGCCCAAGTATACAGTCAACTGGGGGACACCGCGCCTGATGTAGATAGTCCCGCGCAACTCAAGGCATTTTTTGCGCAAATTCAATCACTGAATGGCGACAATAAACTGTTGGCATATCACGATAGAAGTGATGGCGGCTTATTTGCTACGTTATGTGAAATGGCATTTGCTGGTCATTGCGGCATCCAAACCAATCTATCCACATTGTCTGGCGACATCGTCAGTGCATTATTTAATGAAGAGTTGGGCGCAGTCATTCAAGTACGCGCAAATGATACTGCCTCTGTACTAGCACAACTCAATCAAGCATTAGATCACTGCGCACATCGTATTGGCACAGTGACAAGCAGCAATCAAATCTCTATCAGCAAAGATAACATTACATTCAGCGAAAGCCGCACTCAACTGCACCGATACTGGTCAGAAACCACCTTTCACATGCAGAGCCTGCGTGATAACCCAGAATGCGCTCAGCAAGAATATGACCGTATATTGAATGATACCGACACAGGCATACACGCACATTTAACGTTTGATATAAATGACAATATTGCAGCGCCTTACATCCATACTGGCGTACGTCCAAATATGGCGATTTTGCGTGAACAAGGTGTGAATGGCCAAACGGAAATGGCTGCAGCATTTGATCGCGCTGGCTTTAATAGCGTAGATGTCCATATGAGCGATGTCATTGCTGGACGTGTTTCACTCAAAGACTTTGCAGGCTTAGTAGCTTGTGGCGGCTTTAGTTATGGTGATGTGCTGGGTGCGGGTGAAGGTTGGGCAAAATCCATTCTCTTCAACAGCCGTGCACGTGATGAGTTCAGTGCTTTCTTTAGCCGTAATGACTCTTTCGCATTAGGAGTATGTAACGGTTGCCAAATGATGAGCAATTTACATAGCATTATTCCAGGAAGCGAACACTGGCCGCATTTTGTACGCAATAAATCAGAGCAATTTGAAGCCCGTTTTGCGATGGTGGAGGTGCTTCCCTCACCATCCCTGTTCTTTAGTGGCATGACGGGAAGTCGCATGCCAATTGCCGTAGCGCATGGCGAAGGGTTTACGGAATTTTCTGAGAAAAGTGCTGTCACAACGGTGCTTGATAAAAAACTGGCTACGATGCGGTTTATCGACCATGCGTCAACGCCTACTGAGGTCTATCCGTTTAACCCAAACGGCTCACCTCAGGGATTAACAGGGTTTACCACCACGGATGGGCGTTTTAGTATTATGATGCCACATCCTGAACGGGTATTTAGGGCGGTACAGCATTCTTGGCGGCCAGACGATTGGCAAGAAGACGGCCCTTGGATGCGTATGTTCCGTAATGCTAGAAAATTTATTGCTTAATTCATTTGAATAAGCACCATTATAAGAAGTTGGAGATAATAAGTATGAATATGATTAAAGGGTTATTAGCACTGGTTGCATTATGTTTTTCATTGAACAGCTTTGCGCTCACGGACGATGAATACATGGAACTTACCGAAGCTTTAGGTAGCGGCAACATCAAAGTAGTCAAAAAATACATGGAAGCTGACCCAAAATTGGTCAACGAAAAATTCTTTGCATGGGAACCGCTACAAATGGCTGCTACCAAAGGTAGATTTGATACCGTGAAGTACTTGGTTGAAAAAGGTGCTGATTTAAACTATGCGCACCCTGCAAGCAAAATGACAGCGTTCCATTTAGCTGCTTTTGACGGATACGAAGATATTGTTAAATACCTTGCTGCCAAAGGTGCAGACGTCAATATCAAAATGAAAGGCGATGTATCCATTATCCGTGTCTTGAAAGATGAAGGACCTCGTTCAGAAAACATGATTAAATTGTTAACCTCTTTAGGTGTGAACGAAGAAGGCTGCCAGGGTCAGTGCAACTAACAATCCAATTTTCATGATTGTTGGTTAGTGACTTTAGTCACGCATCTAAACAACAGAAAAGGCTTTAATATGGTGATTTTTAGCATAGAGTGCTAGCCATGATTAAAGCCTTTTTTCTTTTAGCCAGTTTGTTGGCCTCCGTGCAAGCAGTCGCCGATGAGGTGAAGCCAAACCCTATATCGCACACGCACATAAAAGTATTAGCGGCCTCCTGTGCTGCTTGTCATGGTACAAATGGAAACAGCGTTGGCATAACGCCCACCCTAGCAGGCTTGGATCAAGGCTATTTTTTGTCGCAAATGCTGGCATTCAAACAAGGTGAGCGTAAACCAACGGTGATGCATCATCATGCCAAAGGTCTGACTGTAGAAGAAATCCATTTGCTTGCAGCCTATTTTGCAAGCCAACCGAGAGTAACTCAGACCGTACCTAAATCAGAACGATTAAAGGACAATCATGGCCAATAATACGTTGCTAGATACCCATATCGACATTCAACGTAGACGCCTATTGCAGGCAACTGCATGCGCAACTACATTGCTTTCAGCCAACGTCGGTATGGCAAAAGCCAGTAAACCGCCAATTGGCCGTGTAGTGATTATTGGTGGTGGCTATGCAGGCACAACGGCCGCCAAATACATCCGTATGTGGAGTTTGGGCAATATTGAAACAATCGTCATCGAGCAATCCAGCCAATTTGTTTCATGCCCGCTGAGCAACCTAGTGCTTGGGGGTAGTAAAACCATTCATGACCTTACTTTTGGTTATGACTTAGTATCGAAGCATCATGGCATTCAATGGGTGAAAGACCATGTGATTGGCGTAGACACAAAGGCTAAGCGCATACGGATGGCGCGTGGTGAATTGTTTTATGACCGACTGATTGTGGCGCCAGGTATTGACGTGAACTATGAAAAAACACCTAATTTAGCGAGCGCAGAAGTGCAAGCCATTATTCCACATGCGTGGAAAGCTGGCTGGCAAACCGTCAATTTACGTAAACAATTAGAAGCAATGCCAGATGGTGGCGTATTTGTAATGACGGTACCAAGAGCCCCCTATCGCTGTCCGCCGGGTCCATATGAGCGTGCGTGCCAAGTTGCCAGTTACTTTAAAGTGCACAAACCCCGCAGCAAAGTAATCGTGCTAGATGCCAACCCTGAAATCACTTCTAAAAAGGGGTTATTTAATCAATCATTTACGCACACTTACGCGGGCATTGTCGATTACCGTCCAAACAATGAAATTGTGTCTGTCGATATCTCCTCTAAAACCGTTACCACTGAGTTTGAGCAGGTGAAAGCAGATGTGCTTAATGTCATTCCTGCCCAAAGCGCAGGAAAAATCGCTCAAATGATGGCGCTGAATAATATTGACCAGCGCTGGTGCGAGGTGGATTTTTTAACTTACACCTCTGTACTCGATAGCCATGTACATGTGATTGGTGATAGCGTTTCTGCGGGTTTGCCGAAGTCCGCCCATATGGCGACCTCTCATGCACGCGTCTGTGCTGCGGCGATTGTGGCACTGATGAGTGGAGACCAGCCTGATCCTTTGCCTGTATTTGCCAATACTTGTTACAGCTTTGTTGACGACAAACAAGCCATCCATGTGGCGAACGTTTATCGCTATGATCCATCAAAAAAAATCATGGTATCGGCAGAAGGTGGCGGCGTATCAATAGCAGCTTCTGCACAAGAAGGACAATACGCCTTTGCGTGGGCCAATAACATTTGGTCTGATGTGTTAACCTAATTTTCTGCACTGGCAAAACATCATTGGAGAACTGAATGAAGACTTTTAAATGGCCACGCTTAGTCATATTGGGGGTGTTGTTAAGCGTATGCTTGGTCAGTTACGGTCGTATATTCGACCCCAAACCTGACTTGGCCAAATTAACGTTGCCCGCTGGTTTTACTATCCAAGTATTCAGTCAACTAGCCAGCCAATTTGGGCAACCTAGAATGATGACATTTGATGCACAAGGAAACTTGTATGTTGCCATCCCGTCTTCTGGTCAAGTATTGATGTTACGAGATAGCAATGCAGATGGCGTTGCTGAGACTCCTATTGTTGTAGCGAGGAATCTAAACGCGCCCAACAGCCTTACTTTTGTTGGTGATGCTATGCTGGTGTCCAATCAAGATGGCATTGTGAAGCTGACTAAAACCAATACTGGATGGTCAGCGCCGAAACCTTTTATTTCTGATTTGGCGGATGGTGGACATACCCTTAAAACTGTTCGATTAGGGCCAGATGGCTATTTATATTTAAACGTAGGTTCGTCTTGCAACGTGTGTGCAGAAAGTGATGCCACACGTGCCACTATTTTACGTTATACCTCTGACGGAAAACCTGCTGGTCATTTAGCCACATTAGGTAGACATGCCCCAAATGCAATTTGGGCGAGCGGTTTGCGAAACAGCCAAGGTTTTGCGTGGCACCCTGTCACAGGGGCATTTTATGCAACCAATGAGGGCGCAGATAATCGCTCTGATAAAAAAGGCGGGCGCGTGAATGACGAACTACCCCCAGAACACTTGAATATTATTGAAGGTGGTCAGCATTATGGGTGGCCCCATTGCTGGGCCGACCCTACCAATATCAACACCATGTTTGAAGACCCCAATTTTGTACCCGCTAACAAGATTTGCGCAAAAGCCAAGTCACCTGCAATCACATTTATTTCGCACTCCACACCCATAGGCATTACTTTTCTACATCAAAGTAAATTCCCTGCCGATTATCATACAGATGCCATCGTGGCATTACACGGTTCTTGGAACCGTGCGCAGCCCAGCGGCTATTCGTTGGTTCGTGTCAAATTTAAAGAAAACAAGCCAATAGCAGTAGAGCCTTTCATTACCGGCTGGTTAAACGGAAAAGAAGCTTGGGGGCGCCCAGTAGATGTTGCGGTAGGAACGGATGGCGCATTGTATGTGTCTGATGATAGTACGGGTTATATTTATCGGGTTAGCTATAGCAAATAATAATGAGCAAGCTCATATCCCATTTGGAGAAAGCGTATCAACATGAAATTGATTAGCAGTATTGTTTTTTCACTCATTGTGTCAACAAGCGCCATGGCAGAGCCCACTCTGATGCCAGGCAATATTGCTGTGCATATTGCGCAAGTGCACTACGAACACCCTACCCGTTTATTGCACCCCTATCTAGATGTATGGCATATGAAGGGTCCGTTAGCCCAAAAGGCAGCTACTGCCACCTTAAACAAACATTTTGCAAATGCACAATGGTGTGATCAAGCCAAGAGTGCAGCTGTGGTGGTGTTTTTAGAACCACACATGTTTTATAACCCCCAACTCAATGTATACCATGGCGAATTCATTGCTAAAGTGTTCACACAAACAGGGGGCATTGGTCATGTTGAACCTGCTATGCTAAAGATCAAAAAGCAAGCGCAACAAATTGGCCCTTTAACTATCAAACCAGATTTTTATATGGATAAAGCCTATGTAAAAGCCATGGAAAAAGTCATCAAAGAATTAAAAGCAAGTCCAGCTTTCACCAGTGCGTTGAATGTCAGAATGGCTAAAAACGTAGAGACCATTTGCCCTGCACTAGATGAATTGCCGATCAGCAAGCTATACTATTAAAGCTAAGATATTTAGAAGCTCACATATTCCGTTTTTAACCTTCACATTATTGGCCAAACTCTATGAAAACACTCATTGCATTACTCGCTTTACCAATATTAGTTTTACTTAGCGCTACCTCCGTCATAGCAAAAGAGCCTGTACCAACCAATATCAAAGGATTAAAGTCACCTGAATCTGTCGTACAAGACAAAGATGGCATCACTTACATCACTGAAATTGGCGAGTTCGATAAAGATGGTGATGGGCAAATCACCAAAGTAGATAAAAAAGGCAATATCACGGTGTTTGCCAAGGGCATGGATGACCCAAAAGGCATTGTCATGGTGGGTAAGAATCTTTATGTGGCTGACAAGACGCGCGTATTGGAAGTAAACCCAGATGGCACTTGGCAAGTATATGGCGCACAAATGGCATTCCCAAGCACACCCGTATTTTTGAATGATATCGAAGCTGATAAATTGGGTAATTTGTATGTGAGCGACAGTGGCTCATTAAAAGATGGCGGCCAAATTTACAAAATTGCAAAAGATGGCATCATCACAATTATTGCGGATAGCAAAAACCCAGACATCCTAGCGCCGAATGGCCTGTTATTTGAAGGTCGCAATCAAATGCTTTCCGTCGATTTTGAGTCTGGTATTTTATATCGCGTCAATCTTGCCAATGGTGCAACCACTAAGGTAGCTGATGGATTTGGTGGTGGCGATGGCATTGTCAAAACAAAATCTGGAAAAGTGTATATCAGTGATTGGAAAAACGGAGTCATCAATCAATTGAGTGGTGGGAAAGCACGTTTATTTCAAAGCGGACTTACTAGCGCGGCTGACATGGCCTTAAGCGCAGATGGTAAATATTTAATCGTGCCATTAATGAAGCTTGGTGAAGTCATATTTATCGAACTCAAGTAATCTAAACCTAGCGCATTGAAATCTCGTTGTTATTTAGAATCCGTTGAGTTGCGCGCGAGCGCGCTCAATTGGTTAATTGCCACCTCGCCTTCAAAAAAAGCACAAGGCGTCATTGCTCTTTACAGCGCCTACAGCAACCAGCAGATCGAAATAGCGCCAGAAGAAAATATCGAATGCAGTAGCAAGATTCCAGGGCGGCCAGAAAAACCAACCCTGGTTTCACCGCTCGAAGTCAAAAAGCGTTCGATGCGCACCATTGAGGGCCGCGCTGCATTGGTGCATGCGCTTGCCCATATTGAGTTTAATGCGATTAATTTAGCGCTGGACGCCATTTGGCGTTTTGCCAACATGCCTAAGGCGTATTATGCAGATTGGCTTAAAGTAGCTGCAGAAGAGGCTTATCACTTTAGTTTACTCAATGCGCACTTGAACACACTGGGGTTCACTTACGGCGATTTTTCTGGCCATAACAGCCTGTGGGAAATGGTTGAGCGCACGCAAGATGATGTGCTGGCAAGAATGGCACTGGTGCCTAGAACCATGGAAGCGCGGGGCTTAGACGCTAGCTTACCTTTGCGTAATAAATTAGCGCAAGCTGGTGATAAGGCTGCCGCAGACATTCTGGATATTATTTTGCGTGATGAAATTGGTCATGTAGCCATAGGCAACCATTGGTTTAATTGGTTGTGCACGCAGCGTGGCATAGACCCCATTGAAACGTTCGCTGCGCTATGTGTGCAATACAAGGCACCCAAATTAAAGCCGCCATTTAACATGGATGCAAGACGTTTAGCGGGCTTTAGCGAAGACGAACTAGCGCTGCTCTAAATAACAGCTTATGTGGTTAGCAAATAGATGACGCCATCTAACCCACTGAAATTTAAGGCGTAAGTGGCTTTTTCTTGTACCACTGGTTTTGCGTGATACGCTATGCCTATACCTGCAGAGGCCATCATCACCAAATCATTGGCGCCATCACCAATAGCGATGGTTTGATGTGCTTCTAATCCCAATTGGTCGCGCAACTTCACTAATTCATCGGCTTTGCGCTGCGCATCAACCACTTCACCAACGATATGTCCAGTCAGCTTGCCATCGATTATTTCCAGCGTATTCGATACCGCATAATCCAACCCCAATGCGGCCTGCACATAGTTGGCAAAAAAGGTGAATCCGCCAGAAACCACCATAGTTTTAATGCCATTGGCTTTACAAGCATCTATCCAAAGTTTGGCGCCAGGATTGAACTGCAAACGCTCATCAATCACACGCTGCAAGGCTTCTTCCGGCAGGCCTTTTAACAAGGCCACCCGTTTTCGCAAACTAGCCGCAAAGTCCAATTCACCACGCATAGCTGCCTCAGTAATGGCTGATATTTGTGGTTTGATGCCCATCATATCGGCAATTTCATCGATGCATTCGATGCTTATCAATGTGGAATCCATATCCATCACACACACACCAAAATTGCCCAAGCGTTGTGTATCAGGCACTAAAGCACAGTCGATTTTTTGGTCTGCACAAAATTGTTTAACAGTATCAACATTGGTGAGTTGAGTAGGCAAATAATAAGCATATTCACCAACCTGCATAAACTGGGTATGTCCGCCAATTAATCGATGAATATGGGTAAGATGGGCAACACTGAGCTGACGACCTTGCACAACAAGACGCATAAATGCACTCACAAAATACAAAAAACAAAATTATAGCAGTTCACCTTGCCTAAACATTTAAATAGGGAAATTCGCCCCTATTTATCGTGCTGTTCTCGAATTTATTTTTTAGGCTTTGAGTGTTATGCTTCAACTGTTTTGTAGTTTAACCAATGATTGGAACCTATATGAAGTCTACCCCACCCGCCAACCTTACCTGGCTCAATTTACCCAATTTGCCTTGGCCACTCAAAGCATTATTTGCTGGCTATCTGTTAGTCATTGGTGTGGGCTTATGTATGGCAGGTTTGCAAATCATGCTCACGCATGGCATGGCAGATGGCAAATTAGGTCTCTCCAAAAACGATATCGTCTACAGCTATTATGGTGATAAAAACAATAGCAAGCTCGCGAGCAAGCTCAACGGCTCCATGATTGATAAGGCACCGTTAGCCGCGCGTCAAGACATAATTAAGTGGGCAGTCGAAGGCGCACCTGAAGAAAAATGGGAATCACACTACAAAGGCGTTTTTGCACAACACTGTATTATGTGTCACAGTCAGATTCCAGGTATTCCAGACTTCACGAAATTTGAAGAGGTGAAAAAAGTCGCAGCCACCAATCAAGGCGCCACCATCAGCGGCCTTACACGTGTGTCACATATCCACCTATTTGGCATTAGTTTTATTTTCTTTTTCATCGGACTCATTTTTAGTTTTGCAGTAAACGTACCCAAGACATTGAAAATAGTTGCAATTGTATTTCCGTTTGCATTTTTAATTATTGATGTATTGTCTTGGTGGCTTACTAAACTTTCACCAAACTTTGCTTGGCTGACCATTATCGGTGGCATTGGCTATAGCCTTGCATCGACATATATGTGGTGCGTGAGCATGTATCAGATGTTTATCTTGTCTCGAAACGGTAAGGTTTACGGTAACGCGTGGGAACAAGACTTGTAACTGTGCTTCACTTTTTTCCAAGCAAAAGCCATGCAGCGATGCATGGCTTTTTTACTAGCTTCTGACCCGCTTTTGCGCGAAAATAGCATATGAAAATAAACTATATCTAAACACGCAAAAAATGAATTTACACGAATACCAAGCAAAACAACTCCTACAACGTTATGGCCTCACCACTCCGATTGGACTCGTCGTACAATCTGAAGAAGCTGCAGCCGCAGCGACCAAAGAAATCTCAGGCAATGCTTGGGTAGTCAAGGCACAAGTGCACGCTGGTGGACGTGGAAAAGCTGGCGGGGTCAAAGTGGTGAAGTCTGCGCAAGAAGCGCAAAGTGTTGCCAATGCCTTGCTTGGCAAACATCTGGTGACGTATCAGAATGCGCCCGATGGTCAGCCTGTGCATCAAGTACTAGTGGAACAAACCTTACCGATTGCACGCGAACTGTATCTTTCCATGTTGGTGGATAGAACGCTAGAGCGTGTGGTGATTGTGGCATCCAGTGCTGGCGGTATGGACATAGAGGAAATAGCCGCTACACAGCCTGAAAAAATCTTACAAGAAATATGTGATCCACTGAATGGCCTAGTCGATTATCAGGCCCGTAATCTTGCATTCGCGCTGGAGTTAGTGGGTGATCAAATCAGTGCGTTTACCAAACTGACCAAAGGGTTATACAAACTTTTCAAAGAAAATGATTTGGCATTACTAGAAATCAACCCGCTTATTGTCACTACGGATGGCAAGCTAGTTGCACTAGATTGCAAAATGACCGTGGATGACAATGCGTTGTATCGTCAAAAACCTTTGGCAGAAATGCGTGATTGGTCGCAAGATGATGCTAAAGAAGCCGAAGCACACCATGCTGGACTGAATTATATTGCGCTGAATGGCAACATTGGCTGCATGGTGAACGGTGCAGGTTTGGCCATGGCCACCATGGATTTGATCAAACTACATGGTGGTATGCCTGCAAACTTTTTGGACGTAGGCGGTGGTGCAACAGCAGAAACCGTAGCCAAAGCCTTCAAAATCATTTTAGCTGACAAACAGGTGCGAGCCATTTTAGTGAATATCTTTGGTGGCATCATGCGTTGCGACATTATTGCCACTGGCATTATCACGGCGGTAAAAGAAGTGGGCATGACGATACCTGTTGTCGTCCGTCTTGAAGGTACAAACGTTGAATTAGGTAAACAAATGTTACGTGAAAGTGGTTTAAATATTATCTCTGCAGAAAACTTAACCGATGCCGCACAGCAAGCTGTCAAAGCAGTCAGCAGCGAGGTAACACAATAATGGCAATCTTAGTCAACAAAAACACACGTGTGCTTTGCCAAGGCTTTACTGGTAAACAAGGTACCTTCCACTCCGAACAAGCGTTAGCTTACGGCACCAAAATGGTGGGCGGCGTAACCCCAGGTAAAGGCGGTCAGCTACATTTAAACTTGCCAGTATTTAATACGATGCGCGAAGCCGTACGCGAAACCCAAGCCAATGCCAGTGTAATTTACGTACCACCGCCTTATGCAGCAGATTCAATTCTGGAAGCATCTGATGCTGGAATTGAGTTAGTCGTTTGCATTACTGAAGGCATTCCTGTGTTAGACATGCTCAACGTGAAAGCGGCGCTTAAAGCCAATGGTACCAAGCTGATTGGTCCTAATTGCCCAGGCGTCATTACACCAGATGAATGCAAAATTGGCATTATGCCAGGCAGCATTCATTTGCGCGGCAAGGTCGGTGTGGTATCTCGTTCTGGCACCCTCACGTATGAAGCTGTGCATCAAACGACGGCACTAGGCTTAGGTCAAACGACATGTGTAGGCATTGGTGGCGATCCCATCAAAGGCCTTAATTTTATTGAATGCCTGACCTTATTTGAGGCAGACCCTGAAACAGAAGCCATCATCATGGTGGGTGAAATTGGCGGGAGCGATGAAGAGGCAGCGGCAGACTTTATCAAACACCATGTCACTAAACCTGTCGCCGCGTATATCGCTGGCTTAACAGCGCCCAAGGGCAAGCGCATGGGTCACGCAGGTGCTATTATTTCTGGCGGTAGCGGTCGAGCAGAAGATAAAATCTTGGCACTAGAAGCATCTGGTTGCGTGGTGGCTAATTCACCAGCGCAATTAGGCGAAGCCGTATTGAAAGCCATGCAACTTAAACAACCGGTTTATTCTTAGGGCAACTATTTATGTTTCTTCACACGCGTTTGCGTTGGTTATTGTTTGCTTGTTTGAGTTTAGTTGCAACGCTGGCGATTGCAGCCGCAGATGTGGCCTATTTACTCACGGCCGCTTCTAAAGGTGACCTTGAGACGGTCAATGCCATGCTCAAAAGTGGCGTCAACCCGAATACGCAAGATGATGACCATATCAGCGCTTTAATGTACGCAGCGCGTAAAGACCGTGCCGATGTGGCAGCGGCGCTTATCGCAAAAGGTGCGGATATCAATGCCAAAGACAAAGGTGGTTGGACAGCACTGATGTTCGCCGCCAAAAAGAATAATGTTGCATCGGTACAAGTATTATTGAACAACGGTGCCGATGCAAAAGTGCGCGACCCATCTGGTTGGAGCGCACTTGGCTTAGCCGCGACTTCTGGATACAGTCAAGTCGTTGATTTAATTATTAAAAGTGGGATTGATGCCAACACCAAAAGTGATGATGGAAAACCCGTGCTGATGTACGCTGCCAAAAGCGGCGATATTCCTACCATCACTAGCTTGGTCAACAATGGTGCCAAGCTAGACACCCAAGACAAGTTAGGTACGACTTCTTTGATGATTGCAGCGCGTGAAGGCCATGCGCCAGCTGTACGCTTTTTATTGGAAAAAGGTGCAGATGTAGATGAGCAGGATAATTCAAAATGGACCGCGCTGACATGGGCAGTTAAAAAATCGCAAGTGGGAGTTGCCAGTGCGTTAATTGCCAAAGGCGCAAATGTGAATCACGAAGATTCTGAGGGCACGCCATTGTTGCAGTTGGCCGTTGATGTGAACTCAGCCGAGATGGTGCGACTATTGCTCGACAACAAAGCCGATGTGAAGGCGCGCGACCAATATGGTTTGACTGCTTATGTGTACGCACTCAAACGTAAAAATCCTACCATCGTTGAAATGATCAAAAATGCTGGTGGCAAATATTAGTCACACATCATGAAAATTGCGATTGCTCAACTCAATGCCATGGTGGGTGATATGCATGGCAATGCTAAAAAAATCATCGCCTATGCACATGAGGCACATGCCGCAGGCGCCAACTTATTGGTCACACCAGAGCTTGCACTATGTGGCTACCCGCCTGAAGATCTACTGTATCGTGATGACTTTATGGTAGCTAATCAACGTGCGCTACATGAGATTTGTCACCATATTCCGCCTGATCTCAGTTTACTGGTTGGCCATCCACACAAAAGCAAAGGTGCTTTATTCAATGCAGCTTCGTTGATTCAACATGGCAAAGTGCAAGCCACCTATCACAAACAAGTATTGCCCAACTACAGCGTGTTTGATGAAGAGCGCTATTTTGAGCCAGGCGACACACCTTTAGTGTTTGCATTGGGCAATCTAAAAATAGGTGTATTGATATGCGCAGATGGCTGGGAAAAGGCACCTGCCATGCGCGCGAAAGAAGCTGGCGCTGAACTGCTGATTTCGCTGAATGCATCACCGTACCATATGGACAAACTCAACACCCGCTATGAAATATTAGCGGATCGAGTAAAAGAAACTGGTCTCGCTTTGATTTACACCAATTTGGTGGGTGGGCAAGATGAGTTAGTATTTGACGGTGCTTCATTTGTACTGAACCAACAAGGTCAGGTCTCACAACAGTTACCTGCGTTTATAGAGCAGCTGAGTTATGTTGAGATCAATAACAAACAACCCGTAACTACTCCGCTTACCCCGCCTTTGAGCCTTGAAGCCACGGTATATCATGCGCTTACCCTTGGCTTAGCCGATTATGTGAATAAAAATGGCTTCCCCAGTGTGGTCTTAGGTTTATCGGGCGGCATAGACTCGGCTCTTACGCTTGCTATTGCAGTGGATGCCTTGGGCGCTGATCGTGTCAAAGTGGTGCTGATGTCCTCAGAATTCACCTCTCATATCAGCGTAGATGATGCTATTGATATGGCCAAACGCGTCGGTGTGCATTACAGCATGATTCCTATCAAAACCTTATTTGATACTTTCCGCACAGCGTTAGCGCCAGAATTTGGTGACCGCCCATTTGATACTACTGAAGAAAACTTACAAGCACGTATTCGCGGTATGTTGCTAATGGCACTCTCTAACAAGTTTGGCAGCATAGTGCTCACCACAGGCAATAAATCAGAAATGGCGGTTGGCTATAGCACCTTATATGGCGATATGGCAGGTGGCTTTTCGTTGCTGAAAGATGTGCCCAAAACCCTAGTGTACAAATTGGCAGCCTACAGAAATACATTGGCTGAAATTATCCCAGAACGCATCATTACCAGAGCACCCAGCGCAGAATTAAAACCTAACCAAACCGATCAAGACAGCTTGCCGTCATACGAAGTGTTAGATGCGATTATGCAAGCGTATGTGGAAGAAGACATGAGTCGTCAAGCCATTATGCAATTGGGGTATCATGCCAAAGATGTGATGCGCGTCACGCAATTAATTGATAGAAACGAATATAAGCGCAGACAAGCACCCGTGGGCGTGAGAATTACACAAAAAGGCTTTGGCAAAGATAGGCGCTATCCCATTACCTGCAAGTTAACGTTTGAATAGTCATGGGTTAATGAGTAGAATAATTGCGAATGCATTGAAACCATAAAGCACAACTCTGGGGAATACAAATGAAGAAAATCGAAGCCATTATCAAACCATTTAAACTCGACGAAGTACGTGAGTCGTTGTCCACGATTGGTGCGAATGGGCTCACCGTGACAGAAGTAAAAGGATTTGGCCGTCAAAAAGGACATACGGAGTTATACCGTGGTGCAGAATACGTAGTAGATTTTTTACCTAAAATTAAATTAGAACTCGTGGTGGCAGATAACATGGTAGACGCAGCTGTAGAAGCGATTATCAAGTCTGCGCATACAGGAAAAATCGGTGATGGTAAGATTTTTGTGACCACTGTAGAGCAAGTGGTACGTATTAGAACAGGCGAAACTGGCGAAGCCGCCGTTTAATCGTGTCCGTCAAACATGTACGTTGTTGCATGTGCTTGTAGTACCTTGATGTACTGTCTTCGCACATGCGCCTAGTACCTGTTTGACTTCTTTATCGCACTCTACCTACAAGCTAAAATAAATGAGCGCAACTCTACTTAAAACCATTGTTCTGCTCAGCATTTCAAACTTATTCATGCTGTTCGCATGGTATGGCCACCTAAAAAATCTGAATAGCAAACCTTGGATTATTGCGGCTCTAATTAGTTGGGGCATAGCACTGATTGAATATCTATTTCAAGTACCGGCTAATCGTATTGGCTTCACCCAGTTCAATTTGGCACAACTCAAAATACTGCAAGAAGTGATTACCCTAGCGGTATTTGTCCCCTTTGCTATTTATTATATGCAACAGCCTATCAAGCTTGATTTTCTATGGGCGGCGCTCTGTTTGATGGGTGCGGTGTATTTTATATTTAGGAATTAAAGCTTATCCAAATAAGCTCCGCACGTAATCCAAATCCTCTTGCGTATCCACTCCACTGGCGGGTGCGTGCTGTGTCACAGTCACCCCAATTTTAAAACCATGATGCAACACCCGTAACTGCTCCAAACTTTCGATTTTCTCTAGCGCGGTGACTGATAAATCTGCATATTGCTTTAAAAATCCCACTCGATAAGCATAAATGCCAACATGGCGAAACGCTTGAATACGCTGCTTGTATTGGTCATCGCGCGGATACGGAATTGGCGCACGACTAAAATATAAGGCATTGCCTTTGTGATCAGTCACAACTTTCACAATATTGGGGTTTAAAAACGCCCCTTCATCGTGGATAGGGTGACAAGCGGTGGCCATGACCGCTTCAGTATTGCTTACCAGATGTTCTGCCACTTCATTGATTAACGCTGGGTCAATCAAAGGCTCATCCCCTTGCACATTGACTACAATCGCATCATCAGGCCAGCCCATCGCCTCTACTACTTCAGCAATACGATCGGTGCCTGATACGTGCGAGATACGTGTCATGACGGCTTGTTTGCGATGCGCTTGTGCGACTTCGATGATTTTTTCAAAATCAGTGGCAATCACAATCTCTTCTGCATCACTTTTTTCGGCTTGCTCTACCACACGAATGACCATGGGTTTACCAGCAATATCTAACAAAGGCTTTCCAGGCAAACGCGTACTGGCATAACGCGCGGGAATCACAACTTTAAACATGAGGTCAGTTTACCAATCAGGCTGGATTAATCTTCTAGATATTCTTTTTCTTCTAATTTACGTGCTTCGTCTTCCAGCATCACAGGAATACCATCACGCACTGGGTAGGCTAAACGCGCTGCTTTAGAAACCAACTCGTTGCTGGCTTTATTGTAAATCAGCGGGCCTTTGGTCACAGGGCACACCAAAATTTGCAGTAATTTCGAATCCATTATCTATCCTTTGTAGCAAGTTGTTTTAGTGATTGTATGACGGCCGTGTGGAACGGTGGTAAATTTTCTGCGAACAGCTCTGCCTGTATGGGTAGATACCAAGCGTCATGCAATGGTAGCGACTGGCATTTCACCGCATCTTTTTCTGTCATCAATATTGTCTCGTGTTGGACATCTGTAAAATCTTCAAGTTTAAATGGGTGATGATCTGGAAATGTACGCGTATTAAAACGTAAACCCAATGTCGTGAGCGACTTAAAAAAACGCTCTGGATGACCAATCGCTGCAAATGCATAGACCACTCTATCTTTAAAAAACATGGCGGAGTGTGATTGCTGTTCATTTAGAGAGTGAAAAATATCGCCCTTGACCCGCATTTGATATGCGCTTAGCGCATCATCCTTTAAAAGTAATGGTGCTTCACCACTATTGACCACCATGTTTACAGATTGCAAGCGAGACACCTGCTCTCGCAAGGGGCCTGCTGGTAATAAGCATTGATTCCCCAGTGCTTGTTTATTCACCAGTACAATTTCAATATCACGCTGTAATCGCAAGTGTTGTAAACCATCGTCACTGACGATCACATTGCAATTCTGGTAACTATTTAATAATGCTTGCCCCGCAGCTACGCGGTCAGGGTTCACAGAAACAGGCACACCGGCCCGTCTCGCCATCAGTACTGGCTCATCCCCCATCAATGCAGGTGCACTATCAGCAGTTACCAACCCTATTTGCTTGCCGCCATAGCCACGGCTGATAATGCCAGGGGTGTAACCCGCCGCTTTGAGTTGCTCTACCAAGTAAATCACCAATGGTGTTTTACCGGTTCCACCCACCGTGATATTACCTACTACAATGACGGGGACAGCGAGCCGGTGCGAAGGAAGAATATTGAAACGATAAAGTAAACGCCTACCAAATGAGAGCGCGGCAAACAACCAAGAAAGCGGCAGCAACAGATAATGTGCGAAGCGTTTTGATTGCCATTGTTGTTGAAGCCAGTTTTCTATCACGATGGTTAGGTGTCAAACTCTTTGTAGTAAAGCTTGCTGTAATAGCCGTTTTGCGCAAGCAATGTTTGATGTGAACCAGACTCGACAATACGCCCATGGTCCATCACTAAAATTCGGTCAGCATTTTCAATGGTACTCAAACGATGTGCAATCACCAAGGTAGTACGACCTTGCATTAAGGTATCTAACGCTGCCTGTACATGTTGTTCCGACTCACCATCCAACGCCGAGGTTGCTTCATCTAATAACAAAATGGGTGCATTTTTAAGGATAGCGCGTGCAATCGCGATTCGCTGCTTTTGGCCACCAGATAAGCGCACACCACGATCACCGATCTCATTTTGCAAACCATCGGGCATTTGCTGAATAAAGTCCCATGCGTGTGCTGCTTTTGCAGCGGCAATTACATCAGACTCGCTGGCGTTTCTCAACACCCCATAAGCGATATTATTAAAAATAGTGTCATTGAATAACACAATATCTTGACTCACTAGCGAGTACTGCGAGCGGAGATTACGCAGCTCTAATGCTCGAATATCTATACCATCTAGCAAAATCATGCCTTGCTGTAACTCATAAAATCTAGGTAGCAAATTCACCAATGTGGTTTTTCCGCTGCCTGAGCGACCAACCAATGCCACTTTCTCACCTGGTTGGATGGTAAAACTCAAATGATCAATCGCAAGCCTTTTGGCATTTTCATAACGAATGGATACGCTTTTAAATTCTATTTCACCACGCGCACGTGCAATCAACTTATCACCCTCATTCATTTCATGTGGGCTATCAATTAAATCAAACACACTTTGCGCTGCGGCTAAACCAATTTGCAAGTCTTCATTGGCAGCCGCGATGTGTTTAATCGGCGCAATCATCATCAGTAACGCACCGACAAATGCTGCAAACTCCCCTACTGTAAATTGACCCATCGCGTAATACACCACCAACATTAACGCCAAGGCAGCTAGAATTTCAATCACAAAACTACTCAAACCAGCGATACGTGTGGACCGTAATTCAAACTGCGCATTTTTATTGACCACATGACTGAAACGATCGATTTCATAGGGCTCAGCGCCAAATATTTTAACGATACGTTGACCAGCAATGGCTTCCTCAGCACTTTTGGTAATTTCACCTACGCCCTGTTGCACTTTTTTTGCATTAGCACGTAATTTTGGCGTCATTTTGCTTAAGTAGAACGCCATAAAAGGCGTAACAGTGGCAAACACTAGAGTCAAACGCCAATCTAAATACAGCATATAACCAACCAAGCCTATCACGGTCAGCACATCACGCACTACATTGAGAGCAGAGCGTGTGGTCACCGAAGATAAACGTTCAACGTCATAGGTCAGCTTTGACACCAGTAACCCTGTTGAACTCGCATCGAAGAAGTTTACGGGTAGCTGCATGAGTTTTTCAAATGCCTGCACTCTTAATTGCGCCACTACTCTTCTTGCCACAATTTTTAAGCTATAGACGGAAGCGAAACCAGAGAATGCGCGGACAGTCATCAACGCAAACAGCATGATAGGCAAGACCCAAACTTGATCAGGGGCTTGTTTAACAAACCCTTCATCCGTGACTTTTTTGATGATGGCCAAAAAGGCCGTGTTACTACCTGAAAGGATTACCGTAGCGAGGATAGTGATAAGAAAATATATCTTGTGCTGCCATGCATATCGGAACAAACGCAAATACAACGCTTTTGCATTTGCGATATGCGGTAAATCCTGCTTATTTTTATGTCGTGCCATGGTACTTAGTTATGCTTCCAATGATTGTCGATGAAGCTAACCATCAAGAACGGCTGATATTAAGAGCCCGAGTTCACCTGTGTTGCAAAGGTAATATGGGTAAAGTTGGCCAGACGTGACGCCTCCATAACATTAATCACTGATTGATGCGTCGCTTTTGCGTCTGCATTGATAATGATGGTTGGGTCTTTGCCTTCGCCTACCGCTTTTACCAAAGCTGAGGAAATTGCGGTGACGCTCTCGCCATTCACCGCACTACCGTTAATCATGTAACGCCCGGTCGCATCTACTTCCACCGTAATGGTCAGTGGCTTTTCTTGTGGCGCATTTGCTTCAGCTGTTGGCAAATTAATTTGTAATTCGCTAGTACGTGAGAACGTAGCACTCACGATTAAGAAGATAATAATGACCAACAACACGTCGATAAGCGGAATAAAGTTTATCTCTAGTTCCTCGTGTTTTTTACCACGCTGAAAATTCATGAGTTTCCTCTTAGCACTTTTTAATATTTAAATAACTGATTGAATAAATGGGGGATATTGCGTTTTAACTAGGCACTTGAGCGCAGACAGTGCATTCAGTACGGCTAGCGAAAGTAACAACGTTAAAACGCGATAGACGCATTTATTTGCGATCACCGTGGATAATCTCCACTAACTTAATCGCCTGCTGCTCCATGTCCACCAAAAATCCATCTACCTTGCTACGGAAATAACGGTAAGTAATCATCGCTGGCACAGCCACCACAATCCCTGCGGCTGTGTTATACAACGCAACAGAAATACCACGTGCAAATTGGGCAACATCGTGGCCGCTATTGGTAAATGAGCCGAATAATTCCACCATACCAATCACAGTACCTAGCAAACCTAACAATGGCGCGACTGTTGCGATGGTGCCGAGGGTCGGTAAATAGCGCTCTAACTTATGCGCCACAGCACGACCCGTTTCTTCGATGGCTTCTTTAGTGATTTCACGCGAGTTTTTTGAATTGGCTAATGCACTTGCAAACACCTCACCTAACAAGGAGTGCGCCTCTAGCTTGGCTAAGGTTTCTTTGGTAATACCACCTTGTCCTAGCCACCTTTGTACTTCTGGCAATAGATTACTTGGCGCAACCACTTCGCTGCGTAATGACCAGGCACGCTCACCAATGATGGCTAATGCGATAACCGAGGCGATAATAAGTGGCCAAATCGGCCAACCAGCAGCAATAATAATTTCCCACACAGTAAAACTCCTTCGTTTAAAAACTACCGCTACTTTAGCGTTAAGTGCTGTTTTCAGCAAGTTTAAGTCAGCATTTTGGCATAATTAATCATGGGTAGCGGTCATGCCAATATTTGGGATTAGCCTTGCGCCAAGCAATAGGCACAAGCGGTTTTTCTGCTTGAAAGACAAACTGTACAGCACCATCGTAATCAGATCGGTATACATTAGCACCTGCCTCTTGGTAACGCTGCTGCACTACTGGTTTGGGATGTCCAAATCGGTTCAAATAACCATTCGTCATCACGACATATTTGGGACTAACCGCTTCTACAAAGCCTTGGGTGGATGAAGTTTTACTGCCGTGATGTGGCACGATTAATACATCACTTGCTAAGTCATCCGCCTGAAACTCTAAAAGCTGCCACTCACTGCTTCGCTCTATATCTCCGCTGAGCAATAGTGAGCCATACTCTGTGGTCATCTTAATGACACAGCTTTTATCATTGTCTTTTAGAAACTCATCCTGTAGTCGGTCTTTAGAGGGATACAACACTTCAAACTGAACAGCATCCCATTCCCAGTGCTGCCCAGCAACACATTGCACAGACCTTTGTTTAGACCAGTTATCAAACGGGGGAAGCTGAAACAGTTGTGCATCTGAATGTAGCGAACTCAACATCCAACCGATTGGTAGATGTGTTGCTACTGACGCCATTCCACCTGAGTGGTCCAAATCATCATGTGATACCACCACACCAGTTAATTGATGAATACCTTCTGCACGCAAAAATGGCACCACAATACGTCCGCCCGCATCGGACTGCGCATTAAAACGTGCACCAGCGTCATACAGCAAGGTATGTCGTGCTGTTTGCACCACAACACTTAAGCCTTGACCAACATCTAACACGGTGACACGCGCCTCACCCATAGCGATGGGGTCTAGTCGCCCAATAAACATTGGCAAAAGACATATTGCCCCCAACCAGCGTAAAGGCACACCGCTAGGCAACAGCAACCAAAGCACGCCTACGATTGCCAGCAGTAGCACGCCAACAGAAGGTGCTGATTGTTGCCATGTTGCAAAGGGCAACGCTGCGAGCCAATCCAACACAAGCATGGTGATACTGAGTACACCATGTGAAAGACTTAAAGCAATATCGATAGGCAAGAGGCTACCGAGGATTGCCAACGGCACTACCGCAAAGCTAATCACAGGGATCGCAAATGCATTGGCAATTGGCGATATGAGTGAGAATTGGCCAAACATCGCCACTAAGCACGGCAACAAACCTAAGGTGACGGCCCATTGCGCTTTTACAGCAGCGGTGAGCCAATGCAACTGCCCTATTCGCGCACCCGTAGCATAGGCGATGACTGCAACTGCACCAAATGACAACCAAAAGCCTGCCGCATTGACGGCCCAAGGGTCTAGCAACACAACTACAAAAAGTGCGATGACAAGCATGCGCGAGATTGCAATTGGGCGATTCCATAACAACATCACCGTCACTGTCATCAACATATACAATGTGCGCTGTGTGGGTATTGAAAACCCAGCCATGGCCGCATAGACCATTGCCGTGACCATACCGCCTATGGCCGCTGCCTTTTTGGCAGGAAGTCGCATTAATAATATGGGAATACGGCGCCAGACCCAAAACACCACAGCGAACATCAACCCCGACAACATAGTGATATGAAGCCCGGAAATGCTCATCAAATGATTGGTGCCTGTGCGCAGATAGACATCCCAATCGGTTTGACTAATTTGGCTATCCTCACCGATCACCAAGGCGCGAATAACTCCTGAATAGGGTTTTTCGATTAACGCTTGATCAATACGAGATGCGATACTAGCCCGCATATAATCGACCCAGTACTTGGGGTGAATCACTTTCTCTGACACTCTTTTGGTATCACTTTTAAGCCTGACAGCGCCCATGGCGCGTACATTTTCAGCCAAGGCCCAAGCTTCAAAATCAAAGCCATGCGGATTCACCGTGCCATGCGGACGTTTTAAGCGTACCGTCCATTGCCAGCGCTCCCCCACTTGCACTTGTGGAGGTTGAATAGTGGTGGCTGATTGAGTGGAAGTATAAGGTTGATAAATATTCAATGAGAGATGGCTTGGCACATGCGCATTAGGCGTGAGCACTTGTTCTACATTAAATAAAAAGCGCTGGCCGCGCTCGGTTTTCTCAGGCAGTGATGCAACCACACCTACCAGCGTGATATTTTTCTGCTCCCAATTGTTAGGCAACGCATCACTTAACCGATGGCTGGCAATAGCTGCCGCCCATGTGAATCCTAACGCTGAAGCAAAAAGAACAGATATCAACGTACTGAGCACAGGCGCTAAAGAAAGCTGCTTGATAATGGGTGTTGTATAGAAGCGCTGGCGAACAAGCTGGATTGCGGTGGCAAGCAATACTGCGCCGCACCAAAGTTGCAGCAAATTCAAAATAGTGGGTAATGCAGATTGTTGCTGAAGTAGCCAAGCCCCAGCCACAAAACCTAGCACCATCAGCACCATAATTTAAGCGGGCAAGGTTTGCAGCTGCCCATCAACGAGTTGATATTGCCGTTGTAATTTTGCCGCCAACTGCAAATCATGCGTGACCACAATCAAGCTAGTATTTTGCTCACGATTAATTTCCAGCAACAAATCAAACACTTGATGCGCGGTAATACGGTCTAGGTTACCTGTAGGCTCATCTGCCAATATACATTGCGGACGTGTGACCAAGGCACGTGCTAACGCCGCACGCTGGCGCTCCCCACCAGAAAGCTCACCTGGCATATGCTCAAGGCGATGTTGCAATCCAACTTTGGTCAGCATGGTAGCAGCTTGCTCTAGCGCTTCCGCCCGATGGCTGCGTCTGATCAGTAGCGGTAAGGCTACATTTTCAAGCGCTGTAAATTCAGGCAATAAATGATGAAACTGGTACACAAACCCAAGTGACTGATTACGCAACATCCCTTTTTGCGTTTCAGACAAGTCTACAAGCGCCTGATCCATCAGTTTGACATGGCCACTCGTCGGCTGGTCTAAGCCACCTAGCAAATGCAACAAGGTACTTTTACCCGACCCAGATGCACCAACAATTGCAATTTGTTCGCCAGAGGTCACCTGCAAATCAATGCCATTCAGAACAGCGACGTCTAATCCGGCATAGGTTTTCGTAAGCGCCGTACACTGGATAATGTTACTCATAACGCAATGCCTCAGCGGGGTTGATTTTAGAAGCCTTGTAACTCGGATAAAGCGTAGCAAATAAACTCAATACGAACGACAACACCACAATCGTCCACACGTCAGTCCATAACAGTTTTGAAGGTAAATCACTAATGTAATACACATCTTTAGCCAAAAACTGCACCTGAAAGGTACGCTCGATAAAAGGCACGATAGTATCGATATTCAGAGCCGTAATCACACCCATCACGGCACCAGCAACAGTGCCTATCACCCCAATCAGTGCGCCTTGAATGATAAAAATTTTAAGAATGGATAGAGGGCTTGCACCAAAAGTCCGCATGATGGCGATATCAGCACGTTTATCTGTCACGGCCATCACAAGAGTAGATACGATATTGAATGCTGCCACCGCCACAATCAGCGCCAATATAATAAACATCACGCGCTTTTCTAACTGGATGGCTTTAAAAAAATTGGCGTGCTGCTGTGTCCAATCGGTAATGTAGTACTGTCCTTTTAATTGCGTATTCAAACGTGCAGTTTCGGCAGTTGCATCGAACAAATCATTTAGCTTTAGGCGAACACCCGACACTTGGTCACCCATACGGTAGAGTTTTGCGGCATCTGCCATATGAATGAGCGCTAGGCCCGCATCGTATTCATACATACCGATTTGAAAAATACCGACCACTTTAAATTGTTTGATACGCGGCACCACACCTGTAGGCGTGAATTGGCCTTGCGGCGCCATCAGCACCACTTTTTCGCCCACGCTAGCGCCCAACAACATGGCTAAGTCCGAGCCTAAAATCACGTTGTACTCGCCCGCCCTTAGGTCTTCTAACTTACCAGATTTCATATGGTTGGCTAAGGCAGATACATTGGCCTCTTCAGTTGGTAATACACCGCGGATAATACTGCCCTGGACTGCCTGTCCATAGCTAAACATGCCTTGCGCCATCACATAAGGCGCGGCAGCCAATACGCTGGCATCTTTTTGACCTGTAGCCATAACCTGCTTGGACACCGCTTGCCAATCTGACAAACGATTATTAAAACCTGAGATTTCGATATGCGAAGCAACACCAAGAATACGGTTTCTAAGTTCATCTTGAAAACCGTTCATGACAGACAGCACGACGATCAATGCCCAAACGCCAAGCGCAATACCAATCATGCTGGTAAATGAAATAAATGAAATGAAATGATTTTTACGTTTTGCGCGGGTGTAACGTAGACCAACCAACAGCTCAAACGGTAAGGAGTTTTTGAAATTTAACATGGGTAGAATCTTAACAGCTTTGTGCTGTAAGTTTCCACCCATTCACACTTGGACCTTAATGAATAGCAGCCACCGATGCACGCACCCATTCCGTTTGCATTTCTAGCGCCACGCCCAATACCAGTGTTTTTTCTTCACCATTGATGTCAATTTTAAACTGTCGATTACGTTGATATTCATGAACTGGGATAATCACCGAGGATTTAATTTGCCCCTGACCAAAACCAGGTGGGATCCACACACACGCTACCCGCAACAAGTCGGCATCTGATTCGTCGTAATCCAAATAAAACCCTTTGGAAATCTCCACTTGCGTATGGTCTAGCTTGGTCAGTTGCATAGAAAGTGAATGCAAACTAATCAGTTGTAAGCCAGCACGATACGTCCCATTTTTCTGCCGCTTTATATGCTTGATTTCAGCAATGACATAAGCCTCTTCTTGATTAGGATACTGAAACCCTACCAGTTTGCCAGCCTCCACCCAAGGGCTTGGCTCTCTGCCTAAATCCACACCAAATCCACCCTCACTTTTATCTAATAACACCCATTCGTCTAAGCCAGTGATGATATTTTTGGTTTGTGAAAGAAGCGTCTGCTCAAGCACATTCGCGTTCAAATCATAAATAGGTAATGAATGTTGAGTAGTCTCTCGCCGTTGAAATCGATTGAGTTGCTTACAAATTTGCGCCAAGCCGTTACTGACCAGTAAACGGTTGGACTCTTTTTCTCTATCCTTTGCTCGACGCTGACGCTTGTAACCCACAGGCGCCCAGTCTTGATTCAGCTTTTTGAATAACTTGGTCATGGTACGCATGGAGGCATAACCACGAATATCACTGGCTTTATCCACAGCATTAGCGCTAATTGCAGCCAAATGGTCTGCAATTTTCAATGCAATCGCATCTGTTCGCCAGTAACGATAATCGGCCGTGCGATCAAATGCGCGGATACGCTCGGCACCTTTGTCTTGGTTGAGATTAACAAAATACTGGTATTTATTCTGTGCGTAGGCACTTTCGAAATGGGCTTGGCGTACCCAGTCAAACAGCAATCTGGATACGATATGAATTTCAGCCGCGTTGTAATTTTCTTTTTGCAAGGTGCTTAACATTAAACCACCAACCATCAACACCGCCATGTCGACTGGTTTTTTTGCATCTGGGTACATCATCACACGCTCGTACAATAATGACGATTTTTCAGCATGTTTGAACAAGGTATGAATGGTATTCCAAGCATCGGTAGGTGCCGGCTGGTCATCAAAATAACGCCACATCAGCATCGTAAATGCGGCATTAAAAGTGCGGCAGTACAATAATATCTGGGCATTTTTATCAAGGCCCAATGAATCAGGATGTGTATGTAGCACTCCTAATGCACGTGCATATTCAAGGAATAAACGACGGCAATATGGATAAACTAGGGTATCAATCGCTGCACCAACATCACGATTATAAATCTTTACTTTCAATCGTTTAGCCGTTAATTGCTCAAGATTTTTTTGCATGCTCTCGTCAATTGTCAACAAAGCATTTGCGCACGATTCTGCTGACATTTTGCTGTCTGCACATATATCAGCAATCAATTGCAACGCATACTTCATGGCGTCGCTTGCAGACAAAGATTGCAGTTGATGCAATCTCACCTCGCTGAGCGCTACTTTTTCATGCCCTAACATCGCTTGAATTTTTTTTGCAATGGGTAGAATCATTTTCATGTCCGTCTTAGTTTCTAAGTTCAGTTATGCAAACTTTGTACCAAGCCAAGCGCCGTCAGTTTATCTCGTTGTTTTTTGCGCTGAAGCCTACTTAATCGTGCACACTGCTGTTAAAATTCGCCTATGTTTACAGGAATCATTCAAAGCGTCGGACAAATAGACGACATCTCGCCCGTAGGTGACGATGTGAAATTACGTATCAACGCGAATCAACTGGGGCTAGACGATGTTGCGGTGGGAGATAGCATCGCTGTGAACGGTGTGTGCCTGACAGCTACTGCAATAGAATCGCCGCATTTTTTTGCGCATGTGTCTAAAGCTACTTTAGATGTCACAGCAGGTCTTTCCCAACCTCAGCCAGTGAATTTAGAAAAAGCATTACGCTTATCGGATCGATTAGGCGGGCACTTGGTGAGTGGTCATGTGGATGGTATCGGCACAGTTACCCAGTTTGAACCTGTGGGAGATTGCTGGCTACTAGCGGTAAGGGCGCCGCATGCCATTTCAAAATATATTGCGCATAAAGGCTCTATTTGCGTGAATGGCGTGAGCCTAACCGTCAATAGCATTGTGCAAGACACATTTACCGTTAACTTGATTCCACACACCATTGAACACACCACATTGCAACACTTAAATATTCAGGACGCAGTGAATTTGGAAATTGACCAAATCGCGCGTTACGTAGAACGCATGGCCGAATGGTCCACACAACAAGCAGAGAGCACATAATGCCCCAAAGTTACATCAGCCCCATTCAAGACATTATTCAAGATATACAGCAAGGCAAAATGGTCATCTTGGTGGATGACGAAAACCGTGAAAACGAGGGTGACTTTGTGATTGCCGCGGAGTTTGTAACGGCAGAGCATATTAACTTTATGGCCAAGCACGGTCGTGGCTTGATTTGCTTAACGCTTACTGAAGCCCGATGTAAACAATTGAATTTGCCGCCGATGGTGCAAAAAAACGATGCGCGCTTGGGCACCAACTTTACAGTGTCTATTGAAGCAGCTGAAGGCGTCACTACAGGCATTTCTGCAGCTGACCGTGCCACGACCATTCAAGCCGCTGTAGCCAAAGACGCCAATGCCAAAAGCGTGGTCAGCCCCGGCCATATTTTCCCACTCGCTGCCATGAATGGTGGTGTACTTGTCCGCGCAGGTCACACAGAAGCTGGCAGTGATTTAGCGATGCTGGCTGGCTGCGAGCCTGCCAGTGTCATTTGTGAGATTTTAAAAGACGATGGCGAGATGGCGCGCTTACCTGATTTGGTTGATGTAGCGAAACAACACCAGATTAAAATTGGCACCATAGCCGACTTGATTCATTACCGCTCAGAGCATGAAAAACTGGTAGAGCGTGCTGCAGAGCGCATGGTGACTACGCCTTATGGCCCAATGCAGCTCATTGCCTACCGCGACAAAATTGCCAAAGAAACGCATCTTGCATTGGTGAAAGGTAATCCAAACCTAGCGCAAGAAGTATTAGTGCGCGTACATGAGCCACTTTCTCTGATTGATTTATTTGATAGTGGCAATCATTCGCATAGCTGGAACATTCTGAAAGCCATGGAAACTGTCGCCAATGCTGAATGCGGTGTGATGGTACTCATTCATCATGATGAAACCGGCAATCAACTGATTGAACGTATACAGCATGCTGACAAAAAAATCCGTTATAACCAAGAATTGCGCACCTACGGCATTGGTTCACAGATTTTGGTGGATTTAGGAGTGCGTAAAATGAAGCTCATGGCAACGCCACGCAAAATGCCAAGCATGATGGGATTTGGTTTGGAAATCACAGGCTATCTTGAAGACTCGGCAGATTAGCGTGTGTTAAAACATTGATTATTTGGAACAAAACAATACTGTGCTAAAATGAAACCATTGGAAAACATGAACCTTACAGGGCAGTTTTTAATTGCAATGCCAGCCATGCAAGACCCTTTTTTTTCCAAAACAGTCACCTTTATTTGCACACATAACGAAGATGGCGCCATGGGTGTAGTGCTTAACCGCCCCATGCAAATCACTTTAGACCACTTATTCAATCAAATTAATATCAGTTGCGAACACGCTGCCATTGGCGATATGCCTGTTTTTTTTGGTGGCCCAGTGCAAACTGAACGTGGTTTTGTCTTGCACACCCCAAGCATAGAATATAACTCCACGCTACAAATCAATACGGCTATCGCCCTCACCACTTCCAAAGACATTTTAGAATCTGCCGCACTGGATACCGGACCGGATAAATTATTCATTTCGCTTGGTTATGCCGGTTGGTCGGCAGGCCAATTAGAAGAGGAAATGAGCCACAATGCTTGGTTGTCGGTAAATGTCTCAGAAACCAAAGCACTTTACGATTTGATTTTCAACTTGCCTTATGACGAGAAATTGCCCATGGCGATGCGTTTAATGGGCGTAGATTTTGCAACGCTATCGGACGTGGC
The DNA here is from genome assembly GCA_030696695.1 of Methylophilus sp. GTDB lineage: Bacteria > Pseudomonadota > Gammaproteobacteria > Burkholderiales > Methylophilaceae > Methylophilus. The sequence goes on from JAUYRP010000021.1 coordinate 72,489, forward strand.
TGGCCATGCATAATACGCACAACCCTCTTAGCCAAAGCCACCTGCCCATTGTCGAGCGGTCTTATCCAGAGATCGAAGGCACAGTGCTTGGGTTTGATTTCGGTGAGAAAAGAATTGGGATCGCGGTGGGTGAAACCATGCTCAAATTAGCGCACCCGCTCACCACTATCCATGCGGAAGAAAATGCGATCAAATTTGCTCAAATTGAAACGCTCATTCAAGAGTGGCGCCCTCAGTTGCTAGTCGTGGGCTTACCAATGCATTTAGATGGCGAAGCCCACTTACTCACGCAGCTCGCAAAAAAATTTGCGCAACGCCTCGAGGGGCGTTTTAATTTGCCTGTAGTCATGATAGATGAACGCTTAAGCTCGGCTGAAGCATCACAATCATTACGAGAATCTGGTGTGCACGGTTATCAGCAAAAAGCCATGATAGACCAAGTCGCCGCGCAAACTATATTACAATCCTACTTCGATCACCTATCGACAAAAACTGTATGACCTTACCTGACCCAGAACAACTGATTGCTGACATCACCACACGCATACAACCATTGATCAATGCAAATACCGCACTCGTTGGTATCCACAGTGGCGGTGTTTGGATGCTAGAGCGCATACTCGCCACATTAGGTGATGACATTGCATTTGGCAAGCTGGATGCAGCGATGTACCGCGATGATTATGCCAAGCGCGGTTTGAAATCCAAAAACCAACCGTCTTGGATTCCGTTTGATGTCAAAGACAAACACATCATTCTGATTGATGATATTTTTTACACTGGCCGCACCACCCGCGCAGCCATGAATGAGCTGTTCGATTACGGACGCCCTGCTAGCATTACTCTTGCGGTGCTCATTAATCGTGGTGGCGCGCAACTACCTATCACACCACAAATCACTGGTGCGCATATTCCATTACAAGCGCATCAAGCGTTTCAACTTTCTTTAGATACCTTAGGTAAATTCCACTTGAGTTTAGAATCTCAAGCATCCATGCAAAACAATCACAATGCCTCTTTGGATACGCCCGATGCATAACCCCCAACTCCATTCTGATGGTCGATTAAAGCACCTACTTAGTATTGAAGGCTTACCTAAGCGTATCCTGAACGATATTTTAGACACCGCGGAATCATTTGTGGGTGTGGCTGAACGTGAAGTCAAAAAAGTACCGCTACTCCGTGGCAAAACCGTATGCAATATCTTTTTTGAAAACAGCACACGTACCCGTACCACCTTTGAAATCGCAGCCAAGCGCCTATCTGCCGATGTACTCAATCTCAATGTCAGTACTTCATCGCAATCTAAAGGTGAGACGATTCTCGATACTGTGAACAATTTGATTGCTATGCATGCAGATATGTTTGTGGTGCGTCATAACCAAAGCGGCGCAGCGCATTTAATTGCGCAACATGTGCCAGACCATATCAGCGTCATTAACGCTGGAGATGGGCGTCATGCGCATCCTACGCAAGGCTTGTTAGATGTGTTTACCATTCGTAAATACAAACCTGACATGCATAATTTAAGGATTGCCATTGTGGGTGACGTACTGCATTCGCGTGTCGCGCGCAGTGAAATACACGCATTAACTACACTGGGTGTGCCAGAAGTACGTGTGATTGCGCCTAAAACATTATTACCTACCAATGTAGAAAAGCTTGGGGTGCAAGTGTTCCATGATATGCGTGCCGGTTTAAAAGATGTGGATGTGGTGATGATGTTAAGACTGCAAAGTGAGCGTATGACGGGGGCGATGTTACCCAGCCCACAAGAGTATTTTAAAACTTATGGGCTGACGCATGAGAAACTTCAACTCGCTAAACCAGATGCGATCGTGATGCATCCCGGTCCAATGAACCGGGGTGTCGAAATTGATTCCTCAGTTGCGGATGGCTTGCAATCGGTCATTCTTCCGCAAGTCACTTATGGCATTGCGGTGCGCATGGCAGTCATGGCCATTTTGGCAGGTGGAGGCCAAGCATGAACATCCTGATTCAACATGGGCATGTGATTGACCCTGCCAACAAGATAGACGCGAAGATGGATGTGTATGTCGCTGCTGGCAAAATTGTGGGTGTTGGCAGTGCACCAGCTGACTTTAAAGCAGATCAAACGATAGACGCAACAGGGCTGATGGTGGCGCCAGGACTGGTCGATTTATCTGCACGTCTGCGAGAGCCTGGTTTTGAATACAAAGCCACGCTCAATAGCGAGTTACAAGCAGCCGCAGCAGGTGGTGTCACTAGCTTAGCTTGCCCACCGGACACAGAACCTACGCTGGACGAACCGGGTCTCGTTGAAATGTTGAAATACCGCGCAAAAAAACTCAATCTTGCGCATGTCTACCCACTAGGTGCTCTGACACGTCAGTTGGAAGGCAAAAATCTCACTGAGATGTGCGAACTGACAGACGCAGGGTGCGTGGGGTTTACTCAAGCCGACTTTCCTATCGTCGACACCCAAGTACTTTGGCGTGCATTTGAATATGCGGCAACCTTTGGCTACACGTTATTTCTACGTGCCGAAGATTATTACCTAGCCAAGGGTGGCGTTGCGCACGATGGCGAAGTAGCAAGCAGACTGGGGCTTAAGGGGATTCCTGCTGCGGCTGAAAGCTTAGCGCTGGCTACATTGTTACGGATTGCACGCGAAACGGGTACACGCTTACATATTCAACGCTTATCAACAGCTGAAGGTGTTGCGCTGGTGCGTCAAGCCAAGCTACAAGGTCAGGCTGTGACAGCCGATGTCAGCACACAGCATCTGCACCTGACTGAACTTGATATTGGATTCTTTAATACGCTGACTCATCTACGGCCACCACTTCGCACACAACGCGACCAACATGCGTTATGTGATGGACTTAAAGACGGCACCATCGATGCAATTTGCTCTGATCACAGCCCCGTCGATGATGATGCAAAACTGTTGCCCTTTGCCGAAGCTGAAGCTGGCGCTTCCGCAGTCGAGTTACTGTTACCTCTAGCACTGAAATGGGCAAATCAGCATCAGCTATCAGTCGCTGATGCGATTGCACGCATCACCACAGTTCCAGCCAATATCATGGGCATTCCTGCCGGCACATTAAGTGTCAATGCATGTGCAGACATTGTGATATTTGATGCAGAAGAATACTGGAAAGTCGAAGCGAATCGCCTAAAAAGCCAAGGCAAAAATACACCGTTTTTGAATATGGAACTCGCTGGCAAAGTGCATTACACGTTGGTAGAGGGCTTAATTACTTACCAAGGCCATTCGCCAAATTAGCTACATTTTTAGGATTATTGGTGATGTAACAGGCACTTAGCAACGCATGTGCTTGACGTATGATGGATTTGGGGCGATAGTTTGCACTTGCATTCGTGTGACATATTAAAACAAGCATGAAGTCACCAAACACAAATAACAGAATTACCTTACAAAATTAAAGCACTATTCGTCTTTCATCATAGTTGAGGAGTAGAAATGAGCGATTTTTTTAGTTCTTTGTCGTGTTGTTGGTTTTGGCTACTTGCAGGCCTACTCATCGGATGGCTACTGAATCGCTGGTTGTGCCGTTGCTGTTGCAAACCAAACAATACTGCCACGGATAACGCTCCACCATCAGCGCCTCAAACTAATACACAGACCAGCTCTTTAGTACAAACGCCTCCTAGCAGCTCAGCTGTTATAGCGGCTGCACCAGCGCCAACCAAGACGCCCACGCCAGCCAAACCCAAAACAATCAAGCCTAAAACATCCGCAAAAACCAAAGTCACTACTACCAAAGTGAGTTTTGATTTAGCCGCAGCAAAAGCAGCTGGATTTAGTATTAAACAAGCTGATGACTTAACGGTTGTTGAAGGCATCGGGCCAAAAATTAATGACCTATTTAAAGAGAATGGCATTAAAACGTTTGCGCAACTTGCGAAACAAACCGTACCGCAAATGCGCGCAATTCTTGATAAAGGTGGTGCACGTTACCGTATCGCTAACCCATCCACTTGGGCACAGCAAGCAGATTTGGCCGCAAAAAACCAATGGGCAGAACTGAAAAAGCTACAAGATGAGCTCTCTGGTGGCTTAAAAAAATAACATCAAGATAAGGTGAACATGATGCATACCCATCAAGCACGCTACACACAGTGGACCTGGATTGTTGCTGTTATTCTTGCCTTGCTTTTATTGTGGATGTTATTAACTGGCCGTGGCCCGAGTCATGCATGTTGTGACAAGGCTGAATCCGCAGAGTCGAGTACGGATAGCGTCGCAGATATGCCATTTAGCTTCGTTGGTACATCCAGCGCATTCACTACGCAAGGCAGCAATACCGATGTGCCTTGGTTATCTAAAGTTGAAGATTTGAAATCTTGGTTGGCTGAAGGAAGCGATTGGCAGTTAGAAGGCGATGCTAAGCAAATAACCTTAACTGGCTCGATTGATTCAGAAACTGCTAAACAAGCAAAAACGGCTGAGTTACAAGCGTTGCTGGGTGATGGCGTCACCATTCTAAATCAATTGACAGTGCCGCCCTCATCTGTAGTGATACCCGAGCCACCTGAGGTAGCCAAACTATACTTTGATACTGGTAAATCCGGCCTGCCTGAGCAGGCAGCGAGCGCTTTGGAGCCCACGATTGAGTGGCTCATTTCGCATCCTGAGTCTAAAGCGATTATTTCTGGTTATCACGACCCTCGCGGCAACCGAGAGAGTAATCAAACATTAGCAAAAGCACGAGCGCAAGCAAGTAAAGATGCCTTGGTGGCGGCAGGGATAGAAGAGTCTCGTATTGAGATGCGTAAGCCGGTGGAGACAGAAGGAACAGGTAACGAGGAGGAGGCAAGACGGGTGGAGGTTGCAATTGAATAAGGCTAAGCAAGTAAAAAATTAAATTAGCCTATGAGGTTGCGTGTGTCATCACCCATAAAAAAGCCAGATTCGCTCTGGCTTTTTTATTGCTAATTCATTACTAGGCTTTATTACATAATCCCAAGGTGATCCAACCCTGAGGAATTATCCCGTGCATGTGCATCTTTACTTTGCAGTTTGAATTTCAGGCGTAAATCGTTCACTGAATCTGCGTTGCGTAAAGCATCATCATAGGTAATTAAGCCTTCCTCGTGCAAATCAAACAGGGCTTGGTCAAATGTCTGCATGCCTAACTCACGCGAGCGGCCAACAATATCTTTAATGCCGTGCACATCGCCTTTAAAAATCAAATCTGAAATCAAAGGTGAGTTTAATAAAATCTCAATTGCCGCAGTACGGCCTACCCCATCGCGCTTAGGAATCAAGCGTTGTGAAATCACCGATTTTAGATTGAGCGATAAATCCATCAGCAACTGCTGTCTGCGCTCTTCTGGGAAGAAGTTGATGATACGATCTAGCGCCTGATTCGTGCTGTTCGCATGTAAAGTCGACATACATAAATGCCCAGTCTCCGCAAAGGCAATGGCATAATCCATGGTTTCACGGTCGCGAATCTCACCAATCAAAATCACATCAGGCGCTTGGCGCAAGGTGTTTTTCAATGCAATCTGCCAGTTGTCTGTATCCACACCAATTTCACGCTGCGTGATGATGCAATTTTTATGCTCATGTACAAATTCCACTGGGTCTTCAATGGTAATAATATGTCCATAGCTATTTTCGTTGCGATACCCGACCATGGCAGCTAGCGAGGTGGATTTACCAGAACCTGTACCGCCGACAAAAATCACCAAACCTCGTTTGGTCATGGCAATTTCTTTTAGCACGTCAGGCAAACCCAAATCTTCAAATTTAGGTATTTTTGTCGTAATAGTTCTAAACACCAAGCCAACAGTACCGCGCTGAATAAACGCATTGACCCTAAATCTAGCGACGCCTGGCAGTCCAATGGCAAAATTACACTCATTAGTAGCATCAAATTCTGCTGTTTGTTTATCATTCATGATAGAACGCGAGATTTCGCGCGTTTGCTGCTGCGATAGCACTTGGCTACTGACTGGCGTCATCTTGCCATCAATTTTCATAGCGGGAGGAAAACCACTGGTAATGAACATGTCTGAGGCTTTTTTAGTCATCATCAGCCTCAACAAATCAAATACAAATTTTTCTGCTTGACCTTGTTCCATTGCGTTTCCTAATTAAATGCTTGATGGTTAAATGCGATGCGAAAACTAGCCTACTATCGAATCTCGATTGGAAGCTTTTCCGCGCGCCTCTGCCGCACTGATGATATTTCTACGGACCAAATCTTGTAAATTCTGATCCAAGGTTTGCATGCCAATATTTTGGCCCGTTTGAATCGCAGAATACATTTGCGCTACTTTATTCTCGCGAATCAGGTTACGGATTGCCGGTGTACCAATCATAATCTCGTGTGCGGCCACTCGGCCTTGCTCATCTTTCGTTTTACATAAAGTTTGTGAGATTACTGCGCGTAGTGATTCGGACAACATTGAGCGCACCATTTCTTTTTCTGCCGCTGGAAATACGTCCACAATACGGTCTACAGTTTTAGCAGCAGAGCTGGTATGCAATGTACCAAACACTAAGTGGCCAGTTTCTGCTGCACTGAGTGCCAAACGAATCGTTTCCAAGTCACGCATCTCACCCACCAGAATCACATCTGGGTCTTCACGCAATGCTGAGCGCAAGGCGTTTTGGAAAGATAGCGTATGCGGCCCTACTTCACGCTGATTGATCAAACATTTTTTGGAGGTATGCACAAACTCAATCGGGTCTTCCACCGTCAGGATATGGCCCATCTCGTTTTCATTAATATAGTCCACCATCGCCGCTAGTGTGGTGGATTTACCCGAACCTGTCGGGCCAGTCACTAGCACAATACCGCGAGGCGTATTGGCAATCTCTTTAAAAATGGCCGGTGCATTGAGTTGTTCCAGCGTTAAAATTTTAGAAGGAATAGTACGGAACACCGCACCAGAACCGCGATTTTGGTTAAATGCGTTGACGCGGAAACGTGCCAAATTTGGAATTTCAAAGGAGAAGTCACACTCCAGCGTTTCTTCATACACCTTACGCTGACCATCGTTCATGATGTCGTACACCATGTCATGCACTTGGGTGTGGTCCATGGCAGGCACGTTAATTTTGCGCACATCGCCATGCACACGAATCATGGGTGGCAAACCAGCGGATAAATGCAAATCAGACGCTTTATTTTTGACGGCAAACGCGAGTAAATCAGAAATATCCACTATCGGCTCCAGCATTATTTTATAATTAAATTTTATCTTAAGACTTTACACAAAGTTTAATCTTTAAGATGTTTGAATTATGAACACTTTTTACGACAGTTTGCAAGCAATTCATGCAAGAATTGCCCAAGCCAAAGCGCAAGTTGGACGTAATGACACAGTGCAATTATGCGCGGTGAGCAAGGCACAATCCGCTGAAAAAATCCGCCTTGCGTTTGAGGCTGGTCAAACCATTTTTGGTGAAAACTATGTGCAAGAGGCCATCGCCAAACAATCGCTGCTTCAAGACTGCGCAATTGAATGGCACTTTATTGGACCAATTCAAAGCAATAAAACTCAACTGATTGCTCAACACTTTGCTTGGGTACACTCTGTGGACCGCATCAAAATTGCTGAGCGTCTGGCCAATTCGCGCCCAACGGGCATGCCTCCACTCAACGTATGTATTCAGATCAATAGCAGTGAGGAAGCCACTAAAAGCGGCACTGGAGTGGAAGAAATGTTTGCCCTTGCTCAGACCATCACCAGCATGCCTACTCTTAAACTAAGAGGTGTGATGGCTATTCCTGCGCCAACGCCTGATAAAACCTTACAGCACCAACAGTTTAGACGTGTACATGAAGCATTTACGATGCTGCAACAACAAGGCTATGCGCTAGATACATTATCGATTGGCATGTCAGACGATTTTGAAGCAGCCATTGCAGAAGGTGCTACCATAGTGCGCATAGGCTCTGCCATATTTGGCACAAGACAATATGCAACATTAACCTAACCAATCGATTTGAAAGTATTGATTCATATGCAAACAAACGTTCCTTTTAATCTTGGATTTGTGGGTGGTGGCAACATGGCCACAGCGATGATTATTGGGCTTAAACAGCAACAATTTGAGATGCAACGCATTCAAGTAGTTGAACTAGACACAACAAAATGCGCAAGCCTACAACATGATTTTGGTGTAAATAGCACCAGCCAATTAAGTGATGTAGCAAACAATGATGTGATTATTTTGGCTGTGAAACCACAGCAATTAAAAACGCTGGCAGAGTCTTTAGCGCCACTGCTTCAGCATCAATTGGTGATATCGATTGCAGCGGGTATTCGCATAGTGGATTTAAGCCGCTGGTTAGGCAATTACACTTCCATAGTACGTGCAATGCCTAACACCCCTGCACAAATACAAGCAGGTGTGACCGGCGTGTATGCCACACCCAATGTCTCAGCTGCACAAAAAGCGCAAACCACACGAATTTTGGATGCCATTGGTGAGACTGTATGGCTAGCGCATGAAGATGAGTTAGATGCTGTGACTGCTATTTCAGGCAGCGGGCCTGCTTATGTGTTTTATTTGATTGAGGCGCTACAAGAAGCCGCTTTAGCTCTGGGGCTAGATGCAGCCCAAGCAAGGCAACTTAGCATTGCCACATTCAAAGGCGCTAGTCAGCTTGCAGCAACCAGCACCACGCCTGTAGAAAAGTTGCGTGCACAAGTCACCTCAAAAGGTGGCACCACAGAACAAGGCATATTAAGTTTAGACCACTCACAAGTGAAGCAAGCAATCCTGCTTGCAACTCAACAAGCAGCAAAACGCGCTAAAATAATGGGCGATGAATTAGGGAAACCGTAACGATGTTGCAAACTGCTTTTAGTTTTTTGATACACACCATTTTTGACATTTTGACATTTGTCTTGCTGTTGCGATTTTTTATGCAATGGTTAAAAGCGCCATTCCAAAATCCACTTGCACAGATGACCATCGCACTCAGCGATTTCATTGTAAAACCAGCGAGGCGATGGATTCCCAGCTACAAAAAAGTAGATCTCTCGACCTTAGTGTTAGCATTTTTAGTGCAGATCATATTGCAAGTGATCCTATTAAGTTTGCGTGGCTTTCCGTTTGCTGTAGCGGGTAGCGTTATTTGGGTCAACTTGCTGCTCTTAGCGTTGCTTGCACTGGTGCGCATGAGCTTAGATTTATTTTTTTACGCCATCCTTATCCAAGCAATCCTTAGCTGGGTGAATCCCAATACACCTATTAGCGGAGTATTGAATGCACTCACACGCCCTATACTCGCGCCGCTTAGAAGGTGGATTCCACCTGTCAATGGCATCGATTTTTCTGCGCTGGTTGCCATGATACTGTTGCAAATGGTTAACATTGCCTTTATTGGCTACGCTCAGCAATCGCTAAATGCAGTTTTTTAGTGAAAACAAATAATCTTCATGATTTAATGATGTGCGGGGACTGGTAGTACTTTATAACGACATGTAGAGACAAACACTGCAAATGACACAAGAACTACTACAAGCATCTTTACAAGAAAAAATCGCCGCCTATCACCAATGGCGCAATGCGCTGGCAGATACGATTATCGGTTATCGCGATTGGCTAGTCAGGAGCGATAGCAGTAACTCACTCCAAGAATTACGTCTCACTGACTTTGCAGACATGTTGCGAAAAGATCGACTGACGCTGGCATTGGTCGCAGAGTTTTCTCGCGGCAAAACTGAAACCATCAATGCGCTATTCTTTGCAGACCATGACCAGAGGCTACTCCCAAGCGAAGCTGGGCGCACCACCATGTGCCCGACCGAACTGCTGTGGGAAGAAGGTGAAGAACCTTGTATCAAATTACTGCCAATTGAAACACGACTCACAGATGACTCGCTTACCTACCTGAAAACGCTACCCAAACTGTGGAAGAAATTCAGACTAGAAACAGACTTTCCAGAGCAAATGCGCAAAACCTTGCGCCAGTTGATTGAGAAAAAAGAAGTCAGCATCGAAGAAGCAATTAAGCTAGGGTTATGGAGCCCGAAAGACCCTAACAATGCGCTGCAAAATCGCTCCACGATAGAAGTGCCAGTTTGGCGTCACGCCATTATTAACTATCCTCACGAGCTACTTAAAAATGGCTTAGTAGTGATAGACACCCCGGGCTTAAACGCATTAGGTACAGAACCTGAACTCACTCACAAAGTGATTCCTGGCGCACATGCAGTATTGTTCTTGACTGCAACTGATACTGGCGTCACACACTCTGACATGCAAATATGGAACGAATATATTCGCGACCAAGCCAAGTACAAATTGGTTGTACTCAACAAAATAGACACGCTTTGGGATGACCTTAAATCTGAGTTCGAAATCAACAAGGAAATCAATCGCCAAGTTGAGAATACCGCACGTGATTTGATGATTCCTAAACAGCAGATTTTTACTATTTCCGCACAAAAAGGCTTGCTGGCTAAAATTAAAAAAGATCCTGTATTGCTCAAACGCAGCAATATTCAGGTGTTGGAACATGAGCTTTCTAACCAACTCACCCACTCTAAACAAGAGATTATCGGTGATACTGTTGCTAAAGAATGTAGCGAGATGGTGAAAGAGTCGCGCAAGTTGATGCAATCTAAACTCAACCATTCACGCGTACGCTTTAATGAATTAAAAGGGTTATTGGGGCAACATCAAACTGTATTCAATGAATTAGTTGCGCAAGCACAGCACGATCAAGAGCGTTATCAATCTTCATTACCCGTTTTTAAAGAAGCGGAAGAGAAAATCAATCGTATTGGCAAAAAATTATTGCGCCATTTGAGCCTCACTTATTTGGATAACTCGATTGCGGAAAGCCGCAAAGAGATGCATGACAGTTGGACAACCGTTCGTCTGAACCAAAGCATTCGTAAACTCATGAAGCAAGCCAATGATTTGGCCATCCATGTGACAACTGAAAGTAATAATATTCGCCGTTTAGCGCAACATATTTATGACTTGTTCCGCACGCAACATGGTTTTGATATTTCTGCACCACCAGAGCTCAACATGACCAGCTTTTTAGAAAAAATGCAGGCATTAGAAAAAATCACCAGCGATTTTTGTGCAGACCCCATTAATGTGCTCACTGAAAAACGCTTTTTGATTCGCCGCTTTTTCCTGAGTCTAGGTGCTGAGGCACAAGGTGCGTTTCAGACTGCGCATGACGATACTGAGCGCTGGATTAACAATGTAATTGTGACGCTTAAAATTCAGATAGAAACACATAAAGAAGCGCTGGATCAACGCATTAAAGGCTTAATGGACGCAAAATCCAGCTCAGAAGCATTGAACAAGCAAATCATGCAAGTGAGTCAAGAGTACAAACAAATTGCTAGCCAATGCAAACTGCTGGATGATGCCTTGCTGCAAATGATGAAGGCCATCTTACAGGCCTCCAAAATCAAACAAGAAAAGTTAGACAAAGAGAATCAAATAAAAGCACTTCATTTTGAAGGATTACCTTTAGTTTAAAGTCAGCTTAGTAGCGCTAACTTAAATCCAAATAATATCGAACTCTTCTCGCCCATAGGCCGTTTCAATTTGAAGTGAAACGGGCTTTTGAATAAAGTCGGATAAATTGGCTAAGCTTTGCGACTCTTCATCCATCAATAAATTAATTACTTCTGAAGACGCTAAAATTTTAAATTCTTTAGCATCAAACTGTTTAGATTCACGCAATAATTCGCGCATAATTTCATAGCAGATGGTTTGCGCTGTTTTCAACTCGCCACGCCCTTGGCATACCTCACACGCTTCGCATAAAAGATGCGCCAGACTTTCGCGTGTACGTTTACGTGTCAGCTCCACCAATCCCAGAGGCGTAAACCCGTTCACATTGATGCGTGCGCGGTCCGATGCAATCGCTTTTCTAAGCTCATCCAATACGGTATCGCGCTGTTCATCTTCATCCATGTCGATGAAATCAACGATGATGATGCCACCCAAATTACGTAGTCGTAATTGACGGGCAATACACTGTGCCGCCTCTAAATTCGTTTTAAAAATCGTGTCAGATAAGTTTTTACCGCCGACAAAGCTACCCGTGTTCACATCCACTGTGGTCAACGCTTCGGTTTGGTCAAATATCAAATAGCCGCCTGATTTCAACTCCACCTTACGCGCCAGCGCCTTTTCAATTTCCTTTTCAATATCATAGAAATCAAACAGTGCGCGCTCACCTTTGTAGTGATAAAGTGGTTTTAACGCTCGGGCCACATACAACTCTGCAAACTCTTTTAAACGCTCGTAGGTTTCACGCGAATCCACACGTATCGTCGATGTTTCTGCGCATACCACATCGCGCAAAATACGCTTTGGTAAGCTTAAATCATAAAAGATGAGCGAGCGCTCGCCCGCTTGCTTACTTTCCACTTGGATTTTTTGCCAGACTTTGTGCAAATATTCAATGTCGGCTAGGAGTTCTTCATCTGTCGCTGTTTCTGACATGGTACGAATGATATAGCCGCCCTCACGCTGCTCTGGCAGCAAACTAAGCAGGCGATTACGTAAGTATTCACGTTCTTCTTCAATATCAATACGTTGTGACACACCAATATGTTTTTGATAGGGCAAAAAGACTAGAAAACGTCCTGCAATACTAATCTCGGTAGTCAGGCGCGCACCTTTAGTACCAATTGGCTCCTTAATCACTTGTACGATGATTGACTGCCCTTCGTGCAACACCTCTTGAATCGGCTTTTCAATCTTAATATCGCCGTCTTCTATATGACATTCCATGATGTCTGCCACATGTAGAAACGCTGCGCGCTGCAGTCCAATTTCCACAAATGCCGATTGCATCCCAGGCAATACACGACAAACTGTACCGCGATAAATATTACCAACGATGCCTAAAGACGAACTGCGCTCAATATGCAGTTCCTGAACGATGCCTTGTTCTAGGATGGCGACACGCGTTTCTTGCGGTGTGACGTTAATTAAGATTTCTTGTGCCAATTGTGTTCTTTCATTTCGTCCAGCAACTTTGCTGTTTCATACAATGGTAAACCCATTACCCCTGAATAACTGCCATCAATCCGCTCTATCCAAGCCCCTGCCAAGCCTTGAATGCCATAACTGCCCGCTTTGTCTCGATGTTCGCCTGACTCGATATAGTGTTGAATCATGGCATCGCTCAGCACCCTCATCGTGACTTGTGTGGTGTTGATTGCACTCACGGTTCGATTGTAACCACAAACCGCAATGGCTGTATGTACTTGGTGTGTTGTGCCTGATAGTTTTTTTAACATATTGATGGCATCCGCATCATCTTCTGGCTTACCCAAAATCTCTCCATTGAGCGCTACAGTGGTGTCCGCAGCCAAGATCAGCACATCAGATGGGCCAGTTTGTTGATGACGTACGGCCTCGGCTTTTTCAATTGCAAGCCTATGCACATAGTCTAATGCCAGTTCGCCAGATTTCACCGACTCATCAATATCTGCAGGTATCACAGTGCAATCAATTTGTATTTGTTTTAACAATTCGATACGTCTGGGGCTGCGCGAAGCGAGAGTAATATGCATCATTTTAAAAATAACTAGTGTCTGTTGTGTAGTTTGACTATCATCTAACGACTGGTCTTCAGGTGTATTAAATGGCTAGCAAAATCAACTTAATCAAATGGCGAGTTAAACGGTATGACAGATTATAGCTACTTAGTTAAAATCACCATCGCATTATTTGCGATTGTGAATCCCATTGGTTGTTTACCCATTTTTATTAGCGCAACGGATGGCTGGAAAAAGGCTGACCGAGCACGCACAGCGCGCACAGTTGCACTCACCGTATTGATTGTATTAAGTGTATCTGCATTCATAGGCAACGGCATTTTAGACTTTTTTGGCATCACCATTCCCTCTTTCCAAGTAGGTGGCGGCATTTTAATCCTGCTGATTTCAATTTCCATGATGCATGGTAAGCAAGGGGGCACACGTCAAACTCCTGAAGAGGCAGAAAGCATGTCAGAGCGCGAAGTCATTGCTATCGTTCCGCTCAGCATTCCCTTATTAGCAGGTCCTGGCGCGATTTCTCAAATGATCATCAACGCCCAACAACAACCCACTTTTTTCGGGCATTTAACTTTGATTATTCCCGTGGCTGTCATTGCGGGGGTGATCTGGCTTGTATTACAACTGGCAGACGCCATCACACAACGGCTTGGCACTATAGGTATAAACATCATCACGCGTTTAATGGGATTGATACTAGCAGCGATGGCGGTGGAGTTCATTGCGCATGGTTTGATAGGCTTATTTCCGCAATTGGCCAGATAACGGTAAAATAGTGTTATTCATTTCAAAGATGTGACGTGTGAGCAATCCTACCAAGCCTATTCCCTGGAAACCTAATGTCACCGTAGCGGCAATGATTGAGCGCAACGGCCTTTTTTTATTGGTTGAAGAAAAAACTGATCGCGGTAACCGATTTAACCAACCCGCTGGACATTTGGAAGACAATGAAACGCTTTTGCAGGCCGTGATTCGTGAAACTATGGAAGAATCGGCCTATGAGTTTTTGCCTGAAGCGCTGCTCGGCATTTATCACTGGAAGCATAGCCACAATGACACCACCTATTTACGCTTTGCTTATATTGGTCAAGTGGGGAAGCACTATGCACAACAAGCCTTAGATGATGGCATTATTCGTGCGGTGTGGATGAGTGTCGATGAAATGCGTGCCAATGCACACTTGATGCGCAGCCCTCAAGTCCTCACTTGTGTGGAAGACTATCTCGCTGGCAAGCGTTTTCCACTGGAAAGCATTACGCATTTAGCCAATTAACCATGTTTAACCAGTTATAAAAAGTATAGAAAGTCATCGTATGTCACGCAGTCCTCATATCATTGTGGGTTTATCAGGTGGAGTCGATTCGTCTGTAACCGCCATGTTACTGAAACAACAAGGTTATCAGGTGACTGGTTTGTTTATGAAAAACTGGGAAGATGATGATACCGATGAGTACTGCTCATCTAAACAAGATTTGATTGATGCGGTTGCTGTGGCGGATAAATTGGGCATCGAGATAGAAGCGGTTAATTTTAGTAAAGAATATAAAGACCGTGTGTTTGCTAATTTTCTTGAAGAGTATCAAGCAGGCAGAACCCCTAACCCAGACATTTTATGTAATGCTGAAATTAAATTTAAAGCCTTTTTAGACCATGCTATGGGTATGGGAGCTGACTTGATTGCCACTGGCCATTATGCCAAAGTGCGTGAAAATCCGTTGCAAGCAGGCCAATATCAATTATTAAAAGCGGACGATGGCAGCAAAGACCAAAGCTATTTTCTGCACCGACTGAACCAAGCACAGTTATCCAAAACCTTATTCCCTCTTGGTAGCTATCTTAAGCGCGAAGTCCGTGAGATGGCACGTGAGGCGGGTTTAGCCAATGCAGAGAAAAAAGACTCCACTGGCATATGCTTTATTGGTGAACGTCCATTTCAGGAGTTTTTAAAACGCTATTTACCACGCCAACCGGGGGATATGAAAACGCCTGAAGGTAAATTGGTGGGTCAGCATGAAGGATTGATGTATTACACCTTGGGTCAGCGCCAAGGGTTAAAAATTGGCGGTAGCCGTGAAAGCAACGGTGAACCTTGGTTTGTAGCTGCCAAAGACATGGCTAAAAATGAACTGATTGTGGTGCAAGGCCATGACCACCCATTACTACAAAGTGATGGGCTTAAAGCGAGTCAATTACATTGGATTAGTGGTGAAACGCCAGAAACCAATTGGGTGTATGCCGCCAAAACCCGTTATCGCCAGCCTGATGCGCCTTGTGAAATCGATGCTGTTGATGCGCATGAGGCCGATATTCGCTTTGGGCAAAAACAATGGGCTGTGACCCCTGGCCAGTCTGCTGTGGTGTATGAAAGTAATGTATGTTTGGGTGGCGGCATTATTACAGCAGCCATCTAACAATAGTCATTGTCCACGCTTAAAATCCACAGCCTCAATTAAAAAGTGTAAGTGCACTTTTACCCTTTGTTTTCCCTATCATATGTACTGTTAGGTTGTTAAAGTAGTCGTTGCGAATAGAATCAATGCGAAGGACTACGTATGGCATACGTGTTAAGAGATGACCAAGGCCGAATTGTGGCGGCCAGTGAAGAAGTGAATGTGGGGCCAGGGTGGCAATCCATAGAGCAACAGCATCCTGACTATGTGGCGTATCTTGAGAACAATCTTAAACAGCACAATCCTTTTCGTGAAAGTGACATTCAGCTAGCACGTGTGTTAGAAGATTTGATTGGCATTTTGATTGAGCGTAACTTGATTCAATTTACCGATTTCCCATCGGCAGCACAAAAGCGCTTAAACGACAGACAATCCATGCGCTCTAAAAATCGCCTTTCCATGATTGTGGAAGACGATAAGGATTTTTTTAGGCTTAAATAAAGCGCACCTTAGGTTACGCTTTGTTAATTGCCTTAAGGTTGAGGCATGGTTTGTTTAAAGCTGGGGCGTTTCACCAGCACACTATAATGTTTAGTTAAGTTAGCAAACTTGTCTTGCCAAGATTTTCCGTCCCAGCGCACGTGTCTAAAACGTAAATCTAAATACCCTAAGCAACAACCCAGCGCGATATCAGCAAGGCTAAACGTCTCATTCACGCACCATTTCTTTTTCAACAAATCAGCATCTAGCACTGTTAACCCCTGCAGCACTTTGCCCATTTGTTTGTCGATATGGGTCTGAGATTGTTGCGCTTCTGGCTTGCGCTGTTCTAACATCACCGCTACTGCTGCGTCACACACACCATCTGCCAATGCCTCCCAGCGACGCACTTTAATTTTGGCAGTATGGTCATTGGGGATGAGTTGAGACAATGGCGTGCGATGGTCCAAATACTCCACAATCACGCGTGAATCATATAGAGATTCCCCATCATCCAACACCAACACCGGCACTTTGCCTAACGGGTTGTGCAGGCTGACAGGACAATCGGGGTCTGCCAACACGACTTCATTGAGTTCAACATCAACATGTTTTTCGAGCGCGACTATCCGCACTTTTCTGGCATAAGGGCTATTGACTGTGTATAGAAGTTGCATAAATGTGATGAAAAAATGTAATGAATGCACATTATAATGGAATTATGATGACACCGCTTTTTACACAATATTACCCACGCAACTCACCCGCATTTGCTGAATTAGTCCACTCGCAAGTGGCCGCAGCACTGGCCGAAGATATCGGAACAGGCGATTTGACTGCAGAGTTAATTGCAGAGAATCAGCAAGCGCATGCCACAGTACGCGCTAGAGAAACCGCCATAATTTGCGGACAAGATTGGTTCAATGCTTGTTTTTCGCAGCTCGACCCATTGGCGACCATCATATGGCATGTGCATGAAGGTGAGCGCGCGAGTCCCGATCAAGTCTTGTGTGATATCACTGGTCAAGCACGTGCATTATTAAGTGCTGAGCGCACCGCGCTTAATTTTTTACAAACTTTGAGTGCCACCGCGACCGAGACCAAACGTTACGTGGATGCGATTCAGGGCCTACCCACTGCGGTGTTAGATACACGCAAGACTATTCCAGGTTTGCGGCTAGCGCAAAAATACGCGGTGACGGTGGGCGGTGGATTGAATCAAAGACTTGCCCTGTATGATGGTATTTTGATTAAAGAAAATCATATTGCAACTGCAGGTAGTATTACAGCTGCGTTGCAAAATGCTTACAGACTGCATCCTAATATCAGTATACAAATTGAAGTAGAAAATATATCGCAACTTGAGGAAGCATTACTGGCTGGGGCCAAGAGTATTTTGCTAGACAACTTTAGCTTAGAGCTCATGCGCGAGGCTGTACACATCAATCAACAACGTGCAGTTTTAGAAGCGTCAGGGAATGTGAATTTATCGACCATCCATGCCATTGCTGCTACTGGTGTGGATAGAATTTCGATTGGTAATCTCACTAAAAGCATACGCGCCATTGACCTTAGCATGCGTATAAAAATGCACTAAATGCTTATTTATCGTTCATAATATGGTATCCATTTTAAACACAACACATGAACACTGTCACAAGACCTGCTACAGCCAAAATTACCACTAAACTCAATTTAGGTGAGGTTCTGCGCATGCTTGTAAATGAGGGGCGCATTGACAAACAACAAGCAGAAAAACTGTATAAAGACAGAAAAAAAGATAGTTCAAATTTACATCCCATCGTCGTCATTGCAGAGCAAAAGTGGAAAGATTTAAAGCCTCCACACAAGGTGTTTTCTGTTGAACAGCTCAGCCACTTTATTGCGCATCAAGCCAAGGTTGATTTTTATCATATTGACCCACTCAAATTAGACTTTTCCTCTGCTGCGCAAGTGATGTCGAAAGCGTATGCCGAACGTCTAAAAATTATGCCCATCACCATCAAAGGCGATGTAGCCACGATTGCAACCGCAGACCCATTTCATACTGAATGGATTGCTGATTTAGAACGTGTACTCAATGTAAAAATTAAGCTGGTGATGGCGAATCCGCTGGAAATTAATCGCTATTTGCCTGAAATTTATAACCTTGCCACCTCTATCAATCAAGCCAATATCGCCAAAGCTGGCCAAATTGTGGGCGTACAAAACTTTGAGCAACTGATTGAGCTAGGCAAAGATAAAAACTTAGATGCCAATGAGCAACATGTGGTGAATATTGTGGATTGGTTGCTTAAATATGCGTTTGAACAACGTGCCAGCGATATCCACCTTGAACCACGCCGTGGCATTGGCACCATGCGCTTTCGTATTGATGGTGTGCTGCACCAAGTCTACCAACTGCCCAGCAATATCATGAACGCCATCACCAGCCGTATTAAATTGCTGGGTCGTATGGACATGGTGGAAAAACGTAGACCACAAGATGGCCGTATTAAAACCTTGAGTGCAGATGGCGTCGAGATCGAGCTTAGGCTGTCTACCATGCCCACTGCTTTTGGTGAAAAGTTGGTGATGCGTGTGTTCACTCCCGACGTCATCGTGCAAGATTTTGTACAACTTGGCTTTTCTAAAAAACAAGCCGAGTTATGGGGACAATGGGTCAAGGCGCCGAATGGCATTATTTTAGTGACTGGGCCCACAGGCTCAGGGAAAACCACTACGCTCTATTCCACGCTCAAGCAAGTGGCTACACCCGAGGTGAACGTAAGCACGGTAGAAGATCCGATTGAAATGATTGAACCTGCTTTCAACCAAATGCAGGTCACGCAAAATATTGGTTTAGGCTTTGCTGAGGGCATCCGCACACTGATGCGGCAAGATCCAGATATTATTATGGTGGGCGAGATTCGTGACATGGAAACCGCTGACATGGCGATACAAGCTGCCCTCACAGGTCACTTAGTGTTTTCTACCTTACACACCAATGATGCCCCTTCTGCAGTTACGCGTTTGTTAGATTTGGGTGTGCCGTCTTATCTCATTCACTCTAGTATTCTAGGCATCATGGCGCAGCGCTTAGTGCGTACCTTATGCCCTGCTTGCAAAGCTCCTACAGAGCTAACAGATGAGCAATGGAAATCTGTGACTTATCCGTTTAAAGCCAATAAACCTACCACTGCGATGAAAGCGGTGGGCTGTTTGGAATGTAGAAATACCGGCTACCGAGGACGTAGTGGCATTTATGAAATGCTGACCTTCTCTAACAAAATTAGGAAGTTGATTACTGCGGATACTGATTTAGCGGTGTTGCGCAATGTGGCCTACCAAGAAGGCATGCAGCCTTTGCTACTGAATGGTGCAGAAAAAATTGCTGCGGGTACCACAACGGTAGAAGAAGTGCTCAAAGTGGCGCCGCCGATAGAACAGTGATCGTCTAACTTGTTGCCGCTGCCGCTGTTAAATTAATTGCAGATATCCATCTAAAGCTGCTCAATATACGTCGCGGCGATATCGTGCTGATGCTGTCAACGTAGCCAACCTCTCTTCACCCAGTATATTCAGTAGTTCCGCATGCACAGCGGGTGCCATGCCACTGGCACTGCCACAAACATAAATCGCTGCCCCAGCTTCTACCCAAGTAACGATTTCAGAAGCGCCAGAACGCACAATATCTTGCACATAAATACGCGCAGTTTGATCTCGTGAAAACGCCGTTTCCAACTTTTTAATGTAACCCTGCTGCTGCCATGAAAGTAACTCGTTTTCAAAGTAATAATCGTAGCTCGCATTACGCTCGCCAAAGATAAGCCAATTATTAGCGCACCCTGCTAAGACACGCGCTTTTAAATGCGCTCTTAAGCCTGCAATGCCTGTACCGTTACCGATTAAAATAAGTGGGATAGCGGTCGCGGGTAGATGAAACGCACTATTTTCACGGATACGTAAGGCAATATCGCTTTTGATTGCTGCAAATTCGGTCAGCCAGCCAGAACCTATGCCTAGCCTGCCATCTGCATATCGCGTTTGGCGAATAAGCAGCTCTAGCACACCATCTTGAGGGATTGAGGCTATAGAATATTCACGATGCGGCAGTGTCTTGAGTGCTAACACAATTGCGTCAACGTTCAATGTGTTGAGCGCATTAAAGCCAATGTCATCATGTGGCAATAATTTATGTTGCAATGCCTCACGCAAAGTACTGTTGCCAGATTCGAGCTTAGTCGCGCCATCCAAGTTAAGATGCTTAAGAAACTCCTGCACAGCTTGCGGTGAGTTGCGTGGTCCGATTTCTGCAATATCTCCAGCTTGCCAGCGCATATTTTTCTTTTGTGAAGATAAACTTAAATGGTAAACAGGCGCACCATGGCTGCCTTTATTCAATTGTGTACGGCTGATCAATTGCCAACGTTGATACGCTGGTGTTTGCCAGTCTGCCATCTCAGTGTTTTGCGCCATCACACCGAGCTGATACTGCCAATGCCTGAGTGCTCCATCATCATTACGGTCGACTTCTACCATATCGAACAAAGGCGTTGCGTGTGTTTGTTGTAACCATGCCTCAAGCGTATGGCCAAACCCGCAAAAATGTTGGTAACTACTATCGCCCAAAGCCAACACAGCATAATGAAGATGAGGTAACTTGGTTTCGCTATGCATGACCTTGGTCAAAAATGCGTGTGCGTTATTAGGTGCATCGCCTTCACCAGTGGTGCTCACCACAAACAGGGCGCGATTAAACGCGAGCAGCATTTCATTATCAATCATAGCAAGCGCATGTACTTCAACTGTAAGGCCTGCAGTGATGAGTGAATCAGCCGTTTTTTTGGCAAGCTCTTCGGCATTACCAGTTTGGCTGGCATAGGCCACCAGCACACTGGTATCATCGCGCAGATGCACGCCTGAATTTGTTTGATTCAGTGCGATTTTTTTGTAGTGGCGCCAAAAAATCCAGGCGCAGAATATTATGTAGACCATGAGTACCAGCGCGGCATTGGTGCGATGGGTCAGACCAGTGCTGGTTGCATAACATGGTTGGGTAATCAACAAGCTCAAACTTATCAGCCAATACTTCATTGCAACATCGCCATCCATTGAGAGGAAACATGCTCTTCAAAACCATCACTTGTTTGTTCTATCAATAAAACAGCGATATTGTTGTGTTCTGCATACGCTAGCGCAGCTTCAGTGCCCATTACAGTAAAAGCGGTGGCCAGCGCGTCTGCAAGCATGCATTTTGCATGCAGCACGGTCACAGAAACCAATGCATTGGTGGCGAGATCGACGGGGTATCCGGTGCGAGGGTCTATGGTATGCGCATAACGTCGGTCGAGATGTTCAAAATAACGCCGGTAATTGCCAGAAGTTGCGATGGCCACGCCATGCATGGCGACAACTGACGCAATGATTGAGGTTGAATCAGGTGGTGTTTCCAGTGCCACCCACCATGGTAGACCGTCCGGCTTGATCCCAGCCCCGTATAATTCGCCACCCACTTCTACCAGAAACTGTTGAATGCCCGCAGCGTCAAGTGCTTGCGCAATCCTATCTACGCTATAGCCTTTTGCAATACCTGAAAAATCGACATACACACCTCCAGGTTGCATGACACGCATGCCCTCATCATCCAGCACTAGTTTTTGCCAGCCACACTCTGCGTGCTTTGCTTTGATAGCTTCTGCGCCGGGCGGGGAAATGTTTACCCCTTCTGGGCCAAACCCCCACAAATTCACGATCGGACCTATCGTTGGATCAAATGCGCCATCCGTCTCTGCAGCCAGCTTGAGCGCACAATCCAGCACATCAAAAAAAGGGCGCGGTATTGCATGCCATGTACTCGCCTCGGCACGATTGAAGCGACTGAGATTCGAATCTACTTGCCATGTACTCATTTGTGCCACTACTAAATCCAACTCGCGCTCTATCAGCACACTCACTTCATCTTCTGAGTGTTGCTTGAACGCTAGATTGACATAACGTACGGACCAAGTGGTGCCCATGCTGTGTCCAGACACTGTGCTTATCTCGCCAATAGGCAATTGCGCAGGCAGTGACTGCAAGTTTTGTGGGATGAATACGCGGCGCATTTAGATCAATACACAATAAGTGGGCAGGTGGGACAAAGTGCAACAACATGTGCACTCAACAAGCACACATGTTTGCACCGCATCCCTCTCATTACTTTTTCTTTATTAACTGATTATGATTAGACTTATTGTGGCAATACTTCAAATGTCACTACATAAGCCAAAGTACGCTCTTTTGCCACCTTATTTGATACTTTATTGTCTTTAAAATCAGCGTCTAGCCAGTACATTCCTGCTTCCGATAACGTGACTTTCAACTGACCGTTTTTATCTGTTTTGTAAGTTTTTTCTTCGGTACTGTTTCTGTAGCGCGTTTGGCTACGGATAATCGCCACTTCCACGCCTTCAGTGGGTTTGCCATCGACCAAAAATGTAAACTCTACTGGTTCACCCGTGACTAGGTCATTGGGATGTGTAGCGGCTATTAATTCAAGTCCTTTGCCCGTTGTTTTAAGGGCTGTAGGCTTGCCTACCGTTACAAAGTTCTCCATACGACTGTCTGTTTCAGTCACTTTGAGGTCTTTTGCGTCGGATGGCACTTCTTTTGCCAAGGCCTCTGCGGTGCCCATAAATCGCTTAGGTTTATCCTCGGCATCTTTCCAACTTGCACGAAAGCCAGAGCGTATTAATTCTAAGCGATACGTGCCTTGCTGCTCTAATTTGGCATCAAACACTGTGCGCAACTCACCTTTCATCACATTCACAGGCGTTACTTTGCTGCCGTCTGGCGCAGATATGGTCAGAAGATCTATGACCAACGGGCGATGATCGATCATAAAGGGAACACTGGACGAGGCGGCGTCAAACGTTACAAATTGTGGCGCCGAAAGTATCGTGCTGGACGGAGCAATCCAAACGCCATGCGCATGTGCAACAGATGCACCGATACCAAGCGCTAATGACACCAACGTGATGATTTTTTTCATGTTTACTATTCCTCAAAAAGTATGCATTTAGGGTTTTAACTCAATTGCGATATTGCCTAGCTCTTGTTGCCCAGTAGCTTTGGCCTGTTCGACTTTTTTGACTGGCCAAGTAAATGGGACACGCACCACTTCACGACCGCCTTTTTCACGCGCTGCTTCTACTGCAATGTTGTATTGCCCTGCTGGCAAATTGGCCAACGGTGCTTTACCTTCTATAAACGTCATTGCGTGCTCACCTACCGCTTTAGTGGCACCGGTGATACCATCCATTGGCAATGATTGCTCACGTCCACTTTTGCGCCACCATTGGCGTAAGTCTTTAAGCCATTTATCACTTTGTTCACCCTTGTCGGTTTTCTTTTGGCTATACCAAACGGCCAAATTGTTATGAACACTTTGATCAGGCTTTTCTATCCATATCGCCACATAAGGGCGGTGATATTCAGCGGTATTGATTTGGGGGATAGTCACTTTCACAGTAATCTCCCCCGCAACTGTTTGATTTGCAAACACGCCAGCCACCAAGGCTGGTATCAGTGCAGGAACCCATTTACGCATTGATGATTTCTCCTATAACTTAAAAATTTAGTGAATAAATAAAATGACTAATATGAGTGGGACGACAAAACCTAGCCCCACTAGCGGCCATGTGGCTGGGCGGTTACCTGCATGCATATTTAGCATCAATAACCCTGTGATACAGAACACCAAAGTGGTGATAGAAAAAACATCTAAGAACCAGCTCCAAGCGGTTCCAGTATTTCTGCCTTTGTGTAAATCATTCAAATAAGAGACCCATCCACGGTCGGTACGCTCGTAGCTCACTTCACCGTTAGTACGGTCGATCACCAACCATGCATCTCCGCCTGGTCTAGGCAAAGATAAGTACACTTCGGTATCTGACCACTCGCCTGCTACTCCAGTTAATTCCACACCAATTGCGCTACTGACCCAATCGGCAGTGGTGATTGGAAGTGCGGCTTTTTCACTGCTGGGTTCGGATTGAATTTGCTTTAGCAGCGCTGTAGGTACGATGGCAGATTTGTTGACTACCACTGGCGTTGACTCAATGTGCGTTGCGTTATTCAGCGTAATACCTGTGGATGCAAACAACAGCATGCCAATCAGGCAGGCAGCGGAACTGATCCAATGCCAGCGGTAAAGGTGCTTGAGCCAAAAGGCTCGATTCATCTGATGTGTTTGCATGTATGTTTTGCGATCTAATGGCAAGCCATGTATTGATAGTTGAAATCAATATTTAAGCTCAACTCGTTAGTTTTTCTTTACAATTGTAAATGATAATGAGAATTGTTATCATTGTAACAGAAGTTGATCATTGCTCACATTTTTTTCATCGAAAATGAGCCCTGTATACAAGATCATGGCAGCAGCAAACACATCTTTGTATTTAAGTGATGATTTACCGCTAGAGCGAAATAGAAAACGATATCACTGCTATCGCGTATTGCTTGCGGTCAATATATTGGGATGAATGTCATCTAGAGTCTTGCACCCTGATAGCGCCATAGCAATCTCCAGTTCTTCTTGCAGCACACGGATCAGGTGTGCAACACCCAACGCGCCAGCAGTAGCAAGCGCATAAATATAGGGGCGTCCTATCATCACGGCAGTAGCTCCCAATGCTTGTGCCTTAAGAATATCGGTGCCACGCCGAATGCCGCCATCCACCAATACTGGCACTGCACCATGCACTGCTTCAACGACTCTAGGCAAGGCAGAGAAAGCGGTAGGCACGCCATCTAACACACGCCCACCATGGTTAGACACCACAAGACCTGCCGCACCAATGTCGACTGCTTTACTTGCATCCTTCGGATGTAGGATACCCTTAAGCAGCATGGGTAAAGACGTTTGCTCTGCTAGCCACTTCATATCATTCCAAGTGGGCGCTATTGCCATCAATCCATCAAATATTGCACTCATACTCCCCTGTATTGCAGGCAGTTGTATTGGCTGAGCATTGATGTGGGCCATCTCTGGCGGCACTGAAAATCCAGCACGTTGTTCGCGGTTACGCGCACCCGAAATTGGCGCATCCACAGTAAACATAAAGGCACGATAGCCCGCAGCTTCGGCACGCTTCATCAGCGCTAAAGTTGCATCGCGATTCCCTTGCCAATACAACTGAAACCACAATAGCCCTTGTGCATTGATTGCGATTTCTTCCAAGGGCACAGAAGCTTGCGTAGAGACAACAGCCAGCCCTCCCATCACGCCAGATGCAAGTACACTGGCCATCTCTCCTTGTGCGTGAAACAAACGCTGGCTCGCCACTGGCGCAAGAATAATAGGATGCGCCAGTGTCTCACCCAGCAAGGTACACCGCGTGTGCCCACCGCGCACGTCCGCCAACACGCGTGGCCATATCTCACAATGTTGCCAAGACGCGAGATTCGCTTTTACGGTATGTTCCTCAGCAGCGCCACCTTGCAAATACTCCCATGCGGCATGCGGCATGTGCTCAACCGCATGGCGCTCATAATCGGCTGCGCAAATAATATCTCGTGGAATAGCTTGTAATGGTGGCTTACTCATGAATCACTCCACTGTCTAATCAAGTTATGGTAATGACCTGCTAGATCCACTATTTCTGGCGTGTTACCTAGTTGTCCACGTAATTTGAGCAAGTTCATGTCCAACTCAAATAGCATATTACGTCGCCACGCATCGCTGACTAAACTTTGCACCCACAAAAATGAAGCCGTACGCACGCCTGAAGTCACAGGCTCTACCCGATGCAAGCTTGAAGCAGGATACACAATGGCATCTCCAGCTGGAAGTTTCACTTCGTGGCTACCGTAGGTATCCTGCACCACCAACTCGCCGCCTTCATACGTTTCGGGCTCAGATAAAAACACTGTTACAGAGACATCGGTGCGCACACGTGCACCTGTACGTCCATCCATTTGAATAGCATTATCCACATGATTGCCATACGTCTCGCCTACTGCATATCTGTTAAACATAGGCGGCAAAATATGGCGCGGTAAAGCTGCAGAAACAAATAAAGGATGGCGTTCTAATGCGGAAACAATAGATTGTGATAGGGCTGGGTACTCTGAGGATTCCGTCGAAAACTGTTGATTATGTTTTGCTTGTGCTGCCATCGGCCCAGCAGTGGCAGCCCCATTTACCCAAACACCGACATCAAGCGCCTGACGTATTTGGCTAACCTCTGTTTTAGTGAATACACTAGGTATATGTAATAGCATATAGCAACACTCCATCAAACAAAAAGCCCACCAGACGCATCTGGCGGGCAATGACACCTAAAAATCTACTTAATGAATGTGCTTCTTAGAACATCATCTCAGCAGTAAACATGGCTGAACGTGGCATGCCTAAACGCACACGACCACCTCCATTGTTCAATGTTTCAATGTATTCCTTATCAAAAATATTGTACATATTCAGACGCAGATTAAGATTCTTGTTCACAGCATATGCCAACATCGCATCAGCAACTACATATGAAGGAATCTCTGGCATATTGGTAGTGGCCGCATTTTCTGTCGTAACCAAACGTTTTTGGTCACCCATATAACGTGCCCCACCACCGATTGTAAAGTTGCTGAACTGGTATTGTGTCCACAAGGTAGCACTATAGTCTGGCGTCCAGCGCACCGCTGTGGTATCTAAGCCCACGTTACTTTGCTGATCTAACGCTTTTGCATTTAGCTTGGTGACACCAGCTGATAGCTGCCAATGCTCCGTCAACTGTCCAATAGCCAGCAACTCAACACCCGTTACACGCGTTTTACCAATTTGCGCAGGTTGTAACATATCGTCAAACGAGGTTTGCTTGTCATTTTCCGTCCTGAATATTGCTGCCGTTACGTTAAGTTGATTGTCTAGGAGATCCCATTTTGTACCGATTTCAATGTTGTCGGTTTTTTGAGGGTCAAGCGCACCATTGTTTTGGTTATTTGCAGTAGACGTTAACGCAAAATTTGCGCTGCCCGGTGGCGTGTAAGAAGTAGCATAAGATGCATAAATACTGCCGTTTTGGGCTGGCTTAAACAACACACCTGTTTTCCAACTCAACAAATTATCAGAAGCACTTCCACCTGATGGCGCGATTGATCCCACAGCATACCCTGGAAATTGCGCTTGATTGGCCACCGTCACAATCGTGCCTGCAGTTGTTTTAGTGTTGTAATGCTCATAACGTAAGCCAGCGTTGACTTGCCATTGATCATTTAAATCGATGGTATCAAACGCATAGATGGCAGCAGTAGTGGTCTTGCCATCTGTAGTCAGCCCTGGGATCGCATATGGAATACCTAATACTGCATTCGAGTCTGGGTTATAAAGGTTAGCGACTGGATTACTAATGGCGGTATACG
Organism: Methylophilus sp.; assembly: GCA_030696695.1. Taxonomy (GTDB): domain Bacteria; phylum Pseudomonadota; class Gammaproteobacteria; order Burkholderiales; family Methylophilaceae; genus Methylophilus. The sequence goes on from JAUYRP010000021.1 coordinate 100,259, forward strand.
TAACACCATTGACAGTTTGCGCAGCAGTACCAAACCCTTTGCTTTTTTGGCTTTCGTAAATAAACTCCAAACCACCGACAAATGAATTTTTGAAGCCGCCAAGATCAAAGATGCTATTCAGGCTAGTTTGATTCACGAGAATCTCGTCATCTCTGTCAATCCGTTGACGAGAGCGATTCACCGTCCAAGTGGCAGGGTCAGCACTAGGTGCTACTAATCCAGTGGCGCCCGTATTCATACCTGTAGTCACGCGGTCAACATTGGTTCTGCCGTAACGCGAAATATTACGAACCGTGCTATTAGCGGTTAAATCATGTTCAAATTTGGCAGTTACCATATCCGCATTGACTTTTTCATAATCGTTGTCGCTACCGTAAAAATTCTCACGATCCACTTTGCGTCCAGCGTTTAAATTGGCATTGGTGTTATAAAAGCCTTTCAGACCAATGGTGGGAATACCGCCATCTGGCGTATTGTCTTGACGTACGTGTTGTGAGTACAAGTAAAAGCGTGTATCGGTCCCTAAGCCGAAACCAATCGAAGGTGCAATTGAGAAGTTTTGATTATCCACTTCGTCACGTTTGTCTACATTGCCATCAAAACCTAAGGCATTGATGCGCAAAGCTGTTGTATCCCCAATTTTTTGGTTTACATCAATCGTGCCGCGTTTTTTATCTGCGGTGCCGTAGCCAATAGTTGCAAAATTACTGTCGGTTAAACTTGGTAGCTTGCTAATCAAGTTGATATAGCCAGATGCTGAACCACGGCCAATATCGGCGCCAGCCGGGCCTTTGACCACTTCAATTTGCTCCAGGTTGTAGACATCACGCGTTACCGCGCCAAGGTCACGAATACCATCTAAAAACAGTTGGTTAGAAGCATTAAACCCGCGCATAGAGAATGTATCTCCTGCTGAAGTGTTACCATTCTCTCCCAATTGAATTGTGATACCTGGCGTATTTCGCAAAGCATCCGTCAATGAAAAGACACCTTGCTCGCGCAATAATTCTTTTTTGATGACTTGCACCGTTTGCGTTGTATCAATCAATGGTTTAGTGAATTTTTGACTAGCGGATTGATCCGCTTTAAATGGCACCTCTTTGGCAGACTGCACGCTGACTTCTGGTAACTCTGAGACTTCATCGGCAGCACTAGCTGCGATAGAAAATGTGGCGGCAACCATTGCTGCAATGTGCGCAGAACTGTGTTTACGACTACGAATATGACGCATGGATCTTTCCTCTATTTTAATTATTTCTGGCTGGCTAGAGGTAGAACCGTTGGCTGGCTTGAAGTGGTTTACTAAAGTGATATTACATTTTTCTATATATTTTTAAGCGACTTCTCAATGTGTGGCAATATTGATTGTCACATCACATAGCACTATACGTCTGTTGCTTGGCAGTCCTACAACGCTGTTGAAAATTACATTTACACAACTTTACAGGCAAAGCGTAGACATCTGCACAAGCTAAGCGTTATGTGGGTATAAGCTGTTAACGCTTCATCAAATATTCACAAATGATAATCGTTCTCATTTGTATTTGCAATCTTTTTACTATATATTTCGTCTCTTTTCCGCATGCTTTCATTAGGAACACGTTTGATTCGCTTTTTATACAACAACAATACACTTGCGCAAGCCAAGCGAGTGGCTACGCATTGCGTTATCGCTGGCCTTGTAATGGGCATTAGCCACCATAGTTTTGCAGAGGAATCAATTTGGTACAAATCGGGTGACCCGCTCAATACGCAGATAGATACCTTGCCAAAAGTGCCTACGGAGTATATGGGGCAAGCAACACCTTGTGCGCCACTCGATTTAGACCATCCATTAACGCTAGCTGAAGTTGCTGACAGTAGCTTGTGCAACAATCCGCAAACACAAGAGTTGTGGGCAAGCACCCGTGCACAAGCCGCACAACTTGGTATTGCCAAATCGGCTTACTTGCCTTCAGTGAACAATTCCATCTCCACTAATGGCAATGTTGGCAGGCCAGAATCGGATAGCAGGAGCAACCCCTATTTCAATTTAAGTAACAATATTGCTGCCAGTTATTTGCTTTATGATTTTGGGAACAGAAACGCGACACTGGAAAACGCCCGCCAACTGCTATTAGCGGCTAGTGCCAGCCAAAACAGTACGATCCAAACGGTGCTGCTTTCTGCCACCACTGCTTATTATCAAGTGCAAGCAAATTTGGCCGCGCTTGATGCGGCCAAACAAGCCGAGACTGCAAGTTTGGAAAGCTTTAAGGCTGCAGAAGCTCGCTATAAAGCGGGAGTTGCCACACCAGCAGATAAGCTGCAAGCACAAACGGCTTACGCGCAACTCACGCTCACTCGCATTACCAGTGAAGGTAATTTGCAAATTGCCTATGGCAATTTAGCTAACGTCATGGGCTTGTCTGCGAATCAAAAAATTACGCTAGAAGCGACTCGTTACCAAACACCACCCAATATTTTAGAGAATGTGAACAGCCTGATTACGCAAGCGGGTGCGCGCAGACCAGATTTAATTGCCAGTGAAGCACAGTTGAAAGCAGCCCAAGCCAGCATAGACGCCAACAAAGCGGCGGCCAAGCCTACCATCTCTGTGGGTTTATCTAACCAATGGCAAGATGGCAACAGTCTATCTTCGAGCAACAACTCCACCTTGGGTTTAACTGTTTCTATTCCATTATTTGCGGGTTACGCACCCAGCTACCGCATTCGTGCTGCAGAAGCACAAGCTGATTTGCGTGCTGCACAACGCGACCGTTTGAAATTGCAAATCTCATTGGATGTATGGAGTGCGTATCAAAACCTACGCACTGCCATAGAATCAGTCACCGCCAGCCAAGTGCTGGTGCAAAGCGCAGAAGAATCCTATCGCTTAAATCTTGGTCGGTATAAAGCTGGCTTAAGCAATATTATTGATACATTGAATGCGCAAACTGCCCTTGCCAGCGCCCAACAGCAGAAGATACAAGCATCACTCAACGCCAATATTGCACGCGCCACGCTGGCTCAGGCGATGGGGGCGTTGGATAGTGCGATGATTCAATCATTCCCAACGACTAACTTAACTGAACTATCCCCATAAATACCCATTACTTTGATCCATTAAGCCTTTATGAAAATAATTAAAAAACTCATCTATGTCGTCATCTTCGCTGCTATAGCGGCTGGCGCCTATTACTACTATCAACAATCGCACCAATTGAAGCCAGAAGATATTTACAGGCTGGACGAAATCACGCAAGGCGATATCGAGCAGACAGTCTCCGCCAACGGCACACTGAACCCAGTGATTTTGGTGAGTGTGGGTACACAAATTTCAGGCATCGTCAAAAAACTGTATGTGGACTTTAACGATAGCGTAGAAAAGGATCAAATTTTGCTGGAGCTTGATAGTGCATTATTCACAGCACAAATTACACAATCGCTTAATAGCGTTCGCAATCACCAAGCATCGTTAGATTTGGCCATTGCAAATGAAAAGCGTATACGTGAGCTTTACGCACGAGAGTATGTTTCTGCGCAAGAACTTGATACTGCAGTACAAGTGCTGAAATCTGCTAAAGCACAATTAGATAGCGCGCGCGGCTTATTGGCTCGCGACCAAACCAATTTGGACTTCACCATTATTCGCTCCCCCGTTTCAGGCATTGTGGTGAATCGCGTAGTCGATGTTGGACAAACAGTTGCGGCTAGTTTTCAAACCCCTACCCTCATTCAAATTGCGCAAGATTTAGCAAAAATGCAGATTGATACTAGCTTTGCCGAGGCCGACATTGGCAAGATAAAAGATGGTCAAACCGTCAAATTTAATGTCGATGCTTTTCCAAACCGCAACTTTGAAGGTGTAGTGAAGCAAGTACGTTTAAACTCGACCAACACCTCTAATGTCGTCACCTACAACGTGGTGGTGTCTGTCGACAATAGCGATTTAACTTTGCTACCAGGCATGACGGCTTATGTAAACATTGCAGTGGCCAAGGCTGAGCAATCACTGTTGGTACCTAACGCTGCATTACGCTACAAACCAACCGTCAATGAAGAAGAAAACATATCTGACGACAAAAAACCTATGGCTGGAAACAGCAATGGCAGAAGAAACAATGGCGATAGAAAAAGAGTGAAATCGGACAACTTAACTGCTGGCAAAATTTATGTGCTCAGAGCAGGAAAACCAACGCTCATTAGAGTCAATGTGGGCATTACCGATGGCAGATCTACCGCCATCACATCACCAGACTTAGTAGTGGGTGACAAAGTGATTGTGGGTGAGTTACAAGCCAATGGTCAAGCCCAAGCCGGTGGTCGCAACATGCGTACACCAAGAATGTTCTAGGCTGGCTGAATCAACATGCAAACAAGCGTAATAGAAGTCAGTCATCTCTATAAAGATTACCAAACTGCGGCTGGGCCATTCCCAGTATTGAAAGATGTTAACCTCAGGATTGATAGTGGCGATTACGTCGCCATCATGGGACCGTCTGGTTCTGGAAAATCGACCTTTATGAATATTTTGGGTTGCTTGGATAAACCAAGCAAAGGGCAATATGTGTTGGATGGTCACCCAGTAGCTAATATGGAAGACAACGCAGTAGCAGGTGTGCGCAACAAAACCATTGGCTTTGTATTTCAGGGCTTCAATCTACTCTCACGCTCTAGCTTGCTCGATAATGTAGCGTTGCCATTGGTCTATTCTGGTATCGACAAAGTTGAACGCCACCAACGCGCAAAAGTGCTGTTAGAGAAAGTTGGCTTAGGCAAACATATTCATTCTCGCCCCAATCAAATCTCTGGTGGTCAGCAACAACGTGTAGCCATTGCGCGTGCATTGGTCAACAACCCTAGATTAATTTTGGCCGACGAACCAACAGGTAACTTGGATAGCGTGACCAGTGAGGAAATCATGGCGTTATTTGGTGACCTCAATCAAGAAGGCATCACCATTGTGTTAGTCACCCATGAAACAGATATTGCCGAACATGCCAAACGCCAAGTGCGATTTTTAGACGGAAAAATTGTGCAAGATACCGCTAGTGGTGCAGCCAATTCTTCAGACATACAGGAGACGCATCATGTTTAGTGCAATGCTTGGTGAAGCTTGGCACGCTATGGGTGCTAATCGTCTGCGTACTTTTTTAACCATGTTGGGCATGGTGATTGGCGTAGGCGCAGTAGTGCTGATGATGGCGATTGGCCAAGGCGCTGAAGCTTCAGTCAAGCGCTCAATCAACGCGATGGGAAGCAATCTGTTTGTGGTGCTATCAGGGCCACCGAACATGGGTGGCGCTCGCTCTGCCACGGGCAATGCACCCTCTCTTAATGTGAGAGATGCTGATGCGATTACTGAATTGGATGGCGTGCTTGCAGTGGCCGCGGTGACCATGGGGAAAGCGCAAATTGTATTTGGTAGCAATAACTGGAACACCGATATTATTGGCACAACGCCAGGCTATTTTGATGTGCGCTCATGGGACCTTAGCGATGGCTATACCTTTAGCGACTCTGATATTCGCTCTGCCACCCGTGTAGCATTGATTGGTAAAACCGTGGCAGACAATATTTTTGGCGAAGACATCAATCCCATAGGTAAAACCATACGTATCCAACAAAGCCCTTTTGTAGTGCTGGGCGTACTTAATAGCAAAGGTCAAACATTGGATGGTCGCGATCAAGACGACACGATTATTGTGCCTCTGACCACTGCGCAACGTAAGCTATTTGGCAACCAACTGCCCGGTAGCGTGCGCCAAATCATTGTACAAGCAGAATCAGACAAAGCCATGGCCATGGTGGAAGAAGGATTGAATGGCCTGCTCAATCAGCGCCACAATATTCGCGAAGGTGCAGACAGCGATTTTTCTGTGCGCAACCTCACCGCAATTGCCAATTCTGCCGCTGAAACCACGCGCACCATGTCACTGTTATTGGGTGCAATTGCTTCTGTGTCTTTACTGGTAGGCGGCATTGGCATTATGAACATTATGCTGGTCTCAGTCACAGAGCGTACCCGCGAGATTGGCATACGCATGGCGATTGGCGCAAGGCAGCGTGATATCTTATTGCAATTTTTACTCGAGGCTATTGTGATATCTATTGTTGGCTGCCTGATTGGCATTGGCATCGGCGTGGCTGGCGCAATTTTGGTAAGCACGTTTACACAAGCTGAAGTCATTATCTCGACCGATTCTATGCTGATTGCATTTAGTGTTGCCGCGAGCATCGGCGTGTTCTTTGGCTTTTACCCTGCGCGCAAGGCAGCCAAACTTAACCCGATAGATGCATTACGGTATCAATGATATAGACCGATGACATAAACAAAACTCAGTTTTAATCTCCAAATTTTGCGGATATGTCATTTATTCTGCCTGTAATTAGCTAGGTGTATTTTTGTAAGCTCTAATTTACAATTCAGGGTTAAGCAATTTGGTGGGATTTGCTGTTAAGCCTGCCTAGTCGACGCTTATCAACCACTCTAGCATACTGCTTGCGGTACCAAATATAAACGCCTGTCACAGACAAAACGGCAACGACCAAACCCGTCAGAGAAATCAGCACCCTACCTGGCAAGCCTAAAATTCGGCCAGAATGCAGAGGAAACTGTGCCTGCACAAAGATATCCCCTGCCGTGCCCGACCAAGGTAAACGCTCGCCAAGATAAGCCAACGTTTTCTGGTCATAGTAAAGCCGTTTATTCCCCGCACCTGCCACGCCATGGTCGGATTCTGGTGTGAAAAAACTGACAGCATAGAGTTGAAATCTTGAGCTTAAAAAAATCGAACCAGCAGGCTCTTTCCATTGCTTGTTTGCGGCTTGTTGCTTGGCCAATGCGAGCACACGTTCAAATTCAATATGGCTTAAATCCACGGCATGTTTTGGAAGTGGTTTTCTTAAATCAAATGGGGTGGGTGTTGTAGTGGTAATTTGACTAAGCACAGGCAAAAATACCTCGCGCCGCAAATTTAACGAAAACGCTGTAAAGGCGACAATAAACAACAAAAGCCACGTCCATAAACCAAAAGCCCGATGAATATCAAAGTTCAACTTATAGGCGGTGCTTGGCCAACGGATTTTCCAAGCATGCGACCAGCGTTGCAGGAAGCTTTTTTTGTGGGACGATAGACTATACTGGTGATACGCTTTGGCGGCTCGCTTGTTTGGCAAGGTGAGATAAAAGCCAATAAAGGTATCCACCAACCAAATAATAGCAATGACGCCCAACAGCCAAATGCCCCAGCGGTCAATACCTGCAAATTCGGGGATATGCAAACTAAAATGGAGCCGATACAAAAACGATACAAAGTTTTCTTTGCTAAGTGGCCATACCGCCCCTCTGTCACGTTTACCCAGTTCCTGCCCAGTATAAGGATTAAGAAACACCTCATTAAACCCTAAGACATAAGGCTCCTGAGTGGCAGGATTAAGGGTGGGTGCAACGCCCAACATTACACTTTTACCCGCCTCCAAATGTAAGGGCACGGACACCACCTTGAGTTTAGGATAACGTTCTTCAACCTGTTGCACGAGTTGAAAAACAGGCAAGGCGGCACTTGATGAAGGCGCGACCGCCATCAAATGATCATTCAGCCAATCATCTAACTCATGGTCCCAAGAAATGACCGCGCCTGTCAGCCCAGTGATAAATAGAAAGAGCGCGGTAAATAAGCCCAACCAGCGATGGACTGTAGTGAAAAAAACACGCATTAAAAGTTGTAGTTGGCGGAAAGTACCGCATTTTGTCGCTCGCCATAACCACAGTCTTGATTTAAGCCCCGACACCAAGAAACATACTCTTTGTCTGCGATATTTCTCACAGTCGCACGAATGTCCCAAGGGCCATAAGTAAATCCAACCATGGCATCAAATAGCGTAACCGAGGGCACTTCGGGTAGATTTGCTGTTCCACCAACCACATCCCCAATATATCTCGCACCTAAGCCTGCACGCCAGTAATCATTAAAACGATATTGGGCCCATGCTGAACCAAATTTTTCAGCAATTGAACTTAAACGGAATTTTGTGGCGTCGTTAATAGCGCTCATATGAGTATAGTTTGCTAGCAAATCAAGCTTGCCAAAACGTTGGCGCGCATCTATTTCCCACCCTTGCGTAACAGCCCCTGTTTGCGCGACGCCACCGGGGGTACTCCCCTGAACAACGCGATTGATTTGCTCTATGTCAAACCAGGCAAAATTCACTGAAGTATCGCCAGCATGAGACAAATATTTGATGCCTGCCTCTCGTTGCTCACCTTCAGTCGCCTTGAGTACGCCTCCTGCACCATCCGTTCCCAAATTAGGAACAAACGCTTCGGAGTAATTAATGTATGGTGAAATACCATTGTCAAAACGGTACATCAGACCTAAGCGTCCCGTGGTTGCTGAATTTCTGGAGTCCACATCAGCCAGCGCTTGATTGAATCGCAACAAGGTATTAGTTGCATGATCGCGTCGAATGGCCCCTGAAGCTACCCATGCCCCCCATTCAATGTGGTCTGACAGGTAAAAACCAGTCTGCACGATTTTGTTGTTATCGCGCTCAGCGCCAACCAGTTTAGAGTAATCAACATTGCCATAGACTGGGTTATATAAATTGATACCAAAAGCAGAGGTGGTTGACGCGTAATTGCTTTCTGTCCATAGCGCATCTTGATAATCCATGCCAAGCGAAACTAAATGTTTCGTTTCACCCAGCTTAAAATCACCCTGCAGGCGCGTATCTGTCGCAAACACATGCGTGCTACGGTCTGCAGTATGTATTGTTCTAGTGATGTTTCCAGCATTATCAGGAATTGCACCGACGCTTGCCCAATGCTCGCGAGTTTCACTACTTGAGTTGGTTTTTCTGATATTCGCAATCAGTTTAATTTGGCTGGTCAACGCCTGATCTACAAACAATGAAAGCTCGTCTCTTTGCATGTCATAGCGATCCCAACCAGGCTCACCTACGAAAGTGCTACTGGATATTCTACCGAGCGGGGCTGATTGTATTGTCCCTTTGGACGGTAAAAACTGAGAAGAAACAACAGTATCTACCTCATGATGGAGGTATTGCAGCGTAATGCTGGTTTTGTCGCTGGGTTGCCAAGTAATGGATGGCATAAACAAGACGGCATCATCGTTTACATAGTCAACTTGTGTACCACTGTCACGCTTTAATGCAACAAAACGATATAGCCATTCGCCATCTTCAGTCATCGGCCCAGTGAAATCAACAGCCAACTGTTTTCGGTCGTACATGCCATATTGCATGTTAACTTCGCGAGAGGCTTCTTTTTTCGGGCGCTTGGTCACTGCATTCACGATTCCGCCCAAATCAGATTGACCAAACAAAGAGGATGATGGCCCCTTAAGAACCTCTATGCTCTCAAGCGTATAGATATCCATGCGCGTGTTGTTATAAGAGCCATACAAAGTACGAATACCATCTAGAAAAATAGAGGGTGTAAAACCACGCACTGAAACCCAGTCACCCCTGGTATCAAAACCAAAACGGCCTGAATATGCACCTGCGGTATAAGTCAACGCATCCTGAATATTTAGTGCGCCCATTTCACGAGCTTGTTCAACGTCCACCACTGTGACTGACTGTGGAGAATCTTGTACACTGACGGGGCTTTTACCTACGTTGGCAACACGCTCTTGGGTGATAAACTTATCTTTCTTATCGTCTTTTTTTGCGCTCACCGCCACTTCTGGCAATGTCGACTCTACTTCTTCCGCATACGAACTAATAGCTGGTAAAGCAAGCATCACAGCCATGACCAACGATTTACTCTTAAATGTATTGTGCATAAATACTCCTTATATAGATTGTTTGCGCTGGCTAAAGGAGTCTTACTCGTTGGCTTGCTTAGTTGTCGTTGTTTTAAAACTTTTTGAACTTATAAAAATAAAAGATAACGGTTAATGGAATGACCATTGCAATCACGCCCAACTGTTCCAACAAACCACTATCCTCAATCAATGCGGCAATTAGCCCAAACAGCATTAACATTGCCAATACAAAGGGCCATAAAAAAATTTGATGAAGTGATTTTGGTTTCATGAATAAATGGGTAACCATAATTTATCGTTTAGTAAGCTTCGCTTAGCTTGATTCTAGTTTGCAAATCGGGCACGTAATGGTTGCGTTTTTTCCACCACAACACCAAACCTGTCCATAACACCACAATGGTAAAAATATCCAATATCAACCAAATGATTTTTAGCGGCAACCCTGCATAATCGCCAAAATGTAAAGGTTGCGAAATGAGTAGCATGGTGAGATACCATGGCAATGTTCGACTGTCGGTGAGCTGGGCAGTTTGCGCGTCAACCAAGACAGGTTTAAATAAACGCTTGGTGACAGGGGTATCACCACGCATAAAAATTGCAAAGTGATGCTGGCTGGAATAAGGCGTGCCAGGAAACGCAATAAAGCCAAGCTTCATCTCGGGCTCTAATGCGTTTGCAACCGAGACAGCTTGCTGCAAGGATCCCAATGTTTTGGGAGGTGGCAGGTTTTTATACGGGGCAATCATGGCGCCCATTTGGTCAAATTGCCAATACTTAACCAACAACTCACCCCATGCATTAATAATGCCTGTTCCACCAACCACCAAAGCCCATGCTAAGGTAGCAATGCCCAAAAAATTATGCACATCTAAATTTTTTAGCTTTTCACCCTTGTGATGTCGGATTTCCCCAAATGCTAATCGACGCATAAACGGTGTATACAGTACTACGCCCGAGATAATGGCAATCACCAATAACAAGCCCATAAACCCTAGAAATACCATACCGACAAGCCCTGCAAAGAGGTCAACATGCAACTTGAACATGACATACATAAACCCTTGTTCGCTTGGTGGCTCACCTAGCACTTTTGCCGTGCGCGCGTCCATTACCACATGCTTAAAGCCGCCACCTGCATCGGCTGACCTAGCCAAGCGCACTATCCACTGCAACGGCTCGTCCTCATCCTGATACATATAAAGTGGCACCAAGACTGGGTGTTGCGATTGCGCTTTGCTAAGCAGCATATCCATGCTGGCCATCGGCCCATCATGAACAATATTAGGCGTCTTGATATGTTGACCCGTAAAGTCATGTATCTCATGGCTAAAAATCAATGGTAAGCCGGTTAAACACAGCAACAACATAAATACTGTGCATACAAGGCTAGACCACTTGTGCACCCAAGCCCAAGTTTTTAGGGAGTGAATCTTCATCTTTTGTTATTTTGGCTCGCTAACAAAACCCAATTTTGTGATACCAACATTTTGTGCATCGGCCATCACTTCAGCGAGCACTTGGTAGCGGGTGTTCTTGTCAGCCCGTATTTGCAATTCAGGTTGTGGCTTTTGATTAGCGGCGGCGGCTAGCTTCTGTTTGACCTCCCCTGCCACCATCTCAACATCATTCCAGTAGACTTTGCCCTGCGCATCCACTGCCAAATCCACCACTTCTGGCTTTTCTGGTAACGGCTGACTAGTGGCTTGCGGTAAATCTATCTTTACTGCATGGGTTAATAATGGTGCAGTAATAATAAAGATCACCAGCAGTACCAACATCACATCCACCAAAGGTGTGGTGTTAATTTCATTCATCGGCTGGGTATGCTGCTGACTACTGAATGGATTATCCGTCATCATGCTGGGACGCCTTTCGCCGTGTTGATTGCGACAGGCGCGTTGTCTTTACTTGCTTTTTTCATCATCAAAGGTGCACCAGTGGTCAATAAGGTATGCAAATCTTGTGCAAAATTTTCCAATTGACCCATGATGACGCGGTTTTGCTTAATAAATGCGTTATAGGCTAATACTGCGGGAATCGCTACAGCTAAGCCAATCGCCGTCATGATGAGTGCTTCACCTACTGGGCCAGCCACTTTATCTAAGGTGGCTTGACCACTTGCACTAATGCTTGCCAGTGCATGATAAATGCCCCAAACCGTACCAAATAGTCCAACAAAAGGTGCAACGCTGCCTACAGACGCCAATACAGACAACCCTGACTCTAACTCTGTTTGAGTTGCTGTTAAGCTACGACGAATGTTGCGCGCAACAAACTCATCAAAACTACAAGCTTCATTCATGTGCTGTGGCGCATGCGCTTGATGGTGCTGCGCCGACGCCACAGCGTGTTTTGCAAGTTGTAATGCTGGGGAATCCATTGATTGATGCATGCCGGCTTGCACGTGAGGTGCCGCCCAAAAAGCTGAGATTGTTTTCTGGATTAAACTTCGGTGTCTGTAATTTTGTACTGCCTTCACCACAATAAAATACCAACTAGCCAGTGACATCACGACTAAGATCATCGCTACGGCCATGCTGACTAAGCCACCTTGTTGAATAAATTCAATTGTATTAAGTTGATTCATGGATACTTTCCGTTAAAAATTTGTGTGTGATAACTTGTTGTATTGATGACTGATTGCTTATTAATCAGCCATTCAATGAGAACTTGATAGGGACTAGGACAAACGCATCTAATGATTGATTGTTTTTTCTGGCAGGTAAAAAGCGCCAGTTTTTAACAGCGTTAATGGCAGCGTTATCCAATCGTTCTGAACCGCTGGTTTGCTCAATTTCAACACTTTTTGCTGCGCCGTTTTTTGCAACCAGCACCTTCATTAATACGCGCCCCTCTTCACCAATGCGACGTGAAATAGGCGGATAGACAGGTTGCGGATTATTTAAATACGCTACACCAAACTGTGGCGGTTCAATTTTTTCTTCAATCACCGGCTCTGGCTTAGGGGGCGCTTTAGGCACTTCTGCAACCGTCTCAGTTACAGTAGGCATGCTTACCGGCTCTTCTAAAGTCGGCTCCGTAGTTGCTTCAACCAATACAGGTGCAGGCGTCTCAATTGGCTTGATTTCTTGCACTATTTTTTTAGGCTTAGGCTTAACGACTGGTTTTGGTTCTGGCTTAGGCGGTTCAATAATTGGCACCAACTCTGGCTCTGGCGCAGGTGGCGCAATCAAACTCACCATCATCGGCTCAGCAGGTGTTATTGATACAAGTTCTGTTTGATGCATTGCCATCGCAACGACAAATGCCACATGACCTGTCAACACAACAACAAGACCTAACCATGACACATTAGATTTATTTTGAAGATCACTTATTTGTGAATTATTTGCTTCTATCTTCAACGCGATATGTTGAACCGTTGGCTTCACCCTCAGTGTGTGTACTAAAGTACTATTACGCTCTAATGCAATACTTGTCATCTAGTGCCCCATCTATCTTATCCATGAGTGTCATCGGAATAGTCATCAACTATTTAGTTAAAATGAGTTTGTTTTGTTTAGTAAGCCGAAGTACATAGATGTCTTCTTGGTGCTGAATCATCACTTCGTTGCCATGACCAAACAGCGTCTTGCTTTGTAGCCGCTTAATAGCTGAGACTTTTACAGCAGCTGCAGGCACCACCTCGCCCACCGCCTCAGGCTCCTCTTCACTTGTCTTAGAAGCAATATTTGCAACTACTTTCATTCCAATATACCGCCATAAAAATTGACCGACTTATATCAACTATATGCAAAACACACCGTCGAATGCAGCCATAAAAAGGAGATGCATGTTTCCATGCGGGTACTACATTTAGGGTTATGTTAGGAGCACCCTAAATCTTTGGCGTACATTGAGCTTAATTTTTACTCAATGCACGAATCAATGAATGTAAATAATAATGATTCTCATTTGAGTTGTCAATAGCGTATGTTCTGGCTTTTCTATTTACAGCTACAAACTTGACCAATTTCACTTAAACAGTTAATGTTGAGGGTTCATCAATTCATTGCGAAATTCAAGGTTTTATGGATTCAAAAGCCAATCCCCCGGCCGAAACTAGCACCAAATCAATCACTGGTGCAGAAATCGTTATTCGCTGCCTTAACGAGGAAAAAGTTAAATTTGTATTTGGCTATCCTGGTGGCGCTGTATTGCATATATATGATGCGATTTACAAGCAAAACGGTTTCAAGCACATTTTGGTGCGTCACGAGCAAGCAGCTGTGCATGCGGCTGATGCTTTTTCACGTGCCACGGGTGAAGTTGGCGTAGCATTGGTCACCAGTGGCCCAGGCGCTACCAATGCAATAACAGGCATTGCAACTGCTTATATGGACTCCATTCCTTTGGTCGTAATCAGTGGACAAGTGCCTGTTCCAGCAATCGGTATGGATGCATTCCAAGAGGTTGATATGGTTGGGGTCACACGACCATGTGTGAAACACAATTTTCTGGTGAAAGATGTCAACGATATTGCTTCGACCATCAAGAAAGCATTTTACATTGCAAAAACTGGCCGACCTGGCCCTGTAGTCGTCGACATTCCTAAAGATATCACCGCGCATATCGCAGATTTCGTGTATCCAAAAACTGTTGAAATGCGCTCCTACAGCCCAGTGTCAAAAGGACATAGCGGTCAGATTAAAAAGGCCGTGAAATTACTATTAGAAGCCAAACGCCCAATGATTTATACTGGCGGCGGATTGGTATTGGGTGATGGTGCAGAAGAGCTTATTAAGCTTGCGCGTGCACTCAACTACCCTGTCACCAACACGCTCATGGGGTTGGGTGGCTACCCAGCAACAGATAAGCAATATGTTGGCATGTTGGGTATGCATGGTACCTATGAAGCCAATATGGCAATGCAAAACTGTGATGTTTTGTTAGCGGTTGGCGCACGCTTTGATGACCGAGTGATTGGCAATCCCAAACATTTTGGTGGCGTAAAACGTACCATCATTCATATTGATGTGGATCCATCATCCATTTCTAAACGCGTAAAAGTAGATGTGCCAATTGTGGGCCATGTCCAGTCTGTTTTGGCTGAGATGAATGAAATACTCACACAAGAAAAACCAAAAACAAACATCAGCGATTGGTGGAAACAAATTGGCGAGTGGCGCTTAGTGCATGGTGGCCGATATGAACAATCAAGCACTGTCATCAAACCGCAGTATGTCATTGAAAAACTTTGGGAAGTCACCAAAGGTGATGCATATGTGACGTCTGATGTTGGCCAACACCAAATGTGGGCGGCGCAATATTACAAATTTGATAAACCACGTCGCTGGATTAACTCTGGAGGCTTAGGCACTATGGGTGTGGGCCTACCTTATGCAATGGGTTGCCAGTTTGCAGACAGAAATGCACAAGTGGCTTGCGTAACAGGCGAAGGCAGTATTCAAATGAATATTCAAGAATTGTCGACCTGCGCGCAATACCACTTACCCATTAAGGTGATTCTGCTCAACAACCGCTATTTAGGCATGGTACGCCAATGGCAAGAGTTCTTTTATGAAGACCGCTACTCAGAGTCTTATATGGACAGCTTGCCTGACTTTGTGAAATTGGCTGAGTCTTATGGCCACGTGGGTATGCAAATCACACAGCCCAGTGATGTTGAAGGCGCTTTAAAAGAAGCCTTTGCCAAAAAAGATAAATTTGTGTTCATGGACTTTATTACCGAACAAAAAGAAAACGTGTTCCCCATGGTAGAAAACGGTAAAGGCTTATCTGAAATGGAGCTGCCTAAAGCCAAAGGAGCGAAGCAATGAAGCACATCATTTCGCTCTTGATGGAAAATGAGTCGGGCGCACTGTCACGTGTGGCCGGTCTGTTTTCTGCACGTGGCTACAACATTGAGTCACTCACGGTCGCCGCGACAGAGGACCCTACGCTATCACGCATGACCATTGTCACAACAGGTTCTGACGATGTCATTGAACAAATTATTAAACAACTCAATAAACTCATTGATGTCGTCAAAGTGCTTGACCTGAATGATGGCAAGCATATTGAACGCGAACTCATGCTCGTCAAAGTGAAGGCCTCTGGCGTTTTCAAAGATGAAATGAAACGTATGTGCGATATTTTCAGAGGTCGCATTATTGATGTTGCAGATAATAGCTATACCATCGAACTCACCGGTTCATGCAGCAAATTAGACGCCTTTATAGAGGCCATTGATAAAACAGCCATACTGGAAACTGTGCGTACAGGCGCATCTGGTATTGGCCGTGGCGATCGCATTTTAAAAGTGTAATCACACCACCACATTCCATTGATTCATTTAAATTTAATAAATACGTAAGCGTATTGAAAGGCAAAAGCAAACATGAAAGTTTATTACGATAAAGACGCTGACTTAAGCATCATCAAAGGCAAAAAAGTCACCATTGTTGGTTACGGCTCACAAGGGCATGCACACGCAGCCAATTTAAAAGACAGTGGTGTTAGTGTCACCATCGGCCTTCGTAAAGAAGGCAGTTCATGGGCTAAAGCAGAAGCTGCTGGCCATAAAACTTTAGAAATTGCCGATGCTGTGAAAGAGGCAGATGTCGTGATGATTTTATTACCAGATGAAACCATGGCAGGTATTTTTGCAGCTGAAGTTGCGCCAAACTTAAAAAAAGGCGCTGCATTAGCCTTCGCTCACGGCTTTAACATTCACTACAATCAAATCGTGCCACGTGCAGATTTAGATGTGATTATGATTGCACCTAAAGGCCCAGGCCACACTGTGCGCTCTGAGTATCTAAAAGGTGGCGGTGTACCTTCATTGATTGCTGTATATCAAAACACTTCTGGCAAAGCGAAAGAAATTGCATTGTCATATGCAGCTGCCAACGGCGGCACCAAAGGTGGCGTGATTGAAACTGATTTCCGTGAAGAAACAGAAACTGACTTATTCGGTGAGCAAGCAGTACTATGCGGTGGCGCAGTTGAGTTGGTCAAAGCGGGCTTTGAGACATTAACAGAAGCGGGTTACGCGCCAGAGATGGCCTACTTTGAATGCTTGCATGAGTTGAAATTAATTGTCGACTTGATGTACGAGGGTGGCATTGCGAATATGAACTACTCAATCTCTAACAATGCTGAGTACGGTGAGTATGTGACTGGTCCACGCGTAATTGCCGACCAAGCACGTGCTGCCATGAAAGAGTGCCTCAAAAACATTCAAAATGGTAACTATGCAAAACAATTCATTTTAGAAGGCCGTACCAACTATCCAGAAATGGTGGCACGTCGCCGTTTGAATGCAGCACATCCGATTGAACAAGTGGGCGGTCAATTGCGCGCCATGATGCCATGGATCGCTAAAAACAAATTAGTTGACCAATCAAAAAATTGATCAACAATTAAAGATTCAATCAAAAAATCAATTACACATTTGATGTAACATTACAAGCACAGGTCACCAAGCCTGTGCTTTTTTGTTGACGTAATCACTGAAGAGAAACCACTTTGAAACTTGCTATTTTTTTACAATATATTGCACCTAAGCAACTGATTACTTCGCTGGCTGGCAAGCTAGCCAGTCGCCCATTTGGCAAAATCACTACCCGATTTATTGCGTGGTTTGTAAAACGCTATAACGTCAACATGCAGGAAGCAGCTAATCCTGATATCGGTAGTTATGCCACATTTAATGATTTTTTCACTCGCGCATTAAAACCTGATGCTCGCCCGCTATCGAATGCAACTTTTATTTGCCCAGTCGATGGTGCTATCAGCCAGTTTGGTCGCATCGAAAAAGACCAGATTTTTCAAGCCAAAGGCCATCAATACTCCACCTATACGTTACTAGCTGGCAATACAGCGTTGGCGCCAACTTTCGAAAACGGCCACTTTGCTTGCTTGTATCTCAGTCCTAAAGATTATCACCGCATACATATGCCTTGTGATGGCACACTGGTGAGCATGACTTATGTACCCGGTGATTTATTCTCGGTAAACCCAACCACAGCAGCCAATGTCCCCAATTTATTTGCACGTAATGAGCGCGTAGTGTGCGAATTTGACTCAGCAGAGCATGGCAAATTTGTAATGATACTGGTTGGTGCAACTATCGTAGGCAGCATGGCGACGGTTTGGCACGATGCTGTTGGCGGCATTATTAACCCACCACGCAGTAGTCAAATTAAACGCTGGGATTATAAAAAGAACAATATAAGCTTAAAGCAAGGTGAGGAGATGGGTAGGTTTTTACTCGGCTCTACAGTGGTGATGTTATTTCAGCCACAAGCAATCAAGTTTAGTGACCAATGGCACCCAAGTAAAAAAATTCGCTTGGGCGAAATGATGGGAAGCCAATAAACTTTACATCAATATATTGACCACGAATGCATCAAGTAGGACTCACCTAACTTTGCATTCGTGGTATGCGTTAACTTTAATTTACTGGGCGTTGCTTGTGCCATGCCTTTCCAACCTTGGCATGTAGATGTACCGCCAACTCGTTCAATGCTGATTTATACACTTCTCGCTTAAACTCAATCACATCTTCTAGTGGCACCCAATAATCACTCCAGCGCCACGCATCGAACTCTGGTTGGTCGGTAGCGCGCAAGGACACATCGCTGTCTCGCCCTGTTAAACGCAACAAAAACCAAATTTGTTTTTGGCCCTTATAACTACCGCGCCATTCACGCCTAATCCAACTTGTAGGTACCTCATAGCGCAACCAATCACGCGTACGCCCCAAAATTTGGACATGGTTAGGCTTCAGCCCAACTTCTTCCATCAACTCACGATACATCGCCTGCTCTGGACTCTCACCATACTTGATGCCTCCTTGCGGAAACTGCCAAGCATGCTCTCGAATACGCTTTCCCCAAAACACCTGATTGTGCGAGTTGCAAAGAATAATGCCCACGTTGGGGCGATATCCATCACGATCTAACATTTTGCAACAACCTTAATAATTTAGTGCAATTTTTTCATATTTTAGGCATTATTGAAAGCATTCTTTTTTTACATAAAATGCAATTAAATCAATCATTACGGACGGGTTATGAAGAATTTTGTTTGGCTTTTAGCAGTAAGCGTGAGCCTAAGCGGTTGCCAGCATCCATCGTTAGCTTATATTACCAATCAAGGGGATAGCACAGTTTCTGTGATTGATGCCGCGCAGCAAACAGTCACGCATACCATTACTGTAGGTAAAGCACCTGTGGGTGTGGCAGTTTCTAAAGAATTGCAACGTATCTACATCTCTAACGTTGAAGGCCAATCTATTAGTGTGATTGATAGTCAAACGCTAGCAGTCACTGAAACACTCTCTATTCAAGGCTCTCCAGTAGGTGTGGCTCTCTCGCCTAACAGCCAAACGTTATACGTAGCAGATTGGTATAGCGATCGCATCCTTGCTATCGATACAAGTAACACCAAAATACAAAGAGAAGTGATTGTAGATAAAGCACCAGCGGGGTTAGTAGTGAGCCCTGACAACAAGACGCTTTATGTCGCAGCAAGGGATAGCAATCAGATTGTTGCAATTGATACGCAAAGTCTCACCATTCAAAAACGCATAGATGTGGGTGTTCATCCTTTTGGGGTATCTTTAAGTGCGGATGGTAAACATCTATATAGCGTTAATGTGTATGACAATTCGATTAGCATGATTGATTTAAAAGATGTTGAAGCCAAAACGCACAGCATTAAAGTTGGTGAGCACCCCTATTGCGCCATGCCCAACTCTGATAACACCAAGCTATACGTCAGCAATACGCAGGATGATACTGTGAGCGTGATTGATTTAAATACACGGAAGCTGATTTCCACCATCAAAGTTGGGATGACACCAGAAGGTCTTGATTATGATGCAAGAAATCATCAAGTGCTTGTTGCAAATTGGGGTACCAATGATGTGTCTGTGATTGATGCAAGGACAGATAAAGTGATTTCTACGATTAAAACTGGTAATCAAAGCCGTGCTTTTGGCCAATTTGTGATGCAATAGCCCTAGTTTATGCCTGACAGTCAACCACAACAGAAATCAGGCGTTAAATGATGGGTGTGCATAAGCACACTTATGTTTTATAATCATTGGCTGTAATTAATCGTGGTTTTAGGTTCCTAGTCTTCAAACCCTATTTTTAGCACCCTAGTAACTGTTAGTACCCTAGTAACGTTAAACACCAAAGTGGAGAACATGAATGAAAAAGTTGTTAACTATCATCGCGCTTGCTGCGCTTTCTTTTAATGCAGCCGCACACGGCCCAAGTCCTCAAAAAGTAGAAAAAACCATTGTAATTAAAGCAGCACCAGCTAAAGTTTGGGCTGTGGTTAAAGATTTTGGCAATATGCACGCATGGCACCCAGCGATTGCAAGCACCAAACTAGAGAAAAAAGGCGATGAAACATTCAGAACCTTGACGTTGAAAGACGGCGGCACGATTTACGAAAAATTGCGTACTGCAGA
Source organism: Methylophilus sp. (assembly GCA_030696695.1). GTDB lineage: Bacteria > Pseudomonadota > Gammaproteobacteria > Burkholderiales > Methylophilaceae > Methylophilus. The sequence continues at coordinate 120,461 of JAUYRP010000021.1, forward strand.
TGATGCAGACATGAAATTGAGATATGAGATTGTGGATGGCGTAGCGCCAGTTGCAGATTACAACGCATTCATGCAAGTCACTGCTGGTCCAGGCGCAGGTGAATCTACTGTTACTTGGGTAGGTCGCTTCTACCGCACTTACAAACTAAACCCACCTATTCCAGCCGGTCAAGATGATGAAACAGCGGTAAAGTTTGTCACAGGCGTGTATGACAGCGGTTTAGCCAACATGAAAAAGGTCATCGAAAACTCAAAGTAACTGGCCAGGCAACTGGCACAACTTCAAGCAGCGCTGCAAAAGCCAATACCCAAGCGAAAAAACCTTGGTGGAAATTTTGGTAATGTAATAAGCGTTATGTGACAAAAAAAAGACCGCACATGCGGTCTTTTTTCTTTTAACTCGTTTTCAAATCAATTATAAATACTGTAACACGCTGACACAAAAAGTTACAAAGTGACACTTTTTGTCATCAATTAAGTAAATAGAGGGCAAATTTAGTCGCTATTTATCAAATAGAAAATCTATTTTCCATACACAAACCACCCAATAAAATTTATTTTTAACATATTAATCAATAATTTAAGTTATGTTACACAAAGTTGGCACAGGCATTGCTCATAGCCTTTCAAGCACTGATTTAAACAACACACAGTGTGTAGCACTAACACTTAACCAAATAAAGGAAATCAACATGAAGAAACAAGTACAAAAAGGCTTTACGTTAATTGAGTTAATGATCGTAGTGGCGATTATTGGTATTTTGGCTGCGATTGCAATTCCAGCTTATCAAGACTACATTGCTAAAGCACGTGGTGCAGCAGCATTGCAAGAAATTGATGGTGGTAAAACTGCATTTGAATTAGCGATTAACGAAGGTGTAAGTACTACATTGCCTGCTAGTGTTGGTTTAGCTGCACAAACTGCAACTTGCGACACTGGCATAACAATAAACACAGCGGCTGCAACACCTTTCATTACTTGTACGATGACTCCTGCAAAAGCTGCTCGTTTATCATCTGCAACACCTCCTGCTGCTGTAACAATTTCACTTAACCGTAGCGCTGCGGGCTTGTACTCATGCGTAACTACAGGTGTAAGAGCTGGTATGGCACCTGCTGGATGTACTAACTCTTAATTGAATTAAGTTAAAATAGAAAGCCCATCAATTGATGGGCTTTTTTATTTTTTCAATTAATTATTATTTAATTTGTTCAAGCTTCTCTGCGATTTCTTTTAACTTCGTCTCAACTGTCTGATACACCTTGCTTGCTTCTAAGTCAGTGATTGCACCTGATACATTCGATTTAATTAGCAACAGCTCAGCTTCTATTGAATCAAGTTCTGTATATACCTGCGGAGCGGCAATTTGACGTAACCTCTCGACCATCACAAGCTGTTGGTCACGAATACTTAGCACAGAAAAGTAAGCGCTATTTAAAGTTTCCATCGCTTGTTGCTTTTTACCTTCCATTGATTGCAACCTTGCCAACATCACCCAGCTATAGCCGTGATATGGGTCTGCTTTTAAATTCTCACTAAGCACTTGATAAGCTTTAGTCACTCCACTGCCAGTCACTTTGGTGATGGCGTCATATGTCGCTTGATTCGCTAAAAGTAACTTTACTTCTCGTGTACCGTAGGGTGCGCCATTGGCATATTTTTTTCGAACCACATCAAAAGTGTTTACCGCATCATTGAGCATAGGTGCGCCTTCCAACTTATTCACATAAGGGCCATTTTCGGTTAAGTAATACTCATAAGTGCGCAACATATACTCTTGCGCCAAGCCATCGTTTGGGTAAACAGCGGTAATGAGATTTGCGACATCAAACGCAGTAACGTTTGGCGCAACTAAGTTGATAGCCTTTAGACCTGATCTAGATTCGGCCAAACAGAGTTGCGCAATAATATTAATCACATAAGGTATGGCAATCACCAAAATCACAAACCCACTCAGTAACTTCTTAACTGAGGGCCTGATATTTGCCATTTTTGGCATATTGAAAGCTGTAGTGGTCTCGGTAAGGATTGCCACACGTGCAAGGTATAAACCTGCCACCGAACTCATAAATGCAAAGTAAAAAATAAAATTGACGATGGCATGAATGAATAACGCCAATACGCCCAACAATAAAGCTACACTTTCAAATGATGTACCATCAGTACGGTTCACAAGTGCTTTTAACTTGAATGACAATAATCCCAGAATAGCTAGCAGAATGAATGTTGCAATCAACCCACCTTCAGAGGCATATTGCAAATAATCATTGTGCGCAAAAAATCCTGCACTACCCTTTTCTATAGGCAAACGAAACGCTGGATAGAAATATCCAAAAGTACCCCAACCCGTGCCTATCAGCGGGTGTTCAAAAGCCATTTTTAATGAAGCCTCCCATATTTGCAGGCGGGCATGGGATGAAGCGTCTTGCACCACATTAAATGAGCGCTCTGCGATACTGCTATGTAAAACATAGTCACTCACAAAATATGCACTCGCACTAATCACTAGCACTAATGCTAGTGCTCTAACGCTTTTATTTTGCCGATAAGCCACCCATAACAATACAGGCAATAGCAACATCCAAGTGAGAATGCCACCACGAGAACTCGTCGCAAAAAATGCCACACCCACTAACAGTAAGATAGAACCCAGCACTAATGCCTTCCATTTAGCCGCTCGATTCGCAGTATCGAAAAATAGATATGCAATTGGAAACCAAAGCAGATTTAATAGAGCAGCGAATGCATTACGATCATTGAAAGGACCGCTTGCGTATCCGTTACCAATTTTCATCATGACTTGCCAAATGGCTGTCATCGATAGTAAAGCTGCCAGAACAATCAACAACACCCTGATTACTTTCCAGCTCTGCGCGAAACCTGGGAAGTTGGTAGCGACCAAATACATTAATGGCATGCCAATCAGCACCACCAACGATGCATTGCTCACAGGGTATACTTGACTACTAAAAGTAACTACGAATAACCAGAACAAATAGAACAACATCATGTTGGTCAAACTGTAGCGTTCAAATGTTTCTCGTTTGATTGCGATACGCAACACCCATATTGCTGACAGCAGCATCAATAATGCTGTGACTGAATAATCCAAATATGAAAACGTAGTGATTAAAAGTAATGAGATGAGCGCTGAAAAAAGATAAACTGGATTTGTGATTTGCATAATAATCATCTGAAAAAATATTTTCAGATGATTATCCATGCCAATGCTATTAATAGCAATTCAAGCAAACACTAACTGAGTCATTGGTATGTACGATCTGTTGAATCACTCGTTGAATTAAACGTTTCAGCCACTCAATCATTACAGAATCGAACAACTTTATATGCTGGACACCATTGAAATAAACGCTCATTCACACAACACCGCCTGTATCATTTGGTTGCACGGACTTGGCGCCGATGGCCATGATTTTGAGCCTGTGGTAGAGATGCTCAATCTTCCGCATATCCGTTTTATATTGCCGCATGCACCTTACAAAAAAATCACTATGAACAATGGTTATGAAATGCGCGCTTGGTATGATTTATATGGTTTAGCGTCAGGCACACCACAAGATGCTGACGGCATTCAAGCAACGCAACAAGAGATACATACGCTTATTGCACACGTCATTGCACTTGGCATTCCTGCTAATCGGATAGCTTTGGCTGGCTTCTCACAAGGTGGCGCGATTGCACTACACACAGCGCTCAGATATCCAGAAACGTTGGCCGGTGTACTTGCTTTATCCACTTACCTGCCTTTGCATGAGACACTTGCTAGCGAAAAAACGTTAGCCAATCAATTAATGCCTATTTTTATGGCGCATGGCAGTGATGATGAAGTGATTACATTAGCAACATGCCTGCATTCGCGTCAGCGCTTAATAGACGCTGGTTACCATCTGGAATGGCACGACTACCCAATGGCGCACTCAGTCAATGCGCAAGAAATTGAGGATATACGTCAATTTTTATTGCAGATTTTGCCCTGAATACACTTTATGGTGTGATAAACGCCGCAACTGATGCGACTTTTGTTAAAATCTAGACTATTCGAAGCGCATCGATTGCATAACCTCATGACCACCGCAACAAACAAAAAACCAAGCTATGAATCTGCCATTGCAGAATTAGAGTCAATTGTTACCCAACTTGAGTCTGGTCAGCTACCGCTAGAGCAGTCGCTTGCTGTGTATCAACGCGGAGCTGAGCTCATTAAACTTTGCCAACAGTCGCTTGCTGATATCGAACAGAAAGTCAGCATCCTAACCGAAGCTAATACTTTAGCTACTTATCAGCCTGCCAGTGAATAACCAAGCCATGTCAGCCACTCCTTTGCAGTTTGCGGAATGGACGCTTGCAATGCAATCACGCGTTGAATACGTGCTCACAAAACACATGCCAGCAGAGACTGAAGCGCCACACACCTTGCATCGTGCTATGCGATATGCGGTATTGGGTGGTGGTAAGCGTGTACGTGCCTTGCTGGCCTATGCAGCTGGTGAATTTTGTGGTGCATCTGCTGATGACGTTGATATGCCTGCAGCTGCCGTGGAACTTATCCATGCGTTTTCACTGGTTCACGATGACATGCCCTGCATGGATGACGATGATTTACGTCGTGGCAAACCCTCTACACATAAGCAATTTGGTGACGCTACTGCACTGTTGGCAGGAGACGCATTACAAAGCTTGGCATTTGAATTAATCTCTGGCGCGCACTCCGCTACCCAACCCAGTCAACAAGTCAGCATCTTACATTGCTTGGCAGTTGCTACTGGCTCTCGCGGCATGGCTGGCGGTCAATCGATTGATTTAGAAAGCACGGGTATTAAACTTACTCAAAGCCAATTAGCACAGATGCATGCGCTCAAAACGGGCGCACTCATTCAAGCTGCTGCGATGATGGGAGCCTACAGCGCTGACAATCTAGACAGCGATAAAATGACGGCTGTAGACACTTTCTCAAAGTCAATTGGGCTTGCGTTTCAGGTGATAGATGACATTTTAGATACTGAAGCAGATACTGCAACTTTAGGTAAAACTGCAGGTAAAGACGCAGAGCAAGATAAATCTACCTATGTGACTTTACTTGGATTAGACACGGCTAAAACGCTAGCAAAATCCCTTTACAAACAGGCAATTGCACCTTTAGAGGTATATGGTCGTGAGGCAGACAGACTGATAAGCTTGGCCAACTTTATTACACAACGTCAATTTTAAGCATCTACAATTACAATAATGCCATCACTACTCGCTCATATTGCATCACCACAAGATTTAAAAAAGTTAGATCGCCACCAACTGCTAGAATTAGCTGCAGAGCTTCGCGCTTTTTTAGTTGAAAGTGTAGCTAAAACAGGTGGGCACCTCGCTTCTAATTTAGGGGTAGTGGAACTGACCATTGCGTTGCATTATGTATTCAATACGCCAGAAGATCGGTTGGTGTGGGATGTCGGACACCAAACTTACCCGCACAAAATCTTAACTGGGCGCCGCGATGCTATGGTGAATCTACGCAACCCAAGTGGGATTGCAGGATTTCCAAGGCGGAGCGAAAGTATCTACGATACTTTTGGCACTGGTCATTCCAGTACATCTATTTCAGCAGCGTTAGGCATGGCAATCGCTGCTCGCGAATCGCAGTCAGACCGTCGAAGTGTAGCGATTATTGGTGACGGTGCGATGACTGCGGGTATGGCGTTTGAAGCATTGAACAATGCAGGTGATATGGATGCCAATCTTTTGGTGATTCTGAACGACAACGACATGAGCATTTCGAATAATGTCGGTGCACTCAATAATTATTTAGCCCGATTACTGTCTGGTCGTTTTTACGATAGTGTGCGCCGCAGCGGTAAAAAAATGTTAGACATTGTGCCGCCTGTGAAAGAGTTTGCTAAGCGTGCAGAAGAGCATGCCAAAGGCATGGTCACCCCAGGCACCCTATTTGAAGAGTTTGGTTTTAATTATATTGGCCCGATTGATGGCCATGACTTGCCAGCACTGTTAGACACCTTGAGTAATATTCGCGAGCTCAAAGGCATGCAATTTTTGCATATCGTCACACAAAAAGGTAAGGGATTTACCCCCGCAGAAGACGACCCCAACAAATATCATGGTGTTAGCAAGTTTGATCCATGTAATGGCGTTTCCCACTCCAGTTCTACACAAAAAACCTACACGCAAATATTTGGCGACTGGCTAGTAGACATGGCAGACCAAGACCAAAATCTGATTGGCATTACACCCGCGATGTGTGACGGTTCAGGCTTAAATGCATTCGCAGAAAAATACCCACAGCGCTATTTTGATGTGGGTATCGCAGAGCAGCATGCTCTCACCTTTGCCGCAGGCATGGCTTGTGATGGTCTCAAACCAGTGGTTGCTATCTATTCCACCTTTTTGCAACGCGCGTATGACCAACTGATTCATGATATTGCTATTCAACAGCTGGACGTATTGCTTGCAATTGATCGCGCTGGTTTAGTCGGTGCAGATGGTCCGACGCATGCTGGCAGTTTTGATCTAAGCTATCTGCGGTGTATTCCTAATTTAGTGATTATGGCCCCCAGTGACGAAAACGAATGTCGCCAGATGCTCACCACTGGCTACTTGCATTCTGGACCTGCCGCTGTTCGCTACCCAAGGGGGACAGGCACAGGCGCCGTTGTGGATAAGACCTTACTCCCCCTGCCTATCGGCAAGGCTGAAATCAAACGTACAGGTAAACGTGTGGCGATATTGGCTTTTGGAAGCATGCTTGCAGCAAGCCTTACTGCTGGCGAAGCTTTAGATGCCACTGTCGTGAATATGCGTTTTATCAAGCCACTAGATAATGAGATGATTGCAAATATGTCCAAGCAACATGATCTCATCGTAACGGTTGAAGAAAACGCAGTGATGGGTGGTGCTGGCGCAGCAGTGATGGAAACATTGCAGTCCATGTCAATCACTTGCCCTATCATATGCTTAGGGTTACCAGATGTATTTATTGAGCATGGCGTGCATGAAACTATGTTAGCCGAATGCGGTCTCAACGCAGTAGCAATCACTGAAGCTGTTAAAAAGAGGTTAGCTACCCTTAACGGTTAATCAGTGAAATAATTTCACACAAAGTATTGAGATTGTAGGCTTTGCCACAATATTCAAACTATAAGCATTATCATTAAATTTTATTTCAACGCACATATTAAGTTGACGTCATTTAAGTAACAAGCTAATTTAGTCTTGATTACTCATTACCGCCAGCAGCATTTGGAGATTACCCAAACCATGAATCTACCTACATTACAAGGCATAGAGGACGTACAAAACACGCCGGACATTCGCCATCTTGACATCAATAAAGTTGGCATTAAATCTATTCGCCACCCAGTAGTGGTCAAAGACAAATCCGGTGGCGAGCAGGCAACGGTCGCTGTGTTTGATATGTACGTGCATTTGCCACATAACTTCAAAGGCACGCATATGTCACGTTTTGTTGAAATTCTCAACGTGAACGAACATGCCATTTCGATAGAATCATTCGAAACAATTTTGCGTGAAATGGTCAAGCGCTTAGAAGCTGAGTCTGGCTATGTTGAAATGCGCTTTCCTTATTTCATCAACAAGTCTGCGCCAATTTCTGGCGTAAAAAGCTTGCTTGATTACGACGTCACCTTTATTGGTGAAATAAAAAATGGTGAATTTAGCATTACGGTTAAAGTATTAGTGCCCGTCACCAGTTTATGCCCATGTAGTAAAAAAATCTCTGATTATGGTGCGCATAACCAGCGTTCGCATGTCACCATTACAGCCTTACTCAATGATTTTATGTGGTTGGAAGACATGATTGAATTAGTTGAAAAACAAGCTTCTTGTGAGCTTTACGGTTTGCTCAAGCGTCCAGATGAAAAATTTGTGACTGAGCGTGCTTATGACAATCCAAAGTTTGTTGAAGATATGGTACGTGATGTTGCAGCACAATTGAATGCAGAAAAACGCATTGATAAATACGTTGTTGAATCAGAGAATTTTGAAAGCATTCACAACCATTCTGCTTACGCACTGATTGAACGTGACAAACGCATCAGTAAATCTTAACGCCCAATAAACTGGCGAATAGTCAAAGTTTGTTGCGTCGACAAAAAACGGGCCTAGTGCCCGTTTTTTGTTATTGCATGCATTTCAATACTTTTTGGTGAGTGTCATCGTCGAATTATCACGCTTCATGTCTAGTCGATTAAGTGCAGTCATCCCTAGTAACACCACCTCAGGAAACCCACCTTCAATGACAACTGCACTCACGTTATTCAATACTATCGTGCCAATTTTCACAGTGTTAAGTGTCACCCGATAAGCCACCACCTGTCCGCTTGCAGTGGAGGCAACACTTTTCTCACCAGTTAAATAACTAATATTTGCACGCTTTGCATCAGCACTGTTTAAGGCAACAGCGGTTGCGCCCGTATCTACAACATATTTCAAACTCGCTCCGTTGACAGACATACTGCCAAAGAAATGACCCGATGAGTCTGCATATAAATTGACAGGTTGATTTTGTGTAGACTCAGCGCCTCCACCTGCAGAAACGCCTTGCCCCATGCCCAACACTTTGGTTTTACCCTCAATCAACAAGGTGGCCTGTTGACTATCCGCAGCAACTAATTTCACACCTTGTTTGGTTTGCCCAACAGAGAGTGTTTGTGGTGCACTTCCATTAATCGTTACCAATGCCTTGCCATTAAATAACCCGACTACATTCACTTGTGTATCGGCATAAACTATACTCGCACACCACAACGCCAAGAACGACGCTACTTTAATTACTCGATTGTTATTCACTGAACATTCCCTTCGTTGCGTACGGTTGTAACAATGTTAAGCCAAATGCGATGACCATAAACCCTAATAGTGGAAACGCAGCTGCTAGCATAAAGGTATACTGCCCACCCAAATATTGTAGCGCAAAACCACCAGCCAAGCCGCCAATTGTCCCACCAACCCCATACGCTACACTGTTGTATATTGCTTGGCCCTTGGCTTGGTGCCTGCCGTTAAAAAACTGCGTAATGACTTCGACCGAAGCTGCATGGAAGCTACCAAACGTGAAGGCATGCAGGCATTGCGCTAGCAATAACAAATACAAATGATCAGGCGTGAGGCCAATCATGCCAAAACGCAGCACTGCCAGCGCTAAACTAATCAACAATATCGTTTTTAGTGTATGGCGTGCCATGAGTTTTGGCATCCACATGAACACCGCAATCTCGCATATCACGCCAATTGCCCACAAAAAACCTATCATGGTTTTACTATAGCCGTGTTCTGCAAGATAAATTGAATAAAAGTTATACAGCACACCATGCGCCGTCACCATTAAAGAGCAACCTACCAGCAAGGCAATCACTGCTGGCTGTTTAACAATTTGCCACATAGAAAACTGGTCATGTGTATGCGGTGCGATCACGGCCTCTGGCAACTTGAACGTAAGTGCGTACAACACAATCTGCACCGCCAATAGAAACCATAGCAGACTTAAAATACCAAATGCATCGATTAAGAAACCAAGCATGACTGCAGCTACAATAAAGCCTAGCGAGCCCCACATTCTGATACGGCTATAGTGGCCATTGGTGGTGGCTAGATGCGCTAAGACTAATGACTCTGAAAGTGGCAGCGTGGAACTGGTAAATAGACTTAAGGCAGCCATGACAAAAAATAACCACCAAAAGCCATGTGCCCAAAACACGGCCACAAAACCAAGCAAACCTAATAATGCAGTGAGTTTAATCCACACCACTCGCCGCTTGGTATGGTCTGCTAACCACCCCCAAAAGTTGGGCGCAAAAATGCGGCTGATCTGAAACAGAGACATCAGGATACCAATATCTGCCGCAGTAAATTGCTCTGACTGCAAGTACAAGCCCCAATAGGGTACAAACGCCCCTACAAAGAAATAGTAGATGAAATAAAAGCGAGAAAGATTAAAGTGAAGGGCGTGACTCATCAATAACTAAACTTAAATGCTGGAGCGAAATTCATCGGGAATAACGCGCAACACAGGACCCCATAGCTCCCTCATTTTTGCTGTGTAACAAGCAAGCGCTTTGCAAACGACTACTCGGCCACTCACCTATTTGCACTGAATGAAACCGCAGTGAATGTTGCGTTGTTATATTTTAGGCGTGCTGGTTTGCACATCTGCATTTTGTCCGCGATGGCGCAAAGCATGGTCTATTAAGACCAATGCCAACATCGCCTCTACAATTGGCGTAGCGCGAATACCCACACAGGGATCATGACGACCTGTAGTTTGCATCATCACTGATTCACCAGTTTTATCTATGGAATGGCGCGGCTGTGGAATGCTAGAAGTGGGTTTAAACGCAACATTCACCACAATATCTTGCCCGCTAGATATGCCGCCAAGCATCCCGCCAGCATGATTGGTAGAAAAGCCTTGTGGTGTCATTTCGTCCGAATGTACGCTGCCACGTTGCGCCACAGATGCAAAGCCAGCGCCAATTTCCACACCCTTCACAGCATTGATGCCCATCATGGCGTAGGCAATTTCCGCATCGAGTCGATCAAAAATTGGCTCACCCAAGCCTACTGGCACATGCTGCGCCACTACTGTGAGTTTAGCGCCGACAGAATCACGCTCACTACGAATACCGTCTAAATAGGCCTCCAATTGGGGCATGATATCCATATTCGGTGAGAACAACATATTCTCTGGATCATTCAAACAATCCCAACTGACGAAGGGAATGTCAATTTCACCTAGCTGACTCAAATAACCTCGTATCACTACGCCGTATTTTTGTTTTAACCATTTTTTAGCAATAGCCCCCGCTGCCACACGCACTGCAGTTTCACGTGCACTAGAACGACCACCACCACGATAATCGCGAATGCCATATTTTTGTGTGTAAGTGTAGTCTGCATGGCCAGGGCGGAAAGTGTCCATGATTTTGCTGTAGTCTTGACTGCGCTGATCGGTATTGCGGATGAGTAAGCCAATGGGGGCGCCAGTGGTTTTACCTTCAAACACACCCGACAAAATCTCGACCATGTCTGCTTCATTCCGCTGTGTTACATGACGAGAGGTACCAGGTTTTCTGCGGTCTAGATCAATCTGCAAATCTTCGGCACATAATTCTAAACCTGGGGGACAGCCATCTACCACCCCACCTATTGCAGGGCCATGAGATTCACCAAATGAGGTCAGCGTAAATAGGGTGCCGAAGGTATTGCCAGACATAAATTACTTCCGAAAATAGTATCGGCTTATTCTAGCATATCTCGCGCTTAAGCCCTTGTATCCACACTGAATAAACCGAATGCGCTAGCGTATTTAATGCATATACACGTTCTGGTAAGGCACGTTGAATCTCATCCACTGGCTGCACTCCAGCACTTGTGATGGCAGATTCTACTTCACTGCGTCCTGTATCACACCAGACCTTCACCATTTCTACTGTCATTTCAATATGACACTGAAACCCCAAGTGTTTACCCAACGCATAGGCTTGATTAGTGCAATGCTCACTCGCTAGCAAATGAATAGCGCCCGCTGGCAAGGTAAACGTTTCACCATGCCAATGAAAGCTCATAAAGCGTTCCACATCGCCAAACCATTTCTTAGCTTCTGCGTGGTCAGTCACCATCACTTCACACCAGCCAATTTCTTTATAGGGGTTTGCACTTACTGTGCCACCTAATGCTTTGCTCATTAATTGCCCGCCCAAGCAATGGCCAAGCACCGGAATATCCAATTTCACCGCTTCTTGAATTAACAGCATCGCTTGACCAATCCAGGGCAAATCATCGTTCACACTCATGGGCCCACCCATAAATACTAGGCCACTGTAGGCGTCAGCAGATGCCGGCAAAATCTCACCCAAATCAATGCGCACCTCGCACCATGGAATTGCATTTTGCTCCAAAAAAGTGCCTAAGTAGCCAGCACCTTCGGTTCTAGCATGTCTAAATACACAAACCGGTTTCATTATTTACCTTTTAACTATTAATGGTTTTGTATTGACCAAGCAAAATTCCGTCCAAGTTATGCGGACCAACGGCATATCGAATCAAACGTAGGGTTGGAAAGCCTATTTTTGCGGTCATACGCCGCACTTGGCGGTTTTTTCCCTCACTTATTTTAATCTCCAGCCAAGAAGTGGGTATCAATTTTCGTTCGCGAATCGGTGGATTACGTGCCCAAAGTTGCGCTGGCTGTTGAATAATACGCACTTGTGCTGGTTGGGTAACAAAATCGCCCAAATCCACACCTTTTAAAAGTGGCATTAAATCTGCTTCACAAGGAACACCCTCTACTTGCGCCCAGTAGGTCTTGATTTCTTTGTGCTTGGGATGGCTTAAACGGTGTTGTAATGCACCGTCATCGGTTAAAATAAGCAATCCTTCAGAATCAGTATCCAATCGACCTGCTGCATAAACGTCAGGAATAGGGATGAAGTCTTTTAACGTGGGATGTCCGAGCGATCCATCTGGTAATTGATGGGGGCTAAACTGACATACGACGTTAAATGGTTTATTAAATAAAATTAACATATTAGGGAATTAGCAATGGCATCAAACAAGCAAGCAACAAAGTATCAAGTGCCGAGTTCGGGTACAAAAATTACGGTCAATGCAGACAACAGTCTCAATATACCGAATGATCCTATTATCCCATTTATTGAAGGTGACGGTATTGGCATTGATATTACCCCACCGATGATTAAAGTGGTAGATGCTGCCGTCAGTAAGGCCTATGGAAGCGCACGCAAGATTAGCTGGATGGAAGTCTATGCTGGCGAAAAATCTACCAAAGTTTATGATCACAATACATGGCTATCAGATGAAACCATGAAAGTGCTTCGCGACTATGTGATTTCAATTAAAGGACCGTTAACGACACCAGTAGGTGGCGGCATTCGCTCCCTGAACGTGACATTACGCCAAGAATTGGATCTTTACGTTTGCTTACGTCCAATTCAATACTTTACTGGTGTGCCAAGCCCAGTAAAACATCCCGAAAAAACTGACATGGTGATTTTCCGTGAAAATACTGAAGATATCTATGCTGGCATTGAGTGGGCAGCAGGGACAGATGAAGTCGCCAAAGTCATTCAATTTTTAAGTGACATGGGCGTGCGTAAGAAAATTCGATTCCCGGAAACATCTTCAATTGGTATCAAACCAGTTTCGATCGACGGTAGCAAACGCTTAATTCGCAAAGCCATTCAATACGCGATTGATAATAATCGCAAATCGGTGACGATTACCCACAAAGGCAACATCATGAAGTTCACTGAGGGTGGCTTTAGAGATTGGGGCTACGAGTTAGCCAAAGAGGAGTTTGGCGCAACGCCGATTGACGGTGGGCCATGGTGCACATTACCAAATGGCATCGTCATCAAAGACTGTATTGCCGATGCATTCTTACAAGAAATTTTATTACACCCTAGTGATTACGACGTTGTAGCCGCACTGAATCTAAATGGCGATTACATGAGTGATGCATTAGCTGCGCAAGTCGGTGGTATTGGTATTGCCCCTGGCGCGAATTTATCGGACACCGTTGCCATGTTTGAAGCCACACACGGCACGGCACCTAAAATCGCAGGTAAAGATTTAGCTAACCCGAGCTCTTTAATTCTGTCTGCAGAAATGATGTTGCGTCATATGGGCTGGACAGAAGCTGCTGATTTGATCCTGAAAGGCGTTGCGAATGCCATTGCGAGCAAACGCGTCACTGTTGATTTTTCATCACAGATGGAAAATGCGACACAAGTAGGCACCTCACAATTTGGTGATGAGATAATCGCCAATATGTAATGTACACTCAGCAATAAAACAGCAATGAATAAAAAACGGCTCGAATCACGAGCCGTTTTGTTATTTGATGATGCTATAAAAGACTTAAGCCTTTTGAATATTTGAGGCTTGCTTGCCCTTAGGACCTTCGGTCACTTCAAAGCTCACGCGCTGACCTTCTTTGAGGCTTTTGTAGCCAGATTCAACAATTGCTGAAAAGTGTGCGAATAAATCATCGCCGCCATCATCTGGAGTAATAAAACCAAAACCTTTTGAATCATTAAACCATTTTACGGTACCTGTTGCCATTTCTACTTCCTTACATAAAACATAGGGGGGCGCCCCAAAAAGTTTGTCTCAAGAACTCAAGTCGCAATAATGCAAATTCAAAAAACTTAAATTAAAGACGGCTACAAAAAACTCGAACGCAAACACCTGCGAACTTTATATGTTACAAATTGTAAAAAGTCAAGCTATTTTTACAGTGTTGCTTATATGTCGATTTAACGCATGGTAAAAACACAAAAACCGTGTAAAAACAACGCCATTAACTTTACAAAAAAAAAGTTAAAGTGCATTATTGTCCGATACGTAAAATACTGTTTAACAACAAAGAATTAAAATAGAGATTAAAAGCGAATTATTACGAATGGCAACGACCACACCACCAAGCAAATTAAGCGGTATTGCGCGCATGCTCATCCAGGAGAAGTTGATTTCCGAAGATGAAGCTAACACCATTCAAAACCAAGCCAATATTCAAAAAATTCCATTTATTTCTCAAATTATCACCAATAAAAAAATTACAGCTGAAAAAATTGCAGAAACCTCAGCCCGTGCTTTTGGTTTCCCTTATTTAAATTTAGATGCATTTAATATCGATTACTTACCAGCGAAATCGATTGATCCAAAATTGATGCAAACCAATCGCGTGATAGCACTGCAAAACCGTAACAATGTGCTATACGTAGCTATATCTGACCCGACCAACTTACATGCGCTAGACAGCGTACAGTTCCAAATGGGAATGACGCTATCGCCTGTCGTGGTAGAGGATGACAAGCTCGGCAAATGGATAGATCGTATCATTGAGTCAAAAGATACTTCGATGGCCTCTCTAGATGTTGGGGATGATTTTGACCTCGACATGGGTGGCAACGAGAAAGAAGACGAAGTTGAAATAGCGCTTGAGGTTGATGATGCCCCTGTTGTGAAATTTCTGCAAAAAATGCTATTAGATGCCATTAATATGGGCGCGTCCGATTTGCATTTTGAGCCCTACGAAAAATTCTACCGTATTCGTTATCGTGTGGACGGTGTATTAAGAGACATTGCACAACCACCACTGGCAATCAAAGATAAGTTAGCTTCCAGGATTAAGGTCATTTCAAATCTGGATATTTCAGAAAAGCGCATCCCACAAGATGGTCGCATGAAGCTGACTTTATCTAAAACGCGTACCATTGATTTCCGTGTCAGCACTTTGCCGCTCATTCATGGCGAAAAAATAGTGATGCGGATTTTAGACCCTACCAGTGCAACACTCGGTATCGAAGCGCTTGGCTATGAAGCAGAACAGAAGGAATCGCTATTGAAGGCTGTGAGCCGACCCTACGGGCTAGTACTAGTTACAGGGCCAACAGGCTCTGGCAAAACGGTTTCACTGTACACGTGCTTGAATATTCTCAACAATCCAGGCGTCAATATCTCTACAGCCGAAGACCCGGCTGAAATTCCTTTGGCTGGGATTAACCAAGTCAATGTCAATGATAAACAAGGGTTAACCTTTGCTGCGGCACTGAAGTCTTTCTTAAGGCAAGATCCCGATATCATCATGATTGGTGAGATTCGTGATCTTGAAACTGCGGACATGGCGATTAAAGCCGCTTCTACCGGCCATATGGTGCTATCCACCCTACATACCAATGATGCGCCATCTACCCTAACTCGGTTAATGAATATGGGCGTTGCTCCTTTTAACATCGCCTCAGCAGTTTCTTTGATTACCGCACAACGTCTGGCAAGGAGACTGTGTAAAAACTGCAGAGTGCCTTTATCTGTTCCCAAAGAAGCCTTACTCAGCGTGGGGTTTAAAGAAGCTGATTTACAAGAGCCGTGGCAATTATATGGTCCTAAAGAGGGTGGCTGTGAAATGTGCAATGGAGGATACAAAGGGCGCGTGGGGATTTACCAGGTGATGCCGATTACGGATGCCATCAGTCGCATCATCATGTCCAATGGCAATGCACATGATATTGCAGACCAAGCGAAGCGTGAAGGCGTCAAGGATTTGCGCGAATCTGGATTGCTCAAGGTAAAACAAGGACTGACATCGATTGAAGAAGTTGAAGCAGTGACCAACGAATAAAGACTAGCACGCATTAATGAGATGAAGGATAAATAGATGGCTGCTAAGACAGTAAAACAAATAACTTTTTTGTGGGAAGGTAAAGACAAAAAAGGCAAGATAATCAAGGGTGAAATTCGCGCGTCCGGCGAGGCAGTGGTCAATGCTACTTTGCGTCGCCAGGGCATTACTGTCACCAAAGTCAAAAAGCAAAGCAGCTTTGCCTCCAGAAGCAAAATCACTGAAAAAGACATTACGCTATTCACACGCCAACTGGCGACTATGATGAAAGCGGGTGTGCCGCTATTACAGGCCTTTGATATCGTGGGTAAAGGACACAGTAATCCAGAAGTTTCAAGACTGTTAGGTGACATTAAGGCCGATGTTGAAACGGGTAGCAGCTTAAGCGCATCTTTTAGAAAGTACCCACTCTATTTTGATAACTTGTTCTGTAATTTAGTAGGTGCTGGGGAGCAGGCTGGTATATTGGATACGTTGCTTGACCGTCTTGCAACTTATAAAGAAAAAATTCTAGCGATTAAGGGCAAGATCAAATCTGCGCTTGTTTATCCAGTTTCAATCATTATTGTGGCCTTTGTCATTACAGCAGTAATTATGATCTTTGTGATCCCTGCATTTAAGGAGTTGTTCAGTGGTTTTGGTGCTGACTTGCCTGCGCCTACTGTCATCGTGATGAATATTTCCGATGTCTTTGTGGAGTGGTGGTGGGCTATTTTTGGCTCGATTGGCTTTGGCTTATGGTTCTTCTTTTACACATGGAAACGCTCTGAAAAAATGCAAAACACCATGGATAGACTCATACTTCAAGCACCTATTTTTGGTGGCCTTATACGAAAAGCGACGATAGCACGCTTTGCACGCACACTATCTACCATGTTCGCAGCTGGCGTGCCATTGGTCGAGGCGCTGGATTCAGTTGCAGGTGCTTCTGGTAACCGAGTCTATTATGAAGCCACTAAGCGTATTCAAAGTGAAATTAGCACGGGTACCAGTTTAACCGTCGCCATGCAAAATGCACAGGTGTTCCCTAACATGGTGTTGCAAATGACAGCGATTGGCGAAGAGTCCGGTGCACTAGATTCCATGCTAAGTAAAGTGGCTGATTTCTATGAGGCTGAAGTAGACGATGCAGTGGCTGCTATTTCCAGCTTAATGGAGCCAGTCATCATGGTGGTGCTTGGCGTCCTCATTGGTGGCTTAGTGATTGCAATGTACATGCCAATCTTTAAAATGGGGCAAGTCGTTGGTTAGTAATCACGCGCGTTAAGCGCAGACATTAAAAAGGCTAACCTAAGGTTAGCCTTTTTAATTGTTTATTAGCTACAAACTATTTACTCGCTTTTGCAGCCGCTTGTAAATACCGCTCAATTTCTTTATGTGGTTGCGCGCCTAGCATCCGCTTTCCATCCGCAAAGAATAATGTTGGTGTACTTGTCACACCATACTTTCTTGCCATCTCACCAACGCGCTCTAATGGCACATCACATTTTGCAGTGGTGGTTGGCAATTGATTATTAAATATCCAATCATTCCATGCTTTGACACGGTTTGGTGCACACCAAATACTTTTTGATTTATTCGCCGCATCTGGGTGCAAACTTTCGATAGGGTACAAGAAAGTGTAGATAGTCACATCATCAATATTGGCAAGTTCATTTTGCTCTAAGCGCTTGCAGAATGGGCAATCCACATCTGAAAACACCACTAATTTTCGAGTACCTTTGCCTTTCACCACTTTAATTGCTTGATTCAAAGGCAAGCCATTAAAGTCAATTTTGGTCAGCTCTTCCAACCGTTCACCCGTGATATCTTTCTTGGTGTTGGGATCTACCAAGCGGCCTTCTGCAATCAAGAAATTTAATTTTTCATCGGTATACACAATTTGGCCACCCATAAATACTTCATACAAACCTGGGTAGGGTGTTTTTGTCACGCTATCTACTTTAAATTTTGGATACGCCGCTTCGATGGCTTTTTTTAGCGAAGCCTCATCAGCCATACTTAATCCTGAAACACTCATCGTCATCAGTGCGGCTAATATATATTGTTTAAGTTTCATGCTTCACCTTATAAAAAATCTAGTATTGAATAATTGTGTTACAAAGTTGCGGTTTGTACCAATTGTTTTTTCAACCAATCTTGTTGGTTGATTTTCTGCATGCTCCAGCCTGTTACTTGTTGTAGCCAAGGAGATGAAGTTGCAAACAACGCATCCAACCCTGATGTCAGGGTATTCATGCTTACCACATCTAGCTTGCGTGCCCGTTCGTATCGTCTTAGAAAGTGGTAATCGCCAATATCTTGCATCGTACTTAACTTAGTCGTCATACTGGCTAATTGCATTACATCTCGAAATCCCAAATTCACACCTTGCCCTGCCATCGGATGCACCTGATGCGCTGCATCGCCCACCAATACTACGCGGTCTTTAATGTAAGACTCTGCGGTTTGCTGGTTTAATACAAATGATACTACTTCACCGCTTAAACTAAGTTTGCCAAGTGCATCTTCGCTCACATTTGACACCTCGCCTAACAATTCATCCTGACTTAGATTTAACAGAGCTTGGGCTCGCTCGGTTGACACCGCCCACACCATTGACACCATATGATTTGGCAATGGCAGCAATGCCATAGTCTCATGGGGCAAAAACCATTGTCTTGCAACGCCTTGATGCCCCTGCTCTGCCTTGAAATTTGCCACGATAGCAGTTTGATGAAAGGATTTGAAGGCTACGCCAATCTGCAATTGTTGGCGCACCCAAGAATGCACGCCATCTGCTGCGACAATCAGTTTGACATGCACATGTTGCTGGTGATCCAGTGTGATTTCGACAGAATGTGCCCCTTGAATGAGACTAGTCGGAGACGCCACAGTGAGTTGAACATTCGATGCTTCTAGCGCCTGATAACAAGCTTGCATCAGATTTGCGCTTTCTAAAATACAACCCATTTGCGGCAAGTAAGCATCCTCTGCGCTTAGCATCAAAGGCTTATTTCGACTAGGCTCCCACAATTCCATGGCTTTTATCGGCTGCACACGTGTTTCATCGACATAATGCCAAACACCCAATGACTTAAGCCATTCTGTAGTTTCTTCAGTAAGCGCATAAATTCTGGCATCCCAATGATCAGTAGTTGGCGCCCAATCTTTATCGCGATTCGCATGACTATCAATCAATACAAGCTGCTTGCCTTGTTTAGCCATTGCAATCGCTGCCGTCAAACCTACCAAGCCAGCGCCAATAATGGCTACGTCGGCTTCAATGATTTCAGCAGAAGTAGCCATTATTTACCAAAGCTCATTTTGTTGACCAATAGTCGTTTCACCGGTGGCAAATATTGCATCATGGTTAAACCAAGGCCACGCAAAGTAGCAACTCCGAGCATAGGGTTCGTGAACACATTCACAAGGAAGTCTGTAAATAACAATCCTCCGCGCGTGTCAGACTGACGTTGCTGACGATAAGCCTTAAGCATAGTCGAATTGCCCCAATCCATAGGTGAAGTCTGTACGAGCATACTGACTAACGTAGACGCGTCACGCATCCCTACATTAAAGCCTTGCCCCGCCACTGGGTGCATGGTTTGCGCTGCATTCCCAATCACCACCAGATGTGGCGTATCCGTCACACTTAGGCTGCTGAGTTTAAGGGGGAAACTCATACGCTTCTCAACACTCAAAAATTGCCCTACCCGATCACCAAACGCCTCATGTAGCTCTTGTAAAAAAGTGGCATCATCCAGTGACAACAGTCGATCTACCATTGATTTTTCACCTGTCCATACCAATGAAAAATCGTGCTCGCCATTTGGAAGCAGCGCCATTGGACCGCTTGGCGTAAAACGCTCATAAGCGATGTTTTGATGCGGCAAGTCTGCATGCACTTTGCTGACCAGTGCATCATGCCCGTAGGCTTTGGTTTCTCGAACGAGCCCAGGAATTTCTTCCAAACTGCGTCCGCCATCAGCAATCACCATGAGCGAACTACTAAGGCGATGGCTCTGTCCGGCATAATCAAAATGCACCTCCGCATCAGAGTCATGTGGCAGAATTTCGCGCGCAACCGCCTCGTACATCACATGTTGATGGTCAATCGCAGCATCCAGTGCTTGCATCAATGCACCATAAGATACAACGTAGCCGAGTGCTGGTAATCGATGCTCATGTGCGTGTAATTTAGTACGGCCTAAGCCACCACGTTGCGAAATATGAATCGTGTTAATCGCAGTCGCTTGCGTTTCAACCTGCGACCAAACTCCCAAGGTTTCTAAAATCTGCTTGGTACCGTATGAAAGGGCTAGCGCACGTTTGTCATGGTGCGATGCACCTTGCAGACGCGCCTCTAGCACTTTAAAAGGAATGTTCTTTTGCTGTAGCGATAACGCAAGTGCTAGACCTACTGGCCCGCCTCCCACAATTAAAATAAGATCTGAGCTAGTCATGGCTGTTGCATATGGGCTTCTATATCAGCCACCGATTTAATGGCTGCTTGTGTCAGCACCTCGCACCCATCCTGCGTAATTAGCACATCATCTTCAATGCGAATACCAATGTTCCAAAAATGTTCTGGCACATTGTCAGCAGGTCGCACATAGCATCCTGGTTCTACAGTGAGTGTATTACCTGACGCTAAAATCGCCCACTCTCCTGTTTTATTTTTGTACTCACCTGCATCATGCACATCCAAGCCCAACCAATGTCCAGTGCGGTGCATATAAAACTGGCGATAGCTCGCTGTTTCAATCACGCTATCTTTACTACCATGGCACAACTTTTCATCAATAAAGCCTTGAACTAACACGTCCAACGCAGCTTCGTGTGGTGCGTTCCAATGATTTCCAGGTTTAGCTGCATCAATTGCTGCCAACTGTGCAGTCAACACAAGCTCATATAAAGTTTTTTGCGGGCCGGTGAATTTACCACTCACAGGAAAAGTTCTGGTGATATCACTGGCATAACCATGCAATTCACAACCTGCATCAATCAACAACAGCTCACCATCATTCAACACACAGTTATTGGCGTTGTAATGCAAAGTACAAGCGTTGGCACCGCCAGCAACGATACTGGTATAAGCAGGTGCCTGCGCGCCTTTACGATAAAACTCATGTAAAAACTCGGCTTCTATTTCATATTCCATTTTCCCAGCGGTCACTTTTTGCATGGCACGGTTGTGTGCTTGCGCGGCAATGTTCGCGCTCTGGCGCATCAAATCAATCTCAAACGGAGATTTAATCAGACGCATCATATCGATGTGTTGACGCACATCAACGATTGTATTGGGCACACTGACACCTGCGCGGGCTTGCATTTTGACCGCATTTAACCACTGTGTGATGCATGTATCCCAGCCACTGTCTGCCCCTAAGCTGAAGAATAAGGTCGGTTGATTTGCCAACAATTGTGGAACCATGGTATCTAATTCGCTCATCGAATAGGTGTGGTCAAACGCAAACGCAGTTTTAGCCGCTTCTGGCCCAAAACGAAAACCATCCCAAATTTCACGCTCTATGTCTTTATCGCGACAGAATAAAATAGACTTATTTTCTTGGCCAGCGATCAACACGAGCAAAGCCTCTGGCTCGGTGAAACCGGTCAGATAATAAAAGTAGCTATCAAAACGATAAGGATAGTGGCTGTCGCGATTACGGATGGCTTCTGGCGCAGTTGGGATAATAGCAACTCCCTCGCTCATGTGTGCCAGCAGTGCGTCACGACGTTGCTTAAATTCTTTGTTATTCATTGTCATGCTATTACTTGTCATGTCCGGTTAACCATTGATCCAATTCTGTGAGTCGTTGCGGAGTGCCAATGTCGTGCCACACGCCAGTATAATGTTCTGCAGTTGCCTTATCTTCAGTGATTGCATTTCTAATGAGCGGTGCAAGTTTAGCGGCGTCTCCGCGCGCAATCCCCGCAAATAACGCTGGCTGATACACACCAATGCCAGAAAAAGTCAGCATCGGCATACCCATATTCTGTAGCTTTCCATGTTCAATCGCAAAATCACCGTTTGGATGCTGTGGTGGGTTATCGACCAACACCAAATGCAGCAATGCCTCGGCATTCAAAACAGCTTGCGCCTTAACAGTGAGTTGTGCGAAATCATAATCGGTAAACACATCCCCATTCACTACACAAAAAGGCGTATCTCCTAATAAGGGCAACGCATTTGCGATGCCACCTGCGGTCTCTAAGGCTATCGCTTCTGGACTGTATTGAATGGACACATTCCACTGCGCACCGTTCCCAAGGTACTGCTCAATTTGCGTGCCTAGATGCGCATGGTTAATCACAATCTCGCGAAATCCAGCCTTGGCTAAACATTCAATATGCCAAACGATGAGTGGTTTACCGCCCGCTTTGAGTAAGGGCTTGGGGGTGTGGTCTGTCAGTGGTCTCATGCGCTCACCTCTTCCAGCAGCCAATATCATCGCTTTCATTAAAATGTATATCCAGCTTTATCTTCTAAACCCTCTAATGCATTTAACAGCTTCAACATGGGTTTGAGCTCGATATAGCGACCACATACTTTGCGCAGGTAAGTCATGACCAATGGCATATCTTTCAGATAGCCATCTTTCCCATCACGATGGTAAAGACGCGCAAATATACCTAACACTTTGATATGGCGCTGTGCGCCCATCCATTCAAAATCACGATAGAACTCACCGAAATCTGTAGGCACTTGCAAGCCTGCTTTTCTTGCAGATTGCCAGTAGCGCGCTGTCCAATCGATAATTTTCTCTTCATCCCACACAATATAAGCATCTTTCAACAAAGACACTAAATCATAAGTAATCGGCCCATAAACTGCATCTTGAAAATCCAGAATGCCAGGATTGTCCTCACATACCATCAAATTTCGGGAGTGGTAATCACGATGAACGGTTACCTTAGCCTGCGCCAAAATATTCTGATTCAATATCGCAAAGGTTTGTTGAAGCACTCTGTTTTGGACCTCATCCAAAGTCACATCGAGATGTTTTGCTAAGTACCAATCCGGGAACAATTGCATTTCTCGCGTCAATAATGCTTCATCATAAGGCGGCAATACATCGGGCTGGCTGGCCAATTGCATCTGAATCAGCGCTTGCGTGGCATCACCGTACAAACGCTGGGCATTTTCAGCATTTAAAACCGACAGGTAAGTGGTATCGCCTAAATCACTCAGTAGCAAAAACCCAAGCTGTATTTCTTGCGCCAGAATTTTAGGTACATTCAAACCTGCTGCTAGCAACAAACCCGCAATCCTAACAAATGGGCGACAGTCTTCTTGTGGGGGTGGCGCATCCATGGCAATCAAGGTTTGATTGGCTGTGTGCACTCTAAAATAACGCCGAAAACTGGCATCTGCCGATGCAGTGGTTAAGGTAAATGTTTCGTTGCCTAATACTTCTTGAAGCCAAGCTTCTAATTGCTGTTTTCTATCCACACATTGCCTTATTAAGTCATTCGCACACGACTTTTCCACCCTGTTGCAGATGGACTCATCTTTCATCGAAACACGAATTTTTTATTGATTAAAACGAGGTTTTGTGCGATTTTATCACTCATGCGAAATACACTGTATTATTCTTAAAAATTAACGCAACTAACCACTATAAAAACCCTGCTTTGTTAACTCACCCTACTCAAGTCCATCATCGAGGTTTGCTCTTTATTCTTGCTACGCTGGCGCTCAGCATGGCAAGTGTATCCATAGCAGAAACAAGCACAGAGGTTATTCAATCGATGGATACTGATGAGCAGGATACGATTGCACTGCCAGGCGCGATTGAAATTGAAGGTGACAAGCTAGACTTATATTTAGACCGAAAAATGCGCGCCAGTGGCAACGCCGTGATTACAAGAGGCGACCAAAAAGTATACGGTGACCAGATTGAATATGATGTACAAAACGACGAGTTGCAAGTCAATGGCAATGTAAAAATTAGTATTGATAATGGCCAAATTACTGGACCCGCATTGCGCATGCGTCTAAGTGAAAGCATTGGCGAAATGCGTGATGCTTCCATCCAATTTAATAAAAGTCCGCCTGCCGAAAAGATTATTGATAGCGAGCAATCGACCGTTCTTAACGACCAATCAATGATATTCAGCGACCCTAAACGTTATTTAGATAACGATAATAGCTTTAGTGACAGTCAAGCCCTAACACGTAATTTAGAAGGGTCGCGCGGCGATGCAAAGATGGTGCTGTTTGAAGGTCAAGATAAAAAGCGCCTACAGTATGCACGCTACACTACTTGCGAAGCAGGTGTGGATGACTGGTATATCAAAGCCAATGATTTAGAACTCGACGATTACACACAATCTGGCGTAGCAAAAAATGCCTACGTAGAGTTTAAGGGCGTACCACTACTGTACACGCCTTGGTTGAGTTTCTCCTTTAACAATCAACGCAAATCAGGATTGTTGGCGCCTACCATCGGTACCACCTCACGTAGTGGTTTTGAAGTCTTTACCCCTTATTACTGGAACATTCGTCCAGATATGGATGCCACTTTGGCGACCCGTTATTTGAGTAAGCGTGGTTTGCAGGTGTCTGGCGAGTTTCGATATTTAGACGAGTCCTACTCAGGCATTAGCGGTCTAGAGTACCTCAATAAAGATAGCCAAAGCGGGCAAAATCGCTACTATGCCAATTTTTCACATCGTCACCAATTAGGGCCAGGCTGGTCTGCTGGCTATAACTTTGAAAAAGTATCAGACAACCAATACTTTTCCGATATGTCGACGCGTATTATCAGTACCAGCCGCGTTAATTTGCCGCAAGAGGGATATGTGAATTACCAAGATGAAAATTGGAATTTCAATGCACTGGCACAAAAATACCAAACATTAGATGAACTATCTTTCCCTTACGAACGCCTGCCTCAAGTAACACTATCTGGCAATAAAGAATGGCAATATGCCAATGGTGAGTTGTTTACGCAATGGACATATTTTGATCGCAATAAAGATGCGCCAAAACTGGCTACGGGGAATCGTGTAGTAGCCTACCCGTCGATTAACGTGCCTTTCACCAGTAGTTACGGCTTTATTACACCAAAATTAGGCTTACACGCCTCTACATATCAACTCAATGACAACGACTTTAATGTGAACGGTCAGTTACAGAGTGAAAACTCTCTTACACGCACGCTACCGGTGTTTAGTCTGGACACAGGCCTATTCTTTGACAAAGAATCGACCTTTCTGGACAACAAATATACGCAAACTATTGAGCCGCGCTTGTTCTATGTGTATATCCCATATGATGACCAAAGCAAGATACCGGTATTTGATACCGCTTTGTCTGACCTGAACTTAACCACCCTCTTCACTGAAAACCAGTTTGTAGGCAGTGACCGAATCAACAACGCGAATCAAGTAAGCCTTGCCCTCACCACACGCTTTATTGACGGTGATACTGGCATTGAACGTATTTCTGCCACTTTGGGTCAACGCTTTTACTTTCAAGATCAGAAAGTATTTTTGCCCGGCATGACAGCCTCGGACAGAAAAACCTCAGACATTATTGCTGGCTTTACGGCAAGGCTTTCCAGCCAATGGAAGCTAGACGCTTTCTGGCAGTATGATCCAGATGCTTCTAAATTGGCCCGGTCAAACTTACTTGCGCGTTACAACCCTGAGCCAGGAAAACTCCTGAACATGGGCTATCGCTATACTCAAGATTTCTTAGAGCAAATCAATGTCTCTGGACAATGGCCGCTTGGCAATGGCTGGTATGGTGTAGGTCGCTATAATTACTCTATCCGCGATAAAAACGCGATTGAAAGCTTGGCTGGGGTAGAATACGATGCTGGCTGTTGGACCGCGCGCGGAGTTGTACAACGTGTTGAAACGGCTACCGCTGATGCGAACTATGGCTTTTTCTTTCAGTTAGAATTAGGTGGGTTGGCTTCCATTGGCTCCAATCCATTAAACTTATTACGTCGTGATATTCCTGGCTTCTTGTCCAGTAGTGAAATCCCTAATCTTTATAGACAGCAAAATTACAATCAATGAAATTAACGCAAATACCTAATTTAGCTTACCTATTGTTGTGCTTGATGGTGGCAGTGCCCCAAGCTATAGCAAAGCCAGTTGAGATTGAAAAAATAGACCGTATCATCGCGGTCGTCGATCAATCGGTGGTGACAGAGCAAGAATTAATTGACCGGATTAAAAGCATCTCATCACAAATTGAGAAAAAAGGCGGCGAACTGCCTGCCAAAGATGTTATGCAAAAACAAATTTTAGAACGCTTGATTGTGGATAGCTTACAGCTGCAACTGGCTGAGCAAACAGGCATTAAAGTGGATGACGCACAGCTTGATAAAACCTTAGAGCGTATTGCAGAACAAAACAAACTAACATTACCAGAATTCAAACAAGCCTTGCAGGCGGACGGCGTGAGGTTTGTCAAATTTCGTGAAGACATCCGCAATGAAATCATCATCTCCAGACTAAGAGAGCGTGAAGTGGATAATCGCGTGACTATTTCCGAAGGCGAAGTGGACAACTATCTCACCACACAAGCTAGCCGAGTAGGTGAGCAAGATGATTTCGACATCTCCCATATCTTAATTCGATTGCCAGAAGATGCTACGCCAGAAGATTTGCAAAAAGCACGTGCCAAAACAGAAGAGCTGTTGGCCGCTATTCAAGGTGGCACCAGCTTTGCTGAGGCCTCTGCCACTTACTCAGATGCACCCAATGCGCTTGACGGCGGCAGCCTTGGCTGGCGTAATGCCAGTCAAATCCCCCCTGCTTTTTTTGAGTCTATTAAAACGCTAGAGGTAGGCGCAGTTTCGTTGCCTTTTAGAAGCCAAAGTGGCATACATATTCTTAAGTTAAACGACAGACGCGCCAGTAGCTCCAGCTTAGTCGTTGATCAAACCCATGTGCGACATATTTTGATTAAACAAAGCGAAGTCGTATCTGAGAGTGAAGCCAAACGC
The DNA here is from genome assembly GCA_030696695.1 of Methylophilus sp. Classification (GTDB taxonomy): domain Bacteria; phylum Pseudomonadota; class Gammaproteobacteria; order Burkholderiales; family Methylophilaceae; genus Methylophilus. The sequence continues at coordinate 147,597 of JAUYRP010000021.1, forward strand.
AAAATTGAAAACATCAAAGAGCGTATCGAAAACGGCACCAAGTTTGAAGAGATGGCGCGCCAGTATTCAGAAGATGGCAGTGCAAGCGGTGGTGGCGACTTAGGCTGGGTAAACCCAGGAGACACAGTACCAGCGTTTGAAAAAACCATGAATGATCTTGGCCTTGGCGAAATCAGCGCGCCTGTATCCACGCCATTTGGCTGGCACATTATTCAAGTCTTGGAGCGCCGAAAACAAGACATGTCGAAAGAAGCAGCAAGACTAAAAGCGCGCCAAGAAATTCGCGCGCGCAAAGCCGAAGAAGCTTACAACGACTGGATTAGAGAGTTACGTGACAAAGCCTATGTTGAGCTGCGTCTTGAAGATAAATTTTAGTATCCGCTTCGATATTACTCACCTATCGTGAACCCTCTAACTCGCATAGCCATTACAGCCGGTGAGCCCGCTGGCGTTGGGCTTGATTTATGTGTCATGTTAGCGCACAAGCCAATGCACGCCCAAATCGTAATCATTGCCGATCAGGATGCGTTAGCCAGCCGTGCGGCTCAAATCAATCTCTCGCTGAAATTAACAACTTACGTGCCCGGGGATGTACGTGAGCATGCGGGAGATGGCTCCTTAACCATATTGCACCTACCCACGGCAGCACCCGTGAGTGCTGGCAAACTCAACCCTGCCAACAGCCACTATATTCTCGACACCTTGAAAGTAGCTATGGACGGCTGCTTGTCACATCAGTTTGATGCGATGGTCACCGCGCCGATACAAAAAAGCACCATCAATGATGCAGGCATCGCTTTTACAGGGCATACAGAATTTTTAGCCGACTATACACAGACGAAACGCGTGGTCATGATGCTAGTCGGCGGAGGTATGCGCGTTGCATTAGCCACTATTCATTTACCACTGATGCAAGTCAGCGCAGCTATCACGCAAGAGTCGCTTACCCAAACCATTGAAATTCTGCATCAAGACTTACAGCAGCGTTTTGGGATTGCTCATCCTAAAATCTTCATTGCTGGTCTTAACCCGCACGCAGGCGAAGACGGCTATTTAGGCAGTGAAGAAATCAATGTAATAAACCCAGTCATACAAACACTTCGCGCAAAAGGAATGGATTTAGTTGGCCCACTACCTGCAGATACGATGTATTCAGTCAAAAACATAAAAGAAGCTGACGCATTTTTAGCCATGTACCATGATCAAGGCCTTGCGGTATTGAAATACGCAAGTTTTGGAGAAGGGGTAAATATCACATTAGGTTTACCGATTATCCGCACCTCGGTAGATCACGGTACCGCGCTAGATATCGCTGGATCTGGCAAAGTAGATGCAGGTAGCATGATGGCTGCCATTCAATTGGCAATAGAACTGGCAAAGCACAAGCAATGAAACATTTAGCAAAAAAAAGGTTCGGTCAAAATTTCTTGACCGATCAAGCCGTTATCCAAAGCTTGGTGGATGCAATCTCTCCGCAACCTGACGACTTGATGGTGGAAATTGGCCCGGGCCTCGGTGCCCTGACCCAACCGTTGCTTACAAAAATGAATGCGCTTCATGTCGTTGAAATTGACCGCGATATCATTGCATGGATGCAGAATACATACGCTGCAAGCAAAGTACACATTCACCATTCAGACGTATTAAAATTCGATTTCACTACCATTGGCGAGCGTATTCGCGTGGTAGGCAACCTACCGTATAACATCTCCAGCCCTATTTTATTTCATTTGCTCGATAACGTAGCCGGCATCATAGATATGCACTTTATGCTGCAAAAAGAGGTCGTGGAGCGCATGGTAGCTTCGCCATCTACCGCAGCATATGGCCGCTTGTCTGTTATGTTGCAATATCATTTGCATATGGAGTATTTGATTACGGTACCGCCAGAGGCCTTTAATCCTGCACCTAAAGTGGAGTCCGCATTTGTCCGCTGCGTACCGCGTGAGCACTTACCTTTTGTCGCTCAGGATACTGCGCTGTTTGCCAAAGTGGTGATGGCAGCATTCGGCCAACGCAGAAAGACGCTGCGCAACACATTAAAAGGTCTGCTGGATGACGCAGGTTTTGCACAGCTTGAAATTGACTCACAATTGCGCGCAGAAAATTTAAGTGTCGCCCAATTTGTGGCTATTGCAAACTTTCTTGCCTGATATAATGGCGTCTTTGTCAATCATCGTAATATAAGGAATTTATCATGCGTTTAATTCTGCTAGGTGCGCCAGGCGCAGGCAAAGGCACTCAAGCAACATTCATCAAAGAAAAATTCAATATCCCGCAAATATCTACAGGTGACATGCTGCGTGCTGCGGTAAAAGCAGGCACACCACTGGGTGTTGAAGCGAAGAAATTTATGGATGCAGGCGGCTTAGTCCCCGATGAAGTCATTATTGGCCTAGTAAAAGAACGTATTAAAGATGCAGATTGCCAAGCGGGGTTCTTGTTCGATGGCTTTCCGCGCACTATTCCACAAGCAGAAGCCATGAAACAAGCAGGTGTGATGATTGATTACGTGGTAGAAATTGATGTCCCAGATGAAGCGATTGTTGAGCGCATGAGCGGTCGCCGCTCTCACCCTGCTTCAGGTCGTACCTATCATGTAACATTCAACCCGCCCAAAGTGGAGGGTAAAGACGACGTGACTGGTGAAGACTTGGTGCAACGTGAAGATGACAAAGAAGATGTGGTGAAAAATCGTTTAAGCGTTTACCACGCACAAACCAAACAACTGGTGGGCTACTATTCTGATTGGGCTAATTCTGGTGTAGGTGGTGCACCAAAATATGTCCGAGTGAATGGCATAGGCGACATGAACACCATTCGAGATAACATTTTCAAATCACTTGTGTAATTGCAACAGTTTTCATAAAAGGCCTACCAAAGGCCTTTTTTCTTTGATAGCGTTCAAGTACGCACATCACAAACCAAGTGGCTTCAAGGTATAATTTCGTTTTATTCCACCACACGCTCATGACCATGCAACAGCAGTATCCTTTCAAAGAAATCGAACAACAAACCCAGCAAGATTGGGAAACTCAACAAAGTTTTGCCGCAACATACACTAGCGACAAACCAAAATATTATTGTCTATCGATGTTCCCTTACCCTAGTGGCAAGTTGCACATGGGCCATGTGCGTAATTACACCATTGGGGATGTACTCAGTCGTTTTCACCACATGAAAGGGTATAACGTATTACAACCCATGGGTTGGGATGCGTTTGGATTGCCCGCAGAAAATGCAGCCATACAAAACAATGTGCCGCCAGCTAAATGGACCTATGACAATATTGCTTATATGCGTAAGCAATTAAAGTCTTTGGGCTTTGCCATTGATTGGTCGCGTGAGCTGGCGACTTGCCAACCCGAGTATTACAAATGGAATCAATGGTTATTTTTGCGCATGCTAGAAAAAGGCATTGCCTACAAGAAAACCCAAGTAGTGAATTGGGATCCGGTCGATCAAACTGTACTCGCTAACGAACAAGTGATTGATGGCCGAGGTTGGCGCACTGGCGCACTGGTGGAAAAGCGTGAGATTCCAGGTTATTACCTCAATATCACTGGCTATGCACAGCAATTATTAGATGACTTAGACAAGTTGCCAGGTTGGCCAGAGCGTGTGAAAACCATGCAAGCCAATTGGATAGGCAAAAGTGTCGGAGTACGTTTTGCCTTCACACATACGATTAAAGACAGCCATGGCGCTCTGATTGATGATGGCAAACTTTGGGTATTTACCACCCGTGCCGATACCATCATGGGTGTCACTTTTTGCGCTGTAGCCGCTGAGCATCCACTAGCCACACTTGCAGCAGCCTCGAATCCCTCGCTCTCAGCCTTTATTGAAAAATGCAAACAAGGTTCAGTGATGGAAGCCGATATGGCGACCATGGAAAAAGAAGGCATGGATACTGGCTTGACCGTTACCCACCCGCTCACTGGTGAACAAGTACCAGTGTGGGTCGGCAATTATGTATTGATGACCTATGGTGAAGGTGCAGTGATGGCGGTACCAGCACATGATGAGCGAGATTTTGGCTTTGCCAAAAAGTATCAGCTACCGATTAAACAAGTGGTACAAGTCATCGGCGAGACGTTTACAGATTTGGCTTGGTCAGAGTGGTACGCGGATAAAACAAGAGGTTTGTGTGTACATTCTGACGCATACGATGGGCTGAACTATGAGGAAGCAGTGGATATGATTGCTACTGATCTCAAAGCCAAAGGGCTAGGCGACAAACAAATCAATTGGCGTCTGCGTGATTGGGGCGTATCTCGTCAACGTTACTGGGGTTGCCCAATTCCCATTGTGCATTGCGATAGTTGTGGTGATGTACCGGTACCTGATGACCAGTTGCCTGTGAAACTACCAGAAGATTGCGTGCCTGATGGTTCTGGTAACCCACTGAATAAATTAGAAAGTTTCATCAATTGTGCTTGCCCAAGCTGTGGTAAGCCTGCTAAACGCGAGACCGACACCATGGATACCTTTGTGGATTCCAGTTGGTACTACGCGCGTTACGCAAGTGGGTTTAGCAGTGAACACATGGTGGATGGGCAAACCAACCAATGGATGCCAGTAGACCAATATATTGGTGGCATCGAACACGCCATTTTGCATTTACTTTACTCCCGCTTTTGGAGCAAAGTCATGCGCGACCTAGGACTCGTCAATTATGATGAGCCTTTTGCTAACTTGCTGACACAAGGCATGGTGCTCAATCATATTTTCTCTCGCCGCACAGACAAAGGCGGTATTGAATATTTTGCGCCTGAAGAAGTCGAGCTATTGCACGATGCACATGGCAAAGTAACCGGTGCTAAAGCACTTAAGGACAACATGCCAGTCGACTTTCAAGGCATGGGCACCATGTCCAAATCGAAACGCAATGGCGTAGATCCGCAGTCTTTGATTGAGCAATATGGTGCAGACACTGCCCGCTTTTTTATGATGTTTGCCGCACCGCCCGAGCAAACGTTGGAATGGTCTGACAGTGGTGTAGAAGGTTCGCATCGCTTTTTAAAACGCGTGTGGAGTTTTGCTTATTTGCTATCAAGTGAAGAAAAGCAATCCTTGCCAAGCAAATTGAGTAGCACTTTAAGTAGCGCAAGACGTGAAGTACACATGACTTTGAAGCAAGCAAGTTATGATTTAGGCAGACAGCAATTTAATACGGTAGCGTCTGGCGCCATGAAAATGCTGAACACGCTTGAAAAGTTGCAAAAAGAGGCAGAACCACATTGGCAAGCGGTTGCGTTTGAAGGCTTCTCCATTCTGTTACGCATTCTCTCGCCTATCGCGCCACACATTACGCAAAGCTTATGGAAAACGTTGGGCTTTGGTGAGGATATTCTGAAAGCCACATGGCCAGAAGCCTTACAATCTGCAATGGTGCAAGATGAAGTAGAATATGTTGTGCAGGTCAATGGTAAGTTGCGCGGCAGTGTGACATTGGCAAAAAGTATGGAAAAAGCACAAATTGAGGCGATTGCAGTCAATCAACCCTTTGTGCAAAAACACTTAGAAAATGCCAGTGTGCGTAAAATTATTGTAGTACCAAATAAATTAATCAATATTGTCGTGGGATAACACTATGATGCATTGGATGCGAAATCTGACTTTAAGCATTTGCTGTGCTGTGCTGGTGGCGTGCGGGTTTCAACTGCGCGGAGCCAGTGAATTTACGTTTAAAAGTATTTATGTGAATGGCAATACACAAATCACCAAGCCACTCAAAAAATCTTTGGTAGCGAATGGCGTAGAGGTCACTACTAGTCCAAGTGCCGCAGAAATAGAAGTCGATTTAATGAAAGAAGAAAGCGAAAAGCGCATTCTTTCATTGAGCGGCGACGGTGTGGTAAACGAGTTTGAACTCTATTACCGCGTGACTTATCGCACAAAATTCGCAAATGAGCCTTTATGGACGCAACCGCAGATCATGGAAGCGCGTCGAGACTTTTCTTACAGTGATGCGAATTTACTGGCCAAGCAAAGTGAAGAAAAACAGCTCAATTTGAATATGCAACAAGATGTGATGAATAGCATCATACGCAGATTATCTGCCATCAAACAATCACCATAGTATGCAAATTTCGGCTAATGCTTTAGTCAAGCATTTAAGCAATACGGCATCGCCTGTAGTTGTCATTATGGGAGATGAGCCACTTGCAAAGGCTGAATGCCTAGACAGTGTTAGGCAGCACGCACGCAAACTAGGTGCGGAAGAGCGTACTAGTTTACTGGTCGAGCGTCAGTTTAATTGGCAGACAGTGACTCAATTTAGCCAACACTTTTCATTGTTCTCTACACACCGTATTTTAGAAATCCATATTCCTTCTGGCAAGCCAGGCATAGATGGTGCAAAAGTGTTAACTGAACTTGCACAGCAACCTACGCCCGAGACCACCACGATCATCACGCTGCCGACTTTAGAGCGCGAGGGAAAAAACAGTGCGTGGTATTCCGCACTATTGACACATGCTTTAGTGGTGGAGCTGAAAGACATCAATATTGCACAGCTACCTGCGTGGATACAACAGCGCCTTGCTTTACAGCAACAAACAACAGATGAAGCATCGCTCATTTTTATGGCACAGCAAGTAGAAGGCAACATGCTGGCTGCGCATCAAGAGATTCAAAAATTGGCCTTGTTGTACCCTGCTGGCAATCTATCTCCAGCGCAAATCAAAGAAGCTGTATTCAATGTAGCAAGATTTGATGCGTTTCAATTGGGTGAAGCCATGCTTGAGGGGGATAGTGAGCGTACCGTGAGAATCCTGCAAGGTTTACAGGAAGAAGGCGAACAGGCGGTTGCAGTCATGAACCCACTTATTTGGCTGATTCGGCCATTGCTACGCGTGAAGCAAGCAGAGGCCCTTGGTGAGAATGTACAGTCAGCCATGGCTAGCGCGCGCATTTTTGGTGATAGACAAGCGTTGATTAAGAAGGCCGCGCAGCGCTTGAGTTTGCGACAGATAGAGGCAGCGCTGCAAAAGTTAAGCGACATTGACCGTATGGCAAAAGGGGTGATGCAAGGTGATGCTTGGTTAGAAATTTCACGGCTGTGTTTTGGGCTGGCTCGCATTAAATCAAGAACAAGGTAAAATAGTATGATGAACATACAACATTACATGCAAGAACTGGGACAACAAGCACGTCATGCGTCTCGCGCCATGGCCAAAGCAGACACCAATGCCAAAAATCAGGCTTTGCTTATGATTGCCGAGGCCATCAAGCGTGAAGCTAAGGCGCTGCTTACAGCCAATCAGCAAGATCTAGCGGCTGCCAAAGCGAGTGGCATGGATGATGCTATGCTAGACCGCCTAACGCTCACTGAAAAATCGATTGCGAATATGGCAGAAGGACTGACACAAATCGCAAGCTTACCTGACCCAATTGGTGAAATGAGTGATTTCAAATACCGTCCATCTGGTATTCAAATCGGCAAAATGCGGGTGCCTTTAGGTGTGATTGGTATTATTTATGAAGCCAGACCAAATGTTACGGTGGATGCTGCAGGCTTGTGTATTAAATCTGGCAATGCGTGTATTTTACGCGGCGGCTCAGAAGCCATTCATTGCAATCAAGCACTGGCCAAGCTCGTGCATGAAGGCTTAGAAAAAGCAGGTTTGCCAAAAAACGCGGTATTGGTGGTAGAAACCACAGACCGTGCGGCCGTGGGTGAACTCATTACCATGAAAGCATTTGTTGATGTAATCGTACCGCGTGGTGGTAAGGGTTTGATCGAGCGCATTTCAAATGAAGCGCGCATTCCAGTCATTAAGCACTTAGATGGTAACTGCCATGTGTATGTGGATGATGATGCAGACATGGACAAAGCGCTGCGCATACTAGAAAACTCCAAAACCCAGCGCCTAGGCACTTGCAACACGGCTGAATCACTTTTGGTCGCGCGCAGCATCGCAAATACTGCCTTACCACGCTTAGCAGAAATGCTCATAAGCAAAGGCATCGAGATTCGCGGCTGTGAGGAAACCTGCGCTTTAATCAACGTAGCGAAACCAGCGACTGAAGAGGATTTTTACACTGAGTATTTGGCTGCCATCATCTCGTGTAAAGTGGTGGGTGATGTTGACGAGGCGGTTGCTCATATCAATGAACACTCCAGCCAACATACAGAAGCGATAGTCACCGAAAACTACACCAAAGCACGTCAGTTTCTGCGTGAAGTGGATTCCAGTAGCGTGATGGTCAATGCATCGACGCGCTTTGCGGATGGCTTTGAATACGGCCTAGGTGCTGAAATTGGTATTTCTACAGACAAATTGCATGCGCGTGGACCGGTGGGACTGGAAGGCCTGACCTCGCTTAAATACATTGTCTTAGGCAATGGCGAAGTTCGAGCTTAGCCGCTTATGAAGTTCATTGGGATATTGGGTGGTACATTCAATCCAATACACCATGGTCACCTCAGAATTGCCCAAGAAATTGCGGAAGCAGTCAATCTCGATCATGTGAAATTTATTCCTTCCGCCAACCCACCGCATAAAGCGCCGCCACAAGTAACGGCACAACAAAGAGCTGAAATGGTGCAATTAGCGATTCAGGATAATCCATTGTTCAGTATGGATATCAGAGAGTTAGAACGTACAGGCCCTTCTTATACGATTGATACATTAAAGTCTTTGCGCAGAGAGCATCGCCACGCTACTTTTTGTTTGATATTAGGCGCAGATGCATTCGCTTATTATGATCAGTGGCATGAATGGGAGTCTATTTTAAATTATTGCCATTTGGTATTGGTACCCAGACCGAATACAACAAACTCGCTAACACTAAACCCTAGACTGAACGCTGTATTACAACAGCATGGTACTCAAGACATACTCCAGCTTACACAACAACAAAATGGCTGCATTATTCAGCTAACCGTGACTGCGTTAGAAATTTCATCTAGTAAGATTAGAACAATGATTGCACAGCACAAAAGTGCTATTTACCTAACCCCACCAGCTGTGATGCACTATTTACAACAACATCAACTTTACCAAATATAAAGCTGTACCAAAGATTTAGAAGCAATAGACATAAAAAAACCTGCCAAGGCAGGTTTTTTTAATGCGTATGTTACTTATGCTAATGTTTTACGACGACGTGCAACACCAAACATACCTAAGGCAGAGGCTAGCAAAGGTAATGCAGCTGGAACTGGCACTGCGCTTACACCTACTACGTAGTCATCGTAGTCACCATCTGGTGAACCGCTATCATTGAAACCAATTAAGAATGCAAATGGGTTACCTGATGCATCAACGTAAGAACCGTTATTTGGAATGTAAGCGATTGTACCGATGAAGTTAGTTAAATTTGATGCTGGTGTTGCAGTACCTGATCCACCAAAACCAAAGTCAATTAAACCAGCAGCAACGTTAAAACTAAAGCTTTGACCTGCATATGCTGTAGTAGTAGAAGTGTTGGCTACTTGTACACCGTTTGAGATGTAAAAGTTGGCATTTGCAGCTTCTTTACCAATGAATGTCACTGTAAACAAAGTATCTTGTGTAGCTGATAATTGTCCATAAGTACCACCAGTAGCGCCAGAAATCACATCATGTGTATCGCCAGAAAACACAACATCACCTGCTGGTGCAAGTGATAATTGACCAATTGTAATAGCTTGTGAAGCTGTTGAAGCAAGTGCTAGTGATACAGCAAGTAGTAATTTTTTCATTTTGTTTCCCTTGTAGTTTGTTTAAATTCTTGGAATAAGTGTATTTGTATGTAGCTGTTTACTCAATAGTCCATATGGGTAGCCATGTCACTATTGAATTAATATCTAATTTATCTAAGAGCAGTTGCAAAACACAACCTTTGCTTCAACAAAGCATTGGCCAATTTAAATATTTCCTTGGGGAGGGGTGACTGCTATACAAAAAAAACCTGCCGTAGCAGGTTTTTTATGATGGCATTCTAACTTATACCAATGTTTTACGGCGACGCGCTACACCGAACATACCCAACGCAGATGCTAACAATGGCAATGCAGCTGGCACTGGCACGGCACTTACACCTTTCACACCAACTACCAAATCGTCAAAGTCACCATCGCTTGAACCATTGTCATTAAAACCAATAATGTATTCATATCCACCAAAAGCCGCAGCTGCCTCACCAAAAAGCAGATAGCCGATAGATGAGCTTCCATTGACAAAAGTTTGTGAACCAGTCGTTAAATCTTTAAAACCAAACCATAAGTCACCAAACAAACCAGATCTGATATATGCAGTGTCACCCACAGCAGATGATTGGTTGTTGAACAATTGTGTATCTGGGCCTAAGCGCAGTTGGGTCATGATATTATTGTCAGCAGCTTCGGCACCTAGATAGGTAAACTGCACCAATTGAAAAGGGTCATTAGCAAATAGGATACCTTGGCTAATTTTGGTTCCAATAGCCTGACCAGTTACGTCGTTAATATCACCTGAGATTGTTGCATTGCCAGTTTTGAGCAACGACAAACTCTCAGCCTGCGCAACAGAAATCGTTGAAGCGAAAATCAAACCAGCTAATAATATTTTTTTCATTTTTGTTCCCTTGTAGTTAAAAGAATAAAACTTTAAAGACTTTAAATCATTAAGGGCAGTCTAAGTTTGTATTGGAGTTAGCTCAATAGCCCTATCGGGTCAATGGGAAATGTGCCGATATGGTGACTTCAATTGTTTGATAGCACACTGCAAGTAGATAAAACCAAGCGGCTTACTTCAACTGGTATTGAGGAATCGGATCTAGCTTAGATTGAAGAGTAGAAAGGTTTTCTGCATAGTGCATCATGTTGTGGTCGATGGGATTAGCCACCCATGCAAAGATCTGCAATTGGCGAGACTGCATGACGGCGAGCGACAGTAAAGTATGATTGATACAACCAAGGCGCATGCCAACCACAAAAACAATAGGAATATTCAGCAAGGCAATTAAATCAGCAATTGTCTGATTGGCATTCAATGGCACTAACAACCCGCCTGCGCCTTCAACCACCACAATATCTGCCAAGTGTGTCAACTCGGTAAAGGCACGCTGAATCACTTCACACTGAATTTCAACGCCTTCTTGTGACGCTGCAATATGGGGTGCTATAGGCGCTTTAAAGCAATAGGGATTGACCAAATGTAATGGTGCTTGCACATTGCTGGCTTGTGTAAGCAAAGCCACATCCTCATTCACCCATTGCCCATCGACAAGCTCACAACCTGCCGCCACTGGCTTCATACCCACTACGCGGTAGCCCTGTGCAACATATTCGCGAATCAATTGACAAGCCACATAGGTTTTACCTATGCCTGTGTCTGTACCCGTAATAAAGTAGGCTTGCTTCATTCGAATATATTAGCGTTTAAAGTGCACAGGGGCATAGCCCGCTTGCATTTCTGGTTGGTGCTCGGGTTTCCAAGCGTGCCCGTAGATTACTTCAAAAGTGGCGGGCAACTTGCCGTCTTGCCTAAATTGCTCATAACGGCTTGCTAGTTGTTGCAAAAAGCCTCTACCCAACAAACCGCGAGCGCGCCCAGCCGTTGCGTTATGCGCGCCTATCGACTTCAAATCGCGCATGACATCCTTAACATCATCGTAGGTGAGCGTGAAGTATTCAACATCTAGCACAGGCGCACTAAACCCAGCACGTGTCATGGCATCGCCAATATCATGCATATCAATAAAGCGACTGACGTGCGTAGCGCCGTGCACTGCATCAGTGGATGCGCTTGCAGAGCGTAGTTCTTTAAGGGTATCTGGTCCAAAGGTGCTAAACATGACCAAGCCATTGGGCGTAAGAATCCGCTTAATTTCTGTAAATGCTTGGTCTAAATCGTTGCACCACTGCAAGGCCAAATTGGACCATACCATCTCCACACTCGCAGTTGCTAAAGGCAATGATTCAATGTCTGCGCATACCAAGCTTTTTTTACCAGTGAGCTGAGATAACCAGCGTTGCATGTATGGCATTTGTGCTTGGGTATGTTGTAGCATGCCCATAGCTAAATCGAGCGAGACCACATGCGCATGACTAAACCGTTTTTGCAGGGCAAACGTGCCCTGCCCTGTGCCGCAGCCCGCATCTAAAATCGTACGGGGGTTAAGTTTGACTAAATCTAATCGACTGAGCATTTCCTCACGCACGCTTTTTTGTACGATTGCCGCCGCATCATAGGTGTGTGCTGCCCGCTCAAACGATGCACGTACCCGTGCTTTGTCTATCCAATACGCATCAGGTTGCATTTAGGGCTCTAGGAATTGATTCAGCGTATCAACAAACTGATCAGGATGTGATAAGAATGGCGCATGTGCCGCACCTGCCATCACCCTTAAAAATGCAATTGGCAGTTGTTGAGACATCCAATGTGCCGCCGCCACTGGGGCTAAAGTATCGCGATCACCATGAATCAGCAAGGTTGGTTTGCGTAATGACGGGATTTCCTCACGCATATCAGCATCTAACAAAATGCCAAGCGAGCGGTTCAATGTGGTTTGCGTAGGCGTAGGTTTTAGCTCAAAACTTGCACGTAACTGGCGCAAGGTAGCACGCGCATCATTGGTTTTCATACACTGCAAGGTTAAAAACTGTAGCATGGTCGCCTTGTAATCACGGTTTACGCTTTCAGCAAAATTGTGAAAGTGTATGGGTGATATCCCATGTGGCCACGCTTTCGTAGAGACAAAACAGGGGGTTGATCCCACTAGAATCAGTCTGCGTATACGCTCAGGTTGATTCAATGCAATACGTTGCGCCACCAAGCCACCAAGCGACCAACCTAAGATATCGGATACCCCTGGTATGACTTGTGCGACCTCATCTGCCAAGGCATGTAGATGATAAGGTTCGATTGGACGGCTATTGCCCATTCCTGGCAAGTCCACCAAATACAACATATATTGAGCTGAAAGCCGTTTGACCAAATGCTGCCAAACACCGCTGTGCATGCCCCAACCATGTAACATGACCAACGGTTGACCTTGGCCTATGATTTCGACATGGCAACTCATACTACACCCCTAATCTTCCATGGATTTTGTTTACTCATCTTGCAGATACCACATGTTCAGCCTGATTCATCGCTTCTGCTAATTTCATCACATCGCCCACACTATGCGCTGCAGACAAAGAAATACGCAAGCGTGATGTGTTCACTGGCACGGTTGGCTGACGGATGGCTGGCACCAAAATGCCTTGTGCCTGTAGATACTCACTCAAAGCCAAAGCCTCATAATTATTACCCACCAGCAACGGCTGCACTGCTGTCACTGAAGGCATTAGTGACCAACGTTTTACATAAAGATGCTGCTTGAGTGTGGCGATTAATGTTTGCAAATGGCTGCGCAAATGGTCGCCTTGCGCGATCAAATCTACCGAAGCAATCAACGTGGCAGACAATGCAGGTGGCGCAGGCGTTGAATAGACATAGCTATTGGCTTTTTGAATCAGGTAATCAACCACCACCTGCTCACCAGCTACAAAAGCACCCGCCACACCAGCGGCTTTACCTAAGGTTGCCATCATAATAAGACGGGGCGATTTCAAACCTAAGTGATTGAGTGTGCCTTGCCCGTGAGCACCCAGCACACCAAACCCATGTGCATCATCGACATATAGATAGGCATCATAACGTTCGCAAAGAGCTAAATACTCGGCTAATGGTGCAATGTCGCCATCCATGCTAAATACGGCATCCACTGCTATCAGCTTATGTTTGGCCGTACTTACTTTAAGTAAAGCTTCCAGTGCATGCACATCATTATGCGCAAAGCGCTTAAAATCAGCCAAAGAGTAATAGCCACCATCGTTTAAGCAAGCATGATTGAGCTTATCCGCAAAAATTGCATCGCCACGCCCAGCCAGAGCACCCAACACCCCTATATTGGCCATATAACCTGTAGAAAACAATAATGCGGCCGGCATTGCTACAAAACTGGCTAATTTTTTTTCTAAGCTGTCATGATAACGGTGGTGCCCTGTAATCAAATTAGAAGCGCCACTACCCACGCCTGATAAGCCAGCAGCCTCTTGCATGGTGGCAATCAACTTGGGATGATTGGCTAGACCTAAGTAATCATTACTGCAAAAAGACAAAAAGGGCTGGCTATTGGCCACAATATGCTCAGCTTGTGGCGAGTCCAATAGGCGACGCTGACGCATCAAGCCATCAATTCTGCGCTTATCCAACTCAGCTTGTAGCGCAACTAGCAAGGGTTATCTCCATGCATCAATCCGCATGCTACTGAGGTTTCGCGTGCAGTAAGACGTGAGCAACATAGCCAACTAAGAATCATAGGTTACATACCGTTTAAATGGGGTGTATGCCTAATTTGGCAAACAACTTCTTATCTGTTTCTGCTTCAGGGTTGCCAGTGGTCAGCAATTTTTCTCCGTAGAAAATGCTATTAGCCCCTGCTAAAAAGCATAAAGCCTGTATACCTTCATGCATACTTTGACGGCCCGCAGATAAGCGTACAAAACTCTGTGGCATGGTAATGCGTGCTGCCGCAATTGTTCTCACAAACTCCAATGGGTCTAACTCTTCTGTGCCATGCAGAGGTGTACCCTCTACTTGCGTGAGTAAGTTAATTGGTACACTTTCTGGCGGACGTTCCATATTTGCGAGCTGTGCCAATAAACCGGCCCGTTGATTGCGCGATTCGCCCATACCGATAATGCCTCCGCAGCAGACATTAATGTCTACGCTGCGAACACGGTCTAAGGTTTCTAAACGGTCCTGATAGGTGCGCGTGGTGATTACATCGCCATAAAACTCTGGCGCAGTATCTAAGTTGTGATTGTAATAGTCCAAGCCAGCATCTTTTAATTGTTCCGCTTGCCCTTCTTTCAACATCCCCAAAGTTGCACAAGTTTCTAAACCCATGGCTTTCACTTCGGCAATCATTTTCAATACGGGCTCTAAATCACGCTGTTTTGGGCCACGCCACGCAGCACCCATACAGAAACGACTCGCGCCATTGTCTTTGGCGGCTTGCGCTGCGGCCAACACATCATCCAACTTCATCAGCGGTTCATTATCCACATCGGTGTGATAACGAGCGGCTTGAGGGCAATATCCACAATCCTCACTACAACCGCCAGTTTTAATTGACAACAAAGTACTGACTTGTACAGCGTTAGGATCAAAATGTGCGCGATGCACGGTTTGTGCGCGATGCATTAAATCGCTAAACGGCAGTTCAAATAAAGCGACAATTTCATCGACAGTCCAGCGATTCACCTCATAACTAAGTTCGGTGTGACAGCTCTGTCCTTTGCCATGGGTAAGTGCATCTGTGTTTATAATGGTAGTTGTGGTAGCGCTTGATGGCGTTGCTGATGATGTGTCTGGCATAACATCCCTTTACACTTAATGAGTGACGATAAATTGATAACGAATTATATGCTGTCAAGGCTAAACCAAGCAAATATTAAACATTTGATTAAAATGTAATCATATGTTTAATTTAACTCAACTTGCTACATCATTGCGACACACCAACTGCGTGTTATGTGAGGCTAACACCCGCAGCAGTGTAGGTATATGTAAAGACTGTTGGCAAACATTGCCATGGCAATCTAACCACTGTTGCCCGCAGTGTGGATTGTCTACACAAGGGTCCATTTGCGGCTCTTGTTTAAGCGACCCCCCTTCTTTTGATCGCACGCATGCGTTGTTTACCTATGCTTACCCTATAGACGCGCTACTACAAGCATTCAAATACCAGCATCAGTTACATTTGGGGCATTTATTTGCACAAGTGAGTCTCAAGCAATTTCATCCCATGGGTATTGATAGCATTGTGGCCATGCCGATGCACCCAGCGCGCTTGCAACACCGAGGCTTCAATCAATCCATAGAGCTTGCGAAAAGCATTGCCAAACATTGGCAATTACCGCTTGCCACACAACATTGCCAACGCATCAAAAATACGCCACCACAAGCCAGCCTGCCCCTCAAAGACCGCGTGAAAAATATCAAAGGTGCTTTTAGATGTGATAGCTACTTTGAGGGTAAACGTGTTGCTGTTGTAGATGATGTGATGACATCAGGTGCCAGCTTGAATGAGCTTGCAAACACTTTAAAACAAGCTGGCGCGATAGAAGTGAGTTGCTGGATTATCGCCAGAACCTATTAGCTGTGAGTGCGCAACCAGATTCTGAATCGCAAATACTCTCCACGCCTAATTTTTCCTACTAAATCCACAATCTACCCTTTAGATGTCACTCTGAATTATCATTACGGGCTAACGACAACCCCATTTTAAAAATTAAGGACTGACTGTGTTTGACATTGTGCTTTATGAACCAGAAATTCCACCCAATACAGGCAACATCATCCGTCTGTGCGCTAACACAGGCGCGCAATTACATTTAGTGAAACCACTTGGATTTGACTTGGAAGACAAACAGCTGAAACGCGCCGGGTTGGACTATCACGAATACGCCACATTAAAAGTGCATGAGAACTGGGAGGCTTGCAAGCAAGCCTTGGCGGGGAAACGCATGTTTGCACTGACCACCAAAGGCAGCACACGCCATACAGATTTGCAATTTATGGCTGGAGATGTATTTGTATTTGGGCCAGAAACCCGTGGCTTACCCCAAACGATTCGCGATGAGTTTTTACCCGAACATCGCGTGCGCCTGCCCATGCTGGCTGACAGCCGCAGCCTCAACTTATCCAATTCTGCAGCTATCTTGCTGTATGAAGCATGGCGGCAAATCGACTTTATTCATGGTCAATAGAAACTTCGCATACTTTACGCAAAGTCATTGATTTTTTTGAAAAAACTCGCTAATGTAACGTGCCTAGTTCAAACTTAGATTCTATGATTCAACTTATCCTAATCGGTGGTTTTGTATTTTGCGCTGCATACTATTGGTACGCTATGCGCCAATCCGAACTTCGACTGAAGCAATTATTAGACTCGTCAGAAATCGCACTAGCTAAGCCAAGTTACCGCTGTGTCAAAATTGAGTCGGGGACACAGGCATGTCAACCTGTACAAGCATTGCTGACTAAACCCATTTTGGTCAACGATGCACCACGCTTGCCTTTACCAAGCTGCCAAGTAGCGCAGTGTGATTGTAAATTCATTCGTTTCGATGACCGTCGTTCAGGGGAAGATCGCCGCATCACTTCTGCCGAAGCAGAGGCTAATGCGAAGATGCATGCAGATAAGCGTATGCGTAGAGATCGTCGCAGGGCGTCCATACAACACTTTTTAAAAGGCTCTTCTCGCGATTACAGCAGTAGCGTTTAATCAACCCACTACATTATTCGTCAAATAAAACGATTACCTAATGCCACAGTTGGATTGAAATGAGCAGTGCAATCCAATCACCACTTGGCTCTTAACCAAACCACCCTCAACACTTTAAGTTAAACACCTTCAGGTTTTTGGTCACGCCCTAACAAGTCCATCACTGCATGGCGTGCAGATTTTCCGTGCGTAAGCGCCTGATTGACTTCATAGGTGATTGGCATGTCCACACCTATTTGCTCAGCTCTGCGCATGACTTCTCGCGCAGTGTTCACACCCTCAGCCACATGTCCCAAACCTTTTAAAATGTCATCTAAAGCTTTGCCTGTTGCTAATTGCAAACCAACTTCACGGTTTCTGGAGTATTGCCCTGTACAGGTTAAAATCAAATCGCCCGCACCCGCCAAACCCATAAAGGTATCTGCTTTAGCACCCAACGCTACTCCAAAACGGGTAATTTCGGCAAGACCACGTGTGATCATAGCAGCACGTGCATTATTACCAAAGCCCATACCATCGGATATCCCAGCGGCAATCGCCATCACGTTCTTAATAGCACCACCGACTGAAACACCGATTACATCAGTGCTGTTATACACACGCAAGCACCCACCATGAATTACGTTAGCTGCATGTTGCGCAAAACCAGCATCATTCGCAGCCAAGGTCACTGCCGTTGGCAAGCCACGTACCAATTCAGCAGCAAAGCTAGGGCCTGATAAGGCGCCCCAATGACGTTGATGGCCTAACTCCTCTTGGGCAACTTCAAAAGGTAACTTAGCGGTTTGTGGCTCAAGGCCTTTGTGCGCCCAAATAATGGGTTGGGTGGCGTGCAGTTGCGTGAGATCTTTGAGTATTTGACGAAAGCCAGCAGTAGGTACTACTGACAATACAATATCTGCACTTTCGATGGCTGCAGCTAGATTATCTTCCACTTGCAAGCGGTCATTAAATCTAAAATCGCCTAAATAAAGCGGATTAGCACGTGCTTTTCGCATACCAGATACATGGCCAGCATTGCGTGCCCATAGCGTTACATCATGCTGCTGACTGATATGCATTGCAAGGGCTGTACCCCAAGCCCCCGCACCAAGCACTGCTACTTTAGCCATTGTATTTACTCATAAAATTATTGCTGAATCACGGCTTGTGTCAATGAAAACGAACCATTGAAATTAGATACCCCAAAGGGCGGTGTTACGGACAAAACCTGTTAAACCATCTCGATGCTTCACTTTGACCCAACCACTTTTGGCCGCACCAGAGAGCACCTCAACCACTACATCCTTTTCAAAAGTCGCTAACAACGCAGCACTATCTTCTTCAGATTGTTTCAGATCAGTTTTATCACTCACCACCAATGCCATGCGTTTAGTACTGAGTTGTTTACCTTGGATCCAGCTTAACGTGCCAAAGTGGTCGCGGATTTTAATCCACTCCCCTAAATTCACAATCACTTCAACCGGATAACCATTGCCTATGACGTAAAGTTTTTGCGCTTCAGTAGACGGCGCATCGTACAAAATAGCTTTATTGATGGCGACCGAACGAAACTCTAGTGCAATTGCATGCACTGGAAGCAACATCCACAACGCTGTAAAACTGACCACAAGCGTTTGACGCCATGAGCTTTTGAAACATAAAAAAAGCCGGCGGGCTAGATCAAGTTGAACCGACATGGTGGTGGCCGTATTGTTTTGATTCGCACGCGAAAGGCGCACGGAAAGTACTGACCGAGACAGTGTGGAATATACAGCAAGAGGATGCGAACCGCGCAACGCAGAAATTTGCTTACGCGGCCACATATTCAAAGGGTTGTTAGTTAGGTTGCGCACCAGACTCTGCCGCCTGCTTTTGTTGCATATACAATGCTTCAAAGTTAATCGGGTTGAGCAACACTGGCGCAAAACCAGCGCGTGTCACCATGTCAGATACCGCCTCACGCGCATATGGGAACAAGATGTTTGGACAAGCGACCGCTAGCACCGGCTCTAGGTTTTCCTCTGGCATATTGCGGATGACAAAGATGCCAGCCTGTGCAACTTCTACTAGAAACGCAGTTTTATCGCCGACTTTAGCGGTGACAGTGACTTTGATAGATACATCAAAAATACCTTCTTCTAATTTTTGTGCTGCATTTGCAAGTTCAACACTGACTTGTGGCGCTGTGCGATCTGTGAAAATTTGTGGTGCATTTGGCACTTCGATAGAAGCGTCTTTGATGTAAAGTTTTTCAATGCCAAACGCAGGTTGATCGTTCATTGCCGCTTGGTTTGCGTTGTCTTCTTTTGCCATGTTTAATTCCCGAGGTTAAGTGCTTTAAATTTAAAGCCTTGATTAGATTAAAAAATTGCTTAGTTACTCAAATGAGCAACTATTAAAAGTGTGGCGTATTTTAACGTTTAATTTATGACAAAACTATTAAAATTTAAGCAGCAAGTAAAGGATCCAGCTCACCAGCCAAATCAAGCGCACGCAAATCATCAAAGCCGCCGACATGGCGATCATCAATATAAATCTGTGGCACCGTGCGTCGACCCGTTTTTTCCATCATTTCCTGTCTGAGCTCAGGCTGCAAATCAATACGAATTTTTTCTATATCGTCTACGCCCTTACTGCGAAGCAGGCGTTCTGCATTGATACAATAAGGACACACTGCGCTGGTATACATGCGAATTTTAGGCATACATCAATCTCAAGTTGGATATTAAGCGGATTTAACTATTGGTAGTTTTGCTTCTTGCCAAGCAGCCAACCCACCTTGCAATTGATGCAGTTTGGTAAACTGTTGACCACGTAAGATAGTACATGCTGTCTTTGCGCGCATCCCTTTTTGACAATGCACCAGCACAGGTTTCTCTTTAAATTTTTCCAGTTCTTTGATGCGATTTGGCAGCTCTGCCAGAGGGATATGCTTTGCACCTTGAATATGCCCAGCATCAAACTCAGCTTTATCTCTCACGTCTAGCACCAAGGGTTTCGAGCGGCTCATCAGCATGACTGCTTCTGTCGGTGAAATATTAGGTACGCCAGCGGCCCCACGATTGAGCATCGGCCATAATAAGGTAATGCCAGATCCAATCGCCAAGCCAATCAGCAATGCATTTTCTTTAATAAATTCCAACGTGCATCCTTTGCTTAAGTGTAATGTGAACATGGAGGTGGTTTATAGATTTTCAAGGAAAATTCGCCAATCCCTGCCATTTGTTATAGGCCATATATTGTGCGCCATAAATTATGCGTACAGCACAGCTAACCATTATAATAGAAATAACCCGTAACATTTGAGATTAGCGCATGCAAACTACCCCTGTGATTTTATTGATTCTGGATGGCTTTGGTCATAGTGAGCAATGGGAGAATAACGCTGTTGCACAAGCAAATACGCCTCACTTAGATGCACTCAAGCGAACATACCCCAATACCTTTATCAATGCTTCAGAACACTATGTGGGCTTGCCAGACGGTCAAATGGGCAATTCAGAAGTCGGGCATCTCAATATTGGTGCGGGCCGCATCGTGTTTCAAGATTTTGAACGCATCAACAATAGCATCAGCAGTGGGGAGTTTTTTCAAATTCCTGCACTAGTTAACGCATTACAAGTGCTCAAAACCAATAATAAAGCCCTACACATTTTTGGCTTACTCTCTGATGGTGGTGTACACAGCCATCAAAGCCACATACACGCCATGCTCAGCATGGCGGCCAAACAAGGTTTAACTAAAGTCTATGTGCATGCCTTTTTAGATGGCCGAGATACCCCGCCCATCAGCGCAACACCCTATTTAGCTGCGTTAGAAGCGCATATCCAATCTCTAGGTGTAGGCAAGATTGCATCCATCAGTGGCCGCTTTTACAGCATGGACAGAGATAAACGCTGGGAGCGTGTATCTCCTGCCTATCATATGTTAGTGGATGGTGTTGCAGAGTTTGTGGCACCAAGCGCAATGAGCGCTCTTGAGCAAGCCTATGCTCGTGGCGAGTCGGACGAGTTTGTCAAATGCACAGTGATTCATGACATCGGCAGCCCAGCTATCACCATGGAAGATGGCGATTGTGTGGTGTACATGAATTTTAGAAGTGACCGCGCGCGTCAGATGACGGATGCTTTACTCAATCCAGACTTCAATGGATTTGAACGCAAGCGTGTGCCAGCACTTTCTTATTACTTTACATTGACACAATACGACCAAAACCAAAGCAAGGCTTTACCGGTATTTGCGCCATTTAGTGTGCCGAATACGTTTGGTGAATATGTTTCCCAGTTAGGCTTGAATCAGTTACGTATCGCAGAAACCGAGAAATACCCGCATGTCACTTTCTTCTTTAATGGGGGAGAGGAAACGGTATTTAAGGGCGAAGACCGCATCATGGTGCCGTCACCCAAAGTGGCCACCTATGATTTGCAACCAGAAATGAGCGCGCCTGAAGTGACCGATAAATTAGTGGAAGCTATTTTATCCAAACGCTACCAAGCGGTGATTTGCAATTACGCCAATGGCGATATGGTGGGTCATACAGGGAATTTAAAAGCAGCCATTCAAGCGGTCGAGACCCTAGATGCTTGCCTGGGTCGCGTGGTAGCTGCCGCTCAAGCCACAGGTGCCGAAGTGATTATTACAGCAGACCATGGCAATGCTGAAATGATGTACGACCCCACAGCGCATCAGGCGCATACACAGCACACGACCAATTTAGTACCCTTCATTTATGTTGGTCGCGCTGCCAAACTTTCTAATGTAGGCGCGCTTTCTGATATCGCACCCACATTATTAGAGCTGATGGGCATTGCTCAACCCAAAGAAATGACAGGCAAAAGTCTAGTGCATTTTGATGCGTAAGGTATAAATTGCACATGCTTTTCAAGTGCTGTTGGAAATCTTTATTGTTGCTATTAGCGCTAGTCACGTGCGATAGCACGCTGGCGGCAAAAAAGGAGGACGACGCCAAAGCGGATTTAAAAAATGTCCATAAGAAGATTGAAAATCTAAAAAAAGAATTAGATGCGTCTACCGATGCACACAAAGATGCCGCAGATGCGCTCAAGGCCTCTGAAACCGCCATCAGTAAGGCACAAAAAAAACTACACGAAATCAATCTCAAACAAAAGCAAAATAGCGTTGCGCTGACCCAGCTCAAACAGCAATCTCTACGCATTGGCGATTCCTTATCGCAACAACAACAGCAGCTCAGCAAGTTGCTCTATCAGCAGTATGTGCATGGCAACCAAAGCTACACCCAATTGATGCTGGAAAATAAAGACCCAAGCAGTATCGCCCGTGATTTAAAGTACTATGCCTACATTGCCAAAGCGCGCAGCAAGTTGATTGCGGATATGCAAGGCAACCTCACTAAAATTGAAACACTCAATGAAGAGACCGCAGCTAAATTGGCTGAAGTGGCCGCATTAAAAGAAAAGCAAGAAGCGGAAAGAAGTGCGCTACTACAGCAAAAACAAGCTAAAGCCAAAGTGGTGAAATCGCTATCTCAAAAAATTGCTGCACAACGCAATGAAATTAATAAGCTTAAGCGCGATGAAAAAAACTTATCGAATTTAGTTACGCGTCTTGCCAAAATAGCAGCAGACCAAAAGAAAAAACGCCTAGCTCAGCAAAAAGCCAGAGCCAAAGCTAGCAAACAAAAACCAAGCACCCAAAAGCCTACTGATAAAAAACAGAGCAATCAAGTCATCGCTCGCAATAATACTTTGCCAGACAATGAAGTAGATGGTCTTCGCTTTGCAAGTCTCCGTGGCAAATTACGTTTACCCGTGCGTGGCGAGGTGAGCAATCGGTTTGGCGCTGTTCGCTCAGATACAGGCGTAAGTTGGAAAGGCTTGTTTATTAAGGCTGGTGAAGGCAATGAAGTGAAGTCCGTTGCTAGCGGTCAAGTAGTCTTTGCGGACTGGATGCGCGGTTTTGGCAACTTAATTATTGTGGATCATGGGAGTGGGTATATGAGCCTGTATGGCAACAACCAAGCACTACTCAAAAATGTAGGTGAGAATGTCAGTGGTGGCGATACGATTGCCGCGGTTGGCAACAGTGGAGGCAATGAAAGTAACGGACTATATTATGAGTTACGTAAGAACAGTGTTCCTTTTGATCCGCTCAGTTGGAGTAGCCTGCGATAAAAATTATGACGGACTATAAAGTCCTGTCTTCACAATAACAGTTGCGTATCCATGTCTAACCATTGCACGCCACCAACAAAAAAGCGCACCCTTGAGTGCGCTTTTTATTGATAGTCAAATACCACAGACTAATTAACTGCCTTCTGCTGGGGCCTCAGCTGGTGCTTCTTCTGGAGCGGCATCAGCAGGTGCTGCTAACTCTTCAGGCGTTAGTGTAATACCTGGCACGCGCTCTTCTGCAGTTGGCTCATAGCCGCCAGCGGATGGTGCCGCTGCAGGCTCAGCTGCTGGCGCTGCTTCAGCAGGTGCAGCTTCTGTTGTTGGTGCAGCTTCTGCTGGAACTTCTTCTGCTTTTTCGCCACAAGCACTTAACAGCAACGTTGCCAAAAGTGCAGACATTAATACTGATGATGTAGATTTCATATACCCTCCAAAAAATTGATTATCGATGTTTATTTATATACAAAGACTTAGCTAAATTAATTAGCGCGATAACACTGTATAACGATAACAAAATCCGAGACAAATGAAAAGGCGTGATAGCAATCCGTTGTTTTTAGTCCACATTCACTGAAAATCACGTGCAATCATTGCGCCTCTTGCATAAGCCTCTATTTCATAACAGCTCCGTCGATAGCCATAACGGCATGACCATAGATAACTGAAAATAGTCATACCGTGTAAAAACTGTGAGACGTGCGTAAGTTCATGCCCCAGTAATCCAACACCTTGTGGCGTATTGGCTTGGTAGGCGCCTGCCCGTAAATAAACGCGGTGCCCTAACACAACTGCACACATACTGCGCTTAAGCCAAAAAGGGACATGTCCTTCGATAATGCGCGCGCGCTCAATTACCTGCTCTGCAAAATAAGGCTTAAATATATCGCGTTCGGGCGTGCTTAATGGCCGCCCTTGACGTGACAGCACGCCTAGCATTACTCGCCAATCAGGTGCATTAAAATACGCCGGTTTGCAGGCAAGTGACGGTGCTCAAACAAAAAAACACCTTGCCATTGCCCCAACGCCAGCTTACCTTCCATGACTGGTATGGATAAGCTAGTTTGCGTTAACGCAGTGCGCACATGCGCTGGCATATCATCGGGGCCCTCTACTGTATGGATAAACAAGCTGTCGCCATCCGGTACTAATCGGTTAAAAAATGCCTCCATATCGACCAATACATCTCGGTCATAATTTTCATTGATGAGCAAACTGGCAGAGGTGTGCTGGATATACAACGTCAACAAACCCGTTGTAATGTCTTGGGTGTTCGCCCATTGCAATACCTGAGGCGTAATATCATAAAGTCGTCGCCCTTGCGCTTTGACTTGCAAGGTCTGTGTAAATTGTTGCATACCTATTCACCTTAAACATCATCAAGATGGGTATTTTAGTGGATTTTTCAGTTTGAAATGAACACAGCTTGTCAGGACACCCTTCAGTTGCCTATCTAACTATCTAGATAGGCATACCAAACGAAACAAGTGTGCGTTATGTGGGTGTATTGGCCACTCGGAAACTGCGCTTACCAACCGTATCCCATGCCCCAACCAAACCTTGGGCCAAATCCACGTCCAAATCGATGACCATATGGCCCAAAGCCAAATGGACTGCCGAACCAAGGAGGACCATAAAATCCACCATAACCCCAGTATGGATCAAAAGAACGCATACGTGCTAAGTCACGCTCACGTTTTAATTTTTTCTCATTCAGCTGATTTGCTTGCTCACGCTTGTTAATCTCATCGGCCATTGCATTTTGACGTGCCAATTCATTCGCCTCATGAATATAGTTAAGTACTTTAATATCCAAACCCTGCTTACTTAATGCCAAACTTTGCTCAGGAGTCAAATCATAGCGAGAGTTACTCACTTTGATTTTTTCTATCAACTCATCTGGGGTTTTGCCTGCTTTGGCATCCGCCACCAGCTCATCTAAACTCACGGTGGCGACTGCAGGTGGAATTAATTTTTCAAGCTCTTCAGGAGAGATACGCTGAATTTCAGCTTGCGTTGGACTATTGTTGGTCGTCGCACAGCCAACCAGCCAAACCGCTGCCAAGGCAATTAAACTCGTTTTTAATATTACATTCATCACATTCTCGCTTTCTTAGCGTTTGATTTCTGCTGTATGGTTTCAATCACTGGCGATGGCGCTGTTATTCCAGCATCAAACGCGTGGTATGGTGTTTGATACAAACCCATCACTTTTTTGACATAGGCTTTGGTTTCTTTGTAGGGCGGAATGCCGTGATGTCTATCTACCGCACCTTCTCCCGCGTTGTAAGCGGCGACTGCTAATGCCACATCACCCCTAAAATAAGACAATAACCAACGTAAATATTTCACGCCACCCTTGATATTTTGGCTGGCGTTGTAAGCATTTTTGACATTAAATCGTTCTGCGGTGGCCGGAATCAATTGCATGAGTCCTTGTGCATTTTTATTCGATTGCGCTGCGGTCTTAAAGTTTGATTCTGCAGTAATAATCGAAAGTACCAACTTGCTGTCGATATCGTGCCAATTGGCAATTTTGTCAGCCAAGTCGACCACCCAACGCTGCCGTTTAGGTAATGACGCAATATAAGCATCAATCGCTGGCGACTGCTTGATTAACTGCGCTTCTACATTTGGCGACTTCTCTGGTGCAACCTCACTCACCACACATGCTGGCGTGGCCCGAGTGGTGAGCGCAATCGTCTCTAGCATTTTTTGCGCTTCAGCATGGCCATGTGCTGAAGCAATACCAAATAGGTTTGCAGCGTAATCACGATTCGCTGGTACACCTCGACCGAATGCATACAACATGCCTAAGCGGTAAGCGCCTTCTGCACTGCCATAGCGCGAAGCTTCACAGTACAACCCTGCCGCTTTCCATGCAGATTCATCATCACTCTCGTCATCAAGCATCACTGTGGCACGCTCTAATAGACTACGCACCAACGGCGGTTCGTTCTCGAAGGTTTCCAGCTGGCTGGCCGTGAACGCCCAGCTGGGTTGGCAAGCTAACCCAAACATCATCAGTGCTGATACCATTAAGCGTGTTGTGTTCATATGGTTAGCTTGCGCGCATTAGCCCAGTAAATCTAGCCCGTTAACAAAGATTAACCCTTATTAAACGTCATTTTTCCTGCTTTACAATCAATTAAGACAGTATCTTTGGCGACAAAATTCCCGCTTAAAATCTCCCGAGCCAGTGGATTTTCAATCTCACTCTGAATAGCACGTTTTAGCGGCCTTGCGCCATACACAGGATCAAACCCAGCACTGGCAATTTCTGCGATAGCGGCCTCTGTGATAGACAACTGCATATCCATCGCATTGAGACGTTTAGCCAAGTATTGCAACTGAATATGTGCAATCGATTTCACATGTGCCTCACCTAAAGCATGGAACACCACCACCTCATCAATGCGGTTCACAAACTCTGGGCGGAAATGGCTTTTCACCTCGCCCATCACCGCAAGTTTCACCACTTGATAATCCTGATCCGACATGCTTTGTATCATTTGGCTACCCAAATTACTAGTCATGATGATTACCGTGTTTTTAAAGTCTACGGTGCGTCCTTGCCCATCGGTTAAGCGGCCATCGTCCAACACTTGCAACAACACGTTAAACACATCGGGGTGCGCTTTTTCTACCTCATCCAACAAAATCACAGAATACGGTTTGCGACGCACGGCTTCGGTTAAAGTACCGCCTTCTTCGTACCCCACATAGCCAGGAGGCGCACCTATCATGCGCGCCACAGAGTGTTTTTCCATAAACTCACTCATGTCGATACGGATGAGATGATCTTCTGAATCAAACAAGAAGCCCGCCAACGCTTTACACAGCTCTGTCTTACCCACGCCTGTAGGGCCTAGGAATAAAAAGCTACCATAAGGGCGATTGGGATCACCCAAGCCTGAACGCGAGCGGCGAATCGCGTCAGACACTAAACGCACTGCTTCGTCTTGCCCGACTACGCGCTCATGCAGTTTGTTTTCCATGGTGAGTAATTTATCACGCTCACCCGTCATCATCTTGCTGACAGGAATACCTGTAGCACGGCTTACTACTTCGGCAATTTCATCTGCGCCCACTTCGGTACGCAGCATTTTGTGCTTCACCTCGCCCACGTTGGCTTCTGCAGTCGATGCTTGTTTGAGTTGTGCTTCCAATGCTGGCAATTTACCGTATTGCAACTCAGATACTTTTTGCCACTCACCTTTACGCGTGGCTTCGTCCATCTCAAATTTAACTTTTTCAATAGCTTCTTTAATATGCGCAGAACCTTGTACTTGCGCCTTTTCCGCTTTCCAGATTTCCTCTAGATCTGCATACTCTTTTTCTAGCTTGCTAATTTCTTCCTCAATCAACTCAAAGCGTTTTTTACTGCCTTCATCTTTTTCACGACGTACCGCTTCCCGCTCAATTTTCAATTGAATCAAGCGTCTATCCAGTTTATCCATCACTTCTGGCTTGGAGTCGATTTCCATTTTGATGCGGCTTGCCGCTTCATCGATCAAATCAATGGCCTTGTCTGGCAAAAAGCGATCAGTGATATAACGATGCGACAATTCTGCTGCCGCGACAATCGCTGGGTCGGTAATCTCAACACCGTGGTGTAGTTCGTACTTCTCTTGCAAGCCACGCAAAATCGCAATAGTGGCTTCCACAGAAGGCTCGTCGACCAATACCTTTTGGAAGCGTCGCTCTAATGCTGCATCTTTTTCAATGTATTTACGGTACTCATCCAAGGTGGTGGCACCCACGCAGTGCAATTCACCACGCGCCAACGCAGGCTTGAGCATATTGCCAGCATCCATCGCGCCTTCTGCTTTACCAGCGCCCACCATCGTATGAATTTCATCAATGAATACAATGGTTTGACCTTCATCCTGCGCCAATTCTTTGAGGACTGATTTCAAGCGCTCTTCAAACTCACCACGATATTTAGCACCCGCTAATAAAGCGGCCATGTCTAGGCTTAATACTTTTTTGTTTTTGAGGGTATCAGGGACTTCACCATCCACAATGCGTTGTGCCAAGCCTTCGACAATGGCAGTTTTGCCCACCCCTGGCTCACCAATCAACACCGGATTGTTCTTTGTACGACGCCCAAGAATTTGAATTGCACGGCGGATCTCATCATCACGCCCAATCACTGGGTCTAATTTACCCATACGCGCACGCTCGGTTAAATCCAGAGTGTATTTTTTCAGCGCCTCGCGTTGGCCTTCTGCTTCTTGGCTATCTACATGATGGTCGCCACGCACAGTCTGAATGGCAGCGTCTAAGGCGTTTTTGGTGAGCCCGTTGGACTTCAATAATTTACCAGTCTCGCCTTTGTCCTCGGCCAGCGCTAATAAAAACATCTCACTGGCAATGTAAGCATCATTGCGCTTTTGCGAGAGCTTATCCGTCACATTCAGCAAATTGTTTAAATCGCGTGAAATGGCAATCTCACCGCCACTGTCAGTAGCTTTGGCAAGTTGTTGTATGGATTGGTTGAGTGCAGCCTTAAGTGGATTGACCTGCACACCGGCACGCGCTAGCAAGGCAGTCGTACCACCATCATCTTGATTGAGCATAGCTAGCAATAAATGCTGAGCCTCTATGGTTGGATTGTCCGCGCCCAGTGCAATGCTTTGCGCATCGGCCAAGGCTTGTTGAAATTTTGTGGTTAATTTATCGAAACGCATATCGCCTCCTTAATAATCTATTGTTATTAAGATGGGGCAATTATTTTACATTTCAATATGATGAAAGTAAGGAAATTACACTGAGCCCCAGCTGCTGACCATTACAAATTAAATAGGGTTGTTGCTGATGCAATAACAAGGCTGGGTAATCTAATTTTTGTGTACTCGACAACCATAACTTAGGGGGCTGCCATGTTTTGCCTTCATCATTCGACAACATGCCCCACACGGTATATTTGCTATCTTTAATTTCACGCCATACCACCCATACTTGCTTACCTACACTGATAATCGCAGGGTGCCCTGCTTGCTTGGCATTATCACCAAACTTTTTAGCAGGGGAAGACACCCAAGCCACACCATCCATGCGGCTGTAGTACAAGCCTGGATTTTTATCATTGCCATCAAAATAAGCCATATGATAACCCCACCAATTCAGGCCATCACCCCCGCTGGCTAAGGCAGCGCCATGGTGTGGACAACCATCAATTTGCCAGTGGCCGAAGGTAGCCCGATGCAGGCTAGTGTTTTGTGTTTGTTTTGGAATTTCAGCCAACATATGGTCACGCTCGCTGCCCTGAAACACATGACGCCATAACGCCACCACTGTGCCATCTGGTTTGTTTGTCGTGACAATTCTGCAGCACTCGCAACTGTTGTCTGCAAGTTTTTGTTCAGGCTGAAAGGTCATGCCTTTATCGGTGGAAACCGCATAGTAAATGGCGGCACCATCGTAAGGTTTTCCCGCAGTTTTTGCTGCCAATAAGTCACGTTTATCGACCCACGTCACAGTAATATCGCCATTAGGAGCTACATGTAAGGCATCAAAACGATGGGTGATCTCAGCGCGATCTTGATGCACAATCATCGGTTTTTCAAACGTTTGTCCTTGGTTGCTGGAGCGTGCAAACCAAATATAACCGGCATAAGGTGTTTTCAGAGCTTCGGTCCAAGTTAAATAAACCATGCCTTCTGCCGAAACAGCAATTTTTGGGCGCGCCTCTCCATCTGCTGCCACTTTCATGGGAATGGGGTTCACCTTAACGGGTTTGGTAAAAGTTTTACCTAAGTCTTTGCTCTTATCTACCCACACATGACCATGTTTGACACTGGCACGCCAGAGCTGGCCTTGTTGGTCGATGGCGATGCTGATTGCCAGGTGATTAGCTTGATACTGGGTGTGCGCTTCGTGTGCTTGGCTACTGTGGCAAAAAAGCACCAACAACATAGGCAGCATGCGGTAAATGAACAGTTTTATCATGGCCAATATACTACCTGATTTAAGTAAGATTGTTGGGTAATACACTGTCCTTATCGGTGTAAATTTAATCTACAAAAACGCTAAAGTTATTGCTTTATATGTCCGATACATAACTATATTCATCATGAACATAGCGGCATCTTGGCATCGAACGGTGGATGCCTTGTTGTGTGTCATTAAACGGGGCTACTTAAGCGGTGCAACATTCAAAAAAAATTCAGAGTTTAGAGGTGGGTAAGGCAAAAGCTGCAGAAGCAGACACGCCTTTACATGACCAAGCCCCTCTTACCTGGCAGTTGCCAGAGGCTTTGCAATTATTAGATGCATTGCAAGAGGTGGCTGTGTTGACCTTGAATGATGAAGGTGAAGTGGGGTATGCCAACCCATTTGCGCGCACGATTTTCAATCTCGATGCACCCAAGCAAAAATCACGCAAAGCCAAGCTCACCAAATCGATCTTGCACCATTTGCGAGAGAAGCTTTCTGAACAGCAATCTGAATTTAGTTTGCAATATGCGGTGGATAGCCAAGTACGTTCGCTTAAAGTGTATGCGATTGATTTACTCAATCAGCATACACACCAACTACTGGTGTACATGTTTGATATCACCAGCCAAGTGCTGTCTGAAATTAAACTAAGAGAGACCGAAGCGCTATTACAAGCACTGATTGATACCAGCCCAGATTATGTGTGTATCAAAGATGGTAATAACCGTTGGCTAAAAGCCAATCAAAAATTGCTAAGCCTGTTCCAAATCAACCCAGACATGTATACGCACCAAAGCAATTTAGATTTAGCTGCCTCTATCCATCCCGTGTTCAATAATGCATTTCATTATTCTGAAAAATCAGATGAAGCGACTTGGCGTACGCAAAAAACTTACCGCAACGAAGAGATTGTTTATCTGCCTCAGGGCACTGAAAAAACGCTCGATGTAAGCAAAATTGCCACGTTTAACAGCGATGCTTCTCGTCAACATTTGGTGATGTACGCGCAAGATATCAGCGAACAAAAATTTATTGAAAAGCAGCTGCAAAATCGCAGCGCCATTCTGGACGCGCTGATTTCATGTGATTGGCTGTTGCATTCATCTGACTCTTGGCACACCGTAGCCAAAACAGTGCTGCAACAGTCTTGTTTGGCATTGCGCTTTACGCGTGCAGCGATTTTAAAAAATATCAAACACACTGAGGATAACGGTACTTACTCTAAAGTACTGTACCAGTGGGCAACGTCAGGTTTTACTGTGCCTGTGAATAATTTAGAGGCCATCAACTTTAATCAGCCGCATCTTAGCCGTTGGAAGGAAATTCTCAATAAAGGTAACCCTGTATTCAGTGAGATTAATGACTTACCAGCGGAAGAGCGCAACCTGCTCAAGCAGCATGACACCACCTGTATTGCCATTGTGCCGCTGTTTATAGAAAACAACTGGTGGGGCAATATCATCATTGAGCGCTGCTACGATACCGATAAAACCAGCTCGCAAGAGCTAGGCTCATTGATGGCAATTGGCCGTTCACTTAGTGTAGCGATTCAACGTGAACATGCACGGCGTAATTTGAATCTGGCCAAAATCGCTTTTGACAGTGCTAGTGAAGGCATCATGATTATTGATACCAACGGCTGCATTATTGGTATCAATAAAGGGTTTAGCGATATCACGGGTTACAGCGAGGAAGAAATACTGGGTGCAACACCCATTGTATTTCAACAAGGCCAGCACGCACTTTGGCAGAGTTTATCGGGCGAAGGCAAGTGGTCTGGCGAAGTCACCAACCATCGCAAGAATGGTGAAGAATATCTAGAGTGGCTGACCATTACTGTAGTCAAAAATCATGCACATCAAATCACCAACTATGTGGGTGTGTTTGCCGATGTGACTGAAGTCAAGCAATCACAAAACAAGCTCTATGAGTTGGTGAATCATGACCCACTGACCGGCTTGCCTAATCGCAGGCTGATCAACGAACTGCTTGAACATGCCATGAAACGTGCCGAGCGTGAAGAACGCCAAATTGCCATTTTGTTCATCGATTTAGACCGCTTTAAAGCCATTAACGACAGCTTAGGCCACCCAGTGGGCGATAAATTGCTGTATGAAGTGTCGCGCAGAATCAAACAATCCATCCGTGAAAGCGATGTGGTTGGACGCTTAGGTGGCGATGAATTCATTGTGATGATGGACAATTTGCATGACATTGAAGATGCTGCGCACAAAGCCAAAAGCATATTGCACGCCTTGCAATCTGAGTTTTTGATTGATAACAAAGATCTATTTATTAGCGCCAGTATTGGCATTTCCATGTACCCCAGTGATGGTAAAGACGTCGACAGTATTATCAAAGCTGCAGATATCGCTATGTACCAAGTGAAAAACATGGGCAAAAATAACTACTGCTACTACACCAAAAAACACAGTGCAGATGTACTTGAACGCTTTAATCTAGAAAACCAATTAAGGCGCGCCCTAGAGCGCCAGCAATTTGAGGTGTATTACCAGCCGCAAATTTCACTGCAAACAGGCAAAATCATTGGTGCAGAGGCGCTGGTGCGCTGGAACCATCCTGAGTATGGCGTGGTGTCACCCGCCAAATTTATTCCGCTTGCTGAAGAAACCGGCATTATTTTGCAGATTGGTGAATGGGTGCTCACGCAAGCGGCCATGCGCGCTAAAGAATGGATACATCCAGATAGTGCGTTGCAGCGCATTGCTGTCAACGTGTCTGGCATTCAAATCATGCAAAGCAATTTTGCTGATACCGTCTATGGTGTGCTGATAGAAACCGATTGTGTGCCTTCGATGCTGGAGCTGGAAATCACCGAAAGCACGGTCATGCAGAATACCGAACATGTCATTAGCACATTTGACCGCATCAAAAGCTTAGGTGTGCGTTTGGCGATTGACGACTTTGGCACGGGCTATTCCTCGCTCTCGAATCTCAAGCGATTGCCTTTGGATAAACTCAAAATCGACCGCTCATTCGTGCGCGATTTACCCGATGATTTAGATGATGCAGCGATTGCAAGCGCTATCTATGCGATGGCCAATAGTTTAGGTTTTTCTGTGATTGCTGAAGGTGTAGAAACCTTAGAGCAAGAACAGTTTTTAAAAGAAATGGGCTGTTCAGAGGCACAAGGTTACCTCTATAGCAAACCCATCACAGCAGAAGCGTTTTCCACTCTCATACAACAAAATATAGAAGCAGAAGGAAGTCACCATGTCCACTAACACTTGCACCATTGATGTCAATCAGTTGCGAGTTGGATTATATATCCACCTAGATTTAGGCTGGATGGATCATCCGTTTACACTAAGCAACTTTAAACTAAACGATGAAGACCAGATTCAGAAAATCAAGAAAATAGGTTTAAAAACATTACGTTATGACCCTAAACGTAGTGATTGCCCACCATTGCCAGAGGTGCCAAACAAGCCACTGGTTGTTGGAGTTAAACAACCAGACGAAGTAGTACAAGGTGAGCCTGCAGCGAAGAGTTTCAGCGAAGAGACGACGCTTGTCGTCGACCCTAAACAACTGCGCTGTAAACAATTGATGCGGGCAATTGACGAGAGTGAGAAAAAATTTGTAGTAGCCAGTGACACAGTGAAGCATATTCAGCGCAATATAGAAATCTCACCCAAGGCATGTGTTGAGCAAGCCACTTTATTGGTAGACGGCATTGTAGAAAGCGCACTGTCTGAAGGTGATATTGCGATTCATGCCTTGAACGGTAATCGCTCAAGTGATGCCAATTATCAACATGCGTTGAATGTCACCGTAATCTCCATGATATTGGCCAAATCGATTCAAATGTCGAAAGAAGATGCTCAATTACTCGGGCTGGCTGCCATATTGCATGACATAGGCAAAGCAGGTATTAGCGATAAAATTTTATTGAAAAAAGACAAACTTACCCACGCCGAAATTGCCAGCTACCAGCAACACTCCGAGCTAGGCGCACGTATGATCAAAGGCATTGGACTCTCGCCGCGCATGGCAAAAATTGTGTTGCAGCATCATGAACTTGCAGATGGTTCGGGCTACCCCGCCGGCTTGACTGCGGAGAAAACCGATCCGCTTGCGCGTATTATCGTGTTGGCCAACAACTACGATAATTTGTGTAACCCATTGAACGTGAGCGACTCTAAAACACCTTACGAAGCATTGGCTTATATGTTTGCACATCAACGCTCTAAATTTGATGAGCATTTGCTCAAGCGCCTCATCAAGTCACTTGGGGTATATCCACCAGGTAGCGTTGTCAAACTGTCAAATGAGCAACATGCAATGGTGATTTCGGTGAATCCGAATCACCCATTAAAACCCTATGTAAAACTACTGCAAAAAAACACTTCTGCAGAAGATGGTGAAATTGTAGATTTGCGTGGTGAAGCCAACATCAATATCACGGCTTGCTTAAAACCTGCGCAGATTCCATCTGAAGTGTTGAAGCAATTGAATGCACGTAAAAAAGTGAGTTATTTTATTGATCACGATCATGCAGTTGCATAACCTAAAGGTTGTTATAACGCATGCTTACTAGGCGCTATAACAACCTATGGACAATAGTATTTGACAGAGAAATGAATGCTATTTGATGTATTTTCTGGTGAATAATAGTAAACCTAGCATGGCAACCACTACATTCCATAATGCGAATAGTGATACCAATATATCACGCAGGTCTTTATTCAAGCTTTCAAAACTCCACTTGTGTAAATAAGCAAATACAAAACCTTCCATGCCATCAATGTCTCGCACTTTAGCAGCGACCGCGCCAGTCGCTGGCTCAATGTAATAGCGTGTATTGTCAGCATCTTCTAGTTGCACTTTTAAAACTGGCAGGCGTTTGAATATAAATCCGTATTCATCTGCAAACCGCGTCACCCAAGTCACTTCACTAATACTTGATTCTGATATCTTAGATAAACTCTTCACCTGGCGCGTTGCAAAGTCTTCCACACTGTTTGAAGAAATCTCCTTGCTGTATTGGTCCGCGCGCAGCATATACGGCGTAGCTTTTGCTTGTGCATGCCTATCATGCACATCATGGTTCTGATGTTCGGCATGCTCGGCCTCGGTCGCAATTGCCGCCACTTGTGCCACGGGCATTTGATTTACGCCTGTGGCTGGCAACACATACCAATAAGGCACATTTGCTTGCACCAGCGCATCCAACTTGGCAAGCGGTAGTTTGGCAAGTCCCTGCCAGACTTGGTCATTGAGTATGCTGGCTTGCGCGAGTGTGGGTTGAATATGCACCGTGTCGCGGTCTTGCAGATGACTCATGATTAAATGAAACAAACCACTCGTTGCAAATACCAACGTTGTTAAGGAAACCAGCAAACCAAGAGTTCTATGCCATCTCCTTAGTTTTAATTTCTCTAACCGAAATTTCGCTGTGTTAGAAAGTTTGAAAAAAAGATAAAGACCAGACAATGCTGATATCAAAATCAAACTGAGCACAAAAGCAGCCACGCCAACTTGTAAGGTTGGAACATGGCTTAAAAAAGACCAATTATGCCCAAACTGAAAAAACTTGGTCAGCCAAAATCTTCTATCGTTTACTAATGTAGACAAGCGCGTTTGCTCGGTATCAATAAAAGCTCTGAGGTTTCCGTCTTGTTTAAATGCCACCCGCCACACTGGCAATAGGCGATTGACAGCATGGTAGTCATCGCTAAATGCAGTGATAAAAGTAGCGCTTTCAATGTCGCCTTCAGCGCGTCCAGTAAAATGTAGCGCCAGTGCGCGCGCATTCAAGACATCGCCATTCGGCAGTTCGTCACCTGTCATCACATCAAAGTATCTCGCGGGTGTTGCTTCTCCAGTAGCAACACGTAAATAAGTTTTATCTGCAATTCGTGACAAACTCAAATGTGAAAACGTACTAATTTGGTGGTCAGCCAGAATTTGCTTTGGTGTGTGTGCACCAACCAACTCAAAAGTAGCCTGTGGTGCTACAAATGCAACGGGTTTGGGTTGTAAACGTGACATGATTGGATGTGACAGGCCTGACAATCCCCACATTAAAATGCCAATGCAGGCAAACACACCCAACCAGCGATGCCAGAACAGCCAATTAAATCTCACTTGTTGTAATCGCTTACTCATGATGATGTTGGGCTTTCAACAAATCTACCATGCCAACAAAACTATTGATGGTGGTCTGCTCATCAACGGTGAGTGAAGCCTCCGCCTGCGTGAGTTCCAAAACCAATTTTTCTGCTTCCGACTCTGGTACACCAGCATCAACTAAAGGCCGTAGTTCTTTCATATTGGCATCGCCACACATCAGCGTTTGCCAATGCCCAGCATGATGCTTCAGTAACGCGCGACCACCTTTGGGTGCTTGTATCCAATCTGCAATCGCATAATCACCACTCACCACAATCACAGGCACACGGATTGGATGATCAGGCTTTTCCCACTGTGCTTTGATACTGCTCTCAATAGCCGCATGCTGTGCTACATCGGCAATACTTTTACCCATATATAACGTCAAACTTGCAAACACCAAAAACACAAAAATGGGTAACCACTGTTTACTCTGTAACATATCAAGCCTCCTGATTAAAAAGTAAAAAAGCAGGCTCGCGGAGAGCCTGCTGATTCAATTTAATACGTCCAAGTAATACCCAAATAGGCAGTTCTGCCATCGCCAGGTGAATATAGTGCGCCATCTACACCACCTTGATTGCGCACTACGCTAGTGGTCGCTGCGTATTTTCTATCAGATAGATTACGCCCCTCTAAGAACCATGACCAATGCTTGTTGACTTGTTGCCCAGCTTTTAGGCCCCAAATAAAGTAACGGTCAGCATCTACAGTTTGCGCAAAATCAACATAGTAGTTTTGCGGTGACCACTCAAGCGTTGGTCCGATGTAAAAACCATGCAACAATTCGTTACTACGATGCATTAACTCAGCACGTAATAAACTTTTTTGTATACCTGGTAAACGACTATTACCAAACACAGCATCGTTATCAAATTTAAAGTGGTTAATCAGCATACTATGGCGCCACTCTAACTGCATGGGCAAGCGTGCAGTCATACCAAACTCCAACCCAGCGTGTATGGTTTTGTCTGCATTGGTTGTTTGCGATGCTGGATTGTTACCATTACCTGCGGTAAAAAACGCAGTTTGTAACATCTCATTTTTTAACTTGCCGTAATACACAGCAACATCCCAATCCACAAACCCACTATTCCCACGTGAGCCAATTTCAAAGGTAGTACCCTCTTGCGCGTCCAAAATATTTGGGCGCAAACCACCTGTCAACTCACCAAAACTTGGGGGTTCATAACTACGTGAGATATTGGTAAACAATTGAATTTCTGGCGTTAAATCGTAAAGCAACCCTACTTTTGGATTGGTTTGTACATAAGTTTTCTCAAAACTCTCATCTTGAGCAGCCACTGTAAATTGCTTGTCCTCTAATTTGCGTTTGGCATGGGTATATTGCAAACCTGTAATCAATGAAAGCTCAGGCATCACATACCAGCGGTTTTCTGCATAAGCTTCAAGGTTGGTAGAGCGGTTCTCCAACTTATTGACTCTCGCACCACTTCTTGCGCCTATATTCACATAACGCTCATCGTAACCAACACCCGCACTAGGATTAAAGCCAACTAACAATTCGTTTTTATGCCCAAACAACTCACCAGCTAAGCTCAATCTAGCCTCTAAGCCATAGTCATTGGTATCTTGTGCAATTACCTGAAAGATGGGGTGGAATAAATCTTTATGAGAATAGTAAGCACTCAATTGTAATGCTGCGTCATCGCTCAACTGTATATTGGTTTTATTGGCGATACGAATCAGATCAATATCACGCTTTTGCTGACCCACTGCGCCAAGAAACGAATCGCTAGGATCGTTATTTAATTGTGCTTTGGTTAAACTGCTAGGTAAGTTTGAATCACTGCGCGCATAGCCTAAATAAAAACGTGTTTCTATGTCGCTACTGAGTTTATAACCTACATTACCATTAATGCGTTTCGCTAACTGCTCTGCGTTTTCGCGAAAACCAGTTTGATCAAAATAACTGGCATTCACAAAATAATCTAAGTCACCAATCACATTACCACTGCTGATAGAAGCGCGACCGTAATCGTAACTGCCTGTTTCAAAACGCACTGTGAGGGGGTCTGCCGTATACCCAGTATTAGAAATATAGTTGACTGCCCCACCTAAATTACTAGCACCATAGCGCAATGCATTTGCGCCACGGTACACTTCCACATAACGTGCTGCCAATGGCTCAATCGCCTGAAAATCAAAGCTACCATCAGCCAAATTGACGGGGACGCCATCTTGCATCAACTTGATCCCACGGCCATGAAATGTGCGTTGCAAGCCTGACCCACGGATAGATAAACGTGTTTCTTCTGCACCAAATCTAGATTGCGCTAGCACACCTGTGGCCATACCTAAAGCATCTTGAATCGTACTGGTGCGACCTTCACGTACTGTGTTCATATCTACAATGGTCACGCCGCCAGCTGTCTTGTTGATGGTCTCTTTAGCCGTTTCAATATCAGGCTGTGTAGAAGAAGCTGCGGGTCTAGTGGATACTACGCTGATTTCATCCAGATGCACTGTGCCTTCGTGCTCTGCATGCGCCATGAATGGCAAGGCAGCTAATACTGCCGATAAAATGTGTTTGTTGATCATATGATGACTCCAAAAAAATAAAACTGCGCCCAAATGCATGGGGCAAATATGGTTTTATGATTTAGAGTAAAACAGGTGGCGCTCGCGAAAGATGCGAGGCTTGAACAGGAGGAGAACTGACTGGTGCTACATAATGAAACGCTTGCGCTTGGGCAATTGCTTCTAAATAAAGTGCGAATGCTGGATTAAACACTGGCATTGCAATATCTGCTACGCCAGCATGGCAAAACGGACAGTGATGCATGTGCTGGCTAATCGACTTGGATTGATTGCTAGGCTTGATGTCAAAGCTCGCTTGCAGTTGTTGACCATGCGTGGTCACCACTTGGATAAACAATTTTTTGCCGCCAGTACCGCAAATTTCTTGCATAAAACCGCTGGCACTGCCTTGGCCAGCCAGCGCATGTGAAACGCTGGGCGCCAGCGATGCAAACACCATCGCGATTAACGCGATACGATGCATCCAGCGGAATAATTTTTGAGACATCATGTACTTATATTTGCCCTAGTCGCTTGGAACTCAAAGTTAAAAAAATTTGCACGCACTTTAGACGACATTCAACGATTTTGGACGATGTTTCGGTCAACGACTATCGTTAAGCCAATTA
Source organism: Methylophilus sp. (assembly GCA_030696695.1). Lineage (GTDB taxonomy): Bacteria > Pseudomonadota > Gammaproteobacteria > Burkholderiales > Methylophilaceae > Methylophilus. The sequence goes on from JAUYRP010000021.1 coordinate 187,231, forward strand.
ACACAACATCGTTCAGTATATTAAAGCCAGCCAACTGCCTAGCGAGATAATCAAAATTTCTGCGCCAGGCCAACGGTTCAATTAAAAGTTAAACAAAGCGCTTTAGTTAATAATCAAACTTCACCTGAACATAGCCCGTACGCTGCGGGTATGGATGACGCACATAGCCTTGGTAATTATTTACATTATCTACGCCTACGCTCGCTGCCCAACGCTTATCAAATTGATAATTGGCTTTTAAATCCACAAAGAAAAACTCACTTGCAGCAATATAAGTGTCATCATTTACATCGCTGTTATCTAAATTATTGTATTGACGTCCGCTATAGCGTGCAGCCAAGCTGTAAGTGATGTTTTGACCTTGATGATAAGTCCCGACAAACTTGAACATCTGGCGTGGAATACGCGTCGGCTTTTTACCTTCTGTATTACGGTCGTTCATGTTACGCAAAATCTCGCCTTCGGTGAGGGTGAGGCTGCCTAACAAATCTAAACCATGCACCAGTACATCTTGCCATTCCGTGGACAGCTCCAAACCACGGGTACGTATATGATCAAGGTTCTGAATAAAAGTACAACCTGCCGCCACATTACAAGTCCCCGTGCCAAACGGCACTGCTCTGCCGTTAAGTACCGTTTGAGAAATCAATGCGTCGTATTTGTTCTCACTAAATAAACTGGCACGAATTAAACCATTGCCAAATCGTCTTTCCGCAGTCAATTCAGCAGAAAGCACCTCTTCTGGTTTTAAGTTAGGGTTATTTTCAACAATTGCGTTATTTTGTGTGACTTGCTGGTATAGCTCGCTCACTGTAGGAAATCTATAAGCTTGACCAAATGCCGCCCTAAAACCCCATGCTGGTTGTGGCTCAAAACTAATGGATAACTTGGGTGAAAACTTTGTTTCTGAAGTGCTGCCATAGTTACCTGTACGTAATGTACCTGCTATGGTGTTTTGATTACGCCCATCCATTGCCTCCCAATGCTCTGTGCGACCGCCAAAAGTCACAGCCCAGTTTGGATTCAGTTGCCAACGATCTTGGAGATAAATTGCTTGCGTTCTTGTTGTGCCACGTGAAGAGTTATTCAGCGAGCCTTTAACCCCTCGAGTCCAGTCAGTTGTATTATAAGTATTGCTTTCTAAATCATACTCATCAATGTGATAGCCAATATCCAACTCATGTTTGCCTGAATAATTTGCCTCTGGTCTAAAAGTTGCCCTTACATCAAAAATAGTCCAGCCTGTACCCGACAAATCTGTCACTCTCCCGGTGCGCGTGATGTAAGGGTTACCAGCTGCTAAAGTGGTGGTAGAAGTGCTCAAATTAGACTGGCTATTTTTATCTTGTTGGTAATCATAGTCAGACAAAGTCAATTGCCAATCAAAAAAGCCTTTTGTGTCCGACTTTAAATCAAAGGCTTGCATTACGTGCATTGCCTCGGCCTCGGCAGGGTTAAAACCAGTCAGGTTGTAGCTTCTTCCGTTTAAAACAACACGGTTGTTATAAACGGCATTACCACTCGCATCTTTGATATAACTTTCCACATCGGTGCGATTGCTCAAATTCCAAAGACCCAAGGTATACGTACCTTTAACAGTGTCAGTAAAATCATAAGCAGCTTTAAATTTCAAATTAGTTTGCTCAGGGCGCTCCATACTAATCGCGCCAAACACGTTACGTGGTAGGTTTCTATCATTTTTATCTAAAAAGGCCCCAGTGACAGCAGTGCCAGCTAATGCGCCGCCAGCACTCACATCCTGCACCACAAAATCCATGGGCTGACCTTCATTTTTAAGATAGTCCGCTGAAACCAACACACTCAAATCATTCCATTTATTGCCTAGTGAGGCAGATAAATGCTCTCCAGTAAGGTTTAAATCTGTGCCATAAAGGTCAAAGTTTTGTCTAAACATCTGCACGTTGGTATGCGCTTCAAATTGGGTGGGCATTTTTGTCTTGATGCTCACCACACCGCCAAATGAGTTACCTGCATACATGGCTGAAAAAGGCCCATACATCATGCTCACTTGCTCAATCTCATCCGGCCCAACCAAGCCCCAACGTGGCGGAAATGCAAATGAGTTACCCAATAAATTTGAAAGCAAAACACCATCGGCATATAACATCGATTGCGCACTTGATAGCGTACCTACGGTGCGCCCTGCAATAATGCCGTTTCTATCTCCAATAAAACGCTCACGCACCTGAAAGCTCGGTAAATACTTCATCGTCTGTGCGGAAGTCGTCGCATTGATACTTTCTTGAATTTGCTTTTTACTAAAGCTTTCTACTGTGGCAGGATAATTGATGATGCGACTATCCACTGTGCTGGTGACTTCAATATCGTCCAACTCCAGAGACTCGTTATGCTCTGCACTCGCCATCAGAGGTAAGCTCGCCAACACCGCTAGAAACATTTTTTTATGGATACTCATCATATTCATCCTATGCCGATTTAATGCTCGAAAAATTAGGGCTCTCTGGCAGGAATTTCACCAGCTCTTGAATTTCACATTGAAAAAATGTGCAAAGTTTTTCTAAGTGCTCTAGGGATGCTTTGTAGCTTTTATCTTTAATCATGCGGTGCAAGGTCATGCGGCTGATACCGGTAGCCTCGGCGATTTCGACCAAGGTGATTTTGCGACGCCAAGCGGCTTGTTTTACAAAAACCAGTTCTTGTATGTGTAGGGTAATCATTTGTTTTCCTCATATCACGTATTTTTTGCGTATTAATTGCGTGCTGAATACCCAATTGTTGGGCATACAAACACACGGAATTAAGTTCTAGCGCCAAATGCAAAGCAGGCAGTGGCTTTAAACATCAGGTTTTAAACGCTATAGACCATTGGTCTTAACGCTAGCAACGCTGAACTAAATTTGCGTGTTATGAGAAAAAAGGTGGTGCGCGTAGAGGTTGCGCAGTTTGGAAAACAGGTGAGACTACAGGTGAAACATATTCAACCAAGGCCAAGCGAGCTTGGGCGACTTGATAAAGTACATAGGCTGGATTAACGGGTTTATCAAGCACCACATCTAATTGTATGCTACAAAATGGGCAGTGATTAAGGTGATGCGTGAGTGAAGCTGGGTTTTGGTTAGGCTGAAAATCCAATGCAGTTTGAATTTGCTTGCCCTGTGTGGTGACCACTTGTATGTAAATTTTTTTGCCGCCTGTGCCACAAACTTCCTGCATAAAGCTAGCCTGGCTGCCTTGCCCAGCCAATGCATGGGAAACGCTGGGCGCCAGCGATGCAAACACCATCGCGATTAACGCGATACGCTGCATCCAGCGGAATAATTTTTGCGACAACATGCGCGCATTTTAGCCCGAGTCGCGTAAAATTCAAAACTTAAATTAATCACCTTAGGAATACCATGGCTGCTGGTAGCTTACTTGCTCTATTAGACGACATTGCAACCATATTGGATGATGTGTCTGTGATGACCAAAGTGGCCGCTAAAAAAACAGCGGGGGTGCTCGGTGATGATTTAGCACTCAATGCACAGCAAGTGACCGGCGTAGCTTCGGAGCGTGAATTGCCCGTGGTGTGGGCAGTCGCCAAAGGCTCATTCATCAACAAACTTATTTTAGTGCCCTCTGCATTATTGTTAAGTTTTCTCTCTGCAAAGTTTGGCATTCACTGGATTATCCCAACGCTGCTCATGTTGGGTGGCGCATTTTTATGCTTTGAAGGCTTTGAGAAAATATTGCATACATTTTTCCACAAAGAAGAAGACAATGCGCATCAAGCCGAATTAGCGCATGCTGTAAAAGATACAAGTGTGGACTTAGTCACGCTGGAAAAAGACAAAATCAAAGGTGCGATCCGAACTGACTTTATTTTATCGGCCGAAATTATTGTCATCACATTGGGCACTGTGGCTGTAGCCAGCTTTGGTAAACAAGTCACTGTAGTTTCAGCTATTGCATTTGTGATGACCGTAGGGGTATATGGATTGGTGGCTGGCATTGTAAAGTTAGATGATGCTGGACTACATTTAATGCAAAAACAAGGCCTCAGTATTTATCGTCAATTACAACGTAAAATCGGCCAAAAACTACTCGCATTTGCGCCAATTTTAATGCGTATCCTAAGTGTGGTGGGCACTGCAGCGATGTTTTTAGTCGGCGGCAGCATTATTGGTCATGGCATCCCAGCATTGCACCATTTAAGCCAAAGTATCACGCAAAGCATCTCTACCTTGCCTGCTATGGGCAGCGCTTTGAGCGTGGTTGGCTCCATCATTGTCGATGGCTTGATTGGTTTGATGGTGGGTGCAATGTGCGTTGCGGTGTATGAGTTAGGCAAAAAAATAATACCAAAAAAAGCCTAATTCTGTTTGGCGTTACGGCGAGCAAACAAACTCATACCGAATAAGCCTATTGCAAGCATGCTTAAACTGGAAGGCTCGGGAACTTGGGAAACTGTCAAAGGTTTTTTAGGTTCTAAGATGTACGGCACCTTAACTTCTGGAATGTTAATTGGCAAACCAACATACCCAGCATCCAGTACAGCACCAAAAGCTATGTTGATAATCGGCCCTGAAAGCTTTATATACGGTGCAATCAAGCTAACACTTGAATTAATATTGAGTGCGCCGAGAGAGGTGAGTGTAATAGAGGTGTCGTCTATTAGAGCACCACTATCAAACGTAAAATCACCACCACAACTTGCATGGTAACCATTCTCAAAAGAAACCTCCAAATTTGATGAACAGCTAAAGCTTAGTGTGTCAACGGAAGCAGATGCGACTGCTGGAAGGATTGCAAGCACAGCAACAAACACCAATTTGGAAATAATACGCATGGCATGAGACTTTATTAAAATTATTCTCACACAATACAGCGTTCAACAATCAGCAACCATGTGCCATTCAGACTAGGGTTTCTACTAGCCTGTCACAAAACCGTCAATTAGTAATCGTCATCACTAAAGCGTTGTTCTAGAAACGGAAACGCATCATTGTGATAGCCGCGGACCTCCCAAAAACCAGGGCGGTCAAACTCATGTAGCTCTATACTTTTAAGCCATTTTGCACTTTTCCAAGCATAACGTTTAGGCACCACCATGCGCACAGGCCCGCCATGCTCAGCGGTGAGCGAGTGACCAAATACGCTGTGCGCAATCACTACATCATCATCCAACAAAGCATCTATAGGTAGATTAGTAGTGTAGCCATCGTAGCTGTGTAAGGTGACGTACTTTGCATTGGGTAAGGGATTGGCTTGCATCAGCAACTCGCGTGCGGATACACCCTCCCAGTCCATATCCAATTGGCTCCAGCGGGTCACACAGTGAAAGTCTGAGGTATCTTTGATTTGTGGCAGACTGCGAAAGTCCATCCATTTTAGGTTTAATTCATGCTCCACCAAACCATACACGCGCAGTGTCCAATTGGTGGTGTTCACATTAGGACGAATGCCTAAATCTAATACAGGAAAGTTGGTGACTTGCTTTTGACCGTTCGGGATGCGTTCATTATCATTGGCTTTGCCAATTTTTTTACCTAGCAATTTTGCTTTTTGCGCAATCGCTATTTTACCCTCGATGAGTTTTTTCCAGTCTGGCATATCACCCCGAGACGCATGATATTGCGCCAAGCCCTATGTTATGACTTACTTATTGTTGGTTGTTTAAAACTGTCTAGAAGCAACAATGCAACGCCTACACATATTGCACTATCCGCGACATTAAATGCTGGCCATGCAAATTGCTGATAATAAAAATACAGAAAATCCACTACATAGCCTAAGGTGATGCGATCGTACAAATTACCTAGCGCGCCACCTAATACTAGGGCAAGTCCCCAGCTAAAAAGTTTATTATGCGGGTGTTTTTTTAGCAGATAAATAATCACAACAGATGCCACCACAGAAACGGCAGTAAAAAACCATTTTTGCCAACCGCCTGCATCAGCCAAAAAGCTAAAGGCAGCGCCAGTGTTATGGTAACGCACTAGATCAAAATAACTGGTCACGCGCAAATGTTCACCATAAGCAAACGCCTGTTGCACCAAGTGCTTGGTGTACAAATCCAGGGCGACCACCACGCCACTGATACTCAGCCACTTAAGCATATTTGCGCGGTACTGTTTTACCGGTGATATTGCTGACACAGCGCCCGCATATGGTGGGGTGTTCTGCATGACTACCGACATCTGCCACATAATGCCAGCAACGCTCGCATTTGGTGTACTGAGATGGTTTGACCAATATTTTTTGTTCAGCATCTGTAGCAACTTTATACACGCGCGCTGCAGAAGTAATGGTGACGAAACGTAAATCCTCGCCCAAGCTAGTCAACGCATCAAATTCAGCTGCAGTCACACTAAAATCCAGTTCAGCTTGTAGTGACGAACCCACTAACCCAGCACCACGCAACACTTCAATTTCTTTTGCGGCTTGTGCACGCAGCGCTCGAATCACTTCCCACTTCGCTTTCAGTGCGGTCGCATAATCTGCATATTCGTTTGCACTAATCACATCAGCTTTATCCGTCCAATTATGTAGAACCACATAGTCTTCAGTATTCGGTGTTAAGGTTTGCCAAATTTCTTCTGCGGTATAACTTAAAATCGGTGCCATCAAACCCGCTAATACTTGCGTGATTTTCAATAGCACGGTTTGCGCTGCGCGGCGGTCATGCGAATTTTCTGCATTGGTATACATGCGGTCTTTTAAAATATCTAAATAGAACGCACCTAAATCTTCAGCACAAAAATGTTGTAAGGCTTGAGCTACGCGATGCAACTCATAGGTGTTGTAAGCGTCGTGACAAGTATTGGACAGGTCACTCAATAAACCTAGCGCGTAGCGATCAATTTCTAATAAGTTCTCGTAAGGGACTGCCTGTGTAGTGACATCAAAATCCGCCACGTTCGCCAATAAAAAGCGCAAGGTATTGCGAATCTTACGGTAGCTATCTGCCACACGTTTTAAGATTTCATCTGAAATCGTCAGCTCACCAGAGTAGTCCGTAGAAGCCACCCACAAACGCAGAATATCGGCACCGTAAGTGTCCATCACCTTTTGTGGCGCAACCACATTGCCTTTGGATTTACTCATTTTATGGCCCGCACCGTCCACCACAAAACCATGCGTGAGCAAGGCATCATAGGGAGCGCGACCGTCTATAGCGCAGCCAGTGAGTAAGCTAGACTGGAACCAACCGCGGTGTTGGTCTGATCCTTCGAGATATAAGTCAGCGGGGAATTGTAGCTCTGGACGACGTTTAAGTACTGCCGCATGTGTAGCGCCGGAATCAAACCAAACGTCTAAAGTATCGGACACTTTTTTATACTGCGCGGCATTGTCTGGCGCGTGCTGCGCTAAAAATGCGTCGCTATCTAAACTAAACCAAGCTTCCACCCCTGCATGCTCTGTCAGCAATGCCGCTTGCTCTAATAATTCCGCTGTTTTTGGGTGCGGCTCTCCGGTTTCTTTATGCACAAACAAAGGCATTGGCACGCCCCAGTTACGCTGACGCGACACGCACCAATCTGGACGATTTTTAATCATCGCCTCTAAGCGCGCACGACCCCAGGCAGGGAAAAATTCTGTTTGGTCTACCGCTTTATTGGCATGTTCGCGCAATGCTGTGCCGTTTGCATCTTGCGCATTCATCCCAATAAACCATTGGTGTGTCGCCAATTGCATCAAAGGCGTTTTATGACGCCAACAATGTGGGAAGCTATGATTCAAACGCGCACTCGCCAACAATGTACCGTTTTCTTGCATCTTAGCCAAAATAACCTTGTTCGCTTCTTGACGACTCAAGCCACGAATCTCAGCAAACTCAACTAAATCGCTGGTGAAGAACTTGCCATCGCCACCAATCAATACGCGTGGCTTTTCATTCGGAAAATTGGCACGCATCACTAACCAGTCGTCGTTACCATGCGCAGCAGCGGTATGTACTAAGCCAGTACCAGCATCAGTAGTCACATGCTCGCCACAAATTATCGGCACTTGGCGATGATCGAATGGGTGTTGTAGCAACAAGCCCTTCAGAGTCCCGCCTGCAGTACTTGCCAATACTTGCGTATTCTCTTCACCGTAGCGTTTGAGAGTCGCTTCTACTAACTCATGCACCAGTATCAGCAAGCCTTTACTTGTTTGTACCAAGTCATAGGTCAATTCAGGATGCACGCTCACTGCCTGATTCGCTGGTAACGTCCACGGTGTGGTGGTCCAGATGACGGCATATGCATCACCTGTCACCTCAACGCCAAACGCTTTGCTTAAGTCCGCGCTATCCACCACCTTAAACCCCACATCTATGGCGGGAGAATTGACATCTTCATATTCAACCTCAGCTTCTGCTAGCGCGGAGCCGCAATCCACACACCAATGCACAGGCTTGCTGCCTTGGTACAGATAACCGTTTAGATAGATTTCACCCAGCGCGCGCATGATGTCGGCTTCGGTTTTAAAATCCATGGTGAGGTAAGGATTGTCCCAGTCGCCCAACACCCCTAAACGAATAAAATCTTTTTTCTGCTTTTCTACTTGCTCAGCCGCGTAAGCACGGCAAAGCTCACGGAACTTAGCTGGCTCAATGTTTTTGCCATGTGTTTTTTCCACTACCAATTCAATCGGCAAGCCATGACAATCCCAGCCTGGCACATACGGCGCATCAAAACCACTCATGGTTTTGGATTTAATGATGATGTCTTTCAGTATTTTATTGACGGCATGACCAATGTGAATATCACCATTGGCATAGGGTGGGCCATCATGCAAAATGAATTTTTTTGCCCCTTTGCGGGCAGCACGTATTTTTTGATAGAGTTTTTTCTGTTGCCACTGCGCCAGCCACGCGGGTTCGCGTTTGGCTAAATCTCCCCGCATCGGAAAGCTGGTTTCCGGCAGATTCAATTTGTACTTGGAGGCTTGTTCTGGTTTTGCTTGGTCGGTCATGGCCTAATTCTTAACTCTGGTTCTTAAAATAATCGGTTGCAACTGCTGCATCTTTTGCAATTTGCGCTTTGAGCGCATCTAAACTTTCAAATTTCATTTCGTCACGCACTTTGTGATAAAACTGTACATGCACATGCTGGTCGTACAAGTTACCATTAAAATCAAACACATACACTTCCAGCATGAGTTTGGGTACTCCTGCAATGGTAGGGCGCACCCCTAAATTAGCCACGCCATTCAAACCGTTCAATTTTACCGCATAAACCCCTGTTAAAGCAGGCCGTTCATGCCGCATATGCACATTGGCCGTGGGGTAGCCGAGCTGACGGCCACGTTTGGCACCATGCACCACTTTGCCGCTGATGCTGTAAGGTCGCCCGAGTAAGGATTCTGCACGCATTAAGTCGCCATCTGCCAGTGCATTACGCACTAAGGTACTAGAGACGCGCTCACCAGCCACTTCAACGGGCGGAAAATCCACTAAATCAAACCCATGGTCAATAAAGCTTTGCGTAGTACCCTGACGCTTAGCACCAAAGCAGAAATCACCCCCCACCAAAATAATGTTGGCATTTAAATGCTGACGCAAAATGTCCTGCATAAACAGCTGTGCGCTAATACCTGCAAACGCCTGATTAAAGCGTAGAACAAATACTTTTTGCACACCAGCCTCTTCAAAATATTCCAGCTTTTCGCGCATAGAAGAAAGCCGCGCTGGCGCGTTATGTGGCGCAAAAAACTCGCGTGGATGTGGCTCAAATGTCATCACTGCTGGCGTCACGCCTTTTGCTTGTGCAGTGTCTACCAGCTTGGCTAATAATGCCTGATGACCTAAATGCAGGCCATCAAAATTACCAATGGCTAATGCCATAGGCGTAGGTTGCTGAATGGGCAGATGTCTAAATACTTGCACCCTTACCTCACCGTTCTACGTGAAAAGTGTTGGGGTCTAAAGCCCAACACAAACAATACGGCAAAATACACTGCCATGCCCAATATCACCAAGCCAGTTAAATGCGTTAAACGGCTGATGACACTCCATTGCAACCAAGTACCTGCATCGCCCATCGCTAGATACAAAGCCCCACCCATCACAACCAGTGCACATAAAAGTTTCAGCAAGAACAGCCACCACCCTGGTAGTGGATGAAACAGCTGCGCTTTGCGTAAGTGGTAATACAGCAAACCAGCATTAACGCATGCACCTAAACCCAAGGCCAGTGCAAGCCCTGCATGATTTAAATCTAATCCAAAAATAAATATCACATTCATGACTTGGGTGAGCACCAGTGTAAAAATGGCCACTTTCACAGGCGTTTTGATATTTTGCCGCGCATAAAAACCGGGCGCCAAAATCTTCACCAAAATCATGCCCAGCAAACCCACGCTGTACGCAATCAGCGCTTGCTGCGTCATCGCCACATCGGTGGGTGTAAATTTACCGTAATAAAACAACGTTGAAACCAATGGTGTCGCCAACACAGCCAATGCCACTGCTGCAGGAGCCGCTAATAAAAAGGTTAAGCGCAAGCCCCAATCCAGCAGTTGTCTATACTCACTTTCATCTTTGCTGGCGTAGGCTTTGGATAAACTGGGCAATAGAATTGTACCTAGTGCCACCCCTAGCACACCTGATGGAAACTCCATCAAGCGGTCCGCATAATACAGCCAGCTCACACTGCCAGTAATTAAAAATGAAGCGAATATCGTATTTAAAATCAATGAGATTTGCGCCACCGATACACCCAACAAGGCCGGTCCCATCAGCTTTAAAATGCGCCACACGCCTTCGTCATCTCTTTTGAAATCAAACCTAGGCAATAAGCCAATTTGCTTTAAGAATGGGATTTGAAACACCAACTGTAAAAAGCCACCTATAAAAACTGCCCAGGCTAATACTTTGATAGGTTCGGCAAAATAATCGGCAAAGAACAACACGGCTGCAATCATCGATACATTGAGCCAAACAGGGGTAAAGGCTGGGATGCCGAATTTATTATAAGTATTGAGTACCCCACCCGCCATGGAGACCAAGGAAATAAAGAAAATGTACGGGAAGGTAATTCTCAACAACTCTATGGTCAGTTGCATTTTGGCTGGATTGGCTTGAAAACCAGGGGCGATTAACGTCACGATGAATGGCGCTGCTAGCATTCCTAACAAAGTCACCACGACCAAAATCAAGCCCATCCAAGTTGCCACGCGATTAATCAGCGTGTGTGTTTCATCAAAGCCCCGCTGTGTTTTATATTCACCCAAAATAGGCACAAACGCTTGACTGAATGCACCTTCAGCCGAAATACGGCGCAACAAATTAGGAATTTTAAAGGCCACAATAAAGGCATCACTCAGCATGCTCGCCCCAAAGGCGCGCGCAATCAACGTATCGCGCAAAAAGCCTAAAATGCGCGAGATAAACGTCATGCTCCCTATTTTGGCTAGGACTCTGAGTAAGTTCATGAAAGAATAAAACTTTATAATTAATTTAGTCGCGTGATTTTATCATGGGCGAGGCATTACACCGCATGCGGAAGCATAATTAAACCTTGCAAAACAAGCACAAACACATTATTATGCACGGTTTCGTATTTATACCCTTACAGCATTAGGATAATCAAACATGGCAAATACCGCACAAGCACGCAAACGCGCGCGCCAGTCCGTAAAAGTGAATGCGCACAACGCAGCGTTGCGTTCTACTTTGCGTACTGCAATCAAAAAAGTGATTAAAGCGATTGAAGCAGGCGACAAAGCCGCTGCAGTAGCTTCATACCAAGAAAACGTTGGCATTATTGATCGCATTGCCGACAAAAAAATTATTCACAAAAACAAAGCATCACGTCATAAAAGCCGTTTGACTGCTGCAATCAAAGCACTCAAAGGCGACGCACCAGCTACTTTAGCTTCTGTAAAAAAAGCGGTTGCTCCTAAAGCCGCTGCCAAGCCTGCAAAAGCAGCAGCCAAGCCAAAAGCTGAAGCAAAACCTAAAGCCGCTGCAAAACCAAAAAAAGCAAAAGCTGAATAATCAAACGCCTGTCACAAAGCGGGATACAAAAAAGCCGAACACTAGTTCGGCTTTTTTATTGTGCTCAACTTGATGACACTCAACTTTATGATGCTCATTTAGCCAGTTGCTGTTCTGGCCAATCCATCGACTCACTTAATATTGATCATCGGTATTGAACCACCTGTCACTTGCGGCAATTGACCGTTCCACTTTTCTAACGCCAAACGTTGATTTTCAATCTCACGTAACTTAAGCAAATCTGGCGTAATCTCTTGCTTTTGCAATCTTAATGATTCTGCCTCTGCTTTGGCCGATGCAATTTTTTGCTCCGCTTCCACTTTAATCCGTTCCAAATCGCGCTCAGCTTTTAATTTGAGTTGGTCTGCCGTGGTTTTACCTTCAATCGCTTGGTTAAAACTTTCGGAAAATCGAAAATTCACAATACTGAATTCATCTATCGCAATCCCATGCCGCAATAGCCTATCTTTCATAAATTGACTAATTTCATCACGCACTTCTGGGCGCTTGCTGATCAGTTCTTCGGCTGTATATTTTGCTGTGGTCGCCTTAAAAGCTTCTTGTACCGCAGGCACAATAATGCGGTCACCCACAGAGTTTAAATCACCGACCAATTGAAATGTCTCTGCAACACGGGTAGGAATCAAGTGGTAATTCAATGCAATTTTGGTGTGCACTTGCTGCAAATCACGAGAAGCGGCATCACCATCGCCCTCCGCCTTTTGAATTTGCACATTAATTTCGCGCACCTGCTGCACGATAGGAATACGAAAATGTAGCCCCTCCTCAAGTACGGTCTGGTTCACTTTACCAAACGTAGTGATCACACCACGATGGCCTGCGTTAATCACCACAAAAGGATTGAGCCAAGACAACAGCACCAAGCCTAAAACTACTAATCCAGCATATTTAATCACACGCGGAAATGCTTTTATTTCAAGATTTTGATTAATGCTAGCCATTGATGCCCCCTTATATTTTTATGATTATTTGTGTCGATTAAATACCTATGTGCAGTTCCCCACGCGCAATTCTAGCAATATTCAGCACCGCCTCTATGTCTTGCCCGATGACAGTAAAATGCCCCATTTTTCTTGCGTTACGTGGCTCGTGTTTGCCATAAAGATGTAACTTGAGATTGGGATGAGTGAACGCTTTTTCCCAGTTTGGATTTTGACCATCCACCCAGCTATCCCCTAATATATTCACCATTACTGCATTGCTATGTAATTTAGCATCGCCTAGTGGCAAACCCGCTGTCACTCGCACTTGCTGTTCAAATTGGTTCGTGACACAAGCGTCAAGGGTATAGTGCCCAGAGTTGTGGGGGCGGGGTGCAATCTCGTTTACCAATAACTGCGTACCCACCACAAAAAATTCCACACCTAACACCCCCACATAGTTCAACTCTTTGGCCAATTTCTTAGCCAACTCTTGTGCGTTTGCCTTAATCACTTCAGAGCAACGTGCAGGCACGATGCTGACATCCAAAATGCCATTCAAATGACTATTCTCTGCAGTGGGAAATGCCGCAATATTGCCATGTGCATCTCGAGCTAATACCACTGAAACTTCTAAGTCGAGTGGCAACATATGTTCCAATACACATACTTCTTGCTTGAAATTAGCAAATGCAGCCAGTGCTTCTGCTTGATTTTTAACACGGGCCTGACCTTTGCCATCGTAACCAAAGCGCGCTACTTTCAAGATGGCTGGGTAGATCGTGTGCGTGTCTTCTGGCAAATCGTTTGCTTGATGAATCACCACAAACGGCGCCACTGGCAATCCTGCATCACGGATAAAGTTTTTTTCCAATACCCGGTTTTGTGCAATGCCCACCGCTTGTGCGCTTGGATGCACGCGTGTTGATTGCGCTAACTGTTCTAGCGTAGCTGCCGGTACATTCTCAAACTCTGTTGTCACGGCTTGGCAAGTATCTGCTATTTGCTTGAGTGCATTGGCATCATCGTACTGCGCACATAAGTGGATGTCGGCAATTTTACCGGCGGGGCTGTTCAGATCGGGATCTAGCACTGTGACTTGATAGCCCATTTCATGTGCGGCAATTACAAAAAAGCGGCCTAATTGACCACCACCTAACATGCCAAGCATAGCTGGCGGATTAATTACAGTAAGACCACTTTGCTTGTTTATACTTTGTTGCAAACTCATCAAAAAATCCTCATGTACACCCTAAGTGACTTAGATACTATCTGCGGCTTTTTTGATTTAACTTGCCGCGTTTTAACCACACTAGAATGTGTGTATTAACGTGCATTATGGTTGCTCATGTAAGGTCATGGCATGCACTTTTTCTGCTTGTTTTATTCTGAATTGGGCTAATTTGTCAGCTAACTCTGCATCATGATTCGCTAACATAGAAACAGCAAATAGACCTGCATTAGCGGCCCCTGCATCACCAATCGCGAATGTTGCCACTGGAATCCCTTTCGGCATTTGCACAATAGAGAGCAAAGAATCTTGCCCTTGCAAATGCTTTGATGGCACAGGCACACCCAAAACAGGCAATGTGGTTTTAGCAGCGACCATACCTGGTAAGTGCGCAGCACCACCAGCGCCAGCAATAATCACTTGAAAGCCGTTGCTGGCAGCATTTTCAGCAAATGCAAACATCAAATCGGGTGTGCGGTGCGCTGATACTACTTTCGCCTCATAAGACACGCCAAAATCGGCCAACATTTGTGCGGCAAGTTTCATCACTGGCCAATCGCTGTCTGAGCCCATCACGATGGCAACTAAAGGTTTACTCATTGATTTTTACCTTTTATCAAAATTCACATATACGCAAGTGATGGCATTAGCCACTATGCTTAATTTAGATTTGCGAGTTAGTTTTCGCCAGAACATTTACAACTTAAAGCAGCACCATATTGTCACGGTGTATTAACTCTGATTCTTCAACATAACCTAAAATCTGTACAATTTCATGGCTAGGCTTGCGCTTGATGCGTGCCACCTCTTGCGAGTTGTAGTTCACGATGCCTCGCGCCAGTTCTTTACCTTCACCATTCACACACGCCACAACATCGCCGCGCTCAAAAGAGCCTTGCACATCCACAACTCCAATTGCCAACAAACTTTTTCCTTCTTTGGTCAGCACATTGGCCGCGCCTGCATCCAACACCAATTTGCCACCTAGGCGCAAATGGTCTGCCAACCATTGTTTTTTGGCTACAATCTTCATCTGGCCAGCTTCTAGGTGGGTGCCAATTGCCTCACCCGCACTTAAGCGTACCAGTACGTTAGGCTCTCTGCCAGAAGCAATCACTGTGTGCGCGCCACTATTGGCAGCACGCTTAGCTGCCAAGATTTTGGTCAGCATACCGCCAGTGCCCACATTGCTACCAGCGCCACCAGCCATCAGCTCTAAACTAGGATTGCCAGCCATTTCATAATGGATAAAAGCCGCGCTGCTGTCTTTACGTGGGTCAGCAGAGTACAAACCTTGTTGATCCGTTAATATTACAAGAGCATCGGCCTCTATCAAGTTAGCGACCAGTGCCCCTAAAGTATCATTATCACCAAAGCGAATCTCTTCTGTCACCACCGTATCATTTTCATTGATGATTGGAATCACTTTAAGCGCAAGCAAGGTTTTAAGCGTGCTTCGGGCGTTTAAATAACGCTTGCGATCTCTCAAATCATCATGCGTCAGCAGAATTTGCGCAGTATGCAAACCATGTTGTGCAAAACAGCTCTCATACATTTGTACCAATCCCATTTGACCAACCGCTGCGGCTGCTTGCAGTTCATTTACTTCCACTGGGCGTTTTTTCCACCCCAGCCGTTGCATGCCTTCAGCCACCGCGCCGCTAGAGACCAGTACCACATGCTTGCCTTGCTTAACTAACGTACTAATTTGCTCTGCCCAGGCGGCAATAGCGCTGCGGTCTAAACCTTCACCATTGTTGGTGACCAGGCTAGAACCCACTTTGACAATCAGTGTTTTACTATTCTGCAGCAGCGATACTTTGGATACTTGCATTGCGTTTGGCTTCTTCGTCTTGTTCTAATTGTTGCACTCGTACTTGCTCTAAATGTTCCATGATGGCATAAGTGAGCTCTTTACATCCTAAGCCACTGATCGCTGAAATGGAGAAGACTCGCCCATCCCAACCATAACTTTTTACAAAATCAGCCACCACTTGTTCGGCATCTGGCACCATGTCAATTTTGTTCAACACCAACCAGCGCGGTTTGTTGAATAAATCCTCATCATACTTTTTCAACTCATTGACAATGGCTTTGGCTTCATCCACAGGGCTTACAGCATCGTCAAAAGGCGCAATGTCCACCAAGTGTAATAATAATGAAGTACGCGATAAATGACGTAAAAATTGGTGGCCCAAACCAGCACCCTCGGCAGCGCCTTCAATCAAACCTGGCACATCTGCAATCACAAAGCTGCGGTTAGCATCCACGCGCACCACGCCTAAATTAGGATGCAAAGTCGTAAATGGATAATCAGCCACTTTGGGTTTAGCAGCAGATACAGAACGAATAAAGGTTGACTTACCAGCATTGGGCATACCCAGCAAACCCACATCGGCCAGCACTTTTAACTCTAAATATAGCTCAAACGATTCACCTGGCTCGCCTTTGGTACATTGACGTGGTGAACGATTAATACTGGACTTAAAATGCACATTGCCCAAACCGTTGGCACCACCTTTGGCCAGCAACACTTGCTGTCCATGCGCACTTAAATCCACAATCATATTGCCTGTGGCTTTGTCTGAAATTACTGTACCTACAGGCACACGCAAAATGGTGTCTTCCCCTTTGGCGCCATAACACTCTGCACCACGACCATTCTCGCCACGCTGTGCGCGGAAGGTGCGGGTGTAACGATAATCTACCAACGTATTGATGTTGCGGTCTGCGATGGCATAAATCGAACCACCTTTACCACCATCCCCCCCGTTGGGACCACCCATAGGCTCGTACTTCTCACGGCGAAACGTAGCGACACCGTTACCGCCGTCCCCAGCGTAGACTTTAATGGTTGCTTCGTCGATAAATTTCATAATTTAGAGTGTACCAAATAAAAAAGCCTCATCAAACGATGAGGCTTTGTAAAACCAAACAAACTTAAACTGCAACGATGCTGACAGTATGACGTTTTAAAGCGCCTTTTACAGCAAAGGTTACTTTACCGTCGATTTTTGCGAAAAGCGTATGGTCTTTGCCCATACCAACATTTTCACCTGCATGCATTTTTGTACCGCGCTGACGCACGATAATGCTACCTGCAGAAACTACTGTTTCACCAAATGCTTTAACGCCAAGACGTTTAGCTTGTGAGTCGCGACCGTTACGTGAACTACCGCCTGCTTTTTTGTGTGCCATGTCGAGTCCTTATTTCTTTACTGCTTACTTAGCAGCAATGGTATCAATTTGAATTTCTGTAAAACTTTGGCGATGGCCTTGTGTTTTACGATAATGTTTACGACGACGGAATTTGAAAATCATCACTTTATCAGCGCGGCCGTGTGAAACCACTGTTGCGTTTACTTTCGCACCAGCTACTAACGGAGCACCAATCGTTGTTTTTTCGCCATCAGCAATCAATAGCACTTTATCGATGACCACTTTGCTACCAACGTCACCCACTAACTTTTCAACTTTTAGTTTGTCACCAGCAGCTACCTTGTATTGCTTGCCGCCTGTTTTAATTACTGCGTACATAATAAAGCCTTAAACATCATCTTTTAGAGAACTGGGCATTATACGCAATTTATAATAGAAAGCAAATCAACAATGCATTTTATACGACTTATTTTGCTAATTTATGCGCTCAATATAAATCTGCAATCTCAAGCTTAGCTGGCAATGAAATAAGCTGTATTTTACGATTGTTAATAGCCTTTAACAACAGCTTATACATATCATGATCATACTTGAGTTCTGTGACGCGCTCACAGAGGCTGGTTAACGCTTCTTCACTTTCCGCCGCACCCAAATAGGTCCAATGTTCAAATACATGCAATTGTGTCTGATCGTTTTCGCCATTATGCTCCTTGATCACTACTTTACCTGGATAAGGCCATATTTTAATCCGATGCGCGATGAGTGCCTGCTGCACCCTAAGGTAATGGATCTCTGGTCTTTCTTTGCCGCAACAAACACCGTGACAACGCTTGATTTGGTGTGAAAAACACGGCCCTTTAGCCCAAGACTCCAACCCCAAATATTTGGGGCATAACTGATGCTTTTCTGCCATGGTGCGTAACACTTCCATGGCCTGTCGTTTGGTTTTAAACGTACCGTACAGCATCCCTAACTGGCTAGGGTCGATGTCCTCCTCACGCTGCAATGTCATTGCTGGGATTGATTGTGGGTTTGGACTTAGTTGCCATGTACAAAGCTGACGCTCGCTTCTTAATCGTCGGTTATAAATGGGCTGTCGCTCTTTGATTAACCGAGACTCTAATAATAGTGCGCTAAACTCACCGGCCGTGGTCATCCATTCCACGTGTTTGATTTCTTGTGATATGCGCATTTCTTTGGTGGAGGCATGGTCACTGGTAAAGTGCGATAACACGCGTGCGCGTAAGTTAATGCTTTTACCAATATACAGCGGCAGATTATTTTCCCCATAGAACATGTAAACACCGGGGGTTTCTGGCAAGTCATCTAGCAGATGAGCGTCTAGGTGTGATGGCAAACTGGGGGCACTCATCAGTTTTTTCACAGCATGAATAAGTGCCGGCTCACCTAACTCCAAACGCGCAACGTCGACAAATGCGAGCATGGCTTCCACATCCCCCATGGCGCGATGACGGACAATATTTGCAATTTGATGCCTTTGTACGATGGCATCTAAACCATGGCTTTTAAATTCTGGATATAGCAAGCGTGATAATTTAACGGTACATAACACCTTTTGACGAATGGTAATGCCCAAGCGCCTAAATTCCGCCTTGATAAAACCGTGGTCGAATCGCACATTATGGGCAGCCAAAACAGCACCTTCTAAAAAGCTAAGCAATTTATCGGCAATTTGCGCAAAGGTGGGCGCGCTCGCCACCATCTCATTATTAATACCAGTGAGACTTTGTATAAATGCTGGAATAGATTGCTCAGGATTTACTAATGTCTGCCAGCGAGCTACTTCAACGCCCTGCTCAAACCTCACCAAGGCAATTTCTGTGATGCGGTCGCGCAATGGCGTCGCACCTGTCGTTTCCAAATCTAAATAAGTAATTGCATCTAACATTGCTAACTTTCTATTTGCTGCACTGCCTCGTTAAGCTACTTTAAAAAACATCATATACAGCATCAAGCCGAAATAGAGAAACGCAAAAAATCCAACAATCCAGAAAACGCTCAGAAGATTGCGATTGATGGTGTTAAGTTGTAATTCTATAGCCTGTAATTTGGCAATGGTTTCTGTATCATGATTCATTTGAAACTCCTTAAATAATAGCTACTTCACCATGACCAGCGCCAGCGCAACTAATTCCACGATTCAACAGCTTACTCAACATTTTCCGCTACATGGCAGATTAGAAGCTATTTTAATTCGCCCCGCGCGAGGTGTTAGCTGCATCTCTGTGCCCACTGTAGAGGCCATAGCTGGCAAAGGATTACTGGGCGATAGGAGCAGCGATAGTGTTTCTCGAAACCCTCTAGGAAGCAACAGACAAGTAACCTTGATTCAAGCAGAGCACTTACCCGTCATCAGCGCGCTCATGCGCAAACAAATCTATCCAGAAATGCTGCGTAGGAATTTAGTGGTATCTGGCTTGAATTTACTCGCAGCAAAGCCGCTGTTTAAACACTTGCCGATACAGCTACTAATTGGCGAAGTGATTTTAGAAGTGACTGGTCCTTGTGAACCTTGCAGCAAAATGGAGCGAATACTAGGAACGGGCGGATACAATGTCATGCGTGGTCATGGCGGCGTAACCGCAAAAATAGTGAAAGGCGGCCTACTGCATTGTGGTGACAACATTTGTTGCAGCACACGCAACTTGAACCTCAGCTCCCAACCGCAATTATTCTAATCGTGTGACTGTTTGATTGATAATTGCTTCTGCATAAATATTGCGGCGCTTTAAACAATCAACACTCGTTTTATCTAAACACTTCTCACGTAATTTGCAGTCACAACTTTCAGCTAAAATTTGTTCAAGGATTTCTAACGTGCTGCCTACCTGTAGTTTATTTTCAGAAGTCATTTTTCATTCACCTTATATGCATTTAAGTATTATTAGCCAGTTAAGTGTATTAGACAAATAATCTTCAATAGCACAGCATACATCGCTACTAAGTGTTAGTTGCAATCAGTTTTACAGTAAAAAGCGTTGCGCAATAAAAAACCCGCCATTAAGCGGGTTTTAAACTGTTTACATGTATTGTAAACAAACTATTTGGTAGGGTGTGCGGGGATCGAACCCACGACAAACGGATTAAAAGTCCGCTGCTCTACCAGCTGAGCTAACACCCCATTTTGAAACATTGCTTGATTAGGCGCGCCCAAAAATGCAAGACCGCGATTATGCGATAAACCCACCCTCTGGTCAATGGCTGTTTACGTTTTTTGTCACATTTTCTGTGTAAATCGTATTTTTTTTAACATTCAAAGAAATTTGGGCGTCGCAGAAATGAAATTAACGCATGCCAGGGAATTTTCCACCCATCAGACCACCCATGCCGCGCATCATTTTTGCCATGCCGCCCTTGCTAAACATTTTCATCATCTTTTGCGTTTCTTCAAACTGATTAAGTAAGCGGTTCACCTCTTGTACTTGCACCCCACTACCCGCTGCAATACGCTTTTTACGTGTCGCTTTAATGAGTTCAGGCTTGCGGCGTTCCAAAGGTGTCATGCTGTTGATAATGCCTTCTATACGCCTTAAAGACTTATCTGCATCCTCATTGTTCACTTTTTGCGCCATGCCCGCGAGTTGGGCTGGCATTTTGTCCATTAACGCGCCCATACCACCCATTTTACGCATTTGCATCATTTGGCTTTTAAAGTCTTCTAAATCAAATTTACTGCCGGATTTGATTTTATCAGCGACTTTTTGCGCCTCTGCCATATCAACATTTTTATGTGCTTGCTCAATTAGCCCAAGCACATCGCCCATGCCTAAAATACGGCCTGCCATACGGTCAGGGTAAAACGGCTCTAAGCCATCCACCTTCTCGCTGACACCAATAAATTTAATTGGCTTACCCGTTACATGACGCACTGAGAGCGCCGCGCCCCCTCGTGCATCACCATCCAACTTAGTCAGCACAACACCTGTCAGTGGCAATGTTTCACCAAACGCTTTGGCGGTATTAATCGCATCCTGCCCTTGCATGGCATCCACCACAAACAAGGTTTCGGTTGGGTTCAACTGCACATGTAGCGCTTTAATTTCAGCCATCATAGCTTCATCAATGCCTAAGCGACCGGCCGTATCGAAAATCACCACTTCATAGTAATTCTTTTTAGCATACTCCAAAGTCAGTGCTGCAATTTCGCTAGGCTTTTGATTGGCATGGCTATCAAAACAATCCACATCAAGTTGTTTAGCTAGCGTTTGCAACTGAGCAATTGCGGCTGGTCGATAAATATCGGCACTGGCCAACAATACTTTTTTCTTTTGCGCTTTGAGTAATTTCGCTAGCTTGGCAGATGTGGTGGTTTTACCAGAACCTTGTAAGCCAGCCATTAAAATAATGACGGGTGGCACAGCCGATAAATTCAACGGCACATTGGCTTTGCCCATCAACTCTGTTAACTCTTCATTGACCACCTCTATCACAGCTTGGCCAGGTGTGAGGCTTTGCAGCACTTCACGGCCTTGCGCACGCGCTTTAACTTTAGCAATAAAGTCTTTCACTACCGGTAGTGCGACGTCTGCTTCTAATAACGCCATACGTACTTCACGCATTGCGTCCGCAATATTGTCCTCTGTTAGACGTGCTTGCCCACGTAAGTTTTTGATAACCCCTTGTAAGCGACCTGTTAAGTTTTCTAGCATGTGAGTTTTACCTTTTCGAAGAATGCTAATTTTACATCATGCTATGCGTTTGACGCGACTTTTGCCATAATTGCATCATGCACCATTTGATTCCTTACCTTGTCGTCGCCTTTATTTATGCTGCTGTAGCAGTTGATTTTTGGCGCTCAGTAAAACTAGAACTAAGCTCTTCAGAGGCCAACTCATCCCTTAGCTTACATAGAACGATGATTGCATTAGGTTTGATGCTGCACGGCTATTTGTTGTATCGCGATATATTTGCAATTGGCGGATTTAATTTAGGGTTTTATTACGCGCTATCTGCGATTCTATGGCTCACCATGCTGATTTACTGGCTTGCTGATTTTAAACATGAGCTACACAGCCTGCAGGCATTTGTATTACCTCCCGCGGCTTTATTTGTGTTGTTACCCGCATTTGCCATTAAGAACTATTACCTGCCAACGGCAGAGGCTGGCCTATTTATGACGCATATTGCAATTGCTATCTTAGCCTATAGCTTGTTTACCTTTGCTGCACTGCATGCATTGCTCATGGCAGTCGCTGAGCGCACTTTGCACAAGCAACCTACCTTCATCAAGCTGCCAAGTTTTCCACCCCTAATCGTGATGGACAGCTTGCTGTTTAAAGTGATCACTGCTGGTTTTGTTTTACTCACCATTACACTCATCAGTGGAATGCTGTTCTCTGAACAAATTTTTGGCAAACCTTTACAAGGGAACCACAAAACCATCTTCTCAATTGCCTCATGGTGCATATACGCATGGTTATTGGTTGGTCGCTACCGCTACGGCTGGCGTGGCAAAACTGCGGTACGCTGGACATTGTTTGGGTTCTTACTGTTGCTATTGGCCTATATTGGCAGTCGATTTGTATTGCATATATTGCTAGGAAAGTAACTAAAAGCGCAGCAAATGACAACTAGTTCAATTGGGTGGCCAATTACTTGGCGCATACAATGCATTAGTTTCTCCTACATCGTGTTTCACTAATTTGCCAATTCTGTTTGTTAATGAATCATGGGCAATAACGTTATCTTTCACATAAAACACTCTTTTTCCGAGACCATTGCCTAGCTTCAATAAGGACTTCCAAGGCTTATGTGCAGTCGCCTCTGCATTGGGTGCAATGGCTTGAATGTCGTCTTTAAAGAGGACACCATAGTGTTGAAACTGTTGGATCATCCACTGCAAAGCACCGTCAGACAACCCTTGTTCAGCATAACCGCCGCCCACATCCGAATGCGCACCTGGGAAGATGACTTGCTGAATACCCGCTCTAGGATTCCACAATGTGGGGGTAAACAACATGCGCGCTTCATCCAGTGCAATTGCATGCAAGCCATACTGCACTTTAGGGCTTAGATCCAAATCAGCAAAACTAAATGCATCCCTCACTTCTGCACGCTTGTCGTCAAACTCAAAATCTGGAATACCTAAAGAGCCAACCGTATCCCAAACACCCACCACTTTTACAGGTACACCTTTTATAAAATCACTTTCTTGTAACGTTGCACTGAGTATGTAGTTTTTAATGCTGGTAAATGCAGTCAATAGATTTTGTAATCGGTGGGTATATTTGTCATAAGTGATCCCACTTCGATAGCTGTACCAAGCGCGTTGCGCCATCTCGTAAGACTCCGCATCACCCTGTTGATACTTTGTCGCTAACAATCCTTTTGCCGTAATTAATCCAGCGAGTGCTCTAGCAGTATAGGCGCCACGGCTAAACCCAACGATATAAATGGCATCGCCCGGCGTATAGTTTCTGGAAATAAAGGTATAGCCTCTTGCAATGCGCTCAATTAAGCCAAACCCAAGCGCACCGCCCATTGCCCGTTTTAACTTGAATGCAGAGTTGCCTACCCCATTGATGTATTTGGCAATTTGCTTCACTTGGCCAGCATGTACATACGATTTTTCGTATTCCAGTATGTGACCAGTCTTTTCTATCAATTCGATAGGCGTTGTTGCAACACCAGATAAGTAATTGAAAAAGGTGTAAACATTAGAGACCGCGTCTACTTTGTTCTCTGCCTCAGTCCCTGAGTTGTTCCAAGTGCCGTCTGCACAAAAAATGATATTTTTTGACATGCATCCCCCCCACAGATTGAAATGGTCCACTTTGATGTGAGGGATAGACTAAAGATTTTTTAGATAATCGACAACTACCTAAATTGGGGTTGGACGAATTTAGTCGCCACGTAGACTAATGCACGGCCACTGATGTTGCTGAGCATAGGTAAGTAAGGTGGGATCTGCATCCACCGCCACTGGATTTGTGACCAGTTTCATTAGCGGCAAATCATTGTGCGAATCGCTGTAAAAATAGCTGGTTTTGTAATCGCTCAAAGTGTTGCCTCTCTCTGACAGCCAGTCGTTCAGGCGCGTCACTTTGCCTTCCTGAAAGCTAGGTACACCACTTACACCACCGGTGAATTTACCGTCGATCATCTCGGGATCTGTGCCGATCAAATGTTCAATGCCATAGGCCGTGGCAATAGGCTTAGTGACAAAACTATTGGTTGCAGTAATCACCAAACACAAATCGCCATTGGCTTTGTGCTGATTGACCAAATTTTTTGCCTTGTCAGTCATCATCGGACGGATGACTTTTTCCATGTATTTAAGATGCAATTGATCTAAAAAAGCTTTGGGATGCTGTGACAATGGTTGCAACTGAAATTTCAAGAAGGCATAAATATCCAGACACCCATTTTTGTAATCTTGGTAAAACTGCTCATTACGCTCATGATGTGTGTTCGCATCGAGCAAACCTTGTTCAATTAAAAATAAGCTCCAGTTGTAATCACTGTCACCCGCTAATAAAGTGTTGTCTAAATCAAATAAGGCTAAATTTTGTGTGGTCATACTTCTTTATTCTCTGCAGTTAGGACTAGAAACACGCCTACCAAAATAACAGCAAGCGCAAGATATTCGTTGTGGGTGACCTCTTCATTAGCTAACCAAATACCAACGGCAAACGCCACGACTGGATTGACAAAAGTATTGCTACTTGCCACCAGTGGTCGCACGGTTTTAAGCAAATATTGATAGGCACTGTAAGCAACGAGTGAGCCAAGTACAATCAAAAACAAAATGGCTGCCCATGATCGTGTGCTCACCACTTCAGGCCATGACTCACCAGCGTAAGCACTTACTAACATTAGAGCAATACCACCAGCCAACATTTGACAACCCGCCCCCATTAAACCTTTAGGCATAGCCAAATGCTTACCCCAAACCGAGCCAAAGGACCAAGTCGCTGCAGCAAATATTAACAGCAAGGCACTGGTGATATCCCCGTGCAAACTACCGCCTATATTTAACAGCACTATGCCCAATAATCCGATGACAATCCCCAACCACTCTTTGTTGGTAATTTTATGCCCCCAGAACGAGGAAAATATTGCCATCCAAATTGGGGCGGTGGCAATAGCTAATGCCGCCACACTAGAACTCACCGTTTGTTGCACATAACACACTGTGCCATTGCCCATGGCTGGCAACAATATACCCACAATCGTTGCGCCCATCCATTCTTGCCGCGTTGGATTAGGGCTACCTAAACAACGCATCGCCACATACATGATGATACCTGCCAACGTAAAGCGAATGCCGCCCATCAAAAATGGCGGGAAACTCTCAATACCAAAACGAATGGCTAAGTAGGTTGAGCCCCATATAAAGTAGGTACAAAATAAGGCTGCAACAATCCACCCAGTCTGTTGTTTTATCTGCATCCGATATATTTCTAAAAAAGAAAAGGCGTGCATCAGATACCACACGCCTTGATTAACGATGAATCAATCACCACTACACGTTTGTAGTTGTAATGAAACTACATGCCTTTACAACTGTGGGTTTAACTTTTCGGCCTTAGCATGCAATTTGTTTAAGCCATTTAAGTAGGCCTTAGCAGAAGCCACTACAATGTCCGTGTCCGCACCTTGCCCGTTGACAATACGCCCACCTTTTGCCAAACGCACTGTCACCTCGCCTTGGGCATCGGTACCGCTAGTGATGTTATTCACAGAATAAAGTAACAACTCAGCTTCGCTGTTTACAATCTGCTCAATCGCTTTAAATGTCGCATCCACGGGCCCGCCACCATCAGATTCCGCACGTTTTTCCGCGCCTTCATCTGATAATGTAATAAGTGCATGCGGCGTTTCACCAGTTTGCGAAGCCACTTGCAAATAGACCAATTTGTAGCATTCAGACTCTTCATGCACAAATTCATCGCTGACCAACGCATGTAAATCTTCATCAAAGATGTCAGATTTTTTATCTGCCAAGTCTTTAAAACGGGCAAATGCCGCATTCAATGCATCTTCACTTGATAACTCAATCCCTAACTCTTTTAAGCGCGTTCTAAATGCGTTACGGCCAGACAATTTACCTAAGGTTAATTTATTGGCATTCCAACCCACATCTTCTGCACGCATGATCTCGTAAGTCTCACGATGTTTTAACACCCCATCTTGATGAATACCACTCTCATGCGCAAATGCATTGGCACCTACAATTGCTTTGTTGGGTTGTACAGGATAACCCGTAATGGTGGACACCAATTTACTGGTCGGCACAATCTGTGTGGTATCAATGCGCGTGGTTAAATTGAAAATATCGCTGCGGGTTTTAATCGCCATCACGACTTCTTCTAAACTGGCATTACCTGCACGCTCGCCCAAGCCATTAATCGTGCACTCTACTTGGCGCGCGCCACCCATCACTGCCGCCAATGAATTGGCAACCGCCATGCCTAAATCGTTATGGCAGTGGGTAGACCATATGACTTTATCTGCGTTTTTCACACGTTGAATCAAGGTTGCCATGCGTTCACCCCACGGCGCAGGAATACTGTACCCCACTGTATCTGGCACGTTAATGGTCGTTGCCCCAGCTTCAATCACCGCATCAAATACGCGCACTAAGAAATCAATATCGGATCGCACTGCATCCTCTGCTGAAAATTCCACATCGTGCGTGTATTCCAAAGCCCACTTCACGGCCTGCACCGCACGCTCCACCACTTGGTCTTCCGTCATACGAAGTTTGTTTTCCATATGAATTTTGCTAGTGGCAATAAAGGTGTGAATACGGCCATTTTTTTCTGGATGTTGCATCGCAGGTTGAATCGCTTCACCAGCGCGGCGCACATCATTTTCACTAGCACGGGCAAGTGAGCATACGGTTGAGTTGTGTATCAACCCTGCGATGGTGTGAATGGCATCGAAATCACCTGGACTGGCTGCGGCAAATCCAGCTTCAATCACATTGACGCCTAATTTTTCTAATTGGCGCGCAATACGGATTTTTTCCTCTTTGGTCATGGCCGCGCCAGGGCTTTGTTCACCATCACGTAACGTGGTGTCAAAAATAATAATTTGCTGATTGTCTTTCATACTGAATTCCTATTGAGTTGCTGCGATTTTACTCGCAAAGCATAAAAACTTCGAGTGTATGTAGCACGTCTCATGGACGCGAACACGGGAATACTTTGTGTGAGGTGTATTAGTGTGCGCTGGCGCGCAGCAGTGTAGCTGGAAGTAGTGCTAAATGGCTCTCAATTGCAATAGACGAGTTATCCCGAACAAACTTGTGGTTTGCAGAAAACTCTTTCAACTGAAATGACTTATTTTTAAACATGAATCGATTATAGCCAGCTTTACCATTGTGTTCAATCATAAAAATCATGAGATAGCTCACATTTATATGATTGAACACGTTGGCTTAAGTTTCTTTTTTTACCTTTTGCTTAACCCACAAATAATAGCCAGATAAAGCGTACACAAACACGACTGTAAACAACACTTCTGGCGGGCTGTAGGAAATCAATACAAACGCTAGCATAATCGCCAACACAGCCACAAAGGGCACGCTTGCTTTGAGATTAATGTCTTTACCACTGTAAAAGCGTAAGTCGGACACCATAGAGCCAGCTGCAAATACGGTTAAAAACCAAGCTATCCATTTCATTTGCAGTGCACCAAAAAAGATCTCACGACCATCCACATTGTACTCATAAGACACCCAAACAAAGCCTGCGAGCAGTGCGGCAGCAGCTGGACTAGGTAAGCCCTGAAAGAAACGTTTGTCTTGGTGTGGGTCATCCAGTTTGGTGTTAAAGCGCGCTAAGCGCAATGCAGCGCATGCACAATAGATAAAAGCTGCAATCCAGCCGAGTTTATTCATGGGCTTGAGCGCCCATACATACATAATCAATGCTGGCGCAACACCAAAAGAAACCATGTCCGACAAGCTGTCATATTCGGCTCCAAATGCGCTTTGCGTATTGGTCATACGTGCTACGCGACCATCTAGCCCATCCATCACCATCGCAATAAAAATAGCAATCGCCGAATGTTCAAATCGGCCATTCATGGCTTGCACGATCGCGTAAAATCCAGCAAATAACGCAGCTGAGGTGAATAAGTTGGGCAATAAGTAAATGCCGCGTTCACGTAAACTAGGATTATCGAGTGCGCGTCTGGTTGGACGTTGTTTAATTTCTGCCATTTTGGACACAGTCATTGCTAATCATGAAGAGCAAGTATAAATCAAGTTGAGTGGATATACATCACATTCCACATGCCTAACTGCATAGCAAAAACTGAGCAAATACTACATAACTTTCAGTAAAGCATCATATCGGCCTAAAGATAGTGAGGATATCTAGTGAAGGGCTATGATAAAATCGCGCATTCATTTTTATCAGCCACATCAAGCGCGCTCATGCAATTTACCCTTCATAATCAAGACGGTCTAGCACGTCGTGGCACCGTCCATCTCACGCACGGCGATGTGCAAACCCCTGCTTTTATGCCAGTGGGCACCTATGGCACCGTGAAAGCGATGTCACCCCTAGAGCTTAACGAGATTAATGCACATATTGTGCTGGGCAATACCTTCCACTTATGG
This sequence comes from Methylophilus sp., assembly GCA_030696695.1. Lineage (GTDB taxonomy): Bacteria > Pseudomonadota > Gammaproteobacteria > Burkholderiales > Methylophilaceae > Methylophilus. The sequence goes on from JAUYRP010000021.1 coordinate 216,102, forward strand.
CTACGGCCAGGCCTAGAAGTGATTGCGGCACACGGTGGATTACATAAATTCATGGGGTGGGACAAACCTATACTCACTGATTCCGGTGGCTTTCAGGTATGGAGCTTAGGTGATCTTAGAAAGATATCAGAAGAAGGCGTGAAATTCAGGTCGCCCATCAATGGTGATAGTTGCTTTTTAACACCAGAAGAATCCATGCGAATCCAGCGCGTGCTAAATAGCGACATTGTCATGATTTTTGATGAATGCACGCCTTACCCGGCGACACACAAAGAAGCCAATGACTCGATGCAACTGAGTTTACGCTGGGCTAAACGCAGCAAGCATGCGCATCAAGGTAACCCCAACGCTTTATTTGGCATTATCCAAGGTGGGATGTTTGAAGACTTGAGAGATGTTTCACTCAATGGCTTAGTCGATATTGACTTTGATGGCTTTGCCATCGGAGGCCTGTCTGTGGGCGAACCTAAAGAAGATATGCTGCGCATTTTGGCGCACACCGCTCCTAAAATGCCTGCACACAAACCGCGTTATTTAATGGGCGTTGGCACACCAGAGGATTTAGTGGCCGCTGTCAGCCAAGGTGTGGATATGTTTGATTGCGTCATGCCCACACGCAATGCACGCAATGGGTGGTTGTTCACGCAATACGGTGACATTAAAATCAAAAATGCATTTTATAAGCAAGACACAGCGCCGTTAGATGCAGATTGCTCTTGCTATACCTGCCAACACTTCACGCGGGCGTACTTACATCACTTGCATAAAGTGGGCGAAATCTTAGGCGCACGCTTAAATACCATCCATAATTTGCACTATTACCAAGTGCTCATGCAAAGTATGAGGGATGCTATCGAGAATGGTGAGTTCGAAACATTTAAACTTGAATTTGCACGCAAGCGTGCCCAACTACAAAGCTAAATGTGCCTAAATGGTCTATGCAAAAATAGTCTATGTTAGAATCGCGAGTTGATTTATTTTATTTGATTAGGAAGCGTATCCATGTTTATTAGCAATGCATTTGCAGCCCCGGCTGCCCCAGGTGGCGATTTATTAACTGGCATATTGCCGATGATCGTTATTTTTATCTTATTTTACTTTATGCTGATTCGCCCACAACTTAAGCAAGCCAAGCAACAAAAAGCCATGATTGAAGCACTTAAAGCAGGTGATGAAGTGGCAACTTCTGGCGGTATCGTAGGCAAAGTAACTAAAGTGAGTGAAAGCTTTGTCAGCATAGAAATTGCCGACAACACAGTCGTCAACGTACAAAAACACACCATACAAACTTTACTGCCTCCAGGCACCATTAAAACCATTTAATTCTAATAAGCGTCTGAGCGAGCCAAGCTATGAACCGTTACCCTCTGTGGAAATACATTTTAATTGCAACCGTCATATTCATTGGCTTGCTTTACACACTCCCCAATTTCTTTGGTGAATCGCCTGCAGTACAAATAAGCCCCGCAAAATCTTCCATCAAGTCTGATGATGCGATGTTGAAGAAAGTAGAAAACACACTGCAACTTGCCAACATCGCTTTTAACGGTATTTATTTGGATGCAAGTGGCGTAAAGGTTCGTTTTGAGAATACAGATGACCAGCTTAAAGCGAAAGATAAATTAAGCACCAATTTGGGTAAAGACTACACGATTGCGCTTAACTTGCTTTCACAAACACCCAACTGGTTATTAGCGATTGGTGCTAAGCCCATGTATTTAGGGTTGGACTTACGCGGTGGCGTACACTTTTTACTGCAAGTAGACATGAAGGCTGCATTAGATAAAGCAGCCGAAAGCAGTGTCGGCGATTTCCGCACTAGTTTGCGTAAAGAAAAAATCAATTACTTTGGCATTTCCCGCGAAGGCCAACAGGTCGTCGTCAAGTTTGATAATGCAAGTGAAGCCGAAAAAGCAGAGCGCCTATTGAGCAAAGATTACCCAGACTTGACTTACGCAATGAGTGGCAGCGGCAAAGACATCACACTCACCGCAAACATGGGTTTGGCTTCGCAAAAGCGCACACAAGAATTTGCGCTTAAACAAAACTTACAAACACTACATAACCGTATCAATGAACTCGGCGTTGCTGAGCCGATTGTTCAGCAGCAAGGGGTTGATCGTATCGTCGTGCAATTACCTGGCGTACAAGATACCGCTAAAGCCAAAGAGATTTTAGGCCGTACTGCCACCCTAGAAATTCGTCTTGTAGATGAAGAAAAAACTGATTTTGCAACGATGGAAAAGGCATTGAATGGCCAGGTTCCATTTGGTGATGAGTTGTACAAAGATCGCCAAGATCGCCCTATTCTAGTGAAGAAAAGTGTGGTGCTGACAGGTGACCGCATTACGGATGCTGGTCCTGGTGTTGACCAACAAAATGGTAGCTCTGTCGTCAATGTCACTTTAGATAGTCGAGGCGCTGGCATTTTCAAAAATGTGACCAGAGATAATGTTGGTAAGCGCATGGCGATTCTTTTGATTGAAAAAGGCAGCACTGAAATCATTACCGCCCCCGTCATCAATGAAGAAATTGGTGGTGGTCGCGTCCAAATTTCTGGCATGGCAAATGCACAAGAGGCGACCGACATCTCCTTACTACTTCGTGCTGGTGCACTAGCTGCACCGATGGAAATTATTGAAGAGCGCACTGTTGGCCCAAGCATGGGTGTGGAAAATATTCAGCGTGGTGTGCATTCTACGTTATGGGGCTTTGCCGCCATTGCGCTATTCATGATTATTTATTACATGGTGTTTGGTGGTTTCTCTGTGATTGCGCTGAGTGTGAACTTGTTACTGCTCGTTGCACTGCTGTCCATGTTGCAAGCCACGCTGACCTTGCCTGGCTTGGCAGCTGTAGCCCTTACACTGGGGATGGCGATTGACGCAAACGTGTTAATTAATGAGCGGATACGTGAGGAGTTGCGCAATGGCAATACGCCTCAGGCCGCCATCCATGCTGGTTACGACCGCGCTTGGGGCACTATTTTAGATTCCAACATCACCACACTTATTGCAGGCTTGGCGCTCTTTATGTTTGGTACAGGTCCAGTAAAAGGCTTTGCAGTGGTGCACGTGCTGGGCATTTTAACTTCCATGTTTAGTGCTGTTTTAGTCTCGCGGGCTATCGTCAATCTCTACTATGGCTATCGCCGCAAAATTGACAATGTGTCTATTGGCCAAATATACAAACCCAACTAATACCGCATATAGGTAACGAAGAGTAAAACTATGGAATTATTTAGAATCAAAAACGATATCCCCTTCATGAGTTATGGTCGCTTAACTACGGCCATCTCACTGATTACATTTATCCTTGCGGTGTTTTTTTTAGCGACGCGTGGCTTAAATTTTGGTGTTGATTTCACTGGTGGCACCATCATGGAAATTAACTATCCACAAGCGGCCAATCTTGAAAGTATCCGTAAGACGATGGATGAGCTTGGGCTTAAGGATGCTACGGTGCAAAATTTTGGTACCAGCCAAGATGTGTTGATTCGCCTTCCGATTAAGAAAGACTTATCTATTGCACAATTGTCTGAGCGTGTCAGTGAAGCCCTCAAGGCATCAGACCCGCAAGCCGATGTACGTCGTGTTGAAAGTGTGGGCGCACAAGTCAGTGATGAGCTTTATGAAAATGGCGGATTAGCATTACTGCTCGTGTGTATTGGTATTATGGCTTATTTAGCCGTGCGTTTTGAGTGGCGTTTTGCAGTTGCCGCGATTATCGCCAACATGCATGATGTGATTATCATCTTAGGCTTTTTCGCCTTCTTCCAATGGGAGTTTTCACTGACAGTTCTGGCCGCAGTGTTAGCTGTGCTGGGCTATTCTGTGAATGAGTCTGTCGTTGTATTTGACCGTGTACGTGAAAACTTCCGCAAAATGCGTAAGGCCAGCGTGACCACGGTAATCGACAACGCCATTACTCGTACTATGTCACGCACGGTGATTACGCATTTCTCAACACAATTAATGGTGCTTTCAATGCTTTTGTTCGGTGGCGAGGTGTTACACAACTTTTCATTGGCACTCACCATCGGCATTCTCTTTGGCATCTACTCTTCCGTACTTGTGGCATGCCCAATTGCATTAATGTTGGGTGTGAATCGTGCCAATCTGATTGGTGATGTAGAGAAAAAATCTGACACTGAGGCGACCGAAGTCACCCCATAATGATTGCTGACGCGATAAAACGTATCGCTTGATTTTGCAGGCCACTAGGTTAAACTAGTGGCCTGTTTATTTGCGCTTTAACTTCTTTTGGATAATATTCCTATCTCGTGGCAATTGCTTGGTTTAGCATGTTTGCTGCTTATCTCTGGTTTCTTTTCACTAGCCGAAACCAGCTTGATGTCACTCAATCGATATCGGTTACGTCACTTGGTCAAAGAAGGTAATCGTGGCGCAAAACTCGCCAGTACGCTGCTAGCAAAAACAGACAAACTATTGGGTGTGATTCTGCTGTGCAACAACTTTGCGAACGCTGCATCTGCAACCCTAGTAGCCGTCATCACTGTAGAGCTATTTGGAGAAGGTGAGTGGGCACTGATGATAGGCACGCTGTCAGTGACATTTGCAATTTTAGTATTCAGCGAAATTTCTCCCAAGGTGATTGCGGCAGCTTATCCTGAAAAAATAGGCATTGTGTGTAGCTATATATTGTATCCACTTCTCAAAGTTCTCTACCCCGCTGTTTGGTTTGTAAATTTGTTTGTAAGAGGTTTACTCAAACTGCTCAGGGTCAATGTCAATTTCGCCGAGACCACTCAATCACTCACCATGGATGAACTGCGCAGCATTGTCACCGATGCAGGACACTTTATGCCTAAAAAGCACCGAACCATCTTATTGAATCTATTTGATTTAGAGAAAATCACAGTAGATGATGTGATGACAGCGCACACCATGGTGGAAGTGATTGATTTTGATCAGCCAATTGAAGATATTTTGCAGCGCATCTCTACTAGCCATCACACGCGCCTACCAGTGCGGGAAGGCGATAACGAGGAGATGATTGGCATTTTGCATATCAGAAAAGTCATGAATCAAATCCGTGGCTACCAACATGAAGAGCCGCTCGACAAAGAGGCGTTACGCGAAATCATCAGCGAACCTTACTTTATTCCATCAGGCACCCCGCTTTACACCCAGATTCAACAGTTCCAAGAAAACCAAGAACGTATTGCATTGATTGTCGACGAATACGGAGAATTCAAAGGAATTATTACCCTAGAGGATATTCTTGAAGAGGTAATTGGTGACTTCACGACACACTCCCCTAGTCGCATTGGCGGGTTTAGACAAGAAACGGATGGTAGTTGGCTGGTGGACGGGAGCAGTTCATTGCGAGACCTCAATAAAAAGCTTCATTTATCTCTACCTACCGATGGCCCACGCACACTCAATGGTTTAGTGATTGAACATTTTGAGGACATTCCAGAACCTAATACAAGCTTTAGAATTGGCAATCACACGCTGGAAATTGTGCAAACACAGGACAGAATTGTCAAAATCGTCAAAATCTTTCCATAATCACTTAACCCTATTCAAATTGGGCTTGAATTTTTTAGCATTCGGCTCAAAATAAGCACTAACAAGTAATCTAAAGTTGTAAAGTAAATGGCACAACCACATTCAAACGGCGATACCGCACTTAAGCCAAATGCAGTCAAACCAAAACTGCCTGAAATGTTTAAAGTATTGTTGTTAAATGACGATTACACTCCTATGGAGTTTGTTGTGGAAACGATAGAGCAGTTTTTTAACAAAAGTCGTGAACAAGCAACACAAATTATGCTCAAAGTACATACTGAGGGTGTTGGGGTTTGTGGCGTATACCCGCTGGACATTGCTGAAACAAAAATGAATCAAGTTTTGGTTCACGCAAAAGAGTCGCAACACCCTTTGCAGTGCGTGATTGAGCCTGCTTAAATTTGTAATGGCAAACAAGTAGACAAAAGCAGGCTTTAAATTTAAATTGCAATCGAAGACCAGTGTTAAGATTGAATACAGTTGATTGATGTTAATAGTGAAAGTTAAGGTATTAAGATGATAGCTCAAGAGTTAGAAGTCAGCCTGCATATGGCGTTCATGGATGCGCGACAAAAGCGCCATGAGCTCATAACGGTCGAGCATCTCTTACTGGCGATGATAGACAACCCAACTGCAGCTGAAGTATTGCGAGCATGTGGCGCCAAATTTGATGTATTACGTTCCGAACTCAATCAATACATTGAAGAACACACCCCCACAGTCAATGGTGAAGGGGAGGTAGACACACAACCAACGCTTGGTTTTCAACGCGTCATTCAACGCGCCATGTTGCACGTACAATCTTCTGGCAAAAAAGAAGTGACCGGAGCTAATGTACTCGTTGCTATTTATGGCGAAAAAGACTCTCACGCAGTATTCTTTCTTCATCAGCAAGGCATTACGCGCCTTGATGTCGTTAACTTCATCTCTCATGGCGTGGCTAAATTGCCAGAGGGCGAAGAAAAAGCGGATAGCAGTGAAACAGAGAACGAAGCTGAGCCAACACCTGCAGGCGCACTAGAAAACTTTACGCTCAATTTAAATGCCCAAGTAGCCGCAGGGAAAATTGATCCTTTGATTGGTCGTGGTCAAGAGCTAGAGCGTGTCATTCAAACACTATGCCGTCGTCGCAAGAATAATCCATTATTGGTGGGTGAAGCAGGTGTAGGCAAAACGGCGATTGCAGAAGGTTTGGCTAGTCGTATTGTGGAACAAGATATCCCTGAAGTATTAGCCAATGCCACTGTCTATTCATTAGACATGGGTGCCTTATTGGCTGGTACAAAATACCGTGGTGATTTTGAGCAGCGCTTGAAGGCTGTTATGAAACAATTGGCAGAAAAACCAGATGCGATTTTGTTCATTGATGAAATCCATACTTTGATTGGTGCCGGTGCCGCAAGCGGTGGTACCTTAGATGCCAGTAACTTGCTAAAACCAGCATTATCTAATGGCTCACTCAAGTGTATTGGTGCCACTACCTATCAAGAGTACCGTGGTATTTTTGAAAAAGACCACGCCTTGTCACGTCGATTCCAAAAAATTGATGTGGTGGAACCTAGTGTGGCCGAAACCATTGAAATTTTAAAAGGCTTAAAATCTAAGTTTGAAGAACACCACAGTGTGAAATACAGTGCGAGCGCACTCAGCACAGCTGCAGAGCTATCAGCCAAATACATCAATGACCGCCATTTGCCGGACAAGGCAATTGATGTCATCGATGAAGCAGGTGCTGCACAACGTATTCTGCCAAAAAATAAACAGAAGAAAGTGATTGGTAACAAAGAGATTGAAGACATTATTGCTAAAATTGCGCGCATTCCGCCTAAAAACATCTCTAGTGATGATCGCAATGCACTGAAAACGCTAGAGCGTGATTTAAAAGCAGTGGTATTTGGACAAGACAAAGCCATTGAGACATTAGCTTCTGCCGTAAAAATGGCACGTAGCGGTTTGGGTCAAAATAACAAGCCGATTGGTAGCTTCTTATTCAGCGGCCCTACAGGGGTAGGTAAAACTGAAGTGGCCAAACAATTGGCGTATATCATGGGCATTGAATTGGTACGCTTTGATATGAGCGAATACATGGAGCGCCATGCAGTCAGTCGTTTGATTGGTGCGCCTCCAGGCTATGTAGGTTTTGATCAAGGTGGGTTACTCACCGAAGCAGTGACCAAACAACCGTATTGTGTACTGCTTTTAGATGAGATTGAAAAAGCGCACCCAGACATTTTCAACATTTTGTTGCAAGTGATGGATCATGGCACTCTGACAGACAATAATGGTCGCAAAGCAGACTTCCGCAATGTAACGATTATTATGACGACGAATGCAGGCGCAGAGAATATGTCTAAATCTAGCATTGGCTTTACCAATGTGAAAGACGCTACAGACGAAGCAGCCGATATTAAACGCTTCTTTAGCCCTGAGTTCCGCAACCGTTTAGATGCGACCGTCTCGTTTGGTGCTTTGTCACACGAAATTATTATTCGTGTGGTAGATAAATTCTTAATGCAGCTAGAAGACCAATTGCATGAGAAAAAAGTGGATGTCACTTTCAGTGATGCGCTTAAATCCTACTTAGGCAAAAAAGGCTTTGATCCGTTGATGGGTGCTCGACCCATGGCAAGATTGATTCAAGACACGATTCGCAAAGCCTTGGCAGACGAATTGTTATTTGGTCGTTTGAGCAATGGTGGCTCGGTACATGTAGATATCGACGACAAAGACCAAGTCAAACTGGTATTTAACGAAGAGGCAGTTGAAGCGCCAGTATAGTTGGCAGCAATAGTATGAACAAAATAGGCGCTCTGGCGCCTTTTTTGTTGTGATTTACTAATCTAGGTAAGTAGGATATTTCTGCATCACCTGGCTAAATAATTCACTTTCCACCCAATAGCTTAGCCAAGCTGCCACACATTGGTAATTCGAACTGCCAAACCATATCGGATCCACCGCGGCAAACTGTCGGACAAACGGGAACAACGCTATATCGACCATCGAAGCTTGATGACCCAGTATAAAGCGATGTTGCTGGAGCACTGTCTCCAATTGCTGTAAGTGGGTTTCACCTTGCGCGCGATAATCAGCTTGCGCAGACTCAGGATATTTTTCAGGATACTTATAACGGTCTAGGGCTGCTTTGAAAGGGCCATCGTTCTTGGTAATCCATTGCTGTCGTTGCGTATGATCTACAGCCAGCCAAGCCTCAGGATCATGCTGCTGCAATGCCCAATCCATAATGTCTATACTTTGTTCAATCACATGTCCGTTTGGTAAAACCAGCACCGGGACAGTACCTTTAGGCGACACTGCCAACATATGTGCGGGTTTATTACGTAATGAAATCTCACGCAACTCAACAGAAATATTGGCAACATATAGCGCCATCCGGGCACGCATCGCATACGGACAGCGACGATAAGAATACAAGATTGGTGTCATGTTAGGCTGTTGGGTGTGGCCTAGCCTAACGCTTTACAAACATCGGTCACTAGCTTTGGTCCTTTATAAATAAGGCCGCTGTATACCTGTACTAAACTCGCACCTGCAGCAATCTTTTCTACCGCATCGGCACCAGATAAAATACCACCAACCCCAATAATAGGCAGAGCTCCCTGCAATTGTGTGGAAAGTTGTTGTATCACGCGTGTAGCACTGTTTTTAACTGGCGCGCCAGACAATCCCCCTGCTTCTTCAGCATTAGGCATACCAGCAATCGCATCGCGCGCCAATGTTGTATTGGTCGCTATTACGCCATCTATTTGATGCTGCATCAGCAAATCTGCAATCTCAATGATTTGTTCACCCGTTAAATCTGGTGCAATTTTCAATGCCATTGGCACATATCGCCCATACTGCTGAGCCAGTTTGGTTTGTGTCAACTTGAGCGTTGCCAGTAAAGCTGACAATGCTTCCTTTTCTTGCAGCGCACGCAAATTTTTAGTGTTGGGTGAAGAAATATTCACCGTGATGTAGCTGGCATATGGATACACTTTCTCCATGCAGTGCACGTAGTCATCCACAGCACGCTCGTTAGGTGTATCAAAGTTTTTACCAATGTTAATACCTAGCACACCTTGATACTTAGATGCCTTTACGTTGGAGATTAAATGATCCACGCCTAGGTTATTAAATCCAAAGCGATTGATAATGCCTTCTGCCTCTTTCACGCGGAATAATCGTGGTTTTGGGTTGCCTGGCTGCGGGCGTGGCGTCACAGTGCCTACCTCAATAAATCCAAAGCCTAGTGCCGCCATGCCATCAATTACAGCTGCATTTTTATCTAACCCAGCAGCTAAACCTATTGCGTTAGGAAACGTGATCCCCATCACTTGACGTGGGGTAGATTCACATTGATTTGAATGCAGACGCATCAACCCTAACCGCTCCGCCCATCTCAAACTAGCCAGAGTAACGTCATGTGCGTATTCAGCCTCTAGTTGGAACAACAAGGGTTTGAATAATGGGTAAATATTCATGGTGAGGACTGCTCTCTTATAGATTCAATTGACGGATTAACCGACCACATATACCTGATATTTATGTGCACAGGATTTACATTTAAATAGTCGCCCATGTGCAGCCTTAGACATGGCTTTGGTTTCACAGCGAGGACAGTATACATCTGCGCCTTCACTACTGGCTTGATATGCTTTGGGGGCAGGCTGTTGAACGCCTGCGCTACTATGTACTAGCTGACCATGCCTGTAAGTACCAAGTAAAATCAACATGAGGGCTGTGTTTTCTAATACTACATTGAGCTCAAGTCCCATGACCGACTCATGAATCATGATGTCTATATGATGAAAAGAAGCTGCACGAATTAATATGAAGGCAAAAAGAAAAAATAATCCCAACCATATGAATTGATAGCGTCGCCAATGATCCATTAACGCTATTCTGAGTGTGAACAATGCAATCAACATAGAAAAACCCACGCAACAGATAAACAGTATCTGCAGCTGTCTTCGATGCTCGTACCAGCCATGCTCAACCGCAGCATCTCGCATCAGTTGCGTAAATAAGGTTTGTAAATCAAGCTGCTTGTTGATGGCTAGCAGCAACAAGAAAAGACCCAATAAAAGCCAGAACCTATAGGGTTCAGCCATTCGCATATGATGCTTGGCTTTTACATAACATCGAGCAATCACTAGCAAGTACATGCCTACTGTGAGCCAGCCCCAAATGGTAGGGTCGCCTATGCCGACATGCCAACGGCCATCCTGTTCTGTGGCAGCCAGCAATATTGGGCTTTGTACAAACATCATAATGCTAATAAGAAACTGGGGTATAGACATATCTAAACGGTGTGTTGGATTGGAGAAATACGCTCACTGTTTGCGCTATATCAAAAATAAAACATGGGTGCCGTGTCAAAGTACGGTTAGATTTAACCACACTTAAGGAGCACACCCATGAAAATATTAAGTGATTTGCTTTCAACAGACTACGGCCTAATGAGTTTTATTGTCATCCTTGTTGTGGCACTAGCGATGATTGCGTTTGCATGGTACGCGGTGAGCAAAGCGATGAAATAACTGCGACCCACTTTGCCAACTGAGTCACACATATGCCTGTGTGACTCGCGCTTATAACAATACTTTCTCGATACCGCCGTTGTTGGCTTTTTCAACATAGTCTTGCATCCAGTTTTCACCAAGAATATGTTTCGCCATTTCTACGACGATGTAATCGGCTTCAATGCCGGTATCGTCGCCGTAACGTGCCAGCCCCTGTAAACAGCTTGGGCAAGAAGTCAGTATCTTCACTGGCATCTCTGGGGCTCCGACAGTAAGCCCCATTTTTTCCATGCCTTTTTCCAACTCTTCTTGCTTGCGGAACTTCACTTGTGTTGCAATATCAGGGCGAGCGGCGGCAAATGTACCTGATTCACCACAACAACGATCGTTCAATGCAACTTCCTGCCCCATCAGTTGATTAGTCACCTCGAGTGGCTTATACGTTTTCATTGGGCTGTGACATGGATCATGGTACATGTAACGTGTTCCAGTAATGCCCGATAACTTCTGATCTTTTTCCATCAAATACTCATGAATATCTAGCAAACGACAGCCTGGGAAAATCTTCTCAAACTCATATTTTTGCAATTGATCCATACAAGTACCGCAAGACACAATCACCGTTTTGATATCTAAATAATTCAAGGTGTTGGCCACACGATGGAATAACACGCGATTTTCCGCAGTGATTTCTTGGCCTTTGTCATGATTACCGCTAGAGGTTTGCGGATAGCCACAACATAAATAACCAGGAGGCAAGACCGTAATCGCGCCGACTTCATACAACATGGCTTGGGTAGCAAGTCCTACATTTGAGAACAAACGCTCTGAACCACAACCCGGGAAATAGAACACCGCTTCAGAATCTTCAGTCACTTTTTGTGGATTACGTATGACTGGAATCATGCTGTCATCTTCTACACCCAGCATGGCGCGTGAGGTTTTAGATTGCATTTTTCTAGGCATCGGGCGATTAATAAAATGGATCACCTGCGCTTTAATATCTGCTTTACCGACTGTAGCTGGCGGTGCTTTTTTATCTTTAAACAAACCAAAGCGCTTAGCTAGAGCATGTGCGATATTTTGCGCTTTGTAGCCCCAGCCTATCATGGTGGTGCGTAAAAATTTAATCGTGGCAGGATCCTTGGCATTCAAGAACAACATGCCAGCTGCGGTACCTAGATTGAATTTTTTCTTGCCTTGCTCACGCAAGAAGTTACGCATCTTGATTGAGACATCGCCAAAATCAATATCGACTGGACATGGTTTTTCACAGCGATGGCACACCGTACAGTGGTCAGCCACATCGTTAAACTCATCAAAATGTTTGAGCGAGATACCACGACGCGTTTGCTCTTCGTATAAGAAAGCCTCGATCAACAATGACGTACCCAGAATTTTATTACGCGGTGAGTACAGTAAATTCGCGCGTGGCACATGCGTTGAACACACTGGTTTACATTTACCACAACGTAAGCAGTCGGAAATATCATCCGCAATTTCACCAATCGCAGACTGCTCCATGATGATAGATTCTTGCTCTAACAAACCAAAGCTTGGGGTGTAAGCATTCTCTAAACCAGAACCAGCAAGCAATTTGCCTTTGTTAAAGTGACCATTCGGATCCACTTTATTTTTGTAGCTGGTAAAGGTATCAATGGTAGATTGATCTAAGAACTCCATTTTGGTAATGCCAATGCCATGCTCACCAGAAATGACGCCGTTCAGATTTTTTGCCAGCGCCATTACGCGCGCCACGGCTGCATGCGCATCTTGCATCATGCCGTAATCATCTGAATTTACAGGAATATTGGTATGTACGTTGCCATCGCCTGCATGCATATGCAAGGCAATAAACACGCGGCTTTTCAGGACTTGCTTATGAATCTCATCAAAACGGTCTAGGATTTTTTGAAACTCACGTCCAGCAAATATATCCGCCATTGGACGTTTGAGTTCACGCTTCCAAGAAATACGTAAGTCATAAGCTTGCACAGCACGGAACACGTTTTCATGTTGCGTGTAAGGTTTACCTAACTCGCCTAAAGTAGCAACAGGCTCATCTAAGGTATTCAAAATCAAACGCCATTTTGCGCGTAAATCACGCAACAATTGCAATGCCATCACTTGCTTTGATTGCACACTTTCGGCATCTGCATTGCCATCTTCATCAGGCTGCAATGGCAGATCGCCTTGCATGAAAGTCTCTAAGGCATCGACTAACTTTAATTTGTTATTAATAGACAGCTCAATATTGATGCGCTCAATACCATCGGAATATTCCCCTAACTTAGGCAAAGGAATCACCACGTCTTCATTGATTTTGAAGGCATTAGTATGCTTGGCAATCGCTGCTGTGCGTGCACGGTCTAGCCAGAATTTCTTACGCGCTTCTGAGGACACCGCAATAAAACCTTCACCATTTCTGGCGTTGCACATACGCACCATGGCAGAAGCCACTTCGCCCACTGCATTTTCATCATCCGATGCAATATCCGCAATCAACACCATTTTTGGTCGTTGCTGACGTGCCGCTTTAGTCGCATAGCCGACTGCTTTAATATAGCGCTCATCCATATGCTCTAAGCCAGCCATGATAACGGCGGGCTCTAATTTGGCGGTTGCGTCTAAATAATCTTTAATCTCTACAATCGCTGGCACAGCATGAGATACATTACCAAAAAACTCCAAGGCAATCGTGCGCACAAACTTAGGCATGCGATGCAAAATAAAAGTAGCGGAAGTGATTAAGCCATCGCATCCCTCTTTTTGAATGCCCGGCAAACCAGACAGAAATTTGTCCGTCACATCTTTGCCTAGACCCACTTTACGAAAGCTAGGGCCTGGAATTTCAATGATTTCTGGCTCTGCCAACAGCGTTTTCATGTCAATGTCATAACGGCTGACTTTAAAGCGTGCCATTGCAATGTCATGAATCTTGCCTAAATTATGGTCTAGACGCTCAACCTCCATCCAAGTAGCATCGGGTGTCACCATGCGCCATGAGGCGAGATTATCCAAAGCAGTACCCCACAATACGGCTTTTTTACCACCCGCATTCATCGCTACGTTACCGCCAATACAGCAAGCATCCGCAGAGGTGGGGTCACAGGCAAACTCCAAACCAGCGTCGGTAGCAGCTTCCATGGCGCGGCGCGTCACTACACCAGCGCCACATTCAATGGTGGCTACTTGACGTGAAACACCCGGTAACGTGCGCATTTGCACACCGGTATGTTGGTCTAGCTTTTCTGTATTGATGACCGCAGATAAAGGCGTAAGTGGAATAGCGCCACCCGTATAACCAGTACCACCTCCACGTGGAATCACGGTTAAACCAAGCTCGATACATGTTCTGACTAGGTAAGCAATTTCTGCCTCAGTGTCAGGGTTCAATACTACAAATGGATATTCCACGCGCCAATCGGTAGCATCCGTCACATGAGACACGCGTGCAAGGCCATCAAACTGGATATTGTCTTTGCGTGTAAACTTTCCAAGCTTGCTTAATGCTTTTTTGCGTAGATCATAGGTTTGGCGAAAATCATCACTGAATTTTTTCACCGCTTGTTTGGCTGCAGACACCAGCTTTTGCACGTTAGCATTGCCCGCACTGCGCTCTTCAATGGCCGCAATACGATGGTGTAACGCGTCTATTAACGCTTTACGACGTTTGGGATTATCCAGCAAGTCGTCTTGTAAGTAAGGATTGCGACTCACCACCCATAAATCACCCAGCACCTCAAACAACATGCGTGCGCTACGGCCTGTTTTGCGTTGCTCACGCAGTGTATTCAGCACTTCCCATATTTCCTCACCAAGAAACCGGATCACAATTTCACGGTCAGAGAATGAGGTATAGTTGTACGGAATTTCGCGCAAGCGCGTCGCAGGCACGGCGTCAGATTGTAGTAATGTAGCGGGAATAGGTGCGTTCATTGATGATTCATCACAAACAAAAGTCAATTATACCATGGTGTAGAGTGGGCAAAAACTGCAAACGTTCTATGGTTATTGACACTGTATTGGGAAAAAACGTTACAATTTTATGATGACAAATTTTAAGAAATTATTGATTCCAGCTACGCTGATTTTTTTACTGGTAGCGCTAGTAGTGAGCCTATCTCAAAAACCGACTTCTCCTGATGTCACCTTTACCACCTTGCAAGGTGAAAAAATTTCAATGGCATCTCTAAAAGGCAAAGTGGTCTTGGTGAATTTTTGGGCTACAGATTGTCCTGGATGCATTAAAGAAATGCCTGATTTAATCAACACATACAATCAATACAAAGCCAAAGGATTTGAGGTAATTGCAGTTGCGATGCCATATGACCCACCCGCCCAAGTGCTCAATTACAGCGAGCAAAAATCATTGCCCTTTCCTGTCATGCATGACGGTTTAAGCGAAATTGTGCAAGCATTCGGCGGCGTCAACCTCACGCCCACCACCTATCTTTACGACAAACAAGGCCACCGTTTACAACGCATTATCGGTGAATTGGATTTTGTAAAGCTTCGCCAATTACTAGATGCAGAGCTTCGCTAATGTTGTGGATTAAGGCGTTGCATATTATTTTCGTCACTAGCTGGTTTGCTGGACTTTTTTACTTACCACGCTTGTTTGTGAACCATGCCATGGTGAGCGATGCCGCCACGTTGGCACGCTTAGAGTTGATGGAACACAAGTTGTACCGCTTTATGTTACCCCTAGCTTTACTAGCGCTTGGGTTTGGGATTTGGTTGTGGCTGGTTTATGGCATCACTGGAGGCTGGTTGCATGCCAAATTAGTATTGGTGATTGGCCTAATTATTTACCATGCTTATTGTGGCAAACTCATGCGTGATTTTAAATCTGGGAACAACAAACGCAGCCACATTTGGTTTAGGTGGTTCAATGAAATACCAGTATTGGCATTATTTGCAATCGTCATTTTAGTGGTAGTGAAGCCATTTTAGAGGCAAAGGATATCGCATGGACATACTCAATTCTGAATGGCTGATTGCCATGCTCAAAAAATCAAGCACTTCTCCCCAACAACGCTTATTGAGTTTGTTTGATGTTTTAAATGACTGGCTAGATGCGCCACATGTCACAAAAAAAATCACACCGAATTTTTTGCAAGATGAACACCCACTGGTGCAGTACCTCACCATTGAAGCGGCAAAAGCTGGCGTTGCTATGCCTGAACTATTGGCCAATCAGCTCTACTTTATGGCCATTGCTGCTGCCCAAGAAAAGCTACACCATCATAACCCTGCAAGTCTCAGCCATGCAAAAAACGCAGCAATTGCACTCATTGCCGCCCAAACAGAACGCACCATACACATGCCTAGGCGAGTAGCGTACGCGGTTGCAGCAAGTACCTTGATCATTATTGGCAGCCTGCTTGGTTATCAGTTTTGGGGCATGCACAATCCAATTTACCATCCAGATGTGCAATTGCTTACAACGACGCCTACTAACGGCATGGTTGCAGATGCGAGCAATATCGCCGCCAGCCCCACACAAACCGCTGCGCTATTTGCGAGAATCGAGCAAATGCGCAAAGGCGATTGCCAGCTCATTGAGGCATTGCAACTGCCTGATTCATATAAAAAAGTGTATTTTGAAAATGTTGTATTAGGCCAAATTTCCACCAATCGAGATGACCAAAAATTGACCAATCAACTGCTAGACATGGTGAAATGTAACTACACCCCAATGCTGATGGCAAACTCTAAAAGTTAAGCCTATAGAATAGACTTGATATATATATACAGATTAGTATAATTCACTCATGTCTGTGCTCCGTGAAAAAATATTAAGTACTGCTACTGATCTTTTTCAAACAAGAGGCATTAACTCGACTGGCGTAGACACTATTGTGGCTGTGGCTGGTACCACAAAAATGACGCTTTACAAATACTTCCGCACTAAGGAAGAACTCATTCTCGAAGTGCTCAAGAAGAGTCAAGCAGATTTCCAAAACTGGTTAGACAACAAACTCAATACCAGCAGTGAACAACCAGCAGATAAAATCCAGCAACTGTTTGATTTTATTGAGGAATGGGTAAACTCACCTAGCTTTTTGGGCATGGGCTTTATCAAGGCCTCTGCTGAATTTCCTGATGAGCAAAATCCAATTCATCAGCTGTCATCAGAACAATCTAAAAATTTTAGACTTTATATCGCGCAGCTTGCATCCCAAGCCAATATCAAAGATGCTCAAGGGCTGGCACTGCAACTTTCATTATTATTCGAGGGTGCTGTGCAAGCAGAACAAATGAAGCGTGGTTCTGGTGCTATTAAATACGCTAAACAAGCTGCGAAAATTTTGATCGACGGCGCGCGTAAATAAACAACGCTCATTTAAGTTCACTTGCTTAAAGCTGTCTCGCTACTGGATAATAGCGTATTCAAGTAAAAGTCCTTCATTATGCAAATCCTTATCTGCGGTTCGTTAGCTTATGACACCATTATGGTGTTTCAAGATCAGTTTAAAAATCACATCCTGCCTGACAAAATTCATAAGCTGAGCGTGGCGTTTTATGTACCTGAAATGCGCCGCGAGTTTGGCGGCACTGCAGGGAATATTGCTTACAACTTGCAACTGCTAGATGGAAATCCGCTGATTATGGCCACAGTAGGTCAAGATTTTGCACCTTACGCTGAGTGGCTGAGCCAAAACAAACTAAACCAACAGCATATTAAGACGATACCTAGTAGCTTTACCGCTCAAGCCTTTATCACCACGGATACAGAAGATAATCAGATTACAGCCTTCCACCCGGGTGCCATGGTGGAGTCACATCAAAATAGCGTAAAAGAAACACAACAAGTCAGCCTTGCCATCATCGCACCAGATGGTCGTGACGGCATGTTTCAACATGCGCGTGAATGTGCTGAAGCGGGCATTCCATTTATGTTCGATCCAGGCCAAGGCTTGCCTATGTTTAATGGCGAGGAGTTGCTACACTTTATTGACATGGCAGATTATTTGGCCGTGAATGACTACGAATCTCAAGTGATTCAAGACAAAACTGGATTAACGCTTGAACAATTAGCCGCTAAAGTGAAGGCGCTGATTGTGACTTTAGGCGGTAGTGGCTCACAAATTTATGCCGATGGTCAACTTTTTGAGATCCCGTGCGTTAATGCTAACAAGGTTGTGGACCCAACCGGTTGTGGCGATGCTTATCGTGCTGGTTTATTGTATGGCATAGTCAGAGGCTGGGATTGGCCAACCTGTGGAAGATTAGCATCCACTATGGGCGCCATTAAAATCGAAAGCCGTGGCGGACAAAATCACCGTCCTACACGCGAAGAAATCGAGAACGTATACAGCCAAGCACTGGTCAAAGAGGTGGCAGTGCAGGAAAAACTTAAATAGCAACCTAGCACTTATAAAGGAGCTTCAAATGCATTATTTAAAAATTATCAGCATATTTTTTGTCTCTTTGGTGTTAGTCGCCTGTGCAAGCTCTAATTCTGGAAGCGTATACAAGCGCGATGATGCGCGTAAAGTGCAAACGGTTAAAACTGGGGTGGTAGAAAGTGTACGCCAAGTGAAACTGGAAGGTACAAAATCACCCGTAGGTACGATTGCTGGCGGTGCAATTGGCGGCATAGCTGGTAGTTCTATTGGTGGTGGCCGTGGTAGTGCAATTGCGGCAGTAATAGGTGCAGTAGCTGGTGGTTTAGCTGGCTCTGCCGCCGAAGAAGTTGTTACCCGTGAAGATGGGGTTGAAATCACTGTGAAACTCGATGGTGGCGGTTTAATCGCTATCGTACAAGAAGCTGACGAAGCCTTTTCACCAGGCGAGCGGGTTCGTATCGTAGAAAATGGTGAAACCTCTAGAGTATCGCACTGATAGGTTTTGTTTTATCTGTTGTGTGGTTTCATTAAACTGTAACGACAGCGTCATTTAATATTCATGTAGTTTACCTATCATCTCTTCAAATTCACGGAGAGATGATATGTTCCAAAAAACACTCAATCAAGAATCAAATCAAACCCAAAGCCGTTTATACCTATCCTTAGCGCGGACGCCAGCAGAAGTAGCTGAAGCACAGCGCTTACGCTATAAAGTGTTTGCAGAGGAAATGGGGGCGCAAGTCAGTGGCACAGGTGGGCTAGACATTGATGGATTTGATGATTTTTGTGATCACTTGTTGGTACGTGAAAGTAGCACACATCAAGTCATCGGAACATATCGTATATTAAGCCCTCAGCAAGCGAGTCAAGCAGGCGGCTATTACTCCGCAGGCGAATTTGATCTTAGCCGTATCGCCCATTTATTTGATCGTACTGTTGAGGTGGGACGTGCTTGTGTGCATCAAGACTACCGCAGTGGTGGCACGATTACTATGCTTTGGGCTGGTTTGGCCAAATACATGCAAATGCATCATTACGAATACATGATAGGTTGTGCGAGTGTACCCATGAATGATGGTGGTCATGCCGCTGCGTCTTTGTTTAACCGCCTAAAAGATGACTATCTTTCACCCCAAGAATACCGCGTATTCCCCCACAACCCTTTGCCAATAGAGGCACTGAATCAAGAGATGCAAGTGGCTTGCCCACCGTTAATCAAAGGCTACTTAAGACTTGGTGCTTATATTTGTAGTGAACCTGCGTGGGATGCCTATTTCAATACAGCCGATATGCTGGTAATGTTGCCTTTATCGAGAATCAACAAAAGATATGCTGCGCATTTCTTAAAATAATTTGCAACAAACCCCGTTTTTCATTCGATATTTCCGTATTGCACGGGTTATCCTCCACACGCTTGTTGGCTTAGTCATCGCCGCAGGCGTGCTGCCTTTTGTTAATGCGCATCAACGTGGGAGCATTGTTCGCTGGTGGTGCCGCATATTACTTCAATGCTTCAACATCCAAGTGATCACATTTGGTACACCGCCCGATGCATACACGCAAAAAACCATGTTCGTTGCCAACCATATTTCCTGGTCAGACATTCACGCACTCAATAGCATTATCCCTGTTCGATTTATCGCAAAGCTTGAAATTAAAAGTTGGCCAGTGTTTGGTTATCTCGTCACTAAATCAGGCACCTTATTTATCAACCGAACCATACGTAGAGATGCCGCGCGTATTGTTGAGATGACTACGAACAGTTTGCTTGAGAAAGAGAATGTGTGCTTTTTTCCAGAGGGAACTACTACGGATGGGACACATGTGCTGCCATTTAAAAGCAGTATTGTTCAGGCTGCGATAGACGCAGAAGCGAGCATATGGCCTGTGACCATTTACTACCCTACCCCAGACGGTAAAGCTAATTTAACCATGGCATATGCTGGTGAAACCAGCATGATTGAGTCGATGGACCAAATACTACGCATTCATCACCCAGTTGTTGAATTACACTTTTTAACACCGATTTCTTGTATAAACCAAACTAGACAAAGCGTCACGCACCTTGCGCGCGAAGTGATTGTAGCTAAGTTCAAACAGCGCCACGTATCTATATGACGCGGGCATGACCACTGTTTAATCTTTGTCTCTCGGGTCAAAATTCACTTGCGTGATCGCTCTCGTCTCAAGACACATCGCAGTCAATTGACCGCCCCACAAGCAGCCCGTATCTAATGCATGGATATTATGTTGTTGATACAAACCTAAAGCTGACCAGTGTCCACAAATTATTGTTGACGTTTGTGACAATCGATTGGGCACTTGAAACCATGGCATAAAACCCGCAGGAATATCGGCCAACTCGCCCTTAAAACTATAATCCAGCTCTCCATGCACATCACACACCCGCAGGCGTGTAAACGCATTGGTAATCAACCGCAACCTATCCATTCCTTGCAAATCGTCCTGCCATATAACTGGCTGATTACCGTACATATGTTGCAAGAATTGCACATAATCATCACGACGTAATACCGCTTCCACCTCGGCAGCGTAAGTGATTGCTTGGTTTATAGTCCATTGCGGCAATAAGCCTGCATGCACCATCGTGATGTCATCTTCAACGATGATGAGCGGCTGATGGCGTAGCCATTCCAACAATTGCATGCCATCACTCGCTTCAAGGATAGGCCGCAATGTATCACTACGATGCGGTGGGCGAATATTATGCGCCACTGCTATAGCATGCAGATCATGGTTACCTAACACCACTTGAATCGCATGTTCATGGGTTACACACCACCGCAACATCTCAAGAGAACCAGTACCTCGGTTAATCATATCGCCTACCAGCCATAAGCGATCATGCGATGGATTAAACCTTAACTTTTCAAGCAGTGCCTGAAAGGCATAAAAGCACCCTTGTATATCACCGATTGCGTAAGTAGCCATTGTTTACTTAGAAAAAAAGCCGCTTAGGATATAAGCGGCTTGATAATAAAAAGTGTTCAATTATGGTTGAAACGTGGCAGGGTCAAAATTCGCCCCTGCTTCATTTGCCATGACAGCAACGGCACTAGCAATTTCTGCATCGCTCAAATCTGGATTACCACCACGTGCTGGCATATTACGGATGCCTTCAATAGCGTGTTTCACCAATGTTTCGTATCCTTGCGCAATACGTGGCGCCCATTGGCCTTTATCACCTAATTTTGGTGACTCCATCAAACCAGCCGCATGACACATTGCACATACGCCAGTGACTACTTCTTGACCCGTTTTTTCCACTTTTTCGGTAGCCGCTTCTGCAACTACCACCTCAGCGACAGGCTTAATCGCTTCATCGGCTTTAGTATCAACAGCCGCCATAGGCGCAGGCGCGGCAGCTGGGGCAGTGGCAGAATCACCACCACCAAACAAGTAAGCAAGCAGTGAAATAAGTAACGTAAAGCCAATAATAGTACCTGGAATCACGAGCATCAATTGCCAGAAACTTGAACTTGAATAACCTTCTTCTTTTTTCCCCATCGCCTGTTTTCCCATGAATAATTTGAAATAAGTAGTGCATTATACATTTAACTTTGGACTACACAAAAGATTGAAGATGCTACCAGTCTATTTTGTTATAATCCGCTGGTTGCGCTCGTAGCTCAGCTGGATAGAGTGTTGGTTTCCGAAGCCAAAGGTCGTGGGTTCGACTCCCGCCGAGCGCGCCATTGAATAAATGGTTATGCAATATTTATTGTTTGTGCTCGTATTTAAAGTCTGTTGGAAAAAGTGACAAATGGTGACATTTTTACGAAACATGTTTGGGGATCCTGCGGATTCGGGGGACATAGCAGACAAGAACGTTTGAGCTCAGGGCCGTCGACCCTGCAGCGAATTATTATGTGCCAGCACCAACACACAAAATGGGAATTTCTAAGCCAATACATTCATAGCCACCGCAGTGTGAATCAACGTGATAGAGGCGTAATGAAACATCCGAGACCTCCTACTTTGGCTCGCCAAGAACGTAGTCAATGGAAACCTCATCAGGCTCACCAAGCAAGTGAGTGAACTTAGTCTCTAGCTCATGAAATTGACCTGCCTTGAGATCAGCACCTAAGGCATTGAATCTACCATTTAGGATTGCGCTTTAAGATTGTTCTGGCAGTTTAGCAATGGATCTTAATTTAAGATGTAATGCCGCCTTAGCCAGCAAATGTGCGCTGACTGGAGCGGTAATGAACAAAAATAGTGTAATTAACACTTCATGCATACTAAAGCTATCTGGTTTGCTACTAAAGTAAATCGCTGACGCTATGAGCAAGCAACCCACGCCCAATGTCGTTGCTTTGGTTGGTCCGTGTAGTCGCATATAAAAATCGCGTAACCTCGCCAATCCCAAAGAGCCCACCAAAGTAAAGCTAGCACCCGTCACAATTAAAAAAGCTAAAATATATTCTTGCATCGTATTATTCGACAATGTCGCCTCGTAATAAATATTTGCATAATGCTACCGTGCCAATAAACCCCATGAGCGCAATTAATAACGCCGCTTCAAAATACAATGCACTGTCTAGATAAATACCCAATAAAATCAGCAAGGCAATGGTGTTGATGTATAAAGTATCTAACGCCAAAATGCGATCTGGCCTATCTGGTCCACGAAATAGCCGCCAAAAACTTAAGGCCACTGCCACTGATACCATGCTAAACGCAATCATTAAGGCCACGCTTATCACTTCACTTTGCACAGCATTACCCAACATGTTCAAAAATCTCCTTTAATGGGGCTTCATAGCGCGTTTTAATTGATGCAATTAATGCATCTGCATTATCCGTATCAAGTGCATGCACCACTAATTGTGTGCGATCTTCTATTAACAGTGATGACACAGTGCCCGGGGTTAAGCTAATAATATTAGCAAGCAGGCTTATGGCAATGTCAGATTTTATATCTAATGGCACAATAATGAAGGTTGGCGAGAGGCGATCAGGATTGCCTAGAATTAAACGTGCCACAATAAAATTTGCCACCAAAATGTCAAATAACACGACCAAGCTAAATTGGAGCAGTTTAATTGGTTGGTAAATGGTGACTTCATCAGGCCAAAAGCGTATGGTAAAAAAAGGAATTGCCCAGCCCAACATAAGCCCTAATAGAAGCTGACCAGTGGCTATGCTATTCGTGAGCAATAGCCAAATAATCGTGAGTATTGGTGTTAGAACTGGATGTGGGAGTAGACGTTTAAACATGTTAACTTTGACTTAAAACAGCGTTTATATATTGCATTGGGTTAAAAAGCTGCTCTGCCGTTGCTTGCGTAAACACAATAATGGGTTCAGCCCAAATAGTCATCATGAGGCACAAGCTTAATAAGCCTATGATGGACACAAGCTCGCGAGCATCAGTTTTTGCAAAAGGTGCTACACGCACTTTGTGCGAAGATAGTTCTTCAATATAAGCAGCATTGGCTTTATAAAATAATAAACTACCTGTTCGCGCCATCGCAATCATAGTGAGTAAGCCACTTACCAGCACCACACCCATCACCCAAGGCATGGCGGTATGATTTACAGCAGATTTTAATAGCATGAGCTTACCTAAAAATCCTGAAAATGGTGGGAGCCCAGCAACTAGCATGGCGAGCACTAAAAATATTCCACCTAATAATCTGGGTGATGCAATCACAGGGCCAGCGTCAAGTTTATCAGCGACTGCTCCACGACGATTCGCAATCGCATCAGCGAGTAAAAATAACGCGGCTGAGGCAAAAGTTGTATGGGGCAAATAATAAAGCCCAGCGCTAATGCTTTGTGTAGAATTTATACCAAATGCCACAAACAAAGTACCAACAGATGCAACCACCAAATAGGCAATTTGCACACGTAGGTGCTTGCTACCAAGAACGCCTATAACCCCAACGATTAAACTGGCTAGCGCAAGTGGCAATAGCCAGCGTTCAATCAAATGCGCACTAGCGCCAGCGTTGCTACCATAAATAAGGCTATAGACACGTAAGATGCTGTAAGCACCTACTTTTGTCATAATGGTGAAGAGCGCGGCAACCGGCGCACTGGTTTGCGCGTAGCCTGCAGGTAGCCATAAATAGAGCGGCAACAATGCTGCTTTTAGCGCAAATACACTAAAAAGCAATAAACCAGCTGCTTTCACTAAAACTACATTTTCAGCAGGGACGTTGGCTATTTTTTGGGCTAAATCTGCCATATTTAATGTGCCAACGACTCCGTACAGTGCGCCAACTGCAAATAAAAATACGGTTGAACCTGCTAAATTAATGACGACAAAATGCAAACTGGCTTTAGTGCGCAAACGACCACCGCCATGTAACATTAAGCCGTAGGAGGCAAGCAATAAAATTTCAAAAAATACAAATAAATTAAATAAATCACCCGTTAAAAAAGCGCCATTTAAGCCAAATAGTTGTAGCTGGAACAGCACATGGAAATGACGGCCTGCACGATCTGTATTGAGCGTAGCGTATGTAAACGCAAAAATTGCCAGCAGAGCCGTAATCGTGAGTATCCAAGTAGCCAAGCGGTCTGCCACTAAAACAATGCCATAAGGCGCAGGCCAATTTCCAAGCGCATAAGTGAGGATATCGCCAGTGCCTACCGTTTTTAGCAGAAGTAAAGCGCAGGCCAATTGCATTAGCAAGCTCACTATACTGATAGCACGTTTAGCGCTGATATTTTGGTCTCGCACCATCAGCAATACAATGCCTGCCAACAAAGGGATTAGCACAGGACTCGTGATTAAATGACTCAATCGTCTTCCTTTCCATCCACGTGGTCGTTGCCAAGATCAGCACGTGACTTGAGCGCCAAAACAATCACGTAAGCCGTCATGGCGAAACTAATCACAATGGCTGTTAACACTAATGCTTGTGGCAAGGGGTCTGCGTAATTGGTTGCGCTATTGTCTAGGATTGGGGGTGCGCCAATGGTGAGTCGCCCCATTGCAAATAAAAATAAATTAACCGCATAGGATAAAAAAGTAAGGCCTAGCACGACTGAAAATGTGCGGTTACGTAAACTTAGATAGACGCCACACATCGTCAATACGCCAATTAATAAGGCAATAAGCGCTTCCATTATGCGTGGTCTCCTATTTTAAGTTTGGCTTTTTCGCTAGGTTGATGCATAAGACCTAGGTTAATTAAAATAAGAAGCGTTGCGCCAACCACCACTAAGTAAACACCTAAATCAAATGCCATGGCTGAGGCTATTTCAAAGTCTCCGACCCACGGCCAATGGACGTGACTAAATGTGGAGGTTAAAAAGGGATACCCAAAAAGCCAGCTTGCTAGGCCAGTGATGCATGCAAACAGCAAGCCCGTGGCAATGACAGGGTGCATATTGGCTGGTAATCGGCTCTGCGTCCAGGCACTTCCATTAGCGAGGTATTGCATAATAAGAGCAACTGCGGTGATCAGCCCCGCAATAAAACCGCCACCTGGTTGATTATGTCCGCGTAGTAATATAAAAACTGCCACAAGTAAAGCGAGTGGTAAAAGTAAGCGGCTAAAAGTCGCCATAATCACGGGCTTGGCATCCCAATTCCAAGCACGATGTTCACTATCTGCGCTTGGGCCTACTAAACGAAGCCCGTCTAACATAGCGTAAATGCCAAGGGCTGCAAGCGCTAGCACTGTCACTTCGCCCAAGGTGTCATAACCCCTAAAGTCCACTAAGATGACATTGACTACATTGGTGCCGCCACCTTCGGTGAAGCTTTTCTCTATAAAAAAGCCTGCAATATGCTCATATGGCCTTGTGAGTATTGCCCAACTTAATGCTGTAGCGCAGACACCTGCAATCGCTGCTAATGTGAGATATTGAATGTGCTTGTGTGAGGCGGGTTCTGGCGCGCCATGTTGCGGTAAAAAGTATAAAGCCAGTAGTAACAGTACAATAGTGACCACTTCTACAGAAAGCTGCGTTAAAGCGAGGTCTGGCGCAGAAAACTTAATAAAGACTAATGCAACAGCTAATCCTACAGCGCCTATTAAAATGAGTGCAATCAAGCGTTGCCGGTGCAAAACAACAACACTCAATGCCGCAATAATTGCGCCAATCACAATCAATAAACTTAGCGCATCAATGGGCAGTAAAGCGCGGCTGCCTGTGATTGTTGCATTTGAACCAAAAAACGCGCTCATGCCAAGTAAGAGTGCAAACGCGTAAAAAACGTAAAGCATCCGTTGTAAAGATTGCGTATCAAGCGCTTCTGTTATTTTGTAGGCTACATTAAACAGCGCCTCGAGAGTGTTTAGATACATGGCTTTAGCATCGGGTAGCGCTTCAAATCGACCGTTGAGCTCAAATAGTGCTTGGCGCTTTAGATAAATGAACGCGCCCATGCTGAGTGCAATGACGCTCATCCATAACGCTGGATTAAGCCCGTGCCATAGTGCAAGTGAGTAATTTGGCAATGATGTTTGCAAGACACTGCTAGCGGCATTATCTAAAATCGCTTTCACGGCAAATGCTGGCAAAATACCAATGAGCACACTTAAGCCGACTAATATCTCAACGGGTATTTTCAGCCAACGTACAGGTTCATGCGGGGTTTTTAATAAGCCCTTTGATTCGCCGTGAAAAAACACATCATGAATAAACCGGATTGAATAGGCGACTGCAAACGCGCCTGCAACGGTGACAGCGATGGGTAACAACCAAGGCCAAGAATAAGATTGTGTACTATCAACCGCTTCTTGAAAGAGCATTTCTTTCGATAAAAATCCACTTAACAACGGCACGCCTGCCATGGCGGCTGATGCCAAAAGAGCCAATACCGTGGTGTGCGGCATATATTTGCGTAGGCCGCCAAGTTGGCGCATATCGCGCGATCCTGTTTCATGATCAATAATGCCCGCTATCATAAATAGCGCAGCTTTAAAAATCGCATGATTAATAATATGAAATACCCCTGCAATGGCAGCTAGCGGTGTACCAATACCGAATAGCAAGGTAATGAGGCCTAAATGACTGATGGTTGAATACGCCAGCATACTTTTTAAATCGTGCTTGAATAAAGCAATATATGCGCCTATACATAAGGTGCTCAACCCTGCACCACCAACAATCCATCCCCATTCCGATGTACCAGATAAAGCTGGGAAAAATCGCGCAAGCAAAAATACGCCTGCTTTTACCATGGTGGCTGAGTGCAAATACGCCGACACAGGGGTGGGCGCTGCCATGGCATTCGGTAACCAAAAATGAAATGGAAATTGGGCAGATTTTGTGAATGCGCCCAAAAGAATTAACAGGAGTGTCGGTAGATATAACGCGTGCGCGCGGATGATATCACCAGAGGCCAAAATGATTGATAAATCATAACTCCCCACGATGTTGCCCAATAAAATAAAGCCACCCAATAAAGCCAGCCCACCTGCGCCAGTGATACTCAAGGCCATGCGCGCGCCACTGCGCGCCTCTTCTCGCTGTTGCCAATAACTAATCAATAAAAACGATGATACGCTGGTCAATTCCCAAAAAATGAGTAATTGAATGATGTTTTCTGATAACGCAATGCCTAACATCGCTCCCATAAATAGCATAAGGTATGCATAAAACCGACCCATAGAATCGCGGCTAGACAAATAAAACCTTGCATATATCACGACCAGTAAGCCTATGCCTAAAATCAACAAGGCAAATAACAACCCTAAACCATCTAATCTGAAGGTTAGGTTTAAATCGATAGATGGTATCCATGTAATGGTTTGGATAATGGTTTGGCCACTGAATACCGTAGCGCATAAAGGATATAAAAGTAGCAAACAACTCAGGCAGGTAATCACAGCAGCAATAGCGCCGTAAGATCTTGAAAGACGCGATAATGTTGCCGCCGCAAGCGCGCCAAAAAAGGGCATTATTAGGACTAAAGCGAGTTGCATGGGTAATATGGAGTTGATTATTTCAAAAAGTGCGCATTATTTATTAAGGTGGATTCAGAATCGAAGTGCAACACCGTTAATCTCAGATAATACCTGCGCAGGGGTTTACCAGCCAAGCGTTTTTCTGGTTCTTGCGTTCAGTTCATTCTGAACACGATGCACATTGTTTGGATTAAGTTGATCTAAACGCATAGATTTAGGGAAATACTGCCGAATCAAACCATTGGGGTTTAATTTCTTGCGCGTTGGTTAGAGCAATACGGGGCAGCAAAGCAAATGTCTGTACCAGTAGCCTTTGACATGGCTTCATGGTGCGCAAATTTTCCGCTTTTCACACTTCACTACATTTTCAACGGCATATTCGCTGATCCATATTCATTAATATACGACGAGAGTTTGATCGGGTGCTACCGCTCAACGACTGATGATGAAGTGAACACTAAAATCATGAGTACATGCGCTTTTAAAATGTAATGGAGTAGCCAAGATATGCAAATGGCTGCATACGTGTTTCAACAATAGGACTATTGGCTTGCTCATCACTTAATCTGGTAACAGACGTTCCAAACAACACAAAACTATCTTTTCCCACTGCATACGACCCATTCACACCCACTTTAAATTCAGTTCCAGATCCTGCAGAGTAAGCTGGCCTAGATTGTGAAATTTCATCTGCGCCTACACCAAAGTAGTAATCGTTAAATTTATGATCGTTCCAGCTAACACCAAAGCTGCCGTTGAGTTTTAATTTTTTGTCACGAATCAGATTTTTGATATATTGCAACTCTACAGTCTGCCCGTTGCTTGCACCACCCACGTCAAACCCCCACTGTGCATTGAAGGTACCATAATCAGTTTGCCACCGAACTGCTGGCCCTAAATCAACGCTAAAATCACGATCATTCATGCCGCGTGTTAACTTTCCGTCATCCGCATCCCATCCAAACCGAGCTTGTGTAGCCAAACCAAACCTTAAACGTTTGTCATCTGAATCTAGCAACCAAACTCCAGCCTGTAGTGCATTAATGTAAAAACGGTCGCCATAGTTAGCATTAATGATGGGCAGTGCCAATACTCTGAACTCATCTGAACCTGATGTTTTAGGTAATATCGCAACACCAATCCCATACAGGTTTTTACTACGAGGTATCGCAGTTTCTGTATCTCTATCAATCTTATCGTTACCATAAGCTGGAGATACAAGAGCTAAACCTGTAATCAAGCTCATGACATTAAAAATTCCAAAATTATTCATAAGTTACTTATTAATTCCATCTATTCAACAGGGTTGTTAATGTAATCAGTGTTTTTAAATCAAATATAGTTCTCATTATTTGCAGTTAACTGCTCAGGTTTAAATCAAGAATGCAAACCATGAGGCCTTAAACTGCTTCAAATGTTGATCTCCAACGATTCAGCGAAATGAATGTGGTGGTCGAAGATGAGCAATGGGAATTTTTAAGGCGCTCATTTCATACCCAGTTTAATTGACCAATGCCGACTTTCCTCATCACGGGGATGCCAAAATGAAGAGGTTGATTCCGATAGAATTCAGATTTTATTATTTGCTATTTTAAGTGATGAATCTGCGCACTTTTAAGATGAATCAGTGCACTTTTAAAAAGAGATCAATGTGCTTAGGCTTCAAAAAAATGAGGGGCAACTTTAGCCAGCCCGCGTAGGCGCTACATCATTTTGCACACTGCTTCAGTTGTGCAATCACTGGCGTAGCGTCAGTCCACTGTATTGTCATGACTGGTTTACCATCAAGAGACAGTTTAAAAATTTGTTTATCTCGCATACCGTCTAGCGCTGCCATTACCCCAGGCACGGCAAACGCAACCTCGCCTACCTCTCTTGATTTACTGTAACTGAATACCTGAACAGTTTGGGCAGGCTCATCATCTTGCTGGAGAGTTATTTTCAGCTTTTTGACGTTCCTCGGCTTGGGCAATCCTGTGCCTTGAAACATAAGCCAAGCATCTGACTTTGGTTGTTGAAATCCCATAACGGTGACCATGCCGCCCGCTACACCTTCATTTATGTTGCTCGTATATTGAGCAAACGTTGCAACGCATAAATTACCTTCGGGTGTGGGGGTGGAATCGATATTCCATACCCCTTTGGCAAACGCCTCGCGCTTTATCTTTTCTTCTTGCGCCTTTTTCAAGCGGAGACGTTCCAAGTGAGCCAACTCCTGAGGGCTACGAACAATACCGTTGCTTCTAGGTCTATCGGAACCAATGGCATCAATAGCAGCCCTACGGTCACGCATCATATCCCAGCCGGTGTATTCATACGGAGGACTACAACCATTTCCGTGGTGTTGCATACCTATCGGGCAAGCCACCGCTAATGATAGGGACGCTAGCGCAATCAAAAACAATATGGCTAGAGTCTGCATATAGGGTTTTCCTGCGTTCATAGGCAGCTGAAATAACCATCCTAGGGAATGAACAAATTTCTTGTTTGAGGAAATAAGCTTTTACATAATAACGACATTTTTAATCCTGCGAATTAGCGTTTTTTAACAAACATCTTTTCTACCCAGCCATCGCCTTTATTCGCTGTTACAACAGAGTAGAAGCCATTGGCTTGGGTCCCAGTGTAAATCATCTCATCACTTTTCGTTAAGGTGCCGAGACTCCCTGCTTTTTTAGACGGCTCTTTGAATAGTTTGATATTGGCAAGTTTACCGATCAAAACATCACCTTCGTTCACACTCGTTTGCACAGTAACATTTTCATTCACTGGTGCGCTCTGAGGCGATTCGGCACCTGTGCCGCCGGTCAGATTAGCTAGCTCTTTGCCAGTTTGCGCTGTTTCTGAAATGGCGCCTCTTAGCTGCCGAAGATCCGCTGCTAAATCCGCATAGGTTAGTGTATTCATCGACAACAATATCATTCCACAAGCAATAATACGCATGACCTAACTCCTTAAATTATTTACATTTGCCAGCGGCTTTAAGTAAAGCGTTGCAGGTCTTACCTTTGTTATTACTATTAGTAGCACCTGACGACCCACCTATTTCACTACACACGGCATCAGAGGCGTCTGAATTGGGTGTCACTATAGACGTGAATCCTGCTGCGACATAACAGTTAAACTTTCTGCCCGATTTAGTGGTCACCAAATAATAAACTTCTGAACTTTTGTTGGGCTCTTGCCGATTTGAAATAGTGAATTCACTTTTATCTAAGCCAAGTGTAAATGCAGTTCTCTGTGTTAAAACGTCGTCAGAAAGTTTGTTGGTTTTCACTAATGCGCATCCAGCCAACGTCAAAGCAAGCACGCTAATAATCAGTTTAGTTTTCTTCATTTTAAGTTCCTATTAGGTATCTAAAGTTTCATCTCGTTGTAGGCGAGAAAATCTAGAGGTCATTATCAGAATATATGGAGTGTCGTACAACCCTACCAAAGTAGGGTGCCCAGTGCATTGGGCAATTTGCTATGATGGTGACGGATATTTTGTTCGCTTTTAGAGGTGACGTATGACCGCACAACAGACAGCGCTTGTGATTGATGACCATCCTTTGGTGGCGCGAGGTATTGCTGATTTTCTGCAATCGCATTGTGCATTTAGCCTGGTGAGTGCAGTAACAGATGTGGAAGATCTTTGGAGGCATCTCGCCACCAGCGCCTTGCCAGCTCTCATTGTGGTGGATTTTTGGTTGCCTGGCGGCGCATCATTGACACTGTTGAGCGAACTAAAGGCAAAATGCCCACACACCTTACTACTGGTGATTAGCGCTGACGATAATGCTGCTGTGGAAGGCAAAGTACAGGCTGCAGGAGTACAGGGGTTTCTTAACAAACAAGAAGCCCCTGAGGTTTTTGTGCATGCAATTAACACAATTATGAACGGGGACACCTGGTTTAACAATGCAGAGCAGCGGCTTCTAAATGCTTATCAACCCAATGAGTTACCTGTGACCTCGCAAGAACTTGGTTTAACGGCAAGGCAAGGTCAAATTTTATCCATGGTGATGAATGGCTTGCCCAATAAGCGCATTGCAAAGGCATTAAACTTAACTGAACAAACTGTCAAAGAGCATGTTAGCGGCATTCTAAATAGGTTAGGTGTCAATAATCGTGTAGAGGCGATGACTAAGCTTCGTGGTAAAAGGCTTGAGTAGATGATATTAACGAGTCTTTTTAATCCTAAAGAGCAGCAGGAAGTTACTGTAACGCTTAACGACATAAGCTTAGAAGGTCGAGCACGTTTGCTTGACATGGCGTACACAAGATTACGTTATGGCTTTACTACCATGCCAATCATTAGTGGGATTTTTGCTTGGTACTATCATCAAAATAACGCAAATTATTACGTGATCGTATGGTCTCTTTGCTATTGTTGTGCCGCTGTATTTTCATATGTTCTTTACAAAATTTATCTGAAAAACCAAAAATCCTTATCTGCAGCAGATATGCTAAGAGTTTGGCTTCCTCGTATACACAGCATTGTGATTGTGCATAGCATAGGGCTAATGCTGTTATTACCTATGGTAAGTAGCACGGCTACTCTCGAGTTCAAGTATTTATTTATACTCACATTAACAGCAGTTATGGCTAGCAATGCTACACATCAATCGCCCATGCTAAGCGTTTTTAATAGGCTACTCATATTTGGTTGGCATGGCACGGTTTTACTGATGCCTTGGACATTTTATGATCATTGGCAATTCATCATGCCTCTATCCGCCATC
Organism: Methylophilus sp.; assembly: GCA_030696695.1. Taxonomy (GTDB): domain Bacteria; phylum Pseudomonadota; class Gammaproteobacteria; order Burkholderiales; family Methylophilaceae; genus Methylophilus. The sequence goes on from JAUYRP010000021.1 coordinate 249,130, forward strand.
TACAGTGTCGCCATGTATCGCCATGCGCTGGTGACACATCGTTTTTTTGTAAGGATGATTTGGCTAGAAGAAGAAGGCGCGCGTTTAGCAGCAAGCTATAAATCCGCTAAAGAAAGTGCTGAGACTGCACTTCAAGCTAAAAACCAGTTTCTAACTACGGCCAGCCACGATTTACGTCAGCCTGTGCATGCCATGGGGTTTTTAATAGAGTCCATTGTGAGGCGAAACCAAGATACGTCGATTGAACCAGCGCTTAGAGATTTAAAGCAGAGTGTACGCTCGGTAACGCAAATGTTTAACGCATTACTTGATTTATCTAAAATAGAACTCGGGCAGGTTAAACTAAGTGCAGGCAATGTTTATTTGGATGGTCTTATTCAAGAAATCGCCACACTCTTTAATGAAGAAGCACATGCTAAAAACCTAGACATTCGTACTCGCCACAGCAGGAGCAATGCAATGGTGAATGTAGACGGTACGTTGCTACACCAATCTGTCATGAATTTAATGCACAATGCTTTGCGCTATACCAAACAAGGCGGTGTATTAATAGCCGTTCGCAGGCGTGGTGGCGATTGGCAGATTGACGTGTGGGATACAGGCGTCGGTGTCGCTTCAGAAGACAGCAGCCATATTTTTTCACCGTTTTATCGTAATGAGCATGCATGGCGAATCGATAGTGCTGGCCATGGCTTGGGCTTGGCGGTAGTGGCTCGCTGTTGTGAAATGATGGGCTGCCAATACGGGTTTAGGTCACGGTTAAATCGGGGCTCACATTTTTGGTTGCGCTTACCAGCGTTGACAGGCCGTTTGCAATCGCTACGGATCGTAAGTGAAACTAAGTCCCACGCCTTGAAATCAGACTATGCACAACTATCGGGTACATGCTTAATTATCGATGATGACCCACAGGTAATCAGCGCTTGGGAATCGCTGCTTAACACTTGGGGTGTTGATGTGCGATGTGTTGAATCTGGCAAACAGGCTTTAGAGATTTTAGATGCAGGCTTTGCTCCTAATGCAATTTTGTGTGATCAGCGCCTGCGTGCTGGAGAAAGCGGGTTTGACGTGTTACGCAACTTACTAGAACGTTGCCCAGAAGCCAGTGGCGCGATGGTGAGTGGGGAGTTCAACTCCTCTGAATTGATAGAGGCAGAAAATGATGGTTACCTTGTGTTACACAAACCACTAGAGCCCGAGGTGCTCTTTACGTTTCTTTCACGCTGGCTAGCAAAATCAGCAAATAGTCACAACACCTCCGCATTGTAGCGAAAATAATCGTAGATTTGATTCTCTAACAAGCAAAGCAAGCCCAAGCCAAGATGTTTCTGTCTGGCCATTCTAACTCGGCAGAACTGCCAAATTAGCTCGCGCTGTATGCAGTTTTTTGTAGCTGTCGATGAGTCGGTGGTGCCTTTCTAACCCTTCCAGTTGCATACTTGTGGGCGTCAAGCCAAAGAAGCGCACGCTGCCTTCAACTGAGCCAATCACGGCGTTCATTCTGGCATCGCCAAACATGCGACGGAAGTTAACTTCGTAATCGGATAGCGACAACTCGTCGTCCAACACAACCTCGAGCACCACATTCAATGCCTGATAGAATAATCCACGTTCTAGCGTGTTGTCGTTATATTGCAAAAATGCACCCACCAACTCATGCGCCTCCTCTAATTGCTGTAGAGCGAGATGAATAAGCAGTTTCAACTCCAGCACGGTGAGCTGACCCCATTCGGTATTTTCATCAAACTCAATGCCAATCAAGGTAGCGATATCGCCATAATCGTCCAGCTCGTTACTCTCCAAACGCTCAAGTAGCGCTTCTAGACTGGCGTCATCCAGCTGATGCAGGTTCAGGATATCTTCGCGGAACAACAGCGCTTTGTTGGTGTTATCCCACACCAAATCTTCTATCGGATAAATTTCTGAATAGCCCGGCACCAATATCCGACAAGCAGTGGCACCTAACTGGTCATACACCGCTACATAAGCTTCTTTACCCATGTCCGCCAATATCCCAAACAAGGTCGCCGCCTCTTCGGCATTCGCATTTTCACCCTGAGCAGAGAAGTCCCACTCCACAAATGCGTAATCGGATTTTGCGCTGAAAAAACGCCACGACACAATGCCGCTGGAATCTATAAAGTGTTCGACAAAGTTATTCGGCTCGGTCACCGCTTCACTGGCAAAAGTGGGTTGTGGTAAATCATTCAGGCCTTCAAAGCTACGGCCTTGTAGCAGCTCGGTCAGGCTGCGTTCAAGCGCGACTTCCAGTGTGGGATGCGCGCCGAACGAGGCAAACACACCGCCAGTGCGCGGGTTCATCAAGGTCACGCACATCACTGGGTATTGCCCACCCAGCGAAGCATCTTTTACCAGAACAGGAAAGCCCTGCTCTTCTAGCCCCTGAATGCCAGCCACAATGCTAGGATATTTCGCCAGTACTTCATGCGGCACATCAGGCAATGCAATTTCGCCTTCGATGATTTCGCGCTTGACCGCCCGCTCGAAAATTTCTGATAAACATTGCACCTGTGCTTCGGCAAGCGTGTTGCCCGCGCTCATGCCATTGCTGACGTACAAATTTTCAATCAGGTTAGACGGGAAATACACGACGTCGCCATCTGACTGCCGCACAAACGGCAATGAACATATCCCGCGCTCAGCATTGCCGGAATTGGTGTCTATCAGATGTGACCCACGCAACTCGCCATCCGGGTTGTAAATTTCCAGTGTATATTCATCGAGTATCCCTTTCGGCAGTGCATCTTTGCGGCCAGGTTTGAACCAGCGCTCGTTCGGATAATGCACAAACTCAGCATTGGCAATGTCTTCGCCCCAGTAAGACCCCGCATAGAAATGGTTGTTACTCAGCCGCTCGATATACTCCCCCAGCGCTGATGCCAGCGCGCTTTCTTTGGTCGCGCCCTTGCCATTGGTAAAGCACATGGGCGAATGCGCATCGCGGATATGCAACGACCACACATTAGGAATGATATTGCGCCATGACGCGATTTCAATCTTGATGCCCAAGTTTGCCAGTAGCCCCGACATATTGGCGATGGTTTGTTCTAAAGGTAAGTCCTTGCCAGTAATGTAGGTGCGCGACTCGGCAGATGGATTCACCATCAACAAAGCTTGCGCATCTTCGTCCAAGTTAGCGACTTCTTCAATCACAAACTCGGGTCCTGCTTGCACCACTTTTTTCACCGTACAGCGATCAATGGAGCGCAAAATGCCCTGACGATCTTTGTCGGAGATATCGGCTGGCAATTCAACCTGAATCTTGAACATCTGCTTGTAGCGATTTTCTGGGTCCACCACATTGTTGTGCGATAGGTGGATATTGTCAGTGGGAATATTGCGCGTGCTGCAGTACAACTTTACAAAATAAGCCGCACATAGCGCCGATGAAGCCAGAAAATAATCGAAAGGACCAGGCGCCGAGCCATCGCCTTTGTAGCGAATAGGCTGGTCGGCAATCACCGTGAAGTCATCAAATTTGGCCTCAAGGCGAAGCTTATCGAGAAAGTTGACTTTGATTTCCATGGGGATAATTCCAAGAATTCTGCAAAAATGCTGAGGCGGCTATTATCCCTCACATCACCGATATCGTGTAATACATCAACGCTTTGTATTGATGTTGGCTTATCAACATAACTGCTCAGAGAGATTCTGTGCTGGAGAAACGCTCTATATGCTGCTTTGGTGCCAGCACTATTAAAATCTTGATTGATCTGAATCTGTGGCATATCTAAATCTAGAGTAAGCGTTTTATCGCTAGACATATAGTAAGTAGCGCCTGCGCTTCAATAATCTACATGATAGGGCTCAATCCTTGCGTGAATCAGACGATTAGACTCTACCAAAGTGAATGCGACCTTGGTTGGAAGTAGCTAGCGTTTCTCCAATGATAAATTCAGTGGGCTGATCCATATTTAACGCCTGCTTAAAATGTTTATTTGGCAGGCAATTGCTTGAGTTGATGATGCCTGACTAGCTGCTGCATGAGTGTTTTAAGCCCTTCGTGTTCTGACTTAGTGAAATGACCAAAGAAATACGCATCATTTTTACCGGCTATTCTCGATAGAATATGAACCGCTCACTATTATTCCTCTGTGTACGCCAGTGCACAGAACATTCCCCAGTAGTCTGAGATACTCGCTGCAATATCTAGGTGCTAGGTACCGCGATTCACACGAGGAGAAATATATGGCTCAGACAATACATCTACCAAAGGCAATACAAAATCACAGTTTGGCTTTGCGATTACCTAGTGTAATCACAGGCAAACTTATCGGCACCGCAATGGTGAGTTTGCTTTTACTTGGCGGATGCGCCTCTAAGCCAGTGCCGCCGACAGCAGAGCTACAAGCGGCAGAGCAGGCAATTACAAGTGCTGAACGAGCACGGGTCGCTGATTATGCCTCGGTAGAATTGAGTGAGGCGCGAGACAAACTATCGGCAGCGCGTAGCGCAGTACAAGAGGAAAAAATGGTTAAAGCCCAACGCCTTGCGCAACAGTCGCGCGTCGACGCTGAATTAGCTTCTGCCAAAGCCGAAGTAGCTAAAGCACGCGTGGTCAATGAGCAGATGCAAAAAGGGACGGACACACTGAAGCAAGAAATGCAGCGTACGACAGGAGATCAATAATGAAAACGCCAATTTGTACTACCAGAACACTCATCGCCACTGCAGTTGCCTCTGTCATGCTGATAGCGTGCTCATCTACACCAATCCAGCCAGCACAAGTCAGCAATGCGCGAATGAAGCTAACACAACTGCAATCTGACCCGCAGCTTTCAAAGCAAGCGCCTGTAGCGATTAAAGAAGCAGAAGTAGCGGTACGTGCTGCTGAGATTCCTCAGGGCGACCCAGAGAAGGATGCACACCTGATGTATATCGCAGAGCGCAAAGTGGACACCGCGCAAGCACTGGCGGAAAGTCGTTTGTTAGTGGAACAGCGCGCAATCTTAAGTCAGCAACGCGAGAGTGCACGCCTTGATTCGCGCACACAAGAAGTGGACATTCAACGTAACAAGGCAGAGTCCGCACGTATGGACACGTTGGTCGCACAACAGGAAGCCGACAATGCGAGAAGAAAGGCAGAATCGGATCGCATGAATGTATTGGCTGCGCAACAAGCGACCGCTGCGGCCCAGCAGAAAACGGCTGACTTACAGCGCCAAATTGAAGAGCTCAATGCCAAACCCACCGAGCGTGGTTTGGTAGTGACTCTAGGCGACGTATTGTTTGATACAGACAAGTCTGCGCTCAAGAGCGGTGCAGCTACAAACCTTGCCAAACTAGCGACCTTTCTCAACCAGTATCAGGATCGCTCCGTCATTATCGAAGGTCATACCGATAGCGTCGGGAACGACGATTACAATCTGGGCTTGTCGCAGCGTCGTGCAGATGCAGTCAAAATGTGGCTGATGAATCAGGGTATAAATTCTGGTCGCTTGGTCACAACTGGTAAAGGTGAAACTACGCCAGTTGCAGGCAACGACAACGCATCTGGGCGCCAGCTAAACCGACGTGTTGAAGTCATCATCGAAAATCCTAGTACCACGCCAGATTAACATCACAGGCTAGGTAGTCGCGTGACAAGTCGCCGAACGAAACAAGGCGCACCCGTAAAGGGTGCGCTTAATTCTGATTAGGCAAAGTGACAAAGCTCAACTTATGTATACCTGAGTTCTGGATTTCTGAAATGACTTCTGCAATCAATTGATAACGTGTCTGTGCATCTGCTCTTAAGTGCATTTCAGACGATGTAGAGTTGATTTTTGTTAATTTGAGTTGTTGAACGAATGCGGGCTTAGATAATAACTTATCATTCCAATATATATTGCCAGCTTCATCTAAAGAGAGTGAAACAACCTCTGGCTTTTCTAATAATGGCTGGTTACTTGCCTGCGGGAGATTGATGCTGACTGCATGCTGCAAAAGTGGTGCTGTAATAATAAAAATGACTAAGAGCACCAACATCACATCTACCAAAGGTGTCGTATTAATTTCGGACATAGGCTGACGTTGATTTGATTGCATATGAGACGATGAGCTTAGAATACCCATACTGGTTCCTGCATTTTAAAAGGTGTCGTAGTACTTAAGGCTACATGCGCTTCATTTCCAATAGGCTTACCCGTAGTCAACAAAATATGAAGTTGACTGCTAAACACTTCCAACTTAACGTAGAGGGCGCGTTGCAACCTTAATATAAAGTTGTACGCAAGTACTGCTGGTATTGCCACAGCCAACCCAATCGCGGTCATAATTAATGCCTCACCCACGGGACCTGCAACTGCATCTAATGTGGCTTGTTGCTTTACGCTAATATTGATTAAGGCATGATAAATACCCCAAACCGTGCCGAATAATCCGACGAAAGGTGCAACACTCCCAATCGTCGCCAAAACAGTTAATCCCTTTTCCAATCCAAAGCTAGCGTTACTAAACGATTGGCGCATCGCGCGTAAAATAAATTCGTCATAGCTGCAATTCTGAGCAGGAAACTGGGATTCATGCGCTTGATAATGCCGTGCGGCTTTGATTGCTGCTGTGGTTAAATCTGACATGGGATGATGGCTGCCCTTTGCTACCTTCAACCCATTATCTATGCTACCTGACTGCCAAAACAGCTTTTCGAACTGCTTAAATTGAGATCGTAAACGGATAAGTTGGTAACACTTATGTAAGATGACATACCAAGTGATGAGGGACATGAAAAGCAATATCAAAGCGACTACTATTGAGATAACACCACCAGTGGTAATGAACGCAATACCATCTGTATAACTACTTACACTGTTTAACATATCAAACTCCACTATCTTTTCTCTAGATTAAATCTGATTGGCACAATCACATAAGCAGCAATCACTTCTTGGCCAATTTTTGCTGGAATAAATGTCCATTTCTGCACTGCGTTTAAAGCAGCAGTATCTAACGATTGCACACCTGCGCTTTCTGATATTTCAATTTGGTCTGGTTTACCATTGGCTGCAACCAACACTCTTAACATCACAACACCTTGTTGTTTCCTGCGTTTTGCATCTACAGGATAAACAGGCGGTGGGTTATTCAGATAAGACACACCAAATTTTGGTGGCTCATACATTGGGAGCTCTGTGGAGTCTGCCATTTCTTCACTACTATCGGCCACTTGCGATGACTCTGAGACATCCTTGTCATCCTCAATCACTTCTTCAAACGCATTCACTGGTTCAGTTACGATCAACGGCTGTTCAGTGACTATTAATTTTTTTTCAACGATTGGCTTTTTTTTTGGCTCAACTTTACGTTGTACTTTTTGCGGTTCGACCTGTGGAATATTAGGTATATTTTCTTCTGCTTTGATTAAGCTCACCTGAATAGGAATTTCAGGCTGAATCGAGTTAGATTGATTCGGGGCTTTTAACAACAAAGAGAATGCTGCTGCATGCAATAGCATGGTAAACAAAGCAACCATCACCTTTACCCATCGGTGGCGCTGATTATTTATGCTCTCTGATGCACCAGAATAAAGTTGAGTGGCTGGGAATGATTGCCACGACAAATGTTCAAGTACACGCTCTGTGACAATCATTTGTTCATCCACCTGATACTCAAACTAATTTAGGTGGCAACCTAATCGAACGAGACAATGCGCACATTTGAATAGATTGGCCCTATGGTGCCAGTGCCACCAAAATGACTGGAGGTACCGATATGCAAATAGTTAAATTTATCGACGTCCTCGTGCTCTAGCCCATCAAAGTGCAAAACCTTGTCATCTATCCACGTGCTGACTTTGCCATTGTTCCATTCCAATCGAAAACGGTAGGTATGATTTGGATCAAAACTGTCGAATGAATCAAAAGGTTGCCATTCGGTGGCTTTACCAAACCCGCGCGCATGGTACTCAATTTTGAACTGCGGATGTGCCTTGCCGATGCGTAATTCCCAATTGTCGGTATATGGCATATTCATATGCTCATGGTTTTGGAATAAGCTACCCCATAGCCCGAGAAAAATATTTTTATCCGCCGTCAGCTGTTTCTTCGGGTCAAAATTACGAATATCAACTTCCAGAAGACCATGCGAAGACATTGGGGGAATGGCCCATACGATGCGGTCGTTATCCTTAGTGACTGTCCAACCACCCCCCGCAACAAACTGCCCGCCTTCAATCTTGCCTTTACTTTTACCATGTAGGTTGTCATTGATCACCACTCGTCCGGCGTTGGGCTGCATATGTGCCGCATAGATGGCTTTGGTGTCATCTTCAAAAGTCACGGTAAACACAACCAGCTGCTCACTCATTGATTCCAAACTCATGTTGAAATCTTTAAGCGTTTTACCTGACAGCTTGATGCCGCCATGGATAATGGGATGCCGTTTTCCATTTTTCCAATGGTAAATACTGCTTTGGCCTGCAGGGTTTTTACCAATAAAGGTCACACGATCACGAAAAATATTTGGCTTACTAAAGCTGCTGAACTTGCTAGATCCGCCCGCCATGTCTGCGCGCGTATCCGCCATCGTATACAACTTACCCGCAATCATGGCGTGTAAGCCATTTTTTTGACCATCTTTGGATGCTGTTTTGAAGGCAAAATTTTCAGTCTCAAAAGAACGGTCAACAGCACCATCATTTAGGCCTCCAAAATTCTGCTGTGGCAGATTAGGCAGAGATGTGGACTCATCCACTAATCGGGCTAACTGGTTTTCTGTATGCACAAAAATCCCTGTACTACTTTTGGTATCGGATGCCGTTAACAATGTGCGCCGGCCAGACACCGTAATATCGTCCATCGCGCCAAATTGAACAGTGCGCCCCGGAACTTGCGTTGTCCAGTCGGCAATGACCTCCAAACGCTGTGCCTGTAGGTCGTAGCGATAGGCTCCTTGTAAATGCCCATTTTGCTTAGTGCTTGTGGTGTATCCGCGCCCTACAAATACAATAGAGTTTCCATCAAATACAGGCCGTTTGAAAAACTTAAAGGTCTGCTGCGTGTTAGGCATAAGCGTGTTGGTATCCACTATTTTCTTGAGTTTGCCTTCATCCCAAAGATATATGCCCTGTTGCTCCTGACTCCCAACACCCCTGAACACCATCAGTTGCGCAGTGCCCATGGGGGCAGTTTCAAAATGCGCAAACTGACCTACCCCATCTGGAATTTCGGTTTGCGTATCAACCAGTTTTTTGGTGACGCCGCGCGTGTTGCTATAGATGCCCACATTGCCCTGCTCACGTTTAGCCACGAAATAAATCGAATCGCCGCTGACTGTCGGTGCACTGATAAAATCGGTAAACCTGCCATACTCGTCTGAAAACACCTTACTGCTATCTGCAATCAGCTCAAAGTTGATGACTGGTAACGGACCATCCGCAGCGTTACTGGCGTAAGGTAAAAAGCTCGTTAGCAATAGGAGCGTTTGAATAATTTTCATTAGAACAATACCTCCAAGCTCAATCTTGCGTTTCTAGGTGTACCGGGCAACATGGAGCCTTGGTTATTACCCATGTAGTATTTTCTATCCGTGATGTTGTCAACATTAAGACGCCATATAGCTTTGTTTTGACCTAGGACGTGCATGTAGCTCGCACCAGCGTCAAAGCGCGTGAATCCATCCACCTCAAAAGAGTTGGTAGTATCGCCGTACGAATCGCCCTGTTTGAATAGGCCACCATACAGTGATAAATCTTTTAATATGCCGTGGCTAAAGTTGTATGAGGTCCAAATTCTGGTGGAATGTCTGGGCGCAAGATTCAGTTGATTACCCTTATTCGCACCATCCTCAACCTTGGTGTCAAGGTAAGCGTAGGAAGCAGACACACTCCATTCCGGCGTAATCTGACCAATCATTTCTGTTTCAAAGCCTTTGCTGCGTTGTTCGCCCACCAAAGTAAATTGCTGGAGTACCAAATCTGTAAACACTTGGTTAGAGCGGGTTAAATCATACACAGCAAAGTTAATCGCCAACTTATCATCCAGCAAGCTAGTTTTAATGCCCAACTCATATTGTTCGCTCTCTTGCGGATCAAACAATTCTCCGGCATTGGTAGCTGGAATACCTGTGGCAACGGTCAGGCCTGCACGTGCGCCTGGCTCAAAACCGCGCATATAACTACCATAAAGCGTTACCTCGTCTATAGGGGTATACACTAGCCCAACCCGTGGGGTGACCCTGTCATTCTTGCGAGAATCTCTTACGGGCGCTGCCGCTGCGGTTGCGGTTTTCTCTTCAAACTTATCGTACCTGGCTCCTAACATCAGGTTTAACTTTGGAAGAATGCCGATATAGTCCTCTGCATACAAGCCCTTATACACACTATCCGTCGTGGACTTAAACGCACTCATGGCTAATGGTCTGCGCACCACGCTAATTGGGTTATATATATTATTGGTTACGCCGGTATAGGTCAGACTGTTTGAGGAGCGTGTTTCTAACGCTAAATCCAAATGGTGATAACCCACTACAGTTCGATGGCGCATGCCAAAAAGGGTGTTATCTCCAATTAAATCTAGAATAAAAGAATTGTTTTTGCCATTCGTCACACCGCGTGACTCTGTGGGTGTGAAGTTGCCATTGGCGGCATTAAAAGCAGTTCTGCCAGAAATATGGCGCTCAGTATTGTAGTCTTGGAAAGTGTATATATGCTTCACCTTCCATTGCTCATTCAGCGTCCAATCCACCTCATAGCCTAAAGTGGTATTGCTGGTATTCATTGCCGTCCATGGCAAAAGGTCAAAACTGCTTCTTGAAACACCAGAGGGCTTACCATTAATCCACTGTTGACCGATATCCCAAGGCGTATCACGATTCACATAGTCAGCTAGAAAAGTTAACTTTAAATCGTCATTCACTTGTGCATCAAGCACCAGCCCAACCACTTCTTTTTCTAAATAGACATCATCTCTGAAACTGTTACTGTCTTCTTTTGAGACGTTAATGCGGTAGCCCAGATGTTCGTGATCGGCAACACGACCGCCTGCATCCAATTGCAACTGTTTGTAATCCCAAGAACCACCAGATGCTTTTAATGAGACAAATGAGTCTTCGGTTGGTCTTTTACGTATGAGGTTAATGATGCCGCTGCCTCGACCCCGACCATATTGCACCCCACTTGGTCCGCGCAACACTTCAACTGACTCCATCAACTCCATAGGCTGATCCAGCAAAGCGTACATGGGTTGGCCGTCCACCATAAACGCATTGGTGTCATCCATCAAAAAGCCTCTAGAACGCAAAGCAGGCTGGCGACCACCGTTTTTGTTATCCATTGTGACCGAGGCTACCCCTTTTACAGCGTCTGATAAATCACGTACCGCAAATTCATCCATGAGCTTTTTAGAGACGACAGTAACCGTCATGGGTGATTCTTTAATCGTGAGCGGGATTCTTGAAGTTGAGGTAGCTTTTCTTTGCAAGTATTTGGTGCTGTCGTTTTCTAATTCCGCGTCAGCGGTTTCAGTCACTGTGACCTCAGGCATTACAGCATCGCTATCAGCTTTCTTTTTCGGCACCTTCTTTAACAAATAGCCATTGCTATCACCAGGCACCACAACTAAATCACTGCCTTGTAGTAAGCTATCAAACCCTGCTTGTAAAGAATACGCACCATCTAAGCCAACCGTTTGCTTGCCCTGAGTTAGGCTTGGGTCGAACGACAGCACAACCCCAGACTGTGAAGCAAAAGACGTTAATGCATTGCCTAACGGCCCTGCACTAATTTTATATATTTTTTTAAACTCTGAAGCGGTTGCAGTTTCGGCTAGTGCCACATGAGCATACATGGGCATAGTGAAACCAAGTAATGAAGAAATGATAATACTTATAGTACGTTTTTTAAATTGACGACTTTGGCGAACAGAATATTTACCGTTGAATTGCATATTGCACTCCTAATAATTAGCTCTTATCTGTATGCCAATTGAGAATTTAAAAGTGACAATGTTTTTTTGAAATAAATGTAAATAGTTACGTTGCTGGTAATACCATTGTTAAAAAGCGCGTTGCCCGCTGAACTCTAATTGGGAATGTTTGTGACAGAAGATTTAGAGAAGCATCAATGTCATCAATTGAGTACGCACCTGAAATTTTGATGTTGTGCACATCAGGATGACACACCAACAAACCAGGCCGATATCTAGCTAGCTCTTCAATAAATAGTTTCAACGATAGATTATTCACTTCTAGATAACCAGTCAGCCAAGCATCCGAAATTTTTTGATCAGTAATGTTCGGCACAACATCCAATGTGTACATGTCTACCTCTTCATTCGCTTTCATGTAATGTTGAATATCGTTATGTTTGGGCGTCACTTTTAATTTGCCTTCATAAAGTGACACACGTGTAAATTCACTAAACTTCCTCACATTAAATCTTGTACCCATCGGCACAACGTTGCCATCAGCGGTTTCAATTGACAAAGGACTATCTAATCCAATCGCATGCCCTGTAGTAATCATCATTTCACCTTGATGAAGTTTTATCACTCTTTTAGTTGAAGTTAAATTGACTGTGACAGCACTGTTTGTATTGAGCGCTAAGGTTGTTCCATCTGAGAGCATCACTTGCGTTCTCTCACCGACCTTTGTTGAGTAATCATAGTAAAAACTGCTTAGAAAATTATCTTTCAACAGCAATCCAGTCGGACAGGCAATTGCTGCAAATAACGCAATATGCTTAAGCGTAGCTCTCCGGTTTAAATCAACCTTATTTGTTCCTCGGCCAAGTACGGACATCCCGATATCTGATGGAATAGATTGAAACTTGCTGAGCGTACTTTTTATTTCCTCCCAGGCAATTGCATTTTGCTTGCTTTGATTGACCCATATAGCCCAAGCTTGCTTATCAGCACTGCTCACATCTTCTGATGTCAATTTTACGTACCAAGCAACTGCATCCGCCATATGATCTGATTTATCAGCCATATCAATCACGCTTCTTTAATGTGTGCAGTAATGCTTTAGCAATATATTTACGAACCGAGCTGACTGTGACTTTCATTTCATGGGCTATTTCACTGTGACTTAAACCCTCAAGCTGCGATAAAAGAAATGCCTTTTTCACCTTAGCACTCAGCCCATCTAGCATCTCATCAACTTGAAATAATGTTTCTAATACAATTGCTTTAGCTTCAGGTGAGTAATACTCGGACTCAGGTTGATGTTTTATACACTCTAAATAAGCTTTCTCAATTTCTTTTCTTCTGACATGGTTTACCATTACGCCATGCGCAATATGTGTGATGTATGCTCTGGGCTCCACCACTTCTTTAAGGTTATCTTTGAGCATCACCTTAATAAATGTGTCTTGCGTTAAATCTGCTGCCTCATGCGTGCAGCCTAATTTTCTTCTCAGAAAATTAAAAATCCATGAGTGATGATGAACGTAGAGTTGGCTTACCAATTCGTTAGCAGAACTATTCGTAATTCCCATTTAAATTCCAAAAGATTAGGCTAATTGACTTTTTAAGGCTGGTTACTGCACCTTACCCATCTCTCAGTACTGCAAGAATCAAGCCATTACCTAACACTCTGTTTTTTAATGAGAAAAATGTTACTCTTTAATGGGGTTGAATGATTTCAGCCAATTTTTATATGTGCGCATGGCTGAAATGAACCAATCCAGAATACTTAACTAAACTTAATTATATGTAAACTTTATTGAGATAATTTTAGAGCTGCTGATCTCTGCTTTTGGGGCAACTGATGGAAATTTGAATTGAGTTAGTAAACTCGCAGAGATTGATTACTGATTGATAGAGGTAGATTGCTTAACTAGTGCCTCTTCAAAATGTTCAATGGGTACCGGCTTACCAAAAAAATACCCCTGGAAATTTGAGCAGCCTTGCCTCAGCAATATTTGACGTTGCTCTTCCGTTTCCACGCCTTCGGCAATTACATTTAATTCCATTGTGACGGCCATCGCAATAATCGTACGTACAATTGATTTATCTATTTCATCATTCGCGATATCCCGCACAAACGATTGATCAATTTTGATTTGTTCTAGCGGAAGCTTTTTAAGATATTGTAAAGACGAATAACCTGTGCCGAAATCATCCAAAGAGAATCGCACCCCGACTTTGCATAAAGTATTCATGGTATCAATAGCCTGATCGACATCATGTAGCAACAATCCCTCCGTAAGCTCAAGCTTAAGCAATGTTGGGTTGACATTAAAGCGTTGCAAAGCGAGTTTCACTTGGTCCACAAAGTAAGCTTGCGCAAATTGTTTAGCACTTACATTGATGGACAAACCCAACTCGCGCGTATGCGGTTGCTGCTGCCAATCACGTAATTGCGCGCAAGCGGTATTGATCACCCAATCGCCTATTGGCAATATCAGACCCGTTTCTTCACTCAGTGGGATAAATTGAATGGGTGAAATTAATCCGCGCTCAGGATGTATCCAGCGAATCAAACCTTCTGCTCCCACAGCCTTACCTAATGCATCGACTTGTACTTGATAAAACAGCTTAAATTGATTTTCTCTAATCGCTATCTGCAACTCATCTTCGAGTAAAGCTCTCGCATTGATGACTTCTTGCATTTGCGGGTCGTAGAAACGAATGGTATCTCCCCCTTCTTTTTTGGCTTGATACATAGCGATATTTGCTTGCTGTAATAACTCTTCAACCTCAGACTCTTTGCGACTAAAAAGGGAGACACCGATGCTGGAGGTACACTCATATGGATTTTGCTCAAGCTGAAAAGCCTTGTTTAATGCGATGAGGATTTTATTAGAGATGGCTCGTGCTTGCGCTGCGGCCTCAAGATTACGTGCGCTGAGTGATTGCAGGATGATGACAAAGTCATCACCCCCAATACGTGCCACTGTATCTACGGCACGCAAGCATGTCCCTATCCGCTCGGCCACTTGCTGAAGAAGCAAGTTACCAGAATCATGTCCTAAGGTGTCATTGAGTGTCTTGAAGTTATCTAGGTCCAGATAGAGTACTGCGCCTTCTTGGCCGGTTCTTAGACTGGTGGATAAGGCTTGCTGAAGACGATCTACAAGTAATTTTCTGTTTGGAAGTTTTGTGAGTGGATCATAAAATGCAAGTTCATTCATCTCACTTGCACGTTTCTCTTTTTCATCATTTTGGAACGCCAGCTCTTCATTCGCAATGATTAGTTCAGCAGCTCTTTTACTTTTTTCTTCATTCTGAAAAGCCAGCTCTTTATTCGCAACAACCAATTCAGCTGCCCGGTTTTCTTTCTCTTGATTTTGGTACGCTAGCTCACTATTAGCGATCACTAACTCTGCGGCCCGCTTTTCTTTTTCTGAATTCTCATACGCCAATTCAACATTTGCGATTACAAGCTCTGCCGCCCGTTTTTCTTTTTCCTCAATTTGAAAAGCGAGCGCTTTATTTGCGGCAACCAATGCCAAATTGGCTGCTTCAAGCGCGGAGTATTTTAACTCTAACTCTTGTGCAGAACCGTTCAATTCAAATCAGCCAAATAAATTGTTTGCTGACTTAGCTGTGCGCTATGTTTGGGATGGGGTGTCTGGTAACGCGGGTAACGCACTCTAATAAACATGATAACTTTCATTCTTATTATTAGTTGTTAAATTTAGGCCGATATTATCAAGTTTGCAGAATGCAATATAGACTTTACTGATACTAGGCCCATGGTGGCTAAAATGCAATGAATGCATTTCAAATTTTCTAAAATTAGATGCCTAGTTTGAGTTAGGGTCAGATTCTTGATTCAAATGCAATTGAATCGACCTGCTTCCAATTCCATTATCTCTGGTGAAGCATGCATAAATAGTCATACAAAACTGCACTCACATCTGAACTGACATTTTGATTAAAACCCAATCATATAATTGAAATAGGCAGTGGTGGACCCAGTGCTTTGAAAGGGCAGTTGTTGGTAATAAACATCGCCTGCAATTCGTTGATGTTTAGATACTGCATAATAAGCCCCGGCTGATGCGACTGCTCGCGTGCGTTGAATACTGTCGTTGAAGTTTTCAGAAGTCAGCCCACTGATGCCTGCTGATGATGCGGTGTAATCGTCCACACTATGTTCTAAATCATGCTCAACACCCAAACTTGCAGTGAGTGTAGTTTTTGGTGTTAGCGCATGATTCACTTTTAACCCCAACAAAGATGTGGTTGAGCGATCCGTTAGCGAAGCATAACTTAACGGCGTCGCAACCCCCTCTTCAGCATAGGCATCTTGTTGAATGGTGGTGTGACGTAACGCAAGGTAAGGACGCAGCAAGGTTGTATCGTTGTAAGTAAACGCATAACTCAATTCGCCCACGTAGCTCTGAGTATTTAGCTTGGTCGAGCCAATGCCTGCTTCTGAAGTACCCACCACGTCACGGGTAGTTTTAATATGTTTATCTTGATAGGCATTAGCGAGTTTGACTTGATAGCCTAAGCCGTTTGCGTTTTGGTTCCACACCACAAATGCACCCATCAATGGATTTTTGTTAGCGATATGGATGCCAGTTGGCGTATTGTTGTTTACATTCTGATCCAAGAACCCGCCAATGCGGATATTAGGCGTGGCTTTATAACCCACCACAACAACAGCACTGCTGCTACTAAAGTCTGGATTATCGATAGCGGTGTAACGGCCGCCGCCAGAGATACACATGCCATTACTGTCAAATAAATTACAGTCATAGGTGTTCATATTGGCAAAGTTAGAGGAAATAGCAGCTGCGTTAAATACACTGCGTAATTTTTGAGCAGAATTGCGAACAGAGGCTTGAGTATCTGCCATAGACGGCCCCGCTAAGTACACAAGCAGATCCCAACTATTGGCAAGCGTTTCATTGGCTACCAAACTATAGTGAAAGCCGTTATATGTACCTTCGCTGTCGGTGACGGTAGATAGAGAACTGAATCCGTTAAGCACATTAAGGTAACGATTGGTTGCAACCACAGAGGCGTTCACGCCAGCGACTAAAGTTGTGCCAGTGTTGCCATAAATATTAAAGGCCATTGTGCCTGCCTGACTAGGTGCAGATAGCTGACCATAGGTTGTGGGGTCTTGAATGATGATGTTGTAGCTTAGCGGTAAGTATCCAACGTGTGTGACTGGGGTAGATGCCAACCCACTTTTCCCCTGCAGATTGTTAAATACATTGATGGCAGGTATAGGCGTGGTGAAGTTGCCTATGCTACCAAAGCCACCAGTAATACTCCCCACATTGGTTAAAGAGGTAATGGTGCCTTGATTGGAAATCCCATATCTCACTGTTGCAGTAATTTGCCCAAAGTTAACAACACTTACAGTACTACCAGGCTGTGTCCATAAGCCCCATTGGTTATAAGTATAAATAGCACCGTTGTTGACCAAAGATGCGGATGTGGATGTGCTCAACACAACCACCGCCCTGCCATTGACACCAGACCCTGCATTGTTAGACACAGTCACGCCAGAATTAATAGTGACATCTGCACCCGTATCCAGCGTGAGGCCTTTTACATTGCCTCCATCACAATTTGCAGAAATAACCACAGTGGATGTGACAGTTGCACCTGCATTACATAAAGCAAAGGCGTGTTCTGTGTATATAGAGCCGAGCAGCCCTACAAACCAAAACATATTGATAACCAGATGATTTATTTGCGATTTAGTGGTCTCTCGAACCCCTGCAACGAGCAACACATCTGTGCTCTGAACATGACTTTTCAGTGTATCCATTGCTACTAGACTGACTTGATTTGCAGGCTTGGCTACACTGCACAATGGCTTTAACAACATATTCATCTCCTGATATGTTGTTAATCTACAGGCGAATAAAATTTGGCTTGTGACGTTAAAACGCTCTTTATACACGTAGTTCGCTGGATTGATTGTGCTTGCTTGTGTTTAGCATGACTCAGCAACTTGATATGCGCTCATCATTACTTCATCAATTCCTACATCACAATCCACATTTGTCCTACATGTAACGTACTCAATACTCCTTATTATTTGCATACGTATTGACTTTAGATACTTCCCAATATTTACGATTAATTCTAAGGAGTACATGATGAATATTACAAAAAACAGTCCATTGATCACTTTAAAACTTGCAGCATTAGTTGCTGTGAGTAGTTTTGCATTCAGTAGCAGTGTGGCCTTTGCCGATGAAGAGTTTTACGGAACCATTGAAAGTAGACCAACTGCAAATGCAGGGATTTGGGTCATTAGCGGTCAGCAAGTAGAAGTCACAGATAAAACAGAAATCGATACCGACCATGGTCCGCTAGTGGTGGGCTCATGTGTGGAGGTAGAGCACAATAAAGGCGTGGTCGATGAAATTGAAAGTGCCAAGCCAAGCAAATGTGGTAGAAAATAACCCACGGTTTTCACTGCACTGTTTTTGACAGCAAACCAACCTAGATAATTTAACTAGACAATTGAACTAGTTGCCTAGGTTGGCTTTCATGCAATGATGCGTTAGCGATTTGCGGGATTTACCGTCATCTTTTCAAGCCGATCTTCCAGCTCACCTATGTAGGCAGCCAAGGTATTACCAGACTGCTCCATAAATGTTTGAAACTCTTGTTCAAGCTTGTCGATTCTTGCAACAATCGCATCTTTAGCATACAGACCCTGACCAGATTGCTTAGTCAATTCTGCTTCAAGAAAGGTACGCAGCTCTGTAAATCTTGAGGCCTCCGCTTGATCGGCTAACTCTCTGTTGGCTTGAAGTTCTTTTGAGTGGCGACGTGCTTCGAGTAGCACTGAGCCCTGAAGATACACCACGAATACAAGGAACAACGTGGTAACGATCGCCAAGAGGCCCAGCATGATAAGACCCAATGGCATGTTGATTGTGGTATAACCAACTGATAATTCGGTAGGCGACACAAAAACACCCCAGTTCAAGGCTGCAAAAATGGCGATGACAGCCAGGATGATTAGTAATAGCAGAGATTGCAGTTTCATAATAAGACTCCTCAATTAGGGGATGATGCATGGAAGCTATAGTTGTAAATCAGACACGCGCTATATGACTACGTTGCGCACATCTAACGGCAGGGTGAATTCTATTTAAGTCGTGGAGTTTGCTATTGCGCTATCCACATAGTAGTGAATAGCAGGTATGCACGCAACTAAGTTTATATTTAAAAAGGTTTAAAATTCAAATGGTTTGAAATTCAACTGACTTTCTAAGTGGCATGGTTGTTTTAATGATGCCTAATATAGGGAAAACAACAAATATTTCCCCATACCAAACAAGAACTCAAGAAAGCAGCGACTAGCGCCGCAATGCATAATGAACTAGAAAGAAAAATCCCACTGTGCCCATATTCTATTTTCATGGGCTTTCTTAACTACAATAGGATCTTCCACACTCAGACGGCTAAATTGCAAGCTGAGTTTATTGAAGTGCCCTTCCAGAAAGTAGTTAACCACAGCACTAAATTCTGTCTGTTTATCATTATCGCGATCGGTGTCCATGTCCACAAAAGCATAGCGCCCTGCTAGCTCAATACCTGATGGAATAAAGTCCATATAGGTATGTGGGAAATACCCCGCCTGTACAAAGCCTCCTAACAACTTAGTCTCTTCGTCGTTATTCAATTTGTCTTTGATTCGTTTGGCATGTAACTCTTGCAGTAGCGAAAACCCTTTATATTTAAAATGCACCTCTTCCATCATCTGCTTAATTTCGTATTGTCCATTTTGTGCACCAGCGCTTGTCGTGTTAGCTGGGTCTCTGTATCTAGCACCACCCGTAGCGTTCACATCGACCAGTCGTCTACAACTGCGGCTATCTGTTTCAAACGCAGTACATTTACTTTGATTAGCGTTTACCGCCAAGGAGATATTGAGTGCAGGTTGCTCAAGAAAGTCTAAATCAGACTGATTAAATTTCATTTCACCGCCAAGGGCATTCCACTGTAATCGGCCAGAATACATCATGTTGCCATCGTCATTATTTCTCTCGCCTACACCAAGCCCAGTAAATACCCCGGCATAATAAGTAAAGTCATGCCAGCTTCCTGGGAATACATTCCCTTTCACTTCAATGCCCTGTTGGCGGTCGACGGTGAACACATCGTTGACAATAGAGCGGTTGATGAACTGTTGATTCCCAGATGATGTGACACGCTCATTGTTGTAACTTACCTTGCCACGGCCTACCCTCACTTGCGCCCATTTATATTTATCCACGGTTAAATTTAAATCACGCAGCACAGGCTGCGACCAATCGTACTGCAGGTAGTATTTCAACCAAGGTGCATAAGCGTGCCCATTTAATTTGGTCCGTGCGCGACGAATCATAAAAGAATTTTCATCACGTTCTAAATCAGCAAGCGTGCGCGGGTCGCTATCAAACGGTTCTGCAAAACGCGCTTGAATTCTATTCTGAATGGCAAGTGAGAACTTATCGTTATCTGTTCTGAATTCAAAGCCGTTCTTACCATAACTTACATTGGCAGGTAGTGCGCTTTTGGTTTCTTGATGGGTCGCTGATTTCTCAATGGGCGGCACTTCCGTCTTCGTGTTTAATGCAGTCTTTATTTCAGCGTGCTCTGGCTGCTGCTCAGCTACCATGTTTTGTTTTAGATTGAGCTCTTCTTGAATTTCAGCTTTTAAAGCAGCCCTTAATTTATCCATCTCTTCTTTTTTTTCAAATGTCCCTAACTTGCTGCGATTGTGACCCGGTGCCGCATAAATTTGCTGCGTATCGTTATCTACATACAAATCAAGTGCGACTGCAGATTGTGTAAATAGCGAGCACATCATGAGTAAAGGGGCGAAGGCCTTGATTGTTAGGTTCATATCATCACCGTAGGAGTCGAAAAGTAAGAGGGACTGACTGTTGTCATAAAAATGACACATTATTGTCACAATTATAAAGCGACTTTAGCGTGAAGCTGTCAAATTATGTTGGCAAAGCAAGGGCCTACTGGATCAGTGTAGAGACTTGGTATCTGTCGATGTGGATAAATGACTTGCTATCACTGTGCGAGAACACACAGTAATTTATCAATTGCAAATGGGAAATGAATCGATTTTTGCGGTTATTCGGTAGGTAAATCGAGTGCGACTAAACCCTGCGGCGTGCCGCAGTGATGCTAGGTATTTGCTGAATGAGCCCTAATAGACGGCTAAGCTGGTCTCGATTAGCAATCTCAATTGAAAACTGCATCAGGGCCTGATGATTTCTGCTCATGGTATTGGCTTTAGTTGCGTTAATTTTTTCGCGGGCAAATAAATCGCTGATATCACGCAATAAACCTTGGCGGTCATGTGCTTCCACTTCGATATCCACACTTGAGCTAACGCTATGGTCCACGCCCCACTGCGCACCTAATAAACGATTGCGACGTTCAACGGGCAAACGCGCTATGAAAGTGCAATTGCCACGATGGATGGTCACGCCGTGGTCACGTGTCAGGTAACCCACAATCGCGTCTGGCGGTAACGGTTTGCAGCATTTGGCTGTATTGGTTTGCAGATTACCAATGCCTTCAAGCACCACTTTGGTCTGCGATTTTTGCGTGGTAGTGCGTTTTGCGGCAGGCAATACCACAGGCTCTTCAGCTCTGGGTGCCATTTCATCTTGTATGGCAAGCGCAACTTGATGCTCACTAATATCACCACGCCCAATGGCCGCTAAAAAGTCTTCTAACTTTTGAAATTGCAGTTTCTGCGCAATTTTTTCATGGTTAATGGTACCTGCGCCAGCGCGATGCATTTCTTTGTCCAGTTTGGCACGGCCTTGCGCAACATTTTCATCAAAATGTTGATACTTAAACCAGTGTCGCACCTTGGCACGTGCGCTTGCACTTTGCAGATAGCCAAGTGAGGCGTTCAACCAATCACGGCTAGGTGAGCCAATTTTAGAGGTAAGAATCTCGACCCGTTGCCCATTTTGCAATTTGGTGTTCAACGGCACAATACTGCCATTGACCTTTGCGCCGCGGGTTCTGTGCCCTAAATCGGTATGCAAGGTATAAGCAAAATCAATGGGTGTGGCGCCGTTAGGCAAATCAATCACTTTGCCTTGTGGCGTGAGCACATACACTTTGTCTTGAAACAGCTCACTTTTAAATTGCTCTAGCAAGTCGCCATTGTCAGCAACTTCGTCTTTCCAAGCCAATATTTGTCGCAACCAAGCAATTTTTTCATCAAATTTGGCATCAGATTTTCCACCTTCCTTATAGCGCCAGTGCGCGGCTACACCCAGCTCAGAATGCTGATGCATCTCAAAAGTGCGGATTTGCACCTCTAACGCCAAACCACGCGGGCCACTGACAGCGGTGTGAAGTGAACGGTAATTATTGCTTTTGGGTCGTGCGATATAGTCATCGAACTCACCCGGAATGGGTTGCCATAAATGATGAATTAAGCCTAGCGCGGTGTAGCAATCTTTTACGTCATCCACCAATATGCGCACAGCGCGCACATCATAAAGCTCACTAAAATCTAAGTGCTTGCTCTTCATTTTTTTGATGATGCTATAGATATGTTTGGGACGGCCACTGACATCACCCTTGATGCCCGCTTGTTCTAGCTCGTTTTTGAGTTGCGTGACCACATCTACGATATATTGCTCGCGGTCAACCCGACGCTCGTCCAACATTTTCGCCACTTCTTTGTAGAGTTGCGGCTCCAAGTAACGTAGCGATAAATCTTCCAGCTCCCACTTGATTTGCCAAACGCCTAATCGGTTAGCCAAGGGTGCAAAAATGCCTTGGCATTCTTGCGCTATCTGTCTTTGCAGCGCAGGGTTGGCGCCTGAGAGTTGACGCAAAGTTTGTGTACGCTCTGCTAGCTTAATCAATACCACGCGAATATCTTGCACCATGGCTAGCAGCATTTTGCGTAAACCTTCAACTTGCTGCGCATGATCATCATGTTTACGATCAGCTTGATGCAAACCTTCTATTTCACTCAATGCCTGAATTTGCTCCATGCGTGAAATGCCTTCCACCAAGCCGACAATATGGCTACCAAAACTAGCTTCTAGTGTGAGTTGCCAATCATATAAATATTCAGGTGCGGCATAGAGCATGGTGGCGGCAATGGTTTCCGCATCCATGTTCATCTCGATCAGAATCGTGGCTGCGCCCACTGCGTGCTGTAACAGCGGTACGCCAGTTAAATCGGTGTTATCCTCGTACAGTGATTCAGCTGTATTGCAAGCACGTTGAATCAAGGCAATATCTGCCTCAGAAAAGCGTTGTGATAGAGATGCAAGCCAAGCGGCTATATTGCTGGTCATGGCAGATTGCAAAGCATTGGATGGGTGGTGTATAGAAACCATGAATGATTATCGCATCAAACTTGTCATGTTTGTATCGCGCATCTAACCTTCACTGATTAGCTGGCAAAATGGCCTAACTCAACGCAGCCATTTATCCAATTGTTTAACTAATCAGATCTCTTGGATTACGGGTGAGTCGTTGTATATTGCAGGCGGTTTACGCTAATCTAACCACCATTGCAGGATGGAAAGATATCTAAGATGATTGAACAAAAATACCAAAAACTTGTGTTTGCCTTTTTAATGGCATTGATTATGTCTTGCATTATGTCATTTGTGATCAGCGTATTTAATGTGGGCTGGCATGCGGAAATTGTACATATTTGGCTAAAAGCTTGGGCTTTTGCGTTTATCATCGCCTTTCCAACCATTACTGTCGTGGCACCATTGGTGCATATACTTGTGAGTTATGTGGTGAAAAGTCAGGACCACTAATTGAACAGACTACAGCATTGCATTCTCTTTACTGTGGTCCTTTGAGTGGCTCCGTGATTATTAATGTTGATGATTAGACATGTTTGCAATCCAACCTTTATGATTGCAAACATGTAGTGCAATAAGATTACACTCGGTTAGCGTAATACTCGACCACTTGCTGCACATCCACAGGAAATGGCACATCTTCAAAAGCTGGTAAATGCGCAATTTTGGCCACTTTTTGTTGCTCATCCCAAGTGAGCCACTCTGGGCGCGTGAGTGCAGGCGATTTGATGGAATCCACCACCATAGGGATTTGTTTACTTTTGTCTTTAATGGTCACTTCGTCGCCCACTTTTAATCGAATTGAGGCAATATTGACTGGTTTACCGTTCAACAATATATGCCCGTGGTTTACCAATTGTCTTGCGGCAATACCAGTCGGTGCAAAGCCTGCTCTAAACACCACATTATCAATACGACGCTCTAATAATTGTAGCAACATCTCGCCTGTAGGCTCTTTGCCCTTACGTGCATCCACAATCAGTCTACGCATTTGCTTTTCACTTACGCCATAATTGAATCTAATTTTTTGCTTCTCTTGTAGCTTCACGCCAAAATCTGAGCGACGTTTACGGGAAGACTGGCCGCCATGTTGACCTGGTGGGTTAGGACGATCTTCAATCGTTTTTCTGGATAACCCTGGTAAATCGACACCCAGTGCTCGCATGATTCTGACTCTTGGCCCTGTAATTCTAGACATGATGTTTTCCTTATTTTCTGTTAGTTTTTTTGACTATTGCAGCCATGCAGGCAGCGCGCCACTCACATTGTTTTCCATGTGATATTCATGCACCACTGCATCCCATTGCTGTACTAAATTTTTGGCCACTTCTTCCACCAAAGTAGATTCTGCGTACTCTGGTGCAGTCAGCGTGTAAGCTAACCTTGCGGCTAACTCTGCAAGGGCCAAGGATGGATGCATGACATATTGGACTGCTACACAATTCAACGAGGCCATGACGGAAGATGCCGTAGGTAAATCAGGGTCGAACAGTGCGCTATGCGGCGCTGAATGATGCGAGCTGTGCTGCGTTTCTGAGAGTTGCATACTAAATAGCCTATCCCATAAATCAATTAAACACGAATGATAATGATTCTCATTAATATTGTCAACTTACCTGATCGTGTGTAATTATTTGGCAGAGCGCCACTTAAAAATTGCACTTGTAGAGATTGCACTTGCAGAAGCTGTACTTGTGCTAATTGTAAGTAATGCGCTTTGTTTACTGCAGCAATAGACAAAGGCTCAACAACTTACATGCGCATAACATCTTGCATAGTGAAAACACTGTGCACCACCCATAACATCAAGGTGTTTGATATCCACCCAATAATGGGTCGTGTGAAAAGCTCGCTCCTGCTCAGAGTCGCTAAAAAATATGCCTCTGCGTTATCATAGCAATCACTTATTAAAATTTGCGGTTAGGCAGACATGGGCGAATCCAACTTTCTTATTCAAGTCACCATTTATTTAGCCTCGGCTATCATCATCGTACCGCTGTTTAAGCGGCTTGGATTAGGCTCCGTATTAGGCTATTTGATTGCAGGCATATTGATTGGCCCTTATGCTTTAAAACTTATTGCAGATCCTGAACATGTACTCCATTTTGCTGAGTTTGGTGTAGTGCTGATGCTGTTCTTGGTGGGCTTAGAACTGGAATCGCAAAAGGTATGGGCGCTACGCAATATATTGTTTGGCCTAGGTGGCTTACAAGTATTGGGCACGATTGGGGTGATCTCAGCTGCTGCACACTTGATGCACTTCTCATGGCCGGTTGCTATTGTGATCGGCATGGGTGTCGCCATGTCGTCCACTGCCATAGGCCTGACTGCGCTGACAGAAAAAAAGATGCTCGGCACCCCTGGTGGTCAGGCTTCCTTCGCAACGCTACTGTTTCAGGATTTATCCGTTATCCCCATCTTTATGCTACTGGCGCTGATTGCGCCTAGCCACCACGACGCAGGTTTTGATTTATGGGCAGTGGTCAAAGCGATTGCTGTGATTGCAGCCATTATATTGGCGAGCCGAACGCTGTTACGCCCCATTATGCGTATGGTTGCACAAACAGGCATTCGAGAGATTTTTGTCGCATTCTCGTTGTTGTTAGTCATCGGTATTTCATTGGCAATGGAATCGGTAGGGTTATCAATGGCACTTGGCACATTCTTGGCAGGCGTATTGTTAGCTGATTCAGAATATCGCTACGAACTGAGACTAGACATTGAACCAGTAAAAGGCTTACTACTTGGCCTGTTTTTTATTGCGGTGGGCATGTCGGTCGATTTATCTTTGTTGGCCAACTCACCCATGATGATTTTTGGATTCGCTTTGCTTATTGTCGTCACCAAAATGACCATACTGATGGGGCTTGGCCGCTTATTTAAATACCCGTTTCGAGATACTTTGTTGTTTGGTATCGCGCTTTCTCAAATTGGCGAGTTTGCGTTTGTGATTTTCGGTATCGCGCTCACGCAAAATAGCATTCCACAAAATATCTACAACATTCTCAATGCCATCGTTGCAGTCTCTATGCTGATTACGCCGTTATTGTTATTACTGTATGACCGCTATTTGACCTTGCAATGCGGTGAACGACCCAAAGATGTGATCGAAGAAAATAACAGCGTCATCATTGCAGGGTTTGGTCGGTTTGGGCAGATCGTGGGCAGGGTGTTAATGGCAAAAGGCATCACGGCAACCCTTATCGATAACGACCCTAATCAGATTGACCTCATGCGACAGTTCGGCTGGCGCTGTTATTACGGTGATGCGTCCAGCCTTGATTTGTTGGAGGAAGCTGGCATTGCTGAAGCAAAATTGCTGGTGATTGCAGTGAATGACCCAGAAGCCACACTCAATATTGGTAAGCTGGTAAAAGCACGCTGGCCTCACCTTGCTGTGGTGACAAGAGCGCGCAGTAGAACAGATGCGTTTGATTTGCGTGATATTGGCCTGGACCCGATACGGGAGACTTTTTACTCCTCCTTAGTGGCTGCTAAACAAGCATTGTTGGCGATAGGCGAGACACCCACTGCCGCTGCAAAAATTATCAAACAATTTGAGCGTCATGATGAAGAGCAGTTAGAAGCTGCGAGAACTGTGCGACATGACATGAATGCGCTACTCAGCATATCGGCGCAAGGACGCCAATATCTTAAGGATTTATTGGCACTAGAACAAGCAGACATTGAACAAGGCGCAGCTTTGGGCGCCGAACGCTAATATCTTGATGACCATATTCAGATTAAATTAAGGCTAGGCGTTTAGACTAACGGCTTAACTCGCCACCCTAAACTGTGGCAATGATAGGATCACACCATGCATCAATACAGGCATAAGCCACAACAGTACGTTTTCATGCGCGTAACATGGGTAGCGTTATCCATTGTATTGGCAACCGTATTGGCGATTGTTGTATTGATTAACCCCCATAAAGCCCATGCCGATATTGACCAAGCGACGGCTCGTCAGTTGAGCGCTACTGGCAAAATTTTACCGCTGGAGAAAATTCATGAAAAAGCCAAACAGATAAAATCCGGGAAAATACTAGAGACTGAACTTGAGAAAAAACGTGGCAAGTACCTCTACGAAGTCGAACTACTGGATGAACACGGCATTGTATGGGAAGTGAAATTAGATGCCGCCACCGGTCAGCTGATTAAGCTAGAAGAAGATTAAGCATGCGTATTTTATTGGCAGAGGACGATGCAGCATTAGGCGCACAATTGCAGCTTGCCATGAAAAAAGCAGGCTTCTCAGTCGATTTATCGCCAGATGGAGTAGACGCTGAAGCGCTAGGCGATATTGAACCTTACGATTTAATTATCTTGGATTTGGGATTGCCTAAAAAATCTGGCTTGGATGTGCTGAAAAGCTGGCGCGCACGCGGCAATCAGGTGCCAGTGGTGATTCTCACAGGTAGGGGCAGTTGGCAAGAAAAAGTCGAAGGCTTTAAAGCGGGCGCTGATGATTATGTCGGCAAACCTTTTCAATTGGACGAGTTACTAGCCAGAGTCAATGCTGTGATCAAGCGTAGCCTTGGCGTTACCACTGGCAACTTAACCCTAGGCAACCTCACATTGGATGAAGACAAGCAACAACTGATACTGAGTAATGGAAAGCAGTTTCCGCTAACGGGTACCGAATTCCGGTTATTGCGCTATTTCATGCTGCATCCTGGGCAAGTGCTCTCAAAATCTAAATTAACCGAACATGTGTACGAATATGATGAAGACAAAGACAGCAACGTGATTGAAGTCTATGTCAACAGACTACGGCAGCTGGTTGGTGCAGAACGCATTAAAACAAGGCGTGGGCAGGGGTATGTGTTTGAAAGCACCCTTCCATGACATCACTTAAAGCCAGATTATCATGGGGGCTTACTGTCAGTTTAGTTGTGCTGTTTACACTGCAATGGTTACTGGTGAGCTATGCCATTAGCTCGCTCACAGAAAATCAATTGGTAGAGCGCCTACAGCGTGAGAGTGAGAACTTACTTTCAATTGTTGAATTCAGTCCGAATAACACCATGATATTAGACGCTGAACGCATGGGTGCTATTTATCAGCGCCAATTTTCTGGTCACTACTACAGCGTGTCTGCGCTGCAACAACAGGCTATCTCCAGATCGTTGTGGGATGCTTCACTTAACCTACCCGCAATACCTGTTGGACAAGTCAAGAAGCTCAAACTCACTGGCCCCGAGCAACAACCTCTGCTGGTGGTATTACATGGCTATAAAAAACAAAACCAGTTGATTACGATAGCGGTGGCAGAAAACATCAAGCCGCTACAAGCCAATATTCAGCGCTTTCAGTTACTGTATGCGGGCATTTCTGCGCTTGGCTTGTGCATATTGTTGTATGTGCAACGCAGAATGGTTGTGCATGCCTTAACGCCATTGCACACCATACAAACCAACCTTGCGAAGTTAGAGCGTGGTGAATCTGGCCACTTGGATATGCAGGCGCCTGAAGAAATTAGCCCACTGGTGGACGAAATTAATCGCCTATTGACTGCTATGGATAGAAAATATCATCGTTCCAGAGAGTCGGTTGGGAACCTTGCGCATGCGCTTAAAACCAGACTCACGCTATTGAATCAAACTGCTGAAAAGCTAGACACTACGAGCCCCGTCGAATCTAAATCTGCTATCTATGCTTCCACCGAAGTCATGCACCAGATTATTGAGCGCGAATTAAAACGTGCGCGACTGATTGGAGACACACGTCCTGGTCGCCAAGTCGATTTAGCACTTTGTATTTCAGAGCTGGTCAGCACCTTGAGGCAAATTTACGCGCAAAAAAATGTCAACATCACCTGGGAATTGATTGCGGAAGCTAAGTTTTTTGGTGATAAA
This sequence comes from Methylophilus sp., assembly GCA_030696695.1. Lineage (GTDB taxonomy): Bacteria > Pseudomonadota > Gammaproteobacteria > Burkholderiales > Methylophilaceae > Methylophilus. The sequence continues at coordinate 278,215 of JAUYRP010000021.1, forward strand.
GAAGACTTGATGGAAATGCTGGGCAACTTATTAGATAACGCCTGCAAATGGTCACGCAACCGCGTGTCACTTACCGTGATTGGCGGTGACGGCACATCATTCGTGATTGAAGATGATGGCACAGGTGCATCGCCCGACGAATTAAACTTGCTGACACGTCGCGGCTTTCGTGCAGACGAATCCAAACCCGGCAGCGGCCTAGGGTTAGCCATCGTGAATGACATGGTGGAAAGCTATCACGGCACCCTGATTTTTGGCCGCTCTGCTGCTTTAGGTGGATTACGGGTGGAAGTGAAGTTCAATCATACAAGGCAAACGGACTGAAGCAAATACACTACGCCCAAACCATCCTGCCAAACTAAATGGCATTAAAAAAGCATGCGCTAAGCATGCTTTTTTAATGTGAGATCACTAGAACCAATCGCGTTCGACACCAATGACACTGCCTGTTTTGGCATCAATATCGACTTCCCATTCATGGCCGTCACTATCGACTATTTCAAACTCATACTTCCAGCCTTTGCCAAATTTACGTTTTTCTAATTCAGCATCCTTCACCACACCAGATTTAGCCGCAAGCGCTTTGGCCTTCGCCTCCTCTAATGAAATAAAGCCAAATTGTTTAGAAATCGCTTCCATTTCTTGTAAGTCGTCGTTATCTGCTAATACAGGTGTGGACAACACACTCATTGAAAGCACGGCAGCAGCAATTGCGCCATTAAATAATCGTTTCATGGTATTACTCCTTTGTTGAACTAGAGTGGACCAATCTACGCACCTAAGCTTAATTAAAACTGAATTAACTAAAAAAGTTAATGCCTGAAACTAGAGGGTGGTAATGAATCACTACGTCGGTGTTGCTTTGTCTTATTCACGATCCCAATAAGGTTCAGCACCAAACCGTTCGATGAGAAAATCAATCAGTACACGAATTTTTAAAGGCAGGTTGCGCTTAGGCAAATACAGCGCATAGACGTGCTGCTCCACTGGAATATATTCAGACAACACGGATTTAAGACGTTTGGCTTGTATATCCTTACCAATAATAAAGGTAGGCAACAAGGCCAAACCAAACCCGCCCAGCACTACTTGTGATAACGCCTCATCATCGTTGATGCGCAACCTGCCAGAAACGGGCACTGATACCTCTCCACTTGGTCCGTGCAAACGCCATAAGCCTCTATCCCCAGAGTGAATGTAATCTAAACAATTGTGATGCACTAAATCTTGAGGGACTTGCGGCACGCCAAACTCTTCAAAGTAATGAGGGGTTGCGCATATTTTTCGGCGTATTGGTGCGAGCTTTCTTGCCACCAATGCCAAAGGTAAATCACGGGTGACAGAAATCACTACGTCGTAGCCTTCTTCTGTCAAATCCACCACACGGTCCGTGATGGTCACATCAATATCGAGCTTAGGATGAAGCTTTAAAAAGTCAGCAATAGCAGGCGCAATATGAATAGTGCCAAACGCAACAGAAGCAGCTACTTTGAGCACACCTCTGGGTTGCGCATTCTGGCTTTCTATCATTTCTTGTGCTTGATCAGCCTCATATTGAATACGCATGCAATGATCAAAAAAGCCGGTACCTACTTCCGTCAAACTCAGATGCCGAGTACTTCTGTTGAGCAAACTGGCGCCTAGTGCTTGCTCCAATTTGGCAACAGCTTTACTTACCGATGATCTTGACACACCTAGCTTTCTAGCCGCGCCAGAAAAGCTCTGCTCATTCACCACGTGTGCAAACACTATCATTAAGTTTAAATCATACATGCTGCTATTGTAGCCCTATAGGAAACAGTTATGTGCGTTTGCAAGGGCTAATTTAATTTCAATATTCGCTTTATGATGCACTAAGTGAACAACACTGATATAGCCATTCAAAAGTAAAGATGTTGTAGGTTGGCTAGGCCTTACTAATAGGGCTTTAGTAAAAATGATTTAACCAAACCGTGTATAACAAGTCACACCATAGAAAGGAATTTGCATGATCAATCGAGCACTAAACAACACCTCAGCATTTGTGATTGCCTATATTGTGTTGATGTTACCCACTTATTTGGCTTATATAGATGCCAACACCTCTTTATTACATATCATGCATACCGATGGAGATGGCCTATTTAATTTTCCGGTAGTGGTGCATGTCGCGTTTATGCTGGCACTCTGTTGGATATGTAACATTCGAGGCATGATTGTGGGTAAACGCTGGTTAGTATTGTTGCCTATTATCGCCACCGCGTTTGAGTTTATTCCGGCCTTGATTGCGATACCGTTTATACCAACTGCTTATCACTTATTGGCCATCATCATCGGTGCTACCAGCACCACTAATGAAACGCCGCTACACGCCTAACAAATCGGCGGAATAACATGCTACGCCTAGTCCGAGTGGACTAGGCATGCGCCTTCAACAGTCACATTCCTACTTTAATGTCATGTGTGAGTTAAATCATTCTTTTTTACTTACATATCCATTGGAGAACACCATGAAAAATACCTTGCCGCATATGATTGCTGCGCTGATTGCCACTGTTTCGTTTCAAGCAAATGCGGCTATTGCCATTACTGAAGTTGCCCCATGGGGTAGCGGTGATGCCCCATACGAGGCGGACTGGTTTGAATTAACCAACACAGGCAATTCGGCTATTGATATTTCTGGCTGGAGAGTGGATGACAGTTCGAATGCATTTGCTACAGCGTTAGCTTTAAATGGCGTGACCAATATTGGTGCTGGCCAATCTGTAATTTTTATTGAGAGTGCTGGCGGCGCAAAAATTCCATCATTTATTGAAACATGGTTTGGTAGCAATGCAGCACCATTGAATGCAGCACCATTGATCGGCTACTACAGCGGCTCTGGCATTGGTTTGAGTACGGGTGGTGATGCAGTTAATATTTTTAATGCAGCGGGTGTGCGTCAAGCTTTCGTATCCTTTGGTGCTGCAGATTCAGTATCACCCTTTCAAACATTTGATAATGCAGCGGGTGTTAACGGCGTGATTTCGCAATTGAGCGTAGTGGGTGTGAATGGTGCATTTGTTGCAGCTAACGACGCACTTGAGATTGGCTCTCCAGGCACGATTGCAGCAGTGCCAGAACCAGAAAGCTATGCCATGTTGTTAGCTGGTTTAGGTTTAATGGGTGCTGCCAGTCGTAAACGTCTTTCAAAATAATTAACCATACGATACTACGCTTGCACCACGCGCTTAAGGTGCTATGGTGCAAGCACTCCAGCCTTTTCATTCAGTGTTAAGTCATTCATTCTGTCATCAAAAAATCATCTAACCTTGCAAAGTCTGGCAAGGGAGCATAAGCGCAATTTATTTTTTACATAAACTTACATACGTAAGCTAGCAAACCCAGTGTCAACAGTGTGACAATCAGCATAAACAAGATGTAGCATTTCACTCTAGGCTCTAATAAGGAATTTGCTTTGAGAATTAACGCATTAGATTGCTTACGTGGACTATTGATTTTATATATCGTGACGGTAATCCACGGCATTTTTTGGCTAAACATTGCGCCAGAAGCGATAGGCTCACTCCTACTATTTGAAATGCCAGCGATTTTTGTGATAGCTGGTTATGCCTATTTTCTTTTTGAGCAGAATAGCCCAGCGCTCAATCAACGCACATTAGGGTGGAAAACCTATAGCAGTTTTGTACTGGCTAGAACATTTCGTTTATTACTCCCATATTTTGTCTATGTCATTGTCTGCATTGTCATGATTGAGGTATATGACGCAGTCAAAGGTGATGAAACTATCTTGTTGCATGAGCTGGCTGTTCGATGGCTAAATCCATTTACCTATGGCGGTTACGACCCACATAGCATGCTAGATAACCACTTGTGGTTTGTGCATGTGTTTTTATTAGTGACCTTAGCCATGCCACTTGTCACAAAATTAAGATGTGCTCAGCAACTCAATCTATTGCTAGTGATTACAGCCGTTGCACTGATACTGTTTGCACTATCTTCATTTGCATTTATGCGTGAAGAAACCATCAAGCACACTTTTTTCTATTTGTGTTTCTCACTACTTGGTTATTACCTAGGGCGTGCTAACGCTTATTTTGAGAAAATAGATTTTATTCAAGTGGGCGTGTTTTGTGGCCTAGCGCTACTGATGCTCTCCATCGTGGGTGACAATAGCAATCTGCTCTATATGCAGTTGAACAAATTCCCGCCTAACCATATTTTCTTTCTGTTTAACTGTATTTGGATGTCATTCTTTTTGCATATCACGTTTAAACATCCCAATGTATTTAGCAGCATTGATTGGATTCAACACAACCCCTTGTTCAAACCATTCATGCAATATGGCTACTCCATCTTTTTATGGCAAGGTATCGGCTATTCGCTCGCGATGACTGCCGATAAATATTATGCAATTCCTTTGATCATCGTTTGGGTGATGGCTGTTGGCTTATCTGTATTACTGGGGTGGCTATTTGGGCCGATAGAGAAAATGAGAATTAGGCTTAAAACTGATTAGCCTGTTTATACAAAAATGCTTCTAACTCATTCACTGGCAATGGTTTACTAAACAAATAGCCTTGCACTTCATCACAATGTTGTTGCTGTAAAAATGCTAGTTGACCTGCGGTTTCCACACCCTCAGCAATGGTTTTCAAACCCAGACTACGCGCTAAATTAATAATCGCAATCACAATCGCTTTATCTTCCTCATCGGTGCTGATGTCTCGCACAAAAGATTGATCTATTTTAAGTTTGTACACTTTGAATTTTTTAAGGTGACTGAGTGAAGAATAGCCAGTGCCAAAATCATCAATCGACATGCGCACACCACGCTCATGCAGTGCATCCATAAAGGTAATAGCACCTTGCGGGTCATCTAAGGCGACCCCTTCCGTCAGCTCCAACTCTAGATATTCTGGCGGCAAATCTTCTTCCTCAAGCGTTCTAGTCACCAAATTGGGTAGGCCAGGATCACGGAACTGCACCACCGATAAATTGACCGCCATAATCATGGGAGGAAAACCAGCCTGTAACCAGCGCTTTGCTTGCCTCACAGCCTGCCGCAACACCCATTCACCAATACTCAAAATCAAACCACTGGCTTCAGCCAGCGGAATAAACTCTGAGGGAGACACCATACCCAACTCTGGATGATGCCAACGTAACAATGCCTCCACCCCAACGATGCGATTATCGGCCACATTGATTTGGGGCTGGTAATACACTTCCAACTGATTCAGTTGAATGGATTGACGCAACGCATTGACTAGTAATAAATTGCGTGCAGATTGGGTTTGCATGGTTGCGGTGTAAAAGCGATAACCGTTTCTGTTTTCCTGCTTGACCTTATACATCGCTACATCGGCATTTCTCAGCAAGGTCTCAAGCTCCGTTCCGTCGTCCGGAAACATTGCTATACCAATGGATGCAGTGACCGATAATTGATGGCTTTCTATACGCATTGGGCGCTCTATCGCCTGCAATAGTTTTTGTGCCACATGCATAGCGGCATATTCGTCAGAGTTGGGTAGCATCAAAATAAATTCATCACCACCCAAGCGAGAAATCGTGTCTTCTTCACGCAATGCCGATTTAAAACGACTAGCCAGCTCAAGGAGTAATAAATCGCCGACACTATGACCAAGGCTATCATTCACGTCTTTAAAATGGTCAATATCCAAAAACATCAGTGCGATTTTTTCATGACTACGTTGGGCAATGCTAATCGCATATCGCACGCGCTCACTCAGTTGATTGCGGTTAGGCAGGGCGGTCAATGCATCATAATTCGCTAAGTATTGAATACGCGCTTCTGACGTTTTACGCTCTGAAATATCACGAATAAACGCACTAAAGAACACCTCGCCCCCGCGTTTAATTTGCGCAATGGACAGCTCCACAGGAAACTCCACACCATCGCGCCTTAACGCAACAATTTCAATGAGTTTGCCGATGATATGACTTTGGCCCGAGGTGAGTAGCCGTCGCATGCCTTTGGCGTGTGCTTCGCGATGTATCTCTGGCACAATCAAATCACCTAATGATTTACCCATCGCCTCATGTCGGCGATAGCCAAAAATCCGTTCCGCTGCACCACTCCACTCCGTCACTACACCTTCTACGTTCATATTTACAACTGCATCTAACGAGTTTTCCAGCATTAGCCTAGAGCTCTCTTCGTTGTACTGTAAATTTTCCCTGTAAAGCTCACGTTCGGTTTCAATCTCAAACCGATCCAGTGCGAAATCAATATCAGTGGCCATTTCCTCTAACAACTGGCGCGCTTGTTCATCAAAGGCATTGACCTCAGAGGAATACAAAGTAAAGGCGCCTATCACCTTACCTTTAAGATGCAAGGGCAATGAGGCAGAAGAACCCCAACCATAAATTGCGGCACGCTCACGCCAAGGTGCAGTCACTGGATCATTTTGATAATCTTGACACCAAAAGGGTTTATCTTCTCGCACCGCTGTTCCTGTTGGGCCATTACCTGAAGGGTCGCTAGGGTCTGTTGAAATATAAATGTTATTTAGATACGCAGTCGCCTCTCCATACGAAGCCATCGGAAAGATTTCTTGATTGTGCGCATCAAGTAAACCTATCCATGCCAGCTTGGCGCCGCCGTAGACCACGGCTACTTTGCAAATTTGTGGGAATAACTCTGCCTGACTGGTACATCGGACAATTGACTGATTGCATTGGCTCAGTGCGGCATACAATTGCGTCAATCGCTCATTGTGCTTTTTTGCGGCTTTCTCATCGGCATCAATTTTTGCTAGATTCATTTGCGTTTCAGATAGCCAATCCATCACACTTCCGGACATCCCTTTCGGCACCGGGATAGGCGTAGCAATATCACCACGCCCTAACCGAAATATATGCTCGTGCAAATCATCTACCGCTGCACCGAGTGTATGACGCAATGCGTTATAGGTGCCCCACAACAACCAAAGTAGCAGTAAGCCAAACACCATAAATACCCATCTAAGCATTTCAGCTGACTTCAAGGCGCTAACCACCGCATCATGTGTACGCTTATCCATCATCTTGTTGAATTCATCGATGGGTTGCATGATGCCCGCTTTTGCCTGATAGTAAGTTTGATCATGCAACAGCAATGCGGCTTGTGCGCGAATTGCATCTGTGACTGGTGATGCGGATTCAATTATTTCCATGGCCCTAAATTCAATTTGCGTGAGCGCATCGGAATTCGCTTTGGCTTCTGCCAGTTTGGCAAACTCTTCAGGGGTGAATCCTTGTTCGCTCATCAGTTGCAACAAAGGTACTTTCTGATTACTGAGCGGCCGTGGGCGCTTGTTGTCTGTGAGTACTAAATCCCAGTAAATCCCTTGATAATTCATTGGTCGATAGGCATCGCCATTGCGTATATCAAGCACTTCTTGAAAGTGCGCTTTGTAAATCGGATCACCCGTTTGCACATAACTACGCACCATACGGGTTAAGTCTTCTGAAGATTGGCGCAATTCATCCGCCAATTGAAATGAAGTGATGCGTAGACTATTGACGCGATCGACTTGTTTTTCAGCGTAAACGTACATGGCAAATGCAATGACTACCACTACAAACGAAACGAGTGTGAATAACACGTAACGCGAAAATGCAGAAACTGGCCTCAATTAAAACGTCCCATCCATCTAAAATCTAGCTATCTTGGTTGCTACAGCCTACTTTACTCTATGCAGCGCAGATACAAAAGCAAAAGCAGCGCTTAATGCTTAGCTCTACTGGGTCAATATCCATCATTGAGCATGCGCACTGTATGAATTTTCAGTTGAAAATGTTGGTGCATTATCACATGATGGCGATGGCAAACTCGCTTAGTTTATTTGCAAGTATCATCAGTCAGGATATAATGGATAGCAAATAAATTGCTACCAATGCATTTTCTGTTATTCCATTAATGTGCTAGACATGACTGTGTGCCTCCATGACCAATACCTCCCCTACATTTGAACAAACACCACAAGACGCTCGCAGCGTGCTCAAGAAATTCCGGCTGATTTACGGCACAGTCAAGCAACACTTTCGTGAAGTAGAAGAGCATTGTGGGATATCAGGTTCGCAGTTGTGGTTACTACAAGAAATCCACAACAGTCCCAATATTGGCGTATCGAATCTTGCCAGCCGTTTATCCATTCACCAATCTACCTGTAGCCAATTAGTAGAAAAACTTTCTAAAGCAAAACTGATTATTAAAGTACGTAGCGCGGAAGACCAACGCCGGGTTGGACTGCGCACAACAGACGCTGCAATTACATTATTGGCTAAAGCGCCAACCCCTGCAGAAGGCGTGTTACCTGAAGCATTGAATACCATGTCACAGGATGTATTAGTACAGTTAGATACTGCGCTGGAGAAGGTAATTGCGCAGCTCAGTGTGCGCAACAATAAGCTAGAAGCACTTCCTCTGTCTGAAATGTAATTCGCTAGCCCCTAGCGATACGTAATGCAGGCGCTGTACCTTCACGGCTCTCACCTGGGTAGAGTGTTAAATGTGGGTATGGAATTTCAATATTGTGTTTTTCAAACGCATATTTAATACGCCTGAAATATTCTCTTCTTACCGTCCACTGCTCTAAAGGCAACACCTTGAATCGGCAACGTACAATCACTGCCGAATCATCAAACCGGTCTACGCCAGCCATTTCTAAAGGCGTGAGTATTTTCGCAGAATATATTTCGTCACGATAAAGCTCATCGCCCACTTGTTGCATGACCTCAATGACCGTATTGATATCCTCACGATAGGCCACCCCAATATCAATCACAGATTGTGCATAATCGCGACTCTTATTGGTGACGGTGGTGATGATGCCATTGGGCACATAATGCACATCCCCATCGTAATCACGCATACGAATGTGGCGTAGAGTTACTTCTTCGACAAACCCCGCTTTATCGCCAGCTTCTACGACATCACCTTGTCTAATTTGATTTTCTAGCAAGATAAAAAAGCCATTGAAGTAATCTTTAATTAAACTTTGTGCGCCAAAACCTACCGCCAACCCCACCACACCTGCAGCCCCTAAAATGGGTGCAATTGAAATACCAATTTCATTTAAGATTTCAATCACTGTTACAGCATAAATAATCACCGTCAGTACATAGCGCATAACTCGGCACATGGTATCCACACGTTTACTTTCTTCCAGATTATCACCAGCGCGATAATTGAGATGGACCCTGACATTTTTGATGAGATTACCTGTGAGTTTAAGCAAGATAAACGCAACTAGAAGGATCACCAGCACTTTAATCACGCCATGCGCAATCAATAAAAAATGCGCATAATCGGTAAACCCTAACTGTTTAATCATTTGCTCCATTCGGTTTATTTCCCTTTCTATTGTCAGATGCGCTTAAGTGTTTAACCAGTAAAATCCCAACGCAGGGATTTCAATGTGTGCGTGATCGATTGCAACCATCTCTCCCGAGAATGCGTCTTTCACAGACTCTTGCATCAAAAATCCTTTTTTCTGCAAGCTAGAGACATCCATCACCTGTGGTTGAATATCAAAATTACATAACACCAAAATACGCGCTTTGGTATCAACTAGACTAAAGCGAGAATAAGCAAACACATGTGGGTTATCTACTGCTAGCAATTCACGATTGTTGTGGTCTGCAAAGGCATCAATTTCTTTACGAATAGCAATCATCTTTTTGAGTGCGGTGAATATTTGAAATTGCACGGTACCCACAACTTTTCGTTGCTCCGCATTTGCCCAACTCATGGTAGGTCGATGAATCCAGCGTGCATCCTCTTTTTTTGCATCATGACCCAAGTAGGAGGCATCATTCAGCATACCGATCGCATCACCGTAGTAAATAAGCGGAATACCCCCAAACGACATAATCACGCTATGCAATAAGACAATGACACGAATGCTCGCTTGTATTGCCACTTCATCACCAGTTTCCAATGCTGCCTCTAACCCAGCTAATGAGGCCAATGAACCTGCAATTCTTGCATCTCCATTTTTGAGGTTATGTCCAAAAGGAATACCTCTCGCTAAGGAGTCTGGATGTGCGCCAGTAAAATAATCCAGAATAAATTTACGGTGTGCTTTAGGCTCATATCCAGCGCGCACAATGTCTAGGTCATCAAAGCCCAAGCCAATATCGTCGTGACAACGAATATAATTCAGCCAAGTTGCGCGCTCTAATTTATCGGGAATACTTTGGATACCGTGATTCAATAACTTGGTATTTTTGGTGGCTACGGCATCCCACAACAACGCCATCAACGTTGCGTTATACGCAATCTCACACTCTTTTGCATTAATCGCATCTTCGCCAAAATATTTAGTGACTTCCACCGGTGCAACAATGGCTTCTGCAATAAACAGCGCACCGGGTGCGGTCACTTGGCAGCAATCTTTCATCAGCTGCAAAATCAAGTGTGCTTCACGCTCATTCTGGCTGTTGCTGCCCATTTTCTTCCAGAGAAAGGCCACCGCATCCAAACGAATAATGTCGGCACCTTTGTTTGCCCAGAACAAAATAATATCGACCATTTCAATCAACACAGCGGGATTTTTGTAATTGAGATCCCACTGATATTGGTTGAATACGGTCATTACCCACTTGTTCATCTCTGCATTCCAAGTGAAGTTACCCGGCGCAGTTTCTGGAAAGATTTCAGGCAAGGTTTCTTCATAGACGTCCGGAATCAGCCTATCCTCAAATACATGGTAGTAATCTTGGTACTGGGCATCGCCTTGTTTAGCAGCCATAGCCCACGCGTGTTGATCTGAAGTGTGATTGACCACAACATCTAACACCAACAGCATTTCTCTTGTTTTCATGCTGGTAACAAGCGCATCTAAATCATCAAGCGTGCCCACTTCTGGGTCAATTTTTCTAAAGTTCTTCACGGCATATCCGCCGTCATTTTTATCTTTTGGACATTCCAATATCGGCATGATATGCAACATATTCACGCCCAATTCTTGCAGATAAGACAAATGCTGTTTTAGCCCGTCTAGATTTTCTGCAAACTCTTTGCAATACACCGCATAGCCAACCCAGCGTTGATGTAAGAACCAGTCATGCTCTTTTTCTCTTTCAAAATCCAGTGCTTTAAGCGCATCAGAGCGTTCGATATATGACAATGCCAGCGTCTTTACCAACACATAGAGTTGTTCTTTAAAATCTGGTCTATGCCCATATAACTGGAAAAACAATGTATAGATGGCATAGAAATTAGCACCTAAACGAATATAGAAGTGTTGCAGATTTTTGGATTTTATTTCCGGCGCCAACCGAAGCAAAATGTCATTCAATATGGAATGGGAGACTTGCTCATACATGGGCTAAATCCTTTTGTTTTGCTGCAAGCAAGTGTGACAATTTAGGTTGGTAGTGGGCAATCCCTTCCATAATGCCTGCCGCATAATGCGCTTTGGCAAAGTAGACTTGTGTGCCATCTCTTAAATGCGCGATTTCCTGACTGTGATTACCTACGACAATCGCCAAGGTATCACCCAGCAACATTTCAATGTCATTACCTGAATCACCAGCCACTAAACAATGTTCAACAGGCAAGCTCCATTTGTATGAAAAATAACGGATAGCATGTCCTTTGGATGCCCGAATTGGCAACACATCTAAAAACTCTTCATGCGAATAAATTAATTGAGCGTGCAGTTTCTTCTCATTTAAATAGGCTTTAAGCGTTTCAATGTCAGGCATATTGGCAGGATTCACCAAATAACTGATCTTGAACTCCCTTTGATTTTCTGGCGTTTGCAGTGTTAATTCTGGGAACGCAGACAACGCTTCGGCTAGGGCATCACGCCGCCACAAATAGCGGATATGCGCAGCCCAGCCTAAATCGGGCACTAAGCGACTGCCATAATGAATTTCCGTGCCCACGGAGCTAATAATGACATCTGGCGTGCGCACATGATGCCGCTTGAGAATGGCCACAGCACTATCGATTGGGCGCCCAGTTGCCACACCAAACACAAGCTTGCCACGCTGTTGCGCTAACCAGTCACCCAGTGCATTCAATGCAACTTTATCGCCTACTAAGGTATTGTCTATATCGCTGATGAGGGCCGCATTTGCGGAGGAGATATAGTTTTTTTCTGGAGGAGAATAAATAGCTTGCTGTTTGCGTAATCGCTTCAAATCTTTGCGTAGCAAACGACGCACCTCTTTCAAATACTTCTCGACATGCGCGGTCCAACTATAGTGGCGCCATACACCGACAATGCCACTATTGGCAAACTGACGCCACCTTTTTTTATCTTCAATCACGTATAACAATGCGCTGGCAATTGCATCGCTATCCAATGTATTCGTCACCAGCCCATTGCGACAATTGCCGATAATATCGCGTGGGCCACCGTCATCGGGTGCAACAATAGGCAAGCCACTTGCAGCCGCTTCTATCAACGTTAAACCAAAAGGTTCTGTCAGTGCCGGGTTAACAAACACGCCTTTCTTTTTGGCCGCAAGGCGATATAGCTCAGGGATTTCTTCTTGTGAGAAATGTTTAGGAATCGCAACTTTTCCCCACAGATTATAAAAATCCACATCGGCCAACAAGCCAGTCAGAATTTGCTTTTGCCCTTCTTCCAACTGATTAATATGCTCTCTAGAACCTGCCACAATCAGCAAATTTGCCTTGGCTTGTAAACTTTTATTCTCGCCATAGGCTTTCAACAGCCCATGGATATTTTTCCTACTGTCCGGCCTAGATATCGCCACAATCAACGGTTTATCTGCATCGGCAAAATAGGCGTCTATCTCATGCTGCATCTGTGAAATCGCTTGTCTGCGCATAGGTGGCGAAAACTGTGAGGTATCAATGCCAGGCGGAATCACTTTAAAACGTGCATCGGCAACATGCTGGTACATACCATACTGTTCATGGATTTCTTGCTGCGTGCTGGTGACTACCAGAGATGAGTGCTTGATGACCGCTTCCTCAGTGGCAATACGTCGCGCAAAATTAAACTGCTTTTCAATTGTTGAGGCTTTGCGTCCATTCGCCAGCATTCTTGCTTGCTTAGGTCTGCCCAAAGAATGCCCAGTATGAATCAGCGGCACACCTAACAGCAACGAGAGCTGTTCGCCTACATAGCCGGCATCGGCATAATGCGTGTGAATAAAATCTGGTAACCGCGCTTGTAGGCGCAAGAAATTTAAGCATTTATCTACGGCTTGGTCTAAATGTGGCCATAGGCTTTCTTTGCGTAGATATCGCTTTGGGCCAAACTGTATCCGAACAATACGACACCCTGCCGATACAGGCTCTTCTGGTTTCGCATAATCATCCGCTACGGTAGCGTCTTCAATTAAACGTGTGACGACATCAATTTTTTCCACATCACCATGCAGTGAAAGCTGCTTGGCCAGCTCAATGACATACTTGGTTTGACCACCGGTGTCATTGTCTTTGCCAAGCTCTAAGTGTTCAGCACGAATCAACCCATGCAAACTAATCATCAAGACATAAAGCGGCTTGGCTTGACTGGTGATTTCTTGACGAGTGATGTCTTGGCTCATAGTTGCCACGCTTGCTTAAACGGTTCATAAAACGTTAAGTCTTCTGGCACCGCACCGCGCACACCACAAATAGCCGAGGCAAACGCATTGGCGCGCGCCAAGCGCTGCGCCACGGGCCAACCTTTCAATAACCCCACAATATACACAGCAGCAAAGGCATCGCCTGCGCCGACCGTATCAATTAAGTTGACGTTGCCTTCAGCTTTGGCATGCGTCACGTTGCCCTTATGGTTGATGGTCCAAGCGCCTTCTGCACCGTTGGTCACAATCACTTCTTGTAGATCAAATTGCGATATCAGTTCGCTCGCTTTTGTGCGCAAATCTTGACCCGTAATCGAAAATGTATCCGCAACAATCTCCAGTTCATCTTGGTTGAGTTTCAGAATATCGGCACGTTTGAGAGAGCGTGAAATGGTATGTTTGTTGTACCAAGGTTTACGTAAGTTAATGTCTAGAAAACGCGGACTTTTGCCATCGCTTAAAAAACGATCCAATGCTAATCTTGATTTCACGCCACGCTGCGCCAATGTGCCAAAGTATGTGATTTCTGGCTTAATCGACATGGTGATCATGTGTGTCATGCCGGCATGAATAAAATCATAGGCTTGATCAGGCAAGATGTCATACGTCGCATTCCCTTGCGCCAAGGTCACTTTTACCTGACCCGTTGGATACACAGGGTCATGCTGCACCCCTATCGTATCCATATGTTTTGCGCTCATCTCCTGTAGCAACTCATCTTTGAGTGCGTCCTGACCAGTGCGAGTAATTAATACTGGATGAAAATGAAAGGCATTGAGATGCCTAGCCACGTTAAATGGCGCACCTCCCATGACATATTTATCAGGGAATACATCGGCAAGCACTTCACCAAATAACGCAATGTCGGTGGAAGCCTGATGATTTGGCGTTGTAATTTCGCTTTTCAAATGTCTCCTCGTTCTACTTCACTAGAACCATCGTCCGATGGCCTCGCCATCTAAGTGCTGGTTATCAAATTGATATTAAGCTTTGGCTTGTTGGATAAGCGATGACGCAAACAAAGGTTGCTGAATACAGAGTTTAAGTGCTGACTGTGCCCGCTAATCAGCACAGTTTAAGTGTAGTGCATAAATTTAATTCACGCAAATAATATTTATATAAATATATATTGCCAAAGAATCACACTTTTAAAATAGCATTGCCTGCTAAGCCCGATTCTTGGCGCGTTAGCCATCCAAGCCCTTACGTTTTGAATGCACTCAAATAGTGCATAATATAGCCTTCCTTCATGTCCAATACTTCATCCAATGAATAGATTGTCAGATTGGTTGCATAGCTTTGCTCCTGCACCTACCGTCATCTCCAGCCGCGAACGCGTTCGCGCAGCAATAGGCGCATTTGCTGGCATTGCGCTCACCAGCGCCGTCAGCTATTGGTTTGTGCAAGATACCAATGCTATTCCCTATTTGATTGCGCCCATAGGCGCTTCTGCGGTATTGCTATTTGCGGTGCCTTCAAGCCCGCTTGCGCAGCCTTGGCCTGTGCTCGGTGGCAATATGTTGGCCGCGACCATTGGCGTCACATGCGCCATGTGGATTACGCATCCCATGCTATCGGCGGCGATTGCAGTGGGCTTATCTATCCTTGTCATGCTGTATTTACGTTGCTTGCACCCACCCAGTGGCGCAGTGGCATTAACTGCAGTATTGGGTGGAAACGCTGTGCATGCATTAGGCTATGGCTTTGTCATCGCCCCAGTCGCGTTGAATTCACTGATCATTATTGTAGTGGCAATGCTATTCCACCACTCCACCAGACATGCTTATCCGCATGTCACTTCAAAAGTAAAACGTGATGGATTGAATCAAAAAATCCCTGCCGAACTCCGATTTGGATTTAACACGGATGACTTGAATGAAGTGCTAAAAGAGAATAATGAACTACTAGACATTAGTCGTGATGACCTAGAAAAAATCTTTCAACAAACCGAAATGCATGCTTACCGCCGGCGTTTTGGCGAAATACGTTGCCAAGACATCATGAAAAAAGACGTCATCACTGTGGAATTTGGCACTGAGCTGGAGGAAGCTTGGACGCTGATGCGTAAACACAATATCAAAGCATTGCCAGTGGTGAATAAAAGTCAGTTAGTGATTGGCATCATCACCCAGGTGGATTTTATGAAAAATGCCAATTTAGACGTGTACGATAATTTTGAACATAAACTCAAACAATTTATTCGGCGCACTGCTGGTTATCACTCAGACAAACCAGAAGTGGTTGGCCAAATCATGAGCAGCCCTGTGGTCACAGCCAATATGCACATGCACATCATTAAGCTGATTCCACTCATGACGCAACAGCGCATACTGCATCATATTCCTGTGTTAGACGATGCGCAGAAACTGGTGGGCATCGTAACGCAATCTGATTTGGTATCGGCCCTCTATCATGGACGTGTCGCAAATATTAAAACCTTGGGATTGTCTTCTTAGTTACTCCACTCAGTTTAATTACCCAATTAAGTTGCCAGTCACTCAACGTGTAGGGCAACGCTACTATGCTGCCCTACAGGCTAGGCTGAACTCTATTTACTTTGCAAACGTCGACCAAAGCTTACGGCATAGGCACCTGGGCGTGCCAATAATATGGGGTCGTCTGACACATCTATGCCTTCCACCAGTGCCAGTGGATTAAACATGGTACCTTTGGCAAAGGCATCACCGTTGGCATGCATAGCATTCAGAGTTAGCACACCAAGTTCGACAACTTGTCTAGTATCTGCCCAGACCACAGTCGGGTCATTCACCACATCGGCTGGTTCAGCCAACTGCACAGAGATACGATATTTCACTTCAGATTTGCTTAATCTGGCTGGCAATTCATCCATTAAATAATTAGGCGCAGCATTTTCTGCCGCCTTTTGGCTCAAAAACTGCGCACCACTGACAGGTTCAATGCGATAGCGCCCATAGTGGGTCTCGCCTTTTGCATTGATAAATTTAAACGCATTCACGCCAAAAAATGGCTGGGTAGCAAAACTCACAGGCGGCAATTTGGGTGTTTTGACAAAAGCCAATGCAGCTGGGTGCGACCCTAAAAACTGCTCTACTGGTGTAGGTTTAGCTGCCTCCGGGCCGCTTGCAGCCACTGCGTTGAGCAAGCCTAAAAAGTCCTCAGGCGTGGCGGCAGGAAAGCCATTGACTGAGATACACACCATGTCGGTGATCTCGCTGTCTGGCAATTGAAACCGAATAGCAATGCCTTTGGGGAAAGCGTTACCATTGGCATCAGGAATATTGGGCACCCCTGTCGCATTCGAAAAACGAACGATTACTGGGGTTGTTGCTGTTTGCAAATGTGCAGCCTTAGATACACTGGCTGCCGATGCGGCTGGTGTAAATAAGCCAGTGGTGACAATGCCCTTGGCATGATTAGAACGAAAGCCAGCATGCGGCCCACCAGACAAAGAGGTCAAGGTGTCGACTAATTGCTCATTCACCGATTTGGGCGCCTCCTCTGCCAATGCGCTTGTCACAGTAAAAGTGATAAAACATGTGCTCAGCCACATACGCTTAGTGTTCAATTGCATTGATTTCTCCAATCTATATAAAGTGAATAATGTAACGAGATAAGGTGAGGCTAGCCATGCAAAAATACCCAACTCTGGCTTTTATAGGGATGATGCAAGAAGTGCTTGGGATCAGCAAGCACGTCAAAGGGATTAATTAACAGGGACTTTGCTTGAAAGCGATGAGATTTAGCCCCGCTTATCTTGATACAAAGATTCATCGGCGATAGCGAGCATGGCACCAACCGAACTGATCTCATCGGTGTACACCACACTGCCAATCGAAACACCAATACTCACTTCTTTACCATTGGAAAGTTGTATTGGCGCAGAAATGGCTTGATTCATTCTTGCGACAATTGCATCTCTGTATTGATCGCAATCACCGCGCACCAGCAACCCAAATTCATCCCCTCCCAATCGTGCAAATAAATCTTCGACGCGAAGCTGACCCAGCATACGTTGGGCAAATTGTTTCAACACTTCATCACCCGCAGCATGACCATAGGTATCATTGACCGCTTTGAAATTATCCAAATCCATCATCAATAACTTAAAAGAAGTGTGAGTGCGTCGCGCATGAGAGATTTCTGCATTTAGCACACGCTCAAACTGCACACGATTTGCCAACCCTGTAAGCTGATCTGTCATAGCAAACGTTTGCAACACATTAGCGGCTTTACGACTTTCAATGGCCAACATCACCAAATTAGCAAAATCCTTGAGCATTGCCTTTTCGACATCATTCAGGACCCTAGGGATAACATCGACCACTGCGATAGCACCCAGTGCATAGCCTTCTTGATTAGTGAGAGACGCACCTGCATAAAAGCGCAAGTGGGGAGATTGAGCAACGAGCGGGTTGGACACAAACCGACTATCTTCCGCTAAGTTCTCGCTGACGAGCACTTCATCTGGCCGCATGATAGCATGCGCACAAAATGCGATCTTTCTATCTAACTGAGGTACATCTAGCCCAATTTTGGATTTAATCCATATGCGATCAGAATCCATCAACCCTATCACAGCAGCAGGCATCTTCAGTGCGTTCGCAGCCAAGCGCGTCAGCGTATCAAATTCAACTTCGGGGAGCGTATCTAAAATATCGTAAGAATATAAGGATTTTAAACGGTTAACTTCATTGCTTGGTATTGGACATTGTAAAACTTGGCCCATTCACACTACTCCCTTAGTTGCTTATTTTTGGTGTGAAAGCAGTCGGTTTCACACTTTTGCATCCCTTGCGCTACAAAACTTTACACACTTTTATAGAGTCCATCAATTACTTATCCATGTTAATTTAACGCGTAAATTATTTATAGTGTTTTATGCAAAAAAGAGATGAGAAAATTGTTAGAATTTTAAGAATAGAGACAGACTGCGCGACTTTCAATGTTGCGAATAGCTGAGGATGCGCATGATTGATCAAATGAGTGAGACTGTAAAAACTGAACGGCTAATTACTAAGCTTACAAGATCGGCAACTCGCTATCTAACATGGCATCAAACTGCGCGATCGGCACGGGCTTACTGAATAAATATCCTTGAAAAGCCTCACATCCATTGTCCACCAACATCTGCATATGTGTTTCAGTTTCCACGCCTTCCGCAATCACATCCAGCCCTAAGTTCAAGCCCAGCGTAATAATCGCGCGCACAATGCTCGCGTCATTGGGGTCTGTATTCACATCACGCACAAACGATTGGTCAATCTTCAACTGGTCTAATGGTAAGCGTTTGAGGTAAGAAAGCGATGAGTAGCCAGTACCAAAATCATCCAGCGAGAATCCCACACCTTTTGCTTTAAGGGATGACATCTTCACAATAATGTCTTCGACATTTTCAACCAACATACTCTCAGTGAGCTCTAGTTTGAGCTTGGTCGGGTCAATACCAGTTTCATCTATTAATTGAATTAGTTTCTCAGCAAAGTCTGCTTGCAGATATTGGCGCGCACTGACGTTTACCGATAACACCAAATGCGCGGTGTGGGGTTGTTTGGCCCATAGTAATAATTGCTCACAGGCCGTTTCTAATATCCACTGCCCTATCGGCAATATCAATCCAGAGTCTTCCGCCAATTGAATAAATTGGCCTGGCATCACCAAACCACGTTCGGGGTGGTGCCAACGTATGAGCGATTCTGCACCAATCACTTTACGAGAGATATCCACTTGTGGCTGATAATACAACTCAAATTGTTGATTCAAAATACCCAAGTGCAAGTCACCTTCTAAAGACACGCGATCGTTTACCACTGCCTGCATTTGAGGGTCAAAAAAGCGATAAGTATTTCGGCCAGAGCTTTTGGCTTTGTACATGGCCAAATCCGCGCGACGCAACAATTCATCAGTTGAAGTGGGAGACTCATGATTAAACAAGGTCACACCGATACTAGGCGAACTATGATGCACGTATTGGTTTAATTTAAATGGCGGTTTAAAGCTATTGAGGATTTTTTCACACACTGCACTGGCTTGTACCGCAGCCAATTCCAAATCTTCTTCAAGTTCATCAATAATCACCACAAACTCATCACCGCCTAATCGGCTTACGGTGTCCGTCTCGCGCACACAATCCACAATACGATGCGCCACCTCAATCAATAACAAATCGCCCACATCATGCCCGTGTGTATCGTTTAAGGATTTAAAATTATCCAAATCAATAAACAACACCGCCCCTGCGTGATGCGTTCTGGCGCTGGATGCAATACGTTGCTCTAACCGGTCTAGTAATAGTTGGCGATTCGGTAAATTGGTCATCGCATCATAAAACGCCAACTGTTGAATTTTACTTTCGGCTTGTTTACGTTGCGTAATATCGCGCTCGACCGCGACCCAGTGGGTATACCAACCACTGGCATCGCTAATGGGCACAATATCTAACTCCAGCCAAAACTCTTCGCCGTTTTTCTTGTAGTTAATCACCTCGGCTCGCACTGGCTGCCAAGCTCTCAGGGCGTCTTGTATTTTTTTTATCTCTTCTATTTGAGTGTTGGGGCCTTGCAAAATCTGAGGCGATTTGCCAATCACCTCATCACGACTATAGCCGGTGACACGCTCAAATGCATCATTCACAAACAATATACGCGGCCCCGCATTATCCAATGGCTCTGCCTCGGTAATCATGACAATATCATTCAGCCGTGCAATACCTGCTTCTAACAAATGGAGGTGTTGTTGCGATTGATGCCGCTCGATGGCGATTCCCAACAGATTAGAGCATGCATCCACCAATTCAATCTCTGCAGCACTGGGTGAATTCACTTCTTGGTAATACACGGCAAATGTGCCTAATACTTTATGCTTACTGGAAAAAATTGGCGATGACCAACAAGCATGCAGTTGATAACCATCGACAATGTGTTGATAGTTTGCCCACAACGGGTCTTGTTGAATGTCGCTAACGATGACGCGCCTTTTTTCATAGGCTGCTGTGCCGCATGAACCTGTATTGGGGCCCACTGACAGACCATTTAATTGCAGCATATAACTTGGGTCTAACTTGGCTGCTACGCCATCAATCAAATGCTTTTGCTCATAATCTAACAGCATGACTGAGCACAAACAGAAGGGGAACTGCTCTTCAATCAGCGTAACTGCGCTACGTAAAATGTCATGCAAAGGTGCATCAATCGCAATTTTTTCAAAGATTGCACGCTGACCAGTTTTAAATGCCTCAAACTTTTTACGGTCGGTAATATCTTGAAAAGCGCCTTGCAGCCGTACAATATTCCCGTATGTATCTCGCACGGGTTGGCCCAAGGTACGCACCCAAATATGACGACCTGTTGCAGTGACTTTTTGCAACTCCAAATCGTAGGCCAAGCCTTTTTGTATGCAATCAGCCACTGCTCGCTCAATAATGGGCCGATGCTCTGAAATAAAGAAACTGACGCCTTCAGCTTTGGTTGGCGAATAGCCAGCGGGCATATCGTGAATGGCGGCTACTTCGTCTGACCAAGTTACTTTTTGCGTGGATACATCCATGACCCAACCGCCTAACTTTGCTAAACTACCTGCGATTTTGACCAAATCTTCAGCGCGTTCTCGCCGTTGTATCTCGCCTTGTAGTGCCGCAGTTCTTATCCTGACTTTTCTGCGGATTTGCAAATTCCATATAGCGATTGTGCTGATGATACCCAGAAGCACAAGCCCAATACCACCCAGCAAAACCAGCAGACGATGTTCAATGTCACCTCTTGGCACATAAATAAAGCCCTCCAGATCGTACTTGGCGGGCATCATATTTAAATCAGCCAGTGTTCTAGCAATAAACTCCCAACGTGCCTGATTCATGTGCCCAATTTCGACAATATCCGACATGACATAAGGCCGCATGGCATAGGCTTCGCGCAATAGCGCGCCTCGCGTAACGCCATTACCAGCCACACTCTCATACTTCAAGATCATGTCCACGACTTCTTCGGGATGACTGAAAGCGTAACTCCAGCCTTTTTGCGTGGCGCGCAACAAAGCCTCTACGCGTTCTGGATGATTTGTAACTTCTTTTTCTGTGGTAAATAACGTATCGCCATAAAAATCCACACCGTATGCTTGGCTACTTAACATGGCAGATTTGTGCCCCATCATCTCAAGCTGAATAGGCTCCACCGTTGCATAGGCAGAGAGCGCATCGACTTTACCTTCAATCAAATCCGCTAATTCCCATGTATGCGGAACGATGGTCAGCCGATTTAAATCAATGCCTTCCTTGCTCATCATGGCTCTAAATTGAGCAGCCCCTTGGTCGTTAGAGAGCATAATGCGCTTACCAATCAGGTCTTTAGGCGCTAATGTGGCATTGTCATTTAAGCTTAACAGCACGTAGGGAGAATGCTGAAAGATGGCAGCAACGGCCACGATAGGTTTACCCGCAACGCGGGCCATGACGATGTCAGAATCACTGATACCGTAGTCCGCCGCACCCTCTAACACTTGCTTAAGTGCGGGCTTGTCTTTGCTGCCTTCAATCAATACGACATCAAGATTTTCTTCTTTGAAATAGCCTTTTTCTTGTGCCGCATAATAGCCAGCAAATTGAAATTGATGATGCCATTTTAATTGGAGTTTAATTTGGTCGCGACTATGCGCAACAGTGCTGATTGCCATAAGCAAGCAGCCGATGTAGCAACAGCGGAAAAATAATGTGTACTGCAATACACGCATTGGCGTTGATACCCTAGTAAATAAAGTGCATCTCGACGTCATTCCAAATCACCGTAGTGAAAAAAGCGTCCCATCATGATTGCAACAAAGAACATAAGTATTCTGTTCATTCATTGCCGACTTTACGCGCATTCTGTTAGAAAGTCTTATTAAATAAGCACGGAATCACCTGCTTGTTTAGCGCATAAATAATGTCATACGCAAACTGATACATATTGGGTGATTGCATAAGCACATATCAACGTGCAAGAAGCGCATTGGCAGTAAGAAATAAGACATCTGCATACGCGCATAGCACGCATGCAGATTGGGACGGTAAGAACTAAATATGAACGCGTGACCCCAGCTCGATCACGCTATTGGCAGGAATATTAAAGTAGCGCACTACACTACCTGCATTACGCGACATCGTGGCAAATAGTTGGTCACGCCAATACGCCATTTCGCCTCCTAGCCCTGGAATCACAGTCTCTCTACTGACAAAGTAGGAAGTGCTAAACGCGTCTAACATGTAGTCCCCGACTACGCAGCCAGCCAGCGCTTTCGGGATGTCAGGGATTTCCATAAAGCCATACGCCACTTTAATTTGCCAAAATCCATGCCCAATGCCATGTATTTGTATGCGTTGCGCATTGCTCACTTTGGGCACATCTTTGAACAACACAGTCAAAATAATATTACGTTCGTGTAGCACTTGATTATGCTTTAAGTTATGTAGCAAAGCTTGTGGAACTGCATCTGCATCCGCACTCAAAAATACGGCGGTTCGGTCGACTCTTACACGCTTATCATTTGCAATATTGCTGACAAAATCCACTAGCTTAGGGTCATCTTCGTGAATATGCCTGAATAAAATGGCACGTCCTTGCTTCCAAGTCCACATGACGGTTACCAAGAGCAATCCCAGTGCAATTGGAAACCAGCCACCCTTAAAGAACTTGACTGAGCAAGATGCCAGCAATAAGAGATCTAGCAGCACAAACAGGCTGGTAGCACCTAAGGTGATCCATAATGGATATTGCCAGCTATGACGCAATACAAAGTAAGTCAGTATCGTGGTAATCAACATCGTACCCGTCACGGCTATCCCATATGCAGCGGCAATTGCAGAAGAGTTTTGGAATGCAATGGCTGTGATGACTACTGCAAACAATAAACACCAGTTGATGACTGGAATATAAATTTGACCAGACTCACTCGCAGAGGTGTGGCTGATATGCATTCTTGGTAAAAAGCCCAATTGGATAGCCTGTTGTGTAATGGAATAGGCCCCTGATATGACTGCTTGCGATGCAATAATGGTGGCAATAGTCGCTAATATCACCGCTGGGATAATCAAATCTGGTGGAAATGATAGGTAAAAAGGATTGCTGACTGCCGCAGGATTAGCCAACAATAACGCACCTTGCCCTAAATAGTTCAACGCTAACCCTGGTAACACTAGCGCTGTCCAAGCAATACGAATCGCTGGTTTTCCGAAGTGACCCATGTCAGCATACAAGGCTTCTGCGCCTGTAATCGCAAGCACCACTGCACCCACAGCCAAAAATATGCCCATGCCTCTGTCTGCTAAAAAATGAAACGCATACATAGGGTTTAGCGCTTGCAGTATCACAGGATTTTGGATGACATGGTAAGTACCCACCGTGCCCAGTGTAACAAACCACAATACGATGATAGGGCCAAATAACTTGCCCACTGTATTGGTGCCATGTTTTTGTATGGCAAATAGCGCAATCAATATACCGATTGAAATCGGCATGATGAAGGATTTTAAATTGGGCGTGATGAGCTCTAAGCCTTCCACTGCGGACAACACCGAAATTGCAGGCGTTAAAATGCTATCGCCATAAAAAAGTGCCGCACCAAATACGCCTAAGCCCAGTAATATTTTTTTTCTTGTAGGCGCATTGCCTGCTGTAGAAACGGCTAGCGCCAATAGCGCCATAATGCCGCCCTCGCCACGATTGTCGGCGCGTAGCACCAACACCACATACTTTAGGGTAACCACTAACATCAATGCCCAAAATACTGCGGAAATTGCCCCAATAATATTGACCTGTGTGAGCGCAATACCTGTTGATGCGCTGAAGATTTCTTTAATCGTGTAAAGCGGACTGGTGCCAATATCACCATAGACCACGCCAATAGCGCCTAGCGTTAGCCCTGCCAGCCCTTTGGATTGCACTTGCGTATTCATAAACCACCCTATAATTGAATAATGACCTGCACATTCAATCAGTCCGGATGTATCAATCACATAAACATCAAGTGAAATAGATGAAAGATGGTTTAATGCATTAGATGTTCATTTAAATTGAAGCTAGGCGATAGCCAACGCCAGCCTCCGTGAGAATATAGCGAGGCGTTGCGGAGTTGACTTCTAATCTGGCACGTAATCGCCCCATATGGATGCGCAGATAATGCGTGTCATCTACATACTCAGCACCCCACACCTCCGTCAACAACTGGCGATGTGAATAGGCCTTTCCTGGTTTTCTCGCTAGCAGCAATAACAGCTTCAACTCAATCGGTGTTAAATGCACCACTTCATCGTTGAGCGAAACCACCTGATTTTCACGGTCTATCACCAAGGCATCCAAATGCACCACATGGTCACGCAAAGACATCATGGCGCTACGCTTGAGTGCCACTTTTACGCGCGCCAATAACTCATGTACACCAAATGGTTTTGCTAGATAGTCATCTGCGCCATCACTAAAGCAATCTACTTTCTCTTGCTCCATTTGTCGTGCGGAGAGCACTAAAATAGGGATATCCGACTGCTGTCGCACCTTGTGAATAAACTGTCGGCCATCGCCATCAGGCAGGCCTAAATCAAGAATCACCAGATCTGGCTTGGTGTCAAAAAATATGGCTTTTGCCATGTGTAAATGCGTAGCTATTGAAGTTGCATAGCCTTGAGACTGCAAACTCAATTGCAAGAACTCACTGATTTGCGCATCATCCTCAACGATTAATATGCTAGTTTTGGCTTGCTTCATATGTTTAAAGTAGATGAACAGTGATGGGTCATACAGGCAACTGTGCACGTTTAAAAATCAACATAACGCGCGCACCCGTCTGTTTGTTGCTATTCACCTTATTCTCAATTATAAAATCCGCATCATGCAGTTTGGCAATTTGCTGCACTATAGGCAAACCAAGGCCTAAGCCATGTGCACGCGTGGTAGAAAATTTCTTGATTTGTGACACATTAAAGTCTGGCGGAAACCCAGGCCCGCTGTCTTCGACCACAAAGCGCACATCGCCCTCCCTTGCATATATTTCAAACTTAATCGGCGCAGCATCTTGAGCCACTTGCTTGGCGTTATCAATCAGATTCACAATAGCCTGCAACAACAAATGCGGGTTGGCAAGTATCAACGCATCTTCTGCATCAATATGCGTCTGAATTTCAGTGCCATCGCCACGTTGTTGATAATAGGTGGTCACCAACGCCATGATTTCTTCTGGCGATTGCCAATCCAATTTGAAGTCTTTGGCTGGCATGGCTTCTAAACGAATCAGTGACAAAATATTTTCTGTCGTCGTGGTCAAATGTCTGGCTTGCGAAACAATAATAGATGCCAAGTGTGCAGTTTCTGTGTTCACTTGAACATTGGGTAGTTGTTGTAAGGCGGTTGAGGCGCCCCAAATAGAGGTAAGCGGTGTGCGCATATCATGTGAAATGGAAGCCAGTAACGCACTCTGCATGGCTTCTTGTTGCGCAGTTAACTCAGCAGTTTTGGCGCGTATCTCACTTTGAATGCGCTGATAAGCTTGTGATATTTGTACTACATGCGATTGAATTGCTAACAGCATTGATTTAGTGCCAAGCAACATGAGCGACTTGCCAGCATGCGCCCCCACCCACATCACTGGCAACTCGCTAGGCAAACGACTAAACGGAATCAACCAATACTCCGCATCAGGCCAGTTATGTGTATATGGCCCCATACTTTGACCGGTTGACGCCACCCATGTGAGGGCATGTGGGTCGAATACAACTTGCTCCGTTGGTTGGGTCGTGTCTAGCACTTTAAAGGTCAGTGCATATTGCTCAGACAGCTGCTGACACGCCACTTTTGATAATGCCGAATAATCGTGTACTTCTGCTAAACGTTCCGATACCTTGCGTGCGAATTCCGCTTGTCTAGCTGATGCATTCGATAATAAGGTTTGTGATTTGAGTCGCTTTACGAGTGAGGCAATCACAACTGAGACCACTAAAAAACTAATTAAACTTGCCCAAGACTCAATGGACCCCACTTGAAAAGTGTATTTGGGCTCGACGAAAAAATAGTTGATGATGGCAAATGCTAAGCATGCAGCCATTAGCGCAATGCCAAGCTCGAATGCATAGGCTATCCATACCATCGCCAACAAAAACAACATGGTGATGCCAGTTGACCCTAGCAGCTGCGCAAACTGATCACTTAACCAAGTAGCCGCTACCAACAAGAGCAAACTCATACTAGCCTGAAATAACAATCGATTAACGTAGGTCAAAGCAAACTCTCTGCGTGAACATAAACAAGATAATAGCGCGCAAACCATTGCATGGGCATAGGCAACAGTGGATAAAGTTGCCTACACATTCAAACAGAAAACTAACTTTCGTTCAAATGCTCATCAAACTGAAACAATTGGTGCTTAAACTGAATCCAATTGAATAAGGAGAGTGAAATGAAACTACTGAATAAATTGCGTGATTTGCGCAATGAGAGAACGCCACACATAGAAACGAAAGCTGTGTATCCATCTGAAGTGATGGGCCTAGGCACGGTCACCGTGCATGATATTGTCAGGTTACATGCAGAAATGGAAA
Source organism: Methylophilus sp. (assembly GCA_030696695.1). Taxonomy (GTDB): domain Bacteria; phylum Pseudomonadota; class Gammaproteobacteria; order Burkholderiales; family Methylophilaceae; genus Methylophilus. The sequence continues at coordinate 305,291 of JAUYRP010000021.1, forward strand.
TCTACGAACGCTTGTACCAACAGCGCATAGAGTATTAATAAGCGTTTCTATCTTTAAACACCAGCAGCACGGTGCGTACGATAATCTTTAAATCAAAACCCAAAGACCAACTTCTTAAATAGTCTAAGTCGTATTCAATACGCGCTTCCATCTTATCGACGGTATCGGTTTCTCCGCGTAAACCATTCACCTGCGCCCAGCCAGTAATGCCTGGTTTCACTTTGTGACGAATCATGTAACCTTTAATCACTTTGCGGTACATTTCATTATGTGCCACTGCATGTGGTCTTGGCCCCACAATACTCATACGGCCTTGTAACACGTTGATAAACTGAGGCAACTCATCCAATGAAGTTCTGCGAATAAATCGCCCAAATGCGGTGATACGTACATCGTTCTTGGTAGCTTGAGTAACGGTATCGCCATTTTCTTCCACCGTCATTGACCTGAATTTGTAAACCAAAATTTCTTCAGCATCCAAGCCATAGCGGCGCTGTTTAAACAGTATTGGCCCTTTAGAACTCATTTTTACACCAATGGCTACCGCGAGTATCAGTGGAGAGATCAATGCTAAAATAATGATAGACAGCACGATATCACTGGTGCGCTTGATAAACCCGTTGAAGCCTGAGAATGGCGTTTCGCACACCGCCACGACTGGAATACCACCCACATCATCAATGCGCGCCTGAATCAAGTCAAACACAAAGATATCTGGTACAAAATAAATAGACACAGTGGTATCTTTAAGACTGTCTAATAAGTCCAGCACTCTTGGCTGGGACGTCATAGGTAATGCGATATAAATAATATCGATGCTATTTTTGCGCACGTAATCAGATAGCTCGTTAATTCTGCCCATGAGTTGCAGGCTATTGTGATCCTCTAAAGTCGTACGGCTTAAATCACGGTCGTCAAAAAAGCCCTTAAACTGCAGTCCAAGCTCTAAATCACTGGCCATCCGATCACGTAATTGCATACCCAAATTACCCACGCCCACAATGACTGCATTTCGAGTGACAGACTCACGGTAAATATTACTGTTCAAGTAGGTATCGACGGCAATGTGTACAATCAATATCAACACAGGCGTAATCAGCACCCAGTAAGTAATCAGGTTTTGCGGAAATACATTTAAATAGCTAGTGGAATACCCAAAGAATAAAATCACCGCCACAATAAAGAACCAATCCGTGACGATGCCTACGAATTGCTGCCATATTGAAGTGTGTTTATACCAAGCGCCAGGAAAGCTAATGGCAAAAATGAGCATGGCAATTAAATAGTATTTTTCGTCTAGTGTTTCGCCAAAGTAAACACTTAGCATCACAAGTGAAGCAATCATTAATACTGGGTCGGCCAGCATCTTGATTAAAGACTGGAGCGTCAGTTCTTTGCTATAAACTAACTGTTGTGAAGACTTCATCATCGTTATTGTGAACTTAGAGAATGTTGAGCAAAGCGCACATACATTCTCGTTTTATTCAGTTTTATATCCTTGTGGATTATTAGATTGCCAGCGCCAAGTATCAACACACATTTGCGCTAAGCTTCTAGTGGCAGTCCAACCAAGCAATGTTTTCGCTAATGTTGGGTCTGCATAGTTCAAGGCAACGTCTCCCGCCCTGCGCGGCATAAACTCATAAGCAATTTCAATGCCAGATTGCTCGGAAAAGGCTTTCACTACATCCATCACGCTATAGCCCAAACCTGTGCCTAAGTTAACGGTGATTAATCCAGCAGTCTTTTCTAAATATTGCAATGCGGCCAAGTGCCCTTCGGCCAAGTCCACCACATGAATGTAATCACGCACACCGGTGCCATCGTGGGTAGGGTAATCATTTCCAAACACCCTGAGCTTATTGAGTTTGCCAACTGCCACTTGTGCCACATATGGCAATAAATTATTCGGGATCCCATTCGGATCCTCACCTATCTTGCCGCTGTCATGCGCCCCAATTGGGTTGAAATAACGCAATATACCAATGCGCCATGCGGAGTCTGCATGGTAAATATCACGCAGCATATTTTCTATCATGAGCTTAGTTTGCCCATATGGGTTCGTAGCACTCAGTGGAAAGTCTTCGCGAATCGGCACAGAAGCAGGGTCACCATACACGGTGGCTGAAGAGCTAAATACAATCGTCTTCACGTTAAATTCTGCCATGATTTCCAGCAGCGTCAGACTACCTACAACATTATTGTCGTAGTACATCATAGGCTTTTCTGTGGATTCACCTACCGCTTTTAAACCTGCAAAATGAATGACGCTAGAAATGTTGAATTCGCTGAATAGTTTTCTGAGTGCTGATTTATCGCGAACATCCCCTAAAACCGTTGAAAAATCGACACCTGAGAGCTGTTTTACACGTTCGAGAGACGTAGATTGGCTATTCGAGTAGTTATCCAACACTACTATGTCATAACCAGATTGAAGCAATTGCAGACAGGTGTGAGAGCCGATATATCCAGCCCCACCAGTAACTAAGACAGTCATAGGTATAAACTTATTTTAAATATCATTCAAGCTTACAAGCAATCGATTTAAAAGGCTATAGCCCATTTGCATCGTCCGCAATCAGCAAAAGTTAATATTTGAAGTAGTGATCTACTAATAAAGCTGCAAATATTAAACTTAAATAAAGAATCGAATATTTAAATGTTCGTTTGGCTAAATCATCTGAATAGTGACGATACAAGCCAATTACATACGCTAAAAATATAGCATTTAAGATGAGCGAAGAGACGAGATAGATTAAACCGCTCATGCCCAAACCATAAGGCATCAAAGACACAACAACGAGAATAATGGTATATAGCAAGATGTGTAACAGTGTAAATGCTTCACCGTGTGTCACAGGCAACATCGGCATCCCTACCTTGGCATACTCTTCACGACGATACAATGCGAGCGCCCAAAAATGTGGGGGCGTCCAAGCAAAAATAATCAAAAACATAATGAGCGATTCAGGAGATACATTATTGTTCACGGCCGCCCAACCCAAAATTGGGGGCATAGCGCCTGATGCGCCGCCAATCACAATATTCATCGGGGTAGCTGGTTTTAAAAATACCGTATAAATCACTGCATAACCGACAAAAGTGGCAAATGTTAGCCACATGGTCAATGGATTTACAAACAAATATAAAATGAGCAAGCCAATGCCGCCAAGGATGGTAGCAAACACCATGGTTTCCGTGTGAGAAACTTGGCCTGTTGGCAGGGGACGACCGCGTGTGCGCGCCATCACCGCATCAATTTTGTGTTCAATCAAGCAGTTAAATGCTGCAGCAGCGCCAGATGAAAATGCCACCCCCACTGTTGTCGCCACTAATATATCCCATGGCACCATGCCAGGCGTGGCCATAAACATTCCGATGAGCGCAGTAAATACGATCAATGCTGTCACACGTGGTTTACACAATGCGTAGAAGTTCTTCACACTCACGCCAAATGCATCTAACTGATTCGCAAAACTTACATTCAATTCAAACTCACTTTAATCTTGAAATATCGATAACACCGCACATCATGCACGAGTAGTAATTTTAGAGTTAAACAACACGACAATGACCACCAGTAGCGCTGCCCCGGCATTATGAGCAACAGCCAATACCAAAGGCAAATGCAACACCAAGTTAGCAATGCCTAAACTAATTTGTGCTAACAGCACCGCTAGCAAGGCGATACTCAGTGTTTTTAACTGCGCGTATTTTAAACCATTTAAGGCGATAAAGCCCAAATAAATCAATGTGATGACAGCGCCCACCCTGTGCGTCCACTGAATTGCCGTTAATGATGCTAACGTGAGATTACCGCCATCCGCACTTTGCCCAAGTTCGCGGTACATATGAAACGCATCTTTAAAATCCATTTCTGGGATTAATTGCCCATGACAAGTGGGAAAATCCGTGCACGCCAGCGCCGCATAATTTGTGCTGGTCCAACCACCTAAAAATATCTGGGCAAACAAAACCACAAGCGCAAAACGGATCACCCAATAGTAGCTTCCAGAAAGCATGTGTCTACCTATCTGCGTACCCCAGTGTCGATGTGCTATCCATACCAGTATGGCCAATGTACTCATACCACCTAATAGATGCGCACTGACGACTGCTGGCTTTAGTAGCATAGTCACTGTCCACATGCCTAGCATCGCTTGAAATATAATCAAGCCAGCCAAACCTGTAGTGAGCCAAGGCGATGTTTTAACGGATGCGCTTTGTTTCCAACCTAATATGAAAAGCGCCAACACCATCAAACCCAGTACGCCTGCCACATAGCGATGTATCATTTCTTTCCAAGCTTTACCCGTTTCTACGGGGCTATGCGGATAAATAGTTTGTGCTTGCGATATCGCATCTACACTTTCAGGCACCGTTAAAGTCCCATAACAACCAGGCCAATCGGGGCAACCCAACCCAGCATCTGACAGTCGAACGTAAGCTCCCAATGACACCAACACCAGTGCGGTCAGCGTTGCTATTAAGCATAATCGTTTAAATAACATTTTCTAACTTCCTACCCAGCCCAAGAGAATTTAAGTAAGCGAACTAAATCTTTACGTATACTCGCAGCAGACGCTGTAACGGGGTAGCTCATCATGATGTGCCCAAGTGGATCTACAAAATAAATTCTATTGGTAAGCATTGCACTTTCCTCCTGAATATTAAATTGCTGTGCTAGTCCTTCAATGCTCTCTGCAGAACGATTCAGAATCATCAAATCTGGATACATTTCTACAAGCTTGGCAACATCAGATTGATGAGTGATAAGCACACGCTGAACACGGATGATGTCTTTATAGGTAGATACATGAATTTGTCGCATATCATGCAATTTGCTCTCACAAACTGTATCGCACTCTTTTGCAACAAGCACCAAATTCCATTTATCACCCCAAAACTTACTTTGTTGTGTACCCGCAATGTCAACTAGGCTGGAATCGGTTTCAATTAAACGTGGTGGCTGTACTAACTCACCCTGACTTTTCCCGCCTGGTCGCCAATCATATTTAATCATGGCCACCACGACAACGATGGGCACGATAAAGAAAATAGCCATCATGATAAATATCATGCGACCTTTACGCTGTTGTGCAACGTCTATTTTTATTTCATTTTGCATACACTACTCTTCTGTTTTAATGCGTCTAACGCCGGTATATAAATAAATAGCCAAAGTGGCAAAAGCAAATCCAAACCACTGGTAGGCATATCCTAAATTAGTCATGATTTTACTGGGCGGCATCTGCCAATTCCTCACAAACCCACCACCTTTATCAGCAGGATCAAGCTTAATAATGACATCCAACATATCAATTGGTGCAAGTTGGCGATATTTTTTCATATCTAAATGTTGCCACACCAGTTGCCATGCTTGTTTCCCTATATCCACACTATTGCTTTTACTTTCCAGCGTAAATATTTTATCCGATGGCAACCATACCATCCCACTTATCTCCAAACTTTCAGTGGGTGTATCAAATGCTGGCACAGCCTGATGATTCGCCGTACCAGCTATCCAACCTCGATTCACCAATACATATTGATCTGTACCCGCAATCTTAAATGGCGTGACCACATGAAATCCAGCTTGGCTGTTTTCCACTTGATTATCTATTAATACTTGATACTGCGTTTCATATTGACCTGTGACGGTGGCTTGCTGAAACTGCAGCACCTCTGGACTTGCTAAATGATTTGCAAGTGCCGCTTTTTGCTTTACTAAGCTGGATTGGTATTGATCTTGTATAGATTGCCTGAGTGCGGCTTTATTGTATTGCCATAGGCCGAGTTTAATAAATACAGGAATACACACGATGACAATTAACGTACTCAACCAGTTGAAATCAAATTGATATTTCATAAACTTAAATTGCATTTTTAATTTGCCAGTCGCATAATCTTTAGAATAAATTTATTGGACATTATCATGTGGATTAAAATTGCAACCGTGCTTGTATTGATAGTCATCATTAGCAGCTTATTCTCAGCTTTGTTTTTTTTAGTGAAAGACAAAAGTGGCAATGACCGTACAGTGAAGGCCTTAACAGTGAGAATTGGCCTCTCCATCACCCTCTTTGCTGGACTTATTATCGCGGCATATTTTGGTTTAATCGGCCACTCACTTTAATCAACATACGATTTCAAACAAAAAGGGCGATGCTACTGCATCGCCCTTTTTACATTCTCAGTCTTAGAGCATGTACACAAAGATAAACAAGCCTAACCAGACCACATCCACAAAGTGCCAATACCAAGCAACACCCTCAAAACCAAAGTGATGTTCTGGAGTAAAGTGCCCCTTCATGCAGCGCAGTAAAATCACAATCAGCATCAATGTACCAATGGTCACATGAAAGCCGTGAAAACCTGTCAACATAAAGAATGTAGCACCATATGCACCGCTTCCTAATGTTAAACCCATTTCAGTATAAGCGTGGTGATATTCCAAACCTTGGCAAATCAAGAAAGCAATACCTAATGCTACAGTGAGTGCCATACCAATAATTAATTGCTTACGGTTGTTTTTGATTAATCCCCAATGTGCCCAAGTAATGGTTGCACCAGAGGTTAACAGTAAAACTGTATTAATCAGTGGCAAGCCCATCCAATGCATAGGTTTAAAAGCTGGGTTAGGCTCAAATGTTTCACCCAATACAACACCACCCGGGCCTTGTGATGGCCAAGTACCTAAAAAGTCTTTATAAGGTGTAAAGTTAGGATCAAAACCTGCTAAATCAGGCACTGAAAGCACGCGCATATAAAAGAGCGCGCCGAAAAATGCTGCAAAGAAAGCAACTTCTGAAGCAATGAATACGATCATGCCCCAGCGGAAAGACTTATCTTCCCAGTTCTTATATTTACCCGTCACACTCTCAGTAACAACCGTACCCAGCCATTTAAACATCATGAACAACACAACGGCTAATCCAAAATACATCATCCACTTACCAGGACCTTCTAAGTAAGCAAGTGAATCTCCACCGCGGTCTGTTGCTACAGAGAATACAAAACCTGCCGCCATTGATAGCAAACCTGCAGAAAGTATTGAAGGATAGATACTTCCGTGTGGGACGAAATATTGATTTTCAGAATGTGTTGCCATGCGCTAACTCCCAAGCATACTAATATTTATATTTAACAACGATTAGATTACTGCGTTTTACTACTTTTTTATTTTTGGTCCGGTGCCTTAAAAAATGAGTATGAAAGTGTCATTTCTTTTACATCTTCAGGCAAATCAGGACTCACAAAAAACCTCAATGGCATTTCTTTTGTCTCGCCAGATTTGAGTGCTTGGTTCACAAAACAAAAACACTCTATCTTTTTCAAATGACTAGACGCTTTACCTGGCGTTACACTTGGTACCGCCTGTCCAGACACAGTTTCAGTAGTTGTGTTTTTAGCAATAAAAACAACCGTTTCAATTTGCCCTGGATGCAATGTAATGCTGGTTTGCTTTGGGTAAAAATTCCAACCTAAGCCCGGCATGACTGCAGACACAAACTGCACCGTCACTACTCTCGTATTATCTATCTTTGCCTTCGACAAGGTTGCTGCTGTGTTGTCTGTTTTGCCATTTAACCCAGTAATCGAACACAACACATCATACAAAGGTACTAGCGCGAACGCAAACAACAAGGATCCAACCACTACGTACAGGACTTTCATTGCTAATTTTTTATTAGCAACTTGCTGTTGCGACGGATTGCTATCAGCCAATTGAGTGCTTCTATTCGCTACAAAGTTTTTTCATGTATGGAATCTACGGATTCCATACAGTGAATATGGATGCAACATACCAAACAAATACAACCGCACCAATGATGAATGCAATTTTTTTATTACTGGTACTTCTTGCTGCTTCTTTATCTTTCATTTCAATGAGGCTTAGCGTGGCTAAGCCTCTCATTCCTTTACTTTTATTTGATTACAGGCTGTTCGTTAAAGCTATGGTATGGAGGTGGTGATGACAATGTCCACTCCAGCCCTTCTGCACCTTCCCAAACTTTATCTGTAGCTTTTTGTCCGCCTTTTGCACACATAATAATGTTGTATACAAATAACAATTGTGAGAAGCCCAAGATAAACGCACCAATTGTTGAAATCATATTGAACTCAGCAAACTGTAAGGCGTAATCTGGTATACGGCGTGGCATACCGGCCAAACCAACAAAGAATTGCGGAATAAACGTAACGTTGAATGAAATCGCAGTTAACCAGAAGTGTAATTTACCCAACTTTTCGTTGTACATATGACCAGTCATTTTTGGCAACCAGTAGTACACACCAGCCATGATACCCATGATACCACCAGCAAATAGTGTGTAATGGAAGTGCGCCACCACAAAATAACTGTTGTGATATTGTGCATCAGCAGCAACGTCTGCCAACACTAAACCAGTCAAGCCACCAATACCGAACAAGATAATCCAACCTACTGCGAACAACATTGGTGTTTCGAAGCTCATCGAGCCTTTCCACATGGTTTTAATCCAGCAGAAGAACAGTACGGCTAACGGCAATGAAATCGCCATGGTGCTGTACATAAAGTACAGTAACGCAGGTACTGGCATACCGGCAGTAAAGAAGTGATGTGCCCAAACTACTACTGCCAAAGCACCAATCGCCCATAGTGAGTAGACTTGCGCTTTGTAACCGTACATAGGTTTACGTGAGAATGTTTGTAGAATTTGTGGAATAAAGCCCCAAACTGGCAACAACAAAATATACACTTCTGGGTGACCGAAGAACCAGAATAAATGCTGGAACATAATCGGATCACCACCACCGGCAGCATCAAAGAAGTGCGTGCCAAAATGGCGATCAGTCAACAACATAGTTACTGCGCCAGCCAACACAGGAATAGTGGCAACTAGCAAGAACGCTGTAATGAGCCAGCCCCATGCAAACATTGGCATTTTCATTAACGTCATGCCAGGTGCACGCATATTGAACAAGGTAACAATAATGTTAATTGAGCCCATCACTGAAGACACGCCCAACAAGTGAACTGCAAAAATTGCAAAGTCAACACCAATACCACCTTGCACAGAAAGCGGTGGATAAAATGTCCAACCAGTAGCAATTGCGCCATCCCCAATACCGAATAATGCAAGCGTGAATGGTAGAGTCAGAAGAATAGCTGAAGGAGGCAACAGCCAGAAACCCCAGTTATTCAAACGTGGTAGCGCCATGTCAGGTGCACCAATTTGCAATGGAATCATCCAGTTAGCAAAACCAGTGGCCGCTGGCATTAAGGCTGCAAAAATCATAATCAGTGCATGCACACCAATTAACTGATTGTAAAAATCAGGGTTCATTAATTGTAAGCCAGGTTGGAACAACTCGGCACGAATGCCTAATACCATTGCACCACCCACTAAAAACATCACCAAAGAAAAAGTCAGATACATCGTGCCAATATCTTTGTGATTTGTTGTTGTCAGCCAACGCATGATGCCTGTTGGGTGATCGCTGTGCTCTTCATGATGCGCTACAGTTGTAGTACTCATAATGCTCTCCTAATCGCCTTCTGAACTATTTAAATTACGAAAATTATTCACGTGCCGCTTTAACTTGTGCAGGCTGAACAATTGGATCAACTGTCGCTGCATTGCCAAGCGCTTGTCTTTCATAGGTAATGACTGCTGCAATCTCCGTATCAGTCAGTGTAGCTTTCCAAGCAGGCATCATGCCTTTACCATTTAGCAAACGATCCATGTGACCGTCTTTTAGATACTTACCATCCTCACCAAAGACCGGACCCAAGGCGACTTGACTACCCGTTAATGCTGGGAAAGCAGGAGGCAAACCGGCACCTGATACTTGATGGCAAACAGCACAGTTCTTCTCATACACTGTTTTGCCTAGTGCAACCAAATCTTCTTTGGTCATTTCTTTGATTTCACCAGCAGCTTTTTGTTCTTCTTGCTTTTTAGCTACCCAAACCTTGTATTCTTCCATCGGCACTGCGTTTACCACCACAGGCATATAACCATGGCCTTTACCACAAAGTTCTTTACATTGACCCCGATACGTACCCGCTTTTTCTACCTGCACCCAAGTTTCACGAATAAAGCCCGGCACTGCCACGCGAGATGAGCCGAATTGTGGTACCCACCAGTTATGCAACACATCGGAAGCCGTCATCAAAATACGTACTTTTTCGCCCACAGGAAGCACCAAAGGATTATCCACCTCGAGCAAATAATTTTCACCCTTGTCCGCTTTATCATGTAACTGATCGTCAGAGGTAGTTAAGTTACTGACAAATTTAATGCCTTTGGCATCGCCATCCAGATACTCATACTGCCAGCGCCATTGTGAACCAGTCACCTTAATGACCATCGTGGATTTATCACGCGTATCTTCCATCATCACCACACTGTGATAGGCAGGAATACCCATAATGACAAAGTCAATAAGTAACAGAATAGCAAAGGGAATGAGCGTCCAGAAAATTTCAACTGCTGTAGAAGGGGCTTTGTCAGCGACCGCTTTAAAACCCTTACTTTTGCGATGCGCAAAAATTGAGTAAATCATGATAGCCAACACAGCAAAGAAAATAATCATGCTAATGATCATGAATTTGTTGTGCACATGCAAAGTATCCAGCGCCATCGGGGTCACTGGTTCAGGGAAATTCCAACTGTAATCCGCATATACATTGAGCGAAGCCAGCAGCCCTGCCAAACCTACCCCAATTTTTTTAAACACTTGCATCTCAATTGCTCCAAAATCAAATTTAGTTAATGTTTCTTAATTTCTTTTTAAGCTCTCGCACTAGAGCTATTCGCTGCTCATCGTCGATAAAATGTTTACCAAACTCTACTTCTTTGCCATGTGAACCAATCATAAGTGCGTTCCTCCCACTTGCTGACTCTTTCACACTTACCTGTGTCCAGTAACGTTGAAACACTGCTGAACTTATTTGCCGACTGTACTTCTTCTCCACCAACACTTCATCACCATCAATAGTGATACTCTCAAAATCTGATGCATGCACACGTATATGATAGAAGGCCAAAGCAAACGCTAATAATTCCAAACCTGCGAATGGTAACACTAGCCACGCCCCAATGTGCGTAAAACCTACCGCAACCATTAGCGCCAACACGCCGAGCAACACCAACAACTTAAACGCACCCTCAGAAGACAGAGAGTTATTGGGCCTTGCAATAATTTTGTAATCTAACACTGATAACATTGAACAATCCTACTGAAAGGAAACCAATTTTGTAACAATAGTTTTTAAGACTGTTACAAAGTGTTACGAGTTCGCGAAAAATAGCACAAAAAAAGGGCCTTTTCAAGCCTTTACGTCGAGCTGCGATTATTTCGTTTGATTGTTACATTCATTCCTTGTAGAGACGTAACCACAAGGACTGGTGCCGGGAGCCGGAATCGAACCGGCACGTTGTCGCCAACGCGGGATTTTGAGTCCCGTGCGTCTACCAATTCCGCCATCCCGGCATGAGGTATATAATATGCAACTTCGTCATTATAACAAGCTATTCGCATTATGCGAACCCAAGATTTCGATTTTTATTTACCTTCTGACCTGATTGCGCAACATCCTGCAGAAAAGCGTAGCGGCAGCCGCCTGCTTCATCTGGATGGCAATAACGGACGATTAACAGACAGCACCTTTTCTAACCTGACACATTGGCTGAGGCCGAATGACCTGATTATCTTTAACGATACGCGCGTGATTAAAGCACGGTTATTCGGGCAAAAAGCGACTGGTGGCAATGTTGAAGTGATGATTGAGCGTGCACTCAACGAACATGAGGCGCTGGCTCAAGTACGGGCATCACGCTCGCCCAAAGCAGGAACAAGACTACTGCTAGAGGGGGCAATTGAAGCTGTTGTACTAGGGCGTGATGATGATTTGTTTCACCTGCAGTTTTTACACAATGCGCCAATTTACGATCTACTGGAACAGTACGGCCATTTGCCTTTGCCTCCCTATATTACGCATGCGGCAGAATCTGAGGATGAGTCACGCTATCAAACTGTCTATGCGAAGCATGCTGGCGCTGTGGCAGCGCCAACCGCAGGCTTACACTTTGATGAGGCGATGCTATCTAACCTTGAAACGATGGGCGTGAATACAGCGTATGTCACTCTGCATGTCGGTGCAGGCACATTCCAACCTGTAAAAGTGGATGAGATTAGCGCGCATAAAATGCACAGTGAGCGCTATCACATCCCCGAAGAGACCGTCTTATTAATTCAACAAACAAAACAAAGTGGCGGACGCGTGCTAGCTATCGGCACGACCGCGCTAAGAGCTTTGGAAAGCGCGGCTCAGCATGGCACGCTTGTGGCAGGTGGTGCTGAGACGAATATTTTTATTACCCCTGGATACTCATTCAAGGTTGTAGATCGCTTGCTCACTAATTTTCACTTACCTAAAAGTACGCTGATGATGTTAGTCTCTGCTTTTGCGGGGCATAGCCATGTGATGGCGGCTTATCAGCATGCGGTTGAGCAGCAATACCGCTTTTTTAGTTATGGCGATGCCATGTTGATTGAACGCGCAAAACATTCACAATGTGAAGTTTAAATAACTTGAACTTAGCAATTAGGTTGCATCACTAATCACTGACATTTCAACCATATTACGTTGATCTATATTTAAATAAGGATTTTAAATTGCGCGCATTTTTAACCCAACCACTTTTTATCTCAATCGTTGCCATGGCTGCTTTCACCTCCGCATCCTTACAGGCCGAAGTGTTACCTGTAGCTGAATTGATTGTTAAGATCCCTTTAATAAAAAAACCGACCACCCGCCCGATGACAGTGGCATATGTACCTATTCATCAAAATTACTATGTTGCGGATGGAGGCTTAGCGCCGATGGGGTCAGAGTTTGAAGCGCCAATTTCCAAGTCAGAAATTCATGCTTATTCCAAAGACGGCAAGTACATTAATTCTGCAAAACCTGGGTACGACAATCGTTCCATTTACTTTAATCCCAATACGAACAACCTAGAAACGGTGACTTACAACATTTCTAGCGGCGCTGGCTTTTCTCCCAACACCGGCATTTACTCCATCGATATTTCAGAAACGGGAGAGGTACTAAACACGTCTGGCGAGGTCATCCAATTTAATCCCGCCTTTGGCGATGCCGCCACCATGCCCAGTTACGATGCTGAAAATCAGCGCTACTTTGCCAAACAAGAGCGAAGCAACCAGGTGTTCATTATCGATCCTAAAAACCGTGAAAAAGTTGGCGAAATAAACTTGGATTTTAAAACACCGAATGTATTGCATGACGACATTAGCGACCATTTTATTGCGTATACTGGCATTAAAGGCAATGAACTCGTATTGTTAGATGTAGATCATAAGGCTGTGTTGGTATACGACTTAACAGGAAAATTTGTAGCGAAAAGTGAGTTGCCTAAAGACATGAAGTTACGTGCACAAAACCACTACAACGGTACAGGTTATGCGAATGACTTGCTATTTGTATACCATGAAACCGAGGGTGAGTATGGTACGTACTGTGGGTTTAAAGTTGTCAAATAAGCCCTTCTTAAGCAAGCCATTCTAGATAACACCAATAAAAAAACCGCATATATATGCGGTTTTTTTATGTGATGCGCAATTCTCAACATTGCTGCATCATGCTGCCATCACTATTTACCAATCGCACCCGCTAGCTTGCCAGATGCAAGGCCAAATACTGCGCCAATCACGGTTGAAATAATGACCAGTATCACCGGATTCGTTGCATCCATTGCCGTTACACTCGCCGCGGTTCCTGCCGTAAGCGCAAGCCCTGCCGTAGCTGCATACCCATACACATTGGCTGGCACCACAGACAATAAATTACAGCCAGCCACAATCACCAAAAGGAATACTGTCACAGCAATAATGACAGGCACTGCTAATACGCCTAAGCCGTCCAACATGCCAGAACTCACCAAATATAATGCAAGCCCCGCAATCACTGCGCCGTATACCATCCCTGCAATCGTTTTTTGCAATGCTGCGGTATCGCCTCCCGTATGAAAAAAACAACCCCATGCAATAAATCCCACCCACACTAGCGCTACGCTAGCCAATGGATTAAATGCTAAAAATGCCCAAACGCCCCCTAAAACCGCGATACTTACTGCCAATGCTGTTAACTTCGACATACTGTTCTCCCTGTGTTTTGGTCTTGCTCATTTTTAAAAAAGTCTTCTAGGTTAAAAAGTTGATTCAAGTGCATCGCGCGAAAAAAATCACGTTAACGGTGCACAATAGACCAACTGAAACGGAGTCTAGTCTCATTTTGGTGCATGATGCAAGTTTTTTTAAAGTTGAGCGCCCTGATGTAGGGCAAAATGGAAACGGCTAGAAAGTAGATTTAACGCGATGCGGTAACGTAATCCCAGTGCTTACGCCAAGTATTGACTACCAAGTTAGGATATTTGGGCTTACCAAGGCTACCGTTATAGCGCCCAAGCGCACGGTAATAATTACCTCGCTCTATATCCAAATAATGTCTCAAGATTGTGCAGCCATAACGCAAATTCAGGCGCATATCGAAAAGATTGTGGTCATGACTACCGATACTGCGCACCCAAAACGGCATCACTTGCATATAGCCACGCGCACCCACACTCGATACTGCGTATTTTTTAAAACCACTTTCTACTTGGATAAGCCCCAGCACCACTTGCGGATCCAGCCCCGCGCGGGTTGCTTCATAATGGACTGACTTTAAAAAGTCTTTTCGGTAAGTTTCATCAGGGATACGTTTTTGTAACCTGACTGACATTTGTTCGAGCCAAGCCTCACCTTCAGCAGGATTATCAAACATGAGTTGTGGTGCAGCCAAATCACTGATGGATTTTTGCATAAGCGCTTTCACGCTATTGGATAGCGGCTCCTCTCGCTGACCACCTGCAAAACAAGTGGTAGCGAGACCCATTAAGATAATGAAAAGAGTTTTGTGCATTTCTTTAATTTATAGTGCTGTTAGCACCTGCTGTATAAATGTTAACGCTTCTGATAATGCCAATGTTTGTGCGTCAGGCGATTTACGTGATTTGTATTCAACCTTACCTTCGGCAAGCCCTCGATCACCTATCACGATACGATGTGGGATACCCATTAAATCGCTTTCAGCAAACATTACGCCCGGACGTTCGTTTCTGTCATCTAACAATACATCAATACCTTTAGCTTTTAAATCGGCATATAGTTGGAATGCTGCTGTTTTCACTTGTTCACTTTTATCCATGCCAATCGGACAAATGACCACTTCAAACGGTGCCATGCTAAGCGGAAAAATAATACCTTTGTCATCATTCCCCTGCTCAATCGCAGCACCTACGATACGTGACACACCAATACCATAACAGCCCATTTCCATGATTTTCGATTGGCCATTTTCATCCAGATAAGTCGCATTCATGGCTTCGGCATACTTGGTACGAAGTTGGAAGATATGCCCGACTTCAATACCACGACAAAGCGACAATGTTCCTTTACCATCTGGGCTCACATCACCAGCAATTACGTTACGAATATCGGCCACCACACTTGGTTCTGGTAAATCACGAGCAAAATTCACACCAGCCAAGTGAAATTTGGGTTTATTGGCGCCACAAATAAAGTCGCTCATGGCGGCAACGCTAGTATCTGCAATGATATGCACGTTTTCACCAACATGCACAGGCCCGATAAATCCAGGTGGGCAATTCAAGTTGGCGCGAATTTCTTCTTCCGTGGCCAGCCTAAAATCGGCCATACCTGACAATTTTGTCAGTTTTACTTCATTCAACATATGGTCGCCACGCAGCAAGGCAAGGTAGAATTTCTCTTGTGCCTCTGATTTCACCATCAGCGCCACTGCTTTTACCGTACGCTCAATACCCACACCCAATAGTTTGGCCACATCTTCGCAAGCCGTTTGTTTAGGCGTATCCACTTCACGCATCGTCTCCGCTGCTGGGGCGCGCTGAGTCGTGGTCACTGCTTCTGCTAACTCAACGTTTGCCGCGTAATCGGATTGCTCACAGTACGCTAAGGCATCTTCACCACTCTCTGCCAATACGTGAAATTCTTGTGAGCCGTCGCCACCAATCGCACCAGAGTCTGCTTTGACTGCACGGAACTTCAAGCCAAGTCGCGTGAATACGTTGCTGTAAGCTTGGTGCATTTCGTTGTAGGTTTTTTCTAGACACTCGTAGCTGGTATGAAATGAATAGGCGTCCTTCATCAAGAACTCTCGCGCGCGCATGACGCCAAAACGTGGGCGAATTTCATCACGGAACTTGGTTTGAATTTGATAAAAATTCAATGGCAATTGCTTGTAACTATTGATTTCTTTGCGCGCAATGTCGGTAATCACTTCTTCGTGCGTTGGACCAAAGCAAAAATCACGCGCGTGCCGATCTTGAATTTTAAGCATTTGCGGACCAAACACTGCCCAGCGGCCAGTTTCTTCCCATAACTCTTTAGGTTGCACCGCAGGCATCAGTAATTCCAACGCACCCGCTTTATTCATTTCGTCGCGCACAATATTTTCGACTTTACGCAATACACGCAAACCTAGCGGCATCCAGTTATACAAACCACTACCTAGTTTTTTGATTAGACCAGCGCGTACCATCAGTTTGTGGCTGATCAGTTCAGCATCGGCGGGGGCTTCTTTTTGGGTGGCAATAAAAAATTGTGAGGCGCGCATAGCGTGTATAGCCTTTAGTCATGCAAATTTAGAAAGGATGAATTTTATAGGTAAACCAAGGTTTCGTCAGCATACGAAGCTTGGACCTATCGAGAAACTGGACTACCCTCTGGAATATAACCATCTTTCCACACTTCAAACGGGACTATCATCGCTGGTTGTCCGTTATCAAAAAACCAGCTATCTACAGCATAACGTGCTTGTGTATCTAATTGCCGTATCACAGCAGTGGTATGCGGCCAACCTGAAAAGAAAAAATGACGCGTACGCGTATCTTCTACCACATGAAATTTGACCAATCCAGCTTGCACCAGCAGACGCATATAGGTCGTTGTATTAATGGCTTCATCGTTGCAATCTTGCTGCCCAGAGTAATGTGAATTTTTAAAAGTACCCGCTTTGTCGTTGCTGGTACCGATTTTCTTACCGATTATGGCTTCAAACCTGGCAATCGCTTTAGCAATCAGCATGCGTTCTGCTATTGCATCCACAGGCATGGGAGAAAATAAACGGTTAATCTGATCCCATTCTGCATGCGTAAGGCTGGTTAGACTTGGCTTGGCACACCCTCCACCCTGACAAACCTCTAAAGCATCCAATTGAGGCGTGGTACGGAAAATACGATTGATGTCGGCCATGTCTGCTAATACAGGTACACAGCTTAGGCATAACCAAAGCTTACATAACCACAGGCTGATTCGGGATTTCATTGCGCTTAGTGCCTTGTGGTGGAAAGTGTTGGCTAAGGACTGCGCCAATGGCTTCAATGCCTTCCAGTACACCCACTTCAAATGCACCTTCTCTAAAACGTAATTCCATAGCGTGGCAAATCGCTTCCCAACCCGCATCACCCACAAAACGGTGGATGCCCCTATCTGCCACTATCTCTACGTCATGGTCTGCCAATAGCAAATAAATCAGCACCCCATTGTTATGTTCTGTATCCCAAATATTGAGTTGCCCAAATAGCTCAATGGCGCGCTTTCTCGGTGTTTTCCCATACAGAATCTCCATGGGCTCTAGACCCGCCTCTACTACAAAGCGGATTTCACCCGCATGCAATTTTTCACTAGCAGAGATAGCGTGCTCGATATTTGTGAGCGCCTGTTGTGTGAAATAGCGTCTCACCCAATATGCAGAGCTAAATAAATGTCTAAAAAAGCGAATCACTGGATGCTGTTTTTTCATATTACCAATCTCCGGAGGCACCGCCGCCGCCGAAGCCGCCTCCACTGCCAGTAAAGATATCACGACCACCTAAACCACCACCGCCGTAGCCACCATATCCTCCTAGGCCACCACCTCGGCTACCGCCCATGGCTAAGGTAAACACAAAGGCTGCCAATACGACTAGGACAACTGTCACTATCGCCCCGCCTAGTATCCAAACCAGAACGCCTAGGGCGCCACCATTCAGCGCACTGCCAAAAAATGTGCCGAACACACCGCGTAGCAACATGCCGCTAAAAATCGCCACAAACATCAACATCGGTAGCCACTCAAAAAATGCGTTGCTACTTGTTTTAGCTGGCTTGGGTGCTGGTAAAGCTTCACCTGAAATGAGCGCCATTAAATGGTCAGCGGATGCATTGAGTCCGCCAGCAAAATCACCCTGACGGAATTGGGGTGCCATCACATCACTCACAATCCGTTTTGCGATGGCATCAGGTATCGCACCCTCCAGACCATAGCCAACCTCGATACGCATTTTTCGGTCATTTTTTGCAACTACGACAATCACCCCATCGTCTTCTTTTTCGCGCCCTATTTTCCATGCTTCTGCCACACGCAAACTGTATTGCGCAATATCCTCTGGCTGGGTGGTGGGAACAATGAGCACAGCAATCTGGCTGCCTTTTTCTTGCGCAAAACTGCCGAGCTTTTGTGCGAGCACTTGCTGCTCTGCAGCGGATAAGGTGTTGGTTAAATCTGTGACTGGTGAGCTGAGTGTTGGAATTACTTGCAAACCAGCATCTGTCGTTGCAGCCGATACAGATGTGGCACAGAGCAATATCACCACAGCTAGCCAAGCTTGAACAAACAAAGCGGCCACTCGGATCGCGCGAGTGACCATTTGCAGGGGATTGGCGATTATCATTTGCATGAGAATGCCGATTTAGTTAATACCAATTGCTAAAGACAACTATTTCGACCCACCAAAATCCACTTTAGGAGGTGTTGAAATCGCCTTTTCATTTTCCACAGTAAATGATGGTTTTGGCTGATAGTCGAACATCATCGCAGTGAGGTTATTCGGGAAACTGCGCACGGCAATGTTATAAGCTTTCACCGATTCAATATAACGATTACGTGCCACTGTCACTCGGTTTTCGGTGCCCTCTAATTGTGCCTGCAAATCTCTAAAGCCTTGGTCTGCTTTTAGGTTTGGGTAGTTCTCCGCCACCGCCATCAAGCGAGACAAGGCGCTGGTCAATTGACCTTGTGCCGCTTGAAACTTCGCAAATGCCTCAGGGTCATTCAGCACTTCGGGGGTGATTTGCATGCTACCTACTCTTGAGCGCGCATCCGCCACATCAGTGAGCACTTCTTTTTCATGCGCGGCGTAGCCTTTAACCGTTTCTACCAAGTTTGGCACTAAATCCGCACGACGCTGATATTGGTTTAATACTTCTGACCAACTCGCTTTGGCTTCTTCATCCAACGTTTGGAATGTATTGTAACCACAGCCTGATAACGCAAGCACTAACAGCAACGGTACCCATTTCATGAATAAATTACGCATGTTTCACTCCTCATAGATTCAATTTATTGTTTAACTTAATAATGGTGCTCAATCTGCAAAATTCAAGCGACCACAGCAGATACTTTAACGTCTAAACTTTTTATGCAAATGCCTTGGCAGCACACATGGTGTGCCAAGCCTCACGTTTGAGCGATGGATTTTCCATCAATTGTGTTGGGTGGTGCACAACCCAACAGTGACTCTCTGCATACGTATACGGCTGTTCTTTTGTGTCTTCAAACATCAGTGCTTTGCCCAGAACAGCATGAGCTGCGTCCAGTCCAAATATCAACATGTGTGCTGGCTGATATCGCGCCAATCCTTCTAGCTTGTGTATCAATTGATATTCCGTAGACAATAGTTGCATAGCCCTGACCATATTGTGCAGAAGTGCGAGCGCCTCCTGATCAGTCGCCACATCTAATGGACAATACAACAACCATGTGACAGCCACTTTTGCCTCAACTACTGGCTCGATAATCGTATCCTGAGTCACAGGCAATGTGACTTCTGTTGTAGGCATGCTAGTTGCCTCTTCCAGCACACTCTGGGTAACCGCCAACACTTCAGCGGGATGCGTATCGGTCGATGAGGATACGGCTTGCGCAGCTTTAAAGGATGGATGCAATGTCCAGACTGGCAATAGCTCCAACTCTCGTAATATGTCCTCACGCGTCATTGTCATAAAGCAAGCCCCATTAATATCGCATCCTCCCTGCCCTGATGCGCTGGGTAATATCCTTTACGAACAGCCATCTCACAAAATCCCAGCTGCTCATATAAAAGGATGGCCACTGTATTGCTGGTACGTACCTCTAAAAACATATGCGCAGCATGGTGACGTTTTGCCATTTCAAGCATATGCTCCAATAAATATCTGCCTAAGCCTTGTTTTTGATGCGATTTCGCCACACTGATGTTTAACAAATGCGCTTCGTCCAGCACCATCATCATCAAAGCATAACCAATAATATTGTTATGTTGTAGCAATACCCAAGCACTGTAGCCTGAGTTCAGCGAATCACTAAAATTTCCGCGCGTCCATGGGTGTGAGTAGATAGTAGGCTCAATTGCCATTACCGTATCTAAATCCTCCATTTGCATGGGGCGCAACGCAAGCGCTTGTTTGAGTACGGCACTCATAAACGTAAACCCTGCGTGCGCTCTTGTGTCGTTAATGCCACACGATTCCGAATATAAATAGGGGCGACTTCGTGCGCTGCTTGTGTTAACCCAGCCTTAAACAATGGTTGTGCCAATGCCAACACTGCCTGTGCCGTTGGCGTAACCTGAGGCAAAATCGTCTTTAATTGCGATGCATACTTTGATTGCAATATAGGCTCATACGCAGCCCAGCCACTGCCAGCGCCCACCCAGCCGTCGCCATCCAATGCAGGCGCTAGCTCAGGTTTGCACACAATCGCCGGGCTGATGGTTTGCCAAATGGCATCATTAAGTGCGTAAGCAGCAAAGTAAATCTCACCCATACGCGCATCTTGGCACACAATCACTTTGTCGTGACCACTGGCTTGTGCCACTGCCATCAAGGTATGTACCGCGACCACTGGTAAATTGGCACCAAAAGCCAAACCTTGTGCAACACCACAAGCAATGCGTACGCCGGTAAATGCACCAGGGCCTGCACCAAACGCGATGCCATCAAGATCAGCTAACTTTATACTACCCTGCTCAAGTAAGCGCTCAATTTCGGGCAAAATACGCTGTGAAGAAGTCGCACCTGCCTCTGCATTAAATGACCATAAGCGTTCGTCTACCTGTAATGCGATAGATAAAAATTCGGTGGAGGTATCAAAAGCCAGTAAATTCATTGCGTAATAGCTGAAAAGAGAGATGTTTATGATGCGAAAAATTATTCGCCCATTTTGCCATAATCTATGCGCCCACGTCCCTGCTTGATTTCACCGCGCTTTAATTTTCCTTCCATTCTGCGACGCTTTGAGGCCAGAGTTGGGCGTGTCGCATAACGTGGCGGCGCAACTTGATTGGCGGCATTCACTATCTCATGTAAGCGCTTAATCGCATCTTTTTTGTTGGCCTCTTGCGTACGGTATTGCTGCGCTTTAAGAATCAATACGCCTTCATCAGTAATTCGACTGTCTTTGCTATTGAGTAAGCGCGCTTTCAACCAATCACTCAGCGAAGAAGCATGAATATCGAAACGCAAATGAATCGCACTGGAAACTTTATTGACGTTTTGTCCGCCCGCACCTTGTGCACGGATGGCAGTTAACATGAACTCTGTTTCAGGAATGGCAACTGGTGGCATTATTTAATAAAAAAATAAAACTGTATTTTGACAGGAAACCTATCTATATTAATAAAGCTTTTATTCAAACAAAAAATCATGGATAGAAAAACTGTTTTTGTTATTGGCGCTGGAGCTAGCAAAGAAGCTGGCCTACCAACAGGTGATGAACTTAAGAGTAAAATCGCAAAACTGCTGGATATCCGCTTCCCTGATAGATATAACCAAAAAAGTGGAGACTACATCATCTGCGATGCTTTAAGGCATCTTGTTAAGTCGCCAGATGGTCGAAGCGGTGATATTAACCCATATTTACACGAAGCATGGCATGTCGTTAAAGCCATGCCACAAGCTATTTCAATAGACAATTTCATAGATACACACCGACACAATACTAAAATTGCAATTTGTGGGAAACTGGCTATTGTTAAATCAATACTAGATGCAGAAAAACATAGTCAACTGTATTTTGAAAAGAAAAGAATTGATTCTGGTATCAACTTTGATTCATTAAAAAAAACTTGGTATGGCAGCTTCTTTCAATTATTGACCGAAAATTGCTCAAAAGATGAATTGAAGGAGCGTTTTCGAAAGATAACTTTAATTATTTTTAACTACGACCGTTGTATTGAGCATTTTTTGCTTCACGCGCTACAAAACTATTATAAGTTTAACGAAGCTGAGGCAGCTGAAACAGTCAAATACATAAATATCTATCACCCATATGGACAAGTTGGCTATTTACCATCGCACCAACCACAAAGCTCTGTTGGATTTGGTGAAGACCCAGATGCTCAGAAACTTTTAACTCTGGCAAACCAAATCAAGACGTTTGCAGAGGGCACTGACCCGGACTCCAGTGAGATTTTAGAAATCAAAGAGCATATGGCAGGTGCAAGTCACTTGGTTTTTCTTGGTTTTGCATTTCACAAACTAAATATGCAACTAATTGCTCCATCTAAGGCAGAAAAGGAATTTAATGTAGTGCGTTGCTTTGCAACAGCATATGAAGTTTCGGATAGCAATAAAGAGCAAATTTCTGAGCAAATTACCATGCTTTACAATGGTAGACCTGATGTTAGTGTAAAGTTTTCCAGCAAAACATGTAGTGGTTTTTTTGCGGACTTTTGGAGAAGTTTAGCTTATTAAGTAGCTCAATTTTACTTTCCAAAAAACGCTTCCACATCCGCCAACTCTTTGGTGCGCTTAAACGGCGGCAAACTCTGCCAAATGCGTCTGCCATAAGGCTTAGTAATCAAACGTGGGTCGCATATCACTAGCACACCACGGTCTTGCTCATCACGAATCAAACGACCAGCGCCCTGCTTGAGAGTAATGACCGAGTAAGGCAGCTGGTATTCCATAAAGGCATTTTTACCTTCCTCATTCATCTTATCAATACGTGCAGACAATACAGGGTCATCCGGTGGCGCAAAGGGTAGCTTATCAATAATAACCACACTGAGCGCTTCTCCACGCACATCCACGCCCTCCCAAAAACTTTGGGAGCCCACTAACACCGCATTACCATGCGCACGAAACCGATCCAACAATTCACTACGCGTACTCTCACCTTGCATCAGTAGCGGATATTCCATCCCGTTTTCAGCAAAGGCTTCTTTTAACAAGGCATGTACTTCACGCATGGCTTTGAGCGAGGTACACAACACAAAGGCCCGTCCTTCACTGGCTTGTATCACAGGTAAGCTGACTGCAGCTACGGCTGCCGTGTACGCAGAACTATTGGGATCAGGCATATTGGCAGGCGCGTAGAGCAAGGCTTGCTGGGCATAATCGAATGGGCTTTCCCAAAAGCCAGTATCAGCTGCGTGCAAGCCCATTTGCGCAATGTAATGACTAAAATCACTTTTCACCGCCAATGTCGCTGAAGTGAAAATCCAAGCGCGAGGTTGCGCGTTGAGTTGTTTGCTAAAGCCATCGGCCACGCTCAGAGGGGTGGCGTGCAATTGCACGCTTTGTGTAAAGACTTCCACCCAACGTACCAAATTGCTATTGCTTGCTTTTATCCAACTATTCAATTGTGCAGACAATGCTTCGCCTCGTTGCCAACACTTTTCTAGCATGGGGTCCCGCCCCGCTTGGGTTTCTAGTACCGTATTCAGATTACTGAGCGCGGTTTGCATATCTTCATACGCAGCTTCAAACTTTTTCAACGCCAGTGCTTTTTGCACAGGCATACGCGAGCCTTCGTACTGAAACACCAATCTAAAATCTTTACAGGCTTTTTCCAACACGGGTATGGCATCACCCAAGGCTGCGCAATCTTTGGCAACGCTGAGATACGCCATGGTGGCATCACGGGCAAGTTCGATTAACTGACTCGTTGATACATCTTCACCAAAAAACAATCCCGCTACTTCTGGTAATTGGTGAGCTTCATCAAAAATGACAGTATTGGCGCTAGGCAACAGCTCCGCAACACCTTCATCACGCAACATCACATCGGCAAAAAATAGATGGTGATTGACCACCACCACATCGGCAGCCAATGCATTTTTGCGCGCTTCCATCACAAAGCACTCTTTGTAATGATTGCATTCCTGCCCTAAGCAATTATCGCGGGTAGACGTCACATGCTGCCAAACGGTGGCATTCTCAGGCACTGCTGTCAGCTCAGCTTTATCGCCAGTTTTTGAATGTTCCGCAAAGGTCTGAATAACAGGTAAATATTGTGCGTCCTCGCGTGAGGCAAAACGCCCTTCTTGATTGGCACGCGCTAAGTGGTAATGACAGACATAATTGGCGCGGCCTTTGAGCATGCTTACTGTGACTGGCACTTTGAGTGCATCACGAATATTGGGTAAATCACGATTGAATAATTGGTCTTGTAAGGTTTTGGTACCGGTTGAAATAATCACCTTGCCGCCAGAGAGCAGCGCTGGCACTAAATATGCAAAGGTTTTACCTGTGCCTGTGCCTGCTTCTGCCACCAATTGCTTGTTGCCTTGAATGGCCGCCTCAATAGCGAGTGCCATTTCTAGCTGTTGCGTGCGCTCACTGAACCCTTGAATAGCTTGCGCAAGTGCTCCGCCCGTTTTAAAAACGTCATGTAATGTGGATTGATCAGACATCCCAAAATTATCCCATGAATATGTAAACTTTCCGCAAAGCGCCTACTTTTTTAACGATTTTGCTTTTTTAGCGCACAAAATAATCTTGTCATACTAAAAATAGCCTGTTAGCCTAGTCATGCTGTACGTTTCACGAAATCACGTTTTGTACCTTAATATCGACATTCTTTTGGGAGGTTGTATGGATTTAGGTCTTATTATTCAATTAATTAGTGGTGCAGTGGGTGGCAATATTGCAGGTAATTTAATGAAAAATGTAAGCTTAGGCACGCTTGGCAATTCATTAGTAGGCATCATCGGTGGTGGTATTGGTGGACAATTGCTTGGCATGTTGGGTGTGGGTGGCGCAGCAGCAGCGGGCAGTATGGACATTGGTGCTATCGTGACTCAGGTGGCTGGTGGTGGTGTAGGTGGTGCGGTACTCCTCGCAATTATTGGCGCTATCAAAAACGCAATGGCAAAACAATAACCTATCTATATTGAGCCTATCTGGCAGTGTGCAGATAGGCTTTTTTATGGAAAACTATGTATAAGATAATTTTCGTTTTAAGTTTGGCATTTGCAAATAGCTGCCTAGCAAATGATTTAATTCAAGCGGCAGGCAATCAGGCCAGTGCCCACGATATTCAATTAGAATCGACCGACTCTCCCCCGACTTGGGCAGATAAAGCGGAAGAAGTCATCTTTCAAGCACTTAGCTTAACGGGTATTCAATATAAATATGGCGGCAAAACGCCAGATACTGGATTCGACTGCAGTGGCTTTGTACGCTATGTATTCAGCCAAGCGACTAAAATCACTCTCCCGCCTACTGCGCGTGCCATCAGTCAAATGGGGAAAACCGTTAAAAAAGAAGAACTCCAACCTGGTGATTTAGTGTTTTTCAATACATTAAAATCCGCGTTTTCACATGTGGGCATCTACATGGGCAACAATAAATTCATACATTCCCCCAGCAGTGGAGGAAAAGTACGCGTAGAGAGTATGGATAATAATTATTGGCAAAAACGCTTCAATGGCGCTCAACGTATTGAGGCCGTTTCAGAACAAACCAATTAAAGACTGAACTCTGGACATTAAAAAAGCAGTGATTGCCTATCGCAATACACTGCTTTTTTATTGCCCCTATGAGGCTTAACGATTAAATTACTCGTGAAATTTTGCAATCTCGCCTGGTTTGCGCAACATCTTATCCACTTCACCCAAGTGCAACTCTTCTTGATAAATCATCTCGCGCGCATATTCTTCCAACATTACAGATTCGCCCTCTACTAGGCTTAGTAAGGCTTTATAACTGTTTAACGCGGCAGTTTCATGCGCTAATGACTCGCGCAAAATATCGCCGATATCATGGTTGTGTGTCTCTAGTAGCGGTCCAATGGACAGTGATGGGTGCCCTCCTAAATGCGTAATTAACTCGCCCGCTTTATCTGCATGCGTGAGGGATTCGGCTGCCTGGCTACGTAGCCAAGAGACGATAGGAATGCGATTATAGCCAAACACCATCAATGCATAATGTGTGTAACGCACTACACCCGCCAATTCAAACTCTAAGATGGTATTCAGCGCTTTGATTACCGGGGAATTTACACCATGATCTGCTGACATTTTCTGCTCCTTTATTCACTATTTTTAAGTACAACGGACGCAGTGTAACGAAATTAAAACAAGCTTGCAGAACTGAGAATAGTTCACATTGCGAATCTCAGTTACAGCAGCCAATTACTCAGCTTTGTGTCCATCACTGTGGCCCAAGCTGCGCGCTGGATCAATGACATCTCGAATCAACTGTTTCAACTCTTTTGCTTCTGGAAAGCGCCCTGCTACTTTGCGCGAAAATAATAGCTGGTCATTGAGTCTTACTTCTAGAATCCCACCAGTACCCGGCATTAAATTCACAGACGTGAGGTCTTGCTCAAAAGTAGTGAGTAGCTCTTGTGCTAGCCATGCGGCACGTAACAGCCATCGGCATTGCGTACAAAACTCTATTTCCACAATATTTTTTTTCATGACGGACCTTAAAATGAATCATTTTGTCTACGATAGGTATATGCAATTATATTGAAATAGCGGAAAATGAACCTATTGTTTTAAGACCAACTCTTAATCATAGTTGGTCCATCCATATTATTACTATAAAGGTTGTGCATGCGTTCTTCACTAGAAAAATTTGGCTTGATTGGTTCTGGCATACTCGTCGGTATTTTGGTTAGCTTGAATATTTCTGCTTGGGCAGAAAAGAATTTAACACCACAACTGCCCATTGATGATTTGCGCGTATTTGCTGAAGTGTTTGGCAAAGTGAAATCAGATTATGTAGAACCAGTAGAAGATAAAAAACTCCTTAACGAAGCATTATCAGGCATGTTGCAGGGGCTAGACCCGCACTCTACGTTCATGGATGCGGATGCTTACAAAGATTTGCAAGCAGGTACGCAAGGTGAGTTTGGTGGCTTGGGTATTGAAGTTGCCATGGAAGACGGTTTAGTAAAAGTAGTCACCCCGATTGAAGACAGCCCTGCTTATAAAGCAGGTTTAAAATCGGGTGATATGATTTCTAAACTAGATGACACGCAAGTGCGTGGGCTGTCATTGAACGATGCAGTGAAAAAAATGCGTGGTACACCTGATACTAAGATTACATTAACGGTATTGCGCAAAGGCGAAGCGAAGCCCCTCACATTCACGCTGACCCGTGCAATCATCAAATCACAAAGCGTTAAAACTAAAGTGATTGAGCAGGATTACGGTTATGTCCGCGTCACTCAGTTCCAAGAACACACGGGTGAAGATTTGGCCAAAACACTTAAAAATATGCGCGCTCAAAATAAAGGGCCATTTAAAGGCTTAGTACTAGATTTGCGTAACAACCCAGGCGGCTTGTTGGACGCGGCTGTAGGCGTATCGGCTGCGTTCCTACCAAAAAATGATTTGGTAGTGTACACAGAAGGTCGTGTGGCAGATTCAAAAATGCGCTTAAGTGCTATCCCTAGTGATTATGCACGTCGTGGCAAATCTGATTACTTGAAAGATTTGCCTGAGGAATATAAGAAAGTGCCGATTGTGGTTCTGATCAATGCAGGCTCTGCTTCAGCATCGGAAATTGTTGCTGGTGCTTTGCAAGATCACAAACGTGCAACTATTCTTGGCATTCAGAGCTTTGGTAAAGGGTCTGTACAAACCATCTTGCCAATGAACAACGGCAGTGCAATTAAGTTAACAACCGCACGCTACTTCACGCCTGCTGGCAGATCTATTCAGGCGAAAGGGATTGTGCCAGACATTGTGGTAGAAGACGGTTCTGATCCTTCACTCAGCTTGCATGAGGCAGATTTAAGCAAACACTTATCTAATCCTACAGAGGGTAGTTTGGATAAGAAAAAAGAAGAAGATGCAGCCAAAGCGGCCGCAGCTGCAGCAGCCGCTAGAGAAAAATTAAACGAGAAGAAATTTGCAGAAAGCAAAGGCCCTATTGAGCCAGCCAGCAAAGATGACTTTCAGTTTATGCAAGCCATGAACGTGTTAAAAGGTTTGCCAGTAGAAAAAGCTCCAGAGCCGCCTAAAGTAGTAAGTGAAACCAAAAAATAAGCACTGGTTTTAAAGCTTTAGTCATGTAGCACTCAAGCCCTGCACGTTTTTATTTTAAAAGTAGAAACCTGCGGGGCTTTGTTTTACTATGAGATGACGTTTACGCCTTATCGATTACATGACCTTATCTATTCAACAAACGATTCAAGAAGCTGATCGCTGCGTTGCCTGCGGCTTATGCTTGCCGCACTGCCCCACTTATTTCAAAACGGGTTCAGAAGCAGATTCTCCACGCGGCCGTATTCAACTCATGAGTGCTGTTGCAAAAGAAATACTGCCAAATAACGATCGTTTTAAAGCGCATATGAACGCCTGTTTGAGCTGCCGCAATTGTGAAACTGCGTGCCCAAATGGCGTCCGTTATGGCGCACTAATTGATCAGGCACGAGTCATCACTGCACAGACCAACTGGTTAACACAACTCTTTGGGTGGTTTGCTGGCAAACCAACTTTACTCAGATACTCCAGCCAGTTTTTACGGTTTGGGCAATCTACTGGGCTACTTTCGCTGTTAAGCAAAACCAATGCAACGCTTGCAAAATATATGGAGATGTTGCCAGTTTTAACTGCCACGCAAAGCTGGCAGGCATGCTATACAGCGAAGACTAGCAAAGTTGGCGATGTCAGCCTTTTTTTGGGATGCATCACCAATGCGTTTGATGCAGAAACCTTACGTGCCAGCATCCATGTTCTGACCCACCTTGGCTACGATGTGCATATCCCGCCATCACAATCTTGCTGTGGCGGAATCGCACGCCAGCAAGGCGATGCGCAGCAAGCAAAAACGCATATTGATCACAACATACAGGCTTTTCAAAACACTTGGCCCGTATTAACGGTGGCGAGTGGTTGCGGTGCTGGGTTAAAAGACTACACATCACTTCCTGTTCAGGATGTCAGTGATTTTCTGATGCAATGCGATTGGAATCACGTTCAGCTCAACCATCTTGATGCACATATTGCGTTGCATGAACCATGTACGCTTCGCAATGTGATGAAAGCTGCAAAACCAGTGGCAGCATTGCTCAATAAAATTCCTCAGCTACGCATTACTCCGATGAAAGGCAACCAACAATGTTGTGGTGGTGCTGGTACCTATATGTTGAATCAGCCAGAAATGGCAGAAGCATTGTTAGCAGACAAAATGAAGTGGTTAGAACAAGAAACTTTTGATTTTGTTGCTACTTCTAATATCGGTTGCGCGATGCAACTTGGTTCAGGCATTCGCCGAGCAAACAGGCCCATTAATATCATGCATCCCGTCACAATTATTGCTAAACAAATGGGGTTTCAATCAGAATTAGATTAAACTAAACGTATGCATTTAGACAAACTCATTACTACTTTTGACACTGGGCTACGCACATTATTTGCGCAACCCATCGCCTCCCGAAATAGACCAGACGCGGATATCACAGAGACACCGCTCTCTGATGAAGAGAAAAAGCAAGCCGCTGCGCTGATGCGTATTAATCATGTGGGTGAGGTATGTGCGCAAGCTTTATACAGTGGCCAGGCATTGGTGTCACGTGATGCCACGATTGTGAATGCACTCAAGCAAGCCGCTATTGAAGAAACTGACCATTTAGCATGGTGCGAGACCCGTATTCAAGAGCTAGGCGGGCGTAAAAGTTTGCTGAATCCCTTATGGTATGTTGGCAGTTTTGGTTTAGGCACGGTTGCTGGATTGTTGGGTGACCGCTGGAACTTAGGGTTTTTAGCAGAAACAGAAAAGCAAGTTGAAGCACACTTAGCGAGTCATTTAGAGTTGCTTTCACCTACTGATAATAAAACACGAAAAATTGTAGAGCAAATGCAGGCAGACGAACGTGAACACGCGAATACAGCACAGCAGCTAGGTGGCGTAAACCTACCAATGCCAGTGCAATTTGGCATGAAATTCGCTTCTAAAATCATGACCAAGACCGCTTATTACGTTTAATTTTTTGATACCTACAACGACTAGAGTAAACCATGCAAAAATTCAGTGATGTACTTTTAACCCTAGACAATGCCGACTATGTGCAACGCATTGAATTATTTGATGAAAACGACAACCCTGCGGGTGTCATTGAGAACAAACCTGGTAGCCAAGGTTCGGTCAAAGTGTACCATCATCTATATAAAATGTATGGTGGCATTACATTGGATGCCGCAGTTGAGGGACTGTCTTTATACGCGGAACACACCGAAGATGCCGAAAATTGCCCGGGCAAACACCCCAATGTGGATCGCTTGCTTAACATATTAGAGAACGAAGCACCGCTGAGTGTCAAAATAGTAGGCACGGAGCCCAACTAAAACTTTAAGCGGTATTGGTTAGATGCTACCGTGCTAATGTTTTCATAATGGGTGGATGGTAGATTAACTCTAAGAGATGGCCTACGCTGTCCAAGCAATAAAATCCGCGCGAACCGTCCCTGTGTGTTTTAGGCGCTTCTGTAATCCGCACCTGCTGATCAACAAAATAAGCATGCCACAAATCAACTGCCTCTGGGCTGTCTAATACAAAGCCAATATGGTCTAACCGCTGTTCAGCCTGCGGGGTGTAATCCACGCGGTGCAACGCAAATACATCCCCTTGATTGGTTAAATACACATTATCAGCGTCAGGTTGCCACTCAATCTGCATGCCCATGATACGCGTATAAAAATCCACAGCTGACTCTAGAGGCTGCACAAATAAAGCGATATGCCGAATACCGACCATACCTGCTGGCATTTGCATCATGCGCTTACTTCTGCTGTGGTTTTAATTTCAAAATCGTGTGTGATTTCAACGCTTTTGCTCAACATAATAGAGGCTGAGCAGTATTTTTCTGCCGAAAGTTTGACCGCACGCTCTACTTGCACTGGATTTAGCCCATCACCTGTGACTACAAAATGCACATGGATTTTGGTAAATACCTTAGGCACTTCATCTGCACGCTCTGCTTGAATGTCTGCAACGCAATCTACAATAGGTTGCCTCGCTTTTTTGAGGATAGTCACCACATCAAAAGATGTGCAAGCACCCATACCGATCAGTAGCATTTCCATAGGACGCATACCAATATTGCGGCCACCATTCTCTGGTGCACCATCCAATACCACAGCATGACCTGTTTCGGATTCACCGACAAAACTCACGCCTTCAACCCATTTAATTCTTACTTTCACGATTCAATCCCAATTTATATTTACTTTTACCAGCCTAAAAATCATCAGTTTCTAAGCCAGACAAGGCGCGAGGTCGAAAATGCGAGCGCAGCATACAAGTAGTATGTAAGCGCGAATTATCGACCTTGCAACACAGTATGGCGATGTAAATGATGATTTTATTTTACGTCTAGGAGTTCTACATCAAATACTAATGTAGCATTAGGTGGAATCACCCCACCTGCACCACGCGCACCGTAACCCATTTCTGGTGGAATAATCAGCGTGCGTTTGCCGCCAATCTTCATGCCCGCAAAGCCCTCATCCCAACCTTGGATCACTTGCTGACCACCTAAAAAGAAGTTAAACGGCTCTTTTCTGTCCACACTACTGTCAAATTTCTTGCCTTTGTTGCCTTCTGCTGTAGGGTCATACAACCAGCCGGTGTAATGCACCGTTACGTTAAAGCCAATTTCTGCTTCGCGGCCAGTACCTACTTGCGTGTCAATTTTTTGCAATTCTGTAATTTGAGCGGTCATCGCTGGTTTTCCTTCTTGTGGAACATTGGTTGTTGAAGTGGTTTCGGCCTTGCACCCAGAGATAATGAGGGCGGCACATACACATAAGAACAGCTTGCTTTTCATGAGTTTCATTGGAATTTCACTTTCATAAACATCAAGCCGATATCATACTTTAATTTTTGTAATGGCCTGTAATCCATAACAAAAAAGGGAGCATCGCTCCCTTTTGCTGAATATGGTGTTTATATAGCCAATCTTCCCAGACTGGTTAATGGCACAAGTTATCTAGATAATCGTCTTTTCATGACACTAATAAAAGCCAAGCCGCAAGCCAGTGACCAAACCAACTTTGAAAATGGGGGGTGTTCTACAGCTGAAGCATCATGATTGTGGGCTGTCGAAGTACGCACTTCAACCACTGGTTGCGCAAGTGCGACTTTGTAAACACCACCACGTAGATTTCCATCATTGAGCGCAGCGGGTGACAAACGAGTAGCCATATTTTCTAAATTTGGATTGACGGCTTTGACTAAGCCATCTAGAGCGGCATTTGCAGAAATAGCAAAAAGTAACAAGTAAAAAATCGTTACACGAAGACATACAGTTCTAAACATAGCCACCTCCCGAATAATCAAATTATTTGGTGTTTAAACTATATCTATTGTTGGTTTTTGTTGTGTCGATATCGGTTTAATGAACTTAAACTTACACGACAAATTTAGTGTTTAGTCAGAAATAAATCAATAGCCCTTGTGGGCTATTTTGAGGGAAGCAGTGAAATAAAAATACACAATATTTAGTGTTGATATACCCATTCAATCAGCTTATCTTGTGCTTGTCTGGCCTGGGATGCTTTGGGATGATTGACCAGCATGACCACCGCATAGCGACGGTGCTGTAGATCTAGCATATAGCCTGCTATTGCGCTCACGCCATTGATTGAACCTGTTTTGATATGGCCCTGCGCGATAGCAAGCGAGTCTTGCAATCTATTTTTTGCAGTGCCATCCAAGCCTAGTACAGGCAATGAAGCTAACAGCTCTGGCATCACAGGGCGATGAAACGCTTTGACCAGCATGCGGCCTAGTTGCGCAGCACCAATACGTTCAATACGGGATAACCCAGAACCATTCTCGATCACCAGACCATCATGCGGCAACTGCAATTGTATGAGCTGTTGTTTGATGACTTCTGCACCGTGTGCCTCCGTAGCCAACCATGGGTTATCCTCGGCAGCTAATGTCAGTAACAACTGACGTGCCATGACATTATTGCTCCACTTATTGATATCACGTATAGATTCACCCAGCGGCGCGGAATGCTGCTCGAATAGTTTAGTTGCGTTTTCTGGCATGGCTTGAACTGCCAACTTACCTTTAAACTTTCCACCCAATTCAGACCAAAGTTTTTTAAACGTTAAAAATGCATACATCTCGTCATTGAACAAACTGAGCTCTAAATAGCGTGTTTCACATTGTGCTGAATATGTGCCCTTTAAACGGACTTGCACACTGTTTTTTTGTGGCGTCACGGCATAATCCATCAAACCTCTCCAGTCACCACATTCACCCTCACGCACCTGCAGCGTCGATATTATGTTGACTTCTGGCAGCGTGAACTCTTGATTCACGACTACCTTGCCCTCCACCACTTCAAACTGAAGGCTGGTTTTGCGCCCAGCCACTAAAAACGCACTGGGCTTTGCGTGATACGCACGCCACACTTCATCGTCAAACGGCGCCTCAATGGGTGGCACTGAAAAATAGGTTTTATCAATGATTAAATTGCCTTGGATGCTGTGAATACCTAATTGCTGTAATCGCATCAACAGTCGCCAGAAATCCTGCGCTTGAAAATGAGGATCCCCATACCCTTTAATGATGAGATTGCCATGCAATACGCCATGACGCACTTCACCATCGCGGTAGACTTCTGTTTTCCAGCGATAAGCGGGCGTGAGCTTCTCAAGTGCAGCATAAGTGGTCACTAACTTCATCACACTTGCGGGGTTCATTGGCTTATCCGTATTCAGACTCAGCGTTGGGACATTGGCATCCACCGCTTGCACATAAATCGCTACATTTTCTTGCGGGATGCCTGCACTTTTTAAGGCTTCATCAACAGCCACGGGCAAACCAGCGTGAGCAAGCAGACTACTTACGCTGAACACCAAACATGTCATCAAGTACTTCATAGCGTCTGCTCTACGACTAAAGCCGTCTGCTCTACCATCCAATCAATCTCATCTGTAGAAATCACATAGGGCGGCATAAAATATACGGTATTGCCAATAGGCCTAAGTAGCAATCCCTTGGCTAATCCTGCTGCATAACAATCGCGCGAAAATTGCGCATTTTGTGTTTGCACGTCAAAGGCATGTATCATGCCATGATGTCGTAGATATTGAATCGGCAAGTGAGTAAGCACTTGCATTTTGTCCTGTATATATTGCGAAGCAGCCTGATTAGCCTGCATTACTGAAGTTTGCTCAAAGAGTGCCAAAGTGGCTAGCGCAGCACTACATGCCAAGGGATTTCCCGTATAACTATGGCTATGTAAAAAGCCTTTCACCGTGCGGTCATCGTAAAACGCTTGGTAAATTTCGTCAGTAGTCAGCACGACAGAAAGTGGCAAATAACCCCCTGTGATACCTTTGGATAAACATACAAAATCTGCGATATCGCTGACTTTTGGCGCGGCATGCTCGGTAGCAAACATCTTTCCGGTGCGGCCAAAGCCCACTGCTATTTCATCTGCAATCAAATGCACTTGATACTCCGTGCAAATTTCTCTAGCGCGTTTTAGATATACTGGGTGATACATGCCCATGCCAGCAGCACATTGCACCAGCGGCTCAATAATAAAAGCAGCCAATTCATCATGATGCGCGGCTATATAGGTTTCCAAAGCCTCTACACAACGCAACGCAAACTGCTCTTCAGTTTCCCCCGCGTCAGCCAACCTAAAGTCTGGGCTCGGCATTTGTGCTGATTGCATGAGCAACGGGGCGTAAGTATCTTTAAAAATCGCCACATCGGTGACACCAAGCGCGCCTAGGGTCTCACCATGGTAACTATTTTGTAGACTGATGAATTTGGACTTATTCGGATGACCAGTGTTACGCCAATAATGAAAACTCATCTTGAGCGCAATCTCGGTGGCGCTGGCGCCATCGCTAGCATAAAACGCATGCCCCAAACCTGTGAGTTTGGCCAATTGCTCTGATAGCTCTACCACCGGCGCATGGGTAAACCCAGCCAACATCACATGCTCTAATGTATCTAATTGCTGCTTAATAGCCTCTTTAATGGCGGGATGATTGTGCCCAAATAAGTTGACCCACCAAGAACTCACCGTATCGAGGTAACGCTTACCATCGGCATCGTACAACCAAACACCTTCACCACGCACAATGGGGGTGAGCGGGTAATGCTCATGATGTTTCATTTGTGTGCAAGGGTGCCACACCGCAGCTAGACTACGCGCAATTAAAGATTGGTTTTCACTCATGCGCAAATTGTACGATGTTTTGCACTGTGCTTTCATGCAAAATCTCGTCTAAAACTCAAAATATCGCTTAACTTTTGGCTTTGGTCTAAAATATTGTTTTTAAATATTATTTTGTTTCACATGTATAAAACACGTCGTCACCTAGAACTACTTGCTCCCGCCAAAAATGCAGATTTCGGCATCGAAGCCATCAACCATGGTGCCGATGCTGTCTATATCGGCGGCCCAGCGTTTGGCGCGCGCGCCAAAGCCCCCAATACGGTGGCAGATATTGCACGACTCGTGAAACATGCCCATCGCTACCATGCAGAAGTATTCGTGGCGCTGAATACTATTTTTCACGATAACGAGCTAGAAGGTGTGCGCCAGCTGGTGCATCAACTGTATGAGGCAGAAGTCGATGCATTGATTGTGCAAGATATGGGGTTGCTGGAAATGGATTTACCGCCTATTCAGTTGCATGCCAGCACGCAAACGGATATCCGCACCGTGGAAAAAGCCCAATTTTTGGACCAAGTAGGCTTTAGCCAAATCGTGTTGGCGCGCGAACTAGACATACCAACCATCAAGAAAATTGCTGAGGCAACTACTTGCAACTTGGAATATTTTATTCACGGTGCATTGTGTGTGGCGTTTAGCGGCCAATGCTTTATTAGCCACGCCCATACTGGGCGTAGCGCTAATCGTGGCGAGTGCTCACAAGAATGTCGTCTGCCTTACACCTTAGAAGACCAAAAAGGTCGCATCATTGGCAAAGACAAACACTTTTTATCCATGAAAGACAACGACCAAAGCGCTAACTTACGCGCACTGATAGATGCGGGTGTGAGCTCATTTAAAATTGAAGGCCGCTACAAAGATTTACCTTACGTGAAAAATGCAACAGCACATTACCGCCAATTATTGGATGAAATTCTGGAACACTATCCTGAATATCAAAAATCATCAGACGGCCACACCACTTATACCTTTACCCCACAACCTGAAAAAACCTTTAACCGCAGTGCGACTGATTATTTTGCCAATGGTCGCCAGGCCGATATTGGCGCATTTGATACGCCAAAATTTTCAGGTGAAGCACTGGGTAAAGTCACCAAGGTTGGAAAAGACTTTATTGAGATTGACACCGATGTGCAATTACACAACGGCGATGGTGTGTGCTTTTTTGACGTGCACAAAGAACTGGTCGGTTTGCGCGTCAACACAGTGCAAGCACTTAACACCAAAATGCAGCGCATTTTTCCCAACGAAATGCCAGCCGATATTCGCAATAACACCCTCATATATAGAAATCGCGACCATGCATTTATGCGCCTGCTTGAAAAAGACTCTGCCACGCGCAAAATCCATGTAAGCATGACATTTTATGAAATACGAGACGGCTTTGCACTCACCGTGACTGATGAACAAGGACTGAGTGCCAACGCGCAAATTGCAACAGAAAAACAAGTTGCAAATGATGCAACCAAAGCGGAGGCGAGCTTGCGTGAGCATTTAAGTAAGCTAGGCAGTACAGACTTTAAAGCAAGTGAGATTCAGTTAGAAATTGGCCAAATGTGGTTTGTGCCGGCATCGGTGGTTAACCAACTTCGTCGTGATGCGATTGAGCAACTGATACACACCCGAGCATTAGCCTATGAACGCCCTGCCCGCCGCCCTGCATCTGAACCTCCAGCACTTTACCCAGAAGATTCATTGAGCTATCTCGCCAATGTATATAACCAACAAGCACGCCATTTTTACCATAAGCACGGGGTAAAAATTATTGCAAAAGCATATGAAGCCAATGAAGAGTTGGGCGAAGTGCCGGTGATGATTACCAAACACTGTTTACGCTTTAGCCACGGCTTATGTCCTAAAGAAGCCAAAGGTGTGATTGGGGTGCAAGGTACCGTCACGGCAGAGCCAATGACCTTGATCAGTGGCAATGATCGCTATACCCTGAAGTTTGATTGCAAGCCATGTGAAATGCATGTGATGGGGCAAATCAGAAAGCCCATTTTAAAATTAGGCCCACCACAAGCCATCACCTTTTTCCCCAAGGGGGCTTACAGTCCTAACTAATGACTTGCTTAACTAAGCTACTCACCGAGCGAAATGCCCATACCAAAAATAGTTTGGCGGTGATTGTAGTCAAGCAGTGTTGCGCCATAGCCAGTGGAAGCCATGAGATGTAGTTTGAGGTAAGGGTTATTAAGTACTTGTCGTTGTAAATCTAGCTGCGCAAAGCCTTTGTTGTCACTACGTAAATTGTTTCTCAGCAACAAAGTCGCAGCATTTTTACGTTTACGATCCTCCCATCGAATGCTCATATCCCCATAACCCAGAAATTTATCAATGTCTGGGTTATCGTCATCGGTACTTTCTGGAATGCGCCACCACGGGCGCACCATCAGCGATAGGGTATCGCTTAATTCCCAACCGCTTTCTAAATACAAACGGTTCCAACTTCGAGAGGTGGGCGTTGAGCGACCATTCGATTGATGCACCAACCCGACATTTAACATTCTGGGAATGTAGCGTAACTTCTCCCCTTCCACTTCATTATCGATGCCCAATGACAGCACAATCTCAGGCTCATACACATTCTCACGAAGCGGCCTAGAAGCTTCTGCATCAAACACTTGCCAGTTAGATTGTTGGGTATAAGCTGCCCAGATACGCGAGCTGGTGACATACGGCAAATCACGCACTATCGGGATATTGTTCATCATTTCCGTTTTAAAGCTGATTTGGAATCTCAAGTCTTGATTGTCCAGATTCCTATTTTCCGTATTCACAAAGCTTGGTGTTTGCGGAATATCATTGGTATTACTGGTGTTAGTGACCAACAAATAATTGGATTTATATGTCTCAAAATCACTGATACTCCAATCACCCTGCGATGTGAGACGCCACTTTCTTTCCAAATAGGTGAGTTTAGGTTTTGGGTTTTCTATGGCAATAGAAGGTGCTGCTTTCGCTTTCGCTAGATTGTCTTTGGCCTCTTCTTCCGTCGCGTTTTGTATGATGCTCGTCTCTTTGGCTATTTCGACGGGGGTACTAATGCTATCAAAACAGGCCAGTCGCTTTTTAGATTCAAAATCTGAAGGGTAGAGTTTTTTACAGTTGATAAGCGCCTGCTCAATGGTAATGGGGGTCTGCGCAAGCAGTAAAGCAGGCCAACACAGGGCGCCCATCATCAGTGAATGGGTGAGTTTTATTGCGGTAAGTCGCATGGCATTATCCTTATCGAACTGATACATAGCGACTTGATCGCTATTCTGTTTTATATAAGGATAATTTACCACCAAGCTCACATAGTGCGGTATCGGTGCATATCCTACAAATGCACTTCTATGATGATTATTTTGAATGCTTATCTATTGAATATTAGGCTTAGGCTATCAGGCTTTTTTCACAAATTCTGACTTCAATTTCATCGCACCAAAGCCATCAATTTTGCAGTCAATGTCGTGGTCACCATCCACCAAACGAATATTTTTTACCTTAGTGCCCACTTTCACCACAGATGATGACCCTTTCACCTTCAAGTCTTTAATCACGGTAACGCTATCGCCATCTTGTAATACATTGCCGTTGGCATCGCGCACGACTTTTGCTGATTCCGTGGTATCAGACTGCGCAACTTTGCTCCACTCATGTGCGCACTCAGGACAAATATATAAATCCCCGTCTTCATAGGTGAATGTTGATTGGCATTGTGGGCAATTGGGGAGTTGTGACATGCGAACTTTCTAGGTTAATTACCACTATAAAAACCCTATATTCTACATGGTTAATACCAGAACGTCATTTTGTGCGCTAAGGGGCTGGGTTCATCATCGTCAGATGAATCTGCTCAATTTCTGTCAACACCGCATCACTGAGCTTGGTTTGATAAGCCTGAATATTGTCTTGCAATTGCGCCATGCTGGTAGCCCCAATGATTGTGCTACTTACAAACCAACGATGCATTACAAAGCTGAGCGCCAACTGTGTAGGTGTCAAACCATGTGCGCGTGCCAGTTCTGCATAGCGACGACTGGCTTCTGGTACACCTGGTTTTTTATAGCGTTGTGCATAGCCCAAAAACATGGTCACACGTCCCTCTGCTAGCGGGTTATCCACATACTTACCCGTTAAATGTCCAAAAGCCAAGGGTGAATACGCCATTAGGCTCACTCCTTCTCGGTACAGCACCTCGGTCATGCCAAACTCCATGCCGCGGTTCATCAGGTTATAGCAGTTTTGTAGCGCAGCCACTCGAGGTAGATTATGCTCTTTGGCAATGCGCAAAAACTCCATTAAGCCCCAAGGCTGTTCATTGCTCAAGCCAATCGCCCGAATCTTACCCTCTTGAATTAACTCCTCCATGGCTTCTAACTGTGTTTGAATGCTTATCCACGCAATCGGGTTGCCGTCTTTATCTAGCTCTGCATTGGGATCAAACTGATATTGTCCAAACATCGGCACGTTGCGTTCAGGCCAGTGCAGGTAAAGCAAATCTAAATAATCGGTTTGCAAACGTTTCAAGCTATCGTGCACCGCATTGCGGATATTGTCTCGGTCTAACCCACTGGGGCCACCGCGTATCCAATGCATACCACGGCGTGGCCCAGCCACTTTGCTCGCCAGCACAAAGCTATCTCGCTGTTGCGTCTTAATCCAATGGCCTAATATGGTTTCAGTACGCGTGACCGTCTCTGCCTTAGGTGGTACAGGGTACATTTCAGCGGTATCAATAAAATTAATACCCTGCCCAATCGCATAATCCAGTTGGCTATTGGCATCTTGTTGCGTGTTTTGATCGCCATACGTCATGGTGCCCAAACATACTTTTGATACTTGAATGGCTGTGTTGCCTAAGGTGGTGTAATCCATCAATGTAATACCTGTTTTTTATCGTTAGAAGTTATGGCTATAGAGGCTGGTGCACTGGCCGCTGGGCTGAGTGTCCATGCTGCCTCTTTTGCGCTCAATTGCAACATATTGCATATTGCGACTATGGTTTCGCCCGTCAAATTTAATCGCACATGAAACCCATCCACACTTTGCATTTCCAATGCTTGCGTCACGGCTTGCCCAGTAGTTTCTTGCTTATGCAGTTGCACCTCTTTCAGTAGCATACCGCCCGGATGCAAGGCCTCTTTTCTGGGTTGATACGCCGTTTCAAAATCTAGTTTTTGCAAGGTTTCTACTGCTTTTACCTCTTGTTTAAATTGTTGCACTGCGCGTTGCGGGGCAAGGTT
This sequence comes from Methylophilus sp., assembly GCA_030696695.1. GTDB lineage: Bacteria > Pseudomonadota > Gammaproteobacteria > Burkholderiales > Methylophilaceae > Methylophilus. The sequence goes on from JAUYRP010000021.1 coordinate 346,085, forward strand.
AGATTGCTCCGCTTGATTGATCACTGCAGCTGGCAAATGAGATTCTGCACTTAACAGTTGCCAAATCATGCGTGCAATACGCTGTGTTAACCACAATAAGATTTCGGTTTGGTCACTTAAGCCCACTTTAAGCAACAATCGATCTTGCTCTTGTGAGTAGCTCAAATTGAGCTGCTGCACTGCAATGTCTGTGATGGGGGATTGTTCGCTTGGTTCTGTCGACAAAATATTTTTTCCAACCTAAAAAAAGATAGCTGATTTTTTACACTTCACACTTGAATTTACAAAAATCATCCCAAAATTAGCAATCAAGGTGGGTGAGTGCTAAAATCACGCACCGCAATTCACTAACTAATTTTTTAAACTATTGATAGTTTAAGCATACACCAAGGAGAAAACTAATGAAAATTCGTCCACTACATGACCGTGTGATTGTTAAACGTTCTGAAGAAGTACGTACAACTGCATCAGGTATCGTGATTCCAGACAGCGCCACTGAAAAACCAGATCAAGGCATTGTGCAAGCAGTTGGCAACGGCAAACGTGACGACAGCGGCAAATTGAATGCCCTTGACGTTAAAGTTGGCGACAAAGTGTTATTTGGTAAATACGCTGGCCAAACTGTAAAAGTAGACGGTGAAGAGTTATTGGTGATGCGCGAAGAAGACATCATGGCAATCGTCGAATAATCTGAGGGCTTACAGCAGTTTATCGCGTTGTTGCTCAAGATTTTTTTGCTGGTCGTACTCAAATGTACTGCCTGCACAAAAAAATCTTTCCCGCCTAGCGCTAAATCTGCTTCATCACCTCAGACCGAACATTTAAAACATAGATTATTTAGGAGATTAACATGGCAGCAAAAGACGTAAGATTCGGCGATGACGTTCGCCAAAAAATGGTAAACGGCGTGAATATTTTAGCTAACGCAGTACGCGTAACGCTAGGCCCTAAAGGCCGTAACGTAGTACTAGAGCGCTCATTCGGCGCACCAACCATCACTAAAGATGGTGTTTCTGTGGCTAAAGAAATCGAATTAAAAGATAAATTCGAAAACATGGGCGCACAAATGGTGAAAGAAGTCGCTTCTAAAACCAATGACATCGCAGGTGACGGTACAACTACTGCAACCGTATTAGCACAAGCTATCATCCGTGAAGGCATGAAATCTGTGGCTGCTGGTATGAACCCAATGGATTTAAAACGTGGTATCGACAAAGCCGTTGAAGCCGCTGTAGCTGATTTAAAAGCACAATCAAAACCATGTACAACTAGCAAAGAAATCGCACAAGTAGGTTCTATCTCTGCAAACTCTGATGATTCAGTTGGTCAAATCATTGCGGACGCAATGGACAAAGTAGGTAAAGAAGGCGTGATTACGGTTGAAGACGGTTCAGGCCTAAGCAACGAGTTAGACGTGGTTGAAGGTATGCAATTTGACCGTGGCTACTTATCACCTTACTTCATCAACAACCAAGAGCGTCAAATCGCTTTATTAGATAATCCGTTTGTATTGTTACATGACAAAAAAGTCTCAAACATCCGTGATTTATTACCAACACTAGAACAAGTCGCTAAATCAGGTCGTCCATTGTTAATCATTGCAGAAGATGTAGATGGCGAAGCATTAGCAACATTAGTTGTGAACAATATCCGTGGCATCTTAAAAACTGTGGCCGTTAAAGCCCCTGGTTTCGGTGACCGTCGTAAAGCCATGTTAGAAGACATCGCGATCTTAACTGGCGGTACAGTGATTGCTGAAGAAGTGGGCTTGAAACTAGAAAACGTAACGCTTGAAATGTTAGGCCAAGCTAAGCGCATTGAAGTGGGCAAAGAAAACACCATCATTATTGACGGTGCAGGTGTAGAAGCCAATATCAAAGCACGTATCACACAAATCAAAACACAAATCGACGAAGCATCTAGCGACTACGACCGTGAAAAACTACAAGAACGCGTAGCTAAATTAGCTGGCGGTGTTGCAGTAATTAAGGTTGGCGCAACTACTGAAATCGAAATGAAAGAGAAAAAAGCACGCGTAGAAGATGCATTACATGCAACACGTGCAGCGGTTGAAGAAGGTATTGTTGCTGGCGGTGGCGTAGCGTTGATTCGTGCACGTGACGCAATCTCTAAAGTAAAAGGTGATAACCTTGATCAAGAAGCTGGTATCAAAATCGTATTGCGCGCTGTTGAAGAGCCATTACGTCAAATCACTGCAAATGCAGGCGTAGAGCCATCAGTAGTCGTCAGCAATGTTGCAGCGGGTAAAGGTAACTACGGTTACAACGCAGCTAACGAAACATACGGCGACATGATTGAAATGGGTATTCTTGACCCAACGAAAGTAACGCGTTCTGCATTGCAAAATGCAGGTTCTGTTGCTGGTTTAATGTTGACGACAGACTGTATGGTAGCTGAATTGCCAAAAGATGATGGTCCAGCGATGCCGGATATGGGTGGTATGGGTGGCATGGGCGGCATGATGTAATTTCAGCGTCGTTAAAGAGGCGATAGCTGTGTCAGCGTCGTCGGGCATTCCTAGCCGTACTTATTGTACTGTCTGCGTCATGCCCTTCTTGCTTTCTTGCTCTAGCCTCTTTTACTAGCTGAAATGCCCTAACTAGCGTTTCAAAAAAACCTCGCGTCTGCGAGGTTTTTTATTTGTTAGGTTTATACTTAATTACTTTTATTAAATTTTTTGACCCTATGCCTGAATTTAAAGCTTATATTGCAAACTGCACTGTAGCAGGCATGGAATTTACGAAACATGAAAATTCATGGATTCGTGACACCATCAACTTTGAAATTGGCAATCGCACTTTCTCGCTTAAGCAAAATTCAACCATGATCAAAGGCAACTTCAAAGAAACAAATGGACTGTTCTTTGATAGCTCAGAGCTATCAATACAAAATGTAAAAGAAGATGAGCTTCCTGAAATTGAATCAGATGTTCACAGGCTTTGCTGGCTTTTATCTTTTGCAACCCTATCAAATGTTACTTTTTATGGTTATGACTTCCCTACAAATCAGAACACAGGTCGTAGATGGGCATCAAGCGGAAAGCTTGAGTTTTTTAGGCCAACAATCGATATTAGGGATGGGGTAGCTGTTAAGTCGTTTATTGAACAAACTTTCACTAATTACAAAGCGCTTGAAAACTCAAGAAAACTTAACGTTGCGATTCACTACATGCTTTTGATAGAAAATAACAACCTCCCAACAGAAGCAAAACTTGCATTAATTTTTGTACTTTTAGAGAGTTTAAAAAGCAGCTTTGCTTATTCAAAAAATATCTCTTATATAAAAGGCTTCTTTAGAAAAGGTAACAATCCCAATAAGAATTCAGATACATATGGTTTCATGGAACTTCTAGAAATGATGTTTAACGAAGTTGGTATAACTAAAGATTTAAGCCAAGTAAAAGATACGCGTAATGAAATAATTCACTCAGGGCTAACACAGCTAAGTCACGATAGCGCAATCAAGCTGCACGATGATATTCATGATCTGTGTAGGGAATACTTATTAAAACTATTAGGCTATCGTGGTGAGTATTTATTGTATTCGTCTGGTAGTAATACCGTTGTAACAATCTAAATAATTTTATCGTGCCTAATATACAAAGAAAAACTCAGCCGTATAGCTTCGTTTACAAGTACATCGTCAGCTATCGTAGCCAGCACTTAGTAGGGCGCCAGTCGCACTTTGTGCACTGCGCCGTATAAAAATTAAATCAAACGATGCTTAACCTTGCAGGGTTGGTCACTTGTGACCCAAGAGTTGCAAAGTATCCAATGTTCACAACTATCACCAAAATTTCATTTTTTGTTTTATCCAGTGTTATCCATCATAATACTGTACAGAATTGATGAGCACACGTGCTGACATCTCCCATTAAAATATCGAAAGAGAACACAATGACCGCAACATTAAATACCCTCACCGAACGCTTAAGCTATATCGTGGGTGAAAACATGGCCACACAACTTAAAAACGATGGCTTAGAACTTGATACTAACGCCCTTATTTTAGCGTTGGTGGATGTTGCCAATGGTCAGCCTTCGCGATTGTCTGCCGCTGAAAAACAAAGCACGATTGAGCAAATTCAAAAAGAAAGCCAAGAGAAACAGCGTGCTGCACATGCTAAAAATAAAGCCGCGGGCGAAGCTTATCTGGCAGAAAATGCACAAAAAGAAGGTGTGACTACCACAGCAAGCGGTTTGCAGTATAAACAATTGGTGGCAGGCAATGGCGCTAAGCCAACCACCAGCGACCGTGTCAAAGTGCATTACCATGGCACTTTAATTGACGGCACGGTGTTTGATAGCTCATATCAGCGCGGTGAGCCGATTGTGTTCCCCGTTACAGGCGTGATTGCAGGTTGGGTAGAAGGTTTGCAACTGATGAATGTAGGCAGTAAATTTGAGCTGACCATTCCATCTAATTTAGCCTATGGCGCAAACGGCAGTGGCCAAATCATTGGGCCAGATGCCACACTGATTTTTGAAGTGGAGTTGTTAGCGATTGAGTAAGGCATACTATTGCCTTATTCCTCAAAACCTCTGCTTGCAGAGGTTTTTTGTTTACGCTTACCTCACTTTTTTGCATAGCATTCTATAATCCATGTAACCTTATCCATTACTAAACATCATGCCTGAGACAAAACTAGGTCAACTTCATTCATCTTGGCAAGCCGTGATTGGCGATGAATTTGAAAAGCCGTATATGCATGCCTTGCGTGACTTTTTAAAGCAAGAAAAAACAGCTGGTAAAGTGATTTACCCCCCTAGCCCACTCATTTTTAATGCGTTCAACCACACCCCGTTTGAGCAAGTACGCGTGGTGATAATTGGGCAAGACCCTTACCATGGTCCTAACCAAGCACATGGTTTGAGTTTTTCTGTGACACAAGGCGTAGATTTACCGCCATCACTACAAAATATCTATAAAGAAATTTCCGCTGATTTAAATATACCAATGAGCCGAAATGGAGACCTAACTCCTTGGGCGGATCAAGGTGTGCTGCTGCTCAACGCTACACTGACTGTGGAGCAAGCCCAAGCAGGTTCGCATCAAAACAAAGGCTGGGAGCAATTTACTGATGCAGCGATAGCTGCGCTCAATCAACATCGCGAAGGTTTAGTGTTTGTATTATGGGGTAGCTACGCACAGAAAAAAGGTGCGTTTATTGATGATAAGAAACATTTAGTACTAAGGTCTGTGCATCCGTCACCGTTATCAGCGCATCGCGGATTTTTTGGAAATCATCAATTTTCTACAATTAATCAATACCTTATTAAACATGGAAAGACACCGATTCGTTGGCAACTTTAACAATGCAAGACGTCGTTCTCATCGACCAAACAAAGCGCTTGTCATCTAGTAACAACTTGTTTACACTTTGTTAAATTATTGAAACAACAATTCAATAGACAAAAAAAGCCCCGATTAAGGGGAATAAATCGGGGCTAACTGCCTCATCGTCTAAGGCTTCCGCTCAGGGAGGAAAGAAGCGGAAAGATGGTAAGCGTCAACTTACCCATCATGCATTCTATGACTAAGGCTGTTTGGCCTTAGTTCCAACTTTTTTACTCCAATTTTTGTTTTATCTTAAATTCAATTTTCAAATCATCCGCTTGCACTGCGGATAACATGGAAGCCATGCGATAATACAGCCATGGATACCGACTCAATCTTATCTGGCCTGAATAATAAACAACTAGAAGCCGTGACCCTGCCCCAACAATCTGCATTGATTTTAGCAGGTGCTGGTAGCGGGAAAACCCGCGTACTCACCACACGTATCGCATGGTTGATTCAAACTGGGCAAGTTTCACCCATGGGTTTAATGGCGGTGACGTTTACCAATAAAGCCGCCAAAGAAATGCTCACGCGACTGACTGCCATGTTGCCAATCAACACGCGCGGCATGTGGGCAGGCACGTTTCATGGGCTATGTAACAGGCTATTACGTGCGCATTATCGCGAAGCAGGGTTACCCAGCACCTTTCAAATTTTAGATACTTCTGATCAACTTTCCAGCATCAAGCGTTTAATGAAGCTGATGAATGTGGATGATGAGAAATACCCACCCAAGCAAGTACAAGGCTATATCAATAGTTGTAAAGAAGAAGGTTTGCGCGCGCATGCTGTAGATGCCTACGATGCACACTCACAAAAATTACGTGAAATTTACGAAGAGTACGATAAACAGTGTAATCGTGAAGGCGTAGCCGATTTTGCCGAGTTGCTATTGCGTTGCTACGAACTGCTAGAGCGTGATGCGCATATTCGGCAACACTACCAAAGCCGCTTTCATTACATTTTGGTAGATGAGTTTCAGGATACCAATCGCTTGCAATATCTATGGCTAAAACTTCTTGCGGGTAGCAGCAATTGTATTTTTGCCGTGGGCGATGACGATCAATCCATTTATGGTTTCCGTGGTGCACGTGTCGGCAATATGCGTGATTTTGAAACAGACTTCCATGTGCAAAATATCGTGAAATTGGAAGAGAACTACCGCTCACACAGCAATATCTTGGATGCAGCGAATGCCATTATTTCTCATAACAAACACCGTTTGGGTAAAAATTTATGGACTTCCGCTGGTAAAGGCGAGCCTGTACGCGTGTACGAAGCCTATAACGATACGGATGAAGCGCAATTTATCGTCGATGAAGTGAACATGCTACAAAATGAAGGCGTTAGCTTGGGCGATATGGCCTTGCTGTATCGTAGCAATGCGCAATCACGCATTCTTGAACACACCTTATTTTCTGCCAATATTCCTTACCGTGTGTATGGCGGCTTACGCTTTTTTGAACGCGCAGAAATCAAACATGCACTGGCGTATATGCGTTTAGTGGCTAACGCCAATGACGACACTGCGTTATTACGTGTCATCAACTTTCCTGCCCGTGGCATTGGCGCACGTAGCTTAGAGCAACTGCAAGAATCCGCACGTCTGCAAAACTGTAGCCTATGGCAGGCTGCCATCAACAAAGTAGGCAATGGCACATTAGGTGGCAAAGGCATCGATGGTTTTGTCGGATTGATACGCGAAATGGTGAACCAAGCCTATGGTATTAAGTTACCAGAACTGGCTGAGCTTGCCACCACGATGTCTGGCTTAAAAGCGCATTACCAATTAGATAAAGAAGGTGAAGACCGCATTGCCAACTTAGAAGAGTTGGTGACTGCTGCAGTAGCCTTTAGCAATCAAGACTTTGGCAACCACAACAACGTAGAAGAAGACGCCGATTTACTCACGCAATTCTTAAACCATGCGAGCTTAGAAGCGGGTGAACATCAGGCCGATGTGGGCCGCGAAGCATTGCAATTGATGACCGTGCATGCCGCCAAAGGCTTAGAATTTAAAGCCGTATTTATTAGCGGTGTAGAAGAAGGCTTGTTCCCACACGAGCAAAGCCAAAATGAAAATAATGGCGTAGAAGAAGAGCGACGTTTGATGTATGTAGCGGTGACGCGCGCGCGCCAACGTTTGTATTTAAGCCATGCACAAAGCCGTATGCTACATGGGCAAGTGCGTTATGGCATTCCCTCACGCTTTTTGGATGAAATTCCTGACGAGCTATTGAAACGTTTGAATAGCAAACCAACGCCTAAGGCCTATGCCACTGGTGGTAACTACCAAGCCAAACCCTCGGCCAGCCAACAGTACCCTTATAAAATCGGGCAAAGTGTGCGTCATGCTAAATTTGGTGAAGGCGTGGTAGTGAGCTATGAAGGCAATGCCAGTGATTTGGCCATTAAGATTAACTTTGGGCGCGAAGGCCTTAAAACCTTGATGATGGAATACGCGAAGCTAGAGAAAATCTAACACAGTACGATTGATTGTTTATGCAACTTCTACAGGCGCCGCTCTAAACACATCACGGTAGCTGACGTACTGAAATGCAAACATCAGCGCAGTCGCCAACAGTAAACAACCAAACACCAGCATGGGCATGAGTGTTTGCGCCAGGGCGGGCACAAGTGCGCCGACAATGCCAATCACCAACCCTGTTGCCAGCATTAAACCCATAATACCCGCAGATAACACCAACCAAGCAGCGCCCATGGCAATGGTGTATTGCAACACACCAGCGATGCTGGCTTTAATCGCGTTAACCAGTGTGTAATTATTGATGGCAATCAGCACTGGTGCAAACCAAGTAGCCACAAACAAAGGCAGCAATAGCAATAAGAGTTTGAGCATAAATGGGCCAAACTGCGACATGAATTTCTCATATTCAGATTCGCTCATGTCGGCACCTTTATCGGCAAAGCTCATCAACCCTTGTATGTCTGAGTTCAGTAAGTAAGTAGCCAGGGTGGCATAGACCAAACATACCAACCCTAACAGCATTAACACTGTGAATTTAGGCTGTATTTTTGATAATACGGCTTGTACAGTCTCCTGCTTGCCCATCTCAGCATTACGGTACATCATCACTGCAAATGCGATAAAAATTGGCCAAATCAACACTGTAAGCAATGCAAAAATGCCTAAGCCAGGAATCGAAGGCAGCATCATGAAAATGCCCACATAGGCGATTGCCAGCAGCATCCAGCGAGAAGGTTGTGATTTAAACAAATCCAAACTCTCTTTTACCCAGCTTAAGCCTGTTTTGGTGCGTGATTCTAAGATAGCCATCTGGTTACTTTCTAAAATTCAAACGTGTATATGACTGATTATATGGATTAGCTTGTCGCCAAGCATTAAATACCTTGTTTACGGTGCTGCAGAATATGCTCAAAATGTTGCGGATCTTTTGCATGCGTGAGTTCGCCCGCAACTGGAAAATGAAAATCATATAAACGTGACAACCAAAAACGCAGTGCGGCACGTCTTAATAAGGCCTGCCATTGTTGTTGTTCTGTAGCTTCAAATGGCCTTACTGCTTGATATGCATTTAAAAAGGCATCTCGCTTTTCAAGGTCAAACCGTCCATCCTCATGCACGCACCACTCGTTCACTGCGATAGCGACATCATAAGCGAGCACGTCATGACAAGCATAATAAAAATCAATAAAGCCGCCTAATTGGTCACCGTCAAACAGCACGTTATCACGGAATAAATCGCCATGTATCACACCGTGCGGTAAGTCTGTCAGATCCAAACCATGTTGATAATCTAACTCTTCTTGCAATAATGCTTGTTGCTCTACACCCAACTTTGGTAACACTTGTTGCGCGGTGATAATACGCCAGCCTTGCCCACGCTGGTTATGTGATTGCTGATGAAAGTTTAAGCCTGCCAAATGCATGCTGGCTAGCGTTGCTGCCACTGCTTGGCATTGCGCAATATTGGGTGCACTAATGTCACGACCTTGCAAACAACTGACGATTAGTGCTGGCTTACCTTTAAGACGATGCAGTGCAATCCCTTGCTTATCCATAATCGGGGCTGGGCATGGCACACCATGTTGCGCCAAATGTGTCATCAAGTTTACAAAATACGGCAACTCATCAAAGTCATTTTTCTCAAAAATGGTGAGCACATAGCGTGATGATGTGGTGTCTACAAAGTAGTTGGTGTTGGTAATGCCAGCGGCAATTCCTTTAAGCGATTGTAATGCGCCAATGTTGAATTGCGTGAGCCAGTCACGCACATCTTCTAGGCTAAGCGTGGTAAAAACAGACATATTGGTAAAAAGTAATGACCAAAAAATGAAGAGGGACAAGCCCTCTTGTGGTTAGAAGCGGAAAATAATCCAGTGCGGTACCGATAGCGGTGGCGTTGGCCCGTCATTTACCCAAGGGCCTTCTGGATCATTCTTATGTAGGTAATATGGTGCGCCACCTTCTGGGGTGACTTTCATCATATATAACTTACCATTCATGCGGTACTCTTCAATGGTGTCTGTGCCTTTTTTGCGTATCGTCACTTGAGGCTCTTCCATTGGCTCGCCTTCAATCACTTTAGGTGGCGGCGGCACTTCTTCCAGCAACTCTCTCCCGTCTGCTTTGTTGGCATCTGCAGCCCATGAGCTCAAAGAGATACCACTTAACAAAAGAAGACACATCACGCTTGGTATTAACTTCAATTGGCGCATCATCACGCTCCTAAATATTTATTTGATTTTAACAAATTACACTCACCATAAGTATTGGTGATTAAAAATATAGTTGGATTTTGCGCTCTGCTGGCGTGAGCTCAAAACCAGTCGCCTCGTAGTGCCTAAAAATAGTTTCTACAATTTGTTTGGGGTCATCAATCGATTGAATCAATAGCATATCCTCAGGTGAGGCCATGCCTTCTGCTATCAGCGTATTTTTGATCCAATCAATTAAACCCGCCCAAAAGCTTGAGCCCACTAAAATAATCGGGATTTTGCGTGACTTACCAGTTTGCACCAGCGTAATGGCCTCCATTAGCTCGTCTAGGGTGCCAAAGCCGCCTGGCATCACAATATATGCAGACGCATATTTCACAAACATCACTTTACGCATAAAAAAGTATTTAAACGTGATACCTATGTCTTGATACGGATTGCCACTCTGCTCAAATGGCAGCTCAATATTCAAACCAACGCTAGGGCCAGTGCCTGCATATGCGCCTTTGTTGGCCGCCTCCATAATGCCAGGACCACCACCAGAAATAACGCTAAATCCTGATTCGGACAACAGCAAGGCGATTTCTTCGGTAAGTTTGTAATAAGGGTGATCTGGCTTGATACGCGCACTGCCAAAAATAGAAACGGCGGGAGTGATTTTCTTCAATTTCTCTGTTGCGCCTACAAATTCGGCCATGATTTCAAATGCGTGCCAAGAGCCATAATCGGCGGTAGCACCATTCAACAATTCAGGAGACGTGACTTGAGGTAATTTTCTAGTACTCATGATTCAAACTCGTTCGACTTAACTATATGATTTTGATTCTACCATGCACATGTAAATTCAATTGGTGCAACACATGCAGAAAACAATTTCTAAACTACTCCATGTGTTTTGTAATGATAAAAGTTAGAATAACTGCCTTAACAGCGCTTGCTGAGCAATCCGATCAATGCATTTGGAATCCGTATGAAAACATTATTACTCGTTGATGGCTCCTCTTATTTGTACCGTGCTTTCCACGCCATGCCCGATTTGCGCAATAGCAGAAACGAGCCGACAGGCGCCATTCAAGGCGTACTGAACATGCTGAGACGGTTGCATAAAGATTACCCTGCCGATTACAGCGCCTGTGTGTTCGATGCCAAAGGCAAAACGTTTCGTGATGACATTTACCCAGAATACAAAGCCAATCGCGCCAGCATGCCAGACGATTTACGTGCACAAATTGCACCCTTACACGAAGCCATTCAGGCATTGGGTTGGCCGCTGATTGTGGAAGAAGGAGTTGAGGCTGACGATGTGATTGGCGCGCTGGCCAAGCAGGCGGAGCGCGAAGGCGTGAAAGTCATTATATCCACTGGCGATAAAGACATCACCCAGCTGGTCAATGCGCATGTGACGGTGGTGAACACCATGCGCGACGCCTTTAGAAAAACCGACGATGTGCTGGATATTGCAGGTGTAGAGAATAAATTTGGCGTACCGCCTAGCCTAATGGTGGACTACTTGATTTTAGTGGGCGACACCTCTGACAACGTGCCTGGCGTTGAAAAAGTAGGCCCAAAAACCGCGGTGAAATGGCTTAAACAATTTGGCTCACTAGACAATATTATTGCGCATGCAGATGAGGTGACAGGCGTGGTAGGCGAAAATCTGCGCAAAGCATTACCTTGGCTGCCGACTGCACGCGAGTTGATTACGATTCGTTGTGACGTGGGCATACAAGAGCAACTCTCTGACCTTGCACCACAACCGCAAGACCGCGCTAAATTAGCTGAGTTATTTGACCGCTTTGAGTTTAGAAGTTGGAAACGTGAACTAGATTTACCTGCTGGCACCAGCACAGAGCAAATTAAACAACCCAGTGCCCAGCAAACAAGTCCTGCAGAAACCCCTGCCAGTGCAGAGCTCACGATTGATTACACACCGAATACCAGTCGCCAATTTGAAACCATCCTAACCAATGAAGCATTGGACGCTTGGCTAACAAAACTGACGCACGCCGAACTTATTTGCTTTGATACTGAAACCACCAGCCTAGACCCAATGACGGCCAAATTGGTGGGCATGTCGTTTAGCGTAACGCCTGGTGAGGCCGCCTATTTGCCACTCACACATGATTATTTTGATGCACCAGATCAACTGCCATTTAACGCAACCTTACAACGCATCCAGCCCATTTTAGAAAACCCCAACATTAAAAAAGTGGGGCAAAATCTAAAGTACGATAAACACGTATTGGCCAATCACGGCATTGCTTTAAACGGCATTGCCCATGACACACTATTGCAATCTTATGTGCTAGAAAGTCATCGCACACATGGCATGGATGATTTAGCCATGCGCCATTTAGGGCTACAAACCATCACTTTTGAAGAAGTGGCTGGCAAGGGTGCTAAACAAGTGGGATTTAATCAAGTCACAGTAGAAACTGCGGCCGAATATGCGGCTGAAGATGCAGACATTACCCTGCAACTACACCAAGCGCTGTCCCCTAACATTACTGCCGATAGCAAACTTAACTTTATCTACAGCCAAATTGAAATGCCTTCTATGGAGATTTTATTCACCATCGAACGTAACGGCGTGTTGATTGATGCTGATCTCTTGAATCGGCAAAGCAATGAAATTGGCATGAAACTAATGGCGCTTGAAAAGCAAGCGTATGAACTGGCTGGGCAACCCTTTAATTTGGGCTCACCCAAGCAATTGCAAGAAATTCTATTTGGTAAATTGGGCATTAAACCTACCAAAAAAACGCCAAGCGGCGCACCCAGTACTGACGAAGACGTATTGCAAGAACTTGCACTGGATTATCCATTACCGAAAGTGCTGTTGGAGTATCGTGGATTAGCCAAACTGAAATCTACCTACACCGACAAATTACCAAAAATGATCAACCCGCATACTGGGCGTGTGCATACCAGCTATAACCAAGCGGTTGCTATTACGGGTCGTCTGGCAAGTTCAGACCCTAACTTGCAAAATATCCCTGTGCGCACAGCCGAAGGTCGTCGCATCCGTGAAGCATTTATTGCACTCGCTGGCAGCGTCATTGTATCTGCTGACTATTCACAAATTGAACTACGCATCATGGCGCATTTGTCGCAAGACGCAGGCATGCTGCAAGCCTTTGCCAATAACGAGGACATTCACCGTGCCACTGCGGCTGAGATTTTTGGCGTAGAACGCGATGCGGTAGATAGCGAGCAACGCCGCTATGCCAAAGTCATTAACTTTGGTTTGATTTATGGCATGAGCGCGTTTGGCCTTGCACAAAACCTTAATATTGAGCGCAGTGCCGCAGCGAGCTATATTGAGCGTTACTTTGCGCGCTACCCTGGTGTGCGCGCCTACATGGACAACACGCGCGAAGTAGCCAAAGCCAAAGGCTATGTGGAAACCTACTTTGGCCGGAGATTATGGGTTCCAGAAATCAACAGTGCCAACGGCATGCGCAGAGCTGGCGCAGAGCGTGCTGCGATTAACGCCCCTATGCAGGGCACTGCGGCGGATTTAATTAAACTGGCGATGATTGCGGTACAAGGCTGGCTGGTGAGTGAGCGCTTACAATCAAAATTAATTATGCAAGTGCACGATGAATTGGTGCTGGAAGTGCCTGAAGCTGAATTGGAAATAATCAAAACCAAACTACCAGAACTGATGCAAGGGGTGGCGAAACTAGATGTGCCATTGTTGGCAGAGGTTGGTGTGGGGAGTAATTGGGAGGGGGCGCATTAAGTGCGATTTCTTTTAGATACAAATATTTTAATTCCACTAGAAGACTCTCAGTTACCTTTGAAAGCAAGTCTAGCAAACTTCGTTAGACTGTCTCATGCTAATGGTCATGAGCTGATTTATCACCCTGCATCAGAAAATGATATAAACCGTGACTCTAACGAATTAAGAAAACAACAAACACTTGAACGCTTACGCCAATATTCACGTTTAGAAAACTGTCCAGATTGCCCTTGGAATGATAACAACACAACTCCAAATGATGCGGCTGATAATGAAATTTTGTACGCAATTTATTGTGATGCCGCGCACGCCCTAATCACTGAAGATCATGGTATTCATCAAAAAGCCAAGCTAAAAGGTATTAGTGACAAAGTTTATTACATCCAAACCGCTGATGACTGGCTTCGCAGACTTTATGAACGCGTATCAGTTCAACTACCGAATATTGAAGAGATTGGTCTGCATAGTTTAGTACCTGTACTAAATAGTAACTTCTTCGATAGTCTTAGGGATGGATATCCAAATTTTGATGACTGGTTTCGCTCGAAAGCTAGAAATGGGATGAAGGCATGGGTAGTTTGGGATACTCCGGGCGTTCTTGGTGCAATCTGTATCTACGACATCCAGACAAACGAGAAAATTACAGAAGAAGGATTAGTACTTAATGGTGCTGCTTTAAAGTTAAGCACCTTTAAAGTGGGCGAAACAATGAGAGGAAGGAAAATTGGAGAGTTATTTTTAAAAGCAGCCTTTCGCTTCGCGACATTAAACCATCATGAAAATATATTTATTCATGGTGAGCTTGATGAACATAGCTTTCTTTTTGATTTACTTGAAGACTTTGGGTTTGAAAATGTAGGAACTCACCCAGGATCAACAGGGAGAGATGTAGTCTATGTTAAGCATCACCCGACAAACCCGCCGCCTGCATCTAACATTAAACCATTCGATTACTTCAGAAAATATTACCCACATTACCATAAAGATTCTCATGTAAAAAAGTTCTTAATCCCTATACAGCCAGAGTTTCATCGAATCTTATTTCCTGACTATACATCTGAACACGATAAACAATTAACTTTGTTTCAAACAACAAACAATGTGGGTAATGCAATAAAATTAGCATACCTATGTCACGCCCAGATGAAGTCAATTAATGCTGGGGATATAGTTTTCTTTTATCGATCTGATGATGAACAATCAATAACTAGCATTGGTATTGTAGAACAATATCAGATACTAAATGACCCATCGGCCATAGCACAGCTCGTAAGCAGAAGAACCGTATACACAATGAAAGATATTGAAAATATGGCTCAAACAGACACTAGAGTAATGCTTTTTCGTCTAGTGAAGCACTTTAAATCACCAGTTCCATATAATTGGTTATTAGAAAATAAAGTAATCAAAGGCAGGATACAAAGCATTCAGTCAATTAACCAACAAGCATTTGAAAGCGTTATACAGCATGCCGGAGTCTAGTACAGTTGCAATCTCATTACACCCTGAACATGCAAACAAAATTCTATCTGGAGAAAAAAATTTAGAATTCAGAAGAGTATGGGCAAGTAAACATGTGTCTCAAGTAATTATTTATGTAACCTCACCAGTACAAAAAATAGTTGCTGTTGCACAAGTTAAACAGGTACATCATGGTAGTCCAAACCATTTGTGGAGTTTAGCCAAAACACTAGGTGGCGGACTATCTAGAAGGTCTTTATACAGATATTTTGAGGGTAAGAAACAAGGTTACGCCATAGAGTTTTCATCAATTACGCGATTTAATCCTGCTATCAACCCACATTCAATATTTAGTAAATTTCACGCTCCGCAATCGTTTGTATACGTAAATAAGAGTGATGTTCACTCGATAAATAAGCTAATTATGGAAAACACTAAAAAAACTGGGAAAAATATATTCGTAGTAGGCGTTCATGGGGCAGGTAAAAGCTCAATGTGTGAAGCATATGCAAGAAAATATAATGCTAAACACAAAACCGCAAGTGAGTTAATTAAACAGTCTAACCAAGACGCCATATCCACTGGCAGTAAAACCGTTAAAGACATATCAGGGAATCAGAAGTTATTAATTTCGGCTGTAACTGAAATACTTAGCTCTGGCGAAAATCTTTTACTTGATGGCCACTTTGTACTTATTAACGCTGAAAACAAATTAACGCCTTTAGATACAAAAGTTTTCAGTGATTTAGCAATAAGCGCTGTCATTGCTGTCTATGATGAATCCAAATCTATCGAGGAACGAGTAAAAAGTAGGGATGGACAATCTCTAACTAGGAATTTAGATGATTTTCAAAAGCTGGAGCTAAGTAGAGCTGAGGAGGTAACTCAAGAATTGGGAATACCATTTGTAAAGGTAAAGTCATTTAATCAAGATGAATTTGAGAGCATTTTGAATAAAATGCTCTCAATAATTTATAAAAACTAATTTAAAACTTGGCATCTAAATAATCAGCAAAAAAACACTCAAATGTAGAAGCAGATTTAATCCATATTATACAAAAATGGTTTCCCTTTTTTGCGGCGATGACGGCACAATTAAGGTGATTTCTGCGGCAGATATTAGCATGTTGGCATAATGCCGAAATTCGAAATTAAACATCAAATAGCAGAACTGTCTATTGTTGTGCCACCTACGCACTTTAACGCATAGAGCTAAAGCGTATTTTGCGGTTAAATTGTAGTCAATTTATTATGGGTGCAATTGCGATGAAGCTGATGTCTGTCAATGTTGGGATGCCAACACAGGTTGAAATCAATGGCAACCAAGTGAATACGGGGATTTATAAAACCCCACAAACTGGCAAAGTCTGGCTAAGTAAGACCAATTTAGCAGGTGATGGTCAGGCTGATTTAACGGTGCATGGTGGTGAGTTTCAAGCAGCCTATAGTTACCCAGTAGAGCACTACAGCTATTGGGAAAAAACACTGGGCAAATCCCAACTGCCTTACGGTACGTTTGGCGAAAATTTTACGGTTTCTGGTATGTTGGAAGATGAAGTATATGTGGGCGATACCTTTGCCATAGGTGATGCGATTGTTGAAGCCACCATGCCTAGAATCCCCTGCTTTAAATTTGGGCATAAAATTGGCAAGCCTGATATCTTACCCACGTTTTTAGCGAGCGGCCGCAGTGGCTTTTATCACAAAGTCATACAAGAAGGCTATGTGCAGGCTGGAGATAAAATAGAACGGCTTTCACATGATGCAAACAGCATCACTATTCGGCGTGCCTTAGGTTTACAGAAGCTGGAAGAAGGTGATATGGAGGCGCTTCAACATGCGTTAGGCATTCAGCAATTGCCGCCCTTGTTGCGCCAAGTATATCAACAGCGACTGAGCCTACTTTCGACTCAAACTGCAAACATCTAATGCGACTTGCGTTTGACAGGCACGTCCGACCGCATGTCAAAATCAAACACGCGCACTACATTTCGGCCCGATTTTTTGGCTTGATACATGGCAATATCAGCATGTTTTAGTAATTCATCATGCGATTCACCATGTTCACTAAACATGGCCACGCCTATGCTGGGCGTGCTGATGTATTCAAAATCACCAAGCTGATATGGCAAATTCAGTCGCGCAAGCATTTGGCTGGTAATCAACGCCACTTCTCGCGTTGCTTCTAGGCCATCCTCGCTTAAGTCTTCCAACATCACCACAAATTCATCCCCGCCCAAACGCGCCACAGTATCGCTCTCGCGTACGCATTGTTTTAAGCGATCTGCGACTTGCATGAGCAATAAATCGCCCATGGAATGACCCAAGGTGTCATTGAGCATTTTAAAATGGTCTAAATCTAGAAACAGCAAAGCGCCACGCTTACCAGAGCGTCTACTCATCACCAGCGCATGTTGCAGTCGATCCATCAACAAGCGGCGATTCGGTAAATTGGTCAACACATCATAAAACGCTAATCGTTTGATTTCTTCTTCGCGCTCCACTGCTTGGCGACGTAACAATATGCTTTCAACCAAATTGCGGTGGTAGTTGTAGATGCTGTAAATAGAAAACGTCATGTAGACAAAACCAGCAAATGCCATTGGAATGGAGATCTCATGACCCACCCAAATAAACCCTAGCAAGGTCGGCAAAACTGCAAAGAACAAATAAGTCATGGCGCTAATGCGGTCAATGGAGTATGAAACCACAGCGCCAGCCGATAGCCCGGCAATGACATAGCTCACAAATAATTGATGCTCCAACAGACCATAATCAATCACAATTAAACTGATAACACCCCACATGATGCTGCTGAACATGAGCCCTACACGAAACAAATTGAGGCGCTGCTTGATAATATTGGGATGAAAGGTAGGATATTTAAGCTGGTACTGGCACAAAGCAACGCGAACTACATTGACGAGCAACATCACACTCAACCAAACCATCAGTATAGATGTTGGTATTACGTCACTTTCAATCCATGCCAGCATCAGCGCCAAAATAGCGCTTGCCAATACTGTTCTGTTATTCACAGAGAGTAAATGCTTTAACTGTGCGTATTCGATGGTTGTTTTTTTATTCGCTTGTAACATTACCCGCCTATGAGTGTCTCTAAATACAACTGCTTTATGCTAGCATCGCTCTAATTATTCGTCATGACAATAGTTAGTGCAATCATTAAAATTTACAAAATAATTCACCCACCATATATAAGCAATTTTTATGCAAAGTTTCGGCATTTACATCATCGGCGATGAAATTCTTTCAGGAAAACGGCAAGACAAGCACCTGAGTAAGGCCATTGAACTACTATCTGCCAGAGGCTTACAGTTGAGTTGGGCTAATTATTTAGGTGATATCCCTGCACAAATTACAGCCGCATTAAAAACCAGTATTACGCGTGGTGATATTGTATTCTGCTTTGGTGGCATAGGCGCCACACCGGACGACTTTACGCGGCAATGTGCGGCAGAATCGCTTGGCGTGCCGATTGAGCGCCATGCGGGTGCGGTAGCAGAGTTAGAAGCGCGTTTTGGCGAGGCTGCTTACCCCAAGCGTGTGTTGATGGCAGATTTCCCCAAAGGTGCGGATTTAATCCCTAACCCAGTGAATCGGGTGGCTGGATTTAGTATTCAAGAGCATTACTTTATGCCTGGCTTTCCTGAAATGGCACACCCGATGATGGCATGGGCACTTGATACCTATTACCCACATTTATTTCATCAACAAGACTATGTTGAAGCGTCCATTTTGGTGTTTGATGCTGGAGAAAGTCAATTAATTGACATGATGCAGCATATTTTGGCACAACACCCAGACATCAAACTATTCAGCCTGCCAAAGTTAGATGCGCGCCGTACGATTGAATTAGGGGTTAAAGGGGCAACTTTACCTGTTAAACAGGCCATGCAAGATATTCAGCAAAGTGTTACCTCATTAGGATTTCCATGGGAAGCAATACTCAACCGCTAATACAGACCAAGCCCCAGCTTGCGCCTTATCGCTGGTACTTAATTGGCATACTGCTGAGTCTATTGGTATTGCTTTTTTACGCGCTCTTCAACCAGTTTATAGCTTCTGACAACTGGTACACACTGAGCTTTAACGCCAATATTGCACTCACTATTTTATTATCGAGCATGTATGTTTACTTGTTGTGGATAAGTAGTGACCAATTGGGCGCGGTATACAATCGATACTACAAGTGGATGGTGTATTTGTCGGGACCATGTATTTTTTATTTTTTAGGTTACATCGCCTTAATCTATGGTCTAGGGAACGCATTACATCACATTTCTAATCAACCACACACCATTCATGACGTAGTACAAAAAGAGTTTGTGGACACAAGAAAAGGGTGTAAAACACGTCTAGTTGGCACTTATTTAAAGGACGCTATGCCGCCCAATATCTGTATCAGCCAAACACATTTCGATGAACTACCGCCAAAAATAGCCATAGATTTAATGGGTGAGCAAAGCTACTTTGGATTTCATATAGTCAATTACGCATACGATTGGCCTAAGACGGCTACGCTGAATGCAACATTGGATACGCAACCGTGAAATGTAGAGCCTCTTGCGGTGCTTGTTGTATAGCGCCCTCTATTAATAGCCCTATCCCAGGCATGCCTCAGGGCAAACCGGCAGGTGTGCGTTGCATTCAACTAGACACAGATAACAAGTGTATGATTTTTGGCCAACCAGAACGGCCTGCCTTTTGTGCCAGTTTACAACCTAGCAACGAAATGTGCGGAGAGAGCCAAGCACAAGCGCTGGCTTGGCTCACCCGTTTAGAACAACTTACTCAGCCGGCTTTACCTGACTAACACTGTCGCCTTCGACTGGCTTCCAGCCAGCACCAAGCGCTTTAAACAAATCCACAGAAGCGGTGAGTGCATTTTGACGACTTTGCACAAAACTTTGTGTCGCTTCGTAATAGCTGCGTTGCGCATCCAACACTTCTAAATAAGCAGAATAGCCAGATTTATAACGGTTTTGCGACACCTCTAAAATCTTCTTGGCCGTGTCTTGTCTAGATTGCGCAATGGTTTCGACTTCTTTGTAGCGACGCAAATTCACTAGCGCATCATTCACTTCTTTAAATGCGGTTTGCACACTACTTTGATAACTGGCCAAGGCTTGTTTTTGCTTCGCAGTCGCTTGATCCACTTTGGCATTTAATCTACCTGCATTAAAAATCGGCAAATCTAAGCCTATACCTAATGACCATACTCTAGCTGCCGATTTCAAGAGATCGTTTAACTCAAGACTTTCACCACCAAACGCACCTGTGAGTGAAATACTTGGGTACAACGCTGCTTTAGCCATACCAATGTTGGCATTGGCAGCAATCAGATCTTGCTCGGTCTGGCGTACATCTGGCCTTGATTCCATCAAACTAGAAGGCAAACCAGCAGGCGGCATGGGTGGTGTCGGCAACGTCAATAACTCGGCAGATGCCACCTCAATATTCAACTCACCTGTTAATACACCCAATTGATGCTCGCTGATCGCACGCTGGCGTTGCAACTCTACTTGCTGCGACTTCAAGTTATCTAATGCCAACTGCGCTTGATGCACATCCAACACGGAGACCACACCGCCTTCTAAACGGCGCTTGGTCAATGCCAAACTTTCTTCGCTGATCTTTTGGTTTTCTTGATTCACAAACAATTGCGAATCCAAGCTACGAATAATCAAGTAATTATTGGCGACCAAACTTGAAAGCGACCATTGCACGGTTTCTTTTGCGTATTGCGTAGACAAATAGCTGGCGCGTGCTGCTTCTTTACCGCGTCTTAACTTACCCCAAAAATCCAACTCAATCGATGAATTGAGCGCTAAGTTATAACTGTTACGTGGGTTTGCAGCAAACACAGGGAATATACCGGCCTCTGTTACACGGTTACGCACTGCAGTTGTGCTGAGATCCACACTAGGCAGCAAGGCCGCACCGACTTCACGCATCACACCATCTGCTTCCTCAATACGTGCCACGGCTAACTTGATATCGACATTGTTCAAATGCGCTTTTTCTATCAATGCATTTAGCTGCGCATCTCCGTACAAAGTCCACCAATCGTTAGGGGCTTGGACTGTGTCGATATCAGTCGCTTGTTTAAACTGCTCTGGCAAACTGACATCTTTAGCTTCTGGGCGTTGATACATCGGCCCAAGCAAAGTACATCCTGATAACCAAACCACAGACACAAGGATAGCCATCGTTTTGAGCATGGGTTTCATGCTATTTGTTTGTTGTTTTGTATAAGGCGGTTTCATACCGTTTCCTTTTATATTAGAGATCACTAGTGGTGTCTCTTGATGTTTTGATTACTCAACCATGTGAAGAACAGTGGGATAAAAATCGTCGCTACAAACGTAGCCAACAACATCCCACCCAACACGCCAGTACCCATCGATTGTCTAGCTGCCGCACCCGCGCCTGTGGCAAATACCAGTGGTACAATCCCTAGGATAAAGGCCATGGAGGTCATCACAATCGGTCTAAAGCGTAAGCGTGCTGCTTCCAGTGCAGCTTCGGCAATCGGCATACCCTCTTCCATTTTTTGGCTAGCAAATTCCACAATCAAAATCGCGTTTTTCGCTGCTAAACCAATTAGGGTAATTAACCCAATTTGGAAGTAAATATCGTTGGTCATGCCGCGCATCAACACTGCGGTTAACGCACCAGCCAATGCAAACGGTACCGCCATAATCACTGCCAGTGGCAACGCCCATGTTTCAAACTGCGCGGCCAAGATTAAGAACACCATGATGATGGCAAAGCCAAAGGCAAACATTGCTGCTGAACCTGTGCGTTTCTCTTGATAAGCTTGTCCGGTCCATGCAATCTGATAACCGTCTGGTAAGCTTTCTTTGGCTATACGCTCTACAGCCTCAATCGCATCACCCGAGCTAATGCCTTTTGCACCACCGCCAAATACTTTGGCAGATAACAAACCGTTGTAACGCTCTAATTGCTCAGCACCTACAATGTTTTTGACCGTGCTAAGCGCAGATAACGGAATCATGTTGCCATTCGGACTCTCAGCCGTTGCCTGACTGCGCACATACACCTTGCCTAAGTCTTCAGGTTTCATCCTGAATTGAGGCTCGGCTTGCAATTGCACACGGTAAGTACGACCACTACGGTTAAAGTCATTCACATAAAATGAACCCATGGTGCTTTGTAATGTAGTGTATATATCCGCAATTTTCACATTCTGCGAAATCGCTTTCGCTTCGTCCACCTCAATCATCAATTGCGGTACTGTTGGCCTAAAGAAACTGTTAATTCCAGTCAACGTCGGGTCAGCACGCATTGCATCCATAAAGTTGTTCATTACAGCGGCCAACTTAATGGGGTCTGTATCACGTTGGCTTTGCACATACACTTCAAAGCCACCGGCAGAACCTAAGCCACGAATGGATGGCGGATTCACTGCAAAGCCCATACCATCTGGCTGGCTCATGCCTATACCAAATAGTTTACCTACCATTTGGTCTGCACTTGTGGTGCGTTCTTTCCAGTCTTTCATACGCACAAACATGGTAGAAGCGTTAGTTTTGTTGGCACCTGTGAGCAACTCAAAACCATTTATTGCAAACTCGTGTGCAACGGCTGTGTCTTTTGCAATTTCTGCACGAATACTCTCCGTGGTTTTGATAGTACGACTTAAGGTTGCACCATCTGGCATCACCACCACATTGACTACATAGCCTTGGTCTTCTGGCGGTACAAAACCACCTGGCACTATTTTGAACAGAAATACTACCGCTGCAATAATCCCAGCAAATACAATGGCGCCGATAATTTTGTGGTGCAATGTGAGGTTCACCGTGCCTATGTAGAATTTAGTCAGTCCACCAAAACCTTGGTTAAACTTTCTAAAGAAGGCATTTTCGCCATGCGATTTTTTCAAAATCATCGCGCAAAGTGCCGGCGTTAGCGTTAAAGCCACCACCCCAGAAATCACCACTGCAATGGCAACAGTTACTGCAAACTGACGATACAACTCACCAGCGATACCCCCTTGGAATGCTACAGGTACAAACACTGCGCACAGTACCAACACAATCGCTACCACTGCTGCCGACACTTGCTGGATTGACTTAACCGCCGCAGGGAATGGATCCAAACCCTCTTCAGACATCAAGCGCTCCGTGTTTTCCAACACCACAATCGCATCGTCCACCACAATACCAATCGCCAAAATCATGGCAAATAGGGTAAGCAAGTTAATAGAGAAGCCAAACATATACAGGCCAGCGAAAGTACCTATTAGCGAAATAGGTACCGCAATCAACGGAATTAAAGTTGCGCGCCAGCTCTGTAAGAACAGGAACACAACCAACACCACCAACACCAAGGCTTCACCAAAGGTTTTGAATACTTCTTCAATCGTTGCCTTCACAAAATCACTGGTATCGTAAGGAATAGTAGTTTCAATCCCCGCAGGAAAACGCGGTCTCAACTCCTCCGTTTTTGCTTTAATCGCTGCTGCTGTGTCTAAAGCATTCGCACCATTTTGTAAGAAAACAGCAACCGCCACCCCTGGTTTACCATTGAGCGCTGATGCTACGTTATAGGATTGTGCACCCAACTCAATACGTGCGACATCTTTCAGATACAACACGCCGTTAGGACCATTGGCGCGTATGATGATGTTGGCAAACTCTGCTGGATCTACTAAACGACCTTTGGCTGTCACTGTATAGACGATTTGCTGGTCTGCTGGCGCAGGATCTTGGCCAATTTTACCTGCCGCGTATTGGTTATTTTGCGCATTAATTGCAGCGGCCACATCGCTTGTGCTTACACCAAGTTGCGCCATACGATCTGGCCTTAACCAGATGCGCATCGCATAATCTTGACCACCAAACACGGTGACATCACCAACACCTTTTACACGCTTAAATTCATCTACGATATTTAACGTAGCATAGTTACTTAAAAATAAGCGGTCGTGTTTTGGGTCTTTAGAAGTGAACATCGTCACTAGCAGAATATCGTTCGATTTTTTCTGTACGACTACACCATTTCGCCTCACCTCTTCTGGTAGGCGTGGTGAAGCAATATTCACACGATTGCTCACGTTAAACGTAGCTTGATCTACGTCAGTGCCTACGTCAAAGGTTGCGGTAATCGTCAAGGTACCACTGGAGTCTGCACTTGAATTGAAATACAACAAATTGTCTACGCCACTGAGTTGCTCTTCAATCGGCGCAGCTACTGTTTTAGTGAGTGTATCTGCACTAGCCCCTGGATAAGTGGCCGTAATCATCACGGTGGGCGGTGCAATTTGCGGATATTGCGCAATGGGCAATTGAAAAGATGCCGCCAAGCCTGCCAACACAATAATAATCGACAGTACTGAGGCAAAAATAGGCCTTGTAATAAAGAACTTGGTCATGAATCGCTACCTTAAGCTGAAGTTTTAGTGGGTGCTTTAGTGGAAGTTTTTGGCGCAGCAGCTGGCGGCTCACCAAACGGATGTGACGCAACGGCAGCACCAGGGCGAATCTTAATCAAATTGTCGACAATGACTTTATCGCCTGCATTCAGCCCGCCTAATACGACCCAGTTTTTGCCTTCCCAAACACCTTCTTGAATCGGTCTGATGGTAGCCACTTCTTTCCCACTCGCATCTTTTTCAGCGACATAAACAAATTTGCCTTGATCACCGGTCATCACTGCAGATTGCGGCACTACAAATACGCCATCTCGTGTACCTGTGGTGATGCGTGCGCGTACGAATTGGCCTGGCAATAAATTACGATTCGCATTGTCGAATACTGCGCGTAATTGTTGCGTACCTAAGGCAGGATCAATCTCGCTGGCAGAGAAGTTTAATTTGCCAGATTCAGGATGTTCTGTACCGTCAGACAACACCAACTGAATGTTTTTTACATTGCGGCTTGTGAGTTGCCCACCTAATGCTGATAATTCAGAGTCTGATAAGCTGAAACGCACCCATATTGGTGAAAGCTGCACAATAGTGGTCAACAAACTGGTGTTTGCCGAGACTAATGCACCTTCAGAAAATTGGAAACGGCCAGCAATACCGCTAGTTGGTGCAGTGACATTGGTGTAAGACAAATTGAGTTTAGCCTCGCGCAACAATGCTTCGTATTGTAATAAGGTCGCAGAAGCCACCGAGTCATCAGACAGCGCATTGTCATATTCACGTTGGCTGATTGATTGCGTGTCCAACAACCCTTTTAAACGTTCTGCCTCGCGGTGCGTTTGCACTATGCGCGCTTTTTGCTGTGCTAGTTGCGCTTCGGCTTGCTGCACTGCAATTTGAAACGGTACTGGGTCAATCAAAAACATGGTTTGACCTGCTTTAATTGATTCGCCTTCTTGGAACATTTTTTTCAGTAATATGCCACCTACTCTAGGGCGCACTTCCACCTCTTTAGCACCTTCTGTTTGCGCTACCGCTTCTGCTCGAATAGGAATAGAAGTCGGTTGCACGTCAATCACGCTCACAGGCATGGCTGGCATTGCAGCTGCTGCATCTTGCTTTTGTTGACCGCATGCGGTGATTAACGCAGCGATCATCAGCGCGATTAATGAGTGGGAGTAATACGTTATTGTTTTTGCCATAGCTACCTCTAGGTGAACGCTTTGATGAAGTTTACAATGTTAGGTTAATTAAAATGTCTTGCATACATACATGCATGAATGTATATTATATACAAACATGAATGTATGTAAATAGATTTTTGCAACCTTTAATTAGATTTACATTCGGATTGTTTTAACATCCTCATTTAATAGCAGGGTCATTACGGTAATTATGGTACGAAAAACAAAAGAAGACGCAGAAATTACACGTCAGCGTATTATCAACGCTGCTCGTGAAGTATTTTTGACAAAAGGGGTGAGTCGCACTAGCCTTGAGCAAATTGCCACGCACGCAGGCGTGACGCGTGGCGCGGTCTATTGGCATTTTGAGAACAAATCACAACTATTTCATGCGATGCGTGAGCAAGTGTTTTTACCACTGATTGATCGCATGGACGGGGCTTTATTAGCTGATATAGACAATGTAGACGATCCTGTTGCGGACCCTTTAAAGCGTATTGAGAATTTTTTAGCAGGCACGATTCAAATTTTGAATGACGATCAGGAAACGCGTCAAACCTACGAAATCATGATGTCAAAATGTGAGTATGTGGACGAGTTTGCAACGGTACTTCAGCAAATACTCAACAACTGTTCAGGTATGATTGAAAAATTAGAACAAGTCTATGAAAAAGCGCATCAAAAAGGTTTGATCAATCCAACACACAGCCCAGCACAACTGGCCATGGACACGCATTTATTCTTTTCAGGCTTACTCCATATGTGGGTGAAAGATACCGATGGCACGCGTTTTAGAAACCAAGCGTATGCCCTCATTAGCGCGCACGTTAATCTTCGCAGAAAGTAAGCCCTTACTAATTGATTTTTAAGCACTTTTCTGACAATCAATTCTGCAACGATAATTCAATATTTTTTATCACAATAATCATCTCTATGGGTTTCCACACCCCGCAATTGCGTATAAAATAAGCAGCTTTTCCAAACAAGCTGATTTCTATGCAAATTGGTTCACACATTTTAAAAAACAACCTAGTAGTTGCACCTATGGCTGGTGTAACAGATCGTCCTTTCCGCCAATTATGTAAAAAAATGGGTGCAGGATTGGCTGTTTCAGAAATGGTGACTTCCAACTCGTTGCTCTACGGCAGTGAGAAAACCCGTCGCCGCGCCAATCACGAAGGCGAAGTTGACCCAATTTCTGTTCAAATCGCAGGTGCTGATCCCAAAATGATGGCGGAAGCGGCCAAATACAATGTGGATTACGGCGCACAAATTATTGATATCAACATGGGATGCCCTGCCAAAAAAATCTGCAATGTGATGGCTGGCTCTGCCTTGCTGAAAGATGAACCTTTGGTATCGCAAATACTAAAAGCCGTGGTCAATGCAGTGGATGTGCCTGTCACCCTCAAAATTCGTACCGGTTGGGATAAGCAAAACCGTAATGCCATTGCCGTGGCCAAAATGGCTGAAGACATTGGCGTAAAAGCGTTGGCCATGCATGGCAGGACACGTGCTTGTCTATATACAGGCGATGCTGAATACGACACGATTGCTGCAGTTAAACAAGCCATTCAAATTCCCTTAATCGCCAACGGCGATATCACGACCCCAGAAAAAGCCAAATATGTATTAGATTACACAGGTGCAGATGCCGTAATGATTGGCCGCGCAGCGCAAGGGCGTCCATGGATTTTCCGCGAGATTGAACATTACCTATTGACTGGTGAGCACATGTTGCCACCTACAGTGGATGAAATACATACCGTAATGCTTGAACATCTACATGACTTGTATGAATTTTATGGCGATTTAACTGGCATGCGTGTAGCACGCAAACATATCTCATGGTATACCAAAGGGCTGGCTGGCTCTGCCAATTTCCGCCACAACATGAACACCTTGCAAACCATCGAATTACAACTTAAAGCAATCGACGATTTCTTTAATGAACTCAAAACAAAACACGAACGCTTGGTCTATGTGGAAGCAGATACCAATCAACCCTCCACAGACAACACAGAGGCAATGGCAGCATAATGGGTAACATCTGCAAACTAAGTGATGCGATTAACGAATCGTTGGATGAATATTTTATGCACTTAGATGGCCAGCCGCCGCATGCGATTTACGACATGGTACTAGGTTGCGTGGAAAAACCTATGCTGGTGTACATCTTGAATAAAGTGGGCGGCAATCAGAGTAAAGCAGCAGAAATATTAGGATTAAACCGCAATACGTTACGAAAGAAAATGGCCGAATACGGTCTGCAATAACCAGAAAATCAATAAGCAGCTAACTGTGACAACCAGCTCTAAACAATAATATGAACACGCAACGCTAGCACTGCATGTTGTGATGATTCAGACAATACCAGCATTCATATTTTCAGTCCTACGGAACCACATCAATGGCTATCATTAAACGCGCGCTCATCAGCGTATCAGACAAAACCGGCATTATTGAATTTGCGCAACAGCTCCATACCTTAGGTGTAGAACTATTGTCCACAGGCGGCACAGCAAAGCTGTTTCGCGACCACAACATTCCGGTGATTGAAGTGAGCGATTACACAGGCTTTCCCGAGATGCTAGATGGTCGTGTAAAGACCTTACACCCTAAAGTACATGGTGGCATCTTAGGCCGTCGTGATTTACCTGACCATGTTTCAGCCATGCAAGCACAGGGCATTCCTAATATTGATATGGTGGTGGTGAATTTATACCCCTTTGAAGCCACTGTGGCCAAAGCTGATTGCACGCTTGAAGATGCGATTGAAAATATTGATATTGGCGGCCCAGCCATGGTGCGCTCAGCCGCCAAAAACTGGAAAGATGTGGCAGTACTGACCGACGCAAATCAATACGCAGCCGTTTTAGCAGAACTCAAAAGCACAGGCGTGCTATCGACCAACACCACTTTCGCACTCTCTGTTGCAGCATTTAATCGTGTCAGTCATTACGATGCTGCAATTAGTAATTATTTATCTAGTGTGCAAGCAGACGGTTCGCGCAAAGTCTACCCAGACCAATTGAATAGCAATTTCATTAAAGTACAAGAGTTACGTTACGGTGAAAACCCACACCAAAGCGCGGCATTCTACCGTGATTTATATCCAGCACCAGGCTCACTTGTGACGGCAGAGCAGCTACAAGGCAAAGAACTCAGTTATAACAATATTGCCGATGCAGATGCCGCTTGGGAGACAGTCAAGGCTTTCTCAACGACAGCTTGTGTCATAGTGAAACACGCTAATCCATGTGGCGTGGCGTTGGGGGCTAACTCGTTTGAAGCCTATAGCAAAGCCTTCAAAACCGATCCTACTTCAGCATTTGGTAGCATCATCGCCTTTAATACATCAGTAGATAAAGCAACGGCAGAAGCTGTGTCTAAGCAATTTATGGAAGTGCTGATTGCACCCGACTACAGTGCAGAGGCGCTTGCTATATTGAGTGCAAAAGCCAACGTACGTGTGCTTAAAATTGCATTACCTCAAGGGGGCAGTACGCCTTGGCAGCAAGGTCGCAACGCACAAGATATTAAGCGTGTGGGTTCTGGCATTTTGGTACAAACTGCCGACAACCACGATATGCAAATGACCGACTTGAAAGTCGTGACCAAAAAACAGCCAACACCTCAACAGATGCAAGATTTATTATTTGCGTGGAATGTCGCAAAATATGTGAAATCGAATGCAATAGTATTCTGTGGTGAAGGCATGACCTTAGGCGTGGGCGCAGGACAAATGAGCCGTGTTGACAGCACCAAAATTGCTGCCATTAAAGCCCAGCATGCGGGCCTGAGTTTACAAGGTTCAGTCGTCGCATCTGATGCCTTCTTCCCATTCCGTGACGGCGTAGATGTATTGGCAGATGCTGGTGCTAGTTGTGTGATTCACCCAGGTGGTAGTATGCGTGACGAAGAAGTGATTGCAGCTGCAGATGAACGCGGACTGGCCATGGTGTTAACTGGCATTCGCCACTTTAGACATTAAAAACCTACTGTCAAACAGAAAACATGATTGCCCATTGAAAGTAAATTTATGAAAATATTAGTGATTGGTAGCGGTGGCCGCGAGCATGCGCTTGCATGGAAAATCGCTCATAATAAAGAAGTGAGCCGCGTGTATGTTGCGCCGGGCAATGCAGGGACCGCCACTAATCCAGATATGGTCAATGTGCCCATCACGCAAGTGGATGAATTAGTGGCTTTTGCTATTCAAGAAAATATCGCCCTTTCAGTGGTTGGACCAGAAGCACCGCTGTCACAAGGTGTAGTAGATGCGTTTCGTGCCAATGGGCTTAAAATTTTCGGCCCAACAAAAGCGGCCGCACAGCTCGAATCTTCTAAAGATTACGCTAAGGCATTTATGATGCGCCATGGCATTCCCACCGCAGCCTACGGCACATTTACCGACGCTGAATCTGCGCACGCTTATGTGCGTACGCAAGGCGCCCCCATCGTGATTAAAGCCGATGGCTTGGCTGCAGGCAAAGGCGTGGTGGTTGCCATGAGTGAAGATGAAGCGCATGCCGCCATTGACATGATGCTGGGCGATAACAAATTAGGTGCTGCAGGTGCGCGTGTTGTGATTGAGGAGTTTCTAACGGGCGAAGAAGCCAGCTTTATGGTGATGGTGGATGGCAAAAATATTTTACCGCTCGCTACCAGCCAAGACCACAAACGTTTATTAGATGCAGACCTTGGTCCCAATACCGGAGGGATGGGCGCATACTCCCCTGCCCCAGTAGTCACCCCCACCATCCATGCTAAAGTCATGCGAGAAATTATCAAGCCTACAGTAGAAGGCATGGCAAAAGATGGCATTCCTTACACAGGCTTTCTCTACGCAGGATTAATGATTAGCCCAAATGGTGAAGTCAAAACACTAGAATTCAATTGTCGTATGGGCGATCCAGAAACACAGCCGATTTTAATGCGTTTGAAATCGGACTTTTTAACCTTAGCAGAGCATGCAATCAACGGTACACTCAACTTAGCAGAAGCAGATTGGGATAGGCGCTTTGCGCTTGGTGTAGTGATGGCGAGTGCTCACTACCCAGATACACCTAGACTAGGAGATGAGATTACTGGTCTACCTAAACAACTGGAGGACAGCTATGTGTTTCATGCAGGGACTTCACTTAAAGATGGCAAAGTGACCACAAGTGGTGGGCGCGTGCTTTGTGTCACCGCTTTGGGTGAAACCGTAAAATTCGCTCAACAACGCGCCTATCAAATCATAGATGGGATTCATTTCGAGGGTGCGCAGTACAGAAAAGATATTGGGTATCGGGCAGTCAAAGGTTAATATTAGTTATGCTGTCACTATTGTCTTTGAGCGCATTACAACGTTGCGTGGCCCCCTATGCCGCCTTACTAAGGCTTAATCCTTTTACTGCACTCCCAAACACTGATTAAAGCTCCCAACTTATGATCGATTCACAAGCTGTATTTAACTACCTGCAGGGCTTACAAAGCAAAATTGTCGAGGCCATTGAACTCGTAGATGGTAAAAATTTCCTACAGGATAGCTGGCAGCGTCCTGAAGGTGGTGGTGGCACCTCATGCATGTTAGAAAACGGCAACGTATTTGAGCGTGCAGGTGTTGGTTTTTCTCATGTGATTGGCAACAAATTGCCGCCAGCAGCCAGTGTTGCTCACCCAGAAGCGGCTGGCCGACCATGGGAAGCCATGGGCGTCTCACTCGTATTTCATCCGCGTAATCCTTACATCCCTACCGTACACATGAATGTGCGTTTTTTTGTGGCTAAAGCGCCTAAAAAAGACAGTTTAGATTCGCTGGATTTGCGCGCGAAACAAGGCGCGAGCGAGGCTGACGCGCAGATAGCACAAATACTGCAGCAAGAAGAATCTGATGAAACCAACATAGGCACAGCCCCAAAGGGTGACGAGGATATTTGGTGGTTTGGCGGCGGCATGGATTTAACGCCTTACTACGGTTTTGAAGAAGATTGCGTACATTTCCATCGTACCAACAAAGAGGCACTGGCGCCGTTTGGAAATGATTACTACACACAATTTAAAAAATCCTGTGATGACTATTTTTACTTGAAACATCGGAAAGAACCACGCGGCATTGGTGGCATATTCTTTGACGATTTTCATGCATTAGGGTTTGAGCAAAGTTTTGCCATGATGAAAGCTGTGGGGGATGCATTTTTAAATGCTTATTTACCGATTGCGCAACGCAGAAAAGAGACCCCCTATGGTGAACGCGAGCGCGATTTTCAAGCCTATCGCCGTGGACGTTATGTCGAATTCAATCTCGTTTTTGATCGTGGTACCTTGTTTGGTCTACAATCCAACGGACGTACCGAATCGATACTCCTCTCCATGCCACCCATCGTAAAATGGCGATATGATTGGAAACCCGAAGCAGGCTCTCCTGAAGCCAAGCTTTATACGGATTTCTTGATTGATAAAGATTGGGTTTAACCATGACAGCGCCATTGCAAATATCATCAGAAGCACACTCAGCCGCACAAGCTCTGCTTGATTACATAGACATGAGTCCAAGCCCTTGGCATGCAGTGGCAACGACCAAAGCCATGCTCGACGCTAATGGTTTCAAACCGCTGATTGAAAACCAGCCTTGGCAATTTAGAAAAAATGGCAAATATTATGTGGTGCGTGATGGTTCATCGCTGATTGCGTTTATTATCGGCGACAAGCCGATTGCCGAGACAGGCTTTAGAATTGTCGGTGCACACACCGATTCGCCAGGATTACGCCTCAAACCCAAAGCAGGCTTTGCTAGCCAAGGCCATGCGCAATTAGGTGTCGAAGTTTATGGTGGGCCGATTTTAGCCACCTTTACCGACCGCGACTTAAGCTTGGCTGGGCGCGTCATGGTGCGTAATAACGATGGTCTACATAGCCATTTAATCCGCTTTAAAACACCCATGGTGCGCTTGCCAAATCTCGCCATCCACATGAACCGCGAAGCGAACGACAAAGGCTTGGTGTTAAACAAGCAAACCGGCTTACCTTTAATATTTGGCTTTGCCAGCGACAGCGCAGAAGCGCACAATTTGCTGACACAAGCCTTAGCCACGCAAATTGAGGCGGATGCCAAAGACATCGCCAAAGATATTGTGAGTTGGGATTTAAACGTCTATGACACGCAACAAGGCGTGTTATGGGGGCTGAACCAAGAGTTTATTGCCAACAGCCAGTTGGATAATTTAGCCTCATGCCATGCCGCCATAGAAGCTTTATTAGCGACCAACAAACCAGAAGGCACCACGATTTGTGCCTTGTTTGATCACGAAGAAGTCGGTTCTGAAAGCGCCACAGGCGCCAGTGGTAGTTTTATGACGGATGTAATGACGCGCATCTGCGCTTCGACCAACACCAGCGCAGAAGACCGCTTGCGTGGTATTGCCAATAGCTTTTTTATCAGCGCAGACATGGCACATGCCTTCCACCCCAACCACGCGGGCAGTTACGAGCCTTGCCACCATGCCATGCTGAATCAAGGCCCTGTCATTAAAACCAATGCCAACCAACGCTATAGCACCAACGCCGAAACCGCTGCGCGTTTTATCCAGTTGTGCGAACAAGCGAATGTGCCTTATCAACAATATGCACATCGCACCGATTTAGGCTGTGGTAGTACGATAGGCCCTATTTTAGCCGCACAGCTCGGCATGGCTAGTGTCGATGTTGGCAACCCGATGTGGGCGATGCATAGCATACGCGAAAGTGCTGGTGTGCTCGACCACGCATATATGATTGCAGTGCTTAAACAACACTTTTGCGTTTAAAGGAATATCTCCCAGTTAAATAATTTGAACTTCTTGCTGAGACAATCCACAAACAAAAACAAAAATCATTCGCAACTTGAATGCAACTCACTATCAAACAATAAACCATTACACTCAAAAAGTTGCTTAACCTTATATTTATTTTTTCTTGCAAGGATAAATAAATGCAACATCAAACAGAGGCATTAGAAGACTCTGATGTAAATACACTTGGAATCAAAAATAGACCACCGAATATCGGTGCGCTAACAAGAAAAACATACGCAATTATATTAGCAGGTGGTCGCGGTAGCCGTCTCAAGCAATTAACCGATTGGCGTGCAAAACCAGCGATTCCCTTTGGCGGAAAATTACGAATTATTGATTTTACGCTTAGCAACTGCCTCAATTCTGGCATTCGTCGCATAGGCGTAGCGACACAATACATGGCGCATAGTCTGATTCACCATATTCAGCGTAGTTGGAATTTTCTTGGTGATCAGTTTGATGAGTTTGTGGATGTACTACCTACGCATCAATATGAAAATAGCGGTGTTTATTCTGGCACTGCTGATGCCGTTTACCAAAATTTAAAACATATTCAACAGAGCCAGCCAGAATATGTATTGATTTTAGGCGGTGACCATATTTACAAAATGGACTATAGCCAAATGCTTGCTATGCACGTGATGCAAAAAGCAGATGTCTCCGTAGCGTGCATTGAAATGCCGATTGCTAAGGCCAGTGAGTTTGGTGTCATGAGTGTCGACGAGGAGTGGCAAATCACAGACTTTAATGAAAAGCCTAAACAGCCCACCCACATCCCTCAAAAACCTGAATGCGCATTAGTGAGTATGGGTATTTATGTGTTTAATGCCAGTTTTCTTTATGGCTTACTTAAGCAGGATAGCATTGACCCAAATTCCAGCCATGATTTTGGCAAAGATATTATTCCAAAACTTGTGAGAAAAGACCGTGTATTCGCGCATCGCTTTACAGATAGTTGCGTCAATATGGTAGGTGATATGCCCTACTGGCGCGATGTTGGTACCGTTGACGCGTATTGGGAAGCAAACATGGACTTAGTGCGCATTACGTCAGACTTAAATCTTTATGACGATGATTGGCCAATACGCACACATCAACCACAATTACCTCCTGCAAAATTCCTATTTAATGACGACAATCTGCGCGGACATGCAATGGACTCTATGATTTCTGGCGGCTGCATTATCAGTGGCGCGACCATTGAACGCTCACTTCTTTCACTTAAGGTTCGCGTTGGCAAGCATAGTCTCATTCAAGACTCCGTCATTTTGCCACATGTTGAAATTGGGGAAAACGTGACATTAAAAGGGGTGATTGTCGATACACAATGCAAAATTCCTGATAATTTTACCGCAGGGATCAATCCAGAAATAGACCGACAAAAGTTTCATGTCACTGATCAAGGGATTACATTAATTACACCAGAAATGCTCGGCCAGACCATACTAGAAATAAGATAAGCTTATATTGGTTAATTGTTTACCTTATTTGCTTCATGTTGCACTTGTTGCAGTCAGATGCACTTGCATCAACCATGCACCCTTTTAGGTTGCAGTTGCACCATAGGCCCCATCATGGCCGCACAGTTGGGCATCCCGACCGTGTGGATGTAGGCAACCCCATGTCATGCACAGTGTGCGTGAAAGTGCAGGTGTCACTGACCATCTATCGATGATGATGGTGTTAAAACAACACTTTCAAACGTAACTAAGCATTCACTATCAACTCAGAGTGGTTTCTCGCTATAATCCTTTAAAAAAGGAGTAAGCAATGCAAGCCATCGAACAACTCGTCGCCACGCTTTCCAGTTTTGTTTGGGGGCCTATCATGCTTGCATTGCTGGTGGGCACAGGCCTATACCTCACCATCATACTCAAAGGCATGCAATTTCGTGTACTGCCCCATGCATTTCGACTCATCTTTCAAAAAGACCATCACCACGAAGGTGATATTAGCCATTTTGCAGCGCTCACCACCGCGCTAGCCGCTACGGTAGGCATAGGCAACATTGTAGGGGTTGCTACGGCCATCACCTTGGGTGGACCAGGTGCGGTGTTCTGGATGTGGGTGACAGGGTTAGTTGGCATGGCCACTAAATATGGTGAAGCAGTACTGGCTGTGAAATATCGTGAAAAGGGTCCACATGGTATGCGTGGTGGCCCTATGTATTATTTAACTACAGGTGCTGGGCTGCCCTGGTTAGGTACTTTGTTTGCTGTGTTTACAGCCTTTGCCGCGTTTGGTATTGGCAATATGACACAGGTCAATGCAACGGCTAAAATTTTTGAAGCGACCTTTCATATTCCAGCCATCGTTACTGGAATCGTACTCACATTATTGACTGGCCTAGTCATTCTAGGCGGAATAAAAAGCATCAGTAAATTCACTTCTGTTCTAGTACCAGTGATGATCGTGGTATACGTGAGCTGTAGTCTGATTGTACTTGCGCTTAATATCAGCGAGGTGCCGCATGCATTTGGCCTTATTTTCTATCACGCCTTCAATCCAACCGCTGCGACCGGTGGTTTTGCAGGCGCCACCATTGCCGCCGCCATGCGATTTGGCATTGCACGTGGCGTATTTTCCAATGAATCAGGCTTAGGCTCAGCACCAATCGCCGCCGCTGCCGCACGTACCAACGATCCAGTAAAGCAAGCGCTTGTGAGCATGACGCAAACCTTTATTGACACACTGGTGGTATGTACCATGACCGCACTGGTGATATTAACTGCCAGTGGATGGACACAAGGTGTAGGCGCTGCAGAACTTACTAGTATGAGCATGGCTGAAACATTAGGTCCGATTGGTAACATTATTGTAGCTATCTCAATTGCCTTTTTTGCCTACTCCACAGTGATAGGCTGGAACTACTATGGCGAAAAGGCGATTGAGTTTTTATTTGGGCCAGGCGCAATTAGTGCTTATCGCGTTGTGTTCACAGTAGCCGTCATGGTAGGTGCCGTGACCAGCCTAGAGTTTGTTTGGAATTTTTCAGACCTCATGAACGGCATGATGGCCATCCCTAATCTCATCGGTTTACTATTACTCTCAAAAGTCATCAAACAAGAAACCAATCGCTATTTTTCAAAGCCGGTTAAGTAAGGAGGAGTCTTTTCAATGACGCAGCACCGTGGCGCATGGAAAAATCGCTGGACCTTCATGCTGGCTACAGCAGGTTCAGCCATTGGCCTAGGCAATATTTGGAAGTTGCCTTATATGATTGGTGTAAACGGTGGTAGCGCATTCGTACTTGTATTTATCGCCTGCATTCTATTCGTGGGCATTCCGTTGATGATGACGGAAATTATGCTGGGACGTCGCGCGCAAAAAAATCCATTTAATGCCATGCAACAATTAGCCAATGAGGCAAACGCGTCTCCACACTGGAAATATCTGGGTGCCATGGGCATGGTAGCTGGGGTGTTGATACTAGGTTTTTATAGTGTGATTGGCGGTTGGGTGCTCAGCTATATTACGCTCGCCTTCAACGGTAGTTTTGATGCGATATCTGCATCGCAATCCTCCCAAAATTTTGAAAGCTTACTCAACTCCCCCTATTTATTAGTCTCTTGGCACACCGTGTTTATGGTAATGACCATGGGTGTTGTCGCACGTGGTGTCAGCTCGGGATTAGAAAGAGCAAACAATATACTGATCCCTGCATTATTTGCCATTCTCTTGATACTACTGGGTTATAGCATGTCAGTAGGCGATATGCAGGCTGCGTATCAATTTATGTTTACACCAGACTTTTCTAAAATCACCCCTGTAGCAGTCCTGTCAGCACTAGGTCATGCGTTTTTCTCACTGAGTTTAGGCATGGGCTCTGTCATGGTGTACGGCTCTTACTTACAGCGCAATGTCTCGATTGCCAACACCACGATTTGTATTGCATTGGTCGACACATTGCTGG
Organism: Methylophilus sp.; assembly: GCA_030696695.1. Taxonomy (GTDB): domain Bacteria; phylum Pseudomonadota; class Gammaproteobacteria; order Burkholderiales; family Methylophilaceae; genus Methylophilus. Next base: position 383,682 of record JAUYRP010000021.1, read on the forward strand.
GTTTATTAGTGGGGCTTGCTATCTATTCCCTCGTCTTCGCCAATCAACTGACTCCCAATGCCGGGCCTGGTCTGATTTTTCAAACGCTACCCATTGCTTTTGGGCACATGCCGTTTGGGCATTTATTTGCGACATTATTTTTCACCTTGGTTGCGTTCGCAGCTTGGACATCAGCTATTTCGCTGGTTGAGCCTACGATCGCATGGGTAGTAGAGAACACATCGGTAAAACGTGCGCATGCAACCGTCCACCTTGGGCTAATTATCTGGATGATTGGTATCACAGTGTCACTGTCCTTCAATGTTTGGCAGGATGTCACAATCGTGTTTGGTCTGGGTATATTTGATACGCTAGATAAATTGACGTCCACCATTATGCTGCCACTTGGCGGCCTATTGATGGCACTTTTTGCTGGGTATGTCATGCAAAAACATCACCGCCAAGATGAATTGAATTTAGGGCGCAGTTACTATACTGCTTGGAAAATTACGAACAACATCATTGCACCACTGGCAATCTTGATGGTGTTTTTATATCTGCTTGGCTTGATTGGCTGAAATCAGCATTCACTCGACACTAGTCTTGAACGTGTCAATCAACAGTCTTTTTCACCCAAAATATAGGCAATAAAAAAGCCAGCTAAAGCGCTGGCTTAACAATCTTAACCACTAGAATTAAAGTGTCAAAATCCATTGTACGATTGTTTTGATATCTGCATCTTTTACTTGCGGGCTGTTTGCTGGCATTGGCATAGGACCCCAAACACCACTTCCGCCTTTTTTCACTTTCTCTACTAACTTAGCTTCTGCAGTCTTATCGCCTTTGTATTTAGCAGCAATATCTTTGTAAGATGGGCCTAATACTTTTTTGTCGATACTGTGGCAAGCCAAACAGCCACTTTTTTGTGCAAGTGCCTTAGCAGCCTCTGCATCTGCAGCATTGACTTGGCCAGCTAATAACATGGTGGCCGCTGCAATTGTTGATAATAAAACTTTCATGCTATCTCCTTGAATTACCGTGAAATTTATAAACTTCTGCAATATTTTTTGCATGCAGCATCATACCTATTATTTAAAAATCCACAATAGTCTGATGGGATTTAAGCCGCAGCATACATTGAATATTAGAGTTGCCAATAATCAACGTGATACCAGGATATTACGTTGACCTGAAACTTTACTTTTCGTTTGAAAAAGAAAATAAATAACTCAAACTGCTAAAGAGCTTCCACACTGTATTCTACTGAGAAATTATGAGTACGGCCCGGATTGATGACTACCGAATTTTCCATCGCATTGGCAGATTCAACACAAATCATCTTACGCCACTCATCATCGTTACCCATATCACCAAGTGCGTGTGCTTTTTCTTCCCAAGGCGTCCACACCACAGTGGTATTGCTACCAGATTTAGATACACGGATGAGACGGTTAAAATCAGAATCGTGCACTATACAATCCGCGCTATGGTTCAGGTATACGCGATCGAACTCACTGTTAAACTTAAGCAAGCTATGTTCTACATGGCGCTCATATTGTCTTACTTTGTCTGCATATAAACATTCCTGCAAACCAGTAATTCTGATTTTCTCAATATCGCTCACATTTAAATAGGTATGAAATGCTTCACCAATCATAAATGGATGGGCCGCTTTATTGGTGGTCGCCAAATCAATTTTAAGACGACGACCAATCGTAATCATTAACGTTAACACGTAGGGGTATGACAGTTGACGCTGCGCTTCTGGCGTATGCATCATTTGTAATGCAATGCGGGTAGCACCTGTATAGGTCGAATCCGCATCTATAAACTGCCAGGGAATCACCCTTGCAAACCCATGCGGACACAAGGTGCTGTCGGTTGGGTGTGCACCAAACCAAGGCCAGCAAATGGGTACGCCGCCACGAATCGAGCGCCCTTTGACATACCGAGCGTGATCAGACAACCATAACACTGGATGCTGCTCTGCTTTGGGCTGCCACTGAATCACTTGACCACCTTGCAGCGCAATTTTTGCTTTGGCAAACTGATTATCGACCTCAATATACTTTAAGCCGTTTTCGTCCTCAGTAAATGACAAGTGTGGATGTGCGATGATGCCGTCAAGATTCGCCTGCGATTCAAGCAAAATATTTTCCATGCTATTTTGAGTAGTCATTCGTTTAGTTTCTTTCTATTTGTGACACATCACGCACTGCACCTTTTGCAGCAGAGGTACTCATTGCGGCATAGGCGCGCAGAGCTGGTGATACATAACGTTCGCGCTTGACTGGCTTCCAAGCCTCTTTGCCTTTGGCTTCCATATGCGCACGACGATCCGACATCACTGCATCACTCACAGCTAAGTGAATAGTCCGATTAGGGATGTCGATTTCAATCGTGTCGCCCTCTTCCACCAAACCAATTGCACCACCTTCCGCAGCTTCTGGAGACGCATGCCCAATACTCAGACCTGAAGTACCACCAGAAAAACGACCATCTGTGAGCAACGCACACGCTTTACCCAAGCCCTTGGATTTTAAGTAAGACGTTGGGTACAGCATTTCTTGCATACCAGGACCACCGCGCGGGCCTTCATAACGAATCACCACAACATCCCCTGCCACTACATTATCGGCAAGAATTGCCTCAACTGCAGCGTCTTGCGACTCAAAGATGCGCGCACGACCGGTAAACTTCAAAATACTGTCATCCACACCTGCAGTTTTGACAATACAACCATCTTGCGCAATATTGCCATACAACACTGCTAAACCACCATCTTGCGAATAAGCATGCGCTTTGTCGCGAATACAGCCCTCAGCACGATCGGTATCGAGTTCTGGCCACAACATGCTTTGCGAGAATGCAATGGTCGTTCTAATCCCGCCTGGCGCAGCACCAAACAGTTTATGCGCTTCCTCATCTTTTGATACTGCAATATCCCACTTAGCCAGTGCAGCACTCATGGTGGCGCTATGCACAGTAGCCACATCACCATGAATCACACCTGCGCGATTTAATTCCCCAAGAATACCCATAACACCACCTGCGCGGTGCACGTCCTCCATATGATATTTGGCGGTTGCCGGTGCAACTTTGCATACACATGGAACATGACGCGATATACGGTCTATGTCTTTCATGGTGAAATCTACCCCAGCTTCATGGGCTGCTGCCAACAGGTGCAATACTGTGTTAGTAGAACCGCCCATGGCAACATCTAACGCCATTGCATTTTCAAAGGCTTTGAAGTTTGCAATTGAGCGTGGCAATACAGTGTAATCATCTTGCTCATAATGACGTTTAGCTAAATCGACAATCAATCGACCTGCTTGTAAGAACAATTGTTTTCGAGTGCTGTGTGTTGCCAAAGTGGAACCGTTGCCCGGTAAACTTAAACCAAGTGCCTCTGTTAAGCAGTTCATGGAATTAGCAGTAAACATTCCAGAACAGGACCCACACGTAGGACAAGCTTCACGTTCAATCGCTTCACTTTCGGCATCACTGACTTTGTCATCCGCCGCGGCCACCATGGCATCCACCAAATCTAGCTTGTGCGTAGTCCCTTGCCAATTAACTTTACCTGCTTCCATCGGACCGCCAGAGACAAACACCACAGGGATATTCAAGCGCAGTGCTGCCATCAACATCCCTGGAGTAATCTTGTCACAGTTAGATATACAGACCAACGCATCAGCACAGTGTGCGTTGACCATATATTCCACACTATCCGCAATCAAATCACGGCTCGGCAAGCTATACAACATACCGCCGTGACCCATAGCAATACCGTCATCTACTGCGATGGTATTGAATTCTTTGGCTACACCACCGGCGCGTTCAATTTCACGCGCCACCATCTGACCTAAATCTTTTAAATGCACATGGCCAGGTACAAACTGTGTGAACGAGTTGGCAATTGCAATAATCGGTTTGGAAAAATCCTCATCTTTCATACCTGTTGCACGCCATAATGCGCGTGCACCAGCCATATTGCGGCCTTGCGTGGTTGTGTGGGAACGATAAACAGGCATGTGTAAACCTCAAAGCAATTAAAACGTATAATAAGCGACATTTTACCGCATTCTAAGGCGATTCATGTTAACCCATCCACAATTTAACCCTGTAGCGTTACAAATCACCGATAGCTTTGGCATTCATTGGTACGGACTGATGTATTTAATTGGTTTTGTTGCTTTTTTGCTACTTGGAAAATATCAAATTCAGCATAAACCTTGGTTTAAATGGAATACACAAATGCTAGATGATGCACTTTTTTATGGTGCACTCGGTGTCATTTTGGGTGGCAGAGTCGGCTATATGCTGTTCTATCAATTTCCAGATTTGATTCAAAACCCGTTGAGTTTATTTAAAATTTGGCAAGGGGGCATGAGTTTTCATGGTGGATTTTTAGGCGTATTGGTCGCCATGTATTTTTTTACCAAAAAACATCCTCAACCTTGGTTAAAAATCATGGACTTTGTTGCGCCACTCGTACCCATTGGCCTTGGCGCTGGACGCATGGGCAATTTTATCAATGGTGAGTTATGGGGTCGCCCTACAGGCAGTGACTTCGGCATGATTTTTCCGCAAGTAGATGCAGTAGTGCGGCATCCGTCACAACTCTATGAGTTCATTTTAGAAGGCTTGGTGATGTTTGCTGTGTTGTGGTGGTTTTCACGTAAGCCAAGACCAACCGGTAGCATCTCTGCTGTGTTTTTGATGCTGTACGGTAGCTTCCGCTTTATTGTGGAATTTACACGTGAGCCAGATGCACATTTAGGCCTACTCGGACTTGGCTTAAGCATGGGGCAGTGGCTAAGTTTGCCGATGATATTGATTGGCATCTTGCTTTTTTGGCGCTGTCAGGGCAAATCGTCTAATCAATAACACGCGATTGTTGAAAAGCTGACGACATGCTTCATTTACCAACGTCAGCTTTTGTCTTACATACAAACGAACCCAAATTAAATCAATTACTTATGAATATTATTTTTTAGTTTTTTGACAAAAATTGCTGGCATGTAAGTTGCAGATACTTAATCATCTACAACCGAATATGTGCACTCTAGAATGTTAAACTGGCTAAAAAATACGTTTCAAAAATTAACCGATCAAGACGAGCAGGTGAATTACGTCATTGCGGAATATCATGCCAACAAAAGTCAGTTAGCAAGAAAAAAACGTTTGGTCAAAGATGACCCCATTGAGAATGAATTTGAAACCGACAGGAATGCTACGGGCGAATATATGCAAATCGACCGCTTACACCAAAACAACTAAATTAGGCTTACTCATTCAATCACCCACTTAAACTCGATTCGCTTTATTGTGTTCTTTAGATTGATGCCGAATCACTTGTGATGATCTCAGTTTCAGATGTTTAGTTTTTTGTCCGTGCGTTCGAGTGCGCCAAAGTTTAAAAGAACCAGACTTTAATTGGGCGCGCATCAACTTAATCACCCCATCCTGATTTAAACCAAACTGTAGCTCAATGGCTTCAAATGGCGTTCTGTCTTCCCACGCCATTTCAATCACACGAGAAATGTCTTCTTCTGTTAGCAACAACGTTTCACACCTTTCCATTTGCTTTCTTGCCATAGTTTAAAAAAAGCTTTTCTATCTAATGGTGGTGGCGCGTCTAATGTGGTGGCATGAAAATCTGCATGATGTTTAAGGTATTGCTCATAAGCATCATCGCCAGAAACATGGCGCACACAGCACCATACTTTTTTGAATAGACTCAAAACACTTGTGAATGTGGTGTCAGTTTTCATGTTGTTTTAATCATCAAGCAAAGCAAATGCATTGGATCTACTACGCATTTATCAAAGTTACTTTTCAATCTATGCATGCGAGCTAGACCCTAACAATGTATTTAAGTTTAACCTAATGGCGCTTCTGCCTAGTGATACTTAAAGGCACGTTCTCACGTACGGGGTCTCGCTCGTCATCAATATGTGTTTTTTCTGGATATAGCGTAAGCATAGTCTTAACATATCTAGCACCACTATCCACAGCACCACCACAAAAAACAAAGTCAGGTAGGCATCTAAGTGTTGGTTAAATATAAGTTGCGGAGCTACACTGGCTTTATCTGGCGGCATTACACCGCTGGCGAGTTTTGCACTCAAATCATTTGCAGCGGCAAAAAAACCAATACGTACATCTTCAGAAAATATTTTTTGGTATGAGGCAGTAGTGGTGATTGTCACCAGCCAAGCCAAAGGTAAGCCTGTAATCCATGCATATTTCAGTTTGCCAGATTTCACTAAAATGCCAGTGGCTACGGATAACGCTATGGCTGCCAACATTTGGTTGGCAATGCCAAAGAGTGGCCAAAGAATATTGACGCCACCATTCGGGTCAATCACGCCTATATATAAGAAATAACCCCAACCTGCAACGACAATACTGCTAGTCAGGATAACTGAGGGCGTATAAGAAGTCTCGCCGAGTTTTTTGTTAAAGTTGCCCAACATATCTTGCAACATAAAGCGTCCGACACGCGTACCAGCATCCAAAGTAGTCAGAATAAAGATGGCTTCGAACATGATGGCAAAGTGGTACCACAGGGCCAGCATATGCTTGCCAAAGGCATTGCCAAAAATACTGGCCATGCCCACTGCCAAGCTAGGTGCGCCACCAGTGCGCGCAAACAAGGTGCTCTCGCCCATGTCTTTGGCCAGCTGTTCCATTTGTTCTACCGTTACGGCAAAGCCCCAACTGTTGATTTTGGCAACGGCATCAATGGCTTCTTTACCTACCACCCCAGCTGGGCTGTTAATGGCAAAAAATACACCCGGCTCCAGAACCGTAGCGGCAATCATAGCCATAATGGCGACAAAGCTTTCTAACAGCATGCCGCCGTAGCCAATCATGCGGATATCACGCTCGTTACTTAATAACTTAGGGGTTGTGCCAGAGGCAATCAGGGCATGAAAGCCTGAAATTGCACCACAGGCAATGGTGATGAATACAAATGGAAACAGCTTGCCACCAAAGATTGGTCCTGTACCATCGGTAAATTGTGTGACTGCTGGCATATGAATGTCTGGCCTTAATATAACAATCGCTACCGCTAGCAATAGTACAGTGCCTAATTTCATAAAGGTGGAGAGGTAATCACGCGGCGCCAGCAATAGCCAAACCGGAAGCACCGCTGCGGCAAATCCATAGAGAATAATGGCATAGGCTAAGGGCAAGCCATCATGATCAAACCATACCCTTAATGTGGCGTTGTGATCGACCCAACCACCAGCCAGTACAGAAAATAACAACAGTGCAACGCCAATAGCGGAGGCTTCCAACACGCGCCCAGGGCGTATATTGCGCATATAAACGCCCACAATCATCGCAATCGGAATCGTGGCAGCAACCGTAGATGTAGCCCAAGGGCTGTGCTTCATGGCATTGACTACCACCAAGCCTAACACCGCAATCAAAATAATCATGATGATAAAGGTACCAATGAGCGCCGCCGTTCCACCTATGACGCCAATTTCGTCGCGTGCCATTTGCCCTAAGCTACGACCATTTCGACGCATGGAGAAAAATAGCGTGACCATGTCTTGTACGGCACCACCAATCACGGCCCCCACCAAAATCCATAACGTGCCCGGTAGATAACCAAATTGAGCAGCCAAAGTAGGTCCAACCAACGGGCCAGGTCCGGCAATGGCGGCAAAATGGTGGCCAAATACTATCCACTTATTGGTGGGGATAAAATCACGACCATTGTCTAAACGCTCGGCTGGCGTCGCGCGCGTTTCATCAATGACCAACACTTTGGTGGCTATCCATGCAGCATAAAAGCGGTACGCGATTGCATAGATACACAAGGCCGCTGTAATGAGCCATAGCGCGTTAATACTCTCACCTCGATGCAGTGCAATCACGCTTACTGCGTAAGCACCTAACACTGCAAGTAAACCCCATATTATTTTTTTAGTGATGGTCATGATGAATAAAACAATGGAAGACAAAAGCAGAGTATAAATCAGCACTTATGAAAGATGAATGCGTATTGTTGCGTCTTGCATGAATAACAAGTATCAGGCAATAAAAAGCGAGTACTTTCGCACTCGCCTAGGGTCACACTATCCGAGGATAGTGATCATGAAAACTTATGTTTAGAGATTAGAAATCGTAGCGGATACCTGCAATCACTTGGCGGCCACGACCGACTGCCATACCGTCCACACGGCTTGCCAAATACTCTCTATCAGCTAAGTTATAGCCGCTTAAGAAGTAACTGGCTTTTGAGCCAACAGGTCTAAAGTTAGCCGACATATTCAGCAATGTATACGCTGGGATATCACCCGCTAAACCAGACAATGCCGCATCAACTGGGTCTAGCACGCGCGCAAAAGTATCCACTTCTTGACGGCTCACATAATCGACACCTACACGCACATCAAAACCCACTGGATGTTGATAACCTAAACTGACTGACGCAATATGACGCGGCGCATAAGGCAAACGGTCACCGTCAACAATGCCGTCTCTTGCGACCTCTCCGTCTTTTGTAAATTCAGCCTTAAAGACGTTAGTGTAGGTACCTTGCAAGTAAATATTGTGTGGTGTGTCATAAATCGTACCAAAATCAACACGCCCCGCAAACTCTACACCCGTCTGTTCAGATTCCCCGCCGTTCACAAAACTACCATTACCGCCATTAATGACGACATCCTTCACTTTGGTATGGAACAAGGTTGATTCAAAGTTCACTCCTTTGAAGTAGCTCGAGCGCACACCAATTTCCCAGTTGATACTTGTCTCTGGGTCGGTATTATCAATAGCAAATCCATCTAAATCGCGGTCTGGTCGAGGTGGTGCGAAGCCTTTGTGCACGCCAGCAAATACTGTCGTGTTTGCGATACCATTCCAAGCCATACCAAAACCTGGCAGTACCTCACTGATTCGATTAGTACTAGTAGAGAAACCGGCATTGCCACCCGCTTGTAACACCGTAGTGTTGATTTTCAAGTCTTCATAACGCACACCAGGTGTAAATGACCAATCACCAGCATAAAACGTATTTTGTGCATAGTAAGATCTTGCATCGACATCAATTCGGATATCCTCGCGGAAATCAGCTACAGTACTAGTAATTCCTGGCTGCTCAGCATTTGCTTTTAAAAATGATAAACTTTGTGCACGTGCATCACTGCCACGGAATTGACGACGTTTGATATCTTCTTGGTGGTATCTTAAGCCCACCACCGCATCGCTTTGAATACCAAATAGATTATGTTGGAAATCTAGTCGTGGTTCAAAGCCATAGTATTGATAACTACGTGGGCGATGGCGACCACCACATTGTTCAGCATTCGCTTCTGTTGCTGCATTTAAACCAGCCGGGCAACGTTCTAGCACTGTTACCCCTGTTGAATTACCTTCATCTCCTGGATCACCTTCATATCCGCCAGGGGAATCTGTTTGGCGGAAAGAGCTACGATAGGTGTCTGAATAATATGCTTGTGTTGATAATTTTGTCGCATTATCAAATTGGAAAATGTGTTGTAATTGAAGCGTTTTACGCTCTTGTTTAAAGTGATCATTTTTACCAGAAGGCGCTTGAAACTTATCACGGTCATAGTCTGTTTCACCTAATCCAGTTTCTGAGATATTCGAATCTTCTTCGTAATAACCTACTTTAGCAATCAAGGTTTGACGATCTGTTAAATTGAGTTGGCCTTTGATTGTAAATTCTTGTACATCAAATTTGTGGTTATCGCGAATGCCATCACCTTTGTTCTGCAATGCATCAATCATAATGCCACCTTGCTCGCCTCCGTAACCCACGTTAGCATGCAAACCCGTGAAATCGTTATTGCCGGCTGTTGCTTGTACGCTACCTGCTAGACCATTTTTAGGCACAGGCTTGGTCACAAAGTTAATCATGCCGCCGATGGTTTGTGGACCATACAAAATTTGGCCAGAACCTTTAACCACTTCAATACGGTTCACACGTTGTAATGGTGTTGAATAGTGAGCAGAAGGATCGCCATAGGGTGCTAAGAATAATGGCATGCCATCTTCTAGTAACAATGTACGTGAAGTACGGCGTGGATCTAAACCACGAATACCGATGTTAGGAGACAACACAAATGCATCTTCACCGACGATATTAATGCCAGGTACATTATTTAATGCTTCTCTTACGGAGAAAGGGCGACGTTCAATTAACGCTTCTTCATCTACCACGTTAAATGAGCCAGGTACGCTCTCTAAACGGTCAGGTAAAATACCTGTGACACTGATTTTATCTAGCTCTAAATTGCTCTCTTCAGAAAAAGCAATGGTTGGAATTGCGACGTTGGCAAGTAACACTGCCGCTACGATGGTCTTTAATTTTGGAAATGCATGCATATGCAACTACTCCTTAAGTGGTTCTAGGAACCCCACTATTGAGGGGATAAATTTCCTTACAGGAAACATTCCTAGTTGCAAGTTATATACCGAGCAGATACAAAATCAGTAAGTATTTGATTGAAAATAAATTATTGTTTAACACACTAATTAATTTGCGCGCTATTGGTTCATATCAACCATTTTGATGAAGCATAACAACCAATAGTTGGTTGATAACAACCAATAATTAACACTTTCTAACAATTATTAACAATTCCTAACAGTTTTTAACTTCGTTTAACATATGTAAACAAATTCATCCTAAACAACTCAATACTGTTACGTAATCTACTTGGCCACTAGTTGTTTTGTCAGATAAATTGGAGGTTCAAACCTTGTAATTACCTTATGTTTGTAGATTCAGATTTGGTGCATGAATATGAATTCTATTTGGTGCATACGCACCGCGATTGTGCAGGTTGCAAAATAATTAGCGCGCAATCATACCTCCCATATTTGAATAAATATTGTTTACAATCAATATGTTAAAAAAATTAATTTTATTGGCACAACCTTTGCTAATGGTGACTCATGTTGAAGTATTGATTGTTAATAATGATTTATCTCGAAGCAAACCATTAAAGCAATCACTAATTGAAAATGGGTTTGATGCGATTGCCCATGTTGAAGACGATGTCAATTTACATGATGTATGTTGTGGGATATCACCTGATATTGTCATTATTGATACAGAGTCACCAAACCGAGATACGTTATAAAACATTTGTGTAATTTCTCAACATAACCCAAGACCAGAGGTGATGTTTACACATGATGGTGACAAACTAAAGATTAAAGCCGCTACGCAAGCTGGTGTATCTGCTTACGTAGTGGGGACGATTCCGAGTGAAAGGTTAACACCAGTGATTGATGCAGCGATTGCCAGATTTAAAGAGACAAAACAGCTTAAAGAAGAGCTGAGCGTAGCCAATTTAAACTTAGAAGAGCGCGAATTGGTGGAGCGCGCAAAAGGCATTTTGATGCGTCAACGCAACTTGGATGACGATGAGGCATATGCCATGTTGTGTGAGATGGCGGTGAAGCGACATATGAAATTGGCAGACTTATCCAGCCAATTGATTGAAACCGCCAAAACCCTCACTGTATAGCCCTTGGCTGTATATTAATCATTGCATAACGGAATTAAACAAGCAGGCTCAAAAGCTGAGCATGCCTGATAACGTAGCATAGCAAGCATTGTTGCAGTAAGCGCAACCAAATGTGCCTATCCATACCATCTTCTATAACTTTTAACACACCTTTGTTGCATTCACTTGGCGAATCAACGCAAAGCCAGAGGCGTGACCACAATTTAACGTCAACATGTTACATTGACGAGAAAAACAGCAAACTTATGCTTGCGCTGACTTTCCTCACAGAGACCTTGCGTCTTTAACGATGCAAACACTTTGATGACTTACCAAGGGCGTTACACTTACTATAATCAAGAATAAAAAATGTCTAGAGATCAAACTGCTCAACACACAAGATTAAAGCAATGCCAAGCTCCTTTCCTTCTGCCGCATCGAGCTTATGGATATTTTTTGTATACCAGTTAAGAAAATGATGCAGTTAATTTCACCCGATCAAACCATCATTCTTTCTAAATCGCGTTATATCGCAGAGTTAGAAGAACTCTCCGTTTGTACAAGCTTTGTTGAAACGCTGGGGTTAATCATTCACCAACTTCAGTCAGAACGTGGTGCAAGCTGTTTGTATTTGGCATCTCGCGGGCAACGTTTTGCCATTGAGCGCATGGACATTCTTGAGCAAAACCTTGAACTTGAGAAAAAATTCTCTGAGGCCCTAGAACGCCATTTAGCGCAAAACACGCTTGCTGATGCAAAACAGCTGACCCTCATATCATGGATATTACTAGGCTTTGGTCAACTCAAATCGTTACGTGCACAGGTGACATTACTTAAAATTTCTTTTCCGGATTGCATACAGTCATTTAACCGCCTAATTGGTAGTTTGATTGCCTTAATTTTTGAAATCACGGACAACACGGGCAACAGTAAAATTTCCACCTATTTATTGGCCCTTTACAATTTGGTTCAAGGCAAAGAATTTGCCGGACAAGAGCGCGCGACTGGATCTTATATTTTGGGCTCAGGCAAAATGCAATGGGAGCATCAACAAAAACTGCAAGAGCTGATAGCCCTGCAAGACCGTCACTTTGATTTATTTTGCCAATTTAGCAGCGCCGAAATTAACAATGACTGGCAAATCATTATGCAATCAGAGACTTCCCAACGCCATCAAGATTTCCGCAACAAACTCATCGGCGCACTTGACGGGCAAACCTTGCAACGTAAAGAAGCTGATTGTTGGTTTGACATCAGCAGCAGTCGTTTGACTGAAATTTGGCACATACAGTGCCATTTAATCAAAGTGATGCACCACGCGCTGCAGGGCTTAATTGTACAAGCCAAAGATGATTTGCAAACGACTCGCCAAAAATTAGAGCAATTGCAACAAAACACACATAAAAGCCCAGATTTGGATAGTGCCTTTTATAACTTAACGATTCCAGTTGAAAATGCTTACAGCTTCTTAGGTCAAGCAAACACAAAAGCTTACCCAATTGAGTCTATGTTTGCCTTATTGCAACAACAATCGCAACACATTGCTGAAATGGAAAGCGAGCTCAGTGAAACCAAAAAAGCGCTGGTAGAGAGAAAGCAAATAGAACGTGCCAAAGGCTTATTGATGAGCACACAAAATATCTCAGAAGTAGAGGCATACAAATGGCTAAGAAGCACGGCAATGGCTCAGAATAGAAAAATTATTGATATCGCCGAAAACATTCTGCTGCAGTATAAGCATCAACCCAATTAGCTATTTTGTGAATTTAATGGTGCAATCGCACCAATTTAGGTCATTTTTGTGTGCGGTTTTAGACCGAATATTGTAAAAATTGCTAACAATCCCCACAAAAACAGCGTAAGTCAAGGTTTTTAAGTGCTGGCATATATATTGCTGGGTTAGAGCTGTAGTTGGATTTTTTGCAGGCATGCAGTGATGAATGGACTCAACGGCGATTCCGATTCATAGCATGCCAACAAGATAAACTGACTTTTAGACAAAGGCGTCTTTCCGATAGATATATCTATCGGAAAGACGCCTTTTTTGCTTTTTGAAATGCCTATTTTATAAATCATCAAGAAAGTGCAAGGTAACAAATGTCTTATTTAGCCCCATCAGAATTTGTATCCAAAATGGTAGATGCTGGTGAATCAAAAATTTATATGTCTACACGCGACACCGTCATACGTGCTTATATGGCGGGTGCCATCTTGGCATTGGCAGCCGTATTTGCAGTTAGTATTGCAATAGCGACTGAGTCTCATTTTGTAGGTTCTCTTTGTTTCCCCGTTGGGTTTTCTATGCTGTATCTTATGGGGTTTGATTTGTTAACGGGCGTCTTTGTGTTAACGCCGTTAGCTTGGTTAGATAAACGCCCAGGTGTTACTTGGAAACAAATCCTGAGAAATTGGGGTTGGGTATTTTTAGGCAACTTTGCTGGCGCATTAACAGTTGCAGCAATGATGTCGTTTATTTTTACCTATGGCTATAACGCAGACGGTGGTGCCATTGCGACTAAAGTTGCTGGCATTGGTGAAGCACGTACCTTGGGTTACGCCAAATATGGCATGGACGGTTGGATAACCATTTTTATTCGTGGCATGTTGTGTAACTGGATGGTATCCATGGGTGTCGTCGGCGCCATGATTTCAACGACGGTCAGTGGCAAAGTGATTGCCATGTGGATGCCAATTTTCCTCTTCTTTTTTATGGGCTTTGAGCACTCAGTGGTGAACATGTTCTTGTTCCCTTTTGGTTTGATTATGGGTGGTAATTTTTCAATTGCTGATTACTTTATTTGGAACGAAATTCCAACTGCTTTAGGTAATTTGGTAGGTGGTTTAGCCTTTACAGGTTTAACACTTTACACAACTCATATGAGAACAAAAGCCAAACGTACGCTGTAACTCAATCAACCCAACGCCTCAGCCATCATGGCTGAGGCGGTCTTTTAAACGCTTTATACCATCATCACCAGGAGTAAACCATGACACGCAATGAAGTCACCGAATTAATTATTACGCAAAAACTTCAATTAAATCTGACTTGGAAGCAATTAGCAGACGCGATTGGACTGAGTAAAGAGTGGACGACTGCCGCGCTTATGGGGCAAATGACGCTCAGTGCGGAGCAAGCCAGCACCATTGGTGGCATGCTACAACTACCGCCAGAAGCCATCACACAATTACAAGTGGTACCTTACAAAGGCTCATTGCCAACGGCCGTGCCTACCGACCCACTGATTTACCGTTTTTACGAGCTGATCAGCGTTTACGGTACCACGTTCAAAGCGCTCATTCACGAAGAATTTGGCGATGGCATTATGAGCGCGATTGATTTTAATATGGACATAAAACGTGAACCAGACCCGAAAGGTGACCGTGTTAATATCACCATGAGCGGTAAGTTCTTGCCTTATAAAACGTATTAATTCATTGTTAATTTATAAACAAACGTCACCCCATGCAAACACAATTGGTTGTCGATTATGGCGCCTGCTCAGAGGCAGGACGCAAGCCCGTCAATCAAGATGCTGAAGGTGGACTGATACCAGCAGCGCCTACCCTTAGTAGCAAAGGCGTTGCATTTGCTATTGCAGATGGTATTAGTAGCAGTGATGTCAGCGATCAAGCCAGTCGAATAGCCATCACCCGTTTTTTAGATGACTATTACCACACACCTATCGAATGGTCGGTCAAATCATCGGTGCAACATGTGTTGCTAGCGATTAACTCATGGCTAAATGCGCAGACTTTTCGCAGTCCGCATCGTTTTGATAAAAACAGAGGGTTTGTGTGCACATTCAGTGCGCTCGTGATTAAGTCGCGCATGGTGCATATTTTTCACTTGGGTGATACCCGTATTTACCGTGTCAGAGCATCAAATCTTGCAAAACTGACTGAGGACCATCGCTTTTGGGGCGAGGACAACAAAAGTTATTTGGCACGTGCATTGGGCATGAGCCCCCACCTAGACATTGACTACAGCAGCCATGCCGTTGAAGTGGGAGATACCTATCTTCTGATGTCGGATGGCGTCTATGAACATCTGCAAGCTCACGAAATGTTAGTCAGCTTGCAAAGCACGCTCAACTTAAATGACCTCTGCAAACATTGGGTTGATTTAGCCCACCAACGCGGTAGCACCGATAATTT
This sequence comes from Methylophilus sp., assembly GCA_030696695.1. Lineage (GTDB taxonomy): Bacteria > Pseudomonadota > Gammaproteobacteria > Burkholderiales > Methylophilaceae > Methylophilus. The sequence goes on from JAUYRP010000021.1 coordinate 399,323, forward strand.
AACAGTGTCGGCAATTCGTGTACTTGCACTGGGCGAGCACGATGTAGATTCGTTATACCAAGAAATGTTGGCATTGCCGTTTGCCCCAAGCTTAGAAGAGGGGAAAGTATTGGATGGCTATTACCTATTGCGTGCATTGCACCATAGCCATCGCAGCCATGTGTATCTCGCCCGCGATGAAGCGACTGGCACACAAGTCGTTCTTAAATTCCCGGCCACAGATTTATCTTCCACGCCAGAAGCGTTGCAACGCTTTTATCTGGAGGAGTGGATTGCAAAGCGGATTAATCATAGGAGCGTACTTCGACCTTTTATCAGCCAAAGGCAACGCCAGTTTTTATATAGTGCAATGCACTATGTGCCCGGTCAAACCCTGCAGCAATGGATGTTTGACCATCCCAATCCGCCCTTAGAAAAAGTGCGTCACATCGTGACGCAAATTGCAAACGCGCTCGAAGCATTTCATCGACTTGAAATGGTCTATCAGGACTTGCAACCTCAAAATATCATCATTGATGAAGATGACAACATCACCATCATAGACTTTGGGGCCGTGAGTGTGGCTGGTTTAGCAGAAATGTACGCACAAACTGAAGAGACGCATCTTGTGGGCACCATTCAATATGCAGCACCAGAGCTTTTTATTGGAGACCTAGCCACTGCACAATCCGATATATTCGCGCTGGGTGCGATCACTTATCAATTACTGACAGGTCGGTTGCCTTATGGCACGGAGGTCAGCAAAGTTAAGCACGGCCGTGATCAATCGCAACTTTATTACCGGGAAATCCGCTATGAACAACCTGGCTTTCCAGCTTGGGTCGATGACACCATCGCGCGCGCAGTGCATCCCCTTCCTGAGAAGCGCTATGCATTGCCATCCGAGTTTGCGTTTGACCTGCGAAAACCCAATCCAATCTTTCTCAAAATTAGGCGCACCGCACTTATTGAGCGTAATCCATTGGCATTTTGGAAAGGCTTATCCCTTTTACTGGTATTTGTCATTCTATTGATGGCAAATACCTTGGTGATTAACAACCAAAACACATGCGCCAAATTTGAGCAAGCAGCACAAAAGGAGTGCATCGCATTTATGAAAAACATGGATGGAAATGTGAAGTCTACCAAAGAAAGTAGAAAAAATTATATAAAACAATAGGTTAAAACAAAACTCCATGCTGGCATGCATGTTGCTACAGCAAAATTAAGATTACATTGTGGGCATTCCAACGAAGGTGGTTCGCAATGATTGAATTAATGCTTCACTAAACCTTAGAAATGCATTGGACAAAGGCGTCCTGAGTTGAGACAGAATTAGTCTCAACTCAGGACGCCTTTTTTTATTTTCCACATCTCACTATTTAAAGGATGTTTTTATGAGTACTGAAAAAATTAACAATACTGAAACCAACTCGACTAATAACGTGACTAGTGAAGCCATGCCCGAGAGTTTAAGTCGTCGTGGTTTTATCAAAATGGCTAGCATATCTGCTGCCGCAACACTATTTTCGGGAGTAAGTCCTGGCTTACGCAGTTCTGCTTGGGCAGCGGGTAGCGATGAGCCTGAGATCAAAGAAGTCAAAATCGGCTTTATCCCTCTCACTGACTGTGCACCGATTATTGTGGCAGCCGAAATGGGATTTGATAAAAAATATGGCATCAAAATCACCCCATCCAAAGAAGCCTCATGGGCAGGCGTGCGTGACAAGCTCATCAATGGCGAATTGCATGCTTCACATGTGCTCTACGGCATGATGTATGGCTCAACAATGGGTATTGGTGGCAAGCAAAAAGATATGGCTGTATTGATGAGCCTGAATAACAATGGACAGGCCATTACTTTGTCAAACTTGTTAAAAGACAAAGGCGTAACCAGTGGTGCGACACTCAAACGTCTGATTGATAACGAAAACCGCGATTTTACTTTTGCACAAACCTTCCCCACTGGGACGCATGCGATGTGGCTGTACTACTGGTTAGCCACTTACGGCATCAACGCGATGAAAGATGTAAAAACCATTGTGGTGCCACCACCCCAAATGGTCGCAAATATGCGTATTGGCAATATGGATGGCTTCTGCGTAGGTGAACCTTGGGGAGCTCGCGCAATTTATGACAAAGTCGGCTTTACTGCAACTACAACACAAGACATTTGGACCGACCACCCCGAAAAAGTATTGGGTTGTACCGCAGAGTTTGTGGAAAAAAATCCGAATACCGCATTGGCCATGACCAAAGCGATTTTAGAGGCATGTCGTTATATCGATGCCACCGCCAACCGCGCCCCAGTCGCCAAACTCATCTCCGGCAAAGCGTATGTAAATGCCCCAGAAGAAGTCATTGCCGGCCGCTTTGTAGGTGACTATGACAACGGCATTGGTAAAAAATGGAAAGATCCGAATTACATGAAGTTCTTCAATGATGGCAAGGTAAACTTCCCTTACTTATCCGATGGAATGTGGTTCCTCACACAACACAAGCGTTGGGGCTTGCTCAAATCAGACCCAGATTACTTAGCGATTGCTAAAAAGGTAAACCGTATTGATGTGTATACAGAGGCTGCAAAATCATTAGGTATTAGTGTACCTACCGACCCAATGCGTTCTAGCAAACTGATTGATGGCGTTGTGTGGGACGGTTCAAACCCAGCTGCCTACGCTAACGGCTTCAAAGTCAAAGCTTAATCAGATCATCAAGGAGAACACAGATGACTGCTCTGACTATTAAGAATATCGCCACGCTCAAAGGGGGTATTGCGCATGCCCCCGGCGATACCCCTACATCTTCACCCGAAAGTATGGATAGCTCCATGGATAACCACGTATCCGAAAAGGTCACTTTAGTGGCTGCTAATACAGACAACATGGCACAAATATCTACAGTTGCATCCACAAAAAAACCGAATGTGGCTTTGCAAATGCTTCGTCAGTTCTTTGCATGGGTGATTCCACCCATCATGGGTATTTTACTGATGCTTGCGGTTTGGTCACTTATTTCGTATCAATCGCAAGGTCTACCCGGCCCGATTGCTACTTTTAAAGCGGCGACCATCTTGTTTAGTGACCCGTTCTACATCAATAATCCAAATGATGTAGGCATTGGCTGGAACATTCTAAACTCACTGCAACGCGTTGCCACTGGCTTTGGCATGGCGGCACTGGTAGGTATTCCGCTGGGCTTTATTATCGGCCGTTATGAGTTTATGTCGCGGATGACGGCACCGATTATCAGCTTACTCAAACCGGTATCGCCGTTGGCTTGGTTGCCGATTGGCTTGCTAGTGTTCAAAGCTGCCAACCCTGCTGCAATTTGGGTCATTTTCATCTCTGCCATTTGGCCAATGATTATTAACACCGCTGTGGGTGTGAGTAAAGTGCCACAAGACTATATGAATGTGGCCAAGGTGCTTAACTTATCCGAGTGGAAAATCGTCACCAAAATCCTGTTTCCATATGTGCTGCCCTACATGATGACTGGTGTGCGTCTCTCAATAGGTGTGGCTTGGTTGGTGATTGTAGCGGCCGAAATGCTCACTGGTGGTGTTGGCATTGGCTTCTGGGTATGGGATGAGTGGAACAACCTCAACGTGGAACACATCATCATTGCGATTGTAATTGTCGGCGTGGTGGGCTTGCTATTGGAGCAAGGCCTTACCCTGTTAGCAAAACGTTTTAGTTACGAATAAGCACGGATTTAAGGGAGAAACATCATGGAAAGAAAGTTACAGGAAAAATATGTGCAGCTTGAAAACGTGGACATGACTTTCGTAACCAAAAAAGGTACCTTCGATGCGCTCAAAGGGATCAATCTGAACATCAAAGAAGGTGAATTTATTTCGATCATCGGCCACTCAGGCTGTGGAAAATCCACGGTATTAAACCTAATTTCTGGCTTACTTACCCCCACCGCTGGCAACCTATTTTGTGCAGGCCGAGAAATTGCCAAACCAGGCCCTGAGCGCGCTGTGGTATTTCAAAACCACTCATTACTGCCATGGCTGACTTGCTACGAGAACGTGTATTTGGCAGTAGACCGCGTGTTTGGTGAGTCTGAAAGCAAAAGCCAGCTCGAGGCTCGAACTAAAGCTGCGCTTGAGTTAGTGGGCTTATCTCATGCCACAGAAAAACGTCCAAATGAAATCTCTGGTGGTATGAAGCAACGTGTAGGCATTGCAAGAGCCTTGGCGATGGAACCCAAAGTATTGCTTTTGGACGAGCCATTTGGGGCATTAGACGCATTAACGCGGGCAGGTCTGCAGGATGAGTTGATGAAAATCATGGCGAAATCAGGTTGCACTGCAGTGATGGTCACGCACGATGTGGATGAGGCGGTATTGCTTTCAGACAAAATTGTGATGATGACCAACGGCCCAGCAGCCACCATAGGCGAAGTGCTCACTGTGGATTTGGAGCGCCCAAGAAAGCGCTTGGAGTTAGCAGAAGACGCGCATTACAACCATTTGCGTAGTGAAGTGTTGAAGTTTTTATACGAACGCCACGCGAAAAAGGCGGCATAAAAAAAGGGTCTGCGGCCAAATGGGAGTTTAGCCACAGACCCACGTACCGAAGTACGTATCACCCCATCTTGAGAAAAGGAGTAACAGAATGAAAAGTAATACCAAGTTTAAGTTGAGTCAAGTTTCATTTGCAGTGTTATTGAGTTTTTCTGCAATGGCTAGCCCTGCCTTGGCAGAAGAAGAGGTTTTACCAGAATACACATTTTTAGATGCGATTAAATCAGGCAAATCACTGAGTAGCATTCGCCCACGTTATGAGCATGTGGATCAAACTGGTTTTCAAGGCACTGCAGCCAACGCTCCTTCACTAAAGAATGCGCATGCGTTTACCACCAGAACATTGATAGGTTGGCAAACAGCTCCCTATAATAATTTTAGTTTTGCAGCGCAATTGACCGATGTGCATGAGTTTAATGATGATTTTAATGATCGTCGTGAAAATCTACCAGAACATAACAACGGTACTGCAAACTCAAGCCCCAACAAGAGCCAATACCCCAACATTGTTGACCCAGGGTACACAGATTTTAATCAACTATTTGTAGATTGGTCTGGCATTAAAAACACCAAAATTCGCCTTGGCCGCCAAATCGTCAATTTAGACAACGTGAGGTTTGTAGGCGATATTGCCTTCCGTCAGAACACACAAGTGTTTGATGGCATTAGCGTTGTAAATAAATCGCTGCCAGACACTGAAATTTTCGCATCTCACTTTAGCAAAGTGCGTCAAGTTAACACCAAATTACGCGATGGTAATATTGATTTACTCAATGTGAAATATCGGTTTACCCCCACCGAGTCACTCACTGGCTATGGCTATTGGATTGATGCTGAGAACTTAAGCCAAAACAATGGCAACCCAGCAGCGATTGGTACTGCTGCACAAGGTGGTAACGGCCTTGGTGCAAGCAGTGACTTAGTGAAAACGGCTACCACTGATGCCAGTAGCAAAACATTTGGTATTCGCTTAGATGGCATTCACCCATTCACCCCAAATTGGCGCGGACTGTATACGGCAGAATATGCCAAACAAGATGATTACAGAGGCGGCAGCAACTTGATTGACGCGCACTATTTTAAAGTGGGTGGGGGTGCGGCTTATAACGCATGGTCATTACGTGCGGACTTTGAAAAACTCTCCAGCAACGATGGCAAATATGGCTTCCAAGCACCTTTAGGTACTAACCACTTATTCCAGGGGTGGTCAGATCACTTTCTAGTCACCCCCCGTCAAGGCATGGAAGACTTTTTCATTACAGCGGCAGGCGCTATCGACAAATTCAAACTGTATGCCGAATACCATGTGTTCAAGTCTGATGAGAAATTTCAGACCTTGGGCGGCCGTTTAGGTAACAAATACGGTACCGAGTTTGATGCCAGCGTGATGTATCCATTTAATGACAATTTATGGGCCAAAGTGGAATACGCCAAATTTAACGAAAGTGATGTGTACGGTACAACCCTTCAAAATGCAGCACGTAAAGGGGATAAAGAAATTGTGTGGCTCACGACACAATTGAGCTTTTAAGGTGTTGGATTAATGGCATAAGTTTGAGGAATGCTGCATATGCATCAAGTTAGACTTGGTGCATATGTACAGCAAATGGTCATTGTTAATATGAATGACCTCTAATTTTTTAGTAACACAATGATTTAATTGGCTTTATGTAAAAAGCTTATGAATTGCTTAATGAGGTAAACCGGATAATTTAGGTGCAATATGAAAAAAATGAATTTAGTTGTAGTTGGAAATGGAATGGCGGGGATGCGTGTGGTTGAGGAGCTGCTAAAAATAGCCCCCGATATCTACGACATCACCGTGTTTGGTGATGAGCCCTACCCCAATTACAACCGTATTATGTTATCGCCAGTGTTAGCCAATGAGCAGACCATCGATGACATCATTTTAAATACACGCGAATGGTATGCAGAAAACAATATCACGCTGCACACCAATGCACGTGTCAACAAAATTGACCGTGTGAACCGCGTGGTGTATGCAGAAGATGGCACCAGCGCAGAATACGACCGCCTATTACTTGCTACAGGCTCTAAGCCATTCATGTTGCCCATTCCAGGAGCTGATTTACAAGGTGTATTGGGCTATCGCGATATTAAAGATACCAATGATATGATTGAAGCCGCTAAGCAATACAAACATGCAGTGGTGATTGGTGGTGGTTTGCTGGGTTTGGAGGCCGCCAATGGCCTCAAAATCCAAGGCATGGACGTGACCGTGGTGCATAAAAACGAATGGCTACTGGAACGCCAATTGGATAAAACCGCAGGCAAAATGCTACAAAAATCATTAGAGGCGAAAGGTCTTCAATTTTTATTGAAAAAAGACACTGAAGCACTGATAGGTAAAGATGGCCGCGTATCTGCGGTGAAGTTTAAAGATGGTCAAGAAGTACCTGCAGATTTAGTCGTGATGGCAGTGGGAATTCGCCCAAACTTTGCCTTGGCAGAATCCGCAGGGATCCATTGCAACCGTGGCATTGTGGTGAATGACACCATGCAAACATTTGACCCACGTGTGTATGCAGTGGGTGAATGCGTCTCACACCGTGGCATGTCTTACGGTTTGGTCGCACCTTTATTTGAAATGGCTAAAGTGTGCGCCACACATTTGGCCAACTTTGGTATCGGCTTATACAAGGGCTCTGTCACCTCAACAAAATTAAAAGTGACTGGGATTGACCTTTTCTCTGCTGGCGATTTTTCTGGCGGGGAAGATACCGAAGAAATTGTGTTGCACGATGCAGTAGGCGGGGTGTACAAAAAACTCGTGATTAAAGATGACAAAATCATCGGCAGCGTGCTCTATGGCGATACGGCTGACGGGGCTTGGTATTTCCAGATGTTGCGCGATAGCAAACCGATTCATGAGATACGTGATCACCTCATGTTCGGGCAAGATAGTCTGGGCAATACCGGGCACCAAGGTCAAGATAAAGCAGCCGCCATGACAGACGAAATGGAAGTCTGTGGCTGTAATGGTGTATGTAAAGGCACGATTGTTAAAGCCATTCAAGAAAAAGGCTTGTTCACCATTGACGATGTAAAAAAACAAACCAAAGCGGGCTCTAGCTGTGGCTCTTGCGTCGGCTTGGTCGAACAGATCTTAGCCTCTACGCTTGGTGGTGGTTATGCACCACCATCTTCAGCAAAGTCAGTGTGTGGCTGTACCGACAAGAGTCATGAAATGGTGCGAGAAGAGATTCGCACACACAAATATTTGAACATTTCAGATGCCATGAAAGGCATGGGTTGGAGCACGCCAAATGGTTGCGCTACCTGCCGTCCAGCCTTGAACTATTACTTAATCTCCACTTGGCCACACGAGGCGAAAGACGATCCACAATCACGCTTTATTAACGAGCGCGTGCACGCCAACATTCAAAAAGATGGCACTTACTCTGTGATTCCACGTATGTATGGTGGTGTGACTTCATCTGACCAACTCCGTAAAATTGCAGACGTGGCCGACAAATACAACGTGCCGATGGTAAAAGTGACTGGCGGTCAGCGGATTGACCTACTGGGCGTAAAAAAAGAAGACCTCACCAGTATGTGGGCTGATTTAGATATGCCTTCTGGTTATGCTTACGGCAAATCGATTCGTACCGTCAAAACCTGCGTAGGCTCTGAATTCTGCCGTTTTGGCACACAAAACTCGACACAACTAGGTATTGATATTGAAAAAGCGTTTGACCACATGTGGGCACCACACAAAGTAAAATTTGCCGTATCTGGTTGTCCACGTAACTGCGCGGAATCTGGCATTAAAGATGTAGGCATCATTGGCGTGGATTCGGGCTGGGAGATTTATGTAGGCGGTAACGGCGGTATCAAAACCGAGGTTGCCCAATTCCTTTGTAAAGTCAAAACGGCCGAAGAAGTGATTGAGTACTCAGGTGCATTCATTCAAATTTACCGCGAAGAAGCGCGCTACTTAGACCGTACAGTACACTGGATTGAACGTGTGGGTCTGGATTATGTGAAGAAACGTATTTTGGAAGACGCTGAAGGCCGCAAAGCTGCTTTTGAACGCTTGTTATATGCATTACAAGGATCAGTGGACCCATGGGCTGAGCGTGTAAAAAAACGTGATGAGCACAAAGAATTTGAAACCATTACGCTATAAACAAACAATAAAAGTAGGAACTGAACATGACTTGGAAAGTAATTTGCCCACTGACAGACATCCCTAAATTGGGTTCGCGCCTAGTTCGGACTAAATCTGTGGATATTGGTATTTTTCGCACGGAGGATGACCGCGTGTTTGCACTGAACAATAGCTGCCCGCACAAAGGAGGACCACTCTCACAAGGCATTGTATATGGTGATAAAGTGGCTTGCCCATTGCATAGCTGGAAAATCAGCCTAGTGGACGGCAAAGCAGAAGAGCCCGATGTGGGTGAAACGGCTTGCTATCCAGTCAAAGTGGAAGACGGTATCGTCTATTTAGAGGTTTAATGAGGTGGGTAAGTAGCACATGGCAAAAGAAGCAGCATCGCACGCAGTTGTAATACAGCAGCAAAACGCTAACACAGCGATTGCATCAACTATGCGTGAGATTAAGTCGACTTGTTGTTATTGCGGCGTGGGTTGTGGCGTCATCATCAAAACCGAAAACAATCAAATTGTGGACGTCAAAGGTGATCCCGACCATCCTGCCAATTTTGGTCGTTTATGTACCAAAGGCTCGACCCTGCATCTCACCGCTAAGCTGGATGCGCGTGCACTGTATCCAGAAATTCGCACTAGCCGTAATGCACCCCGCCAACGTGCTACATGGGATGAATCGCTTGAGTTTGTGGTGGATAAATTCGCACAGACCATACAGCAATATGGCCCTGATTCCGTTGCATTTTATATCTCTGGCCAATTACTGACCGAAGATTATTATGTGTTCAACAAACTAGCAAAAGGGCTGATTGGCACCAACAATGTGGATACCAATTCACGTTTATGTATGAGTTCTGCTGTGTCGGGTTACAAAGTGACGCTAGGTGCAGATGCGCCACCAGCCTGTTATGAAGATATAGACCATACCGAATGTTTGTTTATTGCTGGCTCAAACACTGCGTTTGCCCACCCGATTATTTTCCGTCGCATAGAAGATGCCAAAGCCAACAATCCGAACATGAAAGTGGTGGTGGTGGATCCACGCCGCACCGATACCGCCCAGTTTGCAGACTTACACTTGGCAATCTTACCAGGCACCGATGTCGCCTTGTTTAATGGCTTGCTACATGTGATGTTGTGGGAAGGCTTATTGGATATGCAATATATCCGCAACCATACCGAAGGCTTTGAGGCGCTGAAAGAAACGGTGCGTGAATACACACCCAAAATGGTGGCGGATATTTGCGGTATTAGCGAAAAAGACATTATTCAAGCGGCCAAATGGTTTGGTGCTGGCCCTACCCTCTCCATGTATTGCATGGGACTCAATCAGTCCATCCACGGCACAGACAAAAATGCTGCTCTGATTAATCTGCACTTGGCTACGGGCCAAATTGGCAAACCTGGCGCAGGACCTTTCTCTCTGACTGGCCAACCCAATGCCATGGGTGGTCGTGAAGTGGGCGGTATGGCCAATCTGCTGTCAGGACATCGTGATTTAGCTAACGCTGAACATCGCGCAGAGATTGCGAAATTCTGGGGTGTAGACGATGTGCCTGCCACCGCGGGTAAAACAGCTGTAGAAATGTTTGATGCAGTGAAAAAAGGCGAAATTAAAGCGATTTGGATTGCTTGTACTAACCCAGCACACTCGATGCCTGATTTAAACAGCGTATTAGAAGCATTGAACACGGCAGAGCTAGTCGTGCTGCAAGATGCCTTTAATAACACGGATAGTAATCAGTATGCCGATGTGTTCTTCCCAGCCACTACTTGGGGAGAAAAAGAAGGCACGGTGACCAACTCTGAGCGCCGCATCACGCGTGTGCAGGGCGCTGCACCCAAACCAGGTGAAGCCCGTAACGATTGGGAGATTGTCGTCGATTTCGCACAAAGGCTAGAGAAAAAGCTCGCCAAAACAAAGTCTCTGTTTGATTATCCTACAGCTGAAAGCGTATTTAACGAGCACCGTGAAACCACACGTGGGCGGGATTTAGATATCACAGGCTTGAGCTATCAAATCCTTGGAAATCAAGGCCCACAACAGTGGCCTTTCAAAACGGGTGAGACGACTGGACAAGCCAGATTGTATACCGATGGCGTATTTCAAAAACCGAATGGTAAAGCGCAATTCCACAATGCAGTGTACAAAGGCACCGCTGACAAAACCGATGCGCGCCATCCTCTGCACTTGCTTACCGGCCGTTTACGCGACCAATGGCACGGTATGAGTCGTACTGGCACCATTGCGCAGCTCTACAATCATGTCGACGAGCCTGTCATCTCGATGAATGCAGATGACATGACGCGCCGCCTACTCAAAACTGGCGATATCGTCAAACTCAGTAACAAACGTGGCAATCTTAATATTCGTGTGCAATCTTCAGAAGAAGTGAAGCCTGCAGAGACCTTTATCCCGATGCACTGGGGCAGTCAATTCATGAATGGCTTAGGCGTCAATGCCTTGATGCCGTCTGCGTTTGATAAAACCTCTAAGCAACCCGAACTTAAGCACACCGCCATTAAAATTGAAAAACTCGATCTACCATGGCAAATGACAGTAATGCGCAGTTGCAACGATTTACATCTAATTGCGCAAGTACGCAAACTACTCGTGCACTTTGATTATGCAACCTGTGGTTTATTTGGCCGCGGTAACGGTACGGTGGTATTGCGCGCATCGCACAAATCCATGCCAGTTGCAGCAGTGATTGATCAACTCGATCAACTACTAGGCATGGTAGAGGGTGCGCCTATGTTGAATTATGACGACGCCAAGCGTGGTATCAGCAAACGTATTTTAGTAGAACATGGGCAAGTCGCTGGCGTGCGATTGATTGGCGAAACATTAGCAGCTGACTGGCTGAAACAAGTGATGCAGCAAGGTGAGTTTACCGATGAATTAAGACGTTGGGCTTTAGCACCACTCAGCACGCCACCTAGTGGTCAAAAAAGTCGCGGCAAAATTATCTGCAATTGTTTTGATGTGTCTGAGAACGAAATTATTGAAACCTGCGAGGCTGGCGCTGACTTACAAACCTTACAAGCCAAGCTTAAATGTGGCACCAATTGTGGCTCTTGCGTGCCAGAATTAAAACGTCTGGTGAAATCGCACAGCACATTTAAAGCAAGCAGATAGCGTCAAACCCTTTACTTCAATCTAAGCTTCAATCAGGGCAGATGTTATTTGCTTACCTTATCTTTTGCTTTGCCTTTTTCAATTGCAATTTTGGTGATGTATTTTGCAAAGTCAGGGTCTTCTCCTTGTAGCAGTCTGGGCAATAGCTCGCGGAAATCGTCACGCTCACACCACTCGTGCATGTAATCATCCCAAGAATACCAGCGTCTTAATTGCTTGCCAGACATTTTTGGTTCATAGCCAAGTAAGTAGGCCCGTTCAAATAGCGAAATCAAAATCTCAAACAACACATGCATACGTTCTTGTTGCTCTTCTGTGAGTTGTGTAATGCCAGATTGTGAGCGCAATTTTAGATCTGGATTAGCCATCACCAGCTTTAAAAAATCGGTATAGGCATCGGAAAGCATCTGGTATACCTCTTCCTCCTCATTCTCGCGCTCTTTACGTTGCTCAAACATGAACGAGATAATCGCCAATGGCAAACCAAATACCGTGACAACATAACTAAGTAGTTCCCATGACTCTAAGCGCACTATTTACCCCTATAACAAACCACGTTCTACAAACGAAAGTGTGCTGTTACCAGCCACTATAAAATGATCCAACACACGAATATCCACCAAGGCCAATGCCTGCTTCAACGATTGCGTTAACACCTCATCTGCTTTACTGGGCTCGGCAACGCCCGATGGGTGGTTATGCGCAAAAATCACGGAGGCCGCATTATGGTGCAATGCGCGCTTCACCACCTCGCGTGGATATACGCTAGTTTGCGTGAGTGTCCCTTCAAACAATGTCTCTAGCGCCAATACGCGGTTTTGCGCGTCGACCATCATGACCATGAATACTTCTCTTGGCAGTGCACCCAGCTTAAGCATTAAATAATCGCGCACTTGCTTAGGTGAGCTTAACACATCGCGAGATTGCATTTGCTCAGCCAGTGCTCGCTGACTCATTTCGAATATGGCTTGTAACTGACAATACTTGCTTTCACCCATGCCATGCACTTGGCTAATCTGTGCCAGCGTCGCCGAGAAAATACCATTTAAACTACCAAACTGTTGCAATAGATCTCGCGCTAAATCCACCGCACTTTTACCCACTACTCCTACCCTTAAAAATATCGCCAACAACTCCGCATCTGATAATACGCCAACGCCTTGTTGTATTAACTTCTCACGTGGTCGCTCGCCTTCCGGCCAATCTGTAATCGCCATTTTTTATCTTTCTTATTTGTCAATGTGAATGATTATTTATTGGGTCCAGCCAATTTCCTTTGCTGTTTTATTGCCTATCAAGGTTAACCCAATGTGATTTGGAATTTCAGCGTTACCCTCACGAAGTGGGATGCGCCCACCCATTAACTCTGCATACGCTTGCGGATACAAAGGGCTTTTATCTGGCTCTGCAAAACCATCAGGATAGATTGGTAGCCCCGTCGACATATCGTACTTGTCAGTGGCTTTCACTGTGTGGAGCAGTTCATGCGCGAGTATCACCAAATTTTTCTTTGAATACCCATTTTCTGCAAACAAATTCACTCTGCCTATTCGGCCTTTATTTAACGCAGTGGAATGCGAGAGGCGTGGGTGAGTTACTGGGTCGTGATATAGCAAATACAACTTAATATCTGGCTTAACTGACATCTTTGGCGAATGCACCCAAGCAAAATATCTGAATTGCAAACTCCACAAGACAATCTCAAAGACGTTGCCAGTCTCAGGAGGTGAGGGTGGGATCGCTTGCACTGTGTTGCCCAACCTTATCTCAAATGGCCTGCGTAAAGGGAGTTGGTAGCGCTGTGCTTCTTCTGCAAAGTACGCGGCCACAGGCTCAAAATCATCTTGAGTCAGTGTTTTAATGTAAGCACTTACTTTGCTGCTATTGTCTGCGTTGATTGGATAAACGGCCACATAAAAATTCTTGTTCCATTTTAAATCAGCGTCTTCTTGCAGCGATTGCTGCACTACGGTTGCAAGGACCAACAATAAAATAAAAATGCGTATTTTTTTCCACATAATCCACCTGTATTTTACTCATCTTAACAGTAAATGTGCGCGTCTTGCTCACACTTGGTCGCATCTACATACCATCGCAATTATGGCTTGTTTCATATAAAATCCATGCATGATTTCAACCTCGTCCTCACGCACCATCGTCTTAGGCATTACTGGCGGCATTGCCGCCTATAAGGCTGCGCAATTGGTGCGCTTGCTCGTACAACACAATTACAAAGTGCAAGTGGTGATGACAGAGGCTGCATGCCAATTTATTACCCCGGTTACCATGCAGGCGCTCTCTGGCAATCCAGTGTTTATCAGCATGTGGGATAATGCCATTCCCAACGGTATGCCACACATTGAATTAAGCCGCCAAGCGGATGCCATTCTAGTGGCGCCTGCGAGCGCAGACTTTATTGCTAAATTGGTACATGGGCGTGCAGATGATTTGCTGTCCACCTTGTGTCTCGCGCGTGATTGTCCACTTTTAGTGGCTCCTGCCATGAATAAACAGATGTGGGAAAACCCAGCCACACAACGCAATATTGCCCAGTTACATGCAGACCACATCACGGTGCTGGGCCCCGATGCTGGAGAACAAGCCTGCGGTGAAGTGGGCTTGGGTCGTATGTTAGAACCTGATGATTTAATGCAAGCGTTGCAAGCACACTTCACGCCCAAACGTTTGCTTGGCAAACGCATACTCATCACGGCTGGGGCAACCTTAGAGCATATTGACCCTGTGCGCGCCATCACCAACCTTAGTTCTGGAAAAATGGGTTACGCCATTGCACAGGTGGCTGCTAACATGGGTGCAGATGTCACACTCATTTACGGCCATTCCACACTCGCACTTCCTGCACATGTGACAAGCATTCAAGCGACTAGTGCTGAGCGTATGTATCAGGCAGTGATGCAACACGTGAGCAATCAAGATGTATTTATCGGTGTAGCTGCCGTAGCAGACTATAGTCCAGCCCAATCCGCACCACAAAAAATTAAAAAAAGTGAAGACACACTTACAATAGAACTCAAAAAAAATAAAGATATATTGGCTGATGTCGCGTCGTTACCAAACCCACCTTTTTGTGTAGGATTCGCAGCAGAATCTGAGCAAGTGATTGCGCAAGCCACCCAAAAACGTTTCACAAAAAAGCTACCATTGATTGTTGCTAATGACATCAGTGTGGCCATGGGAAATGAGCTTAACCAAGTAACACTTATTGATGATGTCGGCACACATCCCCTACCTCTACTCAGCAAACCAGAAGTAGCATCGCTCATTTTGCAACATATGGCGAATATGCTTAATTGAAAGAGTAGGCTTTCTCGTCGTTGGCATTCCCTCACGCGTTCTGTTCTCACTTGATCGGTTTTTTGACTTAGCGCAAACAGCATTCAAATAATCCGTAAATTCATGAAAATGCTGATGTGATGCTTACGTTTAATCGCTATCATCGCGCGATTCAATTTTAATAAAAGCCTCGTCATGTCAATAATTCACCTTGCACCAACTCAACTTAAAATAATACCGCTGGCAATTGCAACCGCATTTAGCTTGATACCTACTCAAAGCGCATACGCTGAAGAGTCAGAAAAAATGATGCAGTTAGCGCCTATCGTCGTAACGGGTACACGTACAGAACAAAATAGTTTTGATTTACCGATAGCCATCGACGTTGTAAAACAAGAGGACATTCAAAACGGTCAGTTGCAAATGACGCTATCAGAAAGCCTGATTCGCGTACCTGGTATTACTGCCCAAAATAGAACACAGCAGGCGCAAGATCCTCAAATATCAAGTCGTGGTTTTGGTTCTCGCTCGGCTTTTGGTGTGCGTGGTGTGCGTGTATATGTCGATGGTATTCCACTGACCATGCCAGATGGTCAAGGACAACCTGGCGTGGTGGATTTGTCAGCAATTAAAAGTATTGAAGTCATGCGCGGTCCATTCTCTGCGCTTTATGGCAACTCTTCAGGTGGCGTCATTCAACTATTTACAGAAGATGCTCCCGATACGCCAGAAATTGGCGGCACTGTGATGTTTGGTAGTTACAATACAAAACGTCAGGTTATTAATGCTGCGGGCATTGCAGACGGTGTCGAGTACCTATTAAACGCTTCCAACTTTGAGAGTGACGGTTACCGCGACAACAGCGAGAGTGATAAGCAACAGGCCACTGCAAAATTCAAATTCAACATCAGTGAAGATACCAAGCTCACTACTTTAATCAATTGGTTCGAACAAGACGCTCAGGATCCTATTGGGCTAGACCGAGCACGCGCATTTAGTAGCAGCACGCGTGATACAGTTGTTCCAGCAGCGATTAATGCCAATACCAGCGTGAGCCGCTCACATACCCAAGTTGGATTTAACTTTGAGCATGCATTCAATGAGAATAACAAGCTTAGTTTTATCCCCTACGTAGGCACACGTAAAAATGCGCAGATTTTGACCACCTCCCCAACCGCCACTACCCTCGCTACCACCAATGCTCGGCTAAGTGAAATTGACCGCGAATTCTATGGGACAGATGCACGCTGGGATAACAGCGGCAACATAGCCAGCATGCCTTACAACATAAGCTTAGGTATAACTTACGGCAAATCGAGCGATGACCGCTTGGACACCAACGTGTTAGGTTCAGGCTTGCCAATTAGTGTGCTTAATCGCAGAGAAGAGAATATTTCCACTAATTTTGACCGATATGTTCAAGGCAAATTAACTGTATTACCGAGTGTAGATTTACACGCTGGGGTTCGCCGCACCAAAGTACGCCTAGAAGTTAAAGACGACTTTACAAGTGGCGTTGGTAGCAACGGCAATAACAGCGGTTCCGTGTCTTATGAAAAAACCGCACCTGTGTTCGGTGTGACTTGGAAAGTGAGTCCTAGCGTTAATTTGTACGCCAATTATGGCAAAGGCTTTGAAACACCCACATTTATTGAAGCCGCTTTCAATACAACCGCTGCCGATGCCACCCCCAATTTATCGCTTAAACCTAGCAATAGTGAGCACTTTGAAATCGGAGCAAAAACATTTTTGAGTGACAATACCCAAGCTAATTTGACACTTTTCCATATCAAAACCAATGATGAAATTGTGACCAATCAAACCTT
Source organism: Methylophilus sp. (assembly GCA_030696695.1). Classification (GTDB taxonomy): domain Bacteria; phylum Pseudomonadota; class Gammaproteobacteria; order Burkholderiales; family Methylophilaceae; genus Methylophilus. The sequence goes on from JAUYRP010000021.1 coordinate 416,229, forward strand.
AGCTGGCCGCTCAACTTTCACCAATGCTAACAGCACAAAACGCACTGGCGCCGAATTTTCATTAGACTCTGATTTTGATTACGGTATATCCACTTTTTTCTCTTATTCACTTTTGAATGCAAAGTTTGACTCTGACTTTACACCAACAGGTGGGACCATTATTCAATCTGGCAACAGAATACCTGGCACCTACCGTAGCCAGATATACGGGGAGATTGCATGGCAATACGAACCGATTGGATTTATGATGGCTCTGGAAGGTCGCCATAACAGCAAAGTATATGTGAATGACCGAAATCAAGACACGGCGCCTTCCTATACAGTCTTTAACCTACGTGCTGGATTTGAGCAAAATCTCACGCACTGGAACTTTAAAGAGTTTTTACGTGTGGAAAATATGTTTGATAAAGAATATATAGGCTCAGTGCGTGTGAACGATGGCAATGCCTTGTTTTTTGAACCAGCTGCAGACAGAAACTATTTGCTTGGTTTAAGCGCAGCTTACAAGTTTTGATTTAAATTAAACAAAAAGCCAGTACATGATGTGCTGGCTTTTTTGTTACCTAGTGATTTTAAAAGGTAATTGGTGTTTAATAGCACATTCTAAATATCTCCAGCAAAGCAATTCTCATGTCTATCACCGTTGATTTAAAAATTCTTGATAACCGCTTGCACCATATGATGCCTAGCTACGCCACCCCAGGCTCTGCAGGGCTTGATTTGCGGGCATGTATTGAACACACACAATCCATCCAGCCTGGTGAGACCATCATGATCCCTACTGGCATGGCGATACATATTGATAACACTTATTATGCTGCATTGATACTTCCACGCTCTGGTCTCGGACATAAACATGGCATTGTGTTAGGTAACTTGGTAGGCCTAATCGACTCTGATTACCAAGGCCAATTATTAGTTTCGTGTTGGAACCGCAGTAAAGAGGCATTCATCTTGAATCCGATGGAACGTATTGCGCAATTAGTCATTGTGCCAGTGGTACAAGCTGACTTTCATATTGTGGACGAATTTACGCAAAGTGATCGTGGTGACGGCGGCTTTGGTAGCACTGGCAAACATTAAGTTAAACACTAATAATATTTAATAAAATAAGACATTTAGCTTGAAAACTTCTCTGTTTTCATACTATAATTGCGGTCTTTCTAAAAAAGCAAAGTATTTGCGGACAATTTTGTCTCAGGAGTCATTATGGCACGTGTATGTCAAGTAACAGGCAAAAAGCCAATGGTGGGTAACAATGTTTCTCACGCACAAAACAAAACAAAACGTCGTTTCTTACCAAATTTACAAAATCGTAAATTCTGGGTTGAAAGTGAGAACCGTTGGGTGAGCATGCGTATTACCAATGCTGCTTTACGCACTATCGACAAAAACGGCATTGACGCTGTGCTCGCAAAACTGCGCGCTGCTGGCGAAAAAATCTAAGGAGCATAAGCAATGCGTGAAAAAATTAAATTAGAGTCTAGCGCTGGTACAGGTCACTTCTATACCACTACTAAAAACAAACGCACGATGCCAGAAAAAATGGAAATCAAAAAATTTGATCCAGTGGCACGTAAGCACGTGATGTACAAAGAAACTAAGCTCAAATAACGACTTAATGTTATTTAGTCATAAAAAAGCCCGTTAGTTAGCGGGCTTTTTTGTTGCCATCACGATGACTGCTGTGGTACCTCACTAGCATGTTGAATATCTATTGCTTTATTGAGCACCCTGATCTCGCGTTGTGGAAATGGGATTGAAATATTGTTGGCTTTAAAGAGCTTCCAAATATCTAAATAAATTTCAGATTTTAATGCTAACTGACCATTTTCAGGGTCAGGTATCCAAACGGATAAGGTCATATCAATACCACTGTCTGCGAATGCTTTAATCGCACTCGTAGGTTCAGGCGTGACTAGCACCCTAGGTTGTTTTTCTGCCGCTTCACGTAGCAATTTCATTACCAACTCTAAATCACTCTCATAAGCAACCTGCACATCTAGTAAGACTCGCGTGTTTCTATCTAAAAATGAGTGGTTGATAACAGTGTTGGTAATCAACATTTCATTCGGCACAATCACTTCTGTACCGTCCAATTTTTTTAATACCAAATAACGAGTACGCAAGTCAGCAATGATGCCATAGTGCAACTCATTGATTGTAATGATATCGCCAATTTTTATTGAGTTATCCAGCAACAAAATGAATCCACTCACATAGTTGCTGGCAATTCGCTGCAAGCCAAAACCTAACCCGACACCTAGCGCACCTCCAAAAACAGATAGCAGCGTAAAATCTAAACCGACAGCAGATAAACCAATTAATACAGCCAAAAAGATGAACGCAATACGTAACACCTTACTTAGCACCACACGCATATTCATATTGATGTTGTCGTTTTGCATGAGTTTGTTTTCAATCATACGACTACACCAAAGCGCTAGAAAAATGGTGGTGAAAATAATCAGAGCCGCTTGTAATATGACCAGTAGGTTGATGGTGGTTTTACCAATGGTAAACTCGACTTCTTTCATTACGATCACAATTTCCGGCAGTAATCCACTTAGATGCAGCGCTAACACCGCCCAAATCATTCCGGACAAGGAATTTTCGAGTGTTTTAAGTAATCCACCAGGTGAAATAATATAGCGTACCGCGTATACAAGCAGTCGTATCAAAGCCATCGCAATCAGCAGCGTGCTCGCTAGATGCAGTATGCCGGTGTGTTGCCAATGGTTGAGCACTAATTTACTTATTTGCACAATGATGAGTGTTGATAGTGGAAAAAGTACGCGATTAATACCGCCTATGCCACGTTTCCACTGTTCAGGTGCATAGCGCATGACATACGCACGAAGTGCGCCATTAATGAGCCAAGCTGTGACTAAAGCGATAACAAGTACCCCTAGCTGCCAACCAGCTGCTGGCGTTGATATATCAGCAATAACCTCTTGCCAGATTAGTTGTATTTCTGGATTCACCATCATCGACTTATCATATTATTTAGAGTAAAAAAATTGTCGCCAATCCTAGGAAAATCATAAAACCACCACTGTCCGTCACAGCAGTAATTAATACGCTAGAGCCAACAGCAGGGTCACGTCCTGACTTATTCATCACCAGTGGTATCATCACACCCATGATTGCCGCCAAGAGCAGATTTAATGTCATGGCAGCCATCATCACCAGCCCTAGCTCGTAGTTGCTATATAGTAAATATGCAATTAGACCTAACACGCCACCCCAAATCAATCCATTGAGCAGAGCCACACCTAATTCTTTTTTAATCAAAGAACTCATATTATGCGTTGAGATTTGACCTAAAGCTAAACCTCGTACAATCATCGTCGTTGTTTGATTGCCAGAATTGCCACCAATACCTGCAACAATAGGCATTAACGCAGCCAGTGCTACGATTTTCTCAATGGAGCCTTCAAATAGACCAATCACACGGGATGCAATCAGTGCAGTGATTAAGTTGATTGCTAGCCATGCCCAGCGATTCTGTACAGACTTCCAAATGGAAGAGAAAAAGTCTTCTTCTTCGCGCAAACCAGCCATGGATAACTTGTCTGATTCCGCTTCATCACGGATATAATCCATGACTGCATCCACAGTGATTCTACCCACCAGTTTATGATTGCGATCAACAACTGGTGCGGTAACCAGGTCATAACGCTCAAAGGCTTTAGCGGCTTCATCTGCAACATCTTCAGGATGAAACACCACAGCATCTTCAGCCATGACATCCGCTACATTGACGTCTAGCTCATGTACAACCATCCGCTTTAACGGCAATACACCACGCAAAATGTCAGATCGATCCACTACAAACAACTTATCCGTATGATCTGGCAGGCTACCTAACCTACGTAGGTAGCGCAGGGCCACTTCTAATGTAATGTCCTCACGAATGGTCACAATGTCAAAGTCCATCAATGCACCAACCGCGTCATCGGGATATGACAAAGCAGACTGCAGTCTTTCTCGATTTTGTGCATCGAGGCTAAACATTAAATCCTGCAACACATCTTTTGGCAAATCTGGCGCCAAATCAGCTAGTTCGTCAGTATCCAACTGTTCAGCTGCAGCTAACAACTCGTCGCTATCCATGTCAGCAATCAACGTCTGACGAACAGCATCGGAGACTTCTAGTAAAATCTCACCATCACGCTCTGCTTTTACAAGATCCCATACCTTTAAACGGTCGTCCAATGGTAATGCTTCGAGGATATAAGCTACGTCAGCCGGGTGTAAAACATCCAGCCGCTTTTGAAGTTCGCTAAGGTTCTGCTTATGCACGAGGCTTTCAACTAGATCATGCTTAGGCATGTCTTGTTTGTGCACAAGACTTTCTACTAACTTATGCTTTTCTAATAGCGAGATAACCTGTTGCAGACTCTCGCTTAAGCTTTCTTTGATTTCTTGTATATCCGACATTACATTCCTGATATAGCCATAATGATCAATTCGTTATTATGATTTAATTTAAGCTAAAATCCTTTAATTGAAAGATAAAAAATAGATTAAATGGCAACTAAACAAACATTCTCAATATACTTGTATACCACATCCGCTTGCCATCTGTGCGAGTTAGCTGAGAAGTTAGTGCTAGCGACGCTGCCTAGCAAAACGATACTCACGGTTGAAATTTCAGAAGACGATGCGCTCATCAGCAAGTATGGTGAAAAAATACCCGTGTTGTATCGAAATGATACTAATGCTGAATTGTGTTGGCCATTTTCAAGATCAGATATTCAGATATTTCTTACTGAATAAAAACAAAAAGCCAGCTTACGCTGGCTTTTTAGCAATTTGCTTCTATTGATAATTACTCAGCAGCAACTGCTTCTGTTGTAGTGTCTGGGCGATCAACTAGTTCAACCAACGCCATTGGCGCGTTATCGCCATTACGGAAACCACATTTAAGAATGCGCAAGTATCCACCATTACGTGCATTATAGCGTGGACCTAACTCACCAAACAATTTAGTCACGATATCACGGTCACGTAAACGGCTGAACGCTAAACGACGGTTTGCCAATGTTGCATCTTTACCCAAAGTAATGAGCGGCTCAGCATATTTGCGCAACTCTTTTGCTTTAGGCAAAGTAGTTCTGATTATTTCATGACGTAATAATGATACAGACATGTTACGGAACATAGCGGCTCTGTGGCTGCTTGTACGATTTAACTTACGATTGCTATTACCGTGACGCATAGTAATTTCCTTAAACTTTTTAACTGCAAATAAATGGGATTAAGCTTTTTCTAAGCCAACTGGTGGCCAATTTTCTAGCTTCATACCAAGTGTCAGCCCCTTAGAAGCTAGCACATCTTTAATTTCATTGAGTGATTTACGGCCTAAATTCGGCGCTTTCAATAATTCATTTTCAGTACGTTGAATCAAATCACCAATATAGAAAATGTTTTCTGCTTTTAGGCAATTCGCTGAGCGTACTGTTAACTCTAAATCATCCACTGGACGTAATAGAATTGGATCGACCTGTGGTGCTGATTTCACTTCAACTTCACTAGGCGCACCTTCTAAATTCGCGAACACTGATAACTGACCGATCAATATTCTTGCTGCATCACGGATTGCTTGTTCTGGCTCAATAATGCCGTTAGTCTCAACGTCCATAATCAACTTATCTAAATCTGTACGTTGCTCTACACGCGCACTCTCAACGTGATAACTGACTTTGTTGATAGGACTGAATGAAGCATCCACCATGATGAAACCTAACACACGGTCTTCTTGGTTCACTTTTTGGCGTGCAGGAACAGGTTGATAACCACGTCCCATCTCAACCTTCACTTCTAAGTTCAATTTACCACCTTTGGTCAAGTGAGCGATCACATGACTTGGGTTGACAATTTCAGCATCGTGACCAGTTTCGAAATCAGCCGCAGTAACAATGCCTTCGCCTGATTTGTTTAATACCAAAATGGTTTCTGACTTAGTGTTTAATTTTAACGCTACACCTTTGAGATTTAACAAGATATCAACAACATCTTCTTGCACACCATCAATGGTTGAGTACTCATGTACTACTCCGTCAATCTTTACTTCTGTAATGGCGAAACCAGGAATCGAAGACAACAACACGCGACGCAACGCATTACCTAATGTGTAGCCGAAACCGCGCTCCATTGGCTCAAGCGTAACGCGAGCACGTAGTGGTGTAATCACTTCAACATCAACAACACGTGGTTTCAAATATTCTGTTGGACTATTTTGCATAAACTTCCTTGAATGAATTCGATTTAAGAGTGAAAACTAAGTACGAATACCACCTAATTACTTAGAATACAACTCAACAACCAATGACTCATTGATAGTTGCAGGCAATTCGTCACGTTGTGGTTTCGCTTTAAACTTACCACTTAATGATTTCACATCCACTTCTAACCACTCAGGGAAACCGCGTTGCTCTGCAGCTTCTAATGCTGCTTTAATACGCAACTGCTGTTTTGATGCTTCGGCTACTGATACAACATCACCCGCTTTTACTTGGTATGATGGAATATTTACGCGTTTACCGTTTACTAAAATACTGTTGTGACGCACAATTTGACGTGCCTCAGTACGTGAACCACCTAAGCCCATGCGATAAGCAACGTTATCTAAGCGGCACTCAAGTAACTGTAATAAATTCTCGCCAGTAATGCCTTTTTTACGATCAGCTTCAGCATAGTAGCTACGGAACTGTGCTTCAAGCACGCCGTAAATACGACGGACTTTTTGTTTTTCACGCAATTGCACACCGTAGTCAGACAAACGTGAGTTACGACGTTGACCATGTTGACCTGGTGCAAAGTTACGCTTTTCAATTGCGCATTTGTCTGTAAAGCATTTTTCAGCTTTCAAAAACAACTTTTCACCTTCACGGCGGCATTGACGGCATTTAGGGTCTAAATTTCTAGCCAAGATATTTCTCCAGTAATCTTTAATCGCTTAAATGCGACGTTTTTTAGGCGGACGGCAGCCATTGTGTGGCACAGGCGTCACGTCAGTTATACTTGTGATTTTGAATCCTGCTGCATTCAGTGCGCGCACTGCTGATTCACGACCAGGGCCAGGACCTTTAATACGTACTTCTAAGTTTTTTACACCAGATTCTTGTGCTGATTTACCAGCAACTTCAGCAGCAACTTGTGCAGCAAAAGGCGTACTTTTACGAGAACCTTTAAATCCTTGACCACCAGATGTGGCCCATGACAACGCATTGCCTTGACGGTCTGTGATTGTAATAATTGTATTGTTAAAAGAAGCATGCACATGTGCGATACCCTCTGCAATATTCTTTTTAACTTTTTTTCTTACACGTACATTAGCTTTTGCCATGTTGTACTGTCCTTACCTATGTATCTTACTTAAATTAAACGATTAAATTAAAACGTTATTTAGACTGTTTGATTGCTTTTACAGGGCCTTTACGCGTACGCGCATTGGTTTTTGTACGTTGACCACGCACAGGCAAACCGCGACGATGACGCACGCCACGATAGCAACCAAGATCCATCAAACGCTTGATGTTCATCGACACTTCACGGCGCAAATCGCCTTCGACCTTGACCTTCGCAACTTCGTCACGAAGCTTTTCAACATCCGCGTCGTTCAGATCTTTTACCTTAGTCGTGGCCAAAACACCTGCTGCTACACAGATTTTTTGTGCAGTGTTTCTACCAATACCATAAATCGCGGTGAGCGCGATTTCTGCGTGTTTGTTATTAGGGATGTTTACCCCAGCAATACGAGCCATACTTTAACTCCAAAACGAGTCGCAATGACTAGCGACCAAATAAAAAGCCTTAAATTTTAACAGGTTGTGATGAATTTTTCAATTCCAAACATCACACCGTCGTTTTCTATTAACCTTGACGTTGTTTATGACGCGGGTCTGTACAAATAATACGAACTACTCCACGACGACGCACAACTTTACAGTTACGGCATAATGTTTTTACTGATGCACGAACTCTCATAATTTACCTCTAGCTACCAAATCAATTTAGTTACTTCACGCGGAATGTAATGCGCGCTCTTGTCAAATCATAAGGTGTCATTTCAACTGTCACCTTATCCCCTGGTAGGATACGAATGTAGTGCATTCGCATTTTCCCAGAGATATATCCTAATACTGTGTGTCCGTTCTCTAACTTTACTTTGAAAGTGGCATTGGGGAGATTCTCTAGAATCTCACCTTGCATTTCAATGCGATCTTCTTTCGCCATCTCTCCAGTTAGCGCGTTGTTGCGCCACCTTTAAAATTAGCTTTTTTGAGCAACCCCTCATACTGGTGAGACATTAAATGGGATTGCACTTGTGTCATAAAGTCCATTGTCACTACAACAATAATCAAAAGTGACGTACCACCAAAGTAGAACGGTGTATTAAATTTTAAAATCAAAAACTCAGGCAACAAACATACTAAAGTGATGTAAAAAGCACCTACTAAAGTCAAACGGCCCATAATCTTGTCAATGTATTTAGCGGTCTGCTCTCCAGGGCGAATACCTGGTACAAATGCACCACTTTTCTTCAGATTATCAGCTGTCTCTTTCGGATTGAATACCAATGCCGTGTAAAAGAAACAGAAAAATATAATCGCTGCCGCAAACAACAGTATGTAGATTGGTTGGCCAGGGGCTAACTTGCTGCTGATATCCTTCAGCCAATACATACTTTCACTGCTACCAAACCAGCCTGCAAGCGTAGCTGGAAACAAAATAATACTTGAAGCAAAAATTGGAGGAATCACGCCTGCCATGTTTAACTTCAATGGTAAGTGAGTCGTTTGACCACCAAATACTTTATTGCCTACCTGACGCTTAGCATAATTTACTGTAATTTTGCGTTGCCCACGTTCTACAAACACAACCAAAGCTGTCACCAATATAATGGCTACAAACAAGAACATCACCAGCGGAATAGAGAATGCACCTGTTTTCGCCAACTCAAGGGTACTGCCTACGGCACTTGGCAATCCAGCCACAATGCCAGCAAAAATGATGATAGAAATGCCATTACCAATGCCGCGTTCAGTAATTTGCTCTCCCAACCACATCAAGAACATCGTGCCACTCACTAAAGTGACTACTGCTGTCAATCTAAAACTAAAGCCCGGATCCAATACCAAACCAGCCTGACCTTCTAAAGCAATGGCAATACCCAACGCTTGGAAGGTTGCTAATGCAACCGTACCATAACGCGTATATTTGGTGATTTGGCGTCTGCCTGCTTCACCTTCTTTTTTCAACTGCTCTAATTTTGGTGACACTACAGTCAGCAACTGCATAATGATAGATGCTGAAATGTACGGCATAATCCCTAGCGCAAAGACAGTAAAACGCGATAAAGCACCACCTGAGAACATATTAAACATGCCCAGAATACCGTCTTTTTGCGAGTCAAATAACTGCTTCAGTATTGTAGGATCAATCCCAGGTACTGGGATGTGAGCACCTAATCGATATACAATCAAAGCGCCCAACACGAACCATAAGCGGCTTTTCAGCTCGCTCATTTTACTCATGGTACTTAAAATGCCGTCTTGTGCCAAAACCAGTTCTCTTTAATTAAGCTTCAACAACCTGACCACCTGCTGACTCAATCGCTGCTCGCGCACCTTTAGTCAACAACAAGCCTTGTACCTTCACTTTTTTGGTCAAATCACCAGAAAGATATACTTTTACAGCTTTCACATTACCTGAAATTAATTTAGCTGCTTTTAATGCAAGCATATCGATGACATCCGCATCTAGCTCAAGCAACTCACTCGTACGAATACGTGCAGTATTGTCTTTCGTTAGCGACTTAAATCCACGTTTTGGTAAGCGACGTTGCAAAGGCATTTGACCGCCTTCAAAACCCACTTTATGAAAACCACCAGTACGTGATTTCTGACCTTTGTGACCGCGACCAGCAGTCTTACCAAGGCCTGAACCGATACCACGGCCAACACGGCGACGTTCTTTTTTTGCGCCTTCTGCAGGCTTAATCGTATTTAATTGCATTATGCTTCTACCTTTAAGAGATAGCTAACGGCGTTAATCATGCCGCGAATTGCTGGTGTATCTTGAACTTCAACAGTGTGATGCATACGGCGTAAACCCAAGCCTTTTACTGTCGCTTTATGTGCTTCAATACGACCAATTAAACTTCTGACTAATGTTACTTTAATAGTTGAAACTTCTTTTTTTGCTTTAGCCATGATTAACCTCTAATATCTTCAATGGATTTACCGCGTTTAGCAGCAATCTCAGCAGGCGTATTCATGGACTCTAAACCATTTAAAGTCGCACGTACTAAGTTGTATGGATTAGTTGAGCCAATACATTTTGCAACAACGTTTGTCACACCCATCACTTCGAAAATGGCGCGCATTGCACCACCAGCAATAATGCCAGTACCTTCTGAAGCTGGTTGGATAAACACTTTAGCCGCACCATGCACACCCGTCACCGCGTGATGCAAAGTGCCGTTGTTCAAATTCACTTTCAACATACCACGACGCGCTTCATCCATTGCCTTTTGTACAGCCACAGGCACTTCACGCGCTTTACCTTTACCCATACCCACTGCGCCATCGCCATCGCCAACAACAGTCAACGCTGCGAAACTCATGATACGACCACCTTTAACCGTTTTACTTACACGATTAACTGTAATCATTTTTTCACGCAAACCATCAGTTTGCTGTTGTTGTTCTACTTCTCTAGCCATTATCTGTCTCGCTTCTTAAAATGACAAACCGTTTTCACGCGCTGCGTCTGCAAGCGCCTTAATACGGCCGTGGTATTTATAGCCTGAACGATCAAAAGCAACTGTAGTAACACCTGCTTTGACTGCCTTCTCTGCAATACGCTTACCAATTAAAGCAGCAGCTTCAACATTGCCACCATTTTTCACTTTTTTACGCACATCAGCTTCTACAGTTGAAGCGCTTACGATGATTTTATCGCCTGATTCAGCAATAATTTGCGCATAGATATGCGTATTTGTACGATGCACGCTTAAACGTGTAACTTTTAACTCGGCAATTTTGGCACGGGTTTTACGTGCACGGCGCAAGCGGTTATTTACGATGTTCATTTTCTAAGCCCTAGTTTAGTTTAGATTTTTTAAGTCTAATTACTTATTTTTTCTTGGTTTCTTTAATAGCAACCACTTCGTCTGAGTAGCGCACGCCCTTACCTTTGTAAGGCTCTGGCGCTCTGTACGAACGAATCACAGCAGCCACTTGACCAACCACCTGTTTGTCTGCGCCTGTCAACACTACTTCAGTAGGTGTTGGCGTTTGCACAGTAACACCAGCTGGCATTGCGTGATTGATTGGGTGTGAGTAACCTAATTCCAAATTCAACATCGCACCTTGTGCGTTTGCTTTGTAGCCAACACCAACCAAGGTCAATTTACGCGTAAAACCTACTGATACACCTTGTACCATGTTGGCAACCAATGCACGCATTGTTCCAGACATCGCACGCGAGTGCTGTGAATCATTATTGGCCTTGACAGTGATGGTATCGCCATCACGCGCCAAAGTCACAGCATCTGTCAATGGGTGAGACAACTTGCCCAAAGGACCGCTTACACTAATGAGCGCAGGGTTAAGCACCACTTCTACTTTTTCTGGAATAGCAACAGGATTTTTAGCAACACGTGACATTTGCTTCTCCTTAAGCTACTACGCACAACACTTCGCCGCCGATACCAGCTGCTTGTGCTTTACGATCTGTCATTACACCCTTGGATGTAGACACGATTGTCACACCAAGACCATTCATTACTTTAGGGATGTTTTGGCTACCCTTGTATACACGCAAACCAGGCTTACTTACACGCTCAATTTTTTCAATCACTGGACGACCAGCGTAATATTTCAAGCTAATATTCAACACAGGCTTACCATCATTGGCTTGCACAGCATAATCTTCAATATACCCTTCATCCTTTAACACATCAGCAATAGCGCCTTTGAGTTTGGATGCTGGCATAGATACTGTTAATTTATTAACACTTTGTGCATTACGAATACGCGTTAGCATATCGGCAATCGGATCACTCATACTCATAATCTACTCCTCCGTTACCAGCTAGCTTTGGTGACGCCTGGCACTTGGCCACTCATCATCAAATCGCGCAGCTTGCTGCGACCGATACCAAATTTACTGAACACACCACGTGGACGACCTGTCAATGCGCAACGATTACGTAGACGCACTGGGCTTGAGTTACGTGGCAGACTTTGTAACTTCAAACGCGCATCTCGACGATCTTCAGCACTTGCTTGCTGATCATTGATGATTGCATTTAAAGCATTACGCTTAGCTGCAAATTTTTCTACCATTTCGCGGCGTTTTAGCTCGCGCTCTGTCATACATGTTTTTGCCATGTCTTAACCTCTAAAAGGAAAGCTAAACGCAGCAAGCAAAGCTTTTGCTTCTTCGTCCGTTTTAGCCGTTGTAGTAATCGTAATATTCATACCGCGAATCGCATCGATTTTGTCGTATTCGATTTCTGGAAAAATAATTTGCTCTTTAACACCCATGTTGTAATTACCACGACCGTCAAATGATTTAGCAGATATACCGCGGAAATCACGAATACGTGGAATAGCTACAGTAATGAGGCGATCCAGGAACTCGTACATACGCTCACGACGCAAAGTTACCTTACAACCAACAGGATAATCATCACGGATTTTAAATGCAGCCACTGATTTTTTAGCCTTGGTTACAATTGCTTTTTGACCAGCAATTTTCTCCATGTCGCCAACCGCGTGCTCCATTACTTTTTTATCAGCAACAGCTTCGCCCACACCCATATTCAGGGTGATTTTTTCAATACGAGGCACTTGCATCACAGAAGTGTAACCAAATTGCTCAGTCATCTTGCTTACTACTGAGTCTTTATAGAATTGTTTTAAACGCGCCATAATTTATCCTATGCGTCCACTGATTCACCGTTAGATTTGTATACACGAATCTTACGGCCGTCATCTAACATTTTAAAAGCTACGCGATCAGCTTTCTGCGTTGCAGGATTAAACAATGCAACATTAGAAATATCCATTGGCATTTCCTTTGTTACGATGCCCCCAGTAACACCCTTCATCGGGTTTGGCTTAGCATGTTTTTTCGCTACATTAATACCTTCAACCACCACATGGCCAGAATCCAATAAACGCACTACTGTGCCGCGCTTACCTTTATCTTTACCTGTATTGACGATTACTTGGTCGCCTTTATGAATTTTGCTCATCTTATCTGTCCTTATGCCTATGACTACAACACTTCAGGCGCAAGAGATACAATCTTCATGAAACGCTCACTACGCAATTCACGTGTAACCGGCCCAAAAATACGTGTACCAATTGGTTCTAATTTGTTATTGAGTAATACAGCGGCATTTGTGTCAAATTTTACAAGTGAACCGTCTGGACGACGCACACCCTTAGCGGTACGAACTACAACAGCACTGTAGACTTCACCTTTTTTAACACGACCACGCGGCGCAGCATCTTTGATGCTGACCTTAATAATGTCACCTATACCAGCGTAACGGCGTTTTGAACCGCCAAGCACCTTAATACACTGAACTGAACGAGCGCCAGTGTTATCGGCAACTTCCAACCGAGACTGCATTTGAATCATGAGAGTAATCTCCAACTTAATCCGTTTTAACCAACACCAGCCGCTATTAAGATTTTAAATCTCAACACGGCCAGTAGACCACGGTCAGTATTGGGGCGCTGGCTTTATGTGTAAGTTAAAAATTAACCGACACGAGCGCCGAAAAGTCCAACATTATAACTGATAGATTTCATCTTATGCAAGATGATAATCATATTATTTAAGCTTTTGTTTCTACCTTGCTAACAACCCATGTCTTTGTTTTAGACAAAGGGCGACTTTCAACAATAGTCACAATATCGCCTTCTTTACACTGATTAGTTTCATCGTGCGCATGAAATTTATTAGACTTCACAACCACTTTACCAATCATTGGGTGTTTCACTTTACGCTCAACAAGCACAGTAACGGTTTTATCCATTTTATCGCTGACTACGCGACCACTTAAACTACGAACAACTTTAGTTGACTCTGTCATCATTATGCCTGTTTCGCTTTCTCAGCTAATACAGTTTTAACGCGCGCAACATCTTTGCGCACTTTACCTAGCTGATCTACTTTATTTAATTGTTGCGTAGCCAATTGCATACGTAATGAGAACTGCGCACGGCGCAATTCAATCAGTTCAGCATTTAACTCATCAACACTTTTTGCTCTTAAATCGGTGGCTTTCATATTAGCTTACCTTTCCTTAACTACCAATTTGACGCGTCATGAACGTCGTTTCAATTGGCAACTTAGCAGCCGCCAATCTAAACGCTTCTCGCGCCAACTCTTCACTGACGCCATCCATTTCGTACAACATCTTACCTGGCTGAATTTGTGCTACGTAGTACTCGGTACTACCTTTACCGTTACCCATACGCACTTCAGCTGGTTTTTTGGAGATTGGTTGGTCAGGGAAAATACGAATCCATACTCGACCACCACGTTTGATGTGGCGTGTCATCACTCGACGTGCTGCTTCAATTTGACGCGCAGTCAAACGACCACGACCAATGGCTTTTAAACCAAAATCACCAAAACTTACTTTATTACCTGTCGTTGCAATGCCTTTGTTACGGCCCTTTTGCATCTTACGATATTTTTGTCTAGACGGTTGTAGCATCTTTAGCCCTCGGCTTTCTTACTTTTTTTTCTGGTTCAGCATCAGCAGCTACTTGTGCAGCTTGCGCTTGTGCATTACCACCAAAAATCTCACCTTTAAATACCCATACTTTAATACCGATGATACCGTATGTAGTAGAAGCTTCAGCCACACCATAATCAATATCAGCACGCAATGTATGTAGTGGCACACGACCTTCACGATACCATTCAGTACGTGCAATCTCGATACCATTCAAGCGACCTGAACTCATAATTTTGATACCTTGCGCACCCAAACGCATTGCATTCTGCATCGCACGTTTCATGGCACGGCGGAACATAACGCGTTTTTCTAATTGCTGCGCAATAGATTGAGCAATCAATGTTGCATCGATTTCAGGCTTACGCACTTCTTCGATGTTCAAATGCACTGGCACACCCATCAAACCTTGCAAACTTGCGCGCAATGATTCAATGTCTTCGCCTTTTTTACCAATCACCACACCAGGACGTGCACTGTAGATAGTAATCTTTGCATTCTTAGCTGGGCGCTCAATAATAATTTTACTTACTGCAGCACTAGCCAATTTTTTATTCAAGAATTCACGAACTTTAATATCACTTTGCAGCATGGCTGGAAAGTTTTTACTGTTTGAGTACCAACGTGAGGCCCAATTTTTTTGAACACTCAAACGGAACCCAATTGGATGAATTTTTTGTCCCATGTTATGCCTTTGAGTCGCCGACTGTCACATGAATGTGGCAGGTTGGTTTAATAATACGCCCAGCGCGACCTTTTGCGCGAGCACGGATTCTTTTCAACACAATACCTTTATCCACATAAATCGAAGTCACCTTCAATTCATCAATATCAGCACCATTGTTGTGTTCAGCATTAGCAATCGCAGACTCCACTACCTTCTTAATGATTTCTGCACCTTTTTTAGGTGTGAAATTAAGAATATTGAGCGCGTGATCTACTTTTTTGCCACGTACTAAGTCAGCCACCAAACGCGCTTTTTGCGGAGAGAGGTGAACGCCTTTTAATATTGCAGTAACTTGCATCATTAGCCTCTTATTTCTTCGCTTTTTTATCAGCCGCGTGACCCTTGAATGTACGCGTTAACGCAAATTCACCGAGTTTGTGACCAACCATGTTTTCTGAAATCAGCACAGGGATATGTTGCTTACCGTTGTGCACCGCGATGGTTAAACCAATAAAATTTGGCAATATAGTTGAGCGACGTGACCAAGTCTTAATTGGTTTACGATCACGAGTTGCCGTAGCAACTTCTACTTTTTTTACCAAATGACCATCTACAAATGGACCTTTTTTAATTGAACGTGCCATATGATTACCTTACGCCTCTCGGACGACGACTAATACGCATATTATCAGTACGCTTATTACTACGTGTACGATAACCCTTCGTTTTAACACCCCATGGGCTCACTGGATTCATACCAGCTGCTGTTTTACCTTCACCACCACCGTGCGGGTGATCAACCGGGTTCATTACCACACCACGAACGGTAGGACGAACACCACGCCAGCGCATTGCGCCAGCCTTACCGATTGAGCGTAATGAATGCTCTTCGTTACCCACTTCACCTAAAGTTGCTTTGCAATCAACGTGTACGCGGCGAACTTCACCTGAACGCAGACGCAATTGTGCGTACGCACCTTCACGCGCAAGCAATTGCACAGAAGTGCCAGCTGAGCGAGCGATTTGCGCACCTTTACCAGGTTGCAATTCGATACAATGAATCGTGCTACCCACTGGAATGTTACGTAATGGCAATGCATTGCCCACTTTGATAGGCGCTTCTGCACCACTCACTAATTGCGCACCTGCAGCTACACCGCGTGGGGCAATAATGTAACGACGCTCACCATCCGCATAACACAACAATGCAATGTTAGCTGTACGGTTAGGATCGTATTCAATGCGCTCTACAGTTGCTGGAATACCATCTTTATTACGACGAAAGTCAATCAAACGATAGTGTTGTTTATGACCACCACCTTGGTGACGTGTTGTAATACGGCCGTTATTATTACGACCTGCGTTTTTACTTTGACTTTCCAACAGCGGCGCGTGTGGCTTGCCTTTATACAAATCGGGTGTAACAACTTTAAGTACACCACGACGGCCGGGGGAAGTTGGTTTGACTTTAACTAATGCCATATCTTCTCTCCTTATTCGCCCGCTGCGAAGTTAATTTCTTGACCTGGCTTCAAGCTCACATACGCTTTTTTCCAGTCGCTACGTTGACCAACACGCTTGCCAGCACGTTTAACTTTACCGGCAACATTGATCACAGCCACCTTATCTACTTCAACCTTAAACACCAATTCGATGGCTGCTTTAATTTCAGTTTTAGTAGCATCTGTACGCACTTTAAATGCGATTTGCTGATGCTTATCAGCAATGTAAGTTGCTTTTTCAGTAATCTGAGGGGCTAAGATTACTTGCAATAAGCGGTCTTGAGTTTTCGTAATAGCGTTCATCATGCTAGGAGCTCCTCAAGTTTCTTCACTGCACCTGCAGTGGCCAATACTTTTGGGAAACGCACCAAGCTAACCGGATCAGCATATTGCGCCTCTACCACCATCACGTTAGTTAAATTACGTGATGACAAGTATAAATTCTCATCAAAACCATCCGTCAACAGCAATACGCCTTCGGTATAACCAAGACCCTTGATTTTCTCAACGAATTGTTTTGTTTTTGGAGATTCAACCTTAAATTCTTCCACCACAACGATACGTTCTTGACGCGCCAATTCTGAAAGAATGGTTTGCATGCCAGCACGATATGCTTTGCGGTTTACCTTATGGCTAAAGTTTTCATTAGGTGAATTAGGGAACGCACGACCACCTCCACGCCAGATTGGGCTAGAGGTCATACCTGCACGCGCATTACCTGTACCTTTTTGTGCATAAGGCTTGTGTGTAGTGTGCGCAACAGTGTCACGCCCCTTTTGTGCACGTGTCGCAGTACGCGCATTGGCCATGTAAGCCACCACTACTTGGTGCACCAATGCTTCGTTGAATTCGCGACCAAATGTCACATCTGAAACAGCAACGCCTTTTTTAGCCACTTTGCCATTATTGTCAATTAACTTGAGTTCCATTATTTAGCTCCCTTCGCTTTTACAGCCGGGCGCACAATCACGTCGCCACCTTTAGAGCCAGGAATTGCACCTTTAATTAACAACAAATTACGCTCTGCATCTACGCGAACGATTTCTAAGTTTTGCGTGGTAACTTTGACATCACCCAAATGGCCTGGCATACGCTTACCTGGGAATACTCGACCAGGATCCTGCGCCATACCGATAGAGCCGGGTACATTGTGTGAACGCGAGTTACCATGTGACGCGCGATTTGAACTAAAGTGGTGACGCTTAATAGCACCAGCAAAGCCTTTACCAATCGACGTACCAGTAACATCCACCATTTGACCAGCGGAAAAAATTTCAACAGTGATATTGCCGCCAACTTGATAGTTGTTAAGCACATCTGCAGAAACATTGAATTCTTTGATACCAGCACCAGCAGAAACGCCAGCCTTGGCATAATGCCCAGTCAGCGCTTTGTTAATGCGGCTTGCACGACGTTCGCCGTAAGCAACCTGAAGGCCTGTATAGCCATCGCTTGCGACAGTCTTGATCTGTGTCACGCGGTTAGGAACAACCTCCAACACCGTTACTGGAATGCTTGCGCCTTCATCAGTAAAAATGCGGGTCATTCCGACCTTGCGACCAATAAGCCCTAAGCTCATGATCGATTCCTTATTTATAAGTTAAAAAGCCGATTACAATTGACCGACTTCATGAAAGAGGCCGGATTATACCGAACCCCCAGATTTTTTACAACACTTTAATTACAATCAAATTTATTGATACTATGGAAATCATAGGAACTGGACCAAAGACGACATGATAAATTTAGTTTTCTTTGGCTTATCCTTAAAATTTACAACTTGATTTCTACGTCTACACCTGCTGGCAAATCCAATTTCATCAGAGCATCTACCGTTTTGTCTGTTGGATCTACAATATCCATCAAACGTTGATGCGTGCGGATTTCAAATTGATCACGTGATGTTTTGTTCACATGCGGTGAACGTAAAATATCAAAACGTTCAATACGCGTGGGCAATGGCACTGGGCCTTTTACCACAGCGCCAGTGCGCTTAGCAGTTTCAACAATCTCTTGAGCAGATTGATCAATCAAGCGATAGTCAAATGCTTTTAAGCGAATACGAATTTTTTGAGCAGCCATGTTTTTTCCTTATAAAGAGCGAAGCGGCAGACTTCAGCCTGCCGCCTTATTAATTAAACTTCTTATTACTCGATGATTTTAGCTACGACACCAGCACCAACGGTACGACCACCTTCACGAATCGCGAAGCGTAAGCCTTCTTCCATCGCAATCGGTGCAATCAATGTCACAGTGATTGATACGTTATCACCTGGCATCACCATCTCTGTACCTGCTGGCAACTCTACCGCACCCGTGACGTCTGTCGTACGGAAGTAGAATTGTGGACGGTAA
>JAUYRP010000019.1 GCA_030696695.1 Methylophilus sp.
TTAGATAATTCACCTCCGTCATGACTCATATATTGCGACTCTCATCCGTGCTCGCGGCAGTTCTGGTGCTGAGCGCTTGTACGTCGGTACCGACTGGCCCGAGTATACTTGTGCTGCCGGGCACGGGGATAACCTTTGATCAATTCCGCTTGGATGATGCCGATTGCAGGCAATATGCCAGCGCTCAGATAGGCGGCGGCACTGCGAATGCAGCAGCGACTGATAGTGGCGTAAGAAGCGCGGTGATCGGAACTGCAATCGGGGCCACAGCGGGTGCATTGTTTGGCGGCCACAGTAGCGTAGGCGAGGGCGCTGGCTCTGGATTGCTTATTGGTTCTATGGGTCAGGAGCCGGCACTGGTGAAAGTTCAGGGCGCACCCTTCAGCAGCGTTACGACTTTGGATATCAGCAATGCATGTATGCGAAAGGCCATCGTGTCCCAGTATCGGGACGCCTGGATTATTCACGGCAGCCTGTCAGGGAGAGCAATTATGTATCTTCACCGGCTCCGAGCGGCACTTGTTGCAAAACTTAGTGCCGGTGTGACCTGAATCCTCATTCGGCACACTGGTGCCGAACGGCTCGCCAAACCATTCCCACACCTCGTCGGATAATCGACCGACACCTCGCGTGCTGGCATCAACTCTTCAAGGTTGCGATAACTTAGCGTGTATACCTCGTACCAAGGGATGCGTACCAGAATTATTCATTTGGAAATCTCATCCCCTTCATCTGCAGCATCTTGTCTTCTCCATCCGCTCACAGGCCAATAGCATAATCGAATTTTTGACAGAAGTTTGCTAGTGCGACAGAACCATTGTCCGTCCATCTGTCCGCAGTTCCATGGCCAAGGATGAATCCCGATACTCCGCGCTTCTCATATTGGTAGCTCATGGTCGCTTCCCCGTAGTAGCAATGGAAGATGAGACTTCGAGGCGGGAGAGTAACTGCTATATTTGGCACAAACCAGCCGTTGATCTTTCCGCATTGCATCCCCCTTCCAGTAACCATTATTATTCACGGGCGGGATAATTGCACCCTGACCCACTGCGCGTTTGATAAAGTCACCCAAAATCCACTCTACTAAGTTAAATGCAACAGAACCTTATTAAAGCCTGGGCTATTTTATTTCCGTAGCCAGTTGACG
>JAUYRP010000011.1 GCA_030696695.1 Methylophilus sp.
GACGTTCAGAGCGCAACGTACGATGAGCCAGATGCCGTACCAGTGCGAATTCATATACAAGTTGCAGAGCGCATCAGCTGGATGGAGCATGCGCACGAATTACCGAAGTACGATCGCTATCCACCGATTGAGTAGATGAGACGACGCCCAAAGTGGCAGTCGAGCGGATTTGAGGGAAAACCACACAGCCTGGTCACTTCCACGTTGAACAACTGCTCTGTTAGCATAACGTCAAAATCCCCAAAGCTGACGTTCAATGCACATGATTTAACTAGATTGTTACCCTCTACCCATGTTCTTTGATTTCTTTAATGTTATTTACTTGAGTTTTCAACTCCTCTTGAATTTGCTCTGCTGTCCACAGTGGTTTGGTCATTTCATAATCCTAAAATTAAGATGATTCTTTGTTATTGAATACTTCTCCATTGGTTTATTAAGGCTAAATCAACTATCAGGCAATCTGCTTTCTGAGCAATGAAATCTCATCTAACAAATCCATTACCATTGCAACACCAGGTGTGTTGATTTCAAGACAACGAGATAGTCTTAATGCCTTCTTAGCTCGGCTTAATGAATCGCCCCCAAATTGCCAATCTTCTGGTGAATTTCCTGTGGGGGAGAGTATTCCCTCATACACCCAAGCAATTAAATATTCATGTTCTAGACCAATTGAGTGACATAGTTCAACAGCGGTCATCTGAACTTCATTTTCAACAATCGATACTTGCTCTATTTGAATATTATTTTCAGTCATATTTATCCCTTTAATCTTTTCTAGGGTTGAATTTAAAAGTCTTTGCCATAGAGCGATAGGCTTCTTTTTCGGGTTCTGTTTCAGCTGGTGGTGTGAAAATCGCAATTACAACAAATAGGTCACCGGGTTCCTTAGCAGGAATACCGCGGCCTTTTAAGCGTAATTTTCGACCTGAGTTTGAACCGGTAGGAATTTTAAGTTCGACTGACCCACTTGGGGTTGAAACAGTAACCGTTTCTCCCAGCGCTGCCTCCCATGGTGTGATAGGCAATTCCATGTAAACATCCTTGCCATCAATGCGGTATCGAGGGTTCGGTTTAAATGATATTTCTAAATACAAATCACCTGCACTTCCTTTTCCAATGCCTGGGGATCCTTGGCCAGTCAATCTTAGATGTTGACCAGCTTGAATACCTTTCGGAATGGTTATATCAAGCTTACGTTCTTGCATAAAAACTTGGCCTAGCGTGTCAAAACTAGGCATTTGAAGGGCAATAGTCTTTTTGACTCCTAGATAAGTATCAACAAGATCAATCATTACTTTGGCATGATGATCCTGACCTTTTGCATCCATTGTTGATTGTTGTCTTGATCTTGATTGTCTTCCAAACATCTCTTCAAAGAAACCGCTCTGATCTCCGGTATTGGGGTTGAATCCACTACCACTAAATTCAAAACCAGAATCCCAGTTAGGTGGTGGAGTAAAACCTTGATTACCTTTTCCTTGAGAACCTACCTGATCATAAGCTGCCCGCTTCTCTGAGTCCTTTAATACCGCATAAGCCTCACCAACCTCTTTAAAACGTGCTTCCGCTTCTGATTCTTTACTAACGTCAGGATGGTATTTACGTGCCAGCTTACGGTAGGCGACTTTAATTTCGTCTTCACTGGCTGTTCTATCAACACCAAGAACTTCGTAGTAATCTTTGAGCTTCATACTTAATGAATGTCCTTAATGAGAACTTTCTAACTATTGGGCTGAATCATGGATAAGCTTATTTGTTAAATCTTGCAACTGACTTATTGATAACGCCCCACTTAATCTAATCAGCTCTTTTCCACCAAAGAACCCAATAAGCGTTGGAATGGATTTAATATAATGTTTAGAGGCGATTAAAAGCTCTACCTCAGTATTTACTTTCCCATAGATTACATCTGAACTATTTTTTTCAGCCCCGAGAGTAAATGTTGATGCGAAACTCTTGCATGGGTTGCACCATGGCGCCCAAAAGTCCACAAGCACAGGTTTTTCTCTCTGATTAACCATTTCATTAAAATTATTCTGACTAATCTCAATTGGCAATGAAAAAAGTGGCTTATGACAGGCACCACAATTGGGGTTTTTTGAAAAGTTTTCAACTGCCAATCTATTGGTTTTATTACAACGTGGGCATTTTATTAACATAGATAGACCTTCTTCGATTATTTTCAGAACTTATCAAGAACAAGTTCTGAAAATATGCCTTTATTTTCGCCAAGCTCATTGGATTTGCCTAACTTGTTTATTTTAAGGTTTAAAGAATAACGTCTTCTAAGTTTATTATGATTGATATAAGTTAATTAAGCTGTATAAATTATCAAAGATTGTCTAACGTAGTATCTCTGCTTTGTCCACGCATCCTAGTATTCCTCTATGATGCCCCCAAACGCATTAGATTCTGCATTAATATTTGCCCCAGTCGGTTCATTAATTCCTTTTGCGTTAAAAGCAAGTTCAAAAGGTGCACTTGTGGTTTGCGCAGGTATTCATATGTCAGATATACCAAGTATCCCATATTCATTGCTATGGAGTGAGAGGGTATTACGTAGTGTTGCTAATTTGACACGTGAAGATGGCGTCAATTTCATGAGTTTAGTTTCCCGCATACATATAAAAATGAGTACTGTTGTATATCCACTCGATCAAGCTAATCAGGCGATAAGTGATTTACGTCAAGGTAGAATCAAAGGTGCTGCAGTGTTGTTGCCAACAGCTGGTAGATAATAAAGTTTAAGCTTGTCCCAACCTAATATAGATTCACACATAATCTTGAGAATCGATTAATCAGGTGATTGTAATGTTCAACCTTATAATTTTAAAAGGGTTAAACTTCGTATATACCACTCATTACAAAGAGAGGAAGTAAGCACTTGTCGAATACTAAAATCAAACAAATACTTGATCAAATAGCAGAACTTGAGTGTCAGTTGAGTGAGGTGATTAATCAAGAACAAACAGAAGTGATATTTCATTTTGTTGGAAAGAAAATAGAATTTGAACAATCCATCAAACGATATCATTTGAAACTAAAAAATAATTTTTTTCATTGGTTAGTAAGCAATCGTCCCCTTAATCTTATTACTGGTCCAATTATTTATTCAATGATTATTCCATTAGTAATTACAGATTTTTTTATTACTTTCTACCAAATTACTTGTTTCCCAATTTATGGGATTAATAAGGTAAATAGATCGGATTACATCGTATTTGATCGTCAGCATTTGCACTATTTAAACTTTATTGAAAAGTTTCACTGCACTTATTGTGCTTATGGAAGTGGGATGATTGCATATATTAGTGAGATCGTTGCAAGGACTGAACAATATTTTTGCCCGATTAAACATGCAAGAAAAGTATTAGGTACGCATGCAAGATATAAACATTTCTTAGAGTTTGGTGCTGCTCAGGATTACCAAGCAAACCTTGAGTCATATCGAAAAAGACTTAGTAAACCTTAGTAGATTTAGAACTCCATTAGTTCTGTCTTGCAGAACCTCTTTAAGCGGCATGCGCTAGAACATTAACTTATTTCTTAATTTTTAAGTCCGCTTTGTCCCCATCTCGTAAATCTCCTTAGCGGACATTTATCTTCGAAAATTACTCTATTGATTAAGTTGGTCACAATCTTTTTTGGTTGATATCAGCCAATACTTTTGTTGATATGAACCAATTTTTATTTCAGGTAATAAATGAGCTTATTAAATCTTCATTAAAAACATAGGGTTAAATAATCAGTATAAAAAGGCATAAATATTGCAGTCAATCCGAGTCAGTTACGTGAATTAGGCTATGGAATGAATCTTTATCCTCACCATCAACAAGATACATTTTGGTACAGTCTTAACCTAAGGTGGGTATATACAGATTTATTGCGCAGTATTTATGCGCAAACTAAAAACTTTCATCTTTCGAATGATTTGCTTCATGATGCTATCGTAAAGTTTGCAGTTAAAAGCAGTATAGATCCTGTATTAGAGCCTCACGCTTATTTAAGAACCATCGTTAAAAATTCAATTGTTGATCATTATCGACATGAGGCTCATTTTGTAGATATACATGATGATATGAATCAAGAAACAAGTCAGTTTGTTAATGTTGAAGACTGTAAGATTGCCTCACCTGAGCGCATGGCTGATATCAAACAAAGAATGCAGGCATTGCAAAATATCATTGAATGTTTGCCAGCCAAATGTAGAGAAGTCTTTTGGATGTACCGAATCGAAGGCAAGACGCAGGTTGAAATCGCTAAATCAATGAACATCAGCCTAAATATGGTGGAACGCCATATGATGCGTGCATTGGTAGACTTATCTTTTGCTAAAGACTACCTATTAAAGCCCTGATGAACTTCCCGCACAAAAATATTCGAGAAGAAGCCGCAAAATGGTTTTTGAGGCTACAACATGCGGATTATGATCACCCAGATCGAACCAAATTCGAAGCTTGGTTAATGCAAAGTGCCCTGCATCAAGAGGCATATCAATCAGTATCGCAAACGTGGCAAGATTTTGATTCGCCCCAAAAAATGGACACGCTGGCGCAGGCGATGCAACTTAAAAAGTTAAATCAAGACATTAAACGGAGAAGCAAAACAAAATCGTTTGCAAAAGCCGCCTCTATTGTCGCGTTAAGTTTTTGCGCATTATTCGGTTATCAATCATGGGAACATTGGCAGCAGCAACCGTTAACGCAAGTTGCGCAAACCAGTCAGGTTGGTCACATAGCCAGCCAGTACTTATCAGATGGAAGCCACTTAACGTTAGATGCACACTCTAATGTAGAGGTCATTTACTATCGCAATAAGCGTCTGATTAAACTAAAGCAAGGTCAAGCTGTGTTCGATGTTGTAAAAGACCAAGACCGTCCTTTCGTGGTCGAGAGTGCAAATGCGCGTATCACTGTCATGGGTACGCGATTCTTAGTGAACATGGTTGATCAAAAAACCTATGTTGCCGTGGATCATGGCAGGGTAAAGGTGCAGCAATTAGATAGCGCTGGCAATTTGGCGGGCAATGCCATGGTGTTAACCAACGGTCAAGTCGCAGAAGTGAAGCGCAACAAATCTGCTCGCAAGCTAGACCGTAATGCGCTCAATATGTTTGCCTTTACGAAAGGTGAACTGGTGTTTGAAGACGCAACACTGAATGAAGTGGCCGAGACTATTTCAAGGTATCGTTCAACGCCTGTGGTATCCAATATGCATCAACCGATAGGTATTACCGCGGTATTGAAAATTAAAGAGATTGAAAGCTTTATCAAATCGCTGACAGAGGTGGCTGGAGTCACTGTCAAACATTCAGCTACAACAACAGAATTAAACCCTATCAATCCAGCACCTAAGCCTTAAAGCTAGCGCTAGTATTTGGGTTTAATTCATATCAATTAGCTCCCAAAATTCTCTGGAAATTTGGGAGGGATCTATGCCAGAGTGATTTCTATATGAAAAATTAAATATTTTTCTAACAAGACATCAGGGATTTCTTTCCATCTACGTCAATACAGTATTCAACCAAATTTAGTTGTGAGATTCTGTATGCGATTCACCTCTTTAAGTGTTAGCCAATGTAAACCTAGTAAAATTTATGTAGCCGTGCTGTCAGCTTGTCTTGGTTTTTCAATCAGTGGCATTTCAACAAATACATTTGCGGGCGATTTAAACACTGCAATCCCCGTCACAATCAATATTCCAGCGCAACCGCTAGCTGAGGCATTAAAGCAATATGCCAAGCAATCAGGCAAAAACATTGTGTTTGATAACAGCCTGGCAAAAGGCAAGCTAGCACCAGCGGTAAAAGGCAATTATGACGAAGGTCAGGCACTAAAGAAAATATTAGAAAACTCTGGGCTAGAAGCCTCTGTAGAAGACAATACTATTGTAGTTAAGCGTGAGCGCGAAAAACTTGAAAAATCAGAAAATATCCAACTCGATAAAATTGAAGTGCGCGCTAAACGCTTTTACGAGATTGGCCCTTTGCCTGGGTTAGGTTTAACCAAAGAACAAATCCCCGGTAACGTACAAAGCATCACTGCACAAGAAATCAAAGAATCTCACTCATTAAGCATTACAGACTTAATGAACAAAAAACTGCAATCTGTCACCGTCAACGATTACCAAGGCAACCCTTTTCAAATGGATGTGCAGTATAGAGGCTTTACTGCTGGCCCACAGATTGGTACACCACAAGGTTTATCTGTGTTCTTTGATGGCATTCGAGTCAATGAGCCATTTGGTGATGTGGTGAATTGGGACATGATTCCCATGAATGCGCTAGCAGGTGTGGATGTGTTCCCGGGCTCTAACCCCATCTTTGGCTTAAATACATTGGGTGGTGCCTTCACATTAAAAACCAAAGACGGGTTTAATAATACAGGGGTAGATGCAGAAGTGCTCACTGGATCATTTGGACGCAAACAGTTTCAAGTAGAAGGCGGAGTTAACAACGGCACCTTCGCTTTATTTGGCGCAGGCAATTTCTTTTTAGAAGATGGGTGGCGTAAAAACTCTCCTAGTGAAGTAAATCAATTCTTTGGTAAGGCGAGTTATAGAGGTGACAAATTAGACCTTAATCTTAGCACGCTCATTGTAGGCACCGATCTTGTGGGGAACGGCTTATTGCCGAGTGAGATGTATGCAGCGAAGAGAAATGATTCGTTTACCTCCGAAGATGCTACCAAGAACAGATTGCAACAATTTCAGCTCTCTGGCGCATTTCAAGTAAACGACACGTTTAGTGTCACTGGACAAGTTTATAGAAGAGACAGCAAGCGTCATCAGACAGGTGCCGATGTATTTACTGACTGGCCGGAGATGAGAGCAGCCAGAAGATTTCCAGAAAACGGAGAAGAGTTTACTTGTTTGTTTAAAAGTACTGCCAACCCGACGGATGGTAGTAACCCTAATCTTTATGGGATGCCAGATTATGTGTTGATATCGACCAATTTGACTCAGGGTGAAGATTTCTTCAGCGGCGAATTCATACAAGACTACTTTAATAATAATGGTGTAGTTGATTTGGATGTTAAATACGCCGCAAATGTAAACGCCGCACTTCCCCAATATTTTGTAGATGCCTTTAACGAGTTTTTTAACTCTACAAAAAATCTCTACGCTGCTCAAATCTTAAATCGGGATTTTGATTATATCAACCAACCAACGGGCCCAGCACTGAGTTATACCAACGGGGAGGTTTCCTACAGCGTTAATCCAGGCATATTTTCAGATTTTAACCAATTGAGAAATCCTTCATTTCCTGGCGAGAATGTATATGTAGTCGCTGGGATTGACACCTTTTACTATGAACAGTTAGCTAATGGTGATGTGGTTAAAAACTATGTCGTAATCAAGCCGGCCATAAATATTGATACTTGCCAACCACCATCTTCATTAGAAAATACAAGTCAAGATTTCCCAGGCCCATACAATATTAGAGAGCCCGGTGCACAGTTTCCCACATTAATTGATGGTGCCTATGTGGGACAACCCGGTTATGTTCCTGGTACACCTACCGCTGTAATTACGGATAACAATATCAATCAAATCGTTGATGGAGCCTCAGTTCAGCTTAACTGGAATTTTGAAAAACATAAATTCATGGTGGGCGCTTCGATTGATGCCGCCAAAGCTAGTTATACGAATGAACAACGGTTTGGCATGTTAGATGCGAGTCGCTACGCATTTTTGGCACCTGAGTTGATTCACCCGCAATTCACTGCAGCAACTTTGCCCTTGAATAATAATGATTTCAGCGGCACCAATACCACCAAGAGCTTATATTTTAGTGAAACTTGGACCCCTACAGAAAAATGGAATTTTAATGTGTCTGGACGCTACAACGAGACACAAGCACAAAACCAAATTGCAACTCGATATGGCTTTTTTGCTTATGGCTTAGGCAACGTTTTAAATTTCCCATTTGGGCATGATACATGTACAAGTGATGAGGACTGCGAAAACACACCAACAAACTTTAGACCACCTATTAAGTATGGCAACCTAGACGAAGCTGAAACTGAGAAATTCAGTTACTACTCATTCAATCCGTCCATAGGTGCAACCTGGCAAGCCAAAGAAAACCTCAATATTTACGCAAATATAGCAAAGGGTGCTCGAACACCTAGCGTGGTTGAGCTGGGGTGTGCTAATGATAAAAGACCTTCAGGTGTGTTTTACGCTGATGGTAATGGTGGTACCTATGAAGTTCCAAAAAGTGTACTAGAAAACCGTCAGTGTTATTTACCCAATACATTGTCCGGCGATCCATATTTGCCGCAAATTAAGTCTACCTCGTATGACATTGGTTTGCGTGGTACCGTTGGTGAACATATGCAATGGAATTTAGGTGCCTACCAAACCGATTTAAAGGACGACATCTATTTTGTTGCAGTAGGTGATGGAATGGGTTTCTTCGATTCCATCGGCAAAACCCGCCGTCGGGGTATTGAGGCTGGGCTCTCTGGTAAGGTCAACAAATGGGGGTTTGGTGTTAACTACAGTCTCACTGACGCTACATTTGAAGATAGTTTCCTAATGATTAGTGAGGATAACAACAGCTCAGTTTCAATCCCTAAGATTGGCATTAACGTGATTAAAGTTGACCCGGGTAGCCGCATGCCAGGTGTTGCTTTGCATAACCTTAACGCCAGTTTCAGTTATGACGTGACTGAAGATTGGACAGTAGGCATGAGTGTGGTTGCGCATTCGGGTAGCTATGCCCGCGGCAATGAGAATAACAAACATAGAGTAGGCGTCACACAGTACCGAAGCATTACAGTGCCTGATGGTAATGGCAGCTTTCAAGACATCACGGTTGCGCGTCAAGTTTCAAACAATCCTGGCGTATTGCCCGGATATGCAACCTTTAATTTTCAGACCAGCTACAAATTTAACAAAGAGTGGACTGCCTCTTTATTCGTAAACAATCTCTTTGATAAAGAATATTTCAGCGCTGGGCGACTTGGTCGTAACCCATTTTCGCCATCGATAAATGGCGCAATTGGCCCAAGTGGCTACAACCACAACTCTGCGGATTGGCTCAGTACAAACTTTATCGCTCCCGGCGCACCCCGTGGCGTGTGGTTTAGCTTCAATTGGCAGTTTGACCCTAATGCAAAGCCAAGTTTTTAATGATTCTTTAAACATTTATTTATACACAGAAAGTACAGCACAAAAAATAAATTAGATATTTCTCATTTTTTTGAGTTTGGACATCAGGGTTTTGATTGCTCAAACGATAAAGGGTATTGGCAAAGAAAATGAGGACTATCTTTTGAAAAAGATTAACAAGCGAGCGTTGGTGGTGGCAGTTTCCGCAGTGTTGTTAAATTCAACAAATCTGCTGGGTGCCGAGCTCAATACGCAAATTCCTATGGAACAAGATAAAACATTTATGGCGCCAGTTACTGTCGATATTCCAAGCCAGCCGCTAGCTTCTGCCCTTGATCAGTTGGGAAAAATGGCCAATATGAATATCGCATTTCCAACAGATTTGGTGCTGGGTAAGCAATCGTCTGCCATTAAAGGCACCATGACGAGAAAAGACGCTTTGCAAAGAATGTTAGCCAAAACAGGCCTAGCGGCAAAAATTGAAGGCACAGCAGTTTATATACAGAAACTTGCAGAAAATCCAGAAGGTATCCAATTGGATAGAATTGAAGTTCGTGCCAAACGCTTTTACGAGGTTGGTCCATTGCCAGGGCTAGGTTTAACCAAAGAACAAATTCCTGGCAACATACAGACACTAACTGCCAAAGACATTAAGGAAGCACATTCTGTAAGCATTACAGACTTAATGAATCAAAAGCTACAATCAGTCACTGTCAATGACTATCAAAGCAATCCATTTCAGATGGATTTGCAATACCGAGGATTTACAGCCTCACCACAACTAGGTACCGCTCAGGGCATTTCCGTATTTCTTGATGGCATTCGTGTGAACGAGCCGTTTGGGGATGTTGTGAATTGGGACATGATTCCCATGAACGCGCTTAGTAGTCTAGATATCTTCCCTGGCTCCAATCCCGTGTACGGCTTAGGCACTCTTGGCGGTGCGCTTTCCATGCGTACTAAAAGTGGTTTCGATGGGCAAAGTCTAGATGCAGAGGTGTTGGCTGGTTCTTTTGGACGTAAACAGTTCCAAATTTCAGCTGGTGGTAACAATGGTGTGATTGCTGGTTTTGTATCTGGAAACTTTTTTCTAGAAGATGGCTGGCGAGACGACTCTCCAAGCAAGGTCAATCAAGTATTTGGTAAAGCTGAATGGCAAAACGAACGTACGCGCCTAGGCTTGTCCATGCTTTATGCAGGCAATAAACTCACTGGCAATGGACTGCTTCCGCAACAAATGGTTGATCAGAATGCAAAGCAGGTGTACACCTCTCCTGATGAAAGCAAAAACGATTTGCTGCAATTCCAGTTATCTGGTGTATGGGATGTGACCGATACTTTTAATATCACCGGTCAGATTTACAATCGAAAGAGTAAGCGTAAGAGCCACACCTCTGATGTGAACGAAAACTTTGGAGGAGACGATGACATCCCAGCAACCGCGAGTACCAGAGATCGAAGTCGGCAGTTATTGCCAGGATTGCCAGACATTAACCGTGACGGTCTACCAGACTATAACGATTATCCAATGAATGTGGCAGCTGATGCGAATTACAATCCATTGGCAAGATATGTTGACCCAGTGACTGGTGTCGTGACTATTGGGGCTTGTACAGATGCTAATGACCCTTGCGCGAACAATTTAATTTATGGCAATAATTTTGGTACTCAGGCGCAATATCTTGATGAAAACAATCAATTACAGAATGTTGCTGATCAAGTTCAGGTTGCTGCGACAGACGGCTCTAGTAACCAAGTTTGGAACTGGACCTACGATCCAAGGATAAGCAATGACTTTACAGGCCCAGGGGGTAATTTAGGACCTTCAACTATTCCTGGTGCGTTTAACGCCACTGTCTCTTCACAAGAGTATGCGAGGCTGGTGAGGTTTGCTTGGGAGAATAGGGCAGCGATGAAGGCAACCAATAATCTCTACGGATTAACCGCAGGGGTAGTCGCGACCGCAACAACTTCACATCCAGGTTCGGGTAATCTTAGTTACATTTATGACGTGGTTTCTACGGGTTCTGCAGGTGGCGTAGTTGGTGGATACACCGACTCATCTGGTTTTTTTCATGGGTATTGGGAGTTAGGTGAACCGATTAACAGAGGCCTCTATTCTGAGTTATGTGCAATGACTGGTACAGGCAACATAGGATCAACGCCTTGTGTTAAAGACGCCAACGGTAATTACATTTATCGCGATGGTAGGGCTGCAGCGATTGATAATGGATCAGGATTTCCATATCAAGCTACAGGCTACATAGAGGGCACGCCAACTGCTATTTTTAACGATACGCAAATTGATCAGCTGGGTAAAGGTGCTGCTTTACAGCTTAACTGGAACTTGGATGAGCACAAGTTAATGGTAGGGGGGTCGTTCGACACATCAGACAGTACCTATGACAGCAAACAGTATCTTGGATTTTTGGATAAAAATAGACATGGATATGTAGACCCTAGCCAATTAGGATGGGAGTACTCAGCCAATAGCCCAGAACGAGGTTTTGCGTTGAATGACTTCAAGGGGGATAACACTACCAAAAGCGTGTACTTTAGTGAAACTTGGACACCCACTAAATCACTGAATATCAATGCTTCAGCACGTTTTAACCACACTGTCGTAAATAACAAGTTAGATGTGAGTAAGCTTGGCTCATTTGGCGATGTGAATAGAATTGTAAACTTACTGAACTATCCAGCTTTATGTACCGACAATAACAACGACGGCACCATAGAGGCCAGTGAGTGCCCGACGGGACTGGATGGTTATATTGTGCCATTTGACCCAAGTTACGGTTATATGGGAGATGGCTTTTTAGGAAGTGATGGCAATAATATTCTTTCCATGGCAGCTGGTGAAAAGGAGAGGTTCAAGTACCGCTCATTCAACCCATCATTAGGGATGACTTGGCAAGCACAAGAAAATTTGAACTTGTATGGCAACTGGAGCCGTGGTGCTAGAACGCCTACTACCATTGAGCTGGGCTGTGCTTTCGATGATAGTCCAGTCTTTGATGGCTACGATAGCGATGGTAACCCTAAGTACGCTAAGAGAACTTGGCGTGAGCGACGTAGCTGCAACCTACCTGGGGCAATGTCAGGAGACCCGTATTTAAAGCAAGTGCGGTCTAAAAGTCTGGAGTTTGGTGCAAGAGGACTGTTAACTGAGGACATTGAATGGAATGCTAGTATTTATCGCACGGATTTAACCGATGATATTTACTTTGTCTCTGTCAATGCGACTCAGAGCTATTTCCAAAAT
The DNA here is from genome assembly GCA_030696695.1 of Methylophilus sp. Lineage (GTDB taxonomy): Bacteria > Pseudomonadota > Gammaproteobacteria > Burkholderiales > Methylophilaceae > Methylophilus. Next base: position 12,383 of record JAUYRP010000011.1, read on the forward strand.
ATTGGCAAGACTCGCCGCCAAGGGTTGGAAATGGGTGTAAAAGGGAAAGTTGGCAAAGCTAGCATAGGTCTTAACTACAGTTTGACTGACGCTACCTTTCAATCAGAGTTTACCTTGGCGAGCCCAAACAACAGCAGCGCTGGCAGTGTTTATGACATAAGTTACGATAAAGAAGGCACGTTTGAGCAAATCAAGGTAAAGCCAGGTAATCGTATGCCAGGCATTCCACTGCACAATCTAAATGCTAACTTCAGCTACGATGTGACAGACCAATGGAATATTGGACTCAATATGATTATGCATTCAGAGGCCTTTTTGCGCGGCAATGAGAACAACAAACACAAGGCTGGCCCTGCATCACCAATTACCGGGCCTATATGCGGGGGGTATCTGTGTACGATCGAACGCACTGGTTTCGGCGAGGGGAAAACAGCTGGTTATACCGTATTTAACTTTCAAACTAGTTATAAAATTTCCCCCGAGTGGATTTTTGGTATGCAAGTGAACAACTTGTTTGATAAGGAATATGCAAGTGCAGGCAGGTTGGGTCTGAATGCATTTTCTCCTTCCATTCGTGGAGTAATCGGAGAGAGTGGTTTTAACTACAACAGTGCAGATTGGCAAGGTAGCAGTTTCTTAGGAATTGGCGCACCAAGGTCGGCATTTTTTACCTTGAGTTATCAGTTTGTGCCTAAACCGCTATGAACGAGTTAACAATGTTATTACTCATTTATATTAATTACCCATAATAATAGAAAAAAAGGACCTCTATGCTCTTCCAACTCCCCAGCATCATCGATAGCGTACTCATCCTACTCGCCCTCATGTCTATCGTGGTATGGGGAGTCGTCATCCATAAATGGGTGAGCTTCTACCAACTCAACAAACGCAATCACCTGTTCTTAGAAGAATTCAACCAAGCAGAAGACCTCCAGCATGTACGTGCTAATACCAAACTCACCGATGGCAGCTTGGCAAGGATTTGCCAAGCTGGCTTGGATGAATGGAAACGTTTACGCCTCAGTGTCAACGCATTTAACCATGACGACAGAAAAGAACTGGTCACCGCTGTACTTAAACAACAAGCCCATATCGAACAATCCCATACAGAAAAAGGACTCGCTATACTCGCCAGCATTGGCTCTACCGCCCCCTTTATTGGTTTGTTTGGTACGGTATGGGGCATCATGCATGCGCTCAAAGACATCTCCAGCAAAGGCTCCGCTGGACTCGATGTCGTCGCAGGCCCAATAGGGGAGGCCCTGATTGCCACCGGTATTGGTATTGCCACTGCAGTACCTGCCGTACTCGCTTACAACTACTTCCTCAGACAACTCAAAAGCTCCAATGCCCAAATAGAGAACTTTGGCATTGCATTTCACTACCTCATCGTGAAATCTGGCATGGGGGCCAAACTACCATGAGCATGTTACTCAGCAATCAAGAAGACCAAGTCATGAGCGAAATCAACGTCACCCCACTGGTCGATGTCATGCTGGTATTACTCACCGTGTTTATTGTGACCGCACCCTTACTCATGAATGCAGTCTCCGTCAAACTGCCGCAAGCCAATGCTGAAATAGCAAAGACCGAACCCAAGACCTTACAACTTAGCATCTCCGCACAAGGCGAGATCACCCTCAACACCACCCCCATTACCATCACTGCACTTAGTGACGAACTCAATATGCTCAAAACCAGTACAGACCCTGCCATTGAAATCTATGCAGATGAACAAGCCGCTTATGGCACTGTGGCTAAAGTCATGGCGGCTATACAACGTGCCAACATCACCAAGTTTAGCTTTGTGATGTTGCCAGAAGCGGTTAGCCCTTAATTGACGCAACTGTCTACCTTCAAACGTAGCTAGCCTCAGCCTTTATATTCATTACACGCACCATGCATACTTACCACCAATCATTTCTTGTGACCACGCATGACAACGAAGACCAATCTCTAGTGTGGGCATTAATCGCCTCCATGCTATTGCATATCGCCATTGCATACGTCTTTCCTTACTTTAACCAGCAGAGCCTACAACCACGCAGTACCAGCATACAGATCGAGTTAAACCCGTTACCAGAACAACCCACACCTGCACCAACACAAACGACAGTACCATCAACGGCACTACCTGAACCAACCAAACCGATTCCACCCACTCCAGTGACCAAACTACCCAAAGCGAAGACAGTGCGTCCAGTACTCGCCACCCCCACACCTGTAACTGATCCAAGCTATCAAATCCCTGTAGAACAATCGAATGAAACACCACCAGACACACAGGAAGAATCACCCCAAAAACCACAGCCAACACAACCAGCACATACTCAGACTACTACCACCCCAACACAGACCCAAACAGCACTTACCAACACGGAGCCAGTCACATCTAGCAATTCATCACTAGCCGTGGCTCGATCCAGTGAAGTAGCGACCTCAGATGAAGTATGGGATGGTTATGGCAAAGCCTTGGCTGCCATGGTGAATAAACTCAAACAGTACCCGACCATTGCAATAAGACGCCATTTGGAAGGGGAGGTGCAAGTGATTGCCAGTTTTAAGCAAGGCAAACTCATTTCAGTGGAATTAGCAGAAGCGAGTCAACACCAAGTGTTGAATGAAGAAGCAATTAGAACGATTAAGAAAGCGATTGAGCAGGTAGCGTTACATGCCAATTTAGAGCGTAAGACTTTTACGGTGACAGTGCCAGTGGGGTTTAAGTTGGAGTAGTAGGCATGTTTGTTTATTGCTGAAACAGAGTTGGTTGTAATTGTTGGTTGTATACAAACAGATGTGGTTGTATACAACCGCATCTGTTTATTTTGTCAATAAAAACAAACACTTAAATTTACTTTATGTTGGCATTGTATTTGCAGTAGTTGTGTATGGACAATCAATTAATGTGGGGTGGAATAAATTTAAGTTGGGCTTATTCCGAACTGCTAAACAGTATTACATTTAAAACTACGTGTGTTCAACGCTCGCGCGATATTTTGCATGATGCATTAATACGATTCGCAATATCTAAAAATCCGCAGCGTGAGGAATCGCCGCATGCCTATTTGAGGGGAATAGTTTCACATTTATTGATTGATGAATATCGATACCACTCAAAGTTTATTTCATACGATGCTGAAGCAATCACACAGCAGGATTTTGCACATTCGCCAGAGCAATTGGCTGAAATCAAAGAGCGTTTATTTCAACTGCAAAGAATTGTGGACAGTTTACCGGCCAAATGTCGCCAAGTGTTTTGGCTGTTTCATGTGGATGGCACTAGCCACAAGGAAATAGCAAGCATGCTGAATATTAGTGTGAATATGGTTGAACGTCATATTATTCGCGCAATGTTAGATTTGCGCGCTGCTAGACAACTAATTCTTTAATTCACGATATGACTGCCCAAAACATAAGTGAGAGTGCTGCCCGTTGGTACATACGCATGCGTTCTGCAGAGCCTGATGATCTAATACGCAGTCAGTTTGAAGCATGGGTGTTGTCAAATCCAAAACACAGAGAAGAGTACGCAAGCATTGCAGAAACAATGCAAGATTTAAGCGCAAACGACAAATTAAAAGCGATTGCGGATGCTTTAGAGCAAGAACGATTCTTATCGCGAGAGAGTCGCAAACATAAACTCATGAAAACAGCTGTGAGCTTAGGTGTTTTTATCGTCGTTGGTTTGGTTTCATTGTTTACCGTCAACCAATATGAGCAATGGCAATCTCAACCGTTGTTACAAATTGCTAAAAGTAATCCTGTTGGTCAAATTTCTAAGCAAACATTAGAAGACGGTAGCCAAGTCACCTTAAGTGCTAAGAGTGAAATGCAAGTCACATACTATCGCAATCAACGTCATGTATTACTTAAGCATGGTGAGGCGATTTTTGAAGTGGTGAAAGATGCAGACCGTCCATTTGTAGTAGAAACAGATCATGCAAAAGTGACTGTGTTAGGTACTAAATTTGCTGTGAATAAATTAAGCAAATTAGTGCGGGTGAGTGTTGATCATGGCCGTGTGAAGGTGGAGTCTAAATCTCCGCAAAGCACAATCTTTCTCACCAATGGCCAGGTGGCTGAAATAATGCCAAACAAGACAAGCGTAATGGTAAAAAGAAATGCAAGCGATGCATTTGTATTTCAGCAAGGTAAGCTGATATTTGTAGGTGCGGACGTATATGAAGTTGCAGACACTTTATCTAGATACAGAAGTAAGCCGCTTAGCGCACAAGGCAAAGCTAACCGCAATATATCTGCTGTGATTAACATCAAGGATTCAGAGCAGTTTCTGCAAGGGTTAAGCAATATTGCGTCAGTTAAGCTTGAGCAAAACGGACTTGAAACAATATTGATATCTAACGATTAGTTGGTGAGAACGCTTTACTGGTTGGCACATCACGCTATACCAAGCAAAGTAAGGGTTCGATGTCATTCAACAATTAACAAATTGGAGTGCAAATGAATAAATCAGAATTAATTGCAGAAATCGCAACGCAGGCAGGTATCACTAAAGCAGAAGCAGGCCGAGTGATTGATGCCACTACATCCGCTATTACAGACTCCCTCAAGAAAGGCGAAGCCGTTACCTTGATTGGCTTTGGTACTTTTAAAGTAAGTAAACGTGCTGCTCGCACAGGCCGTAATCCACGCACAGGTGCAGAACTGAAAGTAGCTGCACGCAATGCACCAGCATTCACAGCTGGTAAAGCACTTAAAGACGCAGTGAATTAATCTTTAACCTTATCAAAAAGGGTTGCTAATCAAACTTAGTGACCCAATTCTCTTCACAGGCCTCAAATAATTTAATTATTGGAAGGTTGCTTGGGAAAAACTTATCAGCTCAAGGTCTGCTATGTCCCCAAAGCAGACCACATAAATGTGTCGTATACGACAATAAATTACCTTAAAAAGCTGTTAGCCAACTCCTTGAGTTTCTTTTCGTCTAACTACCATCCACAATACTCTTGCCAGTTTAACTTTTCAATCACATTGGTTTGGATAGATTTCAGACTCAAAGCCTCTCGGCCATATACCTTATTATGAACACCGCCACCTTTATCATGACCTGTATACTGGCATTGATGAGCAAATGGCACCTCTAATTGATTCATGTGGTCAATAATTGTGTGCCTGAAACTGTGAAATACTTTGTTATCATCAATTAGGCCAATCTTATTTTTATATTGCGTAAACCACTTGCTTGGAGCGGCACCATAACCATTTTGAGCACTTGGTGTGATGTCAAATAACATTTCCTTGCCCGCTCTTTTTCTCATTTCAGCTAATTTCAATAAGCCTAATTTTTCTAAAGCGGGGTGTATAGGAATATCTCTCGGACTTGCATCTGTTTTGGTGCCAGGTAAGTGCATTACGTTTAAACCGGACTTTAAATAGATATGTTCTGTCTTTAAAGACGCTATTTCACCAATACGCGCGCCTGTATATAAGCCAATCAATGGAATGTAGAAATGCCATGGCTTTTTTGCATGTTCGATGAGACTATCAAAGATTAATTTCAGGTCATTGTTATTTAAATATGACCAGTGTTCACCTTTGGCTTCAATTTTAAAAGTTAGAGGGGTGGGGGAGTGATTTCTGCTTGGACTTGAAGCCCAGGCCGAGTAAGAGCGTATGAAGCTTAGATCGCGCTTAATAGTTGTTTTTGCTACTTCCTTTAATCTAGCAGGTAGCCACTTGTTTTCAATAACTTCGTCATTTAACTGTTCTGCAAGAAAATCATGACCAAGTAATTCTAATAGACCATTAAGAGTCGAAATAGCCATTTTTTTTGATTTTTCGGCTTGACTACTTTTTGACAACTCAAAAATATAGTCTTTTATCGAATCTACTAATTTAATAACTGTTTTTGTAGAAGTATCTGGAAAAGGGTAACTTGATCTATTTTTTAATTGTGCTTGTGCCATAACAAGCATAACTAACGCATCTTTTGCACGTTCATGATCTTCTGGTGACCCGTCAGTTGTGATTTCCATACCATCTGAATTTGATTTGATAGTATAGCCTTTGATTTTTTTTAAATCCATGGCTGAAATTGTAGCACCTAGAGAATGTGCAGCAATAGTCGCAACGGATAAATCACGTGTCCTTAACGATACTCTCTTATCTATCCCTCCACGCTGTAAGCGCAAGTAATAAATACCATGACGTGACTTAACTAATCGAGATGTTAGATTCAATTTCAACAGTGACACTAGCAGTGACACTACTGATTCGACGACTCTTAAAAAATGACTTTAAAATCAAAGGCTAAGATAAATTGGCGTCCCCACGGGGATTCGAACCCCGGTCGCCTCCGTGAAAGGGAGGTGTCCTAGGCCTCTAGACGATGGGGACCTAAGAAATTACAACTCAAGCATTTTACTATAGTTTGATTAAACCTAACATACGATTTATTCAATTTTTTGGTGGAGGTAAGCGGGATCGAACCGCTGACCTCTTGCATGCCATGCAAGCGCTCTCCCAGCTGAGCTATACCCCCTTACACCACTAACAGTGGGCTCTTTAAATCTGCTTCAATTCAAAGAAGGCGCAATATTAAAGACGGGCAGAGGAGTTGTCAATGTTTTTTCTAAGAATAACGAAAATTAGCCGCGAATGTTAGATTGCGCAGAGAATTGCAATAAATCAACGAGTGGTTTTGGCTGCCAGCCTTCTTGACGATGCTCTGCCACTACATTGGTGAATACACCGCCACGTACGAAAAATTTAGAAGTCACACGCATGAATTTGGGGTGTGTCGCAGCAACTAAGTCATCCAAAATCCGGTTAGTCACCGCTTCATGGAAACAGCCTTCATCACGGAAAGACCACATGTAAAGTTTCAGACTTTTTAATTCCACACAAAGCTGATCAGGGATGTAATCCAAATAAATCACTGCAAAGTCTGGCTGCCCTGTTTTCGGACACAGACATGTGAACTCAGGAATCTCCATATGAATATGAAAATCTCTATTAGGATTTGGATTCGGGAATGTTTCCAGTTGTTTAGTCGGTTGCGCTGTGGGTTTTGCGCCTAAAGATTCGTTGTGCATAAGAAGGGCAGTTTTTACTGAAAAAAAACGTTATTATAACGCTTAAAATTTTAAACCATCATCATCCATATTGCTTTGCGCTTAACTCATCTAAAACTTGCTGGATTCAAATCGTTTGTTGATCCCACGACTATTCATTTACATGGTCAGCGCGTGGGTGTGGTCGGTCCAAACGGTTGCGGAAAGTCCAACGTGATGGAGTCTGTGCGTTGGGTGTTAGGTGAATCCTCTGCTAAAGAAATGCGCGCAGATGCAATGGATGCTGTGATTTTTAATGGCTCATCCAATCGTAAACCTATTTCTCGGGCAAGCGTAGAGCTTATATTTGATAACAGCATGGGTGGAGCCAGTGGCGAGTGGAATCAATATGCAGAGATATCTGTAAAGCGTGTCATTGAGCGTGAGAAGGGCTCAAGTTATTTTATTAATAACACGGCAGTACGTAGACGTGATGTGGCTGATTTATTTCTAGGCACTGGGTTAGGTGGTCGTGCTTACGCCATTATTGGGCAAAATACTATTTCAAGAATAGTAGAGGCCAAACCAGAAGAACTTAGGATTTTTTTAGAAGAAGCCGCAGGCATCAGTAAATATAAAGAGCGCAGACGAGAGACGGAGCTACGCTTACGCGATACGCGAGAAAACTTAACGCGTGTTGAAGATATCTGCCGAGAGCTACAAAAGACTATCAATAAACTCGAATCGCAAGCCATTGTGGCAGAGAAATTCCATGCGCTGCAGACTGCGTTGAAACATGCAGATGGTCAATTGTGGTTATTAAAAAAACGGGATGCTGGCCGAGATTGGGACAAAACCAAGGCGAACGTTGAAAAGTTAGCCAATCAGCTTGAGGCGCAAATCGCTTTGCTTCGCGGTAGCGAAAATCAACTAGAGACTACTCGTCAAGCGCATTATGCCGCCAGTGAGGGTATTAATAAGGCGCAAGCGACCTATTATGAGTCGAATGCTGAAGTGGCGAATCTTGAAAACCAGCTAAGACAAACCGAAGAAGCGCGAGAGCGCATGCGAGTGCAGTTGCAGCAGTTGGAATCTACCTTAGCAAGAAATGCACAGCAACAGCAGATGCTAGAGCAACAACTGGCAGAAAAAGCAGCAGAACTAACGCAAATTCAAACAACATCCGAGCAAGCCAATAGCGGCCTGCAGTTGCTAATGCAAGGTTTGCCAGAGAAAGACGCAGCTTTGAAAGAGGCAATAACGCAAGCAAGCACCAGTCAGCAAGCGCTGATGCAAGCCAAGCAGCGCATTCAAATTGAACAGAACAACGTGCAGTATCTTTCGCAAAGCCTTCAAGAGATACAGCAACGCATTTCGCAATATGTACAAACATTAACTGGTTTGACTAAACCAGATTTGACCGAGCTTAATGCACATGAGCAGCAGCAGGTGCAACTACAAACCGCCATCCAGCTACAAGAGCAGCTTGTACAACAATCACAGCAAGCAGAGGCTTCGCATCAGACTCAGCTTCAAGAGGCACGCCAAGCGTTGCTAAATGCTGAGCGCGCTATGCATCAGGCAGAAGCAGAGGCACGCTCGTTAGAGAAGTTGCAGCAGTCGCTGAATCAAGAAGCCCAGCTATCGCAATGGCTCAATAAGTCTGGTCTAGAAAAAAATGCCCGTTTATGGGAACAAATCAATATAGATCCAGCTTGGCGTGCTGCGCTCGAATCGGTGTTAGGTGCCAAACTCAATGCGCTGATTGCAGACAAACCAGCGCAGCAACGTCCCCCAAGTGCGTTGGTACTAGGGTTTGCTGGTATATCGAGCAATAAAACACTGATTCATCATGCGAAGCTCACCCCGCTTATTTCATTCATCAGCACAAAAGAAGCCACGCTCAATGGTGTTTTGAGTGATTGGCTGGCGGGTGTATATGTGCTGGACGATGATGCCAAGTTAACGAATTACTTAGCTAAATTAAATCCTGGTGAATGTCTTGTGAATGCATTGGGCGACATTTATACAGCGAATAGCGTAACTTACCATGGTGCACAAACGCAGCTACAAGGCGTGTTGGAGCGTCAGCAGCAATTAGAGTCAGTGAAGGCACAATTGCCCAATCTGCAAGCGTTGGTGGATGACTGTAAGCAGCGGCAAGCAAAGCATGAACAAGCGCTGCATCAAATTAAACAGCAACAGCAGCAAGAAGCTGCGCAGTTACGCAAACTCATTACAGAGCTGCATGCCGCACAATTAAATGTGTCTCGCTTAAAGCAATCTCATGAGAACGCCCTTCAGCGAGAGACTTCTATCCACCAAGAAAAACAAGCTGCACAACATAAGTTAGAAGAAATCACCGCAAATATTGATCAAAAGCAACAGGCGCTGAATCAGTTGATTGCGGAAGTTCCAAAGCTGGAACAGCAGGCGAATGCTCATTTAAGTGCAAAACAACACGCTGAAAGCGCCTATTTTGCTTTGCGTGACGACATCCAAAAAGCTGAAAAAACACATCAGGAGTTTGTGTTTAATTTAAAGTTGATAACTAATATAATCAATGAGTTAAATAATAAATTAAAAGTTAACTATGAAGAAAAATCAGCTTCATTATTGCGGCAATCTGAGACGGAATCAACGCTTACACTGACACCGATGGAAACACTGAAAGCCAATTTATTGGCAGCAGTGAATCAAAAACAAATCGCAGAAGCTGCGTTGGCTTCAGCACGTAATCACTTGGCAGAACAAGATGAAGCGTTACAAACGCAAGAACGCTTGCGCCTGCAACATGAGCAGCAACTGCACCCACTGCGAGATGCATTGGAGCAAAGCCGTTTAAAAGAGCAAGAGGCGCGCTTACATTTTGAGCAGTGTTTAGCTGGGCTTCAAGAAAACGGATTACCTGAACATGTGCTAGCTGAAGGATTGGCAAATACGGTAAAAACCAGTGAATTGGCCAATAAAACCATGCAATTACAGCGCGAGATTGATGCATTGGGCGCAGTCAATCTGGCTGCAATTCAAGAGTTAGCGGTTGAGAAAGAACGTAAGGTGTACTTGGATAGCCAGATGTTGGACTTGTCTCAAGCTAGCCAAACTTTAGAAGATGCTATCCGTAAAATTGATAAAGAAACGCGCGGCAAACTACAAACCACTTTTGATGAAGCGAATCGAAATTTTAATGAGCTTTTCAATGTGTTGTTCGGGGGCGGGCAAGCCAAGCTTGAACTGCTCGGTGAAGAGATTCTAGATACTGGTATTCAAGTCTTTGCTCAGCCTCCAGGCAAAAAGAACACAACTATTCAGTTACTTTCTGGTGGCGAGAAAGCGTTAACCGCGATGGCTTTGGTGTTTGCATTGTTCCGCTTGAATCCTGCGCCATTTTGTTTAATGGACGAAGTAGATGCGCCGTTGGACGATAGCAATACAGAGCGCTTTTGTAGTTTGGTCAAAAAAATGTCCGAACGCACGCAGTTCTTATTTGTTTCGCATAACAAAATCACTATGGAGATGGCACAGCAGTTGATTGGGGTGACCATGCAGGAGTCAGGAGTATCAAGGATAGTGGATGTAGATATAGATGCTGCAATGCGCATGCAGGCTGCTTAGTCGGCTGTTTTAGGAGTATGATATGCGTAGTTTAATCGTAAGGTATAAATAGTAAATGTCAGATTTGCTCATCATTTTAGTTGTATTGGGGGCGCTCATCGTCGTAGGTGTAGTCATCTTTAATTGGTGGCAAGAAAAAACCTTTCGCAACCGAATTGCTAATGATTTCAAGCCCTCAAAGCGTGATGTATTGATTGAAGATTTTCAGGTCAATACCGAGAGCTTTAGGCAGGAGCGTATCAAGTATTCAGCTAAAAACAAGCAGGAACCTAGCTTGGATGATTTCTCTGAACGTAATATTGCGCAACGCAAAGAGCCTGTGTTCGATGAAGTGGATGAGGAGTTTGAAACAACACCACAAAGCACTTTTCAGGAGTATTCAAATGACGTGGGTGAGGCAACAAAGCTAACGATAGAAGACATCGCAGCAGAAGATATTGAAGCGTTTAGCAGTGCAGGGCATCATGTTCAAGCTACAGAGACAGTATCTACGCTCGCTGATACACCAGAAATAGCGCACGAGCAATTCACCAAATCATCTACCTATGTCATTGATGAAGTCTCTATCCCTGCTGAATTACATGCGCAGGTGGATTTAATCGCATTATTATTTGCAGCCATCCCCATCGCGCAATCTAAAGTCATTGGACTAGAATCTCAATTTAAAGAGTTCCCAGAACGCACGTTTGCCTACGGACTTACTACGCAGAATGAATGGATATCAGTACGCGACAGCAAGCCTGACCATACCTTTACGCAAATTGCGTACAGCCTACAGTTGGCCGATCGTGGCGGCGCCGTCAACAGAGCCACGTTGAATCGCTTTCAGCATATGGTGGAAACCATTGGGCTTGATTTGAGTGCACATGTAGAGTGGCAGGGTGCGGGCGATCCATTGAACAATGCCACAACACTTGACCAGTTTTGTATTGAAGTCGACAAAACAGTTGGCTTTCATTTGCTGGCCAACAACGGTGCAAGTTTTCATGCCACTAAATTGCGCGGTCTTGCGGAAGCGCAGGGACTCAGTTTGGGTAACGATGGTCGCTTTCATCACAATCAAACCGTACCACCTTATCAATTAGAATTTGCAGTTAAAAACTATGAAGGTAACGCCTTTAGCGCCAGCATGCTCAAATCATCGGTGATGCACGGGGTGACTTTTCAATTGGATATTCCTACCGTTAAGAACAGTGCAGACGTGTTTGACAATATGGTCCAAGTTGCTAAATCAATGGCAAAGAGCTTGGATGCAAGCATAGTGGACGATAACAAAAAAATGCTTGGTGATATTCAACTTGAGAAAATCCGCCAACAACTCAAAGTGATTAACGCGACCATGATTGCAAAAGGTATTATTCCAGGTAGTCCTCACGCGTTACGCCTATTTTCGTAGTTGCCTGGTGTGATGGCAAACGCGCTTAGTAAAGATCAAGCCAGCGCTGAAATTTCAGCGCTCAAAAACCAAATTACGGAATACGACTATCACTACTATGTGCTTGATGCGCCTCTAGTTTCCGATAATGAATATGACGGTTTATACCGTCGATTGATTGCGTTAGAAACAGATTTTCCAGAACTCATCACCCCAGATTCACCTACTCAGCGTGTAGGTGGTTCAGTCTCATCTGCGTTTGAGAGTGTTAAACACCGTCAAGCGATGCTCTCATTGAATAATGCATTTTTAGATGAAGAGGTTGCTGCTTTCGATAAGCGTATTCTTGAGAGTTTAGATCACACGCAAGTTGAGTATGCGGTTGAGCCTAAGTTTGATGGTTTGGCGATCACACTCACCTATGAACATGGCCTATTTGTGCAAGGCGCCACGCGTGGTGATGGATATGCCGGTGAGAATGTCACGCATAATTTGCGTACGATTCGTGCAATTCCGATTAAGCTTGCCACAGCATCTCCGCCAGCGTTATTAGAGGTGCGTGGCGAAGTGCTCATGCTGAAACGTGATTTTGAGCGTTTAAATCAAGCGCAAGAAGCGCGGGGTGGTAAATTGTTTGCTAATCCACGTAATGCAGCAGCGGGCAGCTTACGCCAGTTAGACCCACGCATTACTGCTACGCGACCCTTGCATTTCTTTGCTTATGGGTTAGGTGAAACTGAAGGTGCGCCAAAGTTTGCATCACACAGCCAAGCCTTGCAGTATCTCTCTGAGTTGCATTTTCCTGTGAGTGATTTGCGCGATGTCAAGCAAGGCGTAAACGGTTTACGTGACTACTACGCGACTATAGGTGCAAAAAGAGCCAGCTTGCCGTTTGATATTGATGGTGTTGTATACAAAGTAAACGCATTTGACCAACAAAACACCTTGGGCTATGTCTCTAGAGCCCCACGTTGGGCAATCGCCCACAAATTCCCAGCGGAAGAAGCGACCACAATTGTGGATGACATCACAGTGCAAGTGGGTAGAACCGGTGCTATTACCCCTGTTGCGCGCTTAAAACCAGTGTTTGTGGGCGGTGTCACTGTGACCAACGCCACCTTACATAATGAGGACGAACTTAGACGTAAAGACATATACATTGGCGATACGGTCATTGTGCGCAGGGCAGGGGATGTGATTCCAGAAGTAGTGAGTTCGATTGCTGAAAAACGCCCTGCAGATGCGCGAAAATTTATGATGCCGACCACTTGCCCAGAATGTGGCTCGCACATTGAGCGCCCGCAGGATGAAGCAGTGGCACGTTGCACAGGTGGTTTATTTTGTCCTGCGCAACGTAAACAAGCCATTACCCACTTTGCATCGCGCAGAGCCATGGATATCGAAGGGTTGGGCGAGAAATTGGTAGATCAATTGGTCGAAGCCAACTTGGTGCATAAGCTTGATGACATTTATCGTCTGGATACTTCCACACTTGCAAGCCTTGAACGCATGGCGCAAAAGTCTGCCCAAAACGTGGTAGATGCTATTCAACACAGCAAGCAAACCACATTAGCTCGCTTTATCTATGCTCTTGGTATACGCAATGTGGGCGAGGCAACGGCCAAAGATTTAGCGAACCATTTTGGACGTTTGAATACCCTGATGGCCGCAAATACTGAACAGTTATTACAAGTGAATGATGTAGGGCCGATTGTTGCTGAGGCGATTTTGCAATTTTTCGCAGAGCCACATAACGTAGATGTGATTCAATCTATGCGTGAACAAGGCGTGACATGGTCTGAGCACGATGGCAAAAAAGCAAATACTGGTGGTTTGAGTGGTCAAACCTTTGTATTAACAGGCACCTTGCCAACAATGTCTCGTGATGCTGCAAAAGCGCTGATTGAGGCTGCAGGCGGCAAAGTCAGCGGTAGTGTATCGAAAAAAACGCACTACGTTGTAGCTGGCGCAGATGCTGGTAGTAAGCTGGAAAATGCACAAACACTAGGCGTGCCGGTCCTAGACGAAGCCGGCTTGATTGCTCTATTGGCAGCAAGTAATGATGTGCAAACCGAAATCACAGCGCATGACAGCAAACCCGCATTTGCAACTAAAGCGACAGCTGCTGAGTCAGACACTCAGCAAGCTAAACAGGCAACTATTGATACAACCAATAATCACCAACAAAAGACCTTATTTTAAAATGAAAAAACTAGAAAATACATTCACTATTACTTTTACTGCATTGTTATTATTAAACTTTAATGTTGTAGCGGCAGAAGTGGATCCACAAATTATTGCCTGCAACAGCGCGTTAAACAAACAACAGTATGAATCTGCAATTACAAAAGCAAATGCCGCGATTAAGCAAAAAGAGCTGGCTGCGCAAGGCATGATGTGTAAGGGCCGTGCACTATTGGCACTAGGTAAAACTGACGAAGCCAAGGCAGAGTTTATCGAGGCGGATAAAAGGGCGTCGAATGATTTTGACAAAACTGTAGCTAATTTGCTGATTGGTAATTTAGAGAAAGAGCAGCAAAACTACAAAGAAGCGATTAAGTTGTACGAAAAAAGCTTGGCATTTGCGCAAAAGGACGACAATCGTAACTTTACGCGTGTAAGTTACAATTTACTGGGCGATACCTATGGGTTATTAGCTGAATATCCAACCTCATTAAAATTCCTTGAGGAAGGTGAAAAGTTAGCGATGAACGATAATGAACGTGCGGATAGTTACGAACGTATTGCTGCAAATTATCAGTCACAACAACGGTTCGATGAGGCCATTGCGTACCAGATTAAGGGTATCGCCATGCAGCAAAAAGCTGGCACGCTAGATCAGTATGCAGAGGCCAATTTAACGTTGGGCCATCTCTACACACAAAGCAAAGACTTCACCAAAGCGGAAGCCACTTTGAACAAGCTACTAAAGTTTAGTCAAGACAATGGCGGCGCTTATTACGAGGCCAAAACCAATATATATCTAGCACAAGCCAAGTTTGCGCAAGGTGATGATTCAAGCGCGAACGATTTACTTGGACAAGCTCAGACGATTGCAGAGAAAATTCAAGCCACTGATTTAACAGCGCTTATTGATGCTACACAAAAAAGTAGTAATTAATCGTAAGTCATTTCTATAAATCACGACTAAGGTGTAAGCGCATTAACTTTGAAGGTGATTTCTCATGATTTTAGACAACAACAAACGTAACCCAAGCAACATCGTATCCTCTGAAATCACCCCACGTGAGGTGTTTGAAAACCGTCGCCAGTTTATAAAAGCTGCCGGTTTTGGCTTGGCTGCAGGCGCGTTGTCTACATCATTTTTAGCACAAGCTGCGACAGTCGTGGGTGGAGAAACCAAAGGCGACGGCGTGTTGATCGGGCGTGCAAACGCAAAGAATCAAACTACCAAAGCTACTAAACTAGAAAAGATACCAGCTTATAAAAAGACCAACTACGGTAGCGATGAAAAGCTCACAAGCTACGAAGATGTCACCACCTATAACAACTTCTATGAGTTTGGCACTAGCAAATCAGATCCCGCCATTCATTCCACACTGTTTAAACCTCGCCCCTGGAGTATCAGTATTGAGGGCGAAGTTAAAAAAGCTAAGACCATTTCCATAGAAGATTTAATGAAACTTGCGCCACTAGAAGAACGCATATACAGAATGCGTTGCGTAGAAGGCTGGTCTATGGTGATTCCATGGGTTGGCTTGCCATTAGCAAGCTTGGTAAAATGGGCAGAACCTACAGGCAATGCCAAGTATATTGAGTTTGTTACAGCTAACGATCCCAAAACCATGGATGGCGTACGTGTGCCCGTGTTGGATTGGCCATATGTTGAAGGATTGCGTATGGATGAAGCCACACATCCACTTACCTTATTAGCTGTTGGCTTGTATGGCGAGGTCTTGCCTAATCAAAATGGTGCGCCAGTGCGCTTGGTGGTGCCTTGGAAATATGGATTTAAAGGCGCTAAATCCATAGTCAAAATTCGTTTTGTAGAAAAAATGCCACTCACTACATGGGTAAAAGCTGGCCCTAGTGAATATGGGTTCTACGCCAATGTTAACCCGCTCGTAGAACATCCACGCTGGACGCAATCCTCTGAAAAGCGCATAGGTGCAGGGTTGTTTGCTGGTCGTATTAAAACAAAAATGTTTAATGGATACGATGAAGTAGGGCAGATGTACGCTGGTCTGGACCTCAGAAAAAACTTCTAAACCTATGTATGCGCAACGCATCTTTTACGCCAAATGCGTCATTTGGGCATTGGCGTGTATGCCTATCATTCGCCTCATTTGGTTAGGTGTGAATGATGACCTCACTGCCAACCCTGTAGAGTTTGTTGAACGCTCTACTGGCACATGGGCGCTCATATTCTTGCTGCTGAGTTTAAGTATGACGCCTATACGCTTGCTCACTAAGCAAGTCTGGCAAATTCAGCTCCGACGTCTATTAGGGCTGTGGATGTTCTTTTATGCTTGTCTACACATCACCACATATGTTTGGCTAGATTACAGCTTTGTTTGGTCAGATATCGCTAAAGACATCATCAAACACCCTTATGTGATTGTTGGTTTCATAGCTTTCTTACTCACCATTCCTTTGGCAGCTACTTCAAATGCTGCCATGATCAAGCGTCTGAAAACTAAATGGAAGCTACTGCACAAAGCGGTGTATCTCATTAGCATATTGGCTATATTGCATTTTTGGTGGTTGGTTAAAAAAGATGTGACCGAGCCATTTTATTACGCGAGCGTACTAGTGGTATTGCTTGGTATACGCGTCTACTTTTATCTTAAAAAGGTCAATAATCAAGTGTAAGGTTTTAGTTATTTGGCCGACCAATGGTTAAGCAAATACTTATACAAAGGGAGCCAATATGCAAGCCATTACCTACATCACCGCATTATATCAAACCATCACTAAAGAGCTTAACTGCATTGGTTCTTGGTTTTCTCCACTCATCCTTAGGCTATTTGTTGCTTGGGAATTTTCAGAAGCGGGTTTTGAAAAGTTAAACGGTACCAATTGGTTCGCCGACATAAATTTTCCCTTTCCATTTAATTTATTACCGCCAGATATCAGTTGGGCTATGGCAACTTTTTTTGAGGTGGTTGGCGCCATTGCCATTGCTTTTGGCTTAGCAACACGTTTCTTTGCTGTTTCATTATTTATCCTGACCATCGTAGCGATTGCCGCAGTGCATTGGCCAAGCGAGTGGAATACTTTTGGCGAGTTATTCCAAGGCTACCGATTTACCGATAAAGCTGGAGATGGCTTTGGCAATTACAAATTACCATTAATTTATATGATTGCATTACTGCCATTGATTTTAAATGGTGCTGGAAAGCTCAGTTTAGATTACTTGGTTAGAAAGGTACTGATCAAGTAATCTTATCTAAATGCTTCAAGCGGGCTGTATTAATAATAGATCGACAAACGTAATAAAACGCGAAGGCGGTTTTATTATCGTCGTATTGAAAAAGAGAAATTGCATCTGGCTGAACTTGGCAGCTGTCAGGTGTGTGTAAAGAGGTACTGCAGGTATTTGTCTAGCTTGAGGGTTGCCAGGAATATCAGCCGTGTGATCTGTGTGTGTTGGGTATTCAACAGTTTCAATTCGATTTTATGTAAATACACTTGTGTTTTACACTTGTGTATTATCAGATAGGGGTTAACTGTGAAAATAAGCCGTTCTCAAGATGATTTAAAAAAATTACTTCAAGATAATATTTCAAATCTTATTGATTCATGTATTAGTTTTGACCACGGTGACAGGGCTAAAGGTCAAGTAATAGCGATGCTACTTAGAACTCTCCTACATCATGCTGTGCCAAAAAGTACAAGTTATTCACTTTTGGAGCAGATGTCTCTGCGTACTGGTAATTGGTATGCTATGGAAGCACCTGTACACGTAATGCAAGACATAGATACTTGTACTATTACCTATTGGAATTTTGGTAGTGGTGGAGTGAGTGCCGAGCCAAACTTCAATATGTTTCAAAATATCACAAAAAAAGACTTTAAGCTTTGGTGGAATGATCCTGTCGCTAATAGTCAAATCCACGGTTCATATAGTAGACAAGACTTTGTAACTGCAGTTGCAAATCAGGATGGCGCACATATTGCGCCTAAAATTTTTCAGAAATACGCAGCTCTAAAAGATGGGACTTTTGTTTCCAACATTCAAGCTACAGTCGGTGGTGTTCAGAGCCATATTCCTGATTTACATTACGCCGGAGTTAGACAAATTGCGCATGAATTGTTAATTACTTTGATTGAATCTTGCCCCGACGCTTTTAAGAAACAATATTCACCTAAGACTAAAATCGAACACATTGAAATGCAACGTGATCTGAAAGTTATTTCTGAATTTAAAAATGATCCTGATAAGCTAAATGATTATGGTGTATTTGTGCAAACTAGATTCAATGATCTAGATAGGGCCTTGAGATTTTACTTACTTGCATTGGATGTAAATCCAATCCATAAGCATGCACTAGGCAATGCAGCATTAATCTACGGCAAACTACAAAAAAATGCTCATGCAGACGATTTTTTTCAACGTGTCTTAGCTATAGATCCTAATGATTGTAATAACTTAGCTAAATATGGGATGCTACTTACAAAAGTGCATAATTTAGACGCAGATCAATACTTTATCAAAGCACTCGAACTTGATGAGTTTCACCCTCTAGCTTTAAAAAATTACCCAGTTTTTTTTAACATATGTGAAAGGTGACACTGTATCTGCGGAGAAGTACTATAAACTGGCTTTGGAAAAATACCCAGATGATGTGAATACTCTCAATAACTATGCGATATTCCTTGAGAGGATTAAAAAAGATTTAATTCAGGCTGAAAGTTTTTATCAGAAAGCTTTGAGCATTGATCCTAACCATCAAAATGCAATTTCTAATTACAAAGCTTTCAAAAATGATATAACTAAGAATCCAATGTAGTCACTTCGTTAAACAATCTTATGTAAAACAAAAGCCACTGTATTAGTGGCTTTTTTGTTTGCTTTAAATTGAGCACCTTCTGAATCTTGGTATAAATACAATTTAACATAATATACATTATGCGAAGTAATGTGCGGTAAATAAAAGAGGTTGCACCCCTTGATAATCATGTTTAAAGTCCTCGTAACTAATTCCATGACTATTTCGTAAGTAATTAAGCTACATCACCCTTTGTCCAGTATGTCAAAGAATTAGTAGTCATATTTGAGACGCATCAATACTCAATCTAACCTGAAAATAACATCAATCTAATTTATGTAGATTGAAAATAATAAAAATAAACTCAATAAGATTAAAATTAGGTTAAAAGTAACTTCTTGTCGATATGTATCAAGATTAGTTAACATATGTCCAAATGTATCACTTTTAGTTACCCCACTTATGAAAGCTTGTTTCTAAAACATATTAAGCGCAATATTAAAGATAGTGCATCCTTTTACTAAGGATAATAAATGAAACGTTTTTCAATAAGAGACGCTAAGTCAAACAGCTTTCAGGAAGTTTTTCTTTCTTCCATAACGCCAGAACTAAATGGAAGTTCAGGTAGGTTTCGTGCCCCAAAAAAGTATAAACTGATTACACCATCTAACGATTTCGAGGCAATATCTGCATTTTTGCTGATGCATTCCCATAGCGCTAATACTTTTAGAGCATATGAGAAACAATTAACCAGGCTACATATGTGGGCGGTTATGAAGGCTGGGATAGCATTATCTTCGATGACACTTGAGCATTATCGCAATTATATAAAATTCATGAGTGAGCCTGACGATGATTGGTGTGGTCCGCGTACTACTATTGGCACATCAGGTTGGCGGCCATTCCAACCAAAGAAATATGATGCAAATAATAATCTCATAAAACCACCAATATCTTCGCTAATTACTGCAATAGCAACTATCAATTCATTTATAGATTGGCTTTGCAATGGTGGCTATTTAATAGGCAATCCACTCAAAATCATTAAATCTGAGTTCATTAACAAAAACCCTCCAACAACACGAGAGGTTGATAGAAATTCTAATTATTTCGATAAAAATAGCTTCATCAGCTTAAAGCAAACACTAGAATCAATGCCAAGACAGACTATTTGGGATATTCACAATTATGAGGTTAAAAGAATACTACTATCGTTGATTTATAACTTAAACGCTAAAACTGCGGAGATTTCAAGCGCCAAAATGTCCAACTTCATTGAAGTAAATGGGAAATGGTATTGGATTCTTGATAGGAAAAATATTAATGTGGATAGCATATCGTTGAACAAAGAAATGCTAGACAACTTAAAACGATGGAGGCTTCACTTACATCTTTCTGAGTTGCCAGACAGGAACGATATGATGCCCCTACTGCCACCTGTAAATAAAAGCTGTAAACCATTGCATTGTCGTGGAGGCTTAGGCCCAAGAAGAATAACTGATTTACTGCGCGAATTAATTTTAGCAACTTCAAAAACTATAGCGATTACTAATCCGGATAAGGCATTGCAGCTCCAATTTGCAACTTCACATTGGATTAGATATACGAAACTACGCGAAATTGCTAGCCTAAAAAAAATATCGTTTTAAACCAAAGCAACAAATTACATCATTTTTTCTGAAGGGCTTTTAGCAATTTATTTTCCGTAGTTTTTAATCGCTTGTTTAGTTCGATTCTATCAATTTTGAGGCTTTCAATCTGGCCCTCATATAACCCAACTTTATTATTTAATAAGGTATTTGTTTTATTCAGACTGGCAATTTCTTTGATATTTGCTGATTGCTCGGATTGCAACATGTCGCTCATTTTGTTGAGATCTTTTTGCAGAGATAATGCCCTTTGTCGATACCGATCTATATCAATTAAATACTTAGACTCATGTAACTTGAAGCGCTCTTCTGATTTATCCATTAGATTGCTAATTTTAGTAATTTCAGCTCCAAATCCTTCTCTGGTGCTAATTAATAAGGCTTTCAGATGCTCGTATTCATTTTCAAGCGTTTTAAGCGACTTTTCTTTTTCAGTCAAGGTTAGGGTATTAACCTGACGTAAATTTTCACTCTCAGATAGGCGATTTAACGCGTTTTTCAGCTCAGCTTGTATTTCATGTAACGTAAGCTCGATATTAGATGTTTTTTGTTCTGCCGTTTCAGATTGCAATTTATATTGATCAATTTCAGCGGTCGCATTATCGACTAATTCTGAAAATCCAGCTTGAGCAGCTTTTTGAGCCTCATTCCATAAGTTGGCAATGAGATTTCCGGCTAGAGCAGCAATATTTTCAGGAATGTCCGGACGTTCGATTCGAACGCGGCTTTTCTCACGCAGTTCTAACCAAAATTTATTCAGTGCTTCAGCCGGCGCTGACATACTTCCTCTTCGCACGTATTGATATAACTTATTGGCCGTAGGTGTAATACCGTAGCGGAAAAATAACAGTACACAAACCTCTCTATAGATATCTTTTGTGTCTGCAAACTGTGTTTTCAATGTATCTATTTCAGTTTGAAGCTGCTGTTCGTTGATAAAGGCTGTGTTCATGATGTTAACTCAAAAGTTAGAATTAAATAATACAACATATAACATTGTAAATACAATTATTAGTGACTAATATTTGACATTATTACTCTAATGTCAAATAATATCTAAACTTACGATTTTAAAAGTATTGAGACCTGAAAATTGACTTTGCAGACTAAATTAACTGTTATACCGGCAGGCGCCACGATTGATTCCGTTAAGCTCTCTGCCGAGTTTGATGGCAGCAATGGTGTTAACCGCGCTATCGGTATCCGCCCCCAGATTACTGCCAATACTGATGCTGATGCAATTAAAGTATGGCTAGCTCGTTATCTCGATACCAAAACCACTTTCGACAGTTATCGTAAAGAAGCTGAACGGCTGTTGTTGTGGTCATTAATTGAACTTAGGAAGCCGCTATCATCATTAAGCCATGAGGATTTTCTGCTATATCAACGATTTCTGGGTGATCCGCAACCAGCGGAACGATGGATTATGACCAAACGCAAGGTGGCTAGAGAAGATCCCAAATGGCGGCCGTTTGCAGGGCCCCTCTCCCCCACCAGTCAGCGACAAGCTATCGTTATCTTGAATGGTATGTTTTCTTGGTTAGTGAATGCAGGATACCTGGCTGGAAATCCATTATCTTTATCCAGGAATCGTCAACGCAAGGCCAAACCTAGAGTTACACGGTTTCTAGATGAGGATCTATGGAAGGAAGTAAAGTTGACGATTGACAGCATGCCGCGAGAAACTAACCGGGAACGGGAACATTATTATCGGGTGCGGTGGTTATTCTCGTTGTTATATATCACCGGCATGCGCGTTTCTGAAGTCACGCAAAATACCATGGGCGGATTTTTTAGCCGAAAAGACAAAAGTAGTGAGTCAAGGTGGTGGCTGGAGATTACGGGGAAACGTGATAAAACTCGCATTGTGCCGGCTACGAATGAGCTAATGCTCGAGCTAAGTCGTTACCGTCGTGAAATGGGACTCGGTCTAAATCCAATCGAAGGAGAAGCAACACCCCTATTGTTGCCTATTGGCGGTAAGCAACGTGCAATGACTAGGAGCGCAGTCCATTTGATACTCAAACAAACTTTCAACAGCACAGCAAAGCGTTTACAAGAGAGAGGAGCTGATTTTATAAGTCAAGTTGCTAGACTAGAAGCCGCTTCAGCTCATTGGATGCGACATACTGCCGGTTCGAATATGACATCTGGTGATATGGATATCAGGCATATTCGAGACAATTTAGGACATGAGTCTATTAGTACAACAAATAATTATCTACATTCTGAAGATGACAAACGTCACCAGGATACTGAAGAGCACCATAGATTAAATTGGTAAAAATAGATTTTGCTTATTTGGAGACTGCGCAAATTAGGCCATCTGGAGTCCATACAAGAGAAACACACGGAAGTCCTCCAGAAAACTCAGCTATGTTTTTTAGCGTATTACGATCAATCTGAGAATGAGCTCCTCCCATAGGATGACTATGCCAAGTTCCAATAAATTGTAGGTATGAAAGTGAATTTTGATTGGCTAATAATAGGTTCTCTTGTAAACCCTCTATACCCAGTATAAATTTAGTAGGCTGTCTAATACTGTCAACAGGCGCATCTACCAATCCTGCAATTAAAATGGTCCTAGTTTGAAAAGAAATTTTCCCAACTAATGCACCGCCTGTTTCATTTTTACCCCATTGTTGTACATCTGCATAAATTGCAGCTGCTACATGATCAAGAATGCGTATCTCCCAACCATCGTCCTCTGTAACATTTAATACTGTGGTATTTCCCAACTCATTTGTTATCCATAGCATGCTCAAGCCATCTGCAACGCCGTAAGCTAGACATCCATTCTTGGGGAACCCTTCAGTGAGCCATTTTTGAATCTGCATGGCAGTTATTGCGGCAGATCTAGATATTACGGCATCAGACATTTGAGAAGTTATTGAGCTGCAATTTACTCCTGTGAATACCCTCGATAAGTCGTTGCCATCATTGGCTATAGCCTCTCTAAGTTGAGGGTGAAAGCGACAGGAGTCAAATAGATAAGCAGTTAAGTCATCAACTCTACTAGATCTATTTACCCCCTCCAATAGCACTATGGCTGCATTACCTTGACCAAACATCATTGCTCTTGATAACCGAACATTCGAAGCATTTAATGCAGTAGAAACAGTCTCAGATGTAAGTACTTTTAATGAAGCTGTAGTGTCAACTATTAATGCTGCTGTATCTGGAATTACTTCTTTAAACTTTTCGGGGTTGAGCATGACTTCTACTCCATCCTCGACAAAATCTTTAGCTTTTATATGTGATAACGTAATAAAAGCTGTGCGCATTAACGATACTTTGTAAGGATTAAACCATCCGGACAATGGGTCAATCAAAGCATGTCGTGCAAGGTTATGTGGATAAATGAACTCATTGTCCACGAAGCTCATATTGCCGAATCCAGCTCGCCCTAAGTGAAGAGCAATTTTAGAACCTAAACTTCCGCAACCAAACATGATTATTTGCTGTGAAAGATCATTTTTTTCGTAGCCAGATGTTAATGCAAGTAATTGGGGACTTAAATCATGAGCATGAAATGCAGGTTCAACAGTGATTTTCTTCTCCAAAGGTTTATCAACTGAGAACGTAAAATGTACGACATATGGTAATAATTCCATATTTCTACCACCACTACCTATCAAGGGTTGTGGCCTGTATACGCCTAGCACTACGATTGCACATACTCCATATTTCCAGCTCGCTGGGTTAGATGGGTTTTGTAAAATACTTCTTAAGTAGAAATCTTGTATTTTTTTGTCGAGAGCACTGCGGTCAATCCCAAACGATTCTACTTTCTTTAGCAGTGAGTCATAATCGAAAACCGTTTCAGGCTCATACTGTGAGTAAACCTGAAATTCATTATTCTTTTGTGCTGCACAAATGAAAAAAGTCAACGTATTACCTTCTTGAATTTCACCGTTACTGGAAAATTTTTTTTGGTTAAATACTAGGTCATCATTATTCTGAATAGAGGGATACAAAGAACCGACGATTCCCACAGGCATGGCAATGTATTGAGTCGGGGCACTGAGTATGCTACCGTCGATTGGTATGTTTTTTTGAACTTCTTCTGCACTAAATATAATTGTTGATGGAGAAGAGTCTCTTCGAGTTGGCTCCCACCCTTGATTTGCATCAATTAATGTATTGGACGCAGCTTTGTGTAACCATAATATAAGTTGATCAATAATATAATCTAACCCACCTTGATGGAAAGCCTCATCAAGTGAACCTTCTACTAAGCAAGGAAGCACAAAGCCCTCTGGTTGATAGGGATTGATGTGGGGTAGATTTAAAGGAAAATCTTTTCTAAGTAAAACTATTGGTGATCTAACTGGATAATCTTTGCCAAAAACTAACAGGCAGTTTTCTTCAGAATATACCCCCGTAATTGATATACCTTTACTTTTTGCTCTACTTGGCAAATCCACTTTGACCGTAATTTCGAAAGTCGTAGCTTCATTTGTAACTTCTGAGATTTTGACGTTTGCCAATCCCATATGTTGACACAGTTGACTATATGCATCAGAAATTACTTGTGTCATTTTAACCATGAGGTCGAGGAGTCTGAGTCGATGTGGTGATGATTACCGCTTTTTTTGTCGTTTCTTTTTTAGGTGGAGGAGAAACTCCCTCTGTAGTTACAGTAAAAACTAAAGGTTCAACAGCATTAGAATTGGGATATTCACCAGTACAATAAAAGTCGCCCTTAGCTTTTTGGGTAATGTTCAAATATTCTGTTTTAGCCCGAATGCATGGTGGATCAGTGTCATCGTCTTTAATTGGTTTGCTACTAGCTACTATCACGGCGCCATTTTTAGTCTGGGATAAGGCATTTCTTGCGTCTTCATCAACTTTAGCCTTTTCTTTCATTTCAGACCAACTATCATATGATAAAGAGTGCCACGAACAATGATGTGGTGTTTGTAATAAATCGTATTCAAATACTTGAGGTTCATGTTTATGGCGGCTCCATAAACAATTCCATATAAATACTTCGGCATCTCCGCCAGTCAAAAAGTTAGCGCCTACTGGATTCAAATTATCTGCAGCTAATGTAAAATTTATAATTACACTGGACTGATTTTTAGCTAAGCACTCCTCTTCTTCTTCCGTATCTTCTGGGTCAAGTGGTGCAATTAAATGTGCAGAAAAGTAAAGAGAGGTTTTTCCTGCGATACTATTAAAATGACTGTCCCTGAGCCGTAAAATGGGTCCGAGATCATCTGTTTTCCCGTCTATATCTTTTCCCATTATCTGAATTCTATCGCCATCAGGAACAACAAAACCTTTATCCCGATTAGCTTTAACTCTTCTTCTGGCTTCTGTTGCCCACGCTGAGGCATCATCGGATAAAACATGATTTTTACTGGCTCGTCGGAAAACAATGGGTGATGACCACATTTCCTTGATAAGAATTCGTTTGTCTTTATCCTCTTTATCATCGTCAGGGTAATCTGCTATATGACCCATATAAAAGTGCTTTATTAGGCCCCGGCAATGGTCCGCGTCTGGATGGCTTAGAAGAAATGCGTCAACATAAGGCCTCCCATGTTCATCAGTCTTTAATTTTTCACGTAGATCTTTTGCTACATCTCGAACATCTATATCAGGATTATCCGCATCAGCACGTATATTTACATCAATTAGCAGCGTTGTTTCTTCGGCATCCCCAAAACGAATCAATGTCATATCTCCGTTATCTACTGGGAAAAATGTGATGGTAGTAGCCATTTTTTATCCTTATTTGACTATGTTATATGAATATGAGGTAAAAACTTCCCAAACGTATAGACGAAAGAATTTAAGGTATCGTAATGTTAATCCGAATCCTAATAATAGAGCTGCTATAGCCCAGTTCAGGTTTTCTGTAGGGCCCTCTCCATAACGATACGACCAATACAATAGTCCGCTATCCAGAAATGCTACAAAAGCTACATTTCTACAAAAACCATATAGGTTAAGGAAGTTATCAAGTCTACTAGCAACTGTTGGAATGCATTTCACCTCTGTGAATGCTATAACAAATAATGCCTCCCCTGATGCATTGATGCCCTTTGTATTAGCTTTTTCAAGTATTGAATTTTTTACTTCATCAGGTAGCGCTTTGAAATACCCAGGAAGAAAAAATCTAATTAGTCGACATGCCGTAGGTTGACCGAACAAAGTGTTTCTTGGATAACCAAGAACTGAACCTACTACTATTTTTTCTAAAAGAAAAGACGAGGCACTCGCAACAAGCTGCCCTACAGTGTAAGCGCTGGATATCGCTATTATTGATTGTATTATGGTCCATTTATCACGGTTTAATAAACCCAACATTGCCACATAATCAATCACAAACAAAAGTAAAAATCCTGCGGATAAATATGCCCAAAAATCATATGAAGTAAATGGTATTTTTTGATCCAAAATTTTCTCCCGTTTATCTATACTTGTTATGTTAAACAATTATTTTCTTTCATGAACAACCGCCCCGCTACCGGATACTCTTAACTCAATAATGGTAGCGAACCACATTTCATTGCTTGATATCCCCGCCATGTGAATGTCAACCTAACATTTTTTGTGTAATTAGCATTATTATTTAGCTTCGTCTTAGCAAGCGCAACCCATTAAATACAACAATCAAGCTTGCCCCCATATCGGCAAATACCGCCATCCATAGCGTCGCTATTCCCATAAAAGCAAGTATCAGAAACACTGCTTTGATACTTAGAGCAATAATGATGTTTTGCTTCAAAATACCCGCTGCTTTAATACTTAATCGAATGAAATGTGGAATTTTTCGTAAATCATCATCCATTAAAGCGACATCTGCTGTTTCTAACGCTGTGTCAGTACCAGCAGCTCCCATCGCAAAGCCAATACTGGATTTAGCTAACGCAGGTGCATCGTTAATACCGTCACCTACCATTCCTACCGTGCCATATTTGCTTAACTCTTTATTAATGACAGCTAGCTTATCTTCAGGCAATAAATTACCTCTGGCATCATCAATCCCAACGCTTTTAGCAATTGCTTTTGCTGTGAGGTCATTATCTCCGGTAAGCATTAAGGTGCGAATCCCTAAGGCATGTAATTCAACAATCGCTTGACGACTAGACTCTCGTACTGTGTCAGCCACTGCAATCACAGCGAGTGGTGTTGTTTCATTACTTATAATGACAGCTGTTTTGCCTTCGGTCTCCAGTTTGTTTAATGCGGCTTCTGTAGCCTCATTGCATATGCCTAATTCTTCAATCAAACGATGGTTACCTAAGAAATACCATTGATTGCCTATGCGCCCTTTGACGCCACGTCCAGTAATAGCTTCAAAGTCAGTAATTTCTTCTAAGACCAATTTAGATTGCAATTTAAAATAATTACTGAGTGCAGCTGACACGGGGTGATCTGAGCGGCCAGCTAATGTACCCGCTAATTTAAGTGCCTGACTTTCATTGCCACTTAAAGACACTATGTCTGTTACAACCGGCTTACCTTGTGTAATCGTTCCGGTTTTATCCAGTGCTAACGATTTAAGTTTACGACCTTCTTCCAGATAGATGCCACCCTTAATTAAAATGCCCGCTTTTGCTGCTGCAGCTAGACCGCTAACCACTGTGACTGGTGTTGAAACCACTAATGCACATGGGCAAGCAATGACTAGTAACACCAGCGCCTTATAAATCCATGGCATCCAGGCTAATCCAAATAAAAGTGGCGGCATAATGGCAATACCCAAGGCGATAACAAATACGATGGGCGTATATATTTTGGCAAAGCTATCAACAAAACGTTGTGTTGGCGCACGGCTGCCTTGCGCATCTTCGACCGCGCGAATGATGCGTGATAATGTTGAATCGGTTTGTACTGCAGTAATACGGTACTCAAAAGAGCCAGTTTCATTAATGGTGCCCGCAAACACTTTGTCACCTATAGCTTTGGCGACCGGTATGCTTTCACCGGTAATTGGCGCTTGATTTACTGCAGATTGCCCTTTCGTCAATTCTCCATCTAATGGAATGCGCTCACCTGGTGCTACACGGGCAATCATGTCTATACTGATGGTTGCCGCATCCATTTCTTGCCACGTGCCATCTGGCTGTAAAACGTTTGCCTTATCAGGCGTCATTTCCATCAAGCCACGAATAGCATTACGTGCGCGATCCAGCGATAAAGCTTCAATCATCTCAGCAAGGGTAAAAAGTATCATGACCATGGCTGCCTCTGGCAACTGCCCAATTAAAACTGCACCAGTAACAGCGATTGCCATTAATGCATTAATGTTTAAATTGAAATTTTTAAGCGCAATCCACCCTTTTTTATAGGTGCCAGTACCACTCACGGCAATAGCAAAAAGTGCCAATACCACTACAGGCCACGACTTCTCAGATCCGCCAGTCCAGACGATTACTTCGGCTAAAATGGCCGCGATACCACCAAGGCCTAATAACCACCATTTTTTTTGGGAATTTGGAGGGGGGATATTATATAATTGCGCTTGTACAGCTGTTGCTATTAATGGTACTGCATGCATGTCTATGGCAATTAATGCCTGCCTAATGGCGTCAGTCTTGACTAAAGTGTGCGTGACCGTTAACTTACGTTGCATTAAATTGAAATCTAGCCCAGTAATACCTTCCATCGTGGACAACTTATTACGAATCAATGCTTCTTCGGTTGGGCAGTCCATGTTGTTGATGATAAAAATGGCTTGGTAGCTTCCTGATAGAGGCTTAGCAGCATATTCGACTGCAGGCTCCATATCTAATGCCACGACTGCTGCAATAATGGATTCAGTATCTTTCAAATGATGTCTTACAGTCAGCTTGCGTTGTATTAGATTAAAATCAAGACTATCAATACCCTTCATCCCCTCAAGCTTATGTCGTATTAAAGACTCTTCTGTAGGACAATCCATTTTCTCAATGCGTAGTACTAAAGTGTTCACCCCCCCCTTATTAGAAGGGTTTACTTCTACAGGCGATATAGACTTGTTGTTATTCTCGCTCATGATGTTTCAACTTTGCCCAAAACAGATACGATTTCGGTGTTTTCAAATGATATGTCGAACATAATATTAAGACCGAGCTTTCAGGGATGTTAAATTTTTCAAGTAGCTCCATGCAAACATTGCTAGAGGAATGATCAGAAGGCTGTAACTTAACCACACCCCATAGGTTCCGTCAGGTCCTAACGGTTCAGTCATTTCGTGCCAGTATGCATTATCCAATCCAGGCAATATATTAGCTTCACTGAACTCATGAAATGCATAGATGAATAGCTGAATTGCAAAAAGCATAAGAAAGATACCAGTGATCTTAAAAACGAGGCTCACATTGATGTGCTTGCCAAATTTAGCCCAAAGCATCGCAACCGAAACCGCTGCCAACACCCCGCCGCATGCGCTTAATAAAAGCATGAGCTTGCTTTGAAAACTTGCTAAGACTGCTATCAAAGTTGCGGCTTCAATACCTTCCCGCCCAACCATAAGTAGAGCAAAAGTAAAAATGCCGGTCTTAATCAAAAAAGACTCTTGTTCAGTCAGTGCTTGTAGTTTAGTCCTGATTTCCTCTCCCATTTTTTTACCATGTCGTATCATATGGACAACACATAAAACAATCAGAACGGCAGCTACAAGCGCCATCAACCCTTCCCATACAGGTGAAAAGGTGCCGTACTCTGCTAAATAATAACCAAGTGCGATCGCTAATGCGACAGCAACAAAAGTGCCGTAAAGTAAAGGCGGTACCAGTTTATGATTATTAGTTTTCCTCAGAAAAGTCAGAGCTACAACGATGATAAGTAAGGCTTCTAAGCCCTCTCGAAAGGTAGTCAAAAATGTAGCTAACATATATGGATCCAATAGAATTTAAATGTATGAATAATTTCAAAATTAAGTAAGATTAGTTTTTGCTAAAAAGATATTTCAACAATCGATGCTAAAAAGTTAGGCATTAATAAAGCATTAAATGGACTTACTTAAGAACTGCCATAGAGGGACTGTATTAGTGATCATGTTCATGCAGCGCATGTTTACTATCAATAAAAGTGCACACTTCAGCCTGACTACACAAAATAGTCTCGCACTGCAATGTAGTGTGCGTAATAGAGAACTTCTCAGAAAGCTTAGCTTGAAGAGTGTCAATAAGCATTGGCGATTCAACAGTTCCATCCATCAAAATATGGGCTGTTAAGCTGTTTTTACCACTTGTAATACCCCATAAATGCAAATCATGTAAGCTAACTACACCCTTCTGATTCAAAATTTCTTTTTCCACTTCTTCAATATCAATACCTAGTGGGACACCTTCCAACAGTAGGTTTAGACTTTCTTTGAGCAATACCCATGTCCTGGGTAGTACCCACAAGCCGATTCCAACAGCAACTACAGTGTCTACCCAAGCCCACCCTGTAAAGTAAATGATAACGCCGCCCAAAATTACGCCAACAGATCCAATTAGGTCACTCCAAACTTCTAAATAAGCGCCTTTTAGATTTAGGCTACTATCTTTGCCTGCACTTAATAATCGGATACTAATAAAGTTGATTATTAGTCCTAGAATAGCAATTAAAATCATGCCGACTGATTGGACTTCCACTGGACTACGAAATCGTTGCCAAGCTTCATACAGGATATAAATTGCAACGCCGAAAAGCAGGAGTGCATTTAAAGTTGCGGCTAAAATTTCAAATCGGTGATACCCGTAAGTTCGATACTGGTCCGCAGGTTTCCTTGCTATTCTCACGGCAGCTAACGCTATCCCTAGCGCCGCAGAATCGGTAAACATGTGGGCTGCATCGGACAACAGCGCAAGACTGTTCAGGAAAAATCCGGCAGCAGCTTCAGCAATTAGGAAAGTCGTGGTTAAAGCAAAAGCAATCCATAATATTTTTTCATTTTGCGTACTTGGTAACGCATGGTTGTGTTCTGCACTCATGAGTAATCTCCCACCATATTTGTTGTTTTCGATTTAGATTTTGGTTGATTAACCAGTCTGTATAGCATTGGCAATACCAGTAAAGTCAGTATTGTCGATGACAAAATACCACCGATTACTACGGTTGCAAGTGGGCGTTGCACCTCAGCTCCTGTGCCAGTTGCAATAGCCATTGGTAAAAACCCTAGAGAAGCCACTAATGCAGTAATTAATATCGGGCGCAATCGATTTAGACTACCTTCTTGAATCGCGATATCGAGTGGTTTGCCTTCAGCGATTAGGCCTCTTATAAAAGTAATCATCACTAAACCGTTTAAAACGGCGACTCCAGATAATGCAATAAATCCAACACCAGCTGAAATTGAAAGTGGAATTCCGCGTAAATATAAAGCTAAAACACCGCCAGTTAACGCAAACGGAATGCCTGTGAATACAATTAATCCATCTTTTAGGTTGTTGAACATCATATAAAGCAAGATGAATACTAAAAGTAAAGAAATTGGCACAACAATTTGTAAACGTTTACTAGCTGATTGCAACTGCTCAAAAGTACCGCCCCAATCGATCCAATAACCAGCAGGTATTTTTATCTCCTGTTGGATACGTTGCTGTGCTTCTGCAACATAGGAACCTATATCACGATCACGTACGTTGGCCGTTACCACAACATTTCTCTTACCATTTTCACGACTAAACTGATTGGGGCCAGGCGCTATATCAATGGTTGCAACTTCACCAAGCTGTAAATAAACAGGTATATCGTTGTCATTAGCTATTTTTATGGGTAAACGTTTAAAACTATCCATATCGGTTCTTAGTGCATCCGGTAGCCTTACCACAATATTAAACCTACGGTCACCCTGAAACACTATACCCGTTTCTTTACCATTCATCGCAGTAGCAATGGCGTCTTGTACTTGAGTTATATTAACTCCTAGCCTTGCTATCTTTTGGCGATCAATATTGACCGTAAGTATCGGTAAACCTGTAGTTTGTTCAACCTTTATGTCTTCACCGCCTTGAATTTTGGACAATATTTCAGAAATTTCTTTGGCAGTAGTATTCATCACTTCCATATCATCGCCAAAAACTTTTACCGCCACGTCGCTACGTACGCCAGAAATTAGTTCGTTAAAGCGCATCTGAATTGGCTGCGTAAACTCATAATTATTGCCTGGCACATTGCTTACCGCCTTCTGAATTTGAGCAGTTAATTCATTTTTGCTTAAATTAGGATCTGGCCATTCTGATTTTGGCTTTAGCATAATAAAGTTATCTGCAACATTGGGCGGCATTGGATCAGAAGCAATCTCCGCAGTACCTATTTTGGCAAAAATCGTATCTACCTGAGGAAACGATTTAACGGTATGTTCAAGCTCCTTTTGCATCTCAACTGCTTGAGAAAGACTAGTGCCTGGTATACGTAAGGCATGCAGGGCAATATCACCTTCGTTTAGACTAGGTACAAATTCGCTACCCATGCGTGTGGTCAGTAAAGCACTGAGTACAACTGATGCAATGGCAAGTGTTAGCACCAGTGCTTTATTGTCCATTACTTTGTTATAAACAGGTAGATATCCCCGTTTCGCTAAACGAATCAAATACTGTTCTTTTTCATCCACTTTTCCGTTAATAAAAACCGCAACTGCAGCAGGAATGAATGTGACAGAAAACAACATAGCGCCTACTAAGGCTATCACCACGGTTAAAGCCATCGGATGAAACATTTTTCCTTCTACGCCAGTTAAAGCAAAAATGGGTAGATAAACCACCATAATGATGAGCTGACCGTAAATTAATGGCTTTCTTGCTTCTTTAGCAGCCTCAAACACCTCTGAAAA
Source organism: Methylophilus sp. (assembly GCA_030696695.1). Taxonomy (GTDB): domain Bacteria; phylum Pseudomonadota; class Gammaproteobacteria; order Burkholderiales; family Methylophilaceae; genus Methylophilus. The sequence continues at coordinate 45,748 of JAUYRP010000011.1, forward strand.
ACGTTCTGAACGTGTCAATGGTCGACCTATTACACCTTGCGCATGGGCAAGTCTACGCATACAATTTTCTACAATAACTACTGCACCATCAATGATAATGCCGAAATCCAATGCGCCTAAACTCATTAGATTTGCACTTACTTTAGCGGTGGCCATGCCAGTAAAAGTAAATAACATGGATAACGGAATAACCAGCATAGTGATAATGGCCGCGCGAATATTACCCAAGAAAATAAATAGAATGGCGATGACTAAAAGCGCACCTTCTAATAAGTTTTTCTTAACTGTATTGATGGCTTTATCAATTAGGATAGTTCGATCATAAACAGTATTCGCGACAATGCCTGCAGGTAAAGATTTATTGATCTCAGCTAGTTTTTTTTCTACGGCAGCAGATACTGTACGGCTATTTTCACCTGTGAGCATGAATACCGTTCCCAGTACTACTTCTTGGCTATTCTCAGTAGCGGCTCCGCTTCGTGCCTCTTTTCCGATCATTACCTCTGCGACGTCTGAAACTCGCACAGGTACACCCTCTTTAGCACTGACCACTATATTGCTTATATCCACCATGTCCTTCACTTGGCCAGGTACACGGATCAAATATTGTTCACCTGACTTTTCAATAAAACCTGCGCCCATGTTGGCATTATTATTTTCTAAAGCGGTGACTAAATCCTCAATTGAAAGACCCCTAGCTGTCAGCTTTTCAGCTGAAGGTGCGACTTGATATTGCTTAACATAACCGCCAATTGTATTAATCTCATTTACACCTGGAACGTTGCGTAATTGAGGTTTAATAATCCAATCTTGTACCTCTCTTAAATCCATTGGGGTATAAGGTGTTTTATCAGGTTTTAAAGCGCCTTCTTTCGCCTCAACAGTCCACATAAAGATCTCACCTAAGCCAGTAGATGTAGGCCCCATTTCAGGCAAAATGCCATCAGGTAGCTTCTCTTTGGCTTGCTGAATGCGTTCGCTAACCAATTGCCTTGCGAAGAAAATGTCGGTACCTTCCTCAAAAATAACCGTCACTTGAGAAAGACCATAACGAGAAATGGATCTTGTTTGTTCTAATTTAGGCAACCCAGCCATCACGGTTTCTATAGGGTAGGTGATTCGCTGCTCAGTCTCTAATGGCGCATAACCAGGAGCTGATGTGTTAATTTGAACTTGTATATTGGTAATATCTGGTACCGCATCAATTGGTAGTTTTTGGTAGCTAAACATACCTAACACAGCAATAGCTAAGACCATTATTAAGGTTAACCATCGTTGATCAATTGCAAATCGAATTATCTTTTCAAACATTGGAAAGCTCCTTTGAATAAACCACAGATGCAAAATTCATTACATTAATGATCATGGCTTGCTCCTGCTTTACCAATGTCTGCTTTAATCAAAAAGCTGTTTCCCGCCGCATATTTTTCCCCAGCGTTGAAGCCTTCTAATACCTCTACGTACTTTTCATCTTGACGACCCAACTTAACCGGCCTTGCTTCAAAGTAAGTGCCATAGCGACCAAATACAACTACCTCTTCATTCAGAGATTGGACACCTTCAACTGAAATCGCCAATGGTACATCCACCTCATTTGAAGTAAGTTCAATATTGACAGGTAGGCCAGGCAACCATGTTCTATCCGGATTATTGAGAACCACTCTTGCCATCGCTGTGCGTGATTGCTCCCCAACCAATGAACCTACGTACCCGATTTTGCCAACAGTTTGAGCGTCGAAAGCTGTTGATTTAACAACTACTTGCTGTCCAGCTTTAACCGTGATGATGTCTTTGGCATAAATGGTCATTTCAGCCCAGACTGTTGATAAGTCAGACACTTCAAATAAACTGTCAATTTCACTTACAACCTGTCCCTGACTGACCTTTTTTGAAGTGACTACACCATCAATCGGAGAGCGGATGTCATAACGCGTTTGACCAGCTCCGCCGGTACCAGCACCTAGCGCACCTAATTTTTGCTGTACTCGACTAAGGTTGATTTCTGCTTCTTGTAAATCATTTTCCGCCTGAAGGTAATCTTGTTGAGCAGAAATTTTTTCTTCCCAAAGTTGCTTCTCGCGTTTATAGGTTGTGCGTGCTAGCGCTACTCTTTTCTGAGCGGCTAATAAGTCACTGCGCACTTCTGCAATCATTTGGCTAGATAGTGTCGCCAATACTTGCCCTTTACGCACTTTATCGCCCGCATTAACGCTAACTTTTTCTATTATTCCTCCCACTCTAGGAACAATGGTTACACTTTTATCAGCATTTAGTTTGATTTCACCCTGTAATTTCAAAATGCCTTTAATTTTTGCAGGACCTGCAGTAAGCACTTCAACAGAATTTAATGTCAGTTGTTTATCAGACATTGAAATCCTGCCTTCAACTTGGCTGTATGAAAAGCTATAACTTTTATTGGTATATTGTGAGTTAAGATGCACTTCAAAAGAGTGAGGCTCCGCTACAACTTCCGCGCTTTTAAGGTAATCTTTTTCTTTAGAAAAGTTATAGCTTTCGGGTTTTCTACCCAATCGCTCTACGTTAACACTTACTTTAGATAAAGCTGGATCTAACATCTTGTCATCTAAGTAGGTATAAATTCTGAATTCTGGCGGTGTACCTTCTTCAAAAATTGTAACCTCTACACCATAGTTATCTTTTACAAATAATTTCCCGCCATGTGGGCCTCTTAAAACTTCTTCCGGTTGCGTTGCATGCTGCTTTTCATGATCTTCTGTTGCTTTCTTATCAATGCCAGTTGATTCATCATGTGTCCCTTCTTCACTTTCTGAGTGCACTTCACCTTCAGAATGTTCTTCAGTCATCGCTTTAGGCTTTTCGGCTTTTAGTATCAATCCACCTAATACAATGCTGATAATGATGACCACAATAATTGCGATCACTTGCCCCGTTTTTTTGCTGCTTTTATTAAAATTCAATGTCATGATTCATTATCCTTAAGGCTTAGTAACTGAATGCTCGATAACCGCACCAAGAGTGCGTTCAATCTCTGCTATAGATTGATGAGCTTCCAGTAGTGCATTGATATATTGCGATTTGGTTTGATATAACGTGCGCTGTGCATCTAGCACATCTAAGAAATTAAACTTACCTAAACTAAAGCCTCTATTGGCGGCATCGAAAGCACTTTGAGCATTGGGAAGAATGTAATTTTTGAGTGAGAGTGTTGATTGTCTGGCTGCGCTTAGTCTTTCATATTGAGTAGCTAAATTTGTTTGAATTTTATTTTTAATTGCAACTAATTCATCTTCAGCTTTAAATTTACGGCTGACTGCCTCTTGCACATTACCCTGATTGCGATCAAAGACCGGAATTGGAATTGATAAACCGAATAAAGCCTGATTGAGTCCAACTTCTTGGTTATTGACTACGCCCGCACTAATAGTGATATTAGGTACAGCTCTACTACGCTCAATTTTAGTTAAGGCATCTCGCGCAATGATTTCTAGTTTAGCTATTTTTACAGCAGGTGAATCATCAATTAAAGCTTGTAACTCTTCAAGATGACTGACTTCAGGAATAATGGTAACTTCACCAGTAGCACGTTCGAAGCGCGGAGCGCTTTCTCCCCATAAAGCACTTAAGCGTTTACGACTATTGTTTAATTGCGTAGTGGCTTGAATTAACTCTATTTTTACTGATGATTCAGCAATGGCAGATTTGGTTTGTTCAACAGGTGAGCTTTTGCCTGCTTTTACACGCTTTGAGGCAACGTCTAATGCCGACTCGGCAACTTCAACCGAAGATTGAGCAAGTTTTATTCGTTCTTGAGCTACTAATACTTCAAAATAAGCCAAGACCACGTTGGCATGAATTTCAGCCTGTTTAGAGTCGAGTTCGGCATCTGCTTTGCTGTAAAAAGCATCAGCTGCATCTATTCTAGCTTTACGCTTATTACCCAATTCAAATTCTTGATTCAACTGAAGATAAATTTGCCGTGTAGCGCTGCGGGTGTCTTGTATAGATGTTGAAACGTAAGGATTAGGTCGAGTTGCCGCCTGTACTTTCATACCACTTAATGCCTCTCGCTCACGCAAAGCAACTTTAATATCTGGATTTGCTTTTAGTGCTAAATCAAGTGAATCTGAAAGTGTAAGCTCTTTAGAGTCTTGCTGGACTGACTCCTGAAGGTCGGCATTATTAGCCGCCTGCAACGAAGTTGATAATAAAATAAATGATAAAAACAAATAGCAAAAACGCATGGAATTCTCCTAAAATTAAGGTAAGAATTCAGCGAGAAAGTACTTTTTGCTAAGAAAAAATTAGATAGTTGGACGATATCTCGCTGAATTAAACAGCGAGATTCCAATTGGGGCGTTCAGGTTTTAAAGGAATGATTTCAGGATAACTGTAATAAATATCAACGAAAAGAACAGGATCTATTTTTGCGTCAAAATCGGGAAAATTGACGATCATTGATTTAATACTGCCAAGGTGACAATACGGGCAGTCTGTATCAGATTCAATCTTAGAATTGTCGGTTGAGTTTTGATCAGTTACATTTTTAATATCTGTTTTTTGAGCATCATGTTTGTGCGTGTGGTGCCCTACATGATCAACTTTTACATTGCTTTCATGTTGACAATACTGAGCACCAACAACCCATGTAGATTGCATCACAAAAATTATAAGTAGAAGTTTAAAAAAATATTTCACTCTTTACAATATCACGATGTATGAAAATTCACAAATTTTTAAATAACTAAATCTTATCAGTTCAAAATAACATTACTTTAAAAGTTGATAATGATAAGTAATATTTAAGACCCATTTTGATAATTAGAGCAAATAATTAACGTCAATTATCAGTGAATTAAAATATGGCAATTAAATTTAATTAGTTTATTTAATTTTTAAAACCATAATCTAAGCCCAGTAACCAAGCTCCACCCATTCACATCTTCACCTCGGTCTCTCGCAAAATCAGCCGTTCCACCATAGCGAGACTGCCATGACACACCAACATAGGGAGCGATTTCTCTCTTGATCTCATAACGCAAACGTAATCCTAGTTCGAGATCATTCAAGCCGCGGCCTATGCCTTGATTTTTTACTTCTTGGATTGCGTAATTGATAGCTAGGCGCGGCTGTAAAATCCAACGCTGGGTTAGCAGCAGCTCATATTCCAACTCAGCTCGCGCGGAAATATCGCCTCTCTCGCTCAAGAAAGTTGCGGCCTGTACCTCAAATCGATAAGGCGCAAGTCCTTGCACGCCTAAAACTGCGTGGCTACGTGACGGCCCATCCGTTAATGGCTTTGAGTAGCGCAGTCCTGCTTGTATATCCCAAAATGGGGCGATGAGGCGACCATATAGAAGCTGCACATCTACATCCTCAAGCTTACCATCATAGACTTTCGTGCCTTCAGTGTAATACCAGAGCCGATTGTAATCACCGCCGATCCATCCAACCGTATTAAATCGCAACGCATCAGCATTATTATCCCCATCCGTAAGACGAGTTGTGGTGTGTTCCAATTGATCGATCAGCAAGAAACTGCGAATAGCACTATCCTCAACGGGAGGTAGTAATCCTTGAGATGTTTCTTCAGCACTTACCAATGAGGTCATCAATGCCGTTGAAGCCAAAAGTTCGCACGCTAGTACTGTAATAGCATGGCATACTCGATATTTTTTATTTGAAGTAATCATGACAGCACCTCACCTTTTGGGTTAGTGACTGCCACTACGCGCAACATGCCTAGCTCCATGTGGAAAAGCAAATGGCAGTGGAAGGCCCACTTGCCAATCTCGTCAGGCTTAACATCGAATGACAGCCGCTCGCCTGGCTTGACATTAATTGTGTGTTTCATTGGACGCTTTACGCCTGCGCCGTTGTCCAGCACCATCCACATGCCATGCAGGTGCATTGGGTGGTCCATCATCGTATCGTTTACGAAAGTGATTCGAAGCCATTTGCCATATTCAAAGGGAATAGGTTCTTTGGCCTCAGAATATTTCTTTCCATCGAACCCCCATATTTGCCGCTCCATATTGCCAGTAATATGTAATTCAATTTCACGTTCCGGGTAGCCTTCCGGCCCGTCTGCGGACAATCGCCGCAAGTCACCATACACTAGCACTATACGGCCAGCATCGCCCAACCCACTGCCGGGTTCGTTAATTCGACTGACTGGCATTTCTGCAATAGTGGAATTTCCTGGGCCATGTCGATCTGGCCCATGTGGTTTAGGTAATATATTTTCAGGGTTAGCTCGTGCTGTTACCGATCCCTTATCCATACTTGGCATTGCAGGCATTGCATCTAAAGGCTCTTCCATTCCTGTCATTCCATCCATCTTGGCATCACCTTTACTTATAGGCATTTCCATATCAGACATGGGTAATTTAGTCACCGGTGGCATTGTCATCTCGGGCATCTCATTTGCACTAGGTTTGCCTTTAGATGGCATATCCATATTCCCCATTTCATCGCCGGACATACCCATGTCGGCCATGTTTCGAAGAGGACGTATACGACGCGCTGGGATCGGCGCACGCAGTCCATACCGTAGCGCCAGCGTGCCCGCTGCGTAACCACTACGATCCATCGTTTCAGCAAAGATAGTGTAGGCCTCTTGGGTTTGTGGTTGCACGATCATGTCGTACGTTTCAGCGGGAGCGATACGGAACTCATCAACGGTAACTGGTTCGACGTTCTGACCATCGGCTTGTACCAGCGTCATCTTTAGCCCTGGAATGCGAACATCAAAATGCGTCATCGCACCCGCATTGATGAAGCGAATACGGATTCGCTCACCTGGTTTAAATAAAGTAGTCCAATTCTCGTTAGCTGATTGGCCGTTAAGCAAATAGGTATAGGTGAAACCAGTTACGTCGGCTATGTCAGTAGGGTCCATACGCATCTTTGCCCACTCCATTCGATCTTTAATCGTGGCTCGCCAACCGTTCTGGTTAGCATCGCGAAAAACATCGCCCACCGTTCGCCGATTGTAGTTGTAGTATGAGCCAAACTTCTTCATCTTCGCCAGCACGCGCGCTGGATCCTCGAAGGTCCAATCCGACAGCATCACGATGCATTCGCTATCGTAGGAGAATGGGTCGGGTGTAATAGGGTCGATAATCAATGGCCCGTAGAGCCCCGCCTGTTCCTGATTGCCGGAATGACTGTGGTACCAGTAAGTGCCACTTTGTTGAAGCTTGAATTGATAGGTGAAAGTTTCGCCAGATAAAATACCGGCGAAACTTACCCCCGGCACTCCATCCATGTGCTCCGGAACGATAAGTCCATGCCAATGTATGGAGCTCATTTCTTCTAGTTGATTGGTCACGCGAATTGTCACAGTCTCGCCCTCGCGAAACCTTAATACTGACCCCGGCAACAAACCATTGACCACGGTTGGTGTGGCCGCGCGCCCTACAATGTTGAGCTTACGTTTGGCGATAACGAGATCAGTGACCGAAGCGGAGCCAATCAACTTAGATTCAGCGCCAATCGCGTAGGCTGGGAAGAGCCTGTAAAACATCAACCCTGCGCCAACTGCAACGCTATTTTTCAGGAAACGCCGTCGCTGATTTAGTATCGATGCATTAATTTCAATAATTTTTTTTGCAGTGCTACTTTTCATAATTGTCCTTTATATTTAAACAGTTCCATGTAGCCTTCTCATGTTTGCAAAAAAGACAATGGTGGCTCTACGCCTTGCGTAAGAATACGGAAGCATTACAACCAGCCTCCTTTAAATCCAGCGCGCAGCAAGCCTTTAACGATAAATGGGCAGTTGCGCATTAATTTCCACAGCAGGCCAGTACGGTAATTTTCGATCATCAAAATGATCGGTCCTTGATTGAGCCCGAAATGCCACGGTGAGACCCACCACCCATAAGGGTTGCCAGACATTCCTGGATGCATAGGATTATAAGAGGCCTTGAACCCGTAAGAATTAAACTCTGTCAGCTTGGCTTGATGAATGCAATGATGAAGTGCGGGCAGAACTATTTCAGGAGCGAATGGCAACGATGCGACCAATGCCCAGGGTGAAAGAGTACCATCGTCAGGTCCGTACGGTACGCCCCGCGCCACGTAATCGAAAAACTGGCGCTCAATGCCGTCTATTTTGATAGTTTCGGGGCCAGGACCTTCACTTGCGGTAATTCCCCAGCAGCATGTGGCATAGCCTTTAAACTTGAGTGGGTTTTTGATTGCGTACTGTTGTTGCACATAAGTTGCACGTCGGCTGTTCTCAAAATAGTCGATGCCTTTATCACGCATGAATGCGTCTTGAATACCACGAAAGTCTATCCAGACATGCGAGAGTTGATGGATAAATAGTGAGCCGCCGTAAAGATATTCCTGTCCGTAACAGTGTTCCCACTGGTAAGTGGATGCCCATGCCGTATAGCTATGTTCTGGCAAAGGATAGGTCGGCGAGCCCAGCCCCAATATATATAAAAGTAGCGCCTCGTCGTATCCCTCCCATCGATATTTAATGAAACCACTTTCTGGTTTCCAGCCGTGTGTCACCGTCGTACCCTGATTTTGCGCCCATTGCCAGTCCGCGCGTCTATAGAGCGCATCAGCGAGTGTTCGAATTTCAGTTTCATCTGCTGTGTCGGCATCAAAGTAAATCCCTGCCGTCAATGCGCCTGCCAACAAGAAAGCGCTATCCACTGTTGAAAGTTCGCATTGCCAAGCACGTCGACCAGTCTGCATGTCAAGGAAATGATAGTAAAACCCCTGGTAGCCAGTCGCGTCAGGTTCGGGTCCTTGCGGACTGTTATAGAAAAAACGCAAAGTCACCAGCGTCCGCTCTACCGCAGCTGCTCGCGACATAAATCCGCGTTCTACACTAACTGGGTAGCAGGCCAACGCAAGACCTGTGGCGGCAATACTAGCAGGCCAATCTGCAGCAGTCTTGTCAATCACCAAACCATTATCAGGATTCGTCTCAAACAAAAAATAGTCGAATGTTTGGCGCTGTAAATTTTCCAATTCTGCATCTACAGTTTGGATAATGGGGTTCATGGTTTTACATCGCTTCGCGAACTTGTTCTGAGTCCGCTAAAATATCAGTGAATACTGGTGCAAAACCTCCTCTTGGGGTGCGGAAATTGGTCGTCTGACCCTGATACAGGCGCGCCGTGATAAATTGTACATCGCCGTCATACACAAAGTTGCGAACATCAAACTTGAGTGCTTGAGGTAGCTGATGATCCGCTAACAGACGCTCTCCAGGGGGCACGAGTGCTTGCGCTATATAATCCCCGGCTAGTATTTCACCCCAAACCCGTTTGGTTAATTTATCACCTCGATAAGCAGCTCTGCTTCCGAAACCTGCGGCAGGCTTGAAAAATAGTTTGCGCCGCTCTGACCACAAGCGCTCAGCATCAGCGGGATCGACAATCTCAGTTCGAGGAATGCCGCTCAGAAGCGTTTGTACTATGTCTTCAGAAACTCCGAGCGAACGCAAACGCTCAGGATGAGTGAGTACTGCGAAATTACGTTTGTTGGCGTAAAGTGCATGAGCACGCGGATGTGGTGTCAGAACGATGGCATTATTTAAATATGCCTCGCGCAGGACTGTGTGCTCAGGCTCTTCCAGCGTAAAGTCGGTTAGCCTGTTATACACAAGATCAATCTGTGCTTCCCCATGCCACAAAACTCCGTCGTGCAACTGCAACTCCATTGGGTCGACGATTACTGCATCAACCCCATGTTGGCGAAACAGCTGTTGAAACAGCATGAACTCGGGATAAAGATACTGGTTATGCGGGTTATCGTCAACGATAGCGATGCGTCGCAAATCCCTTTCGCCACGGGCCAGACGCCATTCGGCGAAAAACATAGTGAAGAAGGTCTGATGGAGTGCTTCAAGCGCAACTGAGCTGGTAGTCATATCGGCGACCGCGGGACAACAAGCTCTCTGCGCGCGAGCTAGTATGGCACTAAGAAGCGCGCCACCTGCATTAGTATTGATCTCAATTAATTTAGGCTCTTTGCCGGATATATGGAAATCGTAGCTAAGGAACACACCTTGCGTACCACCTGCATCGTAGTGCGCAATCTTTGGCGCCCATTCGAGCACGACCTCTCGAAATGCAGGTAACGCAATAACTGTCTGTGCCGCACTCACGATTGCGGCCATGCGGTCCAGATGATGCCTTGACACAAAAACTGGCATAGCTGCAAATAGATGTGGGCATTTTTCTAAAATTAATGGATATAAGTCGTGCGTTTCGGGGTCCATTTCCAACTCGCGCTTGAGTGCATCACTGTCAAGACTGATGCAGAAGCAGTTGTTATTTAATGATTCGATACCGAGTATTTCCGATTGGATATCACAGGCGGGCTGCTGCCCAGATGTGCATTTTGTTTCATAAAAAGTGCTTAAGTTCTTTGATTCAATCATGGTTTTCCTTGTGGGCATTATCGATAATGGCTTGCAATTAGTATGCTCAATGATGTTTGATAAAGCCCGCGCCTTTGATGTCGTTCCACGAAGTCGTCTGATGACAAAGATAGCATTGATTCACTTTAGCATTAGGTTGACGCGCAATCGGCGCTGACATCATTGAAAAGTGCATCATGTTGTGACTAGGTGGTGCTAAATGACATTGTGCGCAATTGGTCGAGCGTGGAGATGGATGACGAAATTCGGAAATAGTCCACTGAGTTGTGGCGTGACACTGAGCACAATTTGTGCCTAAGTTACCTTGATGGCGATCTTTAGTCGCGTGACAGCTGACGCAATTGAGCATAGATTCATTAGCACCTAAGCGTGGGTGATTGACTGGCAATTCAGGCGCACTTGATGGCTCGGAGGTGACTTTGTTTGTGGAGCCATTACCTGAAGCTTGGTGCATTTCCATCTCGTTGTTACGTGAACTCGCAAGGGGTTTCTGCGCGACATTGCGAGGTAATTTATCAAATAATTTAACGATTGTTTTAATGTCTTGAATACTCAATTCTTGCTCTGATGCGCTTGCCTTTATTTGCTTATGTCCTATTTTTGCCAGTAAAGCATGATCCATCGTTGTCGGCATGCGCACAGTTCCTTGGTGTTCTACATGGCAGCCTGTACAAGTTTGAATATTTGCATGAAACGCGGTTGGCTGTCGTTGTAAAAGCGCTAAATTATTGGCGTGGCAAGCGATGCATTTCCCGGCTTCGACGCCTTTTACTTGTGTGTGACATGCAACACAATTGTTTGAGAGCGATGCATGTGATTGTGACAGTGCACCTGGGGCTACAGCTTGTTGCCATAACGTCCGTGTTTCTGAATTGCTGGTTCCCCACTCAATGCCAATGGTAATCGCAAGGGCGACCACGGCGATGATTGCAACAAGGATCTTAATTTTGCTCATGACATCAAAGCCATCTGAGCCCGTATTGCACGCCAGCCCATATGTGCAGGGCGAGAAGCACATAAAGAAAAATGGATAGCATGATATGCAGCTTCAGTGACCAGCCGAAACAATACTTGAATATTTCATGCATGCGAACCGAGTATTCCAAGTCTGCCACAGAATCGGCGATATGCGTCACCTCAGTCGCGGCGTCACTGGCATGTGGTATAGGTGCAAATGACGCGAGATTACTCATAAGAAGAGGAGTTTTTTGAATAACGCTAGTTTCCGTTTGGGCGTTCTCCATCACCCCCCAAGCATTGTCGAGATCTCCTCTTGCAGTCTGCAAAAGAACCAATTTATCTTTGATTTCATTGGTGACAAAAGTGAGCAGATACCTAACCACAAATCCGCTCACAACTGCGAGTAGCATCACTGCAGTCAATGCAATTCCCAGCCAGCTTTCGAATTTGTGACCTGTATGAATGATCGCGAGTAGCGGGCCAATTATGCCAGCGTAAACGTGCAGGGTCATCAAAGATTGCATTGAAATGTTTGGTGTAATTCTAGTATGCAAAAAGGGGATGCGTTTTACTACCGTGTAAACGAGCGGCAGTAGCAAGAGTACTGCACCCACTATGCCGAATACTGCACCGATTCCACTGCCTGGAAAACGTGGCGAGCGATGCAGGAAGAATCCGAGCCAAGTCAAAAGCAGGATGATGAATACGCCAGTGACAACAATGCCTTCTTTATCTTTCTCCTTCATGGCTATGCCTCGACCTCAACAGGTCCCTTCGCCTTTGCCTGACAAGCCAGAATAATGCCCTGGGCCTTATCGTCATCATCAAGCCCATCCTCTACTGCCATTTCGACTTCGCCAGAGGCCATCTTAACTTTACAAATGCCGCAAGTTCCAACGCGGCATGCGAATTCAATGCCAATGTTTAGTTCTTCCGATAACTCTAAAATAGTCTGATCATCATGAATTTTGGCTGACTTGTTATTTTTAAGAAATGTAATTAGCGGACCAGTTGCAGGGGTAGTAGGTTTAGCGACAGTACGGTCGGTTGCAGGCGCTGGAGCTGCTGTACCGAAATTCTCAGTCTTAATCAGTTCTGGAGGAACCTTTAATTCAGTTAGCATCACCTTGACCGCTTCCATCATTACCTGCGGCCCGCAGATATGGACTCTGCGCGTAATAATGTTCGGAACCGCATGTACTAACAATTCCCTACTAATGCGTCCCTGATGACCTGTCCAGTCGGTGCTTTCCGTGCGATCCATTGTCACTGTAACGTGCAGTTTCGGATTCGCTGCTTGCAGCTCAGCAATGTCTTTAGCAAAAATAAATTCTTCTGGAGTACTACACCCATATATAAAGAAAATATCTCCTGGCCACGACCGTTCCGTCAAATAACGCGCAATACTCATCAGAGGCGTGATCCCTACGCCGCCTGATATAAGCACAATACTTTCCGCCTCTGCTCCTGTAAATGCAAACCGCCCTACGGGACCACCCGCCTCAATCTCGTCGTCAACTTTAAGCAAATCAACAATGTGTCTAGATACTGCACCCCGTGGTTCTCGTTTCACTGTCAAATCTACATATTCTCGCCGCGTTGGGGAGGAGGATATTGAGTAAGATCGGTTCATTCTTGCCCCACCAATCGAGAAAGAAAGGTTGAGAAACTGACCAGGCAAAAAGGTGAAAGGCAAGACACTGCTGTTAGATGCAGGTATTAGACGCAGGGTTTTTACGTTCGGCGTTTCACTAATAATACTCCCCACCCTTAACTGCCCGCGCCAATTAGCAGTTAACGGCAACGTCAATTCATATGCATTTAAAGTGATAGTTGACAATTTAGAGTTTGGGCTCATCGCCTGAGACTTTTTTATAGGGGGCGACTTTGGACTAGTAAGGTCAGTAAGTGGCGCTGTGGGCTCTACGGTGCTTTCATCTTGTGGTACTAGTGGAGGGGATGGACTAGTTGATTTTCCACCAAGTGGTGGTGATGCTCCAGGTGGTGGCGATTCAGAATCCTGTTTGATACGGCCGAAGAGGTTTTCTGCTCGACGCATTTTTAAAAAGTACATGACGACCATTGCAAGTGCGAAAGCAATAAGTAGTCCCATTGTGAAAAGGTGTAAAGGCGTCACGCCCCTCAGAAAATCAGGGCCGTCGTTTGTAATGGTAGTATCAAGATTCATTTCGCGTTGGAACCATTGTGCGGCAACACTCTTCGGGGGAGCTCCCTCGATAAGAAGCCGATGCGCGGCCACACCGCTTGCTATCAAACCTAAACTATCGCGAGATTGCTGAAGTGCTCGCTCGGTTGCTTTGATATCGCTTATTTGTAACGCTTTCGACAAGCTGGCATGCGCTTTCTGGAATTCAAGCGTACCTTTGTGAATACTCTCTTGGGAGAGACGTTCTACTTCGAGTCGAGCATCGTGGGTCCATGCGGGCAGACTCATCAAGAATGGATATAGCTCTTTGCGAGATGCCCCAACTCCCCCGCAACAACCCTCAGTGCTGTTTTGCATGCCCGTAGCCATCATGTCTTTCATCATTTTTTGCATGCCCTCCATCATTCCCGCCGCCTTCATCGGCGGAGCTGGCATTGATGTAGATTCTTGAGGAAGATTTTGCTCAGGCCCCGGGATACCCATCAGCGCAGCATCTGGGCTCGTAGCATCCAGAGTTGGACTAATCGGTGCATTACTATTTGGTGGGTTACTTGAGGGCTGATTACTAGATGGTGTGTTACTAGATGGGGTGTTACTAGGAGCAACAGCGGGGTGATGAGACTCATGTTCACTTTGATCCAACTGCGCATTTGCTGTTGATATTCCTAATATAATCGCCAACATTGCCATGCAAACAATTCGTATAGTTTTGATGTCCGACTGAACTATTAACAGTTTAAAAAGATTACGTTCCTTAGAAAGTAACATCATATGAATAGTTATCAATTTTTTTCAAAATGCTACATTTACGAATCGGCAAGTTTTGTTTTAAACTACATATCAGACATTGGAGCAGGCTCATTCATTGGGGTCGGCATTGGTGTACTGCTATTAGCAGGAGCAGGCATTTTACCTGTCGACGACATGGTACCGAGCAATGATGCACGCTGATTACTAGTAAGGACTTTGCCAGCCTCCCCAACCGCACGAATAAATGCTAGCCGTTGATCACCACGAAGCTTTTCAATTGATCTAACTTTCGAGTCTATTTTGCTTGCATCTGGAGTATCTGCTGCTGTTAAGGTCCAAAGCATCTGTTCGCTATCCTGAATGCGACGATTGAAATTCGCCCGATCAAGTAATGCTTTTTCTTTTAATCGATTTAAAGCTGATTGTTGCTGAATAGAAAGTGTTATGTGCTGCGGATGATCAAGAAAAAAACCGGTTGATCCAATGTGATATAAATGTGATGCGCCTGGAAAACCTGGCAGCTGTGAATTCGGTACCATTATTTTCATGCTTGGCTTCTGTATTGATTCCCCCATACAACCCATCATGCACGAATTAGGTGTCGACGCCATTGGGTCTTGCATGCTGTTGGGCGAATCAACTGCAGACATGGCATCATCAGGTGGCATATTGCCACTCATATTACCCATCCCACCTTTCTTCTTCATTTTCATCTCCTCCATTTCATCCATCATGGCTAGATGAAAATTCGAGACTATTAATTTTGAAGCAGAATGTGCACTCCACAACTCTTGCGCATTATTACCTGTCCTCAATGAATGCTGTTGATTGAGCAAATCCAACTCATTCGCGGACGTATTTGAGGTAAAAAAGATAATTGAAACGAGTAAAGAAATCTGTATTGAAGTTTTCATGATGCAAATCCTTAAAATGATCTATTCATGATATCTAAAGAACAAGAAAGAAATTTTGATATCATCAAGATGGATTTCTTCCGTTGTAGGGCTTCATAAACTTCTAAAAAATAAAAATCAGCCTATTAAAAGTTGTAATTAAAACTATTTGAAACGTAATATTTAAAGTCTAAAAGTGCTTCATTTAAAAGATTCAATACAAGTGAAGATTTAGCTAATATATATATGAAAAATTATTTTTTAGAATATATTTTATAGCTCTTAGATTAAGCTTTTAATCAAAAATGATAATGGATGTTGGGAAAAATGAAATTAACTTATTAATGTCATAACCTAAATTCAAGTTCTTAATTTAACACCCACCATCTAAATATTACTTTTTATGCATGGGCATTTCACTCATATTCATTAATAAGTGATGCTCACTCATCATCTGTTCCATCATCTGGTCCATCAGTTTTTGATGCTCATTAATCCAATCCTCATGCTCCTGCATAGTCATGCCAGCTTTAGGTTTCATAGCTTGCATACTTTTCATTGATTCATGCATCATCTTCATGTGCTCACCCATGAGTTTCTGACGTTCAACTCCTTTTGCAGCTTCTGCTTGTTGTAGTATTTGCTTAGATTTAAGCACTTGTTGAGTAAGTTGACGCTGATTATTGTCTTGACCGGCAAGTAAAGGTGTTGAAAGAAATCCAAATGAGCTTACGATCAGAATGGCAATTAATTTGTTAACTTTGTGGTTGGTCATGATAAAAACTCCTTAAAAATACGAAAAATATAAAATTTCAGTTAATTTATTGATGAGTCAATAATGGAGAACTTTTAGTTACTTGTTCTGCTTTAAGTTTGATGATTACTACATAGCAACATTGACCAATGGAAAGGTCAGGCAACTAGTAAATGCAATTCCTTTAATATCTCCTCAGATTTAAATAAATCAAATTAGGCTTCAGTTGAAATAGTATCCAAACTTGTTTCAAAATTTATTGATCTACATCAATGGATACACAAATAATTACTAGCTATGTAAAATTTATGAATTCGATGAATGTTTAGAATAGAAAAAAGCGTCTTAATGCACAGTCTGCTTATAAAAGTAAGAAGTCTGTGGGTTAACACGCATAGTTAATTTAAATAGTTGCAATTCAATTTCGGTGCTTAAATTCAAACTTTAAAAATTGAATATGCATAGATAGCTTTAATTGATTTATAAAAAAAGATCGAGATTAAACAGCTAATAGGAAAGGGTTAGTAAGATATACCAGAGAAAATCTGAAGATTTTTTAATTACATAAATGCAATCTGGAATGTGATAGCTACCAATAAAAGATCTGTATCGCCATTAATAAATTTAAATTTTAGAAGTTCAGTTTAGGAGTCAGATTTTCTCAACCGTAAAGCATTTGTAATCACAGAGAAAGAACTTAAACTCATTGCAAGTGCTGCAATCATGGGCGACAGTAACCAACCGGTAAATGGATAAAGAACACCCGCCGCCAGTGGCACACCCAGTGCATTATAGACAAATGCAAAGCCCAAGTTTTGCTTCATATTGACGATGGTCTGTTCTGATATAGCCCGTGCTTGAGCTATACCACGTAAGTCACCTTTAACAAGTGTGACTTGAGCACTGTTCATCGCAACATCAGTACCTGTTCCCATCGCAATACCAACATCTGCTTTCGCTAATGCAGGTGCATCATTAATACCATCTCCCGCCATCGCTACTACATGCCCTTCACGTTGTAATTTATCTACCAAGGCTAATTTATCAGCAGGCTTTACCTCACCATGAAATTCTTCGATGCCTAACTTAGCTGCAACTGACTTAGCAGTGAGTTGGCCATCCCCTGTTGCCATAATGACGCGCATGCCTGAAGCTTTTAAAGTAGATAATGCTTCTAATGTGCTTTCTTTGATTGGATCTGATACTGATAGTAACCCAGCCAACTTGTTATCTACAGCTAGATACATGACGCTAGCACCCGTGGTGCGCAATTCATCCGCTTGTATTTTTAATGGCTCGATTTGCACGTTCAGCTGATCCATCAGCGCAGTATTTCCAAGCGCCAATTGTTTACCACTAACCCTGCCACGCACACCAATGCCTGTGCTGGACTCAAAGCTGTCAACTTTATCAATCACTAAACTTTTTTCACGCGCTGCTTTAACAATTGCATCGGCTAAGGGATGCTCACTACCTTGATCAAGACTAGCGGCTAATCTTAGAATTTCGTCTTCAGTGTAACCCGACAAAGCTACCGCGAGATTAAAACGTGGTTTGCCTTCGGTCAATGTCCCCGTCTTGTCTACGATCAAAGTATCTACCTTGCGGAAATTCTCAATGGCTGCAGCGTCGCGAAATAACACGCCTTGTGATGCAGCTTTACCAGTGGCGACCATGATAGACATAGGTGTTGCCAATCCAAGCGCACAAGGGCAGGCAATAATGAGTACCGCCACTGCGTTGATTAGACCAAACACCCAACTGGGTTCGGGGCCAAAAAATCCCCATATAAAAAAAGTGATGAGCGCAATACTGACGACAGCAACCACAAAGTAGCCTGCCACTTGGTCAGCCATGCGTTGCATAGGCGCTTTTGAGCGTTGCGCTTGCATAACCATTTGTACAATACTGGCCAATACTGTTTGTGAGCCCACTTTTTCAGAACGCATGATTAATGCGCCGCTGGTATTCATCGTTGCGCCAATAAGTTTATCCCCAACCCCTTTCGAAACAGGCATAGGTTCGCCAGTGAGCATAGATTCATCCACTGCACTTTGACCTTCTGTAACAATGCCATCAACAGGGACTTTTTCACCAGGACGAATGCGTAACAAGTCACCAACATGAACATGTGTGAGTGCAATATCTTCTTCAACTCCGTCCGCATTTATTCTGCGGGCTGTTTTAGGCGATAAACCAAGTAAGGATTTAATTGCTGCAGACGTTTGTGAGCGCGCCTTCAGTTCTAAGATTTGGCCAAGTAATGTTAACGAAATAATCACTGCTGCTGCCTCAAAGTAGACGGCTACGCGACCCATCGCCATAAAAGATGCTGGGAATACTTCGGGGACGACCGTGGCTACAACACTGTATATAAATGCGGCTGCAGTCCCCAAACCTATGAGTGTCCACATATTCGGGCTGCGATTCACTATAGATTGAAAGCCGCGAACAAAGAACGGCCAACCTGCCCATAGTACAATAGGTAAGGACAGCAAGAGCTCAATCCAACTCTGGGTAGCCATCTCGAACCATTGCAAACGGTGACCCACCATCGCCAGAATGGTAACGATGATAGTCAACGGTAGCGTCCAAATAAAGCGCCGCTTGAAGTCTGCCAACTCAGGACTTTCACCATCATCTAAGCTAGGCATTTCTGGCTCTAATGCCATGCCGCATTTAGGACAAGCACCCGAATTCTCCTGTCGAACTTCGGGATGCATGGGGCAGGTGTAAATTGTACCTGTCTCTAAAGTTTCTGAAGGGTTGGGATTTGCGACTTTGTTGGCGGGCAGCGCTTGAGAAGCTTCCACTAAATAATTGGATGGTTCGGCAACAAACTTAGTCTTGCAACCAGCGCTGCAAAAATAGACGGGCTTATCTTTATATTTGAAGACATGAGGAGACTTTTCTGTGACCGTCATGCCGCAGACTGGATCTTTTAAAGTTTGTTTGTTAGTTTCCAAAGTATCCATGACATAGACTCCTAAGTACTTAAAGTGGATTATCCACAACATCCTTTACTTGAAGATTGCTGTGGAGTGTCAATGCTACCTACACCATAACCAGCCTCTTTTATCGCTACCTTCAATTGCTCAGGCGTGGTCAGCTTTTCATCATACTCTACTGTCGCATTTGCATCGGATAATGAAACCATCACATTCACAACTCCGTTTACAGCATTTAACGCTTTTGTAACGTTGCTGCTACATCCGCCACAGGTCATACCCGTTACTTTGATTTGTGTAAATTGCATTGTATGTCCTCATTCTGTTGAATATCAAAAACAATAAAATTGATAAAAGAGATTCTTGATTTATCTTTGTTTAGCTAACCATTTATCAAATTGAGCAATTTCTTTTTTCTGAGCACTCATTATTTTTTTAGCCATTGCCTTCATTTCAGGTGATTTTCCATGGGCTATTTCCATTTTTGCCATATCTAACGCTTGCTGATGATGCATCTTCATCATCATTGCAAAATCCTTGTCAACGTCGCCAGACATTTCCATGTTTTGCATTGATTCCATACCCATTTTCATGGAGTCCATCATATCGTGTGACCCACCACTTTTTTCCATGTGCTCATGGGATGTACCGCTGGTTGATGTCTCTGCATTTGCTAATGTCATGAAACTTGATGACACAATTAATGCAGTAATCGGAATAATACTTAAAGCTTTAACTAATTTAACTGAATTGAATATCATTTTTCTCTCCAATGTATAAAGGTTTAAAACTTGATCTTAATTAATAACAAATATTTTTAAATTTGACCAAGTTTCAAATTAACTCTAGAGGAAACTATAGTCTGTGCTTTAGCAAGCTTAGGCCGGTTAATGACCTGCATGACCAGATGGTTTACGTACATTTAACTCAATGCCAGCGTCAGGTGTCTTAATATCTGACCGTTCAACAGGAGGCAGGTCGTTTACAACTTCGCTTGCCACCGTACCTTTAGGGTGCTTGTAATGACCAGGGTCTTTAAAATCATTGCGAGCAAGGCCTTCTCTTACTTTGACTGTAGTGAACATACCACCCATTTCAACCGCTCCAAACTGCGCTTTACCAGTCATCATGGGGAGCGTGTTTTCAGGTAATGGCATATCCATCATTTCTGCCATTTCTGTCATTTCCGACATGCCAGTTTTACCCATTGGCATATAATCAGGCACTAAATTACCGATTTTTTTCATCAAGTCGCCTTGTTTTACGCCAAGTAAAGTAGGAATATCATGACCCATTGCATTCATGGTGTGATGACTCTTATGACAGTGAAACGCCCAATCGCCAAGCTCATTCGCTACAAACTCAATCGCACGCATTTGTCCAACAGCAATATCAGTCGTCACCTCTGGCCAGCGTGCAGTTGGAGGAACCCATCCACCATCAGTGCCAGTTACTTGAAACTCATGCCCGTGGATATGGATTGGATGATTAGTCATTGTTAGATTTCCGATACGAATTCGTACACGCTCATCCTTGCGCACAACAATAGGATCAATACCTGGGAATACACGACTATTCCATGTCCATAAGTTGAAATCTAACATGGTACTTACTTTTGGTGTGTAGCTACCAGGGTCAATATCATAGGCATTTAACAAAAATATAAAGTCTCTATCCACTGGCATAAATTTTGGGTTCTTAGGGTGTGTGACCCAACTTCCCATCATACCCATTGCCATTTGCAGCATTTCATCGGCATGCGGATGATACATAAACGTGCCAGCGCGTCTCGCCTCAAATTCATACATAAATGTTTTACCTGGTGGAATAGGTGGCTGATTTAAACCACTTACGCCATCCATGCCGTTTGGTAATCGTTGACCATGCCAGTGAATACTGGTTATTTCAGGCAAACGGTTCGTTACAAAAATCCTGACCTTATCCCCTTCAACAACTTCAATTGTAGGGCCAGGGCTTTGTCCGTTATATCCCCACAAATGAGCTTTCATACCCGGTGCTAATTCCCGGACAACGGGTTCAGCCACAAGATGAAATTCTTTAACGCCTTTATTCATTCGCCATGGCAGGCTCCAACCATTAAGCGTTACAACGGGGTAATATGGCCTGCCAGTATTTGGTTGCAATGGTGCTTGTGTATTAGCTTGCTCAGCAGTAACTATTTCTGGCAATGCGGCCATCGAAACTTTACTTACAGCAGATGCGGCAATACCAGCACCCGCTAATCTGAAAAAGTCACGTCTGCTAAATTTAGAAAAATCCATGTTAATTACCTTCCATCATATTTTCGTTACCAATCAGCGTCATTTGTAATGTGCTATCGGCCACCCAGAATTCACGTAAAGATTCGATATAGCTTTTCACACTAGTAACCTGTGCACGCGCGTCCCCAAACAGTTCAAATGGGCTTGTTAGCATGCCGTTATAACGAAGCTGGTTTTCTTGAAGAATTTTTTTGCGAAGTGGCACAATTTCATCGCGAATATGTTTTGTCACATCGTAATTGGTCCGATAGGTGTTATAGGCCTCTCGAATTTCAGACTGCGCATTGATTGCCACTTGTGCGGCCCGATTGACTGATTGCATGTAAATGGATTCAGCTCGCGCAACGCGTGCCGTGCCCCAATCGAATATGGGTAGCTCAAACGAAAGCTCTACACCTTTTTTGTATGGATCACCGCGCCGACCTTCTAACACCCTAGCAGGGCCTATTTCCAGTACATTAATAAAGCGGGTCGCCTTAGTTAATCCTAACTGTTTAGCTAATGCATCCGTTTCTAATTTAATAGCCTGTAAATCCAATCGCTGTTCAAAAGCACCTTTTTCAAAAGGTTGTAGTTCAGTGAGCGATTTAGGTAAATCTGGTAAACGTTCCTCCAAATTCAATTGGTCAACTGATACACCTAATAACCGCGATAGTGCTTCATAGGTGCTCACTTGCTTATTGGTAGCGTTTGCATAATCTAATGCTGCATCCGCATAAAAGCTTTGTTCACGAACTTGTTGAAGCTTATTAAAATTACCTGCCTTAAGTAGTCTTCTTGCTAATTCAGCACTGGCTTCAGCTGATTCCTTTACTTGTTCGCTATAACGTACTTGCTCTGTTGCAGCGACTGCATTGAAGTAGGCTATACGCGTGTGATTGGCAATTTTAATGACTTCAAAAGCGGTTTTTTTCTGAGCTTGCATGAATCTTTGACGTTCAATTTCCTGCATTTTTGGCATGGTTAAAAGCGAGAAAATATTGAAAGTCAGCATTTGTTCGATTTTGTAGTTACCGTTTTCACGCACGTAAAGCATACCAAACCTGGGGTTAGGCAAACGACCAGCTTGCACTAAATCGGATTCAGAAATACCAAGATTATAAAAATCAGCCTGCAAACCTTTGTTGTTTAACAACGCTATTTGAACCGCTTGGTCTACATCTAAACGTTTTGATAATAATTCATTTACGCGTTCTGATATTTGAGTCTTTTCACTGTCAGTTTTTGGCCAAGCAACATCTTGCTTGATGTGTTTTTGAATGTTTTCTTGAACACCGCTAAAACCACCATCTTTAGAAAAAGTAGCGCATCCACCTAGCGCAAAACTGGCAATAATAAGAACTGTTAAAGTGCGGTATTTGAAGTCCACATGTTTTGAATTAGTGCGCATGAGATTCTCCTTCTTTATGATTGTCCTTATCTGTGTGCTCGCTTGCCATCTCATTGGGCATTGCTGACTCTACTATGCCTTCATTATGAACATGGCCTGAGTTACTGCTGGATGGAATGGATAACACACCTACACCATGTCGATACACCACTTCTCCTCCCAGCCATCCTGTTATTGCAATTGCTTGAGAAAGCAGGAAAAGTAATAACAACATTGGCACCGATATCAATTCATTAATTCGGTATTTCCATGCATCCCAGCTAGCCAGCAAAATTAAACCTACAGCCGTGGGAATAGCCCATGAACGATGTAATATCATGGCGGCATGGCCTGCGTCATCGTGATTAGTTATCGAGTTAAATGCCAGCCAACCAAATAATACTGCGGTCGCTGCCCCAATTGCAGCGAGCCAGAGAGTGAAATGCCCAGCAGCGGCCAATTGTGAGGAGTCAGGATGGTTGCGTCTAACATAAGCAGCGAAACTTAACAGAAAAGATACAATTGTTAATGCAATCGGGAAATGCACCACAATAGGATGAAAGTTAGGGATTATCTGCCATGGCGTGGCTTCTGTTGCAGCTGGCATCGAGGGCATTGACATCCCTGCATGTTCTGACGCTTGTGTAGATGCATGCGCGTTTGGTTGAGTTTCATCTTGCCTGACCTCTGCGTGTAGCGCACTTTCCTGACTTGGTTGCATGTCATTAGGCTTTGTGTCGACCATCTTTGGATCATTCATTTTTGAATGATCCATCGCTTTCATATCAGAACCACCGTGGTCATGCCCAGCCATTTCCTCATGGTTCATCTCTGACATGTTATCTTTTTTCGTTGGTTGAATGGCTGATTTGCTATCAGGCATAGACTTTATATCGCCATGATTCATGCCGGTCATTTTAGAATGATCCATTCCAACCATTGGTTTCATGGTTTGGTCTGGTTTCATTTGGCTGTGATCCATGCCTTTCATGTCGTTTGGAGCCGCTTTTTCCATTCCTTGCATGCTGCTATGGTCCATGCCTTCCATTACAGGCGTTTCTTTACTGTTCGAAGGCATATTAGCCATCTGATCTGGCGTCATGTCATGCTGCATACCCTGCATTTGATGACCAGAATGTCCACCACCATCTGAGGATTGGTTGATTGTCTTCCAGTCAGTTAAGCTATCTTTGCTGGTAGCGCGATAATCTTCAAACGTTGATTGATAAGGAACATCACCTTTAGCGTTTGGGGTCTCTTCTAGTGCAAAGGCTGTGGTTGTGCCAAATAATAATGCTGTATATAGCCACATAAATTGTGGTCGAAAAATTGCGGAACATGACCGCATGGTAAATATGTATTTCATAGAAACCTCTTATTTAGTTTTTCCAAATTAATGACTTCGGAAAAATGATTCTTTGCAAACTAGTTGCTTAAGAATGCCTGTGAATGTTTGAATAGTGGCAAATAAAAATCTGCCACTACTCTACAAAACAATTTAAATAAGGGTATATCTTGGAGGTCGCTCTAGACCAGAGGGGATAAAGCCAGTAAAAAGAAGTGAATTGTAACCGTATCTAATTTCACCAGCGTTCAATTGCTGAATCAAACTTGATGTAGTGGTTTGGAATGTAAAACCAGCACAACTGCTTGTACATTTAGCGCAATAAGCGCATGAGTGCTTACTTTTATCCGCATTTTGACATACTGGATTGCTGCTATCACTTGCGTCATGAGAATGCTCATTAGAAATGTCATGTCCTGTGTGCTGGTCATGATCGTGAACAGTATCAATCGCAAGATTTTTGCTATGATGATTGGGTGACTGTTCACAGTTCATCATTGCAACCGATGCAAACCCTTGCACAGGGATTGCAATTGCAATAAGCATTATAGCAAAAATTTTAATTAATTTACTCACCAGATTATTCTACATAACTAATTTAATAAAATCCAAAAAATATTGATTATTGGATAAATGACTTTAAATGGGCGGCTTACTAAGCCGCCCACTTTTACTAGCTTATCAATATAAAGGCATTACTACATATGATGGTCGCAAGGCATGGATGATGTTTTCACCTTATGCTCTTCCATCATCTGTCCCATTAAAGCCGTTGATGATACTGCCAAGGTTGAAGCAGATGCACCAAAAAAATAGTTAATATATATAAAACATTTCCTGAATAATCAGTCATTAAAGCCATTACTGATGCGTAGTATCAACCTGCTCCATAAATTGCTGGGCCTGGAAGAGAGTCTTCTTGTGTTTTTCTTTGAATAGCTCTCTTTTCTGCAGACCATTTACTCTTAATGTAAGTAAGCACCGATATAATTTCCGCGTCAGTAAGTGACTCAGCGAATGCTGGCATGTTGGTTGGTTTACCGTTTTCAAATTGTCCATTTTTTACTGCATCAATCAAGTATTGGTCGGGATGCCGCCATGAGTGTCCGGCATCGGTTTGCGGTGGAGCGGGATATAAGCCATCAGCTCCTTTTTGCTCCCAATTGGCTTGTCCTTCTAAATTTACTCCATGACAACTGGCGCAGTTTGCGCTATAGATTTTCTTACCGTTAAAAACCAATTGTTTATCAGAAATATCTAATCTATTAAAGTTGTTGTCCGTTTCGATAGGCCAAAATATAAACGCAGCGATCAGAATCATTGCTCCCCAAACCATTTGCCAAAAAAAAGATTTATGTTTTCGCATAATCTCTCCTAATTAGTATATAAGCTGCAGGTAAAACAAACAGCGATAATAGTGGAGCAGTTAACATTCCACCTACCATTGGTGCGGCAATACGACTCATTGCCTCTGAGCCTGTGCCTGTGCCATATAAAATAGGAATCAAACCGGCAAGAATAACGGCCACTGTCATGGCTTTTGGCCGCACCCTTAAAGCCGCCCCTTCAATCAAGGCTTCATATAAATCATCTCTATTGTTCAGCTTACCAGCCGCTCTATACCGTTCAATGGCATCATCTAAATACACTAACATGATGATGCCAAATTCAGCGGCCAACCCTGATAACGCTATCATCCCAACGCCGCTGGCAATGGAAAAGTTGTGTCCTAACAAATATAAAAACCATACTGCTCCGACCAAAGCAAATGGTAAGCTACCTAAAATCAGTAAAGCAGGCGTCATCCGTTTGAAGGCTAAAAATAATAAAATAAAAATAATGCCGATGGTCATGGGGACGACATAACTTAATCGCTCAGCTGCTCGCTCAAAATATTCAAATTGACCAGACCATGTTAACGAATAGCCAGCAGGAAGTTGCAGTTCTTTGTCTAGCAATGCTTTAGCGTCCTTTACAAATCCTCCTAAATCGCGATCATGTATATCCACATAAACCCACACATTGGGACGAGCATTCTCGCTTTTAATCATCGGTGGGCCATCTGTAATCTTTACATCAGCCACATCTCCTAGGGGCACAGTCGCACCTTTTTCAGTGATAATTGGCAATGATTTAAGCTTTTCTATGGAGTCACGAAGCTCCCTTGGAAAGCGTACATTGATTGGAAATCGTGCCAACCCTTCAATCTTTTCTCCAATATTATCGCCGCCAATGGCCGTTGAAATTAAAGACTGCACGTCTTCGATATTGAGTCCATACCGTGCAATTTTTAGTCGATCAATTTGTATATCAATGTAACGTCCACCTGTGACTCGTTCTGCAATGACAGAGCTAGCACCAGGGACTTTTTTCATTAATCGCTCAACTTCTTGACCGATTTTTTCAAGGGTATCTAGATCAGCACCGCCAATTTTAATGCCCACTGGACTCTTGATCCCCGTTGAAAGCATATCGATTCGGTTACGTATTGGTTGAACCCATACATTTGCCATCCCTGGTATTTTCAACCTTGCATCGAGTTCTTCCACTAGTTTTTCTGGTGTCATGCCAGGTCGCCACTCGTCACGCGGTTTCAGCTGAATAGTCGTTTCAAGCATTTCTAAAGGCGCAGGGTCAGTAGCGGATTCTGCACGGCCCGCTTTACCAAAAACTGTTTTTACTTCAGGTATTGTTTTAATTAGCCTATCGCTTAACTGCAAAATTTCCGAAGCTTTAGAAGCCGACAGCCCAGGCAGAGCGGTCGGCATATAGAGCAAGTCGCCCTCATCCAAGGGGGGCATAAATTCACTACCCAATTTACTTAAAGGGTATAGGGTCACCACAACAACGATCAACGCGACACCTAAGGTTATCTTTGGAAAATGCAACACCTTGCTAAGTAACGGTTTATAAATTGCTATGAGCCAACGATTCAGCGGATTTTTATGCTCAGGACGAATTTGACCACGAATAAACATGGTCATTAATACGGGTATTAATGTGACTGATAGCCCAGCAGCAGCAGCCATGGCATACGTTTTGGTATAAGCCAATGGCGCAAACAATTTACCTTCTTGTGCTTCAAGCGTAAATACAGGAATAAATGACAAAGTGATAATTAGTAAGGAGAAGAACAGTGCGGGGCCAACTTCACTGGCAGCATCAATTATGACGTTTATACGCTGAGCATTAGTAGGCTCTCCATGCGCATTCTTAAAATGCTCTAATTGTCTGTGAGCATTTTCAATCATCACAATAGCGGCATCAACCATTGCCCCAATCGCGATAGCAATCCCACCTAAGGACATGATGTTGGCATTAACGCCTTGGTAATACATGACAATAAAACTGACAAGTATGCCGATAGGCAAAGCCACAATAGCCACCAGTGCTGACCGGAAATGCCATAAAAAAACCGCACACACTAAAGCCACCACAATAAACTCTTCAATTAGTTTATACGTGAGGTTATCGACCGCGCGATTGATCAGTTGCGATCTGTCATAGGTTGTGACAACCTCAACACCCTCAGGAAGGCTTTTCTTTAAAACAGCCAGCTTCGCTTTTACCGCGTCAATGACTTCTAATGCGTTTTGTCCAGCACGAATCACAATTACACCACCGGTAACTTCTCCCTCACCGTTTAATTCAGTGACTCCACGCCTGAGTTCAGGGCCCAGTTGGATACGCGCTACGTCCGATAAAAGAATTGGTGTCCCACCCTCACTGACTTCTAAAGGAATACCTTTAAAATCTTCTAATTTCTCTAAATAACCATGTGCGCGCACCATGTACTCTGCTTCAGCCGTTTCAATGACACCACCACCTGTCTCTTGGTTGGCTGCTTGAATGGCAGAAACGACTTTAGAAAGAGGAATGCGATAATTACGCAACTTATCAGGATCTACTTGTACCTGATACTGCCGCACCATTCCTCCTAATGTGGCTACTTCGGATACACCAGGAACAGTTTTTAATTCAAATTTAAGAAACCAATCTTGCAAAGCACGCATTTCACTCAGATCTTGCTTTCCACTCCGATCGACCAATGCATACTCATAAACCCAACCTACACCAGTGGCATCTGGTCCTAGGCTTGGATTGGCACCTTTAGGTAAACGTGAAGATATTTGACTTAAATATTCCAGCACACGCGAGCGAGCCCAGTACTGATCGGTCCCATCGTTAAATAAAATGTAAACAAAAGAATCTCCAAAGAAAGAGTAGCCACGCACTGTCTTTACACCAGGAACTGAAAGCATGGTGGTGGTCAATGGATATGTCAGCTGATTTTCAACAATCTGTGGTGCCTGGCCTGGCCATTGAGTGCGAATGATGACTTGTGTATCAGACAAATCAGGGATCGCATCTAGTGGCGTTCTAAACAACGCAAATACGCCCCATGCAATGACCATCACAGTTGCCAATAAAACTAACAAGCGATTATTGGCAGACCAGCGAATGAGTTGAGCAATCATGGTTTTGCTCCACTCATATTGCTTTTCATATCGCTGCTTTTCTTCTGAGGCACTTTTATTACGCGATCAATCATATATTGAGTAGGCATATCAGGTTTGTCTGAAGGTACGGCTTTTAAATCAAACTCTACTTCATCACCGGCTTTAAGATTGCTTAATTGTTCGCTATCTTTCACCTTAAAACCCATAGTCATCGATGGCCATTCAAGTTCCTTTATTGGTTCATGATCCAGTGTTAATTTGCCTAACTTAACATCCACATCAATCACTTTGCCACGTCCGAAAGGCATTTTCTTAGTGGCTATAGGTTTCTCCATAGATGCATCCATGGATTTTTCGATAGTCTCCTCCATGGGCATTCCCATGTCATTCATACCTTGATCCAAGGATTTATCTTGTTGAGATAGTCTTGTCAGTACTCCCGATAATGAAGCTTCCGAATCAATTAAAAATTGACCAGATGCAACAACTTGTTCTCCTTCCATTAAGCCGTCCAATATTTCGGTGTAATTATCGCTCTCTTGTCCCGTTTTAATCTCAACAGGACGATAACCATTTTTTTCTTTCACAATCACGATTTTGCGTTTACCTGTTGCGATAATGGTTTCTGTCGATACAGATAAGGCTTCATGTGTTTGCCCTGTAAAACCTACATTTGCGTACATACCAGGGCGTAAACGGTTACCTTTATTAGGCAGCTCGATGCGAACCTGCAAAGTTCTTGAGGTGTCGTTTAGCATAGGATATAAATAACCAACCTTGCCATTAAAAACTTTACCAGGCAGGCTTTGTAATACAACGTCGGCTGACATGTCTGGTTTTAGTCTAGCTGCATCCCGTTCAGGCACCTCAGCAATCACCCATACCTGAGATAAGTCAGAAATTTGCATTAAAGAACTACCCGCCATTAATTGACCGCCTTCACGCACACCAAGCTCAGTCAGAACTCCTGATGCTGGCGCATATAGGCCAAATCGAGGGCTGGATTTACCAACTTTAGTAATGCCAGTTATTTCCCCCTCGGTCATACCCAGTAACTTCAGCCTATTCCGGGCGGCTTTCCTTAAAGAGTTATCACTATCTATATCCTTTAATTGCAATAAAACCAGATACTCTTGTTGCGCGGCGAGTAAATCAGGTGCATAAATCTCCGCTATTTTTTGCCCCTTTTTAACTGGGTCACCCACAGCGCGCACTAATAAGCGCTCAACAAAACCTGGTACGCGCGTTTGAACAACATAGAAGCGGCGCTCGTCAGGTTCCACGCGACCTACTGCTGAAAAGGATTCACCAAAACTTCTAGTTGATACTTGTTCAAGCCGGAAGCCTAAGTTTTGTGCCGTTTGGGATGAAATAGCTACACTACCTACTTCACCATCACTACCGGTATTGGCGTACTTAGGTTCTAGTTGCATATCCATAAATGGTGACTTACCAGGCTTATCAAATTTCTGATTTGGCACCATTGGGTCATACCAGTATTTTACTGTTTTACCGCTACCGTCTTGAACAACTCCATTGTTTGATTTAGCCATTGTAGTTTCAGTGGCTTTATTAACTTTAGCCATCGGCTTTTGCGCAGACTTTTGCCCTAAATACCAACCTAACGCTGCAAATAGTATTAGCAGGATTAAAACTATTATCAAATGGAGTCGTTTCATTTTATTTCCTCAATATTTCTAGTAATCACTCAGCGTATCTAGGGGCTAACTTCATATCCATGAAGGGAGATTGACCTGATTTACTAAAGCGTCTATCAGGTACCATTGGATCTTCCCAGTAGATGACTTTTTTGCCACTGTCATCTTGTTCAATTGCAGTTTCTGTATCAAGTTTGCTGATTTCATTGGGTAGCAATTTTGACGGCTGTGAATCCGCGGGGCTTTCGATCGCAGGCGTTTTTTCCATTACTGGCATTTCTGCCGTAGTTGTCTCATTGATTGATTCAGTGGGCTCTTGCTTGGAACAAGCGAGTGCCGTTACAATGAATGTAGCTAAAATTAATGTTTGTGTTGTTTTCATGATTTATTCCTTTTCAAGTTGTTTAAATAAGTTGCTATCGTTTGTTAAATAACCAATTTTGACTGCAGCACGCTGGCGGTCAGTTAAAATAGTCCAATGATCCAGCTCAATCTCAATAACGTCTCTACGTGCTTGCCAGACATCACCAATAGATTGTTTGCCAGAGGTATATCCTGCTTGCGCAATTCTCAATTTCGCATCCGCATTGGGGATTAGTTTTGTGAGATGCTCATTTTCGCGCGCTTCCGCAGCTTCAGCATCTGCCATAGCGCTTTCCAATTCGGATGAGAGCTCTCGGCGCCTATCTTCCGTAAGCTTGCGAGCTTTTTCAACCAACACCAGCTTCTCAGCAGTACGTCTTTCCTGACGATTAGCCCGGTCTAATTGCATATCAATTGATACTTGAAGCATGAGCATATCGCTACGGTCATTAAAACGCTTACCGTAACCCACTTCCCATCCCCAGTTACGCTCAAGATTCGCTTGTGCGCTGTCTACATCATACTGAGCGACTTTTTCAGCTTGGTAAGCATTGCGCAATAAAGGATGCTGATCAAGCGCTGAAGTATTACTTTGCTTGCTAAAACTTTTAGTCATCACTGGTAACTCTGAAGAGATCGAACGCGATGCATCTTTGCCAATCCAGCGCGCCAAAGCAGCGCGCGCTTTACGTTCATCGCGTTGTGCAAAAATACGCTTCTCGATCGTCATGGAAACTTCCGTATCCATCTGTAAAACATTGCTGGTTTTAGCACCCCCAGAATTGACATTTGCTGCCAACAATTTTCGTTCGGCATTCATGTCATTGATCATGCGCATGTAAAGCTCAGATTTACGTTGTGCCTCATAAACATCCAACCAAGCTAAAGCAACATCTCGCTCAATGGTTCTCGCAGTGGCAACCTGCTCCGTTTGAAATTGATCTGCTTCGGCCAACATGCGGCTTGAAGCGATTTCCCGTTTTTTGAGTGGAATCACATCTTGTGAAATCCCCACATTGGCCATGGTCATTTCATCACGGTCATAACGTAAAGCATCTCTTGTAGTGACAGGCAGGTTAATGATACCAAATTTGATTTTTGGGTCTGGTAACTGACCTTCTGCGATCGCCGCTTGACGTGATGAAGCTGCCGCATCTTCGAGTGATTGCAATAAAGGTTGATTTTGTGTGGCAAGTTGAATGGTTTCAGCTAATGTTAGCGCTTCTTCAGCTTTGGCCGAACAGGCTAATATCAACATGCCAATTAGCGTGCACTTAATTATTGGCTTTACAGCCAATCTGGGGGTGTTCATGAGACCTCTCCTAAAACTTAAATGTGAAGATTTAGGGCGCAATATGGCCCTATAACATCAACTCAAGCAGGAGGTTTTAGTGGTGGGGATAAATCTGTTGATTTTTCGGAAGGGGTGAATCGAGTAAATGACTCTTTAATCGAATCTATAAGGACATATTTTGCAAAAGAGTCTACAGGGGTAGCTTGAGCGAAATGACAACCAGCACCCATTGCACATGGCTTATGTTCGGTATTTGATTTTGATTGATTTTTCTTCATTGCTCTATCTTGGCAATGCATCATACTGGACATATTGCCATCAGAGTGCATAGCTGTCATAACAGCTTCTGAAGCAAATGAAGTGGCACAATGTGCTGCCAGCGCTGGACTTGAAGCCAACGCTAAAATCAAAATCATTGCAACTGCACGACAGAATTTCATAAGCAATAACTTTATCATCATGATTTAGTTTCAACAAGTTAATGACGTCCATTTTTCTATCTTTATTGTTCATTGACACTGGTATGCATATGATAACGATATGGAATCAAATAAAATTTGGAAACTTAAGCTAATTGACGCAGGAGTTGGTCGGGCGATGATTTAGTCGAACTTCTTTATGGGATTTTAGCTAAAGTTGGATGTGTTGAAGTTGCGTTACTAGAAATTGAGTAAGTTTAGATGGGTATCGTCATAAAAACCCTGACGCTCAATCATTTTAATGTACGTGTAGTAAGTTAAATAAATACTAAAGATAGACAGGCCAAAGATAAAGGCCACAAACTTAATACGGAATTTACCAACTTTGCATAGTGGTTGCGGGACGTAAAATTTATTAATTTAATAGAATAATAGAAAAATTTAAAATAAATTCAAAGATTGATATATACGATTGAATGTTGACCGGGACAGCTTTGAAATTTTGTTAATTTGAACATGATGCCAAGTTGGTTAGACATTCGATCATTATGATATCCATACGCATAACTGCGAATTGTTCTGTCATTTGTTAATGACTTTGACTTTTTATAGATTTGTACACAATGGATAAAAGCGTTGTTTGCCAAAGTTTCTGGGTGCGGGAATATTCCAGACCACATTTCTTTCCAATATGCAGAGCACATATTGCTAACTAAAAATGGTAAACCTGAGGAGTTAATTACCATACTGTTTTTACCAATATTTTGATCTATTAACTCCCATATATAGAAAAAATGCATATAAATCAGATTAGCTTGCATTTCTATTGTTGTTTCAATATCAGGATGATAAAAATAATTGCTAGCTAATTCTTGTTTTGTACTTAAGTCATATTTTAGGGCTTCGATATTAATGAAGTTCTCAGCTTTAAGTCGCCAAACACAGTAAGCTAAGGCCACACCGCACACCTTTTCTGTGTCTAAACTTAATGAATCATCTCGTTTAAGATTCATAATACTGTGATGACATACACGATGTTGTCTAACATACCGGTTGTAAATATGCCGGCGTATGGATCCATAAACCTCATCTAAAGATATTATTGAATCATTACTGGTATTCTCACTTTGTTGTTCAGGCTGATGGTTATTATAAGTAATCCATTTAACGGAAGTTCTTTTTTGATTAATTGGCCATGGACACTGTCCCGCTATCTTTTCAGCTGCATTGAAGAATTTTTCAAATTTATTTGCCTCAATCTGTGTGAAGCAAAATAATTTCTCGGTTAAGTCGAGTCGCGTTTGAGCGGTTTTGATCCATCCGTATAAAAGTCGACAATTATGAATGATCGCAAACTCTTGCTCCAGACTCATTTGATTTAACTCGCGGACAATATCAACTTCAAATACGAGATGGTTGCATATCGACTTCCATTCCCCCAGTCCCTTAATGAATTCACCTGAACTATCCGGCTTAAGGTGATTTTGTCCTGAGTTAAATTGTAGACCTTTTGAGTATATCGCCTTAAGGCAGTCTGCACAGGCTGGCTCAAGCGCTACATGATGCCACGGGCAAGTATCTATGAAGCTTAATTCAAAGAAAATACAGTGATATCCTTTCGCCAAGCACTCAGGGCAAATTTTAATGCCATCACCTTTTAATTGACTATAGGACTCTTCAATATGAATTTGTAATTGATCAAAAAAACAGATTCGTAATCTATTGGGATTGATTGATAACATTGCCGCGAATTGTTCTACATCTATCCAATCACTACTCCTGAAACAGAGCTTGCTAGTATCTCTGGGGTTGATCGACTTTATTAAACTTACCAGCTGATGAGGCTTCATGTGATTGAGCAAAAGCAGCTTAGCAAATACACTCCATCCCGATTCAAAGGGGGCTGGGGCTGCTTGTTGCCATATCAGTTTTTTTATAAGCCTAGCCATTAGATAAGTAGAGTTAATCTGTTGGATCGAAAGTGCTTAATAAACCACTAAAGTATTTCAAAGTACTTCTTTCAACCGCTTCAGTGATATCTACATTTTTAAGTTTAAAGTGTTTGCCGTCTAGACTTCTAGCAGCCAATAGCAAGTATGCAACTGTGCTGGTAAGATGTTGCATAGGAATTGCGCGGCTTTCCAGCTCTGATGCAGCTTTTTTCAATTCTTTCCATATTTGATTCGAATAGCTACTTAATCTAAACCCACTTTCAAAAGCTAAGGGGATAAAAAACTCCGTAAAGGTAATACCGCTATCTTCAGGATAATGTTTCTCTTCATCGTAAGCCTGCAAGATTGCATGTAAATCCTTACTGGTGCTACAACCACTAAAAGGAATTGGCTCGCTCAAAAACCTAGCAATAAGATGATAGCTTTTGCTTGCTAATAATGCCGTCCGTACCGTTAGTATTTCAGGCTGAGCGAAACCAATCGTTGTCATTTTGATTTTTTGTTTTTCAAGTCTGTTGTGGATTGCCAGCAGTAAATAAAAGTCCTTTTCTTCTAAATTCTGCATCTCATCAATGATTAGTACAAATTGAGAACTGTTTTTTTGCAGACATTGGGTGAGAATATAAGTCATGAGGATGTTTTCGAGCCGCTCAAACCTTGGTGTATTAGGCACATGTTGCCCCTCTGCTCTTAGCATCTCTATGAACATCGCAGTACCTCTACCCTCTCTTTTTGTTGCCGAAAAACTCATTATTGCGATATTCGGGTATTCTTCTTTAAGTAGGGCCTCTATCGTTTGCGCACATATGGATTTGCCCATTCTTTGCGATGCGTGTAAAAAAGTCCCTGTGCTACGCATCCACACCCTTTCTCTTATCAATGCATAGGCTTGTTCTATTACTGGGGTAACAATAACGAAGTCCCTGGTGACAATGGGGTGATCGTTAATAAGTTTTTCACGTTCCGCAAGACTTAAAACAAAGATATCCATATATCTCTCAATTCATAGTAAAAAATTTTATTTTTTATTGAGTAGTTTTTTTATGTCTGGCATTGGCGTTGGCATTAAAGATGTACGATTGAAACTAGAAAAATCGGGCTCTTCTGAATGGGCTTTTTCTGATCTCGGTGTTATCTGCCTTACTAGCCCGGTCTCTTTTGCAAGTCTCGTGGCTTCTGTGGCAGTTTGTGGATTTAAAACTTTAGTTTTTTTTGTGATTTTTTTATTTCTTACCGTAAGCAGCTTCATGTAAGCATGAACAGGATTTTCAAATTTAGATATTACTAATTGGCGTTTAGAGATTAAGCTATTAATGATTTTTCGTGTCTTAAGGCTATGCTTTGTTTGCTGCCATCTCCCCATCACTTTTAAACATCCTAGTTCAGCGCCATTGAGTAAAAATGCTCTTACTTGCCTCAAATCTCGGTCATCAATTTCAATTCTGATTTTTTGCCCAACTAAGCCTAACGCTCGCGATAGAACATCATTGGTATAACGCTCCCTTTCAAATCCAATATATGGTCTCCTACCAGACGACTTACCACCAATAACACTCACAACTTTACTTATTGGAATAGGATTGCTGTGCTGTCCATTATGTTTAGGTAAATATCTAGGTAGAAAATGTTGGTTTTGCTCTTGAAAGAAATGTTGGAGTACATTTATGGGGGATAAAAACGATAATCCTTCACTTGGCGTGGCGTTATATTCCGCAACATAAATTGCTAGGAGTTGCTCTGCATCTTCAGCTCGAAATTTGTATTTGACTGCAATCCCCTCAGCATTTTTTGCTCTACCACTTTTTGGGTGTGATCCAGTAGTTGAAGGAAGTCGCTTAAAAATATCGCCAGCAACTTTTTCAAAGAATCTTTCTTGGATGCTACGCCTTTCGAAATGTGCTACAGGTCCCCAATTTATTGATATTCCCAATCGGTTTCTGACATCTTTTTGAATAATATTGGCTAAATGCGCTAATGCTCCGTCTAGAAAAATAATATTCCATAAAACACCTTTGCACTGTGGAATAACCTCATGCGGTAAACCACCTTCTTTTGGATAATTCAATTCTGGTAGAGTAATTTCCATCCGTTCGGGTGGGTTAATCGCATTGCGAAGAACATCAACTAAATCAGTTGCACTAATTTGGCTACGATATATAACAGAATAAGCAATTACCGCTCTTGAAAAGCACTCTATAAGGGTGATTAGCCATAGTCTGTCTAACTGAACGTCGGTCTTGAATCCTTCTGGTGTATCAAACTCCGCACTAAAAATAGCATCAATACAATACGCATCAAATTGAACAGCTTCATAAGGTTCTTCAAAACTTAAAAACGCTGTTTTACCTGTTCCAACAGCTAAATGTGCAACAGAGTCTTCTTCTTCGCGAACTCTTACACCTCTTACGAAGTTAGCATCCAATACCTCATTTAAGTATTTCTTGATACTAGTTAAACCTTGGTGTTTTGTAGAAAACGGCCACTCATTTTCCTCTATGCCTTTTTTCGATAGTAGCTTTAGAAAAATTCTATGGATATCTTTAACTGCAATTTTTTTCTCGTGGATACTTAACTCTGAAGAATTTCTCTTTAATATAAGATCAGTAAGAATTTTTTCAATGTCTGGATATTTCTTTAGTGTCAGCTTAAATATCCCTGATAGCCCGCCTTGATCCTCCCTGAATTTAGGTTTGACCTCAGCTATTCGCTCATACTTTTTAAGTCTAAAGAAAGGTATGAGTGCCGTGTATCCTAGTATATTTCCGTCAGGACCTGGCTCTAGACAACGTTTTAATAAATCTGTTAAAGAAGTTCTAGAAACGCCAGTGTTCTTTTGAATGGTATTAACAGCCTCACCCTCCAAATAGAGTCGTATAGCTCTACAACGATTATTAAAAGTTTCTTTTAATTCATCATCCACAGACTCCTGAGAAATTTCAGGCCATAAATCAAGTGGGGGCGCTAAAGCCATGAGTACTGATCTACTTGAGCGCTGTTTATCCATGATAAATCCAGCGAGTTTGTAATCCAAAACTGGATTTTTCTAAATTCAATTCTACGATACCAGCAATTGCAAGCCGAACTAACACTCCTAAAACAATTGAAGAGTCAAAATCCTCAAGAGCAAGGACTAGTTGTTGTATGTTTCCATTGAGTTGCGTTTTAACAATGTTTTCTAAAGCGCGGTGGCAGGATGTATGTTGATGATCTTTTATAATATCTGCATAACCAAGAGCTTTCAACCACCTGAGCGCAACCCTAACTTTTGGTTTCAAATAGGTGTCATTAATGATTTTGTATTCAACGTGCTCTTTTGATGCAGCTGCCGCTTGAGCATTGAACTGAGATTGATTTGAAGGCTCTTTTTTATTGGTACCCGCTTTTACCTCATGCCACTGGACCTGACGATTTTTGAATATAACAATTGCATCGAGCTCTGTTGCCCTAGTTTCAGTGCCATCATGAGAAATAATTTGTTTAGGGGCTAAATCGAACGATTCAACTTCAGGATTTGACTCGAGGCAGAGCCAGTGAATTAATTGTCTATCGCTGGGCAATATCCATGATGATTTGGTTTTAACACTATATACAAGCCATAAGTTACCAAGACCTCTGCCGCGGGCGGCATAGGCTTTTTTTATATTACTTCTTTGATTAGACTGTGGTGTAACCCCAGGACTGGCCATAACCCTCTCCTAGAACACAAACAAACTCAAAGCAAATTAGAATCTTGTTTATATGTATGACTTTTAGTTATTTATGTATAAATGTCAAGGAATTAGTTGTGATAATTAGAACTAATTCACATACTCAATTGAGTTTTAGAAATAAAAACAGCCCGTAATGGGCTGTTTATGCTACATAAATTAAATTTACTAAAATATCTTAATTAGTTACGAGGACTTTGATCGAAACACAATAAATCCCCTTACACCTTATTAATAGTCTTAAAATGTATTTAAGTCTTCATGCTTAAACTACACAAATGAATCAGCTGCCACAAAATCAATACACTGATAAAGCATCACTCAATCTTTCTGTATTAAAACGCAAACCGAATGCGCATAAAGGCGATCATGGCAGCGTTGCGATTTTAGGTGGTCAAGATGGAATGCTTGGCGCTTTATTATTAGCCTCACGCACTGCTTTATTATCTGGCGCTGGTCGTGTGTATGCTGTTGCTGCTGCTACACATAGTATTACGGTAGATGTTGCTTACCCAGAGATCATGTTTAGAACGTTTGATGCTTTTCAAGCGATTGCAAATGATATGCATGCCTTAGTGATTGGCCCAGGCCTAGGTCAAACTCAACAAGCGATTGATTGGTTGGAGTTTTGTTTGGCGCAACAAAAGCCATTATTAGTTGATGCAGATGCACTCAATTTAATAGCTAGTAATCCTGACTTAGCTGAAACGATTAGAAACAGAAAATTGACTACAGTCATGACACCTCATCCGGGTGAAGCTTCTCGATTATTAGGTTGCAGCGTGAAGGATGTTCAAAACGACCGTATTGGAAGCGCGCTTGCATTGGTAAAGCAATATCAATGTGCTTGCGTATTAAAGGGTGCTGAAAGTATATGTATCGATGCAGATGGTAATTATTGGATAAACCCCACAGGTAATGCTGGGTTGGCTAGCGCCGGCACTGGTGACGTATTGAGCGGATTAATTGGCAGTATGCTGGCTCAAGGTTTGTCTGGTATTGATGCCATTAAATTAGGCGCATATTTACATGGTGCAGCAGCTGATAATTTAGTTGCAAAAGGAGTTGGGCCTGTTGGTTTAACCGCCTCAGAAGTTGCCATTGAAATTAGAAATGTAATTAATCTACTTTCCAATGGCGAGTAACCTAAGTCTATATAATTTATAGGCTCTTTATTTACTTGAACGAATCTTTTTCATCATTTCTTTCACGTTAGTCTCTTCTTGATACTGTTTAGCACCTATTTCAACCTCTTCTGCTAATGACAGTGTAAATGCTGTCATTGAAGAGACGATTGATAAACTGATCAGTAGCTCCACAGTAGAAATACCTAATTGTTTGAACATCTTTAACTCCGATATGATTGATGACTCTCATCATTTATATCGGCGCATTTAGGTATAACTTGAAAAGTTGGAAAATAGACCCTAATACGCTCTCCAAGTGCGCTGAAACTGCTGGCTTATCGACATAGCTTTCGGTTTCTGCCTTTGCATGGTTCGAACAGGCGCGACTCCTCATTTTCTATGTAGTAAGCGTCGGCATTCAACATGATATATCGGTCATTATGGGTAATAGATGTTGTGAGTAAAACCTCAACACCAGTCTCGGAAGGATTAGTCGCTTTATAGCCATCATATGCTCCAGACAACGCTAATGTCTGTAAAGCCTTACCTCCTCCAAAGCCATCAAATACATCTCGAAGTATCCAAAATCCAACCACGCCTGCTGTTAAGAAACCAGGTTTGTAGCCATACTCTTGCGGTTTGATGGCTTGTGCATGTTTAATCACTTGCGACTCAAACTTAACCTCTAGCGCATTGGTTGGGTTAGTAGCTACTACACTGCCCGCTTCTATAAAATGTGAAATCAAATATTTTCTAAACGCATGGTCAAACACCGTATTATTATTTTCGCTGATGTAAAGCGGTGTATTTAAATCTACGCCCTTTTTACTTAACGCCCATCTTGTGCGCTCTACCGCGTCTTTAGCCACCCCACCCCAGTGCTGTGCTGCCATTAACTTCATTTGTGGTTCTGCAGGCGCGTTAGTTGCCTTAGGTACTTGTGTGGCACAGGCAGAAAGTATTGCTAAAAGTAGTACGGGTATTAACTTCATTTGTCGTCCTTATGTTGAATTACCACTCTTGTACGGAAAGCGGTTCTAACGCATCACGCGTCATATCGTCGCCCTCGTGAGCTGTCTCAATAATGTGAGGTGTAATCAGCAGTAAAAGCTCACGTTTGCTTTTCTGTTGCACTTTACGTTTGAATAACTCTCCCAAAATAGGAAACTCACTCAAAATAGGCACACGTTGCTCTTCATCGCTATCAGTGCTGTCAATGAGCCCGCCAATCGCAATGGTTAAGCCATCTTTTGCTTGCACAGTGCCTTGAATGTTGGACGTTCTTACAGAGTCCACATTAAAACTCTGAATATTGTTACCTACGGGAATAGGGATAGTACTGCCACCCCTCACTAAGGTAGATGAGTCTTGTTGAATCATCAATGTAACGGTTTTATCAGAATTGATTTTAGGAAAAACCATCAGCGTGTTACCAATATTGCGTAACTCAGTAATTGGAATAATTGCTGGGTTTGCAACTGCAAGCCCGTTTGTGACGCCGCCAACAGCATCAAACCCAGTGGTCACCACTTGCTCAGTACCTACAAATACTTGTGCAGGTTTATTATTACTCGTTAATAAAATTGGCGTACTTAGGGTGTTGATACGATTATTTTCTTGCAGCATTTGAATGCGTGCGCGGATTTTATCGTTCATGAATTGATAAATAAAAGTACCGCCTTCAAGTGCAAAATTGCCTAAGCCCAAGACGTTTCTGACACCAGTACCAATTGTTGATAAGGGATTTCTATCTTGATCAGTATTTGGGCCAGTCACGGTGCTGCCATTCGGAATAAAATCTAAGTCAAATGCGCGTCTAGATGCATCACCCACGTCCAAGGATAATATTTTCATTTCAAGCAATACTTGTTTGGTCGGTCTATCCAACTCTTTTACCAACACTGCAATTTCTTGCATGATGTCATTATCACTAGTACGCACCACCATTAAATCGTGCTCTTGATTGATCGTAATATAAATAGGTTGTTGACGATTATTAATCCCTTTTAAATCGTCTGCATTTAAACTCGCCTCACCTTTTTCTTCTATTGTTTCACCCAGTTTTTCGATTTGGTCTACCGTCAAATTGTCTTGAATAATATTGTTTTCATTCATTTGGTTGTTCATACCACCCATGCCAGCGCGAGCACCGCCACCCATGCCACCGCCACCTACTGCACTACGACCTATGCCCATGCCACCACCCATGCCCATGCCCATGCCACCACCGCCCAATCCTCCGCCAATACCACCTCGGCCACCATTAATGCCTCCAGCTCCGCCACCACGACCACTCAAGCCGCCACGGCCACCGCCTAATCCCCCACCTAGGCCACCACCCATTCCCATCATGGACATATCAGGCATACCAAAAGATAAAATCACTCGGTTTGGGTATAAGTCTCGAATGGCTCCAGCCACAATCATTGGGTTGGGGTTTAGCATGCTAAACACACGCGTAGTATCTTCACGATACACTACCAAATCCTGTTGATATTCTTTGGTGGTCATGATCCTAAAAGCGTCGCTTACCTTATCTTTTCTGTACCATAACCCCGCATTTTTAGTGATGGTTTCTAAAGCGTTTTGTACCGATATATTTTGCAAAAAAACGGTAATTTTCTTTTTAGCAGCACTTTCAGTCGCTACAAAATTCATACCAGAAATGTCCGCCAACGCCCTAGCCACGTCCAACATATCGGCTTGGTTAAACTCTAATCGATTAATAATGCGATCTTGTTTTGCAATGCTTGCTTGTTGCATTTTGCTAGCAGACGGCTTTTGTTTAGTATTTATGGATGGTAAATGATTAGCAGGTGTTTCCATTTGTTCACCTGCAGTGGTTGATTGTTTTTTTGCTTTAATCTGTTGAAGTAATATCTCTTCTTTAGTCAGTGTGTCCTCTGTATTTACTTCATTTATTTCGGATAGTTTTGGTGATGGATAAACAGGGTCTACAACATTAAGTCTTGATGGCATAACCATAGGTTGTTGAGAATCGCCATTATTAGTCATCACTGGTTGTGTATAGGTCATTGCCATTTCGGCTCTAGGTATCACCAAGCTGTTACTGATAATCGGCGTCTCAATGATAGTCTCTTGAGCCTTTGGCACCTTATTGGTGTTTTCACTGGGTAGACTGCCTACCTTGTTGACCTGATTGGTATTATCAAGAGATTGTGAAACCTGTTTTCTAGTCACAGAATACTCAGTCATAGCACCAGTCACAGGGTTGAATTTAACCAATGACTCTCTATTTAGCCCGTCACCCTTGCTAGAGGATGTCTCGCTACTATCAGCATAAATGTTACTTGTCACACATAGCGTGCTGCAGGCTACTGCTACAGATAATATGATTGGTTTTACTTTAAATTGGATATTCAACACAGCCTCACTCACATCAAAAAATTGCATCAACATTCAAGCCTATCTCACCACAATCACTTGATTAATATGTCCTGGTTGCACCTTCACGCCATTGGAACTGACCTCAATAATCTTCAATACCGTTTGCATACCAATCGCATGCAAGCCTATTTCATCACCCGCCGAGACCATATACACCCCTGCCCCCTCTACTTCTAGTAAGGCTGTGGCCTGCTTGCTATTTTTCGAGACATAACCTTTTAACTTCATTTTTGGGGCGTTTTGCATACCGTAACCAGGCACAAAGCTGCCGTAAGGGTTGTTTCTAAGTGAGCCTTGGTTATTCACCTCCATAAACATTTTATCGCTGGTAGCAAACGGATCCCGTGGTGGCGGTTGCGGAATTAACGGTCTGGTGACGTTATTATTGGCTGCGTAAGACGTGATGCTTAGTCCCATCAATAGCCAACAGCATGCTAATTTGTATTTCATTGGATTACCCCCCTTTTCCAGTTAGCGCAAACAGCGCTTGGAAAAATGCATAATAAACAAAGCCAACTAAGCCACCCATAATCAAAATCATCAT
Organism: Methylophilus sp.; assembly: GCA_030696695.1. GTDB lineage: Bacteria > Pseudomonadota > Gammaproteobacteria > Burkholderiales > Methylophilaceae > Methylophilus. Next base: position 88,538 of record JAUYRP010000011.1, read on the forward strand.
CGGTTCTATCAGGGCGGTCAGGCGCTTTACACTCTCTTCTAGTCTTTCTTCGTAAAAAATACCGAGCTCTTGTAAGGTTTGATCCAAGGTACCGGTCTTTTCCCCCACCGTCGTCATTTGCACTACTAAGTCGGGAATTTCTTTGCCTTTGAGGCTTTGCGAGAGTTCGCGACCACCTAAGATTTGCTCTGAGGCATAGCTGATTTTGTTAGAAATAAAGCGGTTAGCAATTACATTCACGCATGTTTTTAAAGAGTCATACACGGTGACTCCGCTACGCAACATCATTGCTAAAGACCAAGTAAACTCAGCCATAGCAGCATTCATCAGCAACTTACCTATCACAGGTATTTTGAGTGCTAAACGGTCTAAATTCAGACGGCCAGCCTGTGTCATGTAATAACTAACCAAGGCGACGATGATTAGCACCAGCCCTCCAAAGATGTACAAACCGTTTTTTACTGCAAAATCTGAAGCATCAAGTAAAAATTGTGTCGAAGCTGGCAAAGCTTTGCCTTTTGCAGCCAGAAACTTGCCAAACTGTGGAATGATTTTCCAAACTAGAAAGGTCACCACAGCAATCGACACCAAGAGCAGAATTGTTGGGTAAATCATGGCAGTAATGGTTTGCGACTTGAGCGCGGCTTTCTTTTCTAAATACGTGGCAATGCGCTGCGATACCGCCTCTAAGCCACCTGTGCTCTCAGCGGCTAGCATGAGGTTTACGGCAATAGAGGGAAACACCAATTTTTGGTTGCGCATGGAGCGTGACAACGGGGTACCGTTTTGAATCTCCACTATCATGTCTTTAATGGCGTAATGTAAACGGCCAGTAAATTGATTTACAGCAATTTCTAACGCCTGCACTACAGGCAAGCCGGCGCGCAACATAAAAGACAATTGCTTAAAGAAAAACACTAAATCTCTGTTTTTTGGCGAGGTGTTTCTACCAATAAACTCCTTGAATCCACCGCTACCACTGAGCCCGCCAGCCTCGCTTATAGTTGCTACAAACAAGCCTTGTTGTCGCAGTGCAGTTGTCGCCATTTCTTTATCCATGGCTTCAATACTGCCCTTGCGTTGCTTGCCATCAGGGAAGATGGCGCTGTACTTAAACTTTGCCATGCTCTAACCTAGTTTCCCAAGCATTAAGAACTTGATGATTAGGCTATGCATTGATAACCCTTTTTACGGTCACTTTTTGAATCTCAGATAATGTGGTGTGCCCTTCCAAAACTTTTGTAACACCATCCTGCCACATTAAACGTAATCTAGATTTACTCAGCGCTACGGCCTCTAATTCTTCTTCAGAGCAACCCTTGGACACTAACTTGCTTAAGCTTTCATCAAACCAGAGTGTTTCAAATAAGCCCATACGTCCACGGTAGCCACTACCCTCGCACAGAGCACAACCATGCGGTTGGTATAAGGTTAAGGATTGATCTAGCGGCTGTTCTAGCAAGCCTTTCTCTTCATCGCTAGCTTCATATGGGGTACGGCAATGCACACACAGCTTACGTACTAAGCGCTGCGCAATCACCGCATTCATGGTGGCGCCAATCAAAAATGCCTCACAACCAATATCTGCCAACCGTGTAATAGAGCCAGCCGCAGTGTTGGTATGCAGAGTAGAAAACACCAAATGACCTGTCATAGAGGCTTTAAGCGCTGTATCAGCGGTTTCTTCATCGCGAATTTCGCCCACCATCAGCACATCGGGGTCGTGTCGCAAAAACGATCTCAAAGCGCTGGCAAAGGTAATTTTTGCGCCAGTTTGCACTTGAGAAACACCTTCAATCACATATTCAATTGGGTTTTCAACGGTGAGGATATTGATGTCTGGCGCACTAATCTCGCGCAACGCCGCAAACAAGGTAGTCGATTTACCGCTACCAGTGGGGCCCGTGAGTAAAATCATGCCAAAGGGCTTGCGGATTGCTTCTTGAAAAAGGGTTAAATCACGTTCAGTCATGCCTATTTTGGCAAGTGATAAATCTTTTGCATCTTGACCCAATATCCGCATAGTCACGCGCTCACCAATCCGCGTAGGTGCAGTAGCTACACGTACGTTAAACTCTGTATCAATTGGTGCATCCAATGTGTAACTCAACCCACCATCTTGCGGCTCGCGTTGTTCAGCAATATCTAAATCAGCCAATACCTTGATACGAGAAATCAACCCATTCGCTACCTCGTGGCTTGCAATCGTATCTGGGATGTATTCTTGCAACTTGCCATCCACGCGCAAGCGCACCCGCAAGCCTTGTTCATCTTGCATGATGTGAATATCAGAAGAACGACGCAAATAGGCCTCACGGAAAATAGCATCTAGCAACACGATTAAATCCACACTTTGCTGCGTGGCGCTCTCTACTTCTATAGAGGCCTGTTGCAATGCTTGATATGCCCGCTCAATCGCCTTGGAAATTAAGTGCGGCTCGCTTAATCCCAGTTCAACCGCTTGATTCAACAGACGCTTGCTAGTATCAAGGCCACTACGATCGTCTGGTTCAGACGTGACCAATGTTAAAGGTGCATCTTCGCTGGTTGCTAACACAGGTAAAAAGTTTTTTCGCCGCACCAATGCTTGCGGCAATTTCTTGAGTGCTTCTAGATCAGGTTTAAGCTCTTCCATCTCTAAAAAACGTATACCACGCACCTCGGCTGCAGCCCGGTAAAATGCATTTTTGGGTAAGCGGTAATGTGCTTGCACCAATGTAAGCACATCTAGATGGCGCCGTCGTGCTTCATTGCGGAGCTGATTCAGCGTTTCGCGCTGTATCATGTCTACCTTAAGTGCGGCCTCTAGTAACTGTTCGGATGTTAATGCCATGGTTATAAAGCTAGAATTAAGCTCACGCGTATCAATTGAGGTAAGCCCTGCATGTTTTGCTGGTTTTGCGAGGGGATTTGTACTTGGGTATCAATGCTCAGATTCACCAAAGTCACTTGCACAGGTAAGTTTCTAATCGACTCAATAAAACCCATCAAGCCAAAATAAGTGCCTTGCAGCGACATTAACTGTAATGGCCTAGCCTCATCTAGCTTATTCACAACATCGTAAATCAACTCACCTTCTCTAGGTGGTGTGCCCATCATTGCTGTGGCGTTAATTGTTTGCCCAGCACCCTTATTAGCAGTGCGTCGGGCACGGCGGTCATCACGATCTGTCCTAGTTCTTCTTACTGGTGCTGCAGCTTTAATTTTTGTGTCTGTGCCAGCAGTAGCAACACGTTGTACAACATAGGGCACGTTATCGATGATATTGATATTATTCACCCTTGCGGCAGCTGAAAGCTCAAGCAAGATATCTTGTGTCTCAGCAGGTCCAATGCGGTTCTGAATGCTATCGGTTCGACTGCTTAAATCGTTGACTACCGCTTGTGCATCCTCAATATCTGCACGCACATCTTCCTCATCCTCGACTGGGCTTTCGGGGTAATTCGGAGTTTTAATGGTGTCTTGGTTTTTAGTTAAATGCTTCTGATTTTTTTGTAGTGTTTGATACGCTGGCCAAAAGCGCTTAATAGCATAAGGCGACACCAGCAAGGCTGCCAATATGATTAAAATCATCCATTGTTGTTGGGCGGATAAACGGTTTAAATCCATGAAAACTCCAATTATCTTCTTCTAATGGGTGCGGCGAGGGGCAGTAATTTTGAAGCCTCCCACTTTTCGTCGTCCAGTTGGGTAGCGTTAAACACAATGCCATTCCCCACCATGCCAAGGCGACCAGTTTGCTGGCTGACGACAATGTCTTTCAGGCGGTAGCCAAGCGGGTTAATGTTTAATTGAAAGCGCTTAATGAAATTTTGGGCAGAAGTTTCGTCAAGCGCCCAAGCGTTAATCGTAAAGCCACGGATGCCATCCTCAGATACTCTGTCAAACACCACGCCATCATCCGCTGAGGCCTCAAACGCTTTTAAAAAAAGCTGCAGGTTTTCATTACGTTCCGGGAGTTTTTCACCATAAATTTCTTGGATTTTGGTCAGAGAATTTTTCTTGTCCTCTAATGCTTTAAGCTCCGCCTCAAGTGCCTTCACACGGTTAATATTGTCTTGGATTTCTTTACGTGTTTTTTCGACTAAGGCTAAATCGTCTTTGATTAAATGCTGTTGATAGTCTATCCAAAGTTGTTTACCTAGCATGCCTAACTCGGTGAGGATCAGCAGCAAAATAATGGCCGCCACTGTGAGAATTGCCCGCACCTCAAAACGCTGCATAAGCGGTGGTAAAGGCTCATGCACTGAAACACCCTGCACATTGCGTGCGCGTGGCAAGCCCAAAATATGCGATGTCGCCCCTATCATTGATAAGCCACAACTACGGTTAGGCTGTTTAATGGGCTCCACCGTTAGGTTAATGAGTTGGGCAATATCTTCCAGCAGCAAAGCGCCCTCCTGCTCGCTTTTGCTTACGGTATCTAACAATCGCACACGTTGCCAAGTGGGCTCGCCTAAACGGTGATATAAATCGGTAACTTGCATGAGGCGATTCGCATTGTGACAACCTGTGGACACGAACTGTGACAGCACTCCATTGACCAGTAAGGCTGCACTGACTTGATTGTTATGCATCTCTAAGATGAGATCATGATTAGGTTTGCTTTTCTCATTGCTTGCAGTAGATGTAAGCTCACCAGCCCCTAATGCCGCGCCAACCAATGGATAACAAGCCTCTAACTTAAGCCCAAGTTGCGCAAAAGCAGCTTGCCATTTGCGCAATACCGCTCTATTGATACCTGCACCCAACCAAGGAAAGCTACCAGGCTCTAGCTCCGTGGTGGTTTTAATGGCACTCCAATCGCATTTAAGCTCATCTTGGTCATCGGTAAACCAATGTTGACGCGCAATGGCTTGCTCTAATCGGTTAGGGGTGAGATGCCCCCGTTCAATAGCAAGCTCGCCTATGCGCTTGTACACCACTTCACGGTTTTTACTGCGGTCCATACCTGCTTGTTCGTCTAGCAGCTTGTTTAATTGGTCTGCGGTAATCGAACGGTTGGCGACTAAAATCTGCCCTAACTGCAGGGTTTGACGTTGTTGTTGCAAAATGGGGTCAAGCTCCCAGCGCACCGCCTCTTCAAATTGCGCTACCGGTACTTTGTGCTTATGCGGAATAGGCAGAAAAATAGGACTAGCCACTGCTGCTGGCGTGAGTAAGATGGCATGCTTGCCTTTCCAACCCTTGAGTTTAGCTTTGCGCACAATATCAGCTAAGGCACTGGGATAATCCGCTACATCGCTGTGCATAATCTCAGGCGAGACAATCAACTTATCCTTCTTTTTTTCAAAAACGGCTGCACGCAGTTCGGTAAAGCTAGCCTCACACACCAATACGCTATTGATGCGATTAAAGTTTAGTATCTTGGTTAATGTTTTTTCTAAGGCCATTACACATTACTTTCTAGGAGAGGTTCCACATCATATTAATGATGGCGCTACTGGGTAATAATTGAAAATAGAATGGTGTAGTGTCATTTGTTGTGTCACAGGTACCTGTAGCAGTATCAAACACCTCTAGGCTCGCAATATTAGTTGCGGTAGATGGGTCGCTACAAAAGATGACGGCAGCATAACGACCCATAGGCAAACCAATATCAGAAGGAATGGTGATGCTCACACTCGCCGTTCTCTCAGTGCTGAGAATGCTAAATGCCTCTGAAGTTAAATCGCTGAGGTCTGGAATATTAGTAGAGTTTGCATCATCTTGAAAATAATAGATGCGTAAATATAAGTTGATAATGTCCGCGGTGACGGGCTTGTTTAGGCGAATGTTAAACTGTAGACTCGGTTCGGTATTGAGCCATTCATTTTCGCTGACCATCGCAAAATCCACATCCACTGGAAAATCTGCACGGTTTGTATCATTAGCGTTTGCACCTAACCCCGCCTCATTGCCCAAGCCTAGGCTTTGTACAAAAAAATCTGTGATGCTCGGTGTGAACCCAGATGCTGTGCTTTGAGTCACTTGCCAACCAAAATTGACAGCATCATCATCAGTGTCCGTGTTTTCATTGCCCCAACCATCTCGATATTTTTTGCTGCCAGCCGTGTATAAATATGGGCCACGCCAACCACCACCAAGCCAATAACAATCCTCTGGCGCGCTAGTGCAATTGGTGGCGGATGTTTTTTGATATAAGGCAAAGTTTCCCCAAGAAGGTTGAGGCGCTGGATTTGGTGTTGGATTTGGAATGAGACTATCGGGGTCAATATCTTCAACCATTAACTCTTTAATATTGATTGGCAAACGCCCCATGTCCACCACATAACCACTTAAATTAAAGTTTCCAGTCGCGTCTACACTGCCATCACCTAAAATAGCTTTGCGGATTGCATCCCAACGTTGTGGGGTTTCTTGCGCGCGGCGCCAGTCACCATCGTCTTCTAACATGGCAGTAGCACCGATAGCCAAAATACTCAGCAAACCGATAACAATGACCAACTCAAGCAAGGTAAAACCAGCTTGACCTTGCATTGATCTGCAATCGGTATTTTGATACTCCAAATAAATCAATCCGCCCCCTCGAATAATTGGTGAAAAACAACACACCATATGCCTTTTTTTGTGCGTAAATTATACTATGTTTGCAGGATATCCAATGCGCTTGAAAGCCTTTATCTAAGCCATTTAACACATATTTTTACGTCACTTTTTAACTGTAATAGAAGCGCTAAAACCGTTAAGTAAAACCACCCTTTTTTTACTGATAAATAATCAGTTAGATAGATTTACTTAACGGGATTTTTACCCTGCTTTTTTTATTTATTTACCGTGAGTACGCTATTTAGATTTCACCATTGTTTAACTACAAATTGAGCAAGTTACAATGGGGCAATGCCTAATGGCACTGCCCCACCTAATTTCACGCAAACTTAGCTATTAGCTAAGTTTATGTTCATTGATTAACTAGCATCAGAACGTGAAGCAGCGATATTCACATCCACTGGTTTGCCTTCTGTATCCACAAAACCAATGAGTTTTGGACGTGGGAATAACTCAGTTACATTATCAACACCGCTGTCTGTACGACCCATATGGAACAAGCCAATGTAACGACCATAGTTGTTAGCTACGTTCACATTTGGGCTGCTGTAGGTTGGTGCAGCTGGGATGCTCACTGATGAACGTGATGTGCTAGATGCTGCATCACCACCAAAACCTAAGGCAATCACAAAGTGGCAACGTGAGATACCCATGGCATCGTTGATAGCATTTTGACGTAAAGCTCTATCTGCATTACTGATACCAGTTGGCTCCCAAGCCGCTAAAGTTTGACTACCGACTTGACAAATATTACCTGTATCGCCGTTAGCAGTTACCAACACAGAAATGAAGTTGTACAAAGTTCCTAGACCATCAGGACCAGCTGCCCACTCAGATTCAAGAGAAAAACCTGAGCCTTCGTTGTGGAATTTGCCTGGTGCTACTGAACCATCAAAAGCGGATGTTACGTGTTGCACTTCTTCCATACGCCATTGATTTGTAATCACATTCAATACAGCTGCTGATAATGGTGAAGTATTTAAGTTGTATGAACCAAACAATTGACGAGTTGCTAATGGCAAGAATTGGTCGTTATCTGTTGAGTCAGAACCACCAGCACCAGCTGCAGAACCAACTGCTTCAGCCACAAGTGGTTTAGATAAGTTATCCCATTGGTCAGGATAAGCATTGGTCACAGCACGATATTGACGCACTGCACGGTCTAAGGTACCTGCATTGTATGCTGCCGCAGCAGTTTCTGCGTTGTCGGCTACGCCGTCATACGCCACCAAGCCACCTACCGCTAAGATTGCTAACAGTGTGATCACCACTAGTAACTCGAGCAAGGTGAAACCTTTTTGTTTCATGATGCTTTTATGTTTAAACATGATTAACTTCTCCAAAAATAATTTTTTTAAATTTGGTAAAGCATGGTCATCATGTTGCTAAGCGCCAATCAACCATACCCACCAACCTTACACCTGTGATGAAGTGTGGGTGCGGTAGCGTTTAAAGTGTTTGGTTTTGCTATTACTTTATACGCACTTGGCAACCCTGACTTGACGCTTGGTTTTGCCAAGCTCAAGTCAACCTTGCCACCGCACTCACATCCATGGTTGGGAGGGACAGATCCCCGGCATACGTGCCTTGTGTTAAGCACTCACCCTGCGCATGCAGAATGAGTACTGCAATGACTGTGCCAAAATTGTTAAAAAAATGTAACAAAATATTAAAATAATGTAAGTAATTGATAAATTGATGCTTTTGTTTTCGGCTGGTTACCTTGAGTAAAATTTATGATTCTTTATCTTTCTTATCGCCGAATAATATGGTGGTTGTAGATAACCAGTTGGTTGTAAATGTACAACCATTTTTTTGGAAAATTTTCACCACGTCCCATTAAGTCAGCCAAGCCTAAATACGTATATCTTTAGGGGAAGGTTTAATAGCAGGTTGGTGACCCATTATCACTGGCTCATTTGTATCTAAGGGCTCGCCGTCACGTAAATGTTCGATGTATTTGATGTATTTAAATAGCATGCGCTCACCTTGTACGGCAATTTTAGCGGTTCTTTGCCAGTGCTGATCTATGCCCTCTGGGTAGCGCATAAATGTATGTTTTAGATGGTTGATGGCTTTATCATGACGACCATCTAGCGCAAGCAAAATAGCATAATTATAAGTAAGACCAGGTGTTGGGTAGGCCTTGAGCAGACGCTTATAAATGGCGAGTTTGTCATTTAAGCCATCGCGATCAATAGGTAGCGTATTTGCAAGCTGGACCTCGGCATATATTGCCAGCGGTGAAAACGCACGAATGGGCTTGAATTGTCTAAGCATTTCATCAAAACGTACATCGTTAAGTTTGATTCTTTGGTTTTGAGCATACCAGCGTTCGATAATGCGGAAGTCATGCATCGTTTGTACTAGGCTGGCGGCCCATAGCATGGTGAACATAGCCACTAATAATTGTGGGCGTGCACGTTTAAGGCTCTGTATTTGGACATCCCCTACCCCCAGCAGCAATGCGGTTAGGGCTAGGTAATGCATATACCAAAGCGGGTATTCCAGCATTGCATGGATAGCAATAATGCTTAGCATCAGCCACCACAACCATCGCTCAGGGGATATTGGCGCAGATTTTACCCGCAGAAAAAACGCCAACAAGCATACCAGCAAGAATGTGGTACCTATAGCGCCGGTCTCAGCTAGAAACTGCAAAACGGTGTTGTGACTCTGGCTATTGGTGCCTTTTAATTCTGGTACGCGATTGGCGTGCTCAATATCATGCCATGCCATTTGCCCAAGACCCGTGCCGAGCAGAGGGTTGTCGGTATAAACGTACCATGTGGCTTTATAGAGTTGTAGACGTGGCGAGTCCTTTTTTTGCGCTAACTCAACCAAGCGTTGGTTGGATGTGGTGAGGGCTTTGCTGGTCGGTAGGTGTGGCAGGCCGATTTGCAATAGGTAAAACAAGACAGGTAGAACTAGCAAGATAAGCAGGCGTTTGGGGCTTACGGTGAGTTGGGTTTTGCTTTGCAAATAGCGGTAAACCAAGGCGCTTACTGTGATTAGCCCTACGAATATCCAAGCCGAGCGTGAAGCAGTGAGTGCCAAGCCTGATAGTAAGAAAATGAACATAGGCCATGCCAGATACATCTTGAGGCTTTGCTTAGCAAACAGGTAAGCTAAGCCAGCTAGTGCTAGAGCGAGCAAGGTGGCGAGGTGGTTTTGTTGTCCTACATTAGCTACGGCACCGGCTTTACTGTCTAAAATCCAGCCACCAAGTCGAATATTTGCAAGATCGAGAAAAATGATGATTGTGCTGATGAGACCCGAAATGAGCAGGGCTATGGCAATGACTTTGATGGTCTTATTGAATCCAATCGCCTGCTTGAGCATTGCACCAAGTAGCATCATCAAGGCGGCAAATATAAAGTATTGCGCGGCTAAGAAATAATTCTGCCAATAAGCGATGTCTAGCACCGCCAATTGCAAAGCCATGACAATTAGCATTCCGATGGGTAGCCAGATGATAGTGGGGACTTGGTAAGATGGCCAAGCGGTTTGCTTGATAAGTGGAACAAACGCAAACAAGGCCAGAGCTGCCGTGAGCCATTCTATATAGAAAGTTTGAATGGGAAACGGGTGATAAGGAAACAAAAACGGTAGTATCAGCATGAGGCTGATAAAAAACATGCTAATAGCTGGGGAATTTACTTTTAAACGGAAGTTCACAGGTTTGCCTCTTATCACATCGTTAGGTAGTTGCGAAAACTTGCATCGCTTAGAGGCGGTTTGCTAATGATGAAAACATCATTAGCAAGGCCAAAGCAAAGCAACAACCTAACGAAGGAGCACTAACTATGCCAATACGATAGTGTGAGGAAATGCTATATAAATGAGAGGGTTAACACAGTTTTAGAGTAATTGCTTGATAACAAGTGGCTGTAGACAACCATCGATATGTTTGTCTACAGCCAAATTGGTGGTTGGCAACATAATGAAACACAGTTGCCAATTATGGTAAAGCTAAGTAGTGATGAGCATTGAATCAACCTTAGATATCATTGCTCATGGTATGGTGGCACTAGTTTGAATGTATTTTATAAGCCAATACAGCATCGCCCTGTTTATAGCCAAAGATTGAACTGCCACCGCTTGAGACTGCAATGTACTGTGTGCCATCAATGGTGTAAGTGATTGGTGGTGCATTTACACCAAACGCTGATTTTCCCTGCCAAACCAATGCGCCAGTATCGGTATTGTAAGCATTGAGGTTGCCATTGCCCTCCCCTGTAAATACCAAGTTGCCTGCAGTAGCTAACACCCCGCCAATCAGTGGTTGTGCAGTTTTGACTTGCCAGAGCACTTTGCCAGTGACCAAGTCGATAGCGGATAACAAGCCCCAACGTGGGTCGTTGGTGGGTTCGCTAGCGGCATAGCGAATAGGTGGTTTGCCGTCTTTGCCCGGATTTTCATGCAGGGTATATTTAATGGGGGCATGGATGGCAGCTACAAATACGCGCTGACGTGCTTCATCTACGCTTACGGGCGACCAGTTTGCACCACCCAAGATACCAGGATAAACGACAGTACCTTCAAATGTGGCCTTTTTAAATAGATTATGCTGTGGCACAAATGCATCTGTTTTCTTGAGCAATTTGCCTGAGATGCGGTCATGAATATAAAACCATCCAGTTTTGCTGGCTTGCCCTACCGCAGGTACTTTTTTGCCATTAATCTGATAGTCAAATAAGACCGGTGGACTTGCTAAATCATAGCCCCAAAGATCATGCGGCACTTGTTGATAATGCCATTTTAATTTGCCTGTTTCAGTATCTAAGGCAATCAATGACACCGTATACAAATTGTCGCCTGGGCGAGATATGTCGTTCATTTGTGGCGATGGATTACCTGTGCCGAAATAAAGCGTGCTGGTTGTAGCATCAATGGCTGGGGTGCTCCAAGCTGAACCACCGCCAAAGCGCGATGCATCAGGATATTTAGCTACATCCGCCTTTTCTTGCGCAATATCGCGATTAAAGCTGGCGCCATCTTCTGTTTTTTCTGCAAACACACCTTCCCAACCTTGTGCTGGAATCGTATCGAATTGCCATACACGCTTGCCGTTATTGACATCATAAGCCGCTAGAAAACCTGGTCGACCAAATAAGCCAGCAACGCCAATCACTGCGCCAAGTGGTGCATCTTCTCTAGGGTTGTCAATATGCAGGCCATAGCCTACTCCTGTAATCCCTACAATTACTTTACCGTTGTAGACCACTGGCGCCATAGCAATGCCAATCCCCGTGCCGCCTGTGACTTTGCGCAAACTGTTCGGATCATTTTTATCCAGTGCATCTTGGCCTTCGGTCACAATCGCATTTTCAACTACATCAATATCCCATTCTTTAACACCTGTGCTTGCATCCAAAGCAATCAAACGCGCGTCAACCGTGCCTATAAACACCTTGCCATTTGAGACCGCCACTCCACGGTTAGCTGGGCCACAGCACATTTGCCAATCTTTGCGTCTATCATGGGTGTAGCGCCATAGCTCTTGCCCTGTTTTTGCGTTAAGTGCCACAACGTGATTAAAGGGTAAGGATAAGTACATCACGCCGTTTTGTACGATGGGTGTCGCTTGAAAAGTCGCTGTGATGCCAGATTGATAGCGCCATGCCTCGGCTAACTTTTCTACATTACTGGTATTGATTTGTGTTGCGCCTGAATAGCGCTGGCTTTTTAAATTCATACCATAACTTGGCCAATCTGCTTGCTTGGCCTCTGCTTTATCTAAGCTAGTCTTTTGTTGGCTTGTCGAGCAGCCTATCGCCAATAAAAATAGGGCGCTGATTAAAACGTGTGTGAATACATATTTACGCATCATAGAACCTCTCATTGTGTATACAGAACAGTATACAATAGTCAGATATGAAGTTTAAACAGTTTTATGCACGCATCAAATAAGACTTTTTCACTCACCATGAATATTGGGTAGTGTGCTAAAAGTTAGCTCAATTGGTATATGATAATAGTGTTGATTCTGTTAGTTTCTAGTGCAACTTTTTTTACCAAATAATCTCCTAAAGTTGCACTGTGTTTTTTGGGCATTAGTTAGATGAATTAAAACGAAATACTGGCGCTGTTACAAACACACAGGCTTCATCAGACAAATTTAAAAAAAGGTTTACTTTCATGAGCTTAGCAATAAAGCTTGCCGAATCAGGCAAACTTCCAGATGCGTTGGTACGCAAAGGAATCCGTCAACTCACAGAAAAAAGATTAAAAGAGATTTACGCCTACGACTGCGAAGCCACCATGGCGCATCTCATGCAATTTATTGCGCAAATGAATGCATCACAACAAATTGCACCATTGCCAGAACTAGCCAACGCACAGCACTACGAAGTACCAGAGCAGTTTTTTCACTATTGTTTAGGTGAGCGCCGTAAATACAGCAGCTGTTTTTGGATGCCAGACACACAAACGCTGGATGAAGCTGAGGTGCTGGCTTTAAACCAAACGTGCACGCATGCCGATTTGCAGGATGGCCAGCATATTTTAGAGCTTGGATGCGGTTGGGGTTCACTCTCACTGTGGATGGCAGAGAAATACCCTAATGCAAACATCACAGGCGTATCAAACTCAAATTCGCAACGTGAATACATCATGAACACGGCAAAATCACGTGGGATTGCAAATTTACATATCATCACAGCTGACATGAATGTGTTTGAAGCACCTGCGCAATATGACCGCATTGTATCGGTTGAAATGTTTGAGCATATGCGTAACTACCAAGTGCTGTATGGCAAGGTTGCCAATTGGCTGAAGCCACAAGGTAAGTTTTTTAAACATATTTTTGTACACCGCAACACACCCTACGCTTTTGAAGTACAAGGCGAGGATGACTGGATGAGCCAATACTTTTTTAGTGGCGGCATGATGCCAAGTGATGATTTGCCATTGTATTTTCAAGACCATTTACGACTGATTGACCGCTGGCGCTGGGACGGCACGCACTATGAAAGAACCGCCAATGCTTGGCTGGAAAATATGGACAAACACCATGACGAAATCACCAAAGTGTTGGCCAATACTTATGGTGCTGACCAAGTAGAAGTGTGGCGTAATCGTTGGCGTATGTTTTACATGGCTTGTGCAGAGTTATTTGGTTATAACAATGGGCAAGAATGGTGGGTAAGCCATTATTTATTCGAGAAAAAATAAATGTCTACACCGCGTATCATCCTTAATTTTGTGTTGTTTCAACTGGCTTGGTTTGCATGTGTATTAGGCGCAGCCAACCAATTACCTTGGCTTGCCTTTATTATTGCTGGCTCGCTTGTCGGCATTCAACTTGCATTTATTCCTAATCCAATCAAAGAGTTACAACTGATTCTTATTGTATGTGTAATTGGTGCAATCTTTGATCAAATGGTACTCAATCATGGTGTAGTGTTCTACCAAGCCAATGGATGGTCTCCTGCGCTAGTGCCTATTTGGATTATTGGGCTGTGGGTAGCGTTTGCCAGCACGCTGAATGCAAGTCTGCGCTGGATGCGCGACCGTCGGCTGGTTGCTGTATTGTTCGGCGCGATTGGCGGGCCTTTGGCCTATATGGCAGCAGAAAAACTGGGGGCAGTCACACTGACGATTACGCCGAGTAGCCACATTGTATTGGCGATTGGTTGGGGCGCGCTAACACCGCTCATGATGCATTTATCTAAGAAATTTGATGGATATCAACATGTTTAACTGGTCACTTTACTTATACAGCTTTTATGCGATTGGACTATTTGCGCTATTTGGCTGGATGCTTAGTCTGATCACTGACAAAGTCAGCCATGTAGACAGCATGTGGAGCCTGTTTTTCTTACTGGCCGGTTATACGGTCGCGCTGCTCAATTATGACACCAGCCCACGTATTTTGCTGGTGCTTACTTTGTTAACCATATGGAGCGTGAGGCTGTGTGTACATATTGCCTGGCGTAATGTGGGGCATGAAGATCAGCGTTATGTGGTGATTCGCCAAAATAACGAACCAAACTTTTGGTTAAAGAGTATTTATATCGTGTTTGGTCTACAGGCGGTGTTAGCTTGGATCATTAGTATTTCCATCTATGGTGCATTAGATGGTGAAACACCTTTGAATCCTTTGGATTACATTGGTGCAATACTGGTTTTGTTTGGCCTGTATTGGGAAATTGTCGGTGATTATCAATTGGCACGTTTTAAAGCCAACCCAGCCAACAAAAATGCAGTTCTGAATACTGGATTATGGCGCTACAGCAGACACCCTAATTATTTTGGTGAGTGCTGTGTTTGGTGGGGTTTTTTCTTATTCGCACTTGCTACAGGTGCTTGGTGGGCCATCATCTCACCCATTTTAATGACCATTCTTTTGTTAAAAGTCAGCGGTGTAAGTTTGCTGGAAAGCACGATTACTGAACGCCGCCCTGCTTATCTACAATATATTAAAAGTACCAATGCCTTTGTGCCAGGAATGCCGAAACATGTGGAATAAAACACTATTCATCGCCATGGCTCTATTCAGCCTCAATGCCAGCAGCCAAGATTGGGCGTTTGATGTGTATTTGGATAAACAAAAAATTGGCACGCACACATTCTCGCTCGCTGATAATCAATTGACCAGTAAAGCAAATTTCAAAGTAAAAGTATTGTTTATCAATGCGTATGACTATGCGCACACCGCACAAGAAACATGGCAAAACGACTGTTTAAGCAAATTAACGGCGCACACAGTTGAAAACAAAGTGGTGATGGATGTAGATGCAAACAAACAAGGCGATGTGTTTGAAGTGCGCTATAACAAAACCACACAAAAGTTGCCTGAATGCACCATGACCTTCGCCTATTGGAACCCAAAAATCCTGACGCAAAAAAAACTGCTTAACCCGCAAAATGCGGAATATTTAGATACAAAAATACAATCGCTAGGCAACGAAACTATCCAAGTGAGAGGACGTCCTACAGAAGCCAACCATTACAAGATTATGGGTGCGCTCAACGGTAAAAATAAATTAAACATTGATGTTTGGTACGACCAAAACAACGATTGGGTTGCATTAAAATCCACCACTCCAGAAGGTTATGAAATTAATTATAAAATCAAGTAAATCAATATGTTAAAAACTATTTTAAATGTATTTTATTCAATATTTTTAGCGTTGTGTTTAAGCGCTTGTGCAGGAAATGCCATGAACGAAGTAAAACCAGTAAAACAAGTGGACTTACCAAAATTTATGGGTGATTGGTATGTGATTGCTGCCATCCCGACCATGATAGAAACACAATCCTACAATGCGATTGAAAACTATGCGCTCAACGCAGACGGCACCATTGCCACCACTTTCACCTACTACAAAGGTGCGTTTGACGGCCCTTTTAAAAGCTATCACCCCAAAGGGTTTGTGGTAGAAAATACAGGTAATGCAATTTGGGGGATGCAGTTTATTTGGCCCATTAAAGCAGATTACAGAATTGCCTACTTAGATCCTGATTATCAACGTACCATTATTGCTAGAAATGCACGAGATTATGTGTGGATTATGGCAAGAACCTCCTCCATCTCCGATGCGCATTATGACGAAATGGTGCAATTGATCAAAGAGTTAGGATATGACACTACAAAAATAAGAAAAGTACCGCAATCATGGCCTGCAAAAAATTCAAGTGAAGCAAATTAAGCGTCATCATGCACCAGTACAAACTCTTTAAATTTCTGTTCAGTTGGTTTGATAACGAAGTAGCAAGCAACTTAGGCGATACACAGGCACACCAAATAGATTGGTGGCGCGTGGTTCCTTTTGTCGGGTTACATTTAGCTTGTTTGAGTTTGTTTTGGGTGGGCTGGAGCTGGTTTGCTGTCATATTTGCTGCCCTACTCTATGCCGTACGTATGTTTGCAATCACTGGCTTTTATCATCGTTATTTCGCGCATAAATCTTTTCAAACCTCACGCTTTGGTCAGTTTGTATTTGCCATTATTGGCGCCACCGCGGTGCAGCGCGGCCCTTTATGGTGGGCGGCACACCATCGCGATCACCATGTACACTCAGATCAAGAGAATGATGCACACTCCCCTGTACAACATGGCTTTTTTTGGAGCCACATGGGTTGGTTTTTATCTAGTGCAAATTTCGCCACCAAATTTGAGCGGGTAAAAGAGCTGGCTAAGTTTCCAGAGTTACGTTTTTTAGACAGATTTGATGTGCTGGTGCCCATTATTTTTGCTGTGGCCATTTATGTATTGGGTGAAGTGTTGGCTGCATATGCGCCAGAACTCAACACCAATGGACCGCAGCTACTGGTATGGGGCTTTGTGTTATCGACAGTAGCGCTCTATCACGCTACATTCAGCGTGAATTCTCTGGCACATGTGTGGGGCAAACGTCGCTATCAAACGCGCGATCAAAGCCGCAATAATTTTTTGATTGCGCTAGTGACGCTGGGCGAAGGTTGGCATAACAACCATCATCATTATCCGGGCGCTGCTAAACAAGGCTTTTATTGGTGGGAAATTGACTTTACTTATTACGGCTTGCGTGTGCTCGCCGCCTTAGGGCTAATATGGAATTTGCGCACAGTTCCTGTAGAGATTAGAGAATCCAAGCAATATAAGGGAAAAAAAGATTAAGTGGCTATGCGAGCGAAAGACTTTGGTGCGCGGTACTCGCAGCCTTGCTGTGTAATACGTGCGGCCCCGATTTTTGCGTGCTGTACGCCTTATCCTTCGTCCATCATGCCAACCTCTTCCGTATTACCAATACAAGAAATACAATAAGTTATGAAAATCGCCATTATTGGCAGTGGTATTGCAGGCAACACGTTGGCTTACCACTTGCACCAGCAACACGACATTACAGTATTTGAAGCAAATGAGCATATTGGGGGGCACACGCACACCCATGACATTTCGCTCTTTGGTCAGCATTATCAGGTCGATACAGGCTTTATCGTATTCAATGACCGCACATATCCAAACTTTATCCAGCTATTAGATGCGTTAAAAGTAGATTGGCAACCAAGTGACATGAGCTTCAGCGTGAGAGACGAAGTGTCAGGATTAGAGTACAACGGTACCACGTTAAATAGCTTATTTGCACAGCGCGCAAATCTATTCAAACCAAGTTTTTACCGCATGATTCGCGATATTTTGCGCTTTAATAAGACCGCGCTAGAGCTACTAGACGATGGCTCAGAAATCACCTTGGGTGATTATTTATCGCAAGGAAAATATAGCCCTCAGTTCATTCATCAATACATCGTACCTATGGGTTCTGCTATTTGGTCTACAGATGCGGCGCAAATGATGCAATTCCCTGCCCGCTTTTTTGTCAGGTTTTTTCATCATCATGGCATGCTATCTGTGAATAACAGACCACAATGGCGTGTGATCAAAGGTGGTTCTAAAGCCTATGTGGAAAAGCTTATTGAGCCATTTAAATCCAAAATCAAACGCAATACGCCTATCGAAAGTGTGCGCAGGCTCAAAAACTCAGTCAAGATTAAGCCAGTGAATCAAGAAGAACAAACTTTTGATTATGTGTTTTTTGCTTGCCACAGCGACCAAGCATTAAAAATGTTGGGTAAAGACTCCTCAGCAGCCGAACGTGAAATATTGGGAGCGATACCCTACCAAGAAAATACCATCTACCTGCATTATGATCGCAGCCTGATGCCTAAGCGCAAACTGGCTTGGGCAGCTTGGAACTATCACATTACGGAAAAACCTTCCGATAAAGTGTTGGTGACATATAACATGAATATTTTGCAAGGCCTGCAATCGACAGAGCCCATTTTAGTCACGCTCAACCATACTGACTTTATTAACCCAGCCAAGGTAATCAAACGCTTAACCTACATGCACCCTTTGTATACATTAGCGGGCGCTGCAGCACAGGCAAGACATGCCGAGATCAGTGGTCAAAACCATACTGGCTATGCAGGTGCTTATTGGCGCAATGGTTTTCATGAAGATGGCGTGGTGAGTGCATTAGCAGCTTTAAAACATTTTGAGCAAGCGCAACATGCTAGCTAGTGCCATTTATACCGGCAAAGTCACCCATCAGCGGTTTGCGCCCAAGCGGCATGGCTTTAGTTACCAAGTGTTTATGATGTACTTAGATTTAGATGAGCTACCGCAGCTATTTGAGAAAACAAAGTTTTGGTCTTATTTAAAACCTAATTTAGCTTGGTTCAAACGCGAAGACTATTATGGTAATCCCGAAATTCCGCTTAAATCCGCAATCAGTCAATTGGTAAAACAGGCCACGGGTATTGCGCCGCAGGGCCCAGTGCGCTTACTCACCAATATGCGCTACTTTGGGCATTGCTTTAACCCGGTGAGCTTCTACTATTGCTTTGAGCCTGACGGCACCACCCTGCAGGCTATAGTCAGCCATATTACCAATACCCCTTGGGGTGAAGACTACGCTTATGTGCATGATTTCAATGCAAACAGAGAAGTCTTGTCCACTCAACATGGGACTATCACTGCGTTTAAACTTTCTAAAGCGTTCCATGTCTCCCCGTTTATGCCGATGGAGATTGAGTATGATTGGCGCTTTAAATTGGAAGAAAAGCAACTGTTAGTACACATGAAAAATCTCAAAGATGGCCAACAAATGTTTCATGCAACACTAGACCTGAAGCCAAAAGCATTCACATCCGCTACTTTAAATTTAATGCTGATTCAGTATCCTTTCATGACCATGAAAGTGGTGGCGGCTATTTATTGGAACGCATTTTGGCTTTGGTTGAAACGCGTGCCCTTTTATTCACATCCTAATCCTGCACATAAGTAATCATGACCACCCAAATACGCCTGCAAGACACACTCACCACGCCACTTAAGGCCAAAAGCCGTTCTAAATGGGTGGCAGACTTTGCCAAAGCACAAATACTTAAGCGTTTACAACAGCTACACACTGGGCAACTGACACTAGTAGATGGCAGTGAAGCCCATACGTTTGGTCAGCCCTCCAACATACGAGTCACTATTCAAGTACATGACCCGCGCTTTTATGGCGAAATTGCGTTTGGAGGCAGCATTGGCGCGGGCGAAGCCTATATGTTGGGTTATTGGACAGCCGATAATCTTACTGATGTGATACGTTTAATGGCCGTGAATCAGCACGTGATGGATAGCTTAGAAGGTGGTTATCAGTGGCTAACTAAGCCTTTGTTAAAGTTATTGCATTGGCTCAATAGCAATACCACGGAAGGCAGCCGAAAAAATATTGCAGCGCATTATGATTTAGGCAATGAAATGTTCGCGTTGTTTTTGGACAATACCATGATGTATTCCAGTGCTATGTTCAATGCAGACACGAAAACACTCCAGCAAGCGTCTGAGCTTAAACTAAAAACCATCTGCGACAAGTTAGATTTACAGCCAACTGACCATGTGATTGAAATAGGCACCGGCTGGGGTGGATTTGCCATCTATGCTGCCAAGCATTACGGCTGCAAGGTCACCACTACGACCATTTCACAGCAGCAATATGCTTTGGCTAAGCAGCGGGTAAAAGATGCCAATTCAGAACAACAAATTACGTTGTTACTTGAAGATTATCGCCATTTAACTGGCACCTACGATAAGTTAGTGTCGATTGAAATGGTAGAGGCAGTAGGCCATCAATTTTATGACACTTACTTTGCCAAAGTGAGTAACTTACTCAAGCCTGATGGTTTGGCTTTGATTCAAGCGATTACGATTGCAGATCAACGTTATGAAAGTGCAATTCAATCGGTCGATTTTATTCAACGCTATATTTTTCCAGGCTCAAATATTCCTTCAAACACAGCTATGCTAAAAAGCATTACCCGTAAAACCGATATGCGCCTATTCGATTTGGAAGATATTGGCCCGCACTATGCCACTACGCTCAAGATGTGGCGTGAGAACTTTTTTACCAATATTGGCCAAGTGCGCAAGCTGGGATATTCAGAAGAGTTTATTAAAATGTGGGAATTTTACCTTTGCTATTGCGAAGGTGGCTTTGCAGAACGTGCGCTTGGGGACGTTCATTTATTATTAGCTAAGCCAGAGAATAGACGCCCCACCTTAAGCGTTTAATAGCGCTATTTTAGCGTTTTGCATGCGTGGCTTGATATACTTGCACCCATGTCAGATCAAGCCTATCCATCTTACCCAACGCCACCAAATACGCTAGATTGGCGAGATGGCCAGCCCTATTCCACGCGCTTTGATGATGTATATTTTTCAACCAATCCAGACAACCCGCAACAAGGGATCGCCGAGACTGAGTATGTGTTTCTTCAACACAATGACTTAGCACAAAGATGGCAACATCTGGACTCCCTTACATTTACTATTGCAGAAACAGGGTTTGGCACAGGGCTTAATTTTTTGTGTGCATGCAGACTTTGGCTTAAAACTGCCCCAGCACACGCACGCCTACATTTTATTAGTACAGAAAAATATCCCCTGACGTTAGCGCAGATGCAAAAAGCACATGCCATTTGGCATGATTTAGCTGAAGTGTCTCAAGTATTACTAACCCAATACGGTGCGCTTGCAGAGGGTGTGCATCGATTCACATTATTTTCAGGTCGTATTCTGCTAACACTGCATATTGGCGATGTTCAAACGGTTTTACCGCAACTGCAAACACCGATGGATGCTTGGTTTTTAGACGGATTTGCGCCCGCTAAAAATCCAGAGATGTGGCAGGAACATATATTTGCACGTATGGCACACTTATCCCATGCAACCACCACATTTGCCACATTCACCAGTGCTGGTTTGGTCAGGCGTGGCTTATTAGCACACGGTTTTTTAGTGAAAAAAGCAGAGGGCTTTGGGCGCAAGCGTGAAATGTTGTACGGCCAATTTGCAGGTCAAACGTCAATTAAGCCGATGTATACGTCCAGCACGGCAATTGTGATTGGTGGTGGCATTGCAGGATGCGCGACTGCATACGCGCTGGCAATACGGGGGATTAA
Source organism: Methylophilus sp. (assembly GCA_030696695.1). GTDB lineage: Bacteria > Pseudomonadota > Gammaproteobacteria > Burkholderiales > Methylophilaceae > Methylophilus. The sequence goes on from JAUYRP010000011.1 coordinate 110,027, forward strand.
GGTCACACTCTTAGAGCGTAATGCCAATATTGCACAAGAAGCTTCTGGTAACCCAAGAGGCGTGCTTTATCCCCGCCTAGCTGGGCACAACAATGCCGCGGATACCTTAGCCATCAGCAGTTATCTGTTTACCTTGCGGCTATTAGCGCAACTTCGGCTGAATGCCGATGCACTAAACCAATGTGGCTTATTACAACTGGCTTGTAACGCAAGGGAATCTACTCGGATAGAAGCAATTGCAACCCGTGGATTGACGGAAACATTAGTGCGCCACGTCAACGCGAATGAAGCTTCGCAATTGGCTGGCATACCATTGTCGTTTTCTGGGCTGCACTTTGCAGGGGGTGGTTGGGTGAATCCGCAAACCTTTTGTGAGGCACTGGTGCAGCACCCAAATATCACTGTACAGACCAATGTACAGTTAACAGCACTCACCCAAACACCTCAGCTATGGCACGCGCGCACTCAATTAGAACAAGGGTTGAGTGCAGATATCTTAGTGATTGCCAATGCAAATGATGCTTTAAAATTAACGCAATCAGCGCATTTACCATTGACGGCAGTGCGTGGACAAATGACCACTGTGCGTGCTACCGAGGAAAGCGCGCAGCTTAAAACGGTGTTATGTACCGAAGGCTATATTACGCCCGCCTTAGAAAACACACATTGCTTAGGTGCAACTTTTGATAAAGAGGATACAGCGCTAGATGTACGCGAAGAAGACAACCAAACAAATATCGACATGCTGAAATCTATATCGCCGAATTTGATGGATTTAGCAAACCAAGCACGCAGCGGTCGCGCCGCATTACGCTGCACCACGCCCGATTATTTACCTGTGGTGGGCCAGCTTTTAAATGCTGAGCAACTCACACAATACCCACCTAAACATAAAACCGATGCCAATGCATTGCCTTGGCAGCATGGGTTATATGTCAATATTGGTCATGGTAGCAAAGGGTTGACCACTGCCCCACTTTGCGCAGAGCTACTGGCCAGCATGGTGGTAGGCGATCCATTGCCAGTAGACACAACACTTGCATTTCAGCTGAATCCTAATCGCTTTTTGTTAAAAACATTGGGTTTAAAGCGGCTGGTGGATTTGTCTATGCAATCTGAGCAAATCTAGGCACGCATGCAAAGGCATGATGGTTTCAGGTAAACTCTCGCGCATGCAAGCTATACAACCTTTAATAAAGGCGATTGAAAAAACGCCAAACGACCCTGCGCTACATTACGAGTTGGGCAGCCTATATTTGGAAAATAAAGAACCCCAGCTTGCGTTGCTGAGCTATCAGCGCGCGTTGCAGTTAGCCCCTAACCATCCGCAAATATTGTTGCAATTAGGTAATACCGAAAGCGCTGCGCAACGCTTCACACAAGCCATTCATTATTTTCAGCAATGCATACAAGTAGACCAAACCAATGCCGCTGCTTATTACAATCTTGGTAATGCCTATATGGCGCTGGGGCAATCTAATCATGCTGTTTCACAATTTAAGTTGTCACTCAAATATCACCCTAATGATGCAGATGCTTACAATAACTTAGGCAATGCGTTGCGTGATTTGGGTAAGTTGGATGAAGCCATTGCCTGTTACACACAAGCGCTCAACATCAACCCCAATTTACACCATGCGCGCGTGCATCGCATTCATCAGCAACAGCATATTTGTGACTGGCAGGGTCTGGGCGAAGAAATTGCACGCCTACGAAATACCTTAGCCAATGATATGCAAGCGCAAATAGCCCCTTTTGCGTTTTTGGCCATGCCGAATACCAACGCTGCAGAACAATTGTTGTGTGCTAGCCAATGGGCACAACAGCAATTTGGTCATTTGCAAGCCCTCCCAGCGATTAGCACACGCAAAACGAACGCAAAAATTAAAGTGGCCTATTTATCAGCTGACTTTAGATTACATCCTTTGGCTTTTTTGATAACAGAGTTGTTGGCGTTGCATGATAGAGCACGCTTTGAAATATACGCTTACAGCTATGGCCCTGATGACCACTCGCCAGAGCGCCAACAAATTCAATCCAATGTAGACCATTTCTTAGACATTCGCCAACTGACTGACCAGCAAGTTGCTGAACATATGCGAACACAAGCGATTGATATCTTGGTGGATTTAACAGGGTATACCAAACATAGTCGCACTAGCATTGTCGCGCTTAAGCCTGCTTCTAGTAGCATTAATTGGCTAGGTTACCCCGGGACCATGGGCTATCTAGACACGGTGGGAAACACACAAGATGGCAGTGTGTTTGATTACATCATCGTAGATAAAACCATCGCCCCCAACCCAGAGAATTTCAGTGAAACTTGCCTATACTTACCCTGTTATCAACCCAATAATGCGCAACGCCCAATAGGGGAAACGCCTACTAAGGCTGCATTGGGTATTCCCGAAGAGGCTTTTGTGTTCTGCTGTTTTAATCAAACCTTTAAAATCACACAAGACGTATTTACAGTTTGGATGGAATTGCTGAACCAAGTGCCCAATAGCGTGCTGTGGTTATTAGATTGTAACCACTGGGCCAAAGCAAACCTCGTGCGTAATGCACAGAAAGCTGGGATAGCAACAGAACGGCTAATATTCGCTCCCAGAGTATCGATTCAAGACCATTTAGCGCGCCATATTCATGCAGACTTGTTTTTGGATACCCTGCCCTACAATGCGCATACCACCGCCAGTGATGCTTTGTGGATGAATCTACCTGTATTAACTTGCATGGGAGATACTTTCCCTTCACGAGTAGCCGCCAGTTTGTTAACGTCGATTGGATTGTCATCACTCATCACCCATACATTGCCAGAATACGCTGCACGGGCTTTAGCACTGGCACAAGATAAAACTGAGCTGGCAAAAATTAAGCAACACATACAAGCGCACAAAAACGACCTGTTTAACCCTAAGATGTTTGTGCAAGGCTTAGAATCTGCGTATATTCACGTTTATAATAAAATTTCGTGAAGCATTAAATAGCTACACGAAAAACCTCGTCAAAATTACAAGCATAAGTAAGGGGCAACATGGCTGTTATTGATATTTCACCTGTATTAAAGTTTATGGTCGACAAAGGTGCGTCGGATATTTTCTTTAGCACCAATACCGCAATTCATATCGATATTGAAGGTGAAAACTTACCCATCAATGCACAAATCATGGGCCCAGGCATGATTAAGGAAATCGCTTATTCCTTAATGAACGAAGAGCAAATCAAAGAGTTTGAATCTACGCTGGAATGTAATTTTGCGATTAGCAAAACGGATATTGGTCGCTTCCGCGTCAATGTATTCAAGCAACGTGGCGAAGTTGCCATGGTCATTCGCCACATCAAAACAGAAATCCCAACCTTTGACCAATTAGGCTTACCTTCTGTGCTCAAAGATTTGATCATGCGTAAGCGCGGCCTGCTATTGATGGTAGGTGCTACTGGGTCAGGTAAATCCACCACGCTAGCCTCTATGATTGACTATCGCAACGAAAATGCGACTGGACATATCATTACGGTCGAAGATCCGATTGAATTTATCTACCAACATAAAAAATCCATCGTCAATCAACGTGAAGTGGGGATCGACACACTGTCGTTCGATAACGCTTTGAAAAACGCCATGCGCCAAGCACCCGATGTGATTTTGATTGGTGAAATTCGTGATATGGAAGGCATGAAGCTCGCGATGGCATATGCGGAAACGGGGCATTTATGTTTAGCCACGTTACACGCTAACAACGCCAACCAAGCGCTTGAGCGTATTATTTCGTTCTTCCCACCAGAGATTAAGCAAGGATTATTATTGAGCGTTTCTCTCAATTTGGTCGGCATTATTTCGCAGCGCTTGGTGCCTGCCAAATCACAAAAGCGTGTTGCCGCCAGCGAGGTCCTGATCAACACGCCATATGTGGCAGAGCTGATTCAGAAGCAAAAACTGGGGGAAATGAAAGATGTCATGGCAGACAATAACGACATTGGCATGAATACTTTTGACCAGTCCTTATTCCGCTTATATGCTAACGGTAAGATTGATGACGAAAATGCTTTGGCCAATGCCGACTCTCGCAATGACTTATCACTCAAAATGCGCTTTGCAGCAGAGAGCAATAAAAGCTTTTAATTATTCATGATGAACGCTGCTTTGCGTGGCAGAAATCAATGCTGCCGCAATAATCAGCGCACCGCCTAACCACTCATTCCAAGTCATGGCCTCGTTTGCCAAATAATACGAGGCCACTGCAGCCACTACCAATTCAAACAAAAACAATACAGATGCGCGTATTGCTGTGATTTTAGTAATACCGTATTGCACAAAAATAGTGGCCGCCGTTAGCAATGCTGCTATCAGCAACATCAACTGCCATTGCGTGGCATTAAATGCTGACATTGCAGGCAGATTCTGCCCCATCATGGGTAATAATATCAGCGCCATGCTAGCCACGCCCACCCACACCAACATAGATTTAGCTGCAATACTTAAATGCGTGGAATGTCTAGTAATCACATTGGTGAGTGAAAAACCAATGCCTGACGATAGCGCTAGCCATTCTGCTTGGTTACGTGGGATAGGCCAATTGTTGCTACTAAAATCATGCAACATAATCAGCGCACCCACCAATGAAATCACAATGGCAATTAGCCCTTGGCGATAAATGGGTTCTTTGAGCCAAAAATGCGCAAGGATAAGTGTCCATAACGGTGACAGATAAAACAGCAACATCACACGCATTACTTCACCATCAATCACTGCCAGCACATAGCTTAAATTGGTCCACCCGGCAGCCAAACACAACGCGATGGCGGATTTAGGTAAAGCAAACACCCCGCGCCAATGGCGTGCAAACAACACGCAACCGATTAAAATAGCCATGCTGTAAGTGTAAAAACTGGACACCACACCTGAAAAACCAGCTTCGTCCATCAAGCGATAGGGGTACCAAATAATGCCCCAGCATACCGCCCCAAATAACAGGCCAAATACCGCAAAAAAGTTTTGTTTATTGTTATTGCTCACTATAATACTCACCTATGAACCCACATTTACAGTTACTACAGCCTTATCCGTTTCAACGTCTGCGCGATTTATTCCAAGGCATTACCCCCAACCCAGCACTTACACCGATTAATTTATCGATTGGTGAGCCTAAACATGCCACACCTAAGTTGATTCAGGATGCCCTCATTCAGAATATAGCAGGCTTAGCCAATTATCCCACGACTATTGGTGTTTTAGCTTTAAGAGAGGCCATTTCTAATTGGATATCGCGGCGTTATAACGTGCCTGCGCTGAATCCAGAGACTGCGATTTTACCTGTGACAGGTAGCAGAGAAGCCTTGTTCGCGTTTGCGCAAGTAGTAATTGATGGTTCTAAACCTGAGCCTGTAGTGATATCGCCTAACCCGTTCTACCAAATCTACGAAGGGGCAGCCTTTTTAGCAGGCGCAACGCCCTACTTTCTCAATACTTTGCCAAGTGAACATGCCGAACAAGACCATGTGATGGATTTTGAAAACGTACCTGTGGATGTGCTTAAGCGCACGCAACTCGCTTATGTGTGCAGCCCTGGCAATCCTTCTGGCAAGGTGATGAGCCTAAGCCAATGGAAAACTATTTTTGAATTATCAGACCGTTATGGCTTTGTGATTGCTGCGGACGAATGCTATTCAGAGATTTATTTTGAAGAGAGCAATCCACCACTGGGCGCGTTGCAAGCCGCGCATTTATTGGGTCGAGACTATACTAATCTCGTGGTATTCAGCTCATTATCCAAGCGCTCAAACGTACCTGGCATGCGCTCTGGCTTTGTGGCTGGTGACGAGCGCATCATCAAACAATTTGCCTTGTTTCGCACTTATCACGGCTGTGCAATGAACCCTGCTGTGCAATCTGCATCGATTGCCGCTTGGAACGATGAAGCGCATGTAATTGAAAATCGCAGGCTATATGCAGAAAAATTCAACACGGTAACACCTATGTTGAACCAAGTTTGGAAAACCACAAAACCTGATGCAGCTTTTTACTTGTGGGTGCAAACCCAACAACAAGATACCGAAGTGGCTGTGCAGCTTTACCGCGATCTAAACATTACCGTTTTGCCCGGAAGCTTTTTAGCGAGAGAAGCGCATGGTATAAATCCAGGGCAAGGATTTATACGTATGGCCTTGGTGGCATCTCTTGCAGAATGTGTAGAAGCAGGCACACGTATCAAAAAGGAATTTAATTAGTTTATACTTTAGATATAGCTCGTATCTTATTGATAAATTTAAATATAAATATATGTTTTAACATTTTAAACTTTTGGAAAGTTTGAGTGAGTCAATGGATAACCTCAGAGATGCACATGTAGATAGTGCAAAAGGAATTGGTATTATTCTTGTTGTTTTGGGGCATGTGCCTTATTTCGAAAAGAGTGAATTAGCTGAGGTCATATATTCTTTCCACATGCCACTATTTTTCTTGTTATCAGGTATTTATTTAAACTCAAATTCAAGTTTTTTTAATTTCCTTTCTAAAAAGCTTGATCAACTCATAAAGCCATACTTTATGATGGTAGGAGCTATTGTTATATTTCACACATTACAGAGTTTTTTTGGATTTTTCCCTGTAGAAAAACTGCCGCAACTTATAGTAGGTAAATTGTATGCTGTTGGAGAGACGATTAGTTGGCTAGGTGATGATCCATTTGTTCAGTTGTGGTTTTTACCAACGCTTTTTTTAGTTAGTTTGTTTGTGTTTTTAATTGTAAAATTTCTCCAGAAGCTTGAATCAAACATAACTCAAAATCAGATAATGCTACTGTTATTAGCTGTTACATTTTTTTTCATTAGCCCTTTTTTCTTATCATTTTTATCTGAAAATGCATCTTCTATATTTTTTTACAGGTATAACACGCTACCATGGAATTTTGATTTGATTTTCATCACTTCTGCTTTTTACGCGCTGGGTTATGCGCTAAGGAGTCAAATTAAAAAACTGGAAATTAACGTAGTGTTAATACTCCTCTCTATATCAGTATTATCATTTTTGTATTTTAATTTTGATGCTGTATTAGTCCTGAATGATAGGCAATTTGGTATAGCTTGGGTTACCCTAACGGAAGCGTTGTTGGGTATTTACTTGACATTGGCTCTTTCAAAGAGTGTTGGTTTTTACACTAAACCTAATCAAATATTAACTTACTTTGGATTAAGAAGCTTATGGATATATTTGTTTCATTTGATATTTATGACTTTAAGTATTAAATTTTTTAGTCATTTTATCAGTAACACACCTGTTCTAAATTTTCTTGGTTTTGTTGCTGGTATATTGTTACCAATAATTTTGTGTGAAATTTACTTTAAATGGAAAGCTATCCAAGAATGCAAAAGCAACCTCTAAGAAAATCAATAACTCAGAAAAAACAGTAGGTTTAAACATCTAAAAATAGTTTAACGAATTTAATACACGCCAATTTAAATCCGAATCCAAACAATCTAACTCAACTATGTCACCCATGCTGCGCAACCAAGTGAGATGATGCTTGGCCAGTTGGCGTGTGGCGAATATGCCGCGATCACACAACTCATCTACCGGGTATTGGCCTATTTTTATTTAGGTTAAGCGCTGTGAATATGCGTTAATTTCGCCTCAAACTCTTGCAAAGGCAGCGGCCTGCAAAATAAAAATCCTTGATAAGCATTACAGCCCAATTTTTGCAGTAGGTGCTTTTGCTGCTTAAGTTCCACGCCTTCTGCAATCACGTTATGCCCCAAGTTTTTACCCATATTGATGATGGTTTGCACAATAAATGTATCGCTATTGTTGTGCAAAATATCACTGATAAAGCTTTTATCAATCTTCAACTCATCTAAGGGCAAACGTTTTAATACAGAGAGAGAGGATTGTCCGATGCCAAAATCATCCAATGAGAAAGTAATGCCTATTTTTTTTAGCATGTTGATTTTGTCGATGACATCATCAATATTTTTCACAATCAAGCTTTCGGTGAGTTCTAACCTTAAATGGTGTGGATCGCACTTGCTGGTCTGCACAGTATTGATCACGGTTTCAACGAAATCTGGTTGGCTAAACTGCAATGCGCTTACGTTGACAGATAACTTCAAGGAAGACCCCCAAGGCATACTCTGCCAAGCTTTGAGTTGCAAACACGCTTGCATCAACACCCAATTGCCTATTGATACAATCATCCCAGATTCTTCGGCAATGGGGATAAACTGATTGGGCGGTACCATGCCTAAGGTGGGGTGTTGCCAGCGCAACAACACCTCCGCTCCAATCGGGCGTTGCGCTTGATCTACCTGTAATTGATAATAGAGTGAAAATTGATTGGCTTGTAGCGCAAACGCCAAATCGCTTTCCAGCGTAGCACGTAATTCAATCGCTGGATGCAATGCCTCATCGTACAGTTGCACACTGTTGAGGTTTTCAGATTTTTTGGCTTGGTACATGGCGATATCGGCTCGGCGTAGCACCTCAGCCTCGTTAGACTCATCCCCGTAAAACATACATATGCCAATGCTGGGCATAGTCCGATATTTACAGTTTTTTAACTGAAACGGTTGTGAAAACGCGCCCATCAATTTTTCTGCAGCAAGTTGTGCTGCGTGTACTGCTTGTGCTTTATCTCGCCCTAAATCGTCCAGTACTGCAATAAACTCATCGCCACCAGCTCTGGCAATGGTATCTTTTTTACGCAAGGTATTTTGCAAACGCTGTGCAACCTGTTGCAGCAACTCATCACCAGCCAAATGCCCTTTGCTATCATTTAAGCATTTAAAATTATTTAAATCCAAAGACAGAACTGCACCATAGGATTGGCTACGTGCACACCTCACAAAAGCCTGATTTAAGCGGTCAGCTAGCAACCGGCGGTTCGGCAAATTCGTTAGAAAATCATAGTATGCTAGTTGATGTACTTTTTTATTATCTAAATTAGAGGCGATACGCAGCGTAATATTTTCGCGCAAACTGCTAGCAAGGCTGCGGCCCGCTATCGTGACATAAACCACATACACGATGAACAGTATTGCAAGCGCAATTGAAAGCTGGCTACCATCAAATAAAAATCGAGGGATCATCAACGCGAGCAAACCACCAGCAAATAAGTTCGAGCATATGGTATCCACTGAATATACGATGACACCTGCACCGGCGACCCCGACCAAGGCAAAAATTAAAAAAGCTTGATGCGAGGTATTAGCCTCTGGGAAAAGTAAGATACCTGCCAACCCCCAAGCTGCGCCACATAAACCCGAGTTTACCCTAAAGCGATTCAACCATTGCTGGACGTGCTGTTCTCTTTGATGATCTCGATAATATTGGATTGTGATGTAAGCGCGTGCACCATATGCCATCAAAAAAACGCTACTCCAAACTGCAAGTACCTTAATCGGAATCAGGTCATATTGAATAAACACCAGCGCAACCATCACCACGACTGCTGCCAGTAGCGATCTACGGTTGTTCGAATACAGCATCTCTACGATTTCAGTATCCAACGCCAGTGGTTCTGCAGTGATCTTCAATTAACAATTCCAAAAAAACCTTTTTAATACAATTAAATACGGCTATAAAATGGGATTCTTTAATAGATAAATCTATACTTGCACTCTATATATACAATAAAAAAGCGGCTACCGTTGCTGGTGGCCGCTTCTCTAAATTATGTTAATTTGTGTTGCGTTATGGCATGAAAGCAAAGTAACTCCAATATAAAAACAAACCTGCTGCTACAACCCCATCACATGCTTGCTTTCAATGAATGACCTTTACCATCTGCGCATATTATGTTTCTAAAAATTGTTTAACTGTTAGTAATGTTTTTTCATTTAATTGTGGGTTCAAACAATCCAACTCAACTATGTCATCCATACCACGAAGCCAAGTGAGCTGACGTTTTGCTAGTTGGCGTGTGGCGAATACACCGCGGTCGCACAACTCATCTAAGGAGTACTCCCCTTGCATATATTCCAGCACCTGACGGTAGCCTACGCAACGCATGGAGGTACTTTCCATGGTCAATGTTGGATATTTTTCTAATAGTGCCCTCACCTCTTCCACCAAGCCATCGTCGAGCATTTGCTGAAAACGTGTGGCAATACGCGCATGCAACACACTACGATCACTGGGGATGAGTGCGATCTGAAGTACACGATACGGAAAAGATTGTGCCGATTGCTTGGCGTATAACTGCGTCATGGTTTCACCAGTGATGGCATATACCTCTAATGCACGTTGAATGCGCTGCATATCATTCGGCTGTAATCTTGCTGCTGTTTCAGGGTCGATTTCAGCCAGCCTTTTATGCATATTAGGCCAGCCAATTTGGGCTGCTTCAGTGTCAATCTGTGCACGAATTTGTTGGTTCGCCTCTGGCAAGCCGCTTAGACCAGAGAGTAGTGATTTGAAATACAACATGGTGCCACCGACCAGCACAGGTACATTGCCCCTTGCTGTAATCTCTGCCATCAGCGTTAATGCATCCTCTCTAAAGTTGGCTGCAGAATAAGCGCTGGTGGGCGGGATGATATCGATTAAAAAATGAGGTGCAGCTGCAAGCGTAGCTTGATCTGGCTTTGCAGTACCAATATCCATATCTTGAAACACCAAAGCTGAATCCACGCTAATCAGCTCAACAGGTAGATACTGCTTTAAGTAAACCGCAGCATTAGTTTTACCACTCGCTGTTGGGCCCATCAAAAAAATAGCGGGTGGTAATGGAGACATCAAAAAATTACGCAATCAGGCAAATAGTAGGTTAATCGTATTTAATATATTTAAAGCGCTGGTCTTCATTTGGCGTGCCTTCTAACGCAGAAGGTTGGCCTTTAAAGCCTTGCTTATTCGGTTGCCATTGAATGGTGTCTTCAATTTTAGTCGCTAGCTCAAAATCTTTATCGGTAATGCCTTTTGCACTGTGCGTGCATAACTTCACAATCACAAATGCATATGAAACCGTTAAGTCTGGGTGATGCCAAGCGGCTTCGGCCAGATGACCGACCGTATTCACCACCATCAAGGTGCCTTTCCAGCTACCTGTTTTATATTTGCGTCTAATCCAGCCATCTTCAAAATACCAATGCGGTAGTTCAGTTTGTAGTTTTTGCGTAATTTCCGCTTCGCTGTACACGCGCTCATGGGTTGCTGGTTCGTCTGTCATATCGCCTCCTAATAAATATTACGGTGTTGGCGTGTTTATTTACCACGCATAAACATTTTATCTAAATCTTGCATGGATACTTGAAACCAAGTTGGGCGTCCATGATTGCATTGGCCAGACCGCTCAGTGGCTTCCATATCGCGCAATAAGGCATTCATTTCTGGCAATGCCAGTGCGCGATTAGCACGCACGGCAGCGTGGCAAGCCATGGTGCCTAGCATTTCATTACGACGCTCTGTGAGTGCGCGTGAACCACCAAATGCGCTTAAATCTCTTAACACATCGCGCGCAAGCTTCACTGCGTCTGCATCTTGCAACATGACGGGCACCGCACGCACTGCCAATGTGGTGGGTGATAACACTGCAATATCAAAACCCAGTTGTGCTAAATAATCATTACCAGCGCTTATAGCCTCTTGTACGGCAGCCATTTCTAAGCGGTCTGCGTAAAAACTCACAGGCAGCAATAAAGGTTGCATAGCTACTTGATCACTTTCCATCGCCTGCTTTAGCCGCTCGTACATAATGCGCTCATGCGCTGCATGCATATCCACTACCACCAAGCCTTGTTGATTCTGCGCCAAAATGTAGACACCATGCAACTGAGCCAAGGCAAATCCCAGTGGGAAATCAGTATTGTCACGTTGTACTGCAAGTTCACTCATAACGCCATCAGAATTCATCTGTGCATACGATTCAGTGTAGGTACCGCTGGGCGTTTTAATATCCGCAAACTTCCTGTTGTAAAAGCTACCAGCCTCACCTGCCCTTAAGTCTATTTGCGATTGATAGGTGGGATAAGTGAGGCCATTGTTGGCTTGCGTCAGTGCGCTACTCGTGTCTTGTTGAAAAGGATTGTGCTGCGCTTGCGTCACACCCACCCCTGACACAGCGCCTGTGGGCGTTGCCAGGGCTTTGTGCAAGGCATGAAAAATAAAACGGTGAATGGATTGACCGTCTCTAAAGCGCACTTCTGTTTTAGCAGGATGTACATTCACATCCACCATCTGCGGGTCACACTCCAAAAACAGCACATAGGCAGGATGACGATCATGATGCAACACATCTTGATACGCTTGACGTATGGCATGACTAATGAGTTTGTCGCGTACAAACCGACCATTTACATATACATATTGCGTATCGCGCGCATGACGCGAAAAAGTAGGTTTTGCAGCTAAACCCCATAGCTTCAACTCAGCAACAAAAGAGTCAATTGTAATCGCTTCGCTAGCAAACTCATGTCCTAACACGTCTGCAAAACGTTTGTGCGCATCCCCTTTGGTTAAGCGCATGGTGGCTTTTCCGTTGTGTTGCAGCAAAAACCCCACATCTGCCCGCGAGAGAGCAATACGTGTAAACGCCTCTTCACAATGGCCGTATTCTGTCGCATCCGTCTTCAAAAATTTACGGCGTGCTGGCGTGTTAAAGTAGACATCGCTCACTTCTACAATCGTACCGGCATCTAACGCAGCTGGCTCAATCTCACTTATGTCACTGCCCACGGAACTGATACGCCAAGCATGCTTTTCACTGCCATGTTTGCTGATGAGTTGTGTGCGTGAAATGGAGGCAATACTCGCCAATGCCTCCCCACGAAACCCCAAACTGGCCACAGATTCCAGATCTTCTAGCGTGTTGATTTTACTAGTGGCGTGACGTGTTAATGCTAGAGATAAATCCGCTTTGGCCACCCCTTTTCCATTATCGGCCACGCGTAACTGTTTGATACCACCCTGCATCAACGTGACTTGAATTTCATCACTATCTGCATCCAAACTATTTTCCAGCAGTTCTTTTAAGGCAGAGGCAGGTCGTTCCACGACCTCACCTGCCGCAATTTGGCTAATCAGCTGATCCGATAATAGATGTATGTGCATGATGCTATTTTACTTGGTTTAATTTAATGCTAAAGCTGCGGCGTGATTTATTTTTAAGCTAGCTTAAAGTCACTTTATCTAGGTACTCTGGCACAGTCACCTGCCAATGCAAACGTTCTTCTATATGCCTGCGCATCATGTCTGCGGCAACAGGTTCACCGTGGGTAATAAACACTTGCTTTGGCGCAGACTGAATAGATTTCAGCCAATCAATGATTTCTTCATAATCTGCATGTGCAGATAAATTCGAGATGACTTCGACTCTCGCTCGGACAGGGATGTATTCACCATGAATTTTAATTGTATCTGCCCCATCAATCAGGGCTGCGCCACGTGTACCCGCCGCCTGAAACCCTACAAATAAAATAGTGTTATTCGATTTGGGTGCGAATGCCTTTAGATGATGCACCACCCTTCCTCCAGACGCCATGCCACTCGCCGATAAAATGATCATCGGTCCTTTCATTTCATTTAATCGTTTTGACTCTTCCACACTGTTGACCATGTGCGCACAACGACTCAAGCCTCGAGACTGCTCTGGCGATAACTTATGCTCACCTTGGTGTTTAGTAAATATTGCGGTCGCATCCACTGCCATTGGGCTGTTGAGAAACACAGGAATTTCTTCAGCAATTTCGCCAGTTTGTTTAAGCAAATGGATGTAGTAAAGCAGTTCCTGCGCCCTACCCACTGCAAATACGGGAATCAGTACCACGCCTTTACGTTTGACTGTTTTATTAATGATGGCTGCAAGCTGCTGTTTGGGGTCTGTTTTCTCGTGTAGACGATTTCCATATGTGGATTCCAACACCAGATAGTCAGCTTGTTTGATGGGGGTGGGAGGATGCATCAAGATATCGTTAGGGCGTCCCACATCACCAGAAAACACGATGGATGTATTTAAGTTAGCTACTCTCACACAAGCTGAACCTAAAATATGACCATTCGGTAACAACCGTATATGCGTGTCATTCCCTAATGCAATATCCTGTGCAAAATCGACAGGTACTAACAGAGCTAAAGCATTCTCTGCATCTTCTTTAGTATATAAAGGTAATGCAGGATGGTGCTTGGAGAATCCTCGACGGTTGGCATACTCCGCCTCTTCCTCTTGCAAATGTGCGGCATCTGGCAGCAGTATTTTGCATAAATCATGTGTGGCACGAGAGCAATATACTTTGCCTGAAAACCCGTTTTTCACAAATAGAGGCAAGTAACCTGTGTGATCTATATGCGCATGGGTAAGCACCACCGCATCCACTTGACTAGGCTGAATAGGTAAAGCTGCCCAGTTTTTTAAACGCAACTGCTTTAAACCTTGAAACAAACCGCAATCAACCAACAACTGTAACCCATTGGATTTCAGTAAATACTTTGAGCCAGTCACAGTGCCTACTGCCCCTAAAAATGTCAGTTCCATACAATATTTCCCCAATGCTAGCCAATTCAATCAGGCATGTTGTTATTTTTGGTATTCTACTCGCTTTCATCCACCCTACAATTGATGGCACGCTACTCTCATATTATTGACTTAGACGACTATGCAAATAGCTTTAGCAAAGCACGCAGTATCGTTCGCCACCATCATTTTTATGTAGGCCCTACCAACTCTGGCAAAACTTATCACGCTTTGAACGCACTGATGCAAGCCTCATCTGGTATTTATTTGGCACCCTTGCGCCTACTTGCTATGGAGATACGTGATAAATTAATGGCGGCTGGCATCCCATGTAATTTAATCACCGGAGAGGAACGCCATTTGGTGGAAGGTGCCCGCCACACCGCATCAACCATTGAAATGATGAACACCAGACAAGTGGTCGATGTTGCGGTCATCGATGAAATTCAGATGTTACAAGACCCTGACCGAGGCAGCGCTTGGACTGCCGCATTGGTAGGCGCACCAGCAAGGCAGGTATTTGTATGTGGCTCTAATGCTGTGACAGCACCATGCTTAGCGCTTATCTCACATTTAAATGAACGTTACACCATTACACAGTGTGAACGTATGACGCCATTGCTGATTGAAGAGCACAGCATTTGTGGTAAACGCTATAGCAAACTTAAGCTCAAACATCAGCTGCAAGTGGGTGATGCAGTGATTGCATTTAGCCGCAAAGATGTACTGACCTTGTCTGCACGTTTTCGTCATTGGGGGTTTCGCGTGGCCAGCATTTATGGTGCGCTTTCCCCTGAAGTCAGACGTACTGAATCTGAACGTTTTAATAACGGAGAAGCCGATGTGCTCGTTGCCACTGATGCGATTGGCATGGGCCTTAATTTGCCGATTCGCCGCGTGATATTTGCCAATACACATAAATTTGACGGTGTGGCTGCTAGACCTCTCAATGCCACCGAAGTGCGCCAAATCGCTGGCCGTGCCGGCCGTTATGGTATTTACCCGACTGGCTGTGTGAACGTGCTGGAAGATGATGAGCAATTGCACATTACGCATATGCTGACAACGGATGACACCGCGCAATTAACGCAACTTCCAATTACTCTGCAGTTTCATCAACTGGCAGAAGTGGCTAATCAATTGTTTACCAATCGCATTGCCGAATGCTTGGCTTATCTTATGCAACATACACAAGTTATCCATCCATTGTTGCACCTCAGCAAAATGGATGCGCAGTATACGCAAGCATTATTGGTAGATACTCATGCCCCCAATATGGCCATGCAGGATAAGTTTATTTTTATCTGTGCGCCTATTGCTATTCAAGTAGCCATTGAAAAAGACTATTTTTTATTATGCTTACAAAGTGTGGACACCCATCAGATTCGATTGCTGCCTAAAGCACCCACTTGGCTAGATAGTAACAACCCGCAGTATCTAGAAGAAGCCGAGCAATTGAGCCAGCACATCAGCGTGTACGCTTGGCTAAGTTTTAAATTTCCGCAGATATTTATCGAAGGTGACAACGTGCAAACTTTACGCAGTAAGGTAAGTCGTTATATAGAGCGTGCTTTACTCATCCAGAAAGGCTATGGCGAAACGAGCCGAGAGTTTGATTTGGTTGGACGAAGGAGAAAATAGAGTTACTTGCTCACCAGTGCAGGATTGTTCGCAAAATATTTTTTCACGCCGTTTAAAATAGAATCTACCAGTTTAGCTTGATAGCCACTGTCTTTTAGCTTGCGCTCTTCTTCAGGGTTACTAATAAACGCAGTTTCCACCAATATGGAAGGAATATCAGGTGACTTTAATACGGCAAAACCCGCTTGCTCCACATGGTTTTTATGCAATTTGTTGATTTGCCCAATATTAGTTAACACGTGCTTACCCAATTTAATACTGTCATTAATAGTGGCTGCTTGTGATAAATCCAATAAGGTTCTAGCGAGCTCTGGATCTTTGCCACCTAAGCTCACGCCGCCGATTAAATCAGACTCATTTTCTTTCTTGGCCAAATAGCGTGCGCTGGCGCTGGTCGCACCACGTTCAGACAACGCAAATACAGATGATCCACGCGCTGCAGGGTTAGTGAAGGAGTCAGCATGAATAGAGATAAATAAATCTGCTTTGAGTTTACGTGCTTTGATTACACGCCCCTGTAAAGGAATAAAGTAGTCGCCATCCCGTATCAAAACCCCCCGCATATTCTCTTCGGCGTCTATTTTCTCTTTGAGCTTTTTAGCAATTTGCAAAGTGATTTCTTTTTCGTGTGTGCCAGTAGCCCCCCTTGCACCAGGGTCTTCCCCTCCATGGCCTGCATCAATAGCAATGGTGATTACACGCTCTTTTTTCTTATTCAACTCAGGCTTAACTTCTTCCTTTGCCTGCGTCTGAGGTGCTGGAATCGCGTCTGCGGCTTGTTGTTGTGCAGGTAGTTCTGTTGAGGCTTGTTGTGGGGATTCAGTCGTAGTCAATTCACCACCTGTAGTGTCTTGCTGTTGCGCACTAGGTGGCAAAGGCTCAATCATCGGTGCAGGCACATCTGCAGATGGTGTTGCTTCATTGGCTGTCTCGTTCGCACGCTTTTCCAGCATGGCTGTAATAGGATCTTTGTCAGGATAAATATCAACCACCAAACGATGTTTGTAATCGCCAGCAGGTGGTAAGGCAAATACATTGGGGCTCACCTCCGCTTTTAAATCAATCACAATACGCAATACATTGGGTTTAAACATGGCAATGCGTATTTGCTTAATGTAGGGGTCACTCGACAAAATACGATCAGGTAGCGATTTTAAAATAGGGTTTAGCTCTACGTCTTCAATATCAAGCACTAGACGATCTGGATTTTTTAAGATGAGCAGTTGGTGCTGAACAGAAAGGGGGGCTTCGAACGCAATGCGTGTGTAATCTTGTGCAGGCCACACGCGTGCTGCAGTAATGCTGTTATTGGCTGAAAACGCGGCTTGGCTAAGTGAGACTAAACACAGCGCGAACAATACCCGTAAATACTGAATGATGTTATTCAAAATGTTGTAAAACCTGTTGTGCTAATGGCGTGTTGGCTTGAAACTTTACTTCTCTTCCAGTGGCTTGGTGCTGTAAAAATATCTCAATATCGGCTTGCGGCAATACAGTGTGCGCTTGTTCTGGCCATTCAATCATGCAAATACTATTGGCATTAAAATAATCTCGAAACCCAGCTTCCTCCCATTCTTCTTCACCATTAAAACGATACAAATCAAAATGATAGAGTGTTTTATTCAAAAAACTGTAAGGTTCTACTAAGGTGTAAGTAGGGCTTTTTACTTTACCTTGATAACCTAATCCTTGCAACACGCCACGTACGAAAGTTGTTTTACCTGCACCTAAATCACCATGTAAAAATACGGTATAACCAGCAGGCAGGAATTGCGAAAAGCGCTGACCTACCTTAAGTGTGGCCGCTTCATCTTGCAAAACCTGTGTAAAATTATAATGATTCATGATGACTAATTCAGATAACGCGTTTGCACAGCTTGCCGTCGACATCAAACGATGGGGGCAAGCATTGGGCTTTGCTGAAATTGGTATCACAGATACTGAATTGGGCAGTGCAGAACATGAGCATCAGGCTTGGATCGAAAAAGGCTTTCATGGTGAAATGCATTATATGGCAAAACACGGTACTAAGCGTACTCGGCCAGCAGAATTAGTCCCTAACACCCAACGTGTTATCTCTGTCCGTCTTGATTACAAGCCGCCGAATGCTAAAGATAGCTGGCAAGTAATCTCTGAACAAAATCAAGCATTTATTTCTAGATACGCGCTTGGTCGCGATTATCACAAAGTGGTCCGTCAAAAACTACAACAACTATGCGACCAAATACAATCAGCAGTAACTGATTTGGAATATCGCGTATTTACAGACAGCGCTCCGGTGTTAGAAGTGGCATTGGCCGAAAAAGCTGGTTTAGGGTGGCGTGGTAAACATACCTTACTCATCAACAAAGACCATGGCTCATGGTTTTTTCTGGGGGAAATTTATACCAACTTGCCACTCCCCATTGACGAGCCTGCCACTGCACATTGCGGCACCTGCAACGCCTGCTTAGACATATGCCCTACCCAGGCCATCGTTGCACCTTACGAAGTCGATGCGCGCCGTTGTATTTCTTATCTCACCATTGAGTTAAAAACCGCGATTCCGATTGAATTTAGAACACTCATAGGTAATCGCGTCTATGGGTGTGACGATTGTCAGTTAGTTTGTCCTTGGAATAAGTTTGCGGAAACCACCAAAGAAACAGACTTTCATGTGCGTCATGGTTTAGACGATATTGATTTAGTGACTTGCTTTAGTTGGACTGAAACAGAGTTTCAGCAAAAAATGGCTGGCAGCGCCATTTATCGGATTGGTTATGAGCAATGGTTACGCAATATTGCCGTGGGGCTTGGTAACGCATCCACCTCGCCAGAGGTATTACAAGCATTGCAAACACGTGTTGATGACGATTCAGCTTTGGTGCGTGAGCATGTGGCTTGGGCTTTAAACCAGCACCTTACCAATGCCTAGCAAGTAAAGAAGCGCCCAACATGCCTGCAATATCACCAGTTTTAGTGGGTGTTACCAATAACTTGCCGCGCAATACAGGAATTAAATCTGCCTCAAGCCTTGCTTCAAAACTATCACGCATCAAATGCCATGCATGGGACATGCCGCCACCAATCACCACATTGGGTACATCTAGTACTTTGACTACGGATGCCAGCATTTGCCCTAAATAGTTGCCGGCCTGTTGATAGGCAGCAATAGCGTCGCAATTGCCGGCATCTGCTAATTGTGCAATCTCATATGCGGTTAACTGCTGATGGGTACTTAATGCATAAGATATCGTGACGCCACTGGCTGAGGCATACTGCTCAACACAGCCATGATTGCCACATCCGCAGAGGCGACCATTTGGTTCTACAATAATGTGCCCTGCCTCCATCGCAACGCCATGATGACCAGCAAAAGGCGTGCCTGCGTAGATAAAACCGCCGCCTAGCCCTGTGCCTAAGCCTAAATAAATCAGCCCTGTTGTGGGTTTGTCTGCAAGACAATATTCTCCATAGGCGGCAGCCAAAGCATCATTCTCCACAATGACCTTTTTTTGCAATACGCTTGCAAGATCTTGCGCTAAATTGACGTTTTTAAGGCCAGGGAAATTGGGTGACTGCGCTACTGTCTGTGTTTTGGGATCAATAAAGCCAGGAAAGCCAATGCCGATATGTTGCACCTCAGGAAACTGATGAAGTACGTTACGGATACCAGTGGCAGTCGTATCAATAATCTTTTCCCATGCTTGCGCTGGTGAATGTGTATGGCATATCTCAGAAAAGTCTGCTTGAAAGCGTGTTTCTTGCAATAATCGATGCTCTTCGAATACGCCCACACGTAAGTTGGTGCCACCGACATCTATTCCAATGGCTTTAGCCATGCGTACTACGCCCAGAAGCTTTGACTGTCTCCTGTAAAGCCTGTTGGTGCGCCATGGTTAGGTGATCCCAGTCGAAGTGCCATTGCCAATTATTCACGGTAGTACCTGGTGTATTCATGCGGCAATCACTATCCAAACCCATCACATCTTGCATGGGAATAATAGCTAAGTAACCTTGGCTATGCATCACAAGGTCAATCAACGCTTTTGGCATTTCTGGTGTTTCGTCATTGAGATAATGATGTAAATGCGCAATCGCCTGAGGCTCTGCTTGTTTATACCAGCCTAATGTAGTGTCGTTATCATGTGTGCCTGTATACACCACACTGTTGATATCAATATGCTCTGGTAAATAAGGGTTATGCTCGTCACCACCAAAGGCAAATTGTAAAATTTTCATACCCGGCAAGGCAAACTTGATGCGAAGCGCATCCACTTCTGGCGTGATAATGCCTAAGTCTTCTGCAACTAAGTGAATATCAGGTAACTTACAGTAAATAGCTGACAGTAAAGCATCGCCGGGTGCAACTACCCAAGTTCCAGCAATCGCCGTTTCTTCATGCACAGGAATTTCCCAAGCAGCTTGCAAACCACGGAAATGATCGATACGCACCAAATCGAACAACTCGCCTTGTGTATGCAGGCGGTCTACCCACCATGCATAGTTATCCTTGGCCATTTCTTCCCATTGGTAATGCGGATTTCCCCAGCGTTGACCCGTTGCAGAAAAATAATCGGGCGGCACCCCTGCTACCACGGTCATATGCATATCTGCGTCTAGCTTAAACAAATGCGGATTTGCCCACACATCTGCACTATCGTATGCGACAAATATAGGAATATCGCCAAACAACTGCACATCATGTTGATTGGCATAAGTTTTTAATGACGACCATTGTGTAAAAAACAAATATTGAATGAATTTAACGAGTTGTAGCGCTTCGGCATGTTCTTCAGAAAATTTCTTGAGTGCTGAGGCTGATCGGTTTTTAAAAGGTTTAGGCCAATCAAACCAACCTTGTGATTGCCGTTGCGCTCTGATAACCAAGTACAAGGCAAAGTCATCTAGCCAAGATTGATGTTGCTGACAGAACTGATAAAACCCATCGTGAATTGCACTCTTCATTGCCACTTCATAGGCCGCCTTGAATGCTGCTTCTCTGCCGTCGTCGCAGTTAGAGGGTGTGATTAAGTTTTGTTCAACCAGTCGCTCTAAACTAATAAATGCAGGATTCCCAGCATGAGCAGACAAGCATTGATAAGGTGAGTTATCAGCATGCGGCATATTGATGGGCAATGTTTGCCAAACCGCCACACCAGATGTCGCTAAAAAATCAACGAAACGGTAAGCATCTTTGCCTAAATCACCTGATGGCAATGAACTGATATGAAGTAATACACCTGCACTTCTTCGCTCAATCAGTGATGCTGTCATTAAAGGTCCTGACCTCTACGCATGGTGCCCGCATTCTCTGAACTTCCACCACCTTGGCTAATAGGCTCATGCAAATTGTCAGGAACTGGTTGATTCAGTAATTGATATAAATTAATCAAATTACGTCGATACAATTGATCAAAACTTTTTACACTGTCTGATGCGTTATAGTCACCAAACCACCAAAACCAATCAGAACCTTCACATATTGCAAGCTGGCGATCGCAAGCCTGCTGTTGCTCTGTGGTTAAGGAGTTAATGGTTTGGTCATAGACCTTTTTAGCTTTACACAATAAATCCCAAGCTAAATTCTTGGCCTGACTGCCAATCCAGGTACTAAACGTACCGTACACCCAGCTACCAGCAGAAATTTGTGGCAGTATTTTCGCTGGGGGTAATTGCCCAGTGTGCTGCATTTGGACAATATCACTAAATGTTGTCATGGTGATGGCAGGATGATTTGCCAAGGCTTCATATAACTCTTTTAAGAAGTAATAACCGTTGTATGGATAATATTCCCATGCATTTTCACCATCGAGTATCACGCTCACAACTTTGCATTGACCTTTAGGTGTGGCCGCAAGGATTGCATCCAATGAATGCATAAAATCATTCACCGCATCGGTAGAGTGCATTTTTGCGTACTCAAACCCAATTTTGTCTGAAAGCCCGTCATCTCTAAAAAAACAAGTGACATCATTCTTACCATTGGTCACTTTGTAAGGCTGATAAAGATATTGCAATGGGTCATTCACACTCATGTGTGATTTGATAAGACTATTGGCCAACACCGCTTGCCCTGTTGCTGCCCACTGTACGCCATGCTCTGCCATTAAAGACAATCCAGCATGCGATACGGCACCTTCTGCAGGCCACATACCTTTTGGCACTTGCCCAAATAAGTCTTCATGATATTTTTTTGCAGAATTAATGTGTGCACGTGCGCGATTTACCCCATCGTCGTATCGCGCATGTTGTGGCAGCGGTGCATCAGGCATGGCATCTTTGGTCGATGTAAAGTCCAACAGTAACGGTAATATTGGATGGTAGTAAGGCGTTGTAGAAAGTTCTACCTGCCCTTTTTGCATCAGTGCTTTATAACGTGGAATTAAACTTTGTATGGTATCGCCAATCACATCAAATAATTGTTGGCGCTCTTCATAGGTAAATAGAACACCTTTGCTCATCAGATGCTGCACCACTTTATTTTCGCGGCGCAAGCTCTCTCCACACCAAGCCAAGTGATACCAAACCAATAAATCCGCTTTGTACTGTGCAGATAGATAATGGAAGTCATAATCTATCATCATAGGTTCAACTAGTTGGAACAGATGCAATAGTCGTTGATAGTTTGGGAACGGACTTAGCATTTTTTCATGATGAGATTTGAAACAGCTCTCCACAATTAAACGACACTGTTCAGAGGTGATCGAGGATAAATCTTCTTTAATCAATAATCCTAGTAACGGATCTCTTACCTGCTTTTGTTCAAACTGCTCTGAGTAGTCAATCAATTGCTCAAGCAAAATTGGCACAAAATTGAAGGTGGCACGTGCTTTGGGATTTTGCTCCAGATGATAGACCATATCACTATAGTCCTTCATGGCATGCAGGTAAGTCCAAGGAAGTACATATTCGCCTGTACTTAAATCTCTGTAATCTGGCTGGTGCATGTGCCAGTAAAGATTTAAATACAGTTTAGACGTTGTAGGTAGATGCAAATTTTTAGGCAAAATATTAATAACCCACTTTAATAAAACAATTTAACTTATTGAAAACTATACAACTCGATACAAATCCTGTCCTAACATATCTGGAGTGACCAATACAATGCCCTTTTCAGACACGTGAAACCGTTTTGCATCCAAGGCCAAATCTACGCCAATCTGCATGCCTTCAGGAATCTCACAACCGCGGTCTATTACTACATTTTTCAATATCACATTACGGTTAATCGTCACTTTTGGCAGCACCACTGAACCCTCAATTGTGCAATAGTCATTCACATGCACATCCGAGAATAAAACAGAACTTGTCACACAAGAGCCGCTGATTAAACAGCCGCCAGACACTAAGGAGTCCGTAGCTTTTCCTGTACGCCCTTCGTCATTAAATACAAATTTTGCTGGTGGCAATTGTTCTTGATACGTCCAAATAGGCCACTCTCTATCGTACAAGTTCAATTCAGGAATCACTTTTGTCAGTTCCATATTGGCTTCCCAATAGGCGTCAATCGTTCCTACATCGCGCCAATAAAAATTACCATCTTGTGCGCCTACACAGCTATCTGTAAATCGATGCGCTTGTACACGGTACTTTTTGATGATGTAAGGAATGATATCGCCACCGAAATCATGAGACGACTTTTTGTCCCCTGCATCACGAATCAACTGCTCATACAAAAACTTAGCATTAAAGATATAAATACCCATGCTAGCAAACGCTTGGCTGTCATCACCAGGCATATGTTTAGGATTTGCAGGCTTTTCAGCGAATTCAATTACACGGTCTGTATCATCGACTGCCAACACCCCAAACCCTTTTGCATCTTCTAATGGCACGTTAATACAAGCAATTGTCATATCAGCATTACTGCGGGCATGGGTTGCTAACATTTTTCCGTAGTCCATTTTATAGATATGGTCACCAGCTAACACCAAAATATATTCGCCACCATTCTCTCTTAACAAGTCGATATTTTGATATACGGCATCTGCCGTACCTTTATACCAGTCTTCAGACAAACGTTGCTGCGCAGGGATAATATTGACGTACTCATTGAACTCACCGCGCAAGAACCCCCAGCCACGCTGAATGTGCTGAATTAGGCTTTGTGCTTTGTATTGTGTAGCTACATTAATACGACGAATGCCAGAGTTAATGCAATTTGATAAAGGAAAATCAATAATTCTAAATTTGCCACCGAACTGCACCGCAGGTTTCGCTCGCCAGTCTGTCAGATTCTTTAACCGACTACCGCGACCACCGGCCAATATGATGGCTACAGTGTTTTTAGTGAGGTTACTAATAAATCGATCTGAGGGACGTTCTTGTCTACGATTGATTTTTCTGCGATCTTCTTCTTGGCTGGGCGACATCTTCAATTCCTAACATAGCTTATTTAGTTCTGACCTTGGCTTATGAGTACCACGATGAATTACATCTCAAACCCTATTAACTGCATTATAATCAGCTTAACAACAGTTAAACTCACTTTATCACATCCATTGACAAAAATTTACGAGAAAATTTTGGCCAAAACTAAATTAGCAAATTCCATCATCAATAGCGACACACTTCACTTGCAGAGGATATTGGATGCGAAGCATCATGATCCATTTAGCTTTCTTGGCGTGCACGCACTAGACGACCAATTTATTTTGCGCGTGTTCAATCCGCATGCGGATCAAGTTTATGTAAATATAGATAAGCAGTGGGTAGCCCTTTCCCACGCTCATTGCAATGGCTTGTTTGAATATACAAGTAGCACCGCAATTCCAACGCCTTGTTTACTCAAGGTGGAAATCGAGAGTACCAGCTTTGAAATGTATGACCCCTATACGTTTCAATCTTCAATCACGCAGGATGAACTGTACTTGCACGGTGAAGGCAAACTGAATCAAGCATATAAAATGATGGGTGCGCAAACACGCAGTCAACAAGGTGTCATGGGGGTCAGATTTGCCGTATGGGCACCCAATGCCGAACGCGTCAGTGTAGTAGGCACCTTTAACCAATGGGATGGCCGTATCCATAGCATGCGCGCCCATGGTAGCAGTGGCGTTTGGGAAATCTTCATCCCCCACCTCACTACTCACGATTTATATAAATTCGAAATCCGCAATCGCCACTCTGGTCATATTTTTGTCAAAACAGACCCGTATGGTATTGAGTTTGAACATAAGCCTGGAACCGCAGCAAAAGTGAGTCAAAGCCAATACCAATGGTCAGACAGCGCATGGCTCAAGTACCGTGAAAAAAACCCTTGGTTACATGCACCGTTCAACTGTTATGAGGTACATCTTGGCAGTTGGCAACGCAATGCGCAAGGTCACTTTTTAACCTATAGAGAATTGGCGCAATCACTTGTACCCCACGTTGCAGAAATGGGGTATACCCATGTTGAACTACTGCCCATTACAGAGCACCCACTGAATGAGTCATGGGGATATCAAACCACAGGTTATTTTGGTGTGACTAATCGCTTTGGCACCCCTGATGATTTGCGCTTTTTGATTGATGCATTTCATCAAGCCAATATTGGTGTAATTCTAGATTGGGTACCAGGCCACTTTCCGAAAGATGATTGGGCTTTGGCGCGTTTTGATGGCACTGCGTTGTATGAGCATGAAGACCCAAGATTAGGCGAACACCAAGACTGGGGTACCTATATTTTTAATTATGGACGTAATGAAGTCCGTAACTTTTTGATGAGTAATGCTTATTACTGGCTAAAAGAATTTCACATCGACGGTTTACGTGTCGATGCTGTGGCTTCAATGTTGTATTTAGATTACTCACGTAAAGCTGGCGAGTGGCTGCCAAACAAATATGGTGGTCGTGAAAACCTAGATGTCATCGACTTTTTGAAACAAATGAACATGATGGTAGGCGAAGACTTTCCTGGCGTATTGACAATTGCTGAAGAATCCACTGCTTGGCCAGCCGTCTCTCGCCCTGTATATGCTGGCGGACTTGGCTTTAGCATGAAGTGGAATATGGGGTGGATGAACGACACACTTGCTTATATGGAAGAAAATCCGATTCACCGCAAATACCATCACGACAAGTTAACCTTCGGGCAGTTATATGCCTATAGTGAAAATTTTGTCCTGCCCTTCTCACATGATGAAGTGGTACATGGCAAACGCTCACTACTCGACAAAATGCCAGGGGATGCATGGCAGAAATTTGCCAATTTACGCTTACTCATGACATTGCAAGCGACTTCTCCTGGCAAAAAACTCAACTTCATGGGCAATGAATTTGGGCAAGGTCGCGAATGGAATGTGAATACCAGCCTAGATTGGCATTTGTTGGAAGATGATTATGAAGGCAACGCTTATCACCGTGGCATTCAGCAGCTTTGTAAAGACTTGAATTATTTGTACCGGGATCAGAACGCGCTACACAGCTTAGATTTTGAATCTAAAGGGTTCAGCTGGATTGATTGTCATGATGCAGACCAGTCGATCATCAGTTATATCAGACGCGGAACTGATGATAGTTTTGCTATAATAGTACTTAATTTTACACCTGTACCAAGGCAAGCCTATCGCATAGGCGTACCTTCAGAAGGCAATTACCACGAACTATTTAACAGTGATGCTGCCTGTTATGGTGGTAGCAACTTGGGTAACAATGCAGGCATACAAACTGAATACGTACCATGGATGAACCAACAGCTCTCAATTGTGCTCACACTGCCACCATTGGCTGGCATCATCTTAACGTTAAAGTGATTTCAACCAAGTAAATATAGAACTCAGTAGATATAGATTTAAATAATTTAATGATCATAAGAATATAAATGGCGACACTAACACAACACCCTAGCTGGCAAGCACTCTGCCAACATCAAAAAACTATGGCTACGCAACACATGCGTGATTTATTCAAAGCCGACTCAACGCGCTTTGACACTTTTAGCCTACGCGATGAAGATTTATTGCTGGATTATTCCAAACATCGCATCACTTCTGAAACACTCAATCTGTTATTTCAAATGGCGAGAGAGGCCAATATTGAAGGTTGGCGTGATCGCATGTTCTCTGGTGAGAAAATCAACATTACAGAAAACCGCGCCGTGTTGCACACCGCACTCAGAAACAGAAGCAACACACCAATATATGTAGATGGCAAGGATGTGATGCCAGAAGTCAACGCTGTGCTTGCTCAAATGCGCAGCTTTACTGAAAAAGTGCGTAATGGAAGCTGGACTGGTTACACCGGCAAAGCCATTACAGACATTGTGAATATTGGCATTGGTGGGTCTGACTTAGGGCCTGTGATGGTGTGCGATGCATTGAAGCCATACGCCAGCCCTAACTTGAATGTGCATTTTGTCTCTAATATCGATGGCGCACATCTCATGCGTGCTTTAGAAAAATGTAACGCCGAGACCACCTTATTTATTGTGGCTTCTAAGACATTTACTACCCAAGAAACCATGACTAATGCGACTTCGGCTCGAACATGGTTTTTGAGTGCTGCAAAAGACAGCGCACATGTGGCTAAACACTTTGTAGCCTTATCCACCAACGCCAAAGCAGTAGAAGCATTTGGCATTGACACCAAGAATATGTTTGCATTTTGGGATTGGGTCGGTGGACGCTATTCATTGTGGTCAGCGATTGGCTTATCGATTGCGCTATACGTAGGGATGGATCATTTTGAAGACCTGCTTGCGGGTGGCCATGCCATGGATAACCACTTTAAAACCGCACCGCTAGAACAAAACATGCCCGTCATCATGGCCATGATAGGCGTGTGGTACAACAACTTTTTCCATGTCGACACTCATGCTATTTTGCCCTACGACCAAGGTCTGGCTAGGTTTGCTGCTTATTTGCAACAAGCAGATATGGAGAGCAACGGTAAATTTGTCTGTCGGGATGGTACCGAAGTGAAGTATAAAACTGGCCCTGTGATATGGGGCGA
This sequence comes from Methylophilus sp., assembly GCA_030696695.1. GTDB lineage: Bacteria > Pseudomonadota > Gammaproteobacteria > Burkholderiales > Methylophilaceae > Methylophilus. The sequence goes on from JAUYRP010000011.1 coordinate 138,022, forward strand.
GGCTGGCACCAATGGTCAGCATGCTTTTTATCAATTAATTCATCAGGGTACACAAACTGTACCTGCAGATTTCTTAATGCCAATTCATAGCCACTACCAAGTAGGCAGTAATGGTGACCAGCATCATAAAATTTTACTGGCTAACTTTTTAGCACAAACGCAGGCGCTCATGTTGGGTAAAACGAGAGAAGAAGCGCGCATTGAGCTAGAAGCGCAAGGATTGTCAGGTGAAGCACTTGAAGACTTATTACCACACAAGGTTTTTCAAGGCAATCGCCCAACGACTTCTATTATGTTTGACAAACTTACGCCTTATACCTTGGGCAAGTTGATTGCATTGTATGAACATAAGATTTTTGTGCAGGGCATCATCTGGGACATTAATAGCTATGACCAATGGGGTGTGGAATACGGCAAGCAAATTGCGCAGCAAATTCTACCCTTATTGAAAAATGGTGACACCATTGATGATTTTGATGGCTCAACCAATGGTCTAATCAATTATGCGAAGCAGCGTACTTAGTCATTTGTGACATGTGTCTTTGCCAACAAAAAAGCTGGAGAAATCCAGCTTTTTTGTTGGCTATTTGACTAGCAATATTAGCGTAATTGCATATTGCGGCTGATGCCTATTTTCTCAGCCATGCTAGCGCCAAGACGTTTTGCAAAGCGATCCACCACGGTGTCTTGATAAGTGAAATCTACGATTTCTTCTTGCTTGATCACTTCTCTAGCGACGTAATCAGCACTACCAAGTGCATCGGCCAAACCAATTTTGATGCTTTGTTCACCACTCCAAAACAAACCACTGAACGTTTCAGCCGTTTCTTTCAAGCGTTTACCACGTCCTTCGCGCACTACTGTTTTAAACTGCTCGTGAATCTCGTCCAGCATACTTTGTGCATAGGCCTGATGCTGCGGATTCACTGGAGAAAACGGGTCTAACATGGCTTTATTTTCACCCGCAGTCAGCAAACGACGTTCCACACCTACTTTTTTCATCGCTTCAGTAAAGCCATAACCATCCATCAACACACCAATTGAACCAACAATACTGGCTTTATCTACATATATTTTATCGGCTGCCGCTGCAATGTAGTAGCCTCCAGATGCACATATGTCTTCTACTACAGCGTACACTGGAATATTTGGATGCAATTTTTTCTGACGTTTGATCTCTTCATTAATAATGCCTGCCTGCACTGGACTCCCACCCGGACTATTGATGCGCAAGATAATCCCTTTAGTCCCCTTGCTTTCGTAAGCATCATTCAGACTACCCATCACGGAATCAGCATTCACTTCACCGCCAGCTTCAATCACCCCTTTGACATCAATCAGTGCAGTATGCGCCCCAGAAGGTGCTTTGCCATCACCTAACCAACCAATGGCTAATAACAGCAAAAAGAACAAGTATAAAAAAGTAAGTGATTTAAAAAATATAGACCAACGACGTGCTGACTTTTGCTCAGCTAAGCCTGATAGCGCAATTTTCTCTAATGAGGATTGCGCCCAATTGTGTTCATTATTTGTATTGTTGTTTGAATTACCTTCGGTCGTCATCTTATGCATTGCTTTCTAAATGAATAATAATTTCGTCATTGATTTCCTCAACTACAATCGGCTTCAATGACTTTCCCTTACATGGCCCTAACACACAATGCCCAGAGCTTGGTTCATAGTGGGCGCCGTGGGTCGCACAAATAATATAATCTTTGGTCAGATTAAAAAATTGTCCATGTTGCCAATCCAGCTCAATGGGCACATGGGCACACTGGTTTAAATAGGCATATGGCTTGCCATTAAATCGCACCACAAATCCAGTTGCTCTATCACCGTACTGAGGTACATTAAATCGCAAACCCTCAGACTTTTCAATCAAATCACTGCTTTTAAACCGAATATCAAGCATTATCTTTTAATAACCATGCACTTAGTTCATTAAAGTGATGGAACATGTACTCAGGTTGATAAGTAGAAAGATGCGATACAGATTGTGCGCCATAAGTCACTGCTGCTGCATGCACGCCTGCATTTTTAGCCATTTGCATATCATAGTGCGTATCGCCAATCATCAAGGTACGTTCTGGCATCACCACCAACTCATCCATCAACTCATCCAACATTTGTGGATGCGGTTTTGAAAAGCATTCATCCACTGTTTTAGTCGCATGAAAGTATTGTGTTAAACCACAATGAGATAGTGCCAGATTCAGCCCCCTTCTCCCTTTTCCAGTGGCCACAGCAAGTTTATAGCCACGTTTATTTAACTCTTGAATAGTTTCTGCCGCACCTGAAAACAGAGGGATTTCGCTCTCACCTGCATAATAGTTAGTATTGTAATTTGCAGCCAAATCACGCGCCTGTGCTTCTGGCAAATCGCCATACAACGCATAAATGGACTCACGCAACCCCAACCCGATAATACTTGTCGCCTTGGCTGGGTCTAGTGCTGGCAAACCAACTTGTTCCGCGGCTTTCACAATCGCATTAGTAATCATTCCAGTAGAATCGGCGATTGTGCCATCCCAATCCCACACAATTAAATCATATTGCTTTTGCATCTACTTTTAACTACCTTCGTTTTGTTGTATGAATTTTTTGAGTTCTGGGGGTAATGCCGCTTGTAATTTTAGCTTATCGCCCGTGACAGGATGACGAATGTTCGTTTCAGCAGAATGTAAAAACATACGCTTTAGACCCTGTTTAATTAACTGTTTGTTCAGCGCAAAATCACCATATTTATCATCGCCTAAAATGGGGTAACCAAGGTGCGCCAATTGCACTCGCAACTGATGTGTGCGACCCGTGATGAGTTTTGCCTCTAACAAAGAGTATTCACCCAAGTTTTGAGTTAAGTAAAAAATCGTCTCTGACACTTGCGCAACGCCGAGCACATCTTTTTTAGGGTCAGTCACCACATTTACTCTACGCTCACCATCGTTTGTAACATATTTTTGCAAATCTAATGTGACATGCTTTTTCTTTTCCGTCCATACGCCATGCACCATCATCACGTAGCGTTTATCCATGTGATTATTACGAATCGCCTCATGTAAGGCCACTAAAGCGCTGCGCTTTTTTGCCAACATCAACACGCCTGAGGTATCACGGTCTAGCCGATGTACCAATTCTAAAAACTTGGCTTGTGGACGCTCTAAACGCAATTGTTCTATCACGCCACGGCTCACTCCGCTACCACCATGAACTGCAAATCCTGCAGGCTTGTTAATGACGAGCATTGCGTCATCTTCGTACACGATTGCATCATTGAATTTACTGGTGACAGGTCCTGTGGCGATAGCTTGAGGCGTATTAGCAATGCGTATGGGCGGTACCCTCACGACATCTTCAAGACTTAGTCTGAAGTCTGCATCGATACGCTTTTTATTCACACGCACTTCACCACTTCGCAATATGCGGTAGATATGGCTTTTCGGTACGCCTTTCAATACTCTCTGAAGATAATTATCAATGCGTTGACCTGCAGACGCATCATCAATGACCAACTGCGCTGACGCTGTCGAAGATACTTCGCTTGGGTGTGTTACGTTTGTTTCATTTAATGTGTGCATACTTTGCTTTAATACTACTTCTAGCCTATACTGATAAGGTTCTTAGAGAATGCAAGCTTATAAAGCGCGCTTAAGAATATGTTTTAAGAAACTTAACGTTTTTAGAAACAAAAGTGACAACAAATACTTGGTTAATACCGCTCGCCAAAAAGTAGCGAAATGTAAAATATACGCCATAGCCAACGCAGACAATTAAAAATCAAAGCGTGACTAAAGTTTGCTGAATATTGAATTTTAACGAATTAATGCTCTATTTGGGTATTAATTTTAGTGCAGTCGTAGATGAAACTAAATTAATTGCATTCATACAATCATGTCATGTAATTATAAAGCTGGTCATCATCCAGCTTAGTATCACCACAATAACGCAAGGTTTATGTACCTTGGCGACGACCACATAACGTTAACAGTAACGCGATTAAGTAAGAATCTTACTTAGCAATGCGATCAGCGCATTAGATTACCAAACAGATTTGTCTGCTCGGCTTTGGCTTAGGAGCAAGCAATGAAAAGAATGTTATTTAACGCAACGCAGTCAGAAGAATTGCGCGTTGCAATCGTCGATGGACAAAAACTCATCGACTTAGATATTGAACACGCGGGCAAAGAGCAACGCAAAAGCAATATTTACAAAGGCGTAATTACACGCATAGAACCCTCACTAGAAGCGGCGTTTGTGGACTACGGTACTGACCGTCACGGCTTCTTACCTTTCAAAGAAATTTCTCGCAGTTACTTCCAAGACAAGCCAGACAGTGGCCGTGCACGTATTCAAGACGTCATCAAAGAAGGCCAAGAACTGATTGTGCAGGTCGATAAAGACGAGCGTGGCAATAAAGGCGCAGCACTCACTACCTACATTTCACTTGCTGGTCGCTATTTGGTGCTCATGCCAAACAACCCGCGTGGGGGTGGTGTTTCACGTCGTGTTGAAGGTGAAGAACGTAACGAATTACGTGACACCATGGCGCAGTTGGAAATACCTAATGGCATGAGCATCATTGCCCGTACTGCTGGTATTGGACGGAATGCTGAAGAGTTACAATGGGATTTGAATTACCTCACGCAATTGTGGACAGCGATTGAAGAGGCATCACATATACAGCCAGGTGCCTTTTTAATCTACCAAGAAGGTAGTTTAGTCATTCGTGCTATCCGCGACTACTTCAGCGCAGATATCGGTGAGATCCTCATTGATACCGCAGATGTGCATGAACAAGCCGTGCAATTCATGAACCACGTGATGCCTGGCAATGTAGCACGCGTTAAACTCTATCAAGATGAAATCCCCCTGTTCTCTCGCTTTCAAATCGAACATCAAATTGAAACAGCCTTCTCGCGCGAAGTGCGCCTGCCTTCTGGCGGTGCTATTGTCATCGACCATACAGAGGCATTGGTGTCTATCGATGTCAACTCTGGTCGCTCCATCAAAGGCTCAGATATTGAACAAACTGCCTTTAATACCAACTTAGAAGCCGCCGAAGAAGTCGCGCGTCAAATGCGCTTGCGTGATTTGGGTGGTTTAGTGGTGATTGACTTCATTGACATGGAAAACCCACGCAATCAGCGTGAAGTAGAAAACGCTTTGCGTGATGCTTTACATTATGATCGCGCACGTGTGCAGACTGGCAAAATCTCGCGTTTCGGCCTGTTAGAGCTCTCACGTCAACGTTTACGTCCAAGTTTAGGTGAGACTAACCACGCAACTTGCCCACGTTGTAATGGCACCGGTCATATCCGTGGCATTGAGTCAACAGCACTACATATCTTGCGTATCACGCAAGAAGAAGCCATGAAAGACAACAGTGCAATCATTCAAGTACAACTTCCCGTAGAAGCAGCTACGTTCTTGCTGAATGAAAAACGTGCAGATATACACAAAATTGAACAGCGCATGGGCGTAGAAGTAGTTTTAATTCCTAATGTACATATGGAAACACCGAACTACAGTATTACCCGTATTAAGCATGATGATGTCAATGAAGAAACCTCTCGTGCAAGTTACAAAATGGTTGAGTTGCCATCTGAAACTGATTATGTACGATCACTTAATCAGGAGGCTAAACCTATCGCAGCCGAGGCTCTTGTCAAAGGCATTACGCCAGCAACATCAGCACCTATTGTTGAAGCAAAACCAGAAATCGTAGCAACGCCAGCCAAAGTGTCTATCTTTGGTCGTATCAAGGCAATGTTAGGACTAGGTGAAGCCGAGGCAAAAGTGGAAGCAGAAAAACCTACTGAGCAGCGTGGAAACGCACGTGAACAACATCGTGATCGTAACCGCAATCAACGTGATCGCAATAAAAATCGTAACCGCGACCGTAACCCTGCGGATAAAAGCGCTGCTGAGCGTAATCCAAACGAACGCAATGAACGTAACCGTCCTGAGCAAGCACAGCAACCACGTCACGAAAAACCAAATAAGCCTCAGCCAGAAAAACGTTTGGAAACCGAAACTGCAATTGAGAAACCTGTAGAGCAAACCAGTGCACTGGTTGCTACAGCACCTGTAGATGCAAACAATGCGCCACGTCAGGAACGTACAGGTCGCCGCAATCGTCGCGGTCGTCGTGATCGTCGCCCACGTGACGAAGCAGGCAAAGAAAACATGCAAGCCGAAAACGTGATTGTGGATGGTAATGACCAGCAGACGTCATTAGAAGTAACGCCTGTAAGTAAGGCATCAGAAAACCCTGTCGCTACACAGAGTGTTGCAAACGAGTCGACAAAAACGCAGGAAGATAAGCCATCAGTTAAAAAAGCTCGTCCGCCTAAAGCTGAGACTAAAGCTTCAGCGTCCGTAACTGCTGAAATTAGCAATGACAAAATTGGTGAATCAGAAACTTTGCAATCTGAAGCGACTGAAAAACCGGCGAAGAAAAGAACTACGCGAAAACCAGCTAAAGCTAAAAAAGCAGAAGCAGATAATGTTGAATCCTCATCTAAGGGAACAGTGAGCTTGGCTGACGCAGGGTTGCAGTTAGTAGAAACTAAAGGTGAATTAAAGACGACTGCACCTGCAACTGTAGCTAAACCTAAAGCACCTCGTAAAGCTGCTAACTGGAAGAAAAACCAAGAAACGGCTGGAGAAGACGCACCATTAGTCATGGTGGAAACTCAAAAATAAGTATCATCTAGTTGTTTTGTTATGCAAAAAAGGGCTCAAATGAGCCCTTTTTTTAGCTTCCCCTTTTTTAGTTTCTTAGATACTGGACTGTCCAATAACCTAGCGCTGTCATCAGCAAAGATCCAACGACATGGAATAGTATATGTGCAATTGCATACCCATACTGCTCCCTGTGCATCAAACTAACCGCTTCAGCAGAGAATGTCGAAAAAGTAGTGAGACCTCCAAGAAAACCGGTGGTGATAAAAAGTTTCATTTCAGTACTGAGTTCGGGTTGGTGCACTACCCCAGCCAATGCTAAACCCATAAGGTAACCGCCTAGCAAGTTTGCTAATAATGTACCCATGGGAATGATGCTTGCATTCAACAGCATTCCCAACCCCCATCTAATCCAACCGCCAATCGCAGCACCCAAGCCTACTGCAACAAATGCATTTATCATTTTTACCCTTACAATTGATTCAATGTCGTATTTTTAGAAATATAATATCAGTTGAAACCAATAACTAAGAAAGAATATTTTGCGCGTTTTATTTGTGAGTTCTGAAATATTCCCACTCATCAAAACAGGTGGCTTAGCAGATGTAAGTGGTGCACTGCCCACTGCACTCCAAGCTTCAGGAATCGATGTAAAGTGCCTCATTCCAGGATATAGCACGGTGCTGGAGAAAGTTGAAAACATCACTTATCTTGGGACACTAGAAGTCTTCAAGAATATCAGTTGCGATTTACTGACTGGCACCGTTCCCAACTCCAAGTTGGAAGTGATTATTGTTAAACATGCAGGCTTATATGAACGTGATGGCGGCCCATACACACACCCGCAAGGACATGATTGGTCTGACAACCCAATGCGTTTTGGCGTACTTTCCAAAGTAGCTAGTCTCTTGAGCATCTACCAGTCGTTTTGGGATTGGGTGCCAGATATTGTGCATTGTAATGATTGGCAAACCGGTTTAGCTCCCTACTACATGCGACAGCAAGGGCTAACCGATGCAAAGTCGCTACTCAGCATTCATAATATAGCGTTTCAAGGCAATTTTGAACAACATTGGGTTAAGTCCCTTGAGCTTTCACCAAAAGACTTTCAAATCGATGGTTTTGAGTTTTACCAACAAGTTTCATTTCTCAAAGCAGGCATATTTTACGCAGACAAACTCTCTACTGTCAGCCCTACTTACGCGCTTGAAATTCAAACAGAGGCTTTTGGCTTTGGTTTGCAAGGACTGCTTCAGTTACGTAGTAGCGATATTACGGGCATTCTGAATGGTATTGATACTGAAGAGTGGAACCCTGAAGCGGATCCATATTTACCTTTTGTTTATTCTGAAAAGAAATTATCTGGCAAAGCAAAAGTTAAAACAGCATTACAACAACAACTTCATCTAACCGTTCAACAAGATGCACCTTTACTTGGGGTTGTGAGTCGATTAACCCACCAAAAGGGGCTGGATATCCTGATAGGCTCCATGCCTGAGTTGATTGCCCTAGGGTGTCAATTTGCCATTTTAGGTGGCGGTGAGAAATCATTTGAAGCGCAGTTCAACGCGTATGCAGAACAGTATCCTAACCAAGTGTCTGTCACGATTGGTTACAACGAACCACTCTCCCACCTAATCATGGCTGGAGTTGATATATTTATGATGCCATCACGTTTTGAACCTTGTGGGCTAAATCAGCTGTATGGTTTGCGTTACGGCACTCCGCCAGTGGTTTCTAATACGGGTGGTTTAGCAGATTCGATATGTCATAGCAATGCTGACACTATTCTGAATAACACTGCAACAGGATTTGTGATTGAAAATGTCAACAAGATGTCACTTTTGGTCACAATCAAGCAAGCATTGTCAATATGGAAAGATAAAAAAACTTGGGCAAAAATACAAAAAAACGGAATGAAAAAAGATGTTGGCTGGAAACACAGCGCCGATGCTTATGTTGCGCTTTATGAAAAACTACTGAATTAAAGGGACCTTAAGTTGGCACGCTTGATGCTTATGTAATACTAAGCTTCTCCAAAGCTAACTTCTCCTCCCTCGGGACATCATGCAGATGATGTCCATTTTTTTACTTAAAAATCCTAAAATAAGAGCCACTATTTCACAATAAAGTGTTCACGATAGTATTTTAACTCGTCAATGGATTCGTAAATATCTGCCAGAGCCTCATGCTTACTGGCTTTCTTAAATCCCGAGTAAATTTCTGGCTTCCAGCGACGTGCCAATTCTTTAAAGACACTGACATCTAAATTTCGATAATGAAAATAACTTTCTAAATCAGGCATGTAACGTGCCATAAAACGCCTGTCTTGACAGATCGAGTTGCCACACATGGGCGATTTACCTCTGGGCACATATTCTTTTAAGAATGCAATCATCTGCTCGGTAGCCATCTGCTCATCCACCTTAGAAGCCTTAACTTTGTCTATCAAGCCACTTCGTCCATGTGCGCCTTTATTCCATGCATCCATGCCATCCAATACAGCATCCGTTTGATGAATAACGAACACTGGGGACTCACCCAGCACATTCAAATTCGCATCTGTGACTACCGCAGCCAATTCCAAAATACGGTCAGAATCTGGTAGCAGTCCACTCATTTCCATATCTAACCAAATTAAATTTTCGTTATTGACGTTGTTATTGCTAGCGGCCATCATGATTTCCATTAAAATGCGGTTTAAAGACTACGACTATGAACCATTCTCATCTGAATGCTTCAGAATAGTGTTAGTTTAACTTAATTAGTGAAATTTATAGAATATGGCATCAACATTAACATTTTTATTTGTCAGCTTATTAGCCGTTACAACCGTGGTGAGAGTATGGCTAAGTAATCGACATATCCACTACGTTCAAACTCATCGCCATCAGGTCCCAGCTGCTTTTGCGAATACCATCTCGTTAGAAGCACATCAAAAAGCTGCAGATTACTCGAGTACTAAAACACGATTAACCGTTGCCGAAACAATCACACAAGCTGTTTTATTGTTGCTGCTGACAGTTGGTGGCGGATTGCAGTGGATTGATCATATATGGACACAGTGGCTGCCTAATCAAGACATTATTCGAGGCGCGCTTGTCATCTGTAGTGCTTTATTTGTGAGTACCTTAGTGGAGTTGCCTTTCGATTACTATCGTACCTTCACCATAGACGCTAAATTTGAATTTAATAAAATGACACCTGCTATGTTTTTTAATGACATGTTTAAACATGGTTTAGTCGGGCTAGCGCTTGGCGCACCAATTTTATTTGTAGCCCTGTGGTTAATGCAAGGCGCTGGAGAATACTGGTGGTTTTATTTGTGGGTGATTTGGAGCATTTTCAACATTGTGATGCTTGCTGTTTACCCAACTTTTATCGCACCACTTTTTAACAAATTTACACCATTGGCTGATCAGTCGCTTAAAAGCCGTATTGAAAGTCTACTCACAAAGTGTGGGTTTAAGTCACAAGGTTTATTTGTGATGGATGGCTCGACTCGCTCGGGACATGGCAATGCATATTTCACTGGTTTTGGTAATAGTAAGCGTGTTGTGTTTTTTGATACGCTTTTAGACAAACTTAATGCTAACGAAATTGAAGCCGTATTGGCCCATGAACTTGGACATTTCAAACATCATCACGTCATCAAACGTGTGGCGATGATGTTCTTTGTAAGCTTAGTGGGTTTAGCCATATTAGGTTGGTTGATGAATCAATCATGGTTCTATACTGGGCTAGGCGTCTATCAACCCAGTGACTACATGGCTTTAATTTTATTCTTGCTCGTCTCCCCTACTTTTTTATTCTTATTGCGTCCACTAATGGCCAGTTACTCCCGTAAAAATGAGTTCGAAGCTGACGACTATGCAGCGAAACATGCTGATGCTAGATATTTAGTCGATGCTTTGGTTAAGTTATATCGTGAAAACGCTTCTACATTAACACCAGACCCGTTACACTCTGCTTTTTACGACTCTCACCCACCAGCGAGTATTCGTATCACTAAATTGGCGACATATACGGGAAGCAACACGCATTAATGATTAAACATTCAATCATCGCCGCTTGTGTCGTCATGGCTTCATTGCCATGCTACGCCAATGATTTGTTTAAAACAGCTGACATAGCAGCAGGTAAAAAGCTTGTTGAAACTAACTGTATCAGCTGTCATGCTGCCAGTTTTGGTGGGGACGGTTCGGAAATTTACACACGTGAATTACGAAAAATTAAAACACCTTCTGGGCTTATCGTACAGGTACGCAACTGCAATACTATGCTGGATTTAAAATGGTTTGAAGAAGACGAAGTAAATGCTGCAGCCTATTTAAACCAACAGTATTACCACTTTAAATAAATGCATGCTTAAAGGTCTGGTAGTAGCCGCATTTGGTAAACGTTACGAAGTTGAGCTCGAAGACAAACGTCGCATCAGTTGTGTAACCCGTGGTAAAAAAACTGACATAGCCTCTGGTGACTATGTTGAAATTGCCTTAACCGACCACCGAGAAGGCGTGGTAGAAAAAATATTGCCTCGCAAAACCCTCCTATACCGCAGCAATGCATTCAAAAGTAAATTACTCGCTGCAAACGTAACGCAAATTGTCATTGTCCTTGCTACACAACCCAGCTTTTATGAAGCTCTGCTGAACCGTTGCTTAGTTGCTGCAGAGGCGGCGGGGATAAAAGTACTCATCGTGCTCAATAAATGTGATTTGCCCAATGCTGATGCCACAGAAAAATTAGCCCAATACGCGCAGCTGGGGTATCAAACACTCTCTCTCACCGCTACAAATCATATTGCGCCGTTATTGCCATACTTACATGGTGAACAAAGCGTGATGGTTGGGCAATCCGGTATGGGTAAATCCACCATTATTAATGCCTTACTACCCTCACAAGCGGCGCGCACTCAAGAAATAAGCGCTGCCTTAGATAGTGGTAAACACACAACAACCGCGACCCGCTTATATTATTTAGACGCTGACTCCAGTTTGATTGACTCACCTGGCTTGCAAGAATTCGGTTTGCACCATATTTCGCAATTTGAATTAGAGCAGGCATTTATTGAGTTTAGACCCTATCTTGGCCATTGCCGCTTCAACAACTGCAGACATCTACATGAGCCGGATTGTGCTATCCTAAATCAATTAAATTTAGCGGTATCGCCGAACCGACTGGCGCAATATCAACAATTGACTGAGGAGCTTCATCGCAATACATCATGAAAACAGCATTTATCTCTCACCCAGATACCTTGCTTCATGTCATGGATGGTCAACATCCAGAATCTCCCGCACGTATTAATAGCATCAAACAAACTGTCACTCAATCTCCACTCAATCAAAAATTGCAATTTTTGGATGCGCCACTAGCCACCAAACAGCAGTTAACTAGAGCGCATCACGCAACTTACGTAGACAATATTTATGCCAAATCTCCCAAAGCTGGTTTAGTTAGGCTAGATGCAGACACAGCAATGGGCCCCCACAGTTTAGAAGCGACTCTGCGCGCAAGTGGCGCCGCCATATTGGCTACAGACTTAGTGATGCAAGGTAAAGTAAAAAATGCGTTTTGTTGCACACGTCCCCCTGGTCACCATGCCGGACAAAGCAACAGCGCAGGCTTTTGTATATTTAATCATGTCGCAATCGCTGCTATGCATGTATTGGCGCATTACCCCATCAAGCGGGTTGCTATCATTGACTTTGATGTACATCATGGGGATGGTACTGAAAATATAGTTAAAGACAATCCCGCTGTGATGCTGTGTTCTACGTTTCAGCACCCTTTTTACCCACATAAGGGCGCATTCACAAGAACAGACCGCATGATTAATGTACCACTGGCCGCGGGCACCGATGGCCATCACTTTAAGAAAGCCGTGATTGAAGAATTTACGCCAGCGCTTGAACGATTTAAACCAGAAGTGCTATTTGTTTCTGCTGGTTTTGATGCACACAGCCAAGATCCTCTCGCTGATTTAATGTTAGAGGTTGACGATTATGCTTGGATAACACAATATGTCGTGGCGCAATCTGTAAAATATTGTGAAGGCAGAATAATTTCATGTTTAGAGGGTGGCTATCATTTACAATACCTTGGGCAATGTGTACTAGCCCACCTATTAGCGCTTACTGAATCAACATAACCAATATGGATATCACCAGAGAAAAAGTTTTTTCTAGCCAGTTGCAGTTTGGTATGTTCATTACCGAACTGGATAGGCCATGGCTAGACTCGCCATTTCTATTACAAGGCTTTGTGCTTGATGACGATGAGCAAATGGCAACGCTAAAGCAATTGTGTGAATTTGTATATGTAGACCGCACCAAATCAATCGGTGACCAATTTAGCGCAAAAGCCAAAGTCAATGTTGCAATTCAACGTGAAGCTTCCCCCGTCATTATCAAGCAAACCAGCAATGGTTCTAAACCAAGCAGCACCTTTAGCACCACGCCTAAAGTCATGGTTAAAACCGCCAATAATCAGAAAAAAACATTACAGCAGTCCAGCTTTTTTGAAATACTCAGTGCGATCAAAAAAGGTGCCATCACACAAACCAAAGATGGCATTGTATTTAATGTAAGTAGTGTTGGTTCCACACCCCCACCGTCCAACGGTAGCGCTAACAATACGAACGGGGTTGATCACAGCACGAATGGCAGCAATGGCAGCTCTTTAGGTTTTTTGAAAAACCTATTTGGTTCTAAAAAAGATAAGCTCACAGCCCCTAAAAATGGCGCAAGCCACGATGATGATCCTTTTGGGATTACAGAGTCAGAGATGTACCGTATACACATCTATCAAAACGAAGTGCCGCGCGTAGAGCAAGAAATGGCTGTGATTTATCCTGTTTATGAAAAATCACAAATTGCGACAAAAGAGATTTTTGAGGCCATTGCTAACAAGCAAAATTTAGACATTAGCACCGTCTCTGAAGTGCTCGACAATATGGTAGACAGCATCAGCCGAACACCAGACGCACTGATGTGGTTGGCTAAACTCAAAGATACTGACAATGTGGCTTACGGTCAAGCGCTCAACGTATCCATCAACATGATGGCCTTTTCTAGCTTTTTGGCCTTGCCTAAAGTGGAAATCAAAGAAATGGGATTAGCTGGCTTATTACAAGATGTTGGTAAAGTCAAAATCCCAAAGCGTATTTTGCTTAAAAATACAAAACTAACATCCACAGAGTTTGAAATTGCAAAACTACATATTGAAGAAGGTCTGCGCATTCTGTCTCAAACTGCAGATATTCCTGCTGCAGTAATCGATGTCATTAAACAACATCATGAGCGCTTTGATGGTAGCGGATATCCCGATGGTCTTGATAACGAACAAATACAAATACGTGCGCAAATAGCCGGGCTAATAGACACTTATTGTGCACTCACCACGGACAGAAGCTATGCCAAAAGCATGCCGAACCTTAGAGCACTAGATGAAATTCATCACATGCGAGACAAGGCTTTCTCGAGTAGCTTAGTAGATCAGCTCATACAATTTTTTGGCATTTATCCTGTAAGTTCGCTGGTTGAATTGAATACAGGCGAGATTGGGGTAGTCATTCAGCAAAATCAAGTACGTCGCCTGCAGCCCAGAGTGATGGTGGTGCTTGCACCTGATAAATCCAGAAATGAATTTCCAGTTACGCTAGATTTACTAAACTCCCCCACCACACCAGATGGTGTTGCATATCAAATTGTTAGGGCAGTCTCTGCAGATAGCTTAGGCGTGCACGCGGAAGACTTTTATATTTAGCGTAGTATGTCCCTAACGAATATTATTGAGGATGACGTCAATACGCCGTATCTACGTGCATTCGACGTGGAGTATCCTTCAGAAAATGTACTGCTTAAAGCACAGCAATACCAGCTAGATCCATCCACATTGACTAGCGGCTATAAGGTAGACTTAATCCAGCTGGAAAATTTGTATCACGTCATTTCTAGTGCGGAAAGAAGTGACGCACTTGATCAATTATTTGTACTTATTGCTACATGGCCCACAAATTTAAACATTGATGATTTTTGTCTGCGTATTAATCAATGCGTGGCGCAATGGGTCGCAGCAAGTCAATCACATGCACAAATTGCCACCATCACTCACCTGTTACGCTGTTTAACACTCGATGGCAACGCACAGTCTTTGCAGACACAGCAGCTACATATGTTTTTATTTGAGATATTGGGTGAGAGCTTACAATTATGTCAGCAGCAGCAAATCAATTATTTATTGAATCACGATGCCGTCACTAATTTACCTAACACTCACTTACTGTTTGAAGACATTGAGCGTGAAACAAGCTCAAACCAACATTTAGAGTTGAGTTTGTTTTCCATACGTTTTTTAATCGAACGTGGCACAAATACTATATCACCTATCCTACAACCTGCCTTGAGCATCAAAGTAGCAGAACTGCTCGCTACATGTTTTTTAGGTGAGTTCACTATATATCAGTCGGGCACTTTGTTCTTTAATGTATTGATTAAAAAGCATATCAACACGACCCAATTACATCTACTGGTGGCCAAAATCCAGCGTTGCTATGAGCAAATTATTCATGTAGAGCACCAAGTGTTTATCGTCATGCCTGTGATTGGGGCTGTCATTGAGACAGAAGCAACCAATTACCCACATATATATGATTTTGCAAGAGTGGCTCTCAACCATGCACTGGCTAATAATTTGGATATTGTGATATATGCGCCGGAGATTTCAGATGCAGTCGAACGGCAAAAGAAACTTGAGCTTGATATCACAGATGCATTCAACAACGAAGATTTAGAACTGTATTTACAGCCTATTGTTAGCTTGCCAGATGGCCATTGTGTAGGCGCCGAAGTATTGTTGCGTTGGCCCAATGCCAAATCCAAAGGCATTTACCCAAATGTTATGGTGGAAATCATCAATAAGGTGGGCTTAGGTAAAATGTTTACACGCTGGCTCATCCACTCAGTGTGTCGTCTTGCCCATGAATTGATTAATCAAAATAAACTGTCTGTGTATCTCACGCTGAATCTGAGAGCCGAAGACTTATACGATAAAGACTTACCTCTGCTTATCTTGCAAAGTAGCCAATTTTGGAAGATACAACCAGAAAATCTCATTCTAGAAATTACTGAGAATGGCATCCTAGAAGAGAACGAAACCACCTTAGCCACCATTCAACAAATCACCGATAACGGCTTTAAACTTGCATTAGACGACTTTGGTACCGGTTATTCCTCTATGGCGCGACTGCGGAGCATGCCTATTTCACTGATTAAAATTGACCAATCATTCGTGCGCCAAATTCATTTATCAGATAAAGATTTCAGGATGGTGCAATCCATGGCTTCACTCGCGGAAAGCATTGGTAAAGAAGTGTTGGTCGAAGGTGTGGAAAATGAAGCCTCACTTAAGCTGATTAATGAAATTGGCATTCGTAAGGCGCAAGGCTACTATTTTTCTAAGCCATTGCCATTTGATGAATTTGTCAGCTGGGCAAAAATTAATTCGGCGAGCTGATATAATCCCGCCATGCAAATTACTACACGTTTAGAGTTTGATGCGGGCCACCGCATCCCCGATCATAAAAGCCAATGTCGCAATCTCCACGGACATCGCTATGCAATTGAAATCACCTTGTCGGGCGACATCATTCAACAAGAACATAGCTCAGAGAATGGCATGGTGATGGATTTTTCAGACGTAAAAAGAATAGCACGTGAAACGGTTGTAGATGTCTGGGACCATGCATTTATCGTGTATCAACATGATCATCCTGTATTAGACTTTTTGAACACACTACCCAACCATAAAACAGTCATTTTTCCTACTATTCCAACGGCGGAAAATATGGCGTCTGAAGCGTTTAGGTTACTCAAAGCTCAATACAAAGATGTGTATGGCAATCATTTAACGTTGGAACGTGTGCGCCTGTATGAAACACCCAATAGCTGGACAGATGCTGTCAGCTAAACCTGCCCGCATTTTACTTAATCAAACTGTCTGATTTGTTGCATTACCTGCTCTAGCCCCTGTTCCCATGCCGGCAATGCCAATCCAAACGTATTCATTAACTTAGCATTGTCCAATCTTGAATTTTTCGGACGTGCTGCAGGCGTTGGATATTCGGCTGTGACGATTGATCCAATGGTGGATGATTGAATTTTGAGCGCAGGCAATGCAAGTTGCTCAGCTTTTGTCTCATACGATTGCAATATTGCTTTTGCAAAACCAAACCAAGACGTACTGCCTGCATTCGTAAAATGATAAATGCCAGACTGAGTAAAGTCATTCATTTGCCAAACACTCACTAGCTTACTCACCGTCTCTGCAATAGATTGACTGCTGGTTGGCGCACCGAACTGATCATCTACAATCTTTAACTGATCGCGCTCAGCGCTCAAGCGTAGTATCGTTTTAAGAAAGTTATTGCCATGGACTCCATATACCCAACTCGTACGTAATATGATGTGCGGCAAAGCTATAGATTGTATCGCCAGCTCCCCAATCAGTTTGGAATGCCCATACACACTGAGCGGGTTCACTGGATCTGTTTCGACGTACGGGGATGGCTTATTACCATCAAACACATAGTCTGTCGAAAAATGTATGAGGCCAGCACCGATTCTTGCCGCTTCCTCGGCAATGATCCGTGGCGCGATGGCATTGATGGCAAACGTAAGCTCTGGCTCACTTTCGGCTTTATCGACTGCAGTATATGCCGCTGGATTAATGACCAGCGCAGGACGAATAGTTTGTATTGCCTCTCGAATAGCTTGCACATCACTTAGATCAAACTGCTCACGATCAACAGCCACCACCTCGTGATGATTGCTTAGCGCTTGTTGCAAAGCATGGCCCACTTGACCATGCATGCCTGTGACTAGAATCTTCATGTTAATGTCTTATACAGTTACAGGAATTTTTTTGCATCACGTAAAGATAAAGCAGCGCTATCTTTTGCTGACAATACTGGAGTCAACTCTGAAGGCCATTCAATCGCAATGTCAGGGTCATCCCAACGAATACTACACTCATGCTGTGGTGCATAAAAATCAGTAGTTTTATACAAGAATTCTGCGTATTCAGATAACACTAAGAAACCGTGTGCAAAGCCTGGCGGCACCCACATTTGTCGATGATTATCTGCGGAAAGATGCACACCCACCCATTGCCCAAAAGTTTTAGACGATGTTCGAATATCTACCGCAACATCAAACACTTCACCTTGTGTCACACGCACTAACTTTCCTTGTGCTTGCTCGATTTGATAATGCAGGCCACGTAGTACATTCTTTGCTGATTTTGAGTGGTTATCTTGCACAAAATCATAGTGTTTGCCGACTGCCTCTTCAAATTGTTTTGCATTAAAACTTTCAAAGAAGAACCCTCTGTCATCACCAAACACTTTAGGTTCAAAAACCAATACTTCTGGGATGGACGTTTGCATTACATTCATTAAAACACTTTCTCTGTAAGGACTTGTTTCAAATACTGGCCATAGCCATTTTTAGCATATTTGCTGGCTAGCTTTTCTAATGCTGCAGCATCGATAAAGCCTTTACGGTACGCAATTTCCTCTGGACATGCAATTTTGAGTCCTTGACGCTTTTCAATGGTTTGAATAAAAGAACCAGCCTCTAATAGCGACTCATGTGTCCCAGTATCTAACCAAGCCATACCCCTACCCATCACTTCAACATGTAAATCTGACCAGCTCAGGTATTGACGGTTCACATCAGTAATCTCTAACTCCCCACGTGGTGAAGGCTTCAGATTTTTAGCGATATCGACAACCCGATTATCGTAAAAATATAACCCTGTCACTGCATAGCGCGATTTAGGATGTTCAGGTTTTTCTTCGAGACTAATGGCATGACCTGCTTCATTAAACTCCACAACACCATAACGCTCTGGATCATGCACTGGATAAGCAAATACCGTAGCGCCATGCGTACGCTCTGCAGCTTTTTGCGTCATTAATGCCAGCTCATGTCCATAAAAAATGTTATCGCCTAAGACTAAAGCACATGGGTCATTGCCAATAAATGAATCGCCTAAAATAAAGGCCTGCGCTAAGCCATCTGGAGATGGTTGTACTTTATATTCGATGTGCATGCCCCACTGACTACCATCGCCCAATAATTCAGCAAACCTAGGCGTGTCTTGTGGTGTTGAAATGACCAATACATCTCGAATGCCCGCAAGCATGAGTGCAGAGAGTGGATAGTAAATCATCGGTTTATCATAAACAGGCAATAACTGCTTAGATACGACTTGAGTGACTGGATACAAACGTGTGCCTGAGCCTCCAGCTAGCACAATTCCCTTCATCGCCATTATGCTAACTCCTCACCACGCTCGCTGTAGTTCTGATTCACCCAGTTTTTATATTCACCACTGGTGATATTGTGCACCCACTGTGGATGGGACAAATACCATTTCACAGTTTTTTGGATACCGGTTTCAAAGGTTTCTGCTGGCTTCCAGCCTAGCTCTCGCTCAATTTTAGTGGCATCAATTGCATAACGCTGGTCATGACCTGGTCTATCGACGACAAATGTAATTTGATCACGATAACTACCATGTGCTTTTGGTTTCTCTTTATCTAAAATGTCACATAAAGTATGTACCACTTCTAAATTGGTTTTTTCGTTCCATCCGCCAATATTGTAAGTTTCACCCACTTTACCGGCCTCCAACACCCGTCTAATTGCACTGCAATGATCGGTCACGTAGAGCCAGTCACGAACATTGCTGCCATTACCATAAATCGGCAACGGCTTTCCATTTAGCGCATTGTGAATCACCAAAGGAATTAATTTTTCAGGAAAATGATAAGGACCATAATTATTTGAGCAATTAGTAGTTAAAGTGGGCAAGCCATAGGTGTGGTGGTAGGCCCGTACTAAATGGTCGGATGCTGCTTTAGATGCAGAGTAAGGGCTATTGGGTTCATATGCATTCGTTTCTTTAAACGCAGGGTCGTCTGCAGATAGTGAGCCATAGACTTCATCTGTTGAAACGTGCAGAAAGCGAAATTGTGATTTATCTGTAACCCCTAATTTACTCCAATAAGCACGCACTTCTTCAAGTAAATTAAATGTGCCGACCACGTTCGTTTGAATAAACTCATCTGGGCCATGAATAGAACGGTCTACGTGACTTTCAGCGGCAAAATTGAGCACTGCACGTGGCTGGTGTACTGCAAGTAATTTGCCCACCTCTGCACGGTCGCCAATATCTGCATGCACAAACACATGGTCTGGATTATGCTGAATATCGGCTAAATTTTCTAAATTACCTGCGTAAGTCAATTTATCTAAATTAATGACTTTGCCTAAACCTAACGACACCCACTGATTCACAAAGTTACTGCCAATAAAACCTGCACCACCTGTCACTACGATACAATTTTTCATCTTATTTCCATTATTTTAAAATCAAATCCTGTGAACCAATGTTGAGCTTACTGCGCAATTTACCAAGTCTGCGCGCCAGCCTTTTTTAAGCCATCTACATATACTGTATGTGCCTGCAAATCCTCAGCGTCTGCATAAATTACTTTCACGGCAGCCACTGGAGACTGTAGCTCTTCTGTATGTTCTTCTTTGGCTTGTTGTAAATCTATCAGCAAGCTGTCCTGACCGCGCGTCATCGCCATATACACTTCAGCTAGCAACTCTGCATCCAGCAACGCGCCATGAAGCGTACGTTTGGAGTTATCAATTCCGAAATGCCGACATAACGCATCTAAGTTATTACGCTGACCAGGCCGCGCTTCTTTAGCCATTTTCAATGTATCAGTGATTCTATCGCAAAAATTTTGAATTGGCTTTAGCCCAATACGACCAAGCTCTGCGTTTAAAAACCCTACATCGAACGGCGCATTGTGGATAATCAGCTCTGCACCTTGAATAAATGCGATTAATTCATTTGAAATAGCTGGAAATAGCGGCTTGTCTTGCAAGAACTCCAACGTAATACCGTGCACCTCTTGTGCCGCTGCGTCAATTTCACGCTCTGGGTTCAAATACACATGAAAATGATTGTTGGTTGGTCGACGATTAATCATCTCTACTGCAGCAATCTCAATGACTCGGTGGCCTTGGTCTGGATAAAGCCCAGTCGTTTCAGTATCTAAAAATATCTGCCTCATAATTAACCCTTGATTATACTTGCAACCCCAGTACGTCTAATACACCGCGATTTGCGAGTGCATCAGCACGCTCATTGCCTACGTTACCTGCATGCCCTTTGACCCAAATCCATTCGATTTCATGTGACTTCACAAGCGCGTCTAACTGTTTCCATAAATCTTCGTTTTTGACTGGCTTTTTATCGGCAGTTCGCCAATTTCTTAGCTTCCAGCCCACAATCCATTCTGTGATTCCTTTTTGTACATATGATGAATCGGTATAAATTTTAATAGGACATGGCCTTTTAATCGCTTCAAGTGCACGTATCACTGCCGTAAGTTCCATGCGATTGTTAGTGGTAAGTGCTTCTCCACCAAACAATGTTTTTTCTTGGTCGCCGAAAAGCAATAATGCTCCCCAGCCACCAGGCCCAGGATTACCCTTACAAGCCCCGTCAGCATATATTTCTATGATGTTAGTCTTCATTAATTATTGCGTTTTTCGATTGTTTCTTTGAGTAGGTTTTGTTTTTTGTTGCGTAGCAACTAGCGCTGATTTGACTAGCGATTTTTTCCAATTGGGTTTAATTAAATGCATGTTCACGACACGCTTTTTTGCAACAATATAGTAAATACCACCCATAGGTGGGCTCCATTTAGTCGCAAAACGTTCTATGCACTGCTGACGCTGTATCCACTTTTCATCATTGATAGGAAAAATAAATGCTTGGGTGCCACCAGATACATACTCGAGTCCAAGCAAAGCCAACCAGTCTGTTATGCGCCTTAACGATAGAGTAGCACCGCACCAGGGGTAATGTCGTCTCTTTGAAAACCAACGTCGAACACCCCAAGCACTCATAGGATTATACCCTGTGAGAATGAGATGGCCTTCTGGTACTAATACACGTTCCACTTCTCTTAATGTTTGGTGCTGATTTTGACTAAACTCCAACACATGAGGCAAACATAACAAATCAATGGTCGAGGATGCAAATGGCAAATATTCACTTTCACATAACACATCACCCGCAGATATATCGACATGCAAGCGCTTGGCAATGCGCGACTGCTGCAATAGATCCATTTCTAGCAATCCAATTTGCAACGCATTGAATCCAAAAATGTCCGCCACATATTGATCATAGATTGCTTGCTCACTCGCCAGCAAATAACGACCCAGAGGACTACTTAACCAATTCTGTTGAGTGATTGGTAGCATTTAATGATTGACAAGCCGAAGCAAACTCACAACCATGGACAAACCACATGCAAATTTTCTCTCAGACCATAGATTCATGATAAACATCATTCCAATTCCAGCTTTTGAAGATAATTATATATGGCTTTTACAATATGGGCGTAAAGTCGTTGTGATTGATCCAGGAGATGCGCTTCCAGTTATCAAGGTATTACAAGACAACAATTGGGAACTAGCGGCTATTCTCGTTACGCATCATCATGATGATCATATTGGAGGTGTACCTCATTTGCTCGAGCAGTTCAATGTGCCTGTTTATGCACCGGAATATCGTGACTACAGTTTTACTCATACGCCAGTAAAAGAGGGAGACACTATTCATCTGTCTGCGATTGCACAATCCTTCGACGTATTGTGGTTACCGGGCCATACGCTTGACCATGTTGCTTATGTGAACACACAGTATCTATTTTGCGGCGACGTACTGTTTGCCGCAGGTTGCGGTAGATTGTTTGAGGGAACACCTAATCAAATGTTAAATTCATTAAATAGAATCAAGAAGTTACCACTATCCACTAAAATTTTCTGTACCCACGAATATACACTTAAAAACATACAGTTTGCACTAACGTTAGAACCATCGAACGCTAGATTAAAAGCTCGGGAGATTAAAACCACACAACTGCGTCAACAAAATATCCCCACCCTTCCAACTACTTTAGAAGAAGAAATCGCCACCAATCCTTTTTTGCGTTGCTCGGCACCAGAAATCCAACACAACTTAGCGCTAAATTCAAGCGCAGAACTTGATATATTTACCGCAATAAGACAGCTCAGAAACCATTATTAATCAATAAGATAAATTAGCAACTCTAAGTAATACTTTTACTTGACTGACCTTGGAATCATCGTTAGTATTCAAGCATGTTTTTAAAGCATTCCGCGTTATGACGTTTCTTAAACAGCATCCTAGAAGGCTCAATCCATTGTTACCTCCTCTCGCATTGATTAGTACTTGTATTGCACTTATTTTTTCAGTGCAATCCATCGCTGCAACGCCGCAAGTCAATGTCGCCGGCGATCAAATTCTAATTTTAGACGACCATTTACACAGTAACTTAACAGCTGACCCAATCGAAGAATTTATCAACGAGCACGGCGATTTTGCTGAATACGCAGGACAAGACGGTATATGGGAACGAATCCGTGACGGCTTTAGCATGCCTAATATTGACTCTGATTACACTGCTAAACACGAAAATTGGTATGCTTCGCGCCCTGATTACGTCAAAAGAATGATGGAGCGTAGTCAAAAATACCTATTCCATATCGTGGAAGAAGTTGAAAAGCGTGGCATGCCAACAGAAATCGCCCTGCTACCTATGATTGAAAGCGCATACAACCCACAAGCGTATTCGCGCAGTCATGCATCTGGTATTTGGCAGTTTGTACCAGCGACAGGTAAAGACTACGGACTTAAACAAAATTATTGGACAGATAAACGCCGTGACGTTACTGCTGCCACTAATGCAGCACTTAATTATCTACAAAAATTACATGGTATGTTTGGCTCATGGGACTTAGCGCTTGCTGCTTATAATGCGGGTGAAGGTACCATCGCTCGCGCCATTGAGCGCAATCGTAAACAAGGATTGCCAACTGATTACCAGCACTTACAATTACCAGCTGAAACAAAAAATTATGTGCCAAAACTGCAAGCAATCAAAAATATCGTTTTTAAACCAGATGATTTTGGCCTCAGCTTAACTGACATACCTAATCGTCCATATTTCACACGTGTGCTAGCACCTAAGCAGATCGATGCAAAGTTAGCAGCAGACTTGGCTGAAATTTCTTTTGATGAATTCAGCGCACTTAACCCTAGTTATAACCGCCCAGTCATCGTATCCAACAACGAAGTACATGAATTGTTGCTTCCCACTTGGGCTGCTGATACATTTAAAGAAAACCTTGCGAACTATGACAAACCGCTTACAAGTTGGAAAACCTATTCCGCAAAGCGCGGCGAACGCATTGATTACATTGCGAAAAAATTCAACATTAAGGTTAGCGAATTAAGAGAAGTCAATAATTTATCTTCTAAAAAACAAATAGTGTCATCGCGTCCTCTTTTAGTCCCCACGAATTTTAGTAAAGATGGTCAATTAATTGATTCAAATATTGAAAATCAAATCAATCTTGCACATTTAAATGTAAACGTAGAAAATGAACCTAAAGTTAACAAAACCATCAGATACAAGGTTAAACAAGGCGACACAATTTCTGGGCTTGCTCAAAAATTCAATGTCCAGACAAGCCACCTGCTTAGTTTTAATGGGATTCGCGCAAGCCAGCTAAAAGCTGGACAAATTATTAAAATAGTGACGGATCAAACACAGTTTGGTATAGGCGCAAAAAACAATACTGGCAAACGATATAAATCAACAAACAATAGAAAAAAACACTCGGTAAAATCATCTAGGTATGTTAAATCCAAATCGAAAAAGTCGGCTAACACAGCTCGTAAAAACCGAGTATCCACAAAAATTCATTAGCTTTATTTGGGGCAACGGTGATTAACCTCTTTCGCTATCGTCCGCAATTACGTTTTCTCAATACAATTGTTTTGAACAAATCACTCATTACCATTGTATTGGGCGTGGCGCTGGTAGGTTGCAATCAACCTAAAAACCAAATAGCCATTGACTACTCAACACCATACACCAGCACTGAAGGCGGCGCCATGATCAGCGCGATGACTGCTGAGCCCAGCGGGCTGATTTACATGGTGGCAGGCGAATCGGCCTCAGCTGCTATCGCATCGAATATCTTTAACTCGCTATTGAAATACAACGCAAACTTAGATTTAGAAGGCGAACTTGCTGAAAGCTGGTTAATTTCTAAAGATCAAAAAACCATTACGTTTAAGCTAAAACCCAATTTATCATGGGCGGATGGAAAGCCACTCACCAGCGCAGACGTATTGTTTACGTGGAAGTTAGTCATAGATGAAAACACACGTAGCCCATACGCATCCGATTTTCAGCTTGTGAAGAAAGCGGATGCGCCAGATCCGCTGACATTTAGCGTGACTTACGACCAAGCGTATGCCCCAGCACTTGATAGCTGGGCTGGGTTATCGATCCTGCCAGAACACTCATTAAAAGGCCAAGACATACACACCACTTCCTTCGCGCGTAAGCCAGTAGGAAGCAACTATTACCAATTAGATACTTGGAAGAATGGCGAAAATATCACGCTATCACGCAATCCTAACAGCGTATTAGGTCCTGCAAACATCAATCAACTCATCACACGCATCATTCCAGATAATTCAGCACAGTTTCTAGAACTCATGGCAGACAATATTGATAGCATGGGGCTAGATCCAATTAAGTACTCGCGCATTATTCCTTCCCGTCCCGAACTGCAAAAAAAGTTAAACCTATACAAAGAGTTAGGTAATAGCTATACCTACATGGGATTTAATCTTAAACATAAGCCGTTCGATGATATACGTGTTAGAAAAGCTATCAACTATGCGATTGATAAACAAGAGATCATAGATGGTGTGTACTTGGGGTTAGGCATCAACATTGCTTCTCCTTACAAACCTGGTACGCGTTGGAGTAACCCTGCTTTAAGCCCTTACCCATACGACCCTAACAAAGCCAAAACACTGCTGCTAGAGGCCGGTTTTAAAGACACCGATGGCGATGGGATTGTAGAGCGTGATGGTAAACCTTTTGCGTTTGAAATCATTACCAATCAAAACAAAGAGCGTGAAAAATCGGCGGTGTTGATACAACGCAGACTTAAAGATGTCGGTATTGATGTCAAAATAAGGGCCATTGAATGGGCAAGTTTTATTAGTCGCTTTATCAAAACTGGTGACTTTGATGTGGTAGTGCTAGGCTGGGGTTTAGGGTTAGACCCTGATCAGTTCAATATCTGGCACTCCAGTCAGCAAGCACCCGGTCAGTTTAATTTTATTGGTTACAATAATCCAACCATCGACAAGTTGTTAGAGCAAGGCAGGACAGAACTGGATCCTGACAAGCGCATGAAAATTTATCATGAATTCGCACAGGTGTTATTAGAAGACTGCCCTATTGTCTATTTATCTGCAGGCTATGGCCTCACCGCTATACACAAACGTGTGAAGGGAATTGCTAACCCAGTACCACCGGCTGGCGTGGGTTATGATTCTCATAAATGGTATATCCCAGCACCTTTTAGAAGAAATGTAATTAGCGCTCAATAACCATGCTTAGCTATTTAATTAAACGTATTTTATGGATGATCCCAATGCTGATTGGTATCAGTCTTATTTCCTTCTTTATCATGCATTTAGCGCCTGGTGACATTACCAGTAATGAAGCCGCATTTAATCCAAAAGCATCAGAAGAGTCTCGCCAGAAACTGCGTGAACTCTACCATTTAGATGAACCGGTCGTTGTACAGTACGGTTTGTGGCTAAAGCGCATGGTACAACTAGATTTTGGCAACTCATTTGCTGGCCATCAAAAGCCAGTTTTTTGGGAAACCACAGATAAAGATGGCAACATCACAAAAGGCATGATTCAGGAAGCCTTACCCATCACATTAATGATTAATATTCTAGGCCTCATCATTACGCTCAGTTTGGCGATTCCGCTTGGTGTGATTGCGGCCAGACGCTATCAAGGTTGGCAAGACCGATCGATTACTCTGTTTAATTTTATTGGGTTTTCAATTCCTGGTTTTTGGTTATCTTTGTTACTTATGTATTGGCTAGGCGTGATGAACAATTGGTTGCCAATTTCAGGCTTACATAGCCTCGATTACGACACGCTTGATACCTGGGGGAAATTTAAAGATAGTCTAAGCCATCTTGTCATGCCCGTGATTATTCCATCGGTAACAGGGCTAGCTGGCATCACCTTATTTGTTAAAAACGGTATGCTAGATGTGCTCAATCAAGATTACATTACCACGGCACGGGCCAAGGGGCTTAACGAACGCCAAGTGGTCTACACCCATGCACTGAGAAACGCCCTGCTTCCATTAATTACTATTGTGGGTCTATCCATCCCAGGGTTGATTGGCGGTTCTGTCATTGCAGAAACTATTTTTGCAATTCCTGGCATGGGTAAACTATTTTATGATGCCGTACTGATGCGTGACTTCCCGGTTGTCATGGGCATACTAACGATTGGCTCGGCACTGACCTTATTGGGGAACCTGATTGCTGATATTTCTTATGCTTGGGCCGACCCGCGTGTTAGACGTGGTGTGGTGAGGGGATAACATGCGTCTTGATATTCTCAAAAAAGCACTCTCCAACCCGCTTGCACTAGCAGGTTTTATCATCATCCTGACTATTTTTTTGTTGGCGATGTTAGCACCTCTTATATCCCCATACGACCCTGATGCTATTAACGTTAAAGCGATATTATTAGCACCCTCATTTGAGCACTGGATGGGCACTGATGGCCTAGGTCGCGATGTGTTAAGCCGCATGTTGCATGGCGGGCGTATTTCGTTGCTAGTTGGCTTAGTCGCTGTTGGCATCTCCACATTAATCGGTATTATTTTAGGCGCCTTGGCCGGGTACTACAGAGGCTGGGTCGACACGCTCATCATGCGCCTAGTGGATATCATGTTGTCTATCCCCAGCTTCTTTCTCATATTAGCAGTTATTGCTTTCTTAACGCCCTCCATCATTAATATCATGATTGTCATCGGTGTCACTTCTTGGATGGGCGTCACGAGATTGGTAAGAGCTGAATTTCTAAGCTTATCAGAGCGAGAATTTGTACAAGCTTCACGCACACTTGGCGCAAAAGATGCGCGTCTCATTTTTACGCATTTATTGCCGAACAGCTTAACGCCCATCATCGTAAGCGCAGTTTTAGGTGTTGCCAGTGCTGTACTGTTAGAGTCTGGGCTAAGTTTTCTTGGCTTGGGCGTGCAAGCGCCACAATCGTCTTGGGGCAATATTCTGACCGATGGCAAGGAATACATTCAGTTCGCATGGTGGTTATCACTGTACCCAGGGATGGCGATTTTAATCACTGTGTTAGGGTATAATCTGCTTGGCGAGGGCTTGCGTGACGCACTTGACCCTAGGAGTGGTTCAAACCGATAAATCTATCCATCAACACGTGTGATAGAGCGCAGTAGAACCTATCACAAGACATTCAAACATTAGGATAGATTATGGGCTTTCTTTCAGGTAAAAAAATTCTTATTGCTGGCCTACTCAGCAACCGTTCAATTGCATATGGCATCGCTTCTGCCATGAAGCGCGAAGGCGCAGAACTTGCATTTACCTATCAATTAGAAAAACATGAAAAACGTGTAGCAGACTTAGCGGCTGACTTTGGCTCAACCATAGTATTGCCATGCGATGTAGCAGAAGATACGCAAATTGACGCTTTGTTTCCAGCGCTCGCTAAACACTGGGATGGCCTAGATAGCTTGGTGCATTCTCTTGCATTTGTACCAAAAGTTGCTTTAGATGGCGATTACTTAGATGCTGTGAACCGTGAATACTTTAGAATAGCGCACGACATCAGTTCTTATAGCTTTTCAGCATTAGCGAAAGTGGCATACCCTATGATGGCTGGACGCGGCGGTAGCTTGCTGACTCTCAGTTACTTAGGCGCTGAGCGTACCATGCCAAATTACAACGTCATGGGTGTGGCAAAAGCCAGTTTAGAAGCCAATGTGCGTTATTTAGCGCAAAGCTTAGGTCCACGTGGCATTCGTGTCAATGCAGTATCGGCTGGTCCTATCAAAACACTGGCGGCGTCTGGCATTGCTGATTTTGACAAGATGATTGGCTTCAATGAACGTCATGCTGCTTTACGTCGTAATGTCACAATCGAAGAGGTGGGTAACACAGCTGCATTTTTATGCAGTGATTTAGCGTCTGGCATTACTGGAGAGATTACCTATGTGGATGGTGGCATGAATATCACTGCTGCTGGCCAAATAGATTAATGGTCAATATAAGATAGCCAATATAGCCATAAAAAAAGCTGATACTACATCAGCTTTTTTTATTTTCCTATAACCAAAACGTTTTCATGTTATTCAGCTTTACTAAATAGCACACTGGTATTGACTTGGATATCTTCTTTAGACTTAAGTGATGCCGCGTAAGCACTGATGTATTCGGCAGCTAAAGCTGCTTGATAATCAGACTCAGCTGTCTGTTTTGCATCTTCATCATCCCCTAGCTGATTAGTCACACCAAGCACTTTCACAATTACATACGACTTATTTTCATCCATAAACCCAGCGTAGGCAGGCAATTGATCTGCATTAATTTTAAATACCTGATTCATCACTCCGTTAGACAAACCTTGTGCGTTTTTACGATCAACTACAACAGATGGTATCCACTCTAATCCCTTTACAGAATCACCTGATTTCAGTTTTGTTAAGGTGTCTTCGCCTTTTTCAGTTGCAATCTTCACAGCTTGCTCCAGCTTCAGCACAGACTCAATTCCAGACTTTACCTCCTCAAAACTACGAGGCGCTTCTGGCTTATATTCAACAACTCTTACCGCAACCAAATTATTTGGGGATACTTCTACAGCTTCTGAATTGCGCTTTTCTTTTAGTACTTCATCAGAAAAAGCCATGGTCATTAATTTATCGTTCTTAAAAAATTTAGCGCCATCTGCACGACTCATCAATGGAGTGGTTTGCAACTGCAAATTAAATTTCTTGGCAACTGGATCCAAACTAGCAGATTGCTCATACACGATATTACTAAAGTCTTCGGATAGTTCAGCGTATTTAGCTTGTGCTTTTTGGAAAATTAACTCGGCTTTGATCTGCGGCTTCATTTGATCAAAAGACGAAGACTCACCGGTTACGCCATTGAGCTTAATAATATGATATCCAAACTCAGACTCAACTAACTCACTGATTTGATTCACCTTCATACTAAAAACTGCATCTTCAAACGGCTTTACCATAGCTCCACGTCCAAAGCTACCTAAGTCACCACCCTTAGTTGCAGAGCCAGTATCTTGAGAGTATTTAATGGCGAGCTCTTCAAAACTTTTAGGATTTTTCTTAACTTGCGCAAGAATATCCAATGCTTTCTCTTTGGCAGCAGCTTTATCTTGCCCAGAGAAACCAATCAAAATGTGACTAGCTTGGCGTTGTTCATCCCCTTGCAACTTAGCTGCGTTAGCATCGTAAAACTCTTTCACCTCTTCATCTGATACGCTCACTTGCCCCATCAAGCCAGCCGCAGATAGCAAGGCAAATTCCAACTTCACCTGCTCTGGCACTTTAAATTTATCTTTATGCAGTGCGTAATATTCTTTTACTTGTTCAGGCGTAATTTTAATCTGTGCAATAAACTCTGCAGCCTTGACATCTACAGTCGTGACTTCACGTTGTTGAAATGCAAACTGCAGCGCCTTTTCTGCAACTGCTTTTGGCGCAAATGCAAGTTTCGCAATACCATCTCTTGCTTGTTGCGTCATCAAATCGTTACGTATGCTACTTTCGAACTTTGCAGCGGTTAATTTATTTTGCTGTAATGTCTTTTGATATAAATCCTCAGAAAACTTACCATTTTCTTGAAATTCGGGCATGCCTAAAATATGTTGATTTAGTTGATCATCACTAATTTTAAAGTGAACTCGCTGCACTTCTTTACTTACTAGGCGCCTTGTGATGAGTCCATCCAAGACAGATTGTTTTAATTCTGGACTGTCCAAAAGTGCTACATCTACTTTCTGACCTTCAGATTGAAGACGATTACGTACATTTTCAATTGAGTTACTGAATTCTTGTACAGATATTTTCTCACCGGCAACGGTTGCTACCGCAACATTACCGCCCGCTTGATTTAAATATGAATCAATCCCAAACAATGCGAATGGAATGGTAATCAACGCTAAAATCGCTTTTGCTAACCAGCCCTGTGTATGCTTTCTAATTGCGTCTAACATAAAACAATATCCTTCAATTACACGTATCACGCGTTCTATAATTTATACAACAAACATCATATGTATCATATGCTTTGCAACCCAACAATATATCACAAGCCAAGCTTGATTACAGCTCAATAATCCATTCACTTACTAGCATGGACTTTTCGGTTATTTTGTTGGGATATTTAGAAAATAAAAAAGCGAATCATCAAGATTCGCTTTTTTATTAATTGGCGGAGTGGACGGGGCTCGAACCCGCGACCCCCGGCGTGACAGGCCGGTATTCTAACCAACTGAACTACCACTCCAGTTGTTTATTTTATGTCGATATCACTAAAAACAAAGAGTGCTAAAGCAACTAGCACTCTCAATTATTCTAGGCGATATGTCTGTTAGGTTTTGGTGGGTGCTAACGGGGTCGAACCGCTGACATTCGCCTTGTAAGGGCGACGCTCTACCAACTGAGCTAAGCACCCTGCATAACTTTACAAACTAAACTCTATAAAACTTTGCAGTACTGTCTGATTAATTTCTTAATCAGTAAAAACGCTAGTTTACAGCATCTTTAAGCGCTTTACCAGCCCTAAATTTAGGAGAATTTGCTGCGCTGATATTAATTGTTGCACCTGTGCGAGGATTGCGACCAGAACGCGCTGCACGCTTCCCAACATAAAAAGAGCCAAAACCAATTAAAGTGACCAAATCACCTTTTTTAAGTGCTTTTGTAATTGCTTCTGTTGTTGCATCTAGTGAGCGGCCAGCGGCAGCTTTAGAGATTCCTGCTGCTTTAGCAATTTGATCAATCAATTCTGATTTATTCACGTGTATCCCCTCAAAGGTTATTTTAAAAAAATGTTACAGGCCTTCCTGTATTAGCTTTATATCAAGTGACAAAAGGCTATGTCAAGAACTTAACGTTTAAATTAGGTATATTTGTCCTAATTTAATGGGTAGTCAGTTGATTTGCATCTTCCGACCCTTCTTTTGCTACGTTTGCAACTGGCTCTGCGTTATCCTGTAATGGTTTTGGCGCTGCTTCTAAAGCTAAATCCAGCACCTGATCAATCCACTTTACTGGATGGATGGTTAAATTCGCTTTAATGTTATCGGGTATTTCAGCTAAATCTTTTTCATTTGCCTCAGGAATCAATACTATTTTGATACCACCACGATGTGCGGCTAGTAATTTCTCCTTCAACCCCCCGATAGGTAGCACCTCTCCACGTAAGGTAATCTCGCCCGTCATAGCAACGTCAGAACGAGCTGGAATGCCTGTTAGTACCGACACCAAAGCCGTGGTGATAGCAATCCCCGCACTTGGACCATCTTTAGGCGTAGCCCCTTCTGGCAAGTGTATGTGTATGTCTTTTTTCTCATAGAAATCTTCATGTATACCCAAGCCAGTGGCGCGGCTTCTCACCACACTCATAGCGGCTTGCACAGACTCCTGCATCACATCGCCAAGTTTACCTGTGGTAATAGTTTTTCCTTTACCAGGCAAGACTACAGTTTCTATCGTGAGCAACTCTCCACCAACAGATGTCCACGCCAATCCAGTAACCTGCCCCACTTGGTTTTCTTTGGAAGCTACACCAAAATCATAACGCCTAACACCCAGATACTGATCAAGATTTTTAGTTGTCACATTTACTTTTTTAAGAGCCGCTTTCGATTTCTCTTGTTTCAACAATAGTTCTTTCACTACTTTACGACATATCTTTGCAGCTTCCTGCTCCAATCTTCTGACACCAGCTTCACGCGTGTAGTAGCGGACGATGTCACGTATCACAGACTCTGATACGCTAATCTCGGTTGATTTCAAACCATGGGCCTTGAGCTGTTTAGGGAATAAGTACCGTTGTGCAATATTCACTTTTTCGTCTTCTGTATATCCAGCTAAGCGAATAATCTCCATACGATCCAGCAATGGGGCTGGAATATTCATACTGTTAGCGGTTGCTACAAACATCACATCCGACAAGTCATACTCAACCTCCACATAGTGGTCAGCAAAGGTATGGTTTTGCTCTGGGTCAAGCACTTCTAGCAATGCAGACGAAGGATCGCCACGCATGTCTTGACCCATTTTATCCACTTCATCCAGTAAGAATAATGGATTTTTTACACCAACTTTAGTCATGCTTTGTAACACTTTACCTGGCATAGAACCAATATAGGTTCGGCGATGGCCACGAATTTCTGCTTCATCACGCACACCACCTAGTGCCATACGTATGAACTTTCGATTCACTGCTTTTGCTATGCTTTGTCCTAGAGATGTTTTACCTACGCCAGGAGGCCCCACCAAACATAAAATTGGTGCCTTCAGCTTGCCTACACGTTGCTGTACCGCGAGGTATTCCACGATACGCTCTTTGACTTTATCTAAACCATAATGATCGGCATCTAAAATCGCCTCAGCAGCTTTTAGGTTTTTACTGATTTTAGTTTTTTTCTTCCATGGCAAATTGACTAATGTATCAATGTAATTTCTAACCACAGAAGCTTCTGCAGACATTGGTGACATTAATTTTAGTTTTTTAAGCTCAGCACTCACCTTAGCCAGTGCTTCTTTTGGCATAGCAGAGTCCTTAATACGCTGCTCAAGCTCTTCCATCTCAGCATTTTCGTCGTGCTCACCCAGTTCTTTTTGAATGGCTTTGACTTGTTCATTCAAATAGTACTCACGCTGACTTTTCTCCATTTGGCGCTTGACGCGACCACGAATGCGCTTTTCTACTTGAAGAATATCAATTTCAGATTCCATCAAATATAGCAAGTGCTCTAAGCGCTCAATCACACTCAACATCTCGAGTGTTTTTTGCTTCTCTTCTAATTTAAGTGTGAGATGCGCTGAAATGGTATCTGCCAAACGACCTGGATCATTGATGGTAGCTAATGAAGTAAGGATTTCGGGAGGAATCTTTTTATTCAGTTTCACATATTGATCAAACTGAGTAAATACAGTGCGCATCAGCGCTTCTGCTTCGCTGTCTTTGTCGTCTGTCTGCTCTACCATCTCCGCATGTGCCATGAAACACTCTTCAGTTTCAATAAAGCCAGAGACGCGTACGCGGTGCAAACCTTCTACTAAGACTTTTACAGTACCATCTGGCAACTTAAGCATTTGCAATACTGTAGCCATCGTGCCAATTTCATATAGATCATCCGCATCAGGATCGTCTTTATTCGCGGACTTTTGAGCGACTAGCAGAATCTGTTTATTGGTATCCGATGCAATCTCAAGCGCTTTCACTGATTTTGCACGACCAACGAATAATGGAATGACAAGATGAGGGTACACGACGACATCGCGTAGTGGTAGAAGAGGAATTAGTTCTCTTTGGTCTTCAGAGTATTCTGGCAAAGTTTGTTCGGTCATAAATTCTTTCAATTGAAAACAGAGGGCGCAACATTTGCAGATCACCTCTGTGTTTAAATGGGGAACATTCTTTGTTAGTTCAAGTACTAAATATTAAATATATACTAGTTAATGAGGATATCAATAGGCAACTCAAAGAATAATTGAATTAACCTGCGTTTTCTACCCGTTTTTGCGGTTCAGAATAAATGAGGATCGGTGCTGATTCTTCTGTAATCACACCTTCATCAATGACAACTTTACTTAAGTTTTCTATGGATGGCAGTTCATACATGATGTCTAGTAGCACATGCTCTAAGATTGAGCGCAAACCCCTCGCCCCTGTTTTGCGGTCTAGTGCTTTTTTTGCAATCATATGCAAGGCAGCTTCTCTAAACTCTAAGTCCACGCCCTCCATTTTAAACAGCTTCATGTATTGTTTTGTAAGCGCATTTTTAGGCTCAACCAATATCGTCATTAACGCTTTTTCGTCGAGAGACTCTAGTGTAGCAACAACGGGTAAACGCCCAATAAACTCTGGAATTAAACCAAATTTGATTAAATCTTCAGGCTCAACTTCACGCAAAACTTCGCCTACTTGACGTACATCATCTTTGCTTTTCACTTCTGCGCCAAAGCCAATGCCACCTTTTTCAGAACGATGGCGAATGACTTTCTCAAGCCCATCAAATGCGCCACCACAGATAAATAGAATGTTAGTAGTGTCTAGTTGTACAAACTCTTGATTTGGGTGTTTACGCCCGCCTTGCGGTGGCACAGAAGCTACGGTCCCTTCAATGAGCTTCAACAATGCCTGCTGCACGCCTTCTCCAGATACATCACGCGTGATAGAGGGATTGTCTGATTTACGAGAAATCTTATCTACCTCATCAATGTACACAATGCCACGTTGTGCTTTTTCCACATCGTAATCGCACTTCTGTAACAATTTCTGCATGATATTTTCAACATCTTCACCTACATAGCCTGCTTCTGTGAGCGTTGTAGCATCTGCCATTACAAATGGAACATCAAGCAAGCGAGCTAAGGTCTGCGCCAACAATGTTTTACCTGAACCCGTTGGGCCAATTAAAAGAATATTACTCTTTTGAATTTCCACATCATCTTTGGCGGTGTTTTCAGAAATGTGGTTATGTCCGAGACGTTTGTAGTGGTTGTATACAGCCACTGACAGATTTTTCTTTGCCTGCACTTGACCAATCACGTATTGATCAAGAATAGCGCAGATTTCCTGAGGCGTTGGAAGCGATTTATCAGTCGCTTTGATATCATTAAGGTTTTGGATTTCCTCGCGAATGATGTCGTTACATAAATCCACGCATTCATCGCAAATAAAAACAGAAGGGCCTGCAATCAGTTTTTTAACCTCATGCTGACTTTTGCCACAAAATGAGCAATATAATAATTTCTCGCCTTCAGCTTTAGTTGCCATGCGTTTTTTCCTAATATCTACTACAAAATAAACAACAATTAAGCCGCGTCTGCGCGCGAAGTAATCATTTTATCGACTAAGCCATACTTCACGGACTCTTCTGCACTCATAAAGTTATCACGATCAGTATCGTTCGCGATTGAATCCACCGATTTACCCGTGTGATGCGCCATGATTTTATTGAGTTTGTCTTTCAGATACAAAATCTCTTTTGCATGAATTTCGATATCTGAAGCTTGCCCTTGAAAACCGCCAAGAGGCTGATGAATCATGACCCGCGAATTAGGCAAACAGAAACGTTTACCTTTAGCCCCTGCTGTTAACAACAATGCTCCCATGCTAG
The DNA here is from genome assembly GCA_030696695.1 of Methylophilus sp. GTDB lineage: Bacteria > Pseudomonadota > Gammaproteobacteria > Burkholderiales > Methylophilaceae > Methylophilus. The sequence goes on from JAUYRP010000011.1 coordinate 174,146, forward strand.
CCGCTTGACCGATGCATAATGTACTTACATCCGGCTTAATAAACTGCATAGTGTCGTAAATTGCCATGCCTGCAGTGACTGAACCACCAGGTGAATTGATATACAAAGAGATATCTTTATCTGGATTCTCAGCTTCTAAAAAAAGCAGTTGCGCGACAATCAAATTAGCGGTCATGTCATTGACAGGGCCGACCATGAAAATCAAACGCTCTTTGAGTAGCCTAGAATAAATATCATATGAGCGTTCACCACGACCACTTTGCTCAATGACCATCGGGATATATCCCAAGCCCTGTGGTTCATAGATTTCTCTTGTGTTTGTCATAAAACCGCTCATACCTTTCACCATTATGCACTCGCCATTAATTCATCAAATTTGATTTTCTTGCCTGTCACTTTAGCTTGGTTCAACACCCAGTTCACTACATTTTCTTCTGTAGCAAGCGCTGCAGGCTCATCCAAACGTTTAACGTCGTCATAATACCAACGCACTAAATCTTCTGGCTTTTCAAAACTTTGTGCGAAGGTGTCTACCATGGCACGAATTTGCTCTGGCGATGCTTGTAAATTGTTCGCATTAACCACTTCAGCCAAAATCATTCTGAGTGCTGCATTGCGTTTTGCTTGCTCTTCAAACATGGTCGGTTCTAATTGAATGGCTTTAGGGTCCATGCCTCGTTGCTGTAAGTTTTGCGCTGTCATTTGCATCAATCGGTTAATTTCTGAACCGATCACCGCTTTGGGTGCGTCTAGCTCCGCACTCTCTACCAAGGCTTGAAACACAGCCTCTTTTACGCGTGCTTTCACACGCTTTTCAACTTCTTGCTCTAAACTTGCTTTGATTTCAGACTTCATTGTATCTACATTACCGTCTTCAACGCCTAAGCTTTTCGCAAATTCTGCATCAATAGCAGGCAACACAGGTTGTGACACCGCGTTAAATGTGACTTGGTAACTTACAGTTTGACCCGCTAATTGCGCTGGGTTGTGGTCTGCAGGGTACTGAATCTCAAAGGTTTTTGTTGCACCAGTTTTAGCACCTATTAAAGCATCATCAAACTCAGTCATGCGCCCTGGCTCACCTAGCACTAAGTCTATTCCGTTATCGGCAGTTCTCTCAACTTCTTTACCCTCTATAGAAGCAATCAAGGCGATATTAATACGATCACCTTTTTTAGCTGCGCGTTTAACAGGCTCATAAGTGACACGTTGTTTCACAAGCACATCTAAGGTTTTTTCTACATCGGCTTCCGCCACCTCCAGAGAAGGCTTTTCGATTTTTACCTTGGATAAATCTTTTAGCTTAATTTCAGGAAACACTTCAAATGTTGCAGTGTACTCAAAATCTTGGGCTGCCTCTGCAAATGGCTTATGTTCAATATTTGGATAGCCAGCGACACGTAATTTATTCTCTTCAACTGCCTCACCAAAACTTGTTTCCACCGCTTTGGAGTAGACCTCATCACGTACTTGGTCACCGTAATGCTGATTCACAAGACCAATCGGTGCTTTGCCTGGGCGAAAGCCAGCAAACTTTGCTGTACGTGAAATTTGGCTAAGACGTTGTCTAATTTGGCCTTCCAATGGCGCTAGCGGCACTTTAATCGTCATGCGACGCTCTAAATTACTGATTTTTTCAACAGATACTGCCATGTTGCATTTCCTGTAAAAGTCGTTCAAATGAACGGTGGGTTATGATGGTGCAACAGCCTACTATCGCACATGTAATTAATTTGATTTCAGTACGTTTATACTTACATTCAGCGAGAAGAACACGCCATGCGTAGCAATAAAACACGAAAAAATAGCACTAAAATATATCACAAGTCGCACTTGAAATAAACTCAAGCTTTAAAGTTCTTTGCGCCACTTGTCAAAGCTGCATATATGCTTAGCCTACATTTAAGCAATAAGTACTATCGCTTCTATCTCTACCAGCACATCCCTAGGTAATTTAGCTACTTCTACAGTAGATCTTGCTGGTGTATGAGCACCAAACGCTTCACCATAAATCGTATTCATTGCAGCGAAATCATCTAAATTTTTCATAAAAACTGTCGTTTTAACGACTTTACTTAAATCTGCGCCAGCCTGCTCAATAATTGCACTTAAATTTGAGAGCACTTGTTTTGTTTGGGCAGTGATATCGCCGCTCTCTAAGGTGCCATCGGGACGCAATGCGATTTGACCTGACGTATAAAGCATGTTCCCAACTACGATAGCTTGAGCGTACGGTCCTATTGCAGCAGGTGCATTAGGTGTCTGAATGATTTGCATATTTACCTTTCTCTGTGTCTTGCGGACTCTAAAAGTTCATTGCAAGGGATGTTGCATAACAACAATCCTATCGTTTAAATAATAAAGGCTTCTCCAAAGAGAAGCCTAAATTATGGTGCGAAAGGAGAGACTCGAACTCTCACGCCTCGCGGCGCTGGAACCTAAATCCAGTGCGTCTACCAATTTCGCCACTTTCGCATGCGTTTGCTGTTACACATTCGCAAAAACGTTATTGTATCTCAAGTTTATATTTTCGGAAATTAAAACCTCATGAAAAAACTGAATCATTCAACTGCGCATTGACAAACCAAGCCCTTAAAATGCACTATGCTAACTTAACTAATAAACGTTAATGCGTTAAGAAATAAAACATACCCCTATGCAAAATACACAACAGATCGCTGAAAACAGTATGTTACGGGCTGAGCTAGAGCTTTTGATGAAAGAACGTGAAACGTTATTAATTATTGCTGGCGCTGCTGCAGGCTTGATTGCTGAGTTAAACACAGATGATTTGCCGATACGTACCGTTGAAGCCGCTGATTTACTAGCAACGACAATTAACAAACTGCCTGAAGAGTCTCTTCAAGACGCGCTGAATGCAGTGCATGCCACTATTGACGATTAGGCAATAAACGTTTGCTTGCATGTATCCAGTTCTTCGCAACCTCCTAATTACTTGTCTATTTTCAGATTTGCTGTTGGGCTGCGCCAACATGCCATATATTGCAAAACCCATCAATGCAGCGCAGTCTGCGACAAAGTTATCTAAAAAGTCACTGAGTGACCCAGACTTTAAAACGTATTTAGTTAAAAACGGTGTTGATGAAGCAAGCATTCCATTTCAATCATGGGATATCGATACACTCACACACACTGCTCTATTTTTTCATAGCGATTTAGCAGTAGCTAAAGAAAAGCTCGCGCTTACAGAGCATTCTATCCAACTAGCAGAAATGAAACCCAGTGTAGGTGTGGGTGGTAGTATTGGACGTAGTGATCGCGCTAATGGCGACATCAACCCGATGGCTTACAGTTTACAGATTGACATCCCATTTGAAACAACACCTAAGCGGGCAATTAAGGTTGAAGAGGCTCAGCAATTAGCGGAAATCTCCCGTTTAGATGCTGCTGAAATTGCATGGAACTTACGTAATCAAATCAGGCTGGATTTAATCAATTACCACCAACACCTTCGCAGCATTGAGGTTACCCAACGAGAAGTCGATATTTATCAACAGCTCAACACAATGTTGCAGAAACGCTTAACTGTTGGAATGGAATCTGGGACGAATTTGTCTCAATATCAATTAATGCTGCAAAAAGCGCAAGTGCAGCTACGTCAGCTATCAGGCAACACTGAATATTGGGTGATGAAACTGGCGGCTGATACTGGATTAAGTTACGCCACTTTTAAAAGCATACCGATTACACCCATTAGCAATCAAGAATTCAAGGCTGAATTGTTGGAAATTTCAACTTCTCAAGCGGATACTTTACAGACCGAAGCATTAATTCATCGCATTGATATTCGACGAGCACTGGCACGCTATGCCGCAGCGGAATCTAGACTTAAATTAGAAGTAGCCAAGCAGATTCCTGATATTACGCTTTCACCTAGTTATATGTTTGAATTTGGTGATCGTATATGGTCATTAGGCATAGGGACATTATTAAACCTGTTAAAACAGCAACCTAACTTTATTAAACAGGCGGAACTTCTGCGGTCGATAGAAGGTGCACAATTTGAAGCCTTACAAGAGTCGGTCATCATGCAAACCAATGCCGCTCATACACAATACCGGAATGCACAACTCAATTACGCTGCTGCAAAAGAGTCGCTTTCAGCGCAGATGAAACATGCACAACAATTCAACAAGCAGTTTGATGCCGGCCTGATTGATCGCTTTCAGCTCACACAAATGCAATTAAGCCTGCAGCTTGCAGAACAAGCAGCTAATAGTGCTCAATTTGAAATGTTGAGACAGCATGCACTTTTAGAGAACACTTTACAGCGCCCTCTCACCGATTTACGCTCAATGACACAACTCCAATCACAAGCATCTACCACTACGCCATGAATAAAAAAATTACGCTGATTGTTGGACTACAAGCACTGATTATAGTGATTTTATTTTGGATGCTCGTTTTTTATGGCAAAGACGAGTACGAAGATTACCAGAGCGAGCATGAAGAAGAGATTGAGACGCCTGACCGCGTAACTGAAAAAGATGGTATCAGCATGATTGAGCTTTCTCCAGAGACGCAATTGAATAGTGGTATCGTTACCAGCAAACTTCAGGAATATACGTATCAAGGCGCAGTAAAAACATTCGGTAGCGTGGTGTCAATTGATAAATTGATTGAAGCAAAAACGCAGTTTGTAGCTTTATCGACCGAACTCAATATTGCCAGAAGTAGCACTCAACAGCTTCAAACCCAATATCAACGCTTAAAAGCATTGAATGATGATGATAAAAATATATCGGACAGCGCGGTGCAAGAAGCACAAGCTTTACTCAATGCTAACCAAGCAAAAATTCAGGCTATTCAGCAGCAACAGCAAAATTTGAGATCTTCTGTTCAACTGCAATGGGGTGAGCTATTTGCACAGTTAACAGAAGGCGACAAGCTTGCGCCGCATTTAAATCAGTTATTTACCCGTCAAAATGTATTAGTTCAAGTGAGCTTACCAGCTACCGCTAACGTCCCCACCACAGGTAGTACAATCCAGATTGCATCACTGAATGAGCGCGCATCTAGTGTAAAGGCAATTTACATTTCCCCCGCCACCAATGCAGACATCAGCGGTATTGGCAAAACTTATTATTTCAGCGCGCCCGCTGAGTCATTGCGAGTAGGTATGCGGGTTAATGTGATTCAAGCCAATACAAGCATTAATAAAAGCGATGGGGTCATGGTACCAAGCAGCGCTGTGGTATGGCATGGAGGTAAACCTTGGATTTATGTTAAACAGAGCAATAATCTTTTTGTCAGAAAGCCAATTTCGACTGACACAGAACTGAATGAAGGGTGGTTCAACCAAGGCTTACCTGCAGGTGCTTCTGTGGTAACCAGTGGCGCACAATTACTTCTTTCAGAAGAGTTTAAATATTTGATTAAAAATGAAAACGACGACTGATATGAGTATTTCAAGCTGCGTTTCTTCAAAAGTGCTAGCAATAGCTACAGGTTGTTGCGTAAGCAAGATTAAGGGCTGATGCGTGATCATTTTGTATGAAAGATTAACATCATGATGTCAGCAATTGTAAAGTTCTCCATACGCTTTCACGGCGTTGTCATTGGGCTTGCGACCTTAGTTGTGATGTACGGGCTTTATAGCTTAACGCGTAGCAACTTAGATGTATTTCCAGAGTTTTCACCGACACAAATCATTGTACAAACAGAGTCACCCGGACTTTCTGCGGAACTGGTCGAAACTTTAGTCACCCAGCCAATTGAAAATAGCATTTCAGGCACGGTGGGTGTAATTAACCTACGCTCACAATCTATCCCTGGGCTGTCTATCATTACAGCAGTGTTTGATGAAAAAACAGACATTTACCGTAATCGCCAAGTGGTAGCCGAACGACTGAGCACACTCACGAATCAATTGCCTAAAGGAATTACGCCCAACATCACACCGCTCACCTCTTCCGCCAGCACGGTATTAGGGTTTGGGGTTACCTCTAAATCACTCAATCTGATGCAGCTACGCACCTTAGTAGACTGGACCATTACCCCACATTTGCTCTCTATTCCTGGTGTAGCTGATGTGAATGTCTTTGGTGGGCAAGTCAGACAATTTCAAATCCAAGTTGATCCTGACAAATTGATACGCTATCAACTGAATATGAATGATGTTGTGTTGGCGGCGCAAAAGGCGACCGGTGTAAGTGGCACAGGGTATATACAAAACACAAATCAGCGCATCATCGTCAATACACAAGGTCAGGCGACGGATGCAAAAACACTGGCAAAGGCGACCCTGTTTCATCGCAACGGCGTAACAATTCAACTTGGTGATATCGGGCGCGTGGTAGAAGGTCCTGCACCCAGCATTAGTGCAGCGGCAATTAATGAAGAAGAAGGTATCTACCTCTCTGTGCAAGGTCAGCTTGGTGCGAATACGCACGCAGTCACGTTAGCCATTGAGTCTGCCCTGCAAGCGTTAAAACCCAGCTTAGACGCACAACACGTCACACTACATGAGGGGTTATTTAGACCTGCCAACTTTATCGAGACAGCCATTCAAGGTGTGCGTACCGATATATTCATCGGCTCTATTTTAGTCATCTCGGTTTTGTTTTTATTTCTGTTCAACGTACGTACAGCCTTTATATCAGCAACTGCTATCCCCTTATCTTTACTCACTGCGATTGTAGTGATGAGTTATTACAACGTGGGACTGAATATTATGGTGTTGGGCGGGCTCGCGATTGCGCTGGGCGAGGTAGTCGATGATGCGATTATTGATACTGAAAATATTTTTAGACGGTTGCGAGAGAATGCGAGCTTGGCTCAACCACAGCCTATCTACCAAGTGGTATATCAAGCCTCTATGGAGGTGAGAAGTTCTGTCGTGTATGCCACGGTCATTGTGGCGATGGTCTTTATGCCCTTACTCACACTATCAGGCGTTGCTGGCAAGTTATTTGCGCCTCTGGGTTTTGCTTACATTGCAGCCATCATGGCCTCACTGGTGGTCGCTTTGACACTTACCCCGGCCCTCTGCTACTTATTGCTAGGGCATGTAAAACTAGAGACAGAAGACTCGCCCATCATAAAACTCCTCAAGCGTCACTATGTGCAACTGCTTAACAAAATCGAAAATCACTACAAAATAGTGTTATCCGTTAGCTTAATCATGATTGCCATCGGGTTAGGTGTTCTACCCTTATTTAAAAATCAATTCATTCCTGCGCTACACGAAGGTCATTACATTATGCATATGACAGCAGTACCAGGCACATCTGAGGAAGAGTCATTACGATTGGGCAAGAAAGTTTCTAGAACCATCCGAGAGATTGAGGGCGTAAAGTCTGTGGTTCAGTGGGTTGGTCGTGCACAAAATGGCGCGGATACTTTTGGCACACATTACAGCGAATTTGAAATTGAGATTGGTACACTCTCTGGTGAGGAACAAACACGTATCTTGAACGATATCCGAGAAGCGCTAGCTGGCGATACCGATGATGATGATAACGACGGTGTAGCAGAGGTAGGCTTTGTAGGTGCAAATTTTGCTATTAACACTTTTTTAACGGAGCGTATTGAAGAAACGATTTCCGGTTATGCCGCTAGCACAGTCATTAATATTTTCGGCAATGATTTAGATGCGCTAGACCGCGATGCACAAAAAATTGCCAATATCTTGAATACCACCAAAGGTGCGAATGATGTCATGGTGCAGTCTCCTCCAGGCACTCCACAAGTGGTGATTAGACTTAGGCCTGACCAAATGGCCGTTTGGGGGTTACACCCTACAGAGGTCTTAGATACCTTACGTGCAGCCTATGAAGGAGTGCCTATTTCACAAGTGTATTTTGGTAGCCGTGTTGTGGGCTTAAGTGTGCTGTTGGATTTAGACGCACGCGATGACATCGGAGATATCAGCCATATTCCGTTGTTTAATCCTGATGGGAAGTTATTGCATCTAAAAGACATTGCCTATATCACACAAGAAGATGGTCGATCAAAAATACTACATGCAGGCGCCAAACGTATACAAACGGTGACAGCGGATGTTGAAGATAGAGACCAAGAAAGCTTTGTGCGCGAGATTAAAGAGCGTATTAAAAACGAGATTTCATTAGGACAAGGTAATTACCTAGAATTTACTGGAGAAGCTGAGGCAAATGCACAATCCAGAGAGGACCTTATCGTACACTCAGTGTTGGCGGGTATTGCCATTTTCTTAATGCTCTACATAGCGTTCGGTAAGATACGCAACTTATTACTCACATTTGCCAATCTACCTTTTGCCTTAATTGGGGGGGTACTGGCTGCGCTCTTTACTGGTGGCTGGATTTCTTTGGGGTCACTTGTTGGGTTTGTCACGCTATTTGGCATCACCCTGCGCAACTCGATAATGATGGTCTCACATTTCCAACATTTAGTGGATGAAGAAAACTGTATATGGAACCTAGAAACCTGTATTCGAGGCGCAACTGAACGCTTACCCTCGATTTTGATGACAGCCCTAGTCACCTCGCTCGGCTTACTCCCGTTAGCAGCAGGTAGTGGTCAACCAGGGCGAGAAATTGAAGGGCCTATGGCCACGATCATCGTAGGTGGCCTCATTACTTCAACCATCTTGAATCTGCTGATTTTGCCAACGATTATGTTGCATTTTGGTAAATTTGAAAAAAACTTACAGCGTTAAATTTTGCTGTATTCGATGAGAAAGTACTACTGTACTAAGTGTCCAACTCGCATTAACGAAGCTTCATTAAAACCATCTAAAAAAGCATGGTAATCGCCTTTATACACTACCCATGTTTTTACTTCACCGCCCTTTGTAAACTTTGAATAGGCAGGGTCTATTAACCCTTCTTGCATCAAATCGCTGAGCATTGCGTTTTGTTGTGGGCGCTTAGATTTAATCAAAAGCACATGTTTAGCTGAGATTTTATTGGCTAACCAAAGTGCCAGACTGTCAGATGTCACATCCCAACTATGCGGGATATCATCACCATCTGTCATCACCATTTTACTTGGCATCCAAACAATGCCTCTATGCTGCCAACTGCGCTCAGCGATTTCTAACTCACTGTGTGCGGGTACTAATGCTGGCATCTGGTCAATCAGCAGCGTCCCTAGCTGGTTCATCGCACTCACCGCTAGTTCATGTGCGCAGCTATCACTCATTGGCACCTGTGCGTATAACGTTCTTACCGTATCGGCAAATACCCCGCCACCAGGCACAATTACGACTCGGCCATCGCCATGTTGGGCGATGATTCGCAGCCAGTGCTGCAGCTCGTCTTTACCGAGTAAGCTCCCTCCCAATTTAATGACCCACACGGCCACACCCTTTCAGCCTTTGATGGCTTATTATTGTTCGCCTGCTTAATCTATTCAAGATAAGTTAAGTTTGCTTGTAATGAGTTTAGCACTTACTTATTTTTAAATGCTGAGACTAGCCTAGCCCTATTAAAGCTGCCGATGATTAGCGCGTTTTTTTAATAGCTGCATCGTGGTAAAAAAGTTAGAGGCTTTGTCTAATGTCTCTTTATACTCTTTTTCATGGGTAGAATCTGCAACTACACCACCACCCGCATAGAAATATATAGATTGATTGATAGTAACGGCTGTGCGAATTGCAATATTCATGTCCATATCACCATCAAAACCAATATAGCCAATTGCACCACAATAGATTCCACGCCGATGTGGCTCAAGCTCTTCAATGATTTGCATTGCACGTAACTTGGGTGCTCCAGTAATGGAGCCTCCAGGAAAGCAGCCTCGCAATAGGTCAACGGCTGTATATTGATAATCCAGTTTGCCTGTAACAAAACTTACCAAGTGGTGCACATTAGCAAAACTTTGCAGATTAAATAACTTTTCCGCTTTCACGCTGCCACGTTCACATACTTTGCCTATGTCGTTACGCAGCAAATCCACAATCATGACATTCTCTGCTCTGTCTTTTAAGCTAGTCACCAACTCGATTGCACTATGTAAATCCATTTCAGGATCATCGTATCGTGGCCGCGTGCCTTTAATAGGACGCGTTTCCACTTGCTGACCAGTCAATTGTAAAAAACGCTCTGGAGAGGCAGACAGCACTTGTAGAGACTGATGATCACCGAAACTTAAATCCATGTATGCCATAAATGGCGCAGGACTGATGCTTCTTAATGTTTGATAACACTGCCAACTATCACCTGTTACTTGGGCAGAAAAACGTTGTGCTAGATTGATTTGATAACAATCACCTTCATGGATGTAGCGTTGCACCTTAATAAAAGCACGCTGATAACTAGCCTCATCGAAGTTAGACACTATCTCAGAGTCAACACTAAAATTGGTTTGGCTAGTGCTATTACTAGTGCTATTAGAAGGTTCAGCACATAAAGCACACAAAATGTCCCACGCATCTTTACTTGTGTAAAACTGGTGCGACACAAGCCGCGTAGTTTTCTCTCGGTGGTCAACGATAATCGCCCAGTCATAAATACCTACCATCATTTCAGGCATCTGCGTATCGTTGAGCGCAAGTGTAGGTAACTTCTCTATGCGTCGGCCTAAATCATATGAAAAATAGCCTAATGCGCCTCCGGTAAAAGGATAGTCGCTGTGAGCACTAGGCGTTTTGAGTAAGGTTTGTTTTATCAGCGTAAACGGATCTTCTTGAGATGTTGATTTTTTATCCGCATGTTCAATCGTAGTGTGTTCACCAATGGTAACGAATGTAATGGCAGGATCTGCCACCAAAATATCGTAGCGACCAAACTGGCTAGCAGGTTTTTGTGAGTCTGCATTTAGCATTTGCGCACTGTCTAAAAACATCGGCCAACGCAAATGCTTAATTTTTGCAAATAGCTGTGCTGAGTCGTGATGATATGGCAAAACGTGTTGGATTAAGGACATACTAAATCGCCAACCTTGCAACGGCATAAGCAGGAAAGCAATTAACCGCCTGTTCCAGCGTTTGGCTATCTTTGGCTTGCACATATTCCGCTACATTGACAGATGGCAACCCTAATTCGTCAGCAATTTCCTTGGCTAGAAAAGCGCCTACCCCTGCTGAGATGATAGGCATGCGTTGATTGTCCATATGTGCTTGAATGGCTTGCATCAGTGTGTTCTTTTGTAATTGTTTAAATGTTTCTGCTAAATCGACCCAGTCAGACATTGCGCAGTCTTCTGCGTCATGGCCTACCATTCTGGCTAAACGCCTAGCTGTCTCGGGCAATGTTTTACCTTTGCCATCGGCAGTGTCTGCCAAGTCAACATCTATTGGCAATAGTTGGAGCATACGATAAACATCTGCCGTAGTCGCAAAATATTCTGCCGCCAAGTAATAGGATTTCGCTTTAAAGTTAATGGTTTGACCCAGTGCCATCAAGGGCGTTCGCACAATACCAGTATAGATAAGGGCTTGATTCGCCATTCTTTGTGCATCTGTTTGTCCAATACTTGCTGAGGGTATTTTTTCAACCGGAATCATATCAGTCGTGGTGCTACCAATGTCGACAAATAGACCTTTATCAATGCTGTGTGCCACATATTGTGCGCTGGCATGCCAGTTCATCGATGCGATTGCGTGTGTTTGTGACGCGACATTGTTAAAGTTTATCCAACCTGCGGCACCACCATAAAACATCACATGCTGTCCCAGTAGTTTATTGACCACTTTAGCTATCTCACAAACCCCTGTTTGCCGATTAGGAAACAGATCCACCAGCTCTCCAGTCATCGTCACAAGCGACAAAGCCTCAGGCATTTGCAACAACCTGCACATCTCTGTGATAGCACGTTCTAACTCATGCAAGCCGCGCCATAGCGGGCAAGCAAGTTGGTGCACTTGTAGCGCAACACCGTACTCATCAAGCAATGCCGCCTTCAAGTGTGCGCCACCGATATCCCAGCCTACTCTATACTTTGTTTTCAACATTAAACTCTACTGGATTTCTTTTAATGGCCGACACATCTACAGTTCTACCCAGCATTGCATTCATCACCAAATGTGCAGGGTTACAACCTATCGCCTCATGCAAATACACATAACTTGTAGTCAGCCTGGGGTTAATTTCCACAATGGACACACTGCCTTTACTATCTGTATTTAATAGCACATCCATGCCAAAATAGCCTACTAAGCCAGGCAATACTGACTTAACTTGATTTGCCAATTCGCTCAATTGAGCCCAATATTCACATGCCCCATTAATCACACCACCTATATAGCTAAATTGCCCGTGATGCAATCGTATGGATTGTAGATTACAACTTAGTACGATTGCTTCATCTTTCAAACCTAGCACAGAGATACTGGCTGGAACACCAATCAAATATGGCTGAATTATATGTGTATTTTTTCGTTGCAGATCATCATCAAACCAACTGTTAACAGCGTCTATGTCACTTAACATAAAAGTTGCTTCACACCCAGCACCATCATTTGGTTTAACGACCCATCCACCAATCACGTCAGGCATCCAGTCATCATAAAAATAAGTAGGAATGACCGGTAGTTTTGCATCCCCCAGCACCTGCGCCATCTGATACTTATTACTTGCAATCGCAATAGTCTCATGGCTTACACCTATCCATAGTGGTTTGTCAGCAACGACTAATGCCGAAAATTTTTGCAATATGCCATTGGACTCTGGCGCAACCACCCATACCGCATCAGCTGACGCCACACACTCACGCCAAATCGGCCAAGCATCCTGCTCTGCTTGTATTTCAAGGCTCTTAATAGCCACATCTGGAATTTGCAAGCGAGTATCATGGGTGGTGGTGATTTGCCAATCATCTAGTGCAGACAAGTCGCGCAATAGCGCGTCACGCATTAAAATACCCTCTCTTAATAGGCTTTCTGGTAAATCGGCTCCCGCTAAACCGCCCCCAGTGATAAACTCGCACACAAATAGTGTTCGTTGTGATTTCATTGTGCGTATTATTCCTGTGATTGATTTACTAGAGGGTATTGTGGTGCATGCCAAGCAAGGGCAGCGCAAATACTATCAACCAATCGTTTCTTCACTCACTGCCTCCAGCAAACCTTTAGATATTGTAAAGGCTTTTATGGAGATTTACCCATTTGAAACGCTGTATATCGCCGATTTAAACGCCATACAAAGACTGCACTCACCGATTCAAAGCCATCAAGCAGTGGTTGCAGAAATTCAAAATACGTTTCCAGAACTCCATATTTGGTTAGATGCTGGCGTCCGCAATACATTAGATGTGCAGCCATGGCAATCGCTTAACACTTCACTTGTGTTAGGCACAGAAAGTCTTGAGAGTTTTGTAGAGTACGAAAAAATAATGGAAGCAATGTTTGGCAACATTGTACTTTCACTAGACTTTATGCCTAACGGCTACCAAGGTCTTGAGATTTTTCTGCGTAACTGCCTGCATTGGCCTAAAGATGTGATCGTCATGACACTCAGTCATGTTGGCATGCAGCAAGGTGTTGCGAGTAGTACGTTACAAAAAATTGTGCAGTTATCGCATCAACATCGCTTGTATGCCGCAGGTGGTGTAACAAGCCTTACAGATGTTGCGCAGCTAGAGCGTTTAGGTGTACATGGTGCATTGGTAGCCACTGCATTACATAACCAGCAACTGGATGCCACAATGCTACGGCAACTTTCACCGACATAAAAAACCCGAGTAAACTCGGGTTTTATCGCAGCTGTTCTAACACGCTCAATCAGGGTTGAACTACTCTAAGTTTGCGTGAATTGCGCGCATACCTTCTTCAGTTAAATCTTTAGCGAAAATTAAATCAGCAATCGCAGCTTCCAAGAATATCAAGGTTGAAAGCTCAAATTGTGAGCCCATCGGCATACCTTTAGTCAGCGGGAAGCTGTTGTCGTTACCAATTTGAATCACTAAATCAGCTACATCCGCCATGGCAGATGATTTTTTCATTGAAATCACCACTAGTTTTGCACCTACTGATTTGGCTTTTTTAACAAACGGCAATAATGTTTCTGTTCCGCCGGAGCCAGACACCAACACCAATAAATCACCTGCTTTAATGGCTGGTGTCACCACTTCGCCTATCATGCTAACGTTATAACCAGCATGCACTAAACGCATGGCAAAAAAGCGTGATACCAGTAGTGAACGACCTGCGCCGCCAATGAATGTGCGACCTGCAGCCTCAACCAACTTCAAAAGCTCAGCTGCTTTAGAATTGTCTGTTTCAGCCAAAATGCTGGTTAATTTGTTTAAAATCAATGACTGACTATTGCTCATATTATTTCCTTATTTAGTCTAAGCTTGCGCTCTAAAATGGGTTAAAAAAATAGGATAAAAAAACCCGACACATTACTGAGTCGGGTTTTTTATTCACTCATATCAATAATTGCTTATTGATGCAGGTTAAATTAACCGTGAGCGATTTTTGTGATTTCAGCAGCAGAAGCAGCAGGATCAGCAGCACCGTAGATAGCAGCGCCAGCAACGATGATCGTTGCGCCAGCGTCACGTACTTGAGCAGCTGTTGCAGCTTTAACGCCACCAGCAACTGAGATCTCAACGCCTAAGTTCAAACCAGAAACCAATGCTAAGTCAGCAAATGGAGTTTGGCCAGCAGCTTGTTGGTCTAAACCAGTGTGCACGCCAATGATGTGTGCGCCTAATTTAGCAACTTCTTGTGTACGTGCTTTTTTGTCAGCAACGTTGATCAAGTCAACTTGTGCTTTTTTGCCGTATTTGTTAGCAACATCGATTACACCTTTGATTGTACCGATATCAGCAACGCCTAATACAGTCACGATGTCTGCACCAGCTTTGTAGAATGGCTCAGCTTCGTAGAAGCCAGCGTCCATTGTTTTCAAATCAACTAAAATTTTGTTGTTTGGGAATTTAGCACGTAATGTTTCTACTAATTTGATACCGTTGTGCTTAATGCATGGTGTACCGATTTCTAAGATGTCTACGTGTGGTGCAACTGAAGCTGCTAATGCAACTGTTGCGTCAAAATCTAATGAATCTAATGCCATTTGGGTTTGAGCCATGGTGTTCTCCAAAGTTAATAAATATTTTTCTTAAATGCTAATTTCTAGCGAACTAGAGAATTAGCGTACTACAGAATTTAAGCAGGACGCTTATGTTAAGTGCCCTGCTCAATTATGTCAATGTTAAAGCAGTTTAATTACAGTCATATGACCATTAAAGTATGATCAAGTCTTTCGCAAAACGTTTACAGCTTTGCGCTTAATGCTGCTTCTAATTTGTTTTGGTCTACTACGAAACCACGAATACCTTCTGCTAATTTCTCAGTAGCCATTGCATCTTCATTCAATGCAAAGCGGAACTCTTCTTCTGTCATTTTTGCAGGAGGTGTTTTTGTAGCGCCTGTGTCTTTGAGCACTTGTACTAAGGTACCTTCAGTCGCTGCTAAGTCTTGCAATAAGTTTGGTGACACAGTTAAACGATCACAGCCAGCTAATGCAATTAATTCGCCTGTGTTACGGAAAGAAGCACCCATTACTACTGTTTTGTAACCGTGTTCTTTGTAATATGCATAGATAGCACGCACTGACACAACGCCTGGATCGGTTTCTTGTGTGTACTCAGTACCTGGATTTTTTGCTTTGTACCAGTCTAAGATACGGCCAACGAATGGAGAAATCAAAAACACGCCAGCTTCTGCACATGCACGCGCTTGTCCAAAACCGAATAACAATGTGAGATTACATTGGATGCCTTCTTTTTCAAGAATCTCACCCGCTTTGATGCCTTCCCATGTAGATGCCAACTTAATCAATACGCGGTCTTTGCTGATGCCTGACTCTTCGTAAAGTTTGATTAATTTACGGCCTTTAGCCACCATTGCATCTAGGTTGAAAGACAAACGTGCGTCTACTTCTGTAGAAATACGGCCTGGTACTACTTTAGTAATTTCTGCGCCAATCAACACAGCCAATTTATCAGCAGCGCTGTCAATTTGTTCGGCTTTGGTACCACCTTGTGCTTTTGCATAAGCAATTGCAGCATCAATTAAAGGAGCATATTGCGGTAATTGACTCGCTTTTAACACCAATGACGGGTTAGTTGTTGCATCTACTGGTTTTACTGTTTTAATTGCTTCTACGTCGCCTGTATCAGCCACGATAGTAGTCATTGCTTTAAGTTGGTCTAATAAATTTGCCATTGCATCCTCCTAGAAAATTGCCTATCTTGATTTCGCCAAAAATTTAACCTCAGCATTATAGCTTAATTTGCGTAAGATGCATGGACAACTTATACAAGAAATAAAATCCAATGCTAGCAGAGCTTGGCTAGAGATAACCTTAATCCACCTGCGTGCTGTTCATCAAAAATGCAACACTAAAAATTACTCTCTGGACTGTCTTCTTGGTTTGTTTATCTAGAAATCAAGGAACAAATTCACAGAAATTGAATTAATCCTGATGTGTTTGAAAGCCTATCATCGGCAATTGCAGCCTAAAAGTAGCACCAGAATCTGCCACGCTTTCCAGTGCAATGCTGCCTAAATGCTTTTCTATAACAGTTTTTACAAAGTACAAACCTAGACCTGTGCCATCATTACTGGACTCGTGCATTTTCAGACGAGAAAACCGCTTAAACACGTCCGCTTGTACTGACTGCTCAATACCTGGCCCTTGATCGGTGACAGAAAGCATCACCACCTGTTCTACGAGGTAGACCTTGAGCGTAATAATTACCTCTGTGTTGCTGGGACTATATTTAATAGCATTGGAGATTAAATTATAGATAGCCCGATGTAACAAGCCAAAATTCCCATTGACCCACGCTACGCCATCTACAAGATTTCGATGTAGTGTAATATTTTTTCGTTGTGCTGTTTCATACCCATCATCAATGGCTTGATGGACCAAACCCACTAAGTCTATTTCATTAAATTGATGATTGTTCATCATTTCAGCGCGCGACGTTTGAAGAAAGTCTTCAGCCAAATCTAGTGCCCTAGATAAAGACGCATGTAATTTAGCTGCCTCAGGGGGCGACTGCTCAATCACCATCAAAGCAGCGGCCAAAGGCGCGCGTATGTCATGCGAGATAAAAGCCAACGTCTCTTCTCGATTGTTTTGCAAAAATCTCAGTTGCTCTGAAGCGTTTCTTACCTGTGCAATCCGTGTATCAAAGGTGTCATAACCTTCCATGGGTGTTAGCTGAGGTTGCGTTGGTAGATTAAGCAAATGCTGCTGTAAATAATGTAATTCATCGTCTAAATAAGCATGTGCAGCTTCAAGCTTACGCCAACTCCATATGGGATATGCGAGGATAAGCGCGGCCAGACCAGCTGCAGGCGGAACCCAAATATTAAACAATTTAGGAAGCAGACTTGCCATCAGTGCAATCAACATTAAAAACATTAGTGTTGTGACAAACCCAATCAAAGGTATTTGTTTAGGCAACCAAATAAGCGGCATTACAGCACAACACATGATTAATACAGTGCTCAGCCAAAATGGTACCGTCTGAATTAGTGTGTGTGCTCGTAATGAGGTAAATACATTTGCATGAAACTCTACGCCTGCCATTGGCTGACCAGAAAATGACACGGGCGTGGTCAACCAATCGTTCATACCTAACGCTGTTGCACCGACTAGCACCACTTTGTTATGGAATAAGCCTTGCGGATACTCTCCATTCAGTACTTGCGCATACGAAATTCGAGCAAAATGGCCTGGTGGTCCAGTAAAATTGATTTGCCTTTGCAACGCTCTAGTCAATGTAAATTGATGCTGTGTTGGTTGATTGGCTGAGTGTGTCGATTGATTTTTCGTGGGCTGCTGCTGAGATACATTCAACACCGCCTGTGCGAACAACTGCCAATAAGGCAAGCCTACGCCTTCAAACAAATAGACACTCCTTGCAATCCCGTCACGGTCAAGCACCGCATGTACTCTACCTAAATCAGCCGCATGTTCTGCAAGCATAGGGAGTGGCAAGGTTTCAACGACTTGTCCGTTGGTACGTGTTGCTTCTATCAACACTGGCAACACCACGCGTTGAGATGTTGCCATTGCTGCAGCCAACGCTACATCTGCCGCAGGATTGCCCTGTTCTGACTCTGCAAAGATGACATCAAAGCCAATGACTGCAGGTGATTCAGCACTAATACGCTGTATTAATTGTGCGTGTATGTTTCTAGTCCATGGCCATCGCCCTATCTCGGACAAGCTATTTTGGTCAACCGCGACAATCACAACATCATTTGGCGCGGATGTTGTCATAACACGTTGACCAATATCAAATATCCAGAAATCCACTCGGTCTAGTACATGCGTCAGATGAAATACAAACGACAGCAGCAGCAAAATGAGTGCGGATGAAGCTAAATCACTGAGCGAGATAAATGGTCTGAATAAATTGCGCACTGGGTTGAATTTGCATCAGACCGTATTAAGGTGGCGATGCATTAAATGAATATACAGCGGCGGGTCCAGGCGTACCATCGTCATCAAGATAACGTACATAAAGCTTTTGCTCACCGTATTCTTTTAGCAAGAATTGATAACTTGTATGCGTATTTACCTCTCCCCAAACATCTACCTGATTGTTTTTAGGGTTGTCTAAATTAAATTGGTATTGGTAGGGCTCAGGTGGCAATGCAATCGCTATATAGACACGATTTTGAGATACCTTGACCTGCATCTGACTGATATCGGGCGCTTCTGGGGGTGGCTTTACATTAAATGACAACGCAGTCCATGCGCTTTGCTTCTCAGCACCATTTGATGGCGCGATCGCAGCAATTCGCCAATGATATTCACCCGCTTGTAAGACTTGTTGAATATGCATATTGGCATGCGTTACGCGCGTTTGCACAATAGGTTGACTAAACCCTTTATCCGTTGACACTTCAACTGCATAGGCAGTCGCCAAAGCATCTGCTTGCCATCGAAGTGTCGGCATGCGCTCTCTTATCAACTGTCCATGCTGCGGGTAAAGCGCAGTAGGTGTCTGAGGACTTAATTCAACATTAAAGCCATGTGTTGCATCTAATCCAGCTATGCCATATTGATCTATTGCGCGCACACTCAAATAATAGTGACCTTCGGGTAATTGATTCATGGTCAGTTTTGGCTCTGTCACATTCGATTCAGCAACCAAACTCTGCATATCAGGTGACGTACTCAGTTTTGTTTGCCATGCTTTGGCACCTTGGTCAATTGGCCAATCAAATACCGCTGGTAGCGTACTGACTGTCGCAATCATTTTGGAAGTATTCACGGCTGGCAGCAAAGGCACTGGGGCAATGGGAGTCTGACCTAGCGTGGCTTGGCTGCCAAACCCTTCACTCACTAGCACTTCAGAATCGACAGCGGCAAGTGCCACTTGTCCATGTAATGTCGCTTGCGTTGTGCTATCTTTATCAGCACCTACTCGGAATTGTGTTCCACGTACCGCCGCAATCGCACTCGGGGTAATAATCTGCATGGCATTACCTTTCACACGCTTGGGGTTTGCGAGCGTTTCTGTTTGCCCATGTTGTAAGCGTATTTTGGTATCGACCATCGCTCCACCACTGTACAAACTCAGTGTATCGAGCACGAGTAAGCCGTTAGACCCAAGTGTGGTACGTGACCCATCCGCAAATCCGAGGGTGATTTGGCTGTTGTTCAACGTGCGAATTTGAGCGCCCGGCCCCAGTGTCTGCCCTTTAGACAAAGGGATGTAAACACCATGGCTTTGCAGCGACTCCGCTTGACCAGCAATATGGATCACTTCTGCTTTAGCTGGGGATTGCTTAAGTAAAGACAAAGGCACTTGGAGTATGGAACCAATGGGCATCCGGTATGGGTCTTTGATTTGGTTGAGCGCTTGCAACTTTACCCAATCGTCAGGATTAATTAAATGTGCCCGACTGAAATGGATAAGCGTGTCACCAGGCTTAATCGTATAAAGCCATGCTATTTCTTGCGCTGCTGCAAATCCAGTAGCCAAGCAGCTAAATAAAACACAACATGCTATTGATAAACGATGAAGTATTATTTTTCTAGGTAATATCATCTTGTCATTAATCGATCTGCTCTAAGCGGTACCCTTGATGATAAACAGAAATGAGTCGCCAGCCAAATGGAGGGAGTAATTTCAACTTACTGCGTAAATGGCTAACATGCACATCTATCGTGCGTGTATCAATGTTAGGTGAAGTCGCCCAGACTACTTTTGTGAGATGCGAACGTGATAGCAACACGCCCATTTGGCTGAAAAAGTACAACGCTAAGTCCGTCTCTTTTTCTGTTAGCTTGACTTGAGATTGATCAATCTCAAATTTACGCTTGTCAAAATCCACTGTGATGTGGCCGTATTGCAGCACAGTCTGATGATTGGATTTATCTGAGCCACGCCGATACAGTGCATTGATTCTTGCAAGTAATACGCGTGGATTGGGTGGTTTGACGATGTAATCATCCGCGCCGGCTTCTATTACAGCGGCCACGTCTTCTTCTGCATCTCGGCCCGTGAGAAATACAATTGGCGGGTAATTTCCTTTGATCTTAAGGCTGGCCAGCACTTCAGTGCCCGACATATCAGGCACTTCCCAGTCCAATATCACCATATCGTAACGATTTGAATTAAGCGCTTTAAGACATTCACGACCTGATAAAAAACAATCCACATCATGTCCAGCCGTTTGCAATACCTGACTGACTTCACTTGCAAATATTGGATCATCTTCCAGAAATGCAATTTTCATCTACTTCTGCTTTCTAAACTATGCGAAGAATATTGTCACATAAATGTATGTTAATCGCATATGTAGCAATTGTTAAAATTCATTAAGCTAGTTGAGCGTCTAGCAAATGTTGCCAGCACAATGTAGCCACGGTCATATCTGCACTGGTGCCAGGGTTTAAACCTTGATCCTTTAGACTACGGTCAAAAGCTCTTAAATCTGGCAGGTAAAGCTTAGGGTTATCGTGCTGTAGAAACGCAACATAATGGGCACGTGCTTCTTTCTGCAATGCGTCTGCAACGGGCAGGCCATATTTTCGCACCACATGACTATCAGCATAGTGTGCCAACCAATACAAATATAAAGCAGTGGTGGCCCATGCTGGGCGCGCCCATTTCTGCAACGCCTGTTGGTAATGTAACAATCCTTCTGTAGCAATCTGATAAAACCCGTTGCTATATTGCAAGGCGACATTGTCTTTTAAGGCTGCGGCCTGCATCGCTTCTAACAGCGTACAGTCTGCCTTCTGATGAATATCGTGTTGATCGCTATGCCCCAACCCTGCTGGCTTAGCCAATTGAATGGCCTCAAAGGTATATTGCGCATCTTCGATGGTGGTAGTGGCGAGTACACCCTCTAATTTTTCTTGAAAAGTATGTGTGGATTGTTGCAAGGTTGCCTGCAATATTGGTGCACATAGCAGCACAATACCCAAATTGGTGTTACAACCAACTGCTTGATGCGTAGCTTCTATGGCCTTAAAAATACACTGACCCAAGCTTAAATTTGCATCCGCCATATAAGGTGCTGACGCTTCCGCACTACTAATAAACTGCTCTACTACCATGCCATGACCATCTGCAAAAATATGTACGTTGCCAGGCTTGAGTGCTTCTAGCTCCGCCATACAGGCGCTTTGATAGGCTTGACTTAACTGCCGCACTTGCTGAGTTGCTACGTTATTGGGGTCGGTTACCATCTGCTTGGTCTGAGCTTTGTGCTCTATGCGCTTTCTGAATTAAATCATCTACTAATAATTGTGCGATGTTTGCAGAGCATACACTTTGCAAGCCTCGCCATGCTGGAATGCTATTCACTTCTAGCACCCATAGCTTACCATCTACATCGCAGATAATATCCACGCCACAATAATCAATATTTAGCACCTTTGCCGCACTTTCCGCAAGCTGTGCAATAGCAGTGTCTTCCACCCATTTACACCTGGCTCCGCGCGCTACATTATGCAACCAACCTTCACCACTTCTTTGCATGGTGGCTACTGCTTGATTATTGATGACAAACACACGGTAATCATAGTTGTGTTTACCAGTTTCTATCTTTTCTTGTAGGTAGTAGACACCATCCACAAATAAATCCCTTGGTAATGGGTAAGCATCTTGTCGTTCAATCAGCCTCACACCCTGCCCTTGCGAGCCAAATAGCGGCTTGATGACGAGTGCTGATTGATGTTGTAACTGCGATTGGATAATGGCATGGGCCTGTTGTCTTGACTCACAAACCCATGTGGCAGGCGTTGGAATGCCATGTTGTTTAAGTAAAAAACTGGTCATGCCCTTATCTACCGTGCGCTCAATGGCTTTGGCGTCGTTATAGATATACATGCCCTGCATCTTAAGAATATGCAGAACATTCAAACGGGTGATGACTTGTTGCAGTGTGCCCGCGGCAATACCTCGGATAAATGCAAAGGCTGGTCGTTGCTCAAACTGCGGGATGCGAATACAAGGATGATTACCTGACAAATCAATCATGCAATCTTGTAACTCCACAAAGACTGCTTCAAACCCTCGTTGTGCAAATGCTTGACTCAGTGATATACCGTGCCAACCACCCTGCTGGGCGGCTTCATCGGTAATAATTGGCACTCTCATTAGTAATGTAAAACTTTAATTATAGTTATTATGAATTTGAATACAAACAATATTTAATTAAAAGACTGCTCCAACAAAGCCTCATTGAATTGTCCTGCAAAATAGCTGTGGCCTGTTTCTAAATTAGTGACCGCGACCTTGGCAGGTGAAAATAACAACGGATCAATTTGGTAGAAATCCATATTCACCGCTTTAAATACTTCTGCGAATGGACGTCCATAATCTTTGGAAGAACTGCTCGGCAACGCTTTGGCCAATGCCTCTGCTTCTTCGTCTTTACATTTCACATACAAATGCACAAACCCACCAAACAATATCGCATCGTTCGTTCTGCCCATGCCCGTTAAAAAGTCTGGTGATGGCGCTGGAATAGGCGCTACACCATAGCCATCTACCAATTGATGTAAAGGAAAATGTACGGTATGCAATTTATGTAAAGCCACTTCTAATACGCGCGCTGTAATTTGTACAGTACCTGCCAAACTTCTGGTGGGCGTCAAAATAAAAGTGAGGTGTTCGGCGGGCAATTTGGTATCACGCGCCACTTTTTCTATCACTTCTTTGGGTGGTATTTTGTCTGTTTCTAATACCAGTACTGTTTGCTTGGCAGTGTCTTGATAGCCGATCTCGCCAAAGATATCTTCACGTTGCGCGATGGCACGGGCTGGGCCGCTACCCAGTGAGAAAAACTTCTCGTGTGATAATGCCCAACCTGCGTATTGGCTACCCAAACAGGCAATGACTGGGCTCATGGCATGCACTTTGACGCTCAAGGGCCAGTTGGCAAATGTAGTATTGTTTTGCAAGGTCACTTGCCCCAACCCACCCATGCAGACTTCAGCAATTAAGCGCCCTGCTTCCAAGCCACCAGATGCTTGAATACCAGCATCAATCATGGTTGCGCCTGTTTCATGCTTCGATACGTTCACTTGCAAGGCATCTGCATGCGACACGATGTGATCCACAATTGGCAAAGTGAGGGCATGAATACTCATGGACGATGTAAGTGTATTGCTTTGGTTTTTCTTGCTATTTTCTTGCATAGTTCGACCCCGTAAAAATTATTGTTTTAGGCTGGCTGCTCTGGCCTGCGCTAATTGTTTTGCTGCATGCGCACTCTCTGCAGCAGAAATCACTGTGCAAATAGGCATGCCAATATCAAAAGTTTGTGGTTTGTTTGGAATATCACACACCCAATCTGGCCACGATTGCTGCGTTTGAATATGTGTGACTTGCTTGGCATATACAATGTGGTGGGCTTTGGGCTGACCAATCAAACGGATTGGAGCAAGCGCTTTAGATTGAAATGCAGACAGGTGCGCAGTAAACAAGCTGCCTTCATTGCTTGCATATAAATCTATTGTTGCACTTAACCGTGGGTTAATTTCTAAGAATACAAGCTGATTGCCATCCAGCAACGCATCTACGCTGTTGAGCCCTTTTAATCGAAAGTGCTTGCTTGCCAAACTGATAAATCGTGTCAGCTCAGCGAGTAAGCTTACCTCTAAATCGCGATGACTCGCCGCACCGCCGTATTGAAATGGCATTGTGGTGTCTGCCGCGACCCATTGTTCATTCACGCCTACGATGCGGACATCATCCTTTGCGGCTATAAATAAACATGAAATTGAGAGCCCCGCTTGAAAACGCTGATAATACTGATCTGGATTTAACACTGATGCGTAGTGTTGCGCGTGATGGACGTGCGCCCCGCCGCTACCACCTACCTGCTTAATCAACCAGCCATCTAAATGACTAGGGGTATCCAGTGTAATCGGCGGTGTGTAAAAATGATTCTCCTGACAAAATTGCGCGAATTCAAATGGGTTTTTGCAATGGCGTATAGTGTCTGCTGTGTTTCCAAGAAGCGTCATACGTTGTTGAATTTGCGCAATGAGTTCAGGTTGCGCTTCGAAACCGGCACCATAACTGAAGCCCTGAATGTCTCGATGACTGATTGAATCTAGCGCCGCTAGCAATGCTTCAGCATCAAATTGATTTTGCTTACATTCTATTTGAATGCAATCCTGTGCCATCGATTGTGTGTCTGAATCAACGTAGGCGTCTATCGCGATGACCTCAAACCCAGCATCTACAGCGGCTTTGACATAAGGCCGACTGGAAATCGCTGCAATGACGATAGTGGGTTTATTTTGCATTTGCGCAGGCAAAGTCATACGCATCGTGGTAATCAATATGCATGGGCACATCACTACTTAACATACGTTGCAACAATTTATGCTGCGTCACATATTTCAACTGACCAATCGCCAACGCACCAAACCCTGCTATTTGTGTATTTCCAATCAAAGTGCCATTCGCCATCACATCCACGCCTTCAATCGCAGATGGCGGTACTGCATTTACATCTGCGACCACTTTTAAAGTTGAGGACTGCGCAAACTGATCAATTTCCAACACACGCACACCCGCTGGTGTCGCACACAGAGCTACAGTAGCTTCCTCTAATGCTGCTTTTTTCGCAGCAGCATTGCTGCCATCCACTACGTTTAGCTTCACGTCATAACGTTCTTGCATGTTGTTCACATAGTCTTGCATACTTTGCGTATCACTATGCGCCATCATATGAATGGTTGCACCTTGACGCGCAGCAATCAGGGCTGCTGTGGAGCCCACTGTGCCACTCGCACCAAAAATGGCGATGGTTTGTTGTCCTAGCGATTGCTGGCTTAGCTGTAAGTGTGCATCTACCTTCGCTAACATGGCTGCTGCTGTCGTAAAGGCACCTGATGGGTCAGAAAACGTTGACATTTCAAATGGTTTAAACATCGCGCTTCTTGCCATTTTTTGCATATCCAGCGCTAAATGAATGTCACGCCCACCAAAAAAGAAGGCCTCTTGCTTAATGCCACTGGGGCTTCTGGAAAAAATAGCATCCTGCGTCAATGCAATCACTTCATTCAGCAATACATTGGTATAAGGCATGATTTTTTCGTAGCCGGCATCAAAGGCCATGTTGACATCAAACGGGCTAGCGTTTTTCGCAGCGGTCACTAAGTGCAATATACTGATTTTATTCATCATTTATCTTCTTCTATCCATTATCTCAAGGATGCTATCGATTATATTAATCCTACATTGTGTACTTTACCTGCAAAATTCAACATTCAAACTAGGGATTAACCTATCAATTCACCTTTATTTCTAATATTTATACTCGCACCTCGATTGTTGGCTGTACACAATTGCCATCCTAATTGCGCTTGATCAAACTTTGCTTGCAAACGACGCATATGCGATTCTGCAGTGGCTTGATCCGCAAATATGGCGAAACCTGTGGGGCCCCAAGAGCTCTGACCGACACACTGAATACCATGTGCATGTAAATCATTCAGTACATCCGACACTAAGCGGCTGGCATAACGACCACCCTGCACTGGCGCAAAATAATCTCCATTGTATGCCTGCAAAGCAGAAATGGCTTTACCAAATGCGTTTAAATCTTGTTCAACCAATGCTGGCAATGCCTCCATCAATAATTGATGGCTTAATTGTTGCGTACTTGCCAAGCACTTATCGGATAAAACTTTAAATGCCTGTTGCTCTTCGGAACCGTGCACACCTACGTACTGATGGTCAAAAATAAGTAAAATGCGCCATGCCTCGGGAAAGTGATGCTGCGCAATAATTGGCGGAACTTGCTTACCTGCATTGACGCCGCCATCCAGCACAACACCACCGGCTGCAAAAGTACCAATGCCAATACCTGAACGCGCACCTCTACCAATAAATTGGGCGATCTCTCGCAAGCTTAACTTTAAATCAAACAGCTCACTAATAGCCACGCCAATAGCAAGGGCCATTTGCGTGCCAGAACCTAACCCCGCATGCCGTGGTATTTCTTCGAGGATATCTACAGAAACTGGGGATTGAATACCAAAATGCTGAAGCAATACGCGCTTGCTTCGTTCTACATAATCGGGGGCAACCGGTCCAATGCCTTCTGATACAACAATATGTGTTTGCGGAGAATTTAAACTTAAACCGATACTGCCATAGCGTCGACCTATCGAACCATTCAAATCAAAAAACCCCATGTGCAATCGTGCAGAAGTGATCACTTCGATTTGTCGATGTTGTAAATGTGTTTGCATAGTACTTTTAACAAAATGATGTTGATGGTGAATACATCGCACTATACCAAGCTCTAGCAGATGGTTTTAGTCTATATAGACTAATCAAGCAACGTGACATCACTAGGCTATTTTGGCATAATGCCTGCACAAGAGTTTAAACCATATTCAATGTAAATCTGATTCCAAACGCAAAGTTTGTGCAGGTGTTAGAACAATTTTAAGGGATTCGTATGTCTAGCCATGTCATTCCATTTGAAAAACTACGTAATAGCGATGTACCTTCAGTTGGGGGTAAAAACGCGTCACTTGGTGAAATGATTTCTCAACTCAGCGCTAAAGGCGTACGTGTCCCAACAGGCTTTGCAACGACTGCAGATGCCTATCGTGAATTTCTAGCACAAAATGGTTTAGATAAAAAAATCAATGACTTGCTTGATAAACTTAATGCAGATGATACGCAAGCTTTGGCTATTTGTGGTGCACAAATCCGCGGCTGGATTATGGAAGCAGAATTTCCACCTGCATTACAAGCAGCCATTGCTGACAACTACGCGATACTCATAGAAAGATCAGCAGCAGGCACAACCTTTGCTGTTCGTTCTTCTGCTACTGCAGAAGACTTGCCAGATGCTTCGTTTGCTGGTCAACAAGAAAGCTTTTTAAATATTCATGGTCTAGACAATATTTGCCACGCCATTAAAGAGGTATTTGCTTCTTTATATAATGACCGTGCGATTTCATACCGCGTACATAAAGGCTTTGTACACGCCGATGTAGCATTATCTGCTGGGGTACAGCAAATGGTGCGCAGTGATATTGGCTGTGCTGGTGTGATGTTTACCATTGACACAGAATCTGGCTTTAAGGATGTTGCTTTTATTACATCTTCTTACGGGTTAGGTGAAACAGTTGTGCAAGGCGCGGTCAACCCTGATGAGTTTTACGTGCATAAACCTCTCTTAGCACAAGGCAAACCAGCCATTGTGCGTCGCACCATGGGTTCCAAACTGATTAAAATGGTCTTCTCAGATGCGACACAAGCAGGTAAATCTACCAGCACTGTGGATGTAGACACGGCTGATGCTGAACGCTACTCACTTACAGATGCTGATATTTTAGAATTGGCAGGCTATGCCATGACGATTGAAGCGCACTATGGCTGCCCAATGGACATCGAATGGGGTAAAAACGGATTAGATAACAAACTGTATATCTTGCAAGCACGTCCAGAAACAGTGAAGTCACAAGAAGCCAATAACAACGTAACAGAAACCTACAAACTACAGAAACACTCGGCAAAACCATTAGTGGCGGGTCGTGCTGTGACACAGAAAGTGGGCGTGGGTCCAGTGCGGATTGTATTAGATCCAGCGCAAATGCATGAAGTACAACCAGGTGATGTGTTAGTAGCCGACATGACAGACCCAAACTGGGAGCCTGTGATGAAACGCGCAAGTGCGCTGGTCACCAACCGTGGCGGCCGTACTTGTCATGCTGCGATTATTGCGCGTGAACTAGGCATTCCTGCGATTGTAGGTTCAGTGAACGCAACCGATTTATTGCGTGAAGGTGAGATTGTCACCGTTTCATGTGCAGAAGGTGAAACTGGATTTGTTTACCATGGTGCGCTTGATTTTGAGGTGAGCACGCAAGCGAATAGCGCTCTATCAAAACCACCATGCAAAATCATGATGAACGTGGGCAACCCTGACATGGCGTTTAGTTTTGCGCAAATTCCTAATGATGGCGTTGGCTTAGCCCGTTTAGAGTTTGTGATTAACAACATGGTGGGCATCCACCCCAAGGCGATTCTAAACTTTGATGCAATGCCAAAAAACATACAAGAAGTCATCAAAAGCCGCGCACGTGGTTATGCCTCACCTAAACAATTTTATATTGATAAAGTAGCTGAAGGCGTGGCAACCATTGGTGCAGCGTTCTATCCAAAACCAGTCATCGTGCGTACCTCTGACTTTAAATCGAATGAGTACAAAAAATTGGTAGGCGGTGAGATTTACGAGCCAGATGAAGAAAATCCAATGATTGGCTTCCGTGGTGCGGCTCGTTATATGGCAGAAGATTTCAAAGAATGCTTTGCCATGGAGTGTCAAGCCATGAAGCGTGTGCGTGACGAAATGGGCCTGACTAATATTGAATTGATGATTCCATTCGTACGCACGCTAGACGAAGCCAAAGCAGTGACTGAAATCATGGCAGCCAATGGTTTAAAACGTGGTGACAATGGCTTACGCCTCATCATGATGTGTGAAATTCCTTCTAACGCACTATTGGCTGAGCAGTTCCTCGAATATTTTGATGGTTTCTCTATTGGTTCTAATGACTTAACGCAACTTACCTTAGGCATGGATAGAGACTCTGGCATATTGGCAGATGGCTTTGACGAGCGTAACGATGCGGTCAAAGTGTTATTAAAAATGGCAATTAACACCTGTAACCGACTAGGCAAGTATGTGGGCATTTGTGGCCAAGGTCCTTCTGACCACCCTGATTTTGCTGAATGGTTAGTGGCAGAAGGCATTCAATCTGTTTCATTAAACCCAGATACGGTGGTTGCTACATGGCAACGCCTCACTAAAAAGTAACGGGGTAGCCACTTGAGACGCACAGCTTTATTTATTTCTGATGGCACGGGCATCACAGCAGGTGCTCTGGGTAAACTGTTGGAACATTTTCCTAGAACACACTTTACACAAGTGCGCATGCCGTTTACCGATACTATCGAAAAAGTAAAACTGGCTAAATTAGCGATTGCGGATGCGACGGTTGAAGATCAAATCCGCCCAGTGGTCATTATGTCAGTCGGCAATATGGAATTGCGCAATGCATTGAAAGAAGCAGATGCCTATTTTATTGACTTGTTCAATGTGTTTATTGATCCATTAGGTGAAGAGTTACAACAAAAACCGTTGACTGGCGCAGGTATTGCACACAGCGTGATGGGTAGCAATTACCACGAGCGTATGGAAGCAGTGAATTTCACGCTGAACCATGATGACGGCATGACGAACTCAGGGTTGGAAGAAGCGGAAGTGATTTTGATTGGCGTTTCGCGTTGTGGCAAAACGCCAACCAGCGTGTATCTCGCCATGCAGTTTGGTATTAAAGCGGCCAACTACCCGCTTATTCCGGAAGATTTTGAGCGTGGTTCTTTACCAGCAGTTCTGCATAAGCATATCAACAAGATATTTGGTTTAACCATCAAACCAGAGCGATTACACTCCGTGCGAAACGAACGTCGTGCAGGTAGTTTTTATGCGTCATTAGATAACTGCAAAAAAGAGGTAGCCACTGCGGAAGACCTGATGCGGAAAGCTGGCATTACTTGGGCGGACTCGACCAGTCGCTCAGTAGAAGAGCTTTCTGCAATCATCATGCAAAAGATTAGGCAACCTGCTAAAACTGCAGCCTAAGGCCATACCTTAGATATAAAAATGCCACCGAGACAACACCGGTGGCATTTTCTTTTATACCTACCTACCCTACAAACAAATTGCAGACTACTTACTGGCTTTTAAATGGGGTTTGATTTTACCCATAATTTCTTTTGCGTCTGGCTGCACAGTACTTTCGTAAGCAAACACTTCTTTACCACCCGGTAAAATCACATACTTGTAAAAATTCCATTGTGGTGATTCCCCAGTTTTAGCAATCAGTTGCTGGTAAAGAGGATTTGCATTGGGGCCAGTCACACTACTTTTAGTCATCATTGGAAACTTCACAGCGTAAGTCAGCTTGCAGAAATCACCGATTTGCTTATTGTCACCAGGCTCTTGCTTAAAATCGTTCGAGGGGAAACCAATCACCAATAAGCCTTGGTCTTTATATTGGCTATACATACCTTCAAGTGCCTCGAATTGCGGTGTAAATCCACACTTACTCGCGGTATTCACTACTAAAATTGGCTTACTTTGATATTCACATAAGTTAATTTTAGTACCTTGCAAGGTTGTTAATTGCTGGTTGTAAATACCATCACAGGATTGAGCAGCGTTCACAGGGGATACTCCTAACACCATGGCTACCATGCCTAAGGTTGCAATGAAATATTGAAAATGATGAATAAGTGGCTTGTTCATTTTTGTGTCCAGTTGATAGCGTTGCTACATTGACTGTTGACCTCAGTTTTCGTTCTCACAGTCTGGCGCTACTATCACTTTTAGTACAATCATTTTTCGTAAAACACTTTCACTTTGTGGATTATCTAAATCAAGTGCATCAATTGCAGCGCCAGGCCCATTGTTGCAAACAAGCCAATGAGCCAAATCACACTTAACTTAAATTTCCACAGTGCGATAAATCCTATCAGAGAAAACAGCATAGCTAAATAATCTGGTTCACTCGTTGATATTGGGAAGAACAAATGCCATGCAAAAAACAACGCGAGTGCGACAATCACACCCACTACCGCTGCTGTAATTGCATTTAGAGGGGCTGCTAGCCTAATGTGATGCCGAGTGGACTCAATAAAAGGTGCGCCAATCAAAATAAATATAAAGGATGGCAGAAATGTGAAAAAAGTGACAACCAAAGCTGCAGCAATGGCAGATAGTAGTGGGTCTGCCATCGCGCTATTTGCCCAACCACCGACAAACCCTACAAACGTGACCACCATGATTAACGGCCCTGGCGTGGTCTCACCTAACGCTAATCCATCCATCATTTGTGTTGTTGTCAGCCACTGAAAATGCTCCACAGCACCCTGAAACACATAGGGTAATACTGCATAGGCACCACCAAAAGTGAGTAAAGCGGCTTTAGTAAAAAACCAGGCCATTTGGCTATACAGCGACTCCCACCCAAACCATATGGCTAGCACCAGTAAGACAGCCAACCAACATAACACACCAATGAATAACACTTTACTAAAGGTTAGCCAGGAAAACTTTGCATGCGCAGGTAGTGGCGTCTCGTCATCCATTACGGCTGGTCCATGGTGATGTGCCTTGGTTTGATGATGTGCCGTACGAGCACTAAACCACTTAGGTGCAAAATGATGGCCAATCATACCAATCAATCCTGCGATCAAAATAATCACAGGAAACGGTAATGACAGTAAGGTAATCGCTAACAAGGAGGCTAAAGCAATCAGTTTAAGCGCACTATTTTTAAGCGCTCTTGTGCCAATTCTGTGCGCAGCGAATAATACTATGGCAATGACAGCCGCTTTAGTTAAATACAATACGCCTGCAATTTCTGGCAAATGGCCAAATCTTAAATAAATGTAACTCAGCAACATTAATAACAGCAGTGATGGCAATATGAACAAACCGCCTGCTATAATGCCACCCCAGGTTTTATGCATGAGCCAGCCTATATAGGTTGCCAATTGCTGTGCTTCTGGGCCTGGCAATATCATGCAGTAATTCAACGCATTTAAAAAACGATGTTCTGAAATCCACCGTTTTTGGTCGACCAAATCATGATGCATGATTGCAATTTGACCTGCGGGGCCGCCAAAGCTAATGCAGCCTAACTTAAGCCAATACCAAAAAGCTTCTCGTAATGTTGGAAATGCTGGATGTGCGATCTCTGGCCGGTTATCTGATGGCATACTAATTGCTTTCGAATTTACGGATGTTTTACTTGCCATGGTTATTATAGCATGTTCAAAACCAATATGACTTGTCTCTAAGCTTTAGAAAATACGGAATAAAGACCTAGAGTAAGCCTGTTATACATTTAAATTAATTTTACGGAGATTAGATTGAAACTGAGTATTTTATTCACGGCAGCCACATTATTGGTTTCTCAACATGCATTTGCAGAATGTAATACAGTCATGGGTGGCTGTGTGAAGGAGGATGCTGTGAATGTGGCGCCGCACATGCGATCTGAGAATAATAAGCCTGCAATCAAACCCAAAGCAGCGACTGCGCCTGTTGATAAAAATATCAAAAATGCTGATGCCAGTAGCAATCAATCGGCAAAGCCAGCGACTAAAAAAATGTAAGGCTGAATCACAAAAATCAAATCTGGGCGATACTTGGCTCAAATGTTTCGCTTACATAACAACAGATCATTTACATATCAATATCGATAATCAGGCAATCTAATGGTTGCCTGTTTTTTTGTTCAAATAGTGCGCAAAAGTGTTGGTTTGAAAGCGTATATGTCTAAATTTTGTCAGTCAATTTAGCCTATTTGTTGTGCACATATCATATGTCCTAGCGCAGTTCATTCAAAAATAAGCCATGCTTTTATAGTGCAGTTTCCTCAATCACCCCTATTTATCGCTTAAATCAGTCGTTTAAAGTCAAATTGTAATGTTTGGCATGCAATATGCTTTTGTGTAATTAAGTAATGCATCAATGCTTACGACACTTAACGCAAGTTGAAAGGATGACGAAATGCCAACCGACAATGTAAAAAAAGTAGACAAAATTAAAGTAATCGATCAAATGCTCGAGGATTTTGCAGGGGATGAGTTCGATGATTATCAAGAAAGTTACAGCGGCATGAGTAGCAGCAACAAACATTACTCTGCAGATGAAGACATTGTTTCACTCGATGATATTTATTAATTGTGACCATTTGCTAGGCTTTACTTGTAACACACGCTAACAACGCAACAAGCATTTAATTTTCGCCTCAAGTTGCCGTTAACAGTATCACAGGAGAAGCATTTGCAAGACGCATCTCAGATCTGTTTTAACGAATCGAGGCTAAGATGAAACTATTACACGCGCTATTCACACATGCATGGTTTGCCATCACATTTAGACACAATGGTGAAGGCATGCCCACTAAGCTACCAGGTGCTATTACACTGGCCAGCCTCTATATCGTACTTATTCTCATCAATATTCATATACAACAAACATTCAGCATAGAAAGCCTGATTGGCTTATTGTTTATCGCTCAAATGTATGTATTTAGTCTGAGAAACCGCGTCATCGGTTTGATCATCATGATTGGTGTCATTGCAAACGCACTCATGCTATCGATACATCTGCTCACAGGCATTCCACAGCAACAGTTGTACGCAGTGACGATCATGGAATACGCAATGGTATTCTCAGCCGTATTGAATGTGATCAAACATCACATGAGCACTAGCGAGTACTAGACCTCACCTTTGATACTGCACTTTTAGTCAAACCTAGTTAAAATCAAGTTTTAATTAGGTTGTCTACCATGGCACATTCAACAACGCCTCAACTACTCAAGCTTGGTGTGTTTGCACTTTGTCTGGCCATCATCATTTCTGGCATACATCCATATGATCAAGGCACTTGGCTGATGGAAGCCCTACCGGTCATCATTGTGCTGCCTATATTGGTGATGACGTATCGCAGATTTCCTCTGACCCCTTTGTTATATTTCGGTATTTTCTTGCATGCATTGGTGTTATTACTAGGCGCTAAATATAGCTATGCCAGAGTACCTTTAGGCTTTGAAATTGCTGACTTATTTTCTCTTACACGTAACCCATACGATAAAATTGGCCACTTTTTCCAAGGCCTTGTACCAGCAATTGCTGCTAGAGAAATTCTAGTCCGTCATCGCTATATGGTGGGCAATGCGATGCGTGCCTTTTTGGTAATTTGTATCGTACTGGCGATTAGTGCAACCTATGAGTTGATTGAATGGGCAGCCGCACTAGCGCTTGGTCAAGGCGCCGTCGAATTTTTGGGCACGCAAGGCGATCCATGGGATACACAGTCGGATATGTTTTTTGCTTTATTGGGAGGTATCACTGCATTAATTGTGTTTTCATCCATGCATCAAAGACAAATCGACCAGTTGAATTCTCATCAGTAAACAACCTAACACCCAGAAAATGGACAAAAAAAACCCCACACATACGTATGGGGCCACCCCTTGAGGAGGGAAAATCTGTATGAATGACTCACTCATACAAAATGAAACAATCGCATGATACCACACTAACATATTGTGCGCTAATATAGCTTGTGTAATTTAATGCTATATACTCGAATGTTATTCAAACGACTTTAAGTCGTTTTTGAATAATCGCCACTTAGAAAGACATACAAATCACATTACATATGACCACAACACTCAAAAAACTATTTTCAACTAGTGTTGCTGCCCTGCTCGCCACCACCACTGCTGCCTGTTCACCTGTAAAAGTATTAAACAGCTTGATTCCAAGTAACGGCTATCAGATTACCCCAAATATCGCATACGGCTTGCATGCACGTCAGCAACTCGACATATACCAACCCAAGCAAATTACTGCCAAGACGTTGCCCGTCGTCGTGTTTTTTTATGGAGGCAGTTGGGAGTCTGGCGAAAAAGAAGATTACTTATTTGCAGCAGAGGCCTTTACCTCCCGTGGCTATTTGACGGTGATTCCTAACTACCGCGTATATCCTGATGTTAAGTTTCCAGCGGTGATGGACGACCCAGCCAGTGCTGCAAATTGGGTGAAAACCCATATCGTAGAATATGGTGGAGACCCAGACCGCATATTCTTGGTTGGACATTCGGCAGGCGCTCATTTGCTGACCATGTTGGCGCTTAACAACCAATACTTACAACAGGTTGCACGCACACCCAGCGATTATCGTGGCTATATTGGGTTGGCTGGCCCATATGATTTCTTGCCGCTGAAATCTACACGATTGAAAGAAATATTTGGCCCGGAAGATACGCAGTGGCAATCGCAACCGATTCGCTTTGTGAATGGCAACAACCCCGCTATGTTGCTATTGGTGGGTTTAAAAGATAGTGTGGTATGGCCACGCAACACCTACAATTTGGCAATCGAAATCCGCAAACAAGGTGGAAAAGTAGACGTTGTTGAGTTTCCTGATTATGGGCATATCGATATGGTGGCTAAACTAGCCAAGCCATTAAGAGGCAATAGCAGTTTGCTGGATGAAGTCGATGCGTTTATGCAAAAACACTGAAGCCACAGTGGCTATCTATTTGTTTATATAAACGACGCCAGCATTTTAAGACTGAGCAATAACAGTAGCACGCCGAATATTTTTTTCAGTGTCTGAATGGGTAATTTTTGAGTCAATTTTGCACCCAAAGGCGCCGTAAAATAACTTGGGATAGAGACCAGTAATACCGCCGGAATGTAGATGTAACCCCACGTATATTCCGTTGTGATGGTATTGAGCTGGCCGTTAATGAGATAACCTAAGGTGCCTGCAATGGCAATAAAAAATCCTAGCGCCGCAGAGGTAGCAATTGCGTTTCTGATATTGATGCCACGCCATGTGAGATAGGGGACCGTCAGAGATCCACCACCGATGGAGACCAATGCTGATATCGCGCCAATACCTAAAGTCACTAATCTCAATTCAGTGTGTTGGATATCTCCTGAACCTGCTTGTATCTTGTTATGGCGGAACATTTGCAGCGAGACGTAAGTCATGAACATAGCAAAAAATATAGCAAGTGCTTTTGAGCTGAGGTAAGCAGTTAAAAAGGTAGCCGAGAAAGTACCAATTACCATGCCCACTGCCATGCGTTTCACCAGAGACCAATTGACGGCACCATGTTGATGATGTGAACGCATGCTGGAAAATGAAGTGAGGATGATACAAGCCATAGAAGTGCCCAAGGCGAGATGCACTACATTTTCTTTGGGGATGCCCTGCTGAATAAAGATAGAAGCCATGACTGGCACCATTATCGCGCCGCCACCTATGCCTAGCAAACCAGCCATCACACCCACAATGATGCCAAGCAAAACAAATGCAATGATCAATTCAATAGCCACTTAGACCCTTTTATTACGCAAAATAAGTGTGTATTCCGTTATGCATTTTCAACCGCATGGATTTGCTTGCTGGTAAGAAACAAACTCAATGCCGCAGCCGCCAGCGCAAAAAATGCACCCAGCGCAAATGCTAATTGATACCCTTGATTGATGGCATCTAATGCCTTCACACCATCGGCTACCAAATGTTGCGTGTACATCGCTGCCAGACTGGCTAATATGGCTAAACCTATTGCGCCACCCATCATAAACGACGTATTAATCACACCAGAAGCGAGACCTGAGTCACTGGGATCTACATCATTCATGGCTGCCAACAGCATAGGGTTGAAGGCAACACCAGCCCCGACACCAAGTAGCAACATACCAGGTAATACATCAAGCATAAAATGACCATCTAGCGGCATGCGTGCGAACAATGCAAGTCCAATTCCAGCTAAAAACAAGCCCATTGCGAGTGGCATCTTAATGCCAAAACGCATGATTAACTTGGCCGAAATACCTAACGAAAATGCAGCCATAATGAGGTTGGCAGGTAAAAAAGCCAAACCCACTTGCAAGGCACTGTAGCCAAGTACAGATTGCATGTATAAAGCTGAAATGAAAAACCATGCAAACATCGCTGCAGCCCACAATACAGCCGTGACATTTGAAATTGCTAAATTACGTAGCTTAAACAAAGCCAGTGGCACCAAGGGCGCTTTTACGCGTTGCTCGATGATGATAAATGCAATAAATAATACCAAGGCAGCCAATAACGTGTAGAGCGTGTGTGTAGAACCCCACCCCATTTCATTTCCGTTCACAATGGCATACACCGCCAACATCAACGCAGCCGTAATGGTTATCGCACCACCTACATCATGGCTAGTTGCATCGGCTTTCACATGGTCGCCAGGTAACAGTTGTAAACAAAGCATAAATACGGCTATGCCGATGGGTAAATTGACTAAAAATATCCAATGCCAGCTAAATGCGCTTGTTAATAGCCCACCCAATAACACACCAATGCTGCCGCCACCTGCGCAGACAAAGCCATATACTCCCATCGCTTTTGCACGTTCGTTAGGGCTGGTAAATAGATCAATAATCAACGACAAAGCAACGGCTGAAACCACTGCCCCACCTAGCCCTTGTATTGCTCTGGCTACAATTAATACCAGCTGCGAGTTAGCCACACCACAGGCGAGTGAGGCCACTGTAAACAAGGTCAGTCCGATTAAGAATACTTTGCGGTGCCCATAAAAATCACCTAAACGTCCACCTAATAATAAAAAGCCTCCGAAAGTCAGCATATAAGCGTTTACCACCCAAACCAGCGCAGTTTCACTAAATCCAAGATCGGTGCGAATAGAAGGTAATGCAACGTTCACGATGGTGGTATCGAGCACAATCATCAACTCACCAAGGCATAAAACAATCAGTGTTAACCACTGCTTGTTATGTGGCGTAATTTGAAGCATTCATTCATTCCTATTATTATTTTTGATAAAGCGACATGATATATGAGTTCTGGCAGCAGAATACTACCCATCATCTGACTCAAACTAATCTGGCTTAAACATAAGTTGAACTATGTGGGCATTCGATTTTCTCAAAGTATAGCCGCTTAATATAAAGGAAGTTGAATGCGCAATTTGTTAACTGTGATGTCTACAATATCTTTACTATTTGCAACCCATGTTGGTGCAGCCGAAACCGCCATTAAACCTGGCCTTTGGGAAATCACAACGACTTCTAGACTACTCAATTTGGCATCACAGCTACCACCAGATCAATTAGAGGGTTTAAATGACTTAGCTAAACAGTATGGTTTAGATATGCCGGAAATAAAAAACGGTGCGGCCAAATCAAACACCTGTATTACACCAGAGATGGCGAAGCAGAAAGTAGTGCCAAGTGCATTTGAAAGCCAAGCAGGTTGCGCAATACAAAATGCCAAACGTAATGGGAATGACTACCGTGTTGAGTATCTTTGTAAAAACCCACAACTTGATGGCAAAGGCATCGCTCAAGGTACGCTAACAGATAGTAGTCACTTCACTGGAAGCACAACTTTTAATGGACTAGTGGAAGGAACCCCCGTGAATGAGCAAGCAAACATCACTGGAAAATGGATAAACGTAGCTTGTGGTAATGCCACTATATCCAGCCAGTAATGTTGCATCTGTTTGTTGAAAGCACACCACCAACAGCACATACGGTTGATTACCTAACTGACGATTAGCAATGCAAACTTATATCGACTGCAAATAAGTTATTGCTGGAACGTTATTCAAAGCTTAGCCTCCTGATTACACAAGAACACCCCCCAGCCCTATCGCGTTAAATCAAAGCACGCGCAAAGCCTTGAGCACTACTTTCAAGGCGTGGCGCGAACATATTTTTCTCTATCCCATTGACGCGTTTTAGCAGCGGTAATAAACGTATCAAGTCTTGTCGTATCAACCACTCCCGCATCAACGCTGATATTGGCTAGATTTAATAGCATATCGCCGCCCTTATCCGAAGCGATGGCCTTTAAATGTCCGAAAGCATCTCGAATAAAATCAATGGCAGCAGCTTCTGTAGATAATTTTTTTGCACTATCACTAGAGAGCACAATAGCGACTGCATCAAATATCACGGATGGCGTACCTGCCAATTGACCATCTATTTTAAGCAGAGTGCCATCACTGAGTTTTGCTTCACCAATTTTTGGTGCAACAATTTTCACACTTGCGCCAGCTTTAATGGCTGCTTTTTTAATTGTACTTATCGTTGTGGCGTCCGATCCGTCCGAAATCAAAATGCCAACTGAACGACCCTGCAAGGTGTCTTTCATTTTGCCAATCAGTTGCAAGGCTGGCGATGGAGGCATTTCTTCCACCGCAGAAGCAGGTTTATACGGATTCGGTATTGTTTTAAACCCTAAGCCATCGGCCACTCGGCTTGCAAGCTCTTCTGAAATATTACGCAAATGACTCACCATCGCTTCTCTAATATGCACATGCTCCACTTTGGACAATTCAAATATTAAGGCTGAAGCAATATGTGTTTGTTCGTAACTGCTTTGGCTCATGAAGAATTGCTTGGCCTGGCTATAATGGTCTGCAAAGCTCTCGGCACGAATGCGCCCTTTTATACCATTCTCGTTAACTGCGGCGCTATTAAACCCTCTAGGTGTCTCAGATGGAGAAGTGCCTGACAGCGAATTTGGTTCGTAGGCTACCCTACCAGTAGGCTGTTCCATTTGCATGTGTCCATCACGCTGATGGTTTGCGAACGGACATTTTGGCGCATTCACTGGAATCTGATGAAAATTGGGGGAGCCTAAACGTGATAGCTGTGTGTCTAGATAAGAAAACAAGCGGCCTTGCAGCAAGGGATCGTTAGAGAAATCAATACCTGGCACTACGTGCGAAGGGCAAAAAGCCACTTGCTCGGTTTCTGCAAAGAAGTTATTTGGCCAGCGATCCAGCACCATACGGCCGATGTATTGCAATGGCACTAACTCTTCTGGAATTAGTTTAGTTGCATCGAGGTGATCAAAAGGAAACTCCTCCGCCTCTTGTTCGGTAAAGAGTTGTACTGCTAAATCCCACTCTGGAAAATCACCAGACTCAATGGCCTCAAACATATCACGACGCATAAAATCTGGGTCGGCACCGGCTGTCTTCACTGCTTCGTCCCACACCATCGATTGCAGTCCAAGCTTTGGTCGCCAATGAAATTTCACAAAGGTAGAGTTACCAGCTTCATTGATCAAGCGAAAACTATGTACCCCAAAGCCCTCTATCATTCGCAGCGAGCGCGGAATGGTACGGTCTGACATAATCCACATCACCATATGCATAGATTCTGGTGTCAGTGAAATGAAGTCCCAAAACGTATCATGTGCAGTTGCTGATTGTGGAAAGCCGCGATCAGGCTCCATTTTGATGGCGTGTACAAGATCCGGAAATTTAATCGCATCTTGAATAAAGAACACGGGGACGTTGTTGCCTACTAAATCCCAATTGCCTTCTTTGGTATAAAACTTGGTGGCAAAGCCACGCACATCACGTGGCGTGTCGACAGAGCCAGAACCACCTGCAACAGTAGAGATACGCGTGAAAAGTGGTGTTTTCTCGCCTACTTCAGTAAGTATCTTTGCAGTGGTGTAATGCTCTAGCGAATGTGTTAACTCAAAATAACCGTGCACTCCGGTGCCACGCGCATGCACAATCCTTTCAGGGATACGCTCATGGTCAAAATGCGTGATTTTTTCTCTAAGTATAAAATCTTCCAACAGCACTGGACCAAGTGGGTTTGATTTTAATGAGTTTTGGTTATCAGAGATTGAGAGCCCTTGATTAGTGGTTAGCGCGGCATGCGTATCCTCTGCAAGTTGATGCAACTCTCCGCCTTGGCCAACTTGCGTTGTTTTATTAAATGGGGCGCTATCCTTACTATTCCGTATCTTGTCGTTACTCATAAGATTTTTTCCTTAATGTTCGTCCATTCATTGGTCAATCAAAGCAATATTCTGATATCAGCCTTTTTCAGCAATCAACGCTTGCTTACTGCTGGGTAAAAGATTCCTCTTCTATTCACGCCTGCATGCTGAGCTCCACGCATATTCTGCTCACTAGTTATTTCTTCATGGTTTTTTGTAGATGCTTTTTCATAGGAATCAAACAATGTTTAATAGCAATGCTGATGAATATCAGTAGTAAATATCCATGATGAAGCACCAAAGATGGCCTAAAGAGGAGTATTGCACTCCAGTCAGTCCAGCTCTGTTTGATAGCGAACATAAAACCAAATTAATCAAGATAGCGTTAGGTCTGTGCATAGCGTTTTGCCTGTAGATTGAACCACCCTTAGTCATCGCTGTTCATGCAACCTAATGCCTACTTCAACTGAGTTGGTGCGCTATCGCACTGACCCTTTATTAATAAACGCTTACGCTTTCTCCTCTAAACATGTCTAGATACATAGGAGAATAGAAATGAGTTATCTCAATACCAAAGATGGCACCTCGATTTTTTACAAAGACTGGGGTACTGGCCAACCGATTATTTTTAGTCATGGTTGGCCATTAAATTCAGATAGCTGGGAATCCCCTATGCTGTTTTTGGCTGCCTGTGGTTACAGATGCATTGCTCACGATAGACGCGGTCATGGCCGCTCAAGTCAACCATGGTTAGGCAACGATATGGACACCTACGCCGATGATTTAGCAGCGTTGATTCATACGCTCAAATTAGACAATGTAGTGCTCATTGGATTTTCGGCAGGTGGTGGAGAAATCACTCGCTACATCGGTAGGCATGGTGCATCTAACATTAGTAAAGTGGCGCTTATTTCTGCAGTGCCCCCGCTGATGCTGAAAACTTCTGATAACCCTAATGGTTTACCCATCAAAGCATTTGATGAAATGCGCACACTCGCGAGTGATGACCGTTCGCAAATGTACAAAGACATCGCCAGCGGCCCATTTTTTGGTGCAAATCGGCCAAAAGCAAAAGTGTCTGAGGGGATGATAGATTCATTCTGGCGTCAAGGCATGCAGGCAAGCCACAAGAGCACGTATGATTGCATTCAAGCCTTTTCAGAAACTGATTTCACCGAAGATCTAAAAAAGTTTGATATGCCCACACTGATTTTACATGGCGACGATGATCAAATTGTGCCGATTGAAGCAGCGGCTCTGCAATCAGCCAAACTGGTTAAAGATGCTGAATTGATTATTTATGAAGGGGCGCCACATGGCTTGATTGATACACATAAGCATCAGTTAAACAAAGATTTACTCAAGTTTATTCAAAGCTAAGCCAATCGAATCCAATCCAAGTCGAACGCAGTTAGTCCTCAAAGCCCTCTTTCATAGAGGGCTTTTTTGTACATTACCTGCTAGTTTCTGCCCGAATAAATACATGGACATCATGTTCTTGTTGGTCGTTAAATAGTGGAATCCTATTAGCGCCTCGCTCGGCTGCCCCGTCTGCCATACGCGTTTCAACCTTCATACCATCCACCTTTACCTCAGCGAGTTGAGATGCGCCCTCTGGAATCTTGTGAACGGTGATGTGATACATCGTCTGGTGATAGCGATAATGAATTGTGTATTCGGTCCAATCTGCTGGAATACAAGGTGAAATGCGTAAGTGATCCACTTCCAAATGCACGCCCAGCAATGTTTCTAGACTTAAACGATACATCCATCCTGATGCGCCGGTATACCATGTCCACCCGCCTCTGCCTGTATGTGGCTGTGCCGCATAAATATCGGCGGCCATCACATAGGGCTCCACTTTATACCGTTGTATTTCCTCAGCATTTCTTCCATGATGGATTGGGTTAAGCATAGCGTACAGATCCCAAGCACGAGCGTTATCCCCCATCATGCCATAGGCCATACAGGCCCAAATGGCAGCATGGGTATATTGCCCACCGTTCTCACGCACGCCGGGCACGTAGCCTTTGATATAACCAGGTTCAAGGTTCGATTGGTTAAATGGCGGCTCAAGCAATTGCACAAGTTGCGCATCATGCCTAACCAAATATTGATTGACAGCCTGCATTGCTAAATGGGCACGCTCTGTGTCACCCCCACCAGAAATCGTGGCCCAGCTTTGGCTAATCGAATCAATTTTACATTCATCGTTTAATGATGAGCCTAGCGGCGTGCCGTCATCAAAGTAGGCACGACGATACCATGCGCCATCCCAAGAATTTTCTTCAATATTGCTTCTAAGTTGCCAGGCATGGGCGGTACAAGTATCGGCAAAAGCAGTATCGCCGCGGCTACGTGCCAAGCTAGAAAACAATTGCAAGTTTTCATATAAAAACCATGCCAGCCACACACTCTCGCCTTTCCCATCACGTCCCACTAGATTCATGCCATCATTCCAATCGCCACACCCCATCAATGGCAATTGATGTGCGCCGAATCGTAAGCCATGCTTAATGGCACGTACGCAGTGTTCATACACGCTCACCACCTCGTTAGATCGTTGCGGTTGGTCGTAATAGGCTTCTTCTTCTGGTTTTAAGGGGCGCCCTTCTAAAAAATGCACCTGCTCATCCAACACCCCAGTGTCGCCAGTCGTGCTCACATATCGGCAGGTGGCATAGGCCAACCAAAGATAGTCATCAGAAAAATGCGTTCTCACCCCTTGCCCATGTGGTGGATGCCACCAGTGTTGCACATCCCCCTGTGGAAACTGATGTTCCGCACAACGCAGGATTTGTTCACGCGCTAAATAGGGTGTGGTATGCACAAGCGCCATTGTGTCTTGCAGTTGGTCACGAAATCCAAAGGCACCGCCAGATTGATAATAGCCGCTGCGGCCCCATAAACGGCAAGAGATAGTTTGATAGAGTAACCAGCCATTCACCAAGACGTCTAATGCAGGATCAGGTGTTTCCACCTGCACAGCATCCAAGGTGTGTCTCCAATACTTCCACACGCCATCCAATGCCTGTCGTGCACCTGCAGGTTCGCTAAATCGCTGAATCAGTTGCCTAGCTTCATCTGCACTGCCTGCAGCACCACATATAAATACCACCTCGTGCTCTTGGCCAACTGCCAGCTCGATATGTGTTTGCAATGCAGCACATGGGTCATAACCTGCACCGGTTAAGCCAGATAAGCGTTTACGGAACATGGCCGCAGGCGCTTTTAACGTACCATTGCGCCCAATAAATGCAGTGCGATTACCACTGACTGACGAGGTTTGCCCACTGACTTTAACAAACAACACGCGGTTACCACACTCGCGACCATACGCATTACGCGCAAATAGCGCCCCACTATGCGTATCGGACTCGGTCACTGTATGCATGAGATTGGCATGGCGCCATTCACCAAGTACTAGCTCCCAATAGCCAGTTAATGACAATCTACGTGCTCTATTGGATTGATTGCGTAATTTGATGACCACGAATTTTACTGGCGCATCCATGGCAACGTAGGTATGCATCACAGATGAAATGCCAGACTCCACATGCTCAAACACGCTGTAGCCAAATCCATGCCGGCAAATATAGCCAGCCTTGCCACTGGCAGGCGCTGGCGTGGGAGACCAAAATGCACCGGTCTCTTCATCTCGAATATAAAAGGCCTCAGCACTCGGGTCACTAATAGGATCGTTGTGCCAAGTGGTGAGTCGAAACTCATGTGCGTTCTCTACCCAAGTATATGCACTACCGCTTTCACTGACGACCGTGCCAATATAAGGGCTGGCAATCACATTCACCCATGGGGCGGGTGTAGTTTGCCCAGCGGCTAAGGTAATCACATACTCGCGCCCATCAGCAGTAAAGCCACCCACACCATTGTTAAATATGAGTGATGTAGGCGGCAATACATATACTGGCTCGCTGTATATTGGCT
Organism: Methylophilus sp.; assembly: GCA_030696695.1. Taxonomy (GTDB): domain Bacteria; phylum Pseudomonadota; class Gammaproteobacteria; order Burkholderiales; family Methylophilaceae; genus Methylophilus. Next base: position 218,862 of record JAUYRP010000011.1, read on the forward strand.
GAGTCACTTCAAAGCGATCTGCAGTGCGATCTGCCAATACTCTGCGCTCGACTTGCTCAACCAATATTTCTGCAGTATCAGTAAATACAATACGGGCTACTGTGAGAAATAGCACGCGCTCATCTTCTGATAAGTCTTCAATACGCCGCACAAAAACACCGCCCGGTTGGTTGAAGGTTTTAGCTTCAACGCCAGCGTGTATCAGTCCCATGATTTGGTCTTGCAGCACCGCACGGTAGCCAGAAAAATCTTCGTTGATAATTACTAAATCTACAATGAGCCCCTTCATACGCCAATAGGCATGGGCTTGTAACACCTGTTTCACCAAATCTATGCGGTCAACATCACCAACACATAGTAAAACGATAGGCATATCGCCAGACACACTAAAACGCCAAAGCCCAGACTGGCGTAGTTGATTACGCGCAATAATGTTAGGCGCAGCCCGGCGCAGCGCACTACTGTAAATCACCGAGCTCGCCAATCGGCCATAGACTTGTGCATCGGCCTCAGTCGCATTGATATGACGCAACACGCCTTGACTATGAAACCATGCCATCTCATAAGCGCGCTCAATAAAGTGTCTATCACAATATTTACTCAATAACGTGAGCGCAGCCTCGCGCGTATCTGCCACGCCAGTAATAAAATGAAGTGCAGCAGAAGCATCTGGTGATAAGGTAATGCCACGACGGATGGCAACAATCGGGTCAAGCACAGAACCCGCTGTATTGGATAAATGCGTTGAGCTATTGCCATCGTCTAGCATAATTGGATTGGCGAGAGCGCGACCGCGTCCAATGAATTTTGCGCGGTCCGTTTCATAAGAGGCCTCTTCACTCACAATATCTGGTGCTGCTAACAAGTGGAACATCCACGGGGTATGTTCACCGGGTGTACGTGGACGGCGTGTACAAAGTATTGCATTCCGCTCAGGCAAGATTTCGGTTTGCACAAACAAGTTGCTAAAAGCGCGATGCGATATATCGCTACTCAAGGTTGCCAGCACTACTTCTGCGTAGCTCGTCACCTCAATATGACGTGTTCTGGAAGATAAATTAGTCAGCGTTACGCGGCGAATTTCAACATCGTCTTCAGGAGAAACCGCGATCTCCGTATGCGATTCAATCGCATCATCACGACGACGATACTCTGCCCGCCCTTGCACAAAAATGGCCTCGTAATGATCTGACTTGGTGAGTGTGGGTTGATAGGTACTGGACCAATAATGCCCGCTGTCGCTATCACGCAAATAAATAAAGGTACCGTGGCTGTCGCTCGTGGTGTCCTCGCGCCAACGGGTCACGGCTAAATCGCCCCAACGGCTGTAGCCTCCTCCCGCATTGCTTGCCATCACATGATATCGACCATTCGACAATAAATGGACTTCTGGAATCGCCGAATTAGGATTGGTAAACACGCGCATGATGCCAGAGGTATCTGGAGCAGGAGATTTTGCTGCTGCGGTGACTTCTGACATGTGCGGGTGTAAAGTGGCGCCACGTTTCGGCACGCGCTCTTGCAGCAACAGTTCGGTGGCCTTGACTAAAGGCGTTGACATAAACCGTCTTTGCATAGGTTTGTTGTGTATCACATGGTCAAACGCCAACAAACTCATGCCTTGATGATGCGCCATAAAAGAACGAACGACCGCATGCGCTTTGCCTCTTGGTACGCGAGAAGGCGTGTAATCAATCGCCTCAAAAAATCCATAATCTCCAAGAAAACCTGCTTCTGCCAATGCTTTTAAATTTTGACAAGCTTCTTTAGGCATCACCATCAGCGCTAATGCACTGGCATAAGGTGCAATAACCAAATCCTCACCTAAGCCGCGCTTAAACCCCAAGCCGGGTATGCCAAATGCTCGATATTGGTAAATTTGGCTGGCATCAGTAGTGTTATAGCCAGACTCGGAAATGCCCCAAGGCACGCCACGTTGGCGGCCGTATTCAATTTGACGCAACACTACGGTTTTGCAGGTTTGTCCCAGTAGCGTGCTGTCATAATCCTGCATGAGTAATCTGGGCATCAGATACTCAAACATTGAGCCACTCCACGAAATCAGGCTCACATCGCCAGCATGGCTGGTGAGTAATCGTCCAAGTGTAAACCAATGTTTTTGCGGCACTTTGCCTTCCGCAATCAACAGAAAACTCGCCAAACGCGCTTCAGATGCCAGCAAGTCATAGCAAGAAGGGTCACGTCGACGTTCGCCCACATCATAGCCAATACTCAACAAATCGCGTGAGGTATCGTATAAAAACTCAAAATCCATCACCGCCAGCTGGCGGCAATGTTCAATCAAGGCATCCAGCATTTTTAATCGCCCCATTGCCATAGAGGATGTAGTTTGCGAGGTGTGTTGCTCCGCTAACTGCGTTAATGTTGGTATCTCACCCACCGTAATGTTGCCATTGGTAAGCAATCCAATTTCTTCACTCCATGCATGACATTGTTGATGGAAAGCAAGCGCCCAATCATTGAGTGGCTTTTCTGCAACCACATCGTCATGCAAGCAAATCAGCAGTGCGTCGGCTTCGATAATCAAGTGATTCAACACGTTGGTAATCTGCTCAAAAGTCTGTGGTTTAAGTGTGGGAATCAACGCCACCTGTAATCTCTCTTCAATCATCTCAAGGGCATTTGCCATCAATGTCGATGTGGATAAATGTCGATATTCAGCCAATAGGAGAAAAGTATCTTGCAAACCTTGATATATATGGCTTGATAGCACGGGCTGATGTTTTAGCTCGGTTAATCCGGCTTGCAGGGTAAGCAAGCTGCCCGCTAAATTGCCACTATCGACAGAAGACACATATTGGGGATGTAATGGCTGTAGCGTGTGTGTGTCATACCAATTGTAAAAATGCCCGTGATAGCGCTCCATCTTTTGCATGGTCAATAAAGTATTGTGTGTCAGGCGTAATAACTCACCGGTGGTGATGTAACCAAAGTCATGTGCGGCCAGATTTGCTAATAATGACATGCCGATATTGGTAGGCGATGTACGTGAAGCAACAGCAGATACTGGGTATTCCTGAAAATTATCGGGCGGCAACCAATTGTGTTCTGGCCCAACAAACTGCGCGAAATATCGCCAGGTGCGGCGGGCTGACAGGCGCAAAAAAATGCGCTGACTATCGTTTAAACGTGGTTCATGATGTTTAAGAGGCCTACTGATCCACCAGCCGATGACCGGGGCCAATAGCCACAAGAATAGCAACGGTGAATAAATGAATATTTGTGTGGATTGACTCTCGTCCAGCCTGGCAAATAAAGCAAACCCTAACAATATTGCCAGTGCAGGCGCCACCCACATTTCCAGAAAAAAATCGACGAAGGTACGACGTGCATTACGCTTGGTATAAGAACCCAAATGCCATATCAACAAGCCACGACGCGTAAATAACATCCTCACACCTGAGCGTAAAATCGCGTCTAGACAAATCATGGCATCATAGGGCAATAAGGCTAACGTCAGCACTGACATGAGTAATGGCCGTACCGCTGCTCTTGCCGTTAATATCCAATGGGTTAGCCAGTCTCTCGCCTCAGGCTTACGAATCACCTCTATCAAGATAGATAGCACAGATGGAACAAATACTAATCCCACGACCAATAGAATCCACATCCATGTTGACCCTACCCCAGACAAACCACCGATTAGCAACAACACCAGTAACGACGGTGACACGAGGCTACGCCTCAAATTGTCGAAAATTTTCCACACAAGCAAAGCCGTGAGTTGGTTTTGGCGGCGTTTTGATTGCGCCGTATTGGGCACATTTGGGCCAGGCACACTCGGTAATAGCCAACCAGCCAGTTGCCAGTCCCCACGTATCCAGCGATGACGGCGGCTGACGTCTATAGCATAACTAGCAGGATGCTCTTCAATCAAATCAATATCACTGACCAGTGCAGAACGCGCATACCCGCTTTCTAACAAATCGTGGCTAAGAATTAGATTCTCTGGAAATCGCCCATCCACCGCTAAACGAAAGGCATCTACATCATAAATACCCTTACCAATAAACGAACCTTCACCAAAAATATCCTGATAGACATCAGAGACTTCTCGGGTATATGGATCCACACTGGAATCGCCCGCAAATAATTTGGTAAACCAAGACTGATCTGCGCTGACCAAGCTGATTGATGCACGTGGTTGCAGAATCGCGTAGCCCTCTACAATGCGACCCTTCTCCGCGTTATAGACTGGACGGTTCAATGGGTGCGCAATATTACCAATCAGTTTTTTTGCCGTGTCTCGTGGCAATTGTGTATCAGTATCTAAGGTAATCACGTAACGAATAGATTCAAAAATAGAGGTATCACCCACAATGTCTGAAAATGCATTGAGTGCGCCGCCGCGCAGTCTTGCATTCAGCTCTTCCAACTTACCGCGTTTACGCTCATACCCCATCCACACTTGCTCATGCGGATTCCAAAGACGTGGCCGATGAAATAGGTAAAAAATGCATGGTCTATCTTGTTGATAGGTATCATTTAGCGCTTGAATACCTACCCGCGCATGATTCAGCAATGGCGCATCTGAAGGCAATGTGCACTCCGTTGCATCGTAATAATCGGTGAGTAATGCAAAATATAAGTTGGGGTCGCTATTACCAAGATAGCGGATTTCCAGTGCCTCAATCAGGCGGTCAATGTCTTGCTGGCTACTGAGTTGCGTGGGGATCACGACCAAGGTGCGACTACATTCGGGAATGCCTAAGGAAAAGTCCAGCCTTGGCAAGGCACGTGGCGGCAATATTAAGGTAGCAGCCAAATTGACCAATGAAATGGCCAGCGCAGACATACACAGCATCACAGGTGCTATAAACAGCCAAAAAAGCACATCATCAATAGCAAGGTCTAAAAACTTGGACAGCACTAACCAAGTAGGCAATACCGTCAGTAACATAATCGGCGTGAGATAAAGTGGCAGTGAGAAATTGCGACTCTTACGAATAATCGCCTCTTGCCATGCAATACGCTTACCGACAGTTAACTCTAGCTGTTGCCGCCCCTGCTCTATTAAATAATAGCCAACGTGTGCAGTCCTATCTGCAGAGCCCAAACGATTTGAAGCGTTTTGTGCCAAGGCAATCGCTTCGCGTGCTACACCCAGCTCAGCATGGGTGCTGTCACGCGCCACTTCTTCAATCACATGTCTGTAGCGATCACGGGTTGCAAAATCCTGAGACGCATACATGCCAGCGGGGTCATCTGTAAGCACATGTTCTACTGCGCTGAGTGATTCAACATAGGCCTTCCAATCCATTGCCCCAATAAAACGTAAACTACTGATGCTATTAGCTATGGATATTTGATTGGCGGCAGCATTACGCCCTGCCACTTCGGTCAACTGAGATGCAGTCACTCCCCGCTCTAACAACTGCTGCTCAACCCATGTTTGTACCAACACCATGGCAGGGCCTTGCGCTTGCAGCCTAGAGTAAAATTCTTCTACAAATGACTCTGAAAGTGGCACATCCGCATTGGCAAACTCTGCCAATAACAGAATAAGTTTATTGGGTTCTTTTTCTACTGTGGCTAGCATACGGTCAGCCCAGCTAATGGCGGTGTCTAGCTCTTCTCGTCTACAGACAATACGCAAGCCTATACGACGCAAGTTCTCCAACAAGGCTAATTGCAGCATGATAGGAAACGCCCAAAGCTCTCCCATTTTCAGTGACTCAACCGTTTGATAAGCAGCAATGATATGGGTCACATTGTCGTTATCGACCCGTCCATCCATATGCGAAATCAACGCCAACGCTACATCATATATACGTGGAAATCCTGCTGACAGACCCTCTGCTAAACGTGGTAATTGACGACTATAGCCGAGCGGCAAATGCCGACGTGCTAAATCAATCTGTTGTTCAATGAGGTAAAAATTGTCTAGCAACCAAACCTCGGCTGAGACAATGCGTTGACCAGGTACTACGGCGGCAGTCACCACATCGTATGCTTCAAGCAGTACACGTTCATTGTCTGCAAGTCTAGGCAGTAGTTTGTCAGGCCCCGGATTCGGGTCGATTTTATGCTGGCCCGCCATCATGATTGCGTGATGCTTCAGCTGCTCAATACTAAACAGCTCCGAACGTAATAATTCGGTGTTCCTGTCGGAACGCATTGAAATTGCACTGCGTGCCGAATTTAATATTTCTTTGATGATCATATTTTCCTAACCTAGAAGTGCGACATTCGGTATAGGATGGTTTACCCAAGACTGAATAAAACAGGATTGTTATTGTGTGTTTTAGGGTGTGATGATGCCCTTAAAATGCGCTAAGACTCACGCTATTACCATAGTGGAGGGGGATTGTAGGGTCTGTGCGTTATCGAACATAAGCAGACAACCCTACAGACATTTGCGTATGCATTTATGGATACTACAGGATAAAGCACTAACCCCTGCTTACATTTCTATCAGCACTTTCAGCGCGTTGGTGTTTGCAGCATCTCCAAATACGCTATAAGCCTCTAATGCATTTTCAAGCTTAAATCGATGCGTAATCAAATGCTCAGGTTCTATCTTTTTGCTTTGTACCAACTTTATCAACAGCGGCGTACTGTGGGTATCCACCAATCCGGTAGTAATCGTAATATTACGATCCCATAGCGTTTCAAGATGCAAATCTACTTGTGTACCATGCACCCCAACATTGGCGATGACACCTCCAGGAGCAATGATTTTTTCGCACAATTCAAACGTAGCAGGAATCCCAACCGCTTCAATTGCAGTGTCCACACCTTGCTGATTCGTCAGTTTCATAATCTCATCCACCGCATTGCCATGACTACTATTGACAACGGTGGTGGCGCCAAAACGCATCGCCACTTCTAGGCGGTTGTATGCAATATCCACCATGATAATTTTTGCAGGGGAATATAACTGCGCTGTTAGCAAAGCGGCGAGCCCTATCGGGCCTGAGCCTATGATGGCTACCGTGCTGCCTGGCCTTACTTTTCCATTCAATACGCCACACTCAAATCCAGTGGGTAAAATATCGCTCAACATGACCAATGCGTTTTCATCGGCACATTCTGGAATGCGATATAGGCTGCTATCCGCATACGGAATTCTGACAAATTCAGCTTGCGTACCGTCGATGGTATTGCCCAACAACCAACCTCCAGTTTTGCAATGCGAATACATTTGGCTTCTACAATAGTCGCATTTTCCACAAGCGCTAATGCATGAAATCAACACATGGTCGCCAATGCTAAATGCAGAGACCGCAGCACCAACTTTATCGATGATACCTACTCCCTCGTGCCCTAGCGTTCGTCCTGGTTTACAACTGGGCACATCCCCTTTCAGAATATGTAAATCTGTGCCACAAATCGTCGTTTTGATCACTTTAACAATGGCATCTGTTGGTTCTACTATCTCCGGAATTGGCTTATTTTCTAGTGCACACTGCCCTTCACATAAATAGATTAGGGCTTTCATTTAGTCCACCAGTTGATCAACCGGCTGTTGATGATACCTAAAGTGTTGAGGGTGATAGGGATACAGCTTTCTTCGTCACTGCTTGGCAGAATATACATATGCGCATTTCATAAAAGTGAGATACGAATAACACTATGCTTGCATATTTACCGATCATCTGTTCGTTAGCACACACTAAGCAATACACAACTATGTGCAGAAAAACTAAATTGGTTTTTTGTGCGGTAACAAACAGAAGGCGTGCACTTCATCACATACACTTTGATTGCAAAATGAAATTTTTAGTCACCCATTTCATTCTTTATGGAGGTTTCAAATGCACGGCACTAAATCAAACAAACATCATTCAACGTTTAAATCTGCTGCCAATCACAGCCATGATCACGATCAACTAAGCAAAGCGGATTCAGATTACGAGCACTTTAAATCTTATGGAAGAAATAAAACCAATTTGAATGCCATGTCTGACGTTGAAAAGCAAATATTGGATTGGCAGGAGGAGATGAATTACATCAAAAAATAATGCACCCGCCCTGAGTGACGGTGGTGTCTGGCAAAGTCTATTAAGCTTTAATACACTTTACTTTCTAACTCAGGTAATAAACGGTCAAACTCTGTTTTAACCACCTGATAGCATTCACAGGATCTATTTTCTAAACCTGGTCGATCAATGACCTTGATATGCCCGCGCGCATATTGAATCAGCCCTTCGTTTTGCAGCTTACGGGCCGCCTCTGTAACACCCTCACGGCGTACGCCCAGCATATTGGCGATGAGCTCTTGTGTCATGTTCAGTTGGTCACCTGATAGCCTATCCATACTTAACAACAACCATCGACACAATTGCTGTTCTACAGTGTGGTGGCGGTTGCATACCGCGGTTTGCGCCATTTGTGTAATCAATGCTTGGGTGTAGCGCAACAATAAACGCATCATATTACCAGCACGCTTAAACTCTTCTTTTAAATTTTTTGCACTCATCCTGTAACCATAGCCAGCACTCTGCACCACTGCACGGCTAGGTGTGGTTTCCCCCCCCATGAACAATGAAATGCCTAAAATCCCTTCATTTCCAACCACTGCAATTTCTGCGGATGCACCGTTCTCTAATACATACAGCAAGGACACAATCGATGTCGTTGGAAAATAAACATGTCTCAGTTGTCCGCCTGACTCGTATAACACCAAACCTAATGGCATTTCTACCAACTCTAGCATGGGCTTAATGCGCTCAAAGTCCTCGTCAGGCAACGCATTCAGCAAAAGATTTTGTTGGGGAAAGTGTAATGGGTCCGTCATATAGTCCTTATGAAGTCACTTACTTTCAAGTGATCTAGTTATTCAGTAAGCCATCATAAAGCAATCAATGTACTCCTTTGTGTACGATAGCGCACTTAGTAGGTAATAAGTAATAAACATTAGATTGCTGTGATTGCCAACTTAGATTCAATGGCGAGAAAAATGCATGTTTATTCAGTCAGTTAAGATGTCTTATGAATTGATATTACGAGGTCGTGGAACAAGCGAGGCTACGAAGAATGCCTTTGATAAGGCATGCAGTATACAAATGTCAATACTGAATAGAATTGCAAAAAATCGTCAGCATGCGTAAATGCTATGATGAATGCAGATATGTCACTTTTTCATTGAGGAGGTTTTCAAATACATCTGCTGGCAATGGTTTTGAAAATAAATAGCCTTGCCCATAATCACAGCCTGCTGCAATGAGTAAATCTAACTGCGCTTGCGTTTCAATGCCTTCTGCTATGACTTTCTTGCCCAATTTGTGTGCCATTACGATAATCGCCTCGCACAGTGCAAGGTCACTTGCGCCTGCAAAGATATTAGAAGTAAACGATTTATCAATTTTCACATAATCAATGTCGAATTTTCTTAAATAAGCAAGTGAGGAATAGCCTGTACCAAAATCATCAATGGCAATTTTAAGGCCTGCTTGACTAAACCCATTGAGTTGTTGAGTGACAGTATCACGCGCATCCAGCAATAAACCTTCTGTGATTTCAATACAAATACTTTCGCCATCCAAATTTAAAGCATGCAGATGGTCAACCCAATTCAAATGCTGTTTAGCATTGGCTTTAAACTGCACGGGGGAGCGATTCACGCTGATTTGGAAATTAGGCTGAAACACCTGCCACTGCTTGACTTGATTTGCGGCTTCAGCAAACACCCAATCGCCAATGTCGATAATCATGCCAGTGTCTTCCGCAATCGGGATAAAGTCAGCTGGGCTTACTAATCCACGTGTTGGATGCTGCCAACGTATCAGTGCTTCTGCTTTATTGATTTCACCCGTGACCAGATTCACAATGGGTTGATAGTGAAGTTTGAACTGCTTTTCAGCGACTGCAGTGCGTAGATCATTGCTTAGATTCCATCGGTTAAGACTGTGGTTTTGCATGACTGATGTGAAATAATGATAACGATTTCTACCATTCTGTTTAGCCACATACATCGCTTGATCTGCATTCTTCAGCAACACATCTACCTCACTACCATCCACCGGATAAACACTCATGCCGATGCTAGCGCTGATATAGACGGCTTCATCCCCCAAATAAAAGGGCTCTGAAAATTGATTCAAAATACTTTGTGCAATACGCTCTGCATTGCCTTGGTGATCGACATTATTCAGTATCAACGTAAACTCATCGCCACCCATCCTAGCAACGATATCATCAGCCCTAACACACTTCCGCAGGCGATCTCCAGCTGCTTTTAGCAATACGTCACCCATGTCATGCCCAAGCGTATCATTGACCTCTTTAAAACGGTCTAAGTCTAGGTACATCAGTGTGATTGGCTGGTGATTGTGCTGCGCCTGTTTGAGCACTTGCTGGAATCGATCTAGAAATAACACCCGATTGGGCAACTGCGTGATTTGATCAAAATGCGCCAACGCAAATAGTTGACTCTCAGCATGCTTTCTTTCAGTGATATCCGTATGCGTGCCTATCATACGCAGCGGCTTTCCATCTGCGCTCCTGCTGATGACCATGCCACGGCTCAGCGTCCATTTCCATTGACCATCTTTACAAAGAATACGGAATTCGGAAATGTATAAATCCTTTTTTCCAAGCAGATAGTCTTGGGTATCTTCGACTTGATGCTTTAGGTCATCTGGATGCACCAGTGCACGACCAGCATTTGAGGTTTCTTCAATTTCGTTATTGGTATAGCCATAGATTTCATTCCATCTGGCAGATCGAAACACTTTATCAGTGACCATGTCCCAATCCCAGACACCATCGCCTGCCCCTTCTAACGCAAATTTCCAACGATCTTCACTGACGGTTAACGAGGTTTTGACATCCAATTGTTTTTTGAGGCTGCTTAGCACCAACAAGTAAAGCATAAACCCGGTCAGCCCGATGAATGCGCCACCTTTGTATATGCTGTATTGCGTAAACTCATTTTGCGAAGAAACCAGCAGATCAAGAATATTATCGCTAAAAAATATCCAGAACAGCCCCGTTAAAACATAGATAAGTACAATACGAAAAGAAGCTATATGAGGCATATATACGGGATTTTTCCAAACACTTACCAATGGCTTTCTCCGTGTATATTCTGGTAATTTGATCATCATGCAATCGTGAGTTACAAAGTAATTTTGCTATTTATCATACATTTTTATTTCGATTGATAATCCAAGAATAGAGGTATAAATATATATTTCATACACTATTTTCTCAGTATTAAAAAATGCTGCTCCACGCACTACCTGCCATACAAGCTGGAATGTTTATGCGATTGATATATTGACTATAGTGAAATTGCACTCGTTTCTACAATGTCTCTTATAAACCAAGTGTTGTTAGCATTGAGAAAGATACACTAAGTGAAACATTGTCCCACCATAAGGTTTTATAAAAATGAAGACTAGCAACAGCTTAATAATACTGACATTGCTCTGCAATTTGCCTGTTTTTGCAGCGGAGACTGACCTAAGTGAGGCCAGCAATTTAACTATTAGCGGATATTTAGAAACATATTATTTGCATGACGCTAATCGCCCAGCGGACAAGCTAAGGCCTAATTTTACCTACAGCCATAATGTTACGGATAAACCCAGTATTAATCTTGGGTTTATCAAAGCAAATCTCAATTCTGAGCATGTACGTGCAAACCTGGCATTAGGTTCCGGCACCTATATGCGCGCCAATTACGCATTAGAGCCAAGAGACTTACAAAAGATATTTGAAGCGAATATTGGGTTAAAGCTTACAGATAACGTGTGGCTAGATGCAGGTGTGATGCCCTCCCACATTGGGTTTGAAAGTGCCATTGGTTTGGACAATTGGACTCTGACCAGAAGCATGCTGGCTGATAACTCGCCGTATTTTGAAACAGGACTGCGGCTTTCCTATACTTCAGATGATGGTAAATGGTATGCCAGTGGACTGGTTCTGAATGGCTGGCAACGTATTCAAAGACCGAATGGCAATACAACACCTGCAATCGGTCATCAACTCACTTACAAACCCAACGCAAACATCACCTTGAATAGCAGTTCATTTATCGGTAACGACAAGTCAGATAACGATAGAAGAATGCGTTATTTCCACAATTTTTATGGCCAATATCAATTAAACGATCAATGGGGTCTCATTACAGGGTTTGATATTGGTGCTGAGCAGGCTGAGAGAAACAGCAAACGCTACAACGTGTGGCTGACGCCTATCGTGATTGCAAAATATACCTACTCGGATAAGTTGAGTCTGGCTTTAAGAGCAGAATATTACCAAGACAAAGATGGTGTGATTGTCACCACTGATACACCTAACGGCTTTAGAACATTGAGTTATTCGACTAATCTTGATTACAAGCTAACCAATCATGTTGCGATTAGAGCTGAGTTAAGGAAATTTTATAGCAAAGATAAAATCTTTGAAAACAATGACGGGTTTTCAGATGAAAGCCTGACCGCGACAACGGCAGTAGTATTTCACTTTTAATTGTGATGGCAGTGGATATCAGGCAAAACCTATTCTATTTAAAGAGGTCATACCGTATTGGCCAATATAAAAAAGAAAATACATGTCCCAGCTACAACCGTTTAAGTTGTTCCAATTTAAAATTACCCACTTATTTTTTAGCTTATTTTTGTTGACTGGAATGCTGAGTTATACACAAGCCAGTGCATCAGAAGCATTACCAAAAATAATGGTGCTGGATTTCCAACTGAATGACATGACTGGCCTACCCAATGCGCCAGAGGAGTTAGAACGGATTCGTTATCTCACCACGACCTACAAGCAAAAACTTGTAGAAAATAATTTACAACTTGTTCCAGTGAATGAAAAATTACAAGCTGTCATTAAGCACCAATCGGCAACCTATTTATTTGATAATGTCGAAACAGCTGCTGAGCTTGCCGCAGATTCTGGTGCCGATTATTTGCTGATTAATGTTGCGTTAAAACCCACCTATTTGTTTGTTTATCCTAGACTTTTATTGGTTGATATCAAAACAAAAAAAGTGGTGTTAGCCAAAGCGGCTCAATTAGAGAGCTCGTGGTCTGACCAAAGCACGACGGCAAGAACTGCCGAAAAACTAGCTGAAATGGTGGGTGCTTTTTTTAGTAAACAATTAAGCGATTAAAGTAATTATTTCGATATTTCCCTGCGTACAGCCTACGGATAAACACCTGAAGTAGATTCAGGTTTCTTCAGCCCGAATTTTTCATAGGTTATATACAATCTCAAGCAAACTTCATTTAGTAGTTTTGAAATAATGCTAACCACCATTTTGCCCGTAGCCATTGTCCAAGTGATAGATGTAGGCACTGGTTGATTAGCGTGTATTGATCTGAAAATCACATCAATACGGCGAATTGGAATAATTTAATATGGTTGAGCTTTGGGGATGTCTGCATACAGCTAAAGAGTTAGTGTAAAGGAATATTTTTCAGGCGCTGCTCCTCATTTTTAACTACATCGTAGCACTCGCACACACGACTTTCTAAAGATTTACGATCAAGTACTCTAATCAAACCACGCTTGTAATCAATAATCCCAGACATTTGCAACTTAGCGGCAGATTGCGTTACGCTTTCGCGGCGAACACCCAATAAATTAGAGAGTACTTCTTGAGTCATTGCAATTTGGTTTGTGGGAAGTCGATCTAAAGCTAATAATAGTCTGCGGCACAACTGTTGGTCGATTGTATGATGACGATTACAAACAGCAGTTTGTGTAATTTGAGTCATCATGGACTGTGAGTAGTGCAATAAAATATTTTGCATTTCTCTGCTCCGATTGAATGCATTAACTGCTGTTTGAGTACGGACTCTATAGCCTTTTCCTACATTCTGAACAATTGCTTGATAGGGTAAATTAGTACCTGAAAAAAATAATGACGTACCCACTACTCCATCATTACCTACTACGGCTATTTCTGAAGAGTCACCTGATTCTGTAAAATATATTAAAGACGCAATCGCAGTAGTTGGGAAATATATATAAGAAGGGACACTGCCTGCTTCGCAGAGTACTTGATTAAGCGAAAAATCGACTTGTTCTAGAAAAGGTAAAATTTGAAGCCTATCCTCATGCGTCATGGATGCTAATAAATGATTTTGTTGAGGCTCAAGTAGTGTTTGCTTGGCAAAAGTATGTTGCTTAGTAAATTCAGTTATCAAATTCATGATACCTCCTTGATTAGATTTATATTTTTCTGATGATGAATCTTAAATATTTCTGAACACTACTTTTATAGGCGGTATGCTTTTTTTTCTGTCAGATATCTCCTACCTGTTGATGAAAATTGGCAATTAAACTTGAATCGGATTTACTTCAGATAAAAATAAAACATACCTGAAACAAATTTAGATGACATGAAGGGAACTACAACTCCGAAAGCTCAGTTTATACATTCATACTTTTGCTAAGGGGATTTATGAGATGGGGACAAAGCTGACATTAAACTCTTTGAGTTCTCCCAAACAACCTTCCAATAATTAAATTATTTGAGGCCTGTCAAGAGAATTGGGTCACTAAGTTTGATTAGCAACCCTTTTTGATAAGGTTAAAGATTAATTCACTGCGTCTTTAAGTGCTTTACCAGCTGTGAATGCTGGTGCATTGCGTGCAGCTACTTTCAGTTCTGCACCAGTGCGCGGATTACGGCCTGTGCGTGCAGCACGTTTACTTACTTTAAAGGTACCAAAGCCAATCAAGGTAACGGCTTCGCCTTTCTTGAGTGAGTCTGTAATGGCGGATGTTGTGGCATCAATCACTCTTCCTGCTTCTGCTTTAGTGATACCTGCTTGCGTTGCGATTTCTGCAATTAATTCTGATTTATTCATTTACACTCCATTTTGTTAATTGTTGAATGACATCGAACCCTTACTTTGCTTGGTATAGCGTGATGTGTCAACCAGTAAAGTGCTCTCACCAACTAATCTTTAGCAATCAATATTAATTCAGGTCCGTTTTGCTTTGTTAGAGTAGATTATTGACCGCATGTCTATGCGTCAACAGAAAAAAGACAGATACAGATCACTCCTCCAACTGCTTCTGTCCCTAATGCTAATGCGTTATTTTTGCTTCATTGAAAAAAGCTGGAGAAGTTAACTAAAGGGATGATAGGACCAATAGCTGATCTTGATACATAAGCTCACCGAACTGCAGGACAGTTCAAGCAGTTCGGTGGATGATTAAAAGTAATTAGTAAGTCTTTAACCGCTAATCAGTCTCTACTCTAAAGCTGCCTTAACGGACATTGCTAATGTTGTGGTCGGCCTGCCGATAAGCCCACTCAGTTGCTTTCCATCATCATGCAGCGCGCCTTTAGATGCGCCAGTATCAGAATTGGCCAATAGTTCTGCAATTGGCTCTGGCAACCCCGCGCCAAGCAGTGCTTTTTTATATTCCGATTCTGGTAAGTTGACGTAATGAATGGCTTTGTCACTCTGGCGCGAAATCTCCTCGGCAAACTCGCTAAGTGTGTAAGAAGTATCACCTGCCAATTCATAAACTTTACCTGCGTGATCATCACTCAACAAAACGCTAGCAGCCGCCTCGGCATAATCAGCACGTGCGGCAGACGAAATGCGTCCATCGCCAGCACAACCATATACTGCACCAAGCGATAAAGCGGTGGGAATCCCCAAGGCATAGTTCTCGGTGTACCAACCGTTACGTAGTAACACATAGGGTAAGCCTGATGCCTGAATGGCAGCTTCGGTTTCCCTATGCTCTTCGGCAAGCCCCAATTGCGATGTATCCGCATGTAGCACACTGGTATAAGCCAATAGATTTACGTCTGCACGCTTTGCAGCTTCTATCACTGTACGATGCTGCTGTGTGCGTTGACCAATCTCGCTTGAAGAGATGAGCAATACTTTACTTGCCCCTTGCAAAGCGTTATCCCAGCTCTCTGGTAAATTGTAGTCTGCATGGCGAACCTGAACACCAAGTGCGGCGATGTCCTTGGCTTTTTCCACATTGCGCACGGCGGCAACAATATTTTCTGCGGGAATCTTTTCCAGCAATGAGGCGATGACAAGTCGGCCAAGTTGTCCAGTAGCTCCAGTAATAACTATCATTTTATTTCCTTTCGACTTTGTAGTTTGATTGAGAAATCGAAGGATATCAGCTATACTTACTTTTAGTAAGTACATACAAAAAGGTAAGTGTCATGTCACAAAAAACCACAGGGAAACTTGCAGAGGCTATACGTCGTGGCGAAGTGTTATCACCCGATTGCCCATCGCGTGAAATTCTCAAGCATGTCACCAGTCTATGGAGTGTATTGGTGATGGTAGCGCTCATGGATGGAACCCACCGTTTCAGCGAGTTGCGGCGCAAAATTGGCGGCGTAAGTGAAAAAATGCTGACGCAGACGCTACAGCAATTGGAAAAAGATGGCTTTGTGAAGCGCGTATCGTATCCAGTGGTACCACCGCATGTGGAATACTCACTCACCACATTAGGCAGTGGCATCAGTGAACAAGTTGAAGCACTGACGGATTGGATTGAGATCAACCTGCCAACCATTATCGAGTTACAGCAGACACAGACTCAATAACAATTAGCAGTGTGTCGCTTTAGAAAATTGACATGGCGTTAGCCGAGATAAAGCTAACGACTAATTCAGACCAAGAATGATTAGAGAGCCTCCCATTACAGTATATTGTTTAATGTAACTGAAGCTCTCTCATGCAAAGAGCTATTCACAAAGAGCTATTCAAAAAGCTATTTAGAAGTACCGCCAGTCCCAGTGCCAGCCCCACTAGTACTATTTCCAGTGCCAGCACTATCAGTTTCTGTGCCGCCAGTACCTGTACCCGCACCGCTAGTTGCATTGCCAGTACCAGAAACATTTTTGTCGCTAGCGCCCTCTCCTGTTGTCGAGCTACTGTCGTGTCTTGTTCCTGCACAGCCTACAAACAAGACAAATGTCATTAGGGTTAATATTTTCCAAACATTGAATTTTTCCATGAGTGAACTCCTTTAATTTATTTAATAGGTTCGATTAAACAGACTATAAGAAAAGATTGGCTATGTATGTGTGGTGGAGCACATACACAATCAAGGGTTATTTGAATTGTACTCATTGTTGTGATGAAGACTTTGCGCATCATTAGTAGAGTTAAATATACGATTATTAGAATGAAGGATTAACTGTCACATAAGCTTCATAAAAATAACCTAAAGTGGTTTTGTATGTTGGTCGTTACAGAAAAGTTTCATCCTGAACCCATTCGATAAATCCAGCATTCATAACGACACCCTATGACCTCAGCAATCACACACATTTCAAACGTTCATCAAAGCCCTACTGTTCAGTTATTGATGCGGCATGTTCAGCCTGCCAACGAAGACGATGCATGTTTGTCGGTATTAGAGATTTTTCAAAAAAATCCCAATTTATTTGCGATACCGGTGGTGAATTCAGATGGCATGCCGTTAGGCATTGTCGATCGTCATCTATTTGTAGAGACCTTTATCAAACCCTATGCACGTGAGCTATACGCAAAGCGAAAAATCTCTGAATTTATGGTGGAAAAAGCCATAGTAGTAGATATGGGCACCACCATCGATGATGTCTCAAAAATCATCATCGATGCTGGCATGCAGCACATGGTGATTGGTTTTATCATCACGGAGAATGGGCTTTATGTAGGGCTGGCAAATGGCCACGACTTGCTAAATGAAATTATGCAGAGGAAACAAGAAGGTTTGTTTTATTTAGCCCATTTTGATCAACTGACCAATCTGCCGAATAGATTGTTATTTATGGACAGGCTAACTAGAGCCATTGGTGATGCCAGCAGAAAAAAATCCTCACTAGGCTTACTGTTTATTGATTTAGATAATTTTAAGAATTTTAACGATTCGATGGGTCACGGATTTGGCGATCAAATACTGATTGCAGTTGCAAACCGCCTCACCAATTGCGCCAGAGAAATTGACACAGTAGCGCGTCTATCTGGCGATGAGTTTATTATGATTATTGAAGACATAGATGATCAAGATACTCTAGATATCTTATGCCATCGGATTTTAGACAGTATGAAAGCACCATGGGAAGTCATGGGTCGCAATGTGTTTTTAACCGCAAGTATTGGCACATCGATGTATCCTCATGATGGTGTTGAGCCAGGTGAATTGATATTAAAAGCAGATGCTGCCATGTACGAAGCCAAAAGAGGTGGGCGCAATGCGCATACGCATTTCAAAACAGGTATGCGACTTTACTCCATGGATAAAATGACATTGGAAAACGATTTGCGCTTAGCCATTGAGCGTAATGAATTTGAGTTGTTTTATCAGCCACAGGTATCGGTGGATGGTGGTGATGTGATTGGCATGGAAGCCCTTATCCGGTGGAATCACCCTGAGCGTGGCTTGCTAACCCCCATTCACTTTATTGAGATTGCTGAAAAAACTGGATTGATCATTGCAATTGGTAAATGGGTAGTCAAAGAAGCATGTCAGCAGTACCAACGGTGGATTTGGAGTGGCCACCGACCATTGCGCATGTCAGTGAATATTTCACCCTTACAATTTTATCAAACCAGCTTTTGTGAAGACATTCGCTCTGCGCTCGCTGAAACGGGCATGGAACCTTCAAACCTTGAACTTGAGCTTACTGAGGGCATGTTTATGCACAACATCGAAAATGTAGTCAAAGTGTTGAATGAGCTGCACGACTTAGGTGTATTGCTGGCCATTGATGACTTTGGCACTGGCTATTCAAATCTAAGTTATCTCAAACGTTTCCCGATAGATCGATTAAAAATTGATCAGTCATTTATTAGAGGCATTGAGAGCGAGACCACTAACATGGAAATTGTGCGAACAATTTCTAACCTTGCAAAAACCATGTCGCTAGAGCTAGTGGCCGAGGGTGTTGAGACGGCGGATGAAATGAATATCGTAGGTTTATGTGGTTGTGATTTTATGCAAGGCTATAAGTTTTCAAAACCACTGGCATCGGATGATTTTTTGCTTTGGCGCAGTGAATATGAGTCCTCACTAGCGTTACAAAAAATACCATTAAAGGCTAGTTGACGGTCTGTCTTTGGTGCCAGAATTAGCGCAACTGATGTACTCAGCCCAGCACGCTACTCTAGTTGAGCAAACACCATCCACAATGGAGTCATGATTACTCTATTTGCGCAGTTAAATCATTAATGTGGTGATAGTATCGGTGATAAGCGTTATAGCAACTACAGGCTTCCGCAACCAATAAAGGAATATCCAATATCGTGATTTTGCCTCTGCTGTATTTAATGGCCATTTTCTGCTGAAGCTGACTTGCCACCTCTGAAATACTGACTCGCCTTACCCCAAGTAAATTTGAGAATAATGCCTGCGTAATATTCATGTGTTTTGAATGTGTATTGTCATGAATAACGAGGATTAAATAAGCCAGCCGCTTTTCGGTAGGATGAAAGTGATGGCAGCCAACCGCAAGGGCCAGCCTGTTCATTAACACCAATATGTATCGGCTTAGGATTGTTCTAAATATATTACTTTTGTCGACCAGCTCGAGAAATTGTGTGGCTGGCATACGATAAGCCTCGCCTTCAATTTGCACAAAAGCGTTACAAGGCGCGACATCAACCCCTAGAAAAAGCGTAATGCCTAGCATGCCATCATTGCCAATCAAACCCGTTTCTATGCTTTTCTGATCTGTTGTCAGGGATAAAGCAATGACACTGTTGATAGGGAAATAAACATAATCAATTTTACTATTGGGCGTATGCAAGGTTTGATGTGCGTGCAAGGTCACGCGCTC
Organism: Methylophilus sp.; assembly: GCA_030696695.1. Classification (GTDB taxonomy): domain Bacteria; phylum Pseudomonadota; class Gammaproteobacteria; order Burkholderiales; family Methylophilaceae; genus Methylophilus. Next base: position 238,597 of record JAUYRP010000011.1, read on the forward strand.
ACAAACTTCAAGCAATTGTGTCAATTCACTGGTGGGTAAATTGTTGAGTAATCGATTTTTGTTAGTTATTGGTGAAAAGATGTGCAATTTACAGACTTTTAACAATCATTATTCAATGAGTGGCCAATAAAATGGCTATTGGAACTTACTAGTAAAACTTTCAAGACAGTTTGAGATTACATCACTGAACACATTATTAACTATCCAAATTCAGTTTAACATGAATACATTGCAACCAAGCGTTTGTTGCATAAATGGTTTGCGTAGCAATAAATGCTTAACCATTAACTTGCCAGTTGGTTGATTGAGGGTAGCAACCGATCGAATTCTGTTTTGACAACAGCGTAGCATTCACAACACTTCTGCTCCATGCCTGTTCTATCCAGCACTTTGATTTTGCCTTGGTTGTAGTGAATCAGATTTAAGGCTTGTAGCTTTCCAGCCACTTTCGTGACGCCCTCACCGTCCAAACCCAGCATGTTAGCAACAAGCTCGTGCGTCATGGTGAGTTCATCTGATGCCAATCTATCTAAGCTTAATAATACCCAACGGCATAATTGCTGGTCTACTGAGTGGTGCCGATTGCATACCGCAGTTTGTGTCATCTGTGTAATGAGCGCTTGGGTGTAGCGCAACAATAATCGCATGGTTGGACCTGCGCGATTAAATTCGTCTTGTATCAGTTTGGCTTTGAGCCTGTAAGCCTGCCCCGCATTCTGAACAACTGCACGGCTAGGTGTAGTGCCACCCCCCATAAAAAGTGATATGCCAAGTACGCCTTCATTACCCACTATCGCGATTTCTGCAGATAAATCATTTTCCATGACATACAGTAAAGAGATGACAGCGGTGGTGGGGAAATAAACGTGATCTAATTTTTCACCTGATTCGTATAAAACTTGACCCAGTGGCATTTCGACTAGCTCAAGATCTTCATTAAAACGATTAATATCAATGGCTTTGAGTGCGTTGAGGAGATGATTCTGGTTGTGATTGTGGCTGTGCGGATTTGAGGCGGGGGTTTGTGTCATGAAGGGCTAACGTAGTGGAGGTTAATCAACCAAATTATAGTGGAATATCCCTATATGTCCTACAGCGAACATATAGGGGCATATGAACTGTCAAGCCAAGGAAATACCTAGAAACCAGTATGGTCAGAAAATTGTGCTCTTTAGTATAAGTTGCTGCTCACTTAATAGAGCAATCGTGACTGAACGGAAAATGACTGCGTCAACACACAACAAGCAGCTACTCCGCTTGTTGTGCATATTTTTTCTGCCTTTTTATATGCGGCCAGTTAACAAAAGTATGATTAAAATCACTACAACCAACCCTAAACCACCACTTGGAATATATCCCCAATTCTGGCTGTGAGACCAAGTAGGAAGCGCGCCAATAATTAACAGAATTAAAACAATCAGTAGTATGTTGCTAATCGACATAAGCCTTCTCCTCAAACAATCGTTGTGAAATCATCATTTTTTATTATTAACATCGTCGTGTATTGAGTCAGCAAACGCATCTATTTGCTGATTAGCCTCATCTTTACTAATGCCATATGCCTCTTGGATTTTTCCAGATAGCTGCTCACGTTTTCCAGCAATCACGTCAACCTGATCGTTGGTGAGCTTGCCCCATTTTTCTTGCGCCTTGCCACTCATTTGCTTCCAATTGCCTTCTATGCGATCCCAATTCATGTTGTTCTCCTATACTGGTTTTTTGATAATTTTAGTTAATGACGAGCTGATTGTTCACCTGCTTAACTTCGGCTACTTGCCTAGCTACTTCTGTCGCTTTTTGGCTGCTGGCCAATGAGTCTGCACTGCCTGTCAGCATGACTACGCCATCAATAGTCGTGACATTAATATCCATACTGCTGATGGCAGACTCAGCCAAAAATGCAGCTTTAATCTTGGTGGTAATCATCGCGTCTTCCACTTTAACGCCCGTTTTATCGGAGATCCCTGCACTTGTTTCGTCCTTATACATTTCAGTTTCAGCGTTAACAACAGCCTGATCTATCTCGTTTTCTGCGACGCCATCTTTATTTTTGTAGTCGCAAGCGCTTAGGCCAACAAGACAAACAAGACTGAATGCCGATAGTTTGATAAGTGTATTTTTCATCATTTACTCCTTTGTAATCACAATAAAATTAGTATTTTCAAGCTACGCTAATATCTTGATAATTATTAACTGACAGCTTCATTACTTCGCTTGCTAATGCTGTTTCTTCTTTACTTCGTGTTTCTACGACCAGGACAACCTGCCCACCTGCAATCGCGTCACGAATAAAGTCTGAAAACCAACCGTCTTTTTCTTTTGCGCTATTTCTGTTGCTTTTAATAGCCCCTATCGTGGCGCCAGCAGTTGCACCCACTGATGCACCCCATCCGAGCATGGCAAGCGGTGCCACTAAAGGACTAGCAATAAACAGCGTGACGTTGGCAGCCACTAATGCAATTTGTGCGAAGGCGCCGATGCCTGCACCAACTACAGCGCCCTTACTGCCTTTCACTACCATATTCTTTAATACTTCATTACTTTTCGCCTGAGTTGAGGCTTTATGTATGGCTGTATCATTTTCAAAAATTTGCATACGCCTTAATGGCAAACCCTTTTCTTTCAGCTGCGTAAACGCAACCAACGCCTCTGCATGGCGTTGAAATATTCCTGATACATGATGATGGTAACTAGGCATAAATTTCTCTTAAATAATCAATGTCGATTTATCGTAAGAACAAATGCTAATTCTTGCGTCTCTACATGGTCTGTGCGCTATCGTACAAACCAGTAAATCATTGAATCAACAAAAATACTGTGTGGGCTATCGCACAGATTAGACGCGTCAGCTCCTGCAACAATCATGGTCCTCGTAGCATTAAACTTTTGGAAATGATTAGGAGAATTGAAATGAATATAATCAATGCAAGTGAAATCAAGCCAGATATGTCTGTTGTATGTTCACAAGATGGTGAGTTTGCCAAAGTGGATCATATGGAAGGAGATAAAACCATTAAACTTATGAAAGATAAGTATGGCCAACACCATTTTATTCCCTTGAGCTGGGTCACTTCTACCGACAATCAACAGGTAAAAGTGGATAGATCAGGCGAGCAAGCCATGAAAGACTGGGCCATCACAGCGCCTATCATTTAACGTTCAAGTAATTTAATCTTTAAGCATATTTTAGATAGTGTTAAATTTTTAATATGCTGCAATACCCAATATTAATAAGGAAATAAATGATTACTCGTAGTAACGTATCAATGGAAAGCACCATTAAAAATGCTGCCGAGCTGACCAGAGCAAAACAGTTTAAACTTGCACGAAAGCTGATGAGTGATGCTGGCGTTTGCTATTTTACGATAGAGCGTGTGCTGTATGAACCGCACAATATACGTAGTACCGATTGATATTCACTATCGTAATCAGTGCACACAAGAAATACCAATTGGCTAGATGTGCATTTGATAACAGCATCAGTATCTTGGTGAATTCGACTAAAACTGTTATGAGCTAATTCAAATTTTAGTTGTCAGACAACAATAGCATGACCATCTCAACGCATTGTTATCAAGAAAGTGAGGCGAATCATGGAAACTACCCAACACAATTTAACCAATCTTTTTGATCAACTTGGCTTGCCATCCGATGATGCATCCATTGACAGCTTCATCCAAATGCACAGTCCTTTTGCCAGTGACATTTTGCTTTCTGATGCTTTTTTTTGGACGCCTGCGCAGGCCGCGTTTCTGCGTGAAGAACTCCTGAGCAATGCTGACTGGACAGAGGTCATAGAACAGCTCAATCAAAAATTACATGCTAATACCTAGCGTAGCACACCAGCACGCCACATCATTTCATTCATAAAAGGCATTACATGCATATATCACATTATCTAGCACTTAGTTTAACCACACTCGTACTAAGCGCTTGTGGCGACTCAGCCACTCTCTCTGTAGCAGAGGGTACTGGGCCCACACCAGTGCTACCTAGCCCTAATAAAACACTGTTGCCCACTGTGCATATCGCAACTGCGGTGGGATGGTACCGAGAGGCTAAACCAATTGTAGCGGACGGATTGCAAGTCAATGCATATGCTGAAAACCTGAAGCATCCACGCTGGTTATATGAACTGCCAAATGGCGATGTATTAGTGGCAGAAACCAATGCGCCACCCAAGCCGGATAGTGAAAAAGGCATACGCCAATGGATTGTTGGTAAAGTCATGGCGCAAGCGGGTGCTGCCGTACCATCGGCAAATCGCATCTCCTTACTACAAGACAATGATAAAGATGGTGTTGCAGAGGTGCATAAGGTGTTTCTGGAAGGCCTGCATTCACCATTTGGCATGGTGTTGGTAGGCAATCATTTCTATGTAGCCAATGCCGATAGCGTAGTTCGTTATGACTATGCGGATGGTCAAACGGAAATTACCAGTGCTGCTACCAAAGTACTAGATTTGCCCGGTGGGCCAATTAACCACCATTGGACCAAAAATATTATTGCCAATGGCGATGGTAGTAAGCTCTATATTACGGTGGGTTCTAACAGCAACGTGGCTGAACGCGGTATGGAAAATGAAGTCGGCCGTGCCGCAATTTGGGAATTCGACATTGCCACTGGGCAACACCGTATCTTTGCGTCAGGCTTGCGCAACCCCAATGGTTTGACGTGGGAACCAACCACCAATGCGCTTTGGACCGTTGTGAATGAACGCGATGAAATTGGCAGTGATTTAGTGCCTGACTATCTGACCTCGGTCAAAGACGGTGGTTTTTACGGTTGGCCGTACAGTTATTATGGTCAACACATTGATGAACGTGTCACACCGCAAAATGCTGAGTTAGTGGCAAGTGCATTGGTGCCCGATTATGCGCTAGGACCACATACCGCCTCATTAGGGCTCACCTGGTCTGAGGGCAATACACTGTCCGACAACTTTAAAAATGGCATGTTTATCGGGCAGCATGGCTCATGGAATCGCAAACCATTCAGTGGTTATAAAGTTATTTTTGTGCCATTTAACTATGGCAAACCTGCAGGCAAGCCGATAGACGTGCTGACTGGCTTTGTGAACGATAAAAATGAGGCGCAAGGCAGACCAGTAGGCGTAGTGGTTGGCAAAGACGGAAGCTTGCTGGTGGCAGATGATGTGGGCAATAAAATTTGGCGCGTGACTAACCAAAATGTGGCGACCAAACCAAATTAAATAATCCAAACATATTTATTTGCACCAAATGAATAAGCGCCCAAGAATGAGCGCTTATTTGTGTATCACTTATCAAGAGGCTACACACACCTCAACATAAGTGTGGCCTACTTAATAGGTTTTACCACTCGTTGCATCACGTTCATTTACCGTTGGATTGTCTGTAGTGGTACCAATGGGTTTGTTATTCATAGAAGATGCATCGTCAGCAGGTTTACTGGTACTGCTGTTGCTTTTCGATTTATTTTTCAAACTGATCATGCCATCTGTAAGTTTCATTTTGCCAAAAGCCATTTCACTGTGCGCCATAAACTCATCTTTAGAAACCATGCCATCTTTATTGGTATCCATCGATTTCAATTCTGACTCAGTGTAATGCGTTGCTTGTTTGGTTGCAGCGGTTGCAGATACTGCAAATGTGCCCACAATGACTGCACTTAATAACACAATACTGGTTAATTTTTTCATCATAACTCCTTTATGTAATGACATTCAATTCAACTGTCGAATGACAAAGTAAATGATAGGTGGCATGAAAAAGGCAGTCTGTACGTTATCGAACCTTGCATAAAAGCAAGGCAAACTGACCTTTTGTCATGCGCATGCCACCCTATTTAGAGCGCATTGTGTGATGAATGCCTGAGCGCTTAATCCTTATCCTTTCCGACTTGATTCCCAATCACCCCACCCACCGCTGCGCCACCCACTGTGCCGAGCACTCCGCCACCTGTGAGAACGGCACCAGCAACGCCACCAACACCTGCGCCAATTGCCGTACTTTTATCACGTGTAGACATGCCGCTACACCCTACTAAACCAATTAGGAGTAACGCTGCGACTACCTTTAATACTTGTGTATTGAATATGTTCATATAAATACCTCTTAAAAGAATGTCATTTCAGATGAATGACAGGTTGACCATACAACCTGCCAAACAGCTTGTATGTGCGCTGGCTTGCTTATGCATAAATAATCTGGAAATGACATAAGTGGAGATAGCGAGCGTTCAAGAAGCATTATTTGTTATCAACAAATAAAACCACGTGGGCATTGTGTCGCAACTATGTTCGATACTGAACAGACTGTCATTGTAAGCTAGGCATAATTAAGTCATTGTTATCCTGCCGACACCGCAGAAAGTGAAGGTTTAATGTCTAGTGAAGTGAAAGTGCTTAAGAAAGTGACTGGGAATATTCAAAAACATCCTAAAGAGACTGAAGATTCCAATGCCTTGACCTCAAGACCAGTGATATTAGATAAAGCGATGTATAACGAAAAAATTAGAGCGGAAATTGCGCTGAATTCTATTAGTGATGCTGTGATTTGTACTGACATCAATGGCATGGTGAATTACCTGAATACTGCTGCTGAAAAAATAACAGGCTGGCCTCGACAAGATGCGTACGGGCTACCAAGTCATCAGGTGTTTCATATAGTCAACGGTACCACTAGAAAAACACCGCCTAGCCCAGTGGCTTCAGTATTAAAGACTAATCAGCCTGTCGGCTTAGCGGCCGATACTCTATTAATCAAGCGTGATGGCACCGAGGCTGCGATTGAAGACTCATCATCCCCTATCCATAACTGGAATGGTGAATTGACTGGGGTTGTGATTGTGTTTCATGATGTGAGTGCAGCTCGATCGATGGCGATGAAAATGGCGCATTTGGCACAGCATGATTTTTTAACTAACTTACCCAATCGTGTATTACTGAATGACAGAATCGCGCAAGCCATTGAGTCGGCCAAAAGAAATCACACCAAAATAGCGCTGTTATTTTTAGATTTAGATAATTTCAAACATATCAATGATTCACTCGGCCACCCGACTGGCGACAAGCTATTAAAGTTAGTCACCACCTCATTAGTTGCCTCTGTCAGGGGCAACGACACGGTCAGCCGTCAAGGGGGCGACGAATTTATCATTCTTTTATCAGACATTAAAAACGAAGCCGATGCTGCATTGACAGCCAACAAAGTGCTAGAACTGCTGACACTGCCGCACATCATTTCCAATGCTCAGTTATACATCACCACCAGTATCGGCATTAGTATTTACCCTGATGATGGATTAGATGCAGAAATACTGATTCAAAATGCAGATACTGCGATGTACCACGCAAAAGACCTTGGCCGTAATAATTATCAGTTTTTTAAAGCCGAGATGAATTTGCGTGCAGTGGAGCGTCAAGTCACCGAAGTGAATTTATATGCAGCCTTAGATAAACATCAATTTATCCTGCATTACCAACCCAAATTCAATGTCTTGTCCAAAGAAATGATCGGAGTAGAAGCCTTAGTCCGCTGGCATCATGATGAGTGGGGCGTAGTGATGCCAGACAAATTTATTGCGATTGCTGAAGACACTGGATTAATTATTCCGATTGGTAAATGGGTATTGCGTGCAGCTTGTCAGCAAATTAAACATTGGGCTAGCCTGGGCTTAAAAGACATCACCGTTGCAGTCAATATCTCGGCTTTGGAGTTTACACAAAAAAACTTTATCGCAGATGTGCAGCAGATACTATTAGAAACCAAAGTCAATGCACATCAGCTTGAGCTTGAAATTACAGAGAGCGTGCTGATGCGGGATGCGAAATCCAGTGCAGCTATTCTCTCTCAACTGAAAGAGATGGGCTTAGTATTGGTAGTGGATGATTTTGGTACAGGGTACTCAAGTTTGAGTTATTTACGGAAATTTCCAATAGATGTGCTAAAAATAGACCGTTCATTTGTGAATGAAATTGGTACCACTGCGGAAGATGGCATTATTGTGAGTGCAATCATCAATATGGCAAATAGCCTTAAATTAAAGGTGATTGCAGAAGGTGTTGAAAATCAACAGCATTTAGATTTTCTTGTCAGTCATGACTGCACGGAAGCGCAAGGCTATTTCTTTAGCCATCCGTTGACTGCGCTTGAATTTGAAAACACCTATATAAACTAATGCCTTATAAGGCAAGTATTGGTGTTGGGATTATTACGATTGCAAGTATGAAGGTGATTAAAAACTGCGTGCACAAAACACTTCAAATACAGATAAATACTTTGTGCGCGACTGCATAGCAGAGATGCTATTGAGACCAGTGAGCTAGCAATTAAAGATTTTAATCTTTCACTAATGATGCAGTGTGAAACTGGCCATCAATATTGATTTTTGAATCTTGCCAATCAGATAACTGATGTTCAGCCTCAAAGCGACTCACGCCATAGGTACCTTGAATCACTTGAGATAAACTTGCGCGCTTGCCTGCAACTGTTTCAAATTGTTGATAGCTCACTTCACTCCAGTGCTGTTGGGCGATCACCTTGAAGATGTCCCAATGACTTTCAATGTATCTCCATTGCATGGTGTGCCCTCTCAAGGTGGTTGTAGCATCTGTACATGCTTAGGCAAAAACAATTCACGGTCTGTGCGCAATCGCACATAAGGCAACTTTTTTATCACATAAATCAATCAGTCAGCTAAACGCATTATTGGCTGCAATGGCTTGGTGCAATCCCTGTGCGAACTAAGGATAGCGGTGATTTTTCACTAGGTGCGTTAACGCACAGATACATCCAAGCTGATGTTGAATAATCTACATACTTACTGACAACAACCAATGGAGAATCATCATGAATGTATTAAATCGATTGATATTATTAACATGCGCACTTGCCATCAGCACCATGGTCGCATGTGCATCCACCTCTAAACAATCAGGCACGGGCGAGTATATTGATGACAGCGTCATCACCACTAAGGTAAAAACAGCCGTACTGAACGAACCAACGCTTAAATCTGCTGAAATTAATGTAGAAACATTTAAAGGCGTGGTGCAATTAAGTGGGTTTGTGAATTCACAAACAGACATCAACAAAGCAGTAGAGCTGACAAAACAAGTAAAAGGTGTGGCTTCTGTTAAAAACGATATGCGTTTAAAAGCCACCCCATAATATTTTCTAAGTATAGGAGAACGCTATGCTAGAAACCATTGCGGTTGTATTGATTGCTTTGTGGGCATTAGGCTTGGTCACTGCATACACCATGGGGGGGTTAGTCCATATCCTGCTAGTGGTTGCCATTATGGTGATTATATTTAGGGTGATGAATGGCCGGCGAATCTAAGCAATCAATGCGCTAGCTATTACTTATTACAATTTGGAGAATCAAATGAATACAATTTTAGATGAAACAAAAAAAGCGTTAGACGCAGCAACAACATCGCCCTTAATGGATGATTTTAATATGGTAGTGGCCGATGTTGAGGCACTCCTTAAGGAAACTGCAAGCCAAAGTGGTGAAAAATTCATTGAAATACGCAACAAATTAGATCAGTCCCTGAAAGCGGCTAAAGCATCAATGGCAGAAGCCGAAGAAGCACTATTGGTTAAATCTAAAGTCGCAGCCAAAGCGACCGATGCCTATGTGCATGACCACCCTTGGCAATCTGTAGGGTTAGCCGCTGGTATTGGCTACATTATCGGTTGGTTAAGCGCGCGTCGTTAATCTATTATGGAAGCAGCAGAACCGCATCAAAGTAAAGGATTGTTAGCATCATTGTGTGGATTAGGGGCAACCCTAATTGCCATGATGCACACTCGTTTAGCACTATTGGGAGTCGATTTAGAAGAAGACGCTAGGCATTTATTTTTAATTGCTAAACTCATGCTCATCACCCTATTTTGCTTTGGTCTGGCAGTTGTGTTGCTGACCATATTAATCAGCGTGATCTTTTGGGACAATCACCGCATTCTAGTGCTGAGCCTGCTTACAGGATTTTTTGTGTTGTCAGGTATAGTCATTGGGCAATACACGCATAAAAAAATAAAGCAGAAACCCACATTATTTTCTTCTAGCCTGACGGAACTGGTAAAAGACTGGCAATCTTTGGATATTCACGCAAAGGATGCATCTTGAATGCGTTCACTGAACTCGCAATTAAGCGGCAGCACTTAATTGCAAAGTCGACCCTACAGCGTGAACAGATTGAGTTGTATATTGACGATCTACGTAGCCCAATCAAAACACTAGACACAGGAATAAGCGCTTGGAATTTCATCAAATCGCATCCAATCTTGATGCTGGGTTCCACACTCATGCTTTATCGGTTACGTTTTGTTTTTTTAACTAAATGGCTAGCGCAGCTAGCAACACTCAGGCAGGTTTCACAATTACTAAAACGTATATTTAGTCATTAAGAATCAATTGATAAGTGGCTTTATCTATCGCATAGCAACTGCAAGCAACGGCTTCTAACGCTTTAACATTCAAGATTTCTATATGCCCTCTTGCATAGCGCAAGGTGCGGCTTTTTTGCAACGCACCAGCCGCTTTGGTGATGCCAACTCGCCTAACGCCTAACATATCTGCTAATAACCCATGTGTGAGCTGCATCGAATTGGAATGCAAACGATCGTGGAACATCAATATCAATCTAGCCAAGCGCGCTTGCACCACATGAAAATGACCACATAACGAGGATTGTGCTAATTGATTCATGATCACACCCGCATACAAGTGTAAATGTTGCTCAATGGCTGGGTAGCGCGCAATCATTTTCATCAACAACTCAGTGGAGACGCGTAACACCATGCCCTCACTTTGCACCACAATAAGGTAGGGGGATTCATTGAGGCCTAACATGGTTTCAACACCCAACATACCCTCCTCGCCAACCAAACACACTTCCAACCCTTTTTCTTCGCTCTGCTGCAACATCAAAGCCACTACACAGCCCGATGGGAAATAAACATAATCGCTGACATCACCTGGCTGACTGAGCACGGTGCCTGCCGATAGATGCAACACGTCACTATGTTTAAGCACTAACTTGCGCGACGGCGCATCTAGGTGATTGATCAATTGATTACTGCATTCAAATGGGTTCATCCGCAAAGACTATCACTGCATCTCGCTTCATTCTGTACGCTTGCGCACATCCAAACAATCATCATTTGTTACTTGGTATGTGTGGCAACAGACAGAAGCATGGTATTTAGGCGCATACATTGGTATGCATCATCCATTTTATTCATCAACTCAATTGGAGCCTATATGCATCATCAATATATCGACAACAAAGGGAAATCCCCATTGCTAGGCGTACACCTGATGTGGAACAAAATAAGAGATGCTGCTAGCGATGCATTGCCTATCAAAGCTAAGCTGCAAGCAGAGGATATCGCACTCGCAGTTGAAAACACATCAGAAGACACCCCATCGTCTTGGCTAAACAAACAAGCTCATATCCGTAAACATCTCATTTTCAAGCACGTAAGCAAGTTTGAACCAACACTGAATTTACTGCCTACCGCCAGAAAATTTACACACGATAACGACTATCCATAACCCAAATTAAAGAAGGAGCACATCTCATGCAGATCAAACTTAAATATATGTTACCTAATGTGGCAACTTGCAAAAAAGTAAGAACCGCCTTGTTAAACGCGTCCATTCCAGAAGAATCCATTAGATTTATTGCAAAACCAGAAAAATCCTTGGGTGGGCTCAATGCTGCCAGTAATTTAGACAGTACAAATATGATCCATGAAGGTGAAAAAGGGATTGTATACGGCATAATATTAGGGTTAGTCAGCGGAATATACGTGTTGACGTTTCCCATTTGGATTACCGCCTCTCCAGCATGGTATGACGATGCGCCCTGGTATATGGTGATGGGTATTTTGATTTTTTTAAGTGCAATCATCATGGCATTTGGTGCCACATTGTTAGGCATGAATATTTTTAATACTGACCTCAATAGATACAAATCAGAAATCGATCAAGGTAACATTTTAATGATTATTTCCGTGCCGTTGAGTCAAGCCCATAAAATGCGCCAAGTTATTAAATCCAGCTTAATGGAAGATAAAGTAAAAGCGATATTGATCAACCAGATGAAAGTGTAGTCATTTCTGTGATGCAACAAGGGTAAGAGCGATAAACGTCACGTTAAACTCAAACCGTATTCGCAGGCTTACCCCTCACTCTTGGTCATACATAAAAGCAGCGCTTGCCCAGTCGACCCGCGCATATCTAGACAGCAATGATGGTTGCTTAATCGACATACTTAGGTGTTTGTGCGCTGCGTCGATAATGCCAAATTTTGCATAATGCTAATGTGATGATTAAGAGCAAAAACGCTGGCAAAAGCAATATGCCACTATCTTCATGATAGACGGCATTCGCTTGCGTATCAAAGTAAGTCCCCTCACTATTGAAAAGGGCTCGATACGGCCAATACAAATGAAAGTATAAGAAAAAGAAAATCAGTGAAGTGACCAGACTGGCAATTGATGCAATCAAAACGACAAGCTGAGTCATCCTAAACTTAGATTTAAAGTGCATGGGGGCTCATCGTCATGTTGAAAGTAATTGCATTTGAATGCAGTGCATCAATTACCTATCCAAAAGTCCCATCTATTCTTGATTTCAGCAATATTGGCGTATAAATGCATGCAAATATTGCAAAGCTAATTATCCATAAAATGGAAGCCACCATCACCCAGGCCATATAAAACTGTGCGGTGAACATGGGGACGATAGCACGAAATAATACACTGGCGATGAGCAGTACAAACGCCAGCCCGATCCAACGTGAGGGGTTTTTAATGTCACGTCCAGTATGGCCCAAAGCCACACGCGACATCATGCTGAGTGTCATTAGACCAATGCCGCCTATGGTGAAAATATGTAAAGTGAGTATAGATAATCCACGATGTTGACTTGGCAAACCATAAAAGAAAAAACCAAGATTAATCAGCCAAGCCGATACATATAAACTCCACAGCAATGGCACGCGCCATATGCCTGAAATATGCCAATTGCATAAACGATAACCGTTTAAAGCAAATAATGACCAGGCGAATAACGTGGTTAACCCAGCAATATTGAACACCATGGCATTGATAAACAACGCGACAAACAACCCCATTATGCTTAAGTCTAGCCATTGATATTGTGTTAGCTGCACTTTAGTGTCAGTGCCTCTTTCAATAAAAAACGGAATAACGCGACGCCCCATCATCAAAATAAGGCTAACGAATAACAATACTGCGCCATTGATTGCGTATTGCATACCATGGGTGAGCAGGCCGAAACAACCAAGATAAAACACAATATTGCCTATCCACAGCAGTGTCACTTTACTGACCACTGCCAGTTGCTTCCATTGTTTGGCTTTTACAATCGGTAAAGTAATGGCAACAATCAGCATCGACCCAAATAGCAGGTCTAAAATGGCCACCCAAGGCAACAATGCAGCGCCAAATAAAAACAACACTCTAGCGGCACACCAAAGTAAGAAAAGCAGCATCAATGGCTTGCCAAACAGTGTGGGTAAGCCGGTCCAGTTTTTGACTGCAGTGAGCAAAAAACCTGCCACCACAGCCATGCTGTAGCCATATAGCATTTCATGTGCATGCCACTGGCTAACGGAGATGCGCTCCATGCTGATAGAAAAATACGAGAAATAGACTAGCATCCACACTGCGATTGAAAGCATCGCAAACAAACTGGCCCCTAAAAAGAATGGGCGAAACCCAAGATTAAATAAGGCGAGTTGTTTAGCCGTTGTTTGATGCGATGGTTTGATTGGTATTTGCACGTTGACCTTCTAGCATGGTTGAGCGATTGAACATCACTGTAGCAGACAACCACCTCTGAATCGTCATCAGGATGACTTAAGCAGCAACATTTACTACGCCATGCATCAAAGTAAAAAACCGCCCTATTTTTTAAGATAGAACGGCTTTTAAATCATCTACAAACAATGGATAACTTATGGTTATTTCTTATCTTTTGATTTTTTGATGTCTTTTCTTGCCTTGGTATCTTTGTTAGTAGGTTTTTTATCCACTTTGCTACCTTCTTGTTCAATATTCACGACATCTACTCCTAAAAAAATAAATGATTCATCGATTCAACCACCAACCAACGGGCTGATAAATATCGAATTGATGCTGCCTATTTTAGATTCTGCTAACCCTCAGTCTGTACGCAGCCACACTTAATAATGCATTAATCCTAGCTCACCACAATAGGCAGTTGCATATGAATACCAACTCAAATTGAGAGCCGGTTCAATTAAATTTAAAACAATGAAGAGTGTGTTGGCTAGCGTACAGATAAGCATTTCTCAAATGCGCAAAATCAATCATTCCAGTAACGAGACGATCATCTAATGGATGATTTCACGTTACTTAAACACTAATAGGAGCTCAATATGAATTATCAAGAACGCGATACTTACGGCATGTACAGTAGCAATCAAGGTGAAGGACCGGGCCCACAATTGATGGGTGCAGAAACCTTAATCGGTAACGATGTATACAGTCGAGATGAAGAAGATTTAGGCGATATTAAAGAAATTATGCTGGACACTACAAGCGGCGAAATATGCTATGCAGTATTGTCATATGGCGGCTTTTTAGGTATGGGCGAAAAATTATTTGCTGTGCCTTGGCAAGCGCTTTCATTAGACACCGAGAATAAGCGCTTTATTCTAGATGCTGATAGCAACACTTTGGAATCAGCGCCAGGTTTTGACAAAAACAATTGGCCAAATATGGCAGATGAAACATGGGCGAATAGTCTGCATAGTTATTACGGTACACAGGCTAAACATGGCATTAAAAACGGTTTTAGTTCAAATGGCTCTACTACAAAAGGCTCAAGTTCGAATGGTTCCAATTCAAATGGGTCGAATTATTAATTGAGAGCAATGCTTTAGAATCGACTCCTCCACCGCCCTTTCATGGGGTGGTTAGGCTCTCGTCACGGAGAGCCTTTTTTTAGTTACTTTTGATATTCTAAATATCTGTCTAACTGGTCTGAATGCTGCTACGTGCTTTACGCTAGCCATATACACCACCGGACTATAGCCAACATTGTTTTATTAAACCAGTCTAGCGTTGGTCGTTCTTATGGCGAAGTGAGTGCGGATGTTTTATCCATTTATAAAGCGTTACTTGAGTTATAAAAAGATACGTTTGGATCCACGCTCGATGCGGATAAACGGCTAGAGATTATGGATAGTTTAGATACGCTTAAAGCGAGATTAAGTAAAGTTAAAATCCCAGATGCATTTGCCGATATGTTTTATGGCTTACCTGAGCATATCAACTTTGTGCGCGCGCGGCTGTTGGCAGAACAAATCTCTGAAGCAAATGAATGATTTTAGAAAATTGAATGTTAAGATTCAACATCTAAAATATTCATATGTACTCACCTAGTATAAAAAAACCAAATGGAACTCTCTTATTTCGTTGATCTTTTCTTACATCTTGATAAACACCTAGCAGTGTTTACTGCAACTTGG
This sequence comes from Methylophilus sp., assembly GCA_030696695.1. GTDB lineage: Bacteria > Pseudomonadota > Gammaproteobacteria > Burkholderiales > Methylophilaceae > Methylophilus. Next base: position 254,114 of record JAUYRP010000011.1, read on the forward strand.
GGCATCTGGATTTACGCCTTACTCTTTGCCATCATTTACATTGAAACTGGCTTTGTGGTGATGCCTTTTTTACCGGGTGATTCTCTACTTTTCGTTGCGGGTGCCATTGCCGCTTTAGGCGGAATGAATTTACTTTTGTTGATGGTGTTATTATCAGCGGCAGCCATTGCAGGTGATGCTACCAATTACTCTATAGGTAGGTGGTTTGGGCCTAAAGTATTTGCTTGGGAAGACTCGAGATGGTTCAATAAAGAGGCCTTTAACAAAACAAATGCCTTCTATGAAAAACATGGTCCATTAACCATAGTCATCGGTCGCTTTATGCCTTTTATTCGCACATTCACACCATTTGTGGCGGGTGTAGCCAACATGTCCTACCCTAAATTTGCTTTTTACAATGTAATTGGCGGTTTGCTATGGGTATGCGGCTTAACGGGGTTAGGCTATCTGATTGGCAATAATGCTTGGGTTAAAGAGAATTTTTCTCTCGTAACATTGGCAATGATTATTGTGCCCGGCCTGCCTGCTGTCTGGGTATTTTTAAAACATATGTACGACGCGCGTTTTAAGCGTTAAGCCATTGTTTTTTAAGTAGTCTAAACCTGTTCTTTGATTTTCAACCTAGCACTAAGCTCGCTTATTTTTGATCTGTCTTGGGTTTCAGCCGTATAAAAATGACCATCAATATTGATTTTTGAGTCTTGCCAATTGCAAAGCTGTTGCTCTGCGTGAAATCGACTTACACCATAAGTCGCTTCAATCAGTTTGGACAAACGGGCGCGCTTACCTTCCACTTTGTCTAACTGTTGTCCATCTACTTTGTGCCAATGCTGTTTGATGATGACCTTAAATACGTCCCAGTTATCTTCAATATGTCGCCATTGCATGATGCTTCCCTTATACGTCATTGTTACAATCATTTGTAATGACTGCATCATCTGCAATATCAAAGCGAGTGTCCGTGCGATAGCTAACATATTTGCATCATGCGTAGATTTAATTTGATGTGAGCAAAATAAAGAGATTGATATCACTCTATTACTCACCAAAAAATGGACAAACCAAACTAAAACAATATTTAAATTTGTAAACTAGCGCACAGTCGTTAAATAAAGTTTGGACAATAATTGGTCGCCTATTTTTTGGTCCATTTGGAGAGTTTTCTTGAAAGCATTCAATCGTTTTATATTATTAGCCTGCGCACAATAGTTTAATTAAATAGTTGGTTTAAATTAAGCAGTCAGTGTTGCATGTGATTGCATCACCCTGCCATTACCCTCATTTTTGATGCGCCAACACCTGCTTTGTTTTGGTGACCAATGATGCACAAAACACCTGAAAATCGTCGATATACGTAAAGGCAACAGGAATAACCAGCAAGCTCAAGGCTGTCGAAGTCAGCAGACCTCCAATAACCGCAACAGCCATCGGGCTTCGGAATGAGCTATCGCCTGCTCCCCAAGCCAAAGCAACAGGTAGCATACCTGCAGTCATGGCAATGGTCGTCATGATGATAGGTCGCGCACGCTTGTGACAGGCGTCAATTAAGGCGTCTAGTCTGGCCATGCCATGGTCGCGACGCGCCATAATGGCATACTCCACCAATAGTATTGAGTTTTTAGTAGCAATGCCCATCAGCATCACCAAACCAATCATCGATGGCATAGAAAGCGCTTTACCGGCGACAAGTAACCCTAAAAATGCACCACCTAGTGATAGCGGCAAAGCGACTAATATGGTGACGGGTTGTAAGAAATCTTTAAACAAGAGCACTAGCACAAAGTATATGCAGAGGACGCCAGTCAGCATGGCTAAGCCAAAACTAGCAAATAGCTCACCCATCATTTCAGAATCGCCTATTTCGGTAAATTTAACGCCTGCAGGTAAGTTCTGTATGCTCGATAACTGCTTGACCTCTTCGCTGATATCGCCCAACTGCGCGCCAGAGAGCTCAATGTTAAATTGCACGTTGCGTGCGCGATCGTAGCGATCGACCACCGCGGGCCCACTTTTAATGTCTAGGCTCGCTACCTGCTCTAACGGTACCGGGCCACGGCTACCAGTCACAGCCAGTTTGCCTAAAACACTTAAATCGCGTTTTGCTGCATCATCCAACTTCACTAAAATTGGCACTTGGCGTTGCTCTAAATTGAGTTTTGGCAACATTTGTTCATAGTCGCCTGCTGTCGCAATGCGAAGCGTTTCGCCAATTGCATTGGTCGTCACGCCTAAATCTGCAGCTTTTGCAAAATCTGGCGTCACAACCACTTCTTGCCGCACCAATGACGCGCTGGATGCGATGTTGCCGATGCCTTTGAGCTTGCGCAAATCTGTTTCTAGTGCGCGTGCGGCAATCCTTAACGATTCACTGTCATCACCAGTGAGTGCAATGACATACTTTTCGCCCGAACCACCCAAGCCTACGTTTACTTTAGTAGCGGGTAGCGCTTGTAATTTTTCGCGCATTTCTTGCTCAATCACTTGCTTTTTCGGGCGCTCGCCACGTGGGTCTAACTGAATAGTGAGCGTCGCCATTCGCGTTTCACTGGCGCCGCCCCCTGCAAATGGATCGCTACCTGCTGCACCACCACCCACCGTGGTGTAAATGGTGTTGATATGCTTAATGTTGCTGAGTATTTGTCGTGCGCGTTCTGCACTGGCAGTGGTCTCGGCCAATGTGCTACCGGGCGCAAGTTCTAATCTCACTTGCGTTTGCGAGTTGTCGTCTGCAGGCACAAAGCCCGTTGGTAAAAATTGAATCATCCAAATCGACATTACAAAAAAACCGATGGCAAATAACATTGTCAACACACGGTGCTGGATACACCAACGTGCAAGTTTGAGATAGGTTCTCATCACCACGCCATCTTGTTCTGTATGTTGATCGTCTTGAATAAAGTACGCTGCCATCATTGGGGTAAGGAGTCGCGCCACCACTAATGACGCAAATACTGCAATGGCTGCGGTCCAGCCAAATTGTTTAAAAAACTTGCCGGGAATACCACTCATAAATGCTGTGGGTAAAAACACCGCAATCAAGGTGAAAGTAGTAGCGATGACTGCCAAACCGATTTCTTCAGTTGCTTCAATAGCAGCGTCATAAGCCGATTTTCCACCGCGCACGTGACGTACGATGTTCTCTACCTCCACGATGGCATCATCTACCAAAATACCGACGACCAAAGACAAGGCCAGCAGCGTGACCACGTTGATAGAAAACCCCAAATAATGCATGCCGATAAAGGTAGGAATCACTGATAACGGCAGCGCGACAGCCGTGACAAATGTGGCACGGAAATTACGCAAAAACAACCAAACGACAACGATTGCCAGTAGTGCGCCTTCGTACAACATCACCATAGAGGCATCAAATTCTTCTTGCACTGGCGCCACAAAGTTGAAGGTCTCCGTCATTTCAATATCAGGGTGCAACTGTCGAATTTCATCTAGTGCTTTATTTACACCAGAACCCACCTCTAACTCGCTTGCACCCTTACTACGTGTAATCTCAAAGCCAATCACTTGCTTGCCGTCTAATAGTGCGCTGGTTTTCTTTTCAGCAACCGTGTCTTTGACTTCTGCAATTTCTTCTAAGCGAAATTGGCGTCCGTCAGACAGAATAATGGTCGTTGCAGCAAGTTCTTTTGCTGATTTCACCGTGGCAATGGTCCGCACAGGTTGTTCACTGCCACTAATTTTAGTCACACCGCCTGAGGCTTCCAGTTGGGTGATCCCTAACTGACGCGAGATATCTGCCACAGAAGCATTGAGTGCTTGCAGTTTCGCAGTATTCAGCTCTACCCATATCTGTCTGGTGGCGCCACCCACACGTGACACACTGCCCACCCCTTTGACCGCGAGTAATTTTTTAGTGAGTGCATCATCCACAAACCAAGACACGGCTTCTTCATCCAACCGATTAGACGCAATGGTGAAAGCTAAAATAGGAGAACTGGCCAAATCCATCTTTTTAACAATTGGCTCACGTAAATCACTTGGCATGTCAGCACGCACTTCAGACACGGCAGAACGCACATCATCCACCGCCTCTTGCACAGGTTTTTCTAATCGAAATTCAGCAGTAATCGTCACGCTACCGTCTTGAATCTTAGTGTAGAGATGGCGCAAGCCTTGCAGCTTAGCGAGACTGTTTTCGATTTTACGGGCGACTTGGTTTTCTAATTGAGTGGGCGATGCACCAGGTAGCGCGGCGACCACTGAAACAGTAGGCAAATCCAGATCTGGGAAGTTTTGGATTTTCATGGCACTGAAGCTCATGAAACCAGTAAGCGTCAGCAGAATGAATAAGATTAAACTTGGGACTGGGTTTTTAATTGACCAAGTTGAAATATTCCAGCTTTTAGCGCCATTAGCATCAGTCATTCAGAGGCTCCGCTGACTGGTTTTGATTGGCATTGATAGCTGAGTCTTCTACTCTGACCAAATCCCCATCGGCTAAAAATGCACCGCCAGAAACGACATAATCGCCATCCAATATAGGTAAATCTAGTACTTCGATTAATTGTTCTTGGCGTGACCCCAAGTTTACTTTCACTTGCTTGATATGTTGCGTGTCATCCACTTGCATCACGTAGCTAAAGCCATCGCGCATCACAATGGCACTGGCAGGCAACGTAGCGCCTTCACTTTCTGTTAGCAGTAGCTTACCTTTGGCGAACATGCCCGGCTTAGCACTGCCGTTAGGTATATCGACGTAAGCAATTGTATTGCGCGTTGCGGTATCCGCCATTGGCGCAAGCATGCGCACTTTTCCTGTGATTTCACTATTGTCTGGCAGTGTTAGTTTCACTTCCATCCCTGGTTTTACTTTCCCAGCATCTGTGGAATTGAACTCGCCACGCCATTCGATACGTCCTTGCCGGATCATGCGAAACAGCTCTAACCCGGGTGTTGCCACCTGCCCTACGGTAGCAGCGCGTGATGATATTAAGCCATCATCCGGCGCAGTTAAAATGGTTTGTTTGAGTCGCACCTGTTGCATCAGCACCGCAGCCTGTGCAGCTTGCACTTTCGCCTGCATGGTGGCTTCAAGTGTCAGCAACTGCTCCACCTGTTGACGACTCAGTGCCCCACTCTCTTGAATTGTACGCGCACGACTAGCATTGCCTTCGGCTTCCATCGCGGCCGCTTTTGCATCGGCAACATTCGCTTGCGCTTGCGCCAAATCTGCCATGATGGTGCTGTCATTAAACCTTGCCAGCACTTGTCCGCGTTTCACATTGTCGCCCACATTGACCATGACCGAATTGAGGGCAAGTCCGCTGACTTCTGTACCGATAATGGCTTCTTGCCAAGCTGCAACTGAGCCGTTGGCAGCGATAGTTTTAGTTAGCATCGTGCGTTGCGGCTTGACGGTTAAGACCGTAAGGGCAGGTTTTACGCTTGGCGTCATCTCAGCTTTGGATGTTGCTTCGTCAGATGGATGGTCCCCTCCTACCATCCAAACCAGCCACCATAAACCCAACGCAATAATTGCGATGATGAGCGCATATCGCAGTTTTTGTTTACTCAGCATTTGTGATTTCCTCTTTCGCAACATCGCTAGAAGCTTTGTAGTCATTCACTTCTAGACCTGATACTTGTTTATTATCTTGTTCCATAATTGGCATATCCTGTTCCCAACCGCCTCCCGCAGCGCGGTAAAGATTTAGCCACGCATTTGCCCTGCCCTGCTGCAAGGCAAGCGCGTTTACTTGCGCATTCATCAGTGCACGTTTGGTTTCTTCCACCTCAATCTTGCTTGCGAATCCCGCCTTATATCTGCTCTCCGCTGCGCTGTTATTCGTAGTGAGCTTTTGTAAAGCAATCGCCACACTTTCTTGCCGCTGCCCTGTCGAGTGCAAATTCACCAACGCACTTTCAGTTTCTTTGACGGCCGTCTGGATCACACCACGGTATTTCGCCGCCGCTTCCACGTAGCGAGCATCCGCAGCTTCTTTGCTGGCTGCCAACTCACCACCATCAAATATCGGCAACGAGACACTGACTGGCCCGAGAGACCAAACGCGCCCTTGGCTTTCGAATAAATCGCTTGTCATACGCATCCAGCCAATAGAGCCGTTGAGTGTGACTTTAGGCAAGCGATCAGCCGCCGCTTTTTTTACATTGGCCGCCGCACTCACTAAATCTAGCTCCGCACGATATACGTCTGGGCGCTGCGCGAGCGCTTGTGATGGAACTTCATTAATAATAAATAGCTTATTCAAGTCTAACTCGGGTGTGGATACCTCAGCTTCAGCTAATTTTTGGCGTACTACTTGCTCATCCATATAGGTCAGTGCAACCATATTCTTGATTTCTACTTCACATAGTCCAGCTTGTTCGATCGCTTGCTGTCTCGCATCTGCATCATTTGCTTGAGCCAATGCAACCTTCGCACTATCTGAAAAGCCAGCACCAAAAGCAATTTCTGTTAAGCGCGCAGTTTCTGTATGCGATTGGACAATTTGCGCTTTAATTGCAGACTGCTGTTGGCAAAGTATGTAGTTAAAATAACTGGTGGCAACCTCTGCAGCAATCGCCACGCGTGCCTCATGCCAACCTGCTTTTGCAGCATTCTCTTGCAATATATAGGCATCTCGTAACGATTTGTTTGCGCCATACAAATCTAGCTCCCATGCAGCTTGTAGCCCGATTTGCGTCGTATTGACTGGTACGTTAATAATCCCGAAGTTACTCTGCCCCCCGGAAAACTCCATATCTTCAGGTTGTTGCAAGGCGCGACTTGCACTGGCGTTGGCATCCAGCTTTGGGAGGCGTGCCGCATTAGCACGCACACGATTAGTTTTAGCATCCGCTAGATTTGCCAATGCGGTGGCGAGTGTGGGCGCATGTTGTTGAGCGCTGTTAATCAACGCCAATAGTACTGGATTGGGGTAACGTTGCCAGAACTCGTTTAAATTATTAATTTCGCCACCATGTGGCAACGGCGCTTGCCAATTTTCTGGCAACTTAGTTTCTTCTACGGTTTGCTTAGGATTAAACTTTTGTGTGAACTCATCTAACATCGCGCAGCCGTTTACACTGACCGCAAGGCTCGTGACCCAAAAAGCGCTCAACACAGCATCTTTTAAGTGCGCCATCATAGTGTCTTTCTACGTTTAGATTCAGCTTCTACCATACTCATGGCAAAGCGTATTAATGCTGCATGTGTTTGGTTCAGCGCTTGTTCAGTATTTGTGATTTGCGGGCAGAATTGTTCAATCACATCCCGGCCGCACAATAGATGCACACCCATGCCAACAATACTGATAGCTAGCCGTTGCAAATCGTCATCAATAGTTTTCAGACCAAGATAATGCTGCAACGCTTGCTGTAAAAAATGTAGACTAGGTTCAATTTCGTTGGTAAAAGTATCTGCCCACATCCCTGTGGGCTCTACCATCTCACGCATGTGTAGGCGCATGCAAAGTTTGGCCATTTCCCCTTGTTTCAGCGGTGCTATAAAAGTGTTGAATAGCGCGTGAAGGAATTGTTCCAGCGTAGGTGCTGACTTCTTCAGTGCGTCGACATCCATAGGACTGGGCATCATCTCAGTGAAAGCCGCACGATATAAGCCATTCTTATCACCAAAATAATAAGAAATTGCTGACACGTTCACCTGCGCCTCTTTAGCAATCTGGCGAACAGTAGTGCGCTCAAGCCCTTGGTTTGCAAATAGTTTTAATGCAACTAGGAGAATATGCTCGCGCGAGGAAATATCGTTATGTTGTGTTTTCATTACAATTAAATCAAACGTTTGTTTGAAAAATGTTAGTGTAGAGACAAACAAACGTTTGAGTCAAGGGAATTAGCAACGCTACGTTGATGTAGCAAGAATGAGTTTACATTTGAACTGAAACTGACTTTTGGCGGAGAGAGAGGGATTCGAACCCTCGACAGAGTTGCCCCTGTGCCACCTTTCCAGGGTGGTGACTTAAACCGCTCATCCATCTCTCCGTGTGGGATGCGGATTATATAGTATCTGCGTTTAGCTTCCAAATACTTGCATTAGGTTTTCAGTTTTTCTTTTAGCATGTAAGTGTCAACCAGCCCTTTGCCTTTAATCTGCACATCTTGTCGCTTTTCAAACGCATAATGCGTTTTGAGCAAGTCGTAGGTGCTTTCTGATACTTGTATTTCATCTACCAAGCCAGTCTGCTCCATTCGACTCGCCATATTGACTGCATCGCCCCAAATATCATATGCAAACTTTGTGGTACCTATCACACCTGCCACGACAGCGCCAGAACTCATGCCAATACGCATATGTAAATGGTGACCTGTTTTTTGGTTAAATGCATGCAGTGCATTACGCATTTCAACTGCTAAATCTGCGACTACTTGCGCATGATTTTCCAAGTACAGAGGTGCGCCACCGACCACCAAATAGCCATCACCGATGGTTTTGATTTTTTCTAATTTGTGCCCTTCTGCTAAATAATCAAACATGGAAAAAATACCGCTAAGTAGATTGACCAAATCGAATGGGGTCATGGTGGCACTTAATTCTGTAAATCCAACAATATCAGCAAACAGGATAGTGACAGATGGATGGCTATCAGCAATGTGTTGGTCATTATTTTTTAATCGCTGCGCGATTGAAGTGGGTAAGATATTCAGCAATAACTTGTCCGAGCGGTCTTGCTCTAAGGCTAAAGCGCGTAATGTGCGTTCTTTTTGTGATTGAAAGTAACTCATGGCAGCATACAAGATACAAGCTGTACCGATGATGTTCATCAGTAAAAATGTGTCTTTCACTTTTGTGGGCATGGGCATTAAGTTGCCAGAGAACAAATCATTAAATATCCAAGAGAAAGCCGCCAAAGCTACAAACAATAAAAACCAAGGGAGTGATTTACGCGTACCTAATATCATTAAAGCGCCGATCGGCGAAAGTATTGCCCAAATGGCTACACCGCCAGCCGCTTGGTAGCCGCCTATTGTCCATTGTAAAAAGAACGGCATGACTAACAGCATGATGAGTTGAGTAAATATAAAGTAGTGATAGCGTTGCGTGCGGTAAAACACAAACAAGCTCACATAGGAGAATATTAAGTAGACATAAGGTGTAATTGCCATCAAGGCATACCCTTCACCCAAACCTGAGATAGTAAATATCCAAAAAATGCTTACAGCACTTTCTGCCAACACCAACATCGACAAAATGGTTTTGCCCAGCACATCATCACTCTGCGTGACGATATTTTGCTGTACAGCTCGTTTAAAAGCTTGTCGCGTGGTCATGAAAAATTGTTGTAGATGGACCATGATTGAGTGTCAGTATTAGCGTATTTTGCTCGAAAGTGAACAAGACATGACTATAACCTAGTCGGTTTTAGGAAGCTATACAAGTGTATTGAAATGCTATTTTATATATGACAGTGAATTAGATAATTAATGCACAAAGTACTTGATTTACAGGTTGGTAAGGTTTAATGTTAAATGATAATTCACATTGAGAATCCTCTATTGGTGAGGGTTTTAGGCGAATTAAGTAGTGGGTTGAAAATTACTTTCAATCCTATGGGGTGCGAGTTAGTTATATTAGATTATCTACAAAAAAACTATAGGAGTTAGCATGAGTTTGGATATATTAAAAGGCCTAGGCGTCACAATACCTTACAAAGCCAAATACGATAATTTCATTGGTGGCAAATGGGTTGCGCCGACCAAAGGTGAATATTTTGATGTGATATCGCCAATTACTGGCAAAACTTACACCAAGGCGGCGCGATCAAGTGCTGAAGATGTTGAGTTGGCGTTGGATGCTGCACATGCAGCAGCAGATAAATGGGGCAAGACTTCAACGACTGAACGCGCCAATATTCTATTAAAAGTGGCCGACCGCATTGAAGCCAATTTGGCCTTAATTGCAACAGCCGATACCATTGATAACGGCAAGCCGATTCGTGAAACCATGAATGCGGACATTCCATTGACAGTAGACCATTTCCGCTATTTTGCAGGTGCGATTCGTGCGCAAGAAGGTGGCATCAGTGAAATCGATCATGACACTGTAGCCTATCATTACCATGAGCCGCTAGGCGTTGTGGGACAGATTATCCCTTGGAACTTCCCAATTTTAATGGCGGCTTGGAAATTAGCCCCTGCACTGGCAGCTGGTAACTGTGTAGTACTCAAACCAGCTGAGTTTACGCCTATTTCTATTTTAATTTTAATGGAAACCATTGCTGATTTATTACCTCCAGGTGTGATCAACATTGTGAACGGTTATGGTCGTGAAGTAGGCGCGCCACTCGCCAACAGCAAACGCATTGCTAAAATCGGCTTCACTGGCTCTACTGCGACAGGCCGTGCGATTGCAACGGCTGCTGCTAACAACCTGATTCCAGCTACATTAGAGTTAGGCGGTAAATCACCTAATATCTTCTTTGCCGACATCATGGATGAAGATGATGCATTCTTTGATAAAGCCATTGAAGGCTTGGTGCTATTTGCATTCAACCAAGGTGAAGTATGTACTTGCCCATCACGTGCCATTATTCAAGAATCTATCTACGACAAGTTTATCGCGCGCGTATTAGAGCGTGTGAAAGCCATTAAACAAGGCAACCCACTAGATCCAAATACCATGTTGGGTGCGCAGGCGTCACAAGATCAATTGAATAAAATCATGAACTACATTGATATTGGTAAACAAGAAGGTGCTGAAGTATTAATTGGTGGTAACCGCAATGTAATAAGTGGCGATTTTGCAGAAGGCTACTATGTACAGCCTACACTATTAAAAGGCCACAACAAAATGCGCGTGTTCCAAGAAGAGATTTTTGGCCCAGTGCTTGCAGTGACTACCTTTAAAGACGAGGCTGATGCTTTAGCAATCGCCAATGACACGATATTTGGTTTAGGTGCTGGCGTATGGAGCCGTAATGGCACTACCGCTTACCGCATGGGTCGTGGCATTAAAGCTGGCCGTGTTTGGACAAACTGCTACCATGCCTACCCTGCGCATGCAGCTTTTGGTGGTTATAAAGAGTCTGGTATTGGGCGTGAGAATCACAAAATGATGTTAGACCATTACCAACAAACCAAAAACTTGCTAGTGAGCTATAACCCTAATAAATTAGGTTTCTTCTAGTTTTAAGAGTTTACAAGCAAGCATAAAATAAAGGGGCGGGGTTTCTCGCCCCTCTTTATTTAAGCCATAAAGTGAGTCATCGTTGGTTATGAAGCACTTTGTTTTGGAGAGATAGTGATGGCTGAACGTATATCTGCAACACCACCAGCAATAGCGCTGATTGATAAACTAGTGGCTGAACACGGTGAGATTATCTTTTTGCAATCAGGAGGTTGTTGCGAAGGTAGCGGCCCGCTGTGCATGCCAAAAAATGAGTTCCACCCAAGCCCATCGGACGTGGTATTAGGCGTGTTAGGTACAGCGCAAAAAGCTACATTCTACGTGGGTGATAGCCACTTTACCTTTGCTGAAAACATGCACACAATCCTAGATGCCCAGCCAGGCTCAAGTGGCTCATTTTCGTTAGATTGTGGAAGCGGCTTTGCCTTTATTACACAAGGCCGCTTATACACGGATGAAGAACTAGCCGCACTACCAGCAGTAGTCAGGGTAGGTTACTGAATAAATGCTTAATAACCCTTTAGAAACCCAAACTATCTAATAAATCATCCACTTGCTCTTGGCTAGCAACCACATCTACAGCATTCACTGGATCAATTTGCGGTCCATTCATCAGTGATTCGTCCTCTTTTTTCTGCGCCACAGGAGAAAAGTCTACCAGTACTTGTACTAATTGTTTTTCAAGATCTTGTGCTAGGGTAGTAATCTTTTTAATGACCTGCCCTGTCAAATCTTGAAAATCTTGCGCCATCATAATGTCCATCAACAGCGCTTTAGTGGCTGCTGTATTTTGGTCAGTGAGCTTTAAAAACGCTAATGTTTCTTGCACCTGCGCGTTATATTCCGATTTAAGAGATGGTCTTTCCATCACTTCAATCCAGCGCTTTTCCAATGCGGCAGCTGCAGTCGCCATATCAGTTTGCAATGGCGTGGCTTCATCGGTAGCGTTTAACACACGCTCAGCAGCCTGTTCTGTCATGCGTGCCACATAGTTTAGACGATCGCGCGCATCAGGAATTTCAGATGCTACCTGCTCTAACATTTTGTCAAAACCCAAACCACTTAAATTGTCATGTAGTGCTCTTGTGACATGGCCAATTCTGTTCAACATTTCATCATGGGGTGGAATATGCGGCATGATTTCTGGTTGCGGCGATTTTTTATTCGTTGTTTGCGCCTTCATATTTATGCTCCAGCTTTCTCAAGCTTCTCGAATATCTTAGATAGCTTTTCATCGAGTGTGGCTGCCGTAAATGGCTTTACCACATAACCATTTGCACCGGCACCAGCAGCTGCAATGATGTTTTCTTTTTTGGCCTCTGCCGTCACCATCAGCACTGGCAAGTGTTTAAGTGCTGGGTCGGAGCGAATATTTTGTAGCATGGTCAAGCCATCCATGTTCGGCATATTCCAGTCAGACACTACAAAATCAAAATCACCGCCTTTTAATTTACTTAAACCAATTGCGCCATCTTCTGCCTCTTCTACATTGCTGTAGCCTAACTCTTTAAGTAAATTGCGGACGATTCTACGCATGGTAGAAAAATCATCGACCACTAAAAATTTCATATTTGGGTTTGCCATGTCTTACTCCGTTACCGTTTATTCGTTCAATGTATTTATGCTTGAACCATCTATATTGCGATAGTTCTTCCTAATTCTATTATCGGCAAAACATCGCCAAACTAAACCGCTAAGTACACATAAAAAAACACATTTGTTTACGCAATTACAATACAGACTTTCACATTCTTTAAACACGCAATGAGCGTGTGCTGTTTTCTGTGAGATAAGTCAGCACTAATTTAGGTAGCTCTGTCAGGTGAGCAATTTCATCTACGCCGCCATGTGCAACTGCTTCTCTCGGCATACCATATACCACACAGCTTTCTTCATTTTGCGCATAATTAAATGACCCAGCAGCATGCATTCTTGCCATACCTGCGGCGCCATCTTTACCCATGCCCGTTAAAATCACACCTATCGCATTTTTACCTGCGTTCACTGCGGCAGAGTCAAATAGCACGTCCACAGACGGTTTGTGTCTGTTCACGGGTTCTGCATCGCTTAATTTGGTGACATAGTTTGCACCGCTTCTGGCTAGCAACAGGTGTTTATCACCTGGGGCAATATAGGCATGCCCTGGTAATACGCGCTCACCATCTTCGGCTTCTTTTACGGATATTTTGCATAACGAATCTAAGCGATTCGCAAATGACTTAGTAAAGCCTGCTGGCATATGTTGGGTAATAAGAATACCCGGGCAATCCGATGGCATTTGCAGTAAGAAAGATTTAATCGCCTCCGTACCACCAGTAGACGCACCGATAATAATGAGTTTTTCACTACTGATCAGTGGGTTTTTTAACATACCCAAAGTAGCACCCTGTGCCGCTGGTTTGGCTGAGCGTTGCAAGCAGGCAATTTTTGCTTTAGATGCCGTACGTATTTTGTCCGCAATAATATCGGAGTATTCGCGCATACCTTCTGAAATGGCTGTTTTAGGTTTGGTCACAAAGTCCGTAGCGCCTAGCTCTAAAGCACGCAATGTAATTTCAGAGCCACGTTCAGTCAGTGTAGACACCATAAGCACTGGCATAGGCCTCAAACGCATCAACTTCTCAAGAAAATCTAGCCCATCCATTTTTGGCATTTCAACATCCAGTGTCAGCACATCAGGATTTAATTGCTTAATCATCTCGCGTGCAATAATTGGGTCTGGCGCAGCACCCACTACTTCCATATCTTTCTGCTGATTAATCATTTCCGTGAGCAAGCTACGGATAAGGGCAGAATCATCAATCACTAAGACTTTGGTTTTCATACAATACTTTCAATATATTTCATGCGGATAGCAGCGAAGTTCAGCAACAGAATATTCGCTACTGCACGTATAAAATTGGTTAAAACAAATCCACTTCACCACCCACATCATTGGTTTTAAGTTTGCTAGAGTAAGCCTCTTCGCGTTTAACCAAGGTGTAGTTGTTCAATTGTTTCAGTTTCTTCACGAGCACTTTTCCGGTTTTAGGAAAGAAATACACTTTTCTAGGATAAATATCCAACAGGTCTTCCCCGGTGACGCGAATACCTTCATCTTTTAAATATTGTTTAACAAATGCTGCATTGCGATCGCCTACGTTATTGGTGGTAAAACTTCGTAACACATTACCGCCACCAAAAATTTTAGCTTCAAGGTTTTCTCTGCGCGCACCATTCCGCAACAATTGGTTAATTAGTACCTCCATGGCATAAGTGCCATAGCGCATTGATTCTGACACTGGGCTATCTTTATCTGCTTTTGCACTGTCAGGCAACATAAAGTGGTTCATACCTCCAATACCGGTAAACGTATCGCGGATACATGCAGAAACGCAAGAACCCAACACGGTGACAATCAGCATATTTTTATCGGTAAAGTAATATTCACCAGGTGAAATCTTGGCCGCATCGATATCAAATGTGCGGTCGTAATAGAGCGTGGTGGAAACCTCTTCTTGCATCACTGTCATGCTGTTGCTCCTTGTTTTAGGGTAGCAACTCGACTAGTAGGATTGGAATTTTTAATTTGATAAACAGTTTTACCCAATAGTTGCAAGGCATTAGAAACATATAAAAAGTTTTCTGAATGGCCAGCAAATAGCAAAGAATGTGGTTTCATCAGCGGAACAAAGCGGCTTAAAATTTTGGTTTGAGTAGGTTTATCAAAATAAATCATCACATTCCGACAAAAAATTGCATCAAATGGCTCTTTAATCGGCCATTGTTCATCTAATAGGTTTAGTTGGCTAAATGTAATTAAACTTCTTAATTCATTGCGAACGCGAACGATACCCTCGTTTTGGCCCGTGCCTTTTTGAAAGAATTCTCTGCGTCTTTTTTCTGAGAGTTTGCTCACACGCTCATAGGGATACACACCTTTAGAGGCAGTAGCCAGTACATTGGTATCAATGTCAGTGGCATAAATTTCCACGGGTGGCTTGAGTGTGCCAAATGCTTCGCATGCTGTCATGGCAATGGTATACGGCTCCTCACCTGTCGACGCTGCAGAACACCAAATGCGAATAGGCTTATGCAGTTTGACTAAGTGATCAGCCAAAATTGGAAAATGATGCTCTTCTCTAAAAAAAGAAGTCAGATTGGTGGTGAGCGCATTGGTGAAGGCTTCCCATTCATCTGGGTTTTGTTGTTGCTCTAATTCGTCTAAATACTGCTTAAAAGAATCATGCCCCACAGCACGTAATCGACGGCCAATGCGGCTATATACCATGTCGGTTTTTGCATCTGAGAGTGATATACCAGCATGCTGATAAATTAATTTACGTACGCGTGCAAAATCGTTCGCTGTAAACTCAAACTCCCGCTCATCTTGGTATTTTTCTTTTAGCATTGCATACTTTCATATCAAAACTATCTGTTCAACATCACCACCGATGTTGAATGCCAAACCATCGTAGCGAGCAATCAAAGGCTATACAGCCTAAGATTGCTTACTGATGATTAATCACTACCATTAGTCTTGTGAAACAAGGCCTTTACGTTGTTTCATTTGATCTAAGGCTTTATCCGCTGCGTCCACCACTGTTGGTTTTGGTGTCAATGGATTACGTGATTTCATTTGCTCAATCGCTAATGCATAAGCATGGTCTTCTACACGGCGACTTTTTGTTGCTGCAAACGGATGTAATGCTTCTTTGTAGTGTTTTACTACATCAGCTGCTTTTGGCTCGCGAGCGATTGCACTCTTGATGGCCATTTTTGTTGCACGATAGTTCCAATCTTGAATGCGGTCATCCATGTCTGCTTTGTGATCAATGAACACACCTACGCAGATATACACGTCATCTGCCTCTTCAATAGGAATAGTGCCATCTTCAACACACTCCATCACGGCCATTGCTACACCGCGTTGGGCTGGACCAAACATTTGCACAGCTTGACGACCATCTTTTATCGTCACTTTGTTAAACATTACTGTGTTAGGTTTGACCATCATGTTTGGCGCTGCAATCGCCAATAAACCATTTACTCCTTGTTTTTGGTCGGTGAGCGTACGACAAAATGCGTCTTCTGCAGCGCTACCGCGTGGGCCCATGACTAAGTCAATATGCGCCACATTTTTCAAATCAAGGCCAGAACCATCTGGACGTTCTTCGATGACTAAGCCTTCGCCGATTAATACTCGATCAATTACAGCCATTTTATTTCTCCTAATATCAACATTCACACTTCAAAAATTCGCAACACATATTTCCGTCGCACTTGTTTTACTTCTACTACAACTACAATTTACTACAACTTACAGGCTAAACAATTTGTAGAAAAAGACTACTTAACCGTTGCTAACCTTTAAATACGCTGTTGGATAACTATGTTGCTGCGTTTCCAAACTAAATACGCTCACTGTTTGTGTCAGTTCATCCGCTTGTTCCATCAATGATTCCGCAGCGGCAGCAGCCTCTTCCACCAGCGCTGTATTTTGCTGTGTCACATCATCCATCTTCATGATGGCATCATTGATTTGGGCAATACCCACACTTTGCTCACCTGACGCAGCTGCAATCTCAGCAATAATGTCGGATACACGGCGTACGGAAGCCACAATCTCTTGCATGGTCTGACCTGCCATTTCCACTTGCTTGGTGCCTTCTGTCGTTTTATTTACAGAATCAGTGATTAACTCTTTAATCTCTTTGGCAGCAGTCGATGAGCGTTGCGCTAAGTTACGCACCTCCGCTGCTACTACCGCAAAACCACGTCCCTGCTCACCTGCACGTGCTGCTTCTACCGCTGCGTTGAGCGCTAAGATATTAGTTTGGAAAGCAATGCCGTCAATCACAGAAATAATGTCTTCAATTTTGCGTGCGCTGTCGTTAATTGCGCTCATGGTATCGACCACTTGCCCAACAGCCTCACCACCTTTGACAGCTACACTGGATGAAGCCAATGCTAATTGATTGGCTTGTTTAGCATTCTCAGCATTCAGTTTTACCGTACCCGCTAGTTGATCCATGCTAGAAGCTGTTTTCTCTAAGCTACTCGCTTGATCTTCAGTACGACGACTTAAATCAGAGTTGCCTTGCGCAATTTCTTTAGCAGCCGTATTAATCGCATCAGCAGCTGATTTCACTGTGACAATTGGGCCCACAATCATTTCCAGTGTTTCATTTACACCTTCCACAATCTTGCGGAAATCCCCTTGATGGCGTGTTACATCTGCACGCACACTAATACGTCCATCTTTAGCTGCATCCGCAAGCATTTGCGCATCTGCATTTAAAGCTTTTAAATTCACGCGCACTTGCTCAATGGCTTCATTTACATAGGATTTTTTACCTGGGAACTGTTCAAGCGGCGCATCAAAATTACCTTCACCAAACTGTTTAACACAAGCCAGCGCTTTTTCTGTCATGTCTATTTGCCCACCTACAATGGTGTTCACTGCAGCAGCAAGCTCAGAGAAGCCTCCTTTAAACATGTGTGCATGTAAGGACATATCAATATTGCCTTTGGTATGTTCATCTGTAACCCATTTCACAGATTCCAAGATACCTTTGAGTTTGCCTTGTAGGCGATCCAAGTTTTTATTGATTTCCGCTTTTTTACCTGGGTATTGCTGAATTTCTACCGCAAAGTTGCCATCACCTAGCAACTTCATTACTTGAATCATCTCTTCTTTTTCTTGTACGTGTGCATGTACCATGCTGTTCACGTTTTTCACCATTTCAGCATATGCACCCGCATATTTTTCAGTATCAATGTAGACATCTACATCACCCGCATCATGCTGATTTGACATTTCTTGCATGTCGGCAATAAAGGTTTGGATATTGCTACGTAATAGTTCGACACTTTCATTAATAAAGGCACGTTTACCAGCAAATTTTTCTAAAGAAGCATCAAAATTACCTTTTGAAAACTCTGCAATACAGGCAGTGACTCTGCGCATAATATCCGCTTGGTTAGTCACCATATAATTCACATTTTCAGCCATCGTTTTATAACTACCTTGGAACATGGAGGTGTCAATGACTGCGTCAATATTGCCTGATTTGTTCTCAGTAGCCATCTGGCTTTGCTCATCAATCACACTCCTAAGTGTTTGCTGCATTTGGTACATAGAAGCCATTAAGCTAGAGGTGTCTTCAGCCTTCACAGTAATTGGACTATTCAAATCACCACGCGCAATGTTGTTTGCAATGTTGGCTACATCCACTGGCTCACCACCAAGTTGGTTTAATAAATTACGTTTGATGTACAAACCAATCAATATCACCGCAGATAAAATTGATCCAGCCACTACCAACAGCAATAGTGTTGCCGTGTTTTTCATGCTGGCTGCGTCTTTAGCGCTGCTTTGACCTAAAGCAAAGTTATATTCTCGGTGGGCTTTAATTGCGTTTTGAACCTGTTCAATTTTTTCTGATGAGGCCAGCAAAGTATCTCTCGCTATATTTTTCTTATTTGCCAATGAGAGTGTGAGCACTTCACCTCCCATTTCGTCGTAAGCTGCAAGCATCGCAAAGTCTTTTTCTAAATAAGCTTTATCTTCTTCGTTGCTTAAATTGTTTTGTTCGTAATTCTTTAGTGTTGTGGTCAGCAACTGATGTGTTTCAGCCACTTGTGACTCAATGGCTTGCATTTTGGCGTTATCTGTATTGAGCATATGCTGCCAAATCAAGCTATTTAAACGCTCAAATTGCGCTAACGCCTCATCCAATCTTTGCACACTGGGCGCCGAATTCTCATTGGCGTAATTCGTCGTTTGGTAAATACGATTCATCTGAAAATAACTAATACCCGTTAGCGAAAACAACCCTAGGGCTGCTAACAAAATCAATGCATACATTCTATTGGCGACACTCATTTAATTCTCCAGTAACAATTTATTCTAGTCAGCTTGACCGACAAGGGGTTAACTTAACTGCCATATACTATTTAACGACACCATTGTGTACTTTCTTGAGCCTTTTTGATTAATAGAAAAACATTACAAAAGCCCTTCATTTCAGGGTTTTCCAAACAATGATGCTAAACATTGGAAGTAGGTCAGAGCCAAATGTGATAGCTTGCGTCAAAAAAAAACTCCGACGATGTTGTCGGAGTTTTTTATCAAATCTTTAACTATTTATTTTTTCGCTACTTTGTCATCGGTTTCTTTTTTGTCAGCCTCTTTAAGCGCTGCCTGCATTTCTGCAACGGTAAGTTCCTTACCATTTGAATCGAAACAAATACGTCCCATCATAGAAGCTTTACAAACCACATCCGCATATGATGACATACTCGACAAGCCCATAACTAACACTGTCAAACCTAATATTGATAATCTTGCCATGTTTTATTTCTCCTTGATTAATTTAACGTAAAAATAAATTTTATGAATAAAATTTTTATTTCCTAAAATTTTTATTCCTTATAAATTAATTAACGGATTAAAATTTAACTTCTTTAGGTAATTTACAAAATATTTACAATTAAAATTCTTCCCATTCAGTATCATCCGTGCCTGTTCTTATCGTTTGTTTACTACCTTCTATTCTTTGCTGCATTGCTTCAATTGCGCGAACCGTACTTTTGGAAGTTTGACTAAACTCACCTCCTAACATCGCTCTAGCCTCATCTGTTTTATTCGCTTGAGCACGCTCTACAATTTCACCAACGCTTTGATGAAAGGTTGCATGAGATTCTTTGAGCTTACTGTACTCTGAAAGGTGTGCATGCTTTTTGGCATCGCTATAAATCCATTTTCCAAGGTCACACTTATCATCACAAGATACAAATTTCACATCTAACTGCTCATCTGAGCGCCCTGACAAATAATTAACAAGACGAGCCTTCCATTTATTGTGAGCATCTATCGCTTGAGAGAACGAAAATTTAGTACCAGAAACACCTTTATTTATAGTTGGTACAGCTGCTACTCTCGATTTAATACCAGAGTGGCTTATTGATTTATCTCCAATTTCAAACACACTTACCGTGTTCATCAGCTCATCAGCTTGTTCCATTAATGACTCAGCTGCAGCAGCCGCTTCTTCCACTAATGCAGTGTTTTGCTGTGTGGTGTCATCCATACGGATAATGGCATCATTGACTTGAGAAATCCCCGCACTTTGCTCTTGAGAAGCCGCAGAAATTTCCGCAATAATATCGGCCACATGCTTCACTGAAGACACTATTTCTTGCATAGTAGCGCCAGCACTTTCTACTTGTTTAGTGCCTTCAGTGGTTTTGCTCACTGAATCAGTAATTAGCTCTTTAATTTCTTTAGCTGCACCGGCTGAACGCTGTGCAAGGTTCCGTACTTCTGCCGCTACTACCGCAAAACCACGGCCTTGCTCACCCGCACGTGCTGCTTCTACCGCGGCATTGAGTGCAAGAATATTGGTTTGGAAGGCAATACCATCAATCACAGAGATAATGTCTTCAATCTTGCGTGCGCTATCATTAATCGCACTCATGGTGCTCACCACTTCACCTACCGCTTGACCACCTTTCACAGCAACATCAGACGCCGTAATAGCAAGTTGATTGGCTTGTTTTGCATTATCCGCATTTTGTTTTACGGTGCTAGATAACTCATCCATGCTAGAAGCTGTTTTTTCAAGGTTAGCCGCTTGCTCTTCTGTACGGCGGCTTAGATCAGAGTTACCTTTCGCAATTTCTTTAGCAGCAGTATTGATGGTTTCTGCAGCCACTTTTACAGTTGTAATTGGGGTCACAATCATGTCTAGGGTCTCGTTCATGCCCTCTACAATTTTGCGGTAATCGCCTTGATGCTGTTTTGCATCCGCGCGCTGTGTTACCCGACCATCTGCAGCTGCTTGAGCAAGCATATTTGCATCATTTACTAGACGATTAACTGCTTCAATACAGGTGTTAAGATTACTTTTAATTACATTAAAGTCTCCGTTGTAGTGGTCATTAATTTTCTCTGGAATATTTCCTTTTGAGATATTCTCCACATATTCAGCTGCCATATTGAGTGGTGTAATCACTGAGTCCAGCGTTGCATTCACACCCTCTACTATCTTACGGAAATCACCTTGATGTTTTGATATATCCGCGCGTGTAGATAGCTTGCCATCCACAGCTGATTGCCCCAGCATTGATGTGTCGGCAACTAAAGCGTTTATCGCGTCAATACAGGTATTTAGATTATTTTTAATGGTATTAAAGTCACCATTGTAAGTTTCAGTAATTTTGGATGGGATGCTCCCTTTAGCAATACTATCTACATAGCTAGCAGCAACATTTAGTGGTGTGATGACAGCGTCTAAGGTGTTGTTAACGCCATGCACAATTTTATAGAAGTCACCTTGGTATTTGCTTGCATCTGCCCGCGTTGAAAGTTGCCCTTCTACAGCTGCGTGTGCTAACTGATTCACCTCCGATACGAGTGCTTGGATATTAGCGCGAACTTGCTCGATAGCTTCATTTACAAATGCTTTTTTACCTGGAAAATCCTCAAGTGCTAATGACAAATTGCCCTCACCAAAAGCTTTTACTACATTAATCGCTTTTTTATTCATATCAATATGGCCAGCCACCATTTTATTGATACCTTTGGCCATCTCAGAATAGCCACCTTTAAAACGAGTATGATCTACGGTGCAATCTATATCACCAGAATCATGTTGCTGGCTTACGTATTGTAGAGATTGCACTAATCCATCTAAAGTTTTTTGCAATGTACGTATTGAATAAGCGACGCTTGACTTATCTGATTGAGAAACTGAAATAGTTTGCTCTAAATTTCCGTCGGAGATTGATTTGACCAGTTCAGCCAATTTTTTTGGCTCAAGTCCTAAATACCCTGCATCCAGGCCTAAACTCCTTGCCATTAAAATTAGAATGACAGATTCAGCAATTACAGTTAATGAGTGAATTGTAAGAATTTTAATATCCGGTCCTTGAGTGAATACAATAAAACCTGCATCAGCCAACATCGGGATATTAAATAATATGTGATGAGAAGCAATTACTATTGTGGCTAATAAAATCGGTTTCCAATCACGATAATATAAAAGCATAGCAAGCAGTACAAAGATAGAGAAATGCGCCTCCGCTAAACCTTGGGATTGCTGAATTAATATTGCGGAAAATAGCATTAAACTACATGCAATTGTAAGTCGAGTGACAAGCTGGCCTGGATAAAGCTTTACCATTAATATCGGCAAACAAGCTGTTGGCAATGCGAGCGTTAATAGAATGATCCAAGCGCTAGACTGAAATGCTATACCAGCAGAGAGTGCAAATAACAGCACAATTACATAAGTAAAGAGTTTATCCGCTTTGATGGCGTGATAATCTTGAACATCATTATTTAATATACTCATTTCTTTACACTCGCTTTATCTTTACTGAAACACATAGATACCTTGATATTGTTTTTTAAAACGTAATTAAATAAACTACCCGTCATTGAGCTCATCCAGATAAAAAGCAAAATCCATGGTATCGATTTTTTGACACACTTCGCAACGGAGTGGCCAAACCATTTATTTTCAATGCGCAACTGCACACAAACTCCTATCGTTCACGAGAACTTAATCCAGATTATGTCTTGCTAAACTGGCATTTTTTTCTGTAATAAAAACCCAAAAAACATGCCAATTAAAACTCTTCCCAATCCCCATCATCAGTGCCCGTTTTAGCTAACTGAGGTTTTGGTGCAGGTTTAGCCATTGGCTTAGCTGCTTGTACTGGACGCTGTGCGCTGCGCATAGGACTATGCGCAACACGACGCTCGCTAGACTTAACGTTAGACGCCCCATCCACTTTGAACACACCGACTACGTCTGATAATTGGTTGGCTTGTTCTAATAATGATTCAGCTGCCGCTGCTGCCTCTTCTACTAGCGCAGCGTTTTGTTGCGTCACTTCATCCATGCTGGTTACCGCTTGATTCACTTGATCAATGCCTGTGGTTTGCTCGGCAGACGCTGCCGCAATCTCGCTAATTATGTCAGCCACACGTTGTACTGAGGTCACCACTTCTTCCATGGTGCTACCTGCGTTCTCTACCAACTTAGTGCCTTCCGCAGTTTTATTTACAGAATCCGTAATCAACTCTTTAATCTCTTTAGCTGCACTTGCTGAGCGTTGTGCCAGATTGCGCACTTCGCCTGCCACCACAGCAAATCCACGGCCTTGTTCACCAGCACGCGCTGCTTCTACTGCAGCATTTAAGGCCAAGATATTGGTTTGGAAAGCAATACCATCAATCACAGAAATAATGTCTTCAATTTTGCGTGCACTGTCATTAATACCTGTCATGGTGTTGACCACTTCGGCCACCACTTGACCACCCTTAATGGCAACACCTGAAGCAGTAAGCGCTAGTTGATTGGCTTGCTTGGCGTTGTCTGCATTTTGTTTCACAGTGCCTGCTAACTCTTCCATGCTGGCGGCTGTTTCTTCCAAGCTAGAGGCTTGTTGTTCAGTACGTGCGGATAGATCACTATTGCCAGTTGAGATTTCGCCTGCAGCAGTGGTAATGGTTTCAACGGCCAGTTTTACTGCGGCAATTGGCGCCACAATCATGTCAAGTGTTTGGTTTACGCCCTCTACTACTTGACGGAAATTACCTTGATGTTGTGTCACATCTGCGCGAGTAGAGATACGGCCTTCTTTAGCCGCTTCTGCCAACATATTGGCATCGCTCACTAAGCGATTCACCGCCTCTATACAGGTATTGAGGTTGTCTTTAATTTGATTAAAATCACCTTGATATTGATCTGTAATTTTGGCAGGAATGTTGCCTTTGGAAATATCATCCATATACTTGGCTGCAATATTGAGCGGGCCGATCACAGAGTCTAGTGTCGCATTCACGCCTTCGACCACTTTGCGGTAATCACCCCAATGTTTAGTGGCATCAGCTCGCGTATCTAATTTCCCTTCTTCTGCCGCTTTTGCAAGCATATTCGCATCACTCACCAGCAAGTTAAGCGCATGTACGCAGGAGTTAAGGTTGTCTTTAAGAATATTAAAGTCACCGTTATAGTTGTCTGAAATCGGCGCAGGGATAATGCCATTGGCAAATTTATCCACATAATCTGCAGCCACATTGAGTGGGCCAATCACGGCATCTAAAATCTTATTCATGCCTTGGCCAATATCCATAATAAAGCCAGCGGGTAAAACGCTTAAATCTACTCGCTCTGACAATTTACCGGCTACCGCATCACCCACTAGACGAATGACCTCTTGCTCTGCTACTACTTCATCCGTGCGGTCATGCCATTGTGTCATACGCCCCAAGTATTCATTTTGTTCGTTATACACTGGAACAATATTTAAACCGACGCGACGACCATACATCGATATTTCCATATGTTTGGGTGCAATTAGTTTTTCAGCGAAGACTTTA
This sequence comes from Methylophilus sp., assembly GCA_030696695.1. Classification (GTDB taxonomy): domain Bacteria; phylum Pseudomonadota; class Gammaproteobacteria; order Burkholderiales; family Methylophilaceae; genus Methylophilus. Next base: position 278,590 of record JAUYRP010000011.1, read on the forward strand.
CGGTCCTCACTATTTTCAATGTACTGGCTAACATTGCCACCCATCATACTGTCTACTGAAAATCCAGGATGTTGCTTAACAATTTCTGGCAACATACGTGACCAAACCGTTTCAGCGGCTTTGTTCATGTACATCAGCTGATTGTTATGGTCACCAAAGGTAAATGCGGTAGCACTTTTATCAAGCGCTGTTTGTAAACGTAGCGCTTGTTCAGCCACTTTTCTGGCGTCGTTCACATCAAAGCCGATTTTGATTTGCATAGATTTAAGCGCTTGCATCACTTTACCAAAGTCATCGTTGTCTTTAGTGTTAATAGCAAACGTTAAATCACCCTCTGCAAATTTATTCAATGCGGTAGTGGCGTTGCTGGTTGCTTTTTGGATTTGACCACCCATCACCAATCCACTCAGGGTAGCTACAGCAAGACCTAATCCAGTGAGTACTGGAAATGAATTCACCCACCCAACATATTGCACTGCTGCAACAGCCACAACAGGCAATGTGGTCGAAGCAATGACTTTATAACGTACAGGCAAATCAAATAACTGCTTAACCACTTTTGCCACCAAATTTGGTTTTACAAAATGACCTTCACGCCATTGGCGATACAAACGCTCTGCCGCCTCAACTTGTTGGCGTGATGGTTTTGAACGCACTGACATATAACCAACAACCGCACCGCCTTGACGAATTGGGGCTACATTGGCTTCTACCCAATAGTGATCACCATTTTTACAGCGATTTTTCACCATGCCATTCCATGGCCTACCCGCTTTTACGGTGCTCCATAAATCTACATAAGCTTCTGGCGGCATATCTGGGTGCCGCACAATGTTGTGACTTTGACCAATCAGCTCAGCTTCCGTGAAACCACTGATATCAATAAAATCACGGTTAATGTAGGTAATACGACCTTTTAGATCAGTCTTAGAAACAATCGAGCTTGTGTCTGCAAGCTCAACTTCCTTTTGTGTTACTGGCATGTTAATTTTCATGGCTTACCTCTATATTCAATGGTTGATCACAACATTCCCGAGTCTTCTTGTGATCCTTGATTACTATTTTGCTACACGCTTACCACTTTCCATGCCCCAATAAAACCTACATTTACCGCCTTGTTTATGTTGTTGTTACCTTACTTAAAACTCTTCCCAGTCACCATCATCTGTGCCTGTTTTTGCAGATACTTTGGTTGCCACTGGCGGTGCTGATGGTTTAGGGGTTGAAAAAGATTTACTTGTGGCAGCCGGCTTAGAAGCACGCATTGGGCTGCTAGTTGCACGCCGCTCTTGATGCGTCACTACACCTTTCAACTTAAAGTTACCCACTACCTCCATTAAGTTAACGGCTTGATCGACTAGTGACTCTGCTGCTGCTGCCTCTTCTACTAGCGCGGCATTTTGCTGCGTCACTTCATCCATCGTGGTAATGGCAGTATTCACTTGATCAATGCCCGCACTTTGCTCGGTAGATGCTGCTGAGATTTCACCCATGATATCGGTCACACGTTGCACAGATGACACAATCTCTGCCATGGTGGTACCTGCATTTTCTACCAACTGTGTGCCTTCTTGCACTTTGCTTACAGAATCAGAAATCAGTTCTTTAATCTCTTTAGCGGCACTTGCGGAACGTTGCGCTAAGTTACGCACTTCTCCAGCCACTACTGCAAAGCCACGGCCTTGTTCACCAGCACGTGCGGCTTCCACTGCAGCGTTGAGCGCTAAGATATTGGTTTGGAATGCAATGCCATCAATGACGGAAATAATGTCTTCAATTTTGCGCGCGCTAGCATTGATGGCACTCATGGTGGTTACCACATTGCCAACCACCTCACCACCTCTAACAGCAACGCCTGAAGCTGCTACTGCTAATTGATTCGCTTGTTTTGCATTCTCTGCATTTTGTTTTACTGTAGAAGAAAGCTCTTCCATACTAGAAGCTGTTTGCTCCAGGCTAGATGCTTGCTCTTCTGTACGGCTAGATAAATCATTATTGCCTGTAGAAATTTCACCTGCTGCAGTGTTAATGGTTTCACCAGCCTCACGTACAGATAGCAATACTTCTGTCATTCTATCCATCAGCGCATTCACACCATCACATAAACTAGCAATCGCTCCCGATTTCCCTTCCAAAGGCACACGATTGGTTAAATCACCCGCTTTGGCAGATTCAATCACGTGCTGTGTTTCCTCTACCGCAGCTTGCAATGCATCGCTTGCTAGATGTTGCTCAGTAATATCCGTGGCGTATTTCACCACTTTAAATGGTTTTCCGCTTGCATCAAAAATGGGGTTATAGCTGGCTTGCAACCAAACCTCTTTACCGCCTTTGCCAATACGCCTATATTGGCCAGCATCTGCTTCACCACGCCCTAATTTATCCCAAAATGCTTTATATTCTGGGCTCGCTTTATAGGTTGCATCTGCAAACATGCTGTGATGATTACCAACGATCTCACTACTGCTATAACCTGTTACCGCAGCAAAATTGTCATTGACCGCCGTGATATTGCCTTTAAGGTCAAACTCAATCACACCTTGAATTTTACTAATCGCTTGCAGTTGGCCTGCTTTATCTGCCTCAGCCAATTTGCTTTGTGTAATGTCAGTGGCATATTTCACCACTTTAAATGGTTTACCATTCATATCTAATATTGCGTTATAGCTGGCTTGCAACCAAATCTCTTTACCACCCTTACCGACTCGTTTGTATTGACCTGACTCAGCCTCACCACGCCCTAATTTATCCCAAAATGCTTTATATTCGTTACTTGCTTTTGTAGTAGCATCCACAAACATGCTGTGATGATTCCCAACGATCTCGCTGGCGCTATAACCTGTTACCGCTACAAAATTATCATTGACCGATAGAATGATGCCTTTAAGGTCAAACTCAATCACACCTTGAATTTTACCAATCGCTTGCAGTTGGCCTTCTAAATTCGCTCTTTGTAATTTTTCTTGCGTAATGCAGTATGAGTACACCACCACTTTAGATGGGTTAGTTCCCTCGCCTAAGACAGGCACATATGTGGATTTAAACCAAAACTCTGCGCCATTTTTAGCAACACGTTTAATTTCGATGGTTTGGCTTTCACCCGCATTGAGTGACTCCCACATTTTTTTATATTCTGGGCTACTTGATGTCTTGGGATCTAAAAATATGCTGACATGCCTGCCAACTAACTCTTCTTTTGAGTAACCAAGAGGCTGGGCAAAAAGTGTATTACAGTCAATCACCTTGCCGCTTAAATCACACTCTAAAATGCCAAAACTTTGGTGCAATGCAGCATCTTCTCCTTGGAGTTCAATCGCGGTTTGTTTGTCTTTTGTAATATCTGTAAGGTAGGCAACCGTTTTAACTAGTTGTTTACTTTGATTTAACACTGGTGCGTAATAGCCTTGAAACCAAACCTTGCCACCCTCTTTATTTTGAAGTTGGAAGCTACCTGTTTTAGATTTACCTTCAGCTAAATCTGGCCAAAATGATTGATATTCTGGACTAGTCGCCTCTGCACGCCCCACTAAGGTACGATGATGTTGCGTTAATAGCTCATTTTCACTGTAACCAAGCGCTTTAAGTGCGTTTTGGTTTATGCCAGCAATCGTGCCGTCTGCATTAAACTCAATGACACACCTTGCCTTGTTAATTTCAGTTTTTAATGCTCTGAATTCAGACACTTCATCCTGCAAGGTTTTAGTGATGGCAGACTTAGTTGCCACCATATCTAATAATTTTGAAAACATATTTGCCCCCTAGGCTAGGTTGAATAATTAATGAACTGCTGCGTCCATGAGTTCCATCTCTTGGCTACTCATGAGCTTTTCAATGTCTACCAAAATAAGCATTTGGTCTTCTACTGTGGCTAAACCCACAATGTATTTCGTATCAATACTGGTCACTAAAGAAGGCACATCACGTAATTGCTCTTCTTTGAGTGCCATGACATCGGATACACCATCCACAACAATGCCTACCACACGACCGCTCAGGTTAAGAATGATGACAACGGTAAACTCGTCGTACTCTACTTTGCCCAAGTTAAACTTGATGCGTAAATCCACAATCGGTACAATCTTGCCGCGCAAATTCACCACCCCTTTAATAAAGTCTGGCGTGTTGGCGATTTGTGTCACAGCATCGTAACCACGGATTTCTTGCACTTTTAAAATCTCCAACCCGTACTGCTCTGTGCCAAGCACGAAGGTGAGATACTCACCTGCGGCATTTTTTAGATTGGCGCTAGCGCTGGTTGAGACGGCTTCGGTATTCATGTTCATTGCATTCACTCCTTATGCATTCGCTGTATTTAAAATTGCAGGGTAACTTGGCTGCGAGAATGTCGAAGCCCCTGTAATGTAGTTGGTGGTTTGGCCCATTTGGATAATAGCTGGTACATCTAAAATCAATGCCACTGAGCCATCGCCCATGATGGTGGCGCCCGATACCCCTGGTATCTTTTTAAAGTTGGTTTCTAAGCTCTTAATCACTACTTGTTGCTGACCCACTAAACGGTCTACAAACAAGGCAGATTTTTTACCATCGGCCTCAATGAGCACCAATACGCCTTTTGTTGGGTCTGTAATATCGGTGTGATGATTGAACAAGCGGTGCAACGCAATAATCGGTAAATATTCGCCACGCACATGCACCATATAACCCTCACCTGTAACCGTTTTAATGTCCTCTGCTCTAGGTTGTAGGGTCTCGACAATTAAGTTGAGTGGAACTACATATAAACTATGGCCAAGTGACACTGACATGCCATCTAAGATGGCAAGTGTGAGTGGCAGTGCGATCGATATCGTAGTCCCATAGCCTAAAGCGGAACGTATCTCCACTACTCCACCCATGGCGGTGATATTACGTTTCACTACATCCATACCTACGCCACGTCCAGAAACATCGGTGACCACTTCAGCAGTTGAAAAGCCTGGGGCAAAGATAAGTGAATACACTTCACCATCAGACATATTTTCACTGACTGCCAAACCATTGGATTGCGCTTTGGCTAAGATGCGTTCGCGATTTAACCCAGCACCGTCATCGGTTACTTCAATGACAATACTGCCGCCTTTGTGCGCTGCAGATAAAGTAAGCGTGCCAATTTCTGATTTACCTGCGGCTTTACGTTTTTCGGGCGTTTCAATACCGTGGTCCACACTGTTACGCACTAAATGCGTTAGTGGATCCACAATACGTTCAATCAATCCTTTATCTAATTCTGTAGTCGCACCAATGGTGACAAACTCCACTTTTTTGTTCAATTTACTGGCTAAATCACGCACCATGCGTGGGAAGCGTGAGAACACAAAGTCCATTGGCATCATACGAATCGACATCACAGACTCTTGCAAATCGCGCGTGTTGCGTGTGAGCTGACCAACACTATTGATGAGTGCTTCGTTTTGAACTGGATCTAATGCATTCACGCGCTGTTCAATCATGGCTTGGGTAATCACCAACTCACCCACTAAGTTAATCAATTGGTCTACTTTTTCAATGCCAACACGAATCGATGTAGTCTCTGCATTGGCTGGCGGTTTATCTGACTCACGTCTAGCTTGCGTGCGCTTCTCAACAGGCGCAGCAGTTGTCGCTTCTACTACAGTTTGCTTATCTTCTACAACTTGCGTTGTGGATTGTGCGCCTGAGTTCTCAGCAGTTAATGCTGTATCATCCCCTATCAATTGAGTTTGTACTGCATCTGGATGAGGATTAAATGGTGCAAAAAAGCCGTAGCCTTCTTCTTCATTTTCTTTACCATCTTCAGCAAATAAGCCATAGCCGACTTCTTCGTGTACTTTGACTTTGCCATCATCTGATGTTGGTTCTTCTGCTGGCGCTGAGGCTAATGGCGTTGCTGTTGCAGCAACTGGCTCAGCGGCAGGTGTCTCCGTTTTTGGAGCGCCACCCACTGTAATCACTAAATCATCTGGGTCTAAAATAAAGGAGCAAATAGAAATAATGTCGTCTTGGCTTGAATCAGTCACTAATGTCAGCATATGACGTTTATCCGCTTGCTGTGTTGAGCTGACTTCACCCAACAGTGCTAACTCATCTTTAATGTTGCTTAAATCTTTATCAGTAATTTCTGGCAATGCCACATTAAACACTTGGTGGCCTGGCGGTATATCAATTGCAATATCTGCTGCTGCAACTGGCGCTGGCGATTCTACTACCGGCGCTGGCGCAGGCACTGCCACTGGCGCCTCTGCGACAGGCGCTGCCTTAGGTACTGGCGCAACATCACCCGCTTCTGATAGTGATTTCAACATCATTTTTACATCACCCACTTGATCTTGATCCACTACTGAGGCATGACGATGGCCATCGAGCTCCATTTTAAGCACATCTTTGGCAGCCAAGAACGCATCCACATGCTCACCCGTCAATTTCATTTCGCCTTTACGAATTTTATCGAGCAGGTTTTCAAGCACATGCGTGATTTCCGCCATGTCCATAAACCCAAACGTGGCAGCACCCCCTTTAATGGAGTGCGCCGCTCTAAAAATCGCATTTAAGTCCTCTGTATCGGGTTGTTCAATATCAATCCCTAGCAGTAAGCGCTCGGCCTCTGCAAGCAGTTCATCTGCTTCATCAAAGAAGACTTCATAAAACTGACTCATGTCTACTGTCATTGTGATACCTCTTATTCTGTTGTGTGCTCTAGGTTAATCTCACGCGTCGCAAGCGCAATCCGCATAGAAATCTTTTATTTACCTATTAACCAATCACTTTTTGTACAACTTCTATTAAGCGTTTAGGATCAAATGGTTTAACTAACCAGCCATTGGCGCCTGCTGCTTTGCCCTTTGCTTTCATCTCATCGCTAGATTCTGTGGTGAGCATTAAGATAGGCACCTTTTGATACGAACCTAACTCACGCAAGTTTTTGATTAAAGTCAGGCCATCCATAATCGGCATGTTTTGGTCGGTTAAGACAAGGTCTACAGTTCTTTCTTTGGCTTTGTTCAAACCATCTTGCCCATCCACAGCAGATACCACGTCGTACCCAGCTGCTTTCAAGCTAAAGGCCACCATCTGACGAAGAGAACCTGAGTCATCGACTGCTAATATTGTTTTTGCCATTTCGTACTCGCTTTTACTTAGTTAAAAAATAACCACCCAAAAATGCATTACTTATTTATTATTTATGTTTAAAACAAATCTATATCGCCTGTCGCCATATCTTGTTGGCCGACTGCTTTTCTTAAATTGCCAGAAAGCGCATGGCTTCCGCTATGCAAGGTTTCATGAATACTGGCAAGAAATCTCGTGATATCTTCATGCTCACGGTTGGCATCCTTGTCGTAGCCATGCTCAGCCAGCTCTTGTAGCAACTCTTTTAAGCCATTCACACGGTTAATCGTGCGGTGCAATAATTGATTGGTCATGTCTTGAAACTGCATGCCAGTGACCACTGAGTTCACTTCATCACCAATTTTTGTTTGATATTCCTCTAATGCAAATGTCATGGCTTCATCAAACTGGCCTGACGTTGTAAGCAAGTTATGCTGCTGTGCAATCAAGTCATGAATCTTCATAAAACTTGTGCTGAGCTTCTCAATCGCTTCATTCAACAAAAATGCTGTTTGTTGCAAATCAGATTCCACCTCGACCAAATGCTGGTCACCGTGGCTAGCTACAGCCGCCAAAAGTGTTCTTAACTCATGTATAGGTAATTTATTCATTTCCATCACATCATGCCCCATCACTCTTATTTTTAATTTGTAGAATACAGCTGTAAAACATGCCTATTTATTACGCTAATGTAGTGTTTACGCATTTACTCTTGTCCCGCAATTGATCCACTACCTACATTACCCATTAGTTCTGCCTTTTCAGTTTCGGCATCTTTCAGGGCCTCTTCTTCTGCTTGCTTGTTCATCACCACCAAACTGATACGACGATTGGTAGGATTGAATGGATTATCTTTGTCATACAACTGAGCAGAAGCTAAACCAACGACACGTAGCAATTTTGATTCGTCCATACCACCCGCAATCAGCTCTCTACGTGATGAGTTGGCGCGGTCAGAAGATAGCTCCCAATTGCTATAGCCTTTTTCTCCGTTAGGATAAGGTGCAGCATCAGTATGTCCAGATAAGCTAATTTTGTTTTGTACGCCGTTAAGCATCTTGCCAATTTCATGCAGTATTTCTCTGGCATATGGCTGTAACTCTGCTTTAGAGGATTCAAACATCGGACGATTTTGTTCATCCAAAATTTGAACACGTAAGCCTTCTGGCGTAATGTCCAGCATGAGTTGGCTTTTGAATTTTTTAAGCGTTTCGCTTTGATCTATTGTCTGCTCAATTTTTTGCTTCAAGTCCTCTAGTTTGGCTTGCTCTGCTTTTCTAAGTGCATCTTTAGCATCCTCGATAGTTACTTTTTTCTGCTTACCTGGTGGCCCTTCCACTGGCTTTACTTGGCCTTGCTTTTTGGTAATGTCTTTACCACCTGTGTTCTTCAGCAAAGAATCAGTGACCCCTACTGCTGGACCACCCATCATCGCCACTTTCAAAGGTGTTTTGAAGTATTCAGCAATGCCTTCTTTTTGCGCTTTTGAAGTAGAACCCAACAACCACATCAGTAAAAAGAATGCCATCATTGCAGTTACAAAGTCTGCGTAAGCGATTTTCCATGCGCCACCGTGATGACCACCGCTTGTTTTTTTGATCTTTTTAACAATAATCGGCGCAATGCGATCTTCAGCCATGGCTACATCCTTTAACTATCTTCTGAGTATTTGTAAGCGTCATTACAACTTACTTTCCAGCTCTCGCAGCTTTCACATGGTCTTCCAACTCAGCAAAGCCAGGACGCTCAGTGGAATACAGTACTTTGCGACCAAATTCGACAGCAATAGCTGGCGCATAGCCGTTTAAGCTTGCTAATAGCGTGACTTTGACGGTTTGAAACATTTTTGTAGACTCTTCTAGCTTTTGTTCCAGCAAGCCAGACAATGGCCCAACAAAACCATAGGCCAATAAAATACCCAAGAAAGTACCTACTAAAGCGTGACCAATGAGTACACCCAGTTCGTTAGGTGGCAAGTGCAAACTCTCCATGGTATGTACTACGCCCATCACCGCAGCCACAATACCAAAAGCGGGTAACGCATCCCCCATTTTTGCCACACAGTGGGCCGGCACATGACCTTCCATATGATGCGTTTCAATCTCGTTGTCCATCAGGTTTTCCACCTGAAAAGCATCCATATTGCCTGATACCATTAAGCGCAAATAATCAGTGATAAACTCAACAAGATGGTGGTCGTGCAGAATGTTGGGATACTTACCGAACAAGGCACTAGACTCTGGGTCTTCAACGTCTTTCTCGATAGACATCATGCCTTCTTTGCGGATTTTGCTAAGAATTTCAAACAGAAGCGCTAATAAATCCATGTATAGGGCTTTGGTGAATTTAGACCCTTTGAATACACTTGGCAGTGCCTTCATCGTAGCTTTAATCGCTTTGTTATCATTACCTACAACAAATGCGCCAATGGCTCCGCCAAAAATCATCAAAACTTCTAACGGTTGCCATAAACCACCTAAGTGACCACCCGCCATTGCGTAACCACCAAAAATGGTGCCACAGATTACTACGTATCCAATAATGACAAACATGCTTTAATCTCCAATAGAGCCTATGGAAAAAACCTCTTCAATTAGAATTAGGATAACAATAGATACTCAAATTCAATTGAGGGAATAAAGGGGATTTACTAGGCTTTTAATGCTAATCATGTAGTGCTTGGTAGTCATGTTACTTAAGTCAGTAAGCGACTACTTAAGGCAAGTAATCGCAACACCTAACACGCGCGAAAAGCTTATGACATGCGCCATACAAACAATTTTGGTGTGGATTTTCCTGTGTGTATGACTTGTGGCGGTAAAGCCTCTGGAATATCAAATTCCAAACTGATCAGCACACTGCCCTTGCGCATTTCTTGGCTGGCTTTTTTCCATAGATTTGGCATTGCCGCTGGCGATAAATAAGCAAACACGATGTCGTAATCTGCAAAATTGAGCTTTTCATAATTGCCTATGGTGAATTTGGCATTGGAGCCTTTGATGCGTGATCTGACCTTGCTAATCAGCCAAGGTAATGGCGCAATTTCAATGCCTTCCACAACGTCATTGGGGCGTTTTTGCGCAATATACATCGACAAATCACCTAGGCCACTGCCAATATCTATCATCCGCAAAGGTTGATGAGCACTGCGTTGCTGCATGTACTGAAATAAGGCTTGCCACACTGCGGGACGAGAAGGGTAAAACGGTACACGTGTTTTAAAGGTTGTCCAATAGAGTGCTAGCGTAAATATAAACCCTAATAGATACACACTACTTGGCACTTGCACAATCGACATCATCCACAATGCAATTGGGAAGAAAAAGTGAATCCAGCGCCACCATACGGCCATACCGACACAGGTCGCTATCGTGGTTGCAATCATGGACTGCAATAGGACTAATGAAAAAATATAAAACGTTAAGTCTAATTTAAACAGTGGGTTAGGGATTTCATTCCACAAATTGGCGTAGAGCCAAATTAAACCAAGGGTCACGCCTTGCACCAACAACGCGAGTAAGGCTGGCGTTTTGTTTAAGGCCTGTAATACGCGTGCAGACCAAGCAACATTTTCAAACAGTGAGGGTTGTTTGTGCTGCGAGTGCATCTGCATTTGATTGCTCCTTAACCTCAATAAAACTTAAGAATCTGCTTTAGCGCACTAATACTAAGCTGTCATGGAGACCAATTTATAGCTTAACTCTTTGGCTTTTTTGGTTTTGCCTGCACGTGATGGCACATGGCATAAGTTGCAAACATATTGGTTGTTTAAATCGTAAGTATTCACAATGTATTGGCCACCGCAGCAACTGCAACCTTTGAGTGTCAACATTTTGCTTTCCACAAAGCGTACCAAGGTCCAGGCACGGGTAAGAGACAATACTGGTTCTGCGTTTGCATCTGCTTCTTGGCTGCCATCTGTCACTTGTTGTAAGTACAAGCTGTACGCTTTAATAATGGCTTGAATACCGCTGACATCTGCATAATCCACCATGAATTTATAGATGTTAAAGAAAATGGAAGAGTGAATATTAGGCTGCCAAGTCAAAAACCAATCGGTTGAAAATGGCAACATGCCTTTTGGAGGTGAACAGCCTTTCATCTCTTTGTAGAGTTTAATCAAGCGCTCGCGCGATAATGTGGTTTGTGATTCTAGGAGCTGTAAACGCGCGCCTAAACGAATCATTTCCATGGCTAGTTGAATTTGCTCTGCCTCATTTACTACGCTTTTCTTTTGCATGATAAACCCCTTAATCTCTATATTTTGCTTTGGAACCTATGCCATTGCTTCGGCTGTTTGGCCGGCCATTAATACGGCAGTGTGTAAGTGTGCTTGTGCACGATCTTTGGTGTAATTTGTTAACATGCTTAAGATGTCGCTGTCATCAAAACGGAAGCGTGCTAACATCATGTTGGTGTTGCACAATTTTAGTAGTTGTAAGTTGCTTAAGCTTTCTAACGAATCAGCAATGTCTTTACTAATGCCTAAGCGGAAAATTGCAGTCGCTTTATCAGCGCGAATCAATTGTTGCGCTAACATTAAGTAGTTTAAGTTTGCATCTTTAATTTCTAATAACATTTCTTCTTGATTCATGATTTTCCCCGTTCGTGGTTAACTGTTAAAACATGTTGTGTTGCGTTAGGCGTACTTTGAGCTTCTTAACAACTCTTAACAATTGGGGTTTGTCGGTTAATTACGTAGGATAAGCAGGCACGAGCACGTAGGTGTTTGTCTTACAAACGCCTACGTGCTGGTTATGGAAACGATATAAATCAATCACTTGAGTATCTAAACAATACTCAAGTCTTCATCAAAACTGGGTTAGGTCACTGCGATCATCGCTGGTTTCTCACAAAATATTTAAAAAATAATTAAAGTTTTAATCCAATGCTGCCGATATTGCTTCGGTCATGTTGATTCATCAAATACACAACCAGATATTGAATCTTTTACTCCTCATCTCAATTAACGTAACGGCTTAAGAAAACTTTAGGAAAAATTTAAAATATTTTTAATTAATTTAATAAGCGTTTGATTTAAAACATTAAAAATTAGTATAAATATTTAACAATAGCCCTAAATTCACCTGTTCCTAACAGTTGTTACTACCTTTTCTTGAAAGAAAGGGGGGGATAAACCCTTTTATTCTCAAGATGTAATTGTTGTGACTTATCTAATAATTCAATCATCCAATGTAGAAGTGATGAATGTAATTAGAGACGAATCATGGCTGATGATAGCGATTTAGAAAAAACAGAACAGGCCACGCCCAAGCGCATTGAAAAAGCGCGGGAAGATGGTGATGTGCCCCGCTCTCGCGAGCTGGCCGCCTGTGCTGTGCTATTTTCTGCTGGATTAAGCTTAATGATGTTTGACCAATCGTTGGGAACTGCATTAAGAGATTCTCTACGCAGCGGCTTAGAGTTTGATAGAAGCATGGCGTTTGATCCAACCGTGCTACTGATGAAAACATCCCACACCATTTTAGATTTACTGATTGCTTTTGCACCAATTGCTTTGGTAGTGATTGCAGTGGCGGTGGGTGCACCTATATTAGTAGGTGGCTGGGTATTTAGCGATAAAGTATTTGTACCAAAATTCAACCGCCTCAATCCGATTCAAGGCATTTCTAATATGTTCTCTAAAAATGCCTTGGCTGAACTGGTTAAATCCATACTCAAAGCATTATTAGTCTCATGTGTGGCCTATTGGGTCGTAAAAAGTGATTTAGAGCCGATTTTATCGCTATCGAACATGCCTATTCAGGCTGGTATTTCAGAAGTGAACCACTTAATGCTCACTGGATTTATCACCATTGTGGCTGCATTGATTTTTATTGCGGCCATTGATGTGCCATATCAGCTTTATCAATATGCTGAAAAACTCAAAATGACCAAGCAACAGATTAAGGATGAGTCTAAAGAGACAGATGGCAACCCTGAAATCAAAGGCAAAATTCGCCAACAACAACGTGAGATGGCCCGCCGCCGCATGATGTCAAAAATCCCAACAGCTGATGTGGTGATTACCAACCCTACCCACTATGCGGTTGCAGTGAAATACCAAGAACAAGGCATGAGCGCACCGATTGTAGTCGCCAAAGGCGCTGATGCAGTTGCACTTAAAATTCGTGAGTTAGCCAAAGAACATAAAATTGTTATTTTGGAATCACCCAAACTTGCCCGTGCTTTATATGCACACACCGAGTTAGACAAAGAAATTCCTGAAGCCTTATATGCGGCTGTGGCTGAAGTATTGGCCTATGTATTCCAATTGCGCATGTTTAAACAACAAGGTGGCTTCCAACCTGATGTACCGAAAACATTGCCAGTGCCAGACGCATTGGATCCACACAGCTTAATTCCAGCACCTAACTTAATGACTAACGGAGGCCTCGCATGAACAACTTACCTCCATGGCTAGCCAATATGGGCGTACGCTCAGCTGCAGCCCCTGTCATCATCATCATGCTATTGGCAATGATGATATTGCCATTGCCTGCCGTCATTTTGGATGTGTTTTTCAGCTTTAATATTGCACTGTCTATCTTAGTGTTGATGATCGGTTTACAAACAAGAAAAGCGCTAGACTTTATTGCCTTCCCTACCGTATTGCTCATGACCACAATGTTGCGCTTATCCCTCAACGTGGCGTCTACTCGTGTAGTGCTCACAGAGGGTCACACTGGCCCAGACGCTGCGGGTAAAGTGATTGAAGCCTTTGGCCACTTTTTGATTGGCGGCAATTACGCAGTCGGTATTGTAGTGTTTGTGATTCTCACTATCATCAACTTTACCGTGATTACCAAAGGTGCTGGCCGTATTGCTGAGGTGGGCGCACGTTTCACCTTAGATGCGATGCCTGGTAAACAAATGGCGATTGATGCTGATTTAAATGCCGGCTTGATTGGCGAAGATGAAGCACGCCGTCGCCGTACCGAAGTGGGTCAAGAGTCAGAATTTTATGGCGCGATGGACGGTGCTAGTAAATATGTACGCGGTGATGCCATTGCAGGCATCTTGGTGATTATCATCAATATTGTGGGCGGTTTGATTGTGGGCATGGTGCAACACGATATGCAATTTGGTGATGCCGTGGCAAATTACACCTTATTAGCGATTGGTGATGGCTTGGTCGCACAAATTCCTTCCCTCATTATCTCAGTGGCAGCTGGTGTAGTGGTATCACGTGTAGCCAACAATGAAGACATTGGTGGTCAATTGATTACCCAATTATTCAATAACCCGACTGTGATTTATCTCACCGCAGGCATTATCGGTGGCATTGGTTTGATTCCAGGCATGCCACACTTTGCATTCTTACTATTGGCCGCTATTTTGGCAGGCATCGGTTATTTGGTAGACCAACAAAGAACGCAAGCAGCGCTGGAGCCAGAAGTTGAAACCCCAGCAGAAGTAGTGACTGAAGTAGAAGAAGCCAGCTGGGATGATGTAGTACCTGTGGACATTGTCGGTCTTGAAGTGGGTTATCGTTTAATCCCTTTAGTAGACAAAGCACAAGGTGGTGATCTACTCAAACGCATCAAAGGCATCCGCAAGAAATTTGCGCAAGAAGTTGGCTTTTTAGCACCTACTGTGCACATCCGCGACAACCTTGAGCTACGCCCAAACAATTATCGCGTGACACTGAAAGGTGTAGAAGTCGCTACAGGTGAATCTAACTTTGGTCAGTTCTTAGCGATTGATCCAGGCACAGTTACGGGTCCGTTAGAAGGCGCAGTGACAACAGACCCAGCATTTGGCTTACCTGCGGTATGGGTAGATGCCAGCATGCGTGATCACGCACAAGCCATGGGCTATACCGTGGTAGATGCAGGCACAGTGATTGCTACGCACTTGAATCATATGATTTCCATGCACGCAGCAGAATTATTGGGTCGCGAAGAAGTACAAAAACTACTCGATCACGTGGGTAAAGAATCACCCAAACTAATTGAAGACTTAGTACCTAAGCTATTGTCTTTTGCATTGCTACAAAAAGTTCTACAAAACTTACTCACAGAAGGTGTGCATATCCGTGACATGCGCACTATCTTAGAAACACTTTCTGAATATGCAACACAAACCGTGGACTCTACTGAATTAACCGCATTGGTGCGCGTGAAACTAGGTCGCGCGATTGTGCAAGACTTATTCCCAGTGGGCAATGAAGTCACTGCCATGACCTTAGATAGCAATTTAGAGCGCATTTTATTGCAAGCGCTACAAAACAACGCCAATAACAATACATCGATCGAGCCAGGCATTGCAGAAACACTGGCCAGACAAGCCGAAGCTGCATCTAAACAACACGAGCAAATGGGGCTAACCCCAGTGTTATTGGTGCCTGCACCGTTACGCGCTGCACTTGCAAAATTTTTACGCCGTTCCGTTCCACACCTTCGTGTGTTGTCACATGAGGAATTACCAGATTCAAAAACTATTCGCGTTACTAGTCTTATTGGAGGTCAAGCATGAACATTAAACGATTTTTCGGAAAAAACTCACGCGAAGCGTTGAGCATGGTGCGTAAAGCCTTAGGCGAAGACGCAGTGATTATCTCAAACCGTGCCAGCAATGGCGGTAACGAGATATTAGCGGTGAGTGAATCGGATATGCACGCGATGGCCAATCAATTTAGCCCGCTGAATGCTGATATGTTGGATAGCCCGACCATTCAACAGCCAATGGAAGAGTTTGACGAAGAGGATTATGCAGATGCACCTACCCTGCTCTCTATTCTGAATCAAAACAAACGCGCACCCAAAGAACCAGAATATGTGCCAGAAAGACCAAAAGCTGCAGCACCTGCGCCGGCACCAAGACGCGCACCCCCTACTCCAGCTAGCTATGAGCAGCCCAGCTATGCGCAACCGCATTTTGACATGCATGCACAAGAGGCGATTGCGGGCATGTCGCACCAAGAACTCAGTGAGCAATTCAGCATGATGTTGAGTGAAATGCGCGGTATGCGCAACAGTGTGCAAACACAACTGACCACCATGACATGGAATAACCATTTACAAAACAACCCTGTCAAAGCAAAAATTCTCAGTACTTTATTGGCGGCTAATTTCAGCGCATCGCTATCTAGACAATTGGCAGAAAAGTTACCTAACAGTTTAGATATGGCCAAAGCCTCTGCATGGATCAAAGGTGCATTAGCAAGAAACTTAGACACGATTAAAGATGAAAGCGAACTGCTGGATCAAGGTGGCGTATTTGCCTTAGTTGGCCCTACTGGCGTTGGCAAAACCACGACTACGGCTAAGTTAGCAGCGCGCTATGTGATGAAACACGGCACACAAAACTTAGGCTTAATTACTACCGATGGTTACAGAATTGGTGGACATGAGCAATTGCGCATTTACGGCAAAATTTTAGGTGTGATGGTATACGCGGTAAAAGACGAAGCCGATTTAAAAATTGCGCTCAACGAACTTAAAAACAAACATACGATTTTGATTGATACTGTAGGTGTGAGCCAACGTGATCGCATGGTGACAGAGCAAATTGCCATGCTGTCGAATATGAACGTCAAAATCAAAAAACTGTTGTGCTTAAACGCTACTTGCACTGGTGAAACCTTGACTGATGTGATTCGTGCCTACAAAGGCCGTGCGCTAGATGGTTGCATTATCACCAAATTGGACGAGGCAGCCACGGTCGGCAATACGCTAGATGTCATCATCCGCGAGAAACTCAAACTGTATTACACCACGCATGGTCAACGCGTGCCTGAAGACATCAAAGTGGCAAATAAAGTTGAGTTAATCTCCAGAGCCATGACGCTTAATTCTACGAGCTGGCCATTCCAATATTTGGAAGAGGAGCTGCCATTTGTGGTGGCCAATATCGACAACTATGCAGATTACATTAAAGCAACGGAGGTGGGTCATGCTTAATATTCAACAAGACCAAGCCGCTGGCTTACGCAGAATCATGGCGGCGCCTGCGCCACGTATCATTTCGATTGTATCGGCTGCTTCAACCCACGATAAATCACGTTTGATGACCAACCTCGCTGCGTCCATCAGTGACCAAGGCAACAAAACTTTGGTGATTCATGCTTCTAAAGAATCTTCAGAGTCTTTTTATGGCATCAATGCCCTGCCTACGTTGGTGGATACGGCACATAAAAAAATCCCGCTGAACAAAGCCATACATTTATCACAGCATGGGTTTTCTATTGCCAAAATGATGCAAAAAAGCCAGTTGGACAATATGCTCAATCACAGCATGAGTGAGTATTTAACTGGCCTATTCAATACGCTTGCCAATCAATATGAAATTTTATTGGTAGATGCATCATTGAACAAAGCCCATTTACTCCCGATTAGCTTATTGAACGATGGCGAAATCATTATTCAACTGACACGTGAGCCAGAATCCATCAAAGATGCTTACGCCATGATTAAGAATATCTACAGTCAATTAGGGCGCCGACGCTTTGGCATCATTGTGGACAATGCCACAGATGCACAGGCCAAAGTGGTGTTCAACAATATTTCATCCGTCGCTAAACGCTACATGCGGGTGGATTTAGAGTTTTTTGGGGCGATTCCCAAAGACGATCATTTAAGCAAAGCCTCACAACTAGGACGTTCAGTGATTGAGGCATTCCCATTGGCGACTGCTTCTAGTGCATTCAAAAAAATGGCGCTTAAATTGGACTATAAACACGCCACACCTGCAGAGCTCACGCCTGCACAATTTGCCCAAGAACAGTACGCCTGAGTTTAGGCCAAAGGTTATTTATGTATACAGTTACCGGAAAACAAGATCAAAAGTGCGAAATGCTGGCTAAGCATGCCACGATGGTCAAAAAACTTGCGTATCAACTCAAAGCCAAGTTGCCGCCCAGTGTCGAACTAGATGATTTAGTTCAAGCGGGGATGATTGGCTTATTGGACGCGATCAATCGTTACGAGGATACACATGGCGCGCAGTTTGAAACGTATGCTGCGCAACGTATCCGTGGTTCGATGCTCGATGAGCTTCGCAGTGCCGATTGGGTACCACGCAGTGTGCGTAAAAATATGCGTGATATCGAATCTGCTATTCATCAGCTTGAACAGCAGCTTGGCCGCGCACCTTCGGAAAATGAGATTGCAAAAAAACTTGAAGTTTCCTTGCAAGACTATTACGAAACCCTGGGTGATTGCCAAGGCCATCAGCTGGTCTATTACGAAGATTTTCATGATGAGGAAAGTGGTAGCGAACACTTTTTAGATCGCTTTGTGGATGATACAAGCAGCGACCCGATTAAAGGGTTGTTAGAAAGTGATTTCCGCGATGCGCTGATTGAATCGATTGAGGCATTACCAGAGCGCGAAAAAATACTGATGGGTCTCTACTATGAGCAAGAACTTAACCTCAAAGAAATCGGTGCCGTGATGAGTGTTTCTGAGTCTCGCGTCTGCCAATTACATAGCCAAGCGGTGGCAAGATTGCGCGCGCATTTGAAAGAAAGAACATGGACTGGGGTAGTGTAGCCGGCCTCAGCATTGCCCTGATTGGGCTGCTGATAGGCCAAGCGGTTGAAGGTGGGCAAATTGCCTCCTTGGTGCAGCCTGCTGCGCTGATGATAGTGCTATTTGGCACCTTTGGTGCGGTATTGCTGCAAAGCAACTATGCCAGCTTTACCTCTGGCCTTGCCATGGCCAAACAAGTATTTGTAGTGCCGCATGATGATCGCCATGAATTAATCGCCCGCATCAATGCCTGGGCAGTCTTTGCGCGAAAAGAAGGTATTTTCATGTTGGAAAATTTCTTATCACGCGAGTCTGAGCCGTTTATCCGCAAAGGCTTACAACTGATGATTGACGGCACGCCGCCAGATCGCATCAGAGAGATATGCGCCATCGACATGCACTTTTATGAAGTAAAACAGCGTACCGCTGCCAGAATATGGAGCGCTGCAGGTGGCTACGCGCCTACTATTGGCATCTTGGGCGCTGTCATTGGGCTGATTCAGGTCATGGAAAATTTGTCTGACCCAAGTAAATTAGGTAGTGGCATTGCCATTGCGTTTGTCGCCACAATTTATGGTGTCGCTTTGGCTAATCTGGTATTTCTACCTATTGCTAGCAAGCTCAAATTATTGATTAATCAGGAGATGATGCGCCGAGAGATGTTACTCAACGCATGGGTATCAATTGCCAGAGGGGATCACCCGAAAATTGTCGATGAACGTTTGCAATCTTATTTACATTGATGGGCGAAGCTTGGCATGATTAGAAGACCACCCTGTGAGGATGATGAAGATAACCCAGACCGCTGGTTAGTCTCGTATGCAGATTTCATCACCCTGCTGTTTGCATTTTTTGTAGTGATGTATGCCATTTCTTCTGTGAACTTAAGCAAATATAATGCGCTCACCAATGCGATGGGCAGTGCTTTTACAGGTAACAATCCGCAATCGATTCAGGTAAAAAAAATTGAGGTCAAACCACAGCCTGAAAAAACCATCATCAAACCGTTGCCTTTAAGTTATTTGTACCAAGAAAAATTAAGACGTGAGCGCGAGTATATGGCACGTGTGGGTGTAGAGCTTTCTAACAAACTCAGCAACTTGATACAAGATGGCAAAGTACAAGTGATGCAAAACAACCGCGGCGTGCGCATCGACATTAGTGACAGTGTGTTGTTCACTTCTGGCTCAGCCGATATCGCCGAGGATGCAGTCGCAATGTTGAATGAAATCGCGATGATTTTAAACAGCAATCCACGCTTTATTCAAGTGGAAGGCCACACGGACAACACCCCTATTCACAATCAATTGTTTTATTCAAACTGGGAATTATCAGCAGTACGAGCAACCACAGTAGTTCGTTTATTGAACCAGGCGGGCATTGCCGCTAACCGCCTAAGTGCTATTGGCTATGGCGATACTCAACCACTTTCTAGCAGTGATACTGAGTTTGGACGGGCTAAAAATCGTCGTGTGTCCATCATGATATTGTATGAAACAAATAATGTGGCGGAGGATAATTTAGAAATTAAGCCGCAACCGCTTGAAGCACTGGTCAATCCACCTGCTTCAATCTCTAATGCGACAAATGCTAGTGTGGAGTAGTTTTAAACAAGGCGTTAAACTGCTCAATCACCATCGGTCGACCAAAGTAAAACCCTTGATAACGTCTGCAGCCATTGGTCAATAGCAACTCACGTTGCTCATGTGTTTCCACACCTTCTGCAATTACCCCAATATACATACTTTGCGCCATGGCAATGATGGTGCGCACAATCGTTCTGTCGTGGCTATCCGTCACTATGTCTCGCACAAACGATTGATCAATTTTAAGCTGGTAAAGCGGTAATCGTTTTAAATACTGTAAAGATGAGTAACCAGTGCCAAAGTCATCTAGCGAGAACTGCACACCAATCTGACCCAAGGCATTCATATACTCCACCGTCTCTTCTACATTTTCGAGCAACATACTTTCTGTTAACTCTAATCGCAGATACATAGGATCTATGCCATGTTTTTCGATACAGTCTTTCACCAGTTGTACAAAACCAACCTGCCTAAACTGCTTCGCACTGATATTCACAGACAAGGTAAGCTCGCGCGTATTTGGATTGTCTTGCCATGCCTTGATTTGTGCACAAGCTGTGTCTAACACCCAGGCACCGATTGGAATAATCAAGCCAGATTCTTCGGCCAGTGGGATAAAGTTAGCAGGTGAAACCATGCCACGCTCTGGGTGCATCCAACGTATAAGCGCCTCTGCGCCAAATGGCTGCCCCAAATGATCTACTTGCACCTGATAATACAGGATGAACTGATTCTCGCTGAGTGCTTTTCTAAGTTCTGTTTCTAACCCCACAAGCGCTGTAATATTGGCCTGCATGGTTGGGTCAAAAAACCGATAGGCATTACGTCCTGATTTTTTGGCCTGAAACATCGCAATATCTGATTGTTGCAGCACTTCTTCAGCATCTATTTTTTGCTGTCCAAACAAAGTTATACCCACACTTGCGCTCACATGGTGCTTTTGCTTCGCAATCGTAAATGGTTTTGTCAGTGCTTTTAATATGCGGCCTAACACTATCTCTACTTGTTTTGCCGCTTCTATCGGTTCGCTGCTTAAAGCCTCTAACAGCACAACAAATTCATCTCCGCCTACACGTGCAACGGTGTCTGCTGCATGTAAATTGGTTTTCAGCCTATTCGCCACCTCTAGCAACAACATGTCTCCAATGTCGTGTCCACGAGAATCATTCACTGTTTTAAATTGATCTAAATCTAGGTACATCAGCGCGCCATTGGCGCCTGATTCAAGATTCATCGCCATAGAGCGTTTGAGTTGTTCGAATAAAAATCGTCGGTTAGGTAACCCTGTTACGTCGTCGTAATAGGCAAGATGCTCAATTTTAGATACAGAGTCATGGCGCTCTAGGGCAATGCTAATGAGCCGTGCAGATTGCTCAATGAGCGTAATATCATTGTCATCAGGCGAGGCAAAAAAATGATGGTAAACACCTAATGAACCAAGCACATTGCCTTTTGCGCCAATAATTGGTTCTGCCCAACTAGAATGTATACCATATTGTTTTGCAATTGCACTCGTTTTTAACCAGTACGGATGTGTCAATATATTTTCAACAATGACACGTTGTTTTGTAAATGCGGCTGTACCGATAGAACAATAACCCATGCCAATTTTCATACCATCTTTGGCTTTCAAGAAGCCTTCTGGTAGGTGACCATGCGAGGCAATGTTTAACTTCTGCCCCTTAGCATCTGACAATGCAATTAAGCAGAACATGGATGGATTAATTTGCTCTAGTCCATTCACAATGCTATCAAGTACAACCTGCAGGTTTTCTTCATGAACAACAAGCTCCAACATTCTACTTCTAAATTGTTCGTAACTGGTCATTCGGCGGCGTTTCGAAATATCGCGGGCAAAACCTACTGTACCTAGCACTTTATCGCCCACAATCACTGGGGATTTATAAGATTCAAACCAAAGACGATTACCTTCCACCTCGATGATTTCATCTAAGGTTTTGGGCTCGCGGCTTAACATCACTGCCTTGTCCTGTTTTCGATACATGTCGGATAGGTCTGGCGTCCAAAAATCTGCATCGGTTTTCCCAATGACTTGATCGAATGAAGTGGCTCCGCATGCTTTTAAAAAAGCTTGATTGACGGTTAAGAAGCGACCGTCTTTGTCTTTTAACCACACCATGAATGGGAAATTATCGAGCAGCGAGCGTTGATACGCTTCTTTTTGTCTCAATTCAGCATCTGCAAGTTTCATCGCGGTGATATCAAACAAGGTCATGCGCACCATGGATTGATTTTCTGCCGCAGGCATGCGTACGCAGGTGAGTTTGACATCCACATGCGTGTTGGCTTCCTCATTCGAGAGTGCCAGCTCAAACGAAAGCTCACCACCTTCTTGCATAGTTTTTAATGCTGAAAACTGGCTTTGCCAATACTTCTTATTGTCTTGTGAGACAAAGCTAGCAAAGCGCACTTTACCCAAATCTTTGCGTTTGACCCCCAATGCATTACGGGCCTTCCAGTTGGCTTCTGACACCATGCCACTTTCATTGACTGTTAAATAGCCAATAGGCGCAAACTCGTATAAATCAATATATCGATCGTTGGATTCCAATAATGCCTGCTGTGTTTTGCGTAATTTGGCTTGCTCTTCTTTACGTTCGGTGATGATGTCAAACACCCCTAGCAAACCAATAATTTCATTTCGTGCATTACGTAGTGTTACTTTAGATTTTAGTGCCCAGTCTCGTTTACCTTGGCTGTTGATGACTTCTTCCTCATAAAACAGTTTAGATTCACCTGCGGCCATAATGTCAGCATCAATTTGGGTGAATTTTTGAGCGTAGGCAATTGGGAAAAAGTCTTTATCAGTTTTACCGAAAATATCGGAAGGATCACTTAGACCCATCTCTTGCGCAAATGCTTTGTTACAACCTAAATAGCGCGATTGCTTGTCTTTCCAAAAAATCTTAGAGGGCGCTGCATCAATTACTGTAACTAACAGATAGCGTGATTCCTCAATTGCTGCCTGTAGCGCGTTTTGTTCTGTAATATCTTTTACTACACACACGTAATTATTGGCTTCATTGTACTCATCCAACACAGGCGTAAAAGTCACTTCGTTTAAAAATGCATTACCTTCTTTGTGATAACTAATGACCTCACCAGAAAAAGCCAGATTTTGCGCGAGGAGTTGTTCAATCTCTAACGAAATGTGCTTGTTTTCTTGCCCTGTGTACAAAAAGGCAAAGTCTTTCCCCATTAAATCATCTACGGCATAGCCTGTAATTCTCGTAAATGCGTCATTTACAGCGATGATATTTTTGTGGCTATCCGCCACCAATACGCCTTGCGAAATAGCACGAAATGCGTAGGAATCAATTCTTAATTTATCTTGTGCCTTTTTCTGCTCAGTGACATCGCGAATTAGCGTCACGTAGGTATCATGCCCATCCTCTTTTTTATTTTGAACAAGCGAAAGCTCAAACCAGCGCTTGCCTTGTAGCAAGTCTAATGCAAAATATTTACCATGTGAGCGGCCTGCTGACTTAGCCTCATGAATCGCTTGCAAAATAGCTTCACAAGCACGTTTTGGAAGAAACACATGTATCGGCTCGCCGATAAAAGCATTGGGTGAGTCTGCCAGCAATTCTTGCGATGCGGAATGCACAGACTGACAAATCCCATGTTCATCTACTTCAAACAGCAAATCAGGGATAGAACCTAATTGAGCATGCATTGCTATACCGCCCATGATAGCCGTCTCTTTAAGCTGCTTATTCTCCGTGATGTCTTTGATGTATCCCGTCCATAAAATACTGCCGTCTGGCTCTAATTCTGGGGAGGAGTTACCGAATAACCAGCGCACAATATTGCTATTGGCGTAGGTCACACGAAACTCACAATGCCAAGGTGCCATCTTTTCTGCAGAAATGCGGCCAGTTTCAACAAACCGGTCATAATCACGTGGATCAATTCGTTTGAGTAACTCACTTGCGTCAGATTGCACTTGATCAGGCGTTAGCCCAAACAAATCAATGATTTGTGGGCTTGCATAGGGCATGCTGATGGATTTATCGGGGGCAAGACGGAATTGATACAGCATTCCGTGCAAATGTTGGGTGATTTTTGAAAGTAGCGTTAATGCGTTTTCACCAGCATTGTCTACTTTGTGGTCAGTAGGTCCCATTTTCAACTTTCAATCAGTTCAAGTTAAACAACGGATTTCTACTTTGTTGTATGAAAAAGAAAAAACGTAAAGTGCAAGCACATACGTCAATACTCACCACATTCATTTTTCAAAAACAATGATGTTCAACTTATATTTATTATTTTATAAACATACACTTGCTGATGTATATTTATGTAGTAGATTTAGATTGAATAATGCAAATATTATCGACTGTTGTCAATAAGTTTGTATGAATTATTTATTAAACGATGAGCGGACCACGTAGGTAATGTTGCGATTGCGTTTGCCCGTTTTTGCCATAGGTATCTGTGCGTACAGACTCCCCTTGTAAATGGCTGAGCATTTGTTGGTTGCGGTTGAAGTGTTTATTAATGAGCACGCCATTTAAACGATTCATCTCTTTGGCTTGCACCAATGCTTTTTGAAAATTATCCCAAGCACGATTCAGAATAGGCTTGGCCTGACCTTTGAGCCATTTAGCCATGCCCTTTTCATTGGGTTCGTAGCCGTTGGAAGCGAGTGCATCGTAGCGACTTTTTGCGGCAACACTGAGTTGTTGAAGCAACACCAAGCGTTTATCAATCAATTGTTCAATGGTATGCACATCTGAGACTACCAATGCAGCTTGCTCCTTCTGTAAGTCCGTCAGCAACTGATTGACCAACAGCGCATCATGTTCAAAATTAATATCTGAGCGTATGGTTTTAGCAGTATGAGATGGCGTTAACATGGTGAACCTCTATGTTGATTATTTTTTCAGTAAATCTTTCACGGTATCCATCAACCCATCCGCTACTTTTTCGGAATTCACTTTAAATTGGCCACTTTCAATGGCTGATTTAATGGCGTTGACTTTTTCAGCGTCGAATACACCGCCAGCAGATACTTCAGAGGCAATTGACTGCAACTGCACTGATATAGGTGATAGCGTTACATTTTCAGTCGATTTAGAAGTGCCGGCTGCTTCTGTTTTATTCCCAGCAATACCGTTAGCACCCGCACCTTTACCAGCGCCAACTTTATCAGCACCTAAGTCGACTTTGTTCAGGTCTACTTTGTTTTTGATGGAATCATTAATTTTCATGGTTAAATCCTTTTCGCTAAATTCTGTGCTGTACCTGCTCAGTTAAAACACCTTTGTATATGAGTGGTATCGGCATAGTTTAAGCGAACTTTAATCCTTTGTGATATTTTTTATTGTTATTCATCTAACAATTAAATATTACTATAATTTATATTTAAATTCATACAGTTATATATATTAACTAATAAATTACTTCAACTTTTCCACCGGTGCGGGCAATCCCTGAAACCAACTGTCCATTCGCTACCTTCACTTGGACCACTTGCCCTTCGCTTGCTTT
This sequence comes from Methylophilus sp., assembly GCA_030696695.1. Classification (GTDB taxonomy): domain Bacteria; phylum Pseudomonadota; class Gammaproteobacteria; order Burkholderiales; family Methylophilaceae; genus Methylophilus. Next base: position 304,250 of record JAUYRP010000011.1, read on the forward strand.
GGTCATAGCTTTACCTTCGGCGGACACTGAAAATCCCTGCCCATTCGACACCACCATCACGCTTTGGCCTTGAAGCAACACGGGGCTAGTTTTGAGCATATCTTGGCGTAACACTGTGCCTGCTTTCATTGAGATATTCACGGTGCGTCCAACGGCTTGTGCTGCATCTGTGAAAATACCCGCTGGCAACTGCGTTAAATCACCTGATTCATACATCATGTCTTGCGCTGTCACTAGTTGACCTTGTACTAATGGCCCTGTCGCCACTAGGTATTGTGCTTGCACGCTTATCGTTGCTTGCACATAAATAGTCCATTGCGGGGCCATACAACGTACACCAACACTGGTTTTACCCCAAGGGCGACTGCCGTTCGGCATAAACACATTAACGTCCTGACATGCCGCTAACTTGAGGTTAGGATCAATTCCGCCAGTGCTCACAGTGACCTTGCCAGGATAACCCATGGTTTGCACAGTCAAAAAATCGGTAATTTTGTCTTTTAATACAGCAAGATTTTGTTTGGTTTCAGCAGGTGTATTGATAGCAACTTTCTGGGGTGGCACGCTGGTATCCGCCAAGGCAAAGGGGCTAAGCATGAGGAAACATACCATAGGAAAAATGTTCAACTTGTTGATTTTAAACATATCTGGCTTGACATTTCGCATGACTACAACCTATTTATACACTGAATTAATGATGCATTCTACGCATTCTGCGCACAACTAAAGTGAAGAAAAGGACGGTTTTTCTCCTTTTATTTCCATCATGAAACCTCGCCCCTTGGTTTTAGACTTGCCATATGACTGATAAAAGTAAATAGACTTTGGGCCAGTGGGAGCGTGCCATTGATAAAGTCTGTTGAATGAAAGGAATCGCGATGTTGAATAAATTAGATGCAGCGTTAAGTTTTCATCAAAACGCATTAAGGGTGCGCAGCCAACGCCAGGAGGTGATCGCTGCCAACATTGCCAATGCAGACACGCCTAATTACAAAGCGCGTGATATTGATTTTAAATCAGCCATGCAACAGGCATTGGGCCAAAGTGCGCAAACCAGCGGCTCAACCGCAAACGGGATGAGCAGAACATCTGATATGCATATCAACAGCAGCACTGGCAGCAGTGCAACAGGCGCTAGTGAACCACTGTTTAGACCGATTATTCAAGGTAGTGTCGATGGCAATTCAGTGGATATGGATGTAGAGCGTAACCAGTTTGTGGATAACGGACTACGTTATGAAGCCAGTCTTAATATGATTAACGGGCAAATTAAAAAAATGCTCACGGCCATTCAAGGTCAGTAATTTTCCTTTAAAAGGAGTTTGCGATGTCTTTATTTAATGTATTCAATATTTCTGGTTCTGCCATGAGCGCGCAATCTCAGCGCTTAAACACGGTGGCCAGTAACCTCGCCAATGCAGATAGCGCCACTAGCGCCAACGGCAAACCGTATAAATCTAAGCAAGTAGTGTTTAGTGCCATTCCAAGTGCCAACCCTGCTGCCAGCGGCGTAAAGGTGAACAAAGTCATTGAGAACAATGCGCCACCTAAGGTGATTTTTGATCCCAAGCATCCACTCGCAGATGAAAAAGGGTATGTGACGATGCCTAACGTGAATGTGACCGAGGAAATGGTGAACATGATTTCGGCATCACGCGCTTATCAAAACAACGTAGAAACCATGAATGCTGCAAAAACCATGCTGATGAAAACACTCAGCATCGGCCAATAAGCTCACGCTAGATTAATTTAAGGACACTGACATGACAACCGTACAAACTAATGCACCATCACAAACCCTACTCGATAACGTGAATGGCTCTCAAAAATCAAACACATCTAGCGTAAATGATATTCAAGATCGCTTTATGACCTTGCTGGTCACACAAATGAAAAACCAAGACCCATTGAACCCAATGGATAACGCCCAAGTGACTAGCCAAATGGCGCAACTATCTACCGTCACTGGTATTGATAAACTCAATGACACCATGGCAGCACTCATCTCTAGCGTGCAAGTGGGCCAATCTTACCAAGCCACCAGCATGATAGGCCACGACGTATTGGTCTCAGGCAGCAATGTTTCTACCGATGGGGCTGGCGGTTACTTTGGAGTGGAACTCCCAGTGGGCGCAGATAAATTATCTATCGCCATTAAAGACAGTGCAGGTAACACCTTACGCAATGTCGAGCTAGGCGCGCAAAGCGCTGGCACCCTCCCCCTCACATGGGATGGAAAAACCAATGATGGCAGTGTTGCCGCCAGCGGCGATTACAAAATCGAGGTCACTGCGACTATCGGCAGCCAAGCCGTTGAGGTCTCTCCATTGAGCTACGCCAAAGTATTAAGTGTTTCCAACATAAACGGCGGTATTAAGCTGAATTTAAGCAATAACAGCTCAGTGAACACCACCGATGTAAAAGAGATTTTTTAAGGCCTTTATTTCAACGATTTCGGCAAATATGTACCCGTAACAGTTTAGGAGAACAAGATGAGCTTTCAACAAGGTTTAAGTGGTTTAAACGCAGCATCACAAACATTAGAAGTGATTGGTAACAACGTTTCAAATGCCAACACAGTAGGTTTCAAGCAATCACGTGCCGAGTTTGCAGATGTATTTGCCAATTCATTGACAGGCAGCGGCACCTCACAAATCGGTATCGGCACCAAAGTGGCTACCGTGGCACAGCAGTTTACTCAAGGCAATATTACAAGCACGAATAACCCATTGGATATCGCGATTAACGGTGGCGGATTCTTTCGTATGAGCGATGAAGGTACGATCACTTACACACGTAATGGTCAGTTTCAAATGGATAGATTTGGTTACATTGTGAACAGTCAAGGCAACCGTTTAACTGGTTACTCTGCAGATTCAGCGGGTGTACTCTCTACTGGCGCGCCAACAGAGCTCAATATTAATACATCTGATTTACAACCAACTGCATCGACAGAAGTCGAGGGCGTCGTCAATTTGGATTCAAGAAATACCGCGCTGACTGCAGCGGGTTTTGATCCAGCTGACCCAACTACTTATCATAACTCTAGCGCTGTGACAGTATTTGATAGCTTAGGTAACGCACATAATATTCAAAGCTTTTTTGTAAAAACTGGTGCTGGCACATGGGACGTATTTACTACAGCGGATGGCGTACCAACGACAGTACTGCCTGCGCCAACTTCAACCCTTACATTTAATGGCACTGGTGTAGGCCCTACCTCAGTGCCCGCATTACCAACGGTAAACTTTACACCGACTACCGGTGCTAGCCCTGTTTCACTCACTATTGATTACACTGATAGTACACAGTTTGGTTCTAACTTCAGTGTTAACTCCATCTCTCAAGATGGCTACTCATCTGGCCGCTTGTCTGGCTTTAGCACCAGCAACGATGGCATGATTATCGGTCGTTACACCAACGGTCAATCGCGCGTGTTAGGTCAAGTAGTGTTAGCCAACTTTGTCAATCCTAATGGTTTGCAATCATTAGGCGGCAACGCTTGGGCCGAGAGCGGCACCTCTGGCGACCCATTGGTTGGCCCACCAAACACTGGCGGCTTTGGCGTATTGCAATCCTCAGCGATTGAAGACTCTAACGTGGATTTGACTGCGGAATTGGTCAATATGATTACGGCACAACGTGTATACCAAGCCAATGCGCAAACCATTAAAACACAAGACCAAGTCTTACAAACCTTGGTGAACTTACGCTAGTTTAACTAGTAGAAATCACCGATGAAAGTAAATAAAAGATATCTGCATCACGCAACGAGCGCAACAAAGACAAGGAAAAAATTGGCAAAAAACCGGAATTTATATCAAATAAATGAGGATTTTGCGGTAATTTTTAACACAGTATTTGCAAGCGCAGTAGAGATGCGGGTGTCTTTTTAGGGAGTAGAAATAATGGACAGAATGATCTACACCGCCATGACTGGCGCAAAACATATCCTGGAACAACAGGCGACGACAGCGCATAACCTCGCCAACTCCACCTCTACTGGCTTTAAAGCCCAAGTGGATTCATTCCGCGCTGTACCTGTGATTGGTCAAGGCTTACCTACCCGCGCATTTGTTGTAGATGCCACGGTGGGCGCAGACTTTAATTCTGGTGCTATAGAACACACTGGCCGCGCATTGGATGTTGCCATTCAAGGCGATGGTTGGCTTGCAGTACAACGCCCAGATGGCTCCGAAGGCTATACCCGCAATGGTGCACTTAAACTGAATGAAAACGGTGTATTACAAACTTCAAGTGGATTAACGGTGTTGGGCGATGGTGGCCCCATCAGCATTCCACCTAATGTATCGATCACTATTGGTAAAGATGGCACCATTTCTTCTGTTGCAGATGAGTCTGTCCCTGGACCAACCAATGTCATTGGCCGTTTAAAACTGGTCAACCCTGATACGGCCAACTTAAAACGCTCTGAAGAAGGTTTGTTTGTCACTAAAAACGGTGCCCTACCAGAAGCAGATGCCAGTGTGAGCGTGGTAAGTGGCGCACTCGAAAGCAGCAACGTGAATGTGGTAGATGCCATGGTCAACATGATTAGTTTGGCAAGACAGTTCGACATGCAGATGAAATTAGTACAGAGCGCTGAGAATAACGCCAATAAAGCCAGTCAACTCTTCAATATGAGTTAGTAAAGCCTGTATTACCATGGTGGTAAGGTTAAGCAAATTGCTTATAACGCTATGCGAAAGGATACATCATGATACGCTCGCTATGGATCTCCAAAACTGGGCTTGATGCGCAACAAACACAAATGGACGTGATTGCCAATAACTTGGCCAACGTCAGCACCAGCGGGTTTAAACGCTCACGCGCGGTATTCGAAGATTTGCTCTATCAAAACATACGCCAGCCCGGTGCACAATCTTCACAACAAACCCAATTACCTTCTGGCTTACAGTTGGGCACTGGCGTAAAACCAGTAGCCACAGAGCGCATTTTCACGCAGGGTAACTTACAACTCACGGGCAATGACAAAGACGTGGCGATTCAAGGCCAAGGTTTTTTCCAAGTATTGCTCCCAGATGGTACTACTGCGTATACCCGTGATGGTTCTTTCCAAATGGATAATCAAGGTCAACTGGTGACATCCAGCGGTTTTCCCGTGCAACCCGCCATTATTATTCCACCCAATGCGCAAAGTTTAACCATTGGGCGTGATGGCGTAGTGTCTATAACCACTGCTGGTTCAAATGCTTCGACACAAATTGGCTCGCTGCAGCTTTCTACCTTTATTAATCCAGCCGGTTTAATGTCTAAAGGTGAAAACCTATACGTAGAAACGGCTGCTTCTGGGAATGCTAGCAACAACAACCCTGGTGCCAATGGTGCTGGCTTGCTGACACAAGGCTATGTGGAAACTTCTAACGTGAATGTAGTGGAAGAATTAGTGAATATGATTCAAACGCAACGTGCTTATGAAATCAACAGTAAAGCTATTACTACTTCTGACCAAATGCTACAAAAACTCACGCAAATGTAATGGTTGTTTCACTAGTTAGCGAGACGGATATGAACAAGTTATTGAAATATGGATGGTTGATAGTAACGGTTGCGGTATTAGGCGCATGTTCAATTACGCCTAGTACCATTGTGCAACAACCTATGTCAGCCAGATCCCAAGCGGCCGCGACTCCGCCAAAATCGGGGGCAATTTTTAATCAAGCGGCATACCGTCCATTATTTGAAGATCGCCGTCCACGCTACGTGGGTGACACCGTGACTGTCACCATTGCAGAAAATACGTCTGCCACTAAAGCGGGCGGTAGCTCTGCCAGTAAAGATGGCGAAGTAGATGGCTCTATCTCCTCTTTCTTGGGTAAAGCCGTGCCTAAAGCAAGCTTCTCAGCAAATTCATCTAGTAGCTATCAAGATAAAGCCGCAGCCAATTCCAGCAATGCCTTTAATGGTGCTGTAACAGCCACTGTAATTGAAGTATTGCCCAATGGCTTCTTAGTGGTGAGTGGTGAAAAACAAATTTCATTGGATAAAGGCACAGAGTTTGTGCGCTTCTCTGGCGTGGTCAACCCAGACACCATTACGATTGGTAATGTAGTGAGTTCTACCAAAATTGCCGATGCGCGTGTTGAGTACCGTACCAACAGCAAAATTGATGCTGCAGAGATTGCATCAATGTTTGCCCGTTTCTTCTTGAGTATCAGTGCGTTATAGGAGCTTTTAATGTCTTTTCAATATCGCAAACATAGTCAGCAGATTGTGAATACCCGAGCACTTTTAATGTGCTTGTTGACCATGTTCAGTGTTTTACTCAGCCCATCTGCACAAGCCGAACGTCTGAAAGACATCACCTCGATTCAAGGGGTACGTAGTAACCAACTCATTGGGTATGGTTTGGTGGTTGGCTTAGATGGCACCGGCGACCAGACAATTCAAACCCCTTTTACGGTGCAAAGCATTATCAGCATGATGCAACAAATGGGGGTGAACTTACCACCAGGCACCAATTTACAATTGAAAAATGTAGCCTCAGTCATGGTCACCAGTAGCTTGCCCGCCTTTGCGCAACCAGGCCAAACCTTAGATGTGACCGTGTCTTCGATGGGTAATGCCAAGAGTTTACGTGGGGGCACATTGCTCATGACACCGCTCAAAGGTGCTGATGGCCAAGTGTATGCCATTTCACAAGGCAATTTAGTAGTAGGTGGCGTGGGTGCTTCCGCCAACGGTACGCAAACACAAATTAACCATTTAAGCGTGGGTAGAATCTCCGAAGGGGCGACGGTTGAACGTGCCCTACCCAACCCGATCAGTCAAAACGGCAGTTTTAATTTAGAACTGAAAGAAAGTGACTTTTCTACCGCGTCATTAGTGGTGGATGCAATCAATGGTCGTTTTGGCAAAAATACAGCATTTGCAGAAGATGGTCGCGTGATTAAAGTCAATGCACCAGAGAATACCAGCCGTGTTGCATTCTTAGCTTCACTAGAAGCCATTAATGTCTCGCCATCTGCCACACCAGCCAAAATCATCTTGAATGCACGTACTGGCTCAGTGGTGATGAATAAAGCCGTCACATTAGATAGCTGCGCCGTGTCACATGGCAACCTATCTGTGGTGATCAATACAGCACCTGTGATTAGCCAACCTGGGGCATTCTCTGATGGCACCACGGTATCTACAGCAGTTTCGCAAATCGATATCACCAAAGAGCCAGGCAAAGTACTGAAATTAAACAGCGGCGCAAACTTAGCGGATGTGGTGAAAGCATTGAATGCGATTGGTGCCACACCCCAAGATTTATTAGCAATATTGCAAGCGATGAAAGCTGCGGGTGCTCTACGCGCAGAACTCGAGATTATCTAACATGGTCAACGGTGCCGATTTAACTGGGAAAGTGGCATTTGATGCCAACAGCCTAAATCAGCTTAAACAAGCGGCTAAAGAAAATTCGCCTGAAGCGCTGAAAGCGGTAGCCAAACAATTTGAATCCATCATGATGAACATGATGATGAAAAGCATGCGTGAGGCCAGTCCTCAAGATGGCGTGTTTGATAACGAGCAAAGCAAGATGTTTACTTCGATGCTGGATCAGCAACTGAGTAGCAATTTAAGTGCGAAAGGTTTGGGTTTGGCCGATGTCTTAGTGAGACAGCTCAGCAAATCTACACAAACTGCAATGGATAACGTTGGACAAGCGCTGGACCAAGTGCCCGCAGCCGCCAGTGATTTGGTCGATAGTTTGATTGCTCCGCATTTTTCAAATACATCAGATAAAAAAACCAACCCTCTTTCACCAAACAGCAATGTTGAGAAACCTGCCAAAAGCAGTATCACCGAAAGAGTCTCTGAAGGGGTATCGGGATTTTTAAAAGAAATGGTGCAGCATGCCAAAGCCGCAACCCGCAGCACAGGCATGCCTACACATTTGATGTTAGGCCAAGCAGCCCTTGAAACAGGCTGGGGCAAAAAAGAAATCAAAGCCGCTGATGGCACACCAAGCTTTAATCTATTTGGTATCAAAGCCACAGGCAACTGGCAAGGCAAAGTGGTAGAAGCCACCACAACGGAATATATCAATGGTGTGAAACAAAAACGTATTGAGAAATTTCGCGCGTATGACAGCTATGCAGATTCATTTAAAGATTTTGCCAATATGATGAAAAACAACCCACGCTATCAACAGGTGGTAGCTAATGTGAATAACGTAGAGCATTATGCCCAAGCCATGCAGAGCGCTGGCTATGCCACTGATCCTGCGTACGCTAAAAAATTAGCCAGCGTGATTCAAAAAGTGATGTCTAGTTAATGAGATGCAAGGCACCAAAAACACCAACTTAAGCATAATTAAAATTTTAATGATTAAAGTTTTAAAGAATAGTGCCGTTAGGCAACACATGAGGACTAAAAGGACCATATCATGGCTTCCAACATTTTAAGTATCGGCAAGAGCGCACTCAATGCTGCGCAAATTGGGCTCAGTACCACTGGGCATAACATTGCCAACGCCTCTACGCCTGGCTATTCCCGTCAAGTGGTGGTGCAAGCCGCTGCGCAAGCGCAAAACTTTGGTTATGGGTTTGTTGGTCAAGGTGCAGAAGTATCTGGTGTGATGCGTGTATATAACGAAATACTGGCGCGTCAAATGATTAGCTTGCAATCGACGAGTGCGGCCTACAACACCTATGGCAACCAGCTTAATGCGATTGACAATATGCTCTCGGATGAAACCGCTGGGTTAAATCCTTCTATGAATGATTTTTTTGCCAGTGTTCAAGCATTGGCATCTAAACCCAATGATATTCCAACACGACAAACTATGTTGTCGAACGCGCAATCATTGGTGAATCGTCTAAACAGTATGGATAGCCGTTTAAATGAAATCGAGCAAGGCGTGAATAGCCAGTTAGTATCCAGCGTAGGTTTGGTCAATAGCTATGCCAAACAAATTGCCAGCCTCAACGATATTATTGAACAATCCATTAGCACTACGGGCAATATTCCGAATGATTTAATGGATCAGCGTGATCAATTAATTACAGAGTTAAGCAAGCAAATTAAAACCACTGTGGTGCCACAAAATCAAGGCACCTATAACGTGTTTGTTGGCAATGGCTTACCGCTTGTGGTGGGTGAAGACACATATAACTTAGTCACAACCACCTCACCAACTGACCCATCACGCATTGAAGTGGCTTACCAAAGTGCAGCCAAAGTCACCGTGCTAGGTGCATCCAGCCTCACTGGCGGTGCCATAGGCGGCTTAGTGCAGTTCAGAAATGACTCACTTGATGTAGTACAAAACCAAATTGGTCAGATTGCTGTATCACTAGCAGGTACATTTAACACACAACATGCACAAGGTTTAGATAGAAATGGTGATCCAGGTGGCATCTTATTTAATATTCCAGCACCAGTGGCTACCAGTAGCAGTGAGAATACGGGTACTGGTGAACTCAGTGCACAAATCATAGACCCAACCCTCATTACCAACAGCAATTATCGTGTGCAGTACGATGGTAGTAACTATAGGGTTACGCGCTTGAGTGATCAAACCTCACAAACCTATGCCAGCTTGCCACAAACCATAGATGGATTAACCATCTCGCAAGATAGCGGCACTATTAATGCTGGCGATGATTTTTTAATTCGTCCCACTGTCAATGCAGCTAGCAACTTGTCACTCGCGATTAAAGACGTAAACAAGCTTGCTGTAGGCAGTCCAGTACTGAGTGCAACATTAAACGCTGGTAACACCGGGACTGGAGCCATCAGTGCAGTATCTGTGGATAGCAACTATGCAAGTGCGCCACTCACAACTGCATTAAACTTTACCTACAATAGTGGCTTGCCAAATACATTAACATTGGCGCCTTCTACACAACCAGTGACTGTCACCTATGGTGGCGTGAGCACTACCTACCCAGCTGGTGCACCTATCACCTACACCAGTGGTGCCACTATTTCTGTGGCGGGCACTAACTTTACATTGTCAGGGTCACCTGCCAATGGTGATCAATTTGAAATTGCACCAGGCACTAGCGCAGGTGCGGCAGATAACCGTAACGGCCTGTTGCTGGCCAACTTACAAACTACTGGCAATGTGGCCATGATAGGCACTAACAGCAAAAACACTTACACCACTGCGTTTTCACAAATGGTAAGCAGTGTGGGCAATAAAGCACGCGAGCTTAAAGTGACGGGTGAAGCTGAAACTAAAGCGTTATCACAGGCAACAGCTGCCATGCAGTCAGAGTCAGGTGTGAATTTAGATGAAGAAGCAACCAATCTCATCCGCTATCAACAAGCGTATCAAGCTGCAGGCAAAATGATGCAGATCGCCAGTGAATTGTTTGATGTGTTGTTACAACTGGGTTAACCAAGGCCAATTAAAGGAAACGTATTATGCGTATTAGCACCAACACTTTTTTTGATCAAGGTATCGGTAAGATCACTGGGCTGCAGGCAGATCAATTAAGGCTCCAAGGTCAAATTTCTACAGGTAAGCGATTTGCCAACCCTTCGGATGACCCAGTAGCTGCCGCGCGCGCACTTGAGATCTCGCAACAAAAAGAAATGAATGCTACCTACACTAATGTGCGCACGGTGGCCAAAACCAATTTAGAAACTGTCGAAGCCAGTTTAACCAATATCACCAACTTATTGGTTGCAGCACAATCCACGCTGGTTGCATCCGGTAACGGCGCTTACTCTAACTTAGAGCGCGGCTTTGTGGCGACAGATCTCAAAAATTCGTTGGATGCTTTAGTAGGCTTAGCCAACGGTAAAGATGCATATGGCACCTATTTATTTGCTGGTTATAATTCAGAAGTTGCACCCTTTACAGCAACAGGTGCAGGTGCGACCTACAACGGTGATAGTAATGTGCAACAACTAAAAGTGGATGCGCAGCGCTTGATGGATGTGTCAGTGAGTGGTGATGAAGTCTTTTTAGCCAATGGCAATAACGTATTTACCACCTTGAACGATATTATTAACCTACTTAACACACCCATCACCGATGCGACTACACAAGCCGCATTCTCCGCTGGCTTAGCCACTGCCATAAGCAATATGCAAACCTCTGTGGACAACATCATGAATGTACGTGCCGCGGTAGGTTCTAAACTGAATGAGTTAGACACCTTGGATATTTCTGGCCAAGACCGCAACTTGCAATATGAAAAATCGCTGTCTGAGATTCAAGATTTAGATTATGCAGAAGCGTTATCTGAGTTTGCTAAAAATCAAACCATCATGGAAGCGGCGCAAAAATCATTTTCTTCCACCGCGCAGCTATCACTATTTAATTTTATTTAAACCATCTAAACATTAAGTAAAAATCAATTTCAGTCCGGCAATCAGTAACACAATCGCCAGTAATTTTTTAATGGCTGGCGATTGAATACGACGGCTTCCAACATACGCACCTAAACCACCCCCCAAAGCCACCGCAATGAGCATACTGAGTATGTAAGGTGGCAACATTTTAGTTGCCGCAATATTGCCAGCCAACCCTGAAATTGAGTTAAGTAGCACAAATAAAGCAGACACTGCAGCCGCTCTCTTTGCATCCGCCCAGCCCATAAATATCAGTAACGGCGTAAGGAATATCCCTCCACCTGTGCCAGTCAGACCAGATAACAAGCCAATACCACCACCTGCTGCGATTGCTTGTATGCGTGGCACTTCTTTTACCGCAATGGTTTGTTTAGATTTGACTAACAAACGCGTTGCTGAATAAATCAAGACTAGTCCTAACAGTATTTTAAACACATCAGTGGGTAACGCCATGTGGCCGCCAATAAAAGCAAAAGGCACCGCTAATAATGCAAATGGCCAAAACAAAGTCCATGAAAAATGTCCTGATCGATAAAACTGCCAAGTGGTAATAGAGGCAACCAGAATATTAAGCGCCAAAGCCGTGGGTTTAATCATGAGCGGCGAAAGTGACATCAGTGACATAACGGCGATGTAACCCGAAGCGCCTGCGTGCCCAACAGATGAATACAATGCAGCGATAATAAAAACTGCGAAGAGCAGTATGAATAGTTCAGGATACATAAGCTGAATAGAAAATAAGATGAATTTGCGTGCCGCAAATTATAAGGATTATGCTGTTAGGCGTGTGAAATAGTTATGCGTTTACCAACGCCATAGGTGCATAAACATGCTACTTAGTGACTTGCAGCATGTGGCTGGCGCCCTCTTCTATCATTCTTTCTAGCGGTTTCACCATAGTAGGTAATGACAGCGTGAGCACCAAGAAACCAATGCTGATAGTAATAGGGAAACCAATACCAAATAAATTGAGTTGCGGTGCTGTTTTGGTGAGTATGCCAAGTGCCATATTGGTAATCAGCAATGCCGTAATCACTGGCAAAGCCAAGAGTAAACCTGAGCTAAAAATGGTGCCGCCCCAACTGGCAATTTTCATGGCGTCAATAGTTGGGCTATCTAGACCAATTGGCATTACAGTAAAACTATTGACTAGGGCGGTGACAAACAGCAAGTGACCATCTAAACTTAAAAACACCAGCATAGCGAGGATGTATAAAAACTGGCTGACGGCTGTGGTTTGTCCACTGGTTTGCGGATCAAAAAAACTAGCGAAACCCAAGCCCATACTCATTGCAATCATGTAGCCAGTCAACTCAATAGCCACAAACACAATACGCATGCTAAACCCTATTGCAACGCCAATCAGTATTTGTTGTACCAAGAAAAGCAAAGCCTGAAGCGAGAAAATCTCGAAAGCAGGAATGGGTGGAAAGGTAGGCACCATCACTAAGGTTAGGACAATGCCTAAGCCTAATTTAATGCGGTTTGGAATAGATTTATGGCTAAGAATCGGTGCAACAGAAATAAAAGCCAATATACGCGTCAGCGGCCACAATAAGCCAATAAGCCAAGTTTGCAGTAATTCGCTACTAATGGTGACCATGACGCTGAGTGATTACAGTTTTTGTACGTTATCCAGCAAGGGCTGGTATACCGGTAAACACGGTACGCATGTAGTCCACCATCGTGGTGAGCATCCAAGGACCTACCACCACCAGTGAGGCAATCACCCCAACCAACTTAGGAATAAACGATAAGGTTTGTTCATTGATTTGGGTCGCAGCTTGAAAAATACTCACTAACAAGCCAATCGTAAGCACCACTAGCAATATCGGTGCTGCAATCATCAGAGTCACCTGCATGGCTTGTCCACCTATGGTCATTACACTTTCTGGCGTCATGATGTGTTCCTTTTATGCTTTATTTGTAATTGTTGAATTAGTGAAAACTTTGTACGAGTGAACCTAAAATCAGTTGCCATCCATCCACCAACACAAACAACATCAGCTTGAACGGTAGCGCGACAATCGCGGGTGATACCATCATCATCCCCATCGCCATCAGTACGCTGGCGACGACCATATCGATAATTAAAAACGGAATAAAGATAGCGAAACCAATTTGAAAGGCAGTTTTTAATTCACTGGTCATAAAGGCTGGTACCAATACACGTAAAGGTACTTGTTCTGGAGTTTCAATGTTCTGCACTTGCGCCATATTGGCAAACAGCGCTAAATCACCTTCGCGTGTTTGTTTTAGCATAAAGCTTTTAAGCGGTTCCACGCCTTTGTCCATGGCTTCTTGCATGGTAATTTTATTTTCAGATAACGGTTGATACGCGTCCACATAAATTTTGTCGATGACTGGACTCATGACGAAAAACGTTAAAAACAAAGCCAAACCAATCAGCACTTGGTTAGACGGCGCAGATTGCGTGCCTAGCGCTTGGCGTAATAGGGACAACACGATAATAATGCGCGTGAAGCCTGTCATCATGAGCACTGCTGCAGGAATAAACGAGAGTGAAGTCAGTAAGATTAAGGTTTGCAAACTGAGGGTGTAATCTTGCCCGCCGCCAGCACTTGGCGTCGCGTTAATCAATGGCACCCCATTTTCAGCCCATGCATGCACAGGCAGTACCATCAAGCACAAGGCTAGCAGTACGCCACGCATTAACCAATGAGAAAACGCTGATTTAGTCATATTCATTCACTTATTTCTGAGGAAATTTTTGCATGGATTTTTTGAGCCAATTGGTAAACGGCTGCAATGGATCATGTCTTAAAGGTTGCGAATCAGATGGTGCATTTTCGGAACCGGTTTCTGTATAAGCACTTGCGTTAGTACCAGGTTCTAAGTTGGCAATATTGGTGACCTGTCCGCTTGCTACACCCACCACTAACCAGCGCCCTGCCACTTCTAACACCACCACACGCTCACGTGTGCCTACACTGGCCCCACCTACTACACGAATCACAGATGGCTGCGATGCCACACCAGGTAAGAATTTTTTTGCGCCCCAAGCAAATAGCGCCATAACACCCAACACCACGATTAAACCAAACACCATTTTCACCACACTCATGGTGGGGCTTGGTGAAGTGGTATCAGCAGCTAAGCTCGCCATGCTCCACATGCTTAAGAAAACAACAGTTGAACCTCTAGATAACAACATAATGACCTTTATACGATTGACCAACTGCAAACCACATACATGGACTAGCGATTAATTTTGCGAATACGCTCTGCCGGTGTGATGATGTCTGTTAGGCGAATACCAAACTTATCATTCACCACCACAACTTCGCCTTGTGCAATCAAGCAGCCGTTCACCAACACATCCATCGGCTCACCCGCCATGCCATCTAATTCAACCACAGAGCCTTGTGCCAATTGCAATAGGTTCTTAATAGCAATTTTGGTACGGCCCAGTTCAACAGTGAGTTGCACTGGAATATCCAAAATAAAATCAATGTCATTTTGGGTATCGTGTAACTTGTTGGCTGGGGTAAACTCAGTAAATACCTGTGCTTTTTCCACGTTATCTTGTAAGGCTGAGGATTCGGCAACAGATTGCTCTGCCATGGCTGCACCCCAGTCATCTTCCGCAATTGTCTCTACACCATTGTCTGCCATCGTATCTTCCATTTCTGTTTGAGTTTCTGCTGCTAAAGGATCAGTCGCCATTGGGTTCCCCCTTCACATATTCAGTTGAGTTTGAGCGTAATAACTTCTCTACGCGTAGGGCATATTGCCCATTGAATAAACCATATTTACATTCCATTACAGGGATACCATCTATCTTTGCCTCAATAGCGTTATCAATGCTGATAGGAATAACATCACCCGCTTTAAGATTCAGCACTTCACCTAAATGAATTTTTGTTTTGGCCAAATCAGCCACAATCTCCACTTCGGCCGCCTGTACTTGCTGTGTCATTAACTTGACCCAACGTTTGTCCACACCTAACACCTCACCCTGCAAAGGGGATGTCAGCAAATCTTTAATGGGTTCTACCATCGAGTACGGTACGCAGAAGTGCATCTCGCCACTGGCTGGTCCTAACTCAATATTGAACGTAATCGCCACCACGACTTCATTAGGTGTCGCAATATTGGCAAATTGCGTATTCATTTCAGAGCGAATATATTCAAACGTGACTGGATAGACTGGCTCCCAAGCCTTGCCATAGCTTTCGAACACAATCCCTAAAATACGGTGAATAATGCGTTGTTCGGTTTGCGTGAAATCACGCCCTTCTACTCGAGTATGAAAGCGTCCATCGCCGCCAAACATATTGTCTACCACCAAAAACACCAAGGTTGGGTCTAGCACCATGAGCGCAGTGCCTCTTAATGGATTGGCATGAACAAGATTTAAATTAGTGGGCACAACAAGGTTACGAATAAAATCGGTGTATTTGATGATGCGTACTGGGCCTACAGACACCTCGACCGTGCGGCGTAAAAAGTTGAATAACTCAATACGGAGTAAGCGCGCAAAGCGCTCATTGATAATTTCCAATGTCGCCATACGGCCACGCACAATACGCTCTTGCGTAGCAAGGTTGTAATTTCGCACACTGCTGTCATCAGCATCAGGCTTGTCATCACCTTGATCACCCTCCACACCTTTGAGGAGCGCATCAATTTCGTCTTGCGAGAGAAATTTATCGGACATAATTTACTCGATTTACGTTACTGAACCACAAAGGACGTAAACAACACGCTAGTAATTTCTTGGGGTTTTTCGCCTTTGGCATATGGTTTTTTCAATTCGGCTAGTATTTCTTCGCTTAATAAAGCTTTACCTTCAGAGTTGGAAATTTCAGAGGCTGTCTTGCTTGTCAGCAACATCAACATACGGTTTCTAACCGCTGGCATTTGTAGCTTCACATACTCAGCCACCTCTGGCCCAGCCACTTGCAAGGTCACATCCATTTGCAAAAATTTTTCATCAGGATCAGGCTGAAGGTTCACGGTAAATGTTTCTAAGGCTAAGAACACGGGTGGCTTGGGCGCCTCCACTTTTTTCTCAGCTTTTTTATCGCTAGGTTTGGCTTTCATGAAATACCAAGCAGCACCGCCACCAATACCCGCTAACAACAGCACTGCAGATAAGATAATGACCAATTTCTTTTTGGAGGATTTAACGGGTGCTTCTTCTTCGGTTGCTGCGTCTTGTTTTGGATCTTGTGCCATCTGCCATACCTTTCTAACTCAATCACTTCCAAAATGCGCGCACATCAAAATGTACGCTGTATGGTGACATTATGAGAAGAAAAGCGTCTGGAATATGGTTAGATAAGAGATGGAAAAAGCCGTCTAATCCCAAGTTTCAATCAGTAAGGCAGTTCATCATGACGCAAGATTAGGCAAACGTATCAACTAAACCATTTGCGACGCGCTGGGTGACAGTCTGTGTCGTTGTACTCTCATCAGCGCTATTAGAGGCGGTTTGCTCCAAGCGTTGTTGTGCACGGTGTTGCATGGCTTGCTCAAATTGGCGTTGTGATTGCGCTTGAGAACTTACTTGTGCATTGCCTAGCTGCATGCCTGTGTCTTGCATTTTATCGCGCAACATTTGCATCCCATCCTGCAGTGCTTGGCGCACTTCAGGGTTATCTGAAATAAACGTGGTGTCCACTTGGTCATTCTCCACTTGAATCACCACTTTTAATGGCCCCATGTCAGGCGGGTTTAGTGTCAATGTCGCACTTTGCTCACCTTTGCCTATCATCCATACCACTTTTTGATTTACCGCTTGGTTCCAACCAGGTTTACCAAACGCAGTAGGGATTTCATTGGCAGCCATCACACTATTAGCCGCAACCGTTTCTTGCAATTTGTTAGGCGCTATGCTGCTTATGTTGATTTGAGCTGGCGTCGCTTTCACATCCAACTCTTTTGCATTGGTTTCTGTAGTTAACACTGGCACTGCGGCTAACTCTTTCTTGCCAGCAACCTCACTTGCACCGCTTTGCGCAACTGCTTTGTCATCCACAATAGTGTCTGCTGCTATATTTTCTTTATCTGACAACCCTGCTTTAGTGTCAGGTTTTGCTGTTGTATCGGTTAGGCCAGTGCGAGACACGGCCGCAGAATCAGCAGCCATTTTTTGCAGGCCTAAAGCAGTATCCATTGCTGTCTCGCCTGTCACTTCACCCTCTACCATCGCAGGTTTATTCGGGTTGATTTGCGTAGCAGATTGCAAGCCCATTTGCATCAAAATCACATCTTGAATAGGTGCAGGTGTGCCTGCTGTCTGCTCTTCCGCTTTGGCTTGCTCATTCAGAGCTGGCTCTTTCGCTACTGTATCGGTAGTTTCTTTAGGCGCTGCGTCTGCATTAGCTGGCGCTTTGCTAGCATCATTTGTTTTGGTGTCTTTTACTTTAGCTGCTTCGTTTTGCATGCCATTTGCATTGGCTTCTTTCTGCTTCACTTGTTTTTTAAGCATTTCTGCAAAGGCGTTCGGTGCTGTAGAAACCGTATTATCCGCACCTGCATTGTTGGCATTGTCTTGGTTTGCCATTTGCTGTCTCACGGGTGCCGCTTTAGCCATCTGTAAAGTTAAGTTTTGCATCTTATGTTCCTTATTAAACTGCGAATTCATCGTGTGCTTTTACGCTAGTTTTTCATTGCCTTATTTAGCGTGTCTGGTGGCACGCATAGCAAATTCATCCATCATCAGTTGCTCTTTTTTGTTGGCCACTTTGGCTTGTTTTTCTACATCACGTTGTTCTAACACGTCATACGATAATTTTTTACGTTGAGATTCTTTCCAGCGTTTTTTTTGCACCAACACATGGTGCTGTGCAGATACCAACATTTCAAACTGACCTTTAACCGCTTGATCTAACTTACGGAAAAACCCCTGAAAGTTTTGATACGCCAGTGCACCAATGCCCATCTCTAAACTTTGTGCCAAACTTTTGCTGTAATCATTGCGGTATTCCACTAATAAATCGTATTTCGATTGTGCTTCATCGGCTATTTTCATCGCTTCTGCTAACGCTTCTGTTGCGGTATCCACTTCTTTCTGGGCAATATCCTTCAACATCTTCATCACACCCGCCGCACGTGTTGCCATAGTGAATTACCTTCTCTTTCATTGGTTTTAGGTTATTAATTGTTATTGATTAATCAGCCAGCACGTGTGCTAACAGCTGCACACTTTCTTCCATATCTGCACGTTCCGAGATATCTTGTTGTAAAAACTGCTCTATTAAATTGTGTTTACCAATGGCTGTATCCAATACTGGGTCAGAGCCTGCCTCATAAGCGCCTACGCTAATCAAATCTATGCTGCGCATGTAACGTGAATTAAGTTGCTTAAGTTTGCGCGCTAATTTTTGATGCTCAACACTGGTAATGTTATGCATGGCACGGCTTATAGACTGCTCAATATCAATCGCAGGGTAATGGCCGCTTTCTGCCAAACTACGGCTCAATACAATATGTCCATCTAAAATCGCACGTGCTGCATCGGCAATCGGGTCTTGTTGGTCATCACCTTCAGTTAATACAGTGTAAAAAGCAGTAATTGAGCCTTCACCTTCCGCACCGTTACCTGTGCGTTCAACTAACGCTGGCAATTTGGCAAATACCGATGGCGGATAGCCTTTAGTCGCTGGTGGCTCACCAATCGCTAATGCAATTTCACGTTGTGCCATGGCATAGCGTGTGAGTGAATCCATAATCAGCAATACATTTTTACCTTGATTACGAAAGCTCTCAGCAATCGTCGTGGCATAGTTTGCGCCTTGTAAGCGCATCAACGCAGAGGCATCAGCAGGTGCGGCCACTACTACTGAGCGCGCCAAACCTTCAGTACCTAAAATCTGTTCAATAAACTCTTTAACCTCACGGCCCCGCTCACCAATCAAACCCACCACAATCACATCGGCAGTGGTATAGCGTGCCATCATGCCTAGCAGCACACTTTTACCCACACCAGACCCTGCAAATAAACCCATACGCTGACCACGTCCCACTGTCAGCATGCTGTTAATGGCACGAACACCTACATCCAAGGTTTCTTGAATCGGCGCGCGCGATAGCGGATTGGTTGGCCTTGCACTCAATGGCGCACTTTGAGTCACTTCAATTTTTCCTAAATTATCCAATGGGTTACCAGCACCATCGACCACCCGGCCAAGTAGTGCATCACCCACTGGCAAGTGCCTAGCGCGATCATTCACTCTACGGCGTGGCGGTCTGCCTGCTGTGGGTTTGGGTAGTGTTTCTGCCACGTCCATGGCAAATACTTTGGCGCCTGGCACCACACCATCCACACTGCTTTGCGGCATCAGCAATAAATGCTCGCCATCAAAACCCACTACTTCGGCCTCCACACGGCTACCTTCAGATAACGGTACGTAACATGCACTTCCAATCGGCAACTTAATACCAGCGGCTTGCATCACCAAGCCTGTGAGTTTGGTAATACGTCCAGCAATTTCCAATGGCTCTACAATTTGCAATATCTCATTGCAATCGCGTAAATAGCTATGCCAGCGTTGGTGATGAGTGTTGTGTGTGTCTAACATTATGGAAGCAACCAATCGTCGTGTTTAGCTAACGCATCAGTAATGCGTTTCCAACGCATTTGATTACTCGCATCAATTTGATTAGCGCCTGTTTCTACCAAACAACCACCGCGTTCAATGCTGCTGTCTTCTTGAATTTGCCAATGTTGGCTAGAAATCTCTTCTGCAAGATATTCACGCAGAATGTGTGCATCTTCATGGTGAACCAAAATACGTGCGGGTTTTTGCACATGTGGTAAATAGTGAATCGCATCTACCACCACTGGAATCACCGCAGAAGTATCTACATTCAATTTCACTTTCAACATGGATTTTGCTAAATCTAAAGCTAGGCTTAATAATTCATCAGCAATTGCTTCATCCGCTTTTTCAAGGGCTAGACTAAAGTTATCCATCAATTGCACAAATTGTTGACGCTCTTCTGCTGCATGTTCTTTGGCTTTGGCCATGCCTACAGCAAACCCTTCTTGCATGCCTTTGGTGTAAGCTTCTTTGCGCACATTTTCAAGAATCTGGTTCACCGCATGATTCGACTCGTCTAATTTTTTCTTAGGGCGCGCCATCATGGCTGCTGTAGGTTTGTCGTCGCCAAACGATGACATCTCCCAACGTTGATAGGCTGTTTGTTGCTCTTTTGGAACTGCCACATTCGCCATTAGATACTCCTATCAATACTATTAAATAAACATGCCTTGACTACACAAGAGTTGCGGAACAATGGACTTTGTCCGCGTTGCCACTTGTCCTTAAACGTATTGATCATCATCGCCCTTCCCAGCCAACATAATTTGGCCTTCATCAGCAAGTCGTCTCACAATTTGCAGAATTTGTTTTTGCTGTGCTTCCACTTCAGATAATTTCACTGGGCCTTTGCTCTCTAAATCTTCTTTCATCATTTCAGCTGCGCGAGATGACATATTTTTAAAGATTTTGTCGCGCATTTCTTGCGTTGCACCTTTCAGTGCAATGATGAGCATTTCAGACTGCACTTCACGCAACATGACTTGAATACCTTTATCGTCAATGTCTAAAATGTTGTCGAACACAAACATTTCATCCATGATTTTTTGCGCCATGTCGTCATCGTAATTTTTCAGGCCTTCCATCACGCTGGCTTCATTATCGCCACTCATGTAGTTCATGATTTCTGCCGCAACCTTAATACCACCCATGGTTTGCTTTTTGATATTTTCGTTACCAGTCAGTAACTTAGTCATCACATCGTTTAGTTCTTTCAGTGCAATCGGTTTCACACCATCTAATGTGGCAATGCGTAACATCACGTCTTGGCGCAACCTATCGGTAAAGTGGCCAATAATTTCAGACGCTTGATCTGGCTCTAAATGCACCAAAATAGTGGCAATGATTTGTGGATGCTCATTTTTAATAAACTCTGCCACGGTAAACGCATCCATCCATTTCAAACTCTCAATGCCACTGGCATCTCGAGAGGACAAAATACGGTTGAGTAAGTTAGAAGCTTTGTCATCGCCCAGGGCTTTGGTCAGCACAGAACGAATATACTCATCTGAATCCAAACCAAAATCGCTGCTTTGTTCAGCCTCAGTCAAAAATTCTGTAACCACTGTGTCTACTTGATCGCGGCCAACTGATTTCATGGTCGCCATGGCAGACCCCAATTTCTGCACCTCTTTTGGGCTCAAAAACTTCATTACTTCTGCGGCTTCGTCTTCACCCAAAGCCAGCATCAGAATCGCGCTTCTCATTACACCATCATCAGCCATGCTTACTTCTCACTTCCGTTCGTCCAGTTTGAAACAACACTTGCTACCATTCTTGGGTTATCTTTGGCCAATTGTTTTACTACGCCTAAATTCTGTTCATAGCCAGGCGCAGCAAGCGCCGCCTGCGGCTGACCACTGATATTCACAATGGCATCATCACCATCTTGTTGGGGTTGACCTAACATTTTTTGGTTATTCATTGGGCTGGATAATTTAGCAAGCAATGGTTTAAGCATGCGTGTGTAGACCAAGAACAACACGACAACACCTACTAAGAAACGTAGTGCATCTTTGCCATACTCGATTGCAACTGGGTTTTGCCACATTGGTACAGTTGGCAATACTTCGGTTGGCTCACCAGCAAAAGAACTATTGACCACGGTAATGGAATCACCACGTTCTTTGTTAAAGCCCATGGCTTGCATGGCTAAGTCATTGATTTGTTGTTTTTCTGCTGCATTTAAAGGACGGTAGGTGACTTTGCCTTTTGCATCGGTCACAGGTAAGTTGTTCACCACCACAGCCACATGTAAGCGTTTAATGCCGCCTTTAGGTTGTTGCACATAACTCACTGTTTTATCTACTTCGTAATTGGTC
The DNA here is from genome assembly GCA_030696695.1 of Methylophilus sp. Classification (GTDB taxonomy): domain Bacteria; phylum Pseudomonadota; class Gammaproteobacteria; order Burkholderiales; family Methylophilaceae; genus Methylophilus. The sequence goes on from JAUYRP010000011.1 coordinate 326,457, forward strand.
GTAGTATTTTTTTGTGTACTTACCGCTGCTGCGGCAGTATTGGTTGTGGCAGCATCTTCAGTTGTTTCTAATGGTGCCGTAGAATTAGGTGGTGGTTGGTTAGACAGCGCACCTGGCACACCAGAAGCATCTGCACCTGCGCCATTATTAGACTCATTGCTTTGCATGCTTCTAATTGCGGTTTCTTCTGGCTTAAAGTTTGGTTTATAGGTTTCTGCTGCTTGCTCAGTGGTAGAAAAATCAATTTCAGCACTTGCCTCAGCACGTACGTTTTTTGCACCGACGATAGGCGTAATAATCGATTCCACACGTCTAGCAATACTGGCTTGCATGTCTTCTACATATTTGATTTGAGTTTGGTCTAACCCGTTATTGCCCTGCTTTTTAGAGGTATCTGAAAGCAAGTTGCCGTTTTGGTCGACCACTGTAACGTTAGCCGCTGGTAAGTTTGGCACGCTGCTGGCAACTAAATGCACCACTGCACCTACTTGTTGTGCATCTAGGGTTCTGCCAGGACGTAAATTTAATAACACAGAAGCGGTTGGATTTTGCTGATCGCGCACAAATACGCTAGGTTTTGGAATAGCTAAATGAATACGCGCTACATCTACTGCGGCAATGGCTTGAATACTGCGCTCTAATTCACCTTCTAACGCACGTTGAAAATTCACTTGTTCTACAAATTGAGAAACCCCAAATTTTTGGTTCTCTAATAATTCAAAACCAATATTGCCTCCTTTAGGTAAACCTTCTGAGGCTAACTTTAAACGTGCAGTATGTACGTGTTCGGCTGGTACTAGAATGGCTGAACCGCTTTCAGAAAACTTATAAGGCACATTCATTTTCTCTAACGCTGCCACAATAGAGCCGCCATCCTTATCTGAATAATTAGAGAATAAAATACGGTAATCTGGTTGTTGGCTCCAAAGCCAAAACACCACCATCACTGCCACTACAGCAGCAACGCCTGCCAGCAACATCAGCTTGCTACCAAGCTGTGCGGCACTGGGCAATCCATTTCCACTCATCAATACGGCTTCGTTTCCTGCTGCCATTGTGAAACCTCCAAAACATCCATTTAACTGTCATCTCGCTATCTACCTACACGGATGACTACTACGATTGAGTACCATTATGCCGATAATGCCAATTTTCAATTTTGCGAATAAAGCACTTTTCACTCGCCTATTTCAATGCTGACTAAAAATCAGAAGTGCTACATTGTGCATAAGCCAAAAAAGTACATGTGCTAGCTAAAATATCTGCTAGGTGAAAACGCAACACTTGATTGAGGCATTACAGAATTGGAGGTAAACCATGAAAGCAGGTGGAATAGATTCAGCCAGAATTGAATCCATGCTCGCGCAGTTGAAGGCTGCCGCGCAAAGCCCTCGCGTGGCGCAAGAAAACCCCATTGGTGGCGGGTTGGGTCTACAACAAATTAACGGCACACAGTCTTCATCTAAAGTGAGCTTTAGTGACGCACTTAAATCATCTTTAGACCAAGTGAATCAAATGCAAAAGAGTTCAGAACAACTGGGCAAAAACTTTGCCATGGGTGATGACAGCGTGAGCCTATCGGATGTGATGATTGCAGGACAAAAGGCGAATATTGCGTTTCAAGCCACGGTACAAGTGCGCAACAAACTGGTGTCTGCGTATCAAGATATGATGAATATGCAAGTGTAACTAAAAACTACAGCACATCTAATGGGCTAGCCACGCCATGCCCGCCTTTGTTCAACACATGGGTATAAATCATCGTCGTTGCAACATCGCTATGCCCTAACAACTCTTGCACAGTCCGAATATCATAGCCACTCTCTAACAAATGCGTGGCAAAACTATGCCTAAAAGTATGCGGCGTTGCTAACTTAGTAATACCAGCATCACGAACGGCCTGACGTACAGCCCGCTGAATAGCTTGGTCTTGCACATGATGCCGACGTGTCTCACCCGATCGTGGGTCAACTGATAACTTAGCGGATGGAAACACATATTGCCAAGCCCAATCGCGTGCCGCATTCGGATATTTTTTACCCAATGCCTGGGGCATATACACAGATCCAAAGCCTTTAGCTAAATCTTCCTCGTGCAAGGCTTTTACTTTCTCCAAATGCTGTTTTAACGGCAACACTAAACTAACAGGCAACATCGTCACCCTATCTTTGTAGCCTTTACCATCCCTAATTAAAATTTCTTTGCGCGCAAAATCAATGTCTTTCACCCGTAAACGCAAGGCTTCTAAAATGCGCATGCCGGTACCGTAAAGCAAGCTCACAATTAAATGATGTGTACCATTTAACTGCCTCAAAATTGCTTGCACTTCTTCTTTGGACAATACCACTGGTAAACGCTTAGGCACCTTCGCCTGCTCAATATCATCTAACCAAGGCAAAGCCTCACCCAACACTTCTTTATATAAAAAAAGCAAAGCGCTTTTTGCTTGGTTTTGAGTGCTGGCAGCCACCTTACCTTCTACCGCCAAATACGTTAAAAACTGCTCAACTTCGTTAGCGCCCAAATCTTTAGGGTGGCGCTTGTTAAAATGAAAAATATAACGTTTAATCCAGTCTGTATATGCCTGTTCGGTGCGAATGCTGTAGTGCTTTAAACGGATTTTATCGCGCACTTGATCTAGTAATTTTGGTGACTCAATTGACGTATTCATATTTATATTTTAGGATGCACTAAAAATAATTAACAATATGAAATTATTATATACATTATTAAAAATTAACAATAAATATTCTAATTTGATGGGAAGTTTTACATCAAATAGGATGTCTACTTTACGTTAGGCATCTATGTTTAAATATCAAGACGGTTCAGATGTTTTGGTTGGAGATAATGTCCTTATTGAAAACGGCAAAACGCCTGGCGTTGTTGACTTTATAATCACCAACGAAGATGAGGCAAAAAGCATTAACGTTGATGAGGTTGGAATTATGTTGAAATCACCCCCTTTTGGTTTGGTTTATTTTTCGAAACATTGGTTAGAAGAAGACCCTCTTAGGTTTGTTTCACGTGCAAAAGCCTAACCCATCATTCAAGCGGGACTGGCTAAAGCCAGCCCCTTAATTCAAACGTTAGGTTTTAGAGATGTTGTTAGCAATTTCAAGAATAGCAATTGGGCTAATCATGTTCTTAATGTTCCTCGCTATTCTTCCTGCCACTCAGCCAATACATACCACATTATTCAAATCGGCTTTTTGTTGTTGGCTAATATTTGTTGTTTGTTTACCCTTAAATTGGTTAATTACAGGCAAATCAGAAGCTGCCAGTTTTCGTGCCAACCGAGATAAAGAGCCTGTAAGATTCTGGCTAGGCTTTGTTACATTCACTTTTTTCTTATACGTAGCAACTGCATGGTTCATTTTTTTAGCGTGGTTGCCAGCAACCTAACCCATCATTCAAGCGGGACTGGCGAAAGCGTACTTCGATGATACAATTTTCATTAACGAGGGTTGAGCCACCGATGTCGCCAGCCCCTTACTTCAAACGTTAGGGATATGAAAGATATGAATCTGACTTATGCAGGTCTTTTAATCGGTTTAGCTTTAGTCATGCTTTTTGTTTTTCTAAAATCAAAAAGTCAAGGCGGCTCAAGTGCCGACCCTCTAGCAGAGGCCGAAGTATATTTAGCTTATGGTAGAAAAAAACAAGCTATTGAAATTCTTGAAAAAGCAAAACTGGAATATCCCAACAGAACTGACATACAGGCAAAACTAGATGAATTACGCATCAAACCCTAACCCATCATTCAAGCGGGACGCCTAACGACGCCCCTTACTTCAAACGTTAGAGCTAAATATGATTCGCTGGGGTTTATTTCTGCTAGCTGTAATTTCTAATTTGGTTTGGGTGGTTGCGTCTGTTGGTGCTGAGTTTGTTACTTGGGCACAAGTTGTGCCCAAAAGCATATCCTGTTCTAGCTGCTCGCAACCCGAAGTTCAGGCCGCTCTTATTCAAGCTGCTACCTTTGGTCGCTCACAAATATTAAACCAGTTGCCTAGCGTTTGGTTTGTTTCTGGTTTAGCATTATTCAATATTTTGGTTATTGGGTTGCTCTTATTTAAGCTGCGCTCTAACCCATCATTCAAGCTGGACGCCTAACGGCGCCCCTTAATTCAAACGTTAGGTTTAGAAATGCGAACGCAAATTTGCCCGAAATGTAACTACCAATTTACGGAAGCAGACAAATTTTGGGATGAATTTCAAATTAATGGTAAATGTCCTAATTGTGATGTTCATGAAAGTAACCATTCATCAGGCAGTCGCTTTATTGTAGCCATGCTATCGTGGTTATTTTCAAGTGTGGGTGTTGTGTTTTCTCTAACCTTCTTTTTTGTGGGGCTAATGGGAGGGATGGAAGGTAGCTTAACGGCACTTATAGCATTTCTGCCGCTTGTCGCATGGGTCTCACTTGGAGTTATGACAGTAGATTGGGTAAAAAATAGGCAATGTCATTCGCTTTGGCTAATTATCGGGGCGCTCTCAGGAATTTTTTCAGCAGTGGTATTTCACGAAATGTTTGTGGTATTTATTTCTGCAATTCCATTGGCAATTTATCTGGTATTTTGGCATGTACAAAGTAACATTGCGGTAGCTAAGTTGCCACCTAACCCATCATTCAAGCGGGACGCCTAACGGCGCCCCTTAATTCAAACGTTAGCCATAGGCAGTTTAAATGCGGACTCCTCTTTTAGCTTTATTACTATTAACTCTAGTCGGTTGCGCGTCTGGTGGAGCCACCTATCAGGACGCTCCGAAACCAGATGTATCTGCTTCCACAATTTACATTTATCGACCTGGCAAATTTCTTCTGGGTGCTTTTGATGCACAATTCACCATCGATGGGGCTAAAACAGCCAATCTAAGTGGCGGAAGTTATACCTATATTTATGTCAGTGAAGGTTGTCACCATATCCATCAATTTTGGTCTTACTATGCCAATTTCGGTAAAACTTCAGACTTGGATTTTTGCTCAAAAGCAGGCGAAAACTACTATGTACGGCTCGATGGATTCAATGTCGTTACTTGGTCTCTCACTCCTGTAGAAAAAACCGATGCCTTAACCGATATTAGCAATTGCACCTATATTCCGTCGGTTACTTCTAATTTGTCAAAGCAGAGCAAATAAATGGCTAACCCATCATTCAAGCGGGATGCCTAACGGCGCCCCTTAATTCAAACGTTAGGGATTATTAAGTATGAAAAGAAAATTACTCACTTTAGTTTTTGCACTTTTAATCACGGGTTGTGCCAATCCAATTAACCAACGCACAGCCAATAATTATTTTATTGAAGGCGAAAGCGCTATGCAGCAAGGAAACTTGCCACATGCCCGAGAAATGTTCTCCCGAGCTCTAATCAATGCACGTATTGGTAACTTGGGGGCAGAGGCAGAGGGGCAAGTTCTCGCCAAGCTTGGGCGTGTATACGGCAATATGTGTCAACCCGATGAGGCAGAAAAAGCATTCTCTGAGTCAATTACTCAATATTCAAAAGCTTATGGTGAAAACTCAACACGACTTTTCACGTTAAAGTTAGAGCTGGCTCAACATGCATACGATGTTGGGCGTTACGAAAAAGCAGTAACTTATTTTGATAAAGCGTTTCCATGGGGTGCTGAAATGTTTGATCAAACCGACCCTGCTGGCTATGCCGCAGTTATGAAGGACTACGCTGATGCCCTGTCAAAAACCGGAAAATCTGAACAGGCTAAAGCTGCTCTAGCAAAAGCCAGCACTAGCGAAAACAAGGTAGGTTCTGCCAAAGTATCAAAAAATGCCGCTGAATATGTGCGCTATCCAACACAGTGTAAATAGGCTTTGCCCTAACTCATCCATCAAGTGGGACGCGTTGACACGCGCCCCTTATTTCAAACGTTAGGTTTCTTTCAGGGGAGTTTATGAAAACCGCTTTATTTATAACGTTTGCTGGTGCTTTACTGCTGGTTGGTTGTGCCAATCCAATTAACCGTGCCACATCAGACAATTATTCAGAAACCTGTGCAACAGCCGAAAGCAATGGTCGCTTACAGGTCGCAGAGGAAGCATGCTACCGTGCACTCGTCAATGTTGATTTAGGCAATCTAGACCCTGAGCTAAAATCTGAGCGACTTTACAATCTTGGCCGTATCAAGCGCCAAGTGGCAAAATTCTCTGAAGCTGAGCAATTGTTTAAAGAGTCATTGGTTATTGAAGAAAAACTGCCCAGTCCATCAGAGTCCAAAGTCGGACGCCGCCTAGTAGAGTTATCTGTCAGCCTTGCAGCCCAAGATAAATGGACTGAGGGAGCAAAACACCTTGAACGGGCACTGCCAGTAACTCCACAATTTTCAGGGAAAGAGCGTGAGTACACCATTGAAGTACTGACGCAGTACAGCAAATACCTCAAAACCATTAATCAAGTTGCTCTAGCCGAGCAGTTTGAAGCAAAAGCGTCAACTCTCCGGTGAAATCGAAACCTAACCCATCCATCAAGCGCGACGCCTAACGGCGCCCCTTAATTCAAACGTTAGGCGTTATAGGTAAATACAATGAAACTCTTAAATTTTGTACTTTTTATATTAACCTTTCTGAGTGGGTGTGCGGGAGTTGGGATAGTTTATTCAAGCGACCCAAATCAGAAGCTTGAAAATGCAGCAGTATTGAATAATCAACAAAATCGCCCACTTGCTGCAAAACGTCTGATTCTAGAGGTAATTTCCACCTGTGAAGAAAGTAAAGACAGAATATGTACGGCCAAGGCTTGGGTACAATATGGCTTTCTTTTAAGGTCTGAGTCAGCTGGAAGGTGGGAACAAGAGCATGGTAAGGGCGATTTCCCTGATAATCGATACGACGAGTCAGCGAAATACTTTGAAAAGGCTGCAACTACTTTTGTTGAACTTAAAATCTATGATAAGGCAACGCATGCATACTATAACCAAGGTATAACTTTTAAATTGGCAGGACGTAAACCTGAAGCCTGCATTTCTTATTCAAAAAGCTTAGATACATATAAACAAAATATTGATCAAAACCCAAATGCAAAACCTTTTGTCCCAAGTGGTTTTTCTAATTATGATGACTTTATTGATTCTGAGAAAAAACGTGCTGGTTGTAAATAAAACGCCTAACCCATCCTTCAAGCGGGACGCGCTAAAACGCGCCCCTTATGTCAAACGTTAGCGATCTTAAAATGCAGATTAAGGTGTTATTTTCGGATGTTGAATCAAAGGTCACTGACGCGCCTGGGCTCTATGAAATTTATACAAATTCAGGAGTAGCGCTAAAGGTGGGTATTAGCTCTAATCTTAGAAAGCGCCTAATCCAACATAGCGAATCAAAACAGCATTACTTATTTTGCCCAAGTGGTGACTGGTCAGCTCCTAAGAATGTTACAAGCAAACGATCCATTCTCGCGAAGCATCTGTATTTTCTATCCGCTCATGGCTATGACTTAAAGTTAGAAAGTGAGCGCCGCCGTTTTTTGAAAGAGGAATGCTATATTCTGCTTCGCCCTACAAAAACCCAAGCTGAAGCGCGAGAGTTAGAAAAGTGCAGGAATCAACAGACAAATTCTGGTTCGTCGGCTCGGCTATGGTAAGGAGCTTAAATGACCGCTAACCCATCCATCAAGCGGGACGCCTAACGGCGCCCGTTAATTCAAACGTTAGCGATCGCACCCCTCGCAATTGGAGTTAGCCATGAAAATCACTATAGAAACCGAAGTTTCAGCCCCACCCAAGCAAGTGTGGGATGCCTGGGTAAACCCAGATCACATAACCAAATGGAACTTTGCAATTGATGAGTGGTGCTGCCCAAGGGCGGAAATTGATTTGAAAATCGGGGGTACATTCAAATACCGCATGGAGGCTAAAGACGGATCATTTGCCTTTGATTTCGAAGGAGTCTTCACCAAGGTTGCACCACAGCAGTCGTTGCACTTCAAGCTCGGAGACGACAGGATTGTAACCATCGAGTTCCTGCAGACTGCGATTGGAACACGGGTTTCAGAAACGTTTGAAGCAGAAGATGAGAATACAGCCGAGCAACAGAGGCAAGGTTGGCAGAGCATCCTCAACAACTTCAAAAAGCATGTTGAAACCCAGAACAGCTAACTCATCATTCAAGCGGGACGCCTAGCGGCGACCCTTATGTCAAACGTTATGTTTCTTTTGTGAGGTGCGCATGAAACAGCTAAAGCAAAGCTGGCTACTATTCGCTTTTATCGCAAACTTCTTTGCCGTTGGCGTTCCCTACTGGTTGATTCCATACAATAAACTCAATCTACCAAGTGCTTTGATGGAGTGGAGCTTACTCTTGGTTGGCGTTTCAGCGTTGTTACTTTGCGCCTACAAAGTAACGTCTTTTTGGAGTGCCATCCGCATTGTCGGGGCCTCGGTACCTGCAGCCGTGTTTGCCCGCATGGTCGTCGATGTTGCTAAAGATCCCACTTCACACAATCTATGGCCGCTAGAACTCATCATCTCATTGATAGTGGGTTTCCTGTGTGAACTGGCGGGGTCGATTGCAGGCAGCCTAATTGCCTCGTTGTTTGCAGGGCAAGACAGCGGTGAAAAGTAAGGCTTTTAACCTCAACTGTGCCGGGCGGTGGTGCATCGTTTGCATTAATGATGCTTAGCTGCCCCATTTGTTTTGGCAGCTCATCTATTGTTAATCATTGGTGCAGTTAAACTATTTATGTCGGTAAAACCGTCTAATGAGTACGTTTACTCTAAATAATTTATGTCTAACCCATCATTCAAGCGGGACGCTTAACGGCGACCCTTATGTCAACGTCAGGCATCCACAGATTCAACATGGAGAAATCGGTGATTGAAAATGATACTTTTGGATTGGTTATTGCTCTTATATCGGCTGCTGTTGCTTCATATGCGGCAATTATTTCAAAGCTTGGGGTACAAAAGACAACTTAATGCCTTGAAAGATACCGCCGAACGATTTCGTACTGCAATCGTTCCAGCGGTTTTATTCAGATCAATCAGCCATCTTGCGGCATGTCTCGGCACAACGACGGCACGATTTAGCACAACTCGTGCAGTGTTCCATATTCTGCTCGCCGCATTGTTTTGCACACCAGTCGCAAATGTCCGCGCACAGCTTGCAAATTTGCTTAGCGAACGGACTATTGCGGGCGATTGCATCGGCGCACAAACGGCAAATCGCCGCGCACTCAATGCAACAAGCTGGACAAGCATTTTTGCTTTCTTTACCGATCATGTGTGCAAAACAATCGCCGCACTCGGTCGAGCAGTCATTGCAGGCGGCGATGCAATCTTTCGCGCTCTGGTTTAGATGATTAGTCATTGCGTATTTCCTTTAGATTGATTAAGAAGCGCATTCAGTAGCAAGAGGAATAATTTATCCTACATGTCTATTAACTACAGACCTTATTATTCAGCTCTTCATGAACTTATCTGTACGCTGGCATACAGAGATTCAACATCCCTGTTTCTTTTTTTCAACTCGTAAGATGGGTAAAGCCTAGCGAAACCCATCAAATATTAACAATTCAGGTCTAACTCAACGTTCCAATGGAGCATCGCTATCACTGAGACCGCTGAACTTTGCGTTGAACCTATACTAAATTAAGGCATTTATGTCACTTCGAACCTACACATCATTAATACTCTTAATCCTGATAGTTGGATGTTCTCCTGACGCCTATGATCCGGTGTTAGGATCGCGTAATCCAAGACCAGGGGCTGAACGTTTTCTTTCAGGTAGGAGTGATATTCCTCAATTCCAGAAACAATGCCTGATCAACATCAAGCCTTGTTCACAAGACGTCTTAGATAAGCTTGCGGTCGCCCCTTCTCGTGAAATCCGTTCCCTAGTGGCAGCAAATCCCTCTGTCAATGTATCCACTCTCGAAAAACTCATGTCTGACAAAGAGCCCGGAGTACGTCAATATGTTGCCTCGAATTCCAAAACGCCGCGTTCAATTCTCATCAAACTAAAGGGTGATCCAGATGAGAACGTACGATGGCAAGTTGATCACCGCAAAGATAGTCAACCATGAGAGGCGGCTTACAAACATATCTTCTGGATGAGAGCGATTGAACCCAACTCAGCATGCGGCGCGATAAAACGTGTAGCGTTGGGATATGTAACAATTATTGCAATAAGTACTGACGCTTACATTGCAACCATTAATAATGAGGTAGATTGGCTTGAAACATCCGGTAAAACTGCTGTCGATTTAGATGAGCAGTCCGACATGGGGTTTAGCAATTTTATTGCTTCTGTTGACTGCATAATTATGGCCGCGGGTGCATAGAGAAACTCGCTATTCACAATCACGCAAGCGCCTATCTTACTTGGCACTGGCAAACCGCTACTTGGTGATACAGGCCTGCAAATAAAACTAAAAAATACGCAAGCTACTGCATTCGCAAATGATTTTAACCAAGTGATGTAAAAAGTTAACTATCTTGAATAAAACGTAAAGTGCTCACATCGCTCATTAGAGCCAGCTAAAACAAGTCATATCAAACTCTAGTTTGTAATCGAAAATTAGCATAAACCTAAGAGGTATAAACCATGAGGAGAATTTTATGAGTCGTTATATTGATGGATTTGTTATTCCTATACCTACATCACGCATAGACGAGTATCGTGTAATGGCAGAACAAGCAGCCATTATATGGAAGGACCACGGCGCATTGGATTACTGGGAATGTGTACGCGATGATATGGTTATCAAGGATGTGCTGCCATTTACGCAACTAGCGAACACAACACCCGATGAAACTGTGATATTTGCATGGGTGGTTTTTGAATCTAAAGTAGCAAGGGATGCTGCGAATGCGGCAATATTTATTGACCCACGTATGCAGACTATCATGGATACATCGAACCCAATTTTTGATTGTAAAAGAATGGGTTATGGTGGATTTAGGCAATTGGTGCATGCGTAATTTAAAAACTTAGAACAAAAGGGACGCCGCGCCACCAAGGTATGGCTATAAACAAACGTCCTGTTTTTTCTATCTAGGCTTACATCCAAGCTTGATCTGGCACTATACAATAGCCCATATTGTTTTTCACTTTCTAAACTAACACACTGGAAATACAATTTATGATGAACGCACTTTACGTCGCGATTGGCGTTTTGCTATTAACTACTGGTGGCGAGGCACTTATCCGGGGCGCTTTGGCAGCAGCAAATCGAATGGACGTATCTCCTCTGCTGAGCGGTCTGCTCATTGTCGGATTTGGCACCTCTGCACCTGAGTTGGTGGTCTCGGTTGATGCTGCCATACACCAACAACCAGACATTGCCATTGGCAACGTGGTAGGTAGCAATATTAGTAATATCCTGCTCATACTGGGGCTGTGTGCATTAATCACACCACTTGCGGTCAAGCCACTTGTGTTGCGTCGAGATGGCGTGACGGTAGTGATTGCAAGTATTTTGTTCTTGGTGTTAGTAGGTGGCAATGCCTTAGCCAGAGCAGATGCAACAATTCTCTTACTCACGCTTGTTGCTTATCTCACTTGGGCTTACTGGACTGAACGCACTGGGGTTGCACCTTCTGCAGAGTTGCACAAAGCAGAGGCACAAGAAATCTCCACTTTGCCAAAGTCAACAATGTGGATATTCATGGCAATAGTTCTGGGGTTAGCGCTGTTGGTGGTTGGTGCGCAAGTGTTATTAAAAGGTGCAGTTGGTATTGCAGAGTCATTAGGTGTCTCGCAAGCGGTTATTGGACTCACGTTGGTTGCAGTTGGTACTTCTTTACCTGAGCTTTCCATTACAGTAATTGCCGCCTTTAGAAAACATGCCGATGTCGCCATAGGAAACATTTTAGGTAGCAACATTTTCAACCTGTTAGGTATTCTAGGTGTTTCAGCATTGCTTCAGCCACTGCCTGTGCATGAAAGGATTTTGCAGTTCGATCAATGGGTGATGCTAGGCACTTCACTGATTTTGCTGCTATTTCTTTACACCGGTAGTCGTCTCAGCCGTTTAGAAGGTGGGTTGCTAGTATTCGGCTACGCAGCCTATTTGGTATTAAGCTTTACGGTATTTGGGGTGTAAAGCTAGGAACCATCATGAAATGTAAAATGCTAGCAAGTCTATGTATTACTGAAGCATCACGCTGGTCGATCTTAATTCGTCTGGCATTAGCAGGGGTGTTTATACCAGAGGGCATTCAAAAGCTAATGTTTCCTGAGATACTCGGCTCTGGTCGCTTCGCCAAAATTGGCATACCTTATCCAGAGTTCATGGGGCCATTTGTTGGCTGGGTAGAAATCATCTGCGGATCACTTATCCTTATTGGTCTATTTTCCCGTTTGGCCGCTGCACCAATTATCATCACTATGCTAGTAGCCATTTTCACCACCAAAATCCCTATTTGGATGGGGCAAGATTGGATGCTGACGGAAACTATGATTTTTTATGTACGCGACCTTAAAACCTATGGATTTTGGAGTTTTATGCATGAAGCACGACTCGATTGGGCGATGCTGATGGCTGCGTGTTATCTATTCATTGTTGGTAGTGGTCAATGGTCGATTGATAAACTAATGATACGTAAATGCGATATGTAGCGCACTATGCAGTAAAATAAAAAATGAACAGCGGCTCAAATCTAAATAACTTAATACAAGCGGCGCGCACTGTAATTAATCATTAAGCACCAACAAACCTTAAGGGAGATATCACATGGCAGTTCAGTTTCTACCTATTATCAAAGCAATAGCACCCTATATTGCGCAAATTGCCGCTGCTACTATTCCCGCCTTTAGCTCTAAAACCGAAGCCGCAAAATCAGACCCGGCATTAGCCAATCTGATTGAAGAGCTGCAATCCGCAGCCACGCAAAATGCGCAATCTATCCACGTGCTAGCAGAAAAAATGCAACAAACCATACAAGGTATAGAATCTGCTGCACTTGAGGCAAAAAAACAGGTGGTGACTTATAAAATCATGCTGTATCTCTCTTTGGGTTTGTCTTTTGTATCACTGTTGATTTGCATTTTCTTGCTGACTAAAATTGGTTAAGTTTTCACTGTGCTGTGATTCACATCATTCAAATTTTGATACCTTAAAATGAATATTGCATACCGCGCTAACACGATTATCGAAGCACATATTGTGGCAGGCATGCTGCAATCTTTTGGCGTGGTATGTTACGTGAGTGGGCATTACTTGCAGGGCGGTATTGGCGAGCTCTCCCCCGCTGGTTTTGCCAATATATTTGTCAATGAGCAAGACATGGAAACTGCACTCAGATTACTCAAGGAATATGAGCGTGCAGACATGCAGATTGCTGAAATTGACACAGTGCCTGTGGATCACAAACTGGCCTGAGATGTATAGGTGACAATAACAATGCGTTGTGTCATGTGGTAATTAACGCTTTTGTAATCTTTATTATTTAATCCATGTTTATTATTTATATTAAGCCATGAAAACTAATTTTATTTTGAGCGCCAGCCTAGCCATTCATGCAGCGATTGTGGCGCATGAAGCGGATATTGAATCGCTAGACCGTGCGATAGGCGACGGTGATCATTACATCAATATGAAGCGCGGCTCTGAAGTCGCTGCCAGTTTGTATAACGAATTATTGCCTTTACCTGCTGATGAAGTGCTGAATAAAATCGGCATGAAATTACTGAGTACGATAGGCGGCGCTTCTGGCCCATTGTTTGCCAGTTTTTTTATGAGCATGGCCAAAGTGAGCAAGCAAAATGGATCTGACTCATTATTAGAAATAGCTGCTGCCTTTGCTGCAGGTGTGCAAGCCATTATGCAACGTGGCAAAGCCCAAATAGGTGAGAAAACAATGTTGGACGTATTGGTGCCTGTATCTCACCAATTTACATTGTTGGCTGCCGAAGGAAAATCTAGCACAGAAATTGCGCATGCGCTCAAAGAAACAGCAAATCAAGGGTTAGAATCTACACGCAATTTAATTGCTACCAAAGGGCGTGCTGCTGGCTTGGGTGAGCGGGCCATTGGGCATTTAGACGCAGGGGCAAAAAGTTGCCAAGTGATGATTCATACAGTGTGTGATTTAGTGATTAAAGGGGCTAATCCATGAAAAAATTCATCAATCAAATAGAGAATGTGCTGACAGAGAGTTTATCTGGCTTTGCCAGTGCGCATCGCGATTTAGTCACGCTGCAGTTAGACCCGACTTACCTCACACGTAGCCAAAAAGCACAAAATAAAGTCGTCATCATTTCCGGCGGTGGCTCAGGGCATGAACCCTTACATGCGGGTTATATCGGTTTTGGTATGTTGGATGCAGCTTGCCCTGGGCAAGTGTTTACCTCCCCCACCCCAGACCAGATGTTAGCCGCCGCCGAGGCGGTGCATGCTGACAAAGGTGTGTTGTTTATTGTGAAAAACTATGCAGGCGATGTGATGAATTTTGAAATGGCGACTGAAATGTTGCCCTTTGAACACGCCACTGTGTTGACTAGTGATGATTGCGCTGTAGTGAATAGCACGTATACCACGGGTCGTCGTGGTGTCGCTGGCACAGTCATTGTAGAAAAGTGCGTGGGTAGCCTAGCAGAAACGGGTGCAGATTTAGCTACCTGCAAAGCATTGGGTGATAAAGTTAATGCACGTACCTCTAGCATTGGCGTAGCGCTCACTAGCTGTACGGTGCCAGCAGCCGGTCGAGCCACCTTTGACATTGCAGAGACAGAATTGGAGATGGGGGTCGGGATTCATGGTGAGCCTGGGCGCAAGCGTGAACAAATGCGCAAAGCGGATGCAATTGTGCATGACTGCGTACAAGCCATCGTTACAGACTTTCAAAGCAAAGGATTGCCTACGAATCAAGAAGCGCTGCTGCTGATTAATGGTTTTGGCGCAACACCACTCATGGAGCTTTATTTGATTTACCACAGTGCTGCTAAATTACTGGCTGGCCATGGTATTTGTGTTACACGCTCATTAGTGGGTAATTACACAACTGCACTAGATATGGCAGGTGCATCTATCACGCTTTGTTTGTTGGATGATGAAATCAAGCAACACTGGGATAGCCCTGTGCATACACCCGCTTTGCGCTGGGGACGTTAGTAGCGTTACACAACTAGTCTTTAAATAACTGCTCCCATAGGTGCACCACTGCAGTTTGATGTTGCTGAATTTCAATGGTCGGTACTTTTGCTTCTTTGGCTTGCAGTTTTTCGCTGTGAATGATTTTTCGGTAAATGCGATAGGCTGAGGCAACATTTTCAGCCAAAGCTGGTTCAACCATACCCAGCTCTGCTAATAAATGTAACAGGCCAATATTACCAATGTTAGCGAGCAATTGAGGGTGCGCATGCGCGTGCAATAGCACCAAATATTGCACTATAAATTCCACATCAATAATGCCGCCTTTGTCATGCTTGACATCAAACATGCCTGCTTTAGATGGGTGACTCATGCGCATTTTTTCACGCATTTCGCTGACTTCGCGTTTCAGTTGCACTGGTTCGCGCGTTTGCAGCAACACTTTTTCACGAATCATTGCAAAGCGCTCTCCTACTTTTGCATCACCCGCCACAAACCTAGCACGCGAGATTGCTTGATGTTCCCACACCCAAGCTTTGTGTAATTGGTACTCTTCAAACGCTTCTACGCTACTTACTAACAAACCGCTATTGCCATCTGGGCGCAACTGTAAGTCTGTCTCATATAACAAACCGGCATTGGTCAGGCTGTTAAACCAATTATTGATGCGTTGTGCAAAGCGTGCGTAATTATCTGAGGCATCAGGATACGCATCGTCATATAGAAAAATAATATCCAAATCAGACACATAGCCTAGCTCTTTACCACCCAATTTACCGTAACCAATAATGGCAAACTGAGGGGAGTCTTGATGCTTGAACTTGAGCGTTGGCCAAATCACTTGCAAGCTCACTTGTAAAATGAGCTCGGCTAGCGCACTTAAATAGTCAGAGAGCGTCTCTAATTCTAGTAAGCCACCAATATCCTGTGCTGCAAAGCGCAACACCGCCGCATTTTTAAAATGGCGCATGGTATCCATTTGCGCTTCCATATCACCTTCCAGCGCCTGCATTTTTTTGCTGAGTTCTGCCTGCATGGCTTGAAAGTCTGGCGCGTCATACAAGGTTTGCGTATCTAATAACTCATCCAACAGAATTGGGTGTGCTGTTAAATATTGTGCGAGCCATGGGCTAGCACCACACAATTTAATCACCAATTGCAGTGATTCTGGAAACTCTGCCAGCAATGCCAAGTAACTGGCGCGACGGCAAATACTCTCTAACAGAATAATACTGCGTAATAAGGCGGTATCTGGGCTTTGCGTTTCAGCGGATTGCTGTATCACCATCGGCATCAATTTATCGAAACGAAACTTACTTTGTTCTGGCAATTGTTTGTAACGGCTGCTTGTGTGCAACGTGTTTAAACGTTGATAGGTCTCCGCGACATCTTGATACCCCAGATAGGTTAAGTGATCCATGGCCGCAAGCTTTTCTATCGTGCCTTGCCAAATCGCTGTCTCTTGCTCTAACACCTCGTGTCCAGCATCACTAAAAGTGGCATCAAAATGCGCTTGAATAATGGCGCGATGTTGATTGAGTTGTGCTAAAAACTCACCCCAACTGAGCATATTCATCATGCTAAGCAGTCGTTGCCTAGACTCCTCAGACTTTGGCAAATCTTGTGTTTGCTGATCATCGATATACATTAAACGGTGCTCGACATTACGCAGGTAGATATAGCCCTCCGTCAGTTGCTGTACCACCTCTGTTGGCAACATGCGTTGTTGCCCCAGTAGCTGCAATACCTGCAGCGTTGGCTTGATTTGCAAGTCTGTATCTTGGCCGCCACGTATTAATTGAAATACTTGCGCAATAAACTCAACTTCGCGGATGCCACCTCGACCCAGCTTGATATTATCTTCAAGGCCGCGTTGCATTACATCGCGTTGAATCTGCACTTTTAAATCGCGCATCGAGGCATACGCATTAAAGTCTAAGTATTTTCTGAATACAAACGGCTTCATCACTTTGCTCAACGCTTGTGACGGCCCTGCGACTACTCGACCCTTAATCCAAGCATAACGCTCCCACTCACGGCCATAATTTTGGTAGTAATCTTCGAGTGCATCAAGGCAGCTTACCAGCGCACCTTCTGAACCAAATGGACGTAAGCGCATATCAACACGGAATACAAATCCATCTTCTGTCGCGTCATCCAGTGCTGCAATGAGCTTTTTGCCTAGCTTAATAAAGTATTCTTGATTGGTAAT
The DNA here is from genome assembly GCA_030696695.1 of Methylophilus sp. GTDB lineage: Bacteria > Pseudomonadota > Gammaproteobacteria > Burkholderiales > Methylophilaceae > Methylophilus. The sequence goes on from JAUYRP010000011.1 coordinate 343,714, forward strand.
CGCATTTGCGCCATCGGTCTCGCCTTCTTGTTCATATGCAAAAATCAAATCAATGTCTGAAGACACATTGAGCTCTGCCCCGCCTAATTTGCCCATGCCTACCACTATCAATGATTGCTCAGTACCAGATGGCCCTTTTGGCACACCATACTGGGTTTGCAATAGTGCTGAATGAAAACCAATCGCCTGTTGCAAAGTCACTTCTGCCAATGCAGAGGTACTGGCGACCACCTCATGGAAGTCTGCCAATCCATTTAAATCTCGCACGATAATGCGTGCAATGACACGTTGCCTTAACTGCCTTAATTGCTGCTTTAATACATTTTCATCAAAAATATTTTGCGCAGAAAGCTCACTTTGCATGTGCTCTGTTTGATAAGGTTGATGTAGATTATTTAGCAAATCTGACATCAATTGCGCATCTTTTGATAGCAATCGGGCAACAAAAGGGCTGCTTTTCACAGCATGTAGCAGATATGCCTCATCCCTAGACGCAGTGCGGTTTTCTGATAGAATCATGTCCAGTGTTAGCATAAGTGTATGTATCTTTTATGGCAGTTGTTTTGTGTCATTTATAATTTAAATTATATGTGTGTTGCAGAAAATTAGGGGAGTTGTATGTCTATTGAATCCGTACTTCATGAAAACCGTGTGTTTGCGCCAAGTGCAGAAACGGTCAGCAATGCAGCCGTCTCTGGCATGCAAGCCTACCAGCAACTGTGTAATGAAGCAAAGAACGACTATGAAGGTTTTTGGGCAAAGTTAGCGCGTGAATTGTTAGTTTGGCACAAACCTTTTACCAAAACACTCAACCAAGACAACGCACCTTTTTATAAATGGTTTGAAGACGGCGAATTAAATGTCTCAGCCAACTGCTTGGATAGACATCTCAACACCATCCCCAATAAAACCGCCATTATTTTTGAAGGTGATAATGGCGATGTCAAAACCGTCACCTACAAAGAACTTTATCATCAGGTGTGCCAGTTTGCGAATGGCTTGAAAGCACATAATCTCAAACTGGGTGACCGCGTTATTATCTACTTGCCCATGGGCATTGAAGCAGTCGTCGCTATGCAAGCATGTGCGCGCCTAGGCATTATCCATTCTGTGGTATTTGGTGGGTTCTCTGCCAAAAGCTTATGTGAACGTATTGTGGATGCAGATGCTATTGCTGTGATTACCTCTGATGGTCAGTTTCGCGGCGGAAAAACCTTGCCATTGAAACATGCCGTTGATGAAGGCATTGCACAAGCCAAAACAGAGTTTGGCTATGATGGCATCCAAAAGGTTATTGTGCTCAAAAAGACTGGTCAGGAAATTCACTGGGATAGCAACAATATATGGTGGAGTGATCTGATTGCAGGTCAAGCTAATGAATGTGCGCCTGTGATGGTGAATGCGGAGCATCCTTTGTTCCTACTTTACACTTCTGGCTCTACAGGCAAGCCAAAAGGTGTACAACACTCCTCAGCAGGCTATTTATTACACGCCATGAATACCATGCGTTGGACGTTCGACGTGAAGCCTGACGATATTTATTGGTGTACTGCCGATGTGGGTTGGATTACAGGGCATAGTTATGTGGCTTATGGTCCGCTCGCGATGGGCGCCACGCAAATTGTATTTGAAGGCATCCCCACCTATCCAAATGCTGGCCGGTTCTGGCAGATGATTCAGAAACATAAAGTCTCCATTTTCTATACAGCACCTACCGCAATTCGTTCACTCATCAAAGCTGGTGAAACAGACCCAGCAACCCACCCTAGCCAGTATGACCTTTCCAGCTTACGCTTGCTAGGCACAGTAGGTGAACCAATCAACCCGGAAGCGTGGATGTGGTACTACGAGCAAGTGGGCGGCAGTCGCTGTCCGATTGTCGATACCTTCTGGCAAACAGAAACAGGCGGCCATGTCATCACCCCACTACCAGGCGCAACTGCATTGGTTCCAGGTTCTTGCACACTCCCTTTCCCAGGTATAGATATTGATGTAGTCGATGAAACTGGCAAGGATGTACCATGGGGAACAGGCGGCTTACTGGTCATTAAAAAGCCATGGCCATCGATGATACGCACCATTTACAATGACCCTGAGCGCTTTATAGCGAGCTACTACCCTGCCGATTTAGGTGGAAAAACCTATCTGGCTGGCGATGGTGCAATACGGGATGCTAAAACAGGTAACTTTACCATCATGGGTAGGATTGATGACGTACTGAATGTATCGGGTCACCGACTTGGCACCATGGAAATTGAATCTGCATTGGTAGCCAATCATATCGTGGCAGAAGCCGCAGTAGTTGGAAAACCGCATGATATCAAGGGCGAGTCTGTAGTGGCGTATGTAGTGTTAAAAGGCGCACGCCCACAAGGCGATGAAGCAAAAAAAATAGTCGCTGAACTGCGTGAATGGGTAGGCAAAGAGATTGGGCCGATTGCCAAACCTGATGAAATCCGTTTTGGTGATAATTTACCCAAAACACGTTCTGGCAAAATCATGCGGAGACTGTTACGTAGCCTTGCAAAAGGTGAAGAGATTACTTCTGACATTTCTACGCTAGATAACCCGGCGATTCTTGAGCAACTGAAAGAAGTAGTGAAGTAAATGGAAGGATTGTTAGTGATAGCAGCATTGATACTTGCTGCTATTTTTTTGATGCGCGGAAAGTAAATCGTTAGTCCATTTGAGGCATAGACACTACTTCTAGTTTTGATAATATACATAGCATTCACATATCCATACAGATATAGCCAATGTTATGAGTATAAAAGATAATATTTCTTTGTTAGCTAGAAAAAACCTTAATCAAGTTAAAGATTATGGATATGTGTCTATGTTACCAATGGGTGAAAAAGTCCCTAAAATTATTCACCAAACTTACTTTAGCACCCAACTGCCTGAGGCTATTCAAGCCAATGTCGATAAATTAAAAGCGCTCAATCCAGACTGGGAGTACCGCTTTTATGATGATGCAGACATTGATGCGTATGTGATGCAACACTATCCAAAATTGTTTGCAACATTCAAAAAAGTGAACCCAGCATATGGTGCTGCAATGGCTGACTTTTTTAGATACTTAGTTATGTACAAAGAAGGCGGTGTTTATTTAGATATCAAAAGTAGTATGACCAAGCCATTGAATGACATTGTTCAAGCAAATGATCAATATGTGCTCAGTTATTGGAAAAATGACGTGGGTGACGAAATGGAAAATATTGGTAAATACATTGATATTCCTGATCCGTTAGGTGAATTTCAGCAATGGTATATCATCACCGTGGCAGGCCATCCATTTTTGAAATCCGTGATTGAAACGGTCAGTCACAATGTGGAACACTACAACCCTTTTTTGAACCATGGCGGCCATTTAGGCACATTTCGCGTGACTGGTCCAATTGCCTACACGCTCGCAATCCACCCATTGTTAAATCAATATCCGCATCGCTTGGAGAGGTCAAATCACGATATTGGTTTGATTTACAACATCTTCACAAAAGCTGCTACGCATGAACATCACTTTTTATACAAAACACACTACTCAAAATTAAAAGAACCGTTGGTGACACCCCCTAAATGGGAAGCGCCATTCGTCAATGCTTTCTTACCAGCGCGTAATTTTATGATTAACTTCTACAAAACATTCACTGCGAAGTAGGCTCAGCTTATATAATCTCGGTTTTAAATTATTTAACCGATATCCATGACAGATCTCACCAAGATAGAGGTCAGACGAACCTTTGCAATTATTTCCCACCCAGATGCAGGTAAAACCACACTGACAGAAAAACTGTTGTGGTTTGGTGGTGCCATTCAAGTAGCGGGTGAAGTGCGTGGCCGCAAGGCTGCGCGTCACGCCACTTCTGACTGGATGGAGCTTGAAAAGCAACGTGGCATTTCGGTCACTTCCTCCGTCATGCAGTTCCCATACCGGCAGCATATGATCAATCTGCTGGATACACCTGGCCATGATGACTTCTCCGAAGACACTTATCGCACACTGACAGCGGTCGATTCCGCTGTAATGGTGATTGACTCTGTGAATGGTGTAGAAGCCCAAACCATCAAGTTGCTGAATGTATGTCGCATGCGCGATACGCCAATTATCACGTTTATCAATAAACTAGACCGCGAAAGCCGCGCACCGATTGAACTGTTGGATGAAATAGAATCAACGCTAGGCATGGAATGTGCGCCGATGACATGGCCAATCGGCATGGGCAAAACATTCCGTGGTGTATATAGCCTTGTCAACGACAGCATCTTGTTTTTTGATCCACGTGCTGAAAAAGGCACTTCAGAAACGATTCAAGGCATTGAAAACCCGCGCTTAGATGAATTGATTGGTCATCAAGCCGAAGAATTGAGAATTGATATAGAGCTGGTCCGTGGTGCGTCCCACAGCTTTGATAAAGCACGCTACCTAAGTGGCAAACAAACCCCTGTATTTTTTGGTTCAGCTGTGAATAATTTTGGTGTGCAATCGTTATTAGACGCTGTCGTAGATTTATCTCCGCCACCGCAAGCACGTAAAACGGCTACACGCGTAATCGCGGCCAATGAGCCTAAATTTTCTGGCTTTGTATTTAAAATTCAAGCCAATATGGACCCAAAACACCGTGACCGGATTGCCTTTTTACGCGTCTGCTCTGGGCGGTTTGAACGTGGCATGAAGATCAAGCAAGTGGCCACAGGCAAAATGCTGAGCGTGAATAATGCCATCACCTTTATGGCACAAGACCGCACCACCATGGATGAAGCTTATTCAGGGGATATTATCGGCATTCCTAACCATGGCACGATTAAATTGGGCGATACGTTTACTGAGAACGAAAGCCTGAAATTTATTGGCATTCCATCATTTGCGCCAGAGTTCTTCCGACGTGCACGCATCAAAAACCCGATGAAAATGAAACAATTGCAAATTGGCCTAAAACAGCTTTCAGAAGAAGGTGCAGCACAATTGTTCCGCCCCCTGCTCTCTAACGATTTGATTTTAGGCGCAGTGGGCATGCTACAGTTTGATGTGGTTGCCCATCGTTTAGAGCATGAATACGGCGTAGACATGATATTTGAGCCGTATGATTGTTACACCGCACGTTGGTTAAAAGGCAGTGATGCTGACTTAAAGGCGATCGCAGACAAATATGGATTTAACGTGGCTTTAGATAGCGCGGACGACTATGTTTACCTTGCCCCAAATCGTGTCAACTTACAAATGGCGCAAGAACGGTATCCAGACATAGAATTTGCAGAAACACGTGAAATTGCTTAGGTAAATGAACATGCAAAACTGCCGCCAACCTTTGAAGATTATCAACTTAAGTGATCTCAGCACAGATTGGCATTGGCTAAGGGATGAGTTCACCCATTTACCTAACAGTTGGCAGCATTACTCAAGTTTGGAGTATAAACTCCCTGAATGGTTGCCTAAAAAGCAGTCGGCGGCGCGTTTTATTCAAGCATTCCGCGCTGTGCAAGCATCCAAAAAATCACCTAGCTTGCTGGTCTCCCATGGGCCACGCCCAGCTTATTATGGTGGACGTATGGCGCAATTGTTCAACCCCTCTTTGCCGCATTTGGTCTACTCGTTTAATTACACCAACCTACCTACTGGAATTCAGCATAAAGCCATGGCTAAAGCGTATCAACAGGCAGATCGGTTTGTGGTGTATTCCACGCTAGAAAAGCAACTATATGCTGATTATTTTGGCATTGATCCTGACCGTATCGATATGTTGCATTGGTCTGTGCATGCACCTAAAGTGCCACTCAACGAAACCCCATTAGTCGCGGGGGATTATATTTGTGCCCTCGGCAGCCAAGGGCGCGATTACCAAACGCTGTTTGAGGCCATGCGCTTACTTAAGCATATTCGATTGGTAGTGGTAGCTACTGCAGAAAGCGTTGAACATTTATCCATCCCAGAAAACGTCAAGCTCTACACTCATATTCCACTCACACAAGCACACAATATTTTGACGCACAGCCGAATGATGGTGGTGCCACTGCGAGACAGCCAAGTACCGTGTGGCCATGTGACGATTGTATCTGGCATGTTTTTCAAAAAAGCGATGGTCGTGACCAACTCTGCAGGGGTACATGACTATATTCAAGACCATCAAACAGGCTTGTTCTATGCACCTAAACAAGTAAAAGACTTGGCAGAAAAAATACAACTACTGTGGGATGACACTGCCAAAGCGAACAATTTAGCAGAAGCAGGTTATCAATTTGCCAACAACAAATGTACTGAAAAATCTGTGGTGTCTTACTTCGAGCACTATTTGAGTCGCTTACAAGCTAGTGGGTAACGATAGTAGTGATGAAAGCTTCCAAACAAACGGACCATTGCCCATGTGACTCAGGTCTGCCATACATCCAATGTTGCCAACCTCTACACCTTGGTCAACCTGCACCATGTGCACAGGCACTCATGCGTTCACGCTACAGCGCTTATGTATTGCAATTAACGCAATACCTTATCCAAACATGGCATCCAGACACCCGTCCTAGCGATTTAGATTTAACTCAAGACCATACCCAATGGCTTGGCTTAACAATCATTCGTGCAGAAAATACAAGCCTTGATACTGCAATTGTTGAGTTTGTTGCCCGCTATAAAGTGGGTGGAAACCGCGCTGAGCGCATGCATGAAACCAGCCAGTTTAGCTATAGCGATGCTTGGTACTACGTAACGGGTCAGGTTAAATAAATTACACAGGCAATGTCATGGTGACACTAAAGCCATATGGCTTAAGGTTTTTTGCGACTGCTTTGCCTCCATGGGTCTCAATTACCTGCTTGGTAATGGCAAGCCCGACCCCATGCCCCACCACTTGACTGCCAGAATGCCCGCGTACAAAAGGTTTAAAGATATCCTCTAACTCTGTTTCCAGCACCCCAGCCCCTTGGTCAGTAATTTCAATATCAATCAATTTTCCTTCCGCTTGTAATGTGCAATGAATGCTCACAATAGAGTCGTTTGGCGCATATTTGATGGCATTTCTGACTACATTTTCAATCGCCCGGTAAATCAAGTCTGGTTGCCCTTGCAAATAGCCCGTATAAGTATTTTTGAGCACCACATGCACACGCTTACTGGATGCTTCAAACGCGGCATCAGAGACTATCGTCTCCAACACATCACTGAGTGAGTACGGCTCTATTTTAAGCGCGACCATGCCTGACTCAAACCTAGAAAGCTCTAGCAGTTCACCTATCATCTTATCCATACGATTGGCTTCTAACTCAATGCGATTCAGTGAGTTTTCGGCTCTGTCTGGATTTTGCAACGCCAGCCCTAACGCCATGTGCATTCTGGCCAAAGGTGAACGCAATTCATGCGAGACATGATGTAGTAAGCGGGTTTGCCCTTGCATTAAAGTATTTAAGCGGCTAGCCATGTAATCAAAATGCCTACCTAAATCTGACAACTCATCTTTACGTGAGCCCATTTTGTCTGCCACGGTAATGTTCAAATTACCTTCTGCAGCATGCTCAAATGCCAACCGCAATGTTTTGATGGGCTTAGAAAAATACCACGCTAAAATTGCGGCGAATAATATGCTGGCAAGCGTGCCGATGATTAAACCTTTGATAGGAAATGTAGCCACAAGTTTGAACAGTGGATTGGCGTGGTCTAATTCATGAGGCGGCGGTGGCGGCGGTTCTCCGTCCTCTATATTCGGTGGTGGTGGCGTCCAGCCACGGGAACGATTACCACGATTGGATATTGCAAAAATAAGATAAGACTGATTGTCGGCAAATGTCACTCTGGCGACATCTTCTGACGGTCCCGCATTAATTGTCGCATCAAGCGAGTTTAACCACTGTGCCTCTAATTTACGTTGAAGTAAATCTTGCTTGGCTTGGTCGATCACATAGACGCGATGCATCAATTGTTGCCCCTCCCACTTTGCCAGCAAATCTTTAGTGGCCTCGACACCGCTTAATTCTAATGTTGTCTGTGCTGCATGCATCAGTGAATGACCTATCGGCGAATGGTCGATACTTGCATTTTGTTTGCTAATACTGAAAAGAATGTAAAGCCCAACGCCTAAGCCAGTGGTGAGTTGCGCTAAAAAGAAAAATAAAAAAAACTTCCAATACAAACGTCCCATGTTCTACTCTTTAACTAACTGATAACCCATGCGATACACGGTTTGGATCAAATTTGGGTTACCTGAGCGTTGGGTGATTTTCTGGCGTATGCTGCTGAGATGCACATCAATACTGCGATCGAATTTGGCTAGCGGCCGACCAAGTGCTTGTAGCGACAACTCCTCCTTGGAAATGACAGCACCCGCATGGCGTGCAAGCGTTTCGAGTAAATTGAACTCTGTACTGGTTAAATCCAACACCTCTTTGCGCCATTCTGCACGACGTTGTGCTGACCATATTTTCAAATCGCCCACGGTAATCACATAGGTTCGAGAAGCGTTTGCTTGAATTCGCCTTAAAATAGCGCGTACGCGAGCCACCAACTCTCGTGGCGTGCACGGCTTAGAGACATAGTCATCTGCGCCTAACTCCAGACCTGTGATTTTGTCATTGTTGTCGCCTTTGGCTGTTAGCATGATGACGGGAATACTGCTACTGTTCGCACGAATATTTTTTAATGTCTGCATCCCCCCTTGCACAGGCATCATCACATCCAAAATCATTAAATCAAATTCGCCAGCCAGAACATACTGCTCTGCCGTAATACCATCATGGCCAACTGTGACATCAAACCCTTCTTGCTCCATATACTCCTTGAGCATACCTACAAGTTCCACATCATCATCAATCAATAATAACTTGTTCATTTTCTTCTCGATTCAATACCTTAGCATTGCATCATACCGAGAGGATAGACACCTTAACAAGTGTAAAGCCAGCGTTTTACCCAACTTTACATCTTTCGTTATTTGTAAATAGTGCAGGTTTACATGCTTTTACGCACCCTTAACGTTGCTTTACAACTAAGCACTGCACAATGTAATTGTCTTAATTGAGACATATATGTGAAAGGTAAACAATGAACACAACATTTAAAACATTATTGGCTGCAGCGTGCATCACTATTGCTGCAACTAGCTTAGCAGTGGCTGAACATAGTGAAACAGGTGATAAGCCTCACTATTGCGTAAAAGGTCATCATCAAAACCTTCCTCATGCTGGTGTACACGGATTTGGTCAACCACATTTCTTACATGGGATTGCACTCACCGCTGAGCAAGAAGATAAACTTTTTGCATTACATCACGCAGAAGTACCAAAAATACGTGCGCAAATGAAGCAACGTCAACAACTCAACCAAGCGCTCAGAGAATTGAGCCAAGCGACACCATTCGATGAAGCCAAAGCCAACACTATTGCAGACAAGCTGGCTACTTTAGAAAGAGAAAGTGCATTTAATCGTGCCAGAACTGAAAGTAAGGTATTGGCAGTGCTGACATTAGAGCAGCGTGAACAAGCAATCAAAAACAAAGCGCAATTTGGCAAACATGATGAGATGCATCAGCCCACTGGTTTTCGTGGTCGTTCACACCAGCGTCCTGACATCAGGAGCTAGTTAAAAATAGCGGACATCTATGTGCTTGCGAAGGCATGTGGATACTTAAAAAAAGACCACAGCAATGCGGTCTTTTTTACAGCATTCAACAAGAATGTGTATCAAACTTGTTCAAAAGCTTCGCATAATTGGCTTAATAACTGACCAAAAAGAGGTAACACATCTTCTTTGTCATGCGGGCTATCATCATCGGTACCCGCAATCACAAAGCTCACCGTGACCTTGTCCACATTCTCTCTAAACTCTGCCCAATGTTCTACCTCGGCATCGCCTATTAACTTAAATTTATTCAAGCCAGATTCAATAATTTCGACGAGTTGTGCGTCCGAGATTCCTGCAAATAAGGTTTTTGCAATGGTAATTTGCGCAGTTTGGTAGTCGGGATTGATGTCTTCTTGCGTTAAAGGCATGGATAAAAATGCAAACAGCAATAAAGCATAAGCCTGATACACACTCAACATATCAAAGTTTTCTTCTAGTTCATGCCCCGGTTGTCGCCCTGCCTCTTGAATTGCTTTGAAGGTTAAATAGCTCGCCAAATAATGGGCAGCATCCAGCGCATCGAATGTATTCAGATCAATGGTTGATTTAGCGCCATCATCAAAACTTTCTGCCAAACAAATGGCATGCAAAAGTTTTAAACGCTGGGAATATGTGATTTCGTTCATATAAGACCTAATAAAAAATTAATCAATTTCTGGGAGTGCTTCTAACGCTTCGTGAATTTCTAGCCATTGCAGCTCAGCCTCATCAATCAGGCTTGTTAATTCTGCTTGGCGTTTAATGTGTTGCTGTAACTCTAACTTATGCGCTGGCTCATAGAGCGTTGCATCTAATGCCCTAGACTCCAAGCTTTGCTTTTCAATTTGATAGGTGGATAACGATTGCTCAAGTTGCGTGAGTGTTTTAAGCAAAGGACGTCTTGCTAAAATCCGCGCCTGTCTATCTGCCTTGTTTTGCGCATAATCGTTCTTTTTTACAGATTTTTCGCTAGTGTTAGCAACATTTTCTTGCATTTTAACACTTGCTAGCCATGCTTTGTAATCGTCTAGGTCGCCATCAAACGTCTCCGCCTTGGCATCTGCCACCAGTACAAATCGATCGCAACTGGCACGTAACAATGCCCTATCATGCGACACCAAAATAACGCCTCCTTGATAATCCTGCAACGCCATCGTTAAGGCATGACGCATTTCTAAATCTAAATGGTTGGTTGGTTCATCCAGTAATAACAAGTTGGGACGTGTCCAAATCAGCAGTGCCAGCGCCAAGCGTGATTTCTCACCGCCAGAAAAGTTAAGGCAGGGCGTGCGCGCCATATCACCCTTAAAATCAAAGCCACCTAAATAATTCAAATGTTCCTGCTCGCGGGTTGCCGGGTCTAAACGCATCATGTGCTGCAATGGAGATTCATTAGGCCGCAACTGCTCTAACTGATGTTGCGCAAAATAACCAATATTTAAATCTTTGCCTTCCACCCGTTTTCCGGCTAAGGGAAATAATTCAGCCGCCAGCAGTTTAATCAACGTAGATTTACCTGCTCCGTTTTTGCCAAGCAGGCCAACGCGCTCCCCTGGACGAATGGTAAATACCACTTTGTTGAGTATAGGTGAATGACCGTAGCCAACGTCCACATCATCCAACACTAACAATGGGTCAGGTGCACTCACAGGTTCACGAAACTCAAAGTTGAATTGAGAATCGACATGGGCCGCAGAAATCATTTCCATGCGCTCAAGGGCTTTGATTCGACTCTGTGCTTGGCGGGCTTTAGTCGCTTGTACACGGAAGCGGTCGATATAGCTTTGTAAATGTGACACCTTGCGCTGTTGTTTTTCGAACATGGCTTGTTGCAATGCCAGCTTTTCAGCACGTTGGCGTTCAAAATCACTATAGCCGCCGCGGTACAGGGTCAAACGCTGTTGCTCAATGTGCAGAATATTATTCACTACACTGTCTAAAAAATCGCGGTCATGCGAAATCAATAACAAGGTGCCACGATACTCTCGCAACCAGCCCTCTAACCAAATCACCGCATCTAAATCCAAGTGGTTGGTAGGTTCATCCAGCAACAATAAGTCAGAGCGGCACATCAGTGCCCTCGCTAAATTCAGTCTGACGCGCCAACCGCCTGAAAAATCACTGACAGGCCGTTCTAAATCTGCTTGTGAAAATCCAAGCCCATCCAACAGGGCCGCAGCGCGTGCTTTTGCACTGTACCCTTCAATATCACTTAAGCGCTGGTGCAGTTCTGCTATTTTTTCACCCGCATGGTCTGCTTCTGCTTGCGCAAGGGCTATTTCCACTTGGCGCAGTTCTACATCACCATCTAGGGTAAAGGCAATGGCAGATTGTGCCAACGCAGGTGTTTCTTGTGCCACATGTGCCACCACCCAATTGGGTGGCATTTCCAAGTCGCCCACCTCTGGATGCAATTCACCACGTAGTAAGGCAAATAAAGATGATTTGCCTGCACCATTTGCGCCGGTCAACCCTACTTTGTGACCTGGATGCAACTGAAACGAGGCTTGTTCGACCAGAATTTTGGCGCCACGTGTGAGCGTTAATTGTTTAAATTGAATCAAAAGCTGTCCGTAAATCGGCCTGAATTGCCAAAAGGCGTTATTCTAAAGCAAAGCTTGTATGAACATTCACTGAACTTTACCTTTGCATTCTAATTCTGATATAAAAATACAGTAAAATACGAGTAGATTACTATGCACACACCCAACATCACTTCATGACCATTCGCTCTTTCTTTCGCTGGGTATCGTATTTCCTAACTTTCGTCGCCGCACTCCTATTAATCACAATAGTCATCATCCGTTTTGTGATTTTTCCTAATATCGATCAATACAAAGATGACATAGCCACCTACGCAAGCAAGACAGCTCAACGCCAAGTAACTATTGGTCATATTCAAACTGGATGGCGTCATATTTCACCACGGATAACGCTAGGCGATGTCATTATCTATGATGAACAAAATAGACCTGCGCTTACCCTTAAAAAAATTGATACGCAGCTATCGTGGCTGAGTCTTGGTTTGCTTGACCTGCGCTTGTCAGAACTCACCGCACACTCGCCAGAACTGATGATCAGACGATCCTCCGAAGGCGTGCTTTATATAGCTGGTGTGAATTTAAGTGGGCGCGGCAACCCAGATTTTGCTAACTGGCTGTTGGCACAATCAAAAGTAGGTGTGCGTAATGCTGCTGTTACCTATATTGACGAAAAAAGAAATGCCCCTCCGCTCTCTCTACAGAAACTTGATTTAACGTTAAGCAATTCCGCATGGAAAAGCCTATTTGGACGTCATGAATTTCAGTTGAACGCCCTACCTTCTGTAGGTACAAAACAACCTATTCAGCTATCTGGTTATTTTATTGGTCGCGATATGTCTAATTTAGTAGATTGGCGCGGTAGTATACATGCCTCGCTTCAAGAAGCTGATATTGCTGCATGGCGCCCTTGGCTAGACTATCCTGTGCAATTAAAAAGTGGCGTAGGCAATATTGACGCCGATTTACACTTTGCAAAACTTGCAATAGATGCATTGGATGCAGATGTGCAATTGAGTAATTTAACGATAAGTCATCCTACCGAAACCACATCGCTAATTGCCAGCGAGCTAAGCGGTTTACTTGGATGGAAAAAAGCCAGCAACCGCGAGTTAATGACCTTAAAAGAGTTTAATCTGGCACTCGACACAGGCCTGAAAGTACAATCTGCAGAGGGTGAATGGGTACGTAGCCGAAAAAAAAACCAAGATTGGACCGATGCTAAATTGTCCGTTGAGTCCCTAAATCTCATTAAAGTGGCAGAAGCTGCGGCCTACATTTCGCTCCCAGAGTCATGGCAACAGTGGATAGCAGGCATATCACCTAGCGGCACTATCAATACGCTAGAAGCTTCAGTATCCGGCCCATCGGACAGCTTACAAAACTACTCTGCTTCTGCTGAATTTGCACAATTTAACATGCAGGCTTTTAACCAACTCCCTGGTTTTAGTCATTTTTCTGGCGATTTTGATTTCAATGAACGCAAAGGGAAAGTGCAACTCAATACGCAGAATGCGCTTTTGGATTTAAAAGACATTTTGCGCTGGCCTGTCCCTATCGACAATCTGCAAGGCGAAGTAACGTGGCAGATTAATCAACAAAATGTCAAAGTGGTTGCGAATAAATTGAATGTGAAGAACCCGCATATAGGTGGCGTGATTAAAGCTCAGTACGAACATCGCCCTGGCGCTAGCGGATATTTAGATTTAAATGCTAATTTTAATGAAGGCAACGCCAAATTTGCCCCTTTTTATTACCCCATCATACTGGGGGAAGAAACCCTGCACTGGTTAGACACTTCCATCATTGCTGGTCGTGCCAATGATGTGAATGTCATTATCAAAGGGCCATTGGCCGACTTCCCTTTTGTCAACAAAAAAAATCAACCTGATGCTTCACTTGGTCAATTTAAAGTCACCGCACAAATTGAAGATGCTTTAATCGAGTACGGTACAGGCTGGCCCCTCATCCGAGGGTTGAATACACAGATGCTGTTCGAAGGGAAGCGCATGTTGCTGAATGCCAATAAAGGATATGTGTTTGGCAACAAAATCATCAGTACTGTTGTTGAGATTCCCCAGTTAGATGCAGATTGGCCCATGCTGAACATCACCAGCGAGGTTGAGGGATCTGTGCGTGAAGGCATTAAATTTGTGAATGAAAGTCCAGTAAAAGAAGTCACCATGGGTTTCACAGAACCCCTTAAAACAGCCGGAGATGCCCATTTACATTTGGAACTCAAGATTCCACTTCAAGATATAGAAACCGCTAATTACGCTGGTACTTATCAAATCAAAAATGGCACTTTATATGCGAATGACGAGATTGGCTTGCCCGAAATAAGTAAAATCAATGGCGCATTGAATTTTAATGAAAACGGTTTGACTGCTCAAAACATCAGTACTGAAATCATGGGCGGCGCCTCTAGACTCAGCCTTACCACGGGCAAAGACAAATCTATTCAAATCAATGCCAGTGGAAGAATCAATGATGTTGGTATTCGAAAAATGATCGATCATCCAATCGCAAATGCATTGCGTGGTACCACCGATTGGAAGGGTGATATTTTGATTAAAAAACCCCTGGCCGATTTTACTTTCACCTCAAATCTAGTTGGTATGGCGATTAATTTACCAAGCCCGCTCAATAAACCAGCGGGCCAAATTATTCCTCTGAAAATTGAGAAAAAACAGGGGCTTGCCAGTAAGGACGAAATACAATTGCAGTACGGCGAACTCATTTCTGGGAAAATCGCTCGCAATGAAGTCGAAGGCAAATGGACAATTGACAGGGGTGAGATTGGCATCAACACCGCTGCCGATATACCGCTCACCAAAGGGTTAATGCTCAAAGCAAAATTTGATGTCTTTGATGTAGACCAATGGTTAGCTTTCTTCAAAGAAAATACACCACAACCAACAACTCAAAACAACGGCGCACTGCCTAGCTGGCTCACGCAAGCCGAGGTATCTGCCAATACGTTAAAAATACTCAGCCGCGAAGTACATCAACTCAAAGCAACGGCAAAGCCCTTGCCCACTGGTTTGAAGTTCTCCATTCAGAGCCAAGAGCTAACTGGAGACGTGATTTGGCAGGGTGAAGGCAACGGGAAAATTATCGCAAAACTTAAAAATTTAATTATTCCGAAAGTGACCGCAAAAGCTGAAGCTCCTGTTAAAAACGAAATTAAGCGCTTAAGCAAAGAATACCCTGCACTTGATTTGGAAGTAGAAAACTTTGAAATTGGTGACAAAAAGCTAGGAGCAATTGCTGTCAATGCATTTGAGGATGGTGACAATTGGGAGATTCAAAAACTCAATATCAGCAACCCTGATTTTGTATTAACGGGTGATGGCACATGGCAAAACTGGACACGTAACCCTAACACTGCCCTAAAATTTACTTTGCAGTCCGAGAGTATTGGTAAATCCCTTAAACGCTTTGGGCAACCCGATGTGGTAAGAGGTGGTAAGGCTACTATTTCTGGTCAACTCCGCTGGCCCGGTAGCCCGCATGAATTTGATACATCTGGGTTAAGTGGCAATATTCAATTAAATGCAGAAAAAGGACAAATCGTAAAAGTACAACCTGGAGTTGGGCGTTTGCTTGGTTTGCTTAGTCTACAAAGCTTACCAAGACGACTCAGCTTAGACTTTAGAGACTTGTTTAGTGAAGGTTTTGCCTTTGATAAAATCAGTGCGACAGCCGTTGCAAGCAATGGTATTTTACACAGCGATGATTTCTACATGACTGGCCCAGCGGCTGAAGCCAAAATTAAAGGTGAAACTAATTTAAAAACAGAAACTCAAGACCTGAGGGTCACCGTGATTCCCCATGTAAGCGACTCCTTGTCGCTTGCTGCGCTGGCAGGTGGGCCCATAGTTGGCGCAGCAGCTTTTGTTGCGCAGAAGTTACTAAAAGACCCATTTAATAAAATAGCCGCAACGGATTATGTAATTACAGGTACTTGGGACAATCCCCAAGAGGTAGAATCAAAGAAAGAACCCGCAAAAAGTAATGGCATCACTATTCAGTAGATAATGAAAAATGATTATGGAAACTAAAAGCAAAACCAACACTACAAAAAAAGACAATATTTTCAAAGTGGCCGCAGTCCAGATGGCCTCAAGTCCGCATGTCTCATCTAACTTAGTTGAAGCAAAGCGGCTGATTGAATTGGCGGCTAAGCAAGGAGCCAAAATTGTGGTGCTGCCAGAATATTTCTGCATCATGGGCAGCAAAGATTTTGACAAGGTGGCTGTGCGTGAAAAACCAAATGATGGCCCGATTCAAACCTTTATTGCTAAAACGGCAAAGCAATACAAGGTATGGATTGTCGCAGGCACTGTGCCAATGGTCAGCAATTTTCCTAACAAAGTCAGAAATAGTTGCTTGGTCTATAACGACAAAGGTGAACAAGTCGCACGTTACGACAAGATTCACTTATTTGGTCTAGATTTGGGCACTGAGCATTACCATGAAGAAAACACTATTGAATCTGGCGACAAGATTGTGACTATTGAAACGCCATATGGCAAAATTGGTCTATCTATTTGCTATGACCTACGGTTCCCAGAGCTATACCGTGCCATGGGCGAAGTAGATATGATCATGGTGCCGTCTGCGTTCACGGAAACCACAGGTAAAGCGCACTGGGAAACCCTGGTACGTGCGCGTGCTATTGAAAACCTATGCTATGTCGTGGCTTCAGCCCAAGGTGGTTACCATTTATCGGGTCGTGAAACCCACGGTAACAGCATGATTGTAGATCCATGGGGTGTAGTGTTAGACCGGCTGCCGCGCGGCTCTGGTGTAGTCATTGCTAACATAAACCGTGATTATTTGAGCAGCTTACGTCAAAGCCTACCAGCACTTAAACACAAAACTATCCGAGCTGTTTAATGGCTTTCATGACCTCAATTTGTGTATGAACACCACAGCTATTTGAGCCTGGTTGTGCTAGCATCAAGTAACATTTATATTAGAAGTAGACATGAATAACCCTAATGAAAATCAGCATTTAGAGACCGCCCAAGACTTATTACTAAGACCCACAGGCTTGGACACCTCTGCGCTGCAAGGTGTGCTCAGCCAAATGATGTCGCACCAAGTGGATTATGCAGATTTGTATTTTCAATATAGCCGTAGCGAGTCATGGGGGCTTGAAGAAGGCCAAGTGAAATCTGGCAACTTTAGCATTGATCAAGGCGTCGGGGTACGTGCGGTGAGCGGTGAGAAAACCGCATTTGCTTATTCGGATGAAATTAATTTACCCGCGTTGCAAGAAGCAGCGAATGCGACTAAAGCCATTGCCGCTATAGGCGCAGAACAAACGGGAAAAGGCATTATCACACACCAATCACCTGCGTTATATTTACCACAAGACCCAATCGCCAGCTTGAGTGCAGATGCCAAAGTAAAGTTATTAGAGCGTCTCGAGCAATTTGCAAAACAAGCAGACCCAAGAATCAGCCAAGTAATGGCTTCAATCGCAGGTGAGTACGAAGTGGTGATGGTAGCGCGCAGCGATGGCCTGATGGCAGCAGATGTACGCCCATTGGTGCGTATCTCTATACAAGTCATTGCAGAGCACAATGGTCGACGCGAGCAAGGCTCTAGTGGCGGTGGCGGTCGTTTTGACTACAGCTATTTTACTGACGCCGTATTGCAAGACTACGCGCAAAAAGCTGTGCACCAGGCGCTAGTGAATTTGGACGCACGCCCTGCCCCAGCTGGCAGCATGACGGTAGTGCTTGGCGCTGGTTGGCCAGGTATTTTACTGCATGAAGCCATTGGGCATGGTTTGGAGGGTGACTTTAACCGTAAAGGCAGCTCTGCGTTTGCCAATATGATAGGCAAACAAGTGGCCGCCAAAGGTATCACCATTGTCGACGATGGCACAATTGCTGACCGTCGAGGCTCACTGAGTATGGATGATGAAGGCAACCCGACAAATAAAACGGTACTCATTGAAGATGGTATTTTGCGCGGCTACATTCAAGATAGCTTGAATGCACGCTTAATGGGCATGCCACTCACGGGTAACGCAAGACGCGAGAGCTATGCGCATATCCCCATGCCTCGCATGACCAACACCTACATGATGAACGGTGATAAAGACCCTGCAGAGATTATTAAATCTGTGAAAAAAGGCTTATACGCAGCCAATTTTGGTGGTGGTCAAGTGGATATCACCAGTGGCAAATTTGTCTTTAGCGCTGCCGAAGCTTACATGATTGAAGATGGGGAAATTACCTATCCAGTGAAAGGTGCAACGCTCATTGGCAATGGACCAGACGTGCTGACTCGCGTCAGCATGATAGGGAATGACATGGCGTTAGACTCTGGCGTGGGCACTTGCGGTAAAGAAGGCCAAAGTGTGCCAGTTGGTGTGGGCCAGCCCACCTTAAAAATTGATGGCTTGACGGTGGGTGGAACTGTCTAGTAAGGTTTTACTTAACGATTTAGTAATGAACTGACACTATTTCAATACACGGCAAAAAGGAGATCCAAATGGCAACGGCTAAAAAAGAATCCAGTGAAAAAGTAGCGCCTAAGAAAACAGCCACTAAATCGGCTACTGCTAAAAAAACAACTGAAGTAAAAAAGGCTGCGCCTAAAAAAGCCAGCAAATCTGCTCAAGCCTCACCTGCTGAACGCTATAGAATGGTAGAAGTAGCCGCTTATTATATTGCGGAGAAAAATGAGTTTGCTGGCAATGCCACAGATTACTGGATACAAGCAGAAATAGAAATCAACGCGAAGTACCCAAAATAATAAAGGCGCCTTGAGCGCCTTTTTTTATACCATAATCTGTCAATCAATCCCTGAGGTAGATGCATGACAAGACGCACGGAGCACAGAAGCCGGAATGTACACTAAGTACATGAGGATTTCGAGCACCGCGCAACACAGTCATGCGCTAACGCAGTGATTGATTTTATTTCATTACGCGGTTACGGTACTCACCGGTACGTGTATCAATCTCAATTTTGTCGCCTTGGCTTACAAACAACGGCACTGGAATTTCGAAACCGGTAGCAATTTTCGCCGGTTTCATCACTTTACCTGAGGTGTCACCCTTCACTGCTGGCTCTGTGTAAGTGATTTCGCGCACAACAGTGGTTGGTAGTTCGATAGAAATCGCTTTACCGTCGTAAAAACGCACTTCGCATGGCATGCCATCTTCCAAATATGGTAGCGAATCTTCCATGAACTCAGCGTCTACATCATATTGATTGTATTCAGCATCCATAAATACATAGGTAGGATCAGCAAAGTAACTGTAAGTCACTTCTTTTTTCTCTAACACAATCACTTCAAACTTATCTTGTGCCGCATACACGTTTTCACTTGGCGCGTCAGTCAGCAAGTTTTTCATTTTCATTTTAACAACGGCTGAGTTACGGCCAGATTTGTTATATTCTGCTTTAACAATGACCATTGGGTCATTACCAATCATTACCACGTTGCCCACGCGAAGGTCTTGTGCGATTTTCATAATATGGAGTTAGAAAAATAAAATTTTAGAAGCGCGCATTATACTTAATTTTTACAAATTATTGCAAAAAATCACCAACTTAGATGCCAAGTCTGGCTGTTGTTGCAATGCTTGATTGGCGCTCTGCGTCTGCAATTTTACGGCTTCAAATTGAGCGAGATATGCACGCCAAACTTCTGTTGTGATGTCCTCACTCGCCCATTGATGATGCATAGACTGAATTGCAGAAAATGTTTCAGTTGTGGCACTGGCATAAAATTGTTTCAAAAATGCATTGAGCTTTTCGATATGCGCGTTATCTTCTTGCAAATAAGGCTGCCATATAAACGGTTTATTGGCCCAAATCGCTCGAACCCAGCTATCTTCGCCACGTACAAAATTAATATCGCAATGTGCTAGCAACCCATCGTATTCGGCTTGCGATAAAAATGGGAGTACTTCCACAGTTAAACGCCCTGATTCTACTATCTGACCCACTTCTAGATGTGTACGCCCAAAATAGTGGGCAACATGATTCAAAGTACTGGTGTTAGGAATATAGCAATGCACAGGTGCATCACCATTGGCTATTGCGTCCAGCAATTGACGGATGGGCGCGTGCGGATAGCAAAACAATGATAGCTTGAGTGTGGGCGGCTCTGGATGACTGAACACCGGCCTGATAGGATGATAGCCAAAATTGAGCACCCCCCCTGTTTTATTGGTAAAGCCTGGAAAATAAAAATAGCGGGTTAAACCATTTTGTTGCGGTGAAGGCTTCTGGTGGAAATTTTCTACCCAAGACTCTGCTGACAAATACTCCAAATTGATCCATTGAGATGAGTGTGCCTGCATTGCATGTTGGTATGGGGCAGGCAGTCCGCACGAAAAGGCTTCAATCACCACTGCTGCAGCTTGACTGAAATCAGCATGGTCATGCCAATGTGCAATCTCTATCCCTGCAATCATTTGTGTAGGCAAAGCCAAATTGAGTGTTGGGATGAGTCGTTGCGCTACTTGCAAATCATCGACCCAGAGTCGAACAGAGATGTGATGCGTGTAACTCAACTGCTGCGCCAAGCGCCAGCACACGCCAATATCACCAAAGTTATCGACAACTTTACAAAAAATATCCCAGTTTTTTTTATGCATCACTCAATCAAAAAAGGCTTAATGCCTGATAAACATTAAGCCCTCAGTGTAACAAAAAAGACTAAATAAATAGTGGTGCTACAAATGCAAAAAATACGCCCACCATAAAAATGACCACAGATATCCAGTAAATCAGCAAGGCTTGCTTACGCGCTCGCATGCAGATTGCCGCTAGTGCAGAATCTGCAGGACAAGGCGCATTGCGTGCACGCCACTGAAAAAAACCTGCAATCGCTAACATTGCACCAGCAACCCCAAACACCAGTGGCTTATGTTCACTAATCCAAATAAGTTGCGGAAAGCTTGAGACTAGACTTGCCAGTGTTGCTGCCGAACCAATGGCGACCAACGTGGCTGGCAAGGCACAACAAATCAATGTAGACCCACTGGTGAAAAGCGAGAGGATATTTGCTTTGCGCGCAGTGTTAACTGCAGACAAATCCATTTCTGTTGGTAGGTTTGCCATCATTATTTAGACTCCTGTTTGGCTTCTAACTCAGCTTTGATATGCGAAACAGTATGATCTGTGACTTCGATAGAGGTCACATCATAACCAGCGTCTTTAATGATACTTTTGACTTGATCGTTAGAGAGTGCTTGGCCTTCTTTTAATTCCACTGCCACTACGCGCTGTTTTAAATTGACATAAACATCTTGTGTTTGCGATAACGCACGCATTTTCTTCTCAATACCCTGCGCACAAAATGCACACACCATGCCATTGACATTGGCTTTGATGGTTTGTGTTGCAAATGCAATATTGCTCATTAATGTAGAAAGTACAACAGTAGTCAATAATAGTTTTTTCATGATTTATTCCTTAGATAATTGGTATAAGCTGTTTTTTGTTGATCAACGCAGTCATGTGACGAAGCATGCATCTGGAAAATTGGCTCAAAAGATGTACATAAAGTTAAGGCGCGGTTCGCGTGAATTATTCACCCCAGCCTCAACAAAATAATTTTTGTTGATTAAACGCAACATAGGCGTGACTTCAATTTTTTCTGATAAGCCATTCATGTTGCGCGCTTCTAAAATAAACCATGGCTGTGTCTTGTCGTATTCACTCTCATAAAATGAAAACCCAGCACGTAACGAAGTAAAATCATGGTTGATGTCAGTGGCACGATAGAGGCGATGCGCAGCTTGAAAGTAGAGTCGTGTCGTTTCGTAATCAAACTGCACACCAGGTGTCACCATCACTTTATCAAAGCGATGATTTTCAGCTAGAGTTTTATCTAGACCTTGCAGTGCCCCTATGCCTCCTTGGAACCACAAGTTTGCCTGCGCGTGCGGCAGGTTCCAACGTTGAATTAAGCGGGTGTAGGTGAACTCTTCCAGCGTACGCGATTTCATGTTGTCATCCGCGCGCATATAAGTTGCCCCTAAGCCAAAGGCATCGCGCGGCGTAGTAGCATAATTCATGTTGAGCTCGCGCCAATTGTTATTGAAATCGCCCATGGCCATGAAAGATTCACTAAACCCCATGGGCGCGCTGTGTGCGGAAACACTGCACATGACTGCCGAAGCAGTCAGTAGTGTTTTAATACGTGTGTGATACATGATGATTCCTTTATCTAACCAGCTTGATGACGAGTGAATTGCCATCAAGGCTAATAATTTGTGTCCAAAATTTGGACGGAATTAGGCTATAAGATAAAAGAGATGGGTGGGCGTTGCAGACTTGAAGGTGTGATAGATACGTAGCTTAGATGTTTAAAATCAATTGGTTGCGAAATATTCACTGAGTAAACCAATTGCGGCTGTAGCAGAATGGCCGTTAAAGCACACAGGCTTGCACATACGCTCATGCAAAGAGAGTGATGAGACTGTTTTGTATCGGTGTTGTGTTCTGATTGAACGCTCGTCATGTCTTGATGGCACGGCATGGCCGCTTGTGTAGTCTCAACCTTATTTGATTGCATCATGCCGTTACATACCAGCATATTGGCCGTGGCCAAGGCTTGTGTTGGCAATAAGACCATTAACAAATAAACAACAAGACGTGCGTAGCGTTTTAACATTCTGTATTTAAGATGTGGCCAATTGAGGAATGGTTCAACCAGTTGCTGATGTTTTTTTGGCGTCAAGCGCTGTAAACCGAATTTCAACCACTTCAAATGCTTCTTCCCCTTTGGGCGTGACCACACGCACGGTATCGCCAATGCTTTTGCCTAGCATGGCTTTGGCAAGCGGTGAAATCCAACTGATGTACCCTTTGGTTGGCTCGATTTCATCTTTACCCACAATACGGTATGTGTGTTCGCTATCGTCCGCAAGGTTAAACAACGTCACCCATGCGCCAAAAAACACTTTTTCTAGGTGTTGCTGCAAACTGCTATCTACAATTTCAGCCAAATCCATACGTCGCATTAAATGTCGACAACGACTATCAATTTGGCGCAACCTTCTTTTGCCATAAATATAATCGCCATTTTCACTACGATCACCATTGCCCGCTGCCCAAGAAACCGTCCGCACCACCTCTGGGCGTTCTACTTTGTACAATTGATGAAATTCAGCCTGCAAAGTGGCAAAGCCCTCAGGGGTGATGTAGTTTTTCTCGTCACTAGCTGCCATCGTTACTCAATATCATCTTTTTGGATCATCTCAATTTGTGGATTATCTAACAATTGCACATCGCTCACAAAGTGGCGTGTTTCACCAAAGCAAGAAGTAGGCACGCCAATATGTTCTGAATAAATCAAACGCACACGCTTGCCTACAGTTTGGTTAATCCGCTTAGCGACGGCTTCATCACGTACTGAAAAAAAGAATTTTTCTGCTTGTGTGCCTGGCATAGACACCAATATCAATTCACCTTCATAGGTTTTACAAATCCAACCTTTGTGTGAGAGTTTTTGCACATAGCCCGCTCGCTCGCCAGAAGAGTACACCCAAGTGATGGTTGCCCATGTGTAGAGTGCAAATAAGCCTATCGGAATCAGCACTAGACCTAGTGTGTATTTTAAAAACTTTGCCAAACCATCCAACATAATATTTCCCTCTAAGCCATGTTTACAAAAACTTACTGCATCCCAAGATTATCTTACAAATCACACACACTTTTGTAGATTTTTAGTCATTCAATAGGTAAACAATTTAGCGGTGTAGTTTAGAATGCGTTTATGTCTGCAATTGCTGAATCTACCCTCACCCTCTGCTCCACTGCGCGCCTAGCGCGAAAACTGTACCAAGCACAAATACAGCAATTCATACAAAGCGGCGCACTGCAGTGGCAAGCGCCCCAAGTGCAGACCTTACAACAGTGGTTGCAAAGTTACACTAGCTTTGCAATGCTGGCGGGAGAAGTGCCAGCCACCTACTTTACCCCCAACGTATTAGATAGCTTTACAGAGAGCATGTTCTGGCAACAAGCCATTGAGAGCTGCTTAGCCAAACATGCCTATGCAGCGTTATTTGATGTGCCTAGCTTGGCAAAAGCGGCTATCGCTGCCAATCAAATGTTGATTAACTGGCAAATTGCGGATGCAGATATTCAAGCGCATTTTACCAACGCAGAAACGCAGCAGTTTTTACGCTGGCGCAATGCTTTTTTTAAATTGTGCGAGCAACACCAAACTGTAACCCCAGCATGGCGTTTGCAACAACAAATCGACGCGGTTGCCCTATCTACCTACCCTATACCCAAGCACATTACCTTGGCAGGGTTTGACCGCGTGACACCACTTGAGCAAAAGCTCATCCATATTTTGCAAGCAAAAGGCGTACAGATTGAGCGCCATCAAATTGCGGTGGCAAACCCCAAAGTGGTTCAAGCGGGATTTCTTGATTTACACGCAGAGTGTAGAGCGGCAGTAGCATGGGCAAAGCAACAACTTGCACAAAACCCCAATGCACAGTTGGCCATTATTTCTCCTGTACAAAGCAATGTGCGCCGCGTGTTGAGTGATTTATTGGATGATACGTTTCATACAGAAGCCCTATTGCCCAATCTTTACGAAACCCCAAGGATCTATGATTTTTCTGTTGGGCTGATGCTAAATGAACAGGCAATGTGTCGCACATCACTTAGATTATTACGTTTATGCAGCTCGCGCATAGCGACTTCGCAGGCTGACTTGAGCGCATTATTACTCGACGTGTATTGGAGTGCACTCCATGAACATGATGCGCGTTGCATTGCCGATGCACGCATGCGCAAACAATTGATACGCACATTAAGCTTGCCACAATTGCTGGCCTTAACCCGAGACAATGCTGCACTTACACAACTCAATTTACATCTCAACTATATGCTAGCGGCGCAAAGTGAATGGACTGCATCAAGATTACCCTCAGCGTGGTCTCAAGCATTTACAACGTTATTGGCCCAAGTCAATTGGTCACAAACACACCCACTGAGTAGTCATGAATATCAGGCAAAACAGGCTTGGGACAAACTGTTATTGGCATTTGCTGCACTTGATAAGCTCACGGGAAATATAACTGCGCAAGATGCCGTACAAAAGCTACAACAACTTGCACGCAACCATATGTTTATGCCAGAAGCGACTGGAGACGTGCATATTCAGCTACTTGGTATGCTGGAGAACTTAGAGCAACCGATTGACGGCATTTGGGTGATGGGCACGAACGACCATTTATGGCCGCCTGCCACTGATCTTAATCCACTATTACCAGCCACGCTGCAACGTCAATTACAAACCCCTGGCGCTACCCCCGATGCACAAGCTGCGTTTGCACAAAACATTCATACACGATTATGCAATAGCGCCAAAGAAGTGCTGTTCTCTTGGTCACATCAAGATGGTGACCGAGAATTGCGAGTTTCTCCTTTGTTAGCCAATATCCCGAGTACTTCATGGGATGTGTTAGCACCCAGTTTGGCAGAAACGCTGGCACAGCCGCAATCGTTAAAAATGCTGGATGACAGCATGGCACCGCCCTATTTAGCCTCGGAAAATTTAAAAGGTGGAAGCCAATTAATTGCAGCCCAAGCCGTTTGCCCAGCTTGGGCATACTATCAATATCGCTTGGGTGCCAAGGCATTAGAGGAACCCAGCAATGGCCTAGATAGCATGACGCGGGGTAATTTAGTGCATGCAGTATTGCAGTATTTTTGGTTGGCTTGCAAAGATGCCACAACGCTCAAACAATTAGATGATTCGGCGCTCAATCACATGGTGCATCAAGCCATCGAGCAAGCATTAGTCCCACTTAAACACGATTTACCAGACCAATTAATTAAGCTTGAACATCACCGCTTAAATCTGCTCATACACAGCTGGCTTAGCCTAGAAAAGCAGCGTGATGACTTTAGGGTAGATGCCTGTGAAGCACAGTATGCCATCCAGATTGCAGGCTTAGATATCGTCTGCCGTATTGATAGAATCGATGCATTAGAGGACGGTAGTCTTGTCATCATTGATTACAAAACTGGGGCCAGCGACCCAAAAATGAGTAGTTGGACCGATGCCAGAATCAAAGAGCCACAGTTGCCTTTGTATGCCTCAATTGTGTTGAAAGACCAGCATGTGGTTGCAGTGTGCTTTGCTAAAGTAAACGCTCAAGAGTCTAAATTTACTGGGGTTGCCGATACTGAGGGCATTCCTAACATTACCTCCTTTGATCAACTCAAAAGCAACTCAGCTTTTAAAGCATTTGAACATATGCCAGCACTTGTCGCACACTGGCATAGCAGCCTAACGCAACTTGCGCAAGAAATAGTACATGGCGTTGCTAGCGTGCAGTTTGAGGATGAAAACGACTTGATGTATTGCGAAGTCAAACCACTGCTGCGTTTACCTGAACGGCAGTTGCAGTATGAGATGCAGCAAACCGCGCTTCCAAACTCGGGAGCCGTGATATGACACAACAAGCTGTAGCAAATGGGATTGCACCAGAGTTGATTTTGCCAGATTTAATTCTACAAGATACGCAGCACCGAATTGCTGCGTTAACGCTTCAATCATATATTGTGGAAGCGCCAGCAGGTGCCGGTAAAACTGAACTGCTGACTCAACGCTATTTAAAACTGCTGGCTGTGGTAGATGCACCTGAGGAAATCATTGCGCTCACGTTTACCAATAAAGCCGCGGCAGAAATGCGCAACCGTATTTTAAAAAGCCTAGAGGCTGCGCAAAACAATGAGCCCATCGATGCGCCACATAAACAGCAAACGCGTCAGTTGGCGTTAGCAGCGTTGCAGCATGCAGCGCGCCAACAATGGCAGTTACTAGCCCAGCCTTCACGTTTACGGATTCTGACGATTGACGCACTTTGCAGTAGTTTGGCCGCACAAATGCCGTTGCTTAGCCGTTTGGGTGGTCAACCTAAAGTGGCAGACGACCCAGACGCGCATTATTTAGAAGCCGCAAAACGTACACTCGCCATGGTGGCACAAGAAAAAGCATTAGATGCGCCCATTAGCACCGTGCTTAGCTTTATGCAAAACGATACGCAAAAGTTGGCTGACTTATTGGCGAGCATGCTAGCAAAACGTGAGCAATGGTTGCCATTGATCGGCACCCATCAAGCCATCAGTGTGGACGTCATTTCTGCCCAATGTGCACATATCCTCAACAGTTGCATACAAAATAAATTGCATGATGCTCAACAAGTGTTTCCAGACAGATTGCAAACCATGCTCATGCCAGTTGCGCGCTTTGTGGCTAATAACCTTGGTGCAGAACACGCATTTTACCAATTACTGGATTGGCAGGACCCCTTAACCACGCAAGCAGAGCAGCTAAATGATTGGTTAGTGTTATTGCAATTAATGTTCACCAATGATGGTGAACTGCGCAAAACTGGCGGCCTCAATGTCAAAATGGGCTTTCCTAAAGACCATCCTGATAAAAAAACCCATATTGAAACATTTGAACAAGTGACTAACAGCATACAGGATACAAAGCCTCTGCTTGCGTTACGTCAATTACCATTGGTCACAGCGCAAGACCTCGCAGAAAACAGCCGCATTGTGCAAGCCTTTAGTTCTGTACTGCAATATGCCGCTGCACATTTGTTACAAGTGTTTCAAAGTGCTGGCGAAGTTGACTTTGTGGCGATTGCACGTGCTGCGATTAATGCACTCAATGATGAACAAGGGGCCACAGATTTAGCCTTAAAGTTGGATTACAAGATAGCGCATTTATTGGTCGATGAATTTCAAGACACTAATGCTACACAAAAAGAATTACTAGAACTCTTAACGGCAGGATGGGAGCCGAATGGCCAACGTACCTTGTTCTGCGTGGGCGATCCCATGCAGTCTATCTACCGCTTTCGTAAAGCCGATGTGAGTTTATTTCTACAAGCAGCCAGCAATGGTATTGGGCATTTACCTTTACAAGCGCTCAAATTGTCGCGCAACAATCGCTCTCATCCTAAAATTGTTGAATGGATTAACCAGCACTTTAGCCATATTTTTCCAAAAGAAGACAACACCTTAGAAGCAGCAATTAAATACCGTGACTTTATTGCCACGCGTGACTCAATTGCGGATGAAGGGGTGCAGGTACATCCTCTAGTAGTGCAAAGTGATGAAGAAAGTGCACTCGCAAACGCCTATGAAGCGCGATATGTAGCAGAGTTAATTGATCAAGAGCAGCAACGCGACGCGCAACAAAGTATTGCCGTGCTAGTGCGTTCACGCACCCATTTACACGATTTAGTATCTGAAATTCGGCGTAATTTTCCACATCTCAAATTCCAAGCCGTTGAGATTGAGGCCTTACATACCCGTCAAACTGTGCAAGATGCACTCTCGCTGACGCGCGCTATGCTACATCGGGCAGACCGTGTGCACTGGCTGAACGTATTGCGCGCGCCTTGGTGCGGCCTAACGCTTGCAGATTTGCACTCACTGTGCGCGCACGACCACCATGCCACCATTTGGCAGTTGATGCAGCATGGTGAACACTTGAGTGAAGATGGGAAAGTGCGCTTACAGCATGTGCAATCCATTTTAGCGCAAGCCTTTGCACATCAAGGCAGAATGCCTTTACGCCGTTGGATTGAAAGCACTTGGCTACAACTAGGCGGAGGTAGCACGCTGGTGAACGCAGGGGATATCCGCGATGTGCAGACATTTTTTGACTTAATTGAAAAACTCGCTAATGGTCATGTGTTGGATTTTGCGCAATTAGAATCAGCCATGCAAAAACTCTACGCTGAACCCGATGTAGCGGGCAACGAACAGCTCCAATTTTTAACCATACACAAATCTAAAGGCTTGGAATTTGACTGCGTAATTTTACCAGCGCTGAATCGAAAACCCCGCCAGCCTGATGCACCCTTGATGCTGTGGGAAGAAGTACAAACCGAGGGTAGAACTCAATTGCTTGCGGCACCTTACAGCAAAACAAAAAAACAAAGTGCACCCAATATTTACGACTACATTAAGCAACTTGAGGCGACACGCGCTAACAATGAAACAGCGCGCTTGCTCTATGTGGCAGCCACACGCACCATACGCAAACTTCATTTGGTAGCCATCGCCAAGCGTAAAGAAAATAACGATATCACGCCTGCTAAGCAATCGCTGTTGGAACTGCTGTGGTCAAGCATACAACAGTTTTTTGAGCTGGTCGAAGCCAAGCCACTACAAAACACGAACACACAAACGTTGGCTGATTTCATTCCAAAGTTAATGCGGCTTGAACAACCCAT
This sequence comes from Methylophilus sp., assembly GCA_030696695.1. Lineage (GTDB taxonomy): Bacteria > Pseudomonadota > Gammaproteobacteria > Burkholderiales > Methylophilaceae > Methylophilus. Next base: position 373,100 of record JAUYRP010000011.1, read on the forward strand.
TCTACCAACAGCACTGCAAAACGTACAGATAATGCATGTGCAGCCAAACGTTAACAGCGACCACATAGCACCTAAAACGTTGGTGGCAGACACGCTGGCTACCGACAAAGGTACGCTTACGCACTTGTATTTAGAATTGATTAGTCGCACAGGATTGCCACAATGGACAACGCAGCGTTTACTAGAATGCAAACCAGCGATGCACAATTGGTTGCAACAACAAGGGTATACGCATGCAATCAGCTCACACGTCGCTGATGATGTCATTCACTTATTACAAACCACGCTCAATAGCACCGATGGCCAATGGGTATTAAAAGCAAGGCCCATGGCTACGAGCGAGTTAGCGATGGAAACGGCTAGCGATATGCAGGTCAGCAAGAAAATTATTGACCGTACATTTGTTGAAAATGGCACACGGTGGATTGTTGATTATAAAACGACGACTATCAGTGTAGAAGCAGATGAAACTACGCTTAAATTATTTGCCGAACAATTTAGAGCGCAATTAGAAGGTTACGCTCAGCTGTTTGCAAATGAGCAGTTACCTATACAAAAAGCAATTTTGTTTGTGAGCTTAGGAAAATTAATTACCCTGTGATGGATAGTTGGGAAACGTTAGCACTGGCTGCCAGTGCAATCGTGATCCTAAGTTTTAAGCAAACTCTTTCAGCAAGGTTTTAATCAGCTCAGTTCTATGATTCACATTGCCGAGTTGCACAGATACTCTTAATTTATCAGGGCCGTTCATGCGACAACGCCGATCACGTTGCAAAAGGTTCACTAACTTCATTGGATCAATATCGGCTTTGATATTGAATTGCAATTGAATTGCAGCATCGGACGCATCAATTTTAATAATGCCCAGTGGTTTAGCGGCAATGCGTAATCGGTGACACGCCATTAAAGCTTCACCTGGCTCAGGTAGTAAACCAAATCGGTCTATTAATTCCTCTTGCATACCATCCAGCGCATCATCATCGTTACAGTTAGCCAAGCGCTTATAAATGACCAAGCGCTCATGCACGTCTGGACAATAGTTGTTAGGTAGCAAGGCAGGCGTATGCAAATTAATTTCTGTCGTCACGCCCAACGGTGCATCTAGGTCTGGCTCTTTGCCTGCTTTGAGTTGTTTCACTGCATGATTGAGCATGTCAGAATACAAACTAAAGCCAATTTCTTGCATTTCGCCACTTTGGCTGTCACCTAGTAGCTCCCCTGCCCCACGAATTTCTAAATCATGCATCGCTAAATGGAAGCCTGCACCTAAGTCTTCAAGCAATTGAATCGCATCCAAACGCTTTTGTGCTTGTGCCGTTATTTTGCGATGTGGGTCAGTGAGCAAATAAGCATAGGCCTGATGATGGCTACGCCCTACCCGTCCACGTAGTTGGTGCAATTGCGCCAAGCCAAACATATCGGCCTTGTTCATGATGATGGTATTGGCAGTGGGCACATCAATCCCAGTTTCAATAATAGTGGTACACAGCAACAAGTTAGAGCGTTGCTGATAAAAATCGCGCATCACATATTCCAGTTCGCGCTCACGTAATTGCCCATGGGCAATGGCAATACGTGCTTCTGGCAGAATCTTCTCCAGCTTTTCTTTTTGCACAAAGATGGTGTCGACTTCATTATGCAAAAAGTACACTTGCCCGCCACGTTTAAATTCGCGCATCACCGCTTCACGGATAATGCCATCGGAATAATCCGTATGAAATGTTTTGATGGCCAACCGTTTTTGCGGTGGTGTGGAAATCACAGAGAATTCGCGCAAACCTTCCATCGCCATACTCAAAGTGCGCGGTATAGGCGTGGCGGTGAGGGTCAATACGTCTACTTCTGCGCGCAACGCTTTCATTTGCTCTTTTTGGCGTACACCAAAGCGATGCTCTTCATCCAAGATCGCTAAACCTAGGTTTTTAAATTTCACATCTTTTTGGATTAAGCGATGGGTACCAATGATGATGTCAATTTTGCCATCGGCTAGACCACGCAAGGCTTCTGCTTGTTCTTTGCCAGTTCTAAAGCGCGAGATTTCTGCAATCTTAATTGGCCAGTCGGCAAAGCGGTCACAGAAATTTTGATAGTGTTGCTCTGCCAATAAAGTCGTTGGCACCAACACGGCCACTTGTCTGCCGCCCATTACTGCTACAAAGGCAGCACGTAACGCCACTTCCGTTTTACCAAACCCTACATCACCGCACACCAGCCTGTCCATGGGGCGACCAGACTGCATGTCTTTAATCACATTTTCAATGGCTTCCAACTGGTCGGGTGTTTCCTCAAATGGAAAACCCTCACAGAATGCTTCGTAATCATGCAAGCCCAAAGTAAACGCATGGCCTTTACGTGAAGCGCGTTGCGCGTACAAATTCAACAATTCCGCCGCTGTATCACGAATTTGTTTGAGCGCTTTTTTCTTGGCTTTTTCCCACTGACCGCTGCCCAAACGATGCAAAGGCGCACTCTCTGGCGGGCCGCCAGAGTAACGGGAGATGAGGAAGAGTTGTGAGACTGGCACGTAAAGCTTGTCTTCGCCAAAGTATTCCAACAACAATAATTCGGTTTCACCTTCACCAAAATCAATATTGACCAAGCCTTTGTAACGCCCCACGCCGTGTTGCTCATGCACCACAGGGTCATCTAGACGTAACTCCGATAAATCTTTGAGCATCCCTTCGGTATTGCGCGCTTTTTCTTTATCGCGGCGACGTTGCTGACGTACAGTTGATGCATACAACTCAGCTTCTGTAATGACAGCATAGGCATCATCCATAAAGCCTGTATGCAGAGCAGATACTGCCAACATCACAGGCGCGGTCGCTTGCACAAACTCCACCCATGACTCACACGTTTGTACTTGTAGCCCATGCTCGTTAAATAGCTGCAGCATGGTTTCGCGACGACCTAAACTCTCTGCCACAATCAGCACACGTTGTTGTGTCTGCGCAATAAATGCATTGAGTTTGTGAAGCGGATGTTCAGCGCGCCTGTCTACATCAATGGCGGGTAAAGGGTTCGCAGGGTCTAGCTGCGCTTGCACGATGGCAAAATTGTGGGTTTGGCTAAAAAATGTATCTGTTTTGAGTAGCAATACTTCTGGTTGCAAGATGGGTTTTTCTGGATCATGCGCCATCAAGCGATAACGCGAAGTGGCATCAAACCAAAAGCTTTGCGCTGCTTTGTCTAGGGTGCCGTGTAAACACAGCACAGCTAGCTTGGGTAGGTAATCAAAAATAGTTGCAGTAGCATCAAAAAATAAAGGTAAATACCATTCAATGCCACCACTGGCGGTGCCTTTGCTTACGTCTTTGTAAATTTTGGCGCGTTGTGGGTCACCTTCAAAATGTTCTCTAAACTGGCTTCTAAATTTAGCAATACCTGCTTCATCCAATGGAAATTCTCGCGCTGGCAATAACCGAATTTCAGGTACAGGATACAAACTACGTTGCGTATCAATATCAAACGTGCGTATGGTCTCAATTTCAGCATCAAACAAATCAATACGATAAGGCAGCACACTGCCCATGGGAAACAAATCCACCAACCCGCCACGTACACTAAATTCGCCTGGGCTCATGACCTGGCTGACATGGTGATAGCCAGCATGCGCGCATTGATTTCTAAGTGCCTCTAAATCGAGCTGCTGCCCTTTTTTGAGCATAAAAGTATGGGCAGAAAGAAACGCGACAGGTGGCAAGCGTAATAACGCGGTTGCCATTGGCACAATAATCACGTCGCTACTATTTTGGCTGATTTGATATAGCGTGGCCAGACGTTCTGAAATTAGATCTGGGTGAGGAGAAAATACGTCATACGGCAAAGTCTCCCAGTCAGGCAATAAATTGACTTTTAAATCTGGCGCAAAAAAAGGTATTTCTTCTAACAAACGTTGTGCTTCAAACGCGTTGGCGGTCACAATCACCAAGGGTGCGTGTGTTGTTTTTAAGCGACAAGCCAACGAAGACAGCGCAACGCTATCTAAGCCATTGGCAGCATAAGAAAAACGTACAGGATGACCAACCGACGGTTGAGATAAGACCATAAATGAATGTTGAAAATAGCTAAGATGAAGAAGAAAAACTTGGATTAACGCCAAACATTGCCTATTATAACTGCAAGCACGTGAATAGATTGTGCGTTTTAATGTTGTTCAACAAATATGCGTGCCGCAGTCTGCTTACACATCAAAATAAGCAGCAAATGGTACTCACTTCAAATCATTGTATCGCGTATTATTTCAGCATTATTTCCACGCGATCCATATAACAATATCGCTTTAATATGAGGGGACAGCACATGAACGAGAAACAACTTGTTGCCATACACGCTGCCAATTATGTGCAATCTGGAATGTTAGTTGGGCTAGGCACTGGCTCTACAGCCAATTTCTTTATTGAAGAGTTAGCACGTAAACAACGCGAAGTTGGGCTGAAGGTCACTACCATTGCCAGCTCTAATATCAGCATGATCAAAGCGCAAAGTTTGGGTTTGAACGTGATAGGGTTACAGCAAATTGCCGAGATTGATTTATACGTCGATGGGGCTGATGAAATCACACCGACAATGACTTTATTAAAAGGCCGTGGCTACGATTTAGTCATGGAGAAATTGTTGGCTAAAGCAGCCAAGCAATTCTTAGTGGTCGCAGATAAAAGTAAACTCGTTGATAAAATCGGGACCAACTTCCCAATTCCTATTGAAGTGATGCCATTTGCTTGGCAAGCTGCCAAAAAGAGTATTGAAGCGCTAGGCGGTGTAGGTGATTTACGCCCAAACGCAGCCAAAGATGGATTAAGTATCACCAGTTATGGCAGCTTGGTATTGGATATGCGCTTTCCACCAGAACTAGATGAAGCAAACTTAAATCAACTGCTAAACAATGTGCCAGGCGTAGTGGAGCATGGTATTTTCTGTGCGTTAGCACATGGCATTTTAATTGCAGATAGTCAGCAGGTAGAAGAGCGCTGGAAGTAGCCTGCGCCTATCCGCTCTTAAGAATTGACTGTGCGCCTGATTCGACTCACTGTTGGGTTAATGATGCTGATGCTACTAGGCTGTAGCGAGGACAATGCATTCCCTTCGCAAAACAAACCAAAAGTGGTGAACGACCCCAAAGTTATTCGGTTTGTGACCATCAATAGTCCAAATACCTATTATATAAACGAATCCGATAACGAGGCGGGATTGGAATATGAGCTTGCCACACGCTTTGTGAAAAGCTTAGGGCCCGATTACCAGGCTAAATTCATCGTAGTCGATAGCTTCTCTAAAATCATCCCCACCTTACTTTCCAATAAAGCCGATATTGCTGCAGCCGATATTTCTGTGACTATCGAGCGTAAAAACATCATTGACTTCTCTGAACCCTATCATCAAGTACAACAGCATTTGGCGTTTAACCGTGACCGCAATAAAAGACCCAAAAATTTATCTGCGTTAGATGGTCACATTATTGCAGTGCCTGCCGGTACCAGCTTTGCAGAGCGCATACGGAAACTAGGCAAGCAACATACGGGGCTGGTTTGGGATGAAATTGAAAACACCAGCTCTGAACAATTATTAGAGGCCCTATCCCAGGAGGAAATTGATTACACCATTGCAGACAGCCACTTACTTGCTGTGATGCAATATTACTATCCTAATATTCAAACTGCTTTTGCTGTAGGTGAGCCTGAAAAAATTGCATGGGCAGTTGCACGAGATAGAAATCCAGCGTTATTAAATCAGATCAATGCTTATTTTAAAGAAGTTAAGCGTGACGGCACATTACGCAGTTTGATTGATCGCTATCACGGTAATACCACGCGTCTAAAAACCATTGATGTCAAAACGTTTTTAGCGCGCACGCGCACACTCTTGCCAAAATACACGCGCTTATTCAAAGAGGCACAAGATATTACAGATGTCGACTGGCGCTTACTTGCGGCGATTAGTTATCAGGAGTCACATTGGGATACATTTAGCACCTCCCCCACCAATGTGCGCGGACTGATGATGCTCACGGAGCAAACCTCAGACATGATGAATGTGCAAGACAGACTAGACCCCAAACAAAGCATACCCGCTGGTGCCAAGTTCTTTTTATGGATGAAAGATCGCTTTCCTGAGCGCATTCCAGAGCCAGACCGCACTTACTTTGCGCTGGCTGCCTACAATAATGGCGTAGGGCACCTTGAAGATGCGCGTGTATTAGCACAGCGCCTAGGGCTTAACCCAGATAGCTGGGCCGATGTTAAAACAACTTTACTGAAACTGAACGACCCGCAATATTATACTCGGGCAAAACACGGCTACTGTAGCTGCGGCGGCCCCATTATTTATACAGAATCTGTGAGAAGTTACTATCAGATTTTGCTCAAACATCAACCTAGTCATAGCCCTGATTTAGAGCCATTTAAGATCGCTGAGAATTGACTATTACTTGCTTGAACTATTGCTCATTTAAAGCGATGGCGCTGCTTAATAATATTGAAGCTTATTAAGCAGCTAGGGTAATATAAACTTAAAAAGTCATCGCTGTTTTATTATTCATATAAGGTTGAAGCACTTTAGGAATCGTCACACTGCCATCGGCATTTTGATAATTTTCTAATACCGCCACCAAGGTGCGCCCTACTGCTAAACCAGAGCCATTTAGTGTATGTACTAGTTCTGGTTTACCTTGTGCGTTTCTAAAACGCGCCTGTAAACGACGTGCTTGAAACGCTTCGCAATTAGATACAGAAGAAATCTCACGATAGGTATTTTGTGCGGGCAACCATACTTCTAAATCGTAGGTTTTAGAAGCGCCAAAGCCCATATCGCCAGTGCAAAGTGACACAACGCGGTAAGGCAACTCCAATGCTTTTAAGATATTTTCCGCATGCCCCACCATTTCTTCCAGCGCGTCGTAGCTTTTTTCGGGATGCACAATCTGCACCATTTCTACTTTATCAAACTGGTGCTGACGTATCATGCCCTTGGTATCTTTGCCATAAGAACCTGCTTCTGAGCGGAAGCATGGTGTATGCGCAGTGAGCTTAATAGGCAAGGTCTCTAATGGTACGATTTCATCGCGAACGGTATTGGTCAGCGTAACTTCTGAGGTTGGAATCAAATAAAGTTTGCTATCGTTGTGCGCTAAAGAAAACAAATCCTCTTCAAATTTAGGTAATTGACCCGTACCTATCAAGGTCTCAGCATTCACCATGTAAGGCGTATAGCATTCAGTATACCCATGCTGCTCTGTCTGCGTATCCAACATAAATTGCGCTAATGCACGATGCAATTTAGCAATCTGGCCGCGCATCAAAGTAAAACGCGCACCTGACAATTTAGCACCTGTATCGAAATCCAAACCAAGTGGTGTGCCGACATCGGTATGGTCTTTAATCTCAAAATCAAAACTACGTGGTGCGCCCACTTTGCGCACTTCCACATTATTCGTTTCATCTTTGCCAACTGGTACACTTTCGTGCGGAAGATTGGGCACATTCAGTAGCAGGTTCTGCAACTCGGATTGAATCTCAAGTAACCTTGCTTCATCGGCTTTTAACTGCTCACCCAAACCGGCCACTTCCGCCATGATGGCACTGACATCCTCGCCTTTTGATTTAGCAATACCAATTTGTTTGGAAGTATTGTTGCGCTTTGCTTGCAAGTCCTGCGTGCGGGTTTGCACCACTTTGCGCTCAGCTTCTAATGCACTGAATGTGGCAGTACCAAATACAAATTTGCGGCTGGCCAACTTGGCTACTACATTATCTAAATCATTGCGTAATTGTTGTATGTCTAACATGTAGTCTCTATTTCTTTTCTTTTCGATCGCGTTGTAGATCTAGCTCGCGCAAGCGTGCTAATTTTTCCGCTATTTTACCTTCCAAACCACGCGGTGTGGGGCTATAAAACTGAATCGCTTGCAAATCTTCAGGGAAGTAATGTTCACCTGCCGCATACGCATCTGGCTCATTGTGTGCATAGCGGTACTCTTTACCATAATCTAATGCCTTCATCAGTTTTGTCGGAGCATTGCGCAAATGCAGCGGGACAGGGCGCGATTTATCTTGCCCTACAAATGCTTTGGCTTGGTTATACGCCATATAAGCCGCATTGCTTTTAGGCGCAACTGCCAAATAAATCACGGCGTTGGATAGTGCCAACTCACCTTCGGGCGAGCCCAAACGCTCATAAATTTGGCAAGCTTCTAACGCCATGGTTTGCGCACGTGGGTCAGCAATGCCTATGTCCTCAATTGCCATACGCATGATGCGACGACCTAAATACAATGGGTCCGCACCGCCATCAATCATGCGCAAAAACCAATACAACGCAGCGTCTGGATTAGAGCCACGTACTGATTTATGCAGTGCTGAGATTTGATCGTAAAAAGCTTCTCCACCTTTATCAAACCGACGCATTTTGCTTGCCATGCTAGCTTGTAAAAATTCAGCATCAATCACCTCAGTTTTGCTAGAGATGGCGCTATTCAATAAGCCTTCAACAAAATTCAGCAATCGTCTAGCATCACCATCGGCATATGCAAGCACTTGTTCTATGACATCTGCATTCAGTTGCACCTCTGGTGCCATCAGTAAGCGGGCTCGCTCTAATAGCAAAGCTAGCTCTGGCTCTGACAGCGCACTCAGCACAAATACTTGTGCACGACTCAGCAACGCACTATTCACTTCAAACGATGGATTCTCAGTTGTTGCGCCAATAAAGGTAATCAGGCCACTTTCCACAAACGGCAAAAAGGCATCTTGCTGACCTTTATTAAAGCGGTGTACCTCGTCCACAAACAAAATAGTTTTGCGCCCTGTCTGCTGCAAAATCTGGTCCGCACGTTCTACCGCCTCACGGATGTCTTTAATGCCTGACAATACTGCAGACAAAGGAATAAACTCTGCATCAGCGGTATTGGCAATCAACCTCGCTAATGTGGTTTTACCTACACCTGGCGGCCCCCATAAAATCATAGAGGGCAACTTACCTGATTCAAATGCTCGGCGCAGGGGTTTGCCCTCGCCAAGTAAGTGCGTTTGCCCGACGACATCATCAATAGATTTAGGTCTGAGCTGTTCTGCCAGAGGGGCTTGCGGACTCACAGGTTGAAATAAACTGTTCATGACGGAATTTTAAGCGCGAATCAGAGGATTGACCACAAGCATTTGTGATTGAGCGTTACCAATCAAAATCACGGCGAATCTGAATAGACATCGTGGCACGCTCAAATGCATTTAATTCAATATTAGATTCATTTTTAATCAGGCTAATTTGTGGCTTCACTGTCCAGTAGCGTGCTGGCACATAATTCACACCCAAGGTAATGTCATATTGCTCATCTTTGCGTTTGCGTAAAAATGCTAAATCTTCCGCTTTGTGATCGCGTGACTCAAAACCCGCGGACACATAGGCCAACCAACTTGGCGCAACCACCAATTGGCCACCAGCACGCACGCCATAAATATCTTGGTCTAAGAATCGCGCATTCGCTCTCACGGTATCTTCTTGCGCAACGTATGCCCCGAAAAATACCACTGGGTTTGTGCTGGCCTCAAACGCATGCGCATAGTTGAGCCCAAACACATAGCGATCTGCATCACGGATTGGGCTATCCTCATATTCAAGCTTGGCATATTGGCCATACACGCTTGCTTGATTTTGTGGATCTATATTCTTCTGCCATTGTGCGGTAGCACCATAAGCATGACGAAATGTGGCATCGTCCACATAAAAGTGACCATCTTGTACGGCTAACGTATAACTATTGTCATCCTGCTTAATTTGCACACCCAAGTTCAAATCAATCGCTGCGGTTTCAAACGCGTGATACGTTTGATTAATGCGTTTGGCAAATTGCACATTACCAATAAAAGCCACCTGCTCAGAGGCCGGAATGCGAAAGCCTGCTCCACCTGCTAGACTAAAAAAAGTATCAGACTTCTTTTTGGCTTCATCCGCCAAGGTAAAGTTGAGCCCACCAAATACGGGCACCGATATAGTATTCGCACCGGTGGCGCTATTCACATTACTATCCCAGCCCAGCCCTGTCTCTAAAAAGCCATGATAAGTCGTGCTTATTCCCATGGCTTTATCGATTGCGGATAAATACTTTTCAATGGCTTTGGCGGTTTCAGCAGACGGATTTTGGTTAAGCAAATAATTAAACTCGGTTTTAGACGAAGCCACTTCACCCAAGAAAAAATGGGCTTTGGCGATTTTGGCGCGCGCTAACGCGTTGTTCGGGTCAATCACTAACACACGTTCCAATGCAAACATGCCTTGGGTGTAGTGTCCACTTTCAACTGCCGCATTACCAAGCAGCAAGTCAAAATCCAGATGGCCAGCGTATTGTTTTTCTAAAGGCAATAATGCTTGATATGCGCCTTCAAAATCATTGGCGTGGATTAAGGTTTCTGCTTGTTGAATTGCGGGATGGTTTGCAGCTTCTGCTGCTGAAGCAATTGGTGTGGCTGTTGAGAAAATCCACATACAACCAACAACACAGATTGTATGCAGCCGCAGCATGTTGGAATTATTCGCCCACCACATCCACACCTTTAGGTGTGCTGAACAAGAATGTCTCGGTAGCCAAAGTTGGATTACGTTCTATTTGATTGAAGGCAATATGGGTCACATGACTAAAGCTGTCGTACAACTCCATTTTCTTAAGTTGCCCATCTTTAAAGCCAAGCAGCACGCGGTCAAAACCACTTTCTTTGTCTTTAGGCAATGCCAACACCCAAGTTAAGCTATCTTTGCGCACTGCATTCTTGAGCGTAAAGCTTTTTTCTACCGCTTCGCCACCCGCCAACATAGCAGCTGGGCTAGAGCCAAGCGTTTTACTTAAATCTCGCACTGTCACTTGCTGTAAATCCATGTCATACAAGAACACCTGCTTACCATCGCTGATAATTTGCTGTTCATAGGGCTTTTGATAGTCCCAGCGGAATTTATTGGGGCGTTGTAGCTGCATGGTGCCTTCCACCATTTGCACCTTGCGCCCCTGCTTATCTAACACCTCTTGTTTAAAATCAGCACGCATGGATTGCGTGTTCAAGAAAAAGTCTTTTAAGCTACTCACGCCATCCGCATGTACGGTTGTAGTAATCAAAAGGCAGATGGATAACAGTAATTTATGCATAATTTGACTACTCATGGCTTCCAGAGCCGCTGTTGGCTAACACTTCTCGATTACCGTTACTTTGCATGGCAGACACTAAACCAGCGCGTTCCATCTCTTCAATCAAACGCGCTGCGCGGTTGTAGCCTATACGTAACTGGCGCTGTACAGAAGAAATAGAGGCGCGGCGGCTGGTCAATACAATATTTACCGCTTCGTCATACAAAGGATCTTTCTCACCACCAGTGTCACTCAACACACTGCCTTCGCTACTCTCTTCTGTTTCATTAGTGAGAATACCTTCGATGTAATTTGGTTCACCTTGCGATTTTAGGTAGTTAACTACTTTATGCACTTCTTGGTCGGATACAAAAGCACCGTGGATACGTTGAGGGAAGCCAGTGCCCGGTGGCATATACAGCATATCGCCCTGCCCTAACAATGCCTCTGCTCCCATCTGGTCTAAAATAGTACGTGAATCGATCTTGCTCGACACTTGAAACGCCACACGCGTAGGAATATTGGCTTTAATCAGCCCAGTAATCACGTCCACCGATGGTCGCTGTGTGGCTAACACCAAGTGAATACCTGAAGCACGTGCTTTTTGTGCCAAGCGTGCAATCAGTTCTTCCACTTTTTTGCCGACGACCATCATCAAATCGGCTAACTCATCAATCACCACCACAATCAAGGGCATTTCATCCAGCGGTTCTGGGTCATCTGGGGTTAGGCTAAACGGATGCGGAATGGTCGTATCGGCTTTTTTAGCATCATGGATTTTTTGGTTGTAACCTGCAAGATTACGCACGCCTAACATCGACATGAGCTTGTAGCGGCGCTCCATCTCGGCCACGCACCAATTCAACGCATTGGCTGCTTGGCGCATGTCCGTCACCACTGGTGCTAATAAGTGTGGAATGCCTTCATACACGGAGAGCTCCAGCATTTTCGGGTCGATTAAAATCATGCGTACTTTGCTAGCTTCGGCTTTATAAAGCAAACTCAAAATCAATGCATTAATGGCTACTGATTTACCAGAGCCAGTGGTACCCGCCACTAATACATGGGGCATTTTGGCTAAGTCTGCTACAACAGGCTTGCCTGCAATGTCTTTGCCCATCGCAATCGCCAAAGGTGAATGCATATCTGCATACACTTGGCTACCCATGATTTCGGATAAGCAAACAATTTGGCGTTTAGGGTTAGGTATTTCCAAGCCCATACAGCTTTTACCAGGAATCGTCTCCACCACACGGATACTGACCACCGACAATGCACGTGCTAAGTCTTTGGCTAAGTTGGTGATTTGGCTACCTTTTACACCTGGGGCTGGCTCAAACTCATAGCGCGTAATCACTGGGCCTGGTTGCGCTGAAATTACTTTTACTTCAATGCCAAAATCAACCAATTTACGTTCGATTAAGCGCGAAGTGAAATCTAAGGTTTCTGCAGATTGAAGCTCTACTGTGGAAGTCACTTCATCAAGTAAATGTAATGGTGGCAAATCACTGTCAGGCAAGCTATCGAATAACACCGTTTGACGCTCTTTTAGCACACGTTCACTTTTAGGAATCTCTAGCTCAGGTACTTTAATCTCAATCGGCGCCCTGTCTTCTGTGCGTTTACGTTCTGTTTCTATGTATTCATCACGTTTAATTTCAACTTGTTTACCTGCTTTGCGGTCTTGCCAATCGTAATACTTATCCAAAGTCCAAGCATGTGCGGCGAGCACCCAAGCACCTAATTTTTCCGTCATCATAATCCATGACCAACCTGTGAACAGGCTAAAGCCAATTGCCATCAGAATAATCAAGAACATAGTTGAGCCAGCAAAACCAAACATACTGCGCAATAACGAATCTAAAGCATTACCGATCATCCCGCCCTGTGTGAGCGGAAACTGCGCTGGTAGTGCCAATAAGTGCCCCGATTCAAAAGCAGCAGAGGCTAAAATTAAGAGTGTGAAGCCCACTAAATTGAACAATAGAAACGGTCGCTCGCTGACGGTGGTACCTAGGCGTTTATACACTAACCACATGCCATAAAACGCCAACACCACCCACCACCATGCTGAAAAGCCAAATAGATACAGCAGCATATCGGATACCCAAGCGCCTACAGCGCCGCCTGCATTGTTGACAGCCGCTTCCTCGCTGGCCATATGCGACCAAGACGGATCTTGTGGAGAGTAAGTAATCAGAATAACCGCCAAATATAGGCCGACTAATACCAAGCCTAGCCACCAGGCTTCTTTGACTAAACTCGCACCATGCAGTGCCTTTTCGCTGGGTTCTGTTTGAACTCGACCGTTAGAAGGTGAGGATTTTTTATTAAAAAACAATGTGTTATAAACCCTATATTCGTTGAAGGCTGGATATTCAATTATTCAGTGATTATAGCAAAATCAAATTGCACTAAGTGAGTCTAATCCTTAAAATGTACACTTAAATCATAAGGAAACAATATGGATACTGGAATTAAAGCAAAAGACAGAAAAGTAATTGCAGAAGGTTTATCTAAGTTACTCGCAGACACCTATACCTTATATCTCAAAACCCATTACTTCCACTGGAACGTGACTGGGCCAATGTTCAACACCTTGCATCTCATGTTTGAAACGCAATATACCGAGCTTGCATTAGCAGTTGATTTAGTGGCCGAGCGTATTCGCGCATTAGATGTGTATGCGCCTGGTACTTATAGTCAATTTGCCAAACTTACCTCGATTAAAGAGGCGGATGGCGTACCGAAAGCCAACGACATGATTAAAGAGTTAGTGGCTGGGCACGAAGCGGTTTGCCGCACAGCGCGCAGCGTATTTCCAGCTGCCGAGACTGCAGCTGATGAAGCGACAGCAGATCTATTAACGCAGCGCTTGCAGCTACATGAGAAAACTGCGTGGATGTTGCGTAGCCTGCTGGAGTAATAGTATTAAGCTGCATCCAAAGCCAAAAAAGCTTTGATTTATTCATCAAAATGCGTCTTTAAATTGCATTTAAAGACCTCATCTATTAGTTAATATTCGCAACGAAAGTATATCCATGGCAACAAAACACGCACACTTACTTATCTTAGGCTCAGGCCCTGCAGGTTATTCTGCAGCGGTGTATGCCGCTCGTGCCAACCTAAAACCAGTGTTAATTACAGGTATTGCACAAGGCGGCCAACTCATGACCACTACAGAGGTTGATAACTGGCCAGCAGATGCTGACGGCGTCATGGGACCAGAACTCATGGCGCGCTTTCAAAAACATGCAGAACGCTTTAATACAGAAATGATTTTTGACCACATTCACACCACCCATCTCAACGAAAAACCGATTCGTTTGGTCGGTGATAGTGGTGAATATACTTGTGATGCGCTGATTATTGCCACTGGGGCGAGCGCTAAATACTTAGGCTTACCTTCTGAAGAAGCCTTTGCTGGCAAGGGCGTTTCTGCTTGCGCTACCTGTGATGGCTTTTTCTATCGCAATCAAGAAGTTGCAGTGATCGGTGGCGGTAATACTGCTGTTGAAGAAACATTGTACCTAGCCAATATCGCAAGCAAAGTGACCTTGGTACATCGTCGCGATAAATTCAAAGCGGAAGCTATTCTTGTCGACAAACTCATGGAGCGCGTGAAAGAAGGTAAAGTGGTGTTAGAGACATTCCAGACGCTTGATGAAGTGTTAGGTGATGACTCTGGCGTGACAGGTATGCGCATTAAAGATGTGAATACCAACACAACAAAAGATATCCCACTCAAAGGTGTATTTATTGCGATTGGTCACAAACCTAACACCGATATCTTTGAAGGTCAGCTAGAGATGGAGGGTGGCTATATTGTTACTAATACTGGCCGCCAAGGCAACTTTACTGCCACTAGCGTGCCTGGCGTGTTTGCCGCTGGTGATGTACAAGATCATATTTATCGTCAAGCAGTTACCAGTGCTGGCACAGGCTGTATGGCAGCGCTTGATGCTGAGCGTTATTTAACCAGCTTAGCTTAATTATTTAGTACCAAATTCGCATAGCACTCTCTTATTTTGGGTGGCTATGCGTTTTGACAGGAAACGCTGTGAGTGCTCAAAAAGACAAACCTGCGCAGCCACCATTAGAAGAAGACATTGCCTTGTTTTATGAGGCAGTGAAAGGTGCGCGTCCTGTCAAAGCCAGTCGCTTATTACATCCCGTAAAAAAACCCAAACCCATTCCAAAACAACTCATCAAAGATGAGCGCCAAGTGCTGGTAGACTCACTCAGCGATCACTATTATCCTGCTCACGAGCTGGAAAGCGGCGAAGAGTTACTCTATTTACGTGATGGACAATCCCCTATTATTTTAAGTAAATTAAGGCGCGGTCATTGGGTAGTGCAGGCCAGCATTGATTTACACGGCCTGATTGCGGACGAAGCCCGTATGTATGTGGCGGAATTTATTGCAGATTGCAAAAAACGCAATATTCGTTGTGTACGCATCGTGCACGGCAAAGGGCTTGGCTCTAAAAATCGAGAACCGGTACTCAAGCATAAGTTACGAAGCTGGTTGATGCAAAAAGATGAAGTGCTTGCATACGCGCAGGCCAAACCTAATGATGGTGGCAGTGGCGCAGTCATAGTGTTGCTGAAGGCTTAAAGTTTTAGAATAGATGTCTTGATAGGATACAAGGTTGACGTTGAACGAAATGTTTAGCCAATGTTTTATAAAAACTATCACTAGCATTTCTTCAAATACCAGTCAGCTACTGGGACTAGGACTTACCAACAACGGTGTAAGACAGATTTAATTGGCCAAAACCTTGCTACTGTATTTCAATCGTGCCTTACGCTTCTTCCACCACAGATAGACGCCAGTGACTGAAAGCATCACAACAACAACTCCCATCAAACTCACAAAAACTTTAAATGGCAACCCCCACAGATCCGCCATATGCAACGCTCTAATCCATGTGGTCACAGTATCACCAGAGGCTTTTCCGACCGGGATATAAATATTCATCACCTCTCCGGTATTCGCATCAATGTACATGCGCGTATTTCCACGACTTGAATGAATATCTTGGTTACTGACAAACCGATAATGGTATAAACCTACCTGTGGTATGTAGCTCATGCCTAATGGTTCAATTTGCGTGAGCTTATGCGGATTGGGTGTATTCAAGTAATGTAAAGCGATAGTTCTTGCATCCGCATAACTTAATTGAGGGTTGTTGTTAGGTTGTGATAGCTTTGGCATTTTTGATCGCGCGTCCTGCATTTCAAAAAAGAGATTCATCACGGGGCTATACACCTCTCTATTCAAGTTTAAGGCCACGCTACTCCATGCCAATACCAATAGCATAGCCCACATCCAAAGCCCACCTGCATGATGTAAATCAAAATTAATTTTGTGTGGATTGGTGGGCTTAATCCGAACCTTCCATGCAGGTTGCCAACGTCTTATCCAAGTTAAAAGTTGTTTCGCTAGTGATTTGCTTTCACGCTGATTTCTTGTTTTGCGTGGAAAGGTCAGATAAGCACCAACAAAACAATCGACTGTCCACAGCACGGCAATGATGCCCATTAAATATTTCCCCACCACGCCGAGTGCTAACTCTTGATGTAACTGATAAATAAATGGGATTAAATTTTTAGCACCTTCGCTAAGGTCCCCCAGTGTTCTCACGCCTTGCACGTTTCCAGTGTAGGGGTTAACAAACAGCTGATTGTAACCAAGCACATAAGGCTTGCCTGTTTGCAGGTTAATTTTTGGCTCAGCAGTATAGATAACAGCATCATGATCTACTGGCTGTAAAGGCACCCAACCAATTTGAATGGTTGGGTACTTAGCTTGCAGTTGCTCACGTAAAACCACAGGGTCAATGGCTTTGCCTTCAATATTCGCTGGCTTTATTTTGTAAAGATCTGGGTTGATTGCCCGATCTAATGGGCGGTAAAACGTAATGATTGAGCCTGTGACGCCCGCCACAACCAAGAAAACAGCCATGCTCAACCCCACATAGCGGTGCATCAATACCCAATACTGACGAATATTCCTAACCATTATTCACAATCTATTTTGTTAGCTTTGCTGGCGATATCCGCAATTTAGTACCTGTAGCAATTTCTATGTTGCTAAGGATGAGGCGTGTTAGCCAATGATTAATTTACAAGCTAAGACTTGTTACATAACCACCTTTAAATGTGGCTATGTAACAAGCAATGCTCAACGTTAAAAGAATGCTGAAAGAGACACGAATAGTGATCTTGGAATGCCAGGGTGCGCAATCGTGGCATCGCTTGCTCTAGCGATATACTCTCGGTCGAACAGGTTTTTTACATTCATGCTTGCACGCACGTTCTTCCAGTTATACCACAGGCTAAAGTCAGCCACGGTATAGGCATCCAGCTTAAGGTTGGTATCAAACTGAGCGGTACTTTCATCCACATAGCGTGCACCAATTCCCATGCCCAATCCGGCAAGAGGGCCTCCATTTACAAAATCGTAGGTAAGCCAAACGCGCGCTGCATTTGGCGACACGCTCCCTAGTGGTTGACCCACTTGTGTAGGGTCGTTCCTATTCTCCAACACTTCAGTATCTGTATAGGCATAACTGGCAACCACTTTAATTTGATCGGTCAGATTACCTGTCGCATCCAGTTCAACACCACGACTGCGTTGTTTTATCCCCGGGAAAAATGCGTTTTGCCCAGTAGCATTAAACAAAGCTTGGTTAAACACAGCAACATCCTTCTTCTCGATATCATAGAAGGCAATAGTTGTTAGGAACCTTTCCGCAAAAAATGTGCTTTTTAGACCAATTTCATATTGTCTGCCAGTTGTAGGGTCGAGTGGGTTACCTGTCTCATCCACAGTACTGGGTGTCTGCGGACGGAAAGATTGACTAGCACTGAGGTAAGCAGAATGCTGATCTGTCAACATAAACAGCGCGCCTAATCTCCCAGTAAACGCTTGGTCCTCTACACGTTGTGTGGCAACGCCATTGTTACTACCAGACGTCACCACATCGTCAAACCTACCACCCAACAAGAGCTTCAAGCGACCATCTTCTAGCAGTGATAGCTGATCTTGAAAGTACAAGCTTGTCCATCGCGTTTTGGCGCGCTCGTCGCTCAGTGTCAGGTTAGCTGGTGGCACAAAGTTCACTACTGGGTCGTTGGATATAGCAACACTTGGCGCATTCACACGAAAGCGTTGCCACTCGGTTTCCTGTTCAATCAGTTCAGTACCGATTAAGAAGGTATGATCAATCGATCCCGTTTTGAATTTAGCAGTGCCATCAAGTACAAACTGCACCTCATCATCCACACGGTCCTCGTTTTGATATCTGAGGAGTAAGTTGTTGCCTTGAATACCTCGCGGACGTAGCGACTCATTCTGGTTGTCAGCTCGGTGGTACTGAAGTTGATTACGAATGCTCCACGTTGAGTTAAACGTATGAGACAACTGGTAGCCAACGTAGTAATCCTCGTTCGTCCTACCATCCAGTGTATCGTCAATAAATGAAGTGCTCTCAGACACTCTGGGCTTACCGTTAGTAAATAGTGGAACACCCGTATCGTAAGGTTGCTTTTCTTTTAAGTATGAAAAATCAACCAATAACTCGGTGTTATCGCTAGGCTTCCAAAGTAGGCTTGGTGCAATGGCTATACGATCCAAATCCATCGAGTCGCGGAATGAGTTGCTGTCTGTGTGTGCGACATTCACTCGATATAAGAGCGTTTCATCTTTATTGAGCGCACCCGTTGAATCGACAGTCGTTCGTCGAAAGTCATAACTACCCAACTGCTGTTCGACTCTGTGGCTGGACTCGGCTTGCGGACGCTTGGTGACATAGTTCACGATACCACCTGGCTCAAGTGCTCCATAAAGAATAGAGGCTGGCCCTTTGAGCACCTCTACACGTTCAACGTTTACAAGATCTACTGCGCCAGCGTTAGTTGCACGCAGGCCATTACGCATCAGATTAGGCGATTCAAAACCACGGATAATTGGCAGCACTTCGGTTTGCGCATTCAGTGTGTTGCCTGCCTGTTGAACCCCACTGACATTTTCATATACATCCTTCAGATTGAGTGCCACTTGGTCTTCGATTACATCACGAGTAATCACCTGAACAGATGCTGGCGTCTCAAGAATGCTCGTGTCTGTTTTTGTGCCTGTAGCACTCCGTTTTGCAACATAGCCGTTGACTGGGCTCCAAGCATTTTCCGGGGTTGTTCCAGCCGTTACATTCACGGTTGGCAGTTCTTGCACATCTTTTACGTCACGTGCTACCACCTCTGGCAATGTTTCAACCAGTGTAGATTTCTTTGTTGCCTTTTGTAACTGATAAACCCCTTTAGCACTCTCAACGGCTTGCAGCTCTGTGCCCATCAATAAGGCATCAAATGCCTGCTGGATAGTATAGTTGCCGTTGATTCCTGCACTGGTTTTACCGTCTACTAATGCTGGTGGCAACGTAACACTTACGCCAGCTAGGCTTGCAAACTCACCGAGTGATTGTGCCAATGTGCCAGATTTAACGTGATAACTCGCCGATGCTTTGGTCGTGCTCTCAGCCGCATGTACAACTGAAAATGGTATAAAAACCGCGTGACTGACGGCCGTTAGCATGAGTGCGACTTGTACCGCTTTGCGCACTTGGTTACCTTGAGGTTTTTGTTGCATAACCTTCCCTTTTAAAATAAACGTGATTGGATTAGCGAGAATTTCTTCTCTCATTACCTACATCACACGCCAGATTTAAAAAAGGGACAAAGAAATAGAAGATTTTTTGCTTGGTCATGCCTAAACGTCTGCGGCGTCTAACATCACCCAATATCTTGTGAGATAACGTACTTTTACTGGCAACATGCTCGGCAAACTATCAATCACGGCACTGACGTTATTGAGTTGAAAAGCGCCTGATATTTTAAGATCAGCTACTTCTGGCGCACAGCGCAATGTACCGCTTCGATAGCGGTTCAGCTCACTGACAAAATCTACTAGCCGCATCTCACGTGCGAACAGTATGCCGCGAGTCCAGCTCTCTATATGTGTGTCAATTGCGTTGGCAACTTCAATTTTATGTTCACTGAATCGGGTTTGTTTCTGCGCATGCACCACGTGACGATCACCCTGCTTTGTAGCAATTTCTACCGAACCCTCAATCACAGACAGCAAGATATCTTCGTCATTTTGTTTCACCACAAATCGCGTCCCCAGTGGCTTGAGCTGCCCAAACGCAGTGACTACCGAAAATGGTCTGCTAAGCGCATCGCTTTTGCTGGTTTGTATCATGATTTCACCAGCTTCAAGCACAATTTGACGCTGCTTGTCATCAAACCGAGTGTTAATCCCTGACGACGTGTTGAGATAAATCTCAGTACCGTCGCTTAAGACCACTTTCCGTTGCTCGCCAGTGTGCGTGGTGTATTCTGCACGGTATAGGCGCGCTGGTTCGCTTTGCCAACCTTGCCAACCCAAACTACCCGCAGTCACCAGAACCGCTAAGGTTTTGATTGCATGGCGGCGATTGATCTGCGCGCTTGTTTTCAACGTAGCATAGGCCAAACCACTTGGCATACCAACAAACTTTTCACTCACTTCTACTGCGCGTTGCCATGCAAGCTCATGAGCAGGGTCAGCATTTCGCCATGCTTGGCAAGCACGCTGTTCTGCTAGAGTTGTACTCGGTTCTTGCAGACGGAAATACCATTCCGCAGCTTCTATGGCTATTTTTTCAGAAATTGTCATGGCATCAACAAAATACAGCGTGCCATGGCCTGTACCATATAGCGCTTTACGGTGCGCTCACTCACTGATAGCTGCGATGCAATTTGCGCATAAGTCAGCCCTTCCAGCTGCGCTATTAAAAACGCCTCTCGTACTTTTGTAGGCAAACCATCCAGCATGCTGTCAATTTGCTGTAACGTTTCTAAAATCAACACATTATGTTCAGGTGATGGTTTGGTTAAGTCAGACGAATGCGCTAAGAAATCAAGATATGCCTGTTCTAATGCTCTACGACGGTAAAGATTTGCAACCAACCGCTTCGCAACCACGGTAAGGTATGCACGGGGCTCATCTAAATGCCAGTTTGAATTTTTATCTACAAGATAATCTGGTGCGCTCAAAATACGCATAAATGTATCTTGCGCCACATCTGCTGCATCTGCCGCATGCACTAGCCTGCGCTGCAACCTAGTGCGCAGCCAATGATAGTGGTTAGCGTATAAGTGGTGAATGGTGGCAGGAGCCATATTGCATGATGGCCAGAATTATTCATGGCCATATATAGTAAATAAGAATCATTATCATATATATGAATATTAGCGTCAACACTATACACGCACTAGATTGTTCAATGTTATGTCCATATGATGTCTGAACCCTTTCATTACTCTACCCTAGTGAGGTTGTCGATTTAACTAATATGTCTTATCATGAGAATGATTATCATTTATAATTTTCAAGTCATTCAAATTAAGGCTATGTCATGGCAACTTCGGAGGCGTCCATTCAACAAGAAGTACACTCGTTGTATCGTTCTCATCATGGCTGGTTAGTGAGTTGGTTAAAACGACGCCTAGGATGCATACAAAATGCCAATGACTTGGCGCAAGACACGTTTTTACATGTTATCGACAAATCCACCAGCTTTGCTCAAGTCAATGAACCACGCGCATTATTAAGCACAATCGCCCATGGCCTGATGGTGGATCATGTGCGCCGAAAAGACTTAGAACAGGCCTACCTTCAGACGATTGCACATTTGCCGCAGCGATTGGATGCCTCGCCAGAAGATCGCTTAATCTTTATTGAAGCACTATTGCATATTGATCAACTCTTTAATGGCTTAAAACCCAATGTAAGGGATGTATTTTTACTCTCAAGGCTAGAGGGCATGACATATCCAGAAATCGCCACCAAACTAGGCGTATCGCTGAGAACGGTAGAAAGTCATATGGCCCAAGCATTACGCCATGTGCTTACCACGCAGCACTAGACTATGCTTTACGCTGAGCAGTTACAGCGATATGCTGTAGGCCTTTATCCTTTCTAGGCTATATTGCAGTGAGCGCTCCTAGTCCATCACCCGCTGAGCAATTAGCAAACCCTGATCATGTTGACATTGCGCAATCGATACACGAGGAATTAATTGCATGGTCAGTTAAGTTAAATTCAGGGCTATTCACTGCAGAAGACACACAGCAGTTTGAACATTGGCGTGCACTGAGCCCTGCGCATGAAGCCGCTTGGCAAAAGCTATATGCCGTGGAGCAAAATTTGCGCACACTGCCTGCAGAGGCTAAACATATGGCTGTAGAAACATTACAGATTGCAGATAAGCAAAGGAATCGCCCCACCACCCGTAACCGCACGTTTAAGCTGATAAGTTTAACCATCATCACACTCATGGGGGCTGCACTCGTTGCAAATCAATACGCCCCTTGGCAGCAGTCGCTTCACTACGCCACAAGCGTAGGCAAAACAGAAAACTTTTTACTGGCAGATGGCACACAACTGATGTTGAACACCAATTCCAAAGTGGAAATAAAACTTTCCTTATTAAAGCGAGAAATTGTATTGCAGCGTGGCGAAATTTATATAGAAACTGGCAAAGACAGTGACTCCATTATCGGACGTCGTTCATTTTGGGTTAAGACTGAACAAGCTGAACTGGAGGCTATTGGTACGCGTTTTTCTGTCAATCAGCAATCTTCCAGTACAAAACTACACGTAGTAGATGGCATTGTCGCGATGCATGTAGATAATGACGTGCCGCCAGTACGCGCGTATGCCAATGAAACCTATACGATGCCTGATGCCGTGTCGGCACCGATTAAAATGGGCACAACAGATGATGGGCTGCACATGGATCCAATGGCTTGGGTCAATGGCATGTTGGTCGTTAAACAGATGCGGTTGGATGAGTTCGCCATCGAGTTGTCACGCTATCAAAATTTGCCCGTGGTCTGTGAGCCGAGTGCAAGTAACCTGAAGGTCTCTGGGGTATTTCAATTAAACCGTGCTGATCCTGTGGAGTATGCGCTCAAAGCCATTTCTAGAACACTGCCAGTGCGCATGCGTAAGCAAGATGACATCATCTTTATCAGCAAAAAATAGTGTGTTTACGCAATATTAATAAAACCTACCTAAAGTAATTGCAAAAAAACTGCGGGTTTTTTGCTAGTTGTTCGGCATAAGGTTATTTATCTCAAACTCAGTAAGGGATGTTTAACCTATGCTTCACCAACACACCAATCAATTCTCTAACCGTTCCACTCATTTGTCACGCAAGCTAGCGCCAAGCAAAAAGATTGCAAGCTTTGTACGCGCATTATTTTTAACGGGTGGATTTGCTGTAATGGCACTTACCTTTACAGGATTAGCCAACGCTACTGACTCTAAACCAGCTCATTACAATGTGCCAGCAGGCAATCTTGAGGATGCACTCAACGCATTTGCAAAACAATCTGGTGTCACGTTAACGTATGACCCTGCCATAGTTAGAGGTAAAAGCGTTAGTGCAATCAACGGTGAATTCACTCAGCAGCAAGTCTTAAATAACTTGCTCAAAGGTACAGGGTTGGGACCAGTAACACGTGATGGCGCCATAGTAGTCCAATCCATTCCTGCACGTAGTGAACTGCTAGAAGAGGTGGTTGTTAAAAGTACAAAGGAGACTTCGCACAAAGGCTTATCCGCACCTTTCGCTGGTGGTCAGGTGGCAAAAGCTAGTCGTGTGGGAATTCTGGGCAATGTCGATATCTTTGACACCCCCTTCAGTACGCAAAGCTTTACTGATGAGTTTGCGCTGGACCAACAAGCACGGCGCGTAGCAGATATCATTGCAGTAGATCCATCTGTACGCAGTGCGATGGCTGAATATGGTGACAGTGAAACTTACATGATTCGCGGTTTTCCGTTATTTGTGAATCAAGTGGGGATGAATGGTTTATATGGTATGACAGAACTCAGACGCATTGCTCCAGAGTTCTATGAGCGTGTAGATGTGTTAAAAGGACCAGCTTCTATGCTTAACGGCAGCAGCCCATTTGGTATCACGGGCGGCAATATTAATTTGGTGACAAAACGTGCTGATGACAAACCGCTCAACCGCTTCACGGGTAGTTATATCTCGGATAGTCAATTTGGTGGGCATGTGGATTTTGGTCGTCGTTTTGGCGAGGATAACGTTTGGGGTGTGCGCCTTAATTTACTTGCACGTGACGGGGAAACACCGATTAACAATCAGGAAGACCGGATGTATGACGGTTCTTTGGCTGTGGATTATCGTGGTGAAAAGTTAAGCGCTAGTCTGGACATGATTAGTCAAGACCGTATCACAAAAGCATACTCTGGGAATATTACTTACAACCAAGGCTTTGCACTGCCGCGTGCTCCGGATAATGATAAAAACTATGTCAATGATTGGGAGTACTTCAAAGGCAACTCTAATAATTGGATAGCAAAAGCAGAATATGAATTTAGCCCAGAAATTAGCACGTATGTAACTTATGGGCAGGCAAAAGGGCAGGAAGAATATTTTTATGCGGGTACACAAGGCCGTCGTTTTATCAACAGCGCGGGCGATTTTACTGGGCGCGTAGGTGGATATAAAGGCTATTACGAAGTGGAAACCTATGAGGTGGGTTTGCGCGGTCGTATGATGCTGGGCAATATTAGTAATAGCTATGCGCTTTCTTATAGTGATTTTGATCGTACCGCCGGTGGTGCGACGGTGCATGCAACCGGCGTATACACAGGCAATGTGTATGAAAGGCCTAATCTCCCTAAACCTACCGTCAATTATGGCGTAATTCCTCAAAACGGAGATTTACAACTAAGCAGTTTGGGCTTAATCAATACCTTTGGTTTTTTAGAAGATAGCTTATTAATCACGTTAGGTGCGCGCGATCAAAAGCTGTATAGCGGCATTTTCACAACAGGTGTAAAAACTGGCGCTTATGACAAAAGCAAAATAACACCCACAGTGGCAGTGCTAGGTAAGTTAGGTAACTACTCTCTTTACGGAAACTACAGTGAAGGATTATCGCAGGGTGCCACTGCGCCTAACACTGCAACTAATGCACGTGAGAATTTAGGCCCTTTTGTAAGTAAGCAATTCGAAGCTGGCGTGAAGTATAACGCTGGCACTTTTGGACTGACCGCGGCAGTATTCCAAATAAGTCAGCCAAGTACCTATACCACTACAGCTGGACGTTTTGTAGCAGATGGTGAACAACGTAACCGAGGGCTGGAGTTATCTACCTTTGGCGAACCATTGAATGGCGTACGCTTACTAGGTGGTATTACTTTGATTGACCCGGAGCAAACTCAGACACTGAATGGTGTGAATGACGGTAAAGATGGAATTGGTGTACCTAGAGTGAATGTAGTGATGAATGGGGAATATGATATTTTCGCCATCCCTGGGTTAACCCTGACTGGTCGTGTTAGTGCATTTAGTGATGCACAAGCGGATGTTGGGAATACGCAGAGTATTCCTGGTTGGACTAGATTAGATGCTGGTGCACGTTATATTACAGAAGTTTCGGGTAAGGTAGTCACCTTACGCGCCAATGTGATAAACCTCACCAATAGGGACTATTGGAACTCTGTCTCTCGCAGTTTTATTACACAAGGTGCGCCTCGTACAGCGTTAATCTCGGCAACAGTTGATTTTTAAGGGCTGATTTTAAAAGCGATGCGTTCTGTTTTTATCTTACTTCACCGCTATGTCGGCCTATTGATTGCAGTTTTTCTGATTTTCAGCGGGCTGACCGGTGCCATCATTTCTTGGGACCATGAGTTGGATGACTGGCTTAATCCCCATCTGACAAAAACCCAAAGTGTAGGCTTGCCTATTTCGCCGATGGAAATTGCCAAGCAGGTTGAGGCGCGCTACCCAGAGGTGCGCGTGACGAATCTACCCATTAGTCTTGAATATGGCGAGTCTTATCACTTTGGTGTAAGCCCAAAACAAAATCTAGATACTAACCGTTTATATGCGCCAGGCTTTAACCAAATCTTTATTGATCCTGTAACTGGCGAAGAACTTGGTAAGCGACAGTGGGGGCAAGTATGGCCAATTACACAAGAAACGTTTGTCTCATTTCTCTACAAACTACACTACTCGCTGCACATGCCAGAAATGTGGGGAACTGACCGCTGGGGCATCTGGCTATTGGGTGTGATTGCGATTTTGTGGACTCTGGATAGCTTTATTGGCTTTTACCTAACATTGCCAGCCAAACGGCGTCTTAATGCCAGAAAATATCAAACGGATGAGTCAGATGAGTTACCTACAGCAGACTTACCAATGCCAGCGAACAAATCATGGTGGCAACGCTGGCAACCTGCATGGAAAGTGCGCTGGACTAGTGGCTCTGCCAAACTTAACTTCGACTTGCACCGTGCGTTTGGGCTTTGGACATGGGCCCTATTGTTTATCATCGCCTTTACGGCACTTTCATTAAATCTTTATCGGGAAGTGTTCCTTCCCATTATGTCTAAGGTTTCAAATGTCACACCAACCCCATTTGATTTACGCGTGCGTGCTCCAAAACATGCGCCGATAGCGCCAGCAAAGCAATATGAGGATATCATTTCAACAGCAGAAACTGATGCAAAAAATCGAGGTTGGCCAGAGCCTGCAGGCAGTGTGCTCTATAACCAAGGCTTTGGTATTTATGGTGTGCAGTTCTATTTTCCGGAAGAGGGTCACGGTGCTGGAGGTGTTGGCCATAAACGCTTGTATTACGATGGCCAAGATGGAAGATACCTAGGCGACCGTCAACCATGGAAAGGCACAGTTGCCGACATCTTCGTACAAGCCCAATTTCCAGTGCATTCTGGACGCATACTGGGCTTGCCAGGTCGAATATTAATATCTGTGATGGGTTTGGTAGTGGCAATGCTCAGCTTGACGGGTTATCTAGTTTGGTGGCGTAAATATACATCCCGCCGAAAATACTTAACCATTTAAAGAGTATCCATTTAGCCCCTGTTGAACGATTCAAACTTAATTCATTTTTGTCTTGCTAATCTTTATTGCCAATTAAGTTAATTGATTAGCTAGGTATTTTATAAGTACACAATGCCTGCTTTGGCGGGTATAGCAAAACCGCCGCAGGTTAATCCTAGTCCACCAAAAAACCACCGCTTTGATGTGCCCATAATTTGGCATACACGCCACCAACTGCTAATAATTCAGCATGCGTGCCCTGCTCTACGATTTTTCCAGAATCTAACACAATCAAGCGATCCATAGCAGCGATTGTTGATAAACGATGCGCAATGGCGACCACCGTTTTACCTTCCATCAATTGGTATAAATGGCTTTGTATCGCCACTTCTACTTCAGAATCCAAAGCACTAGTGGCTTCATCCAGCAGCAAAATAGGTGCATCTTTTAGCATCACGCGGGCTATTGCGATACGTTGGCGCTGACCGCCCGAAAGCTTAACGCCACGTTCACCAACATGTGCATCATAACCAGTGCGTCCTTTCGCATCTCGCAAGGTCAATATAAACGCATGCGCTTCTGCACGTTTGGCCGCTTGCACCATGTCTTCCTCTGTTGCATCGGGGCGGCCATACAAAATATTGTCGCGTACAGAGCGATGCAACAAAGAGGTGTCTTGTGTCACCATGCCGATATTGGCACGCAGACTATTTTGCGTAACTTGCTGAATATTCTGGCCATCAATCAATATTTGGCCCGATTGAATATCATAAAAACGTAGTAGCAAATTAACCAGCGTTGACTTACCAGCACCAGAGCGCCCTACCAACCCTACGCGCTCGCCCGCACGAATGTGTAAATGAAACGATTGCAATAGATTGGGTTGACTTTCATAGCCAAAATTAACATGGTCAAATACTACTTCGCCACGTTTAACTTCAATAGTCTTGGCATCGGCAACATCTTGCACTTTATGCATGGCAGACAAGGTATTGATGCCATCTTGCACCGTGCCGATTTGCTCATAGAGTGAAGTCATTTCCCACATGACCCAATGGGAGATGCCATTTAAACGCAAACACATGGCCGTAATCGCAGCCACAGCACCCATGCCAACTTGGCCTTGTGTCCACAACCATAGCGCCATACCGCCAGAACCGATAATCAATAGCATATTCAGAAAGTGATTGATGGTTTCCACACCACTGACCATTTGCATTTGTTGTTTGACCGTATTTAAAAATTCACGCATGGCGGATTTTGCGAAATTGGCTTCACGACCTGCATGAGAAAATAATTTAACCGTGCTGATATTGGTGTACGCATCGGTAATGCGGCCAGTCATCAATGCACGTGCATCGGCTTGCTGTTGGGATACCTTTGCCAAGCGGGGAATAAAATATCTGAGCGCACCCACGTACAGCGCCAACCAAATGAGAAATGGCCAAACCACCATTAGGCTGAATCCGCCAACGACCGTCACGATGGTCACAAAATAAATGACCACATACACCATAATATCAGAGACGATAAACCAGACATCGCGCACGGCTAATGCAGTCTGCATCACTTTGGCTGAAACACGGCCGGCGAATTCATCTTGATAAAAACTCATGCTTTGACCAAGCATGAGACGATGGAAATTCCAACGCAACCGCATGGGGAAATTACCTGCCAGCGTTTGGTGTTTAAGTAATGTTTGTATCCATATCACCACGGTACTGAATAGTAAAATACCTGCCAAAACCACCAAGTCATGCAGGTGTTCATTCCATAGCGTGTTGGGTGCCATCTTGCTCAACTCATCCACCACTTTACCCATCATGGCAAACAACAGCGCTTCAAATGCACCTATCAACGCGGTGAGTATTGTCATCCCCAATATAAATGGGCGCATACCTTGTGTGCATGACCATACAAACGACCAAAAGTGTTTGGGTGGCACCTCAATAATAGGCTCGGGGAATGGATTAACTAGATTTTCAAACCAACGCAGCATAGGTCAATTATTTAGATGCGATGAGGCATACAGCTTCAGCTGCAATACCTTCACCGCGGCCAGTGAAACCAAGTTTTTCTGTGGTGGTGGCTTTGATATTGACTTGCTTAACTTCGATAGCACAATCTTGTGCAATATTGATTTGCATTTGCGCAGTGTGTTGACTGAGCCTTGGCGCTTCACAAATCACAGTAGCATCGATATTGCCAATGACAAAATCATGACTATGCAACAACGCCACCACATGTCGCAACAAAGCTCTGGAATCAATGCCTTTGAAACGCATATCAGTAGGTGGAAAATGCTTGCCTATATCCCCTAAGGCGGCAGCCCCCAGCAACGCATCACAAATAGCATGCAGCAATACATCTGCGTCAGAATGACCATCTAAGCCGCGTTCAAACGGCACATGTACACCACCAATAATACAAGGGCGACCTAACACTAAGGCGTGCACATCAAAACCATGTCCAACTCTAAACGGAATATTCATCTGGGTTATTTCACTCAGTTATTAATGCATTCAGCACAATGAGATCTTCTGGGTATGTGACTTTCAAATTTCTGAGCGCCCCTCGCACAAGTTTTGGCTGCAAACCAATCGCCTCAATCGCTTGCGCTTCATCTGTAGGCACGCCGTGGAAAGTTGAAAGCGCTTCTCGCAATGTAGCTAACTTAAACATTTGAGGCGTCTGTGCCTGCCAAAGTTGCTCACGTGGTATGGTTTTTTGTGCACGTTGCTTGGCATCTGCTAACTTCAATGTATCAGCTAAAGGCAGAGCCAATAATCCACCCACCTCATCATTACTCAAGTCCTCAATTAGCGAATGTAGCATGTCTTGATTGAGGCCTGGCCTTGCCGCGTCATGAACCAGCACCCAGTCTGTATCATCAATAGCACCTATCGCATGCAAACCGTTCAATACGGTTTCGGCGCGTGTCACACCCCCACAAGTGTGCACCTTAGTTTTGTTAGATAGCGTAATTCCAGCATGCGACCAATAGCTATCCTGTTGACTTAACACCACATGCACCGAATCAATATAAGTTGACTGCTCAAAGGCCTGAATAACGTGTTGGATCAATGGCTTGCCATTCAGGGTGAGGTATTGCTTAGGTGTATCTACGCCCATTCGAGCGCCGCTTCCCGCAGCGGGGATAAGGGCATGAAATTTTGTCATGCATTATTTTAACATGCCACTCAAACAATCAAATCGGAATTGCTTAGCAACTGCTAATCAGCTGCTGAATAAAAAAAGGCGCTTAAAGCGCCTTTTTTGGTACCAATTTCAAATTACATCAGTGAAGTTTGTAATTACTCTTGACCAATTTGATAGTTTTCGTAGCTTACTTCTACAATCTTACCGGTAGTCGCATCAACTTCAACTTTAATCTCTTCGCCATCCGCTTCTAAAATATCAAATTCGTAAGAAGCTTTGCCGTCTGGCTCTAACTCATACTCAACTTCTACAATTGAACCAGGATGAGCAGCTAACGCAGTTGCTTTTGCATCCGCTTCAGATACCTTAGCTAAGGCTACGAATCTCGCATCGTCCGCCTTCACTTCCTCTTCTACTTCAGTAATTTTGCTTGTTTGTACATCGCACTCAACATCCCAAGCTTTACCATCAGGTGTTTCAATATCAAATTCATACACACCTCTTTTTTTCTCAGATTTGTATTCTAATTTGACAATCTTTCCGTCTTTTTTAGTAAGCGCTGATTTCACGCATTTGCCTAAACTGTCGTAGCTTTTTGGTTTCAATGTATCGTGCCCAGCAAAAGCAGAACTTGCGCCAAATGCTGCTACCAATATTGTGGCACCTAGTGTTAAACGTAACATACTTCAATCTCCTTAAAACGACATAAAAAATTCGTACGTATAGTATGGGTCCAGCACTAAAAAGTTCAATAGGCAATTGATTCTTTTACATATTTTTTACATATTTGGTTATATATAACCATTTTTATGTACATTTCATGACAACATACCATCGCGTTTTCTAGTTGAGAGGTACCAACTTATACCCTGCAATCACAATATGGTTGTAGTCACGCATGATTTGGGATTAGTATTCGCTTACACGCAACACTTTAGTGACCCAGCACGACTATAGTTTTATATTGAAGAACGCTATCCAATGACAACTCAACATACCTCTCAGCAATACCACAAAATTTCTATCGCGTTACACTGGGTCATGCTAGTGCTAATGATTGCCGTTTATGCATGTATAGAATTACGTGAGTTTTATCCGAAAGGTAGCGAGATACGAGAAGGCTTTAAAACATGGCATTTTATGCTTGGATTAACAGTACTAGGGCTTGCATGTTGTCGTTTAGTATTTAGAGGTTTGTATGCGGCACCTGCTATACGACCTACGCCAGCAAAATGGCAAATTGGCACCGCACATTTTGTCCATGCCTTTTTATACTTACTGATGATAGGTATGCCAATTGGTGGATGGCTAATGCTAAGTGCTGCTGGTAAACCGATTCCATTCTTTGGCTTAACGTTACCCACACTGATTCAAGAAAACAAAGAACTTGCCAAAACGATTAAAGAAATACATGCCACAGTGGGTGAAATAGGTTATTACGTAATTGCTCTTCACGCTTTTGCTGCCTTGTTTCACCACTACATAGTAAAAGACAACACGTTATTACGCATGATGCCTAAAAAAATTAAATAGTAGTTGGTTTAAATTACCAAATTAATATTTAACCTCCGTTGCGTTTGGCAACAAAAAAGGGCTTGAGAGTTTCAAGCCCTTGTTCCATTGTAGCCGGCAAGAATTAATCTTCTGAGCGTGCAGGAATTTTATGAATACTTAAATCAGCCCCATCAAATTCTGCCTCTGTATCCATACGAATGCCCACCGATAATTTCAGCAAGCCATAGACGACAAAACCGCCTATCAATGCGACTGCAATGCCCATCCCCGTGCCGACAAGTTGAGACATAAAGCTGACACCTGCCTCACCGCCGCCCGTGCCGCCTAATGCTCTAGCACCAAAAATACCCGCAGCTAAACCACCCCAAGCGCCACATAACCCATGCAAAGGCCACACACCTAATACATCATCAATTTTTAAGCGATTTTGCGTGATGGTAAACGCCCATACAAACAATGCACCCGCAACCAGCCCTGTGGTTAAAGCGCCTAAAGGATGCATGATGTCTGAACCAGCACATACTGCTACCAAGCCTGCTAGAGGGCCATTGTGTACAAACCCTGGGTCATTTTTACCAAGGACTAAAGCTGCTAATGTCCCCCCTACTAATGCCATGAGGGAATTCACCGCCACTAAACCTGAGATACCTTGCACCGATTGTGCAGACATGACATTAAAACCAAACCAACCGACTGTTAATATCCACGCACCAAGCGCCAAAA
This sequence comes from Methylophilus sp., assembly GCA_030696695.1. Classification (GTDB taxonomy): domain Bacteria; phylum Pseudomonadota; class Gammaproteobacteria; order Burkholderiales; family Methylophilaceae; genus Methylophilus. The sequence continues at coordinate 405,542 of JAUYRP010000011.1, forward strand.
ATGGGATATTTGACGGTGGATAGGCATGCAACTTGCCATCTTTACTGTAACGGCCATTTCTTGCACCCAGCAATACCACGGCAGTCAGTGCAATCCAGCCACCCATCGCATGCACTACAACCGAACCAGCAAAGTCTCTAAACCTTGCACCAAAAGTAGAAAATAGCCAATCTTGAACACCTAAATGTCCGTTCCAAGCGATGCCTTCAAAGAATGGATATACAAAACCCACCACCAAAAATGTGGCTGCGATTTGTGGGTTGAATTTTGCACGTTCTGCAATACCGCCTGAAACAATCGCCGGAATAGCAGCCGCGAATGTCAGCAAGAAAAAGAATTTGACTAGATCATAGCCATTTTTTGCTGCGAGCACTTCTGCCCCGCTATAAAAGCTAATACCATAAGCGATGCTATACCCTATAAAAAAATAGGCAATGGTGGACACTGAAAAATCCACCATAATCTTAACCAAAGCATTCACCTGGTTTTTACTGCGCACTGTCCCTACTTCTAAAAATGCAAACCCTGCGTGCATCGCAAGCACCATAATGGCACCTAATAATACAAACAAGACATCATTGGCTGAAACCAAGCCCTCCATGGCAATCTCCTAGATCATTATGTTGATTATTTAATTTCGAAAGACAGGAAGCAAATTACGCGCCAAAAGTTATGTCTTTGATTTTTAGTGAGATTTTAATTTATGCAGGTTTAATTTGCACTAATTTTGTGCAATGCACAGTGCACAGCACAAAATTAGTGAATTAGTTTCCTACAAAATGCTGACTTTGTTAATTTTGAGCACATGGTCACGTGCATCTGGATTGCCTGACCAAAAGTGATAGAACTCTCGCACCACCACTAAAAACAGTTGCCTTGTTTTTTTCAACTCAAATAGTGGTGTGGTTGCATCTACTGCAATTCGGAAAGCATTTTTTTGTGTGATGGGCGCATCTCTAAGACGCACAATTAGTATCTTGGCAAACTTGATACGTACATCAGTCACCTCTGGTGGTGCATGCTCGTCATTAAGCGCTTTAAGGTAAGATTTAATCGCCCAGTTTTCTGCTGTGGAAAACTTCTCTTGATCAATATTTTTCCAAAGCTCTTCTAAGGAAATTTCTACAGGTATCCAATCTACAGGATGTAAATCAAACCCGACTTCGGAATTAAGATGGCTAATGGCTTTGATATCTCCCATCCAAAATGGATAGAACTCGCGCGCAATCACCAGATTGGCTGGCCAATTGGATGCAGCCTGACCTTCCATTAACTTTTCTAAGGCATCACGATAGACCGTACCAGCGAGTTCTTGGTCTGCCAAAAAAGGCACTAGTTGATGTAAAAATAGCTCGCGTTGCGCGATACTTGCATCATCACCACCTTTACCTCTCAGCAACTTAAAATAAGCAGCTATTGCATCATCTTCGCGTGTTTTATTCATTTTATGATGATTAATTCAAGATTGTTAGCTAATATAATTCATGTGCGCCAATATGCAAATATATTATTGTCGCTATAAACATACTTTTCTATTTCTCCCCGCAGGTGCCCTTTGGAAATATTATTACTTATCATGCTTATTGCAGGTGCTTGGTTTTGGTTGGACACCATTTCTAAACGCGAGGCTGCGATTCATTTTGGCCATACGCTGGCACAACGTTGCCAACTACAATTATTAGACGAAACGGTAGCTTGCACCAAAATTAGTTTTGGCCGTGACAGCCGCGGGCACGCACAATTTTTGCGTGAATACGCCTTTGAGCTAAGTCCTAATGGTGCTGAGCGCATGCAATGCACACTCAAATTATTAGGTAAACAATTACATAGCTGGGATATTCCTCCTTACCTACAAACTGTCCAGTAACCATGTCTGACTATGTTGGTCGATTTGCTCCCTCGCCCACAGGCCCATTGCACTTTGGCTCCCTTGTGGCAGCCGTTGCTAGTTATTGCGATGCCAAGTCAGCCAACGGTAAGTGGTTACTCAGAATTGAAGACCTCGACAAACCAAGAGAGGTCAAAGGTGCTGCTGCATCGATTATTCACTGCTTAGAAGCTTACGGCTTTGTTTGGGATGACGAAATCATCTATCAAAGCCAACAAGTAGAGCACTATGAAAAAGCACTCGCACAATTGCGATTAAATGCACTTGTTTACCCGTGTACTTGTACTCGAAAAGAAATCGCGGACTCATCCTCACAATATGGCATTGAAGGCATGATCTACCCTGGTACATGCCGCCATGGGATCCATCAAGAAAACAAGCCCAGCGCGTGGCGCATGCTTACCACCGATCGCGTGATTGCATTTGATGACCGTGCTTTTGGGCATATTCAACATATACTCAGTAGAGACACTGGCGACTTTGTAGTCAAACGTGCGGATGGGCTCTTTGCTTATCAACTGGCCGTGGTAGTGGATGATGTAAATCAAGGCGTCACAGATATCGTGCGTGGTGCAGACTTGCTGAACTCTACTACTAGGCAGATTTACTTACAACATGCGTTAGGTTTAACTACACCACGCTATTTACATATCCCTATCGTGAAGAACGCGCAAGGCGAGAAGCTCAGTAAACAAACACTGGCGAGTCCGTTGCCAATGGATAATACGCAGTCCACCCTTTTTTCTGCATTTAATTTTTTGGGTTTACAGCCACCGCAGACAATAAAAAACGCCACATCCAATGAGATGTGGCGTTGGGCAATTCAACATTGGAATAGCGCAAAACCATCAAAAACACCCTTAAGGAGTAATAAAATTCTCTAAAGTGTGTTAAGAAATATGTGTAATTGAATCAGCTCTATACAATCAATCACAAAAGCATCATCTAACAAGCAAATATGAGGTTAATGCCTATAGAAATCCGTTAACACTTGTTTAAAAATCGTAGCGAGCACCCACTTGAACTAATGCTGGCATACCACTCAAGATACCTCTGGTGCGGTCCACTATATAATCCTTATCGAATACATTCTTACCAACTAAGAATAACGTGGTTTTATGTTCAGGCATTCTGTAGTTCAAGGCAGCGTTGTAAATGGTATAGCTAGCAATCTCGCCCAGTTGACCTGTTGCATCAACTGTTGTTGTTTCAGCAAAATCGGCATATTGTCTACCTACATGCACCGCCTCAATCATAGTATCCCAATTACCAAACTTATAACCTAGTGCAGCAGTAATCGTGTTTTTTGGAGCATAAGGTTGACGATTTCCAGACTGGCTACCACCTACAACAGCATTTGTAGCCACATTTCGAAATGGAGAATCTTGCTCTGCTACTGGCAACCATGTATACGCAACACGAGTATAAAGCCCATTATCAAAATCATATTGGCCCAAAAACTCCAAACCCGCAAAAGTAGCTTTCCCTTGAGAGAGAGCTACATTACTTGCCACTGAACCAACTGCAATCAAATTATCAAAATTATTGTAAAACGCTGTAGTCTCTATACTAAACTGCTTGGTAGGTCGCGCGCGAAAACCTAGCTCATAATTGGTAGACTTCTCAACATCCACATCAACAGAACCTCCATTTGGTCCAATCAAATCTTCCGTGCGCGGTGGAGCGAAGCCTTCATGCACACCTGCAAAAATGGTGTATTGATCATTAGGAGTATATGCAAAAGATATACCTGGCACCCACTCGTGAACAGTCTCATCACCGTCAGCACCATTCAAGCGGTTTTTGCGCTTATTTTCTACATGCTCATAGCGAATCGCTGGCGTGATGCTGAAATTACCTAGATCAAAACGATTACTTACAAACCCAGAATAAGCATTGGTTTCGCGGTAATTGTTTTCACTTAACGAACCAGTGCGCGCTGTGGGTGATGTCCCATTTTTCTGTTTACGATATTGCTCTTCGTAATGTGCTTTTACTCCAAGTTCCAAAAAGCCCATGGCATGATTCACACTTAAGCGTGGCTCTATACCATACGTTTCATAAGTACGTAGCCGTCCCTGATTTCCTAAACATGTTTCGGTATCTACTGCGGTACCAGCAACTCTCCCAGCTCCTACAGCAGCACAACCAGCACCAGCAGCTATATTGCTAGCTGTAGAGTTACTTTGTTGACGCCACCAATCACGATCAAAATGGCTGTAATAATAGTTGGTTGTTAATGTTATGTCTGAAGAAATTGCCCAATCGTGGGTGAGCGATGTGCCGTAGCGTGTAATTTCAAAATCATCGTTATTAAATGGGTTGTATTCTCCCCCGAAATTTTGGTATTCAGCACGCGTTAAGCCAGTGTAACTAACTTGGGAATCTTCACTAAAGTAATTAGCACGGAAAGTAAGTGCATGATTGTCATTAATAGCTTTGGTAAATTTAAAATTTAAATCATCGACATTGTGATTTGAGTTATCACGTGCACCTTCACCTTGTTTGTGTGTGTAATCCAACAACATCCCATTCCCACCCACATTCACTTTAGTATTTATAAAATCTCTATTACCTGCGGTCAAACTAACATGTCCACCAAACTCTTGTGGCGCATCAGGGGTAATATGGTTAATAACCCCACCTATCGTTTGTGGACCGAACTTAATCTGACTTGCTCCCTTTAGCACTTCGATTGAAGAAAAGCGATCTATAGTAGGGTAGTAATAGCTTGCATTATCACCATATGGCGCATAAGCTAGTGGTATTCCATCTTCAAGTAGTAGTACTTTGGTAGAACGAGTGGGATTCAATCCACGGATACTGATATTGGGACGCATACCAAAGCCCTCTTCATCTCGCACTACAACACCCGGTACTTTACGCAAAGCTTCGTTAGTCGTCATCACATGTGCGCTTTCTAACTCTTCATTATCAATAATTGTAGAAGAGCTTGGCATGCGAAATTGCTCATACTTATTTCCAATAACATCCACACGAGGCAATTTGATGACCTCTAGCTCTGCTGCCAAACTCTGTTGTGTCATTACAATCATAACCGACCAAATGATGGGTTTAATTCGTACTATCATGCTTACCTCTGCTCAATTTAACTAGTGTAAAATTATGTAAACGCAATTCTATATAATAATCATTCTCATTACAATCTGGAAATTGCAATCTACGTTTAAAACACTAAAAATGTTAAAATGCTCGGATGCACACACATCAAGACGTCTTACACCCATTTATTTTTGAAAACACGCCCATCCGCGGCAACCTCGCCCACCTAAACGTAACTTACCTAGATGCGCTACAGCACCAAGCTTTACCGCTCTTACTTAAAAAAGCACTAGGTGAGTTAATGACAGCAAGCGCATTGTTGATTTCTACGTTAAAGATGGATGGGGCATTAATTTTGCAATTGCAAAGCAAAGGCATCCTCAAACTATTGGTAGTTGAGTGCAATTCAGACTTAGAAATGCGGGCGACTGCAAAATGGGATGAAGCGTTACTGGATGAGGCCATTGCTGAACATAAGCCAGATGCTACATTCACCCAATTGATTGCAGCAGGTCAATTCGTCATCACCCTAGACCCTAGTATAGGCGAGCCATACCAAGGCATCGTTCCGATTGAAGGTAATAGCATTGCAGAAATGTTAGAGAACTATATGTTGCGTTCACAGCAAATTGATACGTCCATTTGGTTGTATTGCAACGGTGAACAAACCGCAGGCATGTTGCTACAAAAATTACCTAACCAGCAAGCTGAGGATGTCGATATGTGGAATCGCGTGAATCAATTGGCGAACACCGTGACCGATGCGGAGCTGACGCAGCTAGCACCTGAACTATTATTGACCCGCTTATTTCATGAGGAACAAGTGCGTTTGTTTGACCCAAGAACCACTAGAGCTTTTTGCAGTTGTAATCGCGACAATGTCGCAAACATGCTCACCATGCTTGGGCAAACAGAAGTTGAAAGTATCATTGAGGAACAAGGTAGTATTCAAATTCATTGCGATTTTTGTAATAAGCACTATGTGTTTGACGAAGTGGAAGCGCTGCAGTTATTTGAAACGCCAACCGCGCCCATCACACACTAGCAATGCCTACAATGGCGCCTCTGCTGCTTGCGTATGGGTATTGATGTTTTCTAATATCGCTTCGATGTCCCAATTAAGCACCTGACAATCTGCACATGGGTGTTGCTGGGCAAACTTTTCAGCCATTTGAATGCGATTTTGCGTATCTGGATGTGAAGACAACCATGCCGGCACCTTGCTTTGTTTTGGCTGTTCACTGGCCAAACGCTTAAAAAAGCTTGCCATCCCATCAGGACGAATCCCCTGTTTTAATAAGAGTTGCGCGCCTTTTAAATCGGCTTCTGCTTCTACTTGGCGACTGAAAAACTGTGTAGATACCTGATGTGCAATCATGATCAACGCTGCGTTTGCATCGCCTAACACCAGCATTACAATTGCTGCCACACCTGCACTATTCATCATATTTTTTAATGCATGGCGCTGCTCTACATGCTGAATCTCATGCGCGAGCACCGCCGCTACTTCATCTGCACTTCCTGCTTTTTTCAGCAAGCCTGTATTAACGATAACAATGCCACCAGGCATGGCAAATGCGTTTACGGCATCATCTTTGATAACCAACCATTGGTACTTGTACTTAGACCCCTTTGTGAGTTGCTGACCAATGCCTTCCACAAAACTGACTGCAGCACCAGATTGAATAGCGTCTTGTCGCTTGTTATATGAGCTGAGCACGGCCTTGCCCATCTCATGCTCGGTCTCGATCGAGATGCGGCTTGCCGCCCAATCAAGCAGATGGTCATATTGCCAAATGCCTATCATCACTGCCAAGACAATCAAGCCCGCACCGTAGATTAAACTATTCCACACGGTTTTTTGGCTAAAGGTTGCCACATGCCAACCTTTAAGCCCTGTCACCAAGTTAGCAGGTAATAATTGCTTGAGTTGCTTTTGTGAATTGGGTGAGTCTGCCACCAACATAAAAGCACCTGCGCTAGTTTGCCAATGTAGCTGTAATTGATCATGATCAAAACCGCCAATTTCTGCCTTGAGCGCAAGAAACGCAACCGACTGATGGTGTGATGGAATACGTATGCCCAGCTCATTCAGGACGCACTCTGTAGCAATGCCAGCTGGTGGTAGGTTTGGCCCAAACAATAGGACTTGAACAACGTGCTGCATCTGAGTTATTTACCAATTAAAGCTACGATGACCACAACGATAATAAAGATGAGGTATAACTTACCCCAAATAGAGCCTTTGCTTTGACCCGCGACCGCTGCACTCAATATCACACGGCCCAATCGGTTCATCGGTAGCGACTGAATCCAAACGCGACCTGGACCAGAAACCGTTGCATAAAATAAGCCTTCGCCACCAAATAAACTGGTTTTCAAACTACCCGTATATTTAATGTCATAACGCACTGTGGATGACATAGCTACTAAACAACCCGTATCTATTTTTAGGCTATCCATTGGCCCTAATTCCACCGCCTTTAATGTGCCAGAAGCATGCACAAACACAGTGCCCTCACCACTGATTTTTTGCATGATGAAGCCTTCACCACCCAACAATCCAACACGGATACGTTTTTGAAACGCGAGTGCGATGCTTTGCCCCACTTGCCCTGCTAAATAAGCACCCTTTTGACATATCAGCGTACCGCCTTGCTCTTGCAATACAATCGGCACAATCTGGCCCGGACTGGGTGCGGCAACCGCTATATCTTGTGAGGTTTGTCCGTGATTGGTATAGACACTGCTAAACATGGATTCGCCAGTGAATCGACGCTTGATAGCCTTAATTAAACGGCCGACAAACCCAAACGATGACTGGCTACCATCCCCTAACATTGCCCGCATTTCAATGGCCTGATCGGTATACATCATGGCGCCTTGCTCAGCCATAAATGTCTCGCCTGGGGCAAGGGTCACCTGAATGTACTGTAAATCATTGCCATGTATGTTGTAATTTAGGGTCGTCATTGGGTTCCTTTTTTTGTTTTAAGTATTGAAAAAATTAGCGACAAGATTGCGGTAAATACTCATCAGGTATGGTAGTCATATTTTCACCTTTGACTACCATGGGTGGTGGCGGTGAGGCATTTCCACACACCCAAGCAATTGGCACAACTTGCGAGTCCTCAACTACTGCAGGTCGAATAGTCAGTACTTTATCTTTAATTTTTGGATGTACTTTGTTGCCTAGTGTCATATGGATAGCACCATCTTTAACCGTTAGAGACGTGACAAAATTACTCACAATTTTTTCTGGGCTGGGTAACCCAACAGCCGCATTATCTGGGGGCAAGGTTTTATTTACTTTCCAACTTTGCTCTATGGGTTCAGTTGCTACATCTGCCCATGGAATGGTACCGGCCACTTGCGTTTTGACAATACGCGCCAAACTCGATGGGATGGCTATCATTGCTAATATGACCAATATTGCCATGACGACCATAATCTCAATGGCACTAAATCCTAAGTATTTTCTTTGCATACCACCTCCTGAACTCACTTTGCTTCACTGCGCTGACGCTGGCATTCAAACAAACAAACAGCAGTCGCAGCCGCTGCATTAAGCGACTCCACAGCAAGCGTACTCACATTGGCCATTGGAATCGTAATCGCTGCGTCCACTGCGTTGCTCACAGCATGGCTAATACCTGCGCCCTCATTACCAACGACAAACAAACTCGGTGAAACTAAGTCTTGGCTATATAAAGACTGTCCTTGTATAGTCATGGCAAAACGCTTGCCGTGAAAGTTGGCTAGCGTTGTAGGCAAATCGGCTTGCTCAATAATTGGCAATACAAATTGCGCGCCTTGTCCGCCACGCAATGCTTTGGGTGACCAAGCATCGGTGCAGCCTTTTGAGAGATACACCACTTGCACGCCTGCTGCAGCGGCTGTGCGCAGCATGCTGCCCATATTGCCAGGATCCTGAATATCTTCTAACGCCAACACAAAATCAGCGTGTTCAGGTATCGGCAGTCGAGGAATGTTCACCATAGCTAATATGCCAGTACTACTTGCTACTGGAGTCAGTTCTGCAAACATCAAGGTGGGAAACATTAGCGTGTTGACATCTTGCAGTTGCTGCAGCAATTGTGTTGCCTCTAGCGAGCTTTTGCCTTCTGGGATAATCAGCATCTGCGGCTCACCAAATACTTGGTAATACGCTTCGATTAAATGTACACCATCTAGCAATGTGGCGGATTCACGACGACGTTCCCGCGCATTCTCTGCCAATTTTTTAAGGTGCTTAAAAACAGGATTATCTCGCGAAGTGATATGTTTAAACGCCATGGGTTCAATGTTTACGATTGTTTACCTGCATTCTAACCGATGCTTATTGTGAAACATAAAAATTGGGCGTAAATTTGCACCACAACAATAAAAATTTCATTACTTTCTGGAGGATTCACTGATGTCACTAACAAAGCGGGCAGTTGCAGAACTCATAGGTACTTTTTGGTTAGTATTAGGCGGCTGTGGGAGCGCCGTATTAGCAGCAGGCATACCTGATTTAGGCTTAGGTTATTTAGGTGTGTCATTAGCATTTGGTTTAACCGTGGTCACCATGGCGTATGCCATTGGTCATATCTCAGGCTGTCATCTCAACCCAGCGGTGTCTATAGGTTTGGTGGCGGGCGGGCGCTTTAAAGCCGCCGAGTTACCACACTACATTATCGCGCAAGTCCTTGGTGCTATTCTGGCGGCGTTGGTCATTCGTTGCATTGCCAGCGCTGCCGAAGGCTACGCAGGTGGATTGGCTTCGAACGGGTTTGCAGAGCATTCGCCCCATGGTTATAGCATGGTGGCGGCCTTGGTGACTGAAGTCACCATGACTGCGATGTTTTTATTCATCATTATGGGCAGCACTGATAAACGCGCACCAGCTGGTTTAGCGCCTATAGCAATCGGTTTTACTTTGGCACTGATTCATATGATTAGCATTCCAGTCACCAATACTTCGGTCAACCCAGCACGTAGCACTGGCCCGGCCTTGATTGAAGGTGGCATTGCCTTAGAGCAACTCTGGCTATTTTGGCTGGCCCCAATTATTGGCGCTGTGATTGGTGCAGTGGTCTATAATTTTGTTAATAAAGATTAAGGTATTCAACTGATACGCCCACATGATGTGGGCGTTTTCTTTTTCAAGATAATAGCGCGTGCTTTATAATGCAGGTATGGCTAAAAAACTAGATCTAGAACGTATCCTATCCAAACAAGGGTTCGGCACACGTAAACAATGCCGCATCATGATTATCAATGAAGAAATCACGGTCAATGGTGAGTTGTGCGATGACCCAGAGACTGAATTTTCTCTAGATAATTTGCAATTCACAGTCAAGGGCGAAGCGTGGGATTACAAGGCGCAATCTTATTTGATGATGCACAAGCCAAGCAATTACGAGTGCTCACATAAAACGCAGCATCACCCCACAATTTACAGCCTGTTGCCGCACCCGCTTGTAGAACGAGGTGTGCAATGTATAGGCAGGCTAGACGAAGACACTACCGGACTTATATTAATTTCGGATGATGGTCAGTTTATACATCGCATGAGCTCACCCAAACATAAGGTACCCAAAATATACGAGGTCACCTGTAAGCACCCTATCACTGACGCTAACATTGCACACATACTTGCTGGCGTGCAGTTGATTGACGAGCCTGCTCCTATTGCAGCATTGGCTTGTACGCGCTTGAACGATCACGTTATTCATATGACACTGGCTGAAGGAAAATACCATCAGGTAAAACGGATGATCGCGGCCATTAGCAACCGTGTGGAAGGCTTAAAACGTATTCAAATTGGCAAATTAATGCTACCAAGCGACCTCAACGTTGGTGAGTGGCGATGGCTTACCGAGCAAGATTTGGCAGCGCTATCTAACCACTAAACGCTCACCACTTTGCAGTCGCAAATCACATAACTAAATTTAACGGGTGTGATTCATCATCGTTTATCGCGTTGTTTTGCAGTACATCCATGAAGGAGTTTCAAGCATATGAAAAAGCTTTACCAATACTTTTTTAGAGGATTAATCACAGCCTTGCCATTAGGGCTCACCATCTACTTCTTTTATATATTTTTAGTATGGGCTGAGCAGTTTTCCATGTGGTTGATACGCCCTTTTATTCAAGAGTTTTATTTACCAGGGATGGGCATCGGATTAGGCTTATTCGGGATTGTATTGCTAGGCTATCTGGTATCTCATCGGCATATTTACAAGCTGTTATCCTTTATCGAAGTACCCTTCACCAACATTCCAGTCGTCAAAAGCATTTACTCTTCTTTAAAAAGTTTTGCGGATTACTTCGCACCGCATAAAGAAAATACCACACAACAAGCGGTCATATTGACAATGCCAGGGCATGGTTTAGAAATTGTTGGGCTGATCACACGCAAAGATACTAAAGGTTTACCTGACGGGTTCATGGAGGGGGATCGTGTGGCTGTATATCTACCTATGGGTTATAACATTGGTGGCTACACTGTATTTGTGCCCAGAGAATGGTTGAAACCGATTGATATGTCGATAGAAGATGTCATGCGTGCCTCACTATTTGCTTGGATGACACACGACAAGCCGAAGTAATCGATACACCAGCGACAGTAAAATAGTCGCCAGTGTATCGGTATAGGTAAAAAACGAAGTTGAAGTTTATTCTGGCTGTGGGTAAACAAATTTACCAAACACCATATAAACCGATTCTGTGTTTTTAATGATTTGCGTAATATTGTCAGCCTGCGCTTTAGACTCTACATTGCCAGAAGCATTGACTACGCCTTTTTCATCAAACTGAATATCTAAATTACTCGCATCCACTTGATGCTCACTTAATGCAAGCTCCACTTTTTGTTTCAACACATCTGGTGGAACATAGTTATAGATAGGCTCACTTTGGTTTGCAAATACTGCACTGGTAGCGGCCAGACCTAATGCAAGCATGAATGATCGTTGTGCAAAGTTTTGTTTGCGAGATGATGATTTAAACATGATGACTCCCTTCAATGAATAGTGAAATAAATTGCAAGTTCATTGTAGGTACGCATGTGATTCGGACGTATCGGGGATTGTCTTATATCTATGTAAGAATATTCTTGCAAACGCCTGCTTGGCGCAACGTGCACATGACAATAAAAAACTCGCTATTGCCGACCAACATCGTATAATGCGAGCACCTAGCGTTCGACCAATCAACGTTACGGTTCTCTCAATACCTAGTTTCTAGGATTCATTATTCGTCTGTCATGATTGGTGTTGCTTAGATGCAACTGGCCGTCGCAGGAAAAAATACACATGCAAACAACAACTTCCGCTCAGACGCAACACGGGCTGACATTTGAAGCATTACACTTAGCCGCACCTATTTTGCGCGCCATTCATGATGCAGGTTACGACAAACCCACCCCTATTCAAGCACAAGCCATTCCGCTCGTGCTACAAGGTGGAGATTTACTAGCAGGCGCACAAACTGGTACGGGCAAAACGGCTGGTTTCACCTTACCTATTTTGCATATCCTTAGCCAACATCAACAAAAGCCCACAACCAAAGGTCGTCCGCGTTGCTTGATGCTAACGCCTACGCGTGAATTGGCTGCGCAGATTGAAGAGTCCGTGAAAACCTACGGCAAGTACTTATCTTTAACCTCTATGGTGGTCTTTGGTGGCGTTAGCATTAACCCGCAAATAAACCGTTTAGGAAAAGCCATTGATATTCTTGTGGCTACGCCTGGTCGTCTGCTCGATTTAGCCAATCAAAAAGCCATTGATTTATCGGGTGTTGAGATTTTAGTGTTGGACGAAGCAGACCGTATGCTAGACATGGGCTTTATTCACGACATTAAAAAAGTGTTGGCGCAATTACCTAAACAACGTCAAAACTTATTATTTTCGGCCACCTTTTCAGATGAAATCAAACGGTTGGCAGATCAACTGCTCACCAAACCTGGCTTTATTGAAGTCGCGCGCAGAAACACCGCTTCTGAATTAGTAGAACAAACCGTGCATTTGGTAAAGCAAGCCCACAAAAGCGCATTGGTGAGCTATTTAATTAAACAAAATGCTTGGGAACAAGTACTGATTTTTACACGCACTAAGCATGGTGCAAATCGTTTAGCAGAAAGGCTGATCAAAGATGGCATTCCTGCGGCAGCGATTCATGGCAATAAAAGCCAAGGCGCTCGCACAAAAGCGTTAGCCGATTTTAAAGCTGGGAATATTCCTGTGCTTGTCGCAACCGATATTGCTGCACGCGGTTTAGATATTGATCAATTACCACAAGTGGTCAACTTTGAATTGCCCAACGTACCTGAAGATTACGTGCACCGGATTGGACGCACTGGCCGTGCAGGAAGCTCAGGCGCTGCCATTTCTTTGGTGGACTTTGAAGAAACAAAGTATTTAAAAGATATTGAAAAGCTAATCAAGCGTGATATTCCTAAAGTGCATGTAGAAGGATTTGAACCACCGACCAAGCAGGAAGCAGAACCGCCAAGACCACCAAGACCACCACAAGGCAAACCGCGTCAATCGCAAACCAATGCGGCTAGGCCAGCGGGGCAAGCTAAGGCCAACCCAAACTCTAAATCTAATACCAACCAAGGCAAGCCTAAATCACATGGCTTTGCCAACAAAGCCAATCATCATAACGGGCAGCGAGGGAAATAACCTTGCGCATTTGGGTGGATGCGGACGCTTGTCCTGTGGTGATTAAAGAAATGCTGTATCGCGCAGCAATTCGGGTACAAGTTTCCACCACCTTTGTTGCCAATACTTACTTAAAGTTACCACCCTCACCTTTTATTCAATTGCTGACAGTGCCAAAAGGCTTTGATGTAGCGGATAATCGGATTGTGCAGGAACTCACTGCAGGTGATTTGGTCATTACTGCCGATATTCCACTCGCAGGATTAGTGATTGCCAAAGGTGGGTTTGCACTTAATCCCAGAGGGGAATTTTATTCCACTGCCAATATGGCAGAACGTCTGGCCATGCGCAATTTGATGGAAGAGTTACGCTCTAATGGTATAGAAACCTCTGGTCCATCGGCATTCAATCTTGCCGATAGACAGTTGTTCGCAAGCCAGCTAGACCGTTTTTTAGCAAAACATCACACCTTAAATACATGATTGGATATGCACATACTATGTTGAATTTACTCAATAAAAGCTGTTTAAGCCTGCTAGCATTACTCGTGACTGCTTGCATGGGGGTGCCAGACAATGTAAAGGTTGTCGATAGCGTAGATGCAAATCAATATTTAGGGACATGGTATGAAATTGCACGCTTGGATCACTCGTTTGAGCGTGGATTAGAGCAAGTCACTGCCAATTACAGTAAAAACCCTGATGGCAGTATCAAGGTGATTAATCGTGGCTACAACCCTACTAAGCAAGAATGGAAAGAAGCCGAAGGTAAAGCCTATTTTGTGGATGCGCCCAACCCTGATGGGACGTACACGGGCAAACTCAAAGTATCATTTTTTGGGCCATTCTATGGTGCTTACAACATCATGGCATTAGATAAGCCATACTACAATTATGTGATGATATGTGGGCCAGATAAATCTTATCTGTGGATTTTAGCGCGCACACCACAACTCACATACCCAATCAAACAAGAATTGATGTCCAAAGCCAAAGCCTTAGGGTTTGAAACTAACGACTTAATTCATGTAAACCAAGTGCCTGACACGCGCACGTTTAAAGCTGGTCCACACGTGCAATAAACCACACGCTCCATAGCTGAAGTCTATGGATATGGTTTGGCGAGTATCCTATGCCGATACACGGTGTGGTTCAATGCGTGTGACAAACCCACACTCATTTTTCTTTTCTTTCAGAAATCAATTGGCAAATCAATGCGCTCCAATAGGGCAGCGATTGCAAGGTCAACATTAAGACCCATAATTGCGCATCTAAATTCTCAAATCCACGGGTTGCAAGCATAGCAATGCTTGCCATAATGAGTGCCGATAGCAGCCCGACCTCCTCATAAATAGGTTTAAAAATCTCCCATTGCTTACCTATAATTTTGCCTTTTGCGGTGACTTTAAACACACCACGTTTTTGAACAAGTCCCATCAACACGCCACGCGCAATCGCATGTGATAAAGCCAAACTTGCGAGCGAGGCGCCCCATATATCCATCCAGCTACATTTCATGGTTTTGCGGTAAAGCACAGGGCCCAGTGCTGCCTTAATGGCCAAAAAGCAGATGATCGGCATAATCATGATCGCTACAGGCAAGCTAAATTCTTTGGGGAATGCCAGCATCGCCACTGTCCATAGTATAGAGCCGAGTGTGAAAAATAACTGCAATGCATCGCCCAGCCAACCAAACCACCCTGTTAAAAAGTGGTAACGCTGGCCAAAATTCAGCGTCGATTTACCTAGTAATTCAGACATATGATGTTTAAGAATTTGCATCGCGCCAAAGGCCCAACGGTAACGCTGTGATTTAAGCGCATTGAAATTGGCAGGTGTCAGCCCGCGTCCAAATACATCGTCCACATAGCGTAATTCATAGCCGCGCTCTAACAATCGCAAGCCTAATTCTGTATCTTCGCAGATACACCATTCTGACCATTTTCCGCAATCTATCAGCGCTTGATGTCGTACCAAGGTCATGGTGCCATGTTGAATCAGTGCATTACGCTCATGGCGATGATGCATACCGATTTTGAAAAAGCCCTCAAATTCCCAATTACACATTCTTCTAAAAAAGTTATGTTCCCAATCACGGTGCGCTTGTGGTGCTTGCACCACTGCCACCTTGTCGTCTTTAAAATGCGGCACAAGGTCTGACAGCCAATCCGTTGTCACCACATAATCGGCATCGACCACACCAATCACTTTAGCTTGCGGATTGGTTTGTTCCAACGCAAAATTGAGCGCACCTGCTTTAAACCCTGGCCAACTGGGCAAATGGAAAAATTTGAAGTTATCAGGCAGTGTCGCCATATAAGTTTCTATAGGCCGCCACTTGGCTTCATCTTTAGTATTGTTATCCACCACAATGACTTCATACTGCGTGTAATGAAGCTTGGCCAAACTTTCAATAGTGGCGATTACCATTTCTGGTGGCTCGTTGTAACAGGCTAAATGTATTGATACGAATAGTTCTTGGTCTGCACTGAGTGGTTTGGCACGCTTAAATGCTCTCACCCAAAGACCTTTGAACATGACCTCACTAAACTCAACAGCATAAATCATCAACACTGCTGAAGTGAGCAGCATGCCAACAATCAAGCCGATCAAAATAATAAAATCGCGCAGCGAGTAGTAATAGTCGCCCGGCAAATTCCAAGCGACAACCAATGTGGTAATACAGGCTTGTAACAATATTGCCAATGACACTTTGCCACCTAAGCGCCAATGCCTAAATCGCCAAGCAATAAACATGATAGGCAAGAAAGCGATGGCAGATGCCCAAGTGGCTTTCATAATCCAGCGATTGTCTTTTGGTACAGCGCCATTGAGTGAATACTTGGGCTGTCTATCGGCATCGAACATACCCCAATAGGCACCAGCCCAACCTTCAATCTGTTGTTTCCAAGGCTGGTCAATCGCCTCCATCAAATAATAATCGTAATTTTGATAAGCTGTTCTGGCTAAAAACTCACGTACAAAGCGCGCTTGATTCACTTGTGATGCTCTTGATGCCCCAATGTCTGGGCCTTCGCTCGGCCAGCCAATTTCGGTAATGATAATTTTCTTACGTGGATAAGCGTTCATGACCTCGTTGTAGCGCTGAAATGCATAATTCACAGCATCTTCAACCGGCACGCCTTCATGGTAGGGCAATAGGTGCACCGCTATGAAATCCACATGCTTCACCAGTTCAGGATTTTTTAACCAAACATGCCATGGCTCAGCAGTAGAGATAGGAATATCTAGCTTTTCCCGCACTTCATCTAAATATGGAATGAGCTCCTCTAAGGCGATGTCTTTTCTTAGTAGCACCTCGTTACCCACAATTGCACGCTCAATATTAGGATAAAAGGCCACTTTTTCTTCTAGGGCCGCAATCTCACGAGCATTATTATCTTTGTCTGGGCTAATCCAAGCCCCTGCAATCACCTCATAGTTTAATTTAGATGCCAACGCAGTGATTTCGGCATTATCTAGCGAACCATATAATCGAATACGATTCGTCAGTGGGTTGAGCAACTTTAAGTCTCTGGCCAGCTCCGCCGTGCTGGGATATTGATTATCTAAAGGATTCTGATTCTTCTGGTATCCACTGTAGGCAAACCCGTTCACAATGGGTGGTGCATCCAGCATCTGTATAGTGTGATTAGTAAATGCCCATAGACCAAAATGTATAGCGGCTACTGCCAATGCAAATAGCAAAGGAAAAAGGATGTATTGAAACAGTCGTTGCATACTAGATGATCAGTGCTGATGGTTACTGTTGTTGAACAATAACGGAGTAGTCAATAAAAAGGTAATGGCTAGCCAAAATGCAGCATTCATATTGAGCGGTTCGGTTAAATAACAAATCAATGCAGCCGTAAAACTAGCAACGCCCAATGGTAAATACAGTGATTGCGAAAACCTAATGGGAGTGTTTGCAAGCCATAACCCGATTGATAATTGTAACGCTGGCAATGCATATAGGTAGACTGGGAAATCACGATAGCGTCCATCAACGGCTAGTAACAAACCAATGGTCACTGCGCCGATTAGCAGCGCCAAAACTGAACCTTTGACAATCTTGACAGCCAGCTGAGATGGTCGATATAACATGACGGGGATGCTCAACATTATCAAACAAGTGGCAATGAATGCGCCACCAAAAGATAGCCATTGCAAAGCCAAGACAGGCGCAGACAGAGGTTGGCCTGCCAATGGAACGCAAGTGAGTGCGGTCAGCCAGAATCCATCACCGCAAGCATTGTTTAAATATTCCAACTGCAACATCAAGATGAGGCCAGTAAATGCACCAAGCATTGCCATCCCAAAAAGTGCAGCCCTACGTTTCTCACCTATTAGAAATGTGAATACTGCCAACAAAAGTGCCCCTATTGCACCAAACACAACTGGCCTAGCGTGGTCTTGTCGCTCAGCCACATTGCCAGTGTAACTAAATTTAGGGTTCGACTGCGTATCGTAAATACCCCAAAAACCACCAACGGTGCCTTCTAACACACGTTTCCATGGTTGATCAAATGCCTCAATCAAATTGTAATTCCATTGTTTTTGGTGGGCTTCACGTAAAAAAGTCCTGATATAAGTGGCTTGATTCAGTTGACTTGGAATGGATAATCCACGTTGGCGCCCAATCGATGGCCAACCCGTTTCCCCAATCAAAATAGGCTTGGTAAACGCACCTTGTAATTTACCCATGACCATATTGGCATGCACTATAGATTGCTCAACTGACTGCGGATTATTTTCCCAATAAGGCAGTAAATGGATGGTGACGAAATCCACCGATTTTTCTAACCTGCCGTGTTTTAACCAAAACTCCCAAACATCTGCATACGTCACAGGTGTTTTGGTAAGTTGCTTGGCGCGTGCAAGATAGGCAATCATCGCGTCCTCAGTTTGCTCGCCACGCAGTAATACCTCATTGCCAATGATTAAACCTGTCACTGTTTCTGGAAATTGATTGGCAAGCGCTGTCGCCAAGCGAATCTCCTTATCGTTATCCGCCGCTGTCCAGCCTATCCAAGCGCCCAACAGCACTTTGAGGCCAATTTTCTGTGCCGCATAAGGTACATAATCTAACCCTTGGCCAACTGAATAGATACGCACACAATTGGTACGACTAGCAATACGTTTTAAATCAGCATCTATCTGAGATTTAGTAATCATCGTACCGACTTTAAATGGCGTTTGATCTTTACCGTAATAAGGTGCGTACGACACGCACTGCACTTTGTTATCTGCTGGCAATATTGCTTCTGGTAGCGCAACAGGCTGATTTTTTTGCCAAAGCCACAGACTCAGTAGCGCTAATAAAAACAAATTAAAAAAATTAAATTGCCACAGTGCACGTGGCCTAATGTTATTCATGTGGTGAGCATTCCATTGACAGTGCGTAACGTAAAAAAACATCACGCTGTGAAGTGCTAGTATGATAATGCAAGTCAAACAATATTTACAAAAAAGCTTACATGTTATTTACGCCATCGACTGCACTCACAGTACAATAGTCAATGTTAAGTTAACTTTCATTAGGTCACGCATTTTTATGGTTAAGATTTTTTTGGCAGCCTCACTACTTTGTTGCACTTTGGCAGCACAGGCAAAACCTGCATTTACTGGCACTAACTTTAGTGGTTTGTATGATTGCAAAGGTAGCAACGAGTTAGTGGGTAGTTACCAAGTCACCGTCAAGCTAAAACTCAATCGTATCAGTAGTTATGCTAAATTTGGTGCCTACGACATGATTACTGAAACAGATAATTCTGTCACCTACCGTGGGCAAGCTGTAGCCAACGGGAACCGTTTAGCGCTCTCTTACAAATTGACCGAGGGTAAGTATGTGGAATACACCACTGGCATCGCAGAAATGAAGAGAATCAGCAAAAACCGTTGGAGCTTTCGTAATCTTTATTACGAGCCAGATGATAGTGGCGGCAACTATGGTGAAGAAGATTGTGTGATGCAAGCAACCTCTGTTGCTAAAACCAGCAGCAAATCACCCAAATCTATAAAAAAGTCATAAGCCTACACTATGGCCACGGACTAGCTTTATACCGTGGTCATTCAGCATCTGTTTAAATTGCTGGCTTGCCAGAACCGCATATTCAACATACCTAGCCGACAGAATTGGATCTTGTAAGTCTACATCTGTTGATGTTGCGATTGCAGGATGACACATCAATGCAAATGGCGACGTTTGCGTATGGCTATTTGCCAACCAAAGATTGAGCTTTTGACGATAACTCTCTATATTTAAATCAAAGTCATACACGCCGAGTAATGTGTGTGTATATTCAAGTCCCTTCTCCGCTGCAAGTTTTTTTAGCGCGCTGGCGCCAAGCAAACGAATGATCATCGCTTTTAAGCCGTCCCAATATGGCGGGTTTGCAACACGTATCCAAGGCATCGATTTAGCGTATCGTCTATCCAATTCCTCAATCAAAACCTCTCTAATCTGCGGCAACTGATGCACATGTTGATGCCCATCCACATAGTCTGGAGCTGACGCTAGCGCATCTTCAAAGGCATCCAACTGCAATCGAATTGCATGCAGTATAGATTGCCTAGACAACATGCCTAGTGCGGTCTTGGCTATTAACTTGGGCAACGCATGCTTTAAAGCTTGCGGATACTGAGTGAAATCTAAATGTAACCCTATATCCGCCAGCGACCTAATCTCTGCTGTCATTTGTTGTGCTGCCACAGGCCAACGCGGGCTCAACGTCAAACATGACGTTGCAGTAACGCGTCCCATACGGATTAAATGTAAGATACCTGCATCTATGGCTGCACTTTGTGCGTAGTCATCGGCTGTAATAATGATGGATGTCATTTGTTTGAAAATGCCCAATGCTTGCTCAGCAAATAAGTGCATATTGCAACCAGCAACATCACCAGTGCTAACACCAACCAAAATGGCAACGCTGTGAAACGCAAGCAAAGCAACACCAGTGTTTGATTTGCTAAAAACCCGAAGACAGCCACGAGCATAAACTTGGGTAAAGCATGTTGATGCGCTTTAAGATGGTTAGCAAAAGAGAATTTATGATGCCCAATATAACTGACTGGAAATGCAAAAACAAACCCCATTATATTTGCCCAGGCGGGATTCATTTGTAACAGCCCTTCCAACGTCACGGCAATGACATAATGTACAACAGCAGCGGCTGCGCCCACCACAGTAAACCAAGAGACTGAGCGCATAAGTTGATGTGGGTTAATCCGCATCTGATCTCTGTTTTTCGGTTGGCTTGCTCACCTCTGCCACTATGTAGGGCGGGCGGCCTTTCACTTCATCGTAGATGCGTGCTAAGTATTCACCCAAAATACCAATAAATAATAACTGCACGCCTGATAAAAACATCATGCTGGCGACCACAGTTGGCCAACCAGGAACAGACTCACGGAAAAAAAGCTTATCTACCACGACCACAATGCCATAACCAAAAGAAATCAAAGCGAGTAACACACCGACAGCACTCGCTAACCGTAAAGGCAATGAAGAGAAACTGGTGATGCCGGTCCATGCCAGACTCATCAACTTTAAGCGCGAGAATGCGCTTTCACCATGTGTTCTTGGCAATGGTGTATAGGGAATACCAATGGAGCGATAACCCACCCAAGCGTAGATGCCCTTCATAAAACGATTGCGCTCTGGCAATGCGCATAGCGCTTCTACCACTGCCCTATCCATTAAACGGAAATCACCTGCGTCTTTTGGGATATCAATTTGACCGCTGGCACTTATCAGCCTGTAAAACAGTCTTGAACCCCATTTTTTAAATCTAGACTCTACTTCACGATCTTGGCGGACTGCATACACCATATCGTAACCTTCACGCCACTTCTCTAGCATCTCCACCAACAGCTTGGCTGAATGTTGGCCATCTGCATCCATACAAATGACGATATCACCCACGGCATAACTTAAGCCTGCAGTAATCGCGTACTCTTTGCCGAAGTTACGTGAAAACCTGACCAAGGTCGTATTCAATCTGGCTGGCAGCTGCTTCACGGCATCTGCAGTAGCATCGCGACTGCCATCGTCCACCACCAGCACATCCCAGTGTGGACTAATCTCGGATAATGTCTGCGTAATATTTTCTACAGTATTGGCAATGGCAAACGCTTCATTATAAGCAGGCACAATGACTGTAATATGTGGTGTCGCTTGCGCTCGCTGAACACTAGAGATTGCGCTGTTGGACGTCAATTTTGAATCATTCATGAGGTGCTGGTGTTGCATCACGTGCCCTCCCGGTTAACTGCCTTCTGTCTTTCACTACGGCCAATACGGTATCGCGCCGGATTACTTCACCTATGACCTCACCCTGCAAGACTTGATCGCAATTCATATTGGTAGATGACATGTAGAAATCGGCTGACTGCCAGTCTTTAACCACCATAAACCGATCATCTAAGTAAGCGCTGCCTTGAAACGACTCCGCACATACAGCAACACTAAAGGGCGCGTCCTCCGCACGCAAAGGCAATGCCATCAATATATGGGATGCCTCGCGCAAGCTGCTGGACCAATAATCACTCTCCCATTGCTCCTCCGCTTCTCTCGTTTCACCTGCCAAATGATTATAAAAAACATATTCGTAAGGATGAAGCTGTATGCATTGAACAAGAGTAGATATCGACAACCCGATGCAAAGCACGCTGTAAACAATGCGCTTAATGTTTGCACTTTGCAATGCTGAGAAGGTGTAATCAATGCCCAGGGCAGCCAATACCGCAAGTGGCGGTAAGATAAATGTAAAATGCCTCACGCCGTTATATAAAGCTGGCTCAGTGATGAGTACAAATGCCAATGGAAACAAGATGGCCACCAGCAAAGGATTCAATATTAACGCATGCTTAGAATACCAATAGGCGCGCATATTGCTCAAACGCGCTAGTACAAACCAAGTAATGCTCACCAAACCTAATAAGAATACTTCTGGCAGCTTAACCAATAGGTAATGTAATAAATAGGTTCTAGTTACATTGCCTATGGAGGTAACCATGCCATCATCAATGGTCAACATGTTGAATGAGAAGTGAGAGAATGCTTTAATCGCCTCGGAAGGATGGCTGGGTGACATCACACCCCAAGGCCAAAACACAGCCATAATAATGAAAGCGACCAACGCAGCGGGTAATAAATGTAGACTTGCTCGCAGTAGATACGCCAGTCTATCTGACCATTGCTTAGCCATCACCAAGCTGCCTAGCATCAGCGACATGACTAAATAAACAACTGCGAAACCACCGCCAATACGCATACCCAGAGCACAGCCGATTGCGATACCAAGCTTAATACTCAGCTGCAGTGGAATAGTAGGGCCAAGACGGCAAACTTGAATCGTGTAATAGAGCGCCCAAGTCATGCAGGTTGCAAAAGGAATGTCTTTAGTATGCGTAAACATGGCGCCAGTCCATGCAGCCGTGAGGCTAAGTAAAGCGAGTGCGATAAACCCAGTGCGCGACGTGCCTAGTGTGTAAGCAATTTTGTAAACTGCCAAAAGACCAAACAAACCAAAACTTGCAGAGAGTAAGTGGCGCATATCCCAAAGCCACATTACATTGGCTTTTTCAATGAGCGCTGCAATCACATCAAAAAAACCACCGTAAAGGTAAAGGTTTTTATAATGAAATGCTGATTGGTTTTGAAATCCAGATTCGTAGAACTCTAGCAACAAGCGTCCATAAACATGCTGTACTTCCTCATCGTTACTAATACCGTATTGCCTAAATGTCAGCAAAGTAAATAGGATCAATATTGCCAGCAAACCATAGCTCGCAAATGTATATCGTTTAGAGGTGTGAGCAGGTATCAAGTCATTGATTTCAATATGAGGTGCGAGATTATTATCCAAATTGATGCATAACGGAAGATAGACACACCTTGATGCATGAAAAATAGTTTTAGGCTTGTGGTTTCACCGATGTACTTTGCCTTAGAGAATGACCAGTGAATGGATAACACCCATTAAAAAACCACACTCAACTTGAGTGTGGTTTTTATGAGCTAGCCTATTAGTAATATCGTGCTTAAACGTATTAGCTTTTAACGACCAAACCATTTTTGATGGATTTAACGCCTTCAACAGTAGCTACCACCTGCTCGGCCTTGGCTTTCATCGTTTCATCTGCAACGAAACCACTTAACACCACCTCACCTTTGTAGGTCTCTACACTGATTTTCAGTGACTTGAGAGATTCCTCAGCCAACAGTTTCGCTTTGGCCTTAGTAGTAATCACACTATCACTCACCACTTGCGACACTTTTTGCTCACTCACTTGTGTTTTGATTTCAGCATACTCGTTTTTGTCTAATGTACCGTCGCTGTCTTTATCTGCCTTAGCGAACAATTTGCTATTCAATGACTTATCCTTTTCAGCTTCAGTCATGGTCAACAGCCCATTTTTGTTCACGTCCAACTGATTGAACTGCTCTGAGTAAGAACTTTGCGTATCTTGTACCTTATCGGTGTCGAATGCACTGGCATGAAATGACACACCTGCCGCTAACATTGTTAAAGCAATCGTTGTTTTTTTAGTGTTGATATTGTTCATTTCTGTTCTCCTAAGTATTGAATATGTACAAAACAAAGTACGTTTTGTTGAATGCCATCTTAAGGAGATTGAAAAACTAGGTAAGTCGTAGATTCTCCGATTATTGTGTCAGAAAATGACTACATGCTGGTTTAACTATCCGAGGATTTAACTATCCGAAGCCTTAACATCTAAAGGTAGGATAGCGCGCGTAAATAGGCCATTGCCTACAGTGCTGGCCACCTCAAAGTGCCCACCAATGGCCAATACACGATGTCGCATGCCACTTAAGCCATGGGTTTTGGTGTCTAAATTATCTAAATCTAAGCCCACACCATTGTCTTGGATTTCGATTTTCAAATGCTTGTCATCACTAATCATATGAATAGAGAGCGCTGTGGCTTTGGCGTACTTATTACAATTATTCAATGTCTCTTGCACAATTCTGTAGGCAACTAAACTAATGGTTTCGTTAATTTGGGTGCTCTCATCAGGCAAGGTTATGGTGAGCTCCCACTTATTACGCTCTACCGCATCATCAATTAACGAGCGTAACGCAGGCCAGAATCCAAACGATGAAATCATAGAGGGATGCAACTCTTGCACTACTTGGCGTTTAAAGTTGATGCCCTGATCTAAATACGTGTTGGTTTTTTTCAGTTTCTCAGCAACTTCTGGATGTGTTTTTCCTATAGATTTGATTACCCATGAGATATCCATTTTAGAAGCAGTTAAGATTGAGCCTAATTCATCATGCAACTCTCGGGCTAACTTATAACGTTCGCGTTCTACATCTGCTTGATAATCTAAAGCTAAGCTACGTAGCAATTTGCTTTGCTCAATGGCATGTGTTTCATGACGTTGATTTTCATCTGATAAGCGCTGTTGTAACGCTGCTTTGTCTGAGAGCTCTTTTAGTAGCTGCTTGATCACCATCACCACTAGAAAAATGAGGATGATTGGGCCTGCAATTACTGAAGTGCGGATGACGGCGCGCGTGACGTTACGTGCCTGATACACTGATTTTAACTTGTCCCTTAAGGCTGCCTGCAACTCTTCGGTATTCAAACTAATGCTATTCATCTGAATTAAACCACTGTCTAATTTCACCACTTTTTTGGCATCAGCTACTTTACCGTTGGTGGCAAACTCCAAGGTGACGTCCATTTCAGAAATTTTGGCCCCTACATCTGCAGACAGCTTACCAAGAATAGCTTGTTCGTTTTTATATGCTGCCGCAGGAGATATTGCTAGCAGCTCAGACTGTATGGTTTGAACGCTTTTTTTTGCGTCTTCCACGCCCACATCATAAAACAGCAGGTAATCTTTTGAGTGTGTCAGTAAATAGCCACGTTGCGCACTTTCAGCCTTGTAGATATGGCCACGCAATTGTGAGACTTCTTGCACAATACGATTAAGTTGCGCAATTTGATTCGATTTTTCGGTGGCGTCATGGAGCCAGTTTTCGTTAAAAAATAAGCTGAAAATAGTCACGATGAGTGACACGCCCAATAACCCGATATTTCGACCACCAAAAATATCAAAAAGTTGATCAAACTTGGTAAACAGTAATTCAAGAAATTTTCGCATCAGACTCAGTAAATTCGACAAAACTATTCGTGAGAATAACACGCTTCAGTGACATCCGCATGTATCTATGCCCCCTATTTATGCAATGCTTGTAGGCGCTTTCTTACATGGGTTTCAGACATTCACCACTCATGCATCAACATGGCTATAGTTAATATAGCAACACGTTGTACGCAATCATTTAAAGCGTACTTATTAAGGAGATCAACATGCTTCATTACACCGTTGTATTTTTAGTCATTGCGCTTATTTCCGCAGTGTTTGGTTTTGGCGGTATCGCAGCGAGTGCAGCAGGCATTGCAAAAATATTGTTTTTTGTATTTTTGATACTGACCATTATTTCGTTTTTAAAATCTAGAAGTTAATTTTTAAACGCACATTCAATTCAATACATTTATTAGGAGTCAATTATGTTTAATTTAAATAAAGAAAATATCCGTTCTGAAGCAGACCAACTTGCACAAGAAGCCAACAATACCGTGGATAAAGTAGCCAATCAGGTTAAATCATCCGCTGCAAAAGCTTCAGAAAAAATTGTCAATAAGACTGAAGCCACTAAAGATCAGGCTGAATCATTGATCAATAGCTTAAGAAATTTACTTGATGAGCACAAACAACGATCAAAAGTGGATGAATTTAAAGAGCAACTTACTGACAAAGCAGCTGAGTTAAAAGCAGTGGTGACGGACGAAGTCACACATGCCTATGCAACCACTAAACAGCGTGCTGCAGATACTGTGAAAGAAAATCCAGTGGGCACTTTGGTGCTAGTAGCTGGTGTGGGCTTACTGTTAGGTTATGTGTTAGGCTCAAAACAATCTTCACAATAAGAAAGCATAAACTATGTTTGCATCCATTCTAAAAATGATTACCTTCTACTTAATCGGCAACCGTATCTCTGAAGCTAAACAGGATTTAATAGCGGTGAAAGATAACGCAGCAGACTACGCTGAAAGCAGAGTAATGCGCATTAAACTGAATGTGATGCAAGATTTACAGCGCATCGTAAATAGTTTCATTGGTTTTTTAGTGATGTTTTCCGCGATTATTTTCAGTGGCTTGCTAGGCTTAATGTGGTTATTTGCCACCGCCTGGCAAAGCCCAAATCGCGAACTTATTTTAGGGATTGCTATGTTAGTACCACTGTGCGTCAGCGCTGTTATTTACTTGGCGATAAAAGCCTCTTGGCAGAAAAAACCCTTGTTAAATGAAACAACCGAATTAATCTCCAATGATTGGCAAACGTTCCGCCACGGACTGGATGGGACTGCCGATACTTCGGATGAAGCAAACCGTTAATTCGTATGGTTTAATACACACTACTCCACTACCCGGACCACCCGCATGAAAAAAATCCTACTTGTTGATGACCATAAAATTGTCTTGCAAGGTTTACGCAACTTGATTGAGTTGGAATCCGATTTAGAAGTCACAGATGAAGCCTCTTCCGGTGTAGAGGCTTTAAACTTGATACGCAAAAATAAATACGATGTGGTGGTGCTGGATATTTCTATGCCAGACAAGAATGGTGTAGACACCTTACACGATCTTAAACACATTGCCCCAGATTTACCTGTGCTAGTGTTAAGTGGCTATGCTGAAGAGCAGTACGCACTCAATCTAATGCGTAGCGGATGTAAAGGTTACCTTTCTAAAGATGCGGATTCTGATGAAATCATCCGTGCTATTCGCACCATTGCACAAGGCAAAAAATACATCTCCTCACAACTGGCCGAGTTAATGACAAACGAACTCAGCCACCCTTCTGACAAACAACTCCACGAACAATTGTCTGAACGTGAATTTCAAGTGTTCTTTAAACTGGCGAGTGGGCTAACGCCAACAGAAATTGCTGAAGAGTTGCATATCAGCATTAAAACAGTCAGTACCTATCGCACCAGAATTTTAGAAAAAATGAGTTTAAAAACCAATGCCGACTTAACTTACTATGCCATTAAATATGCCTTGGTTACCTAAAGTGAGCACTGGCAAAGTATGTAGGACAAAGCCCGATACATTTGTAGTGGCACTTTTATTACATTATGGTTTTATTTGGCACCTTTTGCAGAAAAAATCATGATGCGTGTACTTTTGGTCGAAGATTCCCAGTTGTTACGTGACTCTCTTATGGAGATGCTCAGTGGCTGTGTACACGTCAAAATAGATGACTATGCAACCAATAAACAAGAAGCGATTACTTTGCTGGATGCTAAAGAATATGATTTCATGATTGCGGACATAGAGTTGGCGCAAGGCAATGGTTTTGAGGTGGTAAAACATACCATGAGTCCAGACTATCCGTTTAAACGTCCGTTAACGCTCATGCTGACAAATCACACCAACGGGTACTTTAAAAACCTAGCCAATCAATTAGGCGTAAAGTATTTTTATGACAAATCCATGGATTTTGAAACTGCAATTCAAACCATAGAGGATGAATCTAAAAATTTCGCATAAAAAAACGGGTATTCAATACCCGTTTTTTTCATTCTGATCCAACTCATTACTACCAACAAAACCTTAACGCATTTTTAATGGTGTTAATGTAAACCCTGCCTGTTTAAATGCTGCTATCAAACCAGTCTTGCCTGCTAGGTGGGAGGCGCCCACTGCAACAAAAGTAGGTCCTTCGCTAGCCTTTGCAATACTGCGTTGCGCCATCACTACGTTACGTTCATCCAACAGTTTTGCGCGCATTTTTTGCCATATTGGCTTAGGCAACATTCCACCGGTAATTTGCTCATCTAAACTGGAAATTTTCTCTGCATCGCCTTTTAAATAAGCGTTGATCAGCTTTTCAAAGTCTTTTTCTTTTTGCTCAGGGGTGCGCTTTAATACGGCTCGCAGCATCACCATTTGTTCCTCTAAACTAAAGCTATCCATTACCCCAAAATGCTCTTGTGGCGTCTCAATGCCCACCACATCCTTCGATAAGTCTTCTGATTTTGTCATCAGTAAATTGTCTTGTGCAAATGGCGTTTGCGGCTTTGGCAAATCAAAAATCACAGCCAATAGCCATGGTTTCATTTGCATGGCTGCGCCTAAGTGCATCACATGAAAATCCGCTAACTCCCGCACTTGCTCAAACTCTTCGTTGGTCATCAATGTCGCGATATTGCCTTCAGGCAACATCAGTAATTTGGGGTCTTGGCTGGGCGACACCTCCATCATAAAAGTGTCCACAGCATTCAACGCCTCTAGTACTTGCGGTGAAAAGTCAGCAACACGATTGTCATCGGTGTGCATGGTGCCAAATAAATAACTGGTGATGCCAGTTGGCGACTCCATTTTCCAGAACAACCCTTTATCAGCAGCTTGCACCCATAAAGGTGACAACATCAGTAGCGTTGCAAGCCAATAGATAGGGGTTTTAAACAATATTGCTGGACTAGAAAAACGGGACATATTCTCTCCTGAGTGTGCACATGCGCTTCTGAAAGACCACAGCCAATTTCACTAGTTCTGTTTGGCTGGTTTTTTACTGGCTTGTCTGTGTGGTTTTGCAGACTCTACAACTTTAACGCCTGCTTTAGGCCGTTGTGCACTCTTAGCTTGGTAAGGCCTAGCTGCATTTTTCATGTCATTGAATGATCTCGGCAAGGGCTTAGCTTTAAAACTGGTGCCATCAGATTGACGAATGGTGCCGATTACAGCTGGTTGAAATGCAGGCACCAAATGCTTTTTGCTGTTACCGATCAAATCGGCACGTCCCATACGCTTCAAAGCCTCGCGCAACATTGGCCAGTTAGCTGGGTCATGGTAGCGGATAAACGCTTTGTGTAGCTTACGCACACTACCCGCTTTAGCCACTGGCACATCTTCAGAATCTTCAGTGACTTTGCGTAGCGGATTTTTACCACTGTGATACATGGCCGTGGCCATTGCCATGGGTGTAGGGGTAAAGTTTTGTACTTGATCTAAGCGGAAATCATATTTTTTGAGCCAGAGTGCTAAATTCAGCATGTCTTCATCAGTAGTGCCAGGGTGGGATGCAATAAAGTATGGGATTAAATATTGCTTCTTGCCTGCCTCTGCACTGAATTTCTCAAACATGGCTTTGAATTCATCATATGCGCCCATGCCAGGTTTCATCATTTTGCTCAGCACATTCTCTTCAGAGTGTTCTGGTGCGATTTTTAAATAACCACCTACATGATGCTGCACCAACTCTTTAACATATTCTGGTGATTTCACTGCCAAATCGTAACGTAAGCCAGATCCAATCAGAATCTTCTTCACCCCTTTGATGGCGCGCGCTTTGCGATAGAGTTGTATCAAAGCACTATGATCTGTATTGAGATTTTCGCAAATACCTGGATAAACGCAGCTTAATTTACGACAAGCCTTTTCTATCGTTTCTGACTTACATGCGATGCGATACATATTGGCGGTGGGACCGCCTAAGTCTGAAATAATGCCAGTGAAACCATCCACTTTATCGCGGATTTCTTCAATTTCTTTGAGAATTGACTCTTCGCTACGGCTTTGAATAATGCGGCCTTCATGTTCAGTAATGGAGCAGAAAGTACACCCCCCAAAACAACCGCGCATAATATTCACAGAAAAGCGAATCATCTCCCACGCAGGTATTTTGGCGTTTTTATAGATGGGATGTGGCTTACGCGCGTAAGGCAAATCATAGACGTAATCCATCTCTTTGGTAGTGAGCGGAATGGGCGGCGGATTTAACCACACTTCACGGTCACCATGCTTTTGTACCAAAGCACGCGCATTACCTGGATTTGCCTCCAAATGTAGTACACGTGAGGCATGGGCATACATCACAGGATTAGCTGCTACTTCCTCATAAGCGGGTAAGCGGACTACTTGCGTAGAACGGTCAGCTTTTGGCTTGCGCACAATTTGAATGGGATTTACACCCTCAGGCATCAAAGGTTTTACAGGTTCAGTTGCACAACTGGCATCTGCTTTACCCATTTTCATCTCATATGGATCCACTGGCTTATCAATTGCACCAGGTCGGTCTAGCTTGGTACTTTCAATTTCTGACCAGCCTTCTGGTACAGCCTTGCGAAGAAAAGCCGTTCCACGAATATCTTGAATGTCACTGACAGGTTCCCCTTTGGCAATTCGGTGTGACAACTCAATAATGGCACGCTCAGCATTGCCATACACCAAAATGTCCGCTTTAGAATCCATCAGGATAGAACGGCGTACTTTATCTGACCAATAATCATAATGCGCAATTCGGCGCAAACTTGCCTCGATACTACCAATCACTAATGGCACATCAGAATATGCTTCACGACAACGTTGTGAGTAGACTAACACTGCACGGTCAGGACGCTTATTGGCTGCCGCATCAGGCGTATATGCATCATCCGAACGGATTTTGCGGTCTGCCGTATAGCGGTTGACCATGCTATCCATATTGCCAGCGGTAATGCCAAAATATAAATTAGGCTTACCTAACACCTTGAATGCACTGGCATTTTGCCAGTCTGGTTGTGCAATGATGCCAACGCGAAACCCTTGCGCTTCCAATAAGCGTCCAATCAAAGCAATACCAAAACTTGGGTGATCTACATAAGCATCACCTGAGACTAAAATGATGTCGCAACTATCCCACCCTAGTGCATCCATCTCAGCGCGGGTCATGGGTAAAACAGGGGCGGTTCCAAAACGTTTTGCCCAGTACGGGCGATAGGTATGAATCGGCTTGGCTAAACTATCGGTGTAAACTTCCATAATGTAACTATTTTACGCGCTAATGAATTGATTTAAAACCTTTTTTTGATGATTGTAATTAAAAACTAGAAGTACTATGATTGGTGCATGAAAACAATTATGTATGACGTAACAGGAATGACTTGTGGTGGTTGCGTCAACCGGGTCAACTCTGCCTTACAACCTTTTGCGACTGAAGTAGCAGTCACGCTGGATCCCCCTCAAGCTAAGCTTACAAATCCAACCGCCAACTTAGCGCAATTGAATCAGGTGCTTAGCAACATAGGGCACTACACATTAAGCACTACTGCATTGCCACCTGAGCCAAACACCCAAGAAGAAAGCGCTGCGTGGTTGACCACCTATCGCCCTCTGTTATTGGTGTTTTCTTACATCACGCTGGTCAGCTTAATGGTTGAATGGCGGTATGGAAATTTTGAATTGCACCGTTTTATGCCCAACTTTATGGCAGGATTTTTCCTGACATTTTCATTTTTCAAATTGTTAGATTTAGCCGGCTTTGCTAATAGCTATGCCATGTACGATGTGTTGGCCAAACGTGTACCTCAATATGGTTATGTGTATCCATTCATAGAACTGGCATTAGGCATTGGCTATCTCTTGGCAGGCAATAGTCTGTTGGTAAATGGCATTACGTTTGTTGTGATGACATTTTCTACAGTGGGTGTGCTGATTGCGGTATCCAACCATCAAAAAATTCGCTGTGCATGTCTAGGCGCGGTGTTTAATTTGCCCATGAGCACTGTGACCATCATTGAAGATGTATTGATGGCTGGCATGGCTTTATGGATGATTTTGACGATGCTGTAAACATACTTCTTTACAAATGATGCGCACACTGGGCACCAAGTACAGCCGACAATACAAAAAACACCATAACTGAATAGCCTAGATAACTATATGAAAAAATTGGCTTTTTTCCAACGATTCTTACTCCCGCTGTTGTTGGTTGGTTTATTTGCAGTGCTATCAACCACGGTATACATGTTCACACTCAACATGCGTGAGATAGAACAGCAAGCCCGCCAAGAAACCAATGAGCTCACTTACTTGCTCGCCATGGCAAAAAGCTTGGTGGGTGAGCGTGTGCATACGTCGATGGGGCTGCTCAAGAAAAGCAGTGAAAAACGCGGCGCACCCAACATTGATGGGCTTATCCAGCTCGACGATGACACTATCCCCAATTTAAAATTTGGCCAAGAAGCGCAAACACGCCAAAGCAGTTTGGTCGATGGCGTGACAAGCATTGGCAATGGTACGGCCACGCTTTTTGTGAAACATGGCGATGCTTTTATTCGTATTGCAACCAATGTAAAAATCAATAATAGTGCGCGCGCCATTGGCACACGCTTGGATCCATCAGGCAAGGCAATACCTTTTCTCTCAAAAGGCATGGCATTTTATGGTGTGGTGGATATATTGGGCGAGCCCTATATTTCTGGCTATGAACCCATGTTTGACCGTCAAGGCAAAGTGATTGGTGCTTGGTATGTAGGCTACAAAGTGGATGTCGTTGCACTGGATCAGGCCATTAAAAAGTGGGCTTTTTTAGGGTCTGGTTTTGCTGCAATACGCGATTACAATCAGCAATTGCGATTTGTTTCTGAGCGTACACAGCCAGAAAAAGCGCAAGCTATTCTCAATCAATCACGCATAGGCTGGAAGGTTATTCAACAGCGCATTCCAGACTGGGATTTTGATGCGTATATTGCATACCCCATGCATGAGGCTTATCTCAAAAGCATTGGCAATTTATACCCTATCCTTATCTTGGGTGGCCTATTTGGCAGTGTGCTAGTGCTGTTAGCTATGCATGGGATCAAACGATTTGTGATTACCCCATTAGGTGGAGACCCTGAAACCGCCTCCAATCTAGTTCAGCGTATTACGCAAGGGGATTTAACCAACGACGGGATGCAAGCACCACCCGATACGCTCATCAATAACATGCTAAAAATGCGTAGCCGCTTGCACGAAATGGTCACGCAAATTCAAGAGAACGCAGATCGCCTGCGTGTATCCTCTAGCGTATTTGAACACGCGCATGATGGTATTTTTATTACCGATTTGAAAGCGCAGATTATTGAAATCAACCCCGCGTTTTCTGTGATCAGTGGGTTTAGTCGTGAAGAAGCAATCGGCAAAAACCCAGAAGCATTAGGCTTTGCCTATCAAATTGATGCATTCTTCTCTCAATTCTTTGAATCTACAGACCATCAGGGTGAGTGGCGTGGTGAGGTATTGTGTCAACATCGCAATGGAGAAGAATATATAGCATGGCTTGATGTATTTCCCGTGCACAGTAAAACTGGAGAGTTTCAGCATTATGTGGGGTTGTTTGCTGATGTCACAAAACCCAAAGAGCAGCAAAAGTCACTCGAGCACTTGGCTTATCACGATGCACTCACGCAATTACCAAACCGCATTTTATTCTCCAATCGCTTACAAAAAACACTCGCACATGCTGAAAACAGCAAAGAAATTGTCGCCATTTGTTATATTGATCTAGACGATTTCAAGCCTATCAATGACAAATTTGGGCATGAAGTGGGCGATCAGTTATTGGTACTGTTGGCGCAACGCCTACAACAAACCCTGCGTGAACAAGACACAGTGGCGCGTTTAGGTGGCGATGAGTTTGCATTATTGCTAAGCGGATTGCATAGCACTGTTGAATACACAGAAACGTTAGACCGCGTACTGACTGCGATCGAAGCACCCTTTCATATCGACCAGCACACATTTTCCATCTCGGCGAGTATTGGTTATACCATTTACCCTAGCGACAAAAATCCACCAGACACGCTACTGCGCCATGCCGATCATGCGATGTATCACGCAAAAACCCATGGCGGCAAACAACATCACTTATTTGATTTAGAGCTAGCGCAGCTATCACGAGATAAACACCAGCTTAAAGAAGATATCTCTGAGGCATTACTGGCGAACCAGCTCAAGCTCTACTTTCAACCGCAAATCAATGTTGTGACTGGTCAAGTCATAGGCATGGAGGCGCTTATCCGCTGGCAACACCCGCATAAGGGTTTGCTTCTCCCCAACGAATTTTTGCCTTTGATAGAAAATACGCATCAAATCATTGAGTTGAGCGAATGGGTAATCAATCACGCACTGCAAGAACTCAGAATATGGCGTAACGCTGGGCTAGATCTTTATTTAGCGGTGAACATTGCCGCACATCATTTAATCGAAAAGAAATTTGAACAACAGTTGGCTGA
Organism: Methylophilus sp.; assembly: GCA_030696695.1. GTDB lineage: Bacteria > Pseudomonadota > Gammaproteobacteria > Burkholderiales > Methylophilaceae > Methylophilus. The sequence goes on from JAUYRP010000011.1 coordinate 440,229, forward strand.
AATGCTCAACACGTTTTCTGATATCCCACCCCGTTATTTGAACCTTGAAATCACTGAGAGCGCTGCAATTGGCGAAATTACCAATGTCACGCGCATTATCCAACAGTGCAAAAAACTAGGCGTCACTTTTGCCATTGATGATTTTGGTGCAGGCTATTCATCGCTTACCTACTTGCGTAGGTTACCGGTAGATAGCATTAAAATTGATCGGTCATTTATCAATGGCATGTTGTCAGACCCTGAAGACTTAGCTGTGGTGAGCAGCATTATTACGCTGTGCAAAGAATTCAAACGGAATGTCATAGCGGAAGGCGTAGAATCGGCAGACCACGCCAATAAATTAGTGCAATTAGGATGTCATCTTGTGCAAGGTCACCGCATTGCCAAACCAATGCCCGCCAACCAAGTCATACCATGGGTAAAATCTCACTCACCCTTTATTTTTTAAGCCCCGCAATACATGACTGAAAAGTATTACCAACTGGCATCTGGATATGTGCTTGCATTGCAGGCTGACAGTGTCTTTCCACCTACGGAATATGCACTGACTGAGCCTAATGGGCTGATTGCGATTGGCGGAGAACTCACTGTTCAGCGCTTACTTGAAGCATATCAACAAGGCATTTTTCCCTGGTATAGCGAAGGCGAACCTGTTTTGTGGTGGAGCCCCAATCCGCGCATGGTGTTGTTTCCAAATGAACTTAAGGTCACGCGCTCACTCTCAAAAGTGATAAACAAGCAATTGTTCGAGATTCGCATCAACAGCGCTTTTCGTGAGGTAATGACCGCATGCAGTTTGGCTTCCAGGCCTGAGCAAACGGGCACATGGATTAGCCCAGAGATGATAGAAGCCTACTGCCAACTACATGCGCAAGGTTACGCAATCTCTGTAGAGAGTTGGCAAAATGACGTATTGGTGGGTGGCTGCTATGGCGTTAAAATCAATCGTATGTTTTATGGAGAAAGCATGTTTCATCAGGTATCAGATGCTTCAAAAGTCGCTTTTGTGCATTTGGTAGATTATTTAACACAGCAACAAGTAGGATTGATTGATTGCCAAATGCGCACTCCTTTACTCACTTCATTTGGAGGACGCGAGATCCCGCGTGAGCACTTTATGCAGCACTTATCAGCATTGACACAACCAAACTATGACCTTACCTAACGAGCCTTCGCTACAAAAACTGCAGTTTTATGTCACCACCCCTTACCAATGTGGCTATTTACCTAATCAATTAGCGCAAAGTTTAATTGCCTCGCCACAATATTTAGTCAACACTCAAATCTACAGCGGCCTGATACAGCAAGGGTTTAGGCGTAGTGGCAAATTCGCTTATCGACCCCATTGTGAACATTGTCGCGCCTGTACGCCTGTGCGTTTAGTATTAGATCGTTTTAACGCCTCACGTAGCCAACAGCGTGCCTTTAAACAACATCAAGATTTGTCTGTGCGGATTTTGCCGCTTGGCTACCAAGAAAATCACTATGCACTCTATGCGCAGTATCAACGCATCCGACATGCAGAAGAGAATATGCAAACTGCCCCAAGCAATGATGATAAGGAGCAATACCGCCAATTTTTATGCCATAGCAACGTGGAGAGTTTGATGATTGAGTTTTCGGATACAGAAGACAACGTCAAGATAGTCAGCGTGGTGGATGTGTTGCAAGATGGTGTTTCAGCGGTATATACGTTTTATGATGCAACAGACCGCAAGGGCAGTTATGGCACTTTTGCGATTGTTTGGTTGAGTGAATGGACAAAAACCCTCCACTTACCTTATCTCTACTTAGGATATTGGATAGCAAATAGCCAAAAAATGGCCTATAAGCAGCTTTTTAAACCTTTAGAAAAGTTAGTTGATGGAGAGTGGACAGAAAGCTAGTATGTGTTAAGGCTCAATAGCCCAACTACCATACCCTTTAAACTGCGCAAACACTGCGCGCATCTCCGTTTCACTTAATATGTAGGGTGTACCCAATTGCAGTGCACGCCAATATTGCTCTGCCAAGTTCTCCACCTCTACTGCAATTGAGAATGCCTCAACCAAATCTCTGCCCAATGCAATCATGCCGTGATTAGCCAGCAAACAAGCCTTACGTCCTTGCAATGCAATGAGTGCAACATCTGATAACGCTTGCGAGCCAAATAGCGCATAGGGCGCACAACGGATGTTCACCCCACCAGCTACCGCAATCATATAGTGAAAGGCAGGAATTTCACGATGCAAACAGGCCAAGGTGGTGGCAAACATGCTGTGTGTATGTACGACCGCGTTAACATCATCACGTGCCTGTAAAATATCGCGATGAAAGCGCCATTCACTAGAAGGCTTTTTATTGGGCTCTGCATTACCATCCCATTGCATATGTACCATGCCATCAGCAGACAACGCCTCTACAGGCACGCCTGAGGGGGTCACCAAAAAACCATGAGAGGTACGTACGGTCACATTGCCCGACGTGCCTTTATTTAGGCCAGCCAGCGCCAACTGCTGAGAGATATGCAGTAATTGCGCGCTTAACTGTTTATCTGAATCGTTCATATCTCGCTTTATGCTACGGGTGCCAATTTTACTAATGTATCTGGTGTAAATACACCTTGTTCGGTGATGATGCCTGTCACCAGCCTAGCGGGGGTCACATCAAACGCAGGATTATGTGCTTTGCTTTCTAAAGGCATCACGCGCACTTTTTCTATATACCCTTGCGAAGTTAAGCCTTGCATATACCCTACCTCATCCTCATGCCGTTCCTCAATTTCAATTTCCAACACACCATCATGCATTTGCCAATCGATGGTCGGGCTGGGCACTGCGGCATAGAACGGAATATGTTGGTCATGTGCGGCCAAAGCTTTTAAGTAAGTCCCAATTTTGTTACACACATCGCCCCGACCAGTGACACGGTCTGCGCCTACCAACACCATGTCCACTTGACCACGCTGCATTAAATGTCCACCTGCATTGTCAGTAATGACCGTATGTGGCACACCATGTTGCGCCAGCTCCCAAGCTGTGAGGCTAGCCCCTTGATTTCTAGGGCGCGTTTCATCAACCCAGACATGCACTGACAACCCAGCTTCATGTGCAGCGTAAATGGGCGCAAGTGCAGTGCCGTAATCTACGGTTGCCAGCCAACCCGCATTGCAATGCGTTAAAATTTGGATTGGTTTTTGTTGGTAAAGTGCTTGTATACATTGCAAACCAAATTGCCCAATGGCCTGATTTTGCGTCACATCTTCTTCTGCAATCTTGGCTGCCTCTTCCCAAGCTGCCTGCCTGCGTCCTGACTCAGTTAACGTCTGCAGCCGCTGTTGCATACGTGCCGCCGCCCAAGCCAGATTCACTGCCGTCGGCCGACTTTGTAGCAAGGCATTGACTGCACGACTTAAAGAAATATCTGTAGCAGATTCATTGATGGCTAAGGCAATGCCATACGCCGCAGAGACCCCAATCAAAGGAGCGCCACGGACTTGCATGGTGTTAATAGCCACGACCATCTCAGCAAGCGTGCGAATACTCAGTACCTCAAACGCAAAAGGTAAACGTGTCTGATTAATAATTTCTACAAACTGTTGTTGGGGGTCTGCCCAAATAGTACGGTAATGTTGTTGGTTTACATTCATATTTTCATTAATGGAAGTTTTGATGAAAATGCAAGCAAAATTAAATAAAATATTCTAAAAAAAATATTGCATTTTAAAATTAAATAATATTGATTTTTTCCATCCACAAAATCTGTGGATAACTTTGTGGATTACTGTGTCTTAAAAACGTAACCTACCAATTTATAAGGACTTTTTCTGAAAGTTCATTTTTTAATCTATTTTTTTTATCAATAAAATCAATGACTTATATTATCCCCTTGGTTTATTGGTACTTTTTGATGAAACTTAATGTAACACTTCAAGTGGTGTGTATAAATGGGCTAATTTTGGAAAAATATCGATAGAATTTTTGCTTGTATTTTCAATGATTTGCGCAACTTGCATGCCCCTCAAATCGGCTAAAACCTCTGCTATTTTTAATAGCTCTTTTGGGCTATTTCTACCCTGTTGACCAACCCATTCGGGCGGAATATCAGGGGCATCCGTCTCTAACACGATGGCATTTAGCCCGATTGTTTTTGCTAACTCACGAATTTTAAGTGCGCGCGTATACGTCATCGCACCACCAAAGCCAAGTTTAAATCCCATACTGACAAATATTTCTGCTTGTTGCTGGCTACCATTAAAGGCATGCGCAATTCCGCCACGGACAGGAAACCGCCTTAAATACTTCAACACGTCATCCACTGCGCGTCTGACATGTAAAATCACTGGCAAATCAAATGTTTGTGCAATTTTTAATTGTTCTGTAAAAAAATAAGTTTGCGTTTCAATGTTCTGTTTGGTCACAAAATAATCCAGACCAATCTCCCCCACTGCTATTAGCTTGTGGTCTGTTTGTTGTTGCTGGGCGATTAATTGGCGCAAGGCATGCATATCACTTGGCTGTGCTGCATCAATATACATAGGATGCCAGCCTAGCGCATACCAACACTCTGGATACTGTTTGGCCAAACCAATGACTGTTTGAAAGTTATTTGCACACACAGCAGGCACTACAATGGCCTGCACGCCTTGTTGCACACTCGCTTCCACTTCAAGGCTACGGTCTGCATCAAACTCTGCAGCGTCTAAATGACAATGTGTATCAATCAACATATGGCAATGCTTGATGATATTGAGGTTGTGCGATCAGCCTAATATCTGGACCAAATTGTCGGATATCTTGAATATCAAGCTGAATCGCCTGATCCATATGCAGCAAACTAGGCATAGCGAACATATTTTGTGCAGCTCCACCCATCAGCTTCGGCGCATAATACATGATTAGTTCGTCAATCAATTTAAGCGCCATCAACGCGCCGTTCAAACATTGGCCTGCCTCGACCATCACTTCATTCATCTGCAAGCTGGCAAGGTGCCTTAATAGTGTTGCTAGGCACACTTTACCTTGCGCGTTGGGTGCATGAAACAACATCACACCCAAATCCTTCATCTGTTGTGCACGTTGTTGAGGGTCTTGCGCATAGGCAATTAAAACTGGAGAGTCTTGCAGGATGTGTGCTTCAATTGGAGTGCGTAACGTGCTATCCACCACTACTCTTAATGGTTGTCGCGCATTTGGGATATCGCGCACAGTCAACCGTGGGTTATCGGCCAACACTGTGCCCACGCCAGTTAGCATTGCGCAACTACGCGCGCGCCAATGTTGTACATCTTGCCTAGCTGCTTCAGAAGTCACCCACTGGCTATGACCATTCTCCATCGCCGTTTTACCATCTAGACTAGCGGCCACCTTACATCGTACCCAAGGTTTTTGATGCACCATACGTGTAACAAAACCTGGGTTAAGCGCCTGCGCTTGTGTTTGCATTAAACCGCTTTGCGTGGCGATGCCTTGCGATTGCAGATAAGCCAAACCCTGCCCTGCGACCAACGGATTAGGATCTACCATCGCCGCAATCACTGTCTTGATGCCTGCTTTCAGCAAGGCATCGGCACAGGGTGGTGTACGGCCATGGTGGCTACAAGGCTCGAGCGTGACGTAAGCAGTGGCGCCTTTTGCCAATGCCCCGGCTTGCTGCAATGCATGCACTTCCGCATGCGGCTCACCCGCTTTTAAATGCGCGCCCTCACCTACAATCTTTTGTTGATTCACAATGACGCAACCCACACGAGGATTAGGGCTGGTGGTATACAGTCCGCGCTCAGCAAGCTGTAGGGCGCGGCTCATGTATAAATGATCAGAAGCAGTAAACATACTGCATTGTAATGGGGGGCGAAGCGATTACACAATAAAGAAAATACGCAATCGGCTAGCAAGCCTTATTCAGCGAGACTGAATAGGATGAAATACGCTAATGAGAAGAAATTCTGGTGTGCATCAAACGGCCATTTTCATCAAAGAAAATACGCAAGGCATGATAGACATGCATGCATTTGCCCAAATCATATTCTATGGCGTTGCTATCTTCTAAGCTGGGGCGCCCGAGCAAAGCCATCACAGCTTCACGTGGTGCACCTTTGATTAAAATATGTTCTTTTAAATCATAGGCCATATCACCACGTTTGCATTCTTGCTCCAAAGTAACAGCGCTTTGCATCCAACGCGTTTGGTCAAAACGCTCGCTACCAAACACCGCTTGGTCTTTAAACGCCCACCAAGTAAAAAAAACGATGGTGAGTAACAATGTGAACACAGCGAGCGCAATCGAAGCAGCATTGATGAATTTCATATGATTCCAGTCTGTTGGTTATTTCTTTTTACGTGGCACGTCTAAATCGCGAATCACATCGTGAAAATCATCGACATCAGAAAAGCTACGATATACCGATGCAAAACGAATGTAAGCGACTTTGTCCATGAGTTTTAATTCCTGCATGACACTCTCACCTAAATCGCGCGCTGGAATTTCACGCTCACCTAAACTTAAGATTTTTTGCACGATATGGTCTAACGCCCGATCTACATATTCAGTAGGCACTGGGCGTTTGTGCAATGCGCGTGTAAAAGATAACCTTAATTTATCGCGATTAAATTCCTCACGCGTGCCATTTTGCTTAACGACTTGCGGCATATGCAATTCAGCCGTTTCATAGGTCGTAAAACGCTTATCGCAAGCACTACAGCGACGACGACGACGAATAGAGTCACCTTCATCATTGATGCGCGAGTCGATGACTTGCGTATCGTCATCACCACAAAAAGGGCATTTCAATGCGCACTCCCAATCAATGTTTCTTTTACATATATCAAATATAAAGTCGATTTAAAAATATAGCGAGCGCAGCTAAATTGTGGGTGCACGGAACGCAGAAACCAGAATGTACACGTAAGTACATGAGGATTTTGAGTACCGCGTAACCACGGGTTAGCAAGCGCAGACATTTTTAAATGACTTTATCCGTACACTGGGAAACGGCTGGTCAATGCATGCACCTTAGCTTTGGTTTCTGCAATCACGGCTTCTGATGTTGGGTTATCTAACACATCGGCAATTAAATGCGCCACTTGCTCAGCTTCCGCCTCTTTAAATCCTCGTGTGGTAATGGCTGGAGAACCAATACGGATACCCGAAGTGACGAAAGGGCTTTCTGGGTCGTTAGGAATGGCATTCTTATTTACAGTAATGTGGGCCTGCCCTAAGTATGCGTCTGCTGCTTTACCTGTGAGTGATTTAGGACGTAAATCCACTAAGAACACATGTGACTCTGTACGGCCAGAAATAATACGCAAGCCACGTGCTGCCAACGTGTTGGCCATGGTGTCTGCGTTTTTCAACACTTGTTGTTGATACACCTTAAAGTCTGGCTGTAATGCTTCTAGGAAAGCAGTCGCTTTACCAGCAATCACGTGCATCAATGGACCACCTTGTAAGCTCGGGAATACATTGGAATTCAACATTTTTTCGTATTCAGCTTTTGCCAAGATAATACCGCCACGTGGGCCACGTAAGGTTTTATGTGTGGTCGACGTCACGAAATCTGCGTGGGGCACAGGGTTGGGATAGACACCCGCCGCGATTAAACCAGAATAGTGCGCCATATCCACCATGAAATAAGCACCTACTTTTTTAGCAATCTCTGCCATGCGTGCCCAGTCAAAACGCAACGCATAAGCACTTGCGCCACCAATCAATAGTTTTGGCTTTGCTTCCACGGCAATACGTTCCATCTCATCGTAATCAATCTCTTCTTTGTCATTCAGACCATAAGCGACAATATTAAATAGTTTGCCTGAAAGGTTGGCAGGAGAGCCGTGTGTTAAGTGGCCGCCATGGCCCAAGTTCATGCCCATCACCGTATCACCAGGTTTGAGAATAGAAAAATAGACGGCTTGATTGGCCTGAGATCCAGAATGCGGCTGTACATTGGCATACTCTGCACCATATAGCTGTTTCAAGCGGTCTATCGCCAATTGTTCTACTTGGTCTACATACTCACATCCACCGTAAAAACGTTTGCCAGGATAACCTTCTGCATATTTGTTAGTGAGTTGAGAACCTTGCGCTTCCATCACAGCTGGGCTGGTGTAATTCTCAGATGCAATCAGCTCAATATGCTGGTACTGACGGACAACTTCGTCCTCAATCATTTTTGCTAACGATGGGTCTGCGATATTTAAATTACGTGAGGTACTGAACATGAGGAGGTATCCGTAAAACTAAAAAATTTAAAGAAGTGATTTTAACATGATGTCCATGACAGAGACACTAGCCTCTACGGAATGTTCTTGTGCATGCGTGCACCATTTTAGGTCACTTGAACCAGTTTGGTTTTATTTACACTGTGCCGTCTCTACCAAATTTAACTAACTCATTGAATTTATATGAAAATATTACTTGGCATACCTTTTGCTAAAGTATTATCAAGCGCATATCTCCAAAATCGCTCCCCCTAGGCCCAACACTATGTGTTGGGCATTTTTTTGACACCTCATGTATTGGCTAGCCCATTTTGGCTACTTACCTCAGCATAGCAAGCAGGCTATAATCACCCTAGTTTAATTAAAGTAACCGAGGGTATTGCATGAAATGGACTGACAGCCAACGTATTGCTGAAGCGTTATACGACAAATATCCAGATACCGATCCCAAGACTGTTCGCTTTACCGATTTAATGGCTTGGACATTGGCTTTAGATGGGTTTAACGACCTACCCGAGCATTGTGGTGAAAAGATTTTAGAAGCGATACAACTCGCGTGGATAGACGAAGCCGCATAAACCATGCTTGAAGCGCTCTTTCTGCTTTTTGTGAAGCATTTTGTATGCGATTTTCCGCTGCAAACTTCGCCATGGATGTATCGTAATAAGGGTATCTACTTGCATTTAGGTGGCATCACGCATGCTGCAATACACGCTGCAGGCACTTGGCTAGTACTGGTTTTTTTTATTGGTCAGCAAGCGCTACTTTATGCACTACTTGATTTTGTGGTGCACTACCACATCGATTGGGCAAAACTACATTTAAACAAACGCTATGACTGGCGACCCGATAACAGCAATGAGTTTTGGATTCTTTTAGGATTCGATCAACTTGCGCACCATATTACTTATTTTGTGATGATCTACTATGCATTCAACTATCAATTTACCTAAAGAAATTTTTAAAGCCTATGACATTCGTGGCATTGTTGGCAAAACCCTCACACCAGAAATTGTAGAACGCATTGGTCACGCCCTTGGCTCAGAGGCCAAACAGCGAGGTCAGTCAGAAATTTGCATTGGCTACGATGGTCGTTTATCTGGGCCAGAACTTGCAGAAGCACTTTCGGCAGGTATTCGCAAAGCTGGTGTCGATGTAGTTAACTTAGGCATGGTCGCTACACCCATGGTGTACTTTGCTGCACACTTTTTAAATACTCAATGTGGCGTGATGGTGACAGGCAGTCACAACCCGCCTAATTACAACGGTTTAAAAATGGTGCTTGCTGGCGAAACGCTCTCAAACGACGCCATTCAAGGCTTACGTGAACGCATTGAAACCAATCAATTGACGTACGGTGAAGGCTCAGAGCGTAAATACAGCATTGCCGATGATTATATTCAAACCATTCAAGCCGATATCAACCTCACTCGACCCATGAAAATTGCGGTGGACTGCGGCAATGGCGTAGCAGGTGCATTTGCAAAAACGCTCTATAACGCCATTGGTTGCAGTGTGGATGAATTGTTTTGTGAGGTGGATGGTCATTTCCCAAATCACCATCCAGACCCATCTGTACCAGAAAATTTAACTGACTTAATCAATACACTCAAAACTAGCCGCGCCGAAATTGGCCTTGCGTTTGATGGCGATGGTGACCGTTTGGGTGTGGTCACCAAAGATGGCAAAATCATTTACCCAGATCGCCAACTGATGTTGTTTGCCGAGGATGTGCTTGCCAACAACCCGAATGCCAGCATTATTTTTGATGTGAAATCTACGCGTAACCTGACCCCTTGGATCAATAAAAAAGGTGGGCAAGCGGTGATGTGGAAAACTGGGCATTCTTTAGTCAAAGCCAAAATCAAAGAAATTGATGCCTCACTTGCAGGCGAGATGAGCGGTCATATTTTCTTTAACGATCACAAACAGGATAAAAAACGCTGGTATGGTTTTGATGACGGTTTGTATTCAGGCGCACGCTTATTAGAAATCTTAAGCCGCTTCCCCAATCCATCTGAAATACTGAATAACCTACCTGATAGTGTCAGCACGCCAGAGCAACATATTCATATGAATGAAGGCGAGCCACATGCTTTGATACGCAACTTGCAAAAGACCGCTCACTTTGCTGGAGCGACTGAGGTAATTACGATTGATGGCTTACGTGTAGAGTATCCAGACGGTTTTGGTTTGATGCGCCCATCGAATACCACGCCCGTCATTGTGTTGCGCTTTGAAGCCGATAATGAGGCTGCTTTGCACCGCATTCAAACGCAATTTAAAGACATCATATGGGAAGCCGCGCCGCATGTGGCCATTCCATTTTAGTACATTCCAATTGTAGGGAAATGTAGTGTCCAAACATACGCTTATTATTATTTGTATATGGGTGGCACTGGCCAGCGTGATTTATTACTTGGTTGAAAGTATTCAACGTCCGAACACCTTGCAAGCATTAGGTAATGAGCCTACGGTAGTGTTGAAACGTGGTATGGATGGTCATTACCGTGCTGAAGCCATTATCAACGGTGAAAAAGTCGATGTGTTGGTAGACACTGGTGCAACGGGCGTAGCGATATCTCAACGGGTGGCTGATCGACTTAATCTAAAAAGCTTGACCGCTGTGCGCACCAATACGGCTAACGGCACCTCGGTTGGCTATATGGTGAGGTTATCTTCCGTTAAAATTGGTGGCGTAGAAGCCAATAACGTCTCTGCCATGATTGCGCCGGGATTGGAAGGGGATGTACTGCTCGGCATGAGCTTTTTGGCGCGTATGGATGTACGTTTATTCAAAGGTGAGATGACCATTAAGCAAGTGGAATAGCATCGTCGCCGTAGATGCGTATCGCAACACTTCTGCTGACACACAGCAATTTCAGCATGAATAAAGGCCAGCAATGCTGGCCTTTATTCATGGATAGCTATCACCCCTATTGCGCTAACTCTGCGGCGTCTACCACCACTTTATATAACTGTAGTTCTTGCTGTGTTTTTACCATCTCGCCGGTGGCCACCTGATTACGTTTACCTGGTGCTACACCATTAATCATCATTGGTCGACTTTGGGCAATGGGTCTACCTGTTCTTGCATCGTATTTGATCACACGGATTTGTACTCGACCAATCGGTACTGATGTTGCATTTTGCACTACGGCAAACACCGCGCCTCTGCTATCAGCGACCGGTCCGGATTGAATATATTTGCCTGGATTTCGTGGCAAATCAATCTTGAGTGCACGCGCACTGGCTTCCTTACCAATATCAGAATTAGAACCAGAGGCCACTTGATAGTGTTTTAATGCTGCATCTGTCTGACCGCGCCCCTCTGCAATCTGACCTAACAACGCATGGCCTGGCGCTGTGGGCAGCAGTTCGTTTGCGCGTGTAAGAAAGGCTTCTGCTTCTGCTTTTTTACCCATATTGAACAAAGCAATACCGCTCTGAATATGCGGTTTAAAATAGTTGGGCTGCATCTTAATCGCTTTGTCATAATAAGCTAATGCTTCTTGCGGCTTTTTCTGTGTCAAGGCAATATCACCTAGCAACTCCTGAAATCTAGCTTCTCTTGGTTCGCCTGCGATGGCTTGATTGGCGAGCTTAGTAGCGGTGGCCGTATCGCCTTTTTTAAGCGCCACCAGCGCATCGTCATACGCTTGATAAGCGGGCTTAGTCGCTTTTAACTTACCCACTTTTTGTGCATAGGTATCTTTACCCATATCACCACCAGCACCCAATTCGGCTAAGGTTTTCTTGTTAGCATCCACACGTTCTTGAGAAGGCGGGTGACTGGCAAACAGTCCGGTAATAAAGTCGCTTTGCTTACCTTGGCTTAACCGCACAAATGTTTCTTGTAGCGTTACCGCTGCGCTAGGGTCATACCCTGCTTTTTTCATGTATTGCATGCCATAAAAATCAGATTCAGACTCTGCGTCGCGCCCATACTTACTAGTGGCTAGTTGTGCACCCAATTGCGCGCCACCCACAATCAAATTGGCATAGTCGGTATTTTGTGCGCCAATGCCCACTGCAATCATCGCACCTTGCAACAAGATGCCACGCTCCATACTTTTTGCGCCATGTCTGGCTGCCGCATGCACAATTTCATGCCCCATCACTGCCGCCAATTCGGCCTCACTGTTTAACTCATAAAGCAGACCTCGATTAAAAGCAATTTTTCCACCTGGCATTGCCCATGCGTTGGGCACAGAGTCATTCAGCACAACAAACTCATAAGGTAAATCTGGCCGGTCCGATACTGCCGCTAAACGCTTACCCACCGTTTGTACAAAAGCGGTCAGTTCAGGATCTATGACGTAATCCCCACCTTGCGATTGGCGTGCAGGCGAGTAATTTTGCGTGCCTATCGAAATCTCCTGTGCTTGCGAAACAAATTGGAACTCTGTTTTTTTGGTGACAGGATTCGTGCCACAAGCAGTGACTGCTCCCAGTGCAAATAACGCCATCCATTTTATCGGGTACTTCATCTTGGTTCCTTTGTTAGTCGCAGTCGCGGTGCCATTCATACCACATCATATCGTCATCGTTGATTAAGCAGTGATGTGGCTTATGTAATTACAGTAGGCGTGGTACGGCCGGTTTTTTCGACCAGCAACGATACTTGCGCTGCAATTTTAATCATCTCAGCTAATGCTACTTGTGCATCTAAGTGATGTTGCTCAGTATCGGGTTCGTAAGCTTCTAGGTAGATACGAATTGTCGCACCCTCAGTTCCTGTCCCAGATAACCTGAATACTATTCTAGAACCGCATTTGAACAAGAGTCGAATACCCTGCCCCGTGCTGAGAGAACCATCGACAGGATCTTCATAACTAAAATCATCACATTGCGCAACTTGATAACGGCCAAATACTTGATTGGGCAAAGTAGAGAACTGACTCTTTAAATGGGCCATCACGGCATTGGCCTGCTCTGTTGGAATACCTTCGTAGTCATGTCGTGAATACACATTGCGCCCATACTCAGCCCAATGTGCTTTCACAATAGCCTCTACACTTTGCTTTTTAACAGCAATAATATTTAACCAGCACAACACGGCCCATAGTCCATCTTTTTCGCGTACGTGGTTAGAGCCAGTACCAAAACTCTCTTCACCACACAATGTAACTTTGTTGGCATCCATCAAATTACCAAAAAACTTCCACCCTGTAGGCGTCTCAAAACATGGGATTTGCATTTTGGTAGCCACGCGATCAACGGCACCACTGGTAGGCATAGAACGCGCCACGCCACTCAAACCACTGCCATAAGCAGGAATCAAATGCGCGTTTGCCGCAATGATGGCTAAGCTATCGGATGGCGTCACAAAGAAACCTTTGCCCAAAATCATATTGCGGTCACCATCACCATCAGAGGCTGCGGCAAAATCTGGCGCTTGCGCACCATACACAATCTTCACCAACTCTTCTGCATAAGTCAGATTAGGGTCTGGGTGCCCACCACCAAACGTTTCTGAAACCACGCAATTCATTAAGCTATGTTCTGGCGCACCTAAACGGTTTAAGAATAATTCTTTTGCATAAGGCCCCGTGACGGCATGCATACCATCAAATTTGATGCTAAAACCGCCAGCGAATAAATGGCGAATGGCAACGAAGTCGAACATGCTTTCCATCAAATCTGCGTAGTCACGCACTGGGTCAATCACTTCCACTGCAAAACCATCAAACTGCACCAGCCCGATGGTGTTTAGATCAATGTCTGGTAAATCCTGTAGTTTGTACTGTTGAATTATTTTCGAGGTTGCAAAAATGGCTTCTGTGATTTTTTCAGGTGCTGGCCCGCCATTAGGCGTGTTGTATTTAATGCCAAAATCTTCATCTGGCCCACCAGGGTTGTGGCTTGCAGATAAAATAACGCCCCCCAAGGTTTGGTATTTTCGAATGACATGCGATGCAGCTGGCGTTGACAGAATACCGCCCTGCCCCACCAGCACTTTGGCAAACCCATTTGCAGCCGCCATTTTGATGATGATTTGAATAGCCTGAGTATTGAAATAGCGACCATCTCCACCAAGGGTAAGCACCGCACCTTTTGGAATATCCAGCGTATTAAAGATACTTTGCACAAAATTTTCTAAGTAATGTGCCTGCTGAAATATTTTTACTTTTTTGCGCAACCCAGAAGTACCAGGCTTTTGATCAGAAAATGGCGAGGTGTTGACTAAACTCACTAGCATGGTGTTCCTAATATGGATGGATGATTGATTAGAATATAAAACAAGTTTAGACGAATCACAATTACAAACGCTGATTTATCTTGCCTAACGTTATATAAACAGCAAACCCGCGTTCACTGGCCCTGCTTTATTCACTGTCTAAGTCAATCAACCCACAATTGCAAATGAATTGACGATAATGGCCGATGGTTTTGCAATGAAGCGTATGATGAATTGATCTATCACAAATCAACACAACGGATGATTCGCTAACATCGTTGCAAGGAGATCAAAATATGAACACCAAGCTAACGGTTCAACCATTGTCAGAAAATGAATTAGAAACCATCCATCAATTCTGGAGTGCGTGCAATTATTTATCTGCGGGCATGATTTACTTGCGTAGCAACCCGTTGCTCAAAATACCGCTTAAAGCTGAACATATCAAACAACGTTTACTTGGTCATTGGGGCTCCAGCCCAGGCTTGAGTTTTGCTTACGTGCACATCAATCGCCTCATCAACAAGTATGATCTGAATGCCATTTTTCTTGCCGGTCCTGGCCATGGGGCACCCGGCGTGCTGGGGCCAACCTACCTAGAAGGCACTTACAGCGAAGTCTACCCAAACAAGGGTGAAGATGAAGAAGGCCTGCGCCAGTTTTTTAAAGAATTCTCATTTCCTGGTGGTATCGGTAGCCATTGCACACCTGAAATGCCGGGATCCATTCATGAAGGGGGTGAACTGGGTTATAGCATCTCGCATGCCTTTGGCGCAGCCTTCGACAACCCTGATTTAATCGTCACAGTGATGGTGGGAGATGGCGAATCAGAAACTGGACCACTGGCTACCTCTTGGCATTCCAACAAATTTCTAAACCCTATCCGTGATGGTGCCGTATTACCTATCTTGCATCTCAACGGCTATAAAATTAACAACCCAGCCATACTTGCGCGCATTTCGCACGAAGAGCTCAAAAGCCTGTTTGAAGGGTACGGCTGGACACCTTACTTTGTGGAGGGTAGCGACCCTGATACGATGCATCAGGCCATGGCTGCAACATTAGAAGCCTGCGTCAAAGAAATTCAGCATATTCAACACACTGCGCGCAACAAGAACCAACCCGATCGCGCACGTTGGCCAATGATTGTATTACGCAGCCCCAAAGGCTGGACAGGGCCAAAAGAAGTGGATGGTCATAAAGTTGAAGGCTTTTGGCGCGCCCACCAAGTGCCGATGAGTAACATCAAAGACAACCCGGAACATCTAGAAAAATTAGAGGCATGGTTGCGTAGTTACCAACCAGAAACACTGTTTGATGACACTGGTAAATTGCAGCCAGCGCTCAAAACGCTAGTTCCTAAAGGCAACCGTCGCATGAGCGCTAACCCCCACGCCAATGGCGGTTTGTTGCGCAAGGCCTTGCGCATGCCAGATTACAAGGATTACGCATTAGCGTTGGCCGCACCTGCAAAAGTCACATCGCCCAACACCAAGCCATTAGGTAAATTCCTGCGTGATGTGATGCGCCAGAATATGCATAATTTTCGTGTATTTGGGCCTGATGAAAACAGCTCCAATAAGCTGGATGATATTTATGAAGTCAGCAAAAAAACTTGGTTAGCCGATTATTTACCCGAAGATGCAGATGGTGGTGAGTTGTCACCTGATGGCAGAGTAATGGAGATGTTGTCTGAGCATACCGTTGAAGGCTGGCTAGAAGGCTATTTACTCACGGGTCGTCATGGATTTTTCTCCACGTATGAATCGTTTGTACATGTGATTGATTCGATGTTTAATCAACATGCAAAATGGCTTGCGATGTCTAAGGCGGTACCTTGGCGCGCACCAATATCTTCACTTAATTTATTGATTACCTCTACCGTTTGGCGTCAAGACCACAATGGCTTTACCCATCAGGACCCTGGCTTTTTAGATATTGTGGTGAATAAAAGTCCCGAGGTCACGCGCATCTATCTACCGCCTGATGTCAATTGCCTGCTATCTGTGGCCAACCATTGCCTGCAGAGCACTGATTACATCAATGTGATTGTGTGCGACAAGCAAAAACACCTGCAATATTTGGATATGGACGCTGCCATTGAACACTGCACCAAAGGCTTGGGCATATGGGATTGGGCCAGCAATGATGCGGGGTATGAACCTGATCTAGTGATGGCTTGTGCAGGGGATATTCCTACCAAAGAAGCGTTAGCAGCAACAGCGATACTCCGCGAGCACTTTCCTGACCTTAAAATCCGTTTTATTAATGTAGTGGATATTTATAAGCTCACCCCAAAAAATGAACATCCACATGGGCTTTCCGACCGTGATTTTGATAGTTTATTTACCACTAACAAACCCATCATTTTCAATTTTCATGGCTACCCATATTTAATTCACCGCTTAGCGTACCGCCGTACTAATCATGACAATTTACACGTGCGTGGTTACAAAGAAAAAGGCAGCATCAATACACCATTAGAGCTAGCCATTCAAAATGAAATTGACCGCTTTAGTTTGGCCATTGATGCGATTAACCGCATTCCAAGCTTGCAAGCCATTGGTGGCCATGTACAAGAAACGCTACGCAACCGACAAATTGAATGCCGTAATTATGCGTATGAACATGGTGTGGACATGCCGGAAGAAGATAATTGGACATGGCCTTACTAATCTGGCGTATCTAATATCGTGATTAAACAGCACATCAATTGATGAACATACTCACCATCAACAGTGGCTCCTCTAGCCTAAAAGCTAGCCTGTTTCTGGGTGATGGCAAACGTTTAAACTTTAGATACGAACAGATTGGCCAAGATCAATTCCCGACGCATGCACAGGCTTTTGCACAATTGCTACTGGATGTAGGTGTCGCACAACCCGCTTTTGTTGGGCACCGTCTTGTGCATGGTGGAGATGCAACAGATGCCGCGCGCATCATTGACACAACTGAACGGGCGCGGTTAGACAACATTATTCCCCTTGCCCCATTACATATGCCCAGCAATTTATTGGGCATCGATTTATGCAGAAAACAATTTAACTGCCCACAAATTGCATGTTTTGATACTGCATTTCATCGTACGTTACCAGAGCTCGCCTATCGTTTGCCGATTCCACAAACATTTCAACTCCGTCGATACGGCTTTCACGGCATTAATTACGCCTATATCGCGCGCCAGTTACCCCCACTTTTAGGGGATACCGCTAAGGGCAACATCGTGGTCGCCCACCTAGGCAATGGTGCAAGCCTTTGTCTACTCGAAAATTTATTGTCTGTAGATACCAGTATGGGCTTCAGCCCTGCGGGTGGCATTCCCATGGGCACACGCAGTGGCGATATTGACCCTGGTGTGATGTTGAAGCTGGCTGAACAATGTAATCCGGCTGAGCTTACCCAGCTGGTGTATCAAAAGATGGGCTTGTTAGCGCTTTCAGACGGTGAAAGTAGTGACATGTCAGTGCTGACCAACAGTCACAGCAAAGCAGCTCAATTTGCGGTGGACTATTTTGCACGGCAGGTGCGTGCAACGATTGGTAGTTATGCTGCCAAATCTGGAAAAATTGATGGATTGGTATTTACGGGTGGCATTGGCGAACATTCTGCACTCATACGCACATTGATTTGTGAACCATTGGGACTATTTGGTTTTAGTCTAAACGCAACTGCCAACGCGCAACATGCAGGATGCATTAGTGAGGCGAGCTCCAAACCCATTTTAATCGTGCCTGCCGATGAAGAAGCTGAAATTGCAAGACTGGTCACTGATTTAAGCAAGGCAAACAACTAAAGGTGTGTGCTCAGCGGCCAACCTACTCTTTTGAATAGCCTATCACACCCAAAAAAAACCGCACTACACCATAGGCTACCCATGACGCTAAGTGCTTAAATTTGCTGTCATTATTCCATTTACGTGTAGTAACGCGATATGCACTTTTTATTTGTGGATCGATCTCGTTTTTCAAAGCGTGTGCAAATGCTTTATCCAAAATAAATACATTGGCCTCTAGCGAGAGCAACAAGCTAAATGGATCTATGTTGGACGAACCAACCGTTACCCATTCATTATCAATCACCGCTACCTTGCTGTGCATAAAGCTTTTGCGGTGTTCATATATCTCAACCCCTGCATCTAAAAACACTTGGTAGTAAGCATGTGTGGCAAACATCAAAAAATACTCTTTTCTACCCTGCAGCAATAACTTAACAGCCACACCACGCTTGGCCGCAGCTAGTAATGCTTGCCTAAATCTTTTTCCGGGCAAAAAGTAAGCATTAGCAATGATAATCTCTGTTGTTGCTTTGGATATCGCATCCAAGTAGGCCAACTCAATATCATGCCGATGTAACACGTTATTGCGCTCTAAATAAACAGCTTGAATACCTGCTTTTTTAGATGCTTTAGGTGTTTTTAACTCAGGTTTAGCTGGGCGTTTCAAGCGATGCAGATTTGACCAAACCAAGCGCCGCCATAGTTTATAGACGCTTTCAACAATGGTGGGCACAATCGCCCCTTCAACGCATACCGCATAATCAACGCGCGGTGGGATTTGGTAGTGCGGATCATTGTCATCAATAATATTGATGCCACCCACAAATGCAATCTTGCTATCCACGACAACGACCTTTCGATGCAAACGCCGCAAGCGCGATTTTTTGAAGGTCCATGGCGACACTTTGGGTCGATAGAACATGACCTGCACCCCAGCTTGCTGCAACTCACGCACATATTGTTTGGATAGTGATTTCGAGCCAAAGCCATCTAACAACAGATGCACAGCAACTCCGCGTTGCGCTGCCTGCATCAACACGCTACCAATGCGATAACCCGTTGCGTCCAATTCAAATATATAGGTCTGCAGATATACTTCTTGTTCTGCATTAGCAATGGCAGCTTCTAATGCTGGAAAATACTCTGCACCACTGCGTAACAAGCTAACGTGATTGCCAGGTAAAAACTGCATCATTGCCTCAGCAGTTGTGCCGAAAGAATCGCGTGGTCAGACACTTTGACAAAATGTGCCCCTGAATGAATCTCTACATGTTTTACCTCAAAGCCGCGCACATAAATACGGTCCATTCTTAACAAGGGTAAACAAGCGGGAAAACTACGCGCGGCTTTGCCAGTGTGATGCTCAAAAACTTCATGCACCTGCAAGCGCTTGGTCAATATTTGCCCAGCTCGACCGCTCCAATCATTAAAGTCTCCGGCAATAATCAACGGTGCATCAGATGGAACACACTCCTCCACATAATCTGCCACCTCTTCCAACTGCTGACGACGCCAATGCGCCAACAAGCCAAGATGCACACATACTGCATGGAGCGGTATATTCCACCCAGGAATATTGATTTGACAATGCAACATACCGCGTCGCTCTAAGCGATGCGCTGAGATATTTTCGTTGGTAGAAATTGAAATGGGAAACTTGGATAACAAAGCGTTGCCGTGATGCCCGGCGGGATAGACCGAGTTTTTGCCGTATGCATAGTCTTGCCAAACACTGTCTGCCAAATACTCAAGGTGCCCAGAGGTAGAAGTGATTTCAGACAGTTTGGTGTGCTTCACATGCAATTCTTGCACCTCCTGCAAAAATATAATGTCTGCGTGTAGCTTTCTTAGAAAATCGCGCTGGCGATGCAAGGAAAAATGGGCATTAAAATGGGTAAAGCCCTTATGGATATTGAATGTAGCGACATGTAATGTGTTCTGCAAGCTGAATTTATCCAATCAATTGTTCACTTCAAACGAATAGCTTGTTACAAGGATAATTTGTAACTATTACCATGCCATAGTTTAGTAAGCCATTGGCTAGCTAGAGTGGCTTGGCTACATTCACCAAATCACCCTCTGAAATACCGTCTGGTGGATTTTCTATGACACGCTCTGTCGCCTCAATACCAGAATTCACTTCAATTGTTTTACCTAAATCACGCGCAATGGTAATGATTTTGAGTATAACTTTATTGTCCTGCCCCACTGTAGCAACGCGTAAACCTGCTTGGTCAAAAATCAATGCACTTGCAGGAACACTCAATAATGCTGAGTGATTTGGTAAATCTAGAATTACGCTAGCATAACCGCCTGGCAATAATTCTTGCGCGGCATTGTTCACCAATAGTTGCACTAAAGTAGTCCCCGAAGCAATGTTTATCGCACCTGAAGAAGAATTGATGGTCGCACTGTACATATTATCTTGATGCTCTGGCACCGTAAACTTTGCCTGTGTGCCAACCTTAATACTAGAAACATAGTTTTGGGGCACATTCACATAAAGCCTTAATTTACGTGTATCAGAAATTTCAAATAGCGGGACAGCGTTACTATTACCCGCATTGATATACGCACCAGTATCTACATTTCGAGCAGTGACCGAGCCATCAAACGGTGCAACAATTTTGGTAAACCCTTTTAAGGCAAGGATGCGGTTTACGTTGGCCTCTTGTGCTTTCACAATGGCTTGTTTGCTCAAAAAATCCCCTACGCGCTCATCCACTTCCTGCTTAGAAATCGCTTGCGTTGTCAGCATGTCTTTCCAACGGTTAGCGGTCGTTTCTGCCAAACTCAAGTTCGCTTGTGCACTAGCAAGATCCGCTCTGGCTTGAAGTAATTCTTGGTCTAAATCCGGCGTTTCAATTTCTCCCAATAACTGTCCCGCTTTGACTGCAGACCCGATATCCACTTTCCAGCTTTTAAGATACCCACTCACGCGCGCATAGATCGGTGCGCGCGCATAAGCTTCAAGCCGACCTGGCAAGGTCATGGTTGCCATCTCACTCGTCACATTGGGTAAGCCAACGCTTACTGTGGGTATCGCTTGCTGGGCAGTCCAATCTTTTACATTATCAAACTGATTCGCACGTGATGTAATACCAATCACTACAGTGGCGATGGCTATCAACGCAAATACTATGGCGCCAATACGTATCACACGACGGTAATTAGACTGCATGAAACTCTCCTGTTGCAATGGCTTTTGTTTGCTTTTGAAAGCCTATATGTACCATGCTAAAAACTACGGGTACAAAAAACAAGGTGGCGATTGTGGCAAACATCAAACCACCTATGACAGCACGACCCAAAGGTGCATTCTGCTCACCACCTTCACCTAAACCCAATGCCATCGGAGTCATGCCTATCATCATAGCCAACGCTGTCATTAACACTGGGCGGAACCGCACAAATCCAGCATCAATCGCAGCAGCTGTCGCATCCCCCAATTGTTCTAAACGCTCGCGCGCAAAACTAACCACCAATACGCTATTGGCGGTTGCAACCCCCATACACATAATGGCACCGGTTAAGGCTGGCACAGATAATGGTGTGTAAGTGGTAAATAACATCCACACAATCCCTGCTAGCGCCGCTGGGAGAGCGGTTACGATTACAAATGGATCGCTCCAGGATTGGAAATTAACCACAATAAGCAAGTAGACCAAAACGATAGCGCCCAGTAATCCGAACAACAATCCTGAGAAAGCACTTTCCATCGTTTTGACTTGCCCTAATAATGCGACCGTTGCACCCTTCGGCACTTGATCAGCAGTTTCAGCAATAATTTTGCGTATCTCTTTAGCCACTGCGCCTAAATCTCGGCCTTGTGTGGTGGCGTTAATTTGTACCATGGATTGAATATCATATTGACTGACAACTGCATTGCCTGAACCGCGTTTAAACGTTGCAAGTGCCCCTAAGGTTTGCGAATTACCACCAGGACTATTCATGGGTAAGTTTGCCAAAGCATTAAGACTATCCATTTGATACTGCGGTGTTTGTAGCACGATGGGATAAGAAACACCACTTTCAGGGTTAAGCCAAAAGGTCGGAGATACCTGAGAGCTACCAGCCATGTTAATCACTAAACTATTGGTAATGTCTCTGGTACTAATGCCTAACTGTTGTGACCGCGTTCGATCAATGCTGATATCGAACTCAGGTTTTGACCTTGATTGCTGTATTCTGGCATCCGCCACGCCGGGTATTAAGCGAATTTTGGATAATAAATGATTGGCATAATCAAAATTATCATTGAGCTTACCGCCACGAATCTGTAAATCGATAGGCGCTGGTGATCCAAAATTTAATATTTGACTGACAATATCTGCGGGCGGAAAAGAAAATACAGTATCAGGAAACTGCTTGGGTAATACTTCACGTAATTTTTTTACATACTCGGCCGTAGGCGCATGTCCCTCTTTCAACGCAATCTGTATGTCGCCATCCTGCGCACCAATAAGCCCAGTATTGTTATAGGTCATATTGATACTACTGATAGGAATGCCGATATTATCAACGATAGTCAAAATCTCTTCAGACGGAATCACTGTTTTTATGGCGGATTGTATGTTGGAAAAACGTAAAGCAGTGTCTTCAATACGCGTCCCAATCGGGGTACGTGCATGCATTAATATCTGACCACTATCGACGGATGGAAAGAAATTTTGACCAAGAAACGGTACCAGCAAAAAAGACAACATAATAAAAGCTAAAAACCCAATGACAAATACCCTTCTCTGCGCAATCGCGCCCTCTAATATCGCTTTATAGCCAAGCCGTAAGCGCTCAAAATGCGCTTCAAACCCGCGTTGAAAATTCACCAAAGGGTTTTTAGAACGCGGTACTGTGGTCTCATTCGAATGTTCGACAGTCTCTGCATCATGTTTCTTGAGTAGGTAATTTGCCATGGTAGGCACTAAAGTACGTGACAAAATAAACGAGCATATCATCGCAAATATCACCGCCTCTGCCATTGGCACAAACAAGAATCGAGAGACGCCTTCTAAAAAAAACATCGGCACAAAGACGATACATATGCACAAAAGCGACACAAACGCTGGGGTAACGATTTGTGCGGCGCCATCTAAAATTGCGGTCTCTACTTCCTTCCCTTGCTCTAAATGCCAGTTAATATTTTCAATGGTGACCGTGGCTTCATCTACCAATATGCCAACAGCAAGCGCTAAACCACCTAAGGTCATGATGTTCAATGTTTCACCCGCCACAGATAAGGCAATGATAGCGCCGAGTATTGATAAAGGAATCGAGCTGGCAATAATCAATGATGAGCGCCAACTACCCAAAAACAGCAACACCATTAAACTAGTTAAAATCGCCGCAAGCACCCCTTCAAACACTACGCCTTTTATTGCAGCGCGGACAAATAGCGATTGATCATTGATCGGTGTCGCCACTAAATTTTCAGGCAAATTAGGTTTGATCTCTTTTAATTTGTCTTTGATACCGGAAACAATTGAAAGCGTAGAAGTCTCGCCATTTTTCAGAATCGTCATCAATACCGAACGAGCGCCATCCACATGCACAATGTTTGTTTGGGGTGGATTTCCATCACGCACTTGTGCCACATCGCGAATATAGACAGTAGCACCATCCACCACCTTGACTGGTAAATTAGCCAAATCTTCTATCGCAGTGGCTGAATTATTGAGATTAAGTGTATATTCAATGCTACCTATTTTTTGTGTGCCCACGGGCAGTATCAAATTATGTGCTGCCAATGCACTCGATATATCTTGCGCTGATAAACCCCTGGCTTGAATAGCTGCTGGATCAAGATCAATTTGAATTTGACGACTTTTACCACCAAAAGGGAATGGCACCCCTGCTCCAGGCACGGTCACCAAACGTATACGCACTGCATTTAAGCCAAGATCGGCCAGATTCTGCTCGGTGAGACCTTTCCCAGACAAGGCAATTTGCAGTATGGGGACCGTAGACGCATTGTAATTCATGATCAGTGGTGGCGTAGTGCCTGCTGGCATTTGTCGCGTCACTACTTGCGAAATAGCCGTTACCTGCGCATTTGCCGTAGCAATATCAACACCTGGCTGAAAGAAAATTTTGACAATACCAAACCCTGTATAGGAGTTAGCTTCAATGTGTTCAATGTTGTTGACTGTCGTGGTAAGGCTTCGTTGATAGAGCGTGGTAATTCGCCCGGCCATTTCATCAGGCGATAGCCCTGCAAACTGCCAGGCAACTGCAACCACTGGAATACGAATCTCAGGAAAAATATCGACTGGGCTTCTCATAGCAGACAGGATGCCTGCAATCAATATTAACAACGCCATGACCACAAACGTGTAGGGTCGCTTTAGAGCAATACCAACTACATTAAACATGAATACCTTAATTAATTTGATGGGCTAAAGTGCAGACTACAACACTTTATGCATAATTTTGAACAGTTGTTAAGCTTAAAACCTAGCGAAGATAGACTGAAATTTTACAAGTATTTCTAATTGATTACACATAGACAGTGCAAATAAATGATTGTTACAAAGGTATCAAAAAATGTCTTTTTCATTCTATACAGTATAGCTTGGCACTACGATGTAATTTTATGTGAATTCTTGAACATGGCTGAACGTTGAGGGATGATTCTAACTATTAGTTGCTAGCGTGCGGATGCAATTAAAAATCTGATTCGCATCGTCAATGCTAAATATTGAGAGTTACTCAAACCATCATAAGAGGATGGGCTGCAAACTTATTTTTTAAAATGAGTGACTAGATTGAAGCGCATGGACCACGTTGTTACTGACTTCCGCTTCAATCTTGGTTTTACCATCATCCTCCCACAAGATGATTGCGATGGTGCCTGTAGCAATGTCGGTATCAACATTCTCTAACTTCATAACACCATCGACATAGCAACGCATAATGCTATCAATCACTTCAATTTTTACGTGGTACGATTTATTGAGTGCTAATGGATAGTCTATAGAAGCAATGTTATTAATCCATTGACCTCTTATTTTCTTGTCGAAGAAAATCTTGTTGTCTTCAAACCTGTAACGATACCTGTTATCGAAATCTAAATTTCTGAAATTAAAAGCGAACTCTCTAAATTCAGTCATGCGTTTAATATCAAACTCCCAAGCGTAATTCACCCATTTCTGTTTATTTGGGTCAATTGAGATGTAATCCCAGTCATCATTGGTAATTGCTAAATTTTTGAAGTGAATTGTGGTGCCATTAAAATGAATATTTTTCTTAGATTGGTAGGTATCATCTAGCATCCAAGCGCTACCATCTTTATCTGAAAATAGTAACTTACCTTTTTTTGCTATCGGAAAATCAACAACTCTTTGCGCATCAGGCTGCTGCGCAAAATTTGAAGCCAAGCGTTTATTAAAAATGCCAATGGAGATTATTGTGATGATGAAGAGTAAAAATACGAATACTTTTGTTTGATTTATTTTCATGTTGATTTCTTTGGAGTTAGGCAGTGAAAACTCCATATTAAGTATTCTGATTATTAAAATATCAACATTGTAGATATGCGAGATTACGCATTTATGAAAATTTTAAGTGGTTGAATGATAAGTAGCTAAATGACTAGTTCCTAAACTAAGTAAACATAGAGCACTAGTGCACTTTGCTTTTCCAAGGCGAACACTACAAATGAAAAAACCAGCTTTTGGCTGGCTTCTATTTTTCATCACTTAATTTGATTTTATTGGTCGGGACGGCAGGATTTGAACCTGCGACCCCTTGTCCCCCAGACAAGTACGCTACCAGGCTGCGCTACGCCCCGATCCTCACTGTCAAACAGTGCACGCATTATAAATCATAATAGCCTGTAGCCGAACTTACATTTACCGCGATGGGTAGAATTTTCTTGTTTATGCGCGTAATAGTTGAATCACTTGACGTAATTGAGTACGCAGACTGGACAAATCAACGGACTCAGTCAACTGCGATACATTTGAATTTGCACTCTCAGTGACTGATGTGTTCGATGCAGCTGAACTATCATTGGTGTCTTGGCCATCTAGGCGATTTCGCGCGCCACTGATGGTAAACCCTTGCTCATAGAGTAACTCGCGGATTTTTCGGATTAACAGTACTTCGTGGTGTTGGTAATAACGACGATTGCCACGCCGTTTTACAGGTTTGAGTTGTGTAAACTCTTGCTCCCAATAGCGCAGCACATGTGGCTTAACACCACATAACTCACTTACTTCGCCAATCGTAAAATAACGTTTAGCGGGAATAGGTGGTAATTGTACTTTAGGAGACTCTTCAACCATATTTGCTCACTTTAAGTTATTGATTGGCGTAATGCTCTTCAACTTTCGTTTTCAACTTCTGGCTGGCATGAAATGTCACAACGCGTCTTGCTGTAATAGGTATTTCTTCGCCTGTTTTAGGATTACGGCCAGGACGCTCAGACTTTTTACGTAATTCAAAATTACCGAACCCAGATAATTTCACACTGTCACCAGCTTCTAACGCGATACGTACTTCTTCAAAAAATGCTTCAACCATGTCTTTAGCTTCACGTTTGTTGAGCCCAACTTGCTCAAATAACAAATCAGCTAAATCTGCTTTAGTTAATGTCATGCAACTCCCCTAACTACTTTTTACTTAATTCTTGATGGACAGTCAGTACTTAATTACGTAACTCGGCACCAAATTGATTTTCGAGTATTTTTAACAACTCAGCCATTGCGGCTTCAGCTTCAGTGTCGACCAAAGTTTTATGAGTATCTTGCATAAGTACAAGAAATGCAAGGCTTTTTTTGTTTTCTGCGATACCTTTTCCTTGGTAAACATCGAACAATTGTATGTGTTGCAACAAAGGAATATTGGCATTTTTAACTGCCTGAATCATGCTTTGCACTTGAATATTCACATCGACAATCACAGCAATATCACGTCGCACTCCCAAAAATTTGGAGACCTCTTGATAACTTGGTACGGAAGTAGCCAATAATGCTTGTACGTTCAGTTCAAATAAAAACGTACTTTTAGCCAGGTTATAGTGCTGCTGCCATTTTGGATGCAACTTACCTAGCCAGCCTTGTGCTTGTCCATCGATATAGATGCGCGCAGTTTGACCAGGGTGCAAGGCTGAGTGACTTTCTACGCGATACTCAGCTTGATGATGGGTAAGCATATCAACCGTTGCTTTTACATCATAAAAATCCACTTCACGCTTACTTGATGACCATTGTTCAGGCTGAAAATCGCCATAAAACAATCCAGCAACCTTTTGCTGTTCCTCGTAGCCACTTGCCGTAGCATGATAACTGCTGCCAATCTCAAACAGTAGTGCGCGATCTTGCTTACGGTTGAGGTTATAGCTTAATACATCTAACAAACCGCCCCACAAGCCGCTACGCATCACACTTAAGTTACTTGCAATCGGATTTTTTAGGCGAATTGGCAATGGATTGCCTAAGAGATCGCGTTCCCATGCTTCTTCAACAAAGCTATAGGTGATGACTTCTTGATAGCCTTGAGACTGTAACGCATCACGTAATACAGCAGAATTTTGTATACTTTCTGCGCATTCCAGCATGGCTAGGTTTGCGTGTGGCGTGATGGCTGGAATTTTGTCATAGCCATATAAACGTGCAATTTCTTCAATTAAATCTTCTTCACGCGCAATATCAAAGCGGTAGCTTGGTGCTTGCACTAAAAATACGTGATCTTGATCAGTAAATGTGAACCCAAGTTGTGTGAGTAGTTGCCCTACAGTCGCATAGGGAATTTCAATGCCCAGTACAGATTGCAAGCGGTTATAGCGCAATTTAACTTGGTTACGTACTGGTAAGTTAGCAAGGGATTGTGTGATGGGGCCTGCAGAGCCACCACATATTGATAATACTAATTGAGTTGCACGCTCTAATGCATGCTTTGTATTACCAAAGTCTACGCCGCGTTCAAATCGGTAAGAGGAGTCCGTGCTTAAGCCTATGCGTCTGGCCTTACCAGCAATCACATCAGGCGTAAAAAATGCACTTTCTAAAAATATGGATGTTGTTGTGTCGGACACAGAAGTGGGTTCACCACCCATGACACCAGCCAAGGCAATTGGACCAGTCGCATCTGCAATCACTAAATCATCTTGCGCCAATTTGATGGTGTTGCCATTGAGTAATGAGAGCTGCTCATCCTTTTGGGCAAACCTTACTTCTATACGTTTCTGCAGCTTATCAAGATCAAACGCATGCATAGGTTGGCCCAACTCCAGTAACACATAATTGGTAATATCTACCAACGCACTGATGCTGAGAATACCACTGCGCTCTAATCTGCGTACCATCCAATCTGGTGATGTTGTTTGTGCATTTACACCCTCGATGACACGGCCATAGTAAGCTGGGCAACTTTCAGTAGCCAGCACATGCACAGGCATCGTGTTGTCTGTTGCCAAATTTGGAGTTGCAACTTCAGGTAACATCAACGGCGCACCAGTCATCGCTACAACATCGCGTGCTACACCTAAAATGCTTAAACAATCTGCTCTATTCGGAGTTAGCTTCAGTGTAATCAGATGATCATTTAAATCTAAAAAAGTACGTATATCTTGCCCCACTGATGCATGAGCAGGTAGTTCAAGCAAACCAGCAGCTTCTGTAGCAAGCCCTAACTCTTTAGATGAACACATCATCCCGAAAGACTCAACACCACGTACTTTGGCTTGTTTAATAGAAATACCAGGCAATTCCGCGCCTACCAATGCACATGGCGCCTTTAACCCAACGCGTGCATTAGAAGCACCACAAACAATCTGCAATGTTTCATGCCCAACGTTCACTTGGCACACTTGTAAACGATCAGCATCTGGATGCTTAACCGCAGATACAATTTCACCAATGACGATTTTTTCAAACGCTGGAGCCACAGGGGTGAGCTCTTCCACCTCTAGACCAGTCATGGTTAAGGCATGACTCAACGCCTGCGTGTCCATCTCTGGATTTATAAAACTACGTAGCCAATTTTCTGAAAATTGCATAAGAAACTTTACTTAATAAATTGCTGCAAAAAGCGCAAATCGTTGTTAAAAAAGTGTCGCAAATCGTTCACTCCGTAGCGCAACATAGCCAGACGCTCTACCCCTAAGCCAAAGGCAAAGCCACGATATTGCTCACTATCGATATTCACGTGCTTAAACACTTCCGGATGCACCATGCCACAGCCACCAATTTCCAACCAACCACCATTCCAACTCATGTCCATTTCAGCAGATGGCTCTGTGAATGGGAAGAATGATGGTCTAAAACGCACGGTTAAATCATCGCGCTCAAAAAACTTTTGTAGAAAATCCTGTACTACGCCTTTTAAATTAGCAAAGCTAATATGCTCATCCACCCATAAACCCTCTACCTGATGAAACATAGGCGAATGCGTCGCATCCGAATCAACGCGGTAGACGCGGCCTGGCGCAATAATCTTGAGCGGAGGCTGCTTGTTTTGCATGTAGTGCACTTGCACTGGTGAAGTGTGGGTTCGCAACACATGGGTTTCGTCAACATAGAACGTGTCATGCATGGCGCGCGCTGGGTGATTTTCTGGAATATTCAGCGCAGTAAAATTATAAAAATCAGTTTCGATTTCCGGGCCATTAGCTACATCAAAGCCAATCGAGTGAAATAATTGTTCAATGCGTTGCAAAGTAAGTGTGACAGGATGTAAACCACCTTGTGATTGTGTGCGTGCAGGTAACGTTACATCAAGTGACTCACTCGCCAATTGCTTTGCTTGGGCGGCTTCTAGTATAGCGTCTCGCCGTGCGTTGAGAGCTTGTTCAACACCTTGCTTCACCACATTAATGGCAGCGCCAGCTGCTGGACGCTCTTCTGCTGTTAATTTACCAAGCCCTTTTAGTGCATCCGTTAATAGACCCGTTTTGCCGAGATATTTTGCTTTTGCATTCTCTAACGCAGGCAAATCTAGGCATGCAGAAAAATCCGTCTGCGCTTCAGCAATTAAATGATTTAAATCAGACATGTTGCGTATGCACTCAATTTCATAAATTAAAAAGTCGTATGAATAAAAAAAGAGGCCGCAGCCTCTTTTTTTAGTTGGTTTGTTTAGGCGCTTAAACCAGTTTTAGCCATTTCAACAAACTTTGCAAATGCAGCTTTATCAAACACAGCCAAATCTGCCAATACTTTACGATCTACTTCAACTGCTGCTTTTTTCAAGCCATTCATGAAGCGGCTATATGTTAGACCACACTCACGTGCACCAGCGTTGATACGTGCAATCCACAATGTGCGGAATTGACGTTTTTTCTGACGACGGTCACGGTAAGCATATTGACCAGCTTTCATTACCGCTTGCTTGGCAACGCGATAAACGTTTTTACGACGGCCGCGATAGCCTTTAGCTGCTTTTAATACTTTTTTATGTCTTGCGCGAGCGATGACACCACGTTTTACTCTAGGCATTTCAGTCTCCTTATTGTGTTGGCATCATTGCGCGAACGCGTTTGACGTCAGTTGCTGAAATGATAGAAGTACCACGTAATTTACGTTTTTGCTTCGTCGTTTTTTTCGTCAAGATATGACGTAAGTGGGAGTGAGTACGTTTTACTTTACCGTTCCCTAAGAACTTAAAGCGCTTTTTTGCGCTGCTCTTGGTTTTCATCTTTGGCATTTTTTTCTCCTTGGAGTTGAATTAAGAGTGCTTGGGCATGCCTTTTCGCCGTATCACTCATGAAAAACTTTAAAAACTTATTCTGGCTTATCAGATTTCTTAACCAGCACTTTTTTTGCTGGTGCTAGCACCATCACCATCTGACGGCCTTCCATTTTCGGGAACTGCTCAACAATCGCGTGCTCTTGCAAATCAGCCTCTACACGTTTTAACAGCGCCAACCCAAACTCTTGATGGGTAATTTCACGCCCTCTGAAACGCAATGTAATCTTTGCTTTATCGCCTTCACCTAAAAAACGGATGATATTACGCACTTTGATGTTGTAATCACCATCATCGGTGCCTGGACGAAACTTAATCTCTTTAATTTGTACTTGTTTTTGTTTTAGTTTTTGCTCGTGTTGGCGTTTGCTTTCGGCATATTTAAACTTACCGTAGTCCATCAAGCGACATACTGGAGGCGAGGCATTCGGCGCAATTTCCACCAAGTCAATATCCACCTCTTCAGCCTTGGCAAAAGCTTCTCTCAAGCTAACAATACCAAGCGGTTCACCTTCTACACCAATCAAACGTATCTCTGGCGCCGTAATGTCACCGTTAATGCGTGTTTCTTTATCCTGAGCTATAACTATCCCCTAAACAAATAAATTAAGCCGTGTTCCAGACAAATCAAGCTTTGGCTACTATCTCTGCTTTAATGCGCTCTATAAACGCTTCTAAAGACATTGAGCCTAAGTCTTCACCTTTTCTGGTTCTCACGGCTACATGACCATTTTGCATTTCGCGCTCACCCGCCACAAGCAAGTAAGGCATCTTTTGCAAACTATGTTCGCGTATTTTATAGGTAATCTTCTCATTTCTCAAGTCAAAATCGCATCGAATGCCATTTTTCTTTAATATTTCAACTACTTGGCGAATATAATCGGCTTGACCATCTGAAATATTGAGCACCATGGCCTGCACTGGTGCCAACCAAGTAGGCATGGCACCTGCATAGTTTTCGATTAAGATACCTAAAAAGCGCTCCATTGAGCCGACAATAGCACGGTGTAACATCACTGGACGCTTACGGGAATTGTCTTCAGCTACAAATTCTGCGCCCAAACGTTCAGGCAAGTTAAAATCTAGCTGAATGGTGCCACATTGCCACAAACGACCCAAAGAGTCTTTTAATGTAAATTCAATTTTTGGCCCATAAAATGCACCTTCCCCTGGCTGCAAGTCAAAAGCCAAATGGTTCGCATTGAGCGCGTTGGCTAACGCAGACTCCGCTTTATCCCATACCTCATCGCTACCTACACGCTTTTCTGGACGTGTAGAAAGCTTAACCAGCACATCGTTAAAGCCAAAATCACCATAAGCTTTGTAAAGCATTTGAATGAAAGCGGCTACTTCAGACTCCACTTGCTCTTCCGCACAAAAGATATGCGCATCATCCTGCGTAAATCCACGTACCCGCATCAGCCCATGTAAACTGCCCGATGGTTCGTTGCGGTGGCAAGAGCCAAACTCGGCCAAACGTAATGGCAAATCGCGATAGCTGTGTAGTGTGCTATTGAAAATCTGGATATGTCCAGGACAATTCATTGGCTTGACAGCATATTCACGGTTTTCAGAGGCAGTCACAAACATATTGTCACGATAGTTTTGCCAATGACCTGACTTCTCCCATAGCGTTTTATCCATGACGGTTGGGGTGCGTACTTCTTGATAGCCAAAATCGCGAAACATTTGACGCATGTACTGTTCCACTTCCTGCCAAATACTCCAGCCACGTGGGTGCCAGAACACCATGCCAGGCGCGTCATCCTGCATATGAAAGTAATCTAGTTGCTTACCTAATTTACGATGATCACGCTTCTCAGCTTCTTCCAGCTGGAACAAGTACGCATCCAACTCTTCTTTATTACGCCATGCGGTGCCGTAGACACGTTGCAGCATTTCGTTGTTACTGTCACCACGCCAATAAGCACCAGCCAGCTTCATCAACTTAAATGCTTTAAGCTTGCCGGTATTGGGCACGTGAGGTCCACGGCATAAATCGGTGAAGCTCCCTTCAGAATATAAAGAGACATCTTCGCCTGCAGGGATAGACGCAATAATCTCTGCTTTGTAATGCTCACCAATGGATTTGAAGTATGCAACAGCCTCATCTCGAGGCAACACTTGGCGCGTCACTGGCTCGTCTTTTTTGGCCAGCTCTACCATTTTCTTTTCAATTGCCGCCAAATCTTCTGGGGTAAATGGACGCTTATAGCTAAAATCGTAGTAAAAGCCATTGTCAATCACAGGGCCAATCGTCACTTGCGCATCGGGGAATAACTCCTTCACCGCATACGCCAACAAGTGCGCAGTAGAGTGACGAATAATCTCCAAGCCCTCGTCAGATTTATCGGTAATAATCGCTAAATCGCTGTCTTGCTCAATTAGGTAACTGGTATCCACCACCTTGCCATTCACTTTGCCCGCCAACGCAGCCTTAGCCAAGCCAGCGCCTATATTCATGGCAACTTCAGCCACGCTTACTGGTGCATCAAAGCTACGTTGCGAGCCATCAGGCAGGCGAATAACAGGCATAAAATTCTCTCTAAATAACAAAAGCCACTCACTTTAAGTGTGGCTTTTAATGAAAAAACAAGGCTACAAAACGAAGGCGCAATTATCTCACAAGGCTAGGCTAGTCTGCAATTTAAGCATTGATTATTCTATGGCACTCACCTACGATAACCATGAACCAACATAAAAAAACAAAAAAAATGATGCATTGGCAACTCAAACAAACCTTTGGTAATTACTTAAGTACCTATCTCAATGCTAGACTTTCTATTACCTATAACACGGCTGCCAATACCCTAGACCAATTACAAACCCTTGCCATTCTGTGCGTGGGTGCTTGGCTGGTCATGCATAACAGCAACTTCACTATAGGTATGCTGGTCGCCTTTCAGATGTTCTCTGGCAGATTGTCACAACCGGTGATGCGTCTAGTCGGCCTTTGGCAAGAGTTTCAACAAGCGGATATTGCAGTAAAACGCTTAGGCGATGTGATGAACGCCCCAGCAGAACCAATGACGCTCATTCCCACTCGCACCAATATCAATCAAGCTACCAACATTACAGCCGATGGTTTAGGCTTTAAATATGGCGATGATTTACCATGGTTGTATCAAAACCTCACTTTCAATATTCAAGCTGGGCATTGTGTACTGGTGATGGGCCCCAGCGGTTGCGGTAAAAGTACGCTGGCAAAATTACTGCTTGGCTTCTACCAACCACAACAAGGCAATATCAAGCTCAATGGACAAGACATTCGCTATCTTGCTGCCAATGAGCTCCGTAACCACTTTGGCGTGAAACTAATAAAAGAAAATCCCTCGCAAGAAACCACCTTATTCTCTGGCACCATCTACGACAACCTTATCTTAGCCAATCCACATGCCAGTTTTGAGCAAATTATTCAGGCCTGTCAGCTGGCAGAAATTCATCAAGCCATTGACAACCAAGCAGCAAAGCAGCTGTTGCGGTGTAGGCTAACCTTTAGGTTAAGCGCTAGCGGCCGAAGCCAAAAACTCCCTCAAGGTTATCAAACCACAGTGGGCGAACACGGCACAGGCTTAAGCGGTGGGCAAAAACAGCGTATTGCTATTGCCAGAGCACTACTCAAACAACCCAAAGTGCTGATCTTTGATGAAGCAGTATCTAACTTAGACCAGCAAACTGCAGAACGCTTTGCGCAGACGGTGAATAAACTCAAAGGCAAGGTCACTATTTTGTTCATCACGCATCAACTACCTAAGGGACTTAATGTGGATGAGGCGGTGGTGTTGGGTAAAACGGATACAAGTAAAACAAACAATTTCAATTCAACTGAAGTGAATAGAACGGAGTAGCGTATGTCAGGCATATTTTTAATTATCTTTTTATTTGCTTGGGGGGCTGCCTCTTTTGGGCTGGGCAGCTTATTGAGTAAGCTTTTTAAGCGGTTCACCACTAACGCTCAAACAGGTGAACCTAATGGTTGGCAAACACTTGTGAAGTTTTTGTCGATTGCGCTTGTGTTTTTATCGCCCGTTTTAGACCAATTGATTGCATACCCCAAGTGGCAACAACTATGCGCGACGACGGGAGATTTTGAGTGGGGGCAAGGCATGGATGAAAAGAAGGCGTTTGGACGAGAAATAATCGCGAAGCCAGAACAAACCAAAACTAGCATCTTCCCCAATGTAAAAGTTGAGTATTCAAGTATGAGTATCTATGACGCAAAAACTAAAGAACTAATATTTAAGAAGCCACATTATGCATACAGTGCCCGTGCCTTTATGTACTTACCCTCTGGCAGTGGTGATAAGACGGCTCCTTTTTTGCCATCATGTGCGACTTACGGATTAAACGGAGAGAATTGGGAAAAGAAATTACAGTTAAAAGAAGTTGAAAATCAAGGAAAATGACCATGACAACGGTAATTAATAATACATACATTAACGCACTTTTGGCTGATGCATCTTATAGTGAGTTGAGCAATCAAAATGGAGTTTTGTCAGAGCCGGAGATAAGAGCGAGTTTAGCTCTTCGCCTCACTCAGCCTCTGGCTGATTTTATTACTGAAAACTTTGAAGTGTTAAACCAAGAGCCAGCCCGCGTAGGGCGTACCCGCTTGCGGTACGCCGCATGAAAGAAATCAATTAACTTCCCATATGGATTATCGTCGAGCATGGCACAAAGGCGGCACATACTTCTTCACGGTGAATTGTCTGGAGCGTAAGGACAATGATTGTTTGGTGCGTAACATTGGCTTATTAAGGGCTGCGATTGGAAAAGTTAAACAATCGCATCCATTTCATATTCATGCTTGGGTGGTGTTACCTGACCATATGCATTGCGTGATTGAACTACCTGAAGGCGATGCCGATTTTGCAACTCGGTGGATGCTAATAAAAATGCTTTTTTCAAAAGGCATTCCAAATAGTGAAAGACGTTCTGACACGAGAATCGAGAGGCGTGAACGTGGCATATGGCAACGGCGTTATTGGGAGCATTTAATCAAAGACGAACGAGATTATCAGGCGCATGTGGATTATGTGCATATTAATCCTGTGAAGCATGGCTTGGTGAAAGTGGTAAAAGATTGGCCGTATTCGACATTTCATAAATTAGTTGAGCGAGGAATTTATGCTCAGGATTGGGGCGGTGGTATGGAAGGGAGTTTGAGTTATGAAGATTGATACGTTATTTAAACCAGAATATACGGCGGACTGTAAACGAGTCCACCCTGCGTGGGCTAGGCTACAGTCCAATATTCATGAGGACTATCACCACAATTAAATAAAAAAATTATCAAATGAACAACAAAAAAGCCACAACTTTACAGATGTGGCTTTTTGATTATTTGGTAGGCAGTAGCAGATTCGAACTGCTGACCCCTTGGATGTCGACCAAGTGCTCTAACCAACTGAGCTAACCGCCTAAAATCTTAATTGCTTAAGAGGTGCGAATTCTAGCTGATTATGCCAGTTGGCGCAAATCCAGCCTGCTATAATTTTGCGATGCAAACAATCATTCATCCAACAATTAACGACGACATGGTGATTACGACAATCGCAGAAAACGGTTATGTCGTGATTGATCACTACTTATCGACAAGCGTCGTGACTGCGCTTGCCAATATCGCCAAAACTAGATTTTCCACTCAGGAAATGACCCGAGCAGGCGTTGGGAAAAATGCTCAAGCGCACGACAGTATCAGAGGTGATAGCATTTATTGGTTAGATGAAAATAGTGCTGACGATGCTGTTCAGCATTACTTTTCTAAAGTGCACTCCCTGAGAGCATTGTTGAATCAACAACTTTTTATGGGGCTAACTTCTATTGAAACGCATCTAGCTGTTTACACCGTTGGTGCTACATATCAAAAACATTTAGACCAATTTAGCCTCACGCAAGCAAATCAGCTCAACACTAGAAAAATCAGCACTATCTTATATCTGAATGAAAATTGGCTGCCTGAGCATGGTGGTGAACTCAGGCTGTACATCAGCGAAACAGAATCGGTAGATATTTTGCCGCTGGGTGGCCGATTGGTGCTGTTTTTGTCGGCGGATTTTTGGCATGAGGTATTACCAGCTTCACGAGAGCGGCTGAGCTTAACGGGTTGGTTTAGAACGCGCGAATTACAATCATTTTAAGGATTAAACAAATGCTGATACAAGCTAGGACTTGCGTAGCCATCTTGTGGCAACTGATGTTTTTCTTGATACATGCGAATAGCTTCTTGCGTATTTAATCCTGGGAATCCGTCTGGCGCCCCCGCTGGATAACCTAATTCATCTAACTTACCCTGCAATGCCCACACCTCGTTAAAACTTAATGCTTCCATTTCGACGTCATCGTCAATCGCGATGTCTGCAACACCGATTAAGTGCTCAGATAGATTTGCTACAGCTATTGCGTAATTAACTGAACGATTCCAGTCCATAATTACATCAAAATTACTGAACACCATAAATACAGGGCCTTGCCAACCTTGTGGTAGCAAAATAGCTGCATTATCCAAATGGCTAAAATGCATAGGCACATTGACCCCCAAAGTTAGCCAATCTTGTACTGATTTTCGCAAAGTAAGCTTCGCGTTGCGGTAATCAAAATCTTTAGGCAAATTCACTTGCACCATGACCGGCTCATTCTGCCTCCAACCAGCTTTCGCCAAGTAATTTGCCGCTGAATAAAAAGCATCGGGTAATGATTTCCAAACATTAATGCGCCCATCGTGATCAGCGTCTACCCCATACTTGATAAAAGTACTCGGCATAAATTGCATATGCCCCATCGCACCCGCCCAAGAGCCTTGCATTTTTTGAATAGGATTGTGGTGTGCATCGACAATACGCATTAAATCAAACAATTGATTTCGAAAAAACACAGCGCGACGTCCTTCATACGCCAACGTCATTAAGGCAGAAGGTAAATCGATGTCACCTTGAAAACCTCCGTAATTTGTTTCCAAGCCCCAAAACGCAACAAGAATATGTTTTGGCACACCATATTCTGACTCAACATTATCAAGCAAAGATTGATGTTGAACGAGCAGTGCACGGCCACGCTCGATTACGCTAGGGCTGATGCGCTTTTCTAAATAATTTAAAAAAGTCGAGATAAACTCGGGTTGAGAACGATCTAGCTGTACGACGCGAGGCAAGAGATGCGCTTGCTTAAACGTCACATCCACTGTTTTTTGTGAAATGCCTTCACGTACAGAATCTGTTTTCAATTCATGTAGCCATTCATCAAAGTTTTGCTGCTCGCTTGCGCTTGCAAACATCGCCGTTGCAGTGAAAATGAGTCCTAGTATCCAAAATCGCATGTTTATACTAGCTCCGCATATCCAATTTGATAATTAGGGTATTTGAGTTGATACCCACTTTCCACTAATCGACGGTTAGACAAACGCTTGCCCTGTATTACAGCATGGTTAAGCTTTTGCGGCTGAGGCAATGACATACGATTAGCTATCCAACTCAACACGTCGTATTGGGCAGTGGGCATAGCATCGGTGACAATATAAAGCGGATGAACGGATTGACCATTGAGCGCCAGATTCACCAGATAAACAATAAAGTTTGCCGCATCATCCCGATGGATACGATTGCTCCAGTGATTTTCTTTTGGCCAGCGCGTGATATCTTTGGCCATATTCACCAAATACAAGCGGCCAGGACCATAGATACCAGAAAGTCTCAATACTGTAGACTGACATGGCAAGTTTTGTAACAACTGCTCGGCCTCAAGCAAACGATGTCCACCAAAATCAGTAGCTTTAGCGGGTGTGCCTTCGTCTATTACATCATCTGAATGCTGGCCATAGACACGCGTGCTGGACACAAAAAACACATGTTTCAAATTGGGGTTGTTGGCTTGTGCCAATAAGACATGATGCAAGCCCAACACATAGTGCAGATAATAGTTCTCATCTGTTTGGGCTGTGGCCGCTACACAATAAATGATGATTTCAGGACTAATCTGCTCCAATAATTTTACTGTATCGGCCTGCGTCACATCTAACTGCAACGTCAGCATCTCCAGTGGTAATGGCTGTGCGCTCTTGCGCACACCAACAACTTCATGGCTAGCTTCATGCAGTTGCATTGCCATCGCCGTGCCCAAATCGCCACACCCTACTAACAACACTCTAGCCATGCTGCATCAGATACTTTTCTGCAAAAAACATGGCAACAATGGTTTTACCGTCAGTGATTTCGCCACTTAAAATCATCTGCATACAACCCTCAACACTCATTTCAAACACTTCCAACGCTTCATCATCATCTCGCTGATGTTGCCCTTTGGTTAGGCCACGTGCAAGGTAAATATGTATTATTTCATTGGAGTAACCAATACATGGATGCTGCAATCCAAGCTTAATCCATTCATTTGCGGTATAACCAGTTTCTTCCTGGAGCTCACGTTGACCAGTTAGTAACACCGTTTCGTTAGGGTCAATTTTACCAGCTGGCAATTCAATAAATACTTGATGTAACGGATACCTAAACTGCCGCTCAAAAATCACGTTGCCATTTTCAAGCATAGGCACTATTACAACGGCTCCCGGATGCAACACATACTCACGCTGGCTTTGATGCCCGTTCGGCAATCTGACTTGATCGCGTTTGACAGTGAGCATGCCACCCGATGCAATCGTTTCAGAACTAATCGTGTGCTCTTTTAAATCGTTCAACTTTGCCATACAACAATCAAATAATCACAATGAAGCTATGTCAAAAGTATTGCACTGATTGATATCGCCATTATTTAAACCTTGATTGAACCAGCGCATGCGTTGTTCAGAGGTGCCATGTGTAAAACTATCTGGTACTGCATAGCCTTGTGCTTGCTTTTGCAATGCATCGTCGCCTATCGCTGCTGCAGCTGTCATCGCCTCCTCCACATCCCCTGCTTCTAAAATACGATTTTCACCATCCGCGTGATTTGCCCAAACACCTGCATAGCAATCCGCTTGTAATTCCAAACGCACAGAGTACTGATTCGCTTCTGCTTCACTGCTGGCAGATTGACGTGCGCGTTGCACTTGCTCTGAAGTACCCATTAAATTTTGAATATGATGCCCCACCTCATGTGCAATCACATAGGCTTGCGCAAAGTCACCAGGAGCATTAAAGCGACTTTTCATCTCTTGATAAAAACTTAAATCGATATAGACTTTTTGATCTGCTGGACAGTAAAAAGGCCCCATCGCCGCTTGCCCAGCACCACACGCGGTGTTGGTTTGCCCAGTAAATAAAACCAATTTTGGCGCAGGGTATTGATGACCAGACTGCATAAAAATCTTGCCCCACGTATGCTCTGTGCTACCCAATACTTTGGCTACAAAAATCGCCATCGGGTCATCTTTGGGAATGGGTTGCGCTTCAGTTGTGCTAGTTTGCTGTAACCCTTGACCAACTTTTAATACCACTGCAGGATCTACACCAAAATACATGGCCACCAACGCAAGCACAATGGTACCAATGCCGATTCCTTTTCCACTCACCCCGCCACGACGCCTATCCTCTACATTACTGCTTTCTTGTTGGTCATCTAATCGCATTCAAGCACTCCAGAATTCAATTTAAGCATTGAGGAAATTTTCATCATTAAAACAATATGTTAAAAATTCTAACAGCTATTATGCCTGCGACATAGCCGACGATAATGGTGGGTAACACGATTAGCTCTTTCTTCCAATCTAAGATGTTAAATTTCTTCAGATAAAATAAGATGAGTGGAATGGTAGAAAGTGCACTACCAGCGACAGCCCAAACCGCACCCTCGAAACCATATAAATTATATAAAGTGATATAAAGTATGTAAGAACACACTAGATTTAAAAAGATTAAATTTCCCTTTAACTTAGGCATGCCTAACGCCATGAAGCATTCACCTGCTAAACGATATCTGACTTCAAACAAACCAATGGCGAGAATTTGAAAAATCCAACCTACTGATTGGTACCTATCATCATACAAAACCGAGATAATCGTATCTGCGGTTACATAAAAAAATCCACAAGCAAACAGCAGCACTAAATCAAAAGGCAATCGCAATTTGTAGAACACTTTTTTAAGTCCATCAGGATTATCCCGAACTGTTTCGCTTAATGCAGGGAATCCTACCGAGTGTATCAAACTACCTATGAGTTGCACAAAAGCACCTATAAGTAAACTTGCAATAGCGTAATAACCCAGCGAATTCGCGTCTACCAATGCACCTAGCAACAATCGATCACTGCTGGCTGACAAAAATGTCATGACAGATGAAACAAATATCCATTTACCAAAATGCAATATTTCATCAAACACCTGCTGATCCCAACAAAAGTAATTACGCTTACCCGGAAGAATCAAATAACTCAGCGATGTACTCGTCATTGTGCCAATAATTGAACCAAACACTAAGGCCCAAACGGTTGGACTAAATTGCGCCCAAATCAGCATAGTGCCGACCCCAACAATCTGACTGATTAAAGCAATAATGACATTTTTTTTAATGTTTAAATTTCTATTGCCAAGAGCTATCTTGGTAGATTCAAATCCTGCGATCAACGGGCTTAGGCCAATCATCACCACAATAAGTGGCAAGCTAGGATTGCCATAAACACTGTCTACAGGAAATAATTGAAAGTTATTAGAAAAATATAAACCGCACGCAACAAGGATAGAAAATACCCAAATCACCCAACCTCTAATCACTTGCAATGTCCAGACTGTATTTACAAATCGCTCATCTGACCGTTTGCTCTGAATTAAAATTTGACTCAGTCCAATATCAGAAAATAAATTGAGCCCCATAATGAACACGTTAGCGAGCGCCATCAAACCAAACATTTCTGGAGCCAATAATTTGGCCATGACCAGATTGCTAAGAAAGCGAATAATTTGTGTAAAGGCATTACCACTGAGTATCAACAACCCTGATCGAATGACTCTTTGCTTAAATGATGATGTTTGCATGAACTAGCTCTATAAAACTCAAGGTACAGAAATTAAGGGGTTAAATCACACTTAAATGAATATATTAGAAATGTACTGTAACTTATTCATTATTGTAATATTTTTAAATAAATATATATCAAACAAATCAATTTTTAACTTGACAAACTGATCTCATCGTATATGATTCGAATCATAACAATATTGCATTTACAATAATTAATATAAATAAAATATATATTCAAA
Source organism: Methylophilus sp. (assembly GCA_030696695.1). Lineage (GTDB taxonomy): Bacteria > Pseudomonadota > Gammaproteobacteria > Burkholderiales > Methylophilaceae > Methylophilus. The sequence continues at coordinate 482,247 of JAUYRP010000011.1, forward strand.
GAAACAAGGGTTAATAAGTAAGTGTTTTCGTAGTGGAGTTACCCAAATGAATATAACCCGATATACACAAGTAACGCTTTCGTCGTTACTTTTAGTAGCCTTATCAAGTTTTAGCAACACCTCAATTGCAGATGTTTATCGCTGGCGTGACAGCAAAGGCGTCATGCAATACTCTGATAGACCACCGCCAACGGCGAAAAGCAAACAATCCGAAACGATTCTGTTAAATATCATTAAGAACGATAGTTTGTGTGCTAATCCAGAACTCACCAAACAGTCAGTCAATGACAATAATCCAGTTGCGCTGAATTTTTTATTTAAACGAGTATCTAGTGACGTAGCCAAACAATTGGCAAACATAAAATTATCATCGACACAAAGAAATAACAGATGGTTTAGCCCCATTAGAGTTGCTAACAATTCTACAGGCTCAACTACGACTCCTGTTGTGACGACTCCTGTTGTGACGACTCCTGTTGTGACGACTCCTGTTGTGACGACTCCTGTTGTGACGACTCCTGTTGTGACGACTCCTGTTGTGACGACTCCTGTTGTGACGACTCCTGTTGTGA
>JAUYRP010000003.1 GCA_030696695.1 Methylophilus sp.
CGCATGCATGGCGGGTTCTCCTTCGCAGTTTGGTCGCTACGAAAGAGACAATAAACCTGCCATGCATGTGCTGTTTTGGAGCAGACAATACGCCCTACTTTATTGAAATGCAACAGAGTTTTGAGGGGAGACCTCAGAGTCGGACTCCATTTTTTTCAGCCTACCTCATCAGCGAATAGTGGTTTTGGATGGAATGCAATGGAAGAAGCCACAGAAGTTGTTGTACGGGCCACGGTCACAGGTTTGAGGATCAGCAATTGCTCTACCCGAGTTGTCAGTATTTCGACAAGCCGTTCCGCCCGGTTTGTGAGACCACATAGAATTGATGTCTCTTCGATACCAGTGATAATCAAAAAAATCGGGGGTCGTTGAAACAACCAAGGCCACTATATGGCCGTCTGCGGGTGAGAGATCGGGGTTTGGGATTGAAATTAGACCATCTCTCACCGCGGCTGAGCCAGTGTCTGAGCAACTTGGTGGATATGGCTCCTCTTGACCATTTCCACGACCAGGCTGTGCAAATGTGTTTGTTATCTTGTCATTTCCATAGTTATAACAATTGTTGCGTTGTAGAACTGTCGGATTGTTGTTCCACTTTCCGGGGTCATAAGGCGGAATTGCCAATAGCTCAAAGCCCTTGAGGCTGTTTGCGATTCCGCCTGTCACGTTTTTTTGAATTTCCTGCTTTATATATTCACGCTCTTCGATCTTGATCGCATTACCAGCCGTGCTAAGTAGAAAACTCTCAACATCGCTATCGTGATCGATAACGTTCGGCACGTCTAAACTAGCAACTTCAAGAATTCCATCGAACGCTCTCATGCTTTTGGGCACAAATTCGTCTCCAGACGAACTAACAAGCAACCCTCGGTATCCAAGACGTCCTGCTGTACTATTGATCCGGCCTGATTTATCCGCGACTCATGTATGAGAGACACTCGTGCAAGTCAATAAATGCAAGTTCTATGAGCAATTTAAACTGGGTGACTCACGGATAAATCGGGCCGAGTCTATAGGTGCTGTGACACCAGATAGATTTCGCTTTTTTGAAAGTAGCTCTGCAAATGCTTTTGCATCGTTGTCAGAAAGCTCCCATGAAGGGTTTGAAAGACCTGAATACATATCGAGCGTTACTATGATAGACATCTTTTCTCTCCTTTGTTAAGTGAGGCAAACCTCGGTTATGAATACTGCTACCCACCAGTTATTAGACGGACGTACCAGCCTCTTTCCCTTTTACGGGCCCAGCACCCAATCGATGGCACTGCGGTCACCGAGTTTGTAAATCCAAGTCTCTGGTGGGATGCCAACAACGTAGTTTCAATATCCAGTGCGATGCAGCCAGTGTCAGCAATCCGCTACAGGGCACGATCACAGCACACCTTCAATTTTGTCAGGAACATGAGTGGACTCAGTTGACAAGTCCATCTTGCATATCGATAACCCATCAACGTGCCGGTCATACGCTTCCGTCACGGTCCACTTGAACAGAGCTCGTCGCTCCACATGCAGCTTCTTATCTTCGCCAGTAACGTACGTGTCGAGTCCTTCAGGCTGAGGGGCACTTGAATGCGCTGCACACCATGCCCGACGCGCGTCCGCGTCGACCGCGATCAAGGAATATAGCGCCTCAGAACGTGTTTACGATCTCCTGAGCAGCAGCCCCAGAAATGCGAGATGGATGAACTGCAGGCTGGTGTTGAGCTTTCGCTCGCAGTTCTTCCACAGCCTCCTATTCTTCTCCAGCCAGGCAAAGCTGCGCTCCACCAC
>JAUYRP010000014.1 GCA_030696695.1 Methylophilus sp.
CGATGACGCCTATGCGCAAGGTACAGAAACCTTAGCTGCCGTCACCATCACAGGCACCACGGGTGCTAACTACGAAGCCGTCACCACTACAGGTACGGTCAACAATACCGTGGTCGATGATGCTGACAGCACCACCATTTCTATTGCAGGTAATGCAAGCGTAAATGAGGGTGACGCAGCGAGTTATACCGTGACATTGACCCAAGCTGCACAGTTAACAGATGTGGTGGTCACGCTTAGTTACAGTGGTACAGCATCCAATGGTGCCGATTACACTGGCGTAACTACTGTCACGATTCCTGCAGGTAGTAATAGTGCTAACTTCAATATCGCTACGATTGATGATGTGATTGCGGAAGGTAATGAAAACTTCACCATTACTGTTGTGTCAGCCACTGGCGGTAACTTTGAGAATTTAATTGTTAGTCCAACCAATTCCAACGTTACCACCACTATTGTTGACAATGAGCCTGTACCAGAACTCAGAGTTGAAGTGAATGATGCTCTTAATAACTACTACCTCAATGAAGCATCTGGTCATGCACACTTTACTGTGTCATTGTCTTATGCAAGTGGTGTAGATACGACTGTCTCGCTTGCACTAACTGATGGTACAGCTGCAGGTCTTGGCGTGGATTATGGTTCAACAGGCGCGAATAACCTTCAAGTGTCATTTGACGGCGGCGCAACTTGGTCCAATGCAACTAGTGCAACAATTCCTGCTGGCACGACAAGCTTTGTAGTCCGCACTCCCGTCATTGATGATGCATTGAATGAGTTTAATGAGACATTCTCACTGACTGCCACAACAACAGCAGGCGCGACAAGCAACCTTTCAGCCTCTGCGCAAACTACCATTTTTGATAACGATTTTAATGCGCCTGATGTAACAATCGGTAACGTGAGCGTGAATGAAAACGCAGGTAGTGTGACATTCACAGTAACGTTATCTACCGCTAGCGGTAAACCCATTAGCGTGGACTATGCAACAAGTAATGGCAGCGCTACAGCCGGTGCGGATTACACGACAGGCTCAGGTACGCTTAATTTTGCGCCAGGTGTGTTGACACAAACGATCACCATTCCAATCACTGAAGACATGATCTTTGAAGGCAATGAAAATTTCTTCGTCAATCTGTCTAATGCAGTGAATGCACAAATCACCGTGCCTACTGGTACAGCGACTATTATTGATAATGAAGTTGCGCCGACTATCAGCGTAGATAATGTGTCCATCAGTGAGGACGGCGGTTTTGCAGTGTTTACTGTCAGCCAATCTGGTGTAAGTAGCACCAATACTAATTTCTTCTTAGGCTTGAACAATGGCAGTGCAACGTTGGGGCAGGATTACACCAACGCCATTCAGATTTCTACAGATGGTGGGGCAAGTTGGACCACAGCATCTAATGGCAGCATTGCCGCAGGTAACACCAGCGTATTAGTGCGCGTGCCTGTTATCAATGACACTGTGAATGAACCGAACGAAACATTTACGCTCACTGCTAATGTGACTTCTGGTAACACAAGCAATGCTTCTGCTACGGGTACAGCAACCATTATTGACAACGACGCAGTCCCAACTGTCTCTACAGTGAGTGCAGCAAGCGTGACCGAAGGTGGTAACTTAGTGCACACCGTGACACTCAGCAACGCCTCTAGCACAGCCACCACATTTAACTACAGCTTGGCTGGCACTACGGCTACAGCAGGTA
>JAUYRP010000016.1 GCA_030696695.1 Methylophilus sp.
TGCAGCCAATCATCCCTGGAGAAACATGCCTGTCGGCAAGTCCGCCAACGACGGGCAGCGAGCAGCACCGTAGCAAAGAAATCAGGAAAACCGGACATTTCTATTTTGCAGAAAACCGGACATTTCTATTTAGCGTTGACAAAATAAGACAAGAAGACTGTTCCAATAGCAACCACCATGGTATCCTGGTGGTAGCGTTTATCAATGTCTGCTTTCGGGCGGTGTAGCAACGAGGAATGTCCAACCCTTAACAGAGGACTAAACCGCTTCGCGGTATGGGCGCTCCGATTTCGCGCCTGAGGTTGGTTTTAAACGTGTCGTCGGTTGACTGAGCGAATCTGTTCCCCATATTGAGAAGTGAGGCAATCCGCCTCATTTTTCGATAGGAGCAGCATCATGAACTCAACGACACACACCCTCAGTCCGTTGCGTTAACGCTTTCTTGACGACATGCGGATGCGCAAACTCGCCCCCAAGACCCAGAGCGGTTACCTCCGCACCGTCAGCCGTTTTTATGGTTGGCTGGGACGCTCGCCGGATACCGCAACGGCCGAAGACTTACGGCGTTATCAGATGTACCTGGTCGATCACGGTATGTCGCCGATCTCACTCAACATCACGATTACCGGATTGAAGTTCTTCTTCAATAGCACCCTTGATCAGCCCGAGTTAATGAGGCATATGCATCCGGTGCGCGAGCCGCGCAAAATTCCAATTGTCTTGAGTCAGGAAGAAGTCGCGCGCCTGATTGGCTGTGCCGGAAACCTCAAGAACCAAACTGCACTCTCCGTTGCTTACGGCGCGGGACTGCGCGTCAGCGAAGTCGCGGCACTTAAAGTCAGTGACATTGATAGCCAGCGTATGACCCTGCGCATTGAACAGGGCAAAGGTAGTAAAGATCGGTATGCGATGCTCTCCCCCGTCCTGCTGGAGAGCCTTCGTACCTGGTGGCGCACTGCCCGAGCCTCAGGTTGGATGCTCAACGGAGGCTGGTTGTTTCCAGGGCAGGATCCCTCTGACCCGATCAGCACCCGTCAGCTCAACCGAGTGATCCATGAGGCGGCCAAGGTCGCTCAGATCGACAAGCGCGTTTCGATGCATACCCTGCGCCACAGCTTCGCTACCCACTTGCTGGAACAGAAGGTGGATATTCGGGTGATTCAGGTTTTGCTGGGGCATAAAAAACTGGAGACGACGGCACTCTATACGCAAGTGGCGACCAAGATTCTGCGTGAAGTGACCAGCCCCCTGGATAGTCTGCATTCGATGTAAACATCGTGTAGCTCAGCATCATGGTGCGTCCCGTACTGGAGGTCGCGGACATCTTCCGTGCCCATGGTCCGGCATGGCGAGCAGCTCAGCACGCGCATTTGAGTTTAGGGCAATTGAAGGTCATGTCAGCCATCGAACAGTGCCGCAGCGCGGCGCTGGGGGGACATGTGTTGCATTGCCCTGCGTGTGCGCATGACGAGATCGCCTACAACTCCTGCCGTAACCGGCATTGCCCAAAGTGCCAGGCCAGCGCCGCCAAGCGTTGGCTCGAAGCCCGTCAGACTGAGCTACTGCCGGTAGACTATTACCATGTGGTGTTCACCTTGCCCGCACCGATCAGCGCCATCGCTTACGCCAATAAGGCAGTGATCTATCGTCTGTTGTTTGAGGTGGCCGCTGAAACGCTACGCACCATCGCCGCCGATCCCAAGCATCTGGGTGCGCGGATTGGTGCGACGTTGGTGCTGCACACCTGGGGCTCGGCGCTGACGCATCATCCGCATGTGCATGGCATTGTCCCTGGTGGAGGTCTGTCATTGGATGGGGAACGTTGGGTTGCGTGCAAGCCGGGCTTCTTTCTGTCGGTGCGTGTGCTGTCGCGGCTGTTCCGGCGGCGCTTTCTGGAAGAACTCAGCCAAGCGCATCGTACCGGCCAGTTACAGTTCTTCGGCGAGTTTGCGCAACTGGGTGATGCGACCGCCTTCGCCGATTGGCTCGCACCGTTGCGGAAGTGCGAATGGGTGGTGTATGCCAAACGTCCGTTTGCCGGACCTGCGGCAGTGTTGGCTTATCTGTCGCGTTACACCCATCGGGTGGCGATCTCCAACGCGCGACTGGTCGCTCTGGACAATCGCGGGGTGACCTTCAACTGGAAGGATTACCGTGCCAAGGGAAAGACACGCTACAAGACCATGACGCTCGGCACGGACGAGTTCATGCGGCGCTTCCTGTTGCACATTCTGCCCGGCGGTTTTCACCGCATCCGCCACTACGGGTTGATCGCTAATACCGGGCGCCGGGAGAACCTCGCACGGGCACGCGAGCTGCTGCAAGTAGCGCCAATCGTAAGTGAGGAATCCAATGCGGATGTGCCGGCAGAAGCCGTCACACCAACCTTCGTCTGCCCAGATTGTGGTGCGGCGATGATCATCATTGAAATCTTGGCACGCGCACAGCGAATCCGCGCACCACCTCAACATCGAGGTGTGGCATGAGCATAATCGCTACTCGACACCCAAACCGACATCGGCCAGAGCTGATACGGGAAGCCGTTGTCTTGCGGTGTAAAAACCCCGTTGGTTGCTCTCCGCCTCAACGGGAAGTCATGGGTATCCACTTCGATACGGGCCACCTGAGCCATGTCATCGTCAGGCAGATCGGCTTGATCGTCATGTCAATCGGCAGAGCAATAACTCAAATCCCCATAGACCGTCGCCTACCCTAACGCGCACCGGTAACATCACGCGGTTTCGTCCCTCGAGGCTTGTCAGACGCCTGCCCGCTGAGGGTTGCTGCATCTTGTTCGACTTGCGGTTGAGGGCAGGTATCTGACAACCCTTAACATTGCCGGAAAATCATGAGCATCCGCTTATGGCAGCGAAATAACAAGATTGCCTGCAATCTTCGTGTCGATACCAGCCTGTAACAGCAGTCGATAGAAGCCATTGAACAAGGCTTAGTTGCCGAGAATCTTTGCAGCCTTCCCCAAATCCATCCCCTCGCTCGGCGGCGTGCCATTTCGGCATAGATTCAATTCGTAATTCAGCGCAAAGTCCGTTTTTCCGCCCTCTTTGATTGGCGTGTTAGGCTGAATTAATATAACCGCAAGGCGGCTACACCCTTCCTGGTTAAATTTCTTGATTGTTGATACCTCCGCTCTAACTGGATCGGGCGCGCCGGTTGCGGCGTGAATTGCATCTGCTTCTTTGCCCTCTATAATCCCTTTGGCTGCGCCATTTGGCGCATTCAATGCCTGCATGAGCAACGCCTTCACGCTAACGCTTTCCGCTGCGTTTGCCGCAGTTACCAACAGAGTGATTGTTGCAATGGTGATAAAGCATTTTGTTACGATCATTGACGACCTCGCGTGTAGTAGTTATTCAGCTTGCGCTGCATGGTGGCGGTGCTATCGGTGTTGATAATGGTTGCGCTTGGCATTCTTACGTTCGCCATAATCTCGTTAGTGAATTCGGTCAGATCAATTCTCGAAAAATCCAGACTGGAAAACTCGGCTGGGGTGAATCCTGTACAGTCCGTGACAGGCTTACCAATTTGCACTCCACCTGACGTATTGATAATTCTTGCCAAACGGGAATTGAAGCAGCAATAACTTTCCGTTGTCTGCAAACATGTGCCAATAATTGGAATCTTTATTGAACAATAGCTCCCTGAGTAGCGACAAAGGTTCTGCCCTTTTTTCATGGCGAGCATTTTTTCTGGCTGGTCGCACGACAGAAGCTCCTGAAGAATCATCAGTCCTACTTGGATCGCGAGTGAGGTGGGGTCGAATGCAAAGCTGATCCCACCAAAAGAACCCAGTGCCCCCGGCATTGCGCCCCACGTTGCGGTAAAGCCGTAAAGCGAAAAATCCGGACTGAATGGCATCGACGACCCACCGGCGAGTGATCCGACCGGGGTTGATGCAAGCACCGAGTCCAATCCGCGCACAATATGAAAGTTATCAAACAGCGTGTCATACATGTAACTGCTGCCATATTTCAGTGTCTGTCCACCGGCACTCACGGCAAATCCCATGACGGAAGCATTGCTTAGCGCCGCACCACCTCCACTCGGCTTGCAGCAGTTAACCAAACCAAACAGTGATTTTTTACAACTGGACCCCTGCCCTCCAAATATACGCAGGCTCGCCGCATCCATGTAATTTCCGGCTTGCCGCGTGACTTCCATCATGGTGGCTGTTTGAGCAAAGTCCGTGTCCGGCACATGGCCGGTATTGAAACAGTTGCCGCCTGTGCAGTACGTGTTTCCACCGCAATCTGCAACTGTGGAAGACGATCCGGGTTTGCTTAGGCAGCGATAGGTTTTTTCGGTAAGACTGCACTGGTTGTTAATAGCTGTTGTCAGACATTGCGATGTGTTGAGCGCGCATCCTCTGGCTTGCAATGCGCCGCAGTCCGTTTGCGGCGCCCCCAGACACGAATACTTGTCTTGCCAGCTCCAGCAGTCTTTGTACACCGGCAATCCGTTAATTATGCGGGTTGCCGCTGGCTCAACGCAGATGTGCGACGCAATCGCGCAGGTTGGGCTGTTTGCGTACGATTGGCACTGGGTGTTATTGATTGTGTCAGTCACAATGGTATAGCTATCAGCTACCCTTATTGTGTTCGGCGGCGTGGATAACGGCGGGTTGCCACACCGCCATGTGTTATCCCATTGCATGCAGCCAGTGCCAAACGTGGTGTCGGTAACCGCACACGTTGAGCTGACTTGCCAACACCCCGGAATTTGCCTGAAGGCTGAACAATTATCGACAGCGTTGGGTTTGATGCAGGCATAGGTGTCCTGATACTCCCAACAACCGCCAGCCTCAGCCAGCGTCACCGTGACACCGGCAATCGTTTTGCTGGCCGTGGTATCAACGCAAGTGGAACTCTCCAGCCGACAATCAGCGGCAATTGCCCGACCGCAGAGCGCCATGGCTAAAAATATCACTACAGAGCCGACCAATAAATAGTGCGCCGTGCAACCCGATGTTGTCGAAGCGACAGGTGGTTGGACAAGCTCACCACAAACGGATTTCAATCTGTTTAATGACCAAATTACCAACGCTAGCGCCTTCACTACTGTGCTCGCTGTTGCAAGACGACGCACTCGTTGGACGTCCAGGTGCTTACCGTCGAGGAACCTCGCCGACAACTCAGGGATTCGTAGCTTTTTGCTGTCTGGCTGCATTGATAGTTGGCATCGGCATCCACCACAATCGTGCGTCCGACAATACACATGTGACTGGTTGTGCTCAGATACTCGTTGCAGACTTCGGTGGTATAGGTTGGCGGCTTGGTGATGGTTTGAGTCGTGCATCCGGTAAAAGCCCCGATTGCGGATGGACTGGCATACCCCAATGATGTTGCTGCCAGTGTTCCGGGATTGGCTTCTATGATTCTCGATCTTGTGACATTCGGATCGCCCGGGGTAAGGGTGAACTGCGGTCGCGTTGTCGGGTTACGCGCCATGTAATTGATGGCTTCGCAGTTTTGCTGGAGGAAGGCGTTTGGGTTGACCGGTCCGGTCTGACAGGCAGTCACTTTCCCCGCCCCTTGTGTAATCGTGTCTCCGCTTCCCCCCATGAAATAGCCCGCTTCTGGCGCGGTACTGCTGTAATTGTAGTAGCTTGGATTGAAGCTGTTAACCGTAGTCGCTATCGTGCCGTTGGTGATGCTTGTCGATGCACTGGGGTTGGCGCTTTGCGCAGTGGCTTGACCATCGATAAACGCCTGCTCCACGGGCGTAGCGGCTTGTGACAGCAGCGGGATGGTGCCACTCAGATACAAGATCAAGGCAAACTTCCTGCACCCTGCTTTCATTGATGATCCATTTTGACTTTGTCGCCAAACAAGCGCGCAGTCGCCGCCCATTGCGGTGACGTGCGCTCGATGTATTCAAGTGCGTAGTCCTGACTGACGTCGCCCGTGACCTTCACGTACCGATCCGGTTGTGCGCAGCCGCTGTCCAGTTTGTCCCCAGCGTCGGATTGAGCGAGCACCAGTGCAGGTACTTGATTCACTTTGAACTGAGTAAACGCAGGCGGATGGATGACTGCTTCGACACGATGGTTACCTAGCAGCGCGCTGATGCGCTTTGACATGTCGGTCATTTTGTCGCCATTGAAACCACGGAATATCAGTCGCGCACCAGTTTTTTCCGACTGTTCCACAATGCGCAGCAAACTTTCTCGCGGCATCGAGAACGACACAAAGATCATCATCTCTTGTGTTGCTGGCCTTGTTTTCAAGAGCTGTTGGTGGAATTGCTTTGCCACGTCTTCCGGGTTTGCGGTGGTCGCCGGTTGAGGCAATGCGGTTACATCAAGTGCGGGCGCACGGTATTGATTAACAACGCGCTCGTTGATCTCCTGGAGTATCCGGTTTGATCTTTCCAGTCCTGTTTCCGCGTTGGCTTGCTGCACCAGTAAAACAAGCACACAGGCCAATGTGATGCGTGTCGTGACATTCACCATCAGAATGCTCCCTGGCAACAGTTCCGCTTGCGGAAGATCATGTAGGCGAAGTCTTCGCCAGCGGCCGGAATTTCTTTGCCAGCTCCCCAAATGACAGTTGTGCGGCCTAGCGGCTGACAACATTTACCATTGATCTTGTCTTGCGCTACCGGAAAGTGCATTTGGTATTTGTAGTTGGTCTTGTCCATGAGCAGTTGCGGGTAGTATCCACACAGACCGGAACTCCCCGATGCGGCCCACATCAGCCCTTCGCGATGCATCTTGGCAATAATGCGCGACACCAGCAGGCTCGATGCCTGCACGCCTCCAATATGTGAGGCGACATGTCCGTTCAACGGGTACATCGAACCCTGACAACCGGCGCACCAGAACAACATGTTGCTGCCAAATCCGAGGGAGGACGCAACGCAATCCGCGCCACAGGCGAGTCTGGCTACCAGGTTGCCAAACAGGAATGAATCAGGATTGAGGATGCTGGTCATTTCATCATCATTCCAAAGCGGATCAAGTTCGGTGAGATAGGCCACATCGAACACCTGCTGTTCGAGACAAGGACTATCTACAACAGCTTCTAGCAATATCAATATCGGATCAACATACCAATGCACCTGATAGAACGAGCTGATGTCAGAGTTGTCTTTTTTTCTTTGTGTGCCGTGTGGTGCGTCGAATCCGGGGTTCATATCAATACCGCCCAACGATGTCATGCAGAATGGTTTTCGCACCACGTCAACGTGACGCACCGGCTCCCAGAAGCTGATCTTGATGCCGGGATTGACGCCGCAAAGACAAATCGGCGCACCACCAGGATTCGGTGTGTCCTCTTGCCCAAGCGCGATGGGTAGCGACAGCGCGCCCGCACCGAACGTGATCGGGAAAACACAACTCCAACAGATGTCGGTAATCGGATTGGGGAAACGCCCTTGGCACTCAAGAGATGCCAGCGCATTCTGTCCACATAACAGCAGGCCGAACGCACAGAGTAATGTTTTAGTAACGTAGTTCATCAATACGCAGCCTCTTCCCTTCTTGTCTGACAATGGCGGGCACCTGGGTGATGGCGAAACGTCTGGTCAGCTTGCCGCCTTGATCGAAATAAACGGGCATCTTCCATTTCCGCATCAGCTCCAGTGGGGCGCCTGCTACCAGCACCAGCTTGACCGGCCTGTCGGATGCAGCGGTAATTCTTTTGCTGAATTCCAACTGCTTGGCATCGCGCGCATCCACGAACAACAAGTATTTGTTCCAGCCGATGTAATCGAGTGGATTAACGCGCGTCCCACGTGGATAAAGGATCTTGCCGGTTGCGTCAGCAATATCCTTGTCGGTGACTATGGAAGGGTCGTAATAGTGTGTATTGGCTGTCTCTGTGGCTTGAATGCCTGGTAGCGGCTTAGGATGTTCAATGCCGGACATCACGCGGTTTTTGTATTCAGTCTGTCGTTTCGCCAGCTCGCCGGTTTTCTCCATGTGGCGCAGCTTGTCCTTCATGAACTCAATGAGGTCGCGTTCGGCAATGTCATATGTCTTGCCGATGACACCGAGGTCTTCTGCGTGAGCCAAACCGACATGGGTGGTGATCAGCACAGCGTAAAGCACAGTAAGATAAAAGTTGCTTCGCATCTCACCGTCCATTTTGTGAGTCTGAATGTATCGAATGCCAGACCAACCAATGCCCGTGCGGATCATATCCAGTGAACATGATGATCTGCTTTGTGTTCATGTTCTCAATTCCGGGATGTCGGACGGTCTGATACCCCGCATGAGATGGGCTGCAGCTTTGACTCCCACTTTCTGCTGCACCAACAAATTGATGTCACGCTTGGTCAGTTCTTTGCCGCCCCTCTTGGCCGCTTGCAACAATTCGTTTAGTTTGGCTATTTGGCCAGGCAGATCAACAGGCGGTGGCGATTGATCTTTGATCGCAGCATTCCGAGTCGCGCTTGGCTTTGGCGCAGCACGCTTCCTTGGTTTGCTATTGGGAGGTGTGACGATGTTCTGCTGCTCAGGCACATTGCTCGTGACAGGCTGGCGAACTGCCTTTGTCTCCGGCTGCGGATCGGATGCGGGAACCGTATTGACAGTGGCGCATTGAGGCGCGGTTGTTACGCGCTGCGGGAAAAGATTGCTGATCGACCGAGTAAGTCTGATGGCCTTGGCTACGCCGCTGGCGAACTCAGCTTCACCTACTTTGGCAACCTCACTGTCTGCTTCCATCCAGCCGCGCTCGGTAAGGCCATCCAGTATCTGCTTGGGCGTGAATTCATAATCGGCAAAGGCATAGGGCCATTTGAGGCGCAAACAGCCGTCTTCGGGGTGAAAAGCAAAGTCATTCAATACTTTTTTGCCTGTTCGGAAATCCTCGATCAGTGCCTTGAGTAATTCGCCCATGCTGCCGGTGAGCTGCTCTGTGGTGGTAGGAGTAGCTGGCCCAAGGGTTTCTGACTCAGCCGTACTGGAGACGTGCTGTAAGCGTACTGGATTTTCTGTGCTAGTGCTGATCACTTGCGCAGACGTGCTGGAGAGGTGCTGGGGGGGTGCCAGGTTTGCTGAATCAACATGGGTTTCGGTGCTGCCAGCAGCTTCGTTGCTGCCGATCACGCGGCCGGCGACAGGCGCTATCGGCATCGTACTGATGAGCGCCTGATCGTGCAGCCGTATGGACTTCAGTTTCAGGGTGGGTATTTTTTCAGTGAGTACGTCGGGCGCGATGTAGAAGTAAGGATCACCATCGCCTTCACGCATACAGGCAATCCCTCTTTCAACCATCATGTCGAGGATGCCATCCGGTGTTTTGGGTAAGCCGGGAATATCTTCATCGTTTGTGCGCCGAGCAATCTCCTCACCCGCCATCGGCCAGACAAGGTAGGTCATGCCGTTGATATTCCATACTCTGGCTGATGGTTCGTTGATTCGCCACACGCCCTCTCGCACCAGACGACGCATGATGTCGGTCAGATACCGCTCGACGGGCACACCGATCTCGTAGCCTGCCATCGCCACGCCCATGGTTTTCAGGTCACGTTCGACGCTTAACTGGTCGGCTCTGACCACATAGTCATGTATCTGGTTGGTTTGTCCGGGGTTGCTGTTGAGCGATTCCGTCAACCAGATCACCACATCCGTGCAGCCGTCACTTATCCAGTCGAACGACTCTTTGGCAATCACCGCATCAATCAAGGTACTGGACACATTGGTGTGATGTCTTCCCCTTCCCTCTTGCCAGTGCAAAAAATAATTCTCAATATCGTGCGACAGTGCCCAGTCATAGATACCTTGGTGGTAAGGTCGCCACCTTTGCGCATTCGCGCGGTCGGTGACAGTCAAGTCAGTCACCACCTTGCCGAGGTCGTGGCAAATGCCAGCCAGGAACACGGCCAGTCGCCAACGCGGCTCTATCACGCGCCGTTGCTGTGGCGTGGTCACACCGCGTATCAGCTTGCCCTCGGTTTGTTGCAGTGCCCACAACCCGACTTCGAGAGAGTGGCGCAACATGCCGCCCGCCCCGCGATGATGATGCGCTTGCGAGGCCGGCAAGAGATGGACAAAGGCGGCAAGGCGCAACATCGCCGGGTTGTAGTGAGTTGCCAGCAGCTCCGCGTCAGCAATCAGTTGGCGAATTCCGCCCGTGAGTTCGTGTTGCGTAGCGAGCAGTTCGGCGGGGGCATACACCGGCAATCCCTCCATGAATGGCGGATAGCGCGGTATCCTTTGCAGGTCTTCAATCCGCTTGGCAGACGATATCTGTTTGATTTGCACAGCTTCATGCATGCTCGGCAGAAAGCGGAATTTGCGTAGCAGTCGGTCGGTTAAGGTATCCATGAATCAGAACAGCTTGAACGCCTTGCCGATGACGTGGCTGGCTGACACCAATCCGACCGCTTCATATCGAGAATCCAGACTCAGCGGGTGATCGGCCATTACATAGTAGTGACCAGCGGGGATCACGCCATTGAACCCCAGCTCCAGAATCGGTTGCCCGGTGCTGGTCGCAGGTTTTGCCTCACCCACAAATGTCCCATTGACATAGTATTTGTGGTCGCGGGATTGGACAGAATCGCCCGCTGTGCCCATGACGCGCTTCAAGAAACGTGTGCCTTGTGGGTACAAAAAATTGCTCTTGTAGTTGAAGGCGACATACTCCCCTCGTTTGGGGAGCTCTCCCTTCTCTATGAGGTACAGCGTACCCGGCAGACTTCGGCTTACGTTGACGGCAAACTCATATCGCAGCGAGAAAGCAAGATAGGTAATCAGCAGCAGGATGTAGGTTTTGTACTGGCGACAGAGATGCTCGTACAGCACATCCATCTTGCCTGAAAACCAGAATAACGCCTTAAGGGATCGAATATCTTCCATGCAACAATTGTTGCGCGGGAAGCACTATAAAATCAGGTGGGTTCTGAGCAATTATGCGCAGAATCTGTGTTGCAATTTATGGGGGGATGTGGACAAAGATTATTTTGGATAACGTATCCAACACGGCAGCGACACTCATTACAATCACAAACCTGCCAACTATAACGATGCAATGTCGCCCGCCTAAAATGGCGCAAAAGCGCCACTGGATTTTCGAGGATTTGTGGGAACAGCTTATGGATATAAAGCGGTCGTGGGATTCAACATAAAGTGACGGTCAAGTAACAACTTTGAACACGGTCTCATCTCGTTTGCGGCGAGCGGCTACTCTTCGGCCTTTGCAAACCTTGGCAATTTTCTGAAAAGGTTGTCGGTTGAGCCTGCTGGAATGTCCGCTTCCCACTTTTTTTCGAACCCATTGCTTTTTACCCATATACGTGTGCCTGTAGTGAAGGCACAAAGCCACGCGCCGTTATGTATCACATTCCCTTACATCGGGTTGCACACGATATACTGTTGCACACGATACGCTTACCAGCACGATGAAAGCATGCTGGTAAGTTCGTATGAATACTTAATTAAAATGCGAACGTACCAAATTTCTTTGTCTTGCTGAAAAAGGCGTTACCTTACTAGGGGGCAGCTTGTTCACTTTGCTTCATATCTCCGACCTGCACAGATCACCACATGATCCAATTGAGAACGCGTCACTCCTGGATGCTTTACTTACCGACAAAGATCGCTATCTCGTCGAAACACCGAAGGTCGGGGCTCCAGATGCCGCCATTGTCAGCGGCGACATCATTCAAGGCGTAACACTCAATACGCCTGATTACGCTGCGGAGCTAGACCGGCAATACGGAGTTGCTTACGATTTCCTGGCACAATTAGCCGTCCGCTTCTTCTCAGGAGACCATAGCCGGGTAGTTGTTGTTCCAGGCAATCACGATGTTTGCTGGAACACCGCTTATGATGCGATGACCGAGTTGACTCCTGAAGATCCTCCAATCGAAGCACATGCAAAGCTTTTTCATGCTTCCAGCAATTTACGTTGGAACTGGAATACCCGCAGCATTTTTAGAATCACCGACCCCGTTGGATACAAGCTCCGATTGGACGCATATTGGCGTTTTATGAAGCGCTTTTATGCTGATGCGAAGCTTAAGCATAAACTGGATTACAATCGCGGCTTCAATCTCTTTGAGCTAGACAATGGTCGAATTGTTGTAGCTGCGCTCGAATCGGTGCATGGCAATGACTGTTTTTGCCGACAAGGAGCAATCGAAAGAAGCGTCCTTGGTAACTGTTCCCTTGCGATTCGAGATTTGCCTCAACAACCAATTCTGCGCATCGCTGCTTGGCATCACAGCTTCCAAGGTCCTCCACAGGGCGACGATTATATGGATATTGCCTCAGTTCATGAAATGGTTGGCAGTGGGTTCCGGCTTGGATTGCATGGGCATCAGCATCAGGCAGATGCATCCGCCTATGCAATTCACTTGCCAGAGAAGCTTTCAATGGCTATATCTAGCGCTGGATCGCTGTGTGCTGGGAGGCGTGAACTGCCGCGCGGTGTAAATCGCGAATACAATGTGGTGGTTATCGACAACGAATATGAGAGCGCTCGTTTCCATGTGCGCGAGATGACGCAGGGAAATCACTTTGGGAAATGTGGACGTGGTGTCTTCAGGATGGATGGATTTAGCGAATTGCATTGGCAGCTACCCGCTGGACGAGCCGGCGGCGAGCCGCTAAAAGACCAACTATTTACTGCTAGCATTGTAATTCGAGCGGAAGAAGCGCTACGTAACGATAGAGCAGCTGACGCCTTAAGCCTACTGGAAGAAATCAAACAGCCCCTCACTGGACACGCACGTGTCCTGTTCATCGAAGCCGCGAGAGCCACTCGTAATGCAAATAAAATGATTGCTTTTATCAAGCATCCACAGTCGATTGCCGAATTTATTGAGCTATTCGGTGCAATGCTAACAGAAAAGCAACTGGATGAAGCGGCAGCTTTGCTCGGAAAGGCCGGGGAATTTAACGTCGATGTTGGCACTGTCGAAGGTCTTCGTGCGAAGTTGCAGTTGAAAATGTATATGGTGAAAAACTTATGAGTACAGAATTCATCCCGTTTGCGGTTGACACATCCCGTGTGTTGGAACTTCTTGCGAAGCAAATCTACCAATCGCCACTTGCGCTACTACGGGAGAATACCCAAAACGCGTTCGACGCGACGCTGCTATGCAAGCATCGTGATCCTCAATACGAACCAAAAATTGAGATTGAAGTTTCCCCACAACGAGTTGTTGTGCGGGACAACGGGATTGGCATGACGGCAGATGACCTTAAACGACACTTTTGGCAAGCTGGCAGCAGTAGTAAAAATACTGACGAGGCACGTAAGGCTGGGGTTGTAGGTACCTTCGGTATTGGTGCAATGGCTAATTTTGGCATCGCTGATACTCTTGAAGTCTTGACCGAAAGCGCAATTACGGGTGAGCGCACTCGTTGCGTGGCAAAGAGAGATGAACTGAAATTCAACCAAGATTGCATAGCGACAGAAAAGCTTCCATCGACAGGAGTACATGGCACAGAAATTATCGCGAGTATCGTGCCTGAAACACCAATTGATGTGAAAGCAGTCAAGGCCTATGTGACGGAGTTTGTTGCCATCCTTGATACGCCAGTTTCACTAAACGGAGAGTGCATCAGTGGCCAGTCAATCGAGCAACTCGTGCCGCCGGTTAGCGCGGTCTGGTCAGACGAGCTTACAAACGTGCAACTGAGTCCGCGGTTCATCGCGGACGTATCCGTCAAAATTTCCATTAATGCGGACTTGGGACTCTCTATCCGAAATCTTCGCTGGAACGGGGTTGCTCTAGAGGGCCGGCTCTTGCTCCGGAGTGGTATTGCCACGCTGAGAACCTTCCGCAGTGGTTTTGGCCTTGCAACTGTGTCAGTGGGCTCAACATATCAATTCGGCGGAATTGCTGACGTTCAATGCTTTCAGCCGACGGCTGGTCGGGAGGCTTTGACAACCGACAGTATGCAACTACTGCAAAATGTAATTACAGATATCGACAGCTTCACTTCAGTCATGTTGTCGACCCACCAAGAGGTGGACTCCAGCACTCCTTTCATGCAATGGGTTTGCGCCCATAATCGATATGAGTTATGCGGCAAGCTTAAGATTTCGATGCAACCCGGAGAGCGAACAACGCTTAACGAAATTAAGGAGTGGACAAGAGAGTCGCCAATGCCGTTGTATGACGGCACTGATCAGATTGTTATATCAAGTTATTCGACCGACGACAAACCGCTTTTAATTCTGGCAAGGAACAATCCACGCAAGCAATGCGAAATTAATTACTTGCAGAAATTCTGTAAAGTCGAAACAGTATCGAATTCCCCGCGCATCGATACTTTGGCCCAAGAGTCAACTTGGACATCAGCTCAAGGTTCCTTGGCGTTTCGCATTAAAACAATCCTTGAAAGTGACTACTTCTTGCCATCAGATGTCTTGTTCGGGAAAATTTCACACCAGTTAGCCATGCTAGTGGAATTCAAAGCAGAAACTGCGACTATTGTTCTGGATGCTGATGGCCCTACTGTGGCTACTATTCTTGGACTGTATTATTCGGAATACGCTGCATTCGGGAGTATGGTCAAGGACTTTGTACGTAATGCGATCTTCCCTAAGGTTGCCGATAGGGTTCCCAGCAGTACGCGGCAGGGCGCAGAAGCGTTCTTGCGAGCCATACGGCGTCCGCGAGAAATATTTGAGTACGAAGAGACTGACACTTCTAACTTGTCCCTTATCTGGACAGACTACGAGGAAGGCAAGATATCATTAAAAGAAGCAGTATCTCGCTCGCAGACAGCAGCACGAAATTCAGTGCAGTTTGTTGAAAGTGGAAGCACGGCCAAGGTCGCTGATGTGGTTCCTGACGTCGTGCCAAATGAGCAGACTACCCACATAGACAACGGAGAGGAAGAACAACCGTTGGTAGCGCTACCAGCGATCATGCGTACAGATGTTTCAAGTTCAATGAAGCTGCTGACTATTCCTCATGACCAACCTGCGCTTCGTGGATATCGATGCTTTATAGCACTGACTGAGAAAGTGCGAACCGAAATGGGTGACTTCTTCCTTCAGCCTCACAAAACCTCGATAGTATGGGGGGGGCAGAAAGTGCTTTTCATTTTCTTGCATCACTCTGGCGAGTTTGGGCTCTACTACGACCTGCAAACCCGAGATTCAATTTCCGAGCATTCTGGCGGCAAAGCTTATCAAACGTCAACAATGGTATTGAAAGACACCATTTACATTCCGGTACCAGAGGAAATTGCAGAAAGCTTTATACCGATCCCAGGAGCTCGTAAGCGCTTCGAAGTGCGGTGCGATTTGTTGCGAGTAGATGGGAGGTAGCGACTAGAGATTAATCATGGCGACCTTAATTTCCTTAATCCCTGACGTAGATGTACTCGTATCGCTTGCTTCAGAGGAGCTAGCTGAGGTCAGCCCCTCAATTTTACGCTGGCAACGTGAGCGACCTAAGAACGTGTTTACGATCTCCTGAGCAACAACCCCAGAAATGCGAGATAGATGAACTGCAGGCTGGTGTTGAGCTTTCGCTCGCAGTTCTTCCACAGCCTCCTATTCTTCTCCAGCCAGGCAAAGCTGCGCTCCACCACCCAGCGCTTGGGGATCACCGCGAACTTGTGCAGTTCGCTGCGCTTGGCAAT
>JAUYRP010000030.1 GCA_030696695.1 Methylophilus sp.
TAACTAGCCAAGGTATCATTATCTCACCATAGTGATGTATACTTTATTTCACAAGAGCAATGGAGAATATTATGGTCACCGCCAGCGAATTAGCAAAATATATTGTGCATAAATACCAAGAAGCTGGCGACCCGGTAACCAATCTTAAACTGCAAAAACTTCTATACTATGTTCAGGGTTGGCACTTGGCAATGAGTGATAATCCTGCGTTTACTGACAGAATTGAGGCGTGGGTTCACGGCCCCGTTCAACCTGGGGTATACGGGGAATACAAGTGCAACCGTTGGAATCCTATATGCACAGAAGTGCAGCCACCAGCATTAGACATTCAAACTAAAAGCATAACAGATGAAGTCTTAGACATATATGGTGGTGATTCAGGGTACGAGCTTGAAATAAGAACGCATCACGAACCGCCTTGGATTGAGGCGAGAGATGGCATCCCTCCTGATCAAGAATCTACATCCATCATTTCTCATGAATCCATGAAGCATTTTTTTAAGCGGTTATCAGAAGATAGTCATGGCAAGTAAAATCCAAAAAGGCCAGATTAGAAGAGGAGGCGCGAAAATACCCGAACCAAACATCATTCAACTTTCCTTGGTGTGTTTTTCTTTCAAATATTTAGACTTGGATCATGAAAAATTTCACCTCCCCGATACAAAGGAAAAAGCTAGTTATCTAGCAACACTTTTTGACCGTCTTAAGCACATTTCGTCTATGACATTTGCTGAATTTCGCACGGCAGGAAAGGCACTTCGATCACACGCAATTCAATGGGAAACAACCTCTGAGCCTTACGGATATTTGCGATTACCTGCACAAATGCAAGAATGCCAACCATGGCAATTCTCTTTAAGTAGAGAGGAACTTGGCAGAATCCATGGATTCTTACTAAGTGATATATTTTACGTTATTTGGGTAGACCACGGCCATCAGCTTTATCCCAAATTTAATCAATAATCATTAATCTGAAATTAATATCTCGTCATACTCCCCTGATGCAAGCGCCTCTTCGTTGTATTCAATTCCCAAGCTTTCAATTTTTTTTCTTTTCTTAAAAAGACCTAACTCACTCTTTGCATGGCGCACAGCCTCATCTTTTATGTAGTCTTGGTATCCTTCAAAAACTGGATAATCATTTAGCGTCAAAAGCCTGTCTAGTTGCTTGTGCAATGATTCCATAGTCATATTTCGCCCTGCTAATGCAGTAGATTCAGCGAAGAGCAAAAATTGCTCAGATAATATATGAAGTCGATAAAGCTCCTCAGGCTTCAAGTAGTTTTTGCCAGATTGGGCGTCTGCCAAAGTCGGAGAATCGCCTTTCATCGAGTGCAAACCCATATTTTCTGACATATGATTGGCTCTATCCATTACAAGCTTTGACCCTGTTAAGCCTGTAACTGCGTGGTGAAATTTATCCTGTAGTAAAGCATAAAAACTTTTGACCTGCTGTGAACTAGGATTGTAGTCAGATGAGCAAATCTTAAAACATTCTCTTACTTTGGCGTAAATCTGCTTTTCTTCTGAGCGCAATGCACGAACATGAGCGGCAAGCTTATTAAGCTTTTCTGGGGATTCTCTAAGCGCCTTTTCATTGATTACGTACCCTTGTTCAATGAAGTCACGTAACGTCTGTGTTGCCCACTGCCGGAATTTGACTGCCTTCTTGCTGTTTACTCTATATCCTACAGAAAGGATAACGTCCAAGTTGTAATGAATGACATTTTCACGAATTACGCTTCGTCCGCCCTCATTTTGAACTATGGTAAATTTTGCAATAGTTGCCGATTCTTCTAACTCATTGTCTTTATAAATGTTTTGGATGTGTTTATGAATGTTTGAGACGTCAGAGTTAAATAAATCCGATACGTCTCGCAAGGTGGCCCAGATCGATTGGTTACCAGCTTCGAATTTTAGCTGTATGTTTGTTCCTTCATTGTGGAACTCAATTACATTCAATTCAGATGTTGTAACGGGCGTTATGTCGGAGCTTCCCGACTTTCTGGGCAAGAAAGATTTTAAGCTTATCAGGGACGATGCAACATCCTCGAAACTTGCATTTATTGGCTCGATGATCTGATCTGTTTTATTAGGCATTAATCAGCCTCTTATAAGTTAAACGTTGATGAGTCATGTGGTTTAAAGTCGCCTCAATAAATTGCATGGTTCCAATTTGCGCTGTGTTATGACGGAATGAAAACTCGCTGACATATCTGTGTAGATGCTTATGGCTCATGTAATGATACACGCCATAGTATCCTCGTTTTAGCAAAGCCCAGAAGCTTTCAATGCCATTGGTGTGTACTTGATGCTTCACATATTCGCCAACAGAGTGATTTACTGTGCCGTGCGTATAGCCAACAATACCGCGATACGATTTGAAGTTGTCAGTGTAAACGGTAGCGCCAGAATTTACATTGCGATAGATGAATTCTTTAAGTGTTTTGGAATTTGTATTGCTAATTGTCTGTGCGATCACTGCGCCGCCACGCTCTTTAACGCCGATAACAATTGCCTTACCTACTCCGCCACGGCCTTGATTGAGCTTTTTAGATGCGTGTTTGTTTTTTTCTTTTCCACCGATAAAAGTCTCATCCACCTCAACAACGTTATCAAGGCCGCCATTGCTACCACCATTCGATTTTGCAAACCATGATTCTCTGATGCGCTGAGCCAAAAACCATGCAGATTTTTGAGTTATACCAAGCTCTCTAGCCATTTGAGTTGATGGAATACCCTTACGTGCTATAGTCATCATGTATATGGCCATGAGCCACTTTTGGAGGGGCAGGCGGGACTCCTCAAGCATCGTTCCAGTTCTTACGCTGAAGTGCTTACGGCAGTCCTTGCAACGGTAAGCCATAGGCTTGTGGTCTTTGCATTCTGACACGCTCAAACTACCACAATGAGGACAGCATTTAGTTACACCCCAACGCTTTTCTTCAAAGAAAAGACGCGCGGCTTCTTCGTTTGGGAATTTGGCGAAAAACTCGTATAAACTGATTGTTTCTGGCTTTTGCATTTTTAACCTCTGGCTAGTTAAATGCAATTATACCAAGAATTTTTGGCTAGTCAAGTTATTTTGGCTAGTTAAGTATATAGTTCCCTA
>JAUYRP010000007.1 GCA_030696695.1 Methylophilus sp.
CTTTGCCCACACTAACGCGCACCAGCAGCATCACCGCGGTTTCCTCCCTGAAGGCTTGTCAGACGCCTGCCCCACTGAGGGTCGTTGCATCTTGCTCGGGCTGCGACTAAGGGCAGGCATCTGACAACCCTAAACCACAGCGGACAACTGACATTCCGGAAAGCAGGCCTTCAACGTAAAGCTAACCGACTCGGGCAAGCGCAGTTTGCCCGAGTCCAGCGACCGAAGGGAGCGAGGTTGAGCGCCATGTTAGAAACACTATTATTTAGCGGCGGGCACATGGTCTGGCTCTATTGGTTTTTTGTTTGTTATTACGTCTTTTTGATTTGCATCGGCTTGTACGGGCTTTGGTGTGAGTACGATGCTCTGAGAATTATTAGGGGCGCTCGTTTGGAATTGAAGGAACGCAAGAGCAAGCTGTGCAACGGAAATGGCTAACACGATGAGCGTGATAACGATCATGCGTTTTTGTATGAGCAGGTTTTTATCTGCGGTTGCGCTGGCTTCGTGGCTCAAGCGAACAAGCAGCGTTGCAAAAGGAAGAAGGGGCAACCCAGGCATATGCGATTGATGCGTAGCCTCTCGGACATCGTTAAGGATTTGCTGCGAAGTTTTTGTTGGGTCTGCATCAAACATTGACATGGCGTAGCCTTACGTTTCTAACTACGCTGTAGAAAAACTACTTGAGAGGTCGAGCGTATCATTGTTTGATAGTCTTCAAACCCTTCCAGACTAGACGATCGTCGATTACAGCGCATTTTGAAAGGTCGAATTTTGCGCATCACTATTCCAATTTTTCATAAAGTGGTTTTTCTACAGCCTCAACGTAAAAGTGAGGGGCTGCGCGCTTTTGCGCAGTTTCTCTCGACTGACGGGTTAGCGTTTTTAACGCTGCACCGCAAACAATAATGGTACGGAGAGGTGGAATCGAACCACCTGCGCTCACTCTTGGAAGACAACACATCTACAAACACGCTCATCTCTCGTTTGGGTTGGAATTTTTTTCTCACCAGAGCTCCGCAGGAACGCAATTCCGCACCAAACACATGCCACTACTGCACTGCACATAGCGATTGAATTTTCCATAATTTCCTCCATTGCGATAGATGTTGCACAAAGAACAGAAGCGAAGATTTCCAACCCAAACGAGATTGCAACGTGAATTTCAATGTGTGCCTTTACCTCCAAGTCGGTAGTGCTAACGTTGATCAAAACAACGCTAACGCTCCTGCTCAGGGGAAAAATTATATGGGCGTGGCTTTTGCGGCAGCAAAAGGCATGACGATATAATTTTGTCCCTCTGAAGCGGATTGTTATGTGCAAGTTTCAGGCATGCCAATTACTTCACCAAATCTAACCATTTTTTTCTTATGCATGACATGCAAATGTGAGACATAGCATTGATTTCTGTCTTTACTCTCAAGAAATAGAAGAATTTTCCATACGGCTTGAAGTACTTTCTTGCTATCAGAAACTCCAACTTTAATTGGGTTAGCATTTAGTTTTAATGTTTTTGTTTTTTGCGTCTTATGTTCCAAACACGATGCATATTTTTTATCGCCTGAGCTTCTTCTTACTGCATCTATTTCTTGCACGCCTAAATCATCGTGTGAAGATAAAGATACTTCCCAAAGATGATTGTGAGCAAGGATGTCTCTGACAACAAAAATCTCTGTTGCTTCTGCTTTATAGGGAAAATCCGGATACAAATTAGCAATGTAAGTCGGAACAGGAACAATATCTAGATCCTTACCTTGTGCCTTATTTATATATCTTACACGCATGACATATGACTCGAGGCATATTACTGCAAGGATACATATAGATGCTGAATATCCATTGACGTAGTAACCGGCCTGGAATCCATCTTCCCTCCCTTTGTCATACTTTTGTAGTTTTTCAATCAGCGCGCTGATCGGCTCAAAATATGAACTTCCAATGATTGTAACTATTTCATGCGGCATCGCGACTCTCTAGCACATAACAGTTATTAGACAGACCCACCGGTCTGTACTATTAAAAATAGTGTGGAATGCATATTTTCGGTAAGCAATTGATTCATTGAAGCCCCCCGTTTTTATTGTTCCGCATATGCATAATAGTACGGACGCGAGCGAATGTCTTCTTTGGGGAAGAAATACGAACAGCTGCTCCTGGCACTGAGCTGTCCTTCATGTTTCGTCATATACCGCTCTCAAGCAGACACTGGCGACGTGCAGCTCACATCTTTGGAAACCGTATACGACTGACCATAAGTGAGCCGGAAATCGCAAACAACAGTACCAACGGATGAAGCGTGAAGCCAAGAAACACGATCTTCCCGAACCAGAGAGACTCCCCCAATGCACCTTGTGAGGCAGCCCAGGCCATCAACAGTACCAGCAACAGCGACGTTGGGATAGGAGTCCCCTCGAAGTGTGTCACTTTGCCTTCGCCCTCAGACAGTGCCTCGGCCGTAATGTTGTAACGCGCCAAGCGAGATACTCCACATGCAACAAAATAGGCCAAGGCAATACGGTCGTATAAGCCCTGCATGCCGCAACCGTACCCAATCACGGCTGGTGCCACGCCGAAGGAGATGACATCAGCGAGAGAGTCGAGCTCACGACCCATTGCAGAAGTCTGCTGTCGCCACCGAGCAATCCGTCCATCCAAGACAT
Source organism: Methylophilus sp. (assembly GCA_030696695.1). Taxonomy (GTDB): domain Bacteria; phylum Pseudomonadota; class Gammaproteobacteria; order Burkholderiales; family Methylophilaceae; genus Methylophilus. The sequence continues at coordinate 2,661 of JAUYRP010000007.1, forward strand.
CGAAGATTAGCGCGGCAAGGACCATCCCGCAAGCAAAGTAGACGTGCGTGACGTCGGTGGTTTGCAAATACGTCAGCATAGAAAACAATGCCCCCGTGCCACAGACAGCATTTGCCAGCGTGAACCAGTCGGCAAGATGAAACTCGCGAATCATTGAGAAAGACTTTTTCAATTTATGTATCTTCATGGCGGACATAAATACGGGTATTAGCTGGGCACATTGTACTCATATCACCGCTCATAGGACTGGCAATCAAAAGACGGAATTGGCACAGCGCACTCATAGCGCCATGCTACCGCAAAGCTGTAATTAGGTGGGAACCAGCGGCATATGGCGAGCAAGGGAGCAACTGACCGGAAGGTCAGCCGCAAACCCGTTGGTTATATCTCGGTTTGTTCGGAAATCTCCAGTGCATCGTCAACTTCTATCCCCAAGTACCGCACGGTGCTTTCCAACTTCGAGTGCCCCAACAACAGTTGTACTGCCCGAAGGTTTTTTGTTCTCCTGTAAATCAGAGTGGCCTTGGTTCGGCGCATCGTATGCGTACCATAAGCAGTAGGGTCAAGGCCAATAGAGACAACCCATCTATGTACGATTCTGGCGTATTGCCGCGTTGAAATATGCAGAGAATTCTTCAGGCGACTTGGAAACAAGTACTGCTCCAATTTGAGATTAGCCTTGGCAATCCAAGCAGAGACCGCATTTCTGGTATCTTCCGTCTACTCAAATTGCACAGGCCGCTGCGTCTTTCGTTGAACGATAATCGCCCGCGATAACATCTGGTTGCCATGGGCAACATCGCGAACCCTCAGGGTAACAAGATCGCAGCCGCGAAGCTTGCTGTCGATGGCCAAGTTAAACATTGCCAAGTCACGGATGCGTTTGCCGAGTTGCAGATGGATACGAATGGCCCAGATGTCTTTCAGCTTCAGTGGTGGCTTCTGCCCGATCAGTTTGCCTTTATTCCAGGGTTCACGAGATTGAGAGGTTTCCATTTCAGACTCCTTGTTGATTGAACGGAATCTGATTCTGCGGCTTCGCTTTTGTCGGCGTCCGCTTTGGAATACACACACACTATGAGTGCTGGGTGCCATTTGCTGCCGGTCGAAGTCGTGGATTCGTTGCCAGAAACCTGCCGGTCGTGGATGGAAACATCGTGGACGAAGCAGACAACGCAGTCACCTGTTCAATGTTCTGGTTAACTACTTTTGAGCGGAGTGAGCAACAATGCAACAAGTCAGGCGTGCTGTCTGAAAGGGGTTTGGTGGTTCGGTAGCGCAGATGCTTGGCATTCAGCGTATGGCCTTGGTAGGTCATTCGCGAGCCTTACTCATGATTGGAGTGCTTTAAAACAGGCATTCTAGCCTGCAACCAATGAGCAAATTTTTTTGGGTCCAGAAACAACGGGGGATTAGCGCTGCGCTGAATCCAGCCATCATTCACCGTCAATCCACCCCACTCCTCCAATATATCGAGCCTTACCCGGTAACTTCTGTTTCTGAATTCACCAATATCCATGTATCTGGAAAACCTACCAGAAACACCTGACTTCCCACGAACGACTATATCCGTATCAGATCTTTCCAACAGCCTCGTATGCGCGTTGAGATCAAATTCAGTTTCAGGAATGTCAGCCACCTGCCGAATAGAATCAACAACCAGTAATCCGGTTAGAGCATAAATAAGGCCCGGCTCACCATGTACCGAACGCAGGCTGGAATAAAACACTACCCAATCATTTTCGTTGAATGACAATAGCTTCTTGCCGCGAACCGCCGTATCACCATAGCTCAAATGATCAAAGTCGGGGTCAAGATGCATTCGTTGACAATGCAACTGTTGCGGTAACACAACCTCTAACCGATTGCGGCCAGAAAAATCTGCCAATGCAGGTGCGATGACGTTGTCATACAGCTTTTCCATCCCTGTCACATTCGGCTTGTTTTGCGGGATAGGCACATAGACAAAATCACCCGTTTCCGGATTACAAGGGCCGTTCCAGTTACCATAGGCCTGATCCACAGCCACACGAATCAGTATAACTTTTTCAGGTATTGGAAGATTCATTTTGAATTACACCGCGAATAAACCTGATACTCGTCCTCGCTTTCATGGCATTTCGTTGTAATTTCAGCATGCGTGGGTTTGCCACAAACTTTAAATCCATACTTGGAAACGATTGATTGGATAAATTGCTCAAATCTTTCGCGTGTTTGATCGGGATGATTTTTTACAAAATCCCTAGGAAGACCGTCATAGAGATCAAATACTGATTCGATAATCGAACGATCACCTTCTCTGCCAAAATATACAAAACGATCACTCAACAGATTACGCGCTCGATCAAAACTAGGTGCAGCACCAAGATCATGCGGCAAATCTTCCGAATCGTGAAAGAGGCTATTGGGAACGTATTCATAAGCATTTCCAACCTTCCTGTAGATACAGTCAGGCCGTCCACGGTACGTTTCAGAATCATAATAATCGCCATGATCAACCACTTTTGTTACCTGAGCGATATAAATGAGTCGCTCTTTTAAATCGGCAACACTCTTACCACCAAAACCAATAATCCAGTCATCCACATCGGCAGCCTGTCTAATGCGCGGCTTGCAAATCGACAAAGACAATACGCCTTTGTGGATACATGGTGCGCCGCCATTATCGGCAACCAGTTTATAAACATAGATATTCTCACTGTCTTTTATTTCAACGTTCATTCACTGCATTCCTCGCAAATAGCATCCGATCCCTTACGCTGTATCATCTTGCTTTTAATCAATGCAATTAACGCATTTAAACCAGCGCCAATCTGGTCAATGAGCTTACCACCATAACTTGACAGCGGCAAAGCGGCCAGTCATCACAGACGGCAACGTGTCGAAAGCACGCAGTCGCGTTTCAAGAAAGCAGCCGTTCTGAATGATTTCAGCGCCTATGACCGCTGATGGCTGCTTACCGGTCGTAGTTTCATCTGGACGCCACCGGCAGCAATGGTTTAGGGTTGTCAGATGCCTGCCCTTAGTCGCAGCCCGAGCAAGATGCAACGACCCTCAGTGGGGCAGGCGTCTGACAAGCCTTCAGGGAGGAAACCGCGGTGATGCTGCTGGTGCGCGTTAGTGTGGGCAAAGACC
>JAUYRP010000029.1 GCA_030696695.1 Methylophilus sp.
GATCAAAGGTTATCCCCGTGCCCGGCAGCACAAGTATACTCGGGCCAGTCGGTACCGACGTACAAGCGCTCAGCACCAGAACTGCCGCGAGCACGGATGAGAGTCGCAATATATGAGTCATGACGGAGGTGAATTATCTAACGCAGGTTTGTAGTCTGAACCGGGTGCAGGTTGAGGTGCGACTCGCAGCCAGCCCCCTGGGCATTGATTGACATATGGATAGTAGGCCTTAGCATCAACGCAGTAATACCACCAGGACTCCTGAGCATCTTGCGCCGAATTTTTCGGTGCTGCTTGTATTCTTATCTGTGGACGGTCGCTTTGCTCGGTGTAAATCATCGGCGCGGGCTGCACCGGCGGGTAATAAGCGGGGACAGGCGAAGAATAATAGGGCACCCCATAGTACGGCGCCCCGTAGTATGAGTACGGATAATATCCATCGCGGAAACCAATTGGTGCGCCCAGGTAGATCCCCACCTGTCCACCCCAATGCCCTCCACCGTGTCCACCCCAGTGTCCTCCATCGTGTCCGCCCCCGTGTCCTCCACCTTCGGCAAACGCCGCCTCGCTCATCAATGTTCCAACCAACAGCATTGTGATTAAAGTTAAAGATTGGCTGATTTTTGATGTCTTCATTATCCCCATACCCCTATCATTCAGTATACGTAACAATCTGATTTGCAGAATTGCTATCTCATACGCTTAAGAAGCGATTCCACTCTGATTTCCATAAAGCACATTTGACGACAATTGGAGACAACGATCATTATCCAGTTCCAAGCCACTTCGTAATAACTCTAAAAATTTGGCTATGTCACTTTTAATTGTTGAACGGGGGTCATTCCCAAAGCGGCGAGCAAAACCGCGCTGGGTGATAGGGTGCCATGAGCACAGTCGATAAGTCTTCGCCAACCGAGGAAGTTGGCAAGGTAATGTGTGGCTACACCGTGGAAACGGCGCATCCATTCCTTGAGTCGACTATCGTAGGCGTTGACATTTTGAACATAGTAAACCTTGGCAATGACGCGAACCCCAGCGGCCAGATTAACTGGACGATGAGCGATACCCATTTCCCGTGCGGCAGCACCCAAGGCCTTGCCGCTATCCGTGCAGAGAATGGCGTCGCTCGCCAGAATAGGTTTGAGGGCAGCGCCGATGTGTTCCTTGTCTGCCTTATCCAACACGAAGTCGACTGTACTACCCATACGATCCCGGCAGATCAGCTCGGGAATCTGTTCGTCAGACAAGCCGCGCTTCGATGCCTTGCCGCCCCGCTTGCGGGGCGAGCGCACCATCCCTCGCTTCTTGCCTTTGAACGATTCGAGGAAAAAGGTTTCATCCGCTTCAGCAATACCTACAAGACTCGTGGCCTTCTGCTCGTTGGGCAGGGCGAGAAAACGATGCCGCCAGCGGAATGCCGTGTTGCGATGCACTTCACAGACTTTCGCGCTCTTGCGTACGCTCTGTCCTTCCGCCATTTGCTGCGTGTATTCCAACCACTTCTCTTTGTGGCGCAGTCGAGCCAGTGGCGTACCCGTCAGAGCATTGAACGTGGCATTGCAAGAGCCACAACGATAGCGCTGCAATCCAGAGGCCGACCCCCAGCGCGAGACATGCTTATGACCGCAACTGGGGCACGCTGGCTTCTCAACTACTCGGTTTTCCACCAAAGTATTTACCGCCTGGATATGCCCAATTTCACGCAATCGATCCGCCAAAATATTTCTCGGGCGTGGCGTCAGCTTCTCAAGTTCCCCCGCCAATATCTGGAATTCTTCAGTTTTCATCGCATCACCTATCCCACTGATTCTGTTAAATTCAGTATAGGCCAATATTTAACAGTGACATAGCCAAAAATTTTGAATATATTAGTAAAAACGCATATCTTCAATGACCGTTGACAAATGCGCAGATTTAATATTGAACCATTCTCAAAACAAGCCTAAGCCTCTCCCAACATGAAATGAGTTTTGAAGGGTGCTATATGCCAAACTGTCTCATGACGCCTATTCTGAACAGGTCTCGATCGTTTTTTTCCGTAAAGGTAACGACCCGACTGAAACTGACAAAACCCTTCCATTTTTTGCCAACGAATCGTTCGACTTGAAGCGAAATCAGGCCATGCAATTGAAGATTGCCCGATCCTCGTTTATTAGTCGCTACATAAGGTCCAATACCTGCACTAGCAGCCCAATTCTCATCCAGGGGTTGTACGAACCATCCTTGGACAGCTACGCCATTGCGATGCACTCGAACATCGTCGTCACCTTCAATAAGCCCCGCAATCGAAGTCCCCCAATGGCTACCATAGTATTTTTTTGCTTCGACAGAGAATCCTGGGGCTGGTTCTGACCCTCCATGATTGGTTTGGGAAATACCTGCGGCCACCCCAAGCCAAATCGGATTCCCAGAAGACTCTGACTGCATGCGTGCAGGAACCTGATCAAAGTTTTTCCCGACTCCCACAAGCAAGGCAATTGAGGAATGTGCTCCAGGCATGGTGACATGGTTTAGTGCATATCGCATATGCAACCCTGGAGAAAATCGTTCAAGATCTACCAAGGTCGCAATTGAAAGCAGTGCCCCTAACTTTGCATCGTTGATTTCGACCCCCCCGATTGTTGTCGTATTCATACTAAAGTAGGGACCGACTCCCAGTTCTAAATTTAACTTTCGGCTCAAAGGCTTCCTGTAAACCATCTGAGCACTAAAGCCATCTCGACGATTATTATCAGGATGCCATTCATTGTAATGAATGAAATCGAAACGAAATTTTTCATCCTTTAAAAAAAGTTTTTCAGAAATGAAAGCCGGGATATTAATCTCTTTGCCGAACCTCAACTCAAAGGCCCTCCATTCCATGGATTTGTCGCCAATTGTGCCCTTGCCATACGCGACCCCATTTCCTAATGTTGCCGATGCATAAGCATTATTATTATTTTCAATAACTTTCGAGTTGGATGCAGCTTGCGGTATGAACGATTTACCCTCGTTATTTTCATTGTCTTGACCACAAGCCATGAAGGGAAAAATCAGCAAAATAAATAGAGAAAAATATCGCATTTTTTAAGTGGCCTAATTCTATTTTTAGGGAATGGCGGGTTCAAGTTCGAAGTGCAACACATTGCCAATTCACCTTTATTGCATAAAGACCAAGGGGTTGATACTTCTGGCGGGGTCAAGGGCGGCTAAGCCGCGCCACGTGTGGTGCTTGCCCTTGATGCCGCCAGAAGTATCGATCAAACTTAAAAAGGCAATGAGAACGCCTGTTGCAACCCGTGTTGCACTTCGAACTTGAATCCGCCAATACTATTTGCACGTACTTTTGTGCATAACAAACAAAATTATTTTGTATTAATCAGTTATGGCTATCAGCGTAAATGTACCATATTTTTTTCATCTAACCACTATTAGGTTGACCCTTAATATAGTAATTTAAATCCCGCGCCAATATCTTCTTTAGCATTTATTAAATCCATATTAAAGGGCAGGGGCGGAGTTATAATTAAACAATTGTCTTTGCTCGATAGTAATTCTAATATGAAATTCTGCCTGGTCTGCCGACAACCCTTTTCAGATGCCGTATGGAAATGCCCCGCTTGCGGTCATGTGCCTGCTGAACGCGGTGAGTTTATGTCGTTTGCGCCTACCTTGACGGCACAAAGCAACGGATTCAATCCAGATTTGTTTCAACGGTTTGAGGTGATAGAAGTGGGGCATTTTTGGTTTGTCGGACGTAATGAAATTTTACGTGACCGAATGTTGCGACATTTTCCCAACGCGAAAAACCTCTTCGAAATCGAGTGTGGCACCGGCTTTGTGTTGTCCAATATGCGCCGGGCTTTTCCTGCTGCGCAACTCAACGAATGCGACATTTTTACGGAAGGCTTGAGCTTCGCCAAACAACGCGTGCCGAGCGCTTTCCTGTTCCAGATGAATGCCTGCCATATTCCATTCCGCAACGAGTTCGACATGATCGGTTCATTCGATGTGTTGGAACATATTGAAGACGATGAGTCCGCGCTGAAGCAGATTTTCCTGGCCTGCCAGGCCGGTGGAGGGTTGATCCTTACCGTGCCGCAACATAGATGGTTATGGAGCAGTGCCGACGATTATGCGCATCACAAACGCCGCTATACACGCTCCGAATTGCTGGAGATAGTTAGACTCGCTGGATTTGAGGTCGAGTATGTCGGCTCATTCATCTCATTGCTATTACCTGTGATGCTAATTTCACGTCTGATGCAAAAATCTAGCCAAGCGGAGGATCAGATGGATGCCGGATTCAAGATTGGCAAACTAGCTAATAGTGTTCTCGGCGTAGTGTTGAAAGTGGAACGCTGGCTGATCGCCAAAGGCTTGTCCTTCCCGCTGGGTGGCTCGCTGTTTGCTGGTTGCCAGGAAGGTTGAGTAATGAACGGTCTTGTGATGGCTTGTCCTGCTCAACCGAAAGAATGGACTATGTTCGACGGTATATGATCACGCGATATTTCAATAATAATCGGTTGAAGATGAAGATCACTGTTGAAGGATCACTACATATTTGGGTGAGAAAACCGTGAGTGTGGTGAGCTTAATATTAATTGTGGCAGGCGTGCTGCTAAATGTTGCCGGACAGCTGCTGCTCAAGGCAAGTACCATTGCGGTCGGCTATTTTGATTACAGTTGCGAGAGCATTATGTCCGTGGGCTGGAAGCTGGCAACCGACTGGCACTTCATAAGCGCAATGTGTTGCTATATGTTCGGTGTGGTGATCTGGATACTTGCGCTGTCGCGCGTGCAGGTCAGTATCGCTTATCCGCTTTTGTCACTGGGCTATGTGGTGAACGCCGTAGCAGCGCGATATTTGTTCAACGAGTCATTGAATACCGCCAAGGTGATCGGCATGGGTGTGATGATTTTCGGCGTTGTCATTATTTCGCACACTTAGAGGCTACATGTTGGTTTGTAAGGGCGGTCAAATTACTCCGCACCACTGCGACCTGGTTCCACGCGCTAAAAGTTTGTGGGCGTTCCAACTCACCACTTCCCCAATTGTGAAGTCCTGTTCATGCTTGATAAATAGCTCTGAGACAAAGGGGGCAAGTGTTTACATCACGCATTTCGTTTATTTCTGCATCCGTGAAGCTGCGCAAAGCACGCAGCTCCTCAATTTGAACGTTGAGGCTGTAGAAAAACATAACTACGCTAGGAAATTTACCTCTTGATTTGCCTTAATTCCACCACCGCATTAAACGAGATTACGATTACCCACAATTGGTGACTTCATCAAGGCGTATTTTTAATTATATCTTCCATGTTTTTATAGTACCCCCGTACACGGTCTACCGAGAATTGGTATCGTAAAGCACTTTCGGCAAACTTGGCTCTTTCCACGTCCATTTCGACCGTGTTGCCATCCAAACTATCTTGGCTAGGCAAGTGGTATTTCAGAGGAATATTTTTTCCGGCGACTGATTGCCCTTTTCGCAATGCCTCTGAAACATCAATATCGACGGCTTTATAACCGGGTGTATCCACATTTGCGATGTTGGAAGCCAGAAGCTGCAACCGATACGCGTGCAATGCAAGGGCGCGTTCATTAATGCCACCGGTCTTCGTAGCATTTGGCGGAGCTGCAGCGTACTGACTCTTTGCGACAGCTAATCGGGACGTAAACGCAGTGGCCGTAGTAGTAGGCGAACGTCCCCCTCCCGTATTTGACCGGAGATCGGGCATTTCAGGAGCTCCCAATACGTTTTTCACGTTATTCATCTTCACTCCTTCAAAGTACTTATCGTCACTTTGACCAATTACTACATCCTCGGCTTACATATATAACTTAAAACATGGCCCATCAAATTATGTTCATTGCACTGTCTACCATGTTTTATTTTCTTCAATTTGATTAAACCCCATTTATGATTTTTAATTGTGCAAGTAATTCCTTGCTTTGTCAAAATTTAACCTCTTCCAATGTTAGCGCAAAGTGATAATCTGCTTTCTAACAAGTAGAAATGTCCGCTAATGATTACGGTTTATTAGCTTCGTGCGCACAAATGGATTCTCACCCGATGGACGTGACCCAAGCTGTTCAGAGCGCTAAAACCCGCCCCGAACACAGTGCATTGGCTGAACATTATGAAGATGCAGCCAAAGAAATGCAAAACAAGGTGCAAGAGCACAAGAGCCAGCTCGAAGAATATGAGAACCACAGCTATAACTATGGTAAACGAGCTCAAGACCTGCAGGCGCATTGTCGAGGTTTGATATACTCTTATAAGCAAGCTGCAGAGGCAAATAGGAGGATGGCTGAAATCCACCGTCAACTGGCTACGGAAATAAAATAGCCCAGGCTTTAATAAGGTTCTGTTGCATTTAACTTAGTAGAGTGGATTTTGGGTGACTTTATCAAACGCGCAGTGGGTCAGGGTGCAATTATCCCGCCCGTGAATAATAATGGT
>JAUYRP010000010.1 GCA_030696695.1 Methylophilus sp.
GGTTGACCACCCGCACCCTGTCGTGATCTTGGGTGCGCGTGAAGCAATCACGACGGTCGACGAAGACGCATCGGCTGCCTGAGCAGCGGCAGGGCTCGCTGCTGGAGCTTGAGCCGGTGGCGAAGCCTGCTGCCGCAGTGCCGACGCGGGTGCTGTTCGAGCACGGTGACCGCGACGGGCTGTACGTCGGCAACAGGCCGTTGAAGCAGTACTTGAAGGACGGTCGGCTGGGCTGGGTGCTGCGACTGGGCGAGTTGATGGATGAATTGGACCTGTCCGCGTTCGAGGCGGGGTACGAGCCCGGCGGCCGGCCTCCGCTGCATCCTCGACGGGTGCTGGGGCTGATGATGTACGCAGCGGTGTTGCAGCAGAGTTCGCTGCGGCAGACCGAAGCGTTGGCGCACCGAGACGTAGGTGCGTGGTGGCTGACGGGTGGGCTGACGCCAGACCACACCACCATCGCGCGCTTCATCGGTCGGCATGAGGCGCTGCTGACTGAGAACTTCTTCGTCGAGGTGACTTCCAAAATCGCAAAGCACCTCGGGGCAACCGCTTCGGACCTGGCCATCGATGGCACCGTGAAGATGGCTGTCGCGTCGTCCGCGAGCGCGCTCAAAAAGGAGGCGCTCGAGCGAAAGCGCGCGGAGGCCAGAGATGACGAGGCCATCGCGAAAGCTGCGGCCGCAGCGGCAGGTACCGAAGACGCCAGGCGAGCGGCGCAGCGCGCACAGGCGGCACAAAAGCGCGTCGAGCAACTCGACGCAGCGCACGCGGCGTTGGTCAAGCGAGAGGCCGCACGAAAGGCCGCGGGCAAATCCGTCGACGACGTGCAGGTTTCGCCGACGGAGCCGGAAGCGGTGATGCAGCCCCTCAAGCAGAGCAATGACTTCGGCTTCGCCTACAAGCCCGTGGTGGGAGCCCATCCTTCAGGACTCATCGTCGCTCAGAATCTGTCGGCCGCGAGCGAGACGGAGCACGTCGAGGCGCTCGTCGCGCAGCACGCGCGCGTGCTGGGGGCGGCACCTGAGCGCGTGCTCGCCGACTCAGGATTCAGCACCATTCACTTGCTGACCTACCTCGTGGTGCACGCAATCGACGCACTGATTCCAAGCGGCCGTGACGGCAAACCACGCAGCGGTCGCAACGGCCTCTTTGCGAAGAGCGACTTCCAGTACCTCGAAGACGAGGACCGAGTCCGGTGCCCCGCAGGCCAGAAGATGACGCCCGGGCCCTCGAAGAAGGACAGGCACGGGAATTCACACCGGCTCTTCGGAACGCCGGCCTGCCAAAAATGTCCGCTGCTCGAGCGCTGCACGAAGGCGAAGAGCAAGTCACGCACCTACAAACGCTACGAGGGCGACGAGTTGAAGGATGCGATGAATGAGGTCCTCAGCCATCCCGCAGCGCAAACGGCCTTCAAACTTCGAAGCACCATGGTCGAGCCCGTCTTCGCTCGACTCAACGCCGCTGGCTTCACCCGCTTTCGCCGCAAGGGGACTCGACGCGTTTCCACCGAGTTCGCCCTCATGTGCTCAGCCCACAACATCAGACTCTTCGTGGGTCGCTGGAGGGCTGCTGTCGTCGTTTT
>JAUYRP010000031.1 GCA_030696695.1 Methylophilus sp.
GACGTTCAGAGCGCAACGTACGATGAGCCAGATGCCGTACCAGTGCGAATTCATATACAAGTTGCAGAGCGCATCAGCTGGATGGAGCATGCGCACGAATTACCGAAGTACGATCGCTATCCACCGATTGAGTAGATGAGATGACGCCCAAATTGGCAGTCGAGCTGACCTGCAGGAAAGTCACACAGTCGGGTTACATCAACGTTGAAAGACTGCTTTGTCCCCAAATATGAATAATCCTCAAAGCGGACTATTAATTTTTTCATGATTATCAGTTTTCATAACTTATGATTTACTCGTATTTTTTTCCAGTAATGTTGTATACGCATAAAAAATGCAATAAATAATAAGAATATATTTCAACTCTCCCTAATCAAAATTTATCACTTAGAATTTGCATAAATAAATATAATACATGTTGGATTGTTAATATATTAAGAACTATGTCTAGGCTAAATTATCATCATTTACATTATTTCTGGTATGTAGCAAAAATCGGCAACCTTACTAAAGCAGCACAATTACTGCACGTTTCTCAATCAGCTTTGTCCGCGCAGATAAAACAATTAGAAGATAGTATCGAAAATCAGTTATTTAAAAGACAAAATAGAAAACTAATTCTAACTGATGTAGGCAGTGTTACATTTTCTTACGCAGAATCAATTTTTAATCAAGGTGAGGAACTAGAGGCACTCTTAAAAAAAGGAATTCAAAACGATTTTCAAGTGATTAGAATTGGGATGTTATCTACAATGTCTAGAAACTTTGTTGAAGAATTTGTGAATCCTTTGATGAATAATCCAAAGGTGAAACTGGTGATTGCCGCAAGAGGGCAAACTAATTTATTAAATCAGCTTTCCAACCATGAGTTCGATGTGGTGCTCACCAATATTGAAGTAAGAGGAACAAATAAACAAATGTGGCAATGTCAGCTACTCACGCAGCAACCAGTCAGTATTATTGGCGCGCCTGGCAGGCAACTTTCTAAAAAAATCAATAATGACTATCATTCAGTTGACTGGGTACTACCAGCATCGGGAAGTCCAATAAGGTCTGCATTTGATGGATTATGTGCACAATATCAATTTCAACCAAATATTGTGGGCGAAGCTGATGATATGGCGATGCTAAGGTTGCTGGCTAGAGATAGTAATGCACTTGCAGTTATGCCAGAAGTTGTTGTGAAAGATGAAATTTCAGCTGGAACACTTACTTCTTACATGACGCTGCCAAACATCAATGAGCACTTTTATGCTGTAACGGTCAAAAAACACTTACCCGACCAATTAGTTTCTGAATTAATCAGAAATTTCAACGCTAAAGAGTACATCAGCCATTAGTTATTTGGTTTATTAATAAATTTTGGTATTAAGGCCAAAATGCCTAGGGTTAATAGCGTACTCAGAACGGCGGTTGTTTCAAACCCAATACCAACAGTAATTCCAATGGCTGCCGTTATCCATACTGTCGCTGCAGTCGTCAAACCTGTTTCATTCTCTTTTTGCTGACCAATCATAATTGCACCTGCACCTAAAAATCCAACCCCCGCAATAAGCCCTTGCAAAATTCTAGAAACATCCTCAGGTGATGCGCCTGCTTGTTGAGGAACTAAAATAAATAAAGCTGCGCCAAGAGCTACTAGCATGTGGGTCCTAAGCCCTGCAGACTTTCCTCTCAGCTCCCTTTCGTAGCCTATGAGCCCTCCTAAAAGTGAGGCTACCAGCAATCTCAATACCACTTTTGTAGCTTGTGTGACGTTTGGTATGTCTGAAAATTCAGATTGGATAGTTACCCAGATTTCATGCAAAATTTCCATATTTTCAACTCTCGTAACGCTTATCTTGAATAGGGCTCTTTGAGCATTTATATATTTCTGTTGGTATGATGATTTTTGCAGGGGGCTGTGAACAAACGTGAACTGTTTTCATTATGTTTGTCCTCTGCATGCCTAATTGAAGATGCATAGTTACGTAAGAGTCGTATTCATGTGCGTTGCGATGTAAATAAAATTGAGCTTTTTGAAGCGTGGCTTTTGTAAATGTTTGATTTGAAAAAACTCCGTTCTGATTAGTTATATAAACTGTAGGAATGCAAATAGCTAGCCATAATATTGCTACAAACTTTATATTTTGATTATTAAGTTTTTCAAAAAATTTCATTTTTTAGTCCTAGGGCGTGATGAATTAATGTATGACCCATTGTGCATCTGATACTAAACACATGCCGCCATAACTTTTTAGAATAGGTCTTAGTGACTCAATTACGTTGCTAAGTCTATTTTCTGGGCAGGCAATTACAAAAGTAACATTCTCAAATTTTTCGCCAAATGCTAGTTCATCCCTAGCGCCGCGCTCTCCAGATCCCCCAACGTGCTTATATATCGTATAACTAGTGATGTTTATTTTTTTTAAAGTGGAAATCACGTTAGATTTTTCAACAGCTTCAATCACAAGTTCTATTCTTTTAACGCTAAACATATTGAGAAACCTTAATTTAAAAAGCGTGCAAAACCATAATAAAGTGGTATGCCTATTACAACGTTAAACGGAAATGTTACCCCTAGAGCAAGCGTTAAATAAATAGAAGGGTTTGCTTCAGGGATGGCCATGCGCATCGCGGGGGGGACTGCAATATATGATGCACTGGCAGCCAATACACCAACTAGGGTTGCACCCCCAATACTAAAGCCCAATACATGAACACCAATCAATACACCAGTAAACCCAGAAAATATGGGCATTAGCATGCCAAAACAAATCAAAAATTTGCCTGCCATCTTAAAATCATTAATTTTCTTACCAGCTTCCATGCCCATCGCAAGAAGAAAGATACATAACACGCCCATAAAAAGCTGATCAAAAAATGGCAATATTGATTTCAAGCTTTTCTCTGTTGATATATCCCCAATCAACAGCCCGCCGATTAACAATAAGATACTTCCATTTGTAAATGCTTCTTTAATCAATTCATATTTATTGGATTCGATCACATTTGAATTGAGTGCATATTTTTTTCTAATTGTGGTTGCAAGCAAAAGACCCACTAGAATCGCTGGCGACTCCATAATGGCCAGCATAATAATCGGATGTTTTTCATAATCCACATGCAATACTTCTAGAAAGGCAACAGCGGACAAAAACGTTCCCGCGCTTACAGATCCATAGTGAGTAGCAATAGCCACAGCGTTCAAGCGATCCAAATTGCCCAATTTAATGATCATTAAATAGGCAATAATTGGCAATGATAAACCCAGTAAAATCGCGGTAATGATTGATGGGATAGCTTCACTAATATTGATATGCGATAGTTCAATACCACCATGAATACCAACGCTTATTAATAAATAAATAGTGATAGATTTTGTGAGTTCAGCAGGGAGTTTTAAATCAGAGCGAATAATTTGTGCAATAAACCCAAGACCAAAGAACAAGATGGAGGGTGTAAGCAAGTTACTGAGATTTAGCAATTGAAAATACCTGTTTGAGCACAATAAGCAGCATTTTCTTTGATAATTAACAATCAGTAAAATATATATTTAATATAATAATGTTCATAAAAATAAAACGATATGCTTTTAAACTTACATTGAAGCCGATATCAAAAAAATTATAGATATGATCAATCCATATTTGGAAAATCCCGATAGCTACCAGACAAAGTTTGATATGAGTGGAGCAGCCGTCTCGCTTGAACGATGAAATTGCCATCTTCAAAAACATAATTATTATTGGCTTAGTCATATGTAGTTCAGAAAATCGATAAGTTGATATAGTTTAAGTGGCATGAGGCCAAAACATCTGCAGAGCCCAACTCAATGATAGCTATTCAAGTAAATTAGTTTAATCGTTGAAAATAGACACGTAAGATTATTATGACCATCAATGTATTTTTAGATTGTGAATTCATTAACTTTGATCAGCCAAAATTGATATCGATTGCTCTGGTTGCCGAAGATGGAAAACAAAGCATCTAAGACCTTTAATTTGATTTCTTTTCATGATAGCTCCTAAAAAACTAATGTAAGAATGCATACATCGAAACCGTATTTAACGCGCATTCGTTCCAGCTCAACATAATGTGGATACTGAATGTTATGTAAGAAAACTCCTATACGGATTTAAGCAATATGAGAAAAGTTGTGGTTGAGATACATGCGTAAAAACGCAATATCCAAGCGGTTGAATCAATACAGAAGCGAAGATGCGCTCTTGATTCGGCAATATGACAACCTGCCAAATGAGTCACTAAAGTCGTGCATAAAATGGGATAATCTCGTATTGTTTTTTAAATGCGCAATAATCCATGCCAAACACCGCAAACGTGTTGTTTTTATCTGTATTCTTATTATCCCTCCCTGGTTGTAGTAGTCGGTTTGCCGAGCCGGAAGATGTGTCCAGCTTTTGTGAAAACGTTGCTTTGGGCTCTGATTTTTCAGCTGTATTGGCATCACTCACTAGTCAAGCGCTAGAAGTGCGTGAGCACACCCCGGCGCTTGATCAAGCGATTCTTGCTGGTTTCAATCACCCGGAAAGCATTCAAAGTGCACTGATTACTGCTGAAGGCTTGGAGCGCTTAAATGTAGATCCAGCGTGCATAATTTACTTTTCTTCTATCTTGCAAAAAGGCGATGGCAAAATTGTGTACAAGCAATTTATTGGTGAAACTAATCAAGGCACTCGTTCATGAGCGGTAACTTTTTGCTAGTTTTCATGGCATTTTTTCTAGTGTTGTTGAATGGTTTTTTTGTGGCTGCCGAATTTGGATTGGTTAAATTACGCAGCACTCGTGTGCGTGCCATCGCAAAAAATTTGGGCTGGCGTGGCGGAATACTGGTGAAAGTACACAGTAATCTAGATGCTTATTTATCAGCATGTCAATTGGGCATAACCTTAGCTTCGCTCGGGTTAGGTTGGGTGGGTGAGCCAGCGTTTGCAGCATTAATAGAACCCACTTTGGTGAACATTGGCGTCACTAATCAAAAGTTAATACATGGTATTTCATTCGTCATCGCCTTTTTTACCATTTCATATTTACATATTGTTGTCGGTGAATTAGTACCTAAAACACTGGCTATCCGCATGTCTGAGCGTGTTGGTTTATGGACATCTCCTGGATTGTTCACGTTTTACTGGGTGATGTTTCCTGTTATTTGGATACTTAATCAGAGCTCTAACTTTGTCATCAATGCGTTGAAGTTACAGTCTAAAGACGGGCATGATGCGCATTATTCACCAGAAGAGCTAAAAATCATTTTGCGTAGCTCACGCCCTAATGCTGACTTTAGTGCAACGGAGTGGAAAGTATTAGCACAAGCAATTGATTTCAGAGAGTTGGTAGTGTCCGATTTAATGCATCCATTCCAAGAAGCAACGGTATTGCTTGAAGACGATACATTTAAAAACAACATGCAACGCATTGCACAACATCGTTACAGCCGCTACCCATTGGTTTCTGATGCCGGCATTGTGGTTGGGATTGTGCACATTAAGGATCTCTTTATTGCTATCAGTAAAGATGCAGAATTTAGTGATATTCGTAGCATTATTAGACCAGTCAATTTTGTCACGCCAGATACCCCAGCTACTGAGCTATTTCGTCAACTACAGCAAGGGGCGCCGCATTTGACGCTAGTGGCTTATGAAGGTAATCCACCCATCGGTTTTATCACACTGGATAATTTGCTATCTGCTTTGGTTGGTGACATACGAGATGAGTTTAGACAGTCGCAAAGTGAGTGGACTAAGCTGGATGATGGCTCGTTATTGGGTAAAGGTACGTTACCAATTAATACGCTGGAACGTACATTGGGCATTGATATCGTGTCTGAAGAAGCGGACACAGTGGCAGGCTTAATATTGTGGAAATTAACCGAACTGCCAAAAGAAGGGCAACGTATACATTTTGACCAATTTGATGTGGTCGTGAAAAAAATGAGCGGACCGAAGATTCTTCTAGTCCGCGTTTACCCTAAAAATCAGCACCAACACGCCGCTGAGCATTAATCACTTACTTTTTGCGCGGGTCATCCTTGGGGTTGGTGTATGTGATATCACAAGGCCCGGTAGCAATTAATTCGACAACAGTCTCTTCATCCCTTGTCCACACATAGTGTGTATGCCCAGTAGGCAGTACGATGATTCGATGGAGGCTAAAAAACTGTGAAAGTGCATGGTGGGAAACACTTTAATTCGTCATTGTTTTTCTCTCTCTGATAGTTTCTGTCCGACCGTGCCTGCGTAGAACACCACTAGTCTTACAGGCACCGCGCCAACATTTTTACCGTTATGTAGCACATTCACCACTTCAGCAAGCGCATCCCCAGATTTCAGCCGCTTAGTGTCGCCATTTTTTAGCTGAACCTCCAGCTCACCTTCTATTATCATGCCAAAGGAGGGTACGGCATGTGAGTGCCATCCTGTCTCGGCTCCGGGTGCAATCTCCACCAACATGCCTGTCACCTCTGGCTTACCCGTTGGATACTCAATGGGCTTTCCATCCCAGCTGGTTTGTGTTTTTAATACGGTGACCACTTGCACTGCATTCGATTCATCTAACGCGAATGCGTATGGCATGCTGAATAACACCATCAATGAAGCTAACGCGCTAACAAAATAGGGGCTGGGTAATAGATTCATGGCGTAAAGTCTCTCTGTATCAATGGTTGTATGGTTGCGTGATTGGATTGTAATGCAATCTAGAAACGATAACGAAACTTAGCATCAGCAAGTGAGATGGGTGCCGTATTTGATGCGTTGGCGGGCATCCATCATCATTCAACAACACAAAAAAAAGACACACCGAGCGGTGTGTCTTTTAAGTAGCTGCGCTAAGTTTTAGTTAGTGTATTGATGCGCAGCAAGAATGTAACAAGCCATCCATTGCGCAACAATCCCCCCTTTAGGAGTGCTTTTATTGCGATGTCGACCGCAGTGTGATTGCCCAATAAGAAGCTAGCCATCCAATTAACACGGAAATAGCAATCATATATAGATAGGTAGGCAATGCATGAAATTGCAACGTAAAGTCAGAGGCATACTCAAGTGCAATTTTCACCACAGACTCATTGAACATATACAGTACAAACCAAAGCAGGATGCAAGCGATGATGCCCCCACCTATGCCATACAAGGTGCCGAGATATAGAAATGGGCGGCGAATAAAACTTTTGGTTGCACCAAACAGTTCACTGACTTCAATTTCATCTTTGTGTGTCAGAATTTGCATGCGTATGGTGTTGCTAATCACGGCAATCAACGCAAAGCCCAGTAAGCAACCAAAAATCCAAACGGCTTTTTTGCCGATATTCAGCAAGCTGTTTAGTCGGTTTACCCAGCCGCTATCGACAACCACTTCTGCCACCCCCTCTAATTGTTCGAGATTCGATTTAAGTGACTTGAGTGCACTTTTATCAATGGATGCGGGTTTGATGAAAAACGCATGCGGTAACGGGTTACCTTCAAGTGAGGCAATGAGCTCTGGATTATCCGTGGTCTCAATCAGTTGTTTTAATGCCGTGTCTTTTGAGACAAAGGTAAACGCTTCAATATCAGATTGATTGCCTAGCTTGGTTTTGATTGCATCAATCGTCGTCTGACTAGCATTTTGTTGCAAGAAGACGCTCATTTTGGCCTCTTTTTTGACATCTATGATTAAAGCGTTTGCGTTTTGCAACATCACATAGATGAGGCTGGGGATAGCAAGGGTGACGCCAATCACCGTCATGATGAGTATCGTACTGAGTAATTGCTGACGCAGGCGATGCAGCACAACTGATGCTGCTTGAATATGTTGATTAAGCCATTTGTGCATGATGCATATGCGCGCTTAAGCGGCCCTTGTCTAAATGGAGCGTTTGATAACTTGTCTCTTGTAGCACGTTGGCGGTATCGTGCATGGCAATAATTACGGTCACGCCCACCTGATTAAACGCTTGAAACAATTGCATGATATCTGCAGCATAAGTGGTATCGAGGTTACCAGTAGGCTCATCTGCTATTAGAATCGCTGGACGGCTGACCACTGCGCGTGCAATGGCAAGGCGCTGTTGCTCACCACCAGACAGCGTAATTGGCATCGCCCTTTCTTTGTGTAACAAGCCTACTTTATCTAGCGCCGCACGTATGCGTTTGGATGCTTCATCACCGGTAATGCCATTAATACTGAGAGGCAACGCGACATTGTGGAAACAGTTTCTGTCGTAAAGCAATTTGTGATCTTGGAAAATCAAACCAAACTTGCGACGCAAATAGGGCAGTGCAGCGTTGTTGATTTTACTCACGTTTTGATTATTGATGAGCACAGTACCTTGGGTTGGACGCTCAATCGCTGCAATCAGCTTAAGTAAGGTGCTTTTGCCCGCCCCAGAATGGCCAGTGACAAACACCATGTCACCTTCATTTATCGTAAAGCTGACTTGTTGCAGAATATCTCCGCTACTGGGATAGCGTTTTGTGACTTGATCAAACACAATCATATCGGTGTGTGCTCATAAGTTAGCATGAACTGCATTATAACCAACAACACAGTGTGACGAAGCACATTGGTCAATGGATCACTCCTCATCAAATAGGGCATCCACAAACGCTTGCGCAGTAAAAGGTCTTAAGTCATCAATGGCTTCACCTATCCCAATAAAGCGCACTGGGATTGGACGTGCTTCTGCGATGGCAGCAATGACGCCGCCTTTGGCCGTACCATCCAGCTTACTGAGGACTAAACCTGTTACACCAAGTGCATCATCAAACGCTTTCACTTGACTGACTGCGTTTTGACCAGTGTTCGCATCTAATACCAACAAAATTTCATGTGGTGCACTAGGATAAGCCTTGGCAATGACGCGCTGTACCTTTTTAATTTCGTCCATTAAATGCATTTGTGTGGGCAAACGGCCCGCAGTGTCTGCAATCACGATATCAATATTTTTTGCTATGGCAGAATTCACTGCATCAAAAATAACCGCTGCAGGGTCGCCTCCTTCTGAAGCAATCACGTGCACGTTATTGCGTTCACCCCACACTTGCAGCTGCTCGCGTGCTGCAGCACGAAAGGTATCACCCGCTGCAATCAGCACGCTTTTGCCTTCACTTTGAAAGCGTTTGGCCAGCTTGCCGATAGTGGTGGTTTTGCCTGCACCGTTAACGCCTGCAAGCATGATGACGAAGGGCTTGTTGCTGTTAGTGTTGAGCTGAATTTCTAATGGCTGCAGCACAGTGAGCAGTTCTGCTTTGAGTGCGCCTTTTAGTGCTTTCGTGTCGTCTAACTGCTCGCGTGCGACACGCTTCTTAAGCTGGTTGAGTAGTTTTTCTGTCGCTGCTACGCCAATATCAGAGGTGAGTAAAATAGTCTCAAGCTCTTCATAAGTCTCTTCATCTATTTTACCGCCACCAAATAAGCTGGAGAGTTGGCTGCTAAATTGTTGTCGCGTTTTTGCTAGGCCTTGCTTTAAACGCTGTGTAAAGCTGAGTGCGTTGGCTTCGGGTGTTGCGGGTGCAATCGGCGCCAGGCTTGCGCTGGTATCGACAGTATTCTCTTGCGTAGCTTCTTGACCTGCGTCTGGTTTTTTCTTGAAAATATTAAACATAACACGCTTAAAAATAAGTTTAATGTGTATTTTAGTCGTAAACTTGCACACATGCCATGTTGATTGTGATTTAAACATTGGCTATTTACCGCATCACACTTACCTATCTCCACTTAAGTATGGCGAACTAAAGCAATTGTGCATTTGTCATTATTAGGTGTGAAATTTTTATTAAGATGAAGAAAGAGATTTGACTTGAACATGCATCGTTGGTTATTCATTTGTTTGGCTGTCATCCCGCTTATTTCTCAAGCAGAAATTCAAGAATTTAAATTAAGTAATGGCATGAAAGTGATCGTGCAAGAGGATCATCGTGCGCCAGTTGTGGTATCACAAGTGTGGTACAGAGCGGGTGCTTTGGATGAGGTCAATGGTAAAACGGGTGTAGCACATGTGCTGGAACATATGATGTTTAAAGGCACCAAAAAAATACCTGCAGGACAGTTCTCACGCATGATTGCTGCAGCAGGTGGTCGTGAAAATGCATTTACTGGCATGGATTACACCTGTTACTACCAGCAACTGGAAAAATCAAACTTGCCTTTGTCCATGCGCTTGGAGGCAGATCGCATGCAAAATTTGCAGATTACTGATGAAGAATTTGCCAAAGAAATTAAAGTGGTGATGGAAGAGCGCAGATGGCGTACCGAAGACAAACCGCAATCCAAAGTGAATGAGCAGTTTCAAGCCATTGCATTTAGAGCACATCCCTATGGCCGTCCAGTGGTAGGCCACATGAATGATTTAGAAAACATGACGGCGGAGGATGCTCGCGAATGGTACCGCAACTGGTATGCGCCTAATAACGCTACCCTAGTAGTAGTTGGCGATGTAAAGGCAAAAGAAGTGCTTGCGCTAGCAAAACAGCATTTTGGACCAATCAAAGCGCGCGCCTTGCCACCACGTAAACCGCAAATAGAACCTACCCAATTAGGTGAACGCCGTGCCGTGGTGAAAGCGCCAGGTAAGTTACCATACCTCGCCATGGGTTTTCATACCCCAACCTTAACATTCCAGACAGCGAATGCTGATTTAGCCTGGGAACCCTACGCACTTGAAGTGCTGGCTGGTGTGTTGAGTGGTAACGATTCTGCGCGTTTAAATCAAAAGCTAGTACGAGAAACTGCGCTGGCGTTAGATGTAGGAGCAGGTTACGACACCACATCGCGTGGACAACATTCCTTATTTGAGCTGGTGGGTACGCCTTCAGAAGGCAAAACAGTTGCTGAGTTAGAAACGGCATTGCTTGCGCAAATTGAGTTAATCAAAACCAATGGCGTCACGCAAAAAGAGTTGAATCGCGTAAAAGCGGCAGTCATTGCGGCCGATGTGTATCAGCGTGATTCAGTGTTCTATCAAGCTATGCAATTAGGGCAATTAGAAACGATGGGTTATCCATGGGCGCTCATTAAAGAATACCCAGAAAAACTCAAAACAGTGACATCGGAACAAATTCAAGCAGTGGCCAAAAAATACTTGAATCAAGACAACATGACGGTGGTGACTTTAGATCCGCAACCGATCGATCCGAATGCCAAGCCCGTCGGCAAACCCCACGTGCACTAGTGGTTAATACAAATTAAATGAAATCCCTTGCAACGGGAATCTAGCTTGAATATTTTGAGGTAATTTGAATGTTTGTTAAAAATGTATTGGTTATTTTTTCTTTAGTATTGGTGAGCCTTAGCGCGCATGCAGGGCTCAACATCCAGCATTGGCAAACCGCCAGTGGTACGCGCGTGTATTTTGTCGAGAATCATGATTTACCCATTATTGATGTCAGTATTAATTTTCCAGCAGGCAGCGCGCGCGATACGTCAGCCAGCTCCGGTGTTGCAGGCATTACACGTTACATGATGACACTGGGTGCAGCTGGCATGGATGAGGAAACGCTCACCAATGAATTTGCGGATATTGGCGCAGTGTTTGGCGGTGAGTTTGATTTGGATCGCGCAGGATTTAAATTACGCACACTGACTAGTGAGCAAGCCAAAGCCTTGGAAACATTCAATAAAGTACTACATAAGCCAGATTTTCCAGAAGCCGTGCTTGCACGAGAAAAAGTAAGAATCGTTTCTGGTCTACAAGAATCGGCAACAAAACCCGAAAGCATTTCAAATAAATTGTTTATGCGCGCGTTGTACGGAACGCATCCTTACAGTTTATCTGAGGATGGAGAAGAGCAAACAATTAGCGCACTGCAAGTCACTGATTTACTTAAGTTTTATCAAACACATTACACCGCTAAAAGCGCTGTGATTGCCATGATAGGTGACATGACGCCAGCCCAAGCCCGTACGATAGCAGACAATATGAGTGCAGGTTTGCCACAGGGACCAGCGATTGACAAGTTACCACCAGTGGCTGCGCTCAGCGCACCCAATGTGCAAAGTGTGAATCACCCAGCGAGCCAAGCGCACATCATGGTTGGGCAGCCTGGCATTAAGCGTGGTGACCCTGATTATTTTCCGTTATACGTAGGCAACTATATTCTGGGTGGTGGAGGCTTTGTGTCACGCTTAACTGAAGAGGTGCGGGAGAAACGAGGCTTGGTTTACAGTGTGTATAGTTATTTTATGCCGATGGCAGAAGCAGGTCCGTTTCAAATTGGCTTACAGACCAAAAAGGAACAAGCCAATGACGCACTCAAGTTAGTCAATGCCACTGTGCAGCAGTTTGTAGAAAAAGGCGTGACTGAAAAAGAGCTGAAAGCAGCGAAATCCAACCTGATTGGTGGCTTTCCTATGCGTATAGATAGCAATAGCAAGATTTTAGATTACATCAGCGTGATTGGTTTTTATCAATTACCGCTCACATACCTGGACGAGTTTAATTCGCAAATTGCAAAAGTGACGACGCAGCAAATCAAAGAGGCTTACCAACGCCGGATTAAGCAAGCCAATTTCGCAACTGTGATAGTTGGCGCGCAAGAGTAATCGTATCTAAATTGTTTCGCCAGCATCAGTATACGATGCTGGCACTCAGCACATGACAATCTGGCTTGGATTCGTTAAGCTTATGTCTTTCGTTGTTGTAACTCATTCCTTTGAAACAAGCCCAAGCCAAATCTAAACAAGCGCAAAATCAAGTGCGTATTAACGCTGGCGTTTGGCGTAGCCGTTTATTGAAATTTCCAGATGCTGAAGGATTGAGACCCACGCCAGAACGCGTGCGTCAAACCGTGTTTAATTGGTTAGGACAAGACATGACGGGCAAAGTCTGCCTGGATTTGTTTGCGGGTACGGGTGCATTTGGCTTTGAGGCGCTTTCACGTAATGCGCGTAGTGTTGTCATGGTGGAGTACGCCCGTACAGCGTTTCAAAGCTTGATGCAGAACAAACTGATGCTAAAAGCCGATCAGGCCACGCTCGTGCAGCAGGATGCAATGCAATTCTTGCAACAATCACACACGCTGTTTGATATCATTTTTTGCGATCCACCTTATCAAAAGGGATGGCTCACTAATATATTGCCCTTGCTGCCTCAGCATTTAACGGCTGAGGGTGTTGTGTATGTAGAGGCAGAGTATGCATTGTTACCAACCGAACACTGGCAGATTGTTAAACAGAGCAAAGCGGGAAATGTGTATTATCATTTATTGAAGTATCAACTTTCTACATAGGCATGATAATGAGTAAAAACAGAATTGCCGTTTATCCAGGTACCTTTGACCCCATTACCTTGGGGCATGAGGATATCGTAAGACGTGCTGCAGATTTATTCGATAAAGTGATCGTAGCCGTAGCGGGCAGCACCAGTAAGTCTACCTTGTTTGATTTGGATGAACGCGTGGCACTCGCACAATCAGTGTTTAGTGGCAGTAATGTCGAAGTAGTAGGCTTTGGTGGCCTGCTGATGCAGTTTGTACAAGAGCAGGGCGCACAAATGGTAATTCGCGGTTTACGTGCGGCCAGTGATTTTGAATATGAGTTTCAACTTGCTGGGATGAATCGCAAACTCTATCCCAAATTGGAAACATTGTTTTTAACACCTGCTGAGCAATATATGTTTGTGTCCTCTAGTTTGGTGCGCGAGGTGGCCAGGTTAGGTGGCGATGTAGATCAGTTTGTATCGCCAGCAGTAGAAGCGGCAATCAAGCATAAACTAGGAAAATAGAGATCAATGGTTAATAGGCTAGAAATTGGCTTTTGCAATGTAGCGTGTTGTCAGTTGCATAACCCGCTACACAGACATGTATTGAATAGACTTGGAGTGAGTGAGCACGCAACACAGCGATTTGCTTGCAACAATGATTTATGGCGTTAATGATTACAGATGAGTGCATTAACTGTGATGTCTGCGAGCCAGTGTGCCCCAATGATGCTATTTATCAGGGGCAAGAGATATACGAAATCAATCCTGAATTATGCACTGAGTGCGTTGGCCATTTTGATAAACCACAATGTGTGGAGGTTTGTCCGATTGATTGCATTCCACTCAACCCAGAGGTTGTGGAGAGCAAAGCACAGCTGTTAGACAAATATCAAAAAATATATCAAATTAGGAGAGACAAATGAGGGTATTGCATACGATGTTACGAGTGGGCGATTTACAACGATCCATTCAATTTTATACAGACGTGTTAGGCATGAAGTTATTGCGTACCAGTGATTATCCCGAGGGTGAATTTACTTTAGCATTTGTCGGTTATGGGAATGAGTACGATAACACGGTGTTAGAACTTACTTATAACTACGGTAAAACCAGCTATGACATGGGTGGTGCCTATGGGCATATGGCGATTGAAGTGGATGACGCTTATAAAGCATGTGAGACAGTGAAAACCAAAGGCGGTAAGGTGATACGCGAGGCGGGGCCAATGAAGCATGGCACGATTATCATTGCCTTCATTGAAGACCCAGATGGCTACAAGATAGAGTTTATTCAAAAAGGCACGATCGAATATCCGCGCTAGTGTATTACTGAGATTAAATCACCGAAAGTAATCGAGATGGTTGGCAATAGAGCAGCGCTTCAACAATCAGTAGCACTTGCCATTGCAGGAGATTGGGATGGCGCACACCTTATCGCGCAGGATTACTCTGACCCCATTGCCAATTGGATTCACGCTGTGTTGCATAAAATAGAAGGTGATATATGGAATAGCAAGTATTGGTATGCGAGGACTTCGGGTAAGCATTACGACGATTTTGAAAATGCGCAAGAAGAACTAAAAAGCATTCTCGGCCAGCTAGATACTTAAATGTAAATTGAGTCAAATCACCCGTGCTTAATAGAAAGTTCAATCATCCTCGCTGGGGCTAGTCTGTTATTTTTTAAGCGCTTAGTGACCAAGGTGTGAAAGTTAAACAGGCTAGTAGCATGATGCCACTAGCCTCATCACATTTAGTTAACACGATCTATAAATACAGTCGCTGGATTGATATAAAACATGCGTTTCCAACCTTGTTTTTCAGTCGTGACATTACCAACGTTGGGAATTAAGGTGATGACGCTGTAATGTAAATGTGCTGGTTTTCCTCTTGCATTACCTGTGGTGCCAACCTCTCCAATTTTTTCACCTTTGCTACACCAATCAAACCAACTTGCATTGGTCTGGCTTAAATGCGCGTAATAGTGAATGCGCCATTTGGGCCCAAGAACGGCTATCACGTTACCGCCACGTGATAGGTAGCCTTTAAAGATGACCAGACCTTGCGTGCTGGAAAGCACCGGGGCACCTTGTCTGGAAAAAATATCAATGCCTTTATGTACGCCAGATGCGCCCCAAGGATAGTGCCAGTAACTGTGTTTGTGCCAATCTTTGCTAGTGGCATTTGCAACTGGTATCACACCATGCTGAGGTACTGTAAAACCTAAGCCTAATAAAATAATAAGCAAGATTAGTAAATGATTTATTTTAAATGGCTTGTTTTTCATACAGTTACCTCATTGTGAGTACGCACAAGTGTAGGGTCTGATTTTTGGCTAATGTGGTACCAGTCAATTTTTCTCGTCATGATCATGGCCAAGCTAAGCAAGCCAAATACTAAAACAGAGCCCATAAGAAGTGCATTATCTTCAGAAGCTAAAATGCCAAATAGTGCACCGTATAAAGCAGTAAGCAAGCTTGCAAAGATGAATCCATGGTGTGTGCTGTGCAATACATGGCTTAAATAGTAACCCAGTAACAGAACGCATGCGGTGCTGGCCAATATATATGCCCATGCAAACCCAATATGTTCTGCAAATGAAATAAGAAGCAGATAAAACAATGCCATGGCTAAACCGACCAAGGTGTATTGTGCTGGGTGAATACGCAGTTGTTTGAGTACCTCAAACAAATAAAAACCAATAAAGGTGAGGCCAATAAAGAGTAGGCCATACTTAGTAGCGCGGTCTGCTTGACTATAAACATTTATGGGTTCCACAAAGCCAATAGTCAATGCTTCTAAGTTCTGTGTGCCACTGTGATCTAAATTGTTATAAAACAATGCTTGGTTATTACTGGCCAGTGAAGATACAGACCATTGAGCATCAAAGCCATTGCTATTGGTTTTGTGGACAGGCAAAAAGCTACCGCTAAAGTGGGGATGTTGCCAACTGGATTGCAAGTGAATAGCATTGTCTTCTGCAATTGGTATGTAGTTAAATTTCTCCATGCCCATCAGATTGAACGATAACTCAAAAGGTATTTTCTGCGCAGCTCCTTGTTTAAGAACGCCAATCGGGGCATGGATACCATTACCCAAGGTTTTCACTTGGCTACCTTGTTCTAAACGATAGTCTTGGTGTAGAAAGCGGAGATTTGGTTTTTGTGAAATTCCACGCGGATCGCTAATGCCTATGGCTATGTAGGCTGGCTGTATAGTCAAGACACCTTTTGCGTCTAATGGCGTTAAACCCAAGTTAGCAGGTAAGTTAAAGTGGCCCTGAATATTGCCACCAAATTGATACATGAGCGCTTTATAAATGCCCAGTTTTTTATAGGCATTGCTAAACCCACCTTCCAACGCCGATCGTTCTGGCATAAAGTAAGCAACACGTTTATCGCGTTTTTGTTTGATTTTTTGTATATTATTTTCGGTAATCGTTTCTGTATACTCCTCAACATAGGGTACGACTAAGATGGGCCCTATGATGGTCTGCTCCCCAGCCGAGCTTTTGGCGATATCAAATTTGACCTGATCGTTTCTGTGTTGCCTTTCTAAAATAATATCGTTGATATAGGCAATTGCCCAAGTCATTAAAAGGATGAGCGACAATATGCCGACTGCTTTGATGAAGAATGTTTTTTGCATCACTAACTCCCTATGTGGATGGAGATAGCAGAATAAAACGTGCGCGTGAAGGCGGAATGCAGTTATGTGAAGCGAATGTGAAGTTTAAGATAGTGGGAGCGAAAAGGTAGCCGTTACACCCACATCAGGTCGATTCTGCAAACTGAATTCAGCGTGATGTAGCTTCATCACCTCCAGCACAAAATTTAGGCCTAGCCCCGTGCTTTTTTGACCTGTATTGGGGCGTGGCAAAGAGTAAAATTTATTCAATATTTTACTAAGTGCGTAGTCGGGGATGCCAGTGCCTTGGTCCTCAATGCATATTTCAGCATGCTCAAGTGTTTGTCGAATATAAACATTGATGGTACTTCCACTTGGGCTAAAGTCTAGTGCATTCTCAAGCACATTATAAATAGCCTGACCCAACAAGAAAGCATCGGCTTTAATTGTAATCATGGTTGACGCTATGCATTTAAACTGCACACTGCGCTGAGTAGCCTTGTCTGATAAATGTGCAATTTGCGTGTCCACCAACGCTTTCAAATTGAGTTGGGTCAGATGATGGAGTTGTTGTTGGTGTTCTAGTGTTGCTAAGCCCAACATGTTCTGAATAATGGTTTGTAAGCGATTAGACTGTGTTTTAATTTGTGTTAAAAAGTGTGTTTGGGCTTCTTCTGGCATATGGGGGGAGATGAGTTCAGCCGCACCTTGTATTGCTGTGATGGGGCTTTTTAGCTCGTGCGTCAGGTGTTGTACTGAATCTTGCACATATTGCTTGCCATCTAACTCATTGCGCATGGTCTGCATGGCTAATGCCAACTCTGCCAGCTCATCATTGCTTGAGGTAGGCGGCATTGCTTTTTCACCTTTTGAGACCCGTAATGCATAGTCTCGCAATTTGTGAATTTTTGTTGTAAAACGCCAAGTAAACAATCCGCCGATAAAAATGGATAACACAAAAAGCAAAGCACCCCACTGTATGATTTTGCGTTGCGCACGTTCAATAAACGGCAATAACGTCCGGTTGGGTTTGGCCACGGTTAAGCTACCAATAATGGCATTACCATCTTTAATAGGAGCCGCCACATACATCACCGTATCTTGATTAGCGTCACCAGCAATGGCAGGGCTAGAGCGAACACCATATTTGCCACGCAAGGTCAGGTACACATCGTTCCAATTGGCATAATCTTGCCCAAGGGCCAGATTGGCGGAGTCATAAATCACAATGCCATACCGATTCGTAATGTAAATACGATAGTCAGTACTATGTTTTTGAATGCCCCAAATATTTGCGTTACTAATGCGCGCTAGATAGTGCTGAATACTTTTTGCAAAGTGGCCGTGCTGAATTTGATTACGTTTCACATCTTCTGTAGCAAGTTCTGCCAACACATGTGCAGTATCCACTAAGCTATTTTCCATGGCTTGGCGAACGCCTGGCTTCACTTCATTGACGAAGATGGTGAGTACAAACCATGCGGCTAAGCCTACCAGTGCAAAATAGCCTAAAAATATTTTTAAGCTGATATTGAAGTTAAACGGGAGTTTCATGCGTAAAGGCTATAACCCATGCCACGGTGTGTGATAATGGTATGGGTGTTAGGGTCTATGCTACGTAATTTTCTACGTAGTGTTTTAATGTGCGCATCCACTGTACGCTCTAGTGTTTCGTCAGCATCAATCCAAACCAAGTCCATTAGTTGATCTCTGGAATAGACACGCTTTGGCGAGGTTACCAGTACTTTTAATAGCAAAAACTCATAACGGGTGAGGGTTAGGTAATGGCCCAAAAATTGAATCCTGCGCTGCATTTCATCTATCTCAAACTCGGCTCTACTCGGATTGGTATGTGTATGATGACCTCTGCGTAGAATGGCACCAATACGCGCCACCACCTCTCTTGGACTAAAGGGTTTGGTAACATAATCATCCGCACCAATTTCCAAACCAACTATTCGGTCTATTTCGTGATTTCTCGCAGTCAAGAATAAAATAGGTACGGATGAAAATACGCGCAGTTGTTTACATACATCAAAACCAGACATGTCTGGTAGACCAACATCAAGTACAACAAAATCAATAGCTTGTGTTTTGAGGGTTTGAATGCCCACCTGACCTAATGTGCAATAGGTAGTCAACATGCCAACTTCATTGCATGCATATAGCAGTGTTTCAGCAATAGCAGGCTCATCTTCAATAATGAGAATATGCGGTTTCATGCTTATATTGTAGAGGATAACTTAAAGTTAGCAGGCAAAAAAATGCCCGCAGGCGCGGGCAAAAGGGGGTTTGGATAGCAAGTATTCAGTAGTGAGTTATGTCGCGTCTGACAATGTGACGTATTTCAACTCGCCGTTAATAAGTACAAAACGCGCATCCTGCATGCCGTGTTGTTTAAGCACTGCGTCGCGGTAAATCCACACTACGCCAGCCATTTCACCTTCTGGCGCTTTTAAGATTAACACTTCGTCAGGCGCACCGAAATTCTTAGCCACTTCGCTAGGTTTAGTGTGCTCAACTAAGTCATAGAACTTGATAGAGGAGTACACTTTTCCATCATTGATATTGTGGTTTTTGTTAAATCCAGCTGCATGGCTGTGCATGGCAGAAAAGCCCAAGCTGGCAACCATAAATGTGCCGAATACAAATTTGGTGATGGTTTTGATGTTGTTCATTGTAGTGCTCCTTTATTAACGTATGATGCACTTTAACAAGAACATATTGCAGTTTGATGACCTAGCTGTAACTCAAATGTAATGGCGGGGAAAAATTTGTAAATGATTTGTAAAGCATCGATAAATCAATGGAATAGCTAGACTTGAACATGAATTGCTGTAAGAGTGAAGGCTATGTCACACCGCTAGAGTGACATAGCCTTAGGAGAGTTGCTAGCTAAAAAAGTCTTTAGCTTTGTCTACCCAACTTTTGTTTTTTGGGCTGTGTTTTCCTGCATCGGCCTGGGTACTAGAATCAAACTCTTTCAATAGTTTTTTCTGGTGCTCTGTGAGTTTAACTGGTGTTTCAACCACCACATGCACCATTAAATCACCGTGTTCACTAGCCCTTAGCGGTTTAATGCCTTTGCTTCGCAATCTGAACACTGCGCCTGTCTGTGTTTCAGCTGGGATTTTCATTTTGGCTGAACCACCCAATGTAGGTACTTCAATCTCTCCGCCTAGTGCTGCCGTGGTGAAACTGATGGGCATTTCGCAATGTAAATTACCCCCATCACGTTGGAACATTTCATGTGGCTTGATATGAATCACCACATATAGATCGCCTGTAGGTCCACCATTGACGCCTGCTTCGCCTTCACCACTTAAGCGAATACGGTCGCCTTCATCCACCCCAGCTGGGATTTTGACGGATAATGTTTTGTTTTGCTTAATACGGCCTGCACCATGACATGTGCCGCATTTGTCTTCATCTTTAATGATTTTTCCCGTGCCATGACACTTAGGGCATGTCTGTTGTACCGAGAAAAATCCTTGCTGCATGCGCACTTGGCCGTGCCCATTACATGTTGTGCATGTAATGGGCGATTTTCCTTTTTTAGCGCCAGTGCCTTCACAGGTTTCACATGCTGCTTGTACCGGGATGCGGATTTTAGTCTCTGTGCCGCGCGCCGCATCTTCTAATGAAATTTCCATGTTGTAGCGCAAATCAGCACCACGATAGACATTGGAGCGCTGACCACCACGGCCGCCACCGCCAAAAATATCACCAAAGATATCACCGAATGCATCGCTAAATCCACCAAAGCCAGCGCCTGCACCTGCGCCCATGCTTGGATCTACGCCTGCATGGCCATACTGGTCATAAGCAGCGCGCTTTTGATCGTCCGAAAGCATTTCATAAGCTTCTTTTGCTTCTTTAAACTGCTCTTCTGCTTTTGGATTGTCTGGATTACGGTCAGGGTGATACTTCATCGCCAGCTTGCGATAAGCTTTTTTAATCTCGTCCTCAGATGCGTCTTTGTTAACGCCTAGTACTTCGTAATAGTCTTTTTTTGCTGCAGCCATAATGTGTTCACCATAGAGTGACTTTAGTTGTTTTTAAAGTACTCATTCAATAATTAAATTCAGCCCTTTTAACCGCAAAAACACAGGGGCAGAAATCATACGTTTTCTGCGACCTGTGCTTTTTAGGGCAATGTAACTTAGTCTTTTTTTACTTCTTCAAACTCGGCATCTACCACGTCACCGTCCACAGTTTTTTCACCTTGTGGTTGCGCGCTTTCAGTATTGGCTTGTGCTTGTTGCTCAGCGTATACTTTTTCGCCTAATTTTTGAGAAGCTTCCATCAACGCGTTGGTTTTGGCTTCAATCGTTTCTTTGTCGCCCTCTTTCATCACATCTTCTACATCTTTAATCGCAGCTTCGATCTTGGCTTTTTCATCCGCATCTAATTTGTCGCCATGCTCAGCCAGCGATTTTTTCACGCTGTGCACCATACCATCCGCTGCATTACGTGCGTCTACCACTTCGCGCAATTTGCGGTCTTCATCTGCATATTTTGCTGCGTCTTCTTCCATCTTCTGAATTTCTTCTTCAGATAAGCCAGAGTTAGCTTTAATGGTGATTTTATTTTCTTTACCAGTCGCTTTATCTTTGGCAGACACATGCAAAATACCATTCGCGTCAATGTCAAAGGTTACTTCAATTTGCGGCATACCACGTGGTGCTGGTGGAATATCGCTCAGGTTAAATTGACCGAGTGATTTGTTACCAGCAGCCATTTCGCGTTCACCTTGCAACACTTGAATGGTCACAGCATTTTGGTTGTCTTCTGCAGTTGAAAATACTTGTGATGCCTTAGTTGGAATCGTTGTATTTTTCTTGATGAGTTTCGTCATCACGCCACCCAATGTCTCAATACCCAAAGACAATGGCGTTACGTCCAACAACAACACGTCTTTCACATCACCTTGCAATACACCACCTTGAATCGCAGCACCAACGGCCACAGCTTCATCTGGATTCACGTCTTTACGTGGCTCTTTACCGAAAATCTCTTTTACTTTCTCTTGTACTTTTGGCATACGGCTTTGACCACCTACCAAAATCACATCGGTGATGTCATCAATCGATACGCCCGCATCTTTGATCGCAGTTTTGCAAGGTGCAATCGTACGTTCAATCAAGTCTTCTACTAAAGACTCTAATTTTGTACGAGTGATTTTCACCACTAAGTGTTTAGGACCTGTCGCATCCGCGGTAATGTAAGGCAAGTTCACTTCGGTTTGTTGTGCACCTGATAACTCGATTTTGGCTTTTTCAGCCGCTTCTTTTAAGCGTTGTTTCGCCAACAAATCGTTACGTAAATCTAAGCCATTTTCTTTTTTGAACTCGTCTGCCAAGAAATCAATGATACGGTTATCAAAGTCTTCACCACCTAAGAACGTATCACCGTTGGTAGAAAGCACTTCAAATTGGTGCTCGCCATCAATAGTTGAGATCTCGATGATCGATACGTCGAATGTACCACCACCCAAGTCGTATACCGCAATTTTGCGGTCACCTTCTTGTTTATCTAAACCAAAGGCTAGCGCAGCTGCCGTTGGTTCGTTAATGATACGTTTCACTTCTAAACCAGCGATGCGACCAGCATCTTTTGTGGCTTGACGTTGACTATCGTTAAAATAAGCAGGCACTGTAATCACGGCCTCGGTCACTTCTTCGCCTAAGTAGTCTTCTGCCGTTTTTTTCATTTTGCGCAATACTTCTGCAGAGATTTGAGGCGGCGCCATTTTTTGACCACGCACTTCTACCCATGCATCGCCGTTGTCAGCTTTTGCGATGGTGTAAGGCATTAAGCCAATGTCTTTTTGCACTTCTTTTTCTTCAAAACGGCGGCCGATCAAACGTTTCACTGCAAAGAGTGTGTTTTTAGGGTTAGTCACCGCTTGGCGTTTAGCTGGAGCACCAGTTAAAATCTCGCCGTCTTCTTGATAAGCAATGATAGAGGGCGTTGTGCGTGCGCCTTCTGCGTTTTCAATCACGCGTGGTTTGCCGCCTTCCATTACAGCCACACATGAGTTTGTTGTACCTAAGTCAATACCAATAATTTTTGCCATATTCTATGTCCTTCAATCCTTAAATTAATCTTTGCAATCCGATAGTCTAATAATTGGGCCGATCACTTTTATTTCAAGCCCTTAATTAAAAAAGGGTTTTATTTTGCTTTCGCTACCATCACCAATGCGGGGCGTAACACACGCTCATTCAGCGTATAACCCTTTTGTAGAACGCTGACTACGGTGTTGGGCTCTAAGTCCGAATCCACAGCACTAATCGCTTGGTGCTTGTTTGGGTCGAATTTTTCATTCGCCGGGTTGATTTCAGCAATATTGAATTTCTCAAAGACGCTCAATAATTGTTTGGCGGTTAAATCCACACCGTTTTTGTAACTTGTAACGTCGGTATTATCAATCGCTAGGGCCGCATCTAAGCTGTCTTTTACCGCAAGCAATTCGCTGCTGAATTTTTCGAGTGCAAATTTACGGGCTTTATCAATGTCATCGCTTGCACGGCGTCGAATGTTCTCGCCCTCTGCTTTAACATAGAGCACTTGCGCTTTTGCTTCTTCTAGCGCTTTCTCAAGTGCGGCAATTTTTTCTTCTGGATTAGGCGCTTGTTCAGTAGTCGTTTGCACTTCAGTTTCGGCAATATTCTCTGGCGTTGTTTGATCTTCTTGCATGTGGTTCCCCAAATATTAATAACACTTTTTTAAAGTGGGGTTATTCGGGCATGTTTCAAGCCTAGATGAGATTTTTTTTAAGGTGCGCGCTCAATGAGTTGTTGATAAGCATTGAATACCTCATCAGTCGTTGGTACTTCATGCTGATTGCCAAGATTGATTGCTGGAGCAAAAGCTCCTGCCAAGACGCCCGTGAGTGCAGGGTCGGTATCGGTGTAGATGGCAATCGTAGGTATGCTGAGCGCAACCGCCAAATGTGACAATCCGGTATCCACACCAATGGCTACACGTGCTTGAGCAATGATGGTTGCCAACTGACCAATATTGAGTTTGGGCAATACAATGGCATGGGATAATTGTGACTGAATCTGCTCTGCACGCTGCTTTTCCGCTTGGCTAGCCCAGGGTAATACTAATGCAGTCGCTTCCGCTTCTAGTTGTTTGCCAAGGGTAATCCAGCACTCCGTTGGCCACAATTTGCTGTCGCGGCTAGTGCCATGCAAGCCAATCACAAACGATTTAGGCAGAGGCATGCTCACCGGGAATTGAGTCGTATGCGCTTGAATGCCATAGTCTGGGTGATGGGTAGGCACTGTATAGCCTAATGCTTGTGCAACTAGGGTACGGTTGCGTGTCACGGCATGTTGTTGGTAGCTAATTGCGTAAGTGTGCTGATAGGCGCGACTTGCCAATGGCTCCCGAATGGAATGCTGATCATAACCATGCTTGGCTCCATGTGCCATACGTGAAATGAGGGCGCTTTTGATTAAGCCTTGGGTATCAATCACCGCATCGTAATGGGTATCCAACGATTGTTTAAATGCTCTAATTTCTTGCCAAGTATTGCAACGCAATAGTTGTTTACGCCAGCGTCTCACCGCAACTTTTTTTACGTTGTGTATGCTTGGATGTAATGCAGGTATATCTGCAAAGCTTTCTTCGACTATCCAGTCAATCTTCGCATCGGGATAGTGTTGCAATAGGTCATTGACCACAGGTAAGTTGTGAATAACATCGCCGAGGGATGAGGTTTTCACCAGCAAAATACGTTTCATGGCGATATTTTCGCATACAATTCTCTCAGTACCATCAAAATCCATTTTTTGTCTGCTTGCTACGTCACAGGCTAATAGATCGCTTGATGTAGCCCGTGTACGTTCCAGTTTCTACGAGCTGTTCGCCTTGCAGGGCATTGAAAAACGCTGTATTTTGCAAGGCATGCATCTAAGTTTTATGAGAGTTACGTATTGAAATTTGCATTGATCATTTTTAAGTATTTCCCCTACGGTGGCATGCAGCGCGATATGTTACGCACTGCCAATGAGCTGTTAAAACGTGGGCATCAAGTAGATATATTCACACTGAGTTGGCAGGGTGAGTCGCCTACAGGTATGCAGGTGCACGTGTTGCCACAAACAGGTTGGTTTAATTTTCAGCGCTATCAAAAATTTATAGAAGCGACTTTTGCCATGATTAAAGCTGAGCAATTTGACTTTATCTTTGGCTACAACCGCATGGCTGGCTTAGATGCACATTTTGCAGCGGACCCTTGTTTTATTGAGCGTGCGCATCAGCAACGCAATTGGTTGTACCGATTAACACCACGCTACCGTTGGTTTGCCAAATGTGAGCATGATGTATTTGCTAAAGAACTTAACACTGCCATATTGGCAGTGTCATTGACTGAGAAACCGCACTTTCAAAAATGGTATGGCACGCAAAGTGAGCGCTTTCATTTTATTCCCCCATTTTTATCGCCAGAGCGTTTTGTGTTGGAAGATAAAGCAGCCACGCGTAGACATTTGCGCGATGCTTTTGGCTTTGCACAAAATGATTTCGTCTATTTGCTCACAGGTTCTGGTTTTGCTATGAAAGGTTTGGACCGTGCTATTTTGGCGATGGCGGCGTTGCCAAGTGAATTACTGCAACACACTAAGCTGGTAGCCGTGGGGCAAGATAATCCAAAGCAGTTCCAAGCCATGGTCAATCAACTCCGTTTGCAAAACCATGTGATTATTTCAAAAGGCCGTGCAGATATTCCTTTGTTGATGCAAGGTGCAGATGTGTGCGTGCATCCTGCCTATCGCGAAAATACAGGATTGGTGATTTTGGAAGGCATGGCCTGCGGTGCGCCAATGCTGGTGACAGAGAGTTGTGGTTATGCACACCATGTGGCAGAGGCAGAAGCGGGATTGGTCAATCCGCTGCCATTTCAGCAAACAGCATTTAATCAACAATGGTTGCAGATGCGTAGTGCATCTGAAAGCCAACGCCAAGCGTGGGCAAGCAATGGTTTAAGCCACACCCGTCATATTATGCTGGCAAATGATGGCAGTGCAGAAGCCAGTATCCTGATTGACTTGGCTAGACGCAAGATGGAGAAAGCATGAGCAAGCTATTGCATATCCCAGATGCGATTAAGCAGCAGCTCGCAGGCAAGAATCACTTTCAATCTATCATGCAACTACATGGAAAACCATTCAGGGATGTGGCTGGTCGTAAAACGATACAAGTACAATTAGGAGGTCAGCCCTACTTTGTTAAACAGCATTTTGGTGTGGGTTGGGGCGAGATATTAAAAAATATATTGAGCTTAAAAAAGCCGATACTAGGCGCGCTGACAGAGGTGACTGCGATACAACAGCTGGTGTCATTAGGTATCCCAACCACACCATTGGTGGCTTACGGACAGCAAGGCTGGAATCCAGCCAGTTTGCAATCGTTTGTGATGACAGAAGACTTGGGTGATATTGTCTCGCTAGAGGATTTATGTGCAGATTGGAAAATTACGCCGCCCGACGAGACGTTTAAGCAAACGTTGATTATCGCAGTCGCGCAATTGGCGGCAAAATTGCATCAAGCTGGCTTATGTCATCGTGACTTTTATCTTTGTCATTTCGTCATGAAACAGGCGGAACTCAAGCAAGGTGTGATTCAACTGTATCTCATCGATTTACACCGCATGCTGCAGAACCAAGCAAGCACAGGTCAAGCTGTCATGAAAGATATTGCTGGGTTGTATTTTTCAGCGATGGACTGTGGGTTGAACGAGGTGGATATGGCATTGTTTAAAACGCATTACTTACCGCAAAACGAAACCTTTTGGCAGCAGGTTTGCTTGCGAGCTCATCAATTGCATGCAAAATTCAATAGTGCAAAATTTCAAAAACGCTTAGCAGCCGAAAAGTCCGCAATACGTGAGTAATCTGTTAATCAGTCGGCGCATCCAACTTTTGCATGGCATGCCGTCTCATTTTGTAGCGGTTGTACTGCCATAAATATTGCTCAGGTTTTTGAGCAATTTGTTTTTCTATTGCTTGATTAAGTAAGGCCGCAGTGGCAATAGAATCCACTTTAGTGAGATGTAAGGCATAGCCTAATCCGTCCGCTAAACGCTCACCAAATGCCATCATCACTGTAGCCCCTGTTTTCACTGCCAGTTTGCTCGCCAATGTCATGGTGTATGCTGGCTTGCCAAAAAATGGCGCCCATTCGCCTTCACCCTCTGCAGGGATCTGGTCAGGTAAAATGCCAATGGCTTCGCCACGTTTAAGTGCATGCATGAGTTTGCGTACCCCTGCAGTATTGGCTTCTGCCAGTGTAACGCCAGAGCGAGCACGACCAGTATCCATCATATTTTGTAGCCATTTTATTTTGGAAGGCCGATACATGACTGTAACTGGGTGTAGTGAGCCGTAATAAATAGAAGTGATTTCAAAGCAACCCATGTGAGGTGTTAGGAAAATCACCCCTTTTTTTGCCTCAAGTGCCGCGTTCACCTGTTCCCACCCATACACTTGTTTCACTTGCTGTAACAGCACTTCGTGGTTTTGTTGCCAAATAGCTAGCGTTTCGATGAGTGACTTTCCGCTCTCTTCAGCGTTGGCGCGCAACATTGCTTCTAGATTAGTTTGGGCCAAGTTGCTTTGTAAAAGATTGCGACGCTGAATGGCGGCGCTACTGGATGAAATCCAAAATAAAATGCGTCCCAAACATGCGCCAAGCCAATGCAGTGTGGGGAGCGATAGACGTGCTAACAGTCGAGAGATTAAAGGCAACATAGAATTTATATTTTTTATCTGTAAGTCGAATTGTTAGCGTGCAATTTGATTGTGTGTTTGCAAAGCCTGCTAAAATCAAACCTCAAATTTGTTTCAGGATGATTTTTTTGAATAGCTATATATTACCAGACTACGCAGACCTGCTTAGGTTACACCAGTTGGACAACTTTAAGCAATTATGGGATCGTCCTGTGGACTGGTTTGAAGCGCCTAATTATCGTCGCGGTGGATGGAGCGGGGTAGCTAGAATAAACCTCACAATGAATGACAAGGATCATTGGCTTTTTATCAAAAAGCAAGAGAATCATGGCAGATGGGGTTTGACCTCATTTCCAAAAAAAGAGCCAACATTTAGACGAGAGTTTGATAACTTACAGTATCTAAAAAGCAAGCAGTTTTCCGCGCCTAAGGTAGTGTTTTATGGAGAACAGTTAGTAGATGGAAAGCTGTGTGCAATACTTATTACAGAAGAGCTAACCGGCTATAGCCCTTTAAATCAGATATCTGAGCAATTCACACAAATGGGTAAATCACAAAAAAATGAATTGCTAAAAAATGTTGCTTTAGCTTTACGAAACTTTCATCAACTCAATCGGATGCATCGCGCGCTATATCCTAAACATATATTTGTGGCGGACTTACATACCACACCAAAAACTGCACTAATCGATTTTGAAAAAACAAGATTCAGTCCATTCTTTTGGTATAACGCGTACTTTGATTTAGCTGCATTCAATCGTCATGTGGAGGGCTGGAGTAAGTCACAAAAGATGTTTTTGTTTAAGCAATATTTTAAATTAGGCCGGTTAACATGGCTGACTAAGGTGTTTTACAAATGCATTATGTTGAGATCAACGCGATAAGTACTAAACAACAAGTTGTTAGATTTGCCTTTTGCGTTTAATGGGGGGGGTGATAAATTGCAAGACAATACAGAAAAGCAATTGCCAGCATTTAGCATTGCGATTGTGAATTATAAAACCTTGGATTTAACGCAAATTTGCTTACAACTTTTAAAAAGGCATATTGATGCAGGTTTGAATGCACAGGTTTGGGTTGTTGATAATGACTCTCAAGATGAGAGTACACATTATTTACGTAGCTTGGATTGGATTCATTTAATTGAGCGTAGAGTGACTGAAAAAGAGCCAGGGTTTATGGCACACGGCAAAGGGTTGGATTTAATTTTGGCTGAGATTAAAACCGACGCTGTATTCTTGATGCATACCGACACCTTTATTTATGATGCAACTGTGTTTAGCATGATGCTCAATGCAATGCAGGCAGGGGATAAAGTCGCAGCTATAGGTTGCTTGCATCAGTTAAATCGTGGCTATGTGAGAACTGCTTGGCGTACCGTCAATGGATTTTTCAAGTATCATTTTCGACGTTTAAAGCAGTCACTGAGCCTGCCCAGCCGCCCACCAAAACCTTATATAGAGCCTTATATTAAAAGCTTTTTTGCCTTGTGGGATGTGCGATTAATGAAAGAGTTAGGATTGCAGTTTTTAATGGAAGACCGCATTCCAAGCTATGCTATGCAAGATATTCTAAAATCTAAAGGCTACCAGATAAAAGCACTCTCACCGATGCGTTTGTTTCAGTTTCTAGATCATGTAGAAGCTGGAACTGTAGGGTTAGCAGCTGGCTATGCTGAGGGACATCGACGATTAGCAAGAAAAAAAACAATGCTTGAAAAACTGATGAAACAACTAACTGGAGAGAAGCAAGTTGGAAATAGTATTGCCGATTAGGTTGGAAGAAGGATTTATCCTAAATGAGGAAGAAGCGTATCGTTTAGGCCATGAGCGCATGGAAGGATATGCTTTTGCTGACCCATATCCGCATGCAGTTCTGGATAATTTTTTACCACTAGAAATGGCAGATACGTTGCTGGCGCATTTTCCAGCTGAACAAAAAGCAAATGATAAGGTGTATGAAAAAGGATACGGCGGAACACACAAGCGACAAATATCTCCTTACGATTGTGATGCATACATGCGCGCTGCATTTGCCTTTTTTAACTCCGCGCAGTTTGTACGGTTTATTGAAGGCATTACCAATATTGAAGGCTTGATTCCAGACCCTTATTTTGCCGGGGGTGGTTTGCATGAGACGAGTAGTGGTGGCTTATTAGGTATCCATGCAGACTTTCAAGTGAATGAAGGGCTCCAACTGTTTAGACGTGTCAACGTGTTGATTTATTTAAATAAAGATTGGCAAGAGGCGTATGGCGGCAAGTTGGAACTTTGGGATAAGGCCATGACGCAA
This sequence comes from Methylophilus sp., assembly GCA_030696695.1. GTDB lineage: Bacteria > Pseudomonadota > Gammaproteobacteria > Burkholderiales > Methylophilaceae > Methylophilus. The sequence continues at coordinate 29,835 of JAUYRP010000031.1, forward strand.
AAGGTGGTTGAAGTTGCGCCAGTCTTTAATCGATGTGTGATTTTTAATACGGATGCCGATAGTTTTCACGGTCACCCAGACCCACTGACGACGCCAGCGCACATTACACGTAAATCCATTGCATTGTATTACTACAAAGCGCAGCCCATTCAAAATCAAACAGGGGAGTCAAGGCACACGCTTTATGTGGCAAGACCGCATGACGATGACAAAACCAAAGCGGATGTGGAAAAACTACGCAAAAAACGCGATAAGCGCGCCAAAAAACAGCAGGTAGGTGATTCGTTGTCTCTCTTTAGACGCATCAAAGCTTGGTTTAAGTAAACGCATGTTGATGTCTGGCATAGGGTTTAACTAATGGCATTGTCTGCTTCTGCACTAGCTTTGCTGGCGCAGCATGGGTTACATGCTGAGGCCATCGCTTTAGCCAATGGTACGCAACTGCAATTGCTGACCGACGTCCGCGTGGTGCCTAGTAAACGATTGGTTGCTAAGGCTGTATGGCAAGGGCAGAATGTTTTTGCCAAGCTATTTGCGGGTACTCAGGCAAGCCGCTATGCCCAGCGCGACCAGCAAGGCATTTTGGCGTTACAGGCCGCACACATTGCTACCCCAACCATATTGGCGTTTGACCAAGTGCAGGATTCGGGTGTGCGTGTGATGTTGATTGAAGCGATTGAAGATAGTCAGAATGCAGAAGTGTTTTACACGCATGCTTCATCCAAACCGCGTTTGCACTTGCTCAGCCAATTGGTGGGAATCGTAGCGCAACAGCATCAGGCAGGCATATTACAAACCGATATGTATTTGAAGAATTTTTTGGTGCAATCTTCCGACCAAAATGCGATGAATCATATTTACAGCATTGATGGCGATGGCATCCGTAAGGTAGCGGCTTTAAACCAACATCAAGCATTGCAAAACTTGAGTGTGTTGTTGTCCAAAATCGATGTGATTGAATTAGAACAGCATTTGCCTACTTGGCTAGCTTTATATACCAAGACACGCGGCTGGTCAGGGTCACCAGACGTCCAACATGTACAGCAAATGATTCATAAACAGCGTGCGGAGATGGCTAGTCGTTATGCCGATCGTAAGGTATTCCGCCAATGTACAGATGTACAGGTAACGCTAAACTCACAACAGTTTTTTGCACGCAGTACGTCTTTTTTACACTTACCTATACCCGCTACAGCCAAAGCGCTAGACGCCGTGATGCAGCAATCTGCTCTGCTCAAAGACGGCAATACATGTACGGTAGCTAGTACGCCTGTTGCCGGGCAAACCATAGTGATTAAACGGTATAACATTAAAAACCTTGGACATCGTTTCAGCCGTATTTGGCGGCCATCACGCGCGGCCGTGTCTTGGGCAAATGCGTATCGATTGCAGTTGTTAGCTATACCAACTGCTAAGCCGATTGCATTGCTAGAAACACGCTACGCTGGCTTGCGTGGTAAGGCTTATTTTTTAAGCGAGTATTTGGATGCGCCTGATCTTGTCGAGGCGTTTTCCGATTGTTCAGACAGTGTAAGCCGTGCAGCACTAGTCAAAGCGATAGTGCAATTATGTTATCGACTATGGCGGCAACAAATCTCCCATGGCGATTTAAAGGCCAGCAATATCAAAGTGCTGGCAGGTGAGCCGGTATTGATTGATTTGGATAGCATGCAACAGCACCGCTATGCATTTCTCGCCAATCGCGCGCATATCAAAGACTTGCAAAGACTGATGCAAAATTGGAAAGACGACACATCCCTGTATAATGCGTTTGTAAAGAGTTTTAAAGTGATCTATGCAGACCACGCACCTTTAAAACAGGCAGGTATTTTAAGCGATTAATTAACGTTGAATAGAGTTAACTAGATGATTGTATTAGGTTTATCAGGTGCGCTGGGGCATGATGCGTCAGCAGCAATTTTGGTCGATGGCAAAATCATTGCAGCGGCAGAAGAAGAGCGCTTTATCCGTGATAAACACGCAAAAAACAAATTTCCTTACGAAGCAGCAAAGTTTTGTTTAAAGCAAGCGGGTGTTAAGCCAGAAGACGTCGACATTGTGGCATTTCCATATGCGGAAATCCCACTGAGCACCAATGCGCGCTGGCATTATGCTAAACGCCATTGGTACGCGCCTGATCGTGCATTGGATGCATTGTTTAATGGCAATCGCCGCTATCGTCGCAATCGAGATAAATCATTACAGTTGATGGCCGACTTAGGTTTGAGCAAAGCTAAGTTTGTGCAGGTAGAACATCATTTAGCACACGCTTCTAGTGCCTATCATCTCAGTGGTTTTAAAGAAAAAACGGCAATAGTGGGAATTGATGGTAAGGGTGAGTATGCCACCACATTTTTTGGCTATGGCGAAAACGGAAAAATCCATAAAATCAAAGAGTTTTATGATCCAGATTCATTAGGCGGCGTGTATGGCGCGATGACCGAGTACCTAGGTTTTGACATGCTAGATGGTGAGTTCAAAGTCATGGGGATGGCGCCTTACGGTGACCCGAAAAAATATGATTTGTCAGGGTTAGCCAAGTTTGAAAACGGTGAGTTAATCGTCAACACCAAACTGGTGAACGTAGTGGGGTTGCGTCGTTACAAAGAAAACGGCAAAGGCTATTACTTTACGCCAGAGCTCATCAAGATGTTGGGGCCAAAACGCCAAGGCGATGAGATTGATGACCCGTATATTCACTATGCCGCTTCTATTCAAACCTTGTTAGAAGACCTAGCGTTGGAAATGATTGAGTACTATCTAGGTGATATTATTCGTGAGACTGGCAAGATTGTCATGGCAGGTGGGGTTGCGCTCAATGTGAAGTTGAATCAACGCATTATCGCCATGCCACATGTCAAGGAGTTATTCGTACAACCAGCATCTGGTGATAACGGCACTTCATTGGGTGCTGCCAGTTACGCAGCGCACTTGGCTGGTGAAACAATCGAGCCTATGCAGCATGCTTATTTAGGGCCGTCATTTACTAGCGAAGAATGTATTGCGGCATGTGAAGCTCATCCGAACAAGCCGATTTTTACGAGAGTGGATAATTTCCCACAAAAAGCGGCTGAACTGTTGGCTGCAGGTAACCCTCTGGCTTGGTTGCAAGGCCGGATGGAGTTTGGCCCCCGTTCATTAGGTTGTCGCAGCATTTTGGGTGATCCGAGCTTTCCTGGTGTGGCGGATCGTATCAACGCACAAATTAAGTATCGCGAACGCTGGCGCCCGTTCTGTCCAAGTATGTTAGATAAGGTGGCTGTAGATATTCTACAAACTGAGCACCCTGCGCCCTATATGACGTTTACCTTTGATGTGGCTGAGCACTGGAAAGCCCGCATCCCAGAGGTCGTGCATGAAGATGGTACCGCACGTGCGCAAGTGGTAACGCGTGACACCAATCCTCGTTACTATGAGTTGATTGAACACTTGGAGCAGTTGCGAGGTAACGCCGTAGTGCTCAATACATCGCTTAACCGCCGTGGCGAGCCCATGATTTGCAGCCCAACTGATGCGCTGAACATGTTTTATGGTTGCGATCTGGAATATTTGATGTTGGAAGACATCTTAGTTACTAAAAAGTAGCGAATTCAATAGTATAGATCATTCGTAAGGTGTTCATTTTTAAAAATTATTTATACTATTAGCTCTATTCTAGTTTGACGATACGCACCAGTTTAGAGATAATCGAGGGGTAGCTAGCAAACTTCCTGCACTTTCGCAGGGCATAATGATTAGAGTTGAGTGTCAGCATGAAACAATCCCATATTGAAGTAACCGAGCGCATTATCGAGGTCAGTAGACCTACTCGAACTGCATATTTGCAACGTGTGGACGAAATTGCCAACCGCCAGCGTGGTGCGGATCGTCTTGGTTGCGCCAACGTAGCGCACGCATTTGCAGCAATGCCATCTAACGATAAACTACGTATTGTGGTGGAAAAAGCACCTAACATTGGCATTGTGACTGCTTACAACGACATGTTGTCAGCGCATCAGCCTTATGCCACCTATCCAGATATTATCAAAGATGAAGCGCACAAATATGGTGCTACCGCCCAAGTGGCTGGTGGTGTTCCCGCCATGTGTGATGGTATTACACAAGGTGAACCCGGCATGGAACTGTCCTTGTTCAGTCGTGACACCATTGCCATGAGTACAGCGATTGCCCTGTCTCATGATGTATTTGATGCGGCATTGTTGCTGGGTGTGTGTGACAAAATTGTGCCAGGCCTGTTGATTGGTGCGTTGCATTTTGGGCATTTACCATGCGTGTTTGTGCCAGCTGGCCCAATGAGTACGGGCGTAGACAATACGACAAAATCCAAAGTGCGTGAAAAATACGCACAAGGCTTGGTCGGCCGTGAAGAGTTATTGGCTTCAGAATCTGCTGCTTATCATGGTGCAGGTACTTGTACGTTTTACGGCACAGCCAATAGCAACCAAATGCTGTTGGAGGCCATGGGTTTACATGTGCCAGGGGCCGCTTTTATTCACCCGCACGATGGCATGCGTGAATTATTGACGCGTGAAGCTGTGAAAATGGTGCTGCAAAATACACGTAAAGATCAATTCACGCCTATTGGTAAGTTGGTGGATGAACACGTGATTGTGAATGCAATGGTAGCTTTGTTAGCGACAGGCGGTTCAACCAATCACTTAATTCATTGGGTAGCCATTGCGCGTGCCGCAGGCATCATCATTGATTGGACTGATTTCTATCATCTAGCTAAAACAACACCATTGCTCGCGAGTGTTTACCCGAACGGCAAAGCAGATGTCAACGAATTCCAAAATGCAGGTGGTCCAGCTTTTGTGATTCGTGAGCTCATTGATGCTGGTTATATGTATCCAGATGTATTCACCGTGGCTTACGGTGGTTTGCGTGAGTATGGAAAAATACCTGCAAAAGAAGATAACAAATTGGTATGGAAAGACTTGCCTGCAGAAAGCAGTGACGAGACTATCGTGCGAACAGCGGCACATCCATTTAATGAGTCTGGCGGTTTGCGTTTGCTTAAAGGCAATTTAGGCCGCAGTGTGATTAAAATTTCTGCGGTGCCTGAAGACCGCCATATTATCGAAGCGCCTGCCATTGTGTTCGATGCACAAGAAGAATTGCTTGAAGCTTTTGACCGTGGTGAGTTAGAGCGCGACTTTGTAGCGGTAGTGCGTTTTCAAGGGCCTAAAGCCAATGGTATGCCAGAATTACACAAACTAACGCCGCCGCTAGCTGTGTTGCAAAACAAAGGCTTTATGGTAGCCATTGTCACCGATGGCCGCATGAGTGGTGCGTCTGGCAAGATTCCAGCAGCGATACATATGTGCCCAGAAGCTTCTGCTGGCGGCGCTATTGCCAAAGTGCGTACGGGCGACATTGTGCGTATCAACGCTAAAGTGGGTATGGTGAATGTGCTGGTGGATGAGGATATATGGGCAGAGCGCGAAGTGGAAGAGCTTTCCGACAGCAAACGCCATCATAACGCACATGGTATTGGCCGCGAGTTGTTTGGTGGGATGAGGCGGAATGTATTGTCCGCCGAAGAAGGTGCAGTTACCTGGTTATAAAGCTTTGCAAATCAAGCGATAACGTTGTTGCGCTCGCTTGCCGTACTGGTGATGTACTGTCATCGCTCGCACGCCTAGTTCTCGCTTGATTATCAAAGTTTATTAAGCTATCCGCTAACTTGCCTAAGAAACCAACACAGAATTGATTAATTTAACCGAATGAGAGAATTATGAGTACATTAGATTTAGCCAATCACGGTCCAGTGATTCCTGTGATTGTTATTAACAGAGTAGAAGATGCAGTACCAATGGCAGAAGCTTTGCTAGAAGGTGGTATCAAAGTGTTAGAAGTGACACTGCGTACTTCTTGCGCCCTAGCAGGTATGGAGCAGATCGCTAAACACGTGCCTGATGCGATTTTAGGTTCAGGTACCGTGCGTAATTTAAAGGATGCACAAGCTTCTAAAGATGCAGGTTGTCAATTTGCGGTGAGCCCAGGCTACACCAGTGAATTAGGCCAGTTTGCGCGAAAAATTGGTTTGCCATTATTGCCAGGGGTGTCTACTGGTTCAGAGATTATGATGGCGAATGCAGATGATTACTTCTTTTTAAAATTATTCCCAGCTGTGGCGGTGGGTGGTATTAATTTACTTAAAGGCTTTGCTGGCCCATTTGGCGATGTAAAGTTCTGCCCAACTGGTGGCGTAACTGTAGACTCTGCACCACAGTTTTTGGCATTGCCTAACGTAGTGGTATGTGGCGGCACTTGGTTAACCCCAGCCGATGCTGTATCCCGCGCTGATTGGGCACATATTACAAAACTTGCTAAAGAAGCCAGTGCAATCAAAGCTGCCTAACGCTTAAGCAAAAGAGTATAAAAGGTATAATGTAGGCTTTGTGTTGTTTAGCACAAAGCCTTTTTTGTTGGGATATGATTTGTTAAATATTCAGGAATATAAGACCATCGTATTTGATTGTGATGGCGTGATTTTAGATTCAAACATCGTCAAAACAGAGGCATACTTTCGCACGGCAAAACAATTGGGTGTTACAGATGCACAAGCACAAGCCTTGGTCGATTACCACGTGAAATTAGGCGGGGTTTCTAGGTACCATAAATTTGACTGGTTTTTACGTGAAGTGTTAAAACAACCTGTGACCAAAGACGCTATCCAAACTTGGCTAGATGCCTTTGCCAAAGAGTTAGAGGTGGTATTAATGCAGTGTGACATTGCCGAAGGTTTGGAGGCGCTAAAGCTAAAAACCCTGAATGCTACATGGATGGTATTGTCTGGCGGGGATCAGCAGGAGATACGAGATTTGTTCCATAAAAGAACATTACCCTCAGGAAAATTGCTTGCGGATTTATTTGAGGGTGGCTTATTTGGTAGCCCTGATAATAAAGATGAGGTGCTAGTTCGAGAAAAAGAAAGTGGTCACTTACGATTCCCAGCATTATTTTTGGGGGATAGCAAGTATGATTATGAAGCGGCCAGTAATGCTGGTTTAGATTTTGTATTTTTAAGTGCTTGGACAGAGGTGTCTGATTGGGAAGCGTTTACTAAGCAATACCGTATACTAGTTAAAAAAGACTTGCTTGAGATGGTAAATTATAAATATGCTTAAACATATTTTTGCTTCTAGCACCTTGTTAACAGATTCACAGTATGAATTAATGTGTACAACTGGTCGTATAATTGAGCAGGATGCGCGTGGTCCCAAAGTGATTATTTTGGAAAATGGAAATTTTTTAAAAATATTTAGGGTGCGCCATCGTTTCAGCGGAGCAAGAATATATTCACATGCTAGACGATTTAATAGAAATGCTTTTAGGCTAGAAGCACTCAATATACCTACCGTTAAAGTGATAAGTATTCATCATTTAGAGGCCTCAGGACATTCTTTAGTGATTTATCAGCCATTGGCAGGTAAGTCAATTCGAGAATTAATTCATACTGACCTAGAAAACATAGCAAAAACCGATACCATTCTCGGACATTTTTTAGCTAAATTGCACGATAATGGCGTTCACTTTCACTCGCTACACACTGGTAATATTCTTTTTTTACCTAATGGTCAATTTGGTTTAATTGATATTTCTGATATGACGATTTACCCATGGCCACTCTTTTGTAATACTCGATTAAGAAGTATTAAAAGGCTATATAAATATGCCCAAGATTTTGAGCTGTTAGGAAGATATTTCTGGATGAATATGCTAGATGCTTATTTCAAAAAAAGTAATATAAATGCATCGTGTAAAGAGAAAATTTTATCGTTAAAGCAGACTTAACTATTCGTTAATACCCAATTTTAAAGACTTTAGATATTTACTTTTTTTAATTTAAATGCGTAATTTTCGCTCCGCAAAAATCCAATCTAAGTGTCTAGGTTTTGTTCCAAATGATTTTATAGAATAACCTTATGAGGTAAGGTAGTTTTTAACATAATCTCCTGTTCTAAAGTGCTCCCCATCTCCTCGGTCAGCACGAAAATCATGCGCAGAAACAATGATACGCTTTATGTTCGTGTAGTCTTTTATCATTGGCAACAAGTACTTTTCTGCTCCTTCAATGTTAATTTGTAATAAATCAATATGTTCTATTTTGTATTTCAGTAAAAAATCCATCCATCTAATCGAATCTACTTCGATGTTACCACTTGTTTCTGAAGCAACGGCTGTATAGTTTGCCGGACTATTCAAATAATAAGTTTGTTGCGTATTATCGATTGCGCGACCAAATGCTGAGAGGTTATTGCTTTGCTTGAAAGTGTTGCATAAAAGCTCGTACACATAAGGCTGAATTTCCACTCCAATGTAACGAGCACCTTGCGATAAATTATGTAGCCAGATTGCTTCATGTCCAAGACCTGCGCCTATACAAACGACAGTATCTTGGGGATTCGGTAAATAAAATTTGTAATAGAAATTCTTACATAATTTATCCAAGCTACTTACTGATAAGTACTCAGATATATTTCTTAGAAAAACTCTGTAGTTTCCAACCTGCTGGAAAAGGAAGCCAGTTTGATTACACGTAAACGTGTTAAAAAAGCTAACCAATATTTTTCGATATTTCTTTGGCAAAAGCCAGTAAATTGGGTTGGTCATCAATAGTGCTTTCTGTTGTCAGTTGTTATGGCAGACCGGATTGGCGTAAAGAATTTGCATGAATTGTCTATATGGGGGCATTTGGAGACTCTCTATAGACGTTTTTAGCGCTTCATTTGTGCAAATAATGTTTTTAAAAAGGAGGCCATATATTTTTTTAAGTAAGACCATTTGAATAGAATATTTTTATCGATAACAAAAGCTTGTGAAAAAAAATCGACGCACTGTGAGTGTCGATTGGCTTCGTTGCAGACGCGTGATAATGAAAGTAATCGCTGTACTGTAAATTCTTTTTTTAGTGCTTGTAATTCTTCCGGAATACGATCTGTGCTAAACACTTCATCCACAAGTCGTAAACCGACATTTTCAGCATAGCTTACGTTGTGTCTTAAGCTATCATCATGCTTATAAATATTTGCAAGCGGTAGGGGTAAAATGCTGCAAGGAAAATTGACCAATGTATAGGCAAACATTGATAAGTCTTCTGAGTTTTTAAAATGCTCTGGATAACAATAGCGAACAAAAATTGCTTTATGCATAACGCTTGCACCATTAGATATACTAATCGTTTTATCTATCAGATAAGATTTTAGTCTGACATAAGCGGAATTTGGTAAAGGATTAGGTAAATGAAGCTTGTTCTTACCATTCATCGTAATAGAGCAGTGACCACCAATCACAAATTTACTTTCTGGATTATGCTTTAGATGTAACCGGATGTTAGCAATTGCGTCTGGAAAAAGTGCATCATCAGCATCAAGAAAAATTAGATAATCGCCTTTAGCAATCCTTATGCCAGCGTTTCTAGTCGAGGCAAGACCGCCATTTGGTTTGGAAATAACGGTAAGTCTGTCGTATTTGGTGTTAAAACTATCCAATAAATCGGCGGTGTTATCTGTTGAGCCGTCGTTAATCACCAAGCACTCAGTGAATTCATCAAGTTGATTGTAAACTGATAGCACTGCGCGTTCAAGCGTATGAGCATAGTTGTAAGCAGGAATTACAATACTAATAATGGAGCTGTCAACGTAAGACATGGTTATTTTTTCTGGTAAATGAGGACGCTTTTTTTGGCTTTTGCATCATTAAATTGATTTATTAGCGTGTATTCGGGTAAGGCGTTTTTAATCAAGTTTTTAGTTACATTATTTTTGTTCGATGATTCAATTAAGAGGTAGTGGTAATTGAATATAGTTTTGTCAGCTATCGAAGTATTAAGGTGCTCTAGATGGCCACCAAATGTTCCTTTAAAGGGCTCGTCGGCATAGTAACGCATTCTTGCTTGATCATAAAACACCGGTTTATTATTATTATTATTAGTTACTTGTATCCAAGCCACGGCATCTTGCATGTAATTATATCCCTGCTGTTTAGGTAAAATGTTTTTAACACTGCAAGCGAGCATAAACAATATTAACAATCTAACAAGCCACTTTGTTTTTGTATTCACATGTTGTTTAAACAGTAAATGTGCAAAAAAGAAGCTTGCAAACACCATTAGTATGAATGACAGCGCAAGTACATAGCGACCTGATAACACAAACACTTTTGTAATGATGAGCGCCATACTTAATAATGCGATATACGTTGTTGCCATCAAAATTTGAGCACTTTTCTGTTCCAGTAGGATGTGTCGATGTTTAATTCCTAAAACGGCAAGACCCATCGTTATCAGGCCGGTTGTAAAGACGACTTTTATGATGATTACGTAGATAAACGTAAGCATTAATCCTGGTATTGCAAACTCCTCTAAATATTCGCCTAGGACGGATTGGGACATGATGGCGCTTTTTTCTCTGAATAGCGCGGTAAATTCACTTAAAAGATTTGATGTGAAAATCTCGTTAAGTCTGCCAAGCATCTTGGTTGAAAATTCTGGGTACGTAAATAACGCACAAACTATTAGTAAAGTAAGAGCTAGTTGAACACTATAGGCTTTAAAAACTAGTTTAAGCTTGCTTGATAAGCTTTGATGTGGGTTGAAAAGCAATACTAAGGGCAGCAGCGCCAAATACAGTATGGCTTCTATTCTAAAAAGCGAGGCAAACATCATAGCTAATTGCCAAAGCAAGGCATCTTTAAGACGTTGTTGTTGATAGAAACGGATAAAAAAGACAATACTTAACAGGTAAAACGCCCAAAAACCTTCGTCTCGCATAAGCATTTCTAATACACCGCCAATCATGTATGGAGCACTTAACCATATAAGCGCAGCTGCGATGATTTGCTTTTGTTTGCCGCCAGCTAACTGAATTATTGTTATAAATGCAAAAGTGGCCATGCCAAAAAAAATGACGTTTAAGATCTGTGCGGAAACGTGCACACCTAACTGCGTAATTTTGTTAACTAATGTGATACACAGCGAGTAAAAAGGCCAATTAAACACTTCAAAACCGGCCTTCCAGTCGCCATTACTAAAGAGTTTGGCGGCTTCTAAATACAAGACAGAATCCGGGTTTATCCAGCCATGTTGGATGTACTGTACTTGCGAGGCAATCAGCATTCCAATCAAAACAATCCATAAATGCAATTGTTTAATTGAGGTATTTTCTAAGGATTGCAGGATTTTTTGCATATCGGTTAGTTAAGATTTTGGATAATACTTCTAGGTAATATTTGTTTTAAACAGTTTAAGTGCCCTAACGGACACTCCCGTTTGAAACATGGACTACATTCTAGCTTTAAATACTCTATCACCGCATTGGGGTGCATCGGCGGAGTATGGTAGGGGTCGGATGAGCCAAAAATGGCAATCAACTTCTTATTAAGTGCTGCCGCCACGTGCATCAACCCAGAATCATTGCTAACCACAGTATGACAAAGCGCCATTAAATCGATGGCTTCTCCAAGTTTGGTTTTTCCGCCCAAGTTCACACATTGGTTTTGTGTAAGTTGATTAATCTGATTGGTCACCGGGATGTCTTTATCAGAACCAAACAGCCAAACTTGCCAGCCTTTTGCAATGGCTGCGTTAGCTACCTCTGCGTAATACTCAGCTGGCCATCGTTTGGCTTCGCCATATTCTGCACCAGGACATAAGCCTAAGATAGGTGATTCCAATGCTGCAATGTTAAGTTTTGTAAGCACATTGAGCGCTTGCTGTTGATTGGTAACCAAGCTGGGAAGAGCCAATGGGTCTGGCAACGGGGTATTGTTTTCAAGCCCCAAACTGACAAATCGCTGCACTGTCATTTTGAGTTTAGATTTGTCTAGTGGGCGAATGTCATTAATTAAGCCATAACGCATTTCGCCTAAAAAGCTGGTACGTTTGGTAATGCCTGCTGCCCATGGTAGAAGCGCAGACTTAAATGAGTTGGTGAGAATAATGGCTTGGGTATAGCCTTTGTGTTTGAGTGATTTGCCAAAAGCGATACGTTTCCAAAATGCAAACTCGCCATGTTTGAAGGGCAACGGAATCGCAGCAGACACTTCAGGCATACGCTCCAGCAGTGGAAGCGTCCAAGCGGGTGCGGCTACGTCAATCGTGCAATCTGGTTGATTGATTTTAAGTGTTTTAAAAAGGCTTTGCGCAAGCACCATATCGCCTACCCATGCTGGGCCAAGAATTAAAATCTTTTCTGGCATGGCGGATATACCAAACTAACTGTTCATTTTTTTGATGAGGTTGCTGGTGCTACGGCCTTCAACCAAATCAATCAGCGCAATTTCACCACCCCATGACAATACCTCTTTGCCTCCCACTACTTGGTCTGCAGTATAGTCACTACCCTTGGCAATCACGTGCGGTTGAATCGCATTAATCAGCTTGAGGGGCGTGTCTTCGTCAAACAAAATGACAGCATCCACAGAGGCGAGTGCAGCGAGTACGCGTGCGCGGTCATTCTCATTGACAACAGGGCGAGTGGGACCTTTTAATGCGCTTACTGAGCGATCAGTGTTAAGTCCTAAAATGAGTTTGTCACCACGCTTTTTTGCGGCCTCTAAATAGGTCACATGACCAGCATGCAACAAATCAAAACAACCATTGGTAAATACAATTGTTTGATTGGTTTGTTTCCAAACAGCCACTTTTTCTAGCAGCTCTGCTAAGTCACAGATTTTATGCGCTTGTTCATTAGAGCGTTGGTCTTCTAAGGCATGAATCAAATCCATTTTAGTAATGGGGACCGTGCCCACTTTGCCTACTACAACACCCGCCGCAGTATTGGCCAACTCTAAGCTATCAAGAGCGGTTAATCCGTGCATGAGTCCAGCTGCTAGAGTAGCAATTACTGTATCGCCCGCACCTGATACATCAAATACTTGTTGAGCCGCCGCTTGCAAATGATGGGTACTTTCATCGAGCAGTGTAATGCCTTCTTCGCTGCGCGTGACGGCTAAGAACTCAAGTTTGAGTCTAGTTTTAAGTTGTTGGGCTTTCTCAATCAGTGCAGCATCGTTCACATTGGTGTGACAGGCCTCGGCCGTTTCTTTTTTATTAGGCGTGAGTGCGGTAGCACCTTGATACTTGCTGTAGTCCACGCCTTTAGGATCTACTAAAACAGGTATTTTGGCTTGTTGGCAGGCTTGAATAATTGTTTGGCAAATAGTTGGGCTGAGCAGGCCTTTGGCATAGTCAGATAACACGACAATCGCAGGAGCGTTTGCCAACGCTTGCTGAAAGACGTTGAGTATTTGGCTCGTTTCTTCTGGATTAAATGCACCGCTGTTTTCTTGGTCTAGACGCATCATTTGTTGATGACCGCCTAAAATACGCGTTTTGGCAATGGTTGGTCGATACGACGATGTCACCATGCCTTGGGTATCGAGACCATTGGCTTGCATCAGTTGCATTAGCGACTTTCCTTCGGCATCCTCGCCCACACAGCCCAAAATATGCGTTTCAATCCCCAGCAAAGCCAGGTTGGCCGCAACATTGGCAGCGCCGCCAGCACGCTCATTTTGTTGCTTAAGTAGCACTACGGGTACAGGTGCTTCTGGTGAAATACGGCTTACTTCACCGATTAAATAACGATCCAACATGACGTCACCAATGACTAAGGCATGTTGTTTGGTTTGGCCAAATTGTTTAACGCGACTCACTAACGTATGTTGCATTAGTCAGACTCTAAAATTTCACACAATGAGTGACCGATAAAAATATGCGCCTCTTGAATACGTGCGGTCACACTAGATGGCACCACAATGTTGTAATCGCATAACGCTGTCAGCTTGCCACCAGTACCGCCAGTTAAACCAACTGTGACGGCGCCTGCGGCTTTGGCAGCTTCGATAGCATTCACAACATTTGCGCTATTGCCAGAGGTGGTCAGGCCAATCACGATGTCTTCCGGTCTGCATAAGGCTTCAATTTGGCGTGAAAAAATATAGTCGTAACCGTAATCATTACCCACTGAGGTTAATATAGAAGTATCGGTCGTCAGCGCAATCGCAGGTAAGCCTTTGCGCTCCTTTTTAAACCGGCCGACAATTTCAGCCGCAATATGCTGGCTATCGGCAGCACTGCCACCATTGCCCATCAGTAAGACTTTGCCACCGCGCTGAATGCATTGTTGTAACTGAATACCGACATCGCTAATTAATGGGAACAACGGCTCCAGAGCATTGAACATGGCCATGTGTGCAGCATGTTCGCCTTTTAAATAATCAACGTATTTCATCAGCAGTAGGGATCCTCTTGCATCAAGTAATTTTGCACATAATCTTTTACGCCGTCTTCAAGGCTGGTAAAAGGCGTTTTGTAGCCGGCTTTGCGCAATTTATCCATATTGGCTTGCGTAAAATATTGGTATTTACCTTGCAGGTCTAGAGGCATATCAATATAGGTAATGTGCGGTTCACGCGCCATGCTGGTCATCACATTGGTGGCTAAATCTTTAAAGCTACGTGCTTCGCCGGTGCCGATATTGTAAATACCATTAGGCGCTGTGCGTTTGCTTAAACCCGCGTTTAAAAAGTAAGCGACTACGTTAGCCGCATCTTTGACATACACAAAGTCGCGTAACTGCATGCCATCTTCTACATCCGCTTTGGTGCCTTTGAATAGTTTCATGGTGCCAGTTTCTTTGAACTGGTTATAGGTATGAAAAGCCACACTGGCCATACGCTCTTTATGGTATTCGTTAGGGCCGTATACATTAAAAAACTTAAAGCCAGCCCAAGCAGGTGGGGTAGGTTGTTTCTCAGCCATTTGCCTTAAGACCCACTGATCAAAAAAGTGTTTGGAGTAACCATAACCGTTGAGGGGTCGCAAATGATCAATGCTGGTATCGTTATAACCACGCTCACCTGCACCGTAAGTGGCGGCAGAACTTGCATAGAAAAATGGGACATCATGCTCTGCGCACCAAGACCATAAGTCTTGGGAATAATGAATATTGTCAGAGACTAGCTTATTGAAATCGCGCTCCGTGGTGGCGCTAATTGCGCCCATGTGGATAATGGCGGTGACATGGTCATTGTCGACCAACCAATCGAGCAATTGGTCTTTATCTAAGTACTCCACATAATGGCGGTGGACTAAATTTTGCCACTGGGATTCATGCGTAATACGGTCTGTGATGATTAAATCTTCACGACCGAGTTTAGTGTTGAGGTGCCAGGCAATTATAGAACCTATCATGCCCGCGCCGCCTGTGATAACAATCATAGTTTCAATATTTCAGCCAAAACATAAGTATAACGCTTATTGTTTTGCGCCCAAACTTTGTGCACGTAATTTTGTCATGTCGGCCTCATTTTTGGCATTTACATTATCCCAAGATGTGCTGACCCAGCCTTGTAAGTTCTCAAGGGTAATTTGGGTCATCGCTTGTAGCCATAACTCACTCTCGTTAAGCGCAGGAATATAGTGATAATCACCCCCGCCATTGCTTTGAAAGATATGCTGACCTTCCATGGCGATTTCCTCTAATGTTTCTAAGCAGTCGCTACTAAAGCCAGGGCAAATCACATCGATGCGTTTTGTTTTGGCCTTGCCTAATTCTTCTAAGGTGCTAGCTAGGTAAGGTTTGAGCCACTCTTGTTTACCAAAGCGAGATTGAAAGGCCACCAAATATTCATCTTTGGTCAACTCAAGCGCTTCTGCTAACAAGCGTCCTGTTTTATGGCACTCGCAATGATAAGCATCTCCTTTTAATAAATGAAATTTAGGCACACCGTGAAAGCTCATTACTAATTTATTTGGTTTGCCGCCATTCAAGCGCCAATGCTCGCGCACACTCGCTGCCAAGGCTGCAATGTATGCTGGATGATCATGATAGTGTTTGATGGTACGAATGGCTGGCACATTGCGCATTTTAAGTAGTACGCGCCAAACACTATCAAACGCTGCTGCCGTGCTACTCGCTGCGTATTGTGGATAAAGCGGAAACACCAGAATTTTGTTGCAGTGTTGTGCTTTTAAGGCTTCAATCGCCTGCTTCATACTTGGGTTGCCGTAGCTCATGCCTAAGGCAACCGCAAATGGTGATTGAATGTGCTGTGCTAAAAAGCCTTCCAGCAACTTGGCTTGTTTTTGCGCATGCACCAGCAAAGGCGAGCCTTCTTTGGTCCACACTTGCGCATATTTCTCAGCTGATTTTTTTGGGCGAATCACTAAAATAATGCAATGTAAAATCCAACACCAGATAAAGCGTGGAATCTCTACTACACGTCTATCCATCAAGAATTGCTGTAGGTAAGGCCGTAACGCCTTGGCTGTAGGTGCATCAGGCGTACCCAAATTGGCAAGCAATATGCCTACTTTAAGTTGGTCGCCATGTTGAAAAGGAGGTTCTGGATTGTAATATGCCATGCGTATACCAATAATGGGGTTAGTTTAGGTTGGAGGAAAGTGCGTTAGAAAGTAATTTGGCAGTGACATCGACAATTGGAATGACGCGCTCATACGCCATGCGTGTTGGGCCGATGACACCTAAGGTACCAACTACCTGACCATCTGCTTCATAAGGGGAGGTCACCATGCTACATTCATCAAGGGGTAAGTATCCGCTTTCTCCACCAATAAAAATTTGAATGCCTTCAGCGCGCTGACTGTTATCTAACAGTTGCATCAGTGAAGTGCGTCGTTCAAATATTTCAAATAACTTGCGTAGGCTGTTGACGTTGGTGGAAAGCTCATCGACTTGTAATAAATTACGTTCTCCAGCAATGACCACAGCATCCTTGTTATCGTCAGCGTTCAGTTGTGATGTTTCAAGTGCAGCGGACATCAGCTTATTCATATCGGCTTGCATTTGTTTAAGCTCAGACAACAGTTTTTTCTGCACTTCCTCTAAGGTAAAGCCTTGATAATGCATATTAAAGTAATTGCTGGCTTGCGTTAATTCACTGGCTGAATAAGGCTTCTCAGTCACTAAGATACGATTCTGTACATTGCCGTCTTCTGTCACGATGATGACCAATAGCTTTTTCTCAGAGAGTGCTAAAAACTCTAAATGCTTAAACGCCACTCTTTTACGCTTAGGCGTCAGTACCACGCCCGCAAATTGAGTGAGTTGGGAGAGCATGTCGGCAGCATTGTTGATTAATGCACTTTGGTTGTGTGAATTTAGTCCATCTTTAAGTTGTTGGAACGCATTGTTCTCTAAGGGTTTAACCGTCAATAAAGAATCTACAAATAAACGATAGCCCTTTTGCGTAGGGATGCGGCCAGCCGATGTATGGGGGCTGGTGATGAATCCTAGCTGTTCCAAATCACTCATCACATTGCGAATGGTGGCAGGGCTTACATCTAAACCTGAGTGCTGTAACAGCGTACGCGAGCCTATGGGTTGACCATCACTAATGTAATGTTCCACCAAGGTTTTGAGTAGGATTTGCGCGCGTTTGTCCAAGCTTACATTCAACATTTTGATTAAGGTGTCATTTTGCCCGAATTAGTTCCTAGATAACAGCGGCATTTGCTTTTAAGCGAGCCGCATCTGTGATTTAATTCTGCCATGAAAAAACAATTCGTATCCATTGCCATCATTGGCAAATATATGGACCCAAACGCCTTACAGCAAATGCAACATGAGCTGGCACAACTGGTGCAACATTTGTCTCAAAAAGACATTCAGGTGTGGGTAGAAGAAAATACTGCGCATCATGCCTCACTGGTGGGCGTCAATACCACCACGCTTTCCGAGATTGGTACTCAGGTAGATTTGGTGGTGGTGATGGGGGGCGATGGCACTATGCTGAGCGTTGCTAGAAGCTTGTATGAAAATCAATTGCCCAAAACAGTGCCGTTAGTCGGCATCAACCGGGGCAGGTTAGGCTTTTTAACTGACTTGCGTACTGAAGATATGCTGGTGGAAATAGACAAGATTTTAGCGGGTGATTTTCAGGCGGAAAGCCGGATGTTGCTAGAAGCCAGTGTTTGTCGTGCTGGCGTGCAAGTCCTAAAAGGTGTCGCATTGAATGATGTGGTGATTAAAAGCGCGCTGCGTTTGATGGAGATGGAGGTCGAGATTAACGGTCAGTTTGTGTCTAAACAGCGCGCGGATGGTTTGATTTTAAGTTCCCCAACGGGCACCACAGCATATGCGCTGTCCGCGGGCGGTCCAATTCTGCACCCCGATTTGAATGCGATTTCATTGGTGCCGATAAGTCCGCATACGTTAAGTAATCGCCCCATCACAGTGACGAGTGAGAGTGTGTGCGAGGTGACGGTGATGCAAGCAGATGATGCACAATTGAGCCTGGATGGCCAATACCAACAAACCCTAAATATGGGTGATCATGTGCGTGTAGTGCGCGCCAAACAAGATATTTTGTTATTGCATCCAAAAGGCTACTGTTATTTTGATATGTTGCGCAACAAGCTCAATTGGGGCTGATGTTGCGATGAATAAGATATATTGAGTCTATGTTACAAGCGTTATCTATTCGTGATTTTATTATCGTTGAGCAGCTCGACTTAGAGTTTGATGCTGGCTTCACTGCGCTCACGGGTGAAACCGGTGCAGGGAAATCGATATTGATCGATGCCTTGTCCTTAAGTTTAGGCGCGCGCAATGAGGGCGCAGTCACGCGCGTGGGGAGTGAAAAAGCAGATATCAGCACTACTTTTGATATTCAAAACAATGTGCAGGCCCAACAATGGTTGGCCGAACATGAGATTGAAGACACGGATAGTCTGATATTACGCCGCGTCATTTATGCCGATGGCCGTAGCCGTGGATTTATTAATGGTACTTCAGCTACTGTGGCACAGCTGAAAGAGATTGGTGAATACCTCATTGATATCTACAGCCAAAATGCACACCACTCATTATTAAAAATGGCTACACAACGTGAGATTTTAGATGCCTATGCGCAAACCACTGAGCTCGCAAAGTCGGTTGCTACTTATTATCAGCAGTGGCATCAACTGCATCAGCAGCGACAATTGGCTGAGGCAAATGCAGCAGAATACGCAGAAGAGTTGGCTGAGTTACGAGATAAAGTACGTGAAATCAAACAGGTGAGTTTTGATACCGAGGAATGGCTAAGCTTGCAACAAGAACATAGCCGCTTAAGTCATGGTGCTAGCTTACTGCAAGGAGTAGAAGCTTGTTTAGCGATGCTGGATGATGCTGAGCCTAGTGCTGTAGCCATACTCAGTCAAGTACAGCATCAGTTATCTAACATGATTGAGTTTGATGCAGGCTTACAAGAAGCACTCAGCACGGTCGATTCTGCGGTCATTCAATTAGAAGAAACCAGCCGTTTTTTAAATCGCTATTTGCAACGTACAGAGCTCGACCCTGCACGTTTGGCTGAAGTTGAAGCACGTATACAGGCAATCCATGGCTTAAGTCGGAAATATCGCATTCGACCAGAGGACTTGCCAGATGTGTTAGCGCAAGCACAGGCACGGATGCAAACACTAGAAAGTTTTGCGGACGATGGCTTGCTTAAGCAGCAAGAAATGCAGGCTTGGCAAGCCTACCAGCAGGATGCTCAACGCTTGACACAACAGCGAACGCAATCTGCGCAAGTGCTTAACCTCGAAATTACTGCACAAATGCAACATTTATCACTCAAAGGTGGCCAATTTCTTGTGAAGTTAAATCCATCTCAGGCAACTGCACATGGGTTAGAACAAGTGGAGTATTTAGTAGCAGGCCATGCGGGTGTAGAACCTAGGCCGCTGAGTAAAGTGGCTTCTGGTGGTGAGTTGTCTAGAATTAGTTTAGCCTTACACGTCACAACTGCTTCGTCAGGCTCGGTGCCTTGTATGATCTTTGATGAGGTGGATGTCGGTATCGGCGGGGGTGTGGCTGAAGTGGTGGGTCAGTTGCTCAAGCAATTGGGCAATGCACGTCAAGTGTTGGTGATTACACACTTGCCACAAGTGGCGGCACAAGCCAAACATCATTTGCAAGTGAGTAAAACACAGCAATCAGGCGTCACATTGAGCCATATTCGCCTGCTGGCGCAAGATGAGCGTATCGATGAGGTAGCGCGTATGTTAGGTGGGTTACAGATTACGGATATCACGCGCCAGCACGCAAAAGAGATGCTGGCGATTTAGGCAGCTTATTTATGCGGGCAAGGTTTTTTGGTGCAGTCTGCGTATATATATAAAGAGTGCTCGTGAATTTTAAAGCCACGTTCCTCTGCCGCTTTGTGTTGTAGCTTTTCAATTTGTTCGTCGCAAAACTCTTCAACGTGTCCACATTGTAAGCAGACGATATGATCGTGATGAGTGCCTTCGTTTAGCTCAAATACAGCCTTTCCACTCTCGAAATGATGGCGAACCAATAATCCCGCTTGCTCAAACTGTGTCAGCACGCGATAGACTGTGGCTAGGCCCACATCTTCACCCGTGGTGATCATGATTTTGTAGACATCTTCAGCTGATAAATGTCGTTCAACACTGTTCTCAAACAACTCTAAGATTTTTAATCTAGGTAAAGTCGCTTTTAAGCCAGCATTTTTTAAATCTTTTTGGTCATGCATTGTATTCATCCGCCAATCGTAAAGCTAAGTTTTGATTACTTGATCAACATGGTATATTAATGAATATTCAACAACAAGTCTTTATTAAAAGTGACCGCAATGCGTTATTTTTCAAAATTCCTCACTCCGATTTGCCTGATTCTTAGCGTTTTTTTCATTGGTTGTGGTTCAAAATTACCAGCAGTGAAATCATACAAAATGGACATTCAGCAAGGTAATGTCGTCACCTCCAAAATGCTGTTGCAACTGAGACCTGGTATGACTAAGTCACAAGTGCGCTTCATCATGGGAACGCCCTTAATTACCGATAGTTTTCATAACAATCGCTGGGATTATTTTTACCAGTTACGTCAACAGGGTAAGGTGATAGAAAAACGCAGAGTCATTCTTGATTTTGATAAGGATTTGCTGACAAGCGTGCGTGGTGATGTCATAGCAGCATCGGATAAAACGGCTGACGCACCAGTAGATACGTCTGCAAGATCTGTTGCACCGACAAAAAAACCAGTAGAAAAACCTTGGTTTGCGATGTTTAAGTTTTGGGGTGATGACGAGCCCGCTGCTGACTCTGAAGCGTCTAGTGCTAAAGACAAAGGACAAGCGACAGAAGCTGCTGTGGCGGGTGCTGTAACGGCTTCAAGTGCAGTATCGCCAGCGCCGGTAGGTGCAGAAGCAGCAACTGCCGCAGCAGCAGCGGATATTGCAAGTGATGCGCCACTAAAAACGGAGGCTTCAGCAGAAACGAATGCCTCGACTGAAAGCGAAGCGCCAGCAGAAACAGAGTCTATTCTGAGGCAAAAAGTAGTGCCAGCTGGCGTGGGCAATGTGATGCTGTTGCCTGAAGAAACTGCGCCTGTGCAAATGGCGGAACCAGCCATCACACAACCTGAAGCGGTCAATAAGATTGAATCTAGCGCGCAGCCATCAAATGCTATGCCAGACGCTGCACTAACAGAAGCGGCGGTACCTGCAGTTGCGGCTACTCAGGATGACGCTGAAATCACGGTAGCGATAGAACCTGCAATTGATGCTTGGATAGAGGCGTGGCGTGCAAAGAATATCAATGCCTACTTGAGTGCGTATGCAGATGACTTTAAGCCTGAAAATGGGCTGTCCAAAAAAGCTTGGTTAGCACAACGCAAGCAGCGTTTATCAGGCAAACGTGGCGACATCAGTGTGAGTCTTGAAGATGTCACGATTACATCGCGCAATGAAACGCAAGTAAGCGTGCAGTTTTTTCAAAAATACGCATCTAAAGTGTATAGCGATGAAGTCACCAAGCAGCTTGATTTGCGTTTTCATGCTGCTAAGCAACGCTGGCTCATTACGCGTGAGTTTGTCGTCGCTAACGGCAAGCGGCCCAGCGCTAACAAAGTCCTTGCGCCAGATGAAACAAGCGAACACTTAGATGGTGTGATTGAGAAGATTGGCTTTTAAGCTAAAGGGCTGTGAGATGCGTAATGCCCAATTGGTATGCGTGTTGGCTTAAAAATAAGATAAGAAGAGAGATATGGTTAAAGTAGTGATTGCGGGTGCAACTGGTCGTATGGGTCACGCGCTCATTGAGAGTGTGTTAAATGATGCGGACTGCGTGTTGCATGGTGCGTTGGATCGTGAAGGGAGTCCACAGCTAGGTCGGGATGCTGGGGAGCAGTTTGGTCAAGTCACTCAAGTGCAATTGAGTTGTGATGTGAATGTGGTACTCAAAGGTGCGGATGTGCTCATTGATTTTACGCGACCTGAAGCGAGTATGCAGTATCTTGAGGCTTGCCGTGCGCTGAGCGTTAAGCATGTGATTGGTACCACAGGGTTTTCTGACGAACAGCGTACATCGATCGAAGCGGCTGCAAAAGAGATAGCAATAGTGTTTGCGCCCAACATGAGTGTAGGCGTGACACTGTTGATCAATTTGGTGGAGCAAGCGGCGCGCGTGTTGAATGAAGGCTATGACATTGAAGTGGTAGAAATGCACCATCGCCATAAAGTAGATGCGCCTTCAGGCACCGCTTTACGTCTGGGTGAGGCAGCAGCGTATGGCCTTGGTCAAGCGTTAAAAGATTGTGCAGTCTATACACGCGAGGGTGTCACGGGCGAACGTGAAGCGGGAAAAATTGGCTTTGCGACCATGCGTGGAGGGGATGTGGTTGGGGATCATACTGTGGTGTTGGCAGGGGTGGGAGAGCGAGTTGAGTTAACGCACAAAGCCAGTAGCCGCGCGACATTTGCACAAGGCGCTTTACGCGCAGCAAAGTTTTTAGCTAGCCATTCGAAAGGTTTGTTTGACATGCGGGATGTACTTGGTTTACGTTAGTTAAGCAATTCCAGCGCTTGAGGCGCAGTCGAATTTCGGCTATAATGCATTAATTCTGAGAACGGGAAGAGTTTATAAAGCTTTTCCCGTTTTGCACATCTAATAATTGATGTGAGTCGTGTCAAATTAAGGAGCCCAAGGTGTCAAAAACAATTCCAGCGATTTTAGTGTTAGCAGATGGAACTGTTTTTAAGGGCGTTGCCATTGGCGCAGTTGGTCATACTATTGGCGAGGTGGTATTCAATACCTCGATGACAGGCTACCAAGAAATTCTGACAGATCCTTCCTATACTCAGCAAATAGTGACATTGACTTACCCGCACATTGGCAACTATGGTACGAATGCCGAAGATGTGGAATCAAGTAAAGTCTATGCTTCTGGATTAATCATCCGTGATTTGCCTTTATTGCATAGCAACTTCCGCAGTAATCACACGCTTTCTGACTATCTTTCTGCAAATAACGTTGTAGCCATCGCGGATATTGATACGCGTAAATTAACGCGCATATTGCGCGAAAAAGGTGCGCAGGCTGGCTGTATCATGGCAGGTGAAATAGATGAGTCAAAAGCGCTTGCGTTGGCGCAATCTTTCCCTGGCTTATCTGGAATGGACTTGGCTAAAGTGGTGAGCTGCGAAAAGCCATACACGTTTACTGAAGGTGAGTGGGCGTTGGGTGAGGGCTATACAGCGCCTGATCAATCACAGTTTCATGTCGTGGCGTTTGATTATGGTGTGAAGCGTAATATTCTTCGCATGTTAACTTCGCGCGGTTGTAAAGTGACTGTACTGCCAGCACAAGCAACCGCAGAGCAAGCCTTAGCATACCAACCAGACGGTATCTTTTTATCTAATGGTCCTGGTGACCCAGAGCCGTGTGATTATGCAATTAGCACAATCAAAACGTTAGTAGATACTGGTGTGCCAACGTTTGGTATTTGTTTGGGCCATCAATTGCTTGCTTTAGCGAGTGGTGCCAAAACCATGAAAATGAAATTTGGGCACCATGGTGCTAATCATCCAGTACAAGATGTCGCCTCTAAACGTGTTTATATCACCAGTCAAAACCATGGCTTTGCTGCAGATCCCAAGACACTACCTAATAACGTAAAAGTCACGCATGTGTCGTTATTTGATGGCAGTTTGCAAGGCATTGCGCGTACTGATAAGCCCGCGTTTAGTTTTCAGGGTCACCCCGAAGCTAGTCCAGGGCCCACTGAGATGAGTTATTTATTTGACCAATTTATTGAAATGATGCAAGAAAGAAAAACCAGCTAATGGCAAAAAGAACCGACATTAAAAGCATTCTGATTATTGGCGCTGGTCCAATTGTCATCGGTCAAGCTTGCGAGTTTGATTATTCTGGCGCGCAAGCATGTAAGGCTCTGCGTGAAGAAGGTTATCGTGTGATTTTGGTGAACTCTAATCCAGCGACCATCATGACCGATCCAGAAATGGCAGACGCTACTTATATTGAGCCTATTACTTGGCAAGTAGTAGAAAAAATCATCGCAAAAGAAAAACCAGATGCGTTGCTGCCGACTATGGGCGGGCAAACCGCATTGAATTGCGCCTTAGATTTAGACAAACACGGTGTGTTGAAGAAGTACAATGTTGAGTTAATTGGTGCTTCCAAAGAAGCGATTGATAAAGCGGAAGACCGCCAAAAATTTAAAGAAGCCATGACCAAAATTGGTTTGGGTTCTGCTAAATCAGCGATTGCACACAGTCTAGAAGAGGCGTTACAAGTACAAGCAAACATTGGTTATCCGGCCATTATTCGCCCTTCCTTTACTATGGGTGGTAGCGGTGGTGGTATTGCTTATAACCGTGAAGAATTTATAACCATCTGCGAGCGTGGCTTAGATGCCTCGCCCACCAAAGAGCTGCTGATTGAAGAATCCATGCTCGGGTGGAAAGAGTATGAGATGGAAGTGGTGCGCGATAAAGCAGACAACTGCATCATCATTTGTTCGATTGAAAACTTAGACCCCATGGGTGTGCATACCGGTGACTCGATTACAGTAGCACCCGCACAAACATTGACGGATAAAGAATATCAGATCATGCGTAATGCCTCATTGGCGGTATTGCGTGAAATCGGCGTAGATACTGGGGGCTCCAACGTACAGTTTGCGATTAATCCAGATGATGGGCGCATGATTGTGATTGAGATGAATCCTCGCGTTTCACGTTCATCTGCGTTGGCTTCCAAAGCCACAGGTTTCCCAATTGCTAAAATTGCAGCAAAATTGGCGGTAGGGTTCACCTTAGATGAGCTACGCAACGAAATCACGGGTGGTCAAACCCCAGCTTCGTTTGAGCCGTCCATTGATTATGTAGTGACTAAGATTCCTCGCTTTGCATTTGAGAAATTTCCACAAGCAGATTGCCGTTTAACCACGCAGATGAAATCTGTTGGTGAGGTGATGGCGATTGGCCGTAGCTTCCAAGAGTCATTCCAAAAAGCATTGCGTGGTTTAGAAGTAGGCGTAGATGGTTTAGATCCTATCACCACAGATTTAGATAGAATCACCAAGGAATTGGGTGAGCCTGGCCCTGAGCGTATCTGGTATGTAGGGGATGCGTTTAGATTGGGCTTGTCGATTGAGCAAGTATTCGATATTTCAAAAATAGACCCTTGGTTCTTGGCCCAAATTCAAGACATCATCAAACATGAGGCGGCCTTAAGTGGTAAGCATATTGCTGACTTAAATAAAGAGGCGCTATTCAAATTAAAACGCATCGGCTTCTCTGATAGGCGCTTAGCTAAATTACTAGGCACCGATCAACATGCAGTCCGTGCATATCGTCAGGCGTTGAATGTGCGCCCAGTGTACAAGCGTGTGGATACATGTGCAGCTGAATTTGCGACAAATACTGCCTACATGTATTCCAGCTACGAAGAAGAGTGCGAAGCACAGCCGACCGATAAGAAAAAAATTATGGTGTTGGGTGGTGGTCCAAACCGCATTGGTCAAGGGATTGAGTTCGATTATTGCTGCGTCCACGCAGCGTTTGCAATGCGCGAAGATGGCTATGAAACCATTATGGTGAACTGCAACCCTGAAACGGTTTCCACCGATTACGACACGTCTGATCGCTTATATTTTGAGCCAGTGACATTGGAAGATGTATTGGAAATCGTCAATATCGAAAAGCCAGTGGGTGTGATTGTGCAATACGGCGGCCAAACGCCACTGAAGCTAGCACGTGATTTAGAAAAAGCGGGTGTGCCCATTATTGGCACTACCCCAGATGCGATTGACCGCGCGGAAGACCGTGAGCGTTTCCAAAAAATGCTGCATGATTTAGGTTTAAAACAACCGCCGAATCGCACAGCACGTACGCCAGAAGCAGCTTTAATTGCCGCAGCCGAGATTGGTTATCCATTGGTAGTACGTCCAAGCTATGTATTGGGCGGTCGTGCCATGGAAATCGTGCATGAACAAAGTCAGCTTGAGCGCTACATGCGTGAAGCAGTAAAAGTATCCAATGAGTCCCCAGTATTACTTGATCGTTTTTTAAATGATGCGATTGAAGTCGATGTGGATGCCATCAGTGATGGTGAAGAGGTGTTGATAGGCGGCATTATGCAGCACGTTGAGCAGGCAGGTGTGCACTCTGGCGACTCAGCTTGTTCGCTACCACCTTATAGCTTAAGCAATGCGTTGCAAGATGTATTGCGTCAGCAGACTGTGCAGATGGCAAAGGCTCTGGGTGTAAAAGGTTTGATGAATGTGCAGTTTGCGATTCAAGGTGAAACCGTCTATGTATTAGAAGTGAATCCTCGTGCTTCCCGCACCGTGCCCTTTGTATCAAAAGCGTGCGGACTGCAGTTGGCTAAGATAGCAGCGCGTTGTATGGCTGGTCAAAGCTTGCAATCGCAAGGTGCGACCAAAGAAGTGATTCCCCCTTATTTCTCTGTAAAAGAAGCGGTATTCCCATTCATTAAATTCCCTGGAGTCGATACGATTTTAGGACCAGAAATGAAATCAACTGGTGAGGTTATGGGGGTAGGCAATACCTTTGCTGAAGCATTTGTGAAGTCGCAGTTGGGTGCTTCTGCTAAATTACCTAAAGGCGGTAAAGCGTTTATCAGTGTACGGAACGAAGACCACCAGAAAGTGGTCGATATTGCTAAGGACTTGGCCAACTTAGGGTTTACTCTGGTGGCCACCAAAGGTACCGCAAGAGCTTTGGCAGAAAATGGCTTGACCGTGTTACCTGTTAACAAAGTGGCGGAAGGTCGCCCACATATTGTGGACATGATTAAAAACAACGAAATTAATTTTATTGTGAATGTCACTGAAGACAAAAAAGCAGTAGCAGACTCCTATGAAATTCGTCGTAGTGCTTTGCAAAACAAAGTGACGTATTACACCACGTTGGCTGGCGCTAAAGCAGCATGTATCGGTATGACCTATATGCAAGAGCTCAATGTGGAATCGATACAAGACTTGCATAAAAGGCTTGCATAAAATACACTCGTTCTTATAGAAATTGCATTGTTTTAGAAAGCCACGCTCTTGCAGAGTGTGGTTTATTTTTTTTGTAGCATATTGATAAGGTTTTAATATGGCAGTAAATCAAATTCCAGTCACAGTGATTGGTGCAGAACTTTTAAAAGAAGAGTTGCAGCGTTTACGTTCGGTAGATCGTCCAAATATAATTCAAGCGATTGCAGAAGCTCGTGCTCAAGGTGATTTGTCTGAGAATGCTGAGTATGAATCTGCCAAAGAGCGTCAGAGCTTTATTGAAGGTAGGATTGCTGAGTTAGAAAGTAAATTATCCAATTTACAAGTCATTGATCCCAAAACGCTCAATGCCGAAGGCCGTGTGGTATTCGGTGCCACAGTACGTTTTGAAGATTTAGATTCGGGCGATACGAAAATCTACCAAATCGTTGGGGAAGATGAAGCGGACATTAAAGGCGGAAAAATCTCAGTCGGTTCCCCAATTGCGCGTGCTTTGATAGGTAAGTCCGAAGGTGAAATCGCAGAAGTGTTATCTCCTGGCGGCGTGAAAGAGTGCGAAATTATTGAAGTGCTTTATATTTAGTTACCAGAAGATACGATGTCAAAAAAACTTACATTAATAGTGATTACCTTATGGGTAGGCGCGCTCTGGATGACTGGATTGAGTGCTTATTTGCTATTTGATACTTTGCAAGATAAACAAATGGCAGGTCGACTTGCGGGTAAATTGTTTTTAGTGGTGAGTTATATTGGTATTGCTAGTGCGTTTTATTTATTGATACAACGCTTAACAGAGTTTGGTACTGCTGCACTTAAACAAAGTTACTTTTGGGCAGCGTTTGTGATGTTATTACTGGTATTGGCTGGCCATTTTGGTATTCAGCCTTTATTAGCACAGCTAAAAACCGCCGCGATGCCAAATGACGTTATGCATAGTGTGTTTGCAAGCAGATTCAGTACTTGGCACGGTGTGGCCAGTGTGGCTTATGTGGTGGAATGTTTGCTAGGATTTGTGCTGGTGCTCAGAGTACGTTAACGCACTCTGGAGCGCTCAAAATCTGATGTAACTAGCGTTTGGGAATCACTACTTTAGCGGATTCTTTGATGGTTGTGCTCGGGCGGTAGAACACAAGTTGTTTTCCAATATGGTGCACTGCAACTGCTTGTGTTTTGTTGCAAATTTCAGTGTAGATAGCTTTACGCGCTTCGCGGTCATCACCTGCAACTTGCACTTTAATCAGTTCATGTGCATTTAGGTTGAGTTCAATCTCTTTGATTACATTCTCTGTGAGCCCTTGATTGCCTATCATGACAACAGGGCTTAAGCTGTGGGCAAGGCCACGTAAATGTGCGATTTGTTTGGTATTCAGTTGCATAATGGTCATTTCTATTCAATAGTTAATATTTTATCACGAAGCAGTCAATTCCCTATGAAACCATCCAGAACAAGTAAAGCATGGATGCAAGAGCACCTCAACGACCCTTATGTGAAAATGGCGCAGAAGGATGGCTATCGCGCGCGCGCGGCATATAAACTGATTGAAATTGACGACAAAGATAAACTGATTAAACCGGGTATGACTGTAGTGGACTTAGGCTCAACGCCTGGAAGCTGGTCTCAAGTAGTTGCGCAACGTTTAAAAGGCCAAGGCCGTATTATTGCGCTGGATATTTTAGACATGCACCCAATTGCACAAGTCGAATTTATTCAAGGCGATTTTCGTGAAGAAGCGGTGCTCAAACAGCTAGAAGCGACGTTAAATAATAAGTTGGTTGACCTTGTAATTGCTGACATGGCCCCCAATATAAGTGGAGTAAAAGATGTAGACCAAGCCGGTGCGGCTTATTTGACGGAGTTAGCTTTAGATTTTAGTCAGACTTGGTTGAAACCAGGTGGTAACTTCTTGGTCAAAGTGTTTATCGGAAGTGGGTTTGATGATTTGGTGAAAGTCATGCGTGGGCAATTTGAAAAAGTGGTCACACGCAAACCAAAGGCATCGCGCGACCGAAGTAGTGAAGTGTACCTGCTGGGCTTGAAACGCAAATAAGGTTGTAAGTTGTTTGCTGTTAATAAACTGACATTCATTAACACTGTAGTTATGCAACATCATGCCGATAAAAAGGTATAAAATAATTTAATCCTGTACTTAGGTGAAGGAACACAATTGAATAATATCGCAAAAAGTATTGCAATTTGGCTCGCTATTGCATTGGTCTTAATGACTGCCTTTAATCAATTTGGCGGCTCAACCAAGGCTGATAGCCAAGTGGTGTACTCTCAATTTATGCAAGAAGTCAAAGCAGGCAATATTGCGAAAGTACAAATTGATGGTCGTGTATTACGTGCGACTACACATCAAGGCAAAAACTTCAACACCTATGCGCCTACCGACCCGTGGTTAGTCTCTGACTTGCTCAAAAATAATGTCATCGTGGAAGCCAAACCAGAAGAACAAGAATCACTCTTGATGAGTATTTTTGTGTCTTGGTTCCCAATGATTTTGCTTATTGGTGTGTGGATTTTCTTTATGCGCCAAATGCAAGGTGGTGGCAAAGGCGGTGGCCCATTCTCATTTGGTAAAAGCAAAGCGCGCCAGTTAGATGAAAGCTCTAACCAAACTACATTTGCAGATGTGGCAGGTTGTGACGAAGCCAAAGAAGAAGTGACTGAACTAGTCGATTTCTTGAAAGAACCAACTAAATTTCAAAAATTGGGTGGTCGTATCCCACGTGGTGTGTTGCTGGTGGGCCCTCCGGGTACTGGTAAAACTTTGTTAGCACGCGCCATTGCTGGTGAAGCTAAAGTGCCTTTCTTCTCAATTTCAGGTTCAGACTTTGTGGAAATGTTTGTGGGTGTAGGTGCTGCCCGCGTACGTGACATGTTTGAGACCGCCAAAAAGAATTCTCCTTGCATCATCTTTATTGACGAGATTGATGCGGTAGGTCGTAGCCGTGGTGCAGGTACTGGTGGTGGTAACGATGAGCGTGAGCAAACACTAAACCAATTATTGGTGGAGATGGACGGCTTTGAAGCGAGTTCTGGTGTGATTATTATTGCTGCGACTAACCGTGCCGATGTACTCGATAAAGCGTTGTTGCGTCCGGGTCGTTTTGACCGTCAAGTGATGGTAGGTCTGCCCGACATTAAAGGCCGTGAACAAATCTTATTGGTGCATATGCGTAAAGTGCCGATTGACCCAGATGTGAAAGCTGACATCATTGCGCGTGGTACACCAGGCTTTAGCGGTGCGGATTTGGCTAACTTGGTGAATGAGGCAGCGCTATTTGCCGCACGTCGCAATAAACGTACAGTCGATATGGCGGACTTTGAAGATGCGAAAGATAAAATCTTTATGGGTCCAGAACGTAAATCGATGGTGATGCGTGAAGAAGAGCGCCGTAACACGGCTTATCATGAGAGTGGTCACGCAGTGGTCGCTAAATTGTTACCTAAAGCAGATCCCGTGCACAAAGTGACTATTATGCCGCGCGGTTGGGCATTAGGTTTAACTTGGCAGCTGCCAGAGTTTGACCGCATTAGTAACTACAAAGATAAGATGCTAGAAGAAATTTCAATATTGTTCGGTGGCCGTATTGCAGAAGAGATTTTCATGCATCAAATGTCTACTGGCGCTTCTAATGACTTTGAGCGTGCGACTAAATTAGCACGTGATATGGTGACTAAATACGGCATGTCTGATGCATTAGGCACCATGGTATATGCAGGCAATGAGCAGGATTCGTTCTTTGGCAGCATGAGCTCAAAAACCGTTTCTGAAGCAACACAACAGAAAGTGGACGCAGAGATTCGCCGTATTTTAGATGAGCAATACGGCATTGCTCGTAAATTGTTGGAAGATAACCGCGATAAAGTGGAAGCGATGACGGCTGCACTAATGGAGTTCGAAACCATTGATGCGGACCAGATTAATGACATCATGGCAGGAATACCAGTGCGTGCACCAAAACCACGTCAAGCCAGCACTAAACCAACTTCTGGTGGTGGCTCTGGTGCCGTGGTGAATCCAGCACCACAACCAACAGCAAAAAATGACTAATTAACTTTTGTAGGATACAAGGGTTGGCTAAATGTAAATTTAGGCCAACCCTTTTTTATTGATGGTAACTAATTGATGATATTGCGCTCTGCACAATTTGACTTAACACTGACCCGTCCACATGTGATGGGCATCGTGAATATTACGCCAGATTCATTTTCCGACGGGGGTAAATTCACCCATACCTCAGCCGCAGTTGAGCATGCGTTGAACTTGCTGAGGCAAGGGGCTGATATTCTCGATATCGGCGGAGAATCAACTAGGCCGAATGCAACACCAGTGAGCTTGCAAGAAGAGTTAGATCGGGTGATTCCAGTCATTGAAGCATTGGCTGGTAAAATTTCTGTGCCTATTTCGATAGATACCTATAAACCAGAAGTGATGGCCGCTGCAATTCAAGCTGGGGCAAGTATGGTGAATGATGTGCGTGCTTTACAGGAAATTGGGGCATTAGAAGTGGTGGCAAAGTGTGATGTGGGTGTTTGCTTAATGCATATGCAGGGGACACCACAAACGATGCAAGTAAACCCGATGTATGAAGATGTAGTGCAGGAGGTTAAAGTATTTCTGGCAGAACGCGTTGCAGCATGTATGGCAGCGGGTATGTCAAAAGATCGCATTGTATTAGATCCAGGGTTTGGCTTTGGCAAAACACGTGCTCATAACATTTTGTTGATACAAGAGTTAGCCGCCTTACAATCGCTAGGCTATCCATTGTTGGTGGGTCTATCTCGAAAATCTGTACTTGGGCAAATGACAGGGCAAGATGTAGAGGCTCGATTGCATGCGAGTGTTGCTGCGGCGGTGATTTCTGCCTTGAAAGGCGCTAAAATAGTGCGTGTGCATGATGTGAAAGCCACTGTAGAAGCGCTCAAAGTAGTGGCTGCAATAGATGAGCAACAGCAGGACAACTAAAACGATAACGATAAATAAGATGGGTAGAGATGACTAAGCAATATTTTGGTACAGACGGCATTCGTGGCAAGGTGGGGGAGTCCGTGATTACGCCAGAGTTTGTCATGCGTTTGGGTTACGCGGCAGGCCGTGTGTTGGCAAAACGAGAGATGCTGCCTAAAGGCGTACGCCCAGCAGTATTAATTGGTAAGGATACGCGTATATCAGGTTATATGTTAGAAGCTGCACTTGAAGCGGGCTTGTCTGCTGCAGGGGTGGATGTATTGTTGACTGGCCCTATGCCAACGCCGGCAGTTGCTTATTTGACACGCGCTTTGCGCGCACAGGCGGGGATTGTGATTTCCGCCTCCCATAATCCTTACTATGACAACGGCATCAAGTTTTTCTCTAGCCAAGGCGCTAAATTACCAGATGATGTTGAGCATGCGATTGAGGCTGAGCTGGCGCGACCTATGCAAGTGATGGAATCTGCGCACTTGGGTAAAGCCAAGCGTGTGGATGATGCAGCTGGTCGTTATGTCGAATTTTGTAAAAGTACCTTTCCCAATCATCTCGATTTGCGTGGATTAAAAATCGTACTTGATTGCGCACATGGCGCAACCTACCATGTAGCACCTGACGTGTTTCATGAGTTAGGAGCAGAAGTCATTGCCATTGGAAACCAGCCTGATGGCATTAACATTAATGAGCAAGTTGGCTCTACCCACCCACAAGCTTTGCAAAAGGCAGTAATTGCACACCAAGCAGATTTAGGCATTGCGTTTGATGGTGATGGAGACCGTGTCATGATGGTCGACCAACAAGGGCAATTGCTAGATGGTGACCAATTACTCTACGTGATTGCATTGGGTTTATATGCCAAAGGCAAACTCAAAGGTGGCGTTGCGGGCACTTTGATGACTAACTTGGCATTGGAGCATGCGCTGCAAAAACACCAAATTCCGTTTGCACGTGCAAAGGTGGGCGATCGTTATGTGCTTGAATTGCTCAACGAGAAAAACTGGAAATTAGGTGGTGAAAATTCTGGTCACATTTTGACGCTGGACAAGCATACCAGCGGCGATGCCATCATTGCTGCATTGCAAGTCTTGCAGTCATTACGTGAAAGTGGAAAAACCTTGGCTGAGTTAGGTGCAGGGTTAACTTTGTATCCACAAGTGCTGATTAATGTGACGACTCCACACAAGTTAGACTTGAGTCATCAAGGCATTCAGGATTCTGTTAAAGCCGCTGAAACCACGCTTAACGGCACAGGTCGTGTCTTATTGCGGGCATCAGGCACTGAGCCAAAAATTCGGGTGATGGTAGAAGGACAAGATGCAACATTGGTGCAGCAATTGGCTGAAAATATTGCAGCAGAAGTACGTGTTGCAGCTGGGGTTTAATACGAAACTGTATAGTTAGATTCAAAAAAAGTTCATCTCACTGTCACGCCTGCTTCACAGGCGACAAGCATGATGGCCTCATCAACAAGTGTCAGGAGTGGATGATGGCCAACAAAATGCAAATGTACCTCAGTCGCATGCATGCAGTCGACAGTGATTTGTGTGTGCGTGTCAGTCATACCAATCAATACCGAGTAATCCGTGATGTATTTAGAGCCGTAAGCCGATTAGGGGATGGCGTGTTTTGGTATGCACTTATGCTAGCCATTTTGGCGGTTAAACAAATGGATGGCTTGATGCCTGTGCTGCACATGGCTTCCGCTGGCCTCACTGGTACGCTTATTTATAAATGGTTAAAGCATAAAACGCATCGCCCGCGTCCGTTTCAAGTGCGTCAAGATGTTTGGGTTGTTGGCAAGCCATTGGATCGTTTTAGTTTCCCCTCTGGCCATACTTTGCACGCAGTGGTGTTTGGCATGATCGCAATCGCATATTATCCAGTGCTTGCTGTCGTACTAGTACCGTTTATGCTGATGGTGGGCATGTCACGAGTGATTCTAGGTTTGCATTACCCTAGTGATGTGCTTGCAGGGGCAACCATAGGCTACGTGATTGTGCAATGCTCATTCATGCTGATTGCTTAGACAATATCCAAACTTACTGCTTTAGCTATTTCTAGCTTTCTCTGCCTTCAATACTCACTGTTTCATTGATTACTCGGTTTTGTTTGATAGCAAAGCTGAGTGCATTTGGGGCTGAGTGCATTCGGGCTGAATGTACTAGCTTTATCGATTTGGTACCGACAATTGCGCTTGGTAATCCTGATGTACTTGTACGACCGAAGACAAACGCAACCGTACGTCAATCAAACATTTCTCACGCCACACTGTCATTTCTGTCGCACTCAAATGCGTCAGCTCAGCAAATAATGCAGGCGTTTGCCCTTTGAGTACGGGTTCGAACTGGTGCAATACTTCATGTGTTTGCTGCAAGTAGTAATCTAGCTTCAGCACAAACTCATCATCTCTACGCTTAATCCATTGTAAACACATGCTAGATAACAAACTAAAGCGCAATGCCTTATCTGCCCATGCCAAGTTATTCAATGCTTGTTTGGTTTGTTTTTCACTTGTATTGAAGCATTGTGTCAGTAAAGGCGTAATGACGGCTTGATACTTTCTAAGTAATTTAAATGGACGCGAATCTACTTTTGAAGCTAGATAAGCATCCATCGCCCACTCAGAAGTGACATGCGTCACAATGGTTTCATTCATCCATTTAGCTTCAAAGGCGGGTACAAAATGGTTATGCGCCAAAATGTCGACGTACAAGTGACTCATATAACCTACTGACACCGCAATTTCCTCATCCGTCTGCGCGGTTTGCATCATTTTTTCAGCTTGTGCCCATTGATGCGTGGTTTTAAAGTGTTTTGACATGAGCGCGAGGTCTGGTAAACACGCGCCTGCCATGACAAGCTGCGGAAACTTTTTGATAGCGCGCTGAATATTGGGATCGAGAATAGGTGTCGCCAAGGCAATATATTGGGCAAAGTACAAGTGGGTGAATAGGCCCCAAGCATTGGCATCGATAGCGAAAATCAGCAGAGGAAAGCCCCACACTAATCGGGTAAATTGCTTTTTCTTCATGTGTGTAACTTTGTCATGCATGTGTGAATGCGTTGTGACAGCGCCATGAAAATTGTGTGACTACGGTCACTATTATTG
Source organism: Methylophilus sp. (assembly GCA_030696695.1). GTDB lineage: Bacteria > Pseudomonadota > Gammaproteobacteria > Burkholderiales > Methylophilaceae > Methylophilus. Next base: position 65,219 of record JAUYRP010000031.1, read on the forward strand.
ATATGTGGTCACAACATTGTCACATTGCAACATTAGCATCAGAGTGATATTAACTTGAAGCAAAATGCAGATAACTACATGAATATATTATTGATTTCCGATGTGTACTTCCCACGAGTAAATGGGGTTTCTACCAGTATTAAAACCTTTACCCAGCAAATGCAGCAGATGGGACACACTGTGCATTTGGTCGCGCCAGACTATGGCGTTGCAACGGCAGATGAAAGCTGGATTACACGCGTACCAGCGCGGAATATTTACTTTGACCCAGAAGATAAGCTCATGAAAATGAGCGAGGTCATGGCATTGGTGCCTAAATTGCAAAACATGCAGTTTGATATTCTGCACATTCACACGCCGTTTATTGCCCATTATGCAGGGCTCAAATTAGCCAAAATCCTCAATATCCCCAAAGTAGAAACCTACCACACCTTTTTTGAAGACTACTTGCATCATTATTTGCCTGTTATTCCACAGTTTTTAGCACGCGGATTGGCCAGAATGATTTCTAAAAGCCAATGTAATCAATTGGATGCTTTAGTGTCACCATCGCAGCCGATGCTGGATGTGCTCCGTGACTATGGCGTGAATACCCCATCTGAAGTGGTGGCAACAGGGTTGCAGCCGCATAGCTTTGCCGAGGCAGATGGACTGGCATTTAGAGAAAAATATGGCATTCCAAGCAATCGCCCCATGTTGCTTTTCGTGGGGCGTGTCGCACATGAAAAAAACATCGGATTCTTACTTGAAGTGGTGCGGATATTAGCGGATGAAGTGCCCGACATTTTATTGTTGATTACTGGAGAAGGGCCTGCAGAGGCGTCTCTCAAAAAGCAGGTACATCAGTTGGGCATTCAAAAACAAGTGCAGTTTCTAGGGTATTTAGATCGTAATACTGAGTTAAATGCATGTTACCGCTCTGCTGACATTTTTGTATTTGCTTCAAAAAGTGAAACGCAAGGGTTGGTGTTACTTGAGGCAATGGCACAAGCCACGCCAGTAGTGGCCATTGCAGAGTTAGGCACAGCTTCAGTATTGGTAGAAGGTCAGGGTGCGCGCATTGCAATTGAAAGCGAGCTCGACTTTGTGGAGAAAATTCATGGCTTACTCATTAATACGCAACAACGTAAAGCCTTAGGACTGCGCGGACAAAGCTATGCACAAGCCAAGTGGTCTTCTGCTGCGCAAGCTGAAAAGATGATAGCGTTGTATGGCAATGTGATTGCTCAGCATCAATCCTCTCAACCAAAACATGCGGGTGCTTATCCATCGCCACAAGTAGAATAATTTCCTAGCTAGCTAGATATTACGCAGCTACATTGAAATGCATCATGCAATAAAAAAGCCAGCATTCGCTGGCTTTTTTGTGTCACATCAATTTATAGAATTAACCAAATTTACCTGTAATGTAGTCTTCAGTTTCTTTACGTGTTGGATTGGTAAAGATTTTATCGGTATCACCATATTCAATCAGTTCGCCCAAATACATATAGGCCGTATAATCAGACACACGTGCTGCTTGCTGCATGTTATGGGTGACCACCAAGATAGTCAGCTTGCCACGTAACTCGCTCATCAACTCTTCAATGTTGGCTGTCGCGATCGGGTCCAAGGCAGACGTAGGTTCATCGAACAACATAATCTCAGGGTCTGTCGCTAATGCTCGCGCAATACATAAACGTTGTTGTTGACCGCCTGACAGGTTGAAAGCCAAATCATGTAAACGATCTTTCACTTCGTTCCATAATGCAGCGCCTTTCAGTGCTTCTTCTACTTTGTCATCCATGATGCGCTTATTGCTTTCGCCACGCACACGCAGGCCATAAGCCACGTTTTCATAAATAGATTTTGGAAACGGGTTTGGTTTTTGAAACACCATGCTAATGCGCATGCGCACTTCAATCGGGTCTACACCTTGGTCCAAAATATTGGTGTTGTCAGGATGCATAATAATTTCACCTTGGTATTTATTGCCAGGGTATAAATCATGCATGCGGTTAAAACAGCGTAAAAATGTAGACTTTCCGCAGCCAGATGGGCCAATTAATGCAGTGATTTTATTTTCATACAGCGGCATATTGATGCCTTTGAGGGCTTTGGTGCCAGTGCTGTAAAAAAAGTTTAAATCACGTGATTCGGCTTTAATAGGGGTAGTGACGTTCACCATTGGGTTTCCTAATTATTCTAAATTACCACTTAATATTTTTACGGATTTTGTAACGTAACCAAATGGCTGTGCCATTCATCAATAAAGTCACTACGATAATGATGGCGCCAGTTGCAGCAGCGTTGATATGAAACGCATGGTCTGGACGTGACAACCAGTTAAACATTTGAATTGGCAGTACGGTAAAGCCAGAAGTTAGCCATTCAAAGTTTAAGAAAGGTGGCTCTGTACTGATAGGGGAAGGTGGTAAAAACGCGATAAATGTGAGTGCACCAATGGTAATTACAGGTGCGGTTTCACCTAACGCACGTGCCATGCCGATAATCACACCCGTTAAAATACCGCCTTGCGAATATTTGAGTACATGGTCTTTGACCACTTGCCATTTGGTCGCACCCACAGCATAAGCTGCTTCACGAATGGCCACTGGAATAGCACGAATAGACTCTCTGGTAGACACAATCACCACAGGCAAAATAAGCAAACCAAGAGTGAGGCCCGCAGTGAGAATTGATTGCCCTAAACCTAAACCATATACAAATAAACCTAGCGCTAGCAAGCCGTACACAATGGAAGGAACGCCAGCCAAGTTAGATACGTTGATTTCGATTAAATCTGACAGCCAACCTTTTTTTGCATACTCTTCAAGATATAAACCAGCGGCTACACCCAATGGCACTGCTGTTAAGAAGGTCACAATCATCACCAAGGCAGAACCCACCCACGCTGACAATATGCCTGCACGTTCAGCACGACGGGATGGAAATTCTGTAAAGAAGGTTAAGTTGAAGCGTTGGTAGCCGTCCATGATCAAGTCGATAAAAAGCGTGCATAGGGTTAGTAAACCAATCATCAACGCGATCAGACCAATGATGGAAAAAACTACATCATTACGTTTGTGGCGCTTAATCATGGCGCGCACAGCGTCAATGTTCTCAAGGACGCTTGCTTGTTTTGTTTGCATGTCGCTCATAAATTAATAGTTCTCACGGAATTTTTTACGTACGACATGACCCAAAATATTGAATGTCAGCGTCATTAACATCAAAACTAGGCCTGCCGCAAAAATACTTTGGTAACCAATACTGCCGTGCGGTAAGTCACCCAAGGCCACTTGCACAATGTAAGCGGTAATCGTTGCTGCGCTCTCCATTGGGTTGAAGGTGAGATTGGGTTGTTGACCAGCCGCCACCGCCACTACCATGGTCTCACCCACAGCACGTGATATGCCTAGAATATAGGCGGCGATGATGCCAGAAATAGCGGCAGGTGTAACAACCTTAACTGCAGTTTGAAAGCGAGTAGCACCCATGGCATAACTACCTTCACGCATGCTCATAGGCACTGCACGCATGGCATCCTCAGCGACTGAAGAAATGTAAGGAATAATCATAATGCCCATCACAATGCCTGGGCCTAGCATATTAAAACCAGGTAGTTCAGGGAATATTTTTTGCAACATGGGCGTGACAAAAAGCAAAGCAAAGTAACCAAATACAACCGTAGGTACCCCCACTAATAATTCCAGTATCGGTTTAACGGTTTCACGCACTTTGTGGCTGGCAAATTCAGAAAGATAAATAGCACCTACAGTGCCGATCGGTATGGCGACACACAATGCAATGGCTGAGGTTGTGAGTGTGCCTGAGACTAGAGGCATGATGCCGTAATGAGCGTCTTCAAACAGCGGTGTCCATTGTGTGTCCGTTAAAAAGTCTTTAAGAGAAACCACTTTAAAGAAGGTCATGGACTCATACAGCAACACACCGACAATCGCGAACGTAGTGAGTACCGCTGATAATGCCGCTAACATCAAAATAAATTCAATGATGCGTTCACGTACATTTCTTTTAATGTTTTTAGCTAAACGCGGGCTAATGGTTTGCATCATGGTTGTGCTGAGAGTTTGACTGGAAGCCGACATTATATATTTCTATTTTGATCTTAAACATTATTGTAATAAAGAAATGTGACAAAAATAAGACAAATTGCTGTTGGCTGGATATTTGAACCCTATTGGGGCCGCGATGGAAAAGTCATTTACGCCGCATCAATACAAGCATTAAGGCGCACTGCTTGTATTGATCAGCGATATTACATGTCTTTATTTAATGCGAGCAAGCAAGTCTTCAATCTTAATGCCTACTTCTGGTTTGCCACCAAAACCTGTGCCGGTTTTCATTGCTTCCCAATGTGCTTTTACCGCATCCATGTCTTTTTGAGGCAGAGGAATAAATTTCACTTCTTCTGTAAGCATTTGTGCATCTCTCAAATAGGCATCAATAAACGCTTTGACCTCTGGTTTTTCTTTGGCTGATTTTGCGCTCACGTAAATAAATAAAGGGCGTGAAAGCGGTTGATAAGTACCATCCATGACGGTTTCTTTGCTGGGAGAAACCGCTGGCGATTGTTCATCTAGGGCAACAGGCACGGCTCTGACTTTGTCTTGGTTTTCCTCGTAGTAAGCGTAACCAAAATAACCCAAAGCACCTTTGTCATTAATCACACCTTGCACTAACACATTGTCATCTTCTGAAGCTGTGAAATCACCACGGCTAGATTTTGCTTTGCCCACAATCGCCTCGGTAAAGTAATCAAAGGTGCCGGAGTCAGACCCTGCGCCAAATAATTTGATGGGCGTGTCTGGCCAAGCTGGGTTGACTTGATTCCATGTGGTAATGGTTTGCTGTGCTTCTGGTGCCCAAATTTTATTTAATTCCGCTACGGTCATGCGTTCAATAAAATTGTTGTTAGGGTTCACTACAACTGTAAGCGCATCAAATGCAATCGGTAATTCGATAAACTCAATACCTGCTTCTTTACAGGCGGCCATTTCTTTTTCTAAGATAGGACGTGACGCATTTTGCACATCACTTTCACCACGGCAGAATTTTTTAAAACCACCGCCCGTGCCGGAAATGCCTACGGTGACATGGGTTTTTGTCGCAATTTGAAACTCTTCTGACACTGCTTCGGTAATTGGAAAAACCGTACTTGAGCCATCGATTTTGACAATCGCATTCCTCTTGCTTTTCCCATCCACATTATCGTTTGAAGGAGAGCAAGCGATGAGGCATGCTGAAATGGTGAGCATGGAGATAAGAGAAATATTCTTGTGAGCAAAAGTCATGTGTGTGCCTAACAATATGAAAAAAGGAACGATTTTAAAAGCTTAGCTGATAAGTGTTGCATTGAAATGAACAAACGTAATTCTATGATAATTAACACTTTAGGTCAGTAACTAATCCAAATTATGAAAATAAAAAAGCGACATCATTGATGTCGCTTTTTGTTTTACTGCATGAACGCGTTACTTAATACGTGCAAGTAAATCTTCAATTTTCACGCCAATTTCAGGTGTGCCATCAAAGCCTGTGCCTGGCTTGAGCGCTTTCCAATGCTTGGTTACAGCAGCATATTCGTTGGCTGGTAAAGGAATGTATTTCACTTCTTTAACAAGCGTTGGCGCATTTTGTAAATAAAAATCAATAAAGGCTTTCACTTCTGGTTTAAACGCTGCCGCAGTGGCGTTCACATAAATGAAAATGGGGCGAGATAGCGGTTGATAAGTGCCGTTCTTCACCGTTTCAAAAGAAGGGCTGACCGCTGGTGCACCTTTTTTAGCAACGATAGGTACAGCTCTCAATTTGTCTTGGTTTTCTTCAAAGTAGGCAAAACCAAAATAGCCAAGACCACCTTTGTCACTGTTCACACCTTGCACCAATACATTGTCATCTTCTGATGCCGTAAAGTCACCACGGCTAGATTTTGCTTTGCCAACAATGGCTTCTGTAAAGTAATCAAACGTGCCTGAATCAGACCCTGCACCAAATAATTTTAAAGGCGTATCTGGAAATGTGGCGTTGACTTGCTTCCAAGATTTGATTTTACCTTGTGCGGCTGGCTCCCATATTTTTTTCAATTCTTCTACGCTGAGCGATTTTACAAAGTCATTATTTTTGTTGATGACAACAGTCAAGCCGTCATACGCCACAGGCAATTCAATAAATTGCACACCAGCCTCTTTACAAGCTTCCATCTCTTTTTTCAAAATTGGACGAGAAGCGTTTTGTATATCTGTCTCACCGCGACAGAATTTTTTGAAACCACCGCCTGTACCAGAGATACCTACTGTTACTTTGGTTTTCTTTTCAATCTGAAACTCTTCTGCAACTGCTTCAGTGATTGGGTATACCGTACTTGAGCCGTCAATTTTAATGATTTTTTCTGCGGCATTGATAGGTTGAATATTGAATACTGCGGTCACGAGTGCAGCAATACTTAATGATTTAACAAACTGTGTTTGCATTAACATCTCTCCGGATTAAAATAAATTACTATGAACGCTGGCTGTGAAATATCAGGTAAGTTCATGAGTAAGCTAAAGAGAGTCTATGAAAGATTTGTGACGGCAATATGACAAATCTTGCAGGACTATAAGCAATTATTTTAATAGCGAGAGAACGATGAGTAATGTGACCATTTATCATAATCCTGCATGCGGGACATCAAGAAACACGCTGGCCATGATACGCGCTAGTGGGGTTGAGCCTAATGTGATTGAATACCTAGCCACACCGCCAGACCGCGAAACACTTTGCGGATTAATTGCTGCGATGGGTATAGAACCACGTCAATTGTTGAGGGAAAAAGGCACACCTTATATTGAGCTAGGGTTAGACAATATTTATTTAACGGATACTCAATTGATTGATGCGATGCTTGATCATCCCATCTTAATCAATCGCCCAATTGTAGTCACACCCAAGGGTGTACGTTTGTGTCGGCCATCTGAAGTGGTGTTAGATATTTTAGAGAACCCGATTCTCGGCAACTTTATGAAAGAAGACGGCGAAGTAATACAAGCTAGCAGGTAAGACGACAGGCATGCAACGTACACTAGTTGCTTCCTGTATAATTGCGGTTTTACTTACATTGCTAGATTTATGGAAGCCGAACAACTCAACCAAATTGCCAACCGTTTAACTGACTTAAATGAACGTAACCTTGCCCTACGGGGGTATCTTTGACTTTGAGAACAAGTCACAGCGTTTGGAAGAGGTCAACGGTTTATTAGAGGACCCCAAAGTTTGGGATGACGCACAAAAAGCACAAAAGCTAGGCAAAGAAAAGCGTGAGCTTGAAATGGTGGTGAACACCTTAGCGAGTGTTGAGCAGAGTATTCAGGACAGCCGTGATTTGTTTGAAATGGCGCGCGATGAAAATGATGATGACACGCTACTAAGTGTAGATACTGATTCGCTGGAAGTGGAAAAACGTGTGGCAGAAATGGAATTCCGCCGCATGTTCTCGGGCCCAATGGACGCCAACAATTGCTTTATTGAGTTTCAATCAGGGTCTGGTGGTACCGAGGCGCAAGATTGGGCGGCAATGTTATTGCGCATGTACTTGCGTTATTGCGAGCGTAAAGGCTTTAAAGTGGAAGTGCTGGAAGAGTCCGAAGGTGATGTGGCTGGCATTAAAGGCGCATCCATTAAGATCACGGGTGATTATGCTTACGGTACTTTGCGTACCGAAAATGGCGTACATCGTTTAGTACGTAAGTCTCCGTTTGATTCAAACGCTAAACGCCATACGAGCTTTGCCAGTGTGCAGATTTTCCCTGAAGTCGACGACTCGATAGAAATTGAAATTAACCCTGCCGATTTGCGTATTGATACCTATCGTGCCAGTGGCGCCGGTGGTCAACATATTAATAAAACCGATTCAGCCGTCCGTATCACACACTTGCCCACAAACGTAGTTGTGCAGTGTCAAAACGACCGTTCACAGCATCGCAACCGTGAAGAAGCGATGAATATGTTGAAAGGCGCACTTTACAACTTGGAACTTAACAAGCGCAATGCCGACAAGCAAGCGCTTGAAGATGCCAAGACTGATATTGGTTGGGGACATCAAATTAGAAGCTATGTGTTGGACCAAGGCCGTATTAAAGATTTGCGCACCAATGTGGAAATTGGCAATACACAAGGTGTGTTGGATGGCGATCTTGATCCATTTATACAAGTGAGTTTAAAACAGGGCGTATAACGCTTACCCTGTATTTCTCAATCCAGCCGCAATCCCATTGATGGTGAGATGAATAGCAAGCTTGAGCTTTTCATCGGTCTCACCATTTCTGTATCGTTGAATCATTTCTACCTGTAGATGATTGAGAGGATCTAAATAGGGCAAGCGATTGCGGATAGAGTTTGCCAAAGTTGGGTTGCCACTTAGGCGCTCAGTGGTTTCTTGCAGCAAATTCACAGCCTCAGTTGTAAGTGCATGTTCATGGCTAATGCGGCCAAAAATGCTTTCACGCAATTCTCTGTCTTCTAATAAGTGGGCATAGTGTCTTGCCACAACTAAGTCGGTTTTAGCCAACACCATATCCACATTGTTGATCAATGTTTTAAATAACGGCCAGCAGGCCATCATTTCTTTCAGTGTTTGGATACGCGTTTCGCGCGTATCTTCATCAGCATCGATATATTGATGAATAGCGCTGCCTAAACCATACCAACCCGGTAATAGTAAGCGACATTGCCCCCATGAGAATCCCCAAGGTATAGCGCGTAAGTCTTCAATTCTACGTGTGGATTTGCGCGCAGCGGGACGGCTCCCTAAATTAAGTTCTGCAATTTCAGCAATCGGCGTAGCGCCAAAAAAGTAATTAGCAAAGCCTGGTGTTTCATAAATCAAACTTCGGTAGGTGGTCATCGCGGTAGTAGAGAGTGTTTCCATCACACTCTCAAATGCACGCCGCTTTTGTGGCTCAATTTCATTTTGTGGAAATAAGCTGGCATCAATGGTCGCGGCTATCAATGTTTCAAGATGCTGCCTGCCTATTTTAGGATCAGCATATTTATTGGCAATAATTTCACCTTGCTCAGTGAGCCGTATTTGGCCATCCACTGTGCCATGCGGTTGCGCCATGATCGCTTGGTAAGTTGGGCCACCACCACGGCCCACAGTGCCGCCGCGACCGTGAAATAAACGTAGTTTGATTTTCGCTTGACTGAATAATTCAACCAGTGAGATTTCCGCTTTGTAGAGTTCCCAGTTAGAGGTCAAAAATCCACCGTCTTTATTACTATCGGAATAGCCCAGCATGATTTCCTGCTCATTGCCTTGATAGCGCAACACATGGCGTATACCCAGTAAACTCAGCCACTGTCCCATAATCATGGGCGCATGACGTAAGTCTGCAATGGTTTCGAACAGTGGTGCAATATTTAAATCCACTTGAATTTTTTGCGAGCCCCAAATGCCGCGCAGTAGTCCAGCTTCTTTTTGTAGCAGAGCGACTTCAAGTAAGTCGGACAGTGTTTCTGTGTGCGAAATAATGTATTGACGAATGGCATGTTCACCAAACTGTTGGCGAATCTCACGCGCTTGATTAAGTACGCCTATTTCTGTGTGTACCAGCTCGGAGTATTGTTGGAATGGAGAAAATAACAATCTGGGTTGTTTCAGTTCATCCAACAAGGTTTTGGTTTTTTCATCTTCTGTCAGCTCGTCATATTCAAAGTCATAACCGGCTTTATGAAATAGCTCTTTAATCACAGCTTCATGTACGTCTGACGATTGGCGAATATCAATCGTGGCCAAATGGAATCCGAACGTTTCAATTGCTTTGGTGAGCTTGCCTAAGCGAGGATAGATGAGGTCTTCACCTTTATTGGCTTTGAGCGAGGTCACCAGTATATTGAGCTCTGCTAATAATTCACTCGAATTTTCGTAGGGTAGGCTATCACTCGGTGCATCTTTTAATTCAAACGCAGGTAATAAAGTACGTACAGTGGCCAATAACTTATCGTTAATGCCATTAAGTGCCAGTCGATATGGCTCGTCTAAACGATGTGAAGATTGGTCACGTGAGCGTTTGGCAAGCTCAATGACAGCTTCATCAATACCGATGAGTCTGGATGAGATAGCCAATTCGCGTCTGAGCACTTCCAGCTCTTTCAAATAATATTTAAACACAGCGGATGCCTGCAAATGCATGGCTTGCTGCAAGGTGGTGCCATTCACAAAGGGATTGCCATCACGATCGCCGCCAATCCAACTGCCCATGTGCAGAAAGCTTGGTAATACATACTGCGCACCCGTTTTGGCTTGGTAAAGCGAATTTAAGTCACGTTCTAAATCTTGCAGAATTTCAGGGATGACTTCTAAGAATGTGGTTTTATAGTAGCTCAGCGCATTTTCAATTTCGTTGACAACGGTGAGCTTAGAGAAGCGCAAAATTCTAGTTTGCCATAGTGAGCAAATTGCACCTTCAATGAGCAAATGGTTACGCTCAAGCTCCTTTTTCGATAACAGGTTGCCACGTTCAGCGAGTAAGTGAGCAATCGTATGTTCAATATCCAAAATACTTTTGCGCTGTACTTCAGTTGGGTGAGCCGTTAATACTGGGGACACGAGTGCATCTTTAAAAAATGCATCAATCGTATCAAACGAAAGATTATGCTCACCAATTTTATCCACCGAATGGGCAAGCATGCCTGGGCTAAGATTGTCTTCATTTAAACGCGTAAGTTGTTGCGTGTATAAGTCCTCCGCAATGTTCACCAAATGCTTAAAGTAACTAAACGCACGCACCACGCAGACTGTTTGCACAGGGCTTAAATGTTTGAGGTAGCTTTCTAGTGCGATAGACGCTTGCTGATCATTTTCGCGATGAAACTTCACCGCTGATTTTCGAATGTTCTCAATTAAATCAAATGCCTCTTGGCCTTCTTTTTGTAAAATAGCCAAACCCAGCACACGTCCTAAATAACGAATATTGTCTTTGAGTTGTTGATTTTGTTTTGCGTATAAATTCGCCATGGCGTGTTGAGCGTGACTAATGACATTGTTGATAAAGCAACATCTGCACCAATCACAATAAACGTTTTAAATCATTTGGTTAGGTTGAAAATTAATAGATACTGGTGGAAAACTTGCCCCAAAAACAATTGTTTGCACAAAATTAGTGCTGTGATGAAATGATTTGTATGCGTCACATCAAGCTTGACTACAAAAGCTAAGCAATACAGCCAAACTATTCAATGTTAAAATATTGAATTATTTGCCATCTCATAGTCTGATGCGTAAACCACTTATTTTGTGTAGAGAACGTTCATGAACCAACCCACCAACGAAACAGCTTTGCCAGTCGATGAAAATCATGTGATTGCCGAGCGCCGAGAAAAATTAAAAGTCATGCGTGCAGAGGCGCTTGCGAATCAAGCCGCGGTATTTCCAAATGATTTTAAGCCAGAACATAAGGCCATCCATTTACATGCAAAGTATGACGCTTTTGACAAGGAAACATTAGACCCGCAAGCTATTCCTGCCACAGTGGCAGGCCGAATGATGCTCAAGCGTGTAATGGGTAAAGCGAGTTTTGCCACCATACAAGACGCGACTGGGCGTATTCAACTCTATGTGGCACGTGATGACATTGGTGAAGAACTGTATGAACGCTTTAAGCATTGGGATTTAGGCGACATCATGGGCGCCACGGGTCGTTTGTTTAAAACCAAAACAGGTGAACTGTCGATTCACGTGACGGAAATTAAACTCCTGACCAAATCCCTGCGTCCACTGCCTGAGAAGTTTCATGGCTTGCAGGATCAGGAAATCAAATACCGTCAGCGCTACGTGGATTTGATTACTAGTGAAGAAGCACGCGAGACATTTAAAGCGCGCTCTAAAGTGGTATCAGCCATTCGTAATTTCATGATAGAAAATGAATTTTTAGAAGTAGAAACACCGATGTTGCACCCAATTCCTGGTGGTGCGTCGGCCAAGCCCTTTATTACGCATCACAATGCATTAGACATGCAAATGTTTATGCGTATTGCGCCAGAGTTGTATTTAAAACGTTTGGTGGTGGGTGGGTTTGAGCGTGTATTTGAAATTAACCGTAACTTCCGGAATGAAGGCTTAAGCGTTCGCCATAACCCTGAATTTACCATGATGGAATTTTATGCGGCGTATACCGATTATCAATGGCTGATGGACTTTACAGAGCAATGCATACGTGCAGCTGCTATCGCCGCCCGTGGCACAGCGGTGCTAAGCTATGATGGCAAAGAGGTGGATTTAAGTAAACCATTTGAACGCTTAACTATCGTCGGCGCCATTCAGAAATACGCACCACAATATACGCTTGACCAGCTAAACGATGCTGCGTTTTTACGTGCGGAAATCTTAAAACATGGCGTGAAGCCTTTTGATCACGCTGGGTTAGGCGCATTGCAATTGGCCTTATTTGAAGAAACAGCAGAGAGCCAATTATGGCAACCAACTTATATTATTGATTACCCAGTGGAAGTATCGCCATTGGCGAGAGCATCGGATAAAAATCCAGAGATTACAGAACGTTTTGAGTTGTTTATTACCGGGCGTGAAATGGCCAATGGCTTTAGTGAGTTAAACGATGCGGAAGATCAAGCAGCACGCTTCCATGCGCAAATGAAAGCCAAAGAAGCGGGCGATGCAGAGGCCATGTACTACGATGCGGACTTCATTCGTGCCTTGGAATATGGCATGCCACCAACAGGCGGATGTGGGATTGGTATTGACCGTTTAGTGATGCTGATTACCGATAGCCCAAGCATTCGTGATGTGATTTTATTCCCGCATATGCGTGCTGAGAGTTAATTAGGCATAAGTTATCTCAATAACTAACATTTCACTGAAAGCCGACACAAAGCTGTGTCGGCTTTTTTATTTTTAATCACCACGACTAGTCCATTAATTAGCTCTTTGTCATCAATTTGTCATATTGCGCATTCAAAATGCGTTCAACAAAAATTAATGACTGATTGACCAGAGAGGATATGGAATGAATTTGAAGTTACGCAGCATGGTAGCAATCGCAGTGACAGGTGCATCATTGATTAGTGCGAATGCATTTGCTGACTCCACGAGAGACTTAGTACAAGCATTAGTGAGTAAAGGTGTGCTGACAGAAGAAGAAGGCGCTTTATTGACCAAAGGCCGTGCTGAGGAGATGGATGTACAAAAGAAAAAAGAAAAAAGTTCGTTAGCAAGTAAAGTAGGTGGCGCAGTCAATATTCGCGGCTATTTACAAGTGCGTAATACCACTATGTTGGGTGGCGATGAAGGCATCAACTTGTTTTCTGACCGTTCAGTGGGTGATGATCGCTCTAACGGTGATCAAGACAAAAACTTTTTGATTCGTCGTGCACGCGTTATCTTATTTGGTGATATCGGTGAGCGTTTGTACTACTACATTCAACCAGATTTTGCCAGCACTCCAGCTGGCGCAGGCCAAGTTAGTGGAAACTTTGCGCAATTACGTGATGCGTATGGTGATTTAAAGTTAACCAAAGACAATGTGCATCGTATTCGTGTCGGTCAATCTAAAGTGCCCTATGGTTTTGAAAACTTACAATCCTCTCAAAACCGTCTTGCACTTGACCGTGCGGATGCATTGAACAGTGCGGTTAAAGATGAGCGTGATTTAGGTGCTTTCTATTACTACACACCGATAGAAACACAAGAGCTGTTTAAAGAGATTGGTAAACTGGGTTTAAAACATTCAGGCGATTATGGTCAATTTGGTTTTGGTTTTTACAACGGCCAAGGTGCTAATAACCGTGACCGTAATGACAATTACCATATGGTGGCACGTTACACACATCCATGGAAGACTGAGTCAGGTCAGATTTATGAGGTAGGTATTCAGGGGTATACAGGTGATTATGTGCCAGTATCAACTGGTTCTTACCGAAGAAGAAATCCTGCCACGGGTGTGATTGCATCTGCTACGCCTACAAATGCAGCAAACTTTACAGATGGTAGCAACAACGGTATCAAAGACGAACGCGTTGCCTTGAGCTTTATGATGTATCCACAACCGTTTGGTTTACAAGCTGAATGGACTTGGGGTAAAACACCAGGCTTAGACATTGCAGCTAATCAAATTCAAGAAAAAAGCTTGAATGGTGGTTACCTACAAGCCATGTATAAAATTGATAACTTCCAGTTTTTTGATACTAACGGTACTTTGATTCCATTTATCAAATGGCAATACTTTGATGGTTATAATAAAGCGGAATCTAATGCTGCACCTAACCATGTGAATGACTGGGAAATTGGTGCCGAGTGGCAAATTGCACCTGAGGTGGAGTTAGTGGCTTACTACCACAAAATGAAACGTACCAACCTAGTTACTGGTATCCAAACCGCAGAGTTTCCGAATCGAACAGATTACGAAACATTTGATGCAGATGCGCTTCGTGTGCAATTGCAGTACAACTTCTAAGCTATTAAACGTAATTTTGTAATAAAAAAGGCCGCTATTGTTAGCGGCCTTTTTTATTGCTTCATTCACAATCAATCAGCTTTCTTTTTAAGCGTTTAAATACACTCATAAATATTTAACCAAATAAGCCTTGCACACTAGCATCAGCGTATTAAACCTGTATGCACCAATATGGAATGATTCCGCGCACTGAAAGCGTGCAAAATAACTAGTTCGACCCGTTTTTCAACCTACCTAAAACTTACATGATATTTGCCTAGCGCAAGCATTCATGCCACATCCCAGCCATTTGCAGGCAAATAAATCAAGTTGGAATGCTAATTGCTAAATTAGCATTGAAACATAGCATTATTTTTACTAACTCTCTGATTTTAATAAAGATTAGTTGCGGATAGGAAAGCATGATGATTAAGCGCCACTTGATATCACTTTACACTTTACTACTAGCATTAGGTGCGGCAGGTAGCGCAGTCGCAATGCCAACCAGCGATACGGTACGCGAATTAAGTAACAGTGTGCTTCGTGTAAAAGTCAAATTACCAAGTGGTAGCCAAGGTTTAGGCTCAGCCGTAGTCATAGGCAACAATGAAGTGATTACCAATTGCCATGTAGTGACCAATGCAACCGATGTTTCTGTGATTGTGAATGGCGAGCCGCACAAAGCCACCGCATTAAAAGCAGATTGGCATCATGATTTATGCATGCTCACTGTAGAAAACCTAAATGTACCTGCTGTGAAATTTGGTGTGAGCAAATCGCTTCAATATGATGATTCAATTTTCACCGTAGGCTATCCCGATGAAACCAAAGCGCCAGTGAGCACATTTGGTGTGGTGAAGGGGTTGTTCCCGATGGATGATAGTGTGATTATTCGTGCAACCAGTACATTTAGATTAGGTGCGAGCGGTGGTGGCGCATTTGATGATGCAGGCAATTTGGTAGGGATCATCACTTTGAAAAGCCGCGGTGACAAAGCGCATTATTACTACATGCCAGTAGAGTGGGTGCAAGCATTGATGGATAAACCAGCGAAGTCTTTAGGCGTGGAAAGTGAAAAGCCTTTTTGGGCAATGGATGTTCAACAACGGCCTTACTTTATGCGTGTGGTACAACCCTATGTATCTCAAGAGTGGAAAACTTTGATCAAAGTGGCTTCTCAATGGGTGCAATCTGAACCCAACACGGCTGAGTCTTGGTTTTATCTAGCCACAGCAGAGTATGCGACAAAAGATTACGCGAAGGCAGAAGAACATTTTAGGAAAGTGTTGGCACTGAATCATCAACACGTCCAAGCTTTGGAATATTTGGGCAAGCTATCTGAAAAAATGGCGCAAGCCGAAACCGCTACGACACTCGCGCTGTTGCAATAAGCACGAGTACGGGCAATTAGTTTAAAAGCTGATTGTATCTGCACTTTTACTCTGACGATTGATGCGGATGGGATACAGGTTTAATTGCAGTATTAAGCGATTTTAAGTGGCGATATAGCATGCGCGTTTCAATCAAGTTCCAAACCCGTAACATCGCCTCTATCGTATCAAAAGGCTTCGTCAGAAAGTCTTTTGCACCCAGCGCAAGCGCTTTTCTTTTGGCGGCAATTGTGGCGTCTGCAGTGAGCACTAACACAGGTAAATACTCATCATCTGGGATATGACGCGATAGCATTTCTAATACCGCATAGCCATCAAGTTCAGGCATCATTAAATCAAGCAAAATTAAATCAGGCTCAAACGCTTTAAACAAATCTAGTGCACGTGTTGAATCCGCTGTACTAATGACCTGATGAAATCCTTCTCTAGACAGCAAGTCTTCCAGTAGCCGTAAATTGGCTTCTGCGTCATCAACAATCAAAATCTTGGCATTTAATATATCGGCTTCATTCATGGTTGTTTCATTTTCTGTGATTCAAATAAGCAGCTAAATTTCAATGAGTTCTCTAATTTTTTTGCTGAACAACGCAACGTCTAAAGGTTTTGTCATGTAATGGTCAACACCAGCTACTTTTAAGCGGTCAATAGTCTCGGGTAACGCATCTGCACTGAGTATCATAATAGGGATATCACGATATTTTATGTCGGATTTAATGTAATTCACCAAGTGTTCTCCTGAACCGTCTGGTAAATTTAAATCAATCAGCAACAGGCTAGGTAAAACTTCTGTTAAATACTGCTTAGCATCTTTGATGGTGGTCACGCAGTGAATACGTAAATCACGCTGACGGTGGACAATTGCTTCTACCAGTGCGCGGTTGCTGATGTTGTCCTCTACATACAAGATAGAGCGTTTGTTATTCAGCGATACAGGCTTTTTGTATTGCTGCGGTTGAGTCGATACATTTAGCTCTGCACTTGGCTCGCTAGCGCCTATTTCAACCCAAAATAAGCTTTTGTTTTCAGCGACTTGAATGCTGCCATGCATTGCCAGCATAATTTGCTTAGACAAGGCTAGACCAAGGCCTGTACCTTCAACTTTGGTGTGCTCAGCGCCTAACCGATCAAAAGGTGTAAAGAGTCGTTCTTTCAGTTCTTTGGGGATACCTTGCCCCTCGTCTTGCACTTCGATTCTAATGTTATGTTGATGCCGAAAAGCGCGCAAAGTGACGGCAGAGCTAACAGGGCCATACTTAAGCGCGTTGGAAAGCAGGTTGAGCACCACTTGCAATAGTTTTTGGCGGTTAGCCATCGCCCATAAGTCTGGTTCGATTTCCGTTTTAATCTCAATATCGCGGATTTTCCCAATCGGTGCAATGTAATGAACAGCTTCCTCAAGCATCATATTGACAGCAATAGGTGTGAGCTCTAATGAAATTTCACCTGATTCAATTCTGGCAATCTCCAGCACTTCATTAATCAGTTTGAGTAAATGATGCCCCGCGCCCAAGATAAGCGATACGCTATCGCGTTGCTTTCCCGATGGTAGATCTTGTTCTAATAATTGCGCAAACCCCAAAATAGCATTGAGTGGTGTTCTTAATTCGTGGCTGGTTCTGGACAAAAACATACTTTTTGAAGCACTCGCTTCTTCAGCCTCACGCTTGGCTTGTATTGAATCGCTGATGTTTTTAGCAAGCAATTGCGATGCATGGTCAAGCTCATCAGAGAGTTGTCCTAACTCATCACGACTACTTGAAGGTAAATCTAGTTTTTCTGCCTTGGCAAGATGCGCTGCAGAATCCCTCAATAATCGTACACGTTTAACAATGGTGCGAGAGAAAATCCAAACGGCTACTAGGGAGCCAATAATGCCGGCTGTGGCTGCTATCAGCGTAATCACAATATGCCGCTGGCGCTGGTCAATCACATCTTGTTGATCTTTAGCTACTAAAATGGCTTCTTCCGCATTCAATCGCTCTATTTCAAACCTCAGTTTATCCAAGGTGTTGACCTGTGACTTAAATTTGGCAATGAGGTCATCCGAAGCGATATCGGACTCATACTCAGAAAGAATTCTCAAGTCATGCAAATTTTGCGTCACAAGTGGATTAATTCTGTCTAGGCGCGATTTCTGTGCGTCATTATCAAGCTGAACTTTCAATTCGTTGAGTATCGCAGGCAGTTGATATTCAACTTGAAAAAATATTTCAAGAAAGTGCTTATCTCCTGTGAGTAGATAATCCCTCACCCCAGTCGATGCTTCAATCAGCAGTGTATGTACCTTTTGTATATCGCGTTGGTTTTGTAGGGCAAGTCTGAGCTTATTTTCAAGCTGGGTAGATTCTTGTTCTCTCAGATACAAAGAGCCTAGAGATGCCAATAATACTAGCAAGGGTAAGGCAATGACGTACACACCTTTAATCCCCAAGGGTAAATTCTGCCATGCCTGTGCTATCCAAGAGATAGGCAGGAAGACATCGGGCTTAGTAATGTTTTTCTCAGTGTTCTTCATCTATAGATAGTGCTGGGTATTGTGGGCAAAAAATTCATTAAGACTTGTATCCGAGTTCCACTGCCTTCACAGCAGCTTGTGTTCTATCTTTGACTCCTAGCTTATTTAAAATGCGTTCAACATGTATTTTAGCAGTGCCGGGTGCTATGCCCAGTTTTTCACCAAGTGCATTGTTACTCAAGCCAGAAGGCAGCAGGGCAAAGATTTCTCGCTCTCTAGGTGTAAGCGTCTCTAATATAGATTGGTCTATTTCACTTCTCACTGGCCCTAGATGCTGCGAGATGGCTAGCCCGATCAATCCTGCAAGCGCCTGTAAAGTTTCAACTTCAGCAGTATCTAATGTCAATTTTTTACCAGATAGCCCAATGATGCCTTTGCCGTGTTGCCCTAATGCAATCGGAATTAAGCATTCGTGATGCTGTATATCGCCGTGCGTCCACAGTTGTGTATTTTTGTTCTCGTAAAGTGTAAACCGCACAGGGTTTTTCAACATCATGGCCAGCACACCCATCATTGGAATTCTAGCGCCAATGGGTAGCGTTTGCCCTAATTGACAGAACACAACAAGTTTGCCGGAGTTTTCTATGGCCAATAATGTATGCTGTGCCGAGAGCAATGTACAAAGTGAGCGTAGTAGGGTGGAGGCCGTGTTTACATCCCAGCCATGCTCAAACAATTGCTGCCCCAGATTTAAATAGGTGCGCATGTGCGTGTCATTGGCCTGAATTTGTTTCAGGCTATTTCTGAGCGCACGCGCACTCGTGGGCTGTTCAGTTTGATTTTCTATGTCGTTTGGCATATGCCGATCAGTATATACCGTTCTACCTATTTTGGTAGATTTTTACTTTACACACACCATGCATAATGCATTCCATCGAGAGAGCAAACAAATCTCGAATAAATGAGCAGTAAATATAAACCCAAATATTAAAGGATAAACAAAATGAAAAGTTTAAATTTAGCAGTGATTGTTTCAGCAGTAGCTTTGATGGTGTCAGGTTTGGCAAGTGCAGGTGATGCGTACAATAAAAACGTACACAACCAAAACTTCTCAAAACGCCCTTATGCACAACCTTTACCAGAT
>JAUYRP010000009.1 GCA_030696695.1 Methylophilus sp.
AGCAGGGATGCGGGGCAGGTTAATCAGCAAGCAAGGCCAGATACTGGCCAACGCATTGCTCGCTGGCATTGGCTCAGGGATTGGGCAAGCGTTCCAGAATAGCGCGACCACACAATCCATCAATCCGCTTGGCTCAATCTCGACAGTCAATCAAGGGCAGCAATTCAAGAATGGGATCAGCTCCGGAGTGGGCAAAACACTCGACAGGCTCAGTCAGTATTACATCGACCTCGCAGAAAAATTGTTCCCAGTGATTGAAATTGATGCCGGGCGAACGGTTGAGGTGATTTTCACCAAAGGTTTTGCGTTTGGGGAGGGCCTTAATAGTGAACAAGAGGGGACATACACCGACATCTGGATACGCGGCAGAAGGGCACTAAATAAATCCATCGATCCATCTGAATAATCAATTGATACAAGGAGAGCACATGAAGTTCAAGAGTTTATTTATTGGTGTGGCCGCTGCTGCCATTTGCGTTACGACCGCTTATGCCGCTGACGGTGAAGAAATTGCCATGGAAAAAATGTTGCACGGACTCTATCCGGCAACGCAGATTACCGGCGTGCATAAAACGGGAATAGGCGGGCTTTTTGAAGTCGACATGGGCAAAAACATTGGCTACACAAACAGTGATGGTCGCTTCTTTATTTTTGGCCACATCTTCGACATGAAGACCCAGCAAGACCTGACGGCACAACGCCTCGACGAATTAAACGTGGTGAATTTCGCGGAGTTGCCGCTCAAAGATGCCATCAAGACTACGCGAGGGAATGGAAGTCGAATCCTGGCTGTCTTTTCGGATCCAGATTGCCCTTATTGCAAGAAGCTGGAGCAAGAATTGCTCAAGCTGGACAACGTGACAATTTACACCTTCTTGTTTCCACTGGATGGACTCCACCCGGATGCGTCGAAAAAAGCAAAGTTGATATGGTGCTCCACCGACAAATCGTCAGCATGGCGCGACTATATGCTGCACGACAAATCGCCAGCGACCGACAAGCGCTGCGACAGCCCGATAGATCGTAATGTCCAGCTTGGACAAAAGCTCAATTTCAACGGCACGCCCACAATGGTAGCCGCTGACGGTCGCGTACTGCCCGGAGCGGCACCGATTGAACAGATTGAAAAATGGCTAGTCGGCAAAGGAGGCAATTGATGCGCTCCCCCATTGCAACCCTATTTCTGCTCTGCATCTGGCTGCCCGGATGCAGCATGGTTGGTCTTGATGCCCAAAAATCGTTCTCCTGCAAAGCGCCACCTGGTATTAGCTGTTCTTCACTGTCTGGGGTCTATGCCAACGCGGTGGCGGACAATCTGCCGGGTTCGACCACCAAACAAGTCACTGTTTATGGCAAAAATGATCAAGGGATAAGTAACGTTTTGGGTGGAGCACCCACAACCGGCACGCCCGTGATGAGTGGGCCAACAGTCTTGCGCGTGTGGATTGCCCCGTGGGAAGACAACAGAAAGGTGCTGCACGATCAGTCATTCTTGTACGCCGTTGCAGACCCCGGTCACTGGCAAGCCGCCCACAGCAAGAAAAAAATCGCCGAGCAATACCGCGTATGGATGCCAGCCTCAAAGCAAACACAACAATCTGAATCGCAGCCTGCGCAGCCGCAATACCAGATGCCTCAACCCCAGCAACCACAAACCGTAAACTAGCATGTCATTCGCCACCACACTCAAGCGCGCATTCTTTCACGAGCGATACAGCCGGCCGGACGCTTTGCCGCGTAGTCTGATTGAGCGCTTCGTTGCCATGCCCCGGCTGACTGGCATACTGCCCTACGTCGGCTGGCTGTCTGACGAATGCATGTTTGTCCTGGATCAAGGCGGATTTGGGGTAACTGAACAGTTTTCTATTGGTTTTGCCATTGAGGTAGCACCTCAGACGGGTGCGACGGATGAGATGGAAAAGATACTGTCCAGCTTGTTCATTTCATGTCCGGCAGAAACGGGTATTCAGGTATCACTCTACGCCAGCCCCGACATCAGTCGAACGCTGCAAGCCCAGACGGCGTTGATTAAAAACGAAGAGCTCATTGGTATTGCCGAGCGCCGCAACAGGTACTACCAGAGCGGCACAGGCAAGTCTCTGTTAGCAAGCAACACCTATCTGCTCAGGGATTTCAGATGTGTCATCTCTGTTTCCCTGCCGCTTTCGCCGTTTGCACCAACAGAGGTAGAGGAAGCGATCAGGACGCGCGAGAGTATCCATGCAACGCTCAGGTCGGCCTACCTGGATGGGTTTGACTGGACACCGGATCACCTGCTGAATTTTGTGGGCGACTTCTTCGATCACGAGAGGGTGTTCAATTCCGATGCGGATGCCCCCAATGCTGATGCAAGGGACAAGCTGGTTGTGAAATACAACCCGGACCGAATAATTCGCGAACAATTATCCAACCGCGAGATTGCATCGTGTATCAGCGATGAAGGCATACGATTTTGCAAGAGCGGCGGAAAAGAAACGGTCATGCAGCTTTTCTCCGTCAGAAACTACCCGAAGTACAGCCGATTAAATCACATGGGCAGCATGATCGGTGATCCTTATCAAACGGCTTTGTCCATGCCATGCCCATTTTTAATCACGATGGGCGCGATTGTGCAAGATCACGAATCGGCTAGAACTTACGCGCAAATGAAATCGGCTCGTGCCACACAGAACGCATCCTCGTACATGGCAAGATTTCAGCCAGACCTTCAAGATCGCAAGCGAGACTGGGATTCTGTGCTCAAGACCTTCGATGAAGGCAAGGGCACGTTGCGCATGTACCACCAAATCTGCCTGCTATCGTCTGTTGAAGATGCGTCACGCTCTGAGCACGCGGTCAGGGCAGTATGGCGGGCGCGAGGTTATGACATTTCACGCGACTATTATTTACAGCATCAGGCATTCGCCTCATCGCTGCCGATGACGCTAGCCAGGCCGATGCAACAAGACCTCAATACATTTGGCCGGGTATATACCAAGACCCTCGACAACGCGGTGATGACATCGCCGTTGATCGCCGAATGGAAAGGCACCAAGACACCGCTGATTACCCTGTTCGGGCGGCGCGGACAAATCATGGGGTTTGACCTGTTTGACAACACGGGGGGCAACTACAATTTTGCCGTGGCTGCGCTATCCGGGTCTGGCAAGTCCGTATTCGTGAATGAAATGGCGTATCGCTATCGCGCAGCCGGTTCCAAAGTTTGGATTATTGATGTGGGGCGCAGTTACAAAAACCTGTGCGAACTGATGGATGGCGAATTCATTGAATTTGCTGACGAGCGCCAAAACACGTTGTGTCTTAATCCGTTCTCGATGGTCAGGGACATCAATAACGACATGGAAATGTTGCTCCCGCTACTTGCAGAAATGGCGAGTCCGCGCGAGCCGCTAAACAATTTTTGTTATACCGCGCTCGCGTCCGCCATCAAGCAAGTATGGGAAGAAAAAGGCGGTGACACCACCATCACGGACATCTACGACCTGCTGCGTACCGGGAAAATAAATGATGCAGCCGAAAGAGAGTCGGAGCTGATGCATATGGCCGTGGCTCTCGAACCCTACACAAAATATGGCGTATATGCGAGTTACTTTGAGGGACGGGCAACGATTGAATTTACCAAGGACTTTATCGTTCTTGAGCTTGAGGAACTAAAAAGCAAAAAAGACCTTCAGGCGGTGGTAATGCAAATCATCATGTATCGCATAACCCAGGAAATGTATCTGGATCGCTCCAGGCGCAAGATCGTGATTATTGATGAGGCGTGGGACTTGATGGGTAGTGGCAGCAGCGGGCATTTCATCGAAGCCGGTTATCGTCGCGCAAGAAAATATGGCGGGGCATTCGGCACTATTACCCAAAGCGTTGATGACTACTACAAGACCGAGGCCAGCAAAGCGTCAATCAACAATGCGGACTGGCTGTTCTTGCTGCGGCAGAAGCCGGAAAACATAGACCGTCTGGGCAAAGAGGGAAAGCTCGTAATCGATGAATGGATGAAACGCCAGCTCTCGTCTATTACCACCGACCACGGTAATTATTCGGAAATATTTGTGCATAGCCCCATGGGTTCTGGAATTGGGCGCTTACTGCTTGATCCGTTTTCGATGATGCTGTTTTCCACGCGCGCTGAAGATTTCGAACGAATAAAAGTGATGCGCGAGCAAAACGGCATGACGACCGAACAAGCTATCGAGGTACTGCTTAATGAAAGAATTAAAAATGAGAGGCGCAAAGGAACGCGCGAGGACAGACGAAAAAGCTGAACCAACCAGACCTGTAAATACTTTAATCAGAGATCAATATGTCCACCTTCGCACATTTCGTCACCGGGGCTGTCGCGGCAGCATTCGCTATTGCGGTCATGGCTGGATGGCAGCACTTTCACCCTGCGCCGATGATGGCGAAGGTGGACATTATCGGTATTGTCACCTCGCAACAAAAAAGCTTGGCTTCACAAATGAAGCCCGGCATGGATCAGAAAGCGCAAGCCGAGATCATCGAGTCAGCCTCGCGCTTCGGTAAAAATCTTGATGTTGCACTGACGCAAGTGGCGAGCGAGTGCAAATGCACCATCATCAACTCGGCTGCGATTATCAAAGATTCACCCAGCACCACCTACGATTACACCCAGCGTGTTCGGGAACTCACCTTGAGTGACAAGTAAACCATGCGCGCTGTGACAAGTCTTGTTTTCGTGCTGACGACTGCACTGCTACCCACAACATCCTCGGCGTTGGAGGGGCGAGATTACCTGCCAGGTATAGAATACTCGTCAGTATGGTCGTGCCGTGGCCAAGAGAAATTCAACTGGTATTGTGAAGAAAAAGCCCGGTCATCCCCGAAGCCCAAAGAAGCCGACAAGCAGACACAATCAGAAAAGTCCAAGGAGGAGATGGCTGTCGAAGAGCTGGAGAAGATACGCAAAGACCTTGATGCCAAACGTGCGCTCGCGGTGGTACATCCAACATCGAGCAACATCAAAGCGTACATGGTAGCGCAGAAGGTTGAAATTGACCGCGCCAGCTTCTTCGCCGATGTCTGGCGCAGAGTGCTGTGGCAAAACGCCGAGCTGAATTACGAACTTAAAAATCCAATGAACAACTCCGCCATCAAGGTGGCGGCACGGGCGCGTAAGGTCAAGGAAACCAGAACCATGACCGATTTGGCCCGGGAGTGGGGGATATTTTTCTTCTTCCGTGGTGACTGTACTTATTGCAAGCACATGGTGCCAACACTGCAATGGATCACCCGGCAATACGACATGACGATCCTGCCTATCAGCCTGGACGGGGCAACCATTGAGGGATTGCCACCTTCAGTCAAAGACAACGGGCTATCCACCAAACTGGGAGTAGAGGCTGTTCCGCTCTTTGTTCTCGGCAATGTTAAAACTCACAAAATGGTGATACTTGGCGCTGGTGTGCTGTCGTTACAGGATTTTGTGGAACGGATTTACGTGCTGACACAGACCACACCGGGCGATCTGTAACGTGAAACTCGCGCAGCGATTCGTTTGCCCACTCGCCCTCCGGGAGAGGGTTGGGGAGAGGGAAACGGGCATTGCAAGTTTTAATATCAGGGGTGGCTGTTGCCATGCCCGTTAAGAAGGAAACGGCATGCGCAACTGCAAATTATTCATCTCGGTTCTAGCCGCGACCTATCTCATCGCAGTGCCAGCAAACGCCAACGTGGGGACGGGAATGCAAAACTGGTTCGACAATATGGGCGGGTACACCAATGCGACACCCCCATCGTCCTACAAGGGGCAAACCATGAATGGATACTCTGCCGGTGGTTTCTACGCCAGAACGCCGGTGAGATCCTATCAACTGGCGCAAATCAGCCCACCGTCTCTTGACATTGGTTGCGGGGGTATTGATCTGCACGCGGGCTCATTCTCTTTCATCAATAAAGCCGCGATAACCGCATTGTTCCAAAACATCGGCACCTCCATCAGCTACGCATTTCTGCTGGCCATCAAATCCTCCATGCCGGAAATGGCAAGCCTGTTCGAGTATTTGCAGGATGTCGCCAACAAGGTAAATGGCATGAACGTCAATGCCTGCAAAATGACAGAAGGCATTCCTTTTGTGCAAGGCGCGGACTTGTCAAAAAACATGTCGGCCATGTTCAGCCATATAGCCGGGTCAACCTCGAACATGTTCCCGGACTCTTTCGATTCATGGAAACAAACCAAGACCGATGCGACTGCTGCCGAAGCAGCTAAAGCCGCAGCGGCCGCCAGCGATCCCACCAAAGCGAATTATTTCAAACCCGGCAATGTGGTCTGGAAAGCCTTGCAAAATGTCAGCGGTATTGACGATGAAGACAAGCGGCTCATCATGAGCATCACAGGCACGATCATCATCACACCGGCTGTACCCGGTGGTGCCAATGGCGGCAGTCAGCCAACATGGCATTACACACAACCCACCAGTATTCGCGTGGAAGATTTTATCGGAGACGACCCGTCAACCGCTTCCGCCGGGGTAGATGTTTATGTGTGCGACACCACAACGGATTGCCTCAATCCAACCGTCCCTGCGATCAAGGTCTCCATCACGCCATTTGTAAAAAAGGTCAGCACTTCCATCGATGCGCTCCGCACCGGCATCACGACCCGCGCTACGCAAAACATCAATGACTTCAGAATTGTGGATGCTTCATCGGTGCCGGTATGGAAGCTGATCACTACCGCCACAGCGACCAATCAGCCGCAGATAGTCGATTTATACAAACGCCTGATCGCTGTCGATATCGCCTATTCCTATTTTAACGGACTCATCAGGATGGCCAGCCAATCGCTTGCCAATGCTGAAAGTGGCGCTGTCCCACCGGATGCACAGACGGCGATTTCTCAATTGCAAACAAGGTTAAGCAATCTGTCGTCACTCGTGCAAACCATGCGCATCGCCGAATACAACAAAACATCTGGCGAGGCCAACCTGCAAAGACAGATACAGCTGATGCACCAGGCAATGGTTGCCGGCATCCCGGCACAAGCATTCACTTCGATGACCGTCTTTGGGAGTGAGCGGTGATATTTGAAGTTTTTTCATATTGGAATATCAGAGAGCTGGAGCTGGTTTTCAACGCAGTGGCCGCAATTGTGGGCAGCGGTGATTATCTTGGCCTGCTGAGAACGCTCGCGCTGGTAGGGTTGCTCGCAATGGCCATGGCTGTGCTTGCCGGATTTAGCCAGCTGCCGGATTTTGGGCGCTGGGTCATCATGCTTGCCCTGTTCAACGCCATGTTGCTGGTTCCGAAGGTCAACGTGGTGATAACCGACCGAACCGGCACTCAGCCATCGGTTACTGTTGCCAACGTGCCTATTGGCCTCGCCGCTTTTGCGCACTCGATCAGTCATATCGGCGACTGGCTGACACGTTCATTCGAGACGACTTTTTCGCTGCCCGCAGACATTCAGTTCCGCACCAACGGCACGCTCTTCGGCCATCGTGTGCAGCAGGAG
>JAUYRP010000015.1 GCA_030696695.1 Methylophilus sp.
GCGTAATGCTGCACGTTGGATCAAAACGCTGATTCAACACGGCTTTATCAAAACAGCGCAAGCCTAATTTGCGCCAATTGTTATATGGTCTTAGCTGGCCAGGATTACTTGCGCCTGTTTAGTGGTTTCTTTCACGTTAAATACTAAAATTAAATAATTAACGAATTAAGTTTTAGATATTTTCTGATGGTTAATATTACTTTTGTATTTAATAATTGTTTTTTCAATTTCAAAATGTCACGTGTATCTAAATTTATTTTTTCGTACAGTTATTAACAGAACTCGAACTCCAAGGCGGCTGCGCCGCAAATTCGGCCTCGCGGTCGCTGCCGTTGTCGCTCCTACTCGGGCGGTTTGCGCTTCGCCGTTCAGTTGGTGCTGTATTTACTGTACATTTTTCAATACGCCACTGATGCAGGCGTGTCGGTAGCTGGATAGTATCAGTCTCAACACCACAGATTTTTTGCCCTATCGGATCACCGTACTTTCCTAGCTCTTTAGATTCTATTTTCATTAACTTGATGGGATTGTCTTTTCGTTTTGAGGTCACGCCTCCCATCAATTGAATGAATTGCCACCATTTGCCTTGATCGGCTGCTTCTTGGGCTTGTTGTAGAATGCCTTCAGGGGCATCGCTGATTCTGCCAACCGTTAGCTTCCCATAACGAGAACAACCAGGTTTTATGAGATTTGGTTTTGATTTCGACTACTTTTTCATACAAACGGGCATGCAGATCGCCACCCATACCAATCACCCAGCCTGTAAAAGGATCATCCAGGCGGCAATCAAAATACTTGGCCATTAGATTTGCACGAGTAACCTAGTCAGGCTGATGAATAGCAGAAAGGTCATCAATGCAGGTGAAATCCAGAAATAGGTCAGCACGACTGACACTGGCCGCGCCGTGTACTAAACCCAGTGTATTAATGACAAATCGCAAATCCTTTTCAGCCGCTTCCACGCCAACCGCTGCAAGATACTCGCTGGATATCTGAACATGCGCCATAGGCAGCTTGTTGGATTTACTGCGATTCAGTTTGATGAAGAAACAGTTATCCGACAAAACATAAGGAAAACGCGGCATGCCTTTGTCGCGAACCTCAAACAGATGCGAACCAATTGCAACCTGGGCTAAGGCTTGGTTTTTTTCATCTTCAGATTGTGCATTTTCCTTTAGATCAAATAATTTCTTATCCCAATCATCTGCCAGTTGCCCATAGTAGGAAAGATAAAGGCTATCAATGCCAAAAAGCAGAGCCTTGAAATGTTTGTTTTTGTCGTTTGGGGGTACTGTGTTACTAGGCGGCGTACCCTGTAAGGATGAATCTGATTGATGTAAAGCATCCGTCAAATCATTTTCCACCTCGCCTTCGCATTGATCCTCCTCGCTGAAGCTCGTCGTCCTCTGCGTCGGCTCGGCGGCTTCGATTTTATTCGATGCTATAACTTCAGGTGAAACGTTGATTTCTTTCTTCATGATAAACCTCGTATCCACGGCGACCATGCAAACAAATGTGCTTATCGCAACGGATAGAGATTGTGTATATCAACTCAAGATCTGTATTCCACCCAAAAATTGAGTTTTTAAGTGGTTGCGTTTTGTTTCATATAAGTATCGGCAAATTTACGCAAGGATTTCTCGACACCACCGCCCGCTGAATTGGCTGTGTAGAGATTAATCTCTTCAACAAATAATTGAGAAAGTTCTTTATTAAATAGACGGGTTGCACCAGCTTCAGAAAGCACTTTAAGAATCAAACGCATTTTCTGATAATTAGCTTGCTTAAGCTTTGCACTAACTCCACTTTCAGTTTTTTTGAGTTCTTTGAGAAAGTCACTATCTTTCAGCATTCTTGCCTTACTGATTCTTTCAATTACGGATTGACACCCAATAACCGTTGGATCAACTCTAATAGCATCAAATAACGCTTGATCATCGCCAATTCGAATACGCTCAATTAGTTCATTCAGGAAACAACCATGATAAAGAATGCAAAACAGGGAATACTGTATTGAATAAAAGTAAACACAAATGGTAGAAAGAAATGGGCGCAATGCTTTGATATCTTCCTTCGTGGGATTTTCTCTTGCATTGAAATAGTTATTGATTTGCTCAGCAACATTTGGCAAAGCAGCTATTTTTCCAGAGGATTCAGCAACCTGCTTGCGCCATTCGAGAACTTGTTCTTCTGGAAGAAGCCCAGGGAAGTTAAAGTCTATATGCTGGTGAATAGGCAATTCGTATAAATGACACCAGCTAAACGAATTGGCATCTTCATCAAAGAATAGATCATTCCCTTCAATAATTATTTGCATAGCTTCTTCGATTCCAGGCGGAAGCTGTGCCCATAATACAAGGAAGGCTCGCAGGTTTTCAGCGGTGATGCCTTTGGCGTAGAAGTTATTGCTCACAATGAAAGAAAGTGTTTATGATTCGTTTAGCAAGTAAGATAGCATAAATGGTTTCACTTACTATTACGGCAACTATTTTCAATCCTAGAATCAATGGGACACAACAGTACGTTCTGCTGCAAAGCATAAGGACAAGGCTGTGGCAGTTATTGCAAAATTACTTGTAAATTGCTATTTGCTCGAATTGAGAATACCCTGCAAAATTGAATACTCTTGTTCATCTATTAACAAAACAAAGGCAAAGTGACGATGTCATTATTAGAAACAGTATTACCCGACAGAATCCTTTCAGGAAGAAATAGTGCCAATTAGGTAGTCCTTCAGCAAATTTCTTTACATTTGTTTCAAGTGTATCTATTTGCATTCTGCTTGCAGGGGTTACTAAGTCTAAATCCTTTCCAATACCCTTTTGCGGTAAACCCGTGCAAACATTACTAAATAACCGGGAGTTAGGAGCGGCGCTGTGCTATTGCGCTGTTCCATTTGAATGATAGTTGCAGCTGTGCTCATTCAATGGCTGTACTCGAAGTAATGGAGGGAGAAATACCGCATTGCGTACATGAAGCTGATTGCAATCCATGCTCTCATTTACCACCACCACGCCACACGGTATTAAAAACGGCAAATGTTGTACCGCCCCCCAAAAAGGCCCCGCTCCAACGGGAGTCTTTATCAACTACTGAAGAGGACTCGATTGCTCCACATTTCGGGCACGTTTAATAATAAGTACATTTATCAATTACTCCCATTGCATTTTCCTGTAATTTAGCTTAAGTCATACTTCAGGGGCAGTTTGTAAGTCGCGCGTTTGCGAAAAACTTCGCGCAATGATTCGATATACGGGGGACTTACAAATTGTCCAACGCACTCAGTGCGTGAACTAAAATAATTTGTTATGTGCGGCCTTTACTATGTTATTAATTTAATGATTTTTTTAATTCCTTTGCCGCGGCTCTAATTGCGCCTCCCATGACATGGATTTCACTCATTTTACTTGCGACTTCTGGCCTTGGCTTAGAACCAGGACAATGCGCACCGCAAAGCACAACATGTAAGAGTCGCATAAGTGCAGGCTCATCAAAAGAGTTTGCTTTCTCTGCATCCAAGAAAGCATCTTTTGCCAAAATCAATGCACTCTCATAATTTGGTCGAATCAAAGAATCATCCCAATCGGCCTCGGGGAGATTCATTAAATGGTCTATTGCTGCTCTTGAATCTTCGTAGCCAGTTATGTCTATTGGCAATTCATCTCCATTTAAAATAACTTTCTTGTTAATTCCATCAATTTCCCTTTTTACTTTTATTAGCTGGGAAAATCCTTCCAAACCGAGCGACTGGTGAATCAATAATTCAATCTTCCCGCCTTCTGCATCTGGTGCTCTAACAAACATTCCTGATCTTGGATCAGACTTAACTGATTGTGCATATTTTTTGTCAAAATAAAACTCATGAAAACCTTTTCTATTATTTTTTATATCTAATTCTGGCACATATTTAACAACATCAGTAGCCCACATGGCTCCAAATCGATTGATAAAATCAGAATAAATATCATCAGCACAACATTCGCAGTTGCAATCATATAAATCTTTGAAGGTACTTAGAAATACATTTTTCATAACTTTTCTCCAATAATAGTTAAAATCAAAAATTCACTACATCCTACAATGGGAAACTAACATAGTGTTAAGACGCGCGCCATTCTTCACGCGTTGAAGCAAACGCAGCGAGTATACTTTAAAGAAGTAATTATTCCTTACGAGTGAATGAACATTCCTATTTCAGTTTGGCAGAAGGATCTAAAAAAACAAAATGTGCCAATTCTTCCAGAGGGATTCTGCAAGAATATAGTCGCGAGCAGGCGGCGTAAACAAGCCTGAAAATTCTTGTGGTTGGTGGGGTAATTATTGAGTCAAACTTCAGCATGCTTTTTACCTATGAAGTGCAAGCTAACGTAATAAAAACGACGTTAAATCGTCCAAAATTCCGATAAAATGACGTATATTCCTTATTAACATACTCTATTGTTGATATAGATTAAGACTTAAAGTAATCAGTCAATTCATATCAATAAATACCACATTATCAGGTTCTAAAAACTTGCGGATACATTCACCTTACGCTTGCACTCTCCCAAGAGGCTACAAAAATGGATTGTGTCAGATTTGTGCCGAACTATGCTATAAAAAATGTACACTGAAATTGTTTGACACTGCTTTTATGGATGGCAAGTATTGTAAATGGCTGATTCTATATGTGCTATATTTATACTAGGTTTCATAGACAAAAACATTTTTATCACCTAATCCTGAATTTTTGCGTACTTGCTCAAATTCATCAGGCATTTTTATTCTGCCCTTCAAGTTAGTACGAAATGCTCTAACGACTGCGCCGCCTTCAGGTATGAACATTAAAGCTAAGAATCTAGCGATTGATTTTTCAATGCGTAGTGCTTATTAAATTTTAGAACTCAAGTTTTCGAGTAACAAACCTCAGGTATAAAGCTATAAAAAACATGTATCTGCTATTATTAAATATCAGTATTTCTTAACGGCTCTTATTTATTATCTATTGATGGGCTGAAAAAAATATCTTCAAATTGAATAATTAAAAGCTTGATGGCGCATCAAAAAGAACGATTTAGGGATATCAGGGATGAATAAAATTCGCCGCAGCAAACTCGAGCGCTTCAAGAAATTAAAATCTGATGATTTCATCGGCCGGGTTGAACCCATAAAAATTTTTAGGAGACATCTTGAAACAAAACCTGGCGAAAATGGGTTTTACGATATCTTTAATATTTTTGGTCAGGGAGGCGTGGGAAAATCTTATCTTATCGAAAAATTCCAAACACTCTCACGGGAAAAAGAAATTCTTACAATTTATACTGATGAAGGGATACACGACACATTACATTTTATGTATTCGGCTGCCGAGCAATTGAAACAACAAAATATTTTTCTAAAACAGTTTTCAGAAAAATATAAAAAATTCTTGCAAGAAAAACAAAAACTAGATGCAGATCCCGAAGCGCCAAAAGAAATTTTATCTCTGTTAACCAGTACTCTTATAAAAGGTGGCTTGACTATAACCGAAAACATTCCTGGCGCCGGTGGCTTGGTTAAAATGGTCGATAAAGACGCCTGGGCATCAAAAGCTGGTGAACTAGCAGAATATATAAGAAAACGATGGTCTAATGAAGATGAAGTTCAGTTGCTATTAGAGCCTTTAAAGGTACTTACACCTCTTTTTTTGGAAGATCTTATCGAAGTTACTGTAGAGGAGAATCTAATTCTTTTTATCGATACCTATGAAGAAATCAGTATTTTTCTTGATGAATGGTTAAGAGATCTTTTAAATGGTGAATATGGTAATGTTCCTGATAACCTCGTGTTAGTCATTTCAGGCCGCGAAGAAGTCAATCCTAATGTCTGGGCTTCTTTTAATGCTTTCAAATGTCGCCTTCCTCTAGAACCATTTACTGAAGAAGAAGCAATACAGTTTCTGCATAAAAAAAACATTCTGAGTCCTAATTTAATAGAAACCATTTTAAAACTATCCTACCACTTACCCATTATGTTGGCGATGCTCGCCGATGAAGCGCCAAATTCGCCTAAAGAAATCACTGATTTCAGCCAAACTGCAGTCGATCGTTTTTTAAAATGGATCAAAGATCCAGTTCAGCGACAATTAGCACTACATGCAGCACTTCCAAGACAATTAAACAAAGACGTTATAAACATCTTGCTAACTGATAAGGAAAGTTCATCCTCGCAGTTTGATTGGTTGACTAAACGCCCTTTTGTACATCGCCGCGGAGGCCATTGGACCTACCACCCTGTTGTACGAGACTTAATGCTGAAATATCTCCAGCGCAGTTCTCCAGAGGAATGGGAAACCTTGCACTCAAAATTAGCAAATTATTATAACCAACGCGCGGAATTACTTTGCATTGGTAACAAAGAAATTCGCTTCACAAATGGAAAATGCCAAAAACTTATACAGGAAAAATGCTATCACAATCTTTTAGTAAATTTTAATCTGAATGCACCTGAAAGTATTAGAAATTTTGTTTCCACACTACACTTAAGTAGTACTAGCGCTGCACTTCTATGGGTTGATATTATCAAACAGTGTGGTGAAATTTGTGATGACCCTTTCTGGGGAAATCTTTTACAAACCGGTATGGATAACTTAACTTCACAGAATTGGAAAGCTGTTTTAGAGATGGTTTCCACCATTAATGACACTCATTTATTAATTGATCCATCTGATCAAAGCTTTCTTTATAGGATGGAAGGAGAAATTAATTCTGATTACAATTATAATAAAACGATTGAGTGTTATCAAAAAGTCATCGAAATCAAACCACATGACGATTCCGTCTGGTATAACATGGGTATCGCCCATCACCAGCTAGGCAACAACGAGAAAGCGAGTGAGTGTTTTCAAAACGCCACCTACCTCAAACCCAATAACCATTCAGCCTGGTATAACTTGGGTATCACCTATCACTTGCTAGGCAACAACCAGAAAGCATGCGAATGTTTTCAAAAATCCATCGACATCAACCCAACTGACCATTTAGCTTGGTACAACTATGGCATTGCATATGGCCAGCAAGGCAACAAAGAGAAAGCTATCGAGTGTTATCAAAAAGCCATCGACATCAACCCAAATTACGATTCAGCTTGGAATAACATGAGTAATGCCTATGGCGAGCAAGGCGAAAACGAGAAAGCGATCGAATGTTCTAAAAAAGCCATCGGCATCAGACCAGATAACGATCTCGCCTGGAACAACCTGGGTAAGGCCTATGGACAGCAAGATGATAACGAAAAAGCGATCGAGTGTTTTCAAAAAGCCATCGACATCAAACCAGATTACGACGCAGCCTGGTACAACATAGGTACTGCCTATGGAAAGCAATGTGATTACGAGAAAGCGATCGAGTGTTTTCAAAAAGCCATCTACCTTAAACCAGATTACTATTCAGCTTGGTCTAACATGGGTAAAGCCTATAGCCTGAAAGGCGACAACGATAAAGCGATCGAGTGTTCTCAAAAAGCCATCGACATCAAACCAGATGACAATTTCGCCTGGAGCAATATGGGTTGGACATATCTAAAACTTGGTAGACATGAAGAAGCTTTAAATGCTTTAAACAAAGCATGGGATCATTCAAATCATAAGATGGAAGAAGTACCAATGAACCTTGGACATGTCTTTCTTCTCCAAGGAAATCAGATTAAGGCTATGAAAAGTTATCAGACAAGCCTTGTACTTTGGAAAAACTGTGAGGTGTTTTTCCACGAGATGAAATCGGATTATTCTGACCTAACTATGGATAAGTACGGGATTTCTCAGCAGGATTTTGATAATATTTTAGAGGCATTAAAAAAAACATAACAGACAACAGTTAATTATAAGACGTGACAAATAAGGAGATTGTTGGCGTTTTTTGGCAAAAAAACAAATCAATAAAAACAGTTTCTATTTAAAGTAATAAATCCGCAGGTTTGGATTTTATATTATTTTAACGAAATTCAAATCGTTGCATTAAATTTTAATGTGACAAAATTGTGTCAAACTACGCTGCAAGTTCCACTGTTTGTAATTGGTCGAGACTGTTTTTAAGCTCGGCAAGCATTGTAAGTAATTGATTTATATATATCGTGAATTTCAAGCTACGTTTCGTAATCAGTAGGTCGGAGGTTCGTCTCCTCTCAACGGCACCATTAATACAATAATTTGCATCTATATTGGATATCAAAACAAATTCATGTAGACGTAATGCAGACACAAATTAAGCGTTAAAAGCATTATCTTGATATTTCTCAGTCGAATTAACTAATATGGCTCTATACTATTTCAGTAGCAAAAGTAAAATACAGGAAAATCCGCCGAAATTGCATGCCATAGCGCAACCTGAAGCCTTCAATCATCCCCAAAAAATATCAAACAGAAAATAGATCATAGGCATATTAACTAATTAAACCAATCAAATTTGTACTAGAATAGCCTGAGTTCGATTCCTGTGTCGACACCCTAAAAGCGAAATCTCAAAGAATATCATCTCATGAAATAAGGTCCGTAAATACATAGCCAAAGACAAGGGAGATTTAAATTAGCTTAGTGCCAGTTCCTTATAAATTTATATTTTGGAACCGAAAAACTGATAATTTTCAGTTGCCTAGTTTGAGTCCGAGTAGGTGGAGTCAAATAAATTGGTATGTTACATTTACTTAAATTATTGGTTTTTCCTAATGAACGACATACGACTAACCGCGTTATCTCGTGGTGGTGGCTGCGGATGCAAGGTTGCTTCAAATATTCTTGGGCAAATGCTGGAAAAATTGCCTATTCAAAAAGTATTTCCAAATCTTTTAGTAGGCATTGACGACAATGACGACGCAGCTGTCTACCATCTCAATGAGCAACAAGCTATTATTGCTACTACAGATTTCTTTATGCCAATTGTTGACGATCCATATGAGTTTGGGAGAATCGCTGCAACAAATGCGCTATCAGATATTTATGCAATGGGTGGCCGACCATTCTTAGCGCTGGCTGTAGTTGGTATGCCAATCAACAAACTCCCAATGTCAACTATCCAACAAATATTGGCTGGTGGTGTATCGGTTTGTGATATGGCAGGTTTTCCTCTGGCTGGTGGTCATTCCATTGAGACTACTGAACCAATTTATGGATTAGTTGCTTTAGGTCTTGTGCATCCATGCAAAGTAAAACGCAATGACAGAGCTCAAATTGACGATGTTTTGATTTTAGGTAAACCATTAGGAATAGGAATTCTGAGTGCAGCGCTAAAAAATGACCTTCTTAGTGATATTGGCTACCATCAAATGATTAAATATGCCACTCAACTAAATAGTGTTGGCTCTATTTTGGGAAATCTAAATGGGATACATGCAATGACTGATATCACAGGTTTCGGGCTAGTCGGTCATCTTCTTGAGGTCTGCAAAGGATCAAATTTGGGAGCTGAAATTATATTTAATGATATCCCTCTTATTGAAACAGCTGCGGAACTGGCGCTCCAAGGTATTTCAACAGGTGGTGGAAATAGAAACTGGATTAATTACAAAAGCTCACTAGAAATAGATGGAAAATTAACGGAATCACAGCGTGTATTACTTTGTGATCCACAGACTAGCGGGGGATTATTGGTAACCTGTGATACAAGCAGTGTCGAGAATGTATTAGATATTTTCCGAATGAACGGCTTTGATTGTGTGAGACAAATAGGACGAATGAGAGCGGGAAATTGCATAGTGAAAATAAAAATTTAAAAGAACTAGATTTGCTTTTGTTCTATGCTAATTATAATTAGATAGGTTCAATTTTAAGAAATAATATAAATTAATTTATTTAGATTCTTTTTGAAGGGATAAAAGACGATCACGAAATTGCCAGGACTGGAGTAATTGTGCAACCGATGGCAACACCATATCTTTCCACGCAGAATTATTTTCAATAATATATTGCCTAATTAATGAACCATTAAAGTCAAACTTTATACATTCTTCTAATACAAATGTATTATAGCCAGCCTTATTTAAGCGACGAATTTTTTCTTCATTCCATTCATATAGTTTAGTTGTAACACAAAGAACTGATTGTGGAAGTATGTATTTAATACTCTCTGGTTCATCAATTGGAAAGGGGAGAAATTCAATATTTGTTTGCGGCACATCTAGATCATTTAGTGCTGCTCTAATTAAAATTACTCTTTCTGTGTAAGTTAATGGATTAGCTATAGCAGTGGCTCGATGCTCTACTCCAGGAGCTGTATTTTTCACTGGAGTTGGAGCAGCCAAACCTACCAATACATTCGGCCATAATTTAATGCATTCCTGAAGATAATTAGCATGCCCAAGATGGAAAGGTTGGAATCTTCCGTGTATGCATGCTAGCTTAGATATTTCTTGAAATCCCATATTTCGTCTGTCGATTTTTCCCAAAGAGAATTAAAGTAGGCCTCAATTGCGCCATATAATTCTCTATCCGGCGGTTTGTTCTTAGGTCGACGAATTACAATATTAGTATGGCTTTTATTTTCGAATTCATTTTCACCTGAATTAACCACAGATTCACTATAGTAGCCAAACCAGCATTCTTCGTCATTAATAAATATCATTCTAAATAAGGGTTTTGACCGATAGAAACGAACCTCAATCGGCATTCCATTCTCGTTCTTTAATGCAGCTATTTTTTTTAAAGAGCTAATGAGTATTTTGCTGAAATGATTATCTCCAAGTCCACGTCGGATTGCCCCATGATTAACCCAATCAACATCAGGTGCAACCAAGAGAAACTTTACTGGCTTGTCATTAGAAGCACATCGATTCATTGCTTCCTTAAAAATGTCAAAATCTCTTGTAATTTTATCAGCGCCAACCCCTAACATTGAAAAATTACTAACCGCGTTACAAAGAAGGTGTTTGTAATCTTCAATGGTGGGTTCTTCGATTGCGTCATCTATTCCAGCGCTTGCGAGTTTTAATAAAATGATGTTACTACTTGTATATTTTCCATATAAAATTATGATTGGAATTAAAGCACTTAAAAATATTGTTATTAAATGGATTAATGTTACCTCCTCAAACATAGTTGTAAATACAACGATCTCAATTATTAAGACAATAATACTAATTATTGCAATTAACTGGGTAGCGTTTAATTTTTTTCTATCAGAAGAGTTGCAGCATTTTTTAACTAAATACCTTAATACAGGCGATATCAATAAAAGGACTATTCCAGCATAGATACTTTGAGTTACTGGTAATGTCCATTCTGACGGCAAAAAAGGATAGTTCACTTTAATTTTTCAAGAAAGATTGTTTTGTTAACTTCTAATTCATTGATAAGAAGACGCGACCATGTAGTATAAAGCTCTAGCTTTGATTTTATTTCAAGCAACGATTCGAAACGAGCGTCGGTTATCAAACCTGGTTCCAGAATTTTATAGTCACCGTTAGTAGGAACGATATAAAGAAGTGCCAGATGCTGTAAACCGAGGGTATCTGATGGATCCCAAATGTAACCACCAAATCTAATTGGATTTTTACTTTCGAGTTTAACGCTTACTTCCTCGGCCAATTCACGATTGAGATATGGTGCATCTTCTAATGAAGGTTCAAAAAGATCATTTCCAAGTAGTTGATTGGTATCATGTTTGCAAATATGACCACTAAAACCTAATGATCTTATATCAGTAAGCCGTTTTTCTGGTTGTCTTTTTGTACGACGATGCGTTAGAAACTTGCCCCTATGTAAGATTAAAAAATACGATACCAATTGAATAACTGAGGTATCAGCTTCCGCATCAATCCTTCTCATTGGTGTAGCATGACATATTGCTTTCCAGATTAAAGGAGATGCAGGCAAAACACCAGAATGAGTTAAAAGCGGTGTCATGTCAGAACGCTGACAGACAAGCACAGACTCATCAGCGTATTTTTTCGCGAGGCCTGATAATTTGATCATTTAGTATTAAGTATATATTCAAGATAATTTCTTTTACTGATGATAAATATTTTACAGTAGAAAGATAAAGCTAGAGCTAGATAATTAACAAAGGTATTGCCGAATTATTCGTACAGTTATTAACAGAACTCGAACTCCAAGGCGGCTGCGATCAACAACTGCTTGTAATCGTGTGATTGACTACTCAAAACAAGTTTTAGCCAATTGATTCAATGCGGCGCGCTCCCGGCTGCTATACCACAGCTTATATTTATCCTTAATTCGCTCCCACCGCTTTCCATATTCGCACCAATAGGATTTCAAAGGCGGCAACCATTCATGAGGTGCTTTATCGGATTTGGATTTGTTCACCGAATCCGATACAACTATTAAATTCTCAAAATCATTTGCAAATTCCCTGCGTTGCGCCCTGCTCCACCTCCCGGCACCATGCCGATGTGCATGTGCTAGTGGCACAACATGATCGATATCCACATCGGAAGCTTTGGTGAACACCCTACCGGTATATGCCCCAATCCATTCACCGTAGATAACAGTGCAATGCTTAGAGTCTTTAAATTGCACGGGTATCTTGCTGTTCGCAATCAACATTTCTTGCCTGCTATTTTGGCAATCACCATCGGCATCAATCCAGTGTGGCCAATCTTTCCTGTTATACGGTGTCTGATAAGCACTGATCCCGGCATCCTGATTGGGATAGCTTTCCTGTTTGTTGATAGAGCAACCTGAGAATATTCCGAGAGTAGCGATCAGCAGGAATACCCAGCAAGTGACGCCCTTTGATTCTATTATTATTTCTTTCAACTACATTCTCACAAAACAATACCGTCAATAATATCCGTTACAGTCTCAGGTTTAGATGCATTAAGCAACGCAAACAGATCGGCATTAAGTAATTTAGATGCATCCGATTCGTCTACAGAAATTAATCGAATCTTCGAATTGCAGGCACGATCTTGCCAAACTTGCGGATAGCTTTTGACATTAAAACCTCGTGCGGCAAGAATCTCTGCTACATAAGGTTCTTTTTTGATTATGGCTGGATTCCAGTCTACTTTTTTTAGGGTATGCAGATTGCCCAATAATGCCAATACTGGAGCTTGACCCACCTTATCAGTAAGTTGTATCGCCATCCATTCATCACGGTTAGTTTTTAATTCTAATCCTGCATCAATGGCTATCAGTTTCAGGCAATCATGATGGTTCTGCATTTCAATCAGGTCTTTTATCAGTACTCGAAAAGGTGGATGATCAATCACTGAGGTAATTTCGATATCAGTCACAGTGGCCTTGCCTTGTTTTATTTCGTCAACCAATGATTGCTGACTGCTGGCAATTTCTAGCGCAACGGTCAGGCATTTATTCTTCTGCGTATATCCAGTTATTACTGATTGGAAAAACTGGATTGCTTCTGGTCGCCTGTGAGTTTCGCCAATGATTGTGATGCTATTCGGCGTCATACCTGCAAGGATTCGGTGATACCCATTCTCTGCGTATACGGATGAGGAGAATAGTAGAGTAACAAAAATGAGGAATCGCATGATGTCTATATACCTGAACCTGTTAGTTGGATATATGCAGAGCAATGTTCTATCGGATATATCGGGGCTTTTTTCAATACGGATTTATACCCTTTATCTCGGGCAGCAACTCTCATATCAAGAATTTTAAGCAACGAGAATATCCTCACCTGTAGTAATCAATACCCTTCTGATTTCTCTTATTTCACATCGGCAATCACAACTCGGCCATTTCGTCTTTCAAGTTCAATGGATAGGGTTTCTCCCGTATTCTTTTCCAGTATGTAGGTATCCGATCATTACGTTGTTTATACAAAGGAACTTATAGAGTACAAAGGAATAACTATTCCGGCCAGTATCTTTTGTGAAATTCAGATTAGAACCATACTACAGCATGCTTATGCTGAGATGGCGCATAAGGTGGATTATAAGCCATCGATTAAGTTGCCAGAAGAAGAGCAAAAGCATGTTAAACGTTCTCTAGCAAAAGGATCAGCATTAATCGAAACGACAGACGATGTATTTCGAGAAATTAAATGCAAATTGCAAACCGTACTCACTAAGTACGGACGCTTTATTAGAAAAAGCATACGAATTGTATACAAAACTAACAGGTGAGACTGCTAATCCTTTTTCTCCTTTGGGTCTAATGGTTGCTGATACTTACCGTGAACAAATTCGAGCTTTGACACCCGATGCATTACAGAATTGGGTTGATGAGAATCTATGGTTTGGGGAATTTCTGAAGAATAAAAGAGAATCGTCTGTATTTTTTTGTGATTCAGTAGTTGTCTTACTCGGTTTTCTGGTGACTAAAAACCAGTCATCGGTACCTAAGAAATGGCCTATCGATAGTAGTTATTTAGAAGATCTTTATATAGCTTTAGGTATTTCTACGGACGGTATATTTTGAATGTTGTTTTACATTGTTGGTGACAACTATCAATTGCATATCGGAGAAAGCCAAATGAATGCTATAAGTGACCGTATTAACAGGGGGTAAGGCGCGTAGTGGTTTCGCGTACTGTTGAACAACAAGTTAAGCAATAGCCTTGCTATCTCGATAGAGGCTTTACAAAGGTGGAGGCATGCAGTTTGGATAGTTTGCGGCTAGTTCTAGCACTTGCTTTTGCAGTGGCTGTAGACCGCGAAGGACTACTGCTTGCATTGCGCAAATCATTGCTAACCCGTTGGTATTCCTTGTTACATCCTGGATCAGCTTTATTGGATAGCCTTCATGGTGCCTTTGAATTGGATGTATTCCCGCGTGTACGTAGGAATTTAGTGCATTCCATGAATGCTGCTTAAACCTATTGAGTGCATCGTAAGCTTGCGATGGTGCCTTTTTTTCTATCGCGCTTATCATGTCAGCGATCTGCGGAATATTCTTGGCAGCTAGTTCATTTTCAAGCGTTAGAGTCGCAGACAGCTTTGCAATCTTTTCCTCTGTAGCTGCATAAAGGAGCCATACTGAGCGAACCAAGGACTCAAATTGAGCTCGTTGAACTACCATGCCTGAAGGGAGTAGACCAGAACTAAAGAGCTTACGTGCTGCTTCCCAGTGTTCTAGAGCCATCGAGCAAGCAACAGCACTTATCACAACGCGAGTGGAGTCATCAAACAACGGTAAGTCAATGAGCTGGTAAAGCTCGGAGGAGAGCTTGTCGGATTCTAAGAATATTGGATCAAGCACCGTGCACATCAAATAATGTAATATATACGATTCAGTCAATTAATCAATGCCAGATTGATTCGAGACTAATTTGTGAAGTTGTCAGCTCAAGTTTGAGCTACTACACATAAACATGTATATCTCCTCCCGAATAATTGCTATAAATATGCTGATAAACCAGATCAGTTTTTTCATCTACTTCGTCATCCGCATAGGCTTCCTTCGGTAACCATTGTAAATTATCAATGATGATGGTTTTAATCTGTGCCGTCACTTGCGTGCTTTCACGCCATCGTTCGATTCTTAGCTTTTCTTCTTTCAATGTAGCTAGTGTTTTAACAGCTACTTTCTTGACTTCTTCCCTTTCCTTTTTAGAAAGTGATGACTTTCTTAAGAGGTCAAAAATGGCGAGCGTTTCCTCATCTAATCCCTCCAAAATTGCGCGGGATTCTTCCTCGGTCAACCCTTGTAAAACTTCTTGGAAACGATCGAAGGCTAGTTGGACGCTCTGTAGGTCTTTGCCTTTATTGTAATCCTCGATGATTTGCTTGTACTTCTCGTAAAACGCGAGACGTAGCGGGTTCTTCTGAATCATTTTCTCCAGTTTCTTCTCAATGGCTTCCTGAAGATCAAAAACCACCATATTCTTGTTGTTTGATTTCTGGAATGCCTGCCGCAGCTTATCGAAATCCAACTGCCCTAAATCCACAAAATCTTCGTCATTACTAGCAGATGATCCCACCGTCACGCTCATGTTTACTTCCTGTTGTAGTCTGTGAATCACATCGGTGATATCCGCGCCTTTAACTTTCTGGTTCAGCTGCTCATATACCGCTTCAATGGCGTTATGTTCTTTGATGAACGGTTTGATTTGCTCTTCAGGATAGAGTGCTTTGTATTTTCGAAAAACATCACGAGCCTTAAATTCAAACTCTGTGCGTGTTTTTTCATTCAGGCAGACACAATTCATGGCTTTCTGAATCAAAGCCAGCTTCTCCATTGGATTTTTAGCGTTTAACAGCAAATCCAGTTCAAATTCGACGCTCAGTAAGAACTCTCGTGTATTATCGATAGAGCCTTGAAGCTCAACAGCCAAGCCTTCCAGCCGTTCAGCTGGTGTCGCTGAATGATCATCCGAATCATCGCCGTTCTTATTCTTTTTGCCATTATTGTCGCCCTCGCCATAAGTAGCATAGGCTTCTTCCAGCTTGCGGTAGACGTTGCCATAATCGACAATCAACCCGTTTTCTTTTTCATCGTCATATACCCTGTTTGCACGTGCGATTGTTTGCATGAGTGTATGACCTTTAATTGGCTTGTCGAGGTAAACGGTGGAAACGCAAGGTACGTCAAAACCAGTGATCCACATTGCGCACACGATGGCTAGGCGAAAAGGGTTTTCTTCATCTTTGAATTCTTTTTCTAGATCACGCTGCACCATTTTCTTGCGATGAGATTCAATCTCCAGTCCCATAGCACGAAATTTGGCCACTTCATTTTGTTCGCTGCTTACAACAACACACACTTCAGTTTCCGCAACACGTTTGAGGTGGTGTTTTAGTTTCAATTCTTCTTGTTGATCTTGGGCTTGTTCAATGTGTTTTTTTAGTTCAGCGACATATTGCGGCCAGTATTTCATCACGAGATCATACATTCGCACGGCGGTGGGTTTGTCGAGTGCTATGAACATTGCTTTGCCCTGATAACCCCGTTCATTAAAATGCCAAACCAAATCCTTGGCGATGGCATCCAAACGGGCTTCCGAGGTTAAAATGGGGTAATCACGTGCGAATTCACGTCTCAGCTTGGCGCGTTGATCTTCATCGAGATCTTCGCTCTCGATGATTTCCGCCATGTGCTCATCCAAGTCGGGATTTTCTATATCCAGCTTTTCACCACGATTCAGATACCGCAGCG
Source organism: Methylophilus sp. (assembly GCA_030696695.1). GTDB lineage: Bacteria > Pseudomonadota > Gammaproteobacteria > Burkholderiales > Methylophilaceae > Methylophilus. Next base: position 17,030 of record JAUYRP010000015.1, read on the forward strand.
GCAGGGTTGCGCCATCCTCAATAGCTCGTTTGAAGTCATAAACAGATACATACTCACCAAAGATATTCTTGGTCAACTCCAATTCCTCCTTGATAATCGGCGTACCGGTAAAACCAAGATAAGATGCATTGGGAATGCCGTGAAAGCGCATGTTTTGAGCAAACTTCCCGCCTTGGGTGCGGTGAGCCTCATCGGAGATGACGATAATGTTTTTCCGGTCGGTAATCAGCGGATAAACACTTTCTGTCTTGGGATCAATTGAGAATTTGTGAATCAGCGTAAATACATAGCGATGGTTTTCTGAAAGGAGCCTGCGTAAATCATCGCGGCTTTTGGCTTTAATATTTTCCTCGGTGACTGCGCCCACGCTGGTAAAGGTATCGTAAATCTGTCGTTCCAGTTCTGAGCGATCCAATACAATCAAGAAAGTATATGAACCACCAAACTTGCGGTGGATTTTCTGACACAAAAATACTATCGAATAGGATTTTCCAGAGCCTTGCGTGTGCCAGAACACGCCCAGTTTGCCTTTGAGTTCCTCGATATTGCGGGTTTGCGCCACCACCTTATTTACGCCGATGAATTGGTGGTTCTTGGCCATGATTTTAACCACATCACCACCATCGCCATCAAATAGCAGGAAATTCTCAAACAGGTCGATCAGACGAGCACGTTCGCAAGTGCCGCGCAGCATGGTATCGAGACTAACAATGCCTTCTTCCTCTTCCTCGATACGTTTCCAATCCAGAAAGAATTTGTATGGACTGGTAACAGTGCCAAGCTTCGCATCAGTGCCATTGCTTAGAATGATAAAAGCATTGCAATGGAAAATAGAAGGAATGCTGTCTTTATAGTCTGCCAAATTGTCGTGATAAGCATTGGCAAGGTCAGTGTGATGCGCCTTGAGTTCAAAGAACACTAACGGAATCCCATTTACAAAACCTACTACATCAGGACGACGGTTATAGAGTTCGCCCACAACTTCAAACTGGCGCACAGCAAGGAATTCATTTTTCAGCGGATGCTCGAAATCAAACACGCGCAGGCGTTTGACTTCCATTTCACCTTTATTATTGCGGTAGCTGATTTGCACGCCCTTGGTAAGCAATGCGTGTTTTCCTTTGTTGATTTGCCCTAGAGTCTTATCAGCGGCTTTTTCCGTGATTTGATCAATCGCGTGGGTATAAGCGGTGGCAGGCAGGTTTGGATTAAGTTTTTCGAGTGCAGTGCGCAAATTTCGCTTTAGGATGACTTCGGATTTGTTCGCGCGACCCAGCAATCCAGCTTCACCATAGGTTTCTTTCTTCCAGGCATAAACAACCTTCCAGCCCAAATCTTCCAATGCGTGCTGTGTTGCAGCTTCTACCAGCCCATCTTCTGAGTATTCGTAGCTCATGCAACGTACTTCAATAGTTCTGAAGGGTCATATTGATCGACATCAATCATGCCGGTCATCAGGCGGGGTAAAAGGATGTCACGGGCTTCACTCAGGCGTTGGTTTTGTGTGCGCAAATTATCTGAAATTTCAAGAGAAGGCATTGTAGCTTTGTTAAATTTCTCAACCAGCTCTTTACCCGGCAACTTCACGCACAATCCTTTGATTGCATCATTAGTTAACTGCGGTTGCGCCGCCCCACTGCAATAATTTTTTAGGCCAGCCAGCTTTAATAAATTCAGAGTAAATGCTAAAGAAAGATAGTAGTAATCTTGGTTCGGAATAACTAAAAATGAATTGTTTGTTATAAATGCAGGTTCATATGTGCGGTGAACGTCAGCACTTCCATTTCCACGTGAAGTTATAAGAGCGATTTTTTTATCCGCATTACATTTATGGTAATAACCCATCACACCGGATGCACCGTAAACTGGAAATTTACCGAATTCACAAATCGCTGTTTGTGGCAAATTTCTACCGTACTTAATGCGATATAGATCATTAATATTTGTTACGCTCCACCCTTCAGGAAGCCCCGTCTCTGGGTTGACAGAAGCCGATTCATAACTAGGAAAACGCATACGCACGAACCATTCCTCATAGATAATCTGCGCCATTTCTTCGAGCAGCTTAATCCGCTTCAGATTGTTTTCTATTAAGTCATCATAGGCTGACAAAATTCCTGCGATTTTTTGTTGAATTGGCAGAGGAGGAACAGGAATTTTCATACTCAACAGTTTTTCTGCACTTAGATTATCCTGAGTTGCGCCCTGAGAAATTTGCTGGAACGTTTTCTGAAAAATATTAAAGCAATATTTAATATAACGTGCATCTGATTTACCCTCGTACGGGATAAAACCGATTACACTGTCTGGGAAACATGCAGGAATTCCCAAGATGGCTGTGTCGGCAATGTTTGCGGCGATTGTAATGCATAGTGTCCCAGGCTCCCATAACTTGCTTTGTGCCAAGCCTGCTTCGCTATAAGTCTGAGTGTAGCTAGTAAGATATAAGTTAGCGGCCTTTATATCTGCAGTTTGGACAAACGGGTATTTTCCCCCATATAGATGTGGAGCATTTCTTGGACGATGGCGAGAGCGACCTCTGCGAACTGTTCCAAGCTCATCCAGTTTGTAATACTGCCACTCCTTCATTTTGCCGCACCTCTTAGAATTTGTCGCATGAGGCTGCTGGCCTCAGAGTTCAAGCTTTCCAGTTCACTGTGAATCTCACCAAGACGTGCAGCATAATCAAATCCTTCATCCAATTCGATGGAGTAACCAACATAACGTCCCGGGGTCAAGCTCCAGTCATTTTCCTCAACTTCTGCCACATCGACGATTTTGCACAGACCTTCGACATCCTCATATTTTTCATTGGGGAAATGCTCTTTCAGCCACGTATTGCTGTCGAATTGATTAGAAACATCTTCGCCGCGATATGCTTTCACAATCGCAGTCATGCCTTCCATTTGTTCAGGCGAAAAATCGCGTAGCGTAGTGTTGATCTGGCGATAAGTGTTTCGTGCATCAATCATCAATATCTTGCGCTTGTTTTCTGGCCGCTTGCCACGATCCAAAAACCACAAATGACAAGGTAGCGAACGGGTGTAGAAGAAATTATTCCCCACTGCCACAATGCAATCCACTGCGCCGGTTTCAATCAGTTTCTGGCGAATAAGTTTCTCACTTGCCCCTGCATCGGTCGCGGAAGATGCCATGACAAATCCAGCACGGCCATTCTCATTTAAGTAATGGTAAAAATATTGAATCCACAGATAGTTGCCGTTATCAGCTTTCGGAATGCCTACATCATCGAATAGCCGCTTATCGGTTTTCACGAAGTCTTTGTTCTTATCCACCTTGTTAACATTGAAAGGCGGATTAGCCATTACGAAATCGCATTTGCCCACGAGATTATGTGGATCGGAATAGAAGCTATTGCTCTCGATGATTTTTCCCTCAATGCCGTGAATGGCCAAGTTCATCTTCGCAAGACGGGTGTTATTGGATTTTTGCTCCGTGCCATAGACCTTGATAGCTTCGTTCACTGCCCGTTTGCTGTGATCTCGCACGAAATGTCCGGTTTGAACGAACATACCGCCAGAACCACAGGCGGGATCATGGATAATACCGTGATCAGGTTCAATGAAATTGACGATTAGCTGCACTAATGATGGCGGAGTGAAGAATTCTCCACCTTCCTGCGCACCGGCGCCGCTCATGGAGAATTTCATCAGGAAAAACTCGTAAATCCTCCCAAATACGTCACCCTTCAACTTCTTTACCGAATCCTTATTGAATACCCGGATTAACTCGCGGAGCAGATCTGAATCCAATTCCTGATAGTTTTTTGGCAGGATACCGGCAAGATCTGGGTAGCTGGCTTCAATCAGGCGCATGGCTTCATTGACTCCTTCATTGACATCATCACCCTCTGGCAAATTGGCAAGCTGTTCATACTGCGATTTCTCTGGCAGCATCATTGCCCCGGCACCAAGGAAGTCTGCTTGGGTTACAGCACGTTTACCCCGCGGCCCTTCAGGGATGGAAGCTTCGATTGCAATCTTAGCTTCTTCATAGCGGTTTTGAGCATAGCGCAGCAGAATCAATCCCAACACAGGATCTTTATACTCCGCTGCCGTCAGCTTAGAGTTGGCACGCAGATTATCCGCAGAGTCCCAAAGTTCTTTTTCCAGTTGCTTAATTTGTTCGTTATTCATTAAATACCTAATTTAGGGATTCTGGGGTGTAGCGTATTGCTCTGGCATCAATTCTAATAAAAGTATCATTTACAATTCGCTTATGTCGTAGTTCTGATATCAGTTACAAACAAAAGCAATTTATTGATTGATGCTTTTAATTCAATAGTGAGTATTACATCTTTTGCTCATGCTTCAATAACGACCAACATGCGACTAGATGCGAAATAGATAATGATTACGCTTCATCGGTCTGAATATTTATCCCGTTTACTTCTGAGGAAGTATTAAATATTAATCGATTCCAGGCTCGGAAAGCATTCTCTCATTTTTCGCAACCAATTCAACTGAATGTTTGTGCAAGTAAATCCCCTTCCTAAAACCTTTCAATCACATATACTTCATCTGAAGCCTTGGTAAACAAACTTTAGGGGAAACACCACCGTCAATTTATGCACTTTCTTTACCCATACTTTCGCCTGATATCCTAATTTTTCTCCCTGTTTTTTTCCCTAAAAAACCATCTTTAATTTTTTTACACACATCAAGCATCACTTATGATCTATTTCTTAATATTTTTTAAGGAGTTTTTCTATGGCTATTCATTGCCCCAAATGTAGTTCAACCCTAATCACAGCTCGCAATATGGGCAAGAAAGTCTGTTGTAGTATCGGTATCGTTGCTGGCGGCGCTCAAGGTGTCTCGAATGCGCTTAAAGGTGCAAAAATAGGAGCCGGAGTCGGTGCTTTGTTCGGTTCTTCCGGTATTTTTCTAGGCAAACTCGCCGGAGCGCTCATTGGTGCCATGATCGGCGGTACCTCCGGTGGCATTGCAGGAGCTAAAGTCGGCGAGATGATTGATGAACGGGCGCTGGATAACTACGAGTGCCTGCAATGCGAGCATGTCTTCAGGATCGATTGACGCTGAATCTTTCAATACACCTCTTTTACTTACTTTTATTCCCTTTTTCTTTCTTATCACATCCGCGCATCAATCGGTCTGTCGCTTACCGCTTACTTATGCGCGATGGCCTATGCACGTGCATTTTTACACTTACACATAAGGAAAAACACTATGTCACATCTCGTTCAAAACATGGCCTATACAGGCGCAACCCCTTGGCATCAACTGGGCAATCAATTACCTGCCAAACAACCGATTGAAGTCTGGGCTGAGAAAGCCGGGATGGATTGGAGCATCTGTGAAGCGCCAGTGCGCTACATGACGGAACAAATCGGCTCATTAGGTTCGCTCAGGTCGTTTGACGAACAAAAGGTACTTTACCGCAGCGACACCAAAGCACCGCTATCCGTGGTCAGTGAACGCTATCAAGTCGTCCAACCCAAGACAATTTTGGAATTTTATCGTGATCTCACGGAAGTATCCGGTTTCGAACTTGAAACAGCCGGTGTTCTCAAAGAAGGCAAGAAATTCTGGGCTCTGGCCAGAACTGGCAAAGAAGCGAAGCTCAAAGGTGATGATGTTGTCAATGGCTACATCTTGCTTGCCACATCCTGCGATGGAACACTGGCCACCACCGCAACACCGACAACGATCCGTGTAGTTTGCAACAATACGCTATCCATCGCATTGAATGGCGCCAGCAGCGCAATCAAAGTGCCGCATAGCACAAGTTTTGATGCGCAAGCCGTCAAAAAGCAGCTAGGTATCGCTGTATCACAGTGGGACAGCTTCATGTACCGCATGAAAACCCTATCGGAACGCAAAGTCAAAAGCCATGAATCGCTGAATTACTTCCTCAAAGTCCTATGCCAAACTGGCAATCATGATGATCAAACCTCTGGCCTCAAAAATGAACGTGCATTGAAAACCGTCCAGTCGCTTTATGACGGTCACGGAAGAGGCGCACAACTTTCAGCCGCCAACGGTACGGCCTGGGGATTGTTATGTGCAGTCACCGAATTTGTCGATCATGAAAAAAGAGCCAGAAGCCAAGGACACAGGCTCGATAGCGCATGGTTCGGCCAAGGTGCAAATCTCAAACAACGTGCCCTAGATTACGCTCTGCAACTGGTTGGCTGAACGCGCTATCTGTTAATTCATCTGGCATTACTCTCCTAAATAACCCATCCAATATTGCATTGGCTGGGTTTTTTTCATTTTGAAACGAAAACCTACCGAATAGGAAAAACCATGAGCAACTCTCTCAAACCTGAAAGAAGAATAAAAATCCAACCGGCATTGAAACTGGTCAGAACCCGAGATCTCAACCGGGACCAGTGGTTAACCGTGCGCAAAAACGGTATTGGCAGTTCCGATGCCGCTGCGGCTGTTGGTCTTAATCCATATAAATCCCAACTTGAACTGTGGCTGGAAAAGACTGGCCGCGATGGCAATCTGCCGAAAACCGATCCCAATGACGAATCAAGTCCGATGTACTGGGGGATTTTATTGGAACCTTTTGTTGCGGCGCATTACACCAAGCACACCGGCAACAAGGTCAGGCGCATCAATGCGGTATTGCAGCATCCCGTTGAACCTTGGATGCTGGCCAATATAGACCGAGAAGTGATCGGTGCACCGGATGTGCAAATACTGGAATGCAAAACTACCGGAATAAACGGAGTACGACTCTGGAAAGAAGGTGTGCCGGAATATGTTCAGCTTCAGGTCATGCATCAATTGGCGGTCACGGGTAAACAAGCGGCAGATGTTGCGGTGCTAATTTGCGGCCAAGAGCTGCAAATTAGCACCGCATTGATCGAGATGAGACGATGATCGAACGTTTGATAGAGCTGGAGCGGCAATTCTGGCGCTTTGTAGAACTTGATCAAGCACCGCCTGCCGATGGTTCGGATTCTGCTGATGTGGCATTGCGTTGCCTGTATCCGCAAGATAACGGAAAAACGCTCGATTTAAGCCGTGATTCGGAAATGTCACAGACATTCACGGATTTGCTGGCAGTTCGACAATTACTCACCAGTCAAAACCAACTCGAATCCCAATTAAAGCAACGCATACAACAACGCTTGGGAGATATGACAAAAGCGCTATTTGAAACCGGCGAAGTCTCCTGGAAACGCAGCAAAGACAAAACAGATCTGGATATTGATCGATTGCTTAAAGATCAGCCTGATTTGCTGCAACGCTATTGCCTTACCAAACCTGGTTCAAGGCGCTTTCTGATAAATGCTTCAACATAACTGGCATTTTCTATTTGCTTCCAATAAAAAACCCACAAACCAAAGGAAATATCATGCTTAAAGGATTGGCATTAACGCCACCGGTGATTGGCCGGATTACTATAGGAAAGGTCGTTGAGAAGAATGGTAAACGACTTCCTGAGAAAGACGATGAATTCACGATTACCAGCCAAATACAAAACAAGGACGGTTGGATCAATCACCCTTTGAATGAAACCTTGCGTAAAGAGCATGGCAACAAGTTGCGCAACATACCGGTCAGGTTGCTGTTTAACGATCCAGATCTCAATTTACGCGCCAATTACACTTTGTTCGATCGGCAAACCGGCAGACCTGTTTGTGTTGGCAATGGTGAAACATGCCGACGGGCAACCAAAACGGGTATTCAATCACTTCCTTGTCCAGCGCCAGAAGCGTGCGAATTGGCTAAAGGCGGCAACTGCAAGCCTTATGGCCGATTGAACGTTCGTATCGACGATGAGGATGAATTGGGAAGTTTTGTGTTTCGCACCACTGGATTTAACAGTATCCGGACACTTACGACCCGATTGCGGTACTTTACTGCGGCATCCGGTGGTCTACTGTCGACTCTTCCATTGGAACTTCGTCTGCGCGGTAAATCGACTACCCAATCGCATCGAGCGCCGATTTATTACGTTGATTTGACCATCAGGACGGGTATGACGATGGCGGAATCTATCGTCAAAGCCAGAACGCTTGCCGAAGAACGCAAATCATCAGGATTTGATCAAGCTGCCTTGGATGAAGCCGCGAAATTGGGGTTTGATAATGGGGCATTTGAGGAATCGGAGGAAGAAGGTATTGCTGTGGTTGAGGAGTTTTATTCTGATGACATTCCCGCTCATAATCGGGATAACTTGGAGAACAAGGTTGATTTGGTTGCCAAGTTAGGTAAAAAAATGGAACAATTCAATGTGAGCGGTGAATCTATGCTGATTGCTTGATTACGTGACGGACGATAGATGGTTAACGCAGCATCGGGCTAAAACGCCCGATGTTTGTAATTTTTTTGTTATGAAATTTTGGATTTTAATCTAACTATTAAAAATAGAATTGAATAAGCACACGCAAATGGGATCATTGAAATGGTCGCTTTTAGCCCAGACTGTGTCAAAACGCAGAAAAATGTTTTGCTTTATCGCCAGACCGCGTAGATAAAACCGCAAAAATCTTGCCCCCCAGACCAATCGACAAACCCTTGAATTTCTCATTGCTACCTTCGAGAAATTAATTAAATTTTTCGTTCATCACTAGGTATTGAGAAAATTAATATAAAAGTCTCTAAAGTAGAAAGTTAATTGATTTATAACTCGTCGCCTATAGCAAGTTACTAAACGTGGCTACATCCTAAAAATTACACTTTACTTTATTAGATATTTTATTAGCCACCTTGACTAACTCGGCATCACCGAATGCACATCGTAAGATGCCCTCTGCTAATAAGTCTGCTCGATGATTATTTTGTTCGCCATAATCAAAATTTGTTTTTATAATATCCGTCTCCGGGATAATCTCTAAAAATTTAGGATAAAACTTACGAATCTTTTGTAAGATATCGCCTTCTTGATAAATTGTTTTTCTGATGGCTGGCAATGAGTTATTTTTTAATCCATCGAAAACCCGTGGCGATGAATTGAAGACGTATGCATCGACGCCTGTCCACAAGGAAACGGATAGGGCCAATCCACCTCCCAAAGAATGTCCTGTTAACACAACCTCTTGGTCAGGATGTTTTTTAATATAATTATTAACGTGTTTTTTTGCACTTTTGTAAGGAATTGACATTCCAATTGCAAGATTTCCATCTATCCAATCTGTTTTTTCATCTGTTCCTTTAAATGAAATAACAGTTACATTTTTTTGTTTGTTCTCCCATATATCATATTGAAGATTTGAAAATATTCGACCAAACCAAGAGGGTGAATATGAATTATCAAGCGTTGGATTTCCATCTAAATCAACACGAATCCAGCCTAGATCTTCAATTGGAAAGTATGTTCTGTCCTTTTTTAGATAAGAGTTCGAAGCCATCATTGCATATAAAGCATATTTTTCTGCGGCCTTAGCATCCAAATCAATAGGGAACGCGTTACTTGAAGCTAAAAATAAAAGTATAATTAATAGGCTTTTCATAACATTCTCCAGAATGGTTATTCATAGATACATAACTTTGCGTATTATTCATAATAATCAGTGGTTTCATATTCACTACAAACGATTCGAAGTTCATTTTAACCTAAAAATACCATTGGAATTATTGATTTACTTGGCTTCCAGCCTCAATGTTCTGACATCAAGTTGCAGGGCTTGCACGAAGAAGCTTTGTACATGACACTCAATTGTTGCCATGATCTGGCGGCATAATCAATCGACGTGGCGTTTGCCGTGAGCTGTTGGCCTACATCCGCGATGCCGCTGGCCTTGATGCCTCGACTTGGCAATCACCAGCATACAAAACCGTATGCCGACCAAATGGATAGAGGCGATATAGGCGGCAGAGTGATTGCTTTGCTCCTTGAGAAAGCCCAGATATTGTTTGGCTTCCTTGAAGTACACTTCAATCGCCCAGCGCATCGCATATAGTTCCAGTATGCGATACGGCTCAAGGTTGGTGTCCGTAGTCAAGAATACCGCCCAGGCATGTTTTCCAAGCTGCGCTTTTTCTTGCGTGGGAATGCCGCGAACGAATAGCAGGCGCACCTTGTTCCATTGTTCCGCCTCGTCTGGCGAGCTACTCAAATTTAACTCAACATACAGTGCCTTCCCTTGATACGGCTGCACAGGTATTTTCTGCCACTGGCAGCGAATGCAGGACTGTTAGAGGGTATTCACATCCCTATCCCGGTGTCGTTGGTTTAATTTAACTAAATGTGGCAACTCTCGTATTTACGAGGCCTTCCAAGAGGGTTCCCAGTTTTACTTGTGGTTCTTTTTGGAGTTTCACCTCTTCCTATCATTCGTGATCCTCTAATTCTTAAATATTGATCTGGTTTTGTCAGATACTCAATCACTGTCATCAGATTTTTACGCTTAATTTCATCTGTATGCTCAATCATGCCGATACAAAAATTTTTGTATTTCATAGGGTGGCGATTACAGTTAAAGTAAATTCCACGACCCTTTGTAACAGTTTCTACCCAGTATTTCCCGAATTCTTCCGCCAGGAAACTATCTTTAAGAGAAAGTGAGCCGTCAAGAAAGAATATGAAATGATAGTGAAGTCCCCGTTCCTCGCCATCCTCAAGTTTCCAAATGTAACCAACTACAGTTTTAAAAAGTTCATTATTCCTCATGTTATTGAGATAGCGATCTCGATCCATTTTAGCTTGCTTAATCGTTACACTTTTGGCAATCTCCTTATCGTATTCAAAATCGATTCGTAGAAGTAGCGCTTTCGATTTGGTCTTAAAAATGTCGCCAATGTAACACTGAGGTTCCCTCTGTTTTTCGTCTTCCAATGGGTGAACAGTTTTATGCTATCAGCTTTTTCTTCTGCTGAGTGATTAGCCAATCATTTAGAAACCGCATTGGCGATTTATAGCCTAACGTTGAGTGCTGCCGTTTCCGGTTGTAGAGTACCTCGATGTACTCGAAGCTCATGGCAGCCATCTCTGCGCGTGTTTCATAACGCAGTCCATGCACTCGCTCGTTCTTGAAGCTGTTGAACCAACTTTCGGTTGGGGCATTATCCCAGCAATTACCTTTACGGCTCATCGAACAGATCATGCCGTATTTCTTGAGCCTTCTCTGAAATTCTTTGCTGGCATATTGGCTACCCCGATCTGAGTGGTGCATCAGTCCTGCTGCAGGTTTCTTGCGGAACCATGCCATCGTTAGTGCATCTGTAACAATGTCTGCAGTCATGCGCGGTTTCAGCGACCAGCCAACCACCTCACGGTTAAACAGATCAAGCACGATAGCCAGATATAGCCAGCCCTCATCTGTCCATAGGTAAGTGATATCGGACGTCCAGACCTGATTAGGCGCGGCTGGGCTGAAATTCCGATCCAACAGATTCGGTGCAATCGGCAGATTGTGCTTGGAGTCCGTCGTTATCTTGTAGCGCCGCTTGTGCCTTGCACGAATGCCGTTCTCTCGCATTAGACGTTCAACCCGCTTCTTGGAAGCTGGAAACCCACGGTCACGCAATTCTCTGACCATTCTCGGACTACCGTAGATCCCCTTGAGTTCGGCATGAATAGATTGGATCAGCGTCAGCATTTGAGTGTCCGTGAGGCGTTTGCGATCCGGTTTGCCACCACGCTTCCACGACCGGTATCCGCTCACGCTGACATCTAATATCGTACACATCTCGGTGAGAGAAAACTCCCGTTGCTTATCAATCCAGGCGTACTTCACACAACATCTCTCGCGAAGTACGCCGTTGTTTTTTTTAGGATTTCACACTCCCGTTTTAGCCTTACATTCTCAGCACGTAACCGGGATAGATCCATTTGTTCCGGTGTGATAACCTTGGTACCCTTACCGTTAAGTTTGCCTGCCTCCGCCAACTTTACCCAGTTGCGCAGTGTTTGTTTTCTACCAGTCCCAATTCCTTCGCCACCAAACCAATCGACTTCACCATCTTCACTTGCTTGACCGCTTTTTCCTTGAGCTCGGTCGTGTATTCCTGCTTCGGTATCTTTTTCATCGTCTTCCTCACAAATGTAACGTTAATTGAACGTTACCCTTGGAAGACTATTTTTTTGGGGGAAACTCACTTTTAAATTACTATGTTACATTAGGTTATTGAAAATGACTTGCAAAATAACACGATTTATTTTTTAATCAATTGATTATATGTTTTTTTGTTATCAAAAATTCATTTGTCATCAGTGAATTGGAAAATTCAACAGTTAACAGTTACATAGCCTTTTAAATTAATAAAATCTGAACAGAAAAATTGGTTCCAGTTAAGAGGGTATAACTTATTAGCAGACATTATCAGCGCAGTTAAATTCGTTAACGATATTAAACATACATGGGATCAGAAAGAGAATGCCGCTTGATTCTCTTTACACCAGATTTGATTATAGCTGCGAAGGCTGCCTTTTTCGTTAAGTAAGTTTTTGCTGGAGTGAATCAATGAAAAAAATCAAGCTTGAATTTGAGAAAGAAGGGGAAGGGATATCGAAATCTTTGTCTGCATTTGTACGTTTAGGGGATTCAATTTTTGCAGCAGGCGACGAAGGGGGCGATCTAGCCAGACTTAAAGAATTTGATGATGGCACTTGCTTTAAGCTCAAAGAATTGATCAGTTTGAGTAATTGGTTTGATTTTCCAATCCAGTCACAGAAAGAACAGACAAAACAGGTGATGGAAGTCGATCTTGAAGGGATGGATTTTGACTATACGAATCAGCTCTTATGGATGGTTGGATCGCATAGTCTGAAACGCGGTAAGGCAAATGCAATGTTTGATACAAAGAAAAATTTGGAACTACTTGGTAAAGTGAAACCAGAGGCAAATCGATTCTTTCTAGGTTGCTTGTTCTTGCATAAAAACAAAAACAATCAGTTCCGATTTTCTCCGAGTGCGGACGATAACAACACACGTGCAGCTCAGCTTAGATGTGATGCAACCACAAGCGAACTGCTGGATGAGATTAGACACGACACGCTATTCACTCGTTTTTGCGACAAAAATGGTGGAATTCCTGGCAAGGACAATGGCATTGATATTGAGGGCTTAGCATGTGCACCTAATGGAAGAGTGCTTGTAGGAATGCGCGGACCAGTGCTACGAGGAATCGCAACTGTTCTTGAATTAGCGCCGGAGCGGATTGATTCACCTAATACGAAAGCCGATCAGTTGCAACTGACAAAAATTGGCCCCACTGGGCTTAAATATCGTCGCCATTTTTTGGATCTGGCTGGGCATGGGATTCGTGATTTGTGCTGGGATGGTGATGATCTTTTAATTCTTGCCGGCCCAACTACAGGTCTTGACTCACCCCCATTAATTTTTCGCTGGAAAGCAGCGATCAAGACATTTGGGAAAATGAGTGATGATGAAGAGAAGTTCATCTGGCGTTCAGGAAATGCGCTTGTGCAACAATCCCTAGGCTCAACCTGGAAGCAGGTTGAGGAAGGCGCTGATCATGCTGAAGCGATTACTTTGTTTGACAAGAAACGCTTGATGATCGGTTACGATTCACCCAGTACAAAACGTTTTCACAAACCGGCTTCGGTTATAGTGGATATCGTTGATTTGTAGAGCTACAGTAAATTATAGTTTATTTTGATTGCTGATTAAAAGTTAGTAAAAGCCAATACTAGTCAATGTGGCGTTTGAGGTGTGCTCTCAATGACGGGTGTGAAGCTTGCTGCAATTATGGGCTGTAAAGCAAAAATGGAAAATGAATTTAAATCAATACATTGGAGCCATTCATAATTTAATGAAACTATGCAATATACAGCGATCACTAAATATATGTTCGCAACTTCGCTTGCAATTCCTCTTTATGGCAACAGGTTTAATGTTAGGACTAGCATCGGGTTGGGTTGAGGCCTCACCAGCTGAAATTAAGATCATTACTACGGAGGCATCCGGAGGATGTCTCTTATCCGAAGTGATCGTCAATAATGTATTGATTGCACATGCCCTTCGTACCCGAGATGGTCTACTTTCAGAAATAGATAACGAAAAATTTACTGGGTTTGCGCAGTATTTCCCCCCTAAGGATTGACATAGCTAAAAAGCTGTTGTTGCGAGTGTTCAATTCCGCGCATAATTTATGAGGTGAAGGGGACATGAAATTTTATCCGACTCGGTGGGTTTTTCAACGGCCTGTTACCGCTTTACCGCCTTTACCGCCATTCAAAGGCTCGATTAGAAAAACTGTCAATGGAATAGTTGTCATGAATATGTCCCCCTTAAATTTTTTCAATCAGAGCGCGAATATCCTCCATGCGCCAAACCGTTATACGTGAACCGAGCTTTACTTGTTCAGGATAACGGCCAGACTTATGCCAGCCCACCAGGTCGATTTGCAAACAGCGATAAATGGAAGAATCGGCGGTTCAGCTTTACGATTGCCGATGATTTGGGGTAGGTGAAGAAAGCCTGTTTCTGGTAGTTGTTTCATTTGATGCCGTCCTTTATTGGATTGGAACAGACAGCATCTTAAAATTATGGATAATGTTAAGTCACGGTACGCAAAACAGCCTTTTGCGGGCTTTTTTATGATTATTTTTTTCGTAGCGGTTTTGATGTAACTTGCTTTCTGGGTCGCTTCGAAATGCTGCTCATCATTTCCAAAGTCTTACCTGTGTCTTTATGTTTTTTCTTCCACCTTTTTCGTACTAAAGATTCAGTTAACCTTTTTCTTCTGCAACCTTTTCTATGGCTTCTTCCAAGCTAATTCCTAGGTGAAAACGGTGATATTCTACCGAGAAAGCAGTCCAATATTCCTTAATGCGCTCGGAAGTTTTTCACCAAAATCACTTCTGACCAAGTGAAATACGATGTTGTTGACAGTTACGGGAAATTGATGGAGTTAGTGAAGTAAGAATTAGCAGAGCGCTGGTCTAGCCTTTGTATCTCGCTGCGTTACGCGTTACTGCTTCCATCTGCTCCAAGGCGCTCTCTGAAATCAATCAAGGCGAGCCGGCTAAAGTGCGTTCTGGAAGTTCAGCATGACGCCAGACTATAATTGCAACAGCGCTGAACTAAAAGCATAATATAAAGTTTATAACTTATAGTTTTGATGGATTCGAATCCGTGTTTTTCTGCAATTATTAATCTCCAAACTTTGGAAGTTACACATTGTTGCATCATCCATTTAATTTTAATAAACAATTGGAATTGAAAGGAGTAAATTTCAATGGCTATTTTGAATTTATTTGCTGTTTGGAAATGAAGCTTCTGAAGGTATCCAATCCCAACCAAACTTCTTACTGGGACTATAACTGGGGCTATATTGAATAAATGCGGTTAAATATGGTAGAAAACTCCAGATACATAAGCATAAAAATTTGATTATATTGGTTCTGTTGCGCAGAATCGAACTGCGGACCTACTGATTACGAATTCTAAAATGTACTGTTTTACATTGTTTTAATATCTTTGAATAATCTTTAATCTCATTGTTTTGTATTGCTTTTATATAGTATGTTGTTTTAAACTCCTACCCATAGTTTTACGCCTACTGTCTACATAGTGTCTACATGGCGTCTACATGAAAAGAGATTAAAACGATGACCGCTATTACAATCCAAGCGCTTCCGCACAAAATCACTAAGTCCTATGTAGACAGATTGTCTACACCAGAGTCTGGTCAAGCTTTTGTGCGTGATTCTGAACTAAAAGGCTTCGCCGTCCGTGTCACTTCAACCGGCACCAAATCATTTATCCTCGAAAAGAGGATTGATGGCAAAGTTAAACGATTAACCCTTGGCCGTTATCCTGAGTTAACAGTCGAGCAAGCCAGAAAAGAAGCGCATAAATTGCTGGGGCATATTGCTGTAGGGCGTAACCCACCTGCTGAGAAAAAACAAGAAGCTCTGAAAGGCACGACACTACAAGAAGCCTTTGAGGATTTCATCAAGGTCAGAAAGAATCTTAAACCTCGAACCCTTTATGATTATCAGCGTGTAATGCAAGTTGTGTTTGCTGATTGGCAAAACAAAGCAATGCTGGAAATTGGTAAAGACATGATCGCCAAACGCCATAGTAAGACCGGTGCTGAACGTGGCGAAGCCTATGCCAATCTATCCATGCGTTTCTTACGTGCTTTATTCAATTTCGCCATTGCACAATATGAAGATGGCAGCGGTCATGCCATCTTACGAGAAAATCCCGTGATGCGTCTCACCCAAACTCGCGCATGGTATCGGGTAGATCGTCGTCAAACGGTTATCAAACCTCACCAGCTTGCCCCTTGGTATCAAGCCATTCTATCTCTAAAGCAAGACCAGCTTTCTAAGCAATCTGCCTTAGTGGCTGATTATCTTTTATTTCTGCTGTTCACTGGATTACGACGTCAGGAAGCGGCAACCCTGAAATGGTCAGACATTGATTTGAATGATCGGTCTTTCACATTGACTGATACCAAGAATCGAGAACCGTTGACACTACCGTTAACTCATTTTATTTCCGATCTGCTGAGAAGTAGAGAGGCCGCAACAGATTCTGAATATGTTTTTGCTGGGGATGGTAAGGCAGGATATCTAATTGAACCCCGTCGGCAGGTGCAGAAAGTCACCGAATTATCCGGTGTATCGTTCACGCTTCATGATCTGCGCCGGACTTTTATCACGGTGGCCGAGAGTATCGATATATCCGCTTATGCACTCAAGCGACTGGTGAACCATAAAATGACCAATGATGTGACGGCGGGTTATATTGTTAATGATGTGGAGCGCTTGAGAAAACCGATGGAACAAATATCAGCGCAATTATTGCGACACTTTGAAATCAATGAAAAAAAGAAAGTACTGAAATTTCCTGTTCATCAGAACTCTTGAATATAATATTTTATAACTTATAATATGCGCGAACCATACAGCTTATTGATACGGTCTCAAGCCAAGAAAAAACTACAAGGTTTGCCCAGATCAGAGCGATTCAGGATTGCCGAGAAACTGGAACAACTTGGTCGCAACCCTGATGACAGTTCGTTGGACATCAAGAAACTGGAAGGTGAACCGTACTTTCGATTAAGAGTTGGTAACTGGCGTATTATTTTTGAGCGGCATGATGTCGTTAAGATTATTGCTGTTGAAAAAATCAAACCGCGTGGAGATGCTTACAAATGACATTACAAAAAATAAAATCCATTCATGGAAAAGATGAATATGTCTTGTTGCCTGTGGCGATTTATCGTGCCCTGAAAGATCAAATCGAAAAAGAATTGGCTGCTTGTGAGACGAGCCAAAGTGCTGAGCAAGCTTATGAGCCGTTTATTCTTGAAGATTATGTCGATAATCCTGTGGCCTTGGCACGCATCAAAGCAGGTATTACCCAAGAACAGCTTGCACAGCGGCTTGGTGTCAGTCAAGCCTATGTTAGCCAGATCGAACGCCATACCCATGTGACCAACAAAATGCTTAAACGAGTACACAATGCTATCTGCAGAGAAGGATAACGTGAAAAAAAACCACCCGGATACAATGTCTGAAGCTGACTATGATCAGCTTAATTTATTCTTGGATCGCTTTAATCATGAACTGGCAATGAATCTGGAAATGTTGGATGGTTTCTTTACAGCCTTGCACTGTTCCCCAGAAATAATGCCGCCAAGTACCTATTTACCAGAAATCTGGGGCGGCGGAGAAATGCCTGATCATGAAGCCTTTGAAGGTGACCAACAAACCGAAATATTCGTGAAACTGTTATTGCGCCATTGGAATGATGTTCTGCACAGATTAAAAAACGAGAAAGTTTTTTTGCCTATCATTTTCAGTGATGAGTCGGGTGAGTCTTTTTCCGGCAATGATTGGGCTAAAGGATTTATGCGCGGCACAGAATTTCATCGCGCTGACTGGTTGGATTTGATGGATAACGAAGAAGAAGGCGGTTCATTGGTAGCTATCTTTGCGCTTTTTTACGAACATGACCCTGATCCAAGCATGCGGCCATACAAAGAACCAGTTAGTGAAGAATTGCGTGAGAAATTATTGATAAATCTATCAGCTGGTGTGATGCACATTTATCGTTATTTTGAGCCTCAGCGAAAAATGGCATCACAATTAGCAAAACAAACAGGCACACTGCGTCGCGAACAAGCAAAAACAGGACGTAACGCCCCCTGCCCTTGTGGTTCCGGAAAAAAATACAAAAAGTGTTGTGGGGAAGTAACGCTGCATTAGATGAATCAAATGCATGGTGCACCAAAAACAAACTACTTGAGAAGCTACGTGCTGCTATTGACTAGCAGAATTCTGAATAGAAAAAGCCCAATGTATAACGACAATGGGCTTCCTTTGAACCTAAGCAAATTTAGGCATAAATTTTCTGCATGGGTAAGCGTGTTTTATTTTTAAACGTACTGCCAATTACAAGATAGATCAGAAAAAATACCGCTCTCTAAAAAGAGATCAGCCTCTACCCAGTTTACTTTGGATTGTAGTACTGAAAACGAAGGCAAATCACCAAATAACATAAGCCCGATCATGGGCACAATCCCGAATAAAATGAAAATGAATTTTACAGCTGTGTAAAAAATATTTTTATTTATTTTCATGTGAATCTCCTACTTGGAGGTTTATCGAAGCTTTTTAAAATGACTTTGCAATAATTAAGATAGCATACTTCACAAAAAATTCACAATTTATATACATAAAATTCACATTTGTAAAATTGATATGCAGAACTAGATACGAAATCTCGATTCTTCTTACCGAATCGCACTTTGTGTGGTGGCAGTCTGTCAAGAGCGGCAAATCAGCATAACAACAAAAACCGTTCTCAAGAACGGCAAGCCATTAGCCGTCAATTGAATGTATTCAATTACCACCACAAACGACCTGCTATGTTTCTTGATGATAATCCAGATTATCAAACAGTCTGGCAATTAGCTCATAATTGGGCTGATGCCGATCCAGACAAAACCGATACCAACGCGATTTCACCCAAGCTTAGAGAACACATTATTCGGCTAATGCTTGCCATACGTAACAAAAATATTTCTGCACGAACGCGCAAGCGATCAATTTTTATTGATGATTCTGTTATCTCTCTGATAGTAGATACACCTCATTATCTAAAAACCCTGAACTGTTTATTAAAAGATGCCATTAATAAAACCTATCTGGATTCGCTGTATGTCAAACGTGAAGAAGTAATTGAATTGTGCATCAGGTCTCATTACGACCTACCATCTTGTTGGATGCCTAAATATCTACCTGAGGGACAAATAGTTACTAAGGAAGCTAAAAACTACCGGCCAGCTGATGAAACTGAAGATCGGATTCGCTGCCAAGCAATAGCCAGCGCTTTATGGGAACTTGATCCAGCTATCCACCCTAACCATATTGCTCGATCTAAAATACTGCAGCGAATTGGCAATGGCGCTCAATATGACATAAGTACTATTACTGACTGGATTGCCGAGCTTGATCCACAAAAAGACTGTCGGAAACCAGGGCGACCACCAAAACCCCAATACGTAATTAAATTTGAAATGATCCCTCCGTCCAAAAAATAGCTGTTCAGTTTCCATCTGATTAATTTAAACTGAGAACTGCCAAAACTGGCTCCAGAAAAGGATCTGTAAAACTTTATGCTTCTTAGTCGGTGACAATAAATACCCCTCAGTCAACTGACCCTTTTTTATTTCTCTGCAAGTTGAAGCAGTATTGATTCCGTATTCATCAACTCACGGAGTTAATCATGCAAAACCCATTACTCACTACTAAACAAGCAGCACAAATCTTAGGCGTAAGCATCGCATTCCTGGAACGAGACCGCTGGGCAGGTGCGCGGGTGCCTTTCGTCAAAATAGGCGCTCGAGCAGTTCGCTATCGCCATAGCGATCTGCTCGCTTATATTGAATCGTGTCTGTGTCAATCCACCAGTCAGTACTGAGGTGTGTCATGCACACGTCAGTACGAGATAGCCAAGAACTGATCACTCCCGGCGAACAGATTGCCGAAAGTATTTTAAGTTTACTGGATGAACCGGATAGCAGCGACAAGCGATGGCGTGCGCCCATATTCCAGAGACTTCCCGAGCGCTTTGCTGAAAACGCCGCTCATGACTACAAAGAAACCTACATCTTTGAAGGCAGGCGCAATGCCAATCAAGGTTTACTAAAAATCTATGGAAAGCCCGCCAAACACAGCATTCCACTCAATGCTACCGATGATGACCTGAAAGCGCTATCCAAACGCATCGTAATGGAAATTAAGGATTTTAGTAATTTCCTGTTCAATCGAATCGATAAGATAACCAGTCTGCTGCACTATGCACAAAAATATGACGTCAATCTACCCGCTTTAGATAACCCAAGTATCACAGAGAAAGGCATTTATACCCGCCTGACCGATGAAAACTGGTGGTTGCGCAGACTACGTAAAACCCATGCCAGGAATCTGGAACAGGAAGCGATTCGGTCCGGTTTCGTGCATCAACGTAAAGGCAAGTACGTCAGTGATGAAACCCTGCAACGGCGTAGAGAACAAAAAAAACGTAATCAACGCATCCTTGAGGGATTGCTGGCCATTAATGAAATAGATGAAGGTCTTACGCTCAGCGAATTAGCAGAGCATAGCCTGGCCAATCCACGAGTACGCCGCAGTGAATTGATGGTGCGCATCTTCGGCTTTGAATTCATTGCCAATGAATTGGGGCATGCTGGTGAATTTTATACCATCACTTGCCCGTCCCGAATGCATGCACGCCTATCGGATAGTTGCATACAAAATCCAAAATATGATGGCACCACACCCCAACAAGCGCAAAAATATTTGAATACGATTTGGGCAAGAATCCGCGCAAAACTTAAACGCGATCAACTGGATGTGTATGGTTTCCGCATTGCTGAACCGCAACATGACGGTACACCGCACTGGCATATGCTGGCATTTATGCCACCTGAGCACAGCGAGAAAGTGCGCGCTATCTTTCAAAATTACGCCCTGCAAACCGATGGTGATGAGCCTGGCGCACTAAAACATCGCTTCACAGCCATCGCCATTAATAAAAGCAAAGGTTCTGCGGTTGGTTATATTGCAAAATATATCTCGAAGAATATTGATGGTTACGGCCTTGAGCATGACATTGACGGCAACCCGATACAGGAAGCGGCTGAACGAGTAGAAGCCTGGGCATCAACTTGGGGAATCCGGCAATTTCAGCAAATCGGCGGCGCGCCCGTCAGCATTTGGCGTGAATTGCGCAGAATCAGCGTTGCGCCTGAAGGCATTCTACAACATGCCCAACAAGCGGCCGATCAAGGCAAATGGTGGCAATTCATTCAATTGATGGGAGGCGTGACTTCCAAACGAAAAGACAATCCCATCAAGTTACTGAAAATAGAATCCAAAGAGCTAGGAAAGTATGGTGATCCGATAGGACAAAAAATCTGCGGTGTTGAAACTGATACTATCCAATTGCCAACACGCTTACATCAATGGCGAATTGAAAGATGTGCAGTAAACACAGAACAAACTGAACGGCGAAGCGCAAAGCGCCCGAGTGGGAGCGGTAGCGACCGCAAGGCCGCATTTGCGGCGCAGCCGCCTTGGAGTTCTGTTAATAACTGTACGAAAGAATAATCCTATAGATAAACAATCAAAATATAGTTGAAAGAATGAGTGATTGTAAGCCCCATTAATAATAACTGTAAACTTTGTAACTCATCTGGATAGACTCGACAGTTTTTCATTAAATTAGCATTCTATTGTTAATTGCCAATTTCTTAGTACTGTCTAATTTTTTATTATTATGTATCACAGGCCAGATGTGGGGACTGTTGATGTGGTTACACTAAACCGGACACATTCCTTAAAATAACTGAAAGAAGGAGTGTATCTAAATGAACCAAGAGAAACCCAAAGTCTATACATCTGAATTTAGGGAGTCATCGGTAAAATTGGCCACTGAATCGGATAAA
>JAUYRP010000018.1 GCA_030696695.1 Methylophilus sp.
GGGCTATCCACCAAACTGGGGGTAGAGGCTGTTCCGCTCTTTGTTCTCGGCAATGTTAAAACTCACAAAATGGTGATACTTGGCGCTGGTGTGCTGTCGTTACAGGATTTTGTGGAACGGATTTATGTGCTGACACAGACCACACCGGGCGATCTGTAACGTGAAACTCGCACAGCGATTCGTTTGCCCACTCGCCCTTCGGGAGAAGGTTGGGGAGAGGGAAATGGGCATTGCAAGTTTTAATATCAGGGGTGGCTGTTGCCATGCCCGTTAAGAGGGAAACCGCATGCGCTACCGCAAATTATGTATCTCGGTTCTTGCCGCGACCTATCTCATCGCAACGCCAGCAAACGCCAATGTGGGGACGGGAATGCAAAACTGGTTCGACAGTATGGGCGGGTACACCAATGCGACACCACCATCGTCCTACAAGGGGCAAACCATGAATGGATACTCTGCCGGTGGTTTCTACGCCAGAACGCCGGTGAGAACCTATCAACTGGCACAAATCAGCCCACCGTCTCTCGACATTGGCTGCGGGGGTATTGATCTGCACGCGGGCTCATTCTCTTTCATCAATAAAGCCGCGATAACCGCATTGTTCCAAAACATTGGTACCTCCATCAGCTACGCATTTTTACTGGCCATCAAATCCTCCATGCCGGAAATGGCAAGCCTGTTCGAGTATTTGCAGGATGTCGCCAACAAGGTAAATGGGATGAACGTCAATGCCTGCAAAATGACAGAAGGCATTCCTTTTGTGCAAGGAGCTGACTTGTCAAAAAACATGTCGGCAATGTTCAGCCATGTAGCAGGGTCAACCTCGAACATGTTCCCGGATTCATTTGATTCATGGAAACAAACCAAGACCGATGCGACTGCCGCCGAAGCAGCAAAAGCCGCAGCGGCCGCCAGCGATCCCACCAAGGCGAATTACTTCAAGCCTGGTAATGTGGTCTGGAAAGCATTGCAAAATGTCAGCGGTATTGACGATGAAGACAAGCGGCTCATCATGAGCATCACGGGCACGATCATCATTACACCGGCTGTGCCCGGTGGTGTCAATGGCGGCAGTCAGTCAACATGGCATTACACACAACCCACCAGCATTCGCGTGGAAGATTTTATTGGGGACGACCCGTCAACCGCTTCCACCGGGGTAGATGTTTTTGTGTGCGACACCACAACGGACTGCCTCAATCCAACCGTCCCTGCGATCAAGGTCTCCATCACGCCATTTGTAAGAAAGGTCAGCACTTCCATCGATGCGCTCCGCACCGGCATCACGACCCGCGCTATGCAAAACATCAATGACTTCAGAATTGTGGATGCTTCATCGGTGCCGGTGTGGAAGCTGCTCACTACCGCCACAGCGACCAATCAGCCGCAGATAGTCGATTTATACAAACGTCTAATCGCTGTTGATATCGCCTATTCCTATTTCAACGGGCTCATCAGGATGGCCAGCCAATCGCTTGCCAACGCTGAAAACGGCGCTGTACCACCGGATGCCCAGACGGCGATTGCTCAATTGCAAACCAGATTAAGTAATCTGTCGGCACTCGTGCAAACCATGCGCATCGCTGAATACAACAAAACATCTGGCGAGGCCAACCTGCAAAGACAGATACAGCTGATGCACCAGGCAATGGTTGCCGGCATCCCGGCACAAGCATTCACTTCGATGACCGTCTTTGGGAGTGAGCGGTGATATTTGAAGTATTTTCATATTGGAATATCAGAGAGCTGGAGCTGGTTTTCAACGCAGTGGCCGCAATTGTGGGCAGCGGTGATTATCTTGGTCTGCTGAGAACGCTCGCGCTGGTAGGTCTGCTCGCAATGGCCATGGCTGTACTTGCCGGATTCAGCCAATTGCCGGATTTTGGGCGCTGGGTCATCATGCTTGCCCTGTTCAACGCCATGTTGCTGGTTCCTAAAGTCAACGTGGTGATAACCGACCGAACCGGCACTCAGCCATCGGTTACTGTTGCCAACGTGCCCATTGGCCTCGCCGCTTTTGCGCACTCGATCAGTCATATCGGCGACTGGCTGACACGTTCATTCGAGACGACTTTTTCGCTGCCCGCAGACATTCAGTTCCGCACCAACGGCACGCTCTTCGGCCATCGTGTGCAGCAGGAG
>JAUYRP010000013.1 GCA_030696695.1 Methylophilus sp.
GGTGTCAGGTTTGGCAAGTGCAGGTGATGCGTACAATAAAAACGTACACAACCAAAACTTCTCAAAACGCCCTTATGCACAACCTTTACCAGATAGTGCTTACCAAAAAGGCAATGAGTTTGAAGGTGCAACATTAGTGCGTGGCGAAGTAAGTGAAGATGGCAGTGCTGTCGATCAAAAACAGCAAACACAGCGTCTAAACAATTTGTCAAAACGCCCATATTAATGAATACGTTTATATAGTTGATTAGGAGATGATAATGAACAGCAAAAATCTATTAGGGGCCACATTGGTAGCTCTACTGTTGGCGGGGGGCGTCGCCCAAGCAGGAGATGACGGCGCTCATGATATCGTCAATCAAAATTTATCAAAACGCCCTTACCAAGCGCCAGCGAATGACGCAACCGCAAATAAAGCCGACCAATGGGATGGTGCCACCTTGGTTAAAGAAGAGGCAGCGGAAGACAAAACTAGGCCCAACCAATATCAGCAATTGCGTATCCGAATGTTAGGGCAGCGTCCTTACATGGATGGTAATTAAAACGTAAAGTAGAGACAAATTCTTACAATAAATATGAGTTTGAATCGGATGAGACACAAAGGCGTAAATGGCGCCTTTGTGCGTTTGCGTTTGGATTTTGCAGTATGCAAACAATTAAAAACAAAATCAAAATGGGAGAAACCAAATTTTAATAATTAGAATCTATAATGATAACTGCAACTGTGCACAGCAATCCTTTATTGCTATCGCTACTCTTTTGATTTCAATGTTATAGGATAAGAATAAATGTCAACCAGCACGCCAAATCAATCATCGTTTACTAGTTTTTTTAAAGATTTTAATCGCGACTTTCCAGCCAGTATTGTCGTGTTTTTTGTGGCACTACCGCTTTGTTTGGGTATTGCATTAGCCTCTGGCGCACCACTTTTCTCTGGCGTAATTGCCGGTATTATCGGTGGTATTGTTGTTGGCATTGCCAGCGGCTCGCAACTGGGGGTCAGTGGTCCAGCTGCAGGCTTGGCAGTCATTGTGCTCACTGCAATTGGAACACTAGGCTCGTTCGAGGCTTTTCTGCTTTCAGTCGTCGTTGCAGGTATTCTGCAATTTTTACTAGGGTTTTTTAAAGCAGGCTTTATTGCCTATTTTGTGCCTTCGTCCGTTATTAAAGGCATGCTCACAGGCATTGGGCTGTTGATTATTCTGAAGCAAATACCGCATGCGCTAGGTTACGATTTTGACTATCAAGGCGATGAGTCATTCTTTCAAGCGGATGGTGGTAATACGTTCTCCTCATTAATGGATGCTTGGAACTTGCTCACACCAGGCGCTTTGTTTATTGCCGCCATCTCTATGGCCGTTTTAATTTTGTGGGATGCGGTGCTGACGAAAAAACATAAGGTATTTCAGATTTTGCAAGGGCCGATTGTGGTTGTGTTGCTAGGTATTCTGTTTAATTATTTGTTTCAAGCGGGCATACTCAACTATACACTGGCAGACAATCAGATTGTCGATTTACCAGTAGCGAATGGCATTACGGATTTTGTGGGGCAATTCACTTTTCCTGATTTTTCTCAAATCACCAATCTAGACATTTATAAAGTGGGTTTTGTGATGGCTATTGTGGCCAGTTTGGAAACCTTGTTGTGCGTTGAAGCTACAGATAAGTTAGATCCGCTGAAACGTGTGACCCCAACTAATCAAGAGTTAAAAGCCCAAGGCTTGGGAAATTTTGTTTCTGGTTTAATTGGCGGTTTGCCTGTCACGCAAGTGATTGTGCGTAGCTCTGCCAATATTACTTTTGGCGCGCAATCCAAACTTTCAGCGGTGTTGCATGGTATTTGGTTATTACTCAGCGCCATTACAATTGCTAAGTATTTAAATATGATCCCATTAGCCAGTTTAGCGACTATTCTGATTATGGTGGGTTATAAATTAGCTAAGCCTTCATTGTTTGCGAGTATGTACAAGCTTGGTTGGGAGCAGTTTGCACCGTTCATTGCAACTATCGTGGCTATTCTGCTCACAGATTTATTGACAGGTATTGGCTTAGGTATGATCGTGGGTATTGGTTTCACTCTGCACCACAGCTATCGCAACTCTCATTACATGAAGAGAACAGAGACTGATGTGGATGGACGTAAGGTTTACCATATTGAACTGGCGCAAGAAGTGTCCTTCTTTAATAAAGCCAGCATTATCTCTGCGCTAGAGTCTATCCCCAAAAACGCCAAAGTCATTATTGATTGCTCTAACAGCAAATCAATTTCGTATGATGTGGTTGAGTTTATTCGTGATTATCCTTTGCATGCAAAACTTAAAAACATTGAAGTTGAAACCGTTGCGTTTATTGTGCCTAAAGCCTAGTAACTGCAAGTATTTGTTAACAAATAGAAAGTTAAATTATGTACAAACATCCATTAATTGACCGTGAAAAAATGACGCCTACGGAAGCGTTAGATATTTTGGTTGAAGGTAATCATCGCTTCATTAACAACTACTCTGTTGAGAAAGACTTTCAAAGCTTATTGCGTATCACCCGAGACAAACAACATCCATTTGCCTCTTTTTTGAGTTGCAGCGACTCGCGTGCGCCAGTTGAGTTGGTATTTGACCAAGCGTTAGGTGATATTTTTAGTGTACGCTTGGCTGGGAATATTGCATCTGATAAAGCGGTGGGTAGTTTGGAGTTTAGTAGTAAATATTTGGACAGTAAACTGATCGTGGTGATGGGGCATACAAGCTGTGGCGCTGTAAAAGCTGCTTGTGATGACTTTAAAGATGGCCATATTGGTGAAATTATTAATCTGATTAAACCATCCATTCGTCATGAAAAAACTATCACGGATCCTGAGCTACGTTGCTCTAAAAATCCAGAGTTCGTGGAGAAAATCAATGCATTAAATGTGCAATACCAAATTGAATCTATCTTACGTATGAGTGACATCATCAGTGACATGGTGGAATCGCACAAGATTGGTATTGTGGGAGGTATTTATGATTTAAATACCGGCAAGGTAAATTTCTTAGAGAATACCTTACGCCTCTAACCTTACTGAGAGCTGCATCGAAAGATGCCAGATGCAAATAAAAAACTGCTGATGATGTCAGCAGTTTTTTTATTTGCTGAAAGCCTGCTAATCGTTGAGTGTAGTTGAGTTCTCGTCAAAACAACTTGGCTGCCATTATGCCAAACCTAGATTAGGTCGTGCTGGCTGTCATGGTCACTTTGGGCTATTGCCAAAGGTGCACAAACACTCATAATCCAATTGTAAAATAATAGTGTTGTTCAGCGCTACACTACATACCTTGCCATAGGGGCGTGATTCATGTTTCTAAACTCATTTAACCACTTTAGAGCTTTAGCAATCCTTAGCATCGTCATGGGGCATACTTATCTTTATGTGGGGATGAAGTTTGATACTTACCCAGAGTATGTAGTTATGAACCTTATCTTGGGTGGTACATCATTATTTGTTTTTATTTCTGGGTTCTTGTTTCATCATGTGTTTTATAAGAAATATCAATTCAATACATTTTTGCTTGGTAAATTCAAAAATGTAGCTATACCCTATTTATTGCTTGGGGTCATACCTATTTTCCTGCAAATTCTTTATAAATCAGATGCGTTTGACGGATATTTTGCACCGACTAGCGATAGTTTATGGGGTGCTTATATTGTTCCTTATATTAAATACTATTGGACAGGACGATTTCTAATTGGATATTGGTACATCCCTTTCATTTTAGTCACTTTTCTGCTTTCGCCATTGCATGTCAAATTTATTCGAATGGCACCAAAGCTGCAGATAGCGTTGATTGGAATGCTTAGTGTGGTATCTGTATTGATGCATAGGCCTGAAGATAATTTGTTTGTTTTTCAGTCTGTACTGTATTTCACGCCTATTTATTTAGTCGGCATATTTTGCTCTGTTTACAAAGAACAGGTAATGGTTTTTTTTCAAAATAAAGTGCTGTTATTGTTTTCAATAGTGCTATTTTTTGCACTGTTAGAGGCATACGAAGGCGAGGTCGGAAGCTATCACAAAGCACCACTTCCCAATGGATATTTAGACTATATGTTTATCCAAAAAACGTGTATGTGTTTTCTTCTGATGACTATTTTTGCTAGGTTAGAATCTTGGAAGAACAGATTTGTCGAATACTCTGCTTCCACTAGCTTTACCATTTTTTTCTTACATCCGTTGGTAATGACCATTTGCAATGCGATAGCAGGTAAGTATCTTGGACTGAACCTGTATTTAGATTCTTGGCCTGTCTATATTGTATATACAGTATTTATTTTGCTAGTGTGCATTGCAATTGCAAAAACAGTGAAGTATTTAATTCCAAATCAAAGTCGGTACCTCATCGGTTACTGATCTACGAGGTATTAGGCGCATGTCATTGTGAAGGATAGGGCGGCTAGCGATGTCCTTCCTTAGCCATGTTAATGCTGTATTTTGGGATTTCGACAACCAAATCAGTATCACCCACAATTGCCTGACAAGATAAGCGCGATAGCGGCTCTAGTCCCCAAGCTTTATCTAATAAGTCCTCCTCATTTTCCTGTGGGCTATTGAGTGAGCTATAACCTTCACGAACAATCACATGGCATGTTGTGCAGGCACATACTTTGTCACAAGCGTGGTCAATATCAATCTCGTTATCTAGCAAGTTTTCGCAGATAGACTCGCCTTTTCTAGCCTCAATTACAGCGCCATCAGGGCATAGTTCTAAGTGTGGCAATACGATAATTTGTGGCATGGTTCAGCTTTCGTAACTTATAAGTCTAGTGTGTTTAAATCTTGCCCAGCCAATGCTTGTTTGACCGAGGCATCCATTCTGCGCGCAGCGAATGCTTCAGTAGCATGATTCAGTGCTTCAGACGCTTGATGGATGGCATGGCTGTCTTGTCCTTGGCAAAGCGTTTTTAATGCTTGTAATTCTGCCTTGATAGCTTGTTGTTCTTCGGTAGATAATAATGCACCGTCTTTGGCTAATGCTACTTCAATCGCGTCAATCAGCCGTTCTGCATCGACAATAGCCTCTCTCAATGCACGCGCTTGCTTATCCGATTCTGCAGCACTAAAGGACGACTGTAGCATGGTCATGATGGCGTCTTCGCTTAATCCATAAGCAGGTTTCACTACCACATTTGCTTCAACCCCATTGGTTTGCTCACGCGCACTCACTGACAGCAAGCCATCTGCATCAATTTGAAATGTTACACGTATGCGTGCACCACCTGCAGCCATGGGTGGAATACCGCGCAGTTCAAAACGTGCCAATGAGCGACAATCCGACACCAACTCGCGCTCACCTTGCACTACATGAATGCTCATGGCGGTTTGACCATCTTTAAATGTGGTGAATTCTTGTGCGCGTGCGATGGGCAAGGTGCTATTGCGAGGAATAATTTTTTCGACTAAGCCACCCATCGTTTCTAAGCCCAGTGATAATGGCGTCACATCGAGTAATAGCAAGTCGTCATCACTACGATTACCTGCTAACACGTTTGCTTGAATCGCCGCACCTAAGGCAACGACTTTGTCCGGGTCCAAATTGGTCAATGGTTCTTGCTTGAAATACTCTTCTACCGCATGGCGTATCTGGGGCATGCGCGTGGCACCACCCACAAGTACTACACCATCAATGTCTTCAATGCTAAGTTCTGCATCACGCATGGCTTTACGCGTGGGGCTGAGTGTTTTGATGACCAAATGCTGGGTCAGTTCTACAAAAGTACTCGCCGAGAGCGTGGCTTCGACCAAGTGACCGTTGCTTAATTTACATACAATTTCTGCTTCATGGTTGTCTGTCAGCCACTCTTTGGCTTGACGCGCTTTGGTCAATAATAAGCGCGTGTCTTCTTCATTAAGTGGGTTGAACTGTTGGGTATTTGCACGCACTTGGTCCAATATCCAACAGTAAATGCGATGATCAAAATCATCACCGCCAAGTGCAGAGTCACCATTGGTGGCCATCACTTCAAACACACCTTTGGATAATCGCAAAATACTGATATCAAAGGTGCCGCCACCTAAGTCGTAAATGACAAATATGCCTTCAGAAGCGTTATCTAAACCGTATGCAACAGCCGCAGCGGTGGGCTCATTCAATAAACGTAACACGTGTAAACCTGCTAATCTGGCTGCATCTTTAGTAGCTTGGCGTTGTGCATCATCAAAGTAGGCTGGCACTGTAATGACAGCGCCTGTAAGTTCACCACCCAGTGCTTTTTCTGCACGTACTTTTAGCGCCTTTAGAATTTCTGCAGAAATTTCCACAGGATTTTTCAAGCCAGCCCGCGTTTCAATTTGCAACATACTTTGCGTATCGTCGCCAGCTACAAAATGGTAGGGAATGTGCGCTCTGTCTACAATATCTTGTAGGCTTCTACCCATCAAGCGTTTCACGGATGCAATGGTATTGACGGGATCTTTACTTTGTTGCGCCAGCGCTTCAT
Source organism: Methylophilus sp. (assembly GCA_030696695.1). Taxonomy (GTDB): domain Bacteria; phylum Pseudomonadota; class Gammaproteobacteria; order Burkholderiales; family Methylophilaceae; genus Methylophilus. The sequence goes on from JAUYRP010000013.1 coordinate 6,469, forward strand.
GGCCCACAGCAATCTCACCATTTGGTAAATAGCGTACAACCGAAGGCAATAGGGCATGCCCATGCTCGTCTTGTAATACCGTGCTCATGCCGCTACGTATAGTAGCCACTAGAGAGTTGGTGGTGCCAAGGTCTATCCCCACTGCTAATTTATGTTGGTGGGGCGCTGCGCTCATGCCTGGTTCTGATATTTGCAATAATGCCATGTGATGTCTTTGCTAATCTTCGAGTCTGCTGATGATATGTTGAACATCAGCACTCACTTTATCAATAAAGCTTAACTTTCTTACAATTTGTGCTGCGGTATTCGGGTCATTCACTATTGCATTGGCTAAGACCGTCTGCATTGCTTTCGCTTCATTTTTCATTGTGCTAAGTAGATGCTCAAGTGCAGTAATGTCTTTAGCTAATTGCGCATCTTCCATCGCTTCTCGCCATTCCATCTGCATCATTAGAAAATCAGCTGGCATCGCAGTATTGCTGTCTTCTAAGGTTTCAATACCCTGTAGTTGCAGCAAATATCTTGCACGTGAGGTCGGGTGCTTTAAGGTTTGAAAAGCCTCATTTGCCAGTGTTGCACTTTGCATAGACTGCAAGCGTTCCGCTGGGCTGGCAGTCACAAATTTGTCCGGATGCACTTCAGATTGTATTTTGCGATAGTTGCTTTGCAGCGTATCCGTATCAATTTCAAATTGAACGGGTAGGCCCAACAGGGCGAAATGATTATTAGCTTCAAACATCATCAATTATTGATAGACCGTGACATCACGTGAAACAAATAGACTGAAAGCTAGAACCTACAGGTATACAAGTGATGTGATTTTGCATTGAGGAAACTAACAGTAGATAGCTGCAAAACAACTAAACTGTGAAAGACTCACCACACCCACATTCATCTTTCACATTTGGGTTGTTAAACTTAAAGCCTTCGTTCAAGCCTTCTTTGGTGAAATCTAGCTCTGTCCCGTCAATGTAAGCAAGGCTCTTAGGATCGACAATCACTTTCACGCCGTAACTATCAAATGCGCTATCTTCTGGATGCATTTCATCCACGAACTCAAGCGTATAAGCCATACCTGAGCAGCCTGTGGTTTTAACGCCCAAGCGCAAGCCAATGCCTTTACCACGATTGGCTAGAAATTTTTCAACGCGCTTTGCCGCGACTTCTGTCAATGTAATCGCCATACTTAAGCTGCTTCTTTTGATCCAACTTGTTTAGATTTTAAATCGGCTACTGCTGCTTTAATCGCATCTTCTGCTAATACAGAACAATGGATTTTTACAGGTGGCAACGCTAATTCCTCAGCAATCGCAGAGTTTTTAATTTCTGCTGCTTGGTCTAAGGTTTTACCTTTTAACCACTCAGTGACGAGTGAGCTAGAGGCAATGGCTGAACCACAACCGTAAGTTTTGAATTTAGCATCTTCGATAATGCCTGCATCATTCACTTGAATTTGCAATTTCATTACGTCGCCACAAGCAGGTGCACCCACCATGCCAGTACCAACGTTAGACGCGTTTTTATCTAATGAACCCACGTTACGTGGATTTTCATAGTGGTCTAGTACTTTGTCTGAATATGCCATACCGTTCTCCTTTGTGCATTTAAAATAGTTTGCAAACTCTTTGTTGACTGCGCCTTGCCGTACTGTATGTACTGTCTTCGGCTTGTCTCCTCGATTTTGCTTCTTATTTCAAATGCTTAAACAACCTAACATTAAATTTTTATACTCTTATCATTTTAGATTTAAATGTCTGACTATGCGATGGATTGCGACGTTTGGTTTTCTAAACGAGCAGTCCAATAACGACGTCAGGCGATTAAAGGTAAATGATTAGTGGGCTGCCCATTGTACTTTGGACAAATCCACCCCATCCTTAAACATTTCCCACAATGGCGATAATTCACGTAACTTGCCAATTTTATTCTTCAGTAAATCAATGGTGTAATCTACATCGGCTTGTGTAGTAAAACGACCAATTGAGAAACGAATGGAGCTATGTGCCAATTCGTCCGAGCGACCCAATGCACGCAATACATAACTAGGCTCTAAACTGGCAGAGGTACAAGCAGAACCAGAAGACACCGCGATGTCTTTCACTGCCATGATCAATGATTCGCCCTCTACAAAGTTAAAACTCATATTTAAATTATGCGGTACACGATGGTCTAAATCCCCATTCACATAAGTTTCTTCAATGTCCATCAAGCCATTCAATAAACGGTCGCGCAACATACGAATACGCTCGTTCTCGGCTGCCATCTCTTCACGCGCAATTCTAAATGCCTCACCCATGCCCACAATTTGGTGGGTTGCCAAGGTGCCAGAGCGCATGCCACGTTCATGGCCACCACCATGCATTTGCGCTTCAATACGAATACGCGGTTTACGTCTTACATATAAAGCACCGATGCCTTTTGGGCCATAGGTTTTATGGGCAGAAAAGCTCATCAAATCAACGGGCAATGACTCTAAATCAATTACTACTTTGCCAGTGGCTTGTGCTGCGTCCACATGAAAAATAATGTTGTTGGCGCGGCAAATATCACCAATGGCCGTGATGTCTTGAATCACACCAATTTCATTGTTTACTAGCATCACAGAAGCCAATACTGTGTCAGGGCGAATCGCGGCTTTGAATTTTTCTAAATCAATCAAACCATTCGGTTCAGGCTCTAAATAAGTAGCTTCGTATCCTTGACGCTCTAATTCGCGTACAGCATCAATCACAGCCTTGTGTTCAGTCGCTACCGTAATAATGTGTTTGCCTTTGGTGGCAGCATAAAAATTAGCTGCGCCTTTAATGGCAAGATTATTCGATTCGGTCGCGCCGGATGTCCACACGATTTCACGTGGGTCTGCATTGACCAATTTAGCCACTTCTTCACGCGCATTTTCGACTGCTTTTTCTGCAGTCCAGCCATACGGGTGGCTGCGTGAAGCAGGATTGCCGTAATGCTCAGTGATGAATGGAATCATTTTTTCTGCCACACGCGGATCCACTGGCGTTGTCGCAGAATAATCTAAATATATAGGTGCTCTATCTGACATTGTTCACTCTTTCAATGACTTAAACTTTAATAAATCTGTAATGGCTAGGCTGCAATTGCAGTCATCGCTTTTAATCGTTGTACTTCTTGTTTCAACGCTACTAAAAAAGCCTCTACTTGTGCTGCTGTATTGTGTTGGCCCAAGCTAACGCGTACAGAGCCTCTGGCTAAATCTTCTTCAATGCCCATCGCCAACAGTACATGACTGGGCTCATTGCTATCGCTAGAGCAGGCAGAACCACTTGCTACTGCAAAGCCTGCTTTATCTAAGGCTGTCACTAAAGTTTCACCTTCCACATTGGGGAAAGCAAAAAAACTAGTATTGGGTAAACGTTTAGCACTGTTGACACCAAATATGTTGGCATTTAACTGCCTTAGCCCAACTTCTAACTGGTCGCGTAGCACGCTTGTGAGTTGCTGATAAGCGTTTAAACTATTTATAGCAAGTGCGCATGCCGCACCAAACCCCACAATTGCAGCCACATTTTCTGTGCCACTACGCAACCCTTTTTCTTGCCCGCCACCTAATAATAGGGGTTGTATGTCTACACGTTTATCTAAAATCAATGCGCCAGCACCAAGTGGACCGCCAATTTTATGGCTAGATAAGGTCATGGCATGCACACCCAGTGCATTAAAATCTACTGCTACTTTACCCAATGCCTGTACTGCATCGGTATGCACAAAGGTTTTATGTTGCCTAGCCATTGCACTCACCTCTGACAACGGCTGTAACACACCAGTTTCGTTATTGGCTAACATGGTTGAAATCAAACCAGTCTGCACTTTCAACAATGCTTGCAAGTGCGCCAAATCAAGTTGACCTTGGGCATCTACGTTAATCGTATTCACCAACCATCCGCTTGTACGCATATGCATAGCAGGACGAGTGACACATGGGTGTTCGATACTGCTGATCAATAGTTGCGCAGGGTCTAAATTCGCTGTGATGCCACGTACCGCAAAATTATTGGCCTCTGTGCCGCTGGCAGTGAAAACCACTTGCGACGCTTGTACACCTACTGCTTCTGCAACTTGCGTTCTAGCTAACTCAACGGCATCACGCGCATTGCGACCAAATACGTGCCGACTAGTCGGATTGCCATGCTGTTGTTTCATCAAAGGCAACATCAATTCCAGCACTTCGGGTAGAAGCGCGGTAGTGCTGTTGTGATCAAAAAACACAGTATTCATTAGGCGCTAATCGCCTCCACTGTAGTCGTTTTACGTGGCGCAAATACAACTGCATTTTCACATTTGCCATTATTGCGCTGTGTTTCCACCATATCCGCTAATGTGACGCCAGATAAATACTCTAAAATTTTGCCATTGAGTGATGTCCATAAATCATGGGTCATACAACGACCTTCATCATGACAATTTTCATTGCCACCACATTGCGTCGCATCAATCAATTCATCCACTGCAGTAATAATGCTAGAGACTGAAATCTCATGGTGCGGTTTAGCCAATCGGTATCCACCACCTGGCCCGCGCACACTGGTCACCAAACCTTGACGGCGTAAGCGACTAAATAATTGTTCCAAATAAGACAGAGAAATGCTTTGGCGCTCGCTGATCCCAGCCAATGTCACAGGTTTGTCTGCTTCATATAGCGCAATGTCTAGCATTGCAGTGACTGCAAAGCGTCCTTTAGTAGTCAATCGCATAATCGTGTGTATACCGTTTTAAACAAAGTGTATTTTATAATAACCTACTATTTTAGTCAATTATTACTATACTTGGTTCAATATGCTGTGAAGTTATTAATGGCAGGTAAGTAAGTTAATAGACATTTGGCTTTTTGGACGCAAATGCTTCACCTACTTCTGATTCGGATTGCGCATCACTTAGCTTAGCTAGTTCAGCTTTAAGTGCGGTCAATTCCACATCTTGCTTATTGGCATGATCCAACAAGCTATGTATCGCTTTGGTAATCGGGTCATTTTCATCATTCCCAACGGCATATGCGCTAAAGCCGATTTTTTGTGCGGTATCGTCGCGTTTTTTCTGTTTCTCTTCTTCTAAGATACGCGCTGGTATGCCTACTGCAGTTGCGTTTTCAGGCACATCTTTCACTACCACAGCATTAGAGCCAATTTTAGCGTTTTTGCCTATGGTGATGGGTCCAAGTACTTTAGCGCCAGCACCAATCACTACGCCTGTTTCTAAGGTGGGGTGGCGTTTGCCTTTGTTCCAAGAGGTGCCACCTAGCGTCACACCGTGATATAAGGTGCAATCATCCCCAATCACAGCAGTTTCACCAATCACTACACCCATGCCATGGTCTATAAAGACGCGGCGGCCAATGGTGGCGCCGGGATGAATTTCAATACCAGTGAGCCAACGCCCAATATGTGAAAACATGCGGCCTAACCAAAAGAAGCGTTTGTTCCACAGCCAGTGGCTAAAGCGGTGCATGATGAGCGCATGCACGCCAGGGTAAGTGGTCAGAATCTCAAAATGCGTGCGGGCAGCGGGATCGCGGTCAAACACAATGGAGATATCTTCTTTTAAGTGGTTAAACATATGGGTGGGTAAATACAAAGACCAAGAATGATTCAAAGCGGTATTATGCCACAAAATAATAGTTGAATAAATTACTAGGTTAATAGCCGTACGCTAATATTTGGTGTGCTTTTTGGGTGTGACGCTCAGTGTAAGAATGCCGCGCAAGAGATTCACTTCTTCTTTTTCTAGACGGGTGCGGCCATATAAACGACGTAACCGTTCGAATAGTTTTTTGGGTGCACGTGGGTTGATGTAACCTATGTGTTCCAACACTTCGCGCATGTGTTCATAAAAGCGCTCTAAATCCTCTTGCGTCGCCAACTCGGCTGGTTTTTCTTGATAGTGCAATTCGCCTGAGGTAATCGCCATACGCAGTTCGTAACACATAATCTGCACAGCCTGCGCGAGATTAAGTGAGGTGTATTCTGGGTTAGCAGGAATGGTCGCCAACATGTGACATCGGTCGGCCTCTTCGTTGGATAGTCCGCTCATTTCTGTGCCAAACACCAGCGCAATTTGGTGATGTGCCACCGCCATGTTTTTCACGTCAGCGGCAGCCTCACGCACAGTCACTACTTGCTGCGACAGCGAACGTTGTTTGCCGCTCACCCCAATCACAAGCTGACAATCTGCAATTGCTTCCTCCAAGGTTTGTGTGACCACAGCTGTATCAAGTAAATCAGCAGCATTCACTGCCAAAGCATTAGCTTCGCTTGCTGGAAAATGCTTAGGACGTACCAGATAGAGTCGGCTCAAGCCCATAGTTTTCATGGCGCGTGCAGTTGAGCCAATATTGCCTGGGTGGCTGGTTTGGCAGAGGACAATACGAATGTGGTTGAAAATGGAGTCAGTCATAGCGTGATGATCATTGGGCTTTTGGATTAGTAGTGGTTAGGTGAACTTGGTCTTTGGTCTAAGTGGGCTTAAATGCTAAAATGCTATTTTACAGTACATCACGCAAAGACCACTCATAATGCATCCCATATTAAACGTTGCGACCAAAGCAGCCCGTGAGGCAGGTAAGATTATTAACCGCGCTTCACAAGACGTTGGTTCGCTCAAAATACAAACCAAAGACTATAACGATTTTGTCAGCGAAGTTGACCGTGCCGCTGAGGATGCCATTATCAGCATATTAAAAGAAGCCTATCCAACCCATGGGTTTTATGGCGAAGAAACTGGCAAAACTAACTCAGAAGCTGAAAGCATTTGGATTATCGACCCACTGGACGGGACGACCAACTTTTTACATAACTTTCCATCCTATTGTGTATCCATTGCTTTGCAAGAAAAAGGCGTGCTCACACAAGCGGTGATCTATGACCCAGTGCATAACGATTTATTCACTGCCACCAGAGGGCGCGGTGCGTTCTTGAATGATAAGCGTATTCGTGTGACTAATCGTAGTAAGTTGCAAGACAGCCTGATTTCAACAGGCTTTCCATTCAAAGACTTTAGTTATTTAGATACCTATCTAGATATATTTAAAGATATGGCTAAAAAGACCTCGGGTTTGCGCCGCCCTGGTTCAGCCGCGCTAGATTTGGCTTATGTGGCTGCAGGGTATGCAGATGGTTTTTTTGAAATTAACCTATCGCCTTGGGATATTGCAGCTGGCGCGCTCTTGGTGCAAGAGGCAGGCGGTATTGTGGGTGATTTTGAAGGAAACGAAAGCTGGTTAAGAACCGGCAATATTGTGGCAGCAAACCCAAAAGTGTTTGGGCAAATGCTACAGGTGATTGCGCCACACTTAACAGAGCGCATTAAAACACCAACCCTCGAGTAACGCTCAAACTTGTGTCGATTACACCTGAAACACTAGAACAGACGCAAGCGTTCGCTCAGCACACCCCCATGATGCGCCAATATTTGGCGCTAAAAGCACAACATCCCGATATGTTGCTGTTTTATCGCATGGGGGATTTTTACGAGCTTTTTTTTGAAGACGCGGAAAAAGCTTCACGTCTATTAGGTATTACACTCACGCGCCGCGGTAGCAGTAATGGCGAGCCGATTAAAATGGCAGGTGTGCCGTACCATGCCGCTGAGCAATACCTGGCAAAGCTTGCCAAAATGGGTGAAGCGGTGGCCATCTGCGAGCAGATAGGTGACCCCGCAACTAGCAAAGGCCCTGTAGCACGCGAAGTCGCGCGTATTCTCACACCTGGCACATTGACCGATGCTGCCTTGCTCGATGAAACGCGTGATAATCCGCTGTTAGGTATTTACGCAGCTGAGGGTGTGATTGGCCTAGCCAGATTAAATCTTACTTCAGGCGATTTTGTACTGAGTGAAATTGCTGTTGGACATTTAGCGCAAGAGTTAGAGCGCATTCACCCTGCTGAGATTGTGTGTGATGACCATTTTCAGCATCCAGCACTGTCAAATTTCAAGGCGGCCAAAAAGCGCCTAGCACCTTGGCAGTTTGATCTAGATGCGGCGACTACCACTTTAGCCAAGCAACTCAATACACTAGATTTAGCTGGCTTTGGTTGCCAGACCATGCCAAATGCGATTTCCGCTGCGGGCGCTTTGTTGGATTATGTCAGGCATACACAACGCACTGCATTGCCGCACATTACGGCAATTGCTGTAGAGCAAACCAGCCAATATCTACAATTGGATGCCGCCACTCGGCGCAACTTAGAAATTGACACGACCATTCGTGGTGAAGCTTCACCCACCTTGTATTCATTGTTAAATACAACCCAAACCGCCATGGGGGCTAGATTGTTACGGCATTGGTTACACCATCCGTTACGCGCGCATCAACCAGTGCAAATGCGTCATCAAGCAGTTGGCGAACTGATGCAACATCACATTTGGGACAGTTTGCAGAACCTGCTTAAATCAGTGGGTGATATTGAGCGCATTACAGCACGCGTAGCCTTGAGGACGGCGCGTCCGCGAGATTTGTCTAGTTTAAGAGAAAGCTTACTGCAGTTGCCGCATATTCAAGCGCAATTGGCACAAGCACAATCATCGTTGCTACAAACGTTGGGTGCAAGCTTGCAAGCGCCCAAAGATGTCGTTGATTTGCTCAATAAATCCATACGCAGTGAGCCCTCTGTGGTGTTGCGCGAAGGGGGTGTGATCGCTGATGGTTATGATGCGGATCTCGATGAGTTGCGGAGTATACAAACCAATCATGGTGATTTCTTATTGCAATTTGAGGCAGCAGAAAAAGCACGTACAGGCTTACAAAACTTAAAAGTAGAGTTTAACAGCGTGCATGGGTTTTACATTGAGATTAGCCGGGCACAAGCTGATAATGCGCCTGCAGAATACCGCAGACGTCAAACTTTAAAAAATGTAGAACGCTTTATCACGCCAGAGCTGAAAGCGTTTGAGGACAAAGTGCTGAGTGCCAATGACCGTGCGTTAGCGCGCGAGAAAATGTTGTACGAGCAAGTTTTGGATGGTTTAGCGCCTTTTATTCGTGAACTGCACATGAATGCAGGGGCCGTAGCAAGCTTAGATGTGTTGTGCTGTTTTGCAGAGCGCGCAGAATCATTACATTATGTGCAGCCCTATTTCACACCTGAGGCCGGCTTACGCATTGAGGCAGGGCGCCATCCGGTAGTAGAAAATATCAGCCAGCCCTATGTGTCGAACGATGTGATGTTAAACCCTTATCGACAATTATTATTGATTACAGGCCCGAATATGGGGGGTAAATCCACCTATATGCGCCAAACGGCATTGATTGTGTTGATGGCGTATTGTGGTTGCTTTGTACCTGCCAGTGTTGCGCAGATTGGTGAAATCGACCGTATCTTCACCCGTATAGGTGCCTCGGATGATTTGGCGGGTGGCCGCTCAACCTTTATGGTCGAGATGACAGAAACTGCCAATATTTTGCATAATGCCACCGATAAAAGTTTGGTATTGCTGGATGAAATTGGACGTGGCACCAGTACTTTTGACGGCTTAAGTTTGGCATGGGCAGTGGCCAAACAATTGTTGGAAAAAAATAAATCACTCACGTTATTTGCTACACACTACTTTGAGCTGACGCGCATTGTCGATGAAGCTAAACATGCGGCGAACGTGCATTTAGATGCGGTCGAGCATGGACAAGGAATCGTGTTTTTGCATAAAGTAGAAGAGGGTGCAGCCAACCAAAGTTATGGTATTCAAGTAGCGCAATTGGCTGGGATTCCCAAGTCTGTGGTGCAATTAGCCAAACGCAAACTCACGCAATTGGAGAATAATCAAATTGCACAAAACACGCATCAACCCGATATGTTTACGGCAATTGAGGAACCTATGCCGGTTGCATTGCATCCAATCGTTGCAGAAATTGAAGCGATGCAGCCAGATGATCTGACTCCTAAACAGGCTTTAGAATTGCTGTACCAACTTAAAAAAACAGTTGACAGTACTTAGGCTGTTTTCCTTATACCAATCAAGCTTAATATTCCAGATATTAAAAGTAATGCTGCACCGGGTAATGGTACAGCAGACACGCTCGGTGTAATTTCTAAGTTGTCTGCAATCCATATGGCTGCGTTACTGTTAATGTGAAAGGCATCAATTTGATTCCAATTTAGAATGATTGAGGACACTGAAATATTGTTTAGGTCATAAGAGTCCGAAGTGTAAATCTTTTGGTTATTTAAGTAGCCTTCAAATTGAACTTGAACATCCCCAGCGATGCCTTCACTCCAGAATCCACTTATGAAGTTAAATGAGCTTGAGTCTGTCATTCTAATGATGGTTGTATTGGCATTTAGGTAGCCAAATGCATTAAACAAAGCATTATTTTCAATCCCAGTGTAATTTACATTAGGATCCATGTAAGGCGATACATCAATCACGCCAGTTGTGTTTGCGCTATTCCATGTAATTCCATTGTAACTATCTGGTACGGGGTCAGAATTACCGCTTAGATCATCGAAGTTAATGACGTTGGCATGGGCTGTACTGAGTTGGAAAATTATTGCAAGAGTTAGGATAATTGTTTTCATTATTAGTAGCCTTAATTTGTTTACTCAGGCATCGTAATTGAACCTATTAAACCTAACTATAGCCCTAATGGGTAGTAAAATTGTTATGTTCTAATTTACAATTGATGATGAGGAATTACAAATGCATAAACCAGCCATTACACAAACCCCTATCCACGATGTGCTTGCCAACCGTTGGAGCCCACGTGCCTATGATGCCAATAAGCCAGTTTCTCAAACACAAATCATGAGTTTGTTGGAAGCCGCGCGTTGGGCGCCATCCTGTTTTGGTGACCAGCCATGGCGCTTTGTGGTGTGCGACAAATCCAGCAACCCAGATGCTTGGCAAAAAGCATTTGATTGCTTAGTCCCTGGCAATCAAACCTGGGCACAACATGCGCCAGTCCTATTGTTGATTTGTGCCAATACTTTGTTTGGACATAATCAAAAGCCTAATCGCTGGGCGCCTTATGACACAGGTGCCGCAACAGAAAACTTATGCTTGCAAGCGACTGCATTAGGGTTGGTGGCGCATCAGATGGGTGGTTTTGATGCCGAAAAAGCACAAGCGGCGTTTGCAGTACCAGAACAATTTACACTGATGGCAATGGTCACTGTTGGTTACGCGACGGCAGCCGATATCTTGCCTGACGATTTACGTGAGCGTGAGTTGGCACCTAGAGAGCGTCGTCCGTTGGGTGAGTTGTTTTTTAATGGGGTGTGGGACAAGGCTATCGTCTGATAGAATGTTAGCTTAATTTTTAATCAAAAGAGATATTAGGGGCTTGGTATGGCTGTGGTTGCACTGAATAAAGCAAATTTTAAAGAGACAATTGAAAAAAATCCTTTTGTGATTGTGGATTTTTGGGCGCCTTGGTGTGATCCTTGTGTAGCGTTTACACCTACATTTGAAGCGGCTGCCGCTAATAACCCTGACATCGTGTTTGGCATGGTGAATACCGAAGCAGATCCTGAGATTTCAGAATATTTTGAAGTGAATCAAATCCCAGGAATTTTGGTGATACGTGAACAAGCAGGTATTCATGCACAGGTCGGTGAAATTGGCGCACCAGCCTTTGATGAAATAATCAAATGGGCACGCGAATTTGATATGACGCCAGTTCGCGAGTATTACGCTGCTAACAAAGCTAAATAAATGTTAGAAAGTCGATGTAAAAAAAGCCACGAGGAATCGTGGCTTTTTTGTGCGTACTTACATCAAAATCCACCAGTGAAGATAATACGAAATAAGTAAAATGCGCCAATCGCCATCATGAGATACATAGGGATATCGCCGGCTTTGGATTTCTCAGTTTTACTTGGAGACGAAGTCCATCGATTAAACAACCATCCCGCAAAAATAATCACTGGAATCAGCAACATGCCAGCAGTTGATTCAAACAATCGTCCAAACAAGGTTTTGATCAAGCCACCATCTTTGAAAAACTCAATGCCTAGGCCAATCAAACCGAGCAGCACCAGCAAGAAGGAAACGATAGAAATAATGATGGTGAGTTTGCTGTTGGGGTCTATCTTCGCGTTTTTTGCATATTTGTTTGGGTCCATGACTGCTCCTTAAAAACGCTAACAATACAAACGTTGAAGTTTAATTCTGAGGCAGATATTTTGCGGGATCAACCGATTTACCCTGTTGCCTGATCTCAAAATGTAGTTTTACAGAGTTACTGTCTGTATTGCCCATTTCTGCAATTTTTTGTCCAGCCGCAACGATTTGGCCCTCTTTGACGAGGAGTTTGTTGTTATGGGCGTAGACAGATAAAAAGGTTTTGTTATGCTTAATGATAATGAGTTTGCCATAACCGCGTAAATCTGAGCCACTGTAAATCACTTTGCCACTGCTGGCTGCATTAATGGCTTGCCCAGCTGTCCCAGCAATATCAATGCCTTTGTTGGAGGCCTCATTAAAGTTTGCCACCACTTTACCATTGGTTGGCCAAATCCATGTCACGGCATCACCAGTTGTCGCTTTGGTTTCCGCTGGTTTTGCTATTGCGACATCAGACGTTGCGGTCGGTTTATTGGAAACTTCACTGCTGGGCTTAGCCGCACCGCGGTTGAGTGCTTCTAAACTGTAGGGTTCACGAATTGCCTTAGGCTGCGATAAAATTGGCGTGACAGCAGGCGGTGCAACCTTAGTTTCACTCATCGCTGCATCTGTTGTAATAGGCGTAACAACTACGTCACCTTCTTCAGTGGGTATTGGTTTTTCTGTGGTACTGCCAGGTAAGCTTAGTATCTGTCCCACTTTAATTGGGTACGGCGGGCTTAAGTTGTTGACGCTGGCAATCTCTTTGTAATCGTAACCAAACTCCAAACCAATCGCATAGAGGGTATCGCCTTTTTTGACGGTGTATGTATTGGGTCGCCAATCTGTCCCTGATTTATTCGTACCGTTGTCTTTGGGGGGGGGGGCAGTAGGTTTGTTGACCGAGGTGTCTCGATTAATCACAGGGGCTGGCGGGCTACTAGCGCATGAAATAAGTGAGATAGAAGCAATGACCAGTAAAATTTTTTGTAACATCATAAGTTATGCGCTTGTACCACCTAACAGCGGCACAAATTTAACGGTCTCTAGTTTGGTTTGTTTGAATTCTGTAGCAGTGCGCTCTATCAGATACAATATTTGTGTGGTTGTTCCCACTGGAATTACCAATCTGCCACCTACAGCGAGTTGTGCTAATAATTCTTCTGGAATGTGACTGGCCGCTGCGGTAACGATAATGCCATGAAACGGGGCATAAGCAGCAAGCCCAATACTGCCATCGGCATGGTCTAGCTTGACGTTGGAACATTTAAGTGTACGCAAATGACTGCGCGCTTTCATCACCAACGGGCGGATACGTTCCAGTGAATATACTTCACCCGCAATTTTGGAGAGTACGGCCGTTTGATAACCACACCCTGTGCCAATTTCTAATATTTTGCCTAAATTACCACCATTACGAAGCACTTCGGTCATGCGTGCCACAATGTAAGGCTGAGAGATTGTTTGGCCAAAGCCAATCGGCAATGACACATCTTCATAAGCGCGAATAGACAGTGCTTCATCCACAAAAATATGACGTGGAATTTCACCCATGGCAGATAACACCAACTCGTCTTTAATGCCCTGTTCACGCAAGCGCGTGAGCATACGTTCACGCGTACGTGATGAAGTCATGCCGATGCCAGATTTAGAAGAGGGCCTGAGTAATGCCATAATGATTACTTGCTCATCCAATCTTTAAGTTCAGCCAATTGACTATGCTTGGTTAAATCGACTTGTATCGGTGAAATGGAGACATGATTGTGTGCGATTGCATAAAAATCCGTACCTTCTCCACCATCATTTGGTTGCCCAGCAGCGCCTACCCAATACACGGTTTCACCACGCGGTGTTTTAAGCTGAATCACGGGTTCAGCCTTGTGGCGTTTGCCTAAGCGTGTGATTGAGCGCCCTTGAATGGCTTCGTATGGAACATCAGGTACGTTGATGTTGAGTAGTACCGGCGATTTTATTTTGTTTTGTGCGTACTGCTCTACCAATTCAACCGTGATCCGTGCCGCGGTTTCAAAATGGGTAGGGTTGTGTTGCGACATTGAAACGGCGAATGAGGGAATGTCGAGCAAGTAGCCCTCCATGGCTGCAGCCACGGTGCCAGAGTAAATCGTATCATCCCCCATGTTCGCACCGTCATTGATGCCACTAATCACCATGTCTGGCATTTCATCCATTAACCCAGTCAAGGCGATGTGTACACAATCGGTGGGGGTGCCGTTGACGTAAAAATAGCCATTGCTGGCTTTGCGCACGCTGAGCGGGCGGTCTAAGGTCAATGAATTACTGGCACCGCTGCGGTTGCGTTCTGGGGCAACAACTGTGATATCGGCAATTTTGGCTAAGTGTGTGGCAAGGATGTTGAGGCCAGGTGCAAAGTAGCCATCGTCGTTAGAAATTAAAATTCGCATGCAATAATTATAATGGTTTTAATTGGGTTGTCAGCGGACAAATCACTTAACTTTGTTGGCTGGCGTGACTTTTTATCCATTTTGCATAAAAAATAGCACAAACAAAAAAGATCAGGCTTAACAATACCTCTAAAAAAGCTAATCCAGCCGACAATCCTTGTTCAGACCATGTCCGCACTGCGCCTTCTGTAAAGTAAACAAGAATCAACATAGAAGCCCATTGGTAGGTATAGCGGTTTCCTCTCAAAATGCCAAACAAAGGCAGTAGTAGCGGCAATGTTTTGAGCACCAACATGCTACCACCCGCTTTTAACGGTGCCAGCCATAATTCCCAAGCCAAGCAAAGCATAATCAGCGCAATCAGGCTGATGCTGGCGCCTAAACGTAAAGTTTGCATCATATGCGGCAAGCCTTGGCCATCGCGACAAGCGCCGTTCTTGCTTCATCTGCATTACTAATGGGTTGTGAGAAATGAAAACGTAAACGCTGCGCACCCTGCGTGCGCACATCAAAGCCCAATGGATCGATGCCGATCATCTCTACGCTATCTGTTTGGACGTGATGATAATGTTGACAATAGGCTATTAGGTTGTCTTGGTGGTCTTTGTTCATATGTTCCAGAATGCTTGGTTCTTCGATAAACAGCGGTTGGGTCGGCAATTGCATCTCTTCGCCATTAATCCAACCCATTTTGCCAAACCCAGCAATATAGCGCGCTTGGGTGATGTAGAGGGTATAAAAAGTAAAATCATGCATATCAAAGTACTGTGCGGCTTGCGGCATATAACGCAAATAACGTTGACGCATCAGCAAGTTGTGCTTATCGGTTTGTTCGGCTTTAGCTAATAAGGTCAATCTGGCATTGGCCTGTAAATCTTCCTCTCCAGCAAATACCAATAATGAAACGTGCGCATCGTGCATGATGTTTTTGGTGTGTTCTGCAATGCTACTAATAAGAATGGTTGGCATGCCTTGATGGTTTAATACAAAAGGCGCAACCGAGCCAAACGGATAGCCCGCAAACTTTTCTGAGTGCGTAGAAAGAATCCCCGAATGGGTGCTAAACAAAAATTGCTGTGCTTCTAATGTGAGTGACATAGTGAGTTCGCTAATATTAGGGATGGAGCTTTAGCGTGGTTTCGGCAAGCCGCTTACCAAGGGCGATACACAATTTTCGCTCGTCTTCTGAAATGGCTTGATCATCCATGGCCCCGCCAATGTGGCTTGCACCATATGGGGTGCCGCCGGTTTTGGTACTGCTCAATGCCGGTTCAGAGTAGGGCAGGCCGACGATGAGCATGCCATGGTGCATCAGCGGTAGCATCATGGTGAGTAATGTGGATTCATTGCCGCCATGCATGGAACCGCTGGAGGTAAACACCGCAGCAGGTTTGCCAATCAAAGCGCCTTTAAGCCACAAACCAGATGTGCCATCTAAAAAATACTTCATCGGAGCGGCCATATTGCCAAAGCGCGTTGGGCTACCTAATGCTAGGCCAGCACAGGCCTCAAGGTCAGCGAGTTCTACATAGGGCGCACCGGTGCTGGGGATATCTGGTTCAGTGGCCTCACAATTGGCGGAAACTTTAGGCACAGTGCGGATGCGCGCTTTTGCGCCGCTCACACTTTCAACACCACGCGCAATCAATTGTGCCATGTCGCGCACAGCGCCGCCTTGTGAATAGTAAAGTACTAAAATTTCGGTCATCGCCCAGCCTTTAATCCATTTGGTTAATCAAAACTAAAACTATACACAACATCCAACGCATTCTCAGAGCCAGCTTTGGTTTCAATTGCAATTCTTCGCGTCAATTGATACGTCAGCTTAGCCACATTCAACAAGCCAAAAATGCTTTTCTCATAGCCTATGGTCAATTGACGATTAATGCGTTTACCTACGTTTACACTGTAGTCAGTGTCACTGGTCCCTTGAATATCTAAACTGTCAAATCCTGCTAGATTTGCAATACGTGACTGAAGCGGTACCGAATCGCCTTGTGACAACAAAGCACCTGCTGCCACAGATAGCATGGCCAGTTCACTATTCCCAGCTTCGGACATAGGCCTGCCCAGCACCAATAACGAGAGTTTATCCTCATTTGTTGTTTCAGGCTCGGAGATTAGTTTGAGTTGCGGCGTCTTGACATCGCCACTTAATTTGACGCCAACTTTGGTCGGTTGCAAGTTGCGCATAGCCACAATATTCAGTCCGGCATTCGTGATTGGACCACTCAAGTTGATTTGACCAGTTTCGATATTGAGTAATTGACCATAAGCTAGATAAGTGCCATTGACCTCGAGTGTGCCAAACGCCTCTATTTGTGGCGGGCTACCAGATAACCTGACCAAGCCACTCAGTGCCCCATTTAAGCCCTGACCCCGCAACATAAATTGACGGCTTTCATCAAAAGGAATCGTTGGCTTGATTCCAAAATCAATAGTGAGCGAACCTAGCTCAATGCCCAACTTGGTTTGCGATTGTTGATTTTGCTTGCCCAAAATAATGACGTCATCATCCAGTGTGGGTCTGCCTGCTTTGGGTAGCTCGAACAAACCACGGTGTACTTTAAACTGTCCATTGATGAGCGCTCGCTCCCCATTAAAACTCATACCGCCATCACCACTCAGCACAATTAAACGGTCGGTTCGTGATAATGCTGTCAATCGTTCCGCTTGCACTTTGAGGTCTAACTGTACGGGACGTTGAATAAAGTTGGCTTGCCCCTGCGCGTTGAGGGTGCCTGTTTTACCTGCAAAATCTAGTTGTTTCACGGTGAAGGTTTGCTCAGAAAAAATGGCATCTAGCTTGCCATTACTGAGTTCAACGCCCTGACTTGGGATTAACACGGACAGGGCAGAGCCACGCATATAGCCTGTCAGCGCTGGTGTAGCAATGGTGCCATTTGCATCGAGCATAAGCGATATTGCACCGTCGATATGCGTATCTGCATCATGTGAAGTGAGCCAGTTTAGATGTTGTAAATTGGCTTCAGCATGCAAAGATAATGGTGCCTGTTCACTCAGCACATAGCCTTTGGGCGTGCTAGTGATGGTGGTGCTTAAGTTGGCTTGCAGTGTGCCTGCGTAATCAGAGCACAAACTTGTTTCTGCGGTGAGCAGGTTATTTACAGCGGTGATCTTAAGCGCTAGTGCGTTTAAGCCCATGGCTTGTTTGTTTTGTAGTATGACGTCTTGCAGGATAATGTCACCCTCTGCACGCGTGATTGAAATATCTGCATTCACTTGCTCCGCAAGGTTTACTCGCCAAGATCCGTTCAATGTGAGGTTGTTCTCAACATGGGTGCTAGAGAACCCTAAATGCTCTTGCATGACTTGCACGGGTAGTTGTTGCAAACGCCCCTGTGTGTTGAGCACAGCCTTGGTGGAGCGCACGCCTGCAACTTCAGTGCCGGCGGGTTGATACGAAAAAGTGTCTAGTTGTATTTGCCCTTCACGCACCTGTAACAAGAGGTCACTTAGTGAAAACCCAGTGCTGGGGCTAAATGTCATGGGTGCAGGGCGGGTCAGTCGTAGTGTATTTTCATCCTGGCTGAACAAGCTGCGAATAGCGCCTTGCCAATGCTCACCGCTTAATTTGCCTTCAACTACGCTGTTTAAACCAAAGCTTTTGTCATTTGCGTTGGTGTTTGTAATGGCGATTGCCAATTGGTGCTGCGCTAAGCTGCCAGATAACGCAAATGTTGCATCAATAGGCTTGTTATCAATATCGTCTAGGTCACCATTGATCAGGCCAAGAATTGCTATGTTGGTTTCTAATGGCGCTGTTTCAACGGTGGAGAACCGTCCTTTTGCACTGATTTTTTGCGTGTGGATTTGGTTAGGTAAGCTCAGTTGGTCACCTTCCAATTGATATTGGTACTCATAGCTATTAGCTAAATGCACAGTCTCACCATTGGCTTTGACTGTGCCTGAAAAACCGTCCATCACTTGGTCTAGTGCGGGGAAATCCGCTGCCCAGCGTAAGGTATTTTGATTGCTGTCGTTTGGGTTGAGCCCACCCGATAAATTGAACTGGTTGGTGGCGAGCTGTGCGGTTAAATCAAGATGAGTCAGAACAAAATCAACCAATGTGGCCTGCGCATTCAACACGAGTGGATGCTGATTAATGTGACTATTGCTGGATTCGACCACGACTTGCATGGGCTGTTGACCGCTTAATGCACCATTGGCATTGAGTGATACATTCAGCTGCCCTTCCAGCTGCGGATGAATGTGTGCAGTATTAAGTGCTTTGATTTGTATTTGCAAGCTGGCGGGCATTTGGTCTTGCAAACTCACTTTTGCATCCAGCGCAATCAGGTTGCTCTGTTGAGACGGGCTGGCAGGCATAATCATAAAAGGTGTGGATTCAGGCTGGTAATGATGCAAGGCATGCAAATGCAATTGGGCTAAATCACCACTCAACTCCGCTTTGAGTGAATACGGTGTGCTGGCGTTTGCCTGCTCTGCTAACAATGTGCCATTGAGCGCAAATGGCTTTTTGTTCTCCATATCGACTTCAGTTTGTAATTGCCCCCAAGGGCTTTCCGCTACTTTCAATGCAAGGCGTAGTGATTGGTCATTGGCGTGCAAGTTAAATGTGATTGCCTTCATGGTTTGCGTTTCATTGGCCTGTTCAATCACCAGTTCATCAATGAGACCTTGTTCTAGTGCGATAGGCAATGGCAGATCAATGCGTTCAGGCAAGGCACGCGCGATGGCGTCACCCGATGTGGCCACTTGTGGTTCTAACTTTGTGGCAGATTGAGGTTTAAATGTTAGCTTGGCATGTTTAGCGTGAAAGCGTGAAACAGTCAGCTCTCCCGATGTGTTTAAGCTCAGCGCCAAGTTGGAATCAATGCGATCTATGTGCAATATGGCGTTGCCTAAATCCATTTCAAATTCACTTAGGTTGGAATAGACCAATAGATTGGCTGCCAGTACGATTTGCGGCGTGATAGCGAAACTTAAACACATGCTTAACACAAGGCATGCACGCATGAGTTGCCATGCCCTTTGTTTTAGCACGTTTAGCCATTTAATTAACGCTAACAATTAAAAACTCACTCCCAAATTAAAATGTAAGCGATATTCTTTGGTTTCTTCACCATAGGCTATGTCTGCACCTACTGGGCCAACTGGGCTTTTCCAGCGCACCCCTAACCCATACCCATAAGCAGGTTCATAATCACGCCAATTATTGGCAGCGTTACCAAAGTCTACAAATGCGGCGGCACCCCATGCGTCTGTTAACCATTGCACAACTTCAGTACTGCCTACCAGTAAAACCCTGCCTCCTAAAATTGCATCGCCATCTCTGACCCCAAGAGATTGAAAGTTATAGCCGCGCACCGATTGGTCGCCACCTGCGCGGAACAAGTAAGTCGCGGGAACACTGGTAGAACCAGAAACCACGCCTACTTCTAAACGACCTAAAAACTGAGTGTGCTCACCCAAGGGGTAAAAGCCTTGTAACTTTGCTTGCGATTGTAAAAATCGGCCATCAGACAACTGCTCAATAGGCGCCACCTGAAACTGGGATGAGAAAATGACGCCTTTGGTGGGGGCGAGGTCATTATCTAATTTACGCAAACTTAAGCCATAGGCAAAAGTGGCTGCCTTGTTGAATTCAGTCTCTTCATTATCAATGGTTAAAAACTCATACAGCAAGTTAGCCCCCACAAATTGCTCAAAATTGCGGTTACCCCAGGTACGCTTTACGCCATTATTGATGGCTGTCGTGACTTGTCCTTCCAAGTCAGTACGGATCAAATTGTTGTTGATGCTGTCTCGATAACCACGCGCATCGGTCATAAAATTAATACTGGAAGTAGCGGCTTGTAAGCGTTGCTCTAAGCGTATCGAAGTGTTCCACAACAATCCACGTTCAAACAAATTACGATCGGTGTAATTGAGCACCACGCGTGCGCCAGTGTTGGTGCTCGCGCCCACACCAACACTTACACTTTTTAATTCACGCTCTTGCACATCTACAATCACGTCAGCCAAGCCCTCTTCTGATAGTTGTTGCGTTGCTGCGCTGACAGAAACGCGATTGAACTTGCCCGTTTCTTGCAAGGTGTTTTGAAACTGCAGCAACAAGCTTTGCTGATATATATCACCAGATTGGATGGGGTTAATATTCTCTATGAGCGTTGCGGGGTAATGCTTTAAGCCTTTAATCTGGAGTTGACCTAAGCGCACGCTTTTTCCACTATCAAACGTGAGTGACAGGTCGGCTTGATGCGTTTTAGGGTCAACTTTGGCTTGGCTATGTTCAATTTTGGCATTGGGATAACGCTCTGAAAGCAAGGTGGTGAGGAGATTGCCTTTTGCTTCAGACCAAGCTCGTTGTGTAAAAGGCTTGCCCTTAGATAGCTGCCAAGTGCGCTCAAGTGAATCCACAGTGGGTGGCTGGTCTGGCGTTGCAGAGGTGATTTCACCTTTAAATGTCAGATTAGCCGCATTTACGGTGGTTCTCTCGTTGAGATTGATGACAAAAATGGCTTCATTGTCAGTGCTTGGCGTAATGCTGATCTTGGGCGAAAAATAACCTTCTGTAACTAACAAGTCTTTCACGTCTTGCGGTGTTTTTTGGATCAGCCGCAACCATTCAGATTGATCTAACCTTGGATTATCCAATGCTGCATGAATAATGAGGTGTGCTTTTAATAAGTCAGCTATTCTGTCTTTATCGACTTTCTCCTCTGGGTTGAGGTCTAGCTTAAAAGTCGCCATATAGGCTGATTTCTTTTTGACTTGAAATAAGGTGGTTGTCTCAGCCATGGCCCATTGCGGCAAAGCTAGACAACATAAGCAGACTAACCAAAGAGTACAAAAGCGCACAGGAACATTGTTTAACTGACGAATCAATAGGTTTAAATGCTTGATCAAAACGATAGAAATTGAGACTGGAATAATTATGCTTTTTTTCGTTTATCTTTGACTCTTTGTTTTTTAGCATCCAGTTCAAATAAACCAATGGTATGAATCAGTTCGCTAAATTTTGCATAGCCATAATTGCGTGAATCAAAGGCGGAGTAATTTTTGATGATATGTTTTTTCACTTCACTTAAGTTTGCGAAAGAGTCATCTTCTGAAAGTGCATCTATAGCTGAACGAATTAAAGAAACCAGCTTTGCATCCATTGCAAGTTGCTGAGAAGATTTTTTAATCACAGGTGGAAGCGTGAGTGATTCCTCGACAGGGGCCTCAACTAACCTAGATTCTGAGACTGTTTTTGATGGGTTTTGTTTTGCCTGGTTGTTTTCTGCGTTAGTTTCTGATGTCTCTACTAACTTGTTTTGAGAAAGTATCTCGATGTATACAAACTGATTACAAGCAGCTCTTAATGATTCAGGGGTTTTTTGTTCACCAAATCCGTAAACTAGTTTTCCAGATTCGCGAAATCTAATCGCTAATCGAGTAAAGTCACTATCACTAGATACAATACAGACCCCATCCAAAGGAGCCGTGTACAACAAATCCATCGCATCAATAATGAGTGCACTGTCTGTTGCGTTTTTACCCTTAGTATTTGCATATTGCTGTATGGGTTGAATAGCATGTTTAGGCAATATTTCTTTCCAGCGACTTAATTGGTTTTGCGTCCAATCTCCGTAGATACGTCTTACGCTGGCATCGCCAAATTTTGAAATTTCTTCAAACAGTGCATCAATAATCGGGATGACATTAAACGTGTTATCAGCATCTATTAATACCGCAAGTCTTGGATTATTGTTATCAGTACTCATTGCGGTAACTCCTTAAGCTAATTAATACGTTTTACTAGCTCTGCTGCTATACCAGTATAGTTGGCTGGGGTGAGCGCCAATAATGCCGCTTTGGCATCTGCAGGAATTTTCAAGGTGGCAATAAAGGCATGTAATGATTCTTTATTAATACCACCTTTGCCACGGGTGAGCTCTTTTAATTGCTCATACGGGTTTTCAATACCGTAGCGACGCATCACCGTTTGAATTGGCTCGGCGAGTACTTCCCAACTATTGTCTAGGTCCTCAGCTAATCGTTGTGTGTTGATTTCTAGTTTGTTTAAACCCCGCAAGCAAGAGTCGTATCCAAGTAAAGTATAGCCAAAACCTACACCCATGTTTCTTAATACGGTGGAATCGGTTAAATCTCTTTGCCAGCGTGAGATTGGCAACTTTTCCGCCATGTGACGCAAGATTGCGTTGGCCATGCCTAGATTACCTTCTGAGTTCTCAAAATCAATTGGGTTCACTTTATGCGGCATGGTAGATGAGCCGATTTCACCTGCTTTGACCTTTTGTTTAAAGTAACCCACAGAAATGTAACCCCAAACATCGCGGTTTAAATCAATCAATATGGTATTGATGCGTGCCAGCGTGTCGTATAGCTCTGCCATATAATCATGCGGCTCAATCTGGATGGTCATAGGGTTGTAGACTAAGCCTAATGATTCTACAAAGTTTTTTGCGAAACTTTCCCAATCAAAAGAAGGGTAGGCCGACAAATGTGCATTAAAGTTACCTACTGCACCATTGATTTTGCCTAACATCTCATTGCTCACCAATTGTTTGTGTTGACGCTGTAGGCGGTAGACAACATTGGCTAGCTCTTTACCCATCGTAGTAGGTGAAGCGGTTTGACCATGGGTGCGTGACAACATCGGTTGGTCAGCCAGTTGACTGGCCAGTTCAGATAAGCGCGCAATCAAATTGTCTAAAAACGGTACCATCACAGTGTCGCGTGCGGCTTTGAGCATCAAGCCATGAGATAAATTGTTAATGTCTTCAGAGGTGCAAGCAAAGTGGATAAATTCGCTGGCTTTTTTAATGTCTGGATTACCGTCGAACTTTTCTTTTAGCCAGTATTCCAGGGCTTTGACGTCGTGATTGGTGCGCACTTCAATCGCTTTGACTTGCGCGGCGTCTGCCTCGCTGAATTGAGCAATGGCAGCATCTAATTCTTGAATAGTGTCTTTGTTGAATGGCGCAATTTCTTTTAAATCCGTTGCTGCTGCAAGCGCTTTAAGCCACTCGACTTCTACCCAAGCACGGTGCTTAATCAGTGCATATTCACTAAAAAATGGACGCAAAGCATCGAGTTTTGATTGATAACGACCATCGAGAGGGGAAAGAGCATTTAGGGTGGTAAGTGACATAACGGGCTTTCAAACTGCTGTTCAATAAACCGTTATTTTACCTCAATTTAGTAGATGCTTAGAATCGACAAAAACTCTATACAAATTTTGAGCGCTGGTTGACTGTGTCGATAAAGTAAAAAAGCACCGCTATTGCGATGCTTTTTATGGATAAATGACTGAAAATACTTTTGTAAAGTTCGTTAAGTTTTGTTTGTAGATGTTAAAAATACGTTAAATTAAGTAGATTTTTTTGTATCAGCTTCACCACCAGTAAACTTGCTTATAATCGCTTTGCCTTGTTCAGTGTTTGCTAATGCTTCTAACATACCGCCTATAGCTGTGCCGCCTTTAGGGCTGATTACAGAGCCCAATCCTGTCATGGCTGTTGAAGCATCTCCACCTGTATTGGCAATAATTTTTACATCTGCTTTTTCGAGTGCTTTAGCCTGTTCAATACCAACGGTTTGGTTTGCTTTAATTTGTTCAACTTTAATTAAATAATCTTGGTAAGAGGTATTGCTTCCAATTTCTTTTGCTAGCGTAATTTGCGCCTGTACTGGCGCTAATTGTAAGGCTTTTTCCGCTTCTGCTCTTGCCAAGCCCTCAGCTGTAATGCCTTTGGCTTCAAACTCTTTATTTGCTAATTGACCTTGACCAGTTAGGGTTAACATTTCTTTTTCTGCTTCTGCTTTAATCACCTGTGATTGTTTGTCAGCATTGGCATTAATCACTTTGGTCTCGCGATCTTGCTCTGCTTTAACAATTTGTACTTCTTTATCAATACCTGCTTTAGTTACTTCAGCAATTTTTTGCACTGCCAACTCTTTTTCAGTAGTAAGTTTTTGCTCTTCTTTGATTGCTTGTGTTGCCTTTTCGTTGGCAATGCCAACTTCACGATCTTTAGCGGCTGTTTGAATGCCAACCTGCTTAAGCGCTTCTTGTGCTTTAATATCTGTTTCACGCTTCGCATCAATTTCTGCAATTTGTGCTTTCTTCATGTTTTCTGCAACTTCACTACGACTTTCCATCTCAATTTGAGATTTCTTTTTCTCCATAATATTGGAAATCACATTGCTACCCGATGCATCACGAATATCCATTAATTCGATATTTTTAACGGCCGAAACACCCCAATTCGTGAGTTGCTCTGCGACCTCTTTTGTAAACTGTTCACCAAATGTAGCGCGGCCTTGCATAATTTCTTCAATTCCATTGGAGGCTAAGATTGTGCGCACGGATCCTTGCACAATAGCCTTTAATTGACTATTTAAGTCATCAAATGATGCTACGCGCTGTGCTGCTAAGTTGGAGTCCACAATTCTAAAAAATGCTTTTACATCTACGCGAAACGGCAATCGACCCATGTCATATGCTTCATAATCAGCCAAATCTAAATCAAAGACTGATACTGGCAATACAATTTTCGTGATACCAATTACTGGTAGCCAAGCAGGCCATTCATAGTACGTGTTTCCATTTTCAGTATCTTTGCCATATGAAGTAGTGAATTTACTAGATTGAACAATGTGCACTTCATTGGTTGGAACAACGCGTCTTAAATTAATAATCCAACTGATGATTCTGTAAATGAAATAAAACCCAATAACACCAGCTAAAGCGAATAAAACACCACTATTGATAAAGTCCATAATTTCCCTTTTTTATTTTTTGTGAATGAATTTAGATTTTAAATGACTAGTTAAACTTCCTAGAGTGCAAGATTTGCATTGTAAACATTATTTATTACAACTTGCCGCTATAGATTTAAAATAGATTGGTTGGTTGAGGGTAATTTTTTAGATAAAAAATCAGCTAAACGATAATGTGCCTTAAAAAAAGTCTTATCAAAAATATCTAAAAATTTGCTCTACTACCAACATGACCAGAGATGTGTTTGCAGGCGAGGTGTCAGGTCTTTTCTGATCAAAGTACTGCGCTAAAACATTGGCCTTTTTTTGCGCGTCAAAACGGCATGCTAATTACTCTGAATTTTCGACTATTCTCTGAAATGCATTTACCACGTCGGTGGTGACCAATTGCATATTTCCCTGCAATATTGCTTGCATCGCTAAAGAAAGTTTGAATGGTATTAGAAATTGAGCATTTTTCTGGGTTGATGTAGTCCGTAGCGTACTCAGCTTTTTCTAAACACACCATCTTCTTTAGTTTCATCAATGCGTTGCTCGGCTGCTGGTGCATCTTCATCATCGTGTGCAGTTAGGCTAACTTGTAGTAAACCCACTCTACCTCAACCCAAGCGCGCTGCATAATCAGTACATACTGACTGAAAAGTTGACGCAAGGCATCCAATTTGATTGATAACGACCATCGAGCGGGGAGAGCGCATTTAGCTGGTAAATGAAATAATGGTCTTTCAAACTGCTGTTCAATAAACCGTTGTTTTACCTTAAAACACTCTGAAGCATTCATTTGCTCACCCGCAGTTTTCCTGATGTAGCTATCTACAAATTGCCTTTATATCTCTAAATGGGCTAGCGCTTGATAGGGCATTGGCTTACCGAATAAATAACCTTGTGCATGCAGGCAGCCAATGGATGTTAAATACTCAGCTTGCTCAACGGTTTCTACACCTTCGGCAATAATATTCATCCGCAAGCTGTCTGACATCGACACAATGGCTTTCACCAGTAAGCCGCGGTCAGGGTTGGTTGTAATGTCTTGTATAAATGAGCGATCAATCTTAATTTGGCTCACAGGGAAGTGAATCAAATAGCCTAATGCGGAGTAGCCCGTGCCGAAATCATCAATTGAAATTGCGAAGCCCATTTGATGTAAATGTTGGATGGTTTTTTTAATGTCTTGCCTATTTTCCAGCAATAGACTTTCAGTGATTTCTAATTTCAGCCAAGTTGGCTTACAACCAGTTTCTTTTAAAATGCGGGTGATCGATAAAATAAGATCGTTTCGAATAAACTGGCGTGACGATAGGTTGATGGCAACAGGGAAGGGCACTGTACGATGGGCATTCCACTTTACCGCAGCTTCACAGGCTTTATAAATTACCCACTCCCCAATCTCGATAATCAAGCCACTGTCTTCTGCTATGCCAATAAATTTATCTGGTGGCACCATTGTTGTATGGTCGCGATTCCATCTTAACAGTGCTTCTACCCCAATGATTTCTTGTGTCACTAAATTCACTTGTGGCTGATAATACAATTCAAACTCATCTTTACCGATGGCTTTACGCAGTGAGGCCTCTAGTGACATGCGCTCTGTAGCACGTACGGTTAACTCTTTAGAGTAAAACTGCACATTGTTACGTCCTTGTTCTTTGGCATAATAAAGCGCTGAATCAGCGTATTTAAACAGTTCATCTACTTGGTCGCTGTCCAGTGGGAAGATGGATACACCAATGCTCAGTGTGACAAACAACTCTTTACCAGAAATGAAAAACGGCTCAGAAAACGCCTGCATGACTTTACGAATGATGACAGCCACATTTTCTGGTTCTTTTATGTCTGAAAGCAAAATGGCAAATTCATCGCCGCCTAAGCGCGCGACAGTATCATTGCGTCGCAAGCAGCCTTCTAATTTGCGTGCACATTCAACCAATAAAATATCACCAACCACATGACCCAACGCATCATTGATTTCCTTGAATTTATCTATATCTAGTGTGATTAAGGCAAACGGTTTGTTGTTGCGATTGGCCTTTAAAATGGCTTGGCTTAGTCTATCTGTTAATAGGGTGCGGTTAGGTAAATTGGTGAGTGGGTCAAAATAGGCGAGCCGATGAATACGCATTTCATACTCAATGGACTCTGTGACATCTAAGCCCATGCCAATCACGGCAATAATTTCACCATTGATATCAAACTCTGGGGCAAGCAAGGATCGAATCACACGAGGCCCCTTACTGCCTGACTCCCAATGCAAATCGATACTTTTATTTTTACCATTCAAAAATACATCTTGAATAAGCGCTTCATATTCCACCGCGGAATCGCCACCTGGAAATTCACTTGGCGATTTACCTAATAGAAAATCTGGCGATACTTGATAAAAATCGGCTTTTTTAGCGTTAAGAAAAATACGCTTGTTGTCTTTGTTAAAACGCACAATTGAGCTAGGTGAGTTTTCAATCAGTGAGCGATATTCCAGCTCATTTTGCAGTGTTTTCGTTACATCGCGCGCATACCCAACGGTGCCCACCACTTGATTATCAATCACTAAAGGCGATTTATAAGACTCTATCCAAAAAGATTCCCCTTCAGCGTCCTTAATCGCGCAGATTGTGCCAATCGGTTGATCACTTAGCATGGCTTCGCGATCACCCTCGACGTATTGCTGGGCTAAGTCATCTGGGAAAAAGTCAAAATCTGTCTTACCTTCTAGATCTTTGGTGGAGGACACCCCAGCCATTTTTGCATACGCCGTATTGGCGGCGAGCAATTTGCTATCTGCATCTTTTAGCCAAACCATAAACGGAAAATTATCCAGTAAGGTTCTCATATATTGCTCACGTTCTAGTTGTAAGTCCTTGGAGTCAATATCCACTTGCTTTGCACTACTGCTCAATATTTCAAGACTATATTCATCTCCTTGGTATGCTAGTAGAGATGCAACTACAGAGAGTGTTTTGACTTCGCCATGCCCGGTTTTAACATTTGAAACATAGGTGTATGGCTTGGATGGATGCAGCTGCTGCCAATATTCATGCCATTGCTTCAGTGAAAATGCTGGCATCCAGTCTGTGCTGTTCAGCCATAAAGATGGATTGTCTGTCAGCGCCAATAATCGGTTGGCGGATGGGTTGGTGTAGCAAAGCTTGCCATGACGATCGATCAGGCGCACTGCATCATTCAAGTGGTTAAAGCACAGCGTTAACCCTGATATATCATTGTGTGTATCTAACGATAATGACGCTTTCACCAAGTGTCCCTTGTCTCTTAAAATTATTATAAGTAATCACTTTTATCCGATATAACAATCCGCGTTATCTAACTATCAATAGATAATTGCACATAGTCTGCGAATATGTCTCATGTTAATCACTTACGGTCTTTATTCAATAAACTTTATACGACGTCAGATAGGTCGGGATATTTGGCTATTTAATTCGGGAATATCGCCTAGGATTTTAAGCGAAAGGGTCGGTGGGATAATTGAATCAAGTGTTAGGGTTGTGCAAACGCGCGCCTAGACAACCCTAGACTAAGTTTAAACCGTTAACATATCTACAAATGGATTGACAGGAGTAGCTTCTAGTTTTTTCTGATCTAATCACAGTGCTAATACATTGCTTGTTTTTTTGCATCAAAACGGCGCGCTAAATTCACTTTAAAATTTTTCAAAAGTTCTGGAATGCCTTCACCACGGGGGTGGTAGCCAATTGCATATATCCCTGCAATATTGCTTGCATCTCTAAAGAATATCCGAATTTAGTATTGGTTAAGCAACATTCTCAGGCATATATTCGCACTTGATTTTTGTTAAGAAATCTAAGGGTGCGGGCATGTGGTTTAAGTAACCTTGGGTGAAATCCACCCCCATTTCTTTAAGCACTTTTTCAACCGCAGTGTTATCTACCCATTCAGCAATCGTTTGTTTGTTGGTGACCCTAGCTACTTCTGTCATGCATTTAACAGTTGCCTGGCCAATTTGGTTCTCGATCAAGTCCTTAATAAATTGACCATCAATTTTTAAATAATCTACAGGTAAGTTTTTAAGATAGGCAAATGATGAGACGCCACTTCCAAAGTCATCTAAGGATAACCTAATACCATAGCGTTTCATTTGATTGAAAAACGTAGCAGCATTGCTTAAATTGGTGATGGCAACGGTTTCTGTGATTTCAAAACAGATCAATGAGCAATCAAGAGACATGTCGCTAATCAACTGCTCAACATAATCAAGAAAGTCTTTATCACCTAATGATTGGCCTGAAAGGTTGATGGATATAGTATCTATATGTGAAAGTAATGCATCATTTTTTTGCAGCCACTCAAAGGCATTTTTTAACACCCAGCGATCTATGCGGGACATCATGTGAAAGCGCTCAGCTGCAGGGATAAATACGTTCGGTTTAATTATTTTGCCATTTTCATCTATTAGTCTGAGTAAGATTTCCGCGTGTTCTTTACCAATATGATTAAGTGGTAAAATGCGTTGGCAAAATAAGGTGAAATGGTTTTCTTCTATTGCTTGTTCTATTCGATTTACCCATTGCGTTTCTTTTTTGTGAGCCGCTAGGCTTGGATTGCTACTGTGATATAAATGCACGCGATTTCTACCCGCGCTTTTTGCATCATAGCAAGCATTATCAGCTGCTTGAAGAACCTCTGATGTTGTAGATGAATGTTCATCGATGACTACTAGCCCTATGCTTGTCCCAACACGAAATTTTTTATCTTTGTAGATAAAACGATAATGATAAACAGATTGACAAATGAGTGTGGCGATTTCATACGCTTTTTCAATGTTGCATTTTTCAAGTAAAATAGCGAACTCGTCACCGCCAATTCTGGCAAAAGTATCGTTATTTCTAATGCAGTTTTTGATAATGCTGGTGATTTCTACCAGTAGCTTATCCCCTGCTGCATGACCGCAAGTGTCGTTTACAATTTTAAACCGGTCTAAGTCGAGAATCATGAGCGCATCCATAGCGTCAGGCGCTTTAGGGGTATGGATACAGTCGTTAAGAATGCTTTCAAACTCGCTACGATTATATAAGCCTGTTAGGCTGTCGTGGCTTGCGCGGTATGATATTTCTCTAGCCATAATACGTTGCTCTGAAACATCATGGAACACTAGTACCACACCGATTGTGTTGCCTGCTTGATCTCTAATCGGCGCGGCTGAATCTTCGATGCCATATTCTTTGCCATTTCGACTAATGAGGACAGTGTTTTGAGCTAACCCCACAACTTTATTTTCAGAGAGGCATAATTCAACTGGGTTTAGGCAGCGCTGGCGAGTAGTCTCGTGTACGATACTAAATACTTTTGCAATCGGCTGACCTAAAGCATCATGGAGCGACCAGCCAGTGAGGTCTTCAGCTACAGGGTTGAGGTACTGTACTTTCCCAGCTTTATCTGTTGTGATGACAGCGTCTCCAATAGAGTCCATCGTCACTCGTAATCGCTCATGCTCTAGGGCAAGGTTTTGTTGTAGTTGTTTAGTGTGTGTAATGTCGCGCATGATTGTTGAAACGCCAACAATTTCGCCTTGCGCATTTTTAATGGGAGATAATGAAGTTGAAACTTGAATTATCTGCTTGTTTTTAGTTAATCGAGTTGATTCAAAATGGCTGATTGATTGATTATCAAGAACTTTACTGATCAGCTGGTCTTCTTCATGTAATAGATCAACTGGAAACAAGACGCTAACATTATTCCCAATCATTTCTTTGCTTTTATAGCCAAATATTTGCTCTGCTGCGATGTTCCAAGAAGTGATAATGCCACCTAAAGTTTTGCTGACAATAGCATCGTTTGATGAGTCGATAATCGCAGCAAGTAATTCTGCTTTATCATGGAGCTCATATATGTTTTTCTCTCTGCTTAAAAGTGCCTTGCAAGTAATTTCTGCTAAGCCGGCAAGCATGCTCCTTTGCTCTTGGCTGAGTGATCTAGGCTCACGGTCGATCACGCATAAAGTACCAATATTTAATCCGTTTGCCATGGTTAATGGCATGCCTGCATAAAAGCGGATATTGGGGTCAGAAGTGACTAAGGGATTGTTTTGGAAACGGTCATCTTGTGTCGCGTCGTTTATTTCAAATAAATTGTTTTCTAAAATTGCGTGTGCGCAAAATGCTAAATCACGGTGGGTTTCTGAGGCGCCTTCTAGGCCTATATTCGCTTTGAACCATTGGCGGTTTTCATCTACTAAGCTAATCAGTGCGATTGGTGTGCCACAAATTTGGCTCGCAAGCTTAGTGATTTCGTCAAATAAGGGCTCAGATTCTGAATCAAGAACCATGAGTTGCTTGAGTAGCTCCAACCTTAATTTTTCATTTTTTGGTGGTTTGGCTGGCTTAGTCATATTGACGCCCTTTTTGCTATTTGTTTTTAGGCAGTGTTTTTATTAAACAATTATTCCGATTGATCAAATTTACACTATTTTTTTGCGAGGAGAAAGCTAAATAAAAGGCTAAAAATTAATTCTGAATATGATAGCGAAGCTTCGTATGTTTTATTTAGGGAAATTTATCCATGGAAGCTAACTGTTATGTTTTAAACCATAACTTAGAAGTTTGCTTTAATCATTAAAATTGGAGTAAGGTCTTCTCTTATTATGTTTAACTGAGCCTTAGGCTTTGATTTTCAATTTTGATGAGCTTGTCTGCATTTCGCTTACCTGA
Organism: Methylophilus sp.; assembly: GCA_030696695.1. Lineage (GTDB taxonomy): Bacteria > Pseudomonadota > Gammaproteobacteria > Burkholderiales > Methylophilaceae > Methylophilus. The sequence continues at coordinate 38,405 of JAUYRP010000013.1, forward strand.
GGTTTGATATTTGGAGATTAGGGTAGGCTAAGTGTTGCCCACGCTTTTTGCATGGCATTTATTGTTGCTCAGGAGATGATGAATAAGGTGCAAATTTTTTAATATTGCACCTTATTCATCATATTGTAAGATTCACCATATTGTAAGTTTTGAACCTAAAAAAGATTGCGTAGTTTGCTAAGTTAAATCGCTAACATGTCCACAAATGTGTTCACTGGCGTGGTTTCTAGTTTTTTCTGATCTAAGCACAGTGCTAATACATCAGCTTGTTTTTGCGCATCAAAACGGCGTGCCAAATTTACTTTGAATTTTTTCACGAGTTCTGGAATGCCTTCGCCACGACGACGGCGATGGCCAATGGGGTATTCCACCGCGATATTGCTGGAACTGCTGCCGTCTTTAAAGAAAATCTGAATAGCATTGGCAATCGAGCGCTTTTCTGGATTGTGATAGTCCGCCGTGTAATCTGCCTTTTCCACACAAGTCATTTTGGCACGTAGTGCATCAATACGTGGGTCTGCTGCTGCGGCATCCTCATAATCTTGTGCAGTCAGTCTACCTTTTAACAAACCAACAGCAGCCATATACTGAATACAGTGGTCGCGGTCAGCCGGATTATCTAGCGGGCCAGTCTTATCAATAATGCGAATGGCTGACTCGTGCGTGGTGATGACGATTTTGTCGATTTGCGTAATCTGTTCCAATGTTTGCAGTTTGTTGCCGACTTCTGCGTTTAATTGGAACGCACACTCTACTGCCGTTTGCGCGTGAAACTCGGCTGGGAACGAGATTTTGAACAGTACTTGCTCCATTACATAGGAGCCATATGGGCGTTGGAATCTAAACGCATTACCTTTAAATAACACATCATAAAAGCCCCAAGTTTTAGCAGTGAGTGCAGAGGGGTAACCCATTTCACCTTGTAGTGTCATCCAAGCCAAACGCACTGCGCGCGAGGTGGCATCGCCCGCTGCCCAAGATTTGCGTGAGCCGGTGTTGGGAGAGTGGCGATAGGTGCGCAAACTTTGGCCATCCACAAACGCGTTGGATACAGCGTTGATAATGTCTTCTTTATTGCCACCCAATAATTTAGTCACCACAGCGGTCGAGGCGATTTTGACTAGAATCACATGGTCTAAGCCCACACGGTTAAAGCTATTTTCTAGCGCTAGCACGCCTTGAATCTCATGTGCCTTAATCATGGCAGTCAGCACGTCTTTGATGGTGAGCGGGGCTTTGCCTTCAGCTACGTTTTTACGTGAAATGTAATCTGCTACTGCCAAAATGCCACCCAAGTTGTCAGAAGGGTGGCCCCATTCTGCGGCCAGCCAAGTATCGTTAAAGTCTAACCAACGTATCATTGCACCAATGTTAAATGCAGCCAGAATAGGGTCGAGTTGGTAGCTGGTGCCTGGTACCTTGGCGCCATTTGGCACAACGGTGCCTGCAATCACTGGGCCAAGAAGTTTGGTGCAGGCGGGGTAATCTAACGCTTCAAAACCACAGCCCAGCGTGTCCATTAAACAGTTGCGGGCGGTATCAAAGGCTTCATCGGATTTAATTTCGTAATCGGCGACGTAATTGGCAATATCGACGATGACTTGGTCAGGCGCCGGACGGACGTTGGAGATATGAGCTGACATAATACTAGTTACCTTTATCAAAAAGTGTTTAAGCGTATCGCTGTGTTACTCGCCATTTAAAAAGCCTCGCTGTACTATTTGTACTATCTCGGTTTTTGCATAGCTCGCGCCTTGCGCTACAACTTAAAACCTTGATTGCTAAAGGCAACTTAACGCTCAACACAGCATCATTTTTAACAATAATCCTACAGTTTTTTAACGTTGATTAAGCGGTACAAAAGGGCGGTTGTCTGGCCCGGTATACTCCGCATTCGGTCTGATAATCTTGTTATCAATGCGCTGTTCAATCGCATGCGCAATCCAGCCAGTTGTGCGTGAAATCACAAAAATTGGCGTGAACATTCCCGTTGGGATGCCCATCATGTGATAGCTGGATGCGCTATACCAATCGAGATTCGGGAACATCTTTTTCTCGCGCCACATGGTGTCTTCAATACGTGCGGAAATATCAAACAGCTTCATATTGCCAGCCTCTTCACATAGTGCTCGGCTGACGGCCTTGATGGATTCATTACGTGGATCTGCAATGGTGTACACAGGGTGACCAAAGCCAATGATGATTTCCTTGCGTGCCATGCGCGCCATGATGTCGGCTTCGGCTTCATCCGCATTTTTGTAGCGTTCGATAATTTCCATTGCAGCTTCGTTAGCACCGCCATGTTTTGGGCCCCGCAGTGCGCCAATGGCACCGGTAATGCAGGAGTACATATCCGACAAGGTGCCGGAGATGACACGCGCAGTAAAGGTAGAGGCATTGAATTCATGCTCTGCGTATAGCACCAGCGAAGTATTCATGGCCTTAATATGCAAGGCCGAAGGCTTTTTACCATGTAGCAAGTGCAAGAAGTGCGCAGCAATAGAGTCGTCGTCGGTTTCCACCTCAATACGTACACCTTTGTGGCTAAAGTGGTACCAGTATATTAAGATTGAACCAAAGCAAGCAATCAGGCGGTCACCTAAGGTTTTGGCTGCTTCTGTATTTCTGTCGCTCGCTTCAGGTTCTAGTGTGCCGAGCATAGAGCAGCCAGTGCGCATCACATCCATCGGGTGCGCATTCGCTGGAATCTGTTCCAATACGGTTTTAAGTGCATTGGGCAGGCCGCGTAGCTTTTTGAGCTTTTGGTGATAGGCGGTGAGTAGATTTTGATTAGGCAACTCTCCGTGAATCAGCAAATAAGCGACTTCTTCAAACGTGGCATGTTTTGCCAGTTCGATAATATCGTAACCACGATAGTGCAAATCGTTACCAGTGTGACCCACCGTGCAAATAGCCGTGCTGCCAGCGGATACACCCGCGAGGGCTACACCCTTTTTCTTTTTTGGGGCTTCGGTCAGATTGTCTGTAGTAGTGTTCATACTCACTCCCTAATTAAAAGCATCACTCTATTTCTTGTATAAGGCGTCTAACTTCTGTTCAAAGGCGTGATAGCCCAAGTGGTCGTACAAGTCCATGCGTGTTTGCATGGTGTTTAATACGTTTTTTTGCGTACCGTCTTTTTTCACAGCTTGGTATACATTCAGTGCCGCTTGATTCATGGCACGGAAAGCTGACAGTGGGTACAGCACCATACTCACGTCAGCGCCAGCTAATTCGTCTACTGTAAACAGTGGGGTAGCGCCAAATTCTGTGATGTTTGCTAGTACGGGTACTTTGACGGCATCTACAAACTGCTTGTACATGCCCAGTTCTGTCATAGCCTCTGGGAAAATCATGTCGGCACCCGCTTCCACGCAAGCACAGGCTCTGTCAATGGCAGACTGCAATCCCTCTACAGCTAGCGCATCTGTGCGGGCCATGATGACGAAATCAGCATCTGTTCTGGCATCTACTGCTGCTTTCACGCGGTCGACCATTTCTTCTAAACTGACAATGGCTTTGTTAGGGCGATGGCCACAACGTTTGGCGGTCACTTGGTCTTCAATATGCACCGCGGCTGCCCCCGCTTTTGCCACGCTTTTGATGCTGCGTGCAATATTAAACGCACCGCCGAAGCCAGTATCAATATCGACCAGTAAGGGTGTATCCACGGCATCGGTAATGCGGCGCACATCGACCAACACATCTTCTAGTGAAGAAATGCCTAAATCAGGCAAGCCAAGGGAGCCTGCTGCCACTCCGCCGCCAGACAAGTAGATGGCTTTAAATCCAGATTGCGTAGCGAGCATGGCGTGATAGGCATTGATGGCGCCGATGATTTGTAGCGGTTTTTCGGCAGCCAATGCTGCTCTAAAACGAGCGCCAGCAGAGAGTGGTTGTGTCATGATGGTTAACTCAATCTGTACTTAAATAAAAACATGATTAATTAAAAAATGCTGCATTGGCTTCTTCAGAGATTGCCACATTGGTCAGTTTTGCTTTTTGCAAGATTTCCCAGAAATAGCGGTAAGTCGCTCTGTCATGCAGTTCGCCTGCGTATTGGATGGGGCCCCAATCCGCTGCCTGAGCCGCTAGCAGAATGTTTGCAGCATCTGAAACTTCATCAAAATTCGGTTTCATGGCATCCACAATCGCTTGAATTTGTGTGGGGTAAATGCTCCACATACGCATAAAACCAAACTCATTGCGTGCGCGTGATGCATCGCTGTATGTGGTTTCTACGTTTTTAAGGTCTAGCGTGACGTTATGCGCAGGCACTACACCATTGGCGAGCGCTGCAGACACAACCTCACTTTTAGCGCGTGCTAGCAAGCGATGCTCAAATTGACCCGGGCTGCGCATGGCACTGGCAGGGATGGCGCCATGATGCGCACTGACAAAATCCATCAGGCCAAAATCCAATACTTGCAACCAGGGTAACTTGGCAATTTCATGCACTTGATTGAGCGCGCCGTGCGTTTCAATCAAAATGTGCACAGGAATCACGCGCTCAATACCATGGAACGTTGCCATTTTCTGTAGATAGGCAATCATTTCTTTGGCTTGGCTAATATCAGTGCATTTTGGAATGGTGATATAACTCAATACCTTGCCTGCACCACCTACTAAAATATCAATGTCTTGTTTCCAAGCGGGGTGGGTGTAATCATGGATACGCGCTCCCGCCATGTGATATTGGTTGGCATCAGAATTCAGTACTCGCACGATCATTTCTGCGTGTTCTCGCTCTTGTCCGCTGGCAGCGCCGTCTTCGCAATCACAAGTAATATCAAATACTTGACCTATGCTATCTTGTAAGCTGAGTGCCTTGAGTATCAGTTTTTCGCTACCTGCAAAGTGTTCGCAGGCAGGAATCAGCGGAAACGGTTTTTCTCCACCAAATAAGGCTTCATTAGGGTGTGGTTTATTATTTTGCATAGGGTTCACTTTCCTCTCCGAGGCATCAGCACAGTGTAATCAAGATCTAGCACCACGTTAGAGTGATAGCCATTGTAGGTTTTTGCATTTGGCACCTCAGTGGGTGTGATATTTTTCAATCCCACCATGCGTAAGCGCAATGCGCCAAATTGTGGTTGATTTGGCAAGGCTAAACGATCTAATACCTCCGTGAAGGTATAGATGGTATCTCCGGCAAAACTGGGGTTTGCATGGGTGCCGCCATTAATTGCTAAAACACTAATCGCATTCTCTAACCCTTCGTAACTCAAAGCACGGCAGGCAGAAATGATAATGCCGCCATATACCAAGCGCTGTTTCATCGGGCTATTCGCCATCATGTGTGCATCAAAATGCAAACGCGCGTTGTTTTGATATAAACGAGTGGCCAGTGAGTGGTCACTGTCGTTAATGGTCATGCCTGCAGCGTGATTAATACGTTCACCCACTTGATAATCTTCCCAAAAATGCTGACCACCCGTTGCATAACTAATTTCGCGGTGGAAGGTAAGGTCATCGGCTAGATGCAATTGATGTTCTGCCACAAACGCTGGCAATTCTGGCACCACAGTTTCTGGTGCTGGCGCATTGAGGTCACGTTTATGCACCATGACCCAGCGTACCCAACTCATCACAGGTGTTTGGTGCTGGTTGATCGCGGTCGAGCGGACCCACACCACGCCATTCTTGCCACTGGAGTTTTGTTTCAGTCCAATCACTTGGCTTGATGTGCTGAGCGTATCGCCAGCAAACACGGGTTGAATAAACCGCACATCGGCGTAGCCCAAATTTGCAACTGCATTGACGGAAATGTCGGGTACTGTTTTACCAAATGCGATATGAAAAGCCAGCAAGTCATCGATTGGCGTTGTGCGATAGCCTAAAGAATGCGCAAAAGGTGCACTGCAGTGCAATGGATTGCGTGCGCCAGTGAGTGCGATATATAAAGCGCTGTCACCAGAGGTGATGGTGCGTGGTGTGGCGTGTTGAATCACTTCATCCAATTGGAAGTTTTCAAAATATCTGCCATTGTTAATTTTGGTATTGCTCATATCACTTCACTTTCGTGGTGGTATTGATTAGCGATGTTGTTTTGCAGGCAACCATTTAAATAAACTCTTCTTCTAGTTCGGATATCGACTCGTGCAACTGAATTAAACGCTGCGCAGCTTTGATGTGATGGTGTTCCACCAACTTATCATTCACAACCACCGTGCCTTGACCGGAAGCATTGGCTTCTTTTAATGCTTTGATAATCTCTCTGGCATGTGAGATTTCAGTGGCTTTGGGGGTGTAGGCATCGTTGCAATAAGCAATTTGGGCAGGGTGCACTAATGATTTTCCATCCAAGCCCATGTCTCGACCAAGTCTGCAAGCATATTCAAATGAATGCATATTTTTAAAGTCGCTGGTGATGCCATCAATCACGCATCTGCCGTAAGCACGTGCGGCTAGAATCACCAGTGACAACGAGGTGAGAATGGCTGAGCGCTCATGGGTCACGTGTGCATGGAGCTGAGAAATTAAATCGGAAGTGGCCATGACAATGCAGATGATGCGATCCGATGCTGAAGCGATTTCTTTTGCATTCAGTACAGCAATTGGACTTTCAATCATGACCATGATAGGCATATGGCTACCACCAGATTCATCCAAAGCCTGCTGTGCTCGTAATACATCTTCTCTAGATTCTATGTTGGGAAATAAAATGGCATCCGCGCCAATATTGGCCACCGCTTTAATATCATCTGCACCCCATATCGAATCTAAGTCGTTCACACGGATCACAACTTCACGCTTGCCATAGCCACCTTTTTTAACAGCAGCTACCACATTCTCACGAGACTGAATTTTGGCATCAATCAAAATCGGGTCGCCTAAATCCAGAATCACAGAGTCTGCCGCGAGTGTGCGCGCACGCTCTAAGTAATGGGTATTACAGCCTGGCACATACAGCATTGAACGTCGTGGGCGTAAGCAGTATTCCATAAATAAGCCAATTAAAAAGTTGTAGTGGAATTGATTATATAGAGGTAATTCTGACCGTGTCAATATATATCTTATGTCTTATATAAGATATAAAACAGTAGACAAGTGGATAATGCGCATGATATAAATGTGCTTACTAAGCATTTGGTCAATTAATTGATATGCGGGTGGTATGTGAGTAGGTAGCGCATACACGGTTGTTGGATAACGAAAAAGGTATTGAAATTGTATGGGTCACGAAAAATTAATGCACAGGACAATCAATATGGATAAGCAATTTAACTCGCCAAGCTATCGGCCACTGTATGACCAAATCAAGGTGCTCATCACGCAAAGCTTAATTGGTGGCGAGTGGCGACCAGGCGAAATGATTCCCAGTGAAGTAGATCTGGCACAGCGTTATAAGGTGAGTCAAGGAACGGTGCGTAAGGCCATTGATAGTCTCGCGACTGAAAACATTTTGATTCGTCGCCAAGGCAAAGGCACGTTTGTTGCTACGCACAAAGAAGACGATATTAAGTTACGTTTTTTAAGGCTGACTGCGGAAACTGGGCAAAAGGAAATCCTGCAAAATGAATTTTTATCCTGCGTTAAAAGTAAGGCCAATGCGCATATCTCAAGAGTACTGGATATTAAAGCAGGTGCTGCCACGCTAGAAGTAAAACGTCTGCTCACTTTTTCAGGTCGCCCGCTAATTTTTGATCATATTATTGTGCCAGCTGCACCATTTAAAGGCTTAAACAGTGCCAAGGTGGAAGAGAGCAACGGTTCCATGTACAGCATGTATGAATCGCAATTTGGGATTCGTATGATACGTGCCGAGGAACGTTTAAAAGCGGTGGGAGCGGAGAAAGAAGTAGCCAAAGCGTTGGGCTTGCAAGATGGTTATCCATTATTAAGTATAGAGCGCGTATCGTTTACTTATGGGGATAAGCCGATGGAGTGGCGATTAGGGTTGTGTCTCACCGACGACCATCACTACATGAGTGAACTCGAGTAATGGTGCTTTTGAAAATTAGCCCCAGCGTTGTTGGATATCGCTTGCAGTACTACTCGTACTGTCTGCGCTTATCCGCCTAGCTGGAAAAAATTTTCAAAAACACTGAATATGAAAAGCTGAATTTAGAAACATCTACCAATTGGAATAAGCAATGGACGATTTAAAAAAGCGCGCGTTGGATTACCACCAGTTTCCTGTACCAGGCAAACTCAGTGTGGATTCCTCAAAGCCATGTGCCACGCAAGATGATTTATCTTTAGCCTATACCCCTGGTGTGGCCGCGCCAGTGCGTGAAATTCATGCTGACCCAGCCAACGCTTACAAATATACCAATAAGGGTAATTTGGTGGCTGTGATTACAGATGGTACTGCGGTGTTAGGATTGGGGGATATGGGCGCGCTTGCCAGCAAGCCTGTGATGGAAGGTAAAGCGGTGTTATTCAAACGGTTTGCAGGTATCGATGTGTTTGATATTGAAATTAATGCGAAAACCCCAGATGAGTTTATTCAAACTGTGGTCAATATTTCGCCTACCTTCGGTGGTATTAATTTAGAAGATATAGCAGCACCACACTGTTTTTACATTGAAAACGAGTTAAAAAAACGCCTAGATATTCCAGTATTTCATGACGACCAACATGGCACAGCTGTGATTGTGGCAGCAGCCTTGCTCAATGCTTTAGAGCTACAAGGAAAAACCCTTGCCACTGTGAAAATTGTGTTTTTAGGTGCCGGTGCGGCAGGATGTTCATGTGCAAAACTATTGAAGTTGATGGGGGCCACCAATATCACAATGGTGGATAGAAGTGGCGTATTAGATACAGACCGTGCCGATTTGCACGAGAACAATCGTGAATTGGCGGTAGCGCCTTCCAATCAAAAAGCATTGGCAGATGTGATGCCGGGCGCAGATGTGTTTATTGGTGTATCGGCAAAAAATGCATTGGATGCCAGCTTACTTAAAGATATGGCAAACAATCCCATTGTGTTTGCGTTGGCAAACCCAGACCCCGAGTTATTGCCTAGTTTGGCGCATGCAGTGCGTGGTGACTTGATTATGGCAACTGGGCGTAGTGATTTTCCGAATCAAGTGAATAACGCATTATGTTTCCCCTATTTGTTCCGCGGTGCATTGGATGCAAAAGCCAAACAAATCACGGAAAAAATGAAAATTGCTGCTGCCAAAGCACTGAGCGCTTTAGCCCGTGAGCCTGTGCCAGCAGAAGTATTGCAAGCTTATCAACTCACTGCATTAAGTTTCGGCAAAGACTACATTATTCCCAAACCATTTGATCCAAGATTAATGGCCCGTGTTTCTACAGCAGTAGCCGAGGCAGCAAAATGATAGTCAAAAAGCCTATCAGAAAGCGTCCAAAGAATCTGAATTTATTCACGATTCGTTTACCGATAAACGCGGTAGTGTCGATCATGCATCGCGCCAGTGGCATGTTGTTGTTTTTAATGTTGCCCGCCTTGCTTTGGGTGCTGCAACAATCCCTAGCGAGTGCGTTGGAATACACCCAAATTGCTCATGGTTTGCAGCACTGGTTCTTTAAATTAATACTGATTGCAGTGGCTGGGGCTTTCTTCCATCACTTTTTTGCAGGAATTCGTCATTTGGCGATGGACGTGCATTGGATGACCAGTTTACAAAAAGCACGTTTTTCTAGTCGTGTGGTGTTGGGCTTGGTGGGTGTTTCTGTGGTGATGTTTGCTTGGTGTATTTGGTAACGGCTTATGTTGATTGAACTGCTTACAGACAGATATCCAGGCATGCGTCAATGGCTGACGCAACGTTTGTCAGCGGTCGTCATGGCGTTGTATACCTTATTGTTTGTGTTGCTAGTGGCGATTCAGCAGCCCACCAACTATCAAGAGTGGCATGCGTTTTTTAGTCCATGGTGGTGGCGCTTGGTCACCATTCTGTTCTGGATTTGCTTGACCATGCATGCTTGGCTGGGTGTGCGTGATGTACTAAAAGATTATGTGTTTAATCTCACGCTCAGGTCTTATTTGCAATTGTTGGTAGAGCTTGCGCTCATAGTTGATTTGATTTGGTTGGTGATGATTTTAATGAATTTGAATACAGGTACCCTGTGATGACAATGCAACAACATACATTTGATGCGGTAATTATCGGAGGCGGTGGCGCTGGTTTACGTGCCTCACTGCAATTGGCTGAGGCGGGCGCCAAAGTGGCTGTGCTGTCTAAAGTGTTCCCAACACGCTCGCATACCGTGGCAGCGCAAGGTGGTATTGCGGCGGCACTGGGCAACGTGGCTGAAGATAAATGGCTATGGCATATGTACGACACCATCAAAGGCTCAGACTATCTTGGGGACCAAGATGCCATTGAGTTTATGTGCAGAAATGCAGCCAAAGCGATTATTGAGTTAGAGCACTTTGGTATGCCGTTTGATCGTTTGGAAAATGGACGTATTTTCCAACGTCCATTTGGCGGGATGACCCAAAATTTTGGTGAAAAACCAATTTCTCGTACCTGCGCAGTAGCGGATAGAACTGGTCATGCGATGTTACATACCCTCTATCAGCGCAATGTGCGCGCCAATACGCAATTTCTGATTGAATGGTTTGCATTGGATTTAATTCGCGATGCAGATGGCGATGTCTTAGGCGTCATTGCACTTGAAATCGAAACGGGTGATTTGCATTTGATTCACGCTAAATCCACCTTGCTTGCCACTGGTGGTGCAGGACGCATTTTCCAAGCCAGTACCAATGCCTTTATTAATACGGGTGATGGATTAGGCATGGCAGCGCGTGCAGGCTTGCCCTTGCAAGATATGGAATTTTGGCAATTTCACCCCACAGGCGTGCTCAATGCAGGTGTGCTCATTACAGAAGGCGTGCGTGGCGAAGGTGGCTATTTAGTCAACTCAGAGGGCGAGCGTTTTATGGAGCGTTATGCACCCAATGCCAAAGATTTAGCGAGCCGTGATGTGATTTCGCGTGCCACTGCCACAGAAATTAAAGAAGGCCGTGGCGTAGGTAAACACAAAGATGCGGTCTATTTGAAGCTTGATCACTTGGGCGAAGAAGTGATTAATAAACGCCTGCCCGGTATTCGTGAAATCGCAAAAACATTCGCGAGTGTAGACCCGATTAAAGACCCGATTCCCGTTGTGCCCACTGCCCATTACATGATGGGTGGTATCCCTACCAATTTGGATGGCCAAGTGGTCTTGCATGATGGTACTTCAGAGCATGTGGTGAATGGTTTGTACGCGGTCGGCGAGTGTGCTTGTGTCTCTGTGCATGGCGCCAATCGCTTAGGCTCAAATTCGCTATTGGACTTAGTCGTATTTGGCAAAGCCGCTGGCGACAAAATGTTGCAAGAGGTACGTGAAAACAAAGCGCATAAAGCCTTGCCAAGCGATGCCGCAGACAAAACCCTAGCGCGTATGGCCAGACTAGAAAACCAACAAAATGGTGAGAGCGTGGCGGAAGTGGGCAATGACTTACGCAAAACCATGCAAAAACACTGCGGCGTGTTCCGTTTTCCAGAACTATTAACCACTGGTGTTTCTGCGATTGATGAAGTGGCGAAGCGTGCACAACGTCTACAAATTAAAGACAAGAGCAAAGTATTTAACACCGCGCGTATTGAGGCGTTGGAGTTGGATAATTTAATGGAAGTAGCAGTGGCCACTATGCATGCGGCGGAAAACCGTAAAGAAAGCCGTGGCGCGCATGCGCGTGAAGATTTTGGTGACCGCGATGATATCCATTGGCTAACGCACTCGCTGTATTACAAAGAGGGGCATCGTCTAGTCTATAAGCCAGTGCGTTTAAATCCGCTGACTGTTGAATCGTTTATACCTAAGACAAGGGTTTACTAATATGAAATTTTCTATCTATCGCTACAACCCGGATGCAGACAAAAAGCCCTACATGCAAGACTACGATATTGTCTTGGAGGATAGTGACCAAATGCTGTTGGATGCATTGGTCAGGATTAAACAAGTAGATGATACCTTGAGTCTGCGCAAATCCTGCCGTGAAGGGGTGTGTGGTAGTGACGCCATGAATATCAACGGTAAAAATGGTTTGGCGTGCATTACTAAGTTGTCTGATTTAGAGCAGCCGATTGTGCTACGCCCAATGCCAGGCTTACCTGTCATTCGTGATTTGGTGGTCGATATGACGCAGTTTTTTGATCACTACAACTCGGTCAAACCGTATCTAGAAAATAACGACCCATTGCCAGAAACAGAGCGCTTACAGAGCCCAGAAGATCGCGCTAAATTAGATGGGTTATATGAATGCATCTTATGTGGTGCTTGTACCACATCATGCCCAAGTTTTTGGTGGAACCCTGATAAGTTTGTTGGGCCAGCAGGCCTGATGCAAGCTTACCGTTTTATTGCAGACTCGCGCGACCAAGCAGAAGAGGAGCGTTTGGAAAACTTGGAAGACCCATACCGTTTATATCGTTGCCATAACATCATGAACTGTGTGGATGTGTGCCCGAAAAAACTGAACCCCAATGCCGCCATTGCAAAAATTAAAGATTTAAAAATTGAACGTGCTAAAGATAAGAAGCCAAAAAAACTATTCAACTTAAAAGTGATATAAAAAATCTGAGCAGAGATAGGCGAGCGAAGTGAAAACAAGGCAAAAAAGATGAAAAACCGGAGTTTACTTTGTGTAAATGAGGATTTTGAGGCATTTTTTAACGATGGATTCACAAGCACAGACATTTTTGGTCAGGTTTTTAAGGGGGGATGATGTTAAACGCAGAGATAATGCAAGACGCAGAACAAAGGCGCTTAGCTTGGCGGTGTAGAAGAGGCATGTTAGAGCTGGATATTGTGTTGCAGCGCTTTGTTGCTGAGCAGTTTGGCAGTCTAACGTTGGCAGAAATGGAAGTGTTTGACGGGATGCTGGAGCTGCCAGATAACGATTTCTGGGCCATGATTCAAAGTGTAGGCAAAGTGCAACACGAGATGCACCTAGAGGCAGTATTGCAAAAACTAAGCTTAGCCAGCTTACATCATTCGCAGGGGGAAACATGATTCAACATCATCACATCGGAGAAGAACCCATTTCGCTGGATGCGAGCGCACTTGGCGATTATTGGCCAGGCATACAGTTGTACTATCCGCCTGTGAAATATGCGCCCAGTTTAGGTATTTATGAGGACATGGATCAGGCGTCAGCCCGCATGAAAAAACATGCACATTTTACCAATGCCCATACCCTCATTTTTGACTTAGAAGACGGTTGTCGTCAAAAAGAAATGAGCCGTGAGTTGCTGCGCAAAGAACTGCCACAACTTAGAAAAATCAACGAGCGCGTCACCATCGCCATTCGTGCCAATTCTTTCCGTACCGATGAGTACGAGGAGGATATGAAATTGGTGCGCGATATGGGCGAATATATTGATGTAGTCATGCTGGCAAAAGCAGGCGAGGCGTATGGCGCAGCTGAAGTGCGTGATTTATCGAGCTTTCTCATTAGCATCAATCCCAATATTACGATTCAGCCGATTATCGAACACCCGAAGTCGCTCAAAATCGCACCTGAGTTAATGCAATACAACACGGTGAAACATGTGGTGTTTGGTATCCACGACTTCTCAAAAGCGATGGGCATACATATCACGCCAGAGAACTGGATTGAAGAGCTGTTCTACTTTATAAACCAATTGCTATTCGAGGCACGTATTGCAGGTAAAGGTGTGATAGGCGGGGTCGAGACGCTGATTGGCAGCAATATCATGCCAGAGAAATTTTTAGAGCCGCATGATGTGCGCCGCTGGTTGGATTTGCATGGCGATAACGAATCGCGGATTGTATATAAGCATGCATGCAAAGAAGCCGCAATGGGCTTAACTGGCAAACAAGTGATTCATCCGGGGCATATTCATTTATGTAAAACCGCATATACGCCTTCCCCGACTGAAATCGCACAAAAGGTCAATATTTTGAAAGCGGCGATTGAAGCCGATGCATTGTTGGGTGGCGCCATTAAATTTGAAGGCGAAATGTTAGACCCACCGATGTTTGGTAAAGCATTGCAAACCTTGTTAAGAGCACATGCATTGAGGGCGCTTAAAACCAGCGATATGGAGTTTGCGCTACATGTCTTGCAATTGCTGCCAGCACAGGTTGTGCGTCAGAACTGGCCTTATGGAGTTTTACTATAGAAATTCATTTTTATCGCGAATCGCTGCGTTACTCAGTGCTCAAAATGCTCATGTACTACCTGTACATTCCGCTTTTTGCGCGCTGTGCGCCTTGCGCCTCATCGATAAATACTGAATTTCTAGTGGCTGAGTTTGCGTGAAAGCGTAGATTTTTTGCAATAAGTTATATCAACTAAATGATAGTTTGAGGTCGTGCATGCATAAATTCACTGATTTCCCACAATGGGTTTGGAATATCCCCGGTTACTTCAATATCGGCGTAGCGTGTTCCGATACCCATCTTAATACGCCACAAGCCAATGCGCTGGCGATGATTGTGGAAGATGATACGTTGGGTACTTCGAGTATTACCTTCGCTGAGTTGGCGCAACGCACCGATGCGTTTGCGCAAGTGCTGCGCAATTTAGGAGTAAAGGTCGGCGACAGGGTGTTGATTCGCTTACCGAATAGTCTGGATTACCCAATCGCGTTTCTAGGCGCTATGAAAATGGGTGCGATTTCTGTGCCTACCTCCACACTGCTGACGGCGGAAGAGGTGGCGTATCTAGCCAAAGATTCTGGGGCCACAGTTTTGGTGACTGATGCAACCGCTTGGAATGCTATGGTAGAGCAAATTACCAAAAACACTGCGGATATAGCCAATTTAAAACACGTACTAGTGACCCAGTTGGAGAATGTATCCGAGGTTAAATCACCAGCTGGTTTAACCGTACAACGGCTTGAAGACAGCATCTTAGCCATCCAACATGTGGAACCCGCGCATGCCACCAAAGCCGATGATCCAGCCTATCTGGTGTATACCTCTGGCACGACGGGTTATCCTAAAGGCGTATTGCATGCCCACCGTGCGTTGCTGGGCCGTCAGCCCGCAGCCCAGTATTGGTTTAATTACAGTCACCAAGTGCAAGATCGCATCATGCACTCCGGCAAATTTAACTGGACCTATGTGCTAGGTACTGGCCTGATGGATCCACTCTATTTGGGTAAAACGGTCATTGTGCATGAAGGCAAAAACGATGCACAAAAGTGGCTAGATTTGATTCAAAAGCATCAAGCCACTATTTTTATTGGTGTGCCCACTATTTATCGCCAGCTGATTCAGAAAACCACAGCCACGCAAGCCGATATCCCTAGTTTGCGGCATTACATGAGTGCGGGTGAGCATTTATCTGATGAAGTGCTTTCGCAATGGCGTGGGCGTTTTGGGTTAGATATCTATGAAGCGGTGGGCATGAGCGAGTTTTCGTACTACTTATCCCAAAGCCAATTCCGCCCAATCCGCGCGGGTTCAGCAGGTTTTCCTCAACCTGGTCACGACATTCAATTACTCAATCCAGATACTATGCAACCAGTGGCGGTGGGTGAAGAAGGCATGATATGTGTGAAAGATAACGACCCCGGCTTATTTTTGCGTTACTGGAACTTAGCAGAAGAAACTGCAAAATATAAACATGATGGCTACTTTTTCACCGGAGATTACGCAAAGTATGATGAAGATGGCTACATTTGGTTTTTAGGGCGCAAGGATGACATTATTAAAAGCTTTGGTTATCGCGTATCGCCTTATGAAATTGAACGTGTCTACAAAGGGCATCCTGCAGTGGCCGATTGTGCGGCAGTAGGCGAGGAGCTTGAGAAAGATAAATTGCTGGTAGTGATTTATGTTATTCCAAAACCAGATGAGACGGTCAGTCCAGATGAATTATTGGCTTACGGTAAGCAACACTTGGCTGCCTACAAATCACCCAAAACAGTGTACCTAGCAAAAGACTTTCCACGAACTAAGAATGGTAAAATTTTGCGTAAAGATATTAATTCTGCAATCGCGACAGCAAAAAGCTCAAGATGACGACTATTAAGCAAGAAGACTTTATTCAAAGCATCGCCGATGCGTTGCAATATATTTCTTATTACCACCCTGAAGACTATATTCAAGCGCTAGGTGATGCCTATGCGGTTGAGGAATCACCTGCTGCTAAAGATGCCATTGCACAAATTTTAACCAACTCCCGCATGTGTGCAGAAGGTAAACGGCCGTTATGCCAAGACACTGGGATTGTGGTGGCCTTTGTTAAAGTGGGCATGCAAGTGCAGTTTGAAAGTAACTTAAGTTTAGAAGCGATGGTGAATGAGGGGGTACGTCGCGCGTATTTACACCCGGATAATACCTTGCGTGCCAGTATCGTGAATGACCCTGCTGGTGCCAGAAAAAACACTAAAGACAACACGCCAGCCATTACGCACGTGGAGTTAGTACAAGGCAATACGGTTGAAGTCACCATTGCAGCTAAAGGTGGCGGCAGTGAGAATAAAGCTAAACTGGCGATGCTGAACCCAAACGACAGCATTGTCGATTGGGTATTGGAAGTGGTGCCAACGATGGGCGCAGGCTGGTGTCCACCCGGTATGCTGGGGATTGGTATTGGTGGCAGTGCAGAAAAAGCGATGTTGCTGGCCAAAGAGTCTCTCATGCAACCCATTGATATGCATGCGTTAAAAATAAAAGGTGCCAGTAATAAGATTGAAGAGCTGCGCTTAGAGCTCTACGAAAAAGTAAATGCATTAGGCATTGGAGCGCAAGGTTTAGGTGGGTTGACTACCGTACTGGATGTAAAAATTCTAGATTACCCCACACACGCAGCCAGTTTACCCGTAGCGATTATTCCTAATTGTGCAGCCACTCGTCATGTACACTTTTCGTTAGATGGCACTGGTACCGCTACTTTAGCGCCGCCCAATATGGACATTTATCCAGATGTGCACTGGGCGCCAAGCCCGCAAGCCAGACGTGTGAATGTGAATACTGTTACCAAGGCAGAAACACAGGCTTGGCAAGCAGGCGAGACACTCTTGCTCACAGGTAAAATTTTAACGGGCAGAGATGCTGCTCATAAGCGTATTGCCACAATGCTGGCGAAAGGTGAAGCGCTACCTGTGGATTTCACCAATCGTTTTATTTATTACGTGGGTCCAGTAGATGCAGTACGTGATGAGGCGGTTGGCCCAGCAGGCCCAACCACTGCTACGCGGATGGACGACTACACTGAAATGATGCTGAACACTGGCTTATTGGGCTCCATTGGTAAAGCAGAGCGTGGCGATGACGCACTTGCTGTCATGGCGAAATATCAATCCGTATATTTAATGGCCGTGGGCGGTGCAGCGTATTTGGTGAGTAAAGCCATTAAGCAATCCCGTGTGGTAGCGTTTGCTGATCTTGGGATGGAAGCAATTTACGAATTTGATGTGGTGGAAATGCCTGTGACCGTAGCTGTGAGCGCAGAGGGTGAATCTGTGCATAAAACGGGCCCTGCATTGTGGAAGAACAATATAGCGATTCGTGCGATTTAAATACTGTTTTTCTCAGAGGCTTTTGCAGATGTAGGCGAACGCAGTGAGGACAAGGCAAAAAATGGCAAAAAACCGGATTTTACGCGGTGTAAATGAGGATTTTGAGATATTTTTTAACACGGCACTCACAAGTGCAGGCACAAATGCATAAGCTCTCTATGTGAATTAAGTCACATAAGGCCAAGCACCATTTGCTTTAATATAGGTCTATCATACGTGTGATTGCATACGTAAATTGACTAATGAGAACCTTATGTTAAAACGAATATACTGGTTAAGCTTGCTGTTCTTTTCGCTGAATGTGCATGCGGAAAGCATGTTGGACTATTTAACCGATGCGCAGGGTAAATATATCGGTCCAACGGTTGAAGATCAAGTGGCGTTGATGGACAAAGACCATAACGGATTTGCTGATGTATTTGAAGTGCGTGCTTACTTAGAAAAGCAGCACGGCGCTGGGTACCAAAAAGAATTATTAGACAAGTGGGAAGCTTCTGCCAGTGGAAAAAGCTGCAGTACCCCATTTGCCAAAGAGTTGTATTCAGACAGAACGAATTAGCCTAAACCTAGAGTTTTTACATATGTGAAACTGATTACCGTTTGGGCTGGTTTATAATAGATTTAGTTATTTTTTAATCGAGCCTAGACACCATGTTAAAAGCGTATGAAACCCACGTGCAAGAACGTGCTGCACAACAATTGCCCCCCCTTCCATTGAATGCAGAGCAAGTTGCCTCGCTGGTAGAACTGCTCAAAGCGCCACCCGCCGGGCAAGAAAAACAATTACTGGATTTACTCGAAAACCGTACGCCTGCTGGTGTAGACCAAGCGGCGTATGTCAAAGCTGCATTTTTGGCTGATATAGCTAAGGGGACTGCAAGTTCACCACTGGTGAATGCCGAAAAGGCTGTAGCGCTATTAGGTACCATGCTTGGCGGTTATAACGTACAGGCATTGGTAGAACTATTGGATGGCAATATGGCAGCGCAAGCAGTCAATGCCTTAAAAAATACTATTTTAATGTTCGATGCTTTTCATGATGTCGATGCCAAAATGAAAGCAGGCAATCCACATGCGAAACAACTCATGGAGTCATGGGCCAATGCGGAGTGGTTTACTAGTAAGCCCGTCATGGCAGACACCATTCAAGTGGTGGTGTTTAAGGTAGATGGCGAAACCAACACGGATGACCTCAGCCCAGCGCAAGAGGCATGGAGTCGTCCAGATATTCCACTTCATGCTAAAGCTATGTTGGTGAATAAAATGCCTGATGGTTTAAAGACCATTGAAGCATTAAAACAAAAAGGGTTGCCTTTGGCCTACGTGGGTGACGTAGTAGGTACTGGCTCGTCCCGTAAATCTGCCATCAATTCTGTGCAGTGGTTTATGGGCAATGACATTCCCAATATTCCAAACAAACGCACTGGTGGCGTGGTCATCGGTGCAAAAATTGCTCCAATTTTCTTTAACACCGCTGAAGATTCAGGCGCATTTCCGATTCAATGCGACGTGAGCCAAATGAAAACAGGCGATGTCATCACCATTAAGCCTTATGAAGGCAAAGTCTTGTCTGAGTCTGGTGAAGTGATATCTACTTTCGAATTAAATCCAATCACCATGCCGGATGAAGTGCGTGCAGGTGGCCGTATTCCTTTAATTATCGGCCGTGGTTTAACCACCAATGCCCGCAAAGCCTTAGGCTTGCCAGAACCAGATATTTTTATCACCGCTACACCTGCCGTTGTTTCAAACAAAGGTTTTACGTTAGCGCAAAAAATGGTGGGGCGTGCTTGCGGCTTGCCAGAAGGCCAAGGGGTTCGCCCAGGCAGTTACTGCGAACCGAAAGCGACCACCGTGGGCTCACAAGACACCACTGGCGGTATGACGCGTGATGAGTTAAAAGAGCTGGCTTGTTTAGGCTTTAGCAGTGATTTAGTCATGCAAAGCTTCTGCCATACGGCAGCATATCCAAAACCAGTGGATATTAAACTGCAACATAGCTTGCCAGAGTTTATGTCCAGCCGTGGTGGTGTCAGCTTGAAACCGGGCGATGGCGTGATTCACTCATGGCTTAACCGTATGATTTTGCCAGATACCGTGGGTACGGGTGGTGATTCACACACACGTTTCCCGATTGGTATTTCGTTCCCAGCAGGGTCAGGGCTTGTAGCATTTGCTGCTGCCACGGGTGCCATGCCACTCGATATGCCTGAGTCAGTATTGGTTCGCTTTAAAGGCACCATGCAGCCGGGGATTACCTTGCGTGATTTAGTGAATGCGATTCCTTACGCTGCCATTCAAGAAGGTACACTGACTGTTGGCAAACAAGGCAAGAAAAACGTATTCAATGGCCGTATTTTAGAAATTGAAGGGTTGCCAGATTTAAAAGTGGAACAAGCGTTTGAGTTTGCTGATGCTTCTGCTGAGCGTTCTGCTAACGGATGTACTGTGTTGCTAAACAAAGAACCAGTGATTGAGTTCCTCAATTCCAATATCGTATTGATGCAAAACATGATTGAGAATGGCTACCAAGATGCACGTACCTTGCAACGCCGTATTGAAAACATGCAAGCATGGCTGGCTAAACCTGAGTTGCTCAAACCAGATGCGGATGCAGAGTATGCGCATGTGATTGAAATTGATTTAAATGAAATCAAAGAGCCTTTGGTGGCATGCCCGAATGACCCGGATGACATCAAACCGCTATCAGCCGTGGTGGGCGATAAAATTGATGAAGTATTTATTGGTAGCTGTATGACCAATATTGGCCACTACCGTGCAGCTGCTAAGGTGTTAGATGGCGCTGGCAATATCCCCACGCGTTTGTGGATTGCACCACCCACTCGTATGGATGAAGCGCAGCTTCGCGATGAAGGTGTGTATTCGACTTTTGGTATCGCTGGCGCACGAACAGAAGTGCCAGGATGTTCATTGTGTATGGGTAACCAGGCACGTGTTGCGGACAAAGCCACCGTGTTTTCTACCAGCACACGTAACTTTGATAACCGCATGGGTAAAGACGCGCGCGTGTATCTAGGCTCTGCTGAACTGGCGGCTGTATGTGCCAAATTAGGTCGTATGCCCACCCATGCTGAGTACTTAGAAACGGTCGGCAATAAATTGGCTAACACGGCTGAAATTTATAAGTATTTGAATTTCCACCAAATGACCGAGTACAAAGCCGCGTTAGATACTTTGAGTTCAGGTAAAAAAGTGATTCCAATCGCAGCAACTGTCGAGTGATCCGATTTGCAAGATCGTCATTCGACACAAAAAGAGCCTAACCCTTTCGGTAGGTTTAGCTGGAAAGACTGGCGCGTCATGTTGCCAGTCTTGCTCTTGATTGCAGTGCTAATTTATTTGGGCAGCTACTACCACATAGACTATAAAGTGATTGCTGGCGGCACGGTCGTCATTGGGCTGCTCTCAGGTGTATTTGCTTGGCTGGTCGGTGTGATAGGGTTGGTACCCATCATCGGCCCAATCCTCGTTAAAGTGCTCAGCCTTTCCGTTATCTGGTTGCTTAATGCGCTTGGCTATCTTATTTCTTACATCGCCATTCGCCGCGGTTACAGCCAAGATGTCTTAACCTATCGTGGCCTCACTATCGCGCTCATCATTGGTATTGTCATTGGCTTTGTATTGGGTAGTTCACTGTCATCAAGCTGATTTCTGGCAATCAACCTTGCGCCTTAAAGATAGCAACCAGCAAGCTCAGCTGTGATCGCATGCCACAAAATGATCTTTATTTCCCGAAATCGGGATGGCGTGAGGGATAGCTTGTGAGGGTAGTCCAGATGGTAAAAGGGCGCACTGCAAATGCGTGCGCCCTTTTTTTAGTGACGTTCACTTATGTTTAGTTATAAGTTTGTGTTTACTTACAAGTTTGACCTTCAACTTGATGTTGCTCTTGATCTAAAATAACAACACGACGATTAGGTGCTAAACACTCCACCAATTTATCGCCTCTAATCCCTTTACAATCAGCTACAGGCTCAGACTCACCCTTGCCAACAGCTTGTAAACGACTCGCATCTATGCCTTGAGAAACGATGTATTTTTTGACTTCGTTGGCGCGTTGCTCGGAAAGTTTTTGGTTGTAAGCTTCTGAACCAATTCTATCTGTGTGGCCTGTCACCATCACCAATTTAAACTCTTCATGTTCTTTTAATTTTGCCACTACATCGTCAAGAAGCGGTTTGGCACCTGATTGCAAACCAGATTTATCAAAGCCGAATAGTTTTTCTGCTTCAAGTGTCACGGTTTCAAATTTTGGTTTGCATGGTTCAACAGCAGCTACTGGCGCTGGTGCCGGAGTTGGCTCAGGCATTGGCTCTGGCGCTGCTGCAATTGGTGCTGGTTCTGGTGCTGCTTCAGCCACTACAGGTTCTGGTGCACCAAAGCGTAAAATAGCGCCCAAGCTTGCTATGGTATTACCAATTGTGCCATCTGCATCAATCGTGCCCGCAGCATTTTTAGCCTGAGCTCTGCTCCATTGATGACGCACATCTGCTTGTAAACCAAACTGTTCAGTGATTAAGTACTGTGCACCTAAACCTAAACTAGCCATCCATGAAGTTTCCTTTTTGTCACTAAGACCAGCATTGCTGTAATCTACATTATTCCGTGCTACGCCTACCCCAGCTAATAAGAATGGACGGAATTTGTCACGGCTAAACATGTATAAAGCATCTAGGCCTAGTGTGGTTTGTTTGTACTTACCGCCCACGCCAGCAATGCCAGTATCTTCATTAGCACGGTTATGACCTAAGCGTGCTTGTAAATCCCAGTTAGGGTTGATTTCTTTACCAATGCTTAAAAAGCCACCACGGCCATTATCAGCTTCTAAATCATTGTCGGTGTCCATGTAGCTAACGCCAGGTACTGCATACCAAGCACCGCGATACATATCTTCTGCGGCAGCCCCTATAGAAGTGAGCCCTAATGTTGCTGCGATTGCGATTTTAATCATTTTATTTTGCATTTTATTTTGCCTTAATCAGTATGTGTTGAATGATATGGGCGCCTAGACGAGCGCCAATTTGAACGCATCATACTCAACTAGCGTAAATCAATCTGTGCGGTATCTAACATTGGTAGCTAGAAAGCGAATAAACCTAGACAAGGTAAATGGATTGTTTATTAAATGATTTGCGATAACATTGATTTTTACCAACGCTTGTTAGGATTAACATTAGCTTGTTTAACCCCGTAGGGCGCACTCGCTTGCAGTGCGCCGCATCGAAGAAGTCAATTAACTTTCTAAATGGATTATCGTCGAGCATGGCACAAAGGTGGCAATTATTTCTTTATAGTCCGCCGTATGAAGTAAAGTATGAAGATGGATGAAATATTGGAATATAGATATGCGGCGGACTGTAAACGAGTCCGCCCTACGCGAGCTAAATGTGGATTAGGCGGTGGTACTGGGGAAGACGGAAACGAATCAGCAAGCAAATAATTTCAATTCAACTGAAGTGAATAGAACGGAGTAACTAATGGGTGGGTTAGCGGTGTTATTTTTACTGGGGTTTTATTGTGCATTAACGTTACTAGCACTCATTTATATCAAGCCATTCTGGGCGAAAGCGATTGTTTTGATACTGGCTTTGCTGATTCCTTCTGCAGATGCTCTGTATGGGCGTATCAAACTCAAGCAGATGTGTGCAGCAGAAGCTGGGCTCAAAGTCTACAAAGTGGCTCACAATGTGGAGGGGTTTATGGATGATTACCGCGAATATTGGATTCTAGAAGGTAATTACAAGTACTCAGAAGACTACCCAATAAATGGAACGGTTACCAGATATTCCATGCATGATGGAAAGGTAGTTAGAGAGAAAAAAGTAAGTCCACAAAGCCAATATCGTGTAAGTGCTAAATATATTGGTAGTACAAAAGACAGATATCTTAGACATCAATTTACAGTTGAAAGCATACAAGGTGATGTATTGGCAACGGATACACAGATTGCTTTCAATGGCGGATGGGCAGAGAAGCTTTTAGCAGCTTTTAGCGATGCCGGTGGAGGAACGGTGGAATGGTGTACTAATACTGATATAAGCCCCCTTATACGGCATCAAAAACTAGTATTAAACACCCTTAAGTATTCAGGAGAGTAAAAATGGCGCTCACAATCAAACAACTTACAAACTATTCTTGGATGTCTCAGGCTTCATACTTGGATTTTTCCGGATTGATCTTTAACGATCCGCGCCTTGCATCAAATTTGAAAAATAGCTCAATAAATGCCGACAAGATACTCGCCGATGCTCAAGCCTCAACTTTCACCGACCCCACCGACGGCTTCAGCTTTGTTAGTTACGCACCCAATTATCTTGATACAGCCCGCGTAGGGCGCACTCGCTTGCAGTGCGCCGCATGAAGTAAAACTCTAATTGGGAAGTTTTCTAAATATCAGCGTTGCGCCTGTGCCACCAAACGCAAATGAGTTGGACATGGCGTATTCTAAATTCTCTACTTTTTGCGATTGATTGGGAACATTATTTAAATCGCACTTTGGGTCTGGCTGTTTAAGATTGATAGTGGGAGGGAGTTCGTTCCGTTGCATTGCCAGTAAGGTAATGATGCTTTCTAACACACCCGCTGCACCCATTAAATGACCATGCATAGACTTGGTTGAACTGACTGCTAATTGGTAGGCATGGTCGCCAAAAATCTGCTTAATGGCGTTGGTTTCGGTTTCATCGTTAAACTTTGTGCCTGTGCCATGCGCGTTAATGTATTGAATGCATTGGGGATTTAACCCAGCGTCATCCAGCGCTTTTTGCATAGCTGCCGCTTGGCCTTCAACTGATGGCACTGCGATATGTTTGAAATCGTTAGCTGCCCCGTAGCCAATAATTTCAGCATAAATGTGCGCGCCTCTGGCTTGCGCATGCGATAGTTCTTCTAAAACTAAAGTTGCTGCGCCTTCGCCAATCACTAGGCCAGAACGGTCTGCCGAAAATGGTTTGCACGAAGCAGTAATGTCCTCTTTGTCTTCGTCTGCTAGGGTGCGAATCGCCTCCCAAGACTTGATGCTGGCATAGGCCAAAATGGCATCGGTGCCACCCGCCAGCGCAACATCAATCTCACCATAACGGATGTCTTTCATGGCTTGACCAATGGCTACAGCTGAGGAAGAGCAAGCCGTTGAGAATGTGAGATTGGGACCAGATATTGAGAAGTGTGTAGCAATGGCAGCAGCTGGGCTGTTGTACATACACATCAGTACTGTATAGGGTTTGAGGCGGTTTTGGCCTTCCACAAATAAGGTCTGGTAGCCGTCCTCAACTGAGTGTATGCCACCCATGCCCGTACCTACATACACACCAGTGCGATCTTTGGTCACGTTATCAAAATTAAGATTGGCGTGTTTAACGGCTTCTTTGCTGGCATGCAAGGCCATTTGACCCACACGATCTAAAATAGCGTAGTCACTTTTTTTATCGAAGTAATCTGCGGGGTCAAAGTTAGCTTGCGCCGCCACTTTGCAGTTGAGCTTATCTAAGTATGGCCCAACAAATTGTTTGATGCCTGATTTACCAGAGAATGCGTTCTCGGATAACTCTGCAACGGTGTTGCCTAAGGGTGAGACAAGCCCGAATCCAGTCACGACAACACGGCGCACCTCTTTCATGCTGATACGTTATTGTTTTGCGAGGACTAAATCATGGGTCACATCAATCACATCTTGAATGGTGACGAGGTGTTCATAATTTTTTGGAAAAGAAATATTGTACTGGTGCTCAATACTAAAAATCACTTCAAGAAAACCAAATGAATCAATATCAAGCTCTTTCAGCGGTCTATCAGAAGATAATTTGTCTAAACTGATATTTTTTTCTTTGGTGAATATTTCGGTTAAAAATGATTTTATTTCGTCTTTTGTGGCAACTTCATTACTCATTCAACGGTATCCTTCGTAGTATTCGCCTTTACGGCTGTATTTTTTTTTAAAATCTAGAATATAATGCCATAAAGCTTTGTACAAAGTGTGAGATTTTAATGAATATTTCTGATTTTGGTTTAAGTAATCATTTTAAGCAGTTATCGTTAAAATATGATGAAAGCCATGAGGTATTGTGGACCTACTTTAATCAAAAAAATATCATTCCTTGCGCTAATCATGAAATCGTACACGAGCTACTTCAGCATCAGCAAGAAGTTGAGAAAACAGCGGGTGTGTTGTATTCCAATGACCGTGTTTGTCAAATTCGTTATTCCGTAGCCGCATCCCTGACTCCCAATGTATTTAATCTAGGCGGTCACTTAGCACTTATTCGTGAATTGGCCCTGAATCGTAATAAAGAAGCATTGCTTTATTACGCAATCAAAGGGATTGATGCTGTGCATAGCCGGTTGTCCAGATTCAATAATGCGCCGATTGTGAATATCACGTTGGTGCAAGGTTTGGCGTTAGGCGGTGGGCTAGAGGGCGCACTTGCGAGTGATGTGATTATTGCCGAACGTAAAAGTTATTTTGGCTTTCCAGAGATTCTGTTCAATATGTTTCCTGGTATGGGCGGGTACAGCTTAGTCGCCAGAAAAGCAGGGATGAAAGTGGCCGACGAAATGATACTCAAAGGCAAGCAATATACCGCTGAACAAGCCTACGAGCTGGGTATTGTGGATGTTCTGGTAGAAGATGGTCAGGGCGAGAAAGCTGTTTACGAGTGGATTGAGAAAAACAAACGTTACTTCAATGGCTATTTAGCGGCACAACGTGCAAAAAATAGAGTCAACCCAATTACCTATGACGAGCTGTTAGACATTACTAAAATCTGGGTAGATGCTGCGCTGAAACTGGGTGAGCGTGAGTTTAGTATTATGGATAGGTTTATTTACAGCCAAGAAAAACAATACCTCAATGCATTATCACCACAAACACAAACAGTGGCTGATAATGTAGTCTCCATTAAGCGGACAGCAACCTAAGCTACGTTTAATCAGCTGAGTATCAAGTACTCATAGACGCTTGCTGTTCATGCTCTGCTAAGTAATCAACAAACGCTAATTTTGTGTTCTGGTAGGCATTTGCAGCTTGCGCATATAGCGATGGCACCTTGTAGATTTCATTCGGCGTGATATTGTCTAGCTCCACACAAATTCTGCTCAATTCATCTGCGCCAATATTGGTAGCGCTACCCGCAATCGCATGGGCTGTTTCATGAATATTTACAAAGTCTAATGCTTGTACAAATACCTTCAACGCACTCAAGTTTCTATCTGTGTCTTCAATAAAGCCATGTATTAAATTTTCCACAAAGCTTGCATTTCTGCTGATAGAAGCCAGTTCGACCAATCTGGAAGCATTGAGAATTAGTTGAGTGTTGCCTGTTGCGCTATTGGCGATAAGCACATCTTCTTCACGAGATTGCGCGCTGGAGAATGACACCACAGGTGCAACTTCGCGGTTTTGTTTTTGTTTGGATTTTGCAACGACTTCTTCAATGGCAAAATTAAGTGCATCAATTTGAATTGGCTTGGTGAGATAAGCTGCTACACCGAGTTCATCGAACTCACTGACTGTGTTTTGCGTAGCATCTGCACTCAAGATAATCGCAGGTACTTGCGCCTGACCCACATTAATAGCTTGGTAAATGCGTAGTGCTTCTAAGCCGCCCATCACAGGCATGTTGCAGTCTAAAATCATCAAGTCATACGTGGCTTCTTCTAGCTTATCTAATGCCAATTGACCATTTTTCACAATATCAAATTGATGGCCACTTAAAGCCAACATTTGTGAAAGAATCAGAATATTAGTCTCATTGTCTTCAGCCACTAATATGCGGCAAGGTTTTTTCTTGCTCGCATGCAGTGCTTTTTTGAAGGAGATAATTTCTGATGAAATCTGACCTTCAGCATTTTCACTCGCAAGGATGCTCAATGGGATTTCAAACCAGAAAGTAGACCCATGACCTAGTTCACTTTCAATACCAATCTCACCATGCATGAGCTCAACCAGTTTTTTGGAAATAGTGGTGCCTAAACCAGTACCGCCAAATTTGTATTTAATCGATTCCTCAGCTTGTGTGAAGCTCTCGAAAATATGGGGAAGTGATTCTTTCGCAATACCAATACCAGTATCTTTAACTTCAAAGCGCACAGTTGCATCAGTATCTGAGTGTTGAATTGCACTCACGCAAATTTTTACAGAGCCCTGCTCAGTAAACTTCACTGCATTACCTACCAAATTAATGAGTACTTGTTTAGTGTGAAGTAAATCACCATGCAGCTTCAATGGCGTATCTTCTGCAATCTCATAATCAATCGCCACGCCTTTTTGTGATGCTTGGGTCTCAAACAAATTGACTGTGGTCAGGATGAGATTATGCAAATAAAAATTTTCTAAATGGTAGGTGGTTTTACCGCTTTCTATTTTTGACAAATCCAACACGTTATTCACCAAATCTAATAACAAGTTGGATGAACTTTTCATCACGTTAAATAAGGTTGCGTTGTTTTTATCTAAGTTGGATGCCTCTAACAAGCTACACGCACCAACAATACCGTTCAATGGCGTGCGGATTTCATGGCTGATATGGGATAAAAACTCACTTTTTGCGCGGCTGGCCGCCTCGGCCTTGTTAGTTGCTTCTTTTAATCTGGAGAGTAACGCAAGGGCGTATAACGGGATGGTCACTAATGTGAATAACAAACCATAGAAACCAGTCATGTGAGTTTGCCAATAGACACTGTTTAAGCTGGCTGTTACAAACCCTGTTAGGCTCGCTATATATGTAGCAACTAATAACTGGCGACCAAATCTGAAGCCATAGCCGATGATTAGCCATAGATAGATACCTATATATACAGCGCCGAT
The DNA here is from genome assembly GCA_030696695.1 of Methylophilus sp. Lineage (GTDB taxonomy): Bacteria > Pseudomonadota > Gammaproteobacteria > Burkholderiales > Methylophilaceae > Methylophilus. The sequence goes on from JAUYRP010000013.1 coordinate 66,695, forward strand.
GTCATGCGTTACATAGCTTGCAATGGATGTGACTAAAACATCGGTCAGCATTGCTATTAAAATTCTAGTTTTGTTTAAATTGGGACTAATCCTGATATGTACAAAAATCGCAATCGCAAACAGGGTATAAACCGTCATAACTACAGACGCAATGGTTGAAATATTGTCGTAAGAAGCTGTGACGGAGATTACCGTAAGGGTGTTGATTATTAAGCGCCAGACAGCTTGCTGATACTCATCGCCGCGCTTGCTGAATTCAATTTTTTTTATTAAATCTTTGAGTTTTGACATCGGTTTTTTGATTACAGTAAAGAGGATACCTGGCAGGTATTGATTAAATATCATCATGAAGCTCCTCAACATACTTATATTTTTATAGATAGAAGCAATTGATATGCCAGTAAATGATCTAGATTATTTAATTTAAAATCAATAGGTTATTTTTTCAAATGGATTGGCTGATGATTTATCTATGATAAAAAATTATCAGTAATGATGGAAAATTGGCATGTTGATAAATTGTCATCGTTCTGTGCATGATGACGATGTTATTCAGCCGATAGTAAGTTAATATATGCACGCTCATATAAAGAATAATTTAGGAAGGTAACCAATGGCAACGCAACAAGATATAGAGGCACACTATGATGTTGATAATGATTTTTTCTCATTATTTCTAGATGAAAAATATCGTGTTTATACTTGTGCGGTTTGGGATAACGCAACAAATCTGCAACAGGCCCAAGAAGCGAAATTGGCCAGAATATGCAAGTTTGCAAACCTAAAAGACGGAGATAATGTTATTGATGTCGGTTGTGGTTGGGGTGGCCTAATGAAATATATTTCAGAAAATTTTCCCAAGGCAAACGTGCATGGTCTTACTCTTAGTCCGAAGCAGTCTGAACATATCAAAAGCATTAATATGGACAGAGTGACTGCGGAAACCCGGTCATGGGAGCACTACCCGCCAAATGATAAGAAATTTGATGCCATTGTCTCTGTTTGTGCACTAGAGCATTTCGCGACAGTTGAAGATCAATCAAAAAGCTTACAGCGAGAGATTTATAAATCATTTTTTGATTGGTGTTTGGAAGTTTCTACTGATGAAGCCCAAATTGGTCTCCAGACAATCATTATTACCAGACCTCCAAACAATATTACTGAACTAAGGGATTCACGCTTTTTATTGGAAAAGGTATTTCCGGGATCTGCTTTATCTTCGATTAGCGATATTCAAGCAGCGATAGTAGATAAATATGAAATATCAACAGCAACGCGAATTGGCAAGGATTATGTCCGAACTTTGAATGCATGGAAGTCGAATTTAGAGTCAGCTAATTCAGTGGTTTCAAAGCGTTATGGCCAAGATGTATATGAGCATCACATACAATATCTAGATGCCGCCAGACGTTGCTTTGAAACAGAGTATACCGATTTGTATCAAATATCACTTAAGCGCGCTAAACCTATTAGAGTTTTCCTTTAACATGAAAAATATTTAAACATATAAACATAGTGTGAATAGCCAATTTTTTTTTAAAAAAATACATAGAATGGCAGAGTTTTTACCTGCCATTTTCTTTTTTTCAGGGTTTGTCTGGGATGCACTGACCATAGGCCATAATGTTGCTACGTCCGATTTGCTGATTTTTACAGCTTATTTGCTAACCGCAGGGGTTTTATTGTTTGTGATGAGTCGTCCACGTTTTATCTTGGCCGATCAAGCGCAAATTCCAAAGGTATTTCGCTGGTTTTTTAGTACCAATTGGCCGTATTTAGGCTTGCAGTTTTTATTTGGTAGCTTGCTCAGTGCGTTGTTTATTCTGTATTTCAAATCAGCAAGTCATGCTTTAGCCATTTTAATGGCAGTGTTGCTGGGTGTGCTTTTAATTGCCAATGAATTTTTAGAAAATGCGTATCGGCGGTTTACGTTAAGCTGGACCTTGTTTGGCTTGTGCGCGATGCTGCTGTTCAATTTCTTGTTACCATTTTTACTGGGTAGCGTGCATGCCATTTGGTTTTATTTAAGTACGCTGCTTGGCGCAGCCATGGTGATTTTTTTGTACTCCAAAACGCCTCAAAACTTAGGGAGTATTTTGCCGGTTTGGCTAATCGCTGGTTTTTTAATGTTCGCCTACGCTATTGATATGATTCCACCTGTGCCATTGGTAAAACGTGACATTGCGATTGCATATGATATTAAAAAAGTAGAGGGTCATTATTATTTAACACAGCAACGTGTTGGCTTATGGGCGTTATGGAGCAAAGCCAGTAATAAACTAACACTTAGCCCAGGCCAGCGTGTGTATTGTTTCTCATCTATATTTGCACCGGCTGGTCTTGAAACGCGGTTGTACCATAATTGGCAAAAATATTCGGATAAGCAAGGGTGGCAAAGCCAGTCGCGTGTGGGGTTTGATGTCAGTGGTGGCCGTCAGAATGGCTACAGAGGTTATACCTACAAGACCAATTTATCGCCTGGTAAATGGCGCGTACGTGTAGAAACGGAAAACGAGAAAACGATTGCAATTCAAAAGTTTACAGTGAGCGAGGGGAATAAACCCCCTCGCCATATCATATTCAAGTATTAATGTTTAATATTTGAATGACTCATCAGTTTGTCTATGTAAGCAATAGACACAGCAGACGCAACAAACGTCATGTGAATAATGGTTTGCCACATCATGACTTCAGTGCTCAAGTTGGCAGCGTTAATAAACGTTTTGAGCAAGTGAATAGAAGAAATGCCAATAATTGCTGTGGCTAGCTTAACCTTGAGCAAGTTTGCATTCACATGCGATAGCCAGTCTGGCTCATCAGGATGACCTTTAAGGTTCAAGCGTGAGACGAAAGTTTCGTAGCCACCCACGATTACCATAATTAGCAAGTTGGAAATCATCACCACGTCGATTAAGCCCAAGACGATCAGCATAATATCTGCTTCGCTAATCGATGCTGTTTTGCCAACTAAGTGCACAAGCTCCACCGCGAAAAAATACACGTAGACCGCTTGTGCAACGATTAGACCAAGGTAAAGCGGCAGTTGTAACCAACGGCTACCAAATAAGATATTGGTCATGATGTTGCTTTGTTTGTATTGGCTAGGAGTAATTGGTTTGGGTTCTTGCATAGTCAAATTTCAATAAAAATTAAAGTAGCGATTTTACCTGAACTACATGACTAGGTGATGGCATAGTCGAGATTAAACTTGGCAGAGCTATCTTGGCCTAATAGCTGAGTCATCGTTGGCATCACTTCATTTAAAATGGCTGGCAACTGCCAAGGCGGGTTAATCACAAACATGCCACTGCCATACATACCCATGCCATCTGCGCGTGGGGTTTGCACTATCAGTTGTACATCAAGCCAATCTTGCAATTTAAGCGCATGCAGGCGCTTAAGCATGTCATTGGGCTCAGGCCGTTGCAGTAGTGGGTACCAAATCATATAAGTGCCAGTAGCAAACCGTTTTAGGCTATCTTCTATACAACTGACAACACGCAAGTAGTCTTCTTTGAGCTCATAAGGTGGGTCAATTAAGATGACTCCGCGCTTGGTTGCTGGCGGCAAGCATGCCTTTATGCCATCAAACCCATCGGCCATGTCTGCCTTTACTTGGCGCCCATTAGGTTTGAAATGTTGTTGCAGTCGCTGGAAATCACTCGGGTGAAGCTCGAATAAACGCAGTTTGTCTTGTTCGCGCATGTGGTGCATCGCAATTTGTGGTGAGCCAGGGTACAGCTTAAGCGTTTTATTTGCATTGATAGACTGAACAGCATTTAGATAAAGGTTAAGTGCGTTTGGTAGATTTTTCGCTGAATTTAAGCGGGCAACACCCGATTGAAACTCCGCATTTTTCTGAGCATAAGCATCTTCTAACGCGTAAATACCGGCGCCTGCATGGGTATCAATGACCCAATAAGGCTTTTCTTTTTGGTTGAAATAATCCAGCACCAAGCTCAATACAAAATGTTTTAGCACATCTGCATGATTGCCTGCGTGAAAAGCGTGTCGGTAGCTCAGCATTTGAATAAGTAGAGATGGAAGAACGCGTATTATAAAAGAGGATGATGGTGTAAATGTATGTTAATTGTCGACTTAACGACCTCTATTGCGTTTTGTTACCTGTAGGGCTCTTTTTTAACGATAAGGAATATAGATGAAAAATACTTTGATTACGTTTGCAGTTGCCTCTGGTATTGCGTTGAGTGCCATGTCTGTTTTTGCCAACCATCATGAGGGACAAAAGCATGATGCGTCTAAATGGGAGATGAAAGCAGATACCAATCAAGACGGTAAAATTAGCTTAGATGAATACAAAGCAATGCGCGATCAGCATATGCAAGAAATGTTTAAGCGTAAAGACACCAATAATGATGGGTTTATTGATGAAGCAGAACGAAAAGCTGCTAAAGATAAATGGCATGCACATCGTCAAGCTAAAAATGACAAATGCGCACACCACGCTAAGTAACGTTTAGCTGGGAATGTAGAGCAGCACATATTACGTATGTGCTGCTTTTTTATTGGCTGTTTTGTGGGCTTGGGTTAGCATATGGGAATGACAATACATGACCATGAGCACCCGACACAACAAACCCCTGAACCTCATGAGGATGACCATACACATGGCAACCCATTTCTCATTCCCTTTTTGTTAATACTGATCTATGCCATCGTAGAGTTTTTAGGGGGTATTTGGACACAATCGCTGGCGTTGCTTGGTGATGCTTGGCATATGTTTTCAGATGTGTTTGCTTTGGGGCTTGCCATGTATGCAGCCTACTATGCAAACAAAGCGCGGCGTCAATCGCAACAAAGCCGTGTGGAGACCTTTGTGTCTGCCATCAACGCAGTTTTAATGTTAGTGGTTGTGGTTTGGATTGTGCTAGAGGCACTAGAAAGATTACAACACCCACAAGCCGTAGCAGGCGGATATGTCATGCTGATCGCATTCTTTGGCTTGGTGGTCAATTTAGTTGTCGCCCAACGTTTACACCACCATGCACACCATCATGGAGGCAAAGACAATCTCAATCATCGTGCTGCCTTACTGCATGTAATTGGGGATATCCTAGGCTCGGTTGCTGCTTTAGTGGCTGGGGTGGTGATTTATTTTACTGGATGGTTAGCCATAGACCCTTTGCTATCTATGATTATTTCCATATTATTATTGTTGGTCACAGCAAGTTTAATCAGAGACATTTGGCGTGGTTATAGAGGGCACGCTGATTGCATGTCATCACATCATGATCATCACCATTAAACCTAACCTGAAAGACCCTTATAAAGGAGACTGAATATGCCATACGTCAATATTAAACTTGCAGGCACTGTGACACGTGAACAAAAAGCCGAAATCGCAAAAGAAATCACCGAGACACTGGCTCGGGTTGCACACAAGCCTGCAAACTACACCTACATTACCTTTGAAGAAGTGCCTTATGAAGATTGGGCGATTGCTGGTAAATTGTTGGACGAATGATTTAAGCTTTATATGAAGGTGTAAAGCTTGTTTCAGTGCTGGAGTGCCTCATATGCATTCCATTTTTTTAATTTTATTGTTGAAGGACTTGCATGAAAAAAGTATTACTCGCTTGCGCATTTGCGTTTGGATTTGTAGCCACAACCAACGCGGCTATTGATGAAACGATTCGTTTAAAAGAAACCATAGAGATCAACGCGCCAGTAGAAAAAGTTTGGGCAAAAATGGGCAGTTTTGCAGACATGAGCTGGCACCCAGCCATCGAGAAAACTGAAATCACTGGAGGTAAAGCAGACGAAGTGGGTGCAACCCGTGTGTTGACACTTAAAGGAGGTGGCAATGTCAATGAAGTGCTCACAAGCTATGATGCTGCAAGCACAACCATGAAATATGAAATTACAGAGAGCGTATTGCCAGTAAGAGATTACGGTGCCACGCTTAAAGTGGAGTCTGCTGGCGAAGGTAAAACGTTAGTGACATGGCGTGCGATGTTTAAACGTAAAGATCCTGCAAGCCCTGGAGCACCTGGTCAAGATGACGCAGCTGCAAAAGAGGCAATCACAGGTGTGTTTAAATCTGGGTTGGAAAACTTAAAAAAAGTATCTGAATAGCAAAATATTCACATCAAGACGGTCTTGTGAGTTTATTCTGGCAAGACCGTTTTGCTTTTTAGAATCTGCTGATAAAGCTGAACTGCTGTTAAAATGTTGCGATGTTTGATCCCAAACCCATCTTAAAAAACTTGCCCAATCTACCCGGTGTGTATCGCATGATGAACACTGAGGAAACCGTGATTTATGTCGGCAAAGCCAAAGATTTAAAAAAGCGGGTTTCCAGCTATTTTAATAAAAATCTACCTAGCCCTCGCACACGTATGATGGTGTCGCAAATCACCAAGATAGAAACCACGGTCACACGCTCAGAAGCAGAAGCTTTGTTGTTAGAAAATAATCTCATCAAGAATTTGATGCCGCGTTATAACGTGCTGTTTAGAGATGATAAGTCATATCCATATATTGCGCTGACAGGAGATGAGTTCCCAAGATTATCTTTTCATCGAGGTACACAGCGCCAGTCCACTAAGTCCAATGGTAAACATCAATACTTTGGACCATTTCCTAATTCAGTTGCTGTTCGTGAGAGCATACAGCTACTACAAAAAGTATTTAAGTTACGCACCTGTGAAAACACCGTATTCGCTAATCGCTCACGTCCCTGCTTGCAGTACCAAATTGAGCGTTGTACTGCGCCTTGTGTCGATTACATAAGTAAAGAAGATTACGCGCATGACGTGCACCATGCCGCCATGTTTTTGGAAGGGAAAACCAATGAGGTGCTGGACGCATTAGGCGACAAGATGAATACCGCCGCAGCCAACCAAGAATATGAAATGGCAGTAGTGTTTCGTGACCGTATGCAAGCGCTAAGGCAAGTACAAGCCAAACAGTTTGTGAGTGATTTTAGTGTGTCCGATGCCGATGTCATTGCGTGTCAAACCTTTGAAAATCAGCATTGTATTAATTTGGTGATGATACGCGGTGGCAGACACATCGGCGATAAAAGCTTCTTTCCTAAAAACAGCCAAGATGCTGAGTTGAGTGAGACGATGGAAGCTTTTTTAACGCAACACTACACCCCGCAAAATACGCCGCCGATGATTGTGTGTGGTATCGAAATTGCCGTTAAAAATTATGAAGAGCTCTTGAGCGAGCAAGCAAACCGCAAAATTAGAATCATTACCAACCCGATTGGTGATAAACGTGTTTGGTTGAAAATGGCTGATACCAATGCCGAGTTGGCGCTTACGCAGCGCGCGGCTTCCTCTGCGAATCAAGCGGCCAAATTACTGGCGCTAAGAGAAGCACTCAATTTGTCAGAGACGGTCGAGCGGATTGAATGTTTTGATATCAGCCATACCATGGGAGAGGCTACTGTAGGCAGTTGTGTTGTGTTTGATAGGGGTGATATGCAGAATAGTGAATATCGTCGCTACAACGTCACAGGCATTACCCCAGGGGATGATTATGCAGCCATGCGTGATGTGCTGACACGCCGCTACAAGAAAGTAGCGGCTGGTGAAGGTAAACGGCCGGATTTGGTATTTATTGACGGCGGAAAAGGGCAATTGGGTGTGGCGATTGAGGTCATGCAGGAAGTAGGCTTAGAGGATATCTTGTTAGTGGGTATTGCCAAGGGCGAGGAACGTAGGCCTGGTTTGGAAACCATGATTTTTTCAGACACAGGTGAAATGCTGAACTTGGAAAAAGATAACCAAGGCTTGCATTTATTACAGCGTATACGTGATGAGGCGCATCGTTTTGCGATTACAGGGCATCGTGCCAAGCGTGCGAAAGCGCGTATTACTTCAAGTTTAGAAGACATTGAAGGCGTTGGCGCTAAGAGACGCAAAGCACTGCTGACCCGTTTTGGTGGTTTAGATGGCGTAAAAAATGCTAGCATAGACGAACTCGCGCAAGTGGATGGTGTAAGTCAATCGCTAGCAGAAAAAATCTATGATCAACTACATTAAGTGATTGAACCTATGTTGTGGAATGTGCCCAATATTTTAACAGTGTTGCGAATTGCCTTGATCCCTCTATTTGTGGGGATTTTTTATTTGCCCAAAGATGCCATGACCCTTGCTGCGTTTCCAGCGCATTGGGTCAATCTCACAGCAACTCTCATATTTGCCTTAGCTGCTTTTACCGATTGGCTGGATGGCTACTGGGCGCGTAAATTCAATCAGATGTCTGGCTTTGGTGCTTTCTTAGACCCAGTTGCAGACAAATTAATGGTAGTGGCTGCGTTAATTGTATTGGTTGATCTTAGTCGTGTCAGTGCTGCGGTCGCATTGATTATTATTGGGCGAGAAATTGCGATAAGTGCTTTGCGCGAATGGATGGCGAATATTGGTAAAAGTAGTAATGTTGCTGTGGCGATGATAGGCAAGATTAAGACAGCTGCGCAGATGGTGGCAATTGTATTGTTATTACACTACGATCCTATTAATAATTTCCCTGTGAAGGAAGTGGGTGATTGGCTCATTGTCATCGCTGCAATTTTAACATTGGTATCAATGGCTTATTATTTAAAAGCCGCATGGCCAGTGATGAAGGATTCGATGAAATAAGTTGTCAAGAAAAATAATTCGCAGAATAAAGTCATAAAACCTGCAATTGCGCCTTGACACTAAATTTAAAATCGCTAAAATGCTCGCTTCTTTACGGCACTACAGTAGTTTTTAAGCGTAACGATTAATGCGGGAATAGCTCAGTTGGTAGAGCGCAACCTTGCCAAGGTTGAGGTCGCGAGTTCGAGACTCGTTTCCCGCTCCAAACATTAAAAAGGGAAAGCACAGTCAGTAGCTTTCCCTTTTTAGCTTCAAATCTTTCAGTTTGATTGGAAAGATCACGGCGCGATAGCAAAGCGGTTATGCCGCGGCCTGCAAAGCCGTTTAGGCCGGTTCGACTCCGGCTCGCGCCTCCAAAACAACATTATCCTTCATAAATATACCTCTGTTTAACGTTTTGATTACGCTACACTTTTTGTATGCTTAGTGCATGTTCAAAGTAATTTACTGGCAGTGACTACAAAATATTGATACATTAGTGCGTGTCATACTTATCCAGACACGATATTTTCATCGTATTAAACAGGTTAAATTGGAATGAATTTAGAAAACAGTCAGATGCATTTAGAAGATCTCGTTGATCCGCAAGATGACAGTTTCGACTCACTCTTAGGTTGTTTAATGTTGGCATGCCGAACACATCATATCGCAACCACGATGGATGCTGTGATTGCAGGCTTGCCATTGTCCAATGGCAAAATGACGCCTGCTATCTTCAAGCGTGCAGCAGAACGTCTAGGTTTATCTGTTTCTATCCTCAAAAAGCCACTGCAGTCCATACGCAAAGAGTTTTTGCCAGTGACTCTGTTGTTACACAATGACGAGGCATGCAAGCTCTCCCGCATAGATCATGCGACCAATACTGCTTTTGTTATTTTTCCAGAGCTTGGTGATGCGGAGACGCAACTTCCACTTGCTGAACTTGAATCTAAATATTCAGGCTACTTTATTACCGTTAAACCCAAGTACATATTTGATAGGCGCGCGCCTGAAATCGGGAAAGTGCGCTTAAGACATTGGTTCTGGGGAACATTAGCGGAAAACAAACGTATTTACCGTGATGTATTACTGGCTGCATTTTTAGTCAATATTTTCGCGCTGGCGATGCCGATGTTCACCATGAATGTCTACGACAGAATTGTGCCCAACCGCGCCATTGAAACCATGTGGGTCATGGGTTTGGGTGTGCTGATTATTGTGGTGGGTGATTTGATATTACGCACCATGCGCGCTTACTTTTTAGATTGGGCAAGTGCCCGCGTAGATATTAAACTGAGTGCGCGCATCATGGAACAAGTGATGGGCATTCATTTAGACCAACGCCCGAATTCAGTGGGTTCCTTTGCGTCTAATCTGCGTTCGTTTGAGAGTGTGCGAGACTTTATAACCTCTGCCACCGTCACGGCATTAATTGATCTACCTTTCGGCATTATTTTTATTCTAGTGATTGCATGGATTAACTGGATGATGGTGCTGCCAGTTGTCATCGGTGGGATTGTGATGTTGGTCTATGCGTTAAGTGTGCAAACAAAAATGCATGAGCTATCTGAAACTATGTACCGCGCGGGTGCATTGCGAAACGCCACCTTGATTGAGAGTTTGGTCGGTTTAGAGACCATTAAATCGCTAGGTATTGAAGGCAATATGCAGCGTAAATGGGAGCATAGTGCACGCTACCTCACAGAAGTAGGCAGCAAGTTACGTTTGCTTTCATCTTCTATTAACAATGGTTCTAATGCGATTCAGCAAATCATTACCGTAGTGTTAGTGTTGTTAGGGGTGTACATGGTGACCAGTGGTGATTTAACCATGGGTGCCCTCATTGCAACGACGATGTTGGCCTCAAGAGCACTGGCACCTATCGCACAAACAGCTGGTTTGTTGAGTCAATACCATACGGCATCTACTTCATTGCAATCGCTGGATGAAATCATGCGCAAAACGGTGGAGCGTCCAGCCAATTCTAACTTTCTATCTCGCCCGTCTTTCCGCGGTGAAATCGAGTTTAGAGAGGTCAGCTTTCAGTACCCCGGCACCGAGCAAAACGCGCTCAATAAAGTCTCGTTTAAAATCAGGGCAGGTGAGCATGTGGCATTGCTGGGACGCATGGGTTCGGGCAAAAGCACCATCAATAAACTGATTTTGGGTTTGTATCAGCCGACCGAAGGTGCGATTTTGATTGATGGGATTGATTTAAGACAAATTGACCCTGCAGAGTTACGTCGTAGTATTGGCTATGTGCAGCAAGATACGCACTTGTTTTATGGCACGTTGCGTGAAAACATCACCATGCGTGCACCACACAGTAGCGATGCCGCAGTATTAGCCGCGGCAAATATTGGCGGTATAGACGAATACGCCAATACACATCCCAAAGGATTTGATTTGCTGGTGGGTGAGCGTGGCGAAACGCTGTCTGGTGGCCAAAAGCAAGGCGTGGGTATCGCCCGTGCGTTTGTGACTCAACCTTCTATTATTTTATTGGATGAACCGACCAGTGCGATGGATCACACTGGCGAAGATACAGTAAAAAAACGCTTAGCCGATGCCACAGATCAGCGCACTATGCTGCTGATTAGCCATCGTTCAGGTTTGTTTGATTTAGTCTCAAGATTGATAGTGATAGATGCTGGACGCATCGTGGCCGATGGTAAGAAACAAGATGTGATTGAAGCCTTACGTGCCGGAAAAGTGGGGAAAGCATATTGATTGGGAATTGGCATGCGTGAAGGTATATTTAAAACCATAGGCAAATTTACCGGTTTATTCGGTGGACGTAACTGGCTAGCTAAGCCTATCTACGCCATGATTGACCGCGTCGTGCCATCGGAAACGCGCGAGGTGCTGGATTGGGAAGATGAGGCAGAGATTGCAATCATTGAGCAAAGTCCGCTCAAAGCAAAAAAACTGCTGTACACCATTTTGATCATTTTGCTGGCTTTGCTTATTTGGGCGGCTTATGCGCAAGTCGATGAGATTTCACGCGGGGATGGTAGAGTTGTGCCGTCACGCCAAGTGCAGGTGATCCAGTCAATGGATGGCGGGATTGTGTCTGAAATATTGGTGAAAGCTGGGGATGTAGTGCAAGTAGGCACACCCTTGGTGAAAATTGATGAAACGCGCGCTGTATCTTCGCTTAAAGAGAATCAGGGCCAGTATTTGGCATTGTTAGCCAAAGAAGCGCGATTAAAAGCTTTAGCCAATGGCACCGCTTTTAATCCACCCCCTCAGGTGAAAATAGATATGCCGCAAGTGTATGAGCAGGAATATGCTTTGTATAACGCCAGTAGGGAAGAGTTGAGTTCCTCGCTCAATATTGCACGTGACCAAATGGTGCAGCGTGAAAAAGAATTGATAGAAGTGCAATTTAAAAGAGAGTTAGCTGAAAAAACGTATGAATCTGCCAACAAAGAACTACAAGCGAATAAGCCTTTGCTGGCCAGTGGCGCGGTATCTGAAATTGATATTTTGAGATTAGAGCGTGAAGCGACAAAAGCGCGTGGAGAAATAGACCAGACGCGCGCCCAAAGCAATCGTATTCAAGTGTCTATCTCAGAAGCTAAGCGGAAAATTGTGGAAGCTGAGCAAACTTTTAGAAGTAAAGTGCGCACGGAGCTCAATGAGACATCGGCTAAAATTAACAGCTTGACGCAAACCAGCGTAGCGCTGACGGATAAAGTAAAGCAATCTACTTTAAAATCGCCAGTGAACGGTAAGGTAAGTCGATTGTTTTTCAATACCATCGGCGGTGTGATTCAGCCAGGCAAAGAAGTAATGGAAGTGGTACCCACCGATGACAGTTTGATTTTAGAAACCAAAGTACAAATCAAAGATATTGCTTTTATTCGTCCAGACCAAGCTGCCATCGTTAAGTTAACCGCCTATGATTACACCATTTATGGCACGCTAGACGGTGTAGTGGAAAGCATTGCAGCGGATTCGACAGTCGATGATAAAGGCAACGCTTATTATATTGTGAAGGTGCGTACTCTAAAGTCAGAGTTAGGAAAGGGCTTACCTATTATTCCTGGCATGATGGCGCAAGTAGATATACTCACTGGCAAGAAAACCGTGCTCTCATATTTATTAAAACCTGTACTAAAAGCTAAATCCTACGCATTCAGCGAGCGATAACAAGAACAAAACAACATGATGCAAGATATATTTGTCACTACCCTAGCGCAGCCATTAGAAAGTTGGCAGCAAGCATTTGCTGATTGTCAGTGTGTGAAAGAAGTGCCCTTGGTCAACACACAGCAAGAGCAAGTAATGTTTTGGTTGCATATGAATGAAGATCGCCAGCATTGGATGCAAGGCGCTGTCCAGCGTATAGTGAAACATTATCCGAATGCAAAAATTGTTGTATTGGCTAATGCACCAGATCAAGCCGAAGCACTGTATGCGCTGAGTTTAGGCGCCGTTGGCTACAGCCATGCCTATGCTACTGCTGAGGCATTAACCGAAATTAGAACGGTGATAGAGCATGGCGGGTTGTGGTTGGGTAACAGCTTGCTGCAAAAATTGATTGAGGTTTCTACGAAGCTGACATCGACGCAAACAGACCATGTGGAGGCTATACTTAGCCAGCTTACACAACGCGAGAGAGAAGTGGCAGTAGAGGCGGCGAAAGGGCTAAGTAACAAAGAAATTGCTCGCATTCTTGAAATCACAGAGCGCACTGTAAAAGCACATTTGGCCTCAATTTTTGAGCGGTTAAAAGTGAAGGATAGATTGCACTTGGCTTTAATCTTAAATCGCAACTATACAATCTAAGCACAAACAGACGATCTAAGTACGTATAGACAAACTAAGCACAAATTATTATCCGATGTGAATGGGTATGTTAGCTTGCACTAGCATTCTGCTGCACATACCTCAAAAGAGTTTAATACTTCAAACGGATGCACTATCAATCCTCAATAGCGTTGTACAAGCTTTACGTATAGTTTCCGTGGCAGTTATGCAATCACTTGAGTATCTGTCAATTCACAATCTAATGCCTGGCCCGGTTAATCCGTCCATACCAATTTCTGTAAGCGCGATGATTTCTTCTTGGGTGTTGACACCTTCTGCAATGGTGTAGATGCCAATCGAATGCACAATCAAACATAATCCACGCAGTAACGATTTATTCGCATCGTGAACATCAATGCCGCGAATCAACGATGCATCAAATTTAATATAATCCAGACCCAAATCGTGTAACTCACCCAGCCGAGAAATACGCAAACTCACGTGTTCAATCCCCACTCGGCAACCCAGTAATTTAAGCTCACGGGCAAACGTTTTAAATTCACTCAGATGATTAAATGCAGCAATTTCTGACACTTCGAAACTCAATAAATCTGTGTTGATCGCTGTTTTTTGAATCAGTTTTTTCAATGTATTGAGATAAATAGCATCACGCATTGTGCTCTCGGAAATATTCAAGCAGATGGGGATATTGTCTTCTACCAGCAGACCAATCGCTGTCTCTAGAGCAAGCGCATCAATAGTCCGAATTAAGTCAAGTTGGGTAGCCCAATCGATAAACTCACCGGCCGTTAACCACTTGCCGTTTTCCTCAAGCTGCAGGCGCACCGGGCTCTCATAGTGAATTAGCTCGCCTTGTGCCGTAAGGGCAGGGTAGTGTTCTAGTTTTACACGGTGATGCGTAATCGCATTGCCAAGTAGTGCTTTCCATTCATTCAAATATTGGTGTTTAGTAGACACAATGCTGTTGGCATTCACAATGCGAAAGTTTTGTGTGTTGTTGAGGTGAGACAACTCAAGGATGAAATCCAGCGCTTTAAATAAATGCTGGCCTTCATCGGTAAACTTGGTTTTGGTCACAACGCATGCAAATAGCGGGGTTTGATGCTCGGTGTGCGCTAGCGTCATTGCATCTAGTAGATTGTCTTTGATGTGCTGTGCTAACACAAACTCATCTTTAGGCTGGTCACAAAAGATGGCAATGTCGCGGCCGCTGATACGCCCAGAGATGAGGTCTTCTTGATGATTGGTGATAGAGGTGATGGCGCCACTGATTTTTTTGAGCATTAAGTTGGTTTTGTGGTAGCCAATGTCACGGTCGATTTCAGCAAGATTGCAAATACGAATGATGATGAGTGCACCTTCACCAAAGCTTTCTTGATGAAGTTTTGAATCAACGATGCTCATAAAGTAATCATGATTCATTAGGCCAGTGGCATCGTCATAATTAATTCTTAAGCGCATTTCTTCTAAACGCTCAGACTCTTTACTAATATTTTCTTTAATACGGGTAGAAAGCTGGTTCATTTCCCGCACGACCGCCTTAAATTCAGTTGTTTTCGGCTCTTCAATGCTAATAAAGCGACGGTCGCCAATGGCTTGCGCTTGAGCAATCACATCATCTAAAGGTTTGAGGATGCGTTTGAGTAATTGGCCACAAGCGATGTAGGCGATAAGACTGATAGAGAGCACCCACATCAACATATTCTTCACCGCTTTCCACAAGCGGTCATAGGTAAAGTTGACATCACTTTCAACTTGCACCGTACCGTATTGTGTCCAGCCAGTCTGAATGTTAGATGCACCAGGGGTCACTTTAATGGTGAATAACTCAGTGAACCACGCAGGTGCGCTGGTGTGAGCATCTGGATTAACGCGTTCAGTAATGACATTACCATCAGGATCAAACAAACCAATGTAGCGATAATGCCCTGCATCAAATTGTGCTGAGATAAACAAATCGATCATCGTGGCATCTTTTTCCATTTGCGACATGGCAAGCCCGAGTACATTGGCGTTGTCTAGATTTTTCTTAATCAACTCTTCTTCTAAGTACGCTTTGCTATCCAGCGTACTGAAGATTAGGCTACCGCCAGCCGTGGCAATAATCACTAAAAATAATGCGATTCGAATTTGATGTATGAGCGACATTTTGTTTTCCTTCTCTTTTATTCTATTCCATCTGCACGTATTCGTAACAGTACATCACGCCATTTTGACAAATGTTGTTGCGAGCTCGCCTTTGGTTTTGTGCTGCCACCCACCCACAAGCCCTTATCATTAAAGCTAAAAATTGGGTTTAAATCTGGGCGTTGCGAAGCTGGCAATATCTCTGGAGTCAAATTGTCGAGTACAAGTGGTTCAGCGGTAGGCGTTTTATAGTAGCTGAGTACCATATGCGCTCTGACGACTTTAATGTCTTGGTCGTAGAGTTGCGCACGGACATAGGTGAGGCGTAGCTTTTCATTAGGAATATTCAATGCCTTTAAAAACACATATTTAGCAATGCTAAAGTCTTCACAGTCGCCTGCTTGTTTGCCTATCGATTCCAAAGGTGTTGCCCAATAATCAGACGTTTTCCATAAGTGAATATCCTCCACAAATTCAAGTTTCTGATTAAAGAAGCCGTTAATAGCAATAAGCTTATCTTCGTCCGAGGCATTGCTGACGCGAGTCATGACTTGATTGAGTTCGTTGATGTGTTGTTGTGCCCGCTCGCCATAGCGTTGCTTGGCCAGTTCGCCAAGGCGATCAAACTGCACGCCACCTGCATATAGGTAGCCGACACACGCACTCATCGCCATGATGAGAAACATCATACGATGCCGAAGCATTATACGTATCAGGCTGACGACAGGTGTTGAGATAGCTTGCTCCAAAACATGGTGCTCAATGACTAAAGATTGGCAAAGCAAATAACCCGAGCCCATAAACGCGACTGCAAATAAGCATATAAGTGAGCGTGCGGTTATTAAAGCACAGGCCAATACTATTGCCTCTATTTTTGCAGGTGATGGCATGTTGGCAAGCGTGAATTAAGCAGTGTTTTTGCACGCAATTCTAAAATGTAGGCGTATTGGCCATCGGTACAATATTTTTTTACGCAAAACTTGTATTTAATGCCAGTGTGGTCATTTTGACTTGATATGTTTGATTAATTACTCGGAATAAAATTATGGCACTCATCGGAAAAGTTGTTGCATTAACAGGTACCGCTTACCTCATTAAAGACAATGGTGAAAAGCGCGAGCTACAGTTAGGTGACTCTGTTGAACTGGGCGATACCATTCAGACGATGTCTGGGGCCACAGTTGAACTCGCCATGAATGATGGGCGAGAAATTAATGTTCCACCCAATCAGCTGATTGCGCTGACTGAAGATTTGGCGACAATATTTGCGCAAGAAAAATTAGATGGCTCTGTTGACTTGGCCACCATAGAGAGCGTGATTAAAGCGATTGAATCAGGCCAAGATGTGAATGAAGTGTTAGAGGAAACTGCTGCAGGTGTAGCAGGTGGTCGAACTGTGTATGGTTTTGGCTTCGTCAATTTGCTGCGTATCAACGACGTGTTGAATCAATTTAACTTTGAATATGACTACAACTACGCCAGCAGCCTTGAAGATGACCCAATCAGAGGCCGTACCCAAGATGAACTGAATCGTGATTTAAATAACCTTGATGCCACAACGCCTTCGGTATCGCTTCCTCCAATCGGTATTAGCTTAGCCGCAACCTCTACATTGTCAGAGGCGGGTGGCGATATTATTTATAGCGTAACACTCACTCGCACTAGTACCAGCCCAATGACCGTTACGCTATCAAACGGCCTTACTGTCGTGATTCCACCTGGCCAAACAACGGGCACCGTGCCTTATACAGTGGCGCCCGATGAAGATGCTTATCTAGACAGCACAACCGTGAGTGCGACAATTACGTCTGCAACGGGTGGCGGTGAGGCTACTGTGGTGAGCACAACGCCTGCAGAGACAGTCATTACAGACACCATGGATACCACCACGGTAAGCTTAACAGCTTCACCCAGTGTGGCTGAAGGTGGTGTGATTGTATACACCGCAAGCTTAAACAATGCTGCGCAAACGCCTGTGACTGTGACACTTGCCACGGGTGAGATTATTACTATTGCAGCAGGTGCTTCCTCTGGCTCAATTAATATTTCAGCACCTACCGATGATGTATATCTTGATGCGTCTTCTGTCAGTAAAGCAATTGCCACTGCAACTGGTGGGAATTTTGAAAACTTAGTTGCTGACACTACGCCAGCCACAACTGCGATTACCGATACATTGGATGTAACTACCATCAGCATCAGTGGTATCGCTTCTGTACAAGAAAATGGCACAGCCAATTACACCGTATCACTCACTAACCCCACACAAACTGCTTTAACAGTCAATATTGTCTATGGCGGCACAGCAATCAATGGCGATGACTATACGGGTGTTGCCACTGTCACTATTCCTGCGGGTGCAAGTAGCGCAACGTTCAGTCTAAACATGATAGATGATGTGTTGGCTGAAGGTACTGAATCATTGACGGTAGGGATTGGCGCAACCACAGGCGGCAACTTTGAGAGCTTGGTTGTGAGTGCTACCAATGGCTCTGTAACGACCAACTTGATTGACAATGATGTGGCGACTGTTAGCCTAACTGCGACATCAACTATTACTGAAGCGGGCGGCACCATTGTCTATACCGCAACAATCACACAAGCACCAGTTAGCCCGCTCACGGTAACACTGGATAACGGTGTCACCATTATTATTCCTGCAGGGGCAACCAGTGGAACAGGCAATTATGTCTTAGCACCTGATGAGGATGTTTATATTGATCCGACTTCCGTTAGTGCAGTGATCACCACACTTACGGGCGGTGGCATCATCAGTTCAATTGACCCAACGCCTGCAGTGACTACTGTGACTGATACGATAGATACAACAACAGTGAGTTTATCTGCCACACCTAGCGTGGCAGAGGGTGGTAATGTCATTTATACCGCAACACTTACTAGCCCTGCGCAAGGTGCAGTCACCGTAACGCTCAATAACGGTAGCATCATTACGATTGCAAATGGCGCTACAACAGGCACAGTTTCTGTACCAGCCCCTGCCGATGACGTGTATGTTGATGCCGGCACAGTCTCTTTGTTTATCAATACTGCTACAGGCGGTAATTTTGAGAACCTAGTTGTAGATTCAACGCCTGCGGTCACTAATATTACAGATACGCTTGACGCTACCACCGTCACCTTAAGCTCCGTCACCAACGGCAACGCCATCACAGAAGGCGGTAGCATCGTCTACACCGCCAGTGTCAGCAGCCCAGTCACGGGTAGCGCCTTAGTGGTCACCTTAAGCAACGGCACCACCATTA
>JAUYRP010000025.1 GCA_030696695.1 Methylophilus sp.
TTGGGCTTTCTTCACTTCTTTTTGGCTCATGAGTTTGTCCATTTTCAATTTGTCCGCCAATGTTTTAAACAGGGGGTGAATTTAATCACCAGCGGACATTTCTACTTGGGAGAAACCGGACATTACTACTTTGGGCTAACAGTCTTCTTGTCTTATTTGGTGCCATCACGGCTCAGTCGTGGCTTCTTCTCGAATGCAGTGGCCTTGCTTCCTCAAAGAATGAAATGGGTGTTCCGAATTCGCCTGCCGTTGGCTGAGCGAACTCGGGATTTGGCTTTCCTTTACCTGTCCATGGCAGCAAGTTACGCGGATGTTCCACCAAGTTTTTGTAGAGCATAACTGGTGTATGACTTGTGACATAAGGGAACAAAAAAATCTCACATTATTTTTGTTTTGCCAGGAAGGGGGCTACAAGATCCATCGGAAGAGGGAATACGATGGTCGTATTCTTGTCCGCGCCGATAACTGTTAGTGTTTCCAGATAACGCAACAGGATTGCCTGCGGCTCCTGTGCAAGTACCTTGGCTGCTTGAAATAATTTTTCTGAAGCCTGCAGTTCTCCCTCTGCGTGAATTATTTTTGCGCGCCGCTCTCGCTCCGCCTCAGCCTGCCTGGCAATTGCCCGTATCATGGATTCGGTTAGGTCGACCTGTTTGATCTCGACGTTGGCGACTTTGATCCCCCATGCGTCGGTTTGTGTATCCAGAGCTTCCCGAATGTCATTATTCAGCTTCTCCCGTTCTGCCAGCATATCGTCCAATTGGTGCTTGCCGAGCACCGATCGCAACATGGTTTGCGCCAATTGACTAGTGGCATTGAGGAAATCCTCCACTTGGATGATCGCTTTTTGGGCATCGATTACTCGGAAATACACCACGGCACTGACTTTCACAGATACATTGTCGCGAGAGATTACATCCTGGGTTGGGACCTCTAGTACTACGGTGCGAAGATCCACCCTCACTACTTGCTGAATGCCAGGGATGAGAATTACCAGCCCCGGCCCCTTTACCTTCCAGAAACGCCCCAAGGTAAAGACGACGCCGCGTTCATACTCGCGGAAAATCTTTAAGCTAAAAAATGCTAGCACGGCAAAAGGTAACAAAAAAACACCGAAACTAAAATCCCAAGTCATATCGTTCTCCTTATTGCTGTTGCTAACGAATAAAGTTATTTATTCATTACACTCGTGCGCCCGGCAGGGCGCACTTACTTGGAGGTGAAAGTCCTCTACACACCCGGCAAGGGGAAGTGTTAGCTGACGGCAAGGGTGTCGTGGGTGACTGCGAATCTGAAGGAAGCCTGAGGCAAAGCGCTGGCCTGACGAACAGAAAGCGGATATGAGGCGACGCATTAGGGTGAGCAGGCGAGTTTCTGCAAAGCCCGATACTTGCACAGAACGATGCGGAGTAGATCCGACAGGCATAAGCGTGAAGGTGGGTGCGCAATACCCGGGGAGATCTGCATGGATGCCATAGTGCTACCGACATCGAGAGGTGTTGGGATGTTCATGCAGAAGTCAGCAAAAGGCATAGTAGGTTGGGGACGAAGCGGTACGATCCGAGAAGAATCCTGACCGAAGGCCTGAACATTAAACAACGCGATTAGGACAACTGACCTCGATGCAGATCAACGAAGCAACAAAGCGGGCAACTGCTACCCGAAGGGAGAGCGACGAACGGAATTCGTCAATGACCAGGATGGGTGCTGAGATAGGCACGGCGGCGGATGGGCAAACGAAAGCGGAAAGACGGCGGTTGATGGAAACTGTCGTCGAACGTAACAACCTCTGGCTGGCGTATGAGCGAGTCATGCGGAACAAGGGTGCTGCCGGAGTCGATGGACTTGGCGTATTCGACTTCAAGGCATGGCTGCAACAGCACTGGCCTAGCGTCAAAGCAGCATTGCTGGCGGGAGAATATATACCTGCGGCAATCCGTAAAGTGGACATACCCAAGCCCAACGGCGGGGTGCGCACACTGGGGATACCGAAGGTGTTGGATCGCCTGATCCAGCAAGCACTGCTGCAAATCCTGCAACCGCAATTCGATCCTGAATTCTCAGAACATAGCTACGGCTTCAGGCCGGGGCGAAATGCTCAACAAGCCGTGCAAGCGGCAAAAGAGTACATCGCTCAAGGTCGGGGCTGGGTTGTAGACATGGACTTGGAAAAGTTCTTCGACCGCGTCAACCACGACATCCTGATGTCGCGGCTGGCACGGAAGATAGAGGATGAACGGGTGCTCAAGCTCATCCGGCGGTACCTCGAAGCGGGCATGATGGAAGGCGGAATCGTCAGCATGAGGACAGAAGGCACGCCACAAGGCGGCCCCCTGTCCCCTTTGTTGTCGAACATCCTGCTGACCGACCTTGACCGTGAACTGGAACGCCGAGGACATTGCTTCTGCCGCTATGCGGACGACTGCAACATCTACGTCAAAAGCGAAGTGGCAGGACAGCACGCGATGGACGCGATGACCGGCTATCTGGAGAAGAAACTGAAGCTTCAGGTGAACCGGAACAAGAGCGCCGTGGCGCGGCCCTGGCAGCGGAAATTTCTGGGATACAGCGTCACGCGGCACAAACAAACCTGTCTTAAAATCGCCGACAGCAGCTTGAAGCGATTAAAAGACAGAGTGCGCGAGATTATTGTTGGGAATTCCTCACGGAATCTCGGCAAAACAATCGACGCACTCAACCCTGTGCTACGTGGTTGGATGTCCTACTTCCGCTTGACCGAGGTACGGGGCGTGCTGCAGGAACTTGACGGATGGATACGGCGTAAACTCCGTTGTCTGCTATGGCGGCAATGGAAGCGGCCAGCCACCCGGAACAGGAAACTGCAAGCAGTGGGTTTGAATGAAATGCGCGCACGGAAATCGGCAGGCAACGGACGTGGCCCTTGGTGGAACGCCGGAGCAAGCCATATGAACGTTACGCATCCAAAACGCTTCTTTGATGCACTGGGGTTGGTTTCGCTGCTGGATACACAGCAACGTTTCCAGCATGTTTAATGAACCGCCGTATGCGGAACCGCATGTACGGTGGTGTGAGAGGACGGCAGGAGTGATCCTGCCTCCTACTCGATTTCTTCCAGCTCCACGTCAAAGATTAGCCCGTCGATGCGGATGACTCTGATCCTTTGTCCCCGGGCCAACGGCTGCTTGCTTCTTACGCGCCAAGTCTCACCGTGCACCCGCGCTAAACCATCCTTGCCATCGAAATCTTCCAGCACCTCGCCGACGCCTCCGATCAATTCCTCGGGGCCACTCACCACGGGACGGCTCCGCGCCTTCAGTGCCATGCCAACCACAAAGAAAATGAATAGTGCGCTGGCGAAGGCAACCGGCACGATAACTGCCCACGGGATACCATATCCTGGAATGTCGGTATCGATCAGCATCACGGAACCGATCACGAATGAGATAACACCGCCGATACCAAGAACTCCGTAGCTGGGCACAAATATCTCACCGGTCATAAAGATGAGTCCCAAAATGATGAGACCTAGTCCTACATAGTTAATGGGTAACAGCTGAAACGCAAACAGCGCGAGAAGCAGCGAAATTGCCCCGGCCACCCCTGGCAATATAAATCCGGGATTGGAAAACTCGATAAACAGGCCGAAAATGCCTGCGAGCATTAGAAAGTACGCAATACTCGGATCAGCAATGACAGACAGTACCCGGCTCCGCCAATCAGGATCCAAAGTAACAATGCGTGCTCCCGTCAAGTTCAGCGTGTGCTCTATAGCAAGTACGTTCACCTTATGCCCGTCGAGTTGTCGGAGCAGGTCAGGTACGTCAGGAGCGATCACATCAATGACCTTGAGCTTCAAGGCCTCGTCTGCGGTCAGGCTCACCGCTTGACGTACCGCAAGCTCTGCCCATTCGACATTACGGCCGCGCATCTGCGCCAAACTGCGGATATACGCGGCGGCATCGTTGACTTGTTTGCGCTCCATCGCTGTATTGGGTGCGGCCGTTACGCCGCTTTTTGGACTCACTGCTCCGCTCTTCCCGTCCTTCGGCGGTTGATCGCTCGGCTCCGGCAGACCGCCGATACCGATCATTACCGGCGTGGCCGCCCCTAGATTGGTAGCCGGAGCCATGGCGGCAATGTGGCTGGCGTAGAGGATATAGGTGCCTGCACTCGCGGCTCGCGCGCCATCGGGTGCGACGAAAGCGGCAACAGGAACCGGCGAACCAATAATCTGCTTTATGATCAGGCGCATGGCCGTGTCCAACCCGCCCGGCGTGTCAATCTTCAGCACTACCAATTGAGCCGATTCCTCGGCGGCAGACTTCAAGCCGCGAACTACATAGTCCGCCGTTCCCGGGCTGATTGCCCCGTCAACGTTAAGTACTATCACAAGCGCAGACGCAGCCACGCGGCCCGCACAAGCAATCAAAAACAGGCCGAACAACAGAGCGCGCATGATGGAAAAATGAGCCATAGCTATAACTATAGCCGTTTTTTCTATCTGCAAGAGTTTTTGTATAGTGTTCTCTGTTGCCAAGAAACGTGATGGTAAAGCACCCTAGCATTCATGCAGGTTTGCTCGTCGCGAGTTATAAATGGAAACTGCTTTACAGGTGGCGACCGAGACAACGAAGGACGTGGCTGTTACAATTGACGGGTCATTGGGGAGTAGCCGCTCTTCGATTTGAAGAGGCTTACGTCAACATACTTGACCATCAGGTCATGGCGTTAGCAGTTCCTTTGCCTGGCAAGACCTTTGACCACATCGCCTCCGCATTGGCCGGGGAAGCGTTGTGGTCATTCGTTTGTAATCCGGCCTTGGAAATATTATGGAATCTCTTCTCGTCTCGACCGGAGTCGTTGCCCTAGCTGAAATTGGTGACAAGACTCAACTCCTCGCCTTCATTCTTGCGGCACGCTTCAAGAAGCCCGTTCCGATCATCCTGGGCATCTTGGCGGCGACCATCGTGAACCACGGTCTCGCCGGTGCGTTGGGTGCTTGGATCACGAGCGCTGTTAGCCCCGAGGTTCTTCGCTGGGTGCTTGGCCTGTCGTTCCTTGGCATGGCCATCTGATCACCTTCTTCCTAGCAGAGATGGGCGACAAGACGCAGATAGCCACCGTCGCAATGGCCGCACACTACACATCGCCACTGATGGTTGTGATCGGCACGACGCTAGGCATGCTGATCGCTGACGTGCCTGCCGTGTTTGCGGGTGACAAGCTGGCGAACAAGATACCGATGCGGCTGGTGCATTTCATCGCGGCTGCGATCTTCGCGCTGATGGGTGTTGCGACTCTGCTTGGTGCGGGCTCGAAACTCGGTTTTTGAGATGATGGAATTTTGCAAGACAACAAACGCAATCACGGCTCAGCCATGACAAAAACAACGACAGTGCTCAGCAAAATTCCAGCCGGGGTATGGGCACTTGGATTCGTCAGCATGCTGATGGATATTTCTTCGGAGATGATCCATAGTCTGCTACCGCTTTTTATGGTGGGGGTCTTGGGCGCCAGCGCCCTCACGGTCGGCCTGATTGAGGGCATGGCCGAGGCGACCGCGCTCATCGTCAAGGTATTTTCGGGCGCCCTGAGCGATTATCTTGGCAAGCGCAAGGGACTGGCCTTGTTCGGCTACGCTCTGGGTGCGCTGACCAAACCGCTGTTTGCCATGGCACCGACCATGGGCATCGTGCTGACAGCCCGTTTGTTGGATCGGGTGGGCAAAGGCATCCGTGGCGCGCCCCGCGATGCGCTGGTCGCCGACATTTCCCCCGCCGAAATTCGTGGAGCGGCATTCGGCCTGCGGCAATCTCTGGATACGGTAGGCGCATTCCTCGGGCCTTTGCTGGCAGTCGGTCTGATGCTGCTTTGGGCCAACGATTTCAGAGCTGTATTCTGGGTCGCTGTTATCCCCGGTTTGCTGGCTGTGGCGGTACTCCTGTTTGGCGTGCGCGAACCTGAGCGGCATCAGGGCGAGAAGAAGGTCAATCCCATACGCCGCGAGAACATCAAGCGGCTCAATGCGTCGTATTGGTGGGTAGTCGGAGTGGGGGCTGTGTTCACACTGGCACGGTTCAGTGAGGCATTCCTAGTCCTGCGCGCACAGCAAGGTGGCATCCCCCTAGCACTGGTGCCGTTGGTGATGGTCGCGATGAATCTGGTCTACGCAGGTTCGGCCTACCCGTTCGGTAAGTTGTCTGACCGCATGAGCCACACAAAGCTTCTGGCGTGGGGCCTTATCGTGCTGATCGCTGCCGATCTGGTGTTGGCCACCAATGACCACTGGACAACGGTGCTTGCGGGCGTGGCGCTGTGGGGCATTCACATGGGCATGACGCAAGGCCTGCTGGCCACGATGGTCGCCGACACCGCTCCGGCTGACCTCCGTGGCACGGCGTTTGGTTTATTCAATCTGGTCAGCGGGGTCGCATTGCTGATCGCCAGCGTCGTGGCTGGATTGCTCTGGGATCAGTTGGGCGCTTCGTTCACTTTCTATGCAGGCGCTGGGTTTTGCGTCATTGCATTGATGGCACTGATCAGGAAGTATTGACGGCGGACGTACCCGAACCGTTGCGATACTACTTGTGCAAAGTTTTTTGCGTCGAGTGATGTCGCCTTCACTGCATTTTCAAGACGTAGTATTTTTTCCGTTCACCAAGCTGTAAATTATCGGGCAACCGCAACCATTTTCCTCTTTACGGCAAGAGGAAATAAGCTTTGTTAGAGCCGATTCGATGGCCAGCAAATCCGCGAGTTTCTGTTCTACCATGTCAAGCTTTTTCTCGGCCAGTGCCTGCGTTTCCGCGCAGTGTTCACCTTCAGCCAACTGGAGCAGCAAGGTGATTTCTGTTAACGAAAATCCGAGTACCTGGGCGCGCTTGATGAACAGCAAGCGGTTCAGCTCTTCCTCACTATAGCGTCGAATCGAACCCGGCCTGCGTTGCGGCGTAGGTAGTAATTTCTCGCGCTGGTAATAACGGATGGTTTCCACATTAACGCCGCCAGCACTGGCCAATTGGCCGATGGTCATTCCAGTTTTTGAATTCATTGTTTCCGATTTCGTGAAACTCGCTTTGCTCGTTTTCATAAGACTTGACTACGTAGTTGACTACGGGTTTAAGGTTAGCACATCTTTAAGAAATGGAGAATCTCATGTCTGGAACGAAAACTGGTCGCGGTGCGCTCTTCGCAGGAGGCTTAGCTGCCATTCTAGCCTCCACCTGCTGCCTTGGGCCGCTGGTGCTAATAACACTGGGCTTCAGCGGTGCGTGGATCAGCAACCTGACTGTGTTGGAACCTTATCGGCCGATTTTTCTCGGCGCAGCATTGGTGGCACTATTCTTCGCTTGGCAACGCATTTATCGGCCAGATGCCACATGCAAGCCGGGTGAAGTTTGCGCCTTGCCACAGACCAAGCGCATTTACAGAATCACTTTCTGGGTCGTAGCGTTGCTGGTACTCGTTGCGCTGACCTTCCCCTATATCGCACCACTTTTCTACTAAAGGAGTAATGACATGAACAGATACATGCAGACAAGCCTTAAAAAGGTGGCTCGCAAATTCAATAAATTTTTTGCCATCATTCTCGCTGCAATGATGACCGCACTGCCCGTTCATCCGGCCTTTGCGGTCAGCAAGACGGCCACGTTGGCAGTATCCAACATGACCTGTTCGGTTTGTCCGATCACCGTAAGAAAGGCACTCTTTGGCGTGCATGGCGTCGAGAAGGTGGCCATCAATCTCGACAGAAAAGAAGCTGCTGTAATCTTCGACGATGACAAAATCAGCGTCAAGGCACTCACCAAAGCGACTGAAGACGCGGGTTACCCATCCAAAGTCGTGGGGGTGCGTCAATGAAAACCTCTACTTCGTTGAAAACCGGCACAATCGGGATTGTTATATCCACCTTGTGCTGTTTCACGCCCGTGCTGGTGCTCATTTTCGGCGCGGTCGGCCTGGCTGCCTGGGTGTATCTCGATTATGTATTGATGCCCGCCCTGCTGTTCTTTGTCTGTTTGATTATTTATGCCATCACACGCAAATCAAAGTCATCCTGCGCAAAAAATGCCCACTACCAAACATCGAAAGGCCAGTAAACATGAACAACATGATCCTGCACATCAGCGGTATGACTTGCGAACATTGCGCGAGAACAGTGGAAAAGGCTCTGTCCAATTTGCCCGGCGTCGTCTCTGCATCTGTTTCCTATCACGATGAACTTGCCAACATAGCGGTGCAAAGCGCGATCAATCCCGATACTCTGGTTCGCGCGGTCAAAGCCAGTGGCTACACTGCAGAGATCATTGGCACGAACGACGCGACAGCAAGCAATGCAGTAAAGAGCAAGCTGCACATCGCCGTCATCGGCAGCGGCGGCGCGGCGATGGCGTGCGCGTTGAAGGCGGTCGAGCGCGGCGCGCGGGTAACACTGATCGAGCGCGGCATCATCGGCGGCACTTGCGTCAACATCGGCTGCGTTCCTTCGAAAATCATGATTCGCGCTGCCCACATCGCTCACCTGCGCACAAGCAGCCCCTTCGATGGCGGCATCTCGGCAGTTGCGCCCACCATCCAGCGCGACTGGCTGCTCGCGCAACAACAAGCGTGCGTGGACGAGCTGCGCCACGCCAAGTACGAAGGAATACTGGAGAGCATCCCGGACATTAACCTGCTGCGCGGCGAGGCCTGTTTCAAGGACGACCACACGCTGATTGTGCATTTGAGCGATGGCAACGAACGCGTAGTGTCATTTAATCGCTGTCTCATCGCTACCGGGGCGAGTGCGGCGGTTCCGCCGATACCCGGATTGAAAGACACGCCTTACTGGACTTCGACCGAAGCACTGGTTAGTCCTACCATTCCGCCAAGACTCGCCGTGATTGGTTCGTCGGTGGTCGCAGTGGAACTTGCGCAAGCCTATGCGCGGCTGGGCAGCAAGGTCACGATCCTCGCTCGCAGTACGCTTTTTTTCCGCGAAGATCCTGCGATCGGCGAAGCAGTCACGGATGCATTCCGCACAGAAGGCATCGAGGTGCGCACGCAAACACAGGCAAGCTCGGTGTCGTTTGTTAATGGCGAATTCGTGCTCGTTACCAACCAAGGCGAATTACGTACGGATAAATTGCTGGTAGCCACTGGACGCTCGCCTAACACGCGCAACCTTGGCCTGGACAATGCCGGCGTGACACTCAGCCCACAGGGCAATATTGTGATCGACAACCACATGCTCACCAGCGCACCGGGCATTTACGCCGCTGGTGATTGTACCGACCAGCCGCAATTTGTTTATGTTGCAGCCGCCGCCGGCACGCGCGCGGCGATTAACATGACCGACGGTGAAGCAGTCCTCGATCTTACCGCCATGCCCGCCGTAGTGTTCACCGATCCGCAGGTGGCGACGGTGGGGCTTTCCGAAGCAGAAGCGCACCTGAAGAACATCGAGACCGTCAGCCGCACGCTGTCACTCGACAATGTACCGCGCGCACTCGCCAACTTCGATACACGCGGCTTCATCAAGGTCGTCGCGGAAGCGGGGAACCTGCGTCTGCTGGGTGTACAGGCAGTTACGCCGGAAGCAGGCGAGATCATCCAGACAGCAGCCATCGCCATCCGCGCGCATATGACGGTGCATGATTTGGCCGACCAGCTCTTTCCCTATCTCACAATGGTCGAGGGGCTGAAACTGTGCGCACAGACCTTTACCAAAGACGTGAAGCAGCTTTCGTGTTGCGCGGGGTGAGCTAAAACATGAACCATTCGATCGAATTCATTGGCCCAGTGCTTGACCGTGGAGTAATTTCCAGAGCTTATCTTTCCCATATCGTCTCTTTGACAAAGATAGACAGGAGACCACCATGAAATTCAAAACCTTCACGCAACATATGGCTATCGCAACTCAGCCTCATCCTGGTTGTAACCGGCGCATTGGCCGCTCCGGTCAGCTACCAACTTCGTGTGGATGGCCTGTCCTGCCCTGCCCTGCCCGTTTTGCGCCTATGGCATCGAGAAGAAGCTGGACGCGCTAGTGTAGTGCGTCATAAATAATGGAACTTATATGAAGGCTTGGCCTCTAACAACTTATTGCTTAGGAGGTCAGTGCCATGCGTGTTGCCAAGCCAATCCAGTTGAGTTCCGACGATGATCGCCGCCTGCGAACTCTTTCCAAGCGCAAACGTGTTGAAGCGCGCGTTCAAATTCGCAGTCGCATCGTGCTGCTGGCTGCGGCCGGGATGACGGACAAGGATATCGCGCAGAAGCTTGACATTGGTCGCCGAGTTGCAGCGCGCTGGCGGGCGCGCTTTCTCGCCGCTGGCGTCGATGGACTGCTTCAAGATGCGACGCGCCCTGGTCGTCCGCGCACGGCGCGCAATGCGGCCAACGTGGAACAGGTGGTGCGGATCACGCTCGAAAAGACTCCTACAGGCGCGACGCACTGGAGCACGCGCACCTTGGCTGCTCACTTGGGCACCAGCGCTTCTGCCGTTGCCCGTATCTGGCGCGCCCATGGACTCAAGCCGCATTGGGTCGAGTTTTTCAAACTTTCCAACGATACACATTTCATTGAAAAACTTGAGGACATCGTCGGCCTGTACCTCGATCCACCCGAGCACGTGTTGGTGCTGTGTTGCAATGAGAAAACACAGATTCAGGCAGTTGACCGTACGCAGCCTGGCCTACCCCTCAAGCGCGGACGAGGCAGAACAATGACTCACGACTACAAACGCAATGGTGTAACGACACTGTTTGCTGCATTGAATATGCTGGATGGCAAGGTGCTGTCAATGACCGACCCACTCCATCGGCATCAGGCGTGGCTGAAGTTTCTCAAGATGATTAATCGCAAGACGCCGAAGACCAAGGAACTGCACCTGGTCGTGGATAACTACGCAACCCACAAGCACCCAGAGGTCAAGGCCTGGCTGGCCAAGCACCCACGCTTTCATATCCATTTCACACCCACCAGTTCTTCCTGGCTCAACATGGTCGAGCGGTTCTTTCGCGACATCACAGACAAACGCATTCGTCGTGGCGTTTTCACCAGCGTGGCCGAACTGGAGGCAGCCATCGACGAATATATCGCTGTGCATAACGCCAAACCGAAGCCGTTTATCTGGACAACAAAGGCCAGCGACATCCTCGCCAAGGTCACCCGCGCTCGTGCCACTTTGAATAAGTGCACTTCTAATTGACGCATCACACTAGAAGGTGTCCAGAGCGTTGAAACGAACATCAAGGACGGTGTCGTGATTGTCACCATGGAGGACGGCGCCACTCTCGATGAAACAACGGTCAAAAGGGCGGTGAAAAAAGCTGGTTTTAATCTGCGCAAGCTCGAAGCGGTGCAGTCCGCCCCGTAAGGCGTATCGGGAGGACAGGCGAAATGAAAATGGTGTTGAGGACCGGGTGTCCGCCTTGTGCCTATGGGCCGGTGCCGCTTGGGGTGCGTCCATCACCTTCAACATGGCACTTCCGGTGCACGAGGGCGGTTATGTGCTGCGCGAGCAGTTCATGTACATGAAGATCGCGGACGATCCCACACTGTTGCAGCGCGACATGCGGGTTTCGGGAGTCATGTCGGTGCTCGGTTATGGCATGACCCCAGACTTCGCGCTATTTGGCATGCTGCCCCGGTTCGACAAGCGGCTCGGCATGGCTATGGGCGGACAGGATCTCACCCATCGTACATCGGGCGTTGGCGATCTCACCTTACTTGGCCGCTAGACCGCATACCAATACGATGCGCCCGGGCGTACCATGCGTATTGCGCCGTTCTTGGGTGTGAAGGCGCCGACTGGCGAGGATAACGCCCGTGATGGTTTCGGTCGACTGCCGCCCCCAGCTCAGCCTGGTTCAGGTTCGTGGGATGCGCTCGGCGGCGCTGTGCTCACCTATCACACGCTGAATTTCCAGATTGATGGGCAAGTGAGCTACAAGGCCAACCGCGAAGCCAACGGCTTCTGGGCTGGCGACGTTACCGAACTCGACGGCTCGCTCCAGTACCGCCTATGGCCAAGCAGTCTCGGGAGCGGTGTCCCCACTTTCCTCTACGGAGTTCTCGAAGCCAATCTCATTCATTCGGTCAAGAACGACAGTGGCGGAATCGCCGATCAAAATTCGGGAGGAATCACGCTGTTTATCACGCCTGGATTGCAATACGTCACCAGGAGATGGATCGTCGAGGCCGGTGTGCAGATTCCTGTCGTCCAGGATCTCAACGGCACGGTGCTCAAAAATAATTATGTCTATACCACCGGGTTCCGCATCAACTTCTAAAGAAAACTCAACGCCGCCCTCAAGGTAGACCGCAATATCATCATCGCAGTGGCGCAAGCCACATGAACCAATCTTTCCTGAAGCTGTACTTCGATCGTTTAGGGCTGGTGTCACTACTTGATACGATGCGACGACTCCAGTGTGTTCAATGAACCGCCGGATGCGGAACCGCACACCCGGTGGTGTGAGAGGACGGCGGGGCTGAACTTGCCTCCTACCCGATTCTATTTGCCCGGATTCCCGCATACTCGTGGGGGTTCGTGCTGGTCATTGCGGACTCCGTTCTTTGGCCATTCCACCCTATTATTGCCACATTCCACTTTCTCCGGGCCATTTTTCGCTCCTGCCTCGCTTTTGTAAATATGGCCGAAGTCCGCAAAGGCCACAATCCGTACCATTATTTATCAATGAGTTATGCGCGGACGAATCAAGCGGTTGATTTTTAGCATTGATAGGTGAGAGGGAGCTGCCTCCGATCCGGTGAGTGGAGAATATTTTATTCTGCTAGCCTACCACCTGAATCGGATTACGTTCGACATACCGCACCATTCATGGATAAGCTTCATCTATATTAGGTGTAAATTGTTGGCCTATGTGCGTTATTGAACAGACAAGAGGCTGCACCCGGTATATCATATATTTAGTGCTTCTCTTGTCATAACAGTTAAGGTTTGATTGCAGTTGAGCGTGCTTGACAAAGAGGTGCAGGCAGAGCCGATTTTTTCAACCCAATTGCAGTAAAGGAGGCCAATATGAATCCCCTTAAAGCAACAAGTAATACCGCCAAAAACTTGACACTCATTACCCCATCTGACCCGGCTCTTCAACAAAGCAATGAAGAGCGGTTGTCGCATATTGCTGAATCTGCCTATTACAAGGCAGAAGCACGCGGCTTTTCATCGGGCTATGAATTAGACGACTGGCTGGCAGCCGAAGCCGAGGAAAAATGATGGAACCCGCACTCATGACACCTAATTTCCCCAAGCAGTTAATGGCACCTCCAAGCACTTTTGACAACAAGATAGAACTGACACTGAATCAGCAGGGCATGATCTGCGGCTGTAACATCCTCACCGGTGATCTGTTCGGCTATCGTCGTGGTACATCAGCCTGGGGGCATATTTCAGAACTGATGCCAGAACTTGCAGCAATCAAACTGATGCGTGACGGCCAGATTAATCCCCGTTTGCGTTTCCTCTCCCATATCGGCCACCGGTTTCAACTTCTAAGTCTTAGCGGTACGCTTTTCGACGTAAAATTTTTCATCCGCGAAATAGAGAATCAAGGCCGACGTTACTTGCGTGCCATGATTTTTCCATTCGAAGTGGAGTTTGATGCTGCCGGTATTATAGATTCGGCCCACTAAAAGATTGAACTTCAGGTTAATATTCGGACCAATAAATGCATGGACAAGGACGATTCAAAAAAGCACAGTCCAGCTGAGCAACACGAGTGACGGTGGTAAGTGATCCGAGCGCATAAGCGGGGTAGGACGAAGACGCAGATTGCCGAGGAAACCGGGCTGAGCTACATGACAGTGGGTAAAATTACGGTCCGTTATGAAGCCTACCGCTCTTGCCAACGCTACGCGACTGGATGATATTCTTAGCGGTTCGATGCCCGATTTAATCTCGACAGGAGTATTCATCGTGGTTTTTAAGGATGTCAAAATGATCATCCCACTGTCAACGCTAAATAGAAATGTCCGGTTTTCTGCAAAATAGAAATGTCCGGTTTTCCTGATTTCTTTGCTACGGTGCTGCTCGCTGCCCGTCGTTGGCGGACTTGCCGACAGGCATGTTTCTCCAGGGATGATTGGCTGC
>JAUYRP010000033.1 GCA_030696695.1 Methylophilus sp.
CCCTTGATTTATTTTGGTAGGCCGTGCGAGATTCGAACTCGCGACCAACGGATTAAAAGATTTCAAATTGTGTTTAAACAGTCGTTAATACATTAGTCTAAACCTGTCTTGAAGGTGCCGTGATATTGACGGGTCTTCAGGTGGGGTCAAAAGGGTGGGCGTGGAGGTCAGATGGTTTTGACGGTGTCGTGTTGGAGTTTCTGGAAACGCGACACCTGTTTGTCGGGAAAAGCGGCAAATGAAGTGGATTAATAATTACCCTAATGTTTTCTGGATGAGGCGATCATTTTGCATCAAAAGATTTCCTCCAATGAGTTCAACACGAGACTGCCATGCTTGTGCAAGATCGAGAGGTAGATGCTGAGAAAGGACTTCAAAAAATAGCGCCTTCCAGTCCTCTAGGAGTTCTTGCGTAAACCCTGCAGCGAAGTGCTTATTTACTGGGTCGTACTTATATGGGCTGTTGGGTATTCCGCCCAGCACTACCCACCAAAACTCGGCAATTTTTTCTTTATGCTCTTTCCAGTGATTCACAATTGAAAAAGGCTTGGATAGGGTTGGGTGGTTTTGAATACGGTTATAAAAATCATCAACCACCTGATCAATCGACTCTCGTCCAATCTGATGGGCTAAAGGCGTACGATCTGAGGGCTTAATTGGACTCATGAGTAAAAAAATCCATGGGCGCCCAATACCGAGATGGCTATGGTAACTAAGCTCAGAACTAGGATGACCGAGTGAACAATTTGGGTTTTTCGCAGGTTGGTGATGCTATGACCATCTTTTACCATTCGACCATGGTTTTTTATGATGAATGGTTCAATTACAAATAGCGCTAGAAAGAACAGCAACCAAACAAACGCCATTGCATGCATCCAAAAGAATTGAAGTTGCGAAAATCGACTCCAAGCATCTAGTTTGTAAGTCATATAAAAGCCCGAAATACCTGCCAACAAGACCATGATTCTGGCTATAGAAGCGAATCGATTCTCAACAACATTAAATATAGTTAACTGATCCTGTTGAAATGATGATCGCCTTAGTATGGGTATGAGCACTATGGTGACAAAACTTACCCCTCCCATCCAAATGACTACGCTAACGATGTGTATTGCTCTTGCTATAGTTAAGTCATTCATGGGCTTGATTAGATGGTGATTTAAGTTTTTATTATCTCACCAAGCTTCTCGTAAAGCGACACTCGGATATTTATAAGGTGCTCAGCTGTTTATGGCCACCCAGCGCCACCCAATCTCACCTAAGACAGTTCACTCTGTTGCCCCTAGATTTCTCTAGGGATTTGCTTTAAAAGGTTTAGATCACTCTGGCATTAAGAATATTTGAGGTGATTTAGTTAAACACTGTACAGGGGGGAGAACCCACCTCCTAGAGTTCTCAAATTTGTTGTTTGCCCTTGATATATGCGAGTCGCTGAAATTAGGGAATTGCCTTCAAATATATAGTCCCTAATATCCACTTTTAAGCTAAGTTCATTACCATCAACGGTGATGGTTCGCTTGCTTGGGGGAATAATTTTTTGTGCGATATAGCTTTTATCTTTAATTTGACTCCATACGCCTTTAGTTAATTTATCGCCTCTATAGACAGCGCGACTTCCAAATCCTTGGCTAGGTTTGAAAAAGTAATCTTTGCGATTTAGCCAAAGGGACTCTCCATTTTGAGTGGAAACTTTTACGGTTTCTGGGATATGACTTAGGAGTACTTCTTTGGTGGCGGAGTCAACCCCCAGGGCATCAAGTTGCTTTTCATTACTCAATATGCAAAGATTATCTTTATTAGCAAATACTGCATGGTTAAAGGGGTTGGGGCTAATGGCCGCAAGATCTCTAAGGTAGGCCTCCCGTAGAGCTGAGTACGCCGGCCCTTGAAAATAAAAGTCAGTTGTCCGGTTGTAGATCAGATCGATTTCTGTTTCACCAAAGCAGACTTTATTATTTTGAATGATCAGATCATCTGGAGAAGTAATAATTGTCTTAATTCCATGCTTTTGGAAAAGAGCTTGGAATAATAAAAACTCGGGATATAAAAATTGCTTTGTTGGATCTTCATCAATGATTGCAATCGTTTTTAATTGAGCATAAGGATCGTTTTTAAAGGATCTCCACTCTTGAGCAAACATATTTAGAAAACTTTCATAAATTTCATCAGGCATATTTCGTTCAGCCAGGCTTCTGCCAACGGGTTCACAGCAATTCTTTGATGCGCCAATCTCAAGGGTGCAAATCATGGCTCCACCCGCATTTGTATTGATCTCAATTAATTGTGGGCCGTTGACTCCTAAATGGAAATCAAATCCATAAAAAACGCCACTAATATTTTGTCGGTGTCTAGCGATTTCTGGGGCATTTTCAAGGACTAGTTCTTGAAACAAAGATGTGCCGCAAACTGTAAATACTGCTTTGGCTAATGTTTCCATTTGGTCTAGAGCAGCGCGCTCAATAAATACTCCGCTTTTAGATAGCATGGAGCTGATTTTTGTCGCGGTTATATCTGCAAGCTCAAGATTGCTAATGAGATGATGTACCTCAACATCTAACTTCTGTTCATCTACGCTGATGCAACTGCAGTGGGCGTTGAGTTCGGCGGCTTTATCTGACATAAGTTTTGGCGATATTGAGATTTACGCTATTTGTATTCGAATAATTTACCATTCCTTATAAAAATTCCTTAGTTTTAGTTTCTACTATTAGTGAGCTCGGTAGAAGGGAATATCAGAAATGGTGGGGGTTTTCATTGAGGTCGTCGGTTTATATGACAAACCAATATTAAGTATCGCCTTTCGATACGCTCATAGTGCAATTAGTTCCAATTAACCAAAAGAAAAATCCCCTAGATTTCTCCAGGGGATTTTGTATTACTGGTGGGTCGGGCGAGACTCGAACTCGCGACCAACGGATTAAAAGAAGCACACACCCCAAAATTTATGCCTGCAAAGACGAAGAAACCGAAGTGGTTTTTTCCCGGGGTATCTATCCGTCAGACGCAAACTGAACTAAAACCGAACCGAAATTGGCATAAATTGCTTCGGTATTAAGATTTTTTGAATTGAAACAACTTCATACTGAAATTTCTACTGAACCGATCCCGACCGACTCCGAATCCAGTTGCCGGAAATCGAGTGCTGGCAAGGCACTCCGGGAAATTCTCCCAGAACTGCCAAAAAGTGGTCCATCTGCGAACCCCGGGGGCACCCGAGGGGGATGGCCATCACCACCCCGAAACGGCCCCGAGGCGGACAACTTTGGGCACGAGTCGGGCCAGTTTTCGCCAGCCCGGCCCGCAATTTTCGCCAGTTTTTCTACATCGAGTTTGTTGTTGCCTCCTTGATTTTGACCGATGCACTTTGGGCAGCCTCATTCAAAACCTTGGTGGAAAGGTGAGAATAACGTTGAGTAACTACACTGGTAGAGTGACCGAATATCTGCTGCACCTCATAAAGTGTACGACCACTATTGACCAGAAAGGACGCATACTGATGTCGCAAATCATGCAATCGCAGATGTTTTAGCCCCGCTTTCTCACGCAGCCGATGCCAAACTTTATGTATATTGCGATAAGGCATACCCGTTAAACGATTAACGAACAGATACTCAAACTTGCCTTGCGCGTCCAATTGATTCAGAATTTCGATAGCACTTTCATTTAACGGCACCCCTCGTAGTTTTTTGCTCTTGGCATTGGTTGCCCTGATGGTGAATATGCCTTTACTCATATCCACATCGCTCCATTTGGCAGAAAGCACCTCATTTAACCGGCATCCTGTAGAAAGCAGGAATAAAGCGATCTGACAAATAGGCCGATTCTCATCGGTATGTAACACCGTTAATAAACGATTCAGTTCTACATCATCCATGTAATGTTCAAGTTTGTTATCTTCATAAAACATCGGCACCCGTGCCACCGGATTTTTATCCAGCATTCCCCAATCGATGGCCAAATTCAACGCATGCTTCATTAGCTTTATATGGTGATTGCAAGTGGCAGCTGCTAAACCTTCTTCCTTCAGCGCGGTGTGGAATGACTGCACTTGCTGCCGGGTAATTTCGTTGAGACGCTTATGACCGAATACCGCCTTGATCCGTAAACGGTATAGTTCATAATCACGCTTCCAGGAACGCTTCCGCGGCTTCACATAGGGCAGATAATGCTGCTCGAAGAATTCAGAAAAGGTAAGCACGGCCAGTCTGGCTTTCTCTTCACCGCGTGGATCGGCTCCTAAGGCAATCTCCGCCTTCAGTGTTTTGGCTCTCTTGCGTGCTTCAACCAAAGTGATATCTGTCGTACGGCCAATCTTTTGATGACACGTCTTGCGAGAGGCATCTTTGTAACGATAATAATAGCTTTTTCCTTCGGTTCTACGTACTTCTACATAGAAACCCGGAAGGTCCTCACAGCAGTATTCGACCCGAGATTTATCCTCTGGACAATTTAAATTTTTAATATTTTTTTCTAATAACTTCAAAACCGGCATGTTAGCCTCCAAGAATGTTGATATGTGAAAAGATATTGGTTTGCAGCCACAGCCCTGAATTAAGCTGCAGCTGTCGATCGCGCTGATGTTTTTATTGCAATTGATATCTTTTGGGATATTCATGCTTGGATTCGGCAAAACTTAGAGGCAGTGCCTTCTGGGTAACCATGTGCGCTACACATCGGCCCATTAGGCGGCGATCGCCGTGATCCAACTGGCTCCAAATTTCTCTGCCAAGAATTTTTTTAAGGTTGTATGCCTTGCCTGGATTCATCTCGGGCAGTGATGCAACAACAATCTCGCGAAAACATTCGTAACCGTATTTCGATACGCTAAATCCACCACTCAATTCGATATTTTCTTTTTTCATTTTGTTTTTCTGTCCTGATTATTGATAAACATTTGTAAAATTACGATGTGCCTGTTCCGATTAGACCTAAGAGATAACCTGTTTAGAAATCTATTAATTTTGTTGTTTTATTCGAAACCTCGTCTGCCATGCTGCTATTGGATTCCGAGGAAACGTTGCGCTGATGAGGCAGTTTTGGGGATAGGTAGCGGGCGAAAACGTCAGAAAATTGATCTGCATCGTAACCTTTTGGCGTATTGGCATGTCCCATGCGGACTGTTTTCGATTTGATCCCGTACCCTGTTAACAGTTTTGCTAGCTGGCGAGGAGTTATCGACTTGCCAAAATTGTATGTTGCCCAAGGCGATTCATCATCAGCTATTAGAGCTTTAATTAAATCCACCGTACTGATTTTTCTAGGGTGTTCTCCGCTATCGAAAATATGACGAATGTCTGCGAGTAATTCATTGCCAGAATTCGTGTGGACTTCTCCGGTATTGGAAAGATTCAAAGCAGCCGCAGTAGCCCGGTGCAACCACTCAGGCCCGGCGCACTCGGCGATGGCTAGCAATGCTTCAAAGTTGTCTTGCTCTCGATCCGACAGTTCATCTGGTAGTTTCGGTTGTGCAAGTCTGATTCGCTGCGAATAATCCAAAGCAAATCGCATAAGTTTGGCCCCAATAATTTCAAACAATTGGCAATCTGCACTCCGCATTCGATCGATTAGTTCATGCGGCAATTTCCGGCGCATATTAAAAACTATCCCCCGGCTCATGGTAGAATCAGGCAAGTGTTTTTCTAATAAAATTCCTGCGATTGACTTAGCACTAAATACTGAGAAAGCGCGTGGCTCGAAGCTATCACCCGTAGACTCACTGCGTAACACATACCCGCCGCGCTTATAACCAGCGTTAACTATGCCCAGAAGTTCATTGTTATCGCGAAAGAATGTGTCTGACTCATCAAAAAAGACTGTTGGCTGCCATGATTCAACTGCCCGAAATAGCGCGGATGCACTAGCATTGGCTGCTTGCAGCGGGCGATAGCACATCCGAATCAGTAAAGTCTGAAACAAGGTTTTAGCGCAAGCTTTTTCAGGAGCATTAATAATGGCGATTGGTGATATCTCGAAAACATCGATTAGATACGTATGGGCCACCCACAAAGCGGCGATGTCCGCCTGTTCAGTGTCCAGCACAATAAAGCAACGGATGATTGCTGATATTTCATCCAGAATCTGTGCTAGATCAATGGGCTCCGGATAGGGCTCTACTTCCGGAAAAAGAAGTTGATTTGTTTTTTTTTCTTCATTCCGTGCAGCCTTGACCAGATCGTCGAGTGTTTTTAGTTGTATTCTTAATTCTTTGGCTTTTTCTAGCCGAATACGGTCATAGTCCATTAGTGACATAACTGCCAATGATTCAATCACTTCAGCATCAGTTGACGGGAATGCTGGGCGACTGCCTGCAGTATTTTGTTCACTCAAGGATAATTCAACAACGACATCGGTTGAATCTGAATGGGTTACTGCAGGATCTTCGAAAATCTTAGGTTCATCACGTATCCACCCCAATATAATTGGACTGCTGCATTTCTGAGTACATCCAATACAACCTTCAGGATTTGTTTTGCGGAATTGACTGCATGTGGTTGGATGCGTTTTCAGTCGATACTCAAGTTTTTTGGCCGTCTTTCCCTTGTCATATTCCGGGTGACCGCTACTCCACTCTTGGCTGATAGCAGGCCCGTCCTGACAATGCCCCACAATACCCAGACAGTCATACCATAAAGGTTCGTTTTGCCCGGCGCCTTTGTAATCCCGGAATGTTCTAATTTGCTGACATGACTCGGCGATCTTGTTTGCATTTGATGGGGGGTAGGTCTCACTGGTATCGCTGTTAATATTGTTTTTACCGCCATTGGTTTGAGAAGATAATTTTTTCTCTGTTGATTGTAGAGCTTGCACTTGTCGACCCAATTCAATCAGGGTGTCTGCCGAAACCACGCCAGCTTCATGCTGCCAAGACTGCGATTCTCTGATACGATCAGGATGAGAGCACCGTGCTCCCTGCTGTTGATAAAGGTTTGCGCCGGATGAATCGGCTTTTCCAGCTTGCCCATTGAAGTATTGTTGATCGAATCCATGCCAAGCTGCGGCATAATCATCAGTGCAGACAGGACAATCCACAGGTATGATTAGGCGAACACGTATGCCCGGCTTGTCTGGATTTCCATAGGAATGGGTGGTGTAAGCAAGATATGTGAGGCCATCTGCTCTGATCTTAGCTAAACCTGTTTTGAAATCAGCTTCAGAAAAACCATCGATATCCATGAGCAGCATCGCTGATTTTGTGACATGACTTTTGGATCGCATTTTGCCAACGGTTGACTCTCCGTTTTTTATTGCACTATCTAGAGTATTGCCAACTAGTGGTGCATCTTTCAAAAGACATGGAACAAAATATTGAGCTTCGCTTTTGTCGGCAATAACTACAGGTTTATCCGGGCAGATTTGATTGCTAATTTCTTTCCAGCTGAGATCTTTAAATTCCTCATCTGGCCGGGTTCCGGTAAAACCCTTGAAAGTGGTCATTGAGCCGCGCCAATCGGACAGCGGAGTGTTGCTTAGAATTATAGGTGAATGATTCTGCATCGTTTTTCCCCTCCCGGCAGTTGCCGTTTTTTTTAACGATGCCTATGATATGACGGGGTTTATCCTCCCCCGCAAGAGTCCCCCATGATTTTTCTTTGGGGAGGATACTCAGTTTTTATCTGCAATCTTCCTCGAATCACGCAATCTTTCCCACGCCTTGTCGAATATTCTCCGGCTGAGAAATAATGAAGTATTTTCCAGAATTTCTCTTATTTGAGACTTCACACCGCCTTTACCAGAGACAATTCTTGGCAAGCTTTTGGGATCGTGGCCAAGTTTTTTTATTTCAACCAATATGGCTTCTTCCTGCTCCTGAGATTTAAGTTTCCTTTTCTTTACTTGAGGCTGATCATTGTTTTTATCAGCTTCAATACCTTTTAATGGCAATTCAGCAAGCTTTGTATTTTCTTTGATAAAGGAATCGAGACTGATATCAGGAAATTTAAGTGTATTGATAGCCCATTGATAAATGCTAATAAGGGTGTAGTGTGGGGTGTGTTCACTATTTGATTTGTTGAGTCTTATAGCAGATGCCGAACCTTTGGAAATCTCATCATCAAAATAGTGCGCATATTTTTCTGCTTTTGAAATTAATTTTTTTAATTTATTAAGGTCTTCCAATTTCTTGGCAATTATGTCAATTGGCTCTTTTTTAAGTATGGCCAACTCATATTCGCCTTCTAATAATTCGAATTCATCGTTGAGATACTCTTCTATCCAAAAAGCAAAATCTGATTCTATGTCGATTCCCTCTGGAATATTGGGATCGTATTCAATAGGAAGGATTCGCTGATCTCCCAGTCCGAGTAATAGTGCTAAGGCCTCGTCTCTCGTGCAGCTCGTTTGTAAATTGATATTATTTTTATACATATGAAGTCAGCACTGATTAATTGTCGGATTATATACAAACATTCAAATCCAAATAATCGAAAGCTGGATCAATTGAATGACTGCTCAATCAGTTGCAAAAATCTCATCGCTCCGGTGTCTGCAATCTCCTACAGGCAGGCAAATGCACGTACTCCAAAACCGCCTTTTTACCCGCAACAGCGCAACGTCGATGCAGGGCATGGCTTTGGATGTGGCGGCAACTTTCTTCCCGAAAATTTGTGGCGGATTATCCGCAACGTCAAGGCTCATGCTGGGCATGGGTTTCAGCAAAACGTTGCGGCGTTGCGGCAAATTTCAGGGGGTGAGGCAGCGTGAGTTTTTGGAATCGACCGAAAACCCAGTGAGGGGGAAAAGCACCCACTGCGATTACTGGGCGTTTTTATTAAGGATTACTATGCATGTCTGATTTAGTGAGTCCGTTTAAATCAATCCATAGAAAGGAACATTAGATTTAATACTGACTTATGTATAAGGAAAGAAAACTATACATACAAGAATTTCTTAGTTATCGTCGGCATGAGCGTTACTAATATGCCGGGAGCCTCAAAATATGAACAAAAGGAACATCGGACAAAATAAGCGAGAAATAATATTCGCTCTGCTGTTGATTGCAGTCCTTAGTAGCGCTATTTCTATTAGCATCAATAAAACCAACGATAATCTCCCTTCAGCAGAAAGAACCGAGCTATCTTATGCCGATATCGCTAAAGCAATAAAAGCAAATTATGATCAAAAATTAGAAAAGCTATCTATATATAAAGCCAGCCATTATGCAAACCGGATTTATCGTATCAGCGGGAGTCCGATCTATTTTGATTATAATTTGCAAGACATAGGAAATATGATTAAGAGTGTCGAGAATCTCTTGCAAATAGCCCATGACAATAATGAAATTGAATATTCAAAAACACAAACAGATGGCTGGATTTCCAGAGCTAGGGAAGTTTTGCGGCGCGAATCACTGACAATAGCGCCTGCTTTTCCATACTATTTCAGAAGTTTAAACATACTCAGGCGCGCCTCAGAATATCGAATTTGCACCACCCAGTTTGAACGACTAAAAAAACATGTTTTAGCTCATGACTACACGCGAGAATTAAGTGATCCGATTATGATTAAAGCATGGGCGGGACAGCTTGCCAATGCTGTAGTATGGATTAAACAACTTGGTGGCAAGGATTACACTGATGTATTCATCAATGCGTTGCAGCAAGTTTATCCGGATAATGGTGAGCATTTACTGAGTTCGCAACAATATAACAATAAATTATACGGCCTAACTCATATTATCCTGGCAAGCAGCCAATATTATCAGCACACTGTAAACAGGGACGATTTTGCATGGATTTTTGATTATTTTGATACCCATATAGACATCATCATTTCTCGCGCAAAAGCCGACGTGGTCGCTGAAGTAGGCATTGCTTATTTATTGGCTGGTGAATATGAAAGCCCTACTTTAGAAAAAACAAAGCAAAACATTGCGCAGCAATACAATGAAATTCATCATATGCTCCCAAGTCAGGATGGTGACTTCGACATTACTGCCGGCTCGCATCGCAATATCCTAGCTATTATTTTACTAACTTCGCCCCAGAAACTTTATGTAGGGCCTTGGTTTAGCCAAATTCAAGATGCCGCAAAGGGTTCTGTCGCATTAACCGCACAAACACATGTTTCTGATGAACTGATATGCCATCCCATCTCTTCAAATTGGGTGGATTTATCTAGATAACGCATAAAATTGTTTTGTAAAAGATATCTTGTCTGCACCT
Source organism: Methylophilus sp. (assembly GCA_030696695.1). Lineage (GTDB taxonomy): Bacteria > Pseudomonadota > Gammaproteobacteria > Burkholderiales > Methylophilaceae > Methylophilus. The sequence continues at coordinate 10,161 of JAUYRP010000033.1, forward strand.
TCCATCATCATTTGACCTATGCTGATTATGTGCATCAATTCGATTCCGGTTAGGATACTCAGCCTGAGCAATACAGATATATTTATATAACTTTATAATAATAATGAATTATCAGGCAGTAATCACAGAGAGCCCCTTCCAGTAATCATTCTGTGTGTCCCGGCATATACTTTGGAAGGTATAAGGCAGAATTTCCGGCATGAAATTTTTTAGTTGGACGGGCAAAAGTACGAGCGCTACTCCCCCGAAAAAATCCGCAACGCCGCAACATTGAATACTGGCATGGGTTTGTGCGTTGCGGCAACGTTGCGGTTGCGTTTGCAGTTCGCCACGCCGTGCTGAGGCAAATTTTTGAGGATACCGCTGCTGAAATGTTGCGTTTTATCCGCAACGCCGAGTGCTATGCCCAGCTTGGTTTTCCGGAAATCTTTGTGTTGTTTCGGAAAATTTACGGAGATGTCCCAGCAAGTACCAGTTCTCATCATTGCAATTATAGGTAGAATTCTCAACTTAACTTGAAATAATTATTGAGAGGATCTGGCCTTGAAAATCAATATTCATCGTTCTGATTCACGCGGAATCTCAAATCTCGGATGGTTAACCAGCCATCACACCTACAGCTTTTCGTCGTATCAGAACCCGGAACGTATGGGCTTTGGCGCGCTACGAGTTATCAACGATGATGTTGTGCAGCCTGAGATGGGATTTGGAATGCACGCGCACGAGAACATGGAAATCATATCCATTCCATTAACTGACTCGCTTCAGCACAAGGACAGTATGGGAAATCAGCATGTCATTAAAGCGGGTGAAGTGCAAATCATGTCGGCGGGCACAGGCATCACTCACTCGGAATACAATCAATCCACAACTCATTTTGTGAGTTTTCTGCAAATATGGGTTTTACCAAAGAAACTGGATATAGAACCCCGTTATGAGCAGAAACGATTCGATGTGGCACAAAGAAAAAACAAATTCCAGATCATTGTGTCACCCAATGGCATGCAAGGCTCATTATCCATCAATCAGGATGCCTATTTCTCGGTGATTGAATTCACCGAAGACCGTTCGAAGGATTATGAATTGTATCGAGAGGGTAATGGAGTTTACTTATTTGTCATTACTGGATCCGTCAATGTTAACGGTACTTGCTTAACTGAGCGAGACGGCGCGGAAGTCACCGAAATATCAAACTTGCAGTTGAAAGGACAGAAGGGAGCACAATTACTGTGCATGGAGATTCCCTTATAACAAAATGCTGATTAATATCAGCAATGGAGTCGGTGTCCGGAAAAAACGCACTGCACCCGGTGCCCAGTCCCGCGCGCAGCCCCCCAAAAAAATCCGCAACGTTGAATCCCGGCATGGTTCTGGGCGTTGCGGCAACGTTGCAGATAAGAATCTGGATACGCCACGCCGAGTGCTATGTCCAGCTTGGCTTTCGGGGAAAAGTTGCGCTGTTGTGGCAAATTTGCAGCCCCACCCCGGAAAGTGTCAGTCAATAGCCCGAAGAATCTCCCGTGCCTCCTCATGCCCCAACATAAAATCCCGCAGCCAATGATACTGCCGGGCACAGATCTCGGCCAACTCCTTATTGTCACTGAAGGATAAATGACTGTAGGCATACAGACAAACAGTAATGCCCAACGCATCTCCACAGAGCATCCCCTCAAAGCCATTCTCACAGATCACCTGAAACGATTTATCTGAATCCGGCGCCATATAGAAAGCACCGTTACTCAATGTGTAAAAATCCCAGTAACCGCCACTGTATTCCGGTGCGATCATTCTGGAGATTCTATATACAGCAGGCTCAAACCGCATGGAAAAGTGGACACCGAAAATCTTGGCCGTATGATTGATGCGTTGATTGATTGATTGGTACAAGCTTGTGTGTGATCGTTTTGTTGGTCATGGTTGTTGCTCCTGTAAAAAAGAAACGGAGCAGCACAATTGAATGTACCACTTCGAATTGATGGATGTGAAACAGCGAGACAGCGATGATTCAGTCAGAACTGAACACTGTCATCTCATCGGGATTAACTCGGGCCATCAGACAGGCTTGAGCATTCACGGCCTCTGTGAGAGCTTCTTCTGGAATATCCCAGTCGAGCACATCATTGACTGCATCGATTAGATAGTTTTGAAATTGCATAGCAAATACTCCTTTGATTTTGTTGTGATAGAAGAAATAAAAAATGGCACTCAAAAGAGAAAGAAGCGCCATTCCGGGGGAGAAAAGTGAAACGGGTTCGGCATACGGTCGGTATTGCACCACCGATTTATTGAAAAGCTAGTACTGCCTTGTGCTGCTTGGGTTTGTGGATGTAACTATTGAGGGAACTGCGGACTTCAACTAGCTGGGTGAGATTTATTTCTTTGATGCGGATTTCTTGGTTGTGACTACTGGCTTTGCGTCATCAGTCTTCAAATCGACTTTCGATTCAATCAACTTCCCAATCTCAGCCATGAATGCTTCAGAAGGCAACCGTTCATAGTGCTTCGGATTATCTTCCAAGGGACTCACTAAACCTTCCTGTTTCAGAACAGCCAACAGAAAAGCCGGTGTGTTGAGTGACTTACCTTGGAATAGTGGATAGAGCAGTAGCGATACGATTGGCTTATCAACTGCCTTCTTGTCAAATGCCTGAAAGATGGCATTTAACGGAACCCACTCCTTGCTGAAGAAACCGCCGCCGGTATTGTCGACGACACGTAACAAGATATCCGATTCAGAATTACAGCCGATGTGATAGGTCAATGTGGATTTGCCTGAGAGGGAAGGGCACGTGGCCTCTTTGATAATCCGAATGGATGGGGCGAGATTGATCAGTTGACTTGTTTTCATGATGAACTCCTTTGGTTAATGTTGATTAGTGATTGGTTACTCCTATTGCTTTCAAATAAGATGGGTGAAACTGCGCAACCGAAAATTACTTGATTGATGCCAGTGCTGTGATACCGGAAAATTGCTGATCGATGACATCCTTCAAATCACTGACACCGATTTCGATAGCACCGATCTCAGCGACATGCTGACGGGTGCGATCTATATCAGTGGTGAGTAACCATAAGTCGGAGTCATTCAATACAGCTCGCAATACAGTCACGCCATACAGCATTGAAGGATGCCGCCGCAATACATCCAGCAATGCCAGACACTCGGCATGAGCACGTGGTAGTTCTGCGTCATATTCCATAATGGCCGAACGTTCTTCGAAATCTTCACGCAGACAATCATCGAGTATCTCAACCATATCGGCGACAAGCGCATTGATGGGTGTTTCCATTAGAATCTCCTGAAAGTTGGATTGGAAAACTGAAAAACTGAAAAACTGAAAAACTGGAATTCTGAAAAGCTGGGAAACTTCAGGTATGTGCCGTCATTGCCGGTACTGCATATTCAGCACACAGCGCAAGCAAATCAGGATTGATGCCTGAATGCTTCGGGATGAAGAGTTCAATGCCAAAACCGCTGTCACTCAGGATGAACAGCATCTCGAAACAATTGCTGTGTTCTTCCAATGCTTCAAAGCAGGGTGTGAAATCGGAGTTACCGAAATGCGTGTCATCGAAGGCGTTATGCAGGATGGAGCAACACGTTTCCGATTCCAGTGATTCGATGCTGTCTCCCGGTTCAACTACGATCATGTAGCCGTGTTGATCGTAGTCGTAGGGTTCTCCTGAAAGAATCTGAGAGAAACGCTGACTGATCAGAGCACGAATGCTGAGATCGGCAAGGCTGTTTACTGCTGATGGACCATGCAGGATGATCATGAATTACCTCCTAATTTTGGACGAAAAAAAAGCCCACATAATGTCGGGCCACGAATTGTGGAAACTGTAATGTCAGACGGGGAGCAGAAGGGGTAAGCCGTGGAAGATGAGGAAATATAGCCAGACTACCTGCAGAACAATTCCGACCAGCGTAATAAGTAAACACGCGAGGACATATTTGACGCTGTCCAGCAATCCCATCTGCGGCATAAGCGTGAGCATCCTCGCCATGCCTGAATGATCGGTGGTCAACCAGCGGAATAATCCGGTGGTAGTTTTATCCAAAGTTCTTCCGGTGAATCTGCCAGCTTGCCACCCCGATGATTTTAGATTGCGTATGGAACGGCGTCTCGGCTGTCTTACCATTGAGTACCTCCTGATTTGTGGTGAATGATTTGAAGGATCGCTAAAATGACTAACGATATTGGCCTCCTTGTTTGGGTGGATTGTTGAAAGGGGAGATTTAATCGATTGAACTGACAGAAAATAAAATAGATTTGTCGCAAGGAGTGGCGGAAAATGTCTAAGCGTATGGAAAGGCTCGGATTGAGGGACTGTCGGGAATTTACTTGTCGATACGATTCATGAAGTTGCTATTGATAGTCGGGCCGCTTTGGATGTGCAGTTGCGGGGAAATGAAAATGTCTTGGGTTGCGAAGATCGATGGGGCTTTGGGATTGAATCAGATCTAAATCTAATTGATGCCTAAGCAATTCTGCAAAAGTACGATCAGGTAGTGTGCCAGTTGCGCCTTTGCAAGTGTCACAAATTGTGACCATTTAAAGGTAGTACGGAAAGAACGGCCTGAATGATGTCGCTTCGCAAGCGTCTCAAATTCATGTCTCGGTTAAAGCTTTAGTATTTGGGAAAAGATTGTATTACAATGAGACATGACCTGATTCTCCTATCTGGTTCAACAAGTTATGCGAAAACTTATTATACCAATTAGGCCTGAATCGGGCCGCAGCCCTTTCTCGTTAACGGGACAGCAGTGAAATATATTAGAAATTTTGCTTTATGTGGTTTTTTGAGAAGTTGCTAATGGCGATTATTTTAAATATGGTTTTGTATTTAATTATTAATTATAATCAATACTTTAAATTAAAGGGATTTTACCTTGCTTTCATTTCTTCCAGTAATTAATAATGAAATTAAAAAGCTACGTGCTTCAATTGAAGAAAATAATGAACAAACTGCTTTACAGAATAAACGCATGTATAACTTAACCTGGGCAATAGCCTTTTTTACATTAGTTATGCTAGGTGCAGTAATAATCCAGATTTATTTGACTATTTCGCCTTAAGCGCATATTCAGCTTTGTCAATTAGACTATAAGAGATATTTACTTGAAAAACCCTTATCCTTATATGTATGAGCTATATCAATTAATCCATGATAATTACCCTAATGATGTTTATTTCACTGAAGCAGATCGTCACAAGGAGGATTTTGAAGATTATTGGAAAATATATGAATCTGCCTTTCAAATAATGGATAAGGTTTCTTGGGAAAATTTAAAACAAGAAGCCCTAGAAAAAAGTTGTTGTGAACAGGTAGGTCGGAAAAAGTCGCAATTTTTTTCAATCCTAAATCAAGCCGTTGCTTATCAATATTTAAGGGAATGTGGCTATATAGTCGTCCCTGAAAAAGTATCAAACAACAGTTGTTCTGGAAAAGCCACCCGAGAAAACTGTTGCTTACTAATATGCATGCTCCGGTAGTTTAAATTTCCATCAAGGAATCCGATAAATTTGCAGTTTTTGCCACGGGAA
>JAUYRP010000034.1 GCA_030696695.1 Methylophilus sp.
AGTTATTACTAACCAAACTATTTACATACTTGTCATAAATCTAAGTGTAAGCATTTGTTTTCTGAGTTTTTAGAAGCTTGCGCCTCTTAAATCTCCACCACAAACACCCACACTTATCAGTCATTCATCTTGTTAAAGAACAGTTTGCTTTTCAGCTTTTCGTTAGCGCTTTGCGTTAACGAGGTGCGCATTATACAGGGCTTTTAAACCGCGTCAACACTAATTTCAAAACATTTTTAATTAGTATTAACTTTCTTTCGTATTTGTCGCATTTGCTACCAATCGCTTAATTAAAATCATCAGCGAGGCGCGCATTTTACAGGTCTTTAAGACTTGGTCAAGTAAAATTTAAACTGTTTTTTTACTTGCTACGCGCTTCGTTCATCAAGCGAAGGCGCGCATTCTACCGTGGATGGAAATTTGGTCAAGCAGAAAATTGAATTGTTACAATTAAATTACAAATTGCAAGACTAAAGCCATCATCTAAGGTCTAGGAGGCGTTGCTAGCAGCCAAGCAAATGGCAATAAATTCTTCAGGGTTAAGTGAGGCTGTACCAACGAGAGCGCCATCAATATCAGGCATATCAAATAACTGCTTAGCATTAAGACTGTTGACACTTCCTCCGTATAGGATGCGTATATTCTGCGCGAGCTCGGCATCTAAAATTTCGATGTGGCCGCGCAAAAAACCTAGCACGTTTTGTGCGTGCTCTGGCGTAGCTGCCTTGCCAGTACCAATCGCCCATACTGGCTCATATGCCAATATGCCACCTGCCAATCCTTGCACGCCTATTTCATGAATCACTGCGTTTAACTGTCGAATGGTCACGATATCAGTGGCACCATCTTCATACTCTTCTAGCGTTTCACCCATACAAAAAATGGGGATGAGCCCAGATTTCACAGCCACTTCAAAACGTTCCCCAGTCGAAAGATCCGTGTCATGACCATGCATGCGTCTTTCTGAATGCCCAATAATGACGTATTTACATCCAAATTCTTTAAGCATGGGTGGTGATACCGAACCCGTATGCGCACCTGATTGATAGCGACTCATGTTTTGGCCGCCCCAATGAATATGGGTGTGCTCTAAAATAGATTGCGCTTGATATAGGTAGGGATGTGGCATGCAAACGACATAATCGGCTTGCTGATGTAATTGTGTTTCAGCAACGAGCTTTTCTAAAAACAGTTGATTGGACGGGATGTCGCCATTCATTTTGCGATTAGCCACTACCATCTTACGCCTCATGGACGTGCCTTCGTTTGAAGCTGGAATAAATACATCGTTACATCATACATGACAGACACTCTACTTTTTGACTGTCATCAATGCAATGCAATTTTTGCAAACTTACGCTTACCTACCTGCGCAACGAGCGTAGTGTGTTTTGCAATTTGCAGATTTTTATCCTCGACTTTTTCACTGTTCAGCTTAACTCCGCCCTGTTGGATAGCACGCATAGCTTCGCTGGTGCTCTCGACCAAACCAGCCATCTTGAGCATTTGTGCAATGCCAATCGCATCGCCTTCAATGTTCAAACTTACTTCTGGCACTTCATCCGGTATACCACCTTTGGCTCTGGTCTGAAAATCAGCCAAGGCTTTTTCAGCATCGGCTTGGCTGTGAAAACGCGCCACAATCTCCTGCGCAAATCGCACTTTAATATTGCGTGGATTCTCCCCACTAGCAATTTGTGCTTTCCAACTTGCGATGGTTTCTAGCGACTCAAACGAGAGCAACTCTATGTATCGCCACATCAGCTCATCAGACACCGACATGATTTTTGCAAAGATAATTTCCGGCGCTTCTGCCACGCCGATGTAATTACCTAATGACTTAGACATCTTATTTACACCATCCAAGCCTTCCAACAGCGGCATTGTCAATACACACTGCTGGCCGATACCTGCTTGCTTTTGTAATTCGCGCCCCATTAACAAATTGAATTTTTGATCCGTTCCACCAAGCTCCACATCTGCTTTAAGCGCAACCGAATCATAGCCTTGCAACAATGGATACATAAATTCATGGATAGCAATAGGCTGATTGCCTTTGAATCGTTTACTAAAGTCATCACGCTCCAGCATACGTGCTACGGTGTGACTTGCAGCCAGCTTCAGCATACCCGCCGCGCCTAACTCATTCAGCCATGTAGAGTTAAATACAATCTCTGTTTTATCTTGGTCGAGTATTTTAAATACTTGCGTTGCATAAGATTTTGCATTCTCGGCCACCTGCTCTTTAGTTAAGGGCGGACGTGTGGCACTTTTGCCTGTGGGGTCACCTATCATGCCGGTAAAGTCACCAATCAAAAACAGCACCTGATGCCCCAAGTCTTGAAACTGCCTGAGTTTGTTGAGCAACACGGTATGACCCAGATGCAAATCTGGTGCGGTAGGATCAAACCCGGCCTTGACTCTTAGGGGCTTGCCTGTTTTCAACTTTTCAACCAACTCATGCTCAATGAGCAATTCGTCTGCACCACGTTTAATAATGGCCAAGGCTTGATTTATGTCTGTATTCACTACTCATTCCGATACGGTTAGATGGATGATTGTTTACGCATACTGACTTTTTAATATTCTTTCTTTTCTGTTAGTATGCTTTTCTACTCTGATTAATTTGATGTTTTAGCTCGTAAATTAATTTCATGCTACGCAAAAACACCACATAACATTTTAACGCAAACACTATGTTTTCAGAACGCAAATTTTCGCGCAAACGCGTAAAGCTTCACTGGTTAGCCATTGCCAGCGGGTTACTTGCGCTTGTTCTATTTTTAGCAGTGAACGATACGCCTCAGGCTGAGACACGCCCAGTGGTGCTCGATACTGTCAATGAAGAGGTATCACTACCTTTACCCAGCCCAACCATTGATCGTAATGAAGCATTTTGGCAAATTGAACAAGTAAGAAGAGACGACACGTTAGGCTCATTGTTTAAGCGCATGAATATTCGCGATGAAGATGCCATTAAATTTTTGATGCTTAGTCCTGATGCCCATGCGCTTAACACCCAACTCATGCCTGGCCACACCGTAGAAGTTAAATCTAACTTGCAAGGTAAACTGCTATATTTAGAGTACGAACTAGATGCAGACAATATTTTAGTCGCTGGGCTTACCAACAATGGGTATGTGGTCGCCACCAAAAAACTCGTGCTGGAGAGTCAGCAAGTACTTAAATCCGCAGTGATCCGCGACACTTTGTTTGGCGCTACTGACGATGCTGGCATTCCCGATCAGATCGCGATACAAATTGCAGATATTCTGTCGTCTGAAATAGATTTTTATCAGGATCTACGCATGGGCGATAGATTTCATGTCATTTATGAAGCTTTTTATAATGCAGGCGAGATGATGAAAACAGGCAATGTGCTTGCTGTTGAGTTTGTCAATAATGGTAAAACCTATCAAGCCATTCACTTTGGTGACACCTCTGGAAAATATGCTTATTACACGCCTGAAGGCAAAAGTCTGCATAAAACCTTTCTTCGCTCTCCTTTAGAGTACACCCGCATCAGCTCCTCGTTTAATGCTGGGCGCTTTCACCCCATATTGCAGCGTATTAAGGCTCATCGCGGTGTGGATATGGCAGCACCAACAGGCACGCGTATTAAAGCTTCGGGTGATGGAGTTGTAGCGTTTATGGGCAGAAAAGGGGGCTACGGTAATGTCATCATACTAAATCACCCCAATGGTGTGAGTACTGTGTACGGGCATTTATCTAGATTTTCAGATGCTATCCGTAAGGGCGACAGAGTGAACCAAGGCGATATCATTGGCTATGTTGGTATGTCAGGCTTAGCCACGGGCCCACATCTACATTATGAATTTCTGGTGAATGGCAGCCATCGCGACCCCATGAAAGTCGCATTACCCACTAGCGTGCCTATTGATGACAGCCTGAAGTCTGCATTTTACGAGCAAAGTACCACCATGATTGCGAAACTAGAAATGCTTAAACAGCGCATGCAACTAGCAGCACACTCTACGCCATAACTCCATGCGCTCAACCAATTTGTATATAGGCATCATGTCTGGCACCAGTCTTGATGGCGTTGACGTATGCTTAGTGCATTCGCCAGACAAGCAATTTGAAGTGCTGGCTACACATTTTCTAGCCTATCCCAACCGAATAAAATCAGCACTGCTAACACTGCACACGCCCAGCCATAACGAGCTAGAAGCATCGCAATGCCTGGCTAATGAATTAGCGGTACTTTACGCAAACGCGGTGAAGGCTCTATTAGAAAAGGAACAGCTACATCCTTCTAATATCGCGGCGATTGGTTGTCATGGGCAAACCATTCGCCATAAACCAGTGATCGATGGGCAGATAGGTTTTACATTGCAAATAGGCAATGCTGCGCTACTGGCCGAGCTCACGCAAATTACCGTTGTTTCAGATTTTAGAAGTCGCGATATTGCTGCCGGTGGACAAGGTGCGCCACTAGTTCCCGCATTTCATCAATCGGTATTCAGTCACCCGAGTAAACACCGCGCCATTATTAATATTGGCGGCATTGCTAACATCACCTATTTACCATCAATTGCTGATAAGCAGACGCCAGTTTTAGGGTTCGATTCTGGCCCAGGCAATATGCTGATAGATGCCTGGACGCAACAACATCTGCATCAAGACTATGATGCTAACGGCTCTTGGGCGGCGACAGGTAAGACTGATGCAACACTTTTGCGCCAAATGATGCAGGATACATTTTTTGCACTACCCCCACCCAAAAGCACGGGACGGGATTTATTTAATGATGCTTGGCTAGACCATCATCTTGCTCACACATCAATGCAGCAGCAAGATGTTGCAAGGACACTTGTCGCATTGACTGTAGATTCTATTGTGGATGCACTTAAACGCTTTTGCCCTGCAGTAGATGAGGTTTACCTGTGTGGTGGCGGTTCCCACAATACGCTTTTGCGCAATGAATTAGGCGTTAATCTATCAGGCGCTAGTGTTGCGCTAACTGATGCGCTCAATGTTAGCGTGGACTGGGTGGAGGCTGCTGCGTTTGCTTGGTTAGCACAACAAACTATGCAACACCAACCAAGCAACTTACCCGCAGTCACTGGCGCTAAAGGGTTGCGTATATTGGGTGCCATCCACCAAGCTTAACGATTGACTAACGATCTCGCCATTATTGATGGCATACGTTAAAAAGCTTATACAATTCAAGCGCGCCGTGTGCCCATTTCGCGATATCCTTGCGTATAATCGTATCTAATCTACCCTTATGATAAGACACGTGTTATGAGCAAAAAACCTACAAAAGCCACCATCACATTCGATAACGATACTGCACCTATTGATTTACCAGTACTCTCAGGCAGTTTAGGTAACGATGTCATTGATATCCGCAGTTTAGGCAAACATGGCGTGTTTACTTACGACCCAGGCTTTATGTCGACCGCCGCATGCCAATCTAATATTACTTTTATCGACGGTGAAGAAGGCCTTTTATACTACCGCGGCTATCCTATTGAGCAATTGGCAGAGCATTGTGATTTTTTAGAAGTGTCCTATTTGCTTATGCATGGAGAGCTTCCCAACGCAGCACAAAAAGATGAGTTCACCAAGCTGATTGGCACGCATACCATGTTGCACGACCAACTCACTAATATGTACCGTGGCTTTAGGCGTGATGCCCACCCAATGGCTGTGATGATTGGGGTGGTAGGCTCGATGTCCGCCTTCTATTTCGATGCGATGGATGTTTACAATCCACAACATCGTGAGATTTCCGCCTATCGATTATTGGCCAAAGTGCCGACCATTGCCGCATGGAGCTACAAGTACAATTTGGGACAACCCTTCATGTATCCCAAAAACAAACTGAATTATGCAGAGAATTTTATGCATATGATGTTTGCCACACCCTGTGAAGATTACGAACCCAACCCGATATTAGCCAAAGCATTTGAAAAAATCCTGATTCTGCATGCCGACCATGAGCAAAATGCTTCGACTAGTACTGTGCGTTTAGTTGGCTCCAGTGGTGCCAACCCGTTCGCTAGTATTTCTGCAGGCATTGCATCGCTATGGGGTCCTGCGCATGGCGGGGCTAATGAAGCCACACTTAAAATGCTAGAAGAAATTGGCGATGTCAGCCGTATTGGTGAATTTATTAAGCGCGCCAAGGACAAATCAGATAGCTTCCGCTTGATGGGTTTTGGTCACCGCGTGTATCGCAACATGGACCCACGCGCTGCCATTATGCGCAAAACCTGCCACGAGGTACTCAATGAACTGGGTTTAAATGACGACCCGATGTTCAAACTCGCCATGGAACTAGAACGCATTGCCTTAGAAGATGAGTATTTTGTTTCACGCAAACTCTATCCCAACGTCGACTTCTACAGCGGCATTGTGATGCGTGCAATGGGTATTCCAAATAGCATGTTTACCGCCATTTTTGCATTGGCACGTACTGCGGGATGGATTGCGCAGTGGAGTGAGATGAATGCTGATGCCGAGCATAAAATTGGTCGGCCTAGACAGCTTTATACTGGCGCGCACAGACGCGAATTTGTGCCGATTAATAAGCGCTAATTAGCAAACTAACGACGCTACTGTGCTTGAATAAACCCGAGCCGTTTTAACGCGGTTTGCATTTTTATTGCTACTTCTGCGTAGCCAAGTGCATTCGGATGAATCTGGTCAGCCTTTAGTGCACGGTCTGACAGCACATCTGAGAATACATCTGCAATGAGCGGCACGCTGCTTTCCTCCGCTACACGCGCATATAGCGGGTGATCAGACAAGTTACCCACCGCTGCCATGAACGGACTAATTTCGGGAATAGCGACTAAAGCAATTTGAACGCCTTGTGACTTAGCTTGCTGTATTATCGCTTTAAGATTCTCTTCCACTTGCTTCGCCGGGGTATTACGTAACAGATCGTTACCACCCAGCTCTAAAATGAGGAGCGTTGGTTGATGTGCCTCTAGCAGTGCAGGTAGTCGCTGAAGCCCACCACTACTGGTATCACCAGGAATGCCTTCGTTCACAATACGCCACCCGGTCGATTTTTCTAGCAACCGAGGATAGGCTTGCTCCGGTGTTGCACCTGTGCCATAACTTAAGCTGTCACCTAGAATCAATACGGTCGAGCCAGCTGAAACAGCTGGCCTCGGTGTTTGTGATTCTCCGCAACCCAGAAGCACCAAACAAATAATGAGGATGATATTTTTCACTAGGCTATTCATCGGATACAACGTCTCACCAAATGGAAAAGCCAAGCGATTGCTTGGCTTTTTAACACGCAATTACATAGTTATACTGAAAATGAAGAACCACAACCACATGTGGTTTGTGCGTTTGGATTGCGAATCACAAACTGAGAGCCTTGTAAGCTATCTTGATAATCAATCTCTGCTCCCATCAAATACTGAAGGCTCATCGGGTCAATTAACAAGGTCACAGCATCTTTCTGGACCTGCGTATCATCTTCGTTGACTTCTTCTTCAAACGTAAATCCGTACTGAAAGCCAGAGCATCCGCCACCACTGACGAACACGCGCAGTTTTAAATCTGGTGTGCCTTCGTCTTCAATCAACTCTTTGACTTTTTTTGCAGCATTGTCTGTAAATACCAATGGTGCTGGTATTTCCATGTCTGCAATATTCTCTGTGTTTAACTCTGCAACTGTGTTCATATATGCTCCTTTAACTACATGCATTGCTTACTATATATTATGACGCTTGAATAACACAAACGTTCGTATCCTGCGGTTTGTTTATACAGACGTTTCTATTGCTTCTTCACCAATATAAATTAATCTGCCTTCAATCACTGCACCCGTGTGCATCTCAAGTGATTTGTAATGTAAATCGCCCGTAATTCTAGCTTTGGGCTGCAATTCAATAAACTGGCCCGCTTTCACTGGTCCAACCACTTTACCGTTGAGCACGATCTTTGCAGCAGCGACGGCACCTTCTACGCGCCCATGCTCACTTAAGATTAAAGTGCTTGGTGTATCCACAGGCTCCGAAACATTGCCACGCACAGCGCCATCAATACGCAAACCACCACTAAAATAAACATTACCTTCTATGCGTGTTTCCGCGCCAATTAACGTATCGATTCTGCTGTCAATTTTGTTACTTTTTTTGAAAAACATCGCAAATCCTTACATTACTCTACGGTATTAAAACTGTGCTTATTTTTATTATTGGTTATTTGCCAGTGCGCTTGCCTAGCATATTTTTGTAAAAGACTAATTCCTCTTTCACTTTCAAGCTCTCATCTTGAACGGTTGCCAACTCTTTTGCAAGGTTATTATTCGTGGCAAGCTCCACTTGCAACTCACGTTGCGCTCCTATTAACTTGGTTTGGAGTTCTTTGTTTTCAAGTAGTGTTTGGTCTAAGCGCATGCGAATGGTCTTTTGCTCTCCATCGTGTAACACCAAAAACGCTACAGCAAACCCTAAACACACAAACGCAAATGCAAGTAGCCACTGCAAATACCAAGGTCTGCGTGAACGCACAGCTACTTGTTTAGCGGTTAAACCAAAATTACTGCGAAATTTACGTCTAATTGGTTTCATGCCATGTGTTAGGGCAGCAATGGAAGTACTTGCAACCCCATTTTCTCATCAAAGCCCATCATAATATTCATATTTTGCACCGCTTGTCCCGCTGCACCTTTCACAAGGTTATCTTGTACAACTACTAGCGTTAGATAACCACTGGCTTGCGGTTGTAGCGCAATACGCAGGTGATTTGCGCCACGCACCGAGCGTGTCTCTGGTAGTCGTCCTGACGGCAATACATCCACGAAATACTCATTTGCATAGCGTGTTTCATACAACGCCTGCAAATCAACGCCCTGCGCACTTGCCGTTAGTTTGACATAGAGTGTTGACAACATGCCACGTATCATGGGAATCAGGTGTGGTACGAAAATAAAATCCAACTCAGTTTTTGCCAATAGATTGAGTTGCGCCACAATCTCAGGATGGTGCCGATGCCCAGCGACACCATACGCTTTCATACTATCGCTGGCTTCTGAGAATAAAGTAGAAACTTCTGCTTTACGCCCTGCCCCTGAAACGCCTGATTTAGCATCTGCAATAATAGGCGCTGAAAAATCAATGTAGCCCTTTTCTAACAAAGGGGCTAGGCCAAGCAACACTGTAGTAGGGTAGCAGCCAGGATTGCCAATGACCTGTGCTTGTTGAATGTCTTGGCGGAATAGCTCTGGCAGTCCATACACCGCTTGTTTTAGCACGTCAGGGCAAGCGTGTGGCATTTTGTACCATTGCTCGAACACTGTGGTGTCTTGCAGTCTAAAATCGGCTGCTAAATCAATGATCTTTACGCCAGCCGCAATCAGTGACTCTGCTTGATTCATGGCAACGCCATGTGGTGTAGCAAAAAACACCACATCACATACGCTGAGGTTTGCAGTAGCTGGATCGCTGAAAGTCAACGTAACATAGCCGCGCAAACTCGGGAACATATCAGCAACCCATGTGCCAGCATCGCCTCTGGAGGTAATTACCGTCAGCTCAACCTGTGGATGCAATGCCAATAAACGCAAAAGCTCTACACCGGTATATCCAGTGCCGCCAACTATGCCTACCTTTACTTTTTTTGCCATGGAATAAAAGACACCTTAAAACTGAAACCTTAAATGAAAAAGGTCGCAGACGCGACCTTTTTTTATCACTAGACGCTCAATGAAGCGTTGTAAGCAATTAACGTTTAGAGAATTGTTTACGACGACGCGCTTTACGTAAGCCGACTTTTTTACGTTCAACTTCACGTGCATCACGTGTTACAAAGCCTGCGTGTGACAATGCACTTTTCAAGGCTGCATCATAATCGATCAATGCGCGTGTGATACCGTGACGTACCGCACCTGCTTGACCTGACTCACCACCACCTACAACGTTCACCATAATGTCGAAACTCGCTGTATTGTTAGTAAGCTCTAATGGTTGACGTAAGATCATGCGTGAAGTCACGCGTGAGAAGTATTCATCTACTGGCTTATCATTCACGATGATATTACCTTTGCCAGATTTCAAGAACACGCGCGCTACTGAACTTTTGCGGCGGCCTGTACCATAATTGTATTTACCAATCATTCTAATTCCTTAGATAGTCAATGCTTGCGGTTGTTGTGCAGCATGTTCATGCTTGTCGCCAGCATAAACTTTCATTTTTTTGATCATGGCATAACCAAGCGGACCTTTAGGTAGCATGCCTTTCACCGCTTTCTCTAGCGCACGACCTGGAAAACGATCTTGCATTTTAGAGAATGTCGTTGTGCTGATACCACCTGGGTAACCTGAGTGACTGTGATATTGCTTATCAGTCGCTTTTGCACCAGTCACTTTGATTT
Organism: Methylophilus sp.; assembly: GCA_030696695.1. Taxonomy (GTDB): domain Bacteria; phylum Pseudomonadota; class Gammaproteobacteria; order Burkholderiales; family Methylophilaceae; genus Methylophilus. The sequence goes on from JAUYRP010000034.1 coordinate 10,367, forward strand.
TGTCTGCGTTAATCACTACGATGTAGTCGCCAGTATCCACGTGAGGTGTGTAAATTGTTTTATGTTTACCACGTAAACGGTGAGCAATAGCGCTGGCTAAACGACCTAATACTAAGTCAGTGCCATCGATTACGAACCAATCACGTTGTACTTCATGCGTTTTTGCTGAAAATGTTTTCATTTTTATAACTACCAGATCATAGCTTATAAATTCAAGAGGGCGGATTATATGCTTTTGCACATTAAGTTGTCAACGCCGTGTTGATTATTTTAACTATTATTTTTTTACTAGCGCTTCACCTAGCTACAAAATCTGGCACGGCGATTGCTTAATCAGTATTAAGTAGACGCAGCTGATAAACAACAACATACGTAAGTTACTGATTTGTAATAAATAATTAAAAGTAACCAATCATACTGTTGATTATACACAAACAATGATGTGATGTTTTCATCAGTTGCATGTGAAAAGGGTTGATTATGGATAACAATTTTAAACTAAGAAAAGCCATCATTATCGCCATCGCGCTGATGGGTACGGCTTACTCTATGCATTCGAAAGCCATAGGCTTAGGCGACGTCCAAGTAAAATCTTATTTAGGTCAGCCGCTTTTGGCGAATATTAAAGTGAGCGGTCTAGACAAAAAGATGGACGAGCGCTGCTTTAACATTACCAGTGACGATGTCAACGCGATTAGCAATGTAAGCTTTAAGTTGAATCGCATTACTGACGAAAGCGGTGTTTTAACGCTTACTTCAAATAAGGCTGTGTTAGAACCTATTGCTTCACTCACAGTAGTCAGTCATTGCGATACGACATTTACACGTCAATATAGCCTGTTAATTGATCCTGCCAACCTAACGCAAGCTAGCGAAAGCAATGCATACAATGAACCCATCTCCAACGGCGCCATGCCTAGCAACATCAACACCGATGTAATCGCGAATGAATCTGGAACAGCGGCACCTACACAAAACACCACTGCATCAACAAATAATAAACGTAAAAACAAAACCAAATCAAAACCACAAACAACGTCAGCAGCATCAGTTACACCAAACAACAACGCACAAGTTACTTATACAAAGCCAGTAAAACCTGAAACGCCCAGCCCTGTGGCAGCGCAACCTAAGCTCACTATTTCCGGGGGAAATTTAACAGCGGTCGATTTATCCACGATACCGATGCAGTTGTCATTTGATAAGCGCATCAACACGAACCGTGAATCCAACCCACAGGCTTACTCTGAACAAGCTGGATTTGCCGATGAAGTGACTGTGATGAACAACCGCTTGGCACATTTGGATAAACAACTGAATAGCTTATATGTGCAAAATGCCAGCCTTAAACAAGCAAATGCGCAATCTACCTCAGAGCTTTCTTCACTGAAACAACAAAATGATGTGTTACGCATGATTGCATTTTGCTTAGGCGGCGGATTATTGGCGACTGGTTACTTTTTTGTGGATTGGTTAAGACGCAGAAGCTTCTTGGCACAAGCTGAAAAAGAACAAGCTTTATGGGAAAGCTTGCAATCTGCTGGTTTGGGCTTGGAAGACAACTCCGACTTTACGATTGATGAAAACTTATCTAAACAAGCCAATGCAAACCAATTTACAGTAAAAATGGATGAGGAATCATCCGATATGGCTAACAAGCCACTGTTTAACAGCACGTATCCAGGCCACTCACATTCTGAAATCATCGAAGAAGTCACCCACATTACCGATGATGCTGAGTTATTGATTTCTCATGGCCGCATTCATTTGGCCATTGAACTGTTACAAAATCATTTAATTGAATCACCAAAAGAATCCGCGTCTACTTGGCTGTTTTTATTAGATTTACTGGCAAAAGAGAATATGCAAAGTGAATTTGAAATTGCAGCCAATGAATGCAAAAAACATTTCAATGTACAAGTGGAAGGATTTTCCAGACCTCTCGCAGACAGCACTGGCTTAGAGTCCTACGAGCGCATTTCTAAAGAACTACAAAAAATCTGGGGCACTCAAGAAGCGCTTATTTTGTTGGATGAACTCATTTACAACACGCGCTTAGAGCCGCGTTTAGGCTTTGATAAACCTGTATTTGAAGAGTTAGTATTACTCAGAGAAATCGCTGAAGAAGAGGTGAAGTTAGCTGAAGTGATTTCATTGCATGAAGAAAAAACATCACGTAGACAGAAAAAGGAAAAAACCATGACCATCAACTTGCCTGAAATTGAAGTATCTGAAGAGTTTAAACAACTGGCGTTAGAAACAAGCCAAGACAATGTTGAAAGTGCGAAATCTGAAGACAGTGAAGCGCATTTTGAGTTTGAGTTATTAGATATTGCGCACCGTTAAATGGGGCTATTGAAAGATTAATTCTAAGAATAGACCCAATGTAATTGCTGCACCAATCCAGCTGTTACGCAAAAACGCCTTAAAGCAATCTGTTTTAAGGCGTTTTTTTATGAGCTGATACTGCTGAATAATGAGTAAACCAGCCAGTAAAAGACCAGAAAAATAAAACTCACCAAATTGCATAAACCAGCCAACATAAACCAGAATAGCCAACATCGCCACAAAACATAACATGATGGCGAACACATCATATCGACCAAACAATAGCGCAGAGGACTGAATACCTATCTTGGCATCATCATCACGGTCTACCATGGCATAAGCGGTATCGTAAGCCATTGCCCAACACACATTCGCCAGTAGCAACCACCAAGCCAAAGGAGGTATGTAATCATTAATCGCCGCAAACGCCATGGGAATACCAAAACCAAAGGCTATGCCCAAATAAGCTTGTGGTATTGCTAAAAAACGTTTGGTGAGTGGATAGGTTGCGGCTAAAAAGAGTGCGGCGATGGATAATAGAATGGTTTTAAGATTTAAAAAACACACCAGCACAAATGCGAGCAGACTCAGCCCAAGTGCAAGATAAATAGCCTCTTTCACACTCACTTCCTGCGTGGCCAATGGTCGCATTTGGGTACGTTCCACCAGCCCGTCGTAATTGCGGTCCGCAATGTCGTTCATGACACAACCGGCGCTACGCATTAACACGGTACCCGTGACAAAAATCAGTACAACAGTGAGATTTGGGTAGCCGCGCCCTGCGATTAACAGCGCCCACAAGGTAGGCCATAGCAAGAGCAAAATACCAATCGGCTTATCTAAACGCATTAGGCGTTCATAAGCATTGAGTTTTTGAATGAGCATTTGCTTAGTCATACAGTTTGGGTAAGAAAACCTCGGTGACCAAAATACTAACGCAATTTAGATAAAATACAGAGCGCCTTGCCCATAAGAAAGCTGGCGCGCACTCTAAATGCGTGACCGCTTTTTGATACAACACATGATTGCGTGAAAGCTTTTTGTAACTAAGGGCTGAACGCCTGATTTGCGGGTTAGCAAACAATAGCGCCCCTAACGGCTGGTTGCCCAATCGCGCCAAATGATGCCACGGCCCCCTTCTGGCATTTCGCGGAATCACACTATGTGCAAACACCACCGCTTGCTGATTACCCAAGAGCATGACCTCTCTCACTGTTGCAAGCTGGCTTGGCTTTAGGCGAAGCAGACTCAATTCATCTTGGTTGGCACGCGCTTGCAGCATATACTGCGTTTCTACTGCAAATTGCGCATAGCGCTGTTGTAATCTAGCCGTCAGTGAATTTGTATTGATAAGCCAACTGTGGTCGCGGCGGCATGCCAATGGTTTGTTTAACCATCTTTGCCTTGCATGGATTGTGTGCGGGTAAATTTTCACAGCGCAGATTATCGCATAGCCAAACCGCTTACTTTAGCAGTCAACGCAAACATTACACTTTCACCAATTCTTCTACTTGGTAAAGCCATCGTGCCAAATGCTGATCAACGGCTTGCGGTGCTTCTGCTAGCAAACGCTCAGCCGTGGCTTTTGCTGTAGCTAGCAATGCCTCGTCTCGCTCTAAATCAGCGATTTTTAGCATAGGCACTCCGCTTTGACGTGTACCCAAAAACTCGCCAGGGCCGCGCAAATGCAAATCCGCCTGCGCGATTAAAAAGCCATCGGTATGTTCATAAATCACTTTTAGACGCGCACGCGCAGTCTCCGATAGCTTGTTTTGATAGAGCAAAATGCAAGTACTTTTAGCGGCCCCTCTCCCCACCCTGCCTCGCAGTTGGTGCAGTTGGCTTAAGCCAAACCGCTCTGCATGTTCAATGACCATCAGGCTCGCGTTTGGCACATCCACCCCCACTTCAATCACTGTAGTGGCCACCAATAATTGTGTTTGGTGCGCGCTAAATGCTTGCATGACTTGCTGCTTCTCAGCGGGTTTCATACGGCCGTGGACTAACCCTATTTTTAACTCTGGAAACTGCGCTTGCATGTAAGCATAGGTATCGTTTGCAGTTTGCAACTGCAATGCCTCAGACTCCTCAATTAACGGACAAACCCAATAGGCTTGTTGCCCAGCATGACAGGCCTCTTGCACACGCTGTAAAATTTCATCACGGCGCTGGTCGGACACCAACTTAGTGACAATAGGCGTTCTGCCTGGCGGCAATTCATCAATGGTCGACACATCCAAATCAGCGTAATAACTCATCGATAGCGTGCGTGGAATCGGCGTGGCGGACATCATTAATTGATGTGGTTCAGGCTGGCCTTTTTGCCGCAAGGCTAAGCGCTGTTGCACACCAAACCGATGCTGCTCGTCCACAATTGCCAGACCTAAGCGCTTGAATTGCACCGCCTCTTGAAACAAAGCATGGGTACCTACCACCATCTGTGCACTGCCATCGGCAATGATATTCAGCGCCTGTGCGCGCTCTTTTTTGCTTTGGCTACCTGTGAGCCATGCAATCTGAATATTGAGTGGTTCTAGCCACTGAGTAAATTTTTTGAAATGCTGCTCTGCCAAAATTTCAGTGGGCGCCATCAGCGCCACTTGCCAACCGTTCTCAATGGCTTGTAGTGCGGCAATACAAGCGACAATGGTTTTGCCACTACCGACATCGCCTTGTAACAAGCGCTGCATCGGGTGCGGTTGTGACAAATCCTGAGCGATTTCCGCCACTACTTTTTTCTGTGCATTGGTCAACTGAAACGCTAAGTGCTGCAACAATGCAGGGACCAATTGTCTTGATTCTGCAACACTAGGTGCATCTAAACTACGCCGTTTTGCATAATGTTTACGCATAGATAGTTGTTGCGCCAGCAACTCGTCAAACGCAAGCCGTTGCCATGCCGGCAAGGTGCGCGCTTGTATTGCTTCAAGTGAAATATGTGGTGCTGGCTGGTGTAGCGTACGGATACTTTCAGCAAAGCTAGGTAACTGCTGTGCCGCATAGACCCATGCAGGTAATGTTTCAAAAAGCGCATCTTGTTGCATAGCAATATTGACGGCCTTGCGGATATTGGCCTGTGCCAAGCCTGCTGTAGTGGGATACACAGGGGTTAGTAGTGCATTGACTGGCGCGTCTTCTTGCCAAGTTTTGCATTGAGGATGCACCATTTCATAGCCAAAGAAGCCGTGGCGTACTTCGCCATACACCCTTAACTTAGCGCCCTCTTTCAGCATTTGAATTTGACTAGGGTAGAAATGTAGAAAGCGCAAAGTCAGTTGACCAGTCTCATCCTGCAAACGTGCAATCAATGCTTTACGCGGCTTATAACTGACCTCCGCGTGCACAATCTCGCCTTGCACCTGCACTTCGTCTCCCATGCGTAAATCCCGAATGGCCGTAATACGCGTTTCATCTAAATACCGCAAAGGTAAATGAAGAATTAAATCCTGCCGCGTGTGTAAGCCGAGTTTGGCTAAATGAGAAACCAGTGCTGGGCTTAAGCCCTTGAGTTCAGAAAGTTGCGTGTGTGTTGAAGTGGTAGACAAATTGGCACACTAAATTTTTTGCTCGGCGTGTGTCCCTTTCACGCGATTGATGCGTGCTACATCGGGAATTTTACGTAAATTGCGAATCAGCTCTGCCAAATGTACTCGGTTATGTACCTGCACAGTAAAGTTCACGTTGGTGTATTGACTACCGTCCGACTCTTCCACGCTTACATTGTCAATATTCGATTCCGCGTTGGCAATAGTGGTGGCGATTTTTGCCAGCATGCCCCGCTGATTCGCCACCGCAATACGCAGATTCACTTTAAAGAGTTTTTTATTGTCGGCATCCCAATCCACATCTAGCCATTTATCAGGGTCAAGTTTAAATTTTCGTATCGCCAGACAATCGTGTGTATGAATCACCAGCCCTTTGTCTTTGTTAATAAAACCTAAAATCGGATCCCCCGGAATAGGTCGACAACATTGCGCAAACTGAACTGCCATACCCTCAGTACCACGAATAGTAATGGTATCTAACGGTTTACTGCTTCGCTCTTTTACTTGATCCGCAATGTCCATATTGTTAGCAAGCAGTTGGTGCGCCACCATCAGCCCAACACGCTTACCTAAGCCGATGTCCGTCAGAATGGATTCCTTAGACTGGGTGCCATAATCACGCATCACTTTTTGCCAATGCTTATCGGTAATTTCACTTGGCTCTACATGCAATGCCCTAAGGGCAATGTTCAACATACGTTCACCTAGATGGGCAGACTCTTCAACTTTGATAGTTTTTAGATAATGCCGAATGTGCGAGCGCGCTTTGCCAGTGACCACATAATTCAACCAAGCTGGGTTAGGCTTGGCCAATGGCGCGGTAATGATTTCAACATTATCGCCATTACGCATTTCGGTTCTGAGTGGTGCGAGCTCATTGTTGATTTTCACAGCGACACAACTGTTACCCACGTCGGAGTGCACCGCATAAGCAAAATCGACAGCACTAGACCCTTTGGGCAAGGCTAGAATTTTTCCTTTGGGCGTAAACACATACACTTCATCAGGAAACAAATCGACTTTAAAGTGTTCTAGAAACTCGTAGCTGTCTTCACTCTCGGTTTGAATTTCTACTAAACGCTGCAGCCATTGATGGGTTTGCTGCTGTAGCTTGGTTAAATGCGCATCGGTAGTCTTGTATAACCAGTGCGCTGCCACCCCTGCATCTGCAATGTTGTGCATTTCATCACTGCGAATTTGCACCTCGATGGGCGTACCGAATGGACCGAACAAAGTTGTATGTAATGATTGATAGCCATTGACTTTAGGGATGGCAATATAGTCTTTAAAACGCCCCGGAATAGGCTTATAGAGTGCGTGCAGTGACCCCAAAGCCAAGTAACAAGAAGGGGTATCTCTAACAATGATTCTAAATCCGTAAATGTCGTTAACTTGCGACAATTTTACGGTTTTTCCCGTCATCTTCTGATAAATACTGTAAAGATGCTTTTCTCTGCCAATCACTTCTGCGTCAATTTTTGCATCATTGAGCTGGTCTTGAATCGCCCCGAGAATTTTAGTGATGACCTCTTTACGATTACCGCGCGCAGCTTTCACCGCTTTATCAATCACGTGATAGCGTGTTGGATATAAATATTTAAAACTTAAATCTTCCAACTCCTGAAAAATTGGATTCAACCCCAATCGGTTGGCAATTGGCGCGTAAATGTCCAGCGTCTCGCGGGCAATACGCTTTTGCTTGTCCAACTTCATGGCTTCTAACGTTTGCATATTGTGCAAACGATCGGCCAACTTCACCAAAATCACACGCACATCTTGGCTCATGGCCAACAACATTTTGCGGAAGTTTTCTGCTTGCGCTTGTGTCGCCGTTTGTAGCTCTACTTTGTCCAGTTTAGTCAGGCCATCTACCAAGTCTGCCACTTGCTTACCGAACACCTCACCAATTTCAGCACTTCCGACGCCAGTATCTTCTACTACATCATGCAGCAGCGCTGCCAGCAATGTTGGGATATCTAAATGCAATTTGGCAAGAATACAGGCCACCGACACTGGGTGTGTGATGTAGGGCTCACCTGTCTTACGAGTTTGGCCACGGTGCGCTTTTTCCGCATAGCGATAAGCTACCCAGACTTGCTCTATTTCTTCTTGGGAAAGGTACTGTTTTAGTAAAACTGTGAGCGGAGATTGCTCAGTATCTGCTGGAAGCAAATCTGATACATCAGAGATAGGGTCAGATTTGCGTTTGTGGGATTCCGCTTTAGGATGATTAGCGGTCGTAACCATACCTTACATGCTTAATTAAGAATGACCGCGATTTAAAATTTCCACACCTACTTTACCAGCAGCAATTTCACGCAAAGCTAACACGGTTGGTTTGTCTTTTTGTGCTGATCCATGTACAAAAGGATCTGAACCGTTGGCAAGTTGCCTTGCGCGGTATGCGGCCACCAAAGTAAGTTGGAAGCGATTAGGAATTTTATCTAAACAGTCATCTACAGTAATACGTGCCATAATTTTAACCTTAAAGAATGTCTATCTTTGTCACCTTAAACTGAAGTTAGTTTAGGTTAACTTTTGAATTAATGCTTGATAGCGCGTGACTTGCGCCACCATTTTTAATCGTTGAGTGCGCACAATCGCCAATAAATCGTGGAGTGCTACATCGAAATCATCGTTGATTGTAACATAATCGAACTCGACTAAGTGACGCATTTCCTCTCGCGCAGCCGCGACGCGTTTTGCGATGACGTCGGCGCTGTCTTGTCCACGGTTATTCAATCGCTCAGCCAATGTTTCTACCGAAGGTGGCAAAATAAAAATGCTAATCGCATTGGCATAAATTTCCCTCACTTGCGCTGCGCCTTGCCAATCTATTTCTAAAATAACGTCATGTCCAGACGCCAGTGCCGTGTTTACACCCGCTTGTGATGTACCATAGCGCGCACCATGCACGTGTGCAGATTCAAGAAACTCGCCATTCTCAAGCATCTTGAGAAAAGTAGCGTCTTCCACAAAGTGATAATGCACACCATCTTGCTCTAAAGGCCTTGGTTGACGCGTGGTATGCGAGATCGAAAGCTTAATATGATGATCTTTTGCCAACAAAGCTTTCACTAAACTGGTTTTACCTGCGCCAGAGGCAGCAGTGATGATGAATAAATTACCCTGCGTCATACTTAACACCAATCCGGGCTCGGCAATGCCGAAAACACTTCTTTTAAACCCTCGCTCCAGCCTTTGCGCACGGTAGCGTAATAGGGGTCTTGCTCGGTAATACGTTTTTTACAATCGGCATGCAAACTATCGGTGCGATAAATCATTAAATCAATCGGCGCACTGACTGAAATATTACTGCGAATCGTAGAATCAAAAGAAATCAGCACACATTTCACCGCATCCATCATGTCACTATTATGTTTCACTACACGGTCGATAATCGGCTTGCCATACTTGGTTTCACCAATTTGAAAATACGGTGTTTCGCTACAAGTTTCAATAAAATTACCTGCAGCATAGACATTAAATAGTCGCGGCTTTTCACCCGCAATCTGGCCACCCACCAAAATACTGGCGCTAAATTCAATGCCATGCTTTTGTAGATGGTCGCCATCACGCTCGTGCACAGTGCGCATGGCCTCACCCACCATGCCCGCCACATCAAACATACTGGTTGCAGTATATAAATGCTGAGCTGATGCGTCTTTAGTATTCAGTTGCGCTTTGAGCAAATTTACTACCGATTGTGTAATGGCTAAATTGCCGGCCGTCAGTAACACAATCACGCGCTTGCCTGGCTGATCAAACACATGCATTTTGGGGGCAATCGCTACCTGATCCACACCAGCGTTGGTGCGTGTATCAGAGGCAAATAGCAAGCCTTGCTCTAATAATAAGCCGACACAGTACGTCATGAAATACTCGATTGGATGAATGGTGAAATCATACCATTAGGCATTCGCTACGCGCGCGAAAACGTACTGCAGAATTAAAATTTTCATGCATCGCACAACTTCGCTTGGCCTTTAAACACCTACTTGGTAGGCGGCAACACCGCGCCTGACTGTTATAATGTATTCATTCTTTTAATTTTTTTGATAGACCCATGTAACCTCCTCCACCTAAAGCATATTGAGGTTTGCTCAAAGATCATTTTGACTTACGCCCACCTGCTCGCTTGTAGTCACTCATGTGGCTTGATACTTTTTCTATCGTCAGACTGACTGATATCGCATTATTTTTAGAGGTTCCATGTCCACACTCGACATTTCACGCGCTCGTTTCGATGAGATTAAAATAAATTTATTAAGCGGACTCACCGTTGCCCTCGCCATGGTGCCCGAAGCGATTGCATTTGCACTCATTGCCCATGTGTCCCCGCTCACAGGCTTATATGCAGCCGTCATTGTATCGTTCATCACTTCTGCCTTTGGTGGTCGTCCTGGCATGATTTCTGGCGCAACAGGTTCGCTGGCCGTAGTGATGGTGGCTTTAGTGGTGCAGCATGGGGTGGAGTATTTGTTTGCTACTATCGTGCTCATGGGCGTATTGCAGATATTGTTTGCGGTAGCCAAATTAGGCAAATTTATCCGCATGGTGCCGCACCCAGTGATGCTTGGCTTTGTCAACGGATTGGCGATTGTGATTTTCTTAGCGCAATTTGGCCATTTCAAAACACTGAATCCTGATGGCACCACCACATGGATGTCTGGTCAGCCACTGTATGTGATGATGGCCCTAATTGCTCTGACCGTGGCCATTATTTATTTACTGCCTAAACTGACCAAAGCCATCCCTTCTACCTTAGCGGCAATTGCATCGGTATCCATAGGCGTCATTTATTTTGGCTTAGATACTAAAACTGTGGGGGACTTAGGTTCTATTGGTGGGGGCTTACCTGCGTTCCATATCCCTACCGTACCATTGAATTTAGAGACCCTCTACATTATTTTTCCTTACGCGCTGATCCTAGCCGCTGTGGGTTTAATTGAAACACTACTCACGCTCAACCTGATTGACGAGATGACCGAAACCCGTGGCCGACCTAATCGTGAGTCCATGGCACAAGGCGCCGCCAATATTGTGACTGCATTTTTTGGCGGCATGGGTGGCTGTGCCATGATAGGGCAAAGCATGATCAACATTAACAACGGTGCACTCAAGCGATTATCTGGCATTGCTACCTCGGTCTTTTTGCTTTCGTTTATTTTATTTGCCTCTAAATGGATTGAGATGATTCCGCTCGCAGCGCTGATTGGTGTGATGTTTGTTGTGGCAGAAAAAACCTTTGAATGGGGCACACTCCATTTATTTGGCAAGGTGCCTAAACAAGATGTATTTGTGGGGCTTTTGGTAGGTGCGGTAACGATCGTTGCCGACTTAGCCATTGCTGTGATTTCAGGCGTGATTGTGTCAGCGTTGGTGTTTGCTTGGGAGCATGCCAAACAAATTTCAGTGCACGCCTATACCGATGAAAAAGGCTGGAAGGTATATGCGTTGAATGGTAGTTTGTTCTTTGCTTCTATCTCACACTTTCAATCTTTGTTTAACCCAATGCAAGACACTGAACATGTGGTGATTGATTTTAAAAATGCCCGTGTGGTTGATCATTCTGCTCTAGTTGCGATTGATAGCCTAGCCAGCAAGTACCGCGCTGCAGGAAAACATTTACACCTCAAACACCTCAGCAAAGACTGTCAAGAGTTATTAGAAAACGCCAAAGACATGATTGAAGTCAACTTGCAAGAAGACCCGAAATATCGCGTGTCAGACGACAAGTTAAGCTAAAGGCTACTCGCTAACCCATGTCATGTCGAAACAAATCAAAAAGCCCCTTTCGGGGCTTTTTTCATGACGGTACTTTTAAGTAAGCGCTATTATCAGCGTTTAAATAATGCGCGTTGCGTTATTGCTGCGCCTGTTGCGCTTGCTGTAACAAGCTGGCGGAGCTGACTTTTTGATGTTGTAAGGTTGGGCTGCCTTGCTGATTGACAATCACACTCGACACCATGCCTTCTTCTCCGCCGCCAATACGCGTGCCCGTGACAGGGCTTGCCCCACGATAATCAAGCCCTACAGCCAATCGTATATGGGTTTCATTAGTGCGATAACCGTTAGAGATATCCAAACTTTTCCAGCTATTATCTAGCCAAACATCCACCCAAGCATGGGTTTGCATGAGGCTACCGTCTTCTGTAAATAAATAACCACTCACATAACGTGCGGGATAACCCAAGCTACGACAGCAGGTAATAAATACATGTGCGTGATCTTGGCAAACACCTTGCCCAAGCGCAAAGGCTTGGCTTGCGGTAGTGTCTACCTTGGTAGCGCCTTTGATATATTCCATTTTGTCTCGTAACGCCAGCATCATGTCTTCAATGGGCTTATCGGCAAACTGATTAGCAAAAGCGACTATCTCTGCACTTGGGGCTGTCAGCTCGGTTTCACGCAAGTAAATCGGCATGGGTAATGTTTGATGCTGATTTAAATCGCCAACACCTGTTTCTACCGCACCTGAAACGGAAATGTATAGCTCTTGATGCGGATTATCGATGACTAAGGTATGTGCAATATTGCCAAAGGTATCGTTAAATTCGTGCAATTGCCCGTTCACTTTGATATCCCAATGTCGCACATGCTGACCAAAGCCATTTTGCGGAGTAAGACGAAGTTGCTGAATGGTGTAAGTCACCATTTCGCTGTACACGTATTGTGTTTGGTGTTGGATGTTTAGATGCATAGTGCTACTACTCTACACCTATTAAACGGTAGCGCTCAAGAAACTACGTTGTATTTCTTCACCTAGCACGTGATTAGAGTGAATAAAACTTTCCAAAAACTCATGTAAGCCATGCTGAAAAATATCCTGCATTTTTCCATAATGCAGTTTGGCATGCAGTTCGCCTGCTAAGCGCTTTGTTTCACTTTGGCGATTGGCCGCCACTTGCTCAATAATGGGCATAATTTCGTCGTAGCATGCATGCAAAGAGCGCGGCATGTCATGGCGTAGTACCAAAAGCTCAGAAACGCGCACTGGGTCAATCGCATCGCTGTAGATTTTTTGATACGCCTGAAAAGCCGATACCGAGCGCAACACTGCGCTCCATTCGTAGTAATCGACCGCCCCACCCATTTGATATTGCACAGGCATAAGAAAATCGTATTTGATGTTGAGCAAACGTGCTGTGTTATCCGCTCGCTCAATAAAGGTACCTAAACGCACAAAGCTAAAAGCTTCATCACGCAGCATCGTACCAAAGCACACGCCTCTAAATAAATGGGAGCGCGATTTGACCCAATCACAAAACTCACTGAGACCCTCAGCGGTTAAATCTTTACGCAGAAATTGATCGAACTCCAACCACAATGCGTTGATGTTCTCCCAAGTTTCTGTGGTCATGGTCACACGTACTGCACGCGCATTTTCACGCGCACTGCGCAGTGCACTGTAAATGCTGGAGGAGTTATTGCTATCCATGGTGAGATATTGGATGACATTTTTTGCGTTGGCTGTTCCGTAATCACGCTCAAATGCCTCGATATTTCCTGTAATCTCAACCGCAGCCTGCCATAAGTCCGCGTCATTACCAGTAGCAGTCGGCACCAGCGACATGTTATACGTCACATCCAGCACGCGCGCTGCGTTTTCTGCGCGCTCAATATAGCGCGCCATCCAATACAGGTGATCTGCGGTACGGCTTAACATGCCACTTCTTCTTTCTGAATTTGTTTACTGGTTTGTGTCAATTTTTCAGGTTGTGTGTCGTCGCGCTCCAACACCCAAGTATCTTTAGTGCCACCCCCTTGCGAGGAATTCACTACCAATGAGCCTTCTTTAAGCGCTACGCGACATAAACCACCTGGCACTACACTGACGGTTTTTCCAGACAATACAAATGGACGCAGATCAACATGGCGAGGCGCGATTCCTTTTTCTACCAATGTTGGGCAAGTGGAAAGCGCTAGCGTGGGTTGAGCAATATAGCTAGAAGGCTTAGATAAGATACGTAGTTTAAATTCAGCCAACTCTTGTTTAGTGGCAGCTGGCCCAACCAACATACCATAGCCACCAGACCCTTGCACTTCTTTGACTACCAGCTCATCTAAATGGTCTAACACGTAGGCCAAATCATCTTCTTTGCTTAGCTCATAGGTGGGCACATTTTGCAAAATAGGCTCTTCATTCAAGTAGAACTTAATCATTTCAGGTACATAAATGTAGGTGGCCTTATCATCAGCTGCACCAGTGCCTACTGCATTGGCTAGCGTGACGCCACCGTTGCGATAGACCGACAACAAGCCAGGCACACCCAACATAGAGTCAGGCTTAAACACCAGCGGATCTAAGAAATCGTCATCGATACGACGATAAATGACGTCCACACGTCTTGGCCCTTGCGTTGTACGCATATAGACGGCGTTGTTGCGTACGAACAAATCCTGGCCTTCGACTAATTCTATGCCCATTTGTTGCGCTAAAAACGCATGCTCAAAATAGGCACTGTTATAAGCACCGGGAGACAGTAATACGATTGTAGGATCTTGCACGCCCGATTGCGCAACGGAACGTAAATTATTGAGCAACACGTGCGGATAGTGCTCTACAGGCGCCACTGAGTATTGTCGGAACAAATCAGGAAACAATCGCATCATCATTTTGCGATTTTCTAACATATACGAAACACCTGATGGTGTACGCAAATTGTCTTCCAACACGTAGAACTGCGATTCGCTGGTGCGCACTAAGTCCACCCCAGCAATGTGCGCATAAATCTGGTTAGGCACATCCACGCCAAACATCTCAGGGCGATATTGCGGATTGCTCAAAATGGTATAGGGCACAATGCCTGCTTGGATGATTTCCTGCTGATGGTAAATGTCATGCAAGAACATATTGAGTGCGCGCACACGTTGCACTACCCCCGCAGAAAGATGCGTCCATTCTTTGGCAGAAATCAAACGTGGAATCACATCAAATGGAATCAGCCGTTCAGCGCCGTCTGCCTCACCGTATACATTAAAGGTGATACCTACTCGCCGAAACAGTAATTCGGCTTCTGCGCGCTTGGCGACCAATTGTTGCGTGGGTACATTTTTTAACCAGCTTTGATAGGCTTTGTAGATGCTGCGTACATCCCCAACTTTGGCCTGCATTTCATCAAAAAACTGTTCGACGGTGTTTGACATGCTTTTAATCTTTCTATGTGTAATTGGATTAAAAGCAAACTGTATACCAATTTAAAATATAATATAAATCAAATACTTATAAATAAATTAAGTCTATAATTTGCTGAAATGCACCAATTTGGTGCTATGTCATGCTTCGTTTTACCTACTTGTTGCAGTACGCACAAAAAGTATGCGTTTACTCAATATTCTGAATTTGCTCACGCATTTGTTCAATCAACACTTTCAGCTTCATCGAGATTTGCGTGGTCTCAATAGACACTGATTTTGCCCCTAGCGTATTAGCTTCACGGTTCATTTCCTGCATCAAAAAGTCCAGCTTTTTACCCACAGCGCCGCCTTTGGCAAGAATATGGCTGACCTCGCGCAAATGCGCGTCTAAACGCGACAGCTCTTCATCCACATCAATACGCTGCGCATACAACACGATTTCTTGCCGCACACGCTCATCATCTGCCAGCATGGCCTCTTTGAGCTTAGCGGTTAGCTTATCTTGATAAGTTTGAACCAGCACGGGCAACATTGGTTTCACTGAAATGACTAAAGCATTGATTTCTGCCAAGCGCTCTAAAATCATGGCTTTCAGTTTTTCACCTTCACGCGCACGCGCGCTAATCAAATTGTCCAGTACATCGGATAGCGTTGTTTTAATGGTGGCCTCTAAGGCCTCATGGTCTACCTTGGGCGATTGCGTTACGCCCGGAATACGCAACACCTCCAACACATCTACGGCCTGTACAGAAGGAAAATATTGGGCTGCCTCCTGCAAGCTATTGGCAATCTGCTGAATGGCTTGATGATTAATGGCAGCAAATTGCGTGGTTAAATTATCTTGCTTGAGATAAATGCGGCAATCGACTTTGCCACGGCCTAATTTGGCTTGGATCTGCTCGCGCATGTTGTTTTCAAACACACGCAGCTGATCATCTAACTTTAGTTGTAACTCTAAATAGCGATGGTTCACAGAACGTATTTCTATTGTGAGCGCGCCATTTGGGGTTGTTAGCTCATGCGATGCATAGCCAGTCATGCTTAAAATCATAGGGTTTAGTCTCGTCTAGTCGTCAACAATTGTATCAAATGCACCTGTTAATATGAGAAAATAAACTCACCTACACAACGGTTTGCATCCAACATCCTTTTTAATGGCAATCACCAACAAAAATCAAGCACTCGATATTGGCTTTAAATTGCAGGATTACACCATTACCAAGGTGTTGAGCTCTGGGGGATTTAGCTTTGTATATTTGGCGCATGATCCCAACAAAAAAGTGGTGGCGATTAAAGAATACATGCCGACGGGGCTGGTATTGCGCAATACTGGCGCAACGGTGCAGTTAGATGACCATGGTGACTCTGCTATCTTTAAGCAAGGCTTGAAGAGTTTTTTTGAAGAAGGCTTATCGCTCGCCAAGATTGACCACAAGAATATTGTACGTGTATTGAATTTCTTCCGGTCTAACAATACCGTGTACATGGTCATGAAATATGAGCGGGGCAAATCGTTACAAGAGTATATTTTGGCGCATGAAAATCCAATCTCAGAGAGCTTTGTGCGCCGTGTATTTGCCGAGCTATTGAACGGACTGCGGGAAGTACATACCCATAAATTGCTACATTTAGATATTAAGCCTGCGAATATTTATATACGCTTGGATGGCTCGCCCGTGTTGTTAGACTTTGGCTCGGCCAGACAAACGTTAGCGGAATCTAAATCCAATATTCCACTGAGTTACACACCTGGGTTTGCACCGCCAGAGCAATATTATAGCCGTCAGAACTTAGGGCCTTGGAGTGATATCTACAGCATAGGCGCCAGTATGTATGCGTGTCTTTACCGCGCCACACCACAAGCCTCTAACCTGCGAGTGACCAAAGACAACTTAGAGCCAGCCAAATCTTTAGGTAACAATATTTACTCAGAAGAGTTACTGACACTGATTGATGAATGTTTAAAGTTAGACCATTTAGCACGGCCACAAAGTGTGTTTTCGTTGCAAAAGAAAATCATGTCGCTAAGCCCAGTGCCAGAAAATATGAAAAAAAGTTTTGTTAATAAGATTAAAAAAGTGCTGAATACACCATTATGAAATTCACAATCTATCAAAGCAGCCGACAAGGCCCGCGTGCCTACAACCAAGACCGTTTAGCCTATTCATATAGCAAAGATGCGCTGTTGATGGTGCTGGCGGATGGCATGGGTGGACATCGCCATGGCGAAGTGGCTGCACAGTTAGCGGTAAAAACACTGACCGAGGCGTTCCAACGTTTGGCTATGCCCACTCTCCCTAGCCCTGCAAAATTTTTGACGGATCACATTCAGCAAATTCATGACATGATTGAAAATAAACGTCAAATGGATGACTTGATTGAATCACCGCGCACCACTGTTGTGGCGGCGATTATTCAACGTAATACCTTGTACTGCGCCCATGTGGGCGATTCGCGGCTATACCATTTTAGAGATGGGCATTTATTGTTTAGAACAGAAGACCATTCGATTGTGCAATCCATGTATCGCAAAGGTTTGATTAGCAAAGAGGAAATGGCAACGCATCCTTATCGCAATAAAATTTATAATTGTTTAGGTGGCGACAATGTACCGCAAATTGATTTGGCAGATCGTCATGAATTGATGGATGGCGATATTATTCTTTTGTGTACCGATGGCATATGGAATGTGATCGATGATCGCGAGATTAAAAACATTTTGGTGTCGGGCGTCATCGATGAAACGGTGGCGCATTTACTCGACACTTCAGAGAAAAATAGCGACCACACCGGTGACAACATGAGCGCGATTGGTTTGCAATGGGGTGACCGCCAGCAAAATCCACAAGCCGTTTCAACAATCACCATGCCACTGGATCAAACCACCACCATCATGAACCCGACTACGCATCCTTCCAAATTAATGGGTACAGAGCCAGACGATTTGACGGATGACGAAATTGAAAAAACCATCGCTGAAATTCAAGCCGCATTAACCAAAACAAAATCCTTTTAAGTTGTGAGTACACCCATGAGACCAAGTCAACGCGCTAATAACGCATTAAGAACCGTAGAAATTATTCGCCATTACACCAAGCATGCAGAAGGCTCTGTGTTAATTAAATTTGGAGATACACACGTCATTTGTACGGCCAGCGTAGAGGAAAAAGTACCCGGGTTTTTAAAAGGAAAAAACCAAGGCTGGGTAACCGCAGAATATGGCATGTTGCCACGTTCCACGGGGAGCCGTATGGATAGAGAAGCAGCCAAAGGTAAGCAATCAGGCCGTACGCAGGAAATTCAGCGTTTGATTGGCCGTAGCCTACGCGCAGTGATTGATTTAGAAAAGCTGGGCGAGCGCACCATTCATTTTGACTGTGATGTGATTCAGGCTGATGGCGGTACCCGCACTGCCAGCATCACCGGTGCATTTGTTGCTTTGCAAGACGCAATAAGTGTTTTGATGAAACAAGGCCTATTGAAATCATCGCCACTCAAAGATACGGTCGCCGCCATTTCAGTGGGCGTGTATAAAGGTGAGCCTGTGCTGGATTTGGATTACATCGAAGACTCCGACTGCGACACGGACATGAATGTGGTCATGACGGGGTCTGGCGGTTTTGTAGAAATTCAAGGTACTGCAGAAGGTGATCCTTTTAGCCGTGACACTATGAACGCCATGATTGCACTGGCCGTGCAAGGCATTCAAGAACTCACTGCGATGCAACAGAAAGCATTGAGCACACCATAATGGCCCTCCCATTTCAACAATTGGTGATTGCCTCTGGCAATGCTGGCAAACTGAGAGAGATTCAGCACTTGCTGTCTCCTTTAGCGCTTGAAATCATTCCACAATCTAAGCTCAACGTGCCGGAATGCGAGGAACCTTACGTAACTTTTATTGAAAATGCGTTAGCCAAAGCACGTCATGCCAGCCAGCATACTGGTCTGCCAGCACTAGCCGACGATTCTGGCCTGTGCGTGGATAGCTTACAAGGTGCGCCGGGCGTGCTATCTGCACGCTATGCAGGCGAACCCAAATCGGATGCGCATAACAACCAAAAATTGTTGGAAGTGCTGGGTGACTCACCGCATCGCACTGCCCACTTTTATTGTGTGATGGTGCTGGTGCGCCATGCCAACGACCCCGAGCCTTTAATTGCCGAAGGGCAATGGGTAGGAGAAATTTTGAAGGAATACCGTGGGCATGATGGCTTTGGTTACGACCCTCTATTTTTGGATGCCAAAACAGGCAAAACCGTTGCCGAGTTGCCACTTGAAATTAAAAGTCGAATCAGCCACCGCGGCCATGCGATGGCTAAATTGTTGCAAAAATTAGAAAGGCTAAGCCATGAGTAATCAGTGGCCGAAGTGGGTAAGAGATGACGGATCGGTGGTCTCCTGCACCGAAAAAGTCAAAGTGATGACCGAAAACTTTGATGAAATCAAACAAATTGCGCAAGATGCGTTTGAAGATGGCTTGCTCATGGAAGTGAGTGAAGCACAAATGCGACAAGCGCTACACACACTTGTCGATCAACTCGTTAATCCTTACTTTAAGCTTTAATCCAAACACTTTGCCACGCAAGTAAGTCTATGATTCCCATCTACCCAGCCGATACCCTGCAGAACCCAGCACCACTGCAAGGTAGTAGCACGTTATCCGGGCTAAGCAATCCTCCCCCACTCGCACTGTATATCCATATTCCATGGTGTGTACGCAAATGTCCGTATTGCGACTTTAACTCCCATGAAGCTAAACACGAGATTCCAGAAGCTGGATATGTAGATGCGCTCATTCAAGATTTAGAGCAAGCAACCCCGTTGATATGGGGGCGAAAAATCCATAGCGTTTTTTTTGGTGGCGGTACACCCAGCTTATTTTCGAGTGAATCCATCGACAAGATTTTAAGTCATGTGCGTATGCTCACACCGCTGGAGTACGGGGCCGAAATTACGCTAGAAGCCAACCCTGGCACTGTCGATATTGCGCATTTTCAAGGGTACAAAGAAGCCGGTGTCAATCGTGTTTCGCTAGGGATTCAAAGTTTTGACGACAGATATTTAAAGGCTCTCGGTCGCATTCACAATACCGAGCAAGCACAGCAAGCAGCGCATTTAGCGATAGAGATTTTTGAACGTGTGAATTTGGACGTGATGTATGCGCTTCCTGAACAAACATTGGAGGATGCATTACGCGATGCGGAGTTGGCCTGTCAGCTCAATCCTGCACATTTGTCGTTCTACCATTTGACGCTTGAACCCAACACGCCGTTTCACCGCACACCACCGAGCTTGCCAGACGATGACACCAGTGCCACCATGCAAGAAGAAATTGAAAAACGACTGGCGCATCATGGTTACATCAATTATGAAACGTCAGCGTTTGCTAAAACAGGCATGCAGTGCAAACACAACCTCAACTATTGGACCTTTGGCGATTATTTAGGCATAGGTGCTGGTGCGCACTCTAAATTAAGCTTTCACGACAAGCTTATACGCCAAAGCCGTCACAAACACCCCAAACGCTATATGGAATTTGTACCAAAAGGCCAAGCAGTCGATCAAGAATGGGTCATCGCGCAAGAGGAGTTGAGCTTTGAGTTTATGATGAATGCGCTGAGATTGCATTCAGGGTTTGCTACTGATCTTTTCCAGCAGCGTACTGGATTACCATTGCAAAGTATTGAAAAAACTGTGCGTGCTGCCGTAGCGCAAGACTTGCTCAGCTACGACAATAATCGTATCGCACCCACTTTAAAAGGTCGCCGCTTTTTAAATAATTTACTCGAAATGTTTTTAGAGGACTAAATTAAACCGTCTTAGTGTGCTCTGACTGAACTGCTGATGCATCAGTATCCACCACTCCACTGGGAGGGATGTCGCTCATCGTTGGCTCTATCAAGGTGGTTTCAATAGTGTTCAGCAAAGCCATTTTGCGTTGAAGGTGCCTTTTTTGAAGTGCCCAGCCCAACAATCCCAGCATAAGCGTCAAACCAATCCCCAATACAATTTTAAACATGTTCGTTTGCGCATACATGGCTACATTTGCTATTTGACTATTCGCTTGCATAGGTAAAAGGTCTCTACTCCAATCCGATATTGTTGCTTGTGCTGACTGAATTGCATGACCTACTTTTGCAAACAAATTGTGCCAAACACGCTGCAGGGTGTGCGTCAGTGTTTCTAATGTTGGGCTTTGTACACTCGGAAATTTCAAGCTAGGTAATTGGAATTCAGGTAAATCTAGGCTCCCACTCCCAGTACTTACACTCGCGATTGTAGTGTGATGGCTATTGTGTAGCGGCTTGGCTGGCGGTGGGATGATTTGCTTGAGCTGATAACTGAGCTTGAGCTGTTCTTGCGATTGCGTTAATTCTTCAGTTTTTTTAATGCGGTGCGTGAGCGCGCGCACTTCCTTTTCGTTGGGAATCGCAATAATTTGTGCGTGTTGAAAGGGTGCATTTGGATCTACATACACGCCCAATGCTCTGCTTAGCCTCACACTTTTTTGAATAAAACGTTGCGCAAGTATTGGGCTGTTGGGGTAAAAACTATGGGCAAGCTTTGCTAAGGTTTCTTTGGGCATCATCGGCCACAAAATCTGCATATCATCTTGCAGCAAGAGGTGCGCTTGGTCTTGCTCTGGCAAAGGTTCCGAGTCTGGCAATGTGGCGTATGTGTCTACTGCAGCCTGCGATTCAAGCGCAGTGCTTGAACTGCGCAGTGCTGTGTCGATAGGTAAGTCAGCGGTTGCATAGGCAAAAGAATAGGTACAGCACAACACGAGCCAGTGTAATGCTGCCCATTCCCTTGTTCTCAAGCCTATCTTTTTTATGTGAAAGCTGCCCTTGCTTGTTGTATGGCTTTACGCACTTGTGCGGGTGCAGTGCCCCCTACATGATTGCGGCTTGCCACGGAACCTTCCAACGTTAAAACAGAATATACATCGTCTGAAATCATTTGGCTAAATGTTTGTAATTCTGTTAGCGACATTTCCGCTAAATCTTTTTGTGTCATCACACCGTGTTTTACCGCCAGCGCGACCACTTCATGTGCGTCTCTAAACGGCATGCCTTTTTTCACCAAATAGTCCGCCAAATCAGTGGCGGTGGCAAAGCCTTCTAAGGCTGCTTGGCGCATATTGTCTGCGTTCACACGTATGCCACGCATCATGTCCGCATAGATTTGCAAGGTCACCAGCAAGGTATCCGCCACATCAAATAATGGCTCTTTATCTTCTTGGTTGTCTTTGTTGTACGCCAGCGGCTGGCCCTTCATGAGCGTAAGCAACCCCATTAAATGTCCATACACTCTGCCGGTTTTACCACGCACCAACTCTGGGACATCTGGATTTTTTTTCTGCGGCATAATGGACGAGCCCGTACAAAACCGGTCTGCAATATCAATAAAGGCAAATCTTGGTGAGCTCCATAAAATCAACTCTTCTGAAAAGCGTGATAAATGCATCATTAGCACAGAAGCCGCTGCACTGAATTCAATCGCAAAATCCCGATCAGATACAGCATCTAAAGAATTGGCGCATACGCCATCAAAGCCTAGTGATTTTGCCACCATCTCGCGGTCAATTGGATAGCTAGTACCAGCCAATGCTGCTGCACCCAAAGGTAGACGGTTGATGCGCTTACGTGCATCGGCAAAACGCTCCGCATCGCGCTTTAACATTTCAAAATACGCCATTAAGTGATGACCAAACGTCACTGGCTGCGCCACTTGCAAGTGGGTAAACCCAGGCATGATGGTCTCAGCGTGCTGTTCTGCAAGATCCAATAGTGATAATTGCAATGCTTTAATCCCGGCTAATACATCATCCACAGTTGCTCGCAACCACAAGCGCACATCTGTAGCCACTTGGTCGTTTCTACTTCTGCCCGTGTGTAAGCGCTTACCTGCATCCCCAATCTTATCGGTCAGCCGTTTTTCAATATTCAGGTGCACATCTTCTAAATCGAGTAGCCATTCAAATGTGCCTGCCTCAATTTCTTTTAGAATTTCGCCTAACCCTTGCTCAATTGCAGCCACGTCTTGCAGCTTGATAATGCCTTGTGCACCCAACATGCGTGCATGCGCAACAGAACCTTGAATATCAAAAGCTGCCAGCCGTTTATCAAAATCGATAGAAGCCGTATAGCGCTTGACCAATTCAGCCACTGGTTCGTTAAAACGGCCAGACCAAGCCTCCGCCTTTTGATTGAGCGATGATGTATGTTTATCGTCTGATGACTGCACTTCTATCCCTTATGTTTTTGCTAATGTCTCTAAATGTCAGCTATCAATTTACGCAGAATAAAGAGTTTTTATGAAAATTTTCTTTAATAATAATATACTTATCGCATCATTATAACTAACTATAAGCCGTGCGCAAAAATAGCCGCCTGCCAAATTTACACAATTTTGGTATTCACTTACGCATCATCCTCATCGTGAATCTTTTTGCGGTGATGACGGCCATTTTATATAGCCAACAATTCACCCAGTTTTTTAGCCAATTCACAGAACTTTCCACTGCCGTACAACCTATTTTGATATTGAGCTTAGTATGCCTATATGGACTTTATCCATGGCTTAATCGCTTGGATTATCAGCTGAGTTTACTCTTAATTGTAGTGCTAGAAGTTGGTATTACTTATCTTGCATTTGTAGCGCTCAGACCCTATTTTGCACCAGAATTTTTACCCAATGTGGCACGCGCATGTTTGCTGGCGGGCATGGTCACTGCCATTGTGCTGTATTACTTTAACTTACAGCAGCGCGCCTACTCCCCTGCCATTGCTGAAGCACGCTTACAAGCCTTGCAAGCACGTATTCGCCCACACTTTTTGTTTAACAGCATTAATGCTGTGTTATCACTGATACGTAGCCAGCCCAAACGTGCAGAATCTGCGCTAGAAGATATGGCAGATTTGTTTCGTGTGTTGATGGCAGACAATCGCGAGCTCGTGCCGTTGGCACAAGAAATCGCGCTATGTCGTCAATATTTAGCACTAGAGAAATTACGCTTAGAAGAACGCTTAAAAGTGAATTGGCACATTGAACAAATGCCACCAGATGCCATGATACCGCCGCTGATTCTGCAGCCTTTGTTGGAAAATGCGGTCTATCATGGCATTGAGCCCTTGCCTAACGGTGGAGAGATTACTATTCACATCATGCGCAAACATGAAGATTTAGAAATCACCATTAGTAACCCATTTAGCCCTGACAAGGAACGCCACAACGGCAATAAAATGGCGCTTAAAAACATTAAAGAACGATTATTGTTGCACTTTGATTTAGAGGCGTCTCTGAAATCAGAAGCGAGCAATCATCAGTACTCAGTGAGAATTCGGATCCCCCGCCAGTAAAACTATGACCATACTAAACATATTGATTGCCGATGATGAAACACCCGCGCGAAATCGCCTGCGTGATTTATTCAGTGACATTGCCAATGTGAAGGTGGTGGCCGAAGCGCAAAATGGCAAAGAGGCAATAGAACAGGCTGAACTGCATACGCCAGACCTTATTCTTTTAGATATCCGCATGCCGTTGATGGATGGTATTGAGGCGGCCCAGCACTTACAACGCATGAAAATACCACCTAAACTCATTTTCACCACGGCATATGATGCTTATGCAATTAAAGCCTTTGAATTAAACGCCATTGATTATTTGCTCAAGCCAATACGCCAAGAGCGTTTGGAGACCGCGCTCTGTAAAGTCCGCGCCTTATTACCAGCGCAAATCGAAGCACTTAAACCACTGCAAACGGCGCGTACGCATTTAAGTATTCACGAGCGTGGACGCGTGATACTGGTGCCGCTGAATGACGTGATTTATTTTCGTGCTGAACAAAAATATGTCACCGTGCGCACAGCAGAGCGTGAGTTTTTGGTGGAAGATTCTTTGACACAATTAGAGGTGGAATTTGGCGACCGATTGCTTAGACTGCATCGCAATTGTTTGGTCGCCAAATCCTTTATCACTGGTTTTGAAAAGCGCACCATTCTCAATGATGAAGCGCAAACTGAGCAGCAATGGGTAGCCATTTTAAGAGGTGTGCCTGAAACCATCGGCGTGAGTCGACGTCAGCAACACCTCATTAAAACCATTTAAGTCTTCTTAATATCTGTCTTTCTTATCCTGCATGTCAGCAATTACTTTGGCAGCCCAATCTTTGCCACCCAAACCAAATGCAATGGCTAGCGCTAAGAACACTGCGCCAAATACAATCACAAATAATGAGTAAATAAGCTGCATGCCAATACCCAATTGCTCTAAGGCCACAAACACTGCCAAAATTTGAATCCCATATTCGGTGGAAGTGCTCACCGCTAACGCTTGTGGAAACTTAATACTGTGTAGCCAAGCGAATACGATACGGTTCATGAATCGCGCTAATAAAGTACCAAACACCAAAATCAGAATCGCCACAATAATATGCGGCAAATACACGGCCAATTGCTGTAGTAAACCAGCCACAGCACTTAACTCCAGTGCGTTTGCGCCCGTAATCACAAACAATAAAATCACCAACCAATACACCACTTGGCTGATGATGCCGCTGAGTGTGACGTGCACATTACCACTGTTCATAAACGCTTCTAAGCCAGACTTACGCGCAAATTGATCGAACTGCATCAACTCCAACAAACGCTTTACCCCAGTTCTCACCAACTTGGCGATAATCCACCCGAAAAATAGAATCACCAATACCGCCAACAAACGTGGCACAAAGTTCACCAGTTGTAGCCAAAATTGATTGAGAGATTCGAGAAAAATATCGATTTGATATTGCATAGATACCTCCGATAGTTGCTGAACAAAGCCAATTGATAACAGACTAGGACACTGGATAATAACTGAGAAATAGGATTTACTCCATATCTGAGAATGATTTCAAAATGTTGATTCAATTGCGCATGTGATAAAATTTAACCCATGAAAAATGCACCGCAAAAACTCGTCATTGCCTCGCGTGAAAGCGCACTTGCAATGTGGCAAGCCAAACACATTCAGGCCAAACTACAAGCACTATATCCGCAATGCGATGTACAAATTTTAGGCATGACCACCACGGGCGACCAAATATTGGACTCGCCACTGGCACGTATAGGCGGCAAAGGTTTGTTTGTGAAAGAGCTTGAAACCGCACTGGAAAATGGCAGTGCAGATTTAGCAGTGCATAGCATGAAAGATGTGCCCATGAACTTACCAGAGGGATTTGCGCTGGTAGCTACTGGTGAACGTGAAGATCCACGTGATGCGTTTGTGTCTAACCACTTTAATGCGCTTGAGGATTTACCTGAGGGAAGCATTGTGGGCACTTCTAGTTTGCGTCGGCAAAGTCAGATTCAGGCTAGATTCCCGCATCTTAAGATTGAGTCGTTGCGTGGTAACGTGCAAACGCGCTTACGCAAACTAGACGAAGGCCAATATGCAGCCATTATCTTGGCTGCTGCTGGTTTAATTCGCTTGGCACTAGGTCATCGTATTCGTGGATTTATTAACCCACAAGACAGCATCCCAGCTGTAGGACAAGGTGCATTGGGCATTGAAATTAATGCAAACCGTGCTGATTTGGTGGATATTTTGGCACCACTTAACCATTTAGATTCTCAACTGTGTGTAGAAGCGGAGCGTGGTTTTAGCCGTGCTTTAGCAGGCAGCTGCACAGTGCCGTTGGGCGCCTATGCCACGCGCCAAGGTGACCAAATTCATATGACAGGCTTTGTCGCCAGTGTGGATGGTCAGCAAATGTTGCGAGAACATATCGCTGGTGACGTCACCAACGCAGAGGCAGTAGGTAAAGCGCTGGCAGCCAAATTAGTCAGCATGGGTGCAGATAAGATTTTATCGGCACTGGATCACATCAAATAATATGACTGCTCTGCCGCTCGCAGGTGTGAGTGTTGCCATTACACGCCCCAGCGACCAAGCTAAAAAGCTCACCTCCTGCATTGAAGCAGCAGGCGGACATGTGATTTTATTCCCGCTGATAGCAATTGTCCCGCTCAATGATTACAGCGAATTTGAAGCCAATATTGCCAATATTGCCTGTTTTGACTGGGTGATATTTATCAGCAGTAACGCTGTTCAACACAGCATGCCGTTCCTGTTAAAGCAAAAGCTGCCGAATACCTTACAGTTTGCCGCAATTGGTCCAGTCACTGCCAATGAATTACAGAATTTTGGCATCAAAAAAGTGACTATTCCAGAAGGCAGGTTTGATAGTGAGTCTTTACTTTCATTGCCATCCATGCAGGATATGCAAGGCAAAAAAGTGATGATTGTACGTGGGGTAGGTGGGCGTGAGGTGTTAGCTGAAACATTACAATCACGCGGTGCAGATGTCACCTTTGCAGAATGCTACCAACGCATCAACCCACAACAAAATGTAGAGGCACTCACCACCACTTGGTCAAATCATCAATTACAGGCTATCGTTGTGACCAGTTCAGAGGCCATGCGCCATTTTTTGGATTTAGCAATCGATGCGGCATGGTTAAAAGACGTCACGATCTGTGTGAATCACGCAAGAATTGCAGAACAACCTATTCAATTAGGTTTAAAAGTGCTGATTGCAGATGCCCCTAGCGATGAGGCAATGCTCAACACCTTATTGCGCGCGCATTAGTCCAAAAAAGCTAATGTGACAGCTTACTTAGGCGCAAACGTAAATGCATCACTGAAAAACTCGTCGGCGTTCAATCCTTGCGCTACAAAGGTTTTATGTGCAATTTCCACCATGCCTGGGGCGCCACAGACATACGCTTGGTGTGCACTTAAATCTGGATAATCCGCCAATACAGCCTCATGCACTAAACCAGTCCTGCCTTGCCAATCACTGCCCGTCGGCTCCTCTGATAACACAGGGATATAGCTGAAGTTTGGCAAGAACTCTGCCCAGCGTTGACACAGTTCTTCCATATACAAATCATCTTGTACGCGACCGCCACGATACAGCACCATTTCACGCTGCATGCCCAAGTGAATCATATGTTCTATGATGCCTTTGATTGGGGCAAAGCCTGTGCCGCCCGCTACAAACAGGATGGGTTTGCTGGACTCTTCACGCAAATAGAATGTGCCAAGTGGGGCTTCGATGCGTAATATGGCTTTTTCAGGCATTTCTTCAAATACATACTGGGTAAACTGACCACCCGCGATTAAACGCAAATGCAGCTCAATTAAGGCATCATCATGGGGTGCATTGGCGATAGAGAATGCTCTGCGTTTGCCATCTTTAAGAATAAATTCCAGATATTGCCCTGCCACAAACTGCAACCGCTCAGAGGCTGGAAGTTGCAAAAACAGCACCATGACATCGCCCGACAGTTGTTCCTTTTTTTGCACACGCACTGGCAAAATTCTAGGCTTGATGCCGTTGATTCCAGTGAGTTCTCGGCATTCAATCACCAAGTCTTCCAGTGGTCTCGCGCAACAAAACAACGCTTGACCAGCGGCCAACTCAGCATCGGTCATTGCGCTGCCTTGGTAATCGTCATGCATCACTTTGCCCGACAGCACTTTGCCTTTACAGGCACCACAAGCGCCATTTCTACATCCATACGGCAAGTTGATTCCCGCCTCAATGGCAGCTTCTAACACGGTTTGGCTTGGGCGTACCTGAAATTGGTGGCCACTATTTTGGATGGTCACACTTGGATGGTTAACTGAGCTCATTATTTCTTTTCCAGATCTTCTTTAATATGGGTAAATTCGCCTTCAATGACATCATCATTAGCAGATTGCTGATAGTTAGTCTTGCCAAACCCTTTTCCGCTTACATCGCCTTGTGGATTGGGCTTGGTTTGCTCAATAGGAATCAACAATAACACTACCGCGATAACATCGCTAATCACACCTGGGATGAGCAACAACACGCCGGCTACCATGTTGCGTGCTGTACCCAACAAAGCTTTGACAGGATTACCACCCATCATACTTTGCATCATTCTTGGTGCCATCAATACCTTTTCACCGCGAATCAGTTGTAAGCCTAGAAAGCCAATCACGACTAAATAAAGCAATAACCACCAACCATATTGATCGGCAAGTTGAATCAACAGCACTATTTCTGCAATTGGAAAAGCTAGTAAAATAAGCGCAATAACTAAACGCATGATTAATCCTTAAATTTGGAGACCGCTACACGCACACCATGGATAATGCCGAAATTATAATCGTGTTGACCCATGTGCCTGACGAAACGTGCGCAAATAAAATTGCAGAGATGCTCATTCAACATCAATTAGCAGCGTGTGTTAACATTCAAAGCCCTTGTCAGTCGGTCTACGCGTGGAACAACGTGGTTGAACATACGACCGAATGGCCAGTGACCATTAAAACAATTCGTCAAAAGTATGCAGAAGTCGAGGCATGTATTTTAAAACATCACCCGTACGAACTTCCTGACATTCTTTGTCTCAATGTAGATGGTGGTTTGCCTGCATATTTACAATGGGTAAATGCGCAAATACTGCACTAAAATAACGCTTTGGAATCGCCATGTTAAGACTGTTGCTCATCTCATTAAGTTTTTGGACCTTGCTGTCATCGGCAAGCATCACTGTTGCCGAGGTCTCCAGCAACCCGCTCAAAAACATGTTTGTAGATGAGGCTTCAGAAGATGATTTCTTATCGCCAGATGTGGCATTTCAGCTGAATGTAACACCGACTGATGCCCAGACTTTACGCGCAGATTTTAAAGTAGAGCCTGGTTATTATTTGTATAAAGATCGCATCAAATTTGCAGTGCAATCGCCTGCTGGGGCGGCTATTTCGAATGTTGATTTACCTGCAGGCGAACCCAAAGATGACCCTAATTTTGGACAGCAGGAAGTCTACCACCATGACTTTTCGGCCAAGTTAGGCGTATCCAGCACCGAAAACATAATAATCAAAGCAACGTATCAAGGCTGTAGTGAAAAAGGCTTATGCTATGCGCCCCAAACCAAAACATTTACTTTCGGCACGGCGAGCACTGTTGCGTCTGCATTAACGACGAGCCCAGGACAAAGCGTCACAACTGAGAGTGATGATGGCCACGCGTCTAATCTACTCAAGAGTGGACGTTGGTGGTTGATCATCCTAGGCTTCTTCGGCGCTGGTTTGTTATTAGCTTTTACACCATGCGTGTTCCCGATGATTCCTATTTTATCCAGCATGATTATTGGTAAAAATGCGCATGTGTCGCGTCTGCATGCTTTCAATTTGTCTCTCGCTTACACCATGGGCATGTGCCTTACCTACACCTTATTGGGTATCGCGGCTGGTTTGTCTGGGCAATTATTGAGCAGTGCCTTACAAACGCCTTGGGCTTTGGGTTTTGGTGCATTTATTTTTGTATTGCTTGCACTTTCCATGTTTGGCTTTTACGAATTAAAACTCCCTAGCCATTTAGAAAATAGTATTTTTAATTTAAGTAACCGTATTAAAGGTGGGCAGTTTTTTGGTGATTTTTTAATGGGCGTGCTATCTGCACTCATTATCAGCCCTTGCGTTGCTGCGCCTTTAGCGGGCGCCCTGCTTTACATCAGTAAAACACACGATGTGGTGCTAGGCGGTGTTGCATTATTTTCTCTTTCGCTCGGCATGGGTTTTCCATTGTTGCTAATAGGTGCATCTGCTGGCACATTATTGCCAAGAGTGGGTGCGTGGATGAATGCCGTGCGGCAATTGTTTGGTGTGCTCATGATTGGCGTTGCCATTTGGTTGATTAGCCCTATCATTCCAACTGGCCTGCAATTGTCATTATGGGCAGCATTATTGATTGTGCCTGCTATATTTATGCATGCGCTAGACCATCTGCCCGCTGAGGCAAAGCCCGTGATGCGCTTTTGGAAGGGCATTGCCATCATGATGCTGATTACCGGCATCGCTTTGCTCATCGGCGCTCTATCTGGTGCCAAGTCTCCATTACAACCATTAAGTGGTGTCTTAGCTGGCAGCAATGTTTCCACCAATGCGCATGTTCTAAATTTCAAACGCGTACGTTCTTTAGCAGAGCTAGACCAAGCCATACAGTCTGCCAAAGGCCAATATGTCATGTTTGATTTTTATGCAGATTGGTGCGTATCTTGCAAAGAGTACGAGCAATTTGTATTCACCGATCCACGCGTACAAGCCAAATTAAAACAAACTGTATTACTGCAAGCGGATGTGACTGCCAATAATGCCGATGACGCTGCGCTGTTAAAACGCTTTGAATTATTTGGTCCGCCAGGGATTTTATTTTTCAATCGGGATGGCAAAGAAACGCCACCCAAAGTGGTCGGCTATAAAAATGCCGATGCATTTTTAGCCATTCTCAATCAGGTACATCCTTAATATGTTTGCAAAATTGAAAACACCGCTTATCTACCTTGTGCTCATCGTCAGCATTGGGTTTGCAATACGTTATTTCTTTTTAAATACACAAGTGGAGGACGGTGCGCAGCAATCTACCGCACCATTGTTTGCAGCCAGCTTTCCAAATGAACTTGGCGAAAACAAGCCGCTGAGTGAATACCAAGGCAAAACTGTAGTCTTGAATTTTTGGGCTACTTGGTGCGAACCATGCCGCGAAGAAATGCCTGAGTTATCAGCATTACATGAAAGCTATGCTAATCAAAATGTAGTGGTATTGGGTGTAGCGATAGACGAAGTGAGCGCAATCAGCGAGTTTTCAAAAGAAACCAAAGTGAGCTACCCGCTATTTGCCGCAGACATGGCAGGGATGGAAATCGCGACCAACCTTGGCAATAACAAAGGCGTATTACCTTATACCGTCATTATCAAAGCGGATGGCACTGTACACAAAACATTCTTTGGCCGAATTTCTAAAGCATTATTGGAAAAATCGCTCACTCCCATCTTGTAGAACTACCCCTTTACAAACAATGATTTAAGCATTAATTAAGTCATATCTTCGCTGATATTCAGTGATTTTGCTGGACAAAAATGTATAACTTCGGCAAACTCGCTCCTATGCAAATTCGTCTAAATTGTTATTTGGAAGCTTGGAATGTCCGCTAAATCTATTTTAGTGGTACACGGGCCCAATTTAAACATGCTGGGCACCCGTGAACCGGCACACTATGGCACACTCACTTTAGTAGATATTGATACTATTTTAGTGAGCATGGCCAAAAAAGATGGCCACCATCTTGAATCTTTTCAAAGCAACTCCGAAGCAGAAATTGTCAGTAAGATTCAATCATTGATGGTCAATCGTGTCGATTACATCATCATTAATCCAGCGGCTTTTACCCATACTTCTGTCGCGATTCGCGACGCCATTTCCGCAGTGAACATTCCGTTTATTGAGGTACACCTCTCAAACGTGTATGCGCGGGAACAGTTTAGACATCACTCCTACTTTAGCGATATTGCCGTAGGCGTTATCAGCGGATTAGGTGCAGAAGGCTATTTTGCAGCTTACCGCTACATTACCAAACCATAACATTATTATAAATATATTCAGTTAATACCGAGGTCTATATGGATTTACGCAAACTCAAAAAATTGATTGATCTAGTCGAGGAATCAGGCATTTCCGAGCTGGAACTGACAGAAGGTGAAGAAAAGGTACGCATTAGCCGTGCTTTAATGCACAGCTCTGCGCCTATGACACATTACGTGTCTACGCCACAGCAGCATGCTTCGGCAGCACCAGCTGCCAGCGCCCCTGCAGCGCCAGTTGCTCCAGCGGTAGAAGAAGGACAAATCATTAAGTCGCCCATGGTAGGCACTTTCTACCGTGCTTCATCACCTGATGCGAAATCATTCGTTGATGTCGGTTCTAGCATTTCTGCTGGCGATACCGTCTGCATTATCGAAGCGATGAAACTGCTCAATGAGATTGAAAGCGAATATGCTGGTGTCGTGAAGAAAATCTTTGTTGAAAATGGCCAGCCGGTTGAATATGGCGAACCTCTATTCCTGATTGGGTAATGCATCATGTTTGAGAAAATACTGATCGCTAATCGCGGTGAAATTGCACTGCGTGTACAGCGTGCTTGTCGTGAACTTGGCATACGCACGGTTGCTGTGCATTCTGAAGCAGATAAAGATGCGAAATACGTTAAGCTGGCTGATGAGTCAGTGTGCATAGGCCCAGCGCCTTCTAATTTAAGTTACTTAAGTGTGCCAGCAGTGATCAGCGCAGCTGAAGTCACCGATGCCCAAGCGATTCACCCAGGTTACGGCTTTTTGTCTGAAAATGCGGACTTTGCTGAGCGTGTAGAGCAAAGTGGTTTTGTATTTATTGGCCCGCGTGCAGAAACTATTAGGCTCATGGGCGACAAAGTATCTGCCAAAGATGCGATGCGTAAAGCGGGCGTGCCGTGTGTACCTGGTTCAGATGGCGCATTACCAGATGACCCAGTAGAAATCATTAAAACGGCCAAGAAAATTGGCTATCCGGTCATTATCAAAGCAGCAGGTGGTGGTGGTGGACGCGGAATGCGTGTGGTACACACTGAGGCTGCGTTAATTAATGCAGTCACCATGACCAAGGCTGAAGCGCAAGCTGCGTTTGGCAACCCTGTGGTGTACATGGAAAAGTTTCTTGAGAATCCACGCCATATTGAAATTCAAATTTTGGCAGACCAGCACGGCAATGCGGTTTTCTTAGGTGACCGTGATTGCTCTATGCAACGACGCCATCAAAAGATTATCGAAGAGGCGCCTGCACCTTTACTCAATCCAAAATTGCGTGACAAAATCGGCGAACGTTGTGCAGAAGCTTGCCGAAAAATTAAATATCGCGGTGCAGGTACTTTTGAGTTTTTGTATGAGAACGGTGAATTCTACTTCATTGAAATGAATACACGTTTGCAAGTGGAACATACGGTGACTGAAATGATCACTGGCATTGACTTGGTGCAGCAGCAAATCTTTATTGCTGCTGGTGAGAAATTGCAATTCCGCCAAAGAGACGTGGAATTGCGCGGACACGCTATTGAGTGCCGTATTAATGCAGAAGATCCATATAACTTCATTCCATCGCCAGGCACGATTAACCGCTTTCATATGCCAGGCGGACCTGGCGTTCGCATAGATACGCATGCGTATGGCGGCTATGTCGTTCCACCACACTATGATTCAATGATAGGCAAACTCATCACATACGGGGCGACACGCGAACAAGCCATTGCTCGTATGCGTATTGCTTTGTCTGAAATGTATGTAGAAGGTATTAAAACCAACATCCCATTACATGCAGATTTAATGGCAGATGCTGCGTTCCACCTAGGCGGTACCAGTATTCATTACCTTGAACAAAAATTAGGTATTCCTAGTAAGTAAATCTTGAGTTGGCTACTACTTAAAATTCAGGCAAATGATGCGAATGCAGACGCGCTAAGCGACGCATTGATGGATCTAGGTGCGCTGTCTGTCAGCATTGAGGACGCCAATGCCGAAACGCTAGCCGAACAAGCTATTTTTGGTGAACCGGGTGATCCACCACCAGGCATTTGGCATCAAAATATCGTCACTGCCATGCTGGAGTCAAATGCGGATATCTTGCAATTGCTGGGCGAGCTAGAGCAGGCAACGAGCATGCAAGGCTTTAGCTACAGTACCGAAATCATAGAAGAACAAGATTGGGTGCGCTTAACGCAAGCACAATTTGAGCCTATCCCAATTACGCCCAAATTGTGGATTGTGCCTACTTGGCACGAGGCGCCTGAGCAAGACGCAATTAACATCGTACTAGACCCAGGCTTAGCTTTTGGAACTGGTAGCCACCCCACCACACACCTTTGTTTGGAATGGTTAACCCAACAAAGCCACTTACAAAAAGTATTGGATTATGGCTGTGGCTCTGGCATTCTGGCCATTGCTGCTAAAAAATTGGGTGCATCTGAAGTGACTGGTGTAGACATTGATCCACAAGCGGTCATTGCAAGCAATTACAACGCGCAAAACAATCAAGTGGACATTGCATTTTATGATTCCAATGCCTACTTGCATGAAGCTTACGACATTGTGATTGCCAATATCTTATCTAGTGCACTGATGGTATTAGCGCCTGTGATAGCTAAATCTTGTAAAAGTGGCGGTAAAATCGCGCTATCTGGTATTCTAGAAACGCAGAAAGAAGCACTTACCGAGCAATATAGTGAGTGGTTTGATGTACACCCTCCCGTCATTAAGGATGGTTGGGTTTTACTGACTGGAACCAAAAAATAACATGCCTCTCGTCACCTCTTGCCCAGAGTGTAATACACAGTTCGTTGTTAAAAAAGAACAGCTCAAAGCGTTTGAAGGTCAGGTACGTTGTGGCACTTGTCAGCATGTATTCAATGCTAAAACCTATTTAATCAAGCAGACGCGTGCAAAAAAAATAGCGCCCACTAAAGTCGAGGCTGTACTGAGCGAGATTTCACTCAATGCCGATACACAAACTGAAGCTGCCGAACACATTGAACTCACCGCGCCTTCACATCTTCAAGATCAATTTAATGAAGACACTGGTGTGTTGGCACCCACTTCCCCTGCATTACCTACTGCCGTAGCGCAGGCAGACTCAGCGCAAGGTCAGTATCAAACACCCAGTTTTTTAAACGATTTAACGGTAGACGAACCGCTAGAAAAAGGGTGGCGACGTAAGCCTTTTAGCTGGCCACTATTCATCGTGTGTGTGCTATTGATGATGGTATTGTTAGCGCAGTCGGTTTATTTTATGCGTACCGAGATAGCAGCGCTGTATCCACGGACAAAACCATTGTTTACGCAGATTTGCCAACACCTCAAATGCAGCGTACCGCTACCTAAAAACATCAACTTACTCACCATTGACGATTCTGATATGCAAGAGCATCTGACCTATCAAAACGTATTGGTATTCTCTAGCACCCTGATTAACCACGCAAATTACGCGCAAGCTTATCCCAACATTGAACTGACCCTCACCAACACTGAGGATGAACCAGTGCTCAGACGTACCTTTCAAGCGAGTGAATATTTGCAAAATCAGGCAGTCGTCTCTCAAGGTATTGCCGCGAAAGATGAAATGCGGATTAAGTTACATCTGAATACAACAGATATACCAGTTGCGGGTTACCGTGTATCACTTAACTACCCATAGTATCTTCACCATCGGTATTGGGCGCGCTAGTCAGTCTATTCGCTTTACCTAGCATCCTGTAAGTGTAAGGTGCAAATTTTCTCATGGAAATCATGAGTGTCATTTACGCATTAAGCACACGTCACTAATCAATCCACCATGTACTATAAATACATAAATTATTTGTATAACAACTCACTTAGGAGAAATATTATGTGGACAACACCAGCAGCTACAGAAATGCGTTTTGGCTTTGAAGTAACAATGTACGTTTGCAACCGTTAATATTCAATCTGTACTAACGAGTTGTTAAAAAAGCGCCTCTGGCGCTTTTTTATTGCCTATTACGCTTGATTGGTTAAAACGCATCTACATCAAAAACACTAGCCTAAACACCATACATTATTGAATACGTTGATTCGCTTCTGTAATCGCTTCTATTAATTTTTCAATTGCCGCTGTTCTGACAAAACTTTTGCGCCACGCAATGGCAATTCTGCGGGTAGGTGCTGGCTGAATAAAGGGCACTACTTTCACCAGCGGGTTTTGATAGCGTTGCACTGTTGCAGAGGCAGGTAGCACGGTGATGCCTAAATTTGAAGCAACCATGTTGCGGATGGTTTCTAATGAGTTCCCTTGTAATACTTCACCTTTGCGTGATAGTTCTGGGCATGCCTGTGTCACTTGATTACTAAAGCAGTGCCCACTATTGAGCAGGAGCACCTTCTCATCGGACAACTCTGCAGGGTCAATCTCACTGCGGCTAGCCCAGTGATGCTCCAACGGCACCACGACCTTGAATGCTTCATCGTATAAGTTTTCTACATGTATGCCTGGTACATTAAATGGCAACGCGATAATCGCAGCGTCAATCACGCCGTTTCTCAATTGCGTTTCCAAGTTCGCCGTTAAATTCTCTTCTACTTCTAGTGGCATTTCGGGCGCGGAGTGACGCAAAATAGGAATAATTTCAGGCAGTAAATATGGGCCGACTGAGTGAATCATCCCTAGTTTGAATAGGCCATGTAACGGATTGGTACCCAGCTTTGCCATTTCTTTTAATCGAGCGGCTTGCTCCAGCACGATATTGGCCTGTTCAATAATTTTTGTGCCGACTTCTGTAGGCGTTACCTCGGAGCGACTTCGCTCAAAAATAGACACATTTAATTCTTCTTCTAGTTTTTTAATGCCTAGACTCAGAGCAGGCTGCGTGACAAAGCATTTTTCGGCAGCGCGCCGAAAATTAAGCTCTTGTGCCACGGCTACTACAAACTTCAGCTCAATCAATGTCATGAACAGTTCACTTATTTTAACTACAGTAAGTACATCATATTATGATAAGTTAAATTTATCAACAATATCAAAACATACAATTATACAAATTAAACTGCGCTGTCTAGAATGCAACACATGCCTTTCATCAACGTCATATCTAAGGAGAGTAGAATGCAATTCACGATGACAACAAGCAGCCAACTACTGATTGACCTGCTAGCTAGTTATGCGCTGAGTCACTAGTGCAAACCGAAGATAAATACCGTCAAGTTTAACGATAAAGAAGATGGCAATGACAATTCAATCAATCAATCAATAGTGCAATTATCAACAACAATGAAAAAGGAGTTCAATGATGGAAAATAGACCAGCTTCCACTGGAAAGTGTCCAGTCATGCATGGGGGCAACACCAACACAACATCTGCTACCTCTGCCATGAATTGGTGGCCGAATGCGCTTAATTTAGACATTCTGCATCAGCATGACAGCAAAACCAACCCGTTGGGTGAGGACTTTAACTACGCTGAAGCGTTCAAAAAACTGGATTTAGCTGCAGTAAAAAATGATTTGAAAGCTTTAATGACTGATAGCCAAGCTTGGTGGCCAGCTGACTGGGGCCATTACGGCGGTTTGAT
The DNA here is from genome assembly GCA_030696695.1 of Methylophilus sp. GTDB lineage: Bacteria > Pseudomonadota > Gammaproteobacteria > Burkholderiales > Methylophilaceae > Methylophilus. Next base: position 48,350 of record JAUYRP010000034.1, read on the forward strand.
GATTCGTATGGCTTGGCATGCAGCAGGGACTTACCGTATTGCGGATGGCCGTGGCGGTGCGGGTACTGGTAGCCAACGCTTTGCACCATTGAATAGCTGGCCTGACAACGTGAACCTAGATAAGGCACGTCGCTTGCTTTGGCCAATTAAAAAGAAATACGGTAACAAGCTCTCATGGGCAGATTTGATTGTATTGGCAGGCACCATGGCATATGAGTCTATGGGCTTAAAAAGCTTTGGTTTTGCAGGTGGTCGTGCCGATATTTGGCATCCAGAAAAAGATATTTACTGGGGCTCAGAAAAAGAGTGGTTAGCAAAAACGGGGGCTGAAGGTAGCCGTTATTCTGGTGAGCGCGATTTACAAAATCCATTAGCCGCTGTGATGATGGGCTTGATTTATGTAAACCCTGAAGGGGTTGATGGCAATCCAGACCCATTAAAAACAGCGCAAGATATCCGTGTGACCTTTGCACGCATGGCCATGGACGATGAAGAAACCGTTGCATTGACGGCTGGTGGCCATACCGTAGGTAAAGCGCATGGTAATGGCACGGCCGCAAATTTGAGCCCTAGTCCTGAGGCGGAAGAGATACATGCACAAGGATTTGGCTGGAATAACAATATCACGCGTGGTATTGGTCGTGACACCGTGACCAGCGGCATCGAAGGTGCGTGGACGACACATCCTACCAAATGGGATAACGGTTATTTTGACATGCTGTTTAACCATGAATGGGAGCTTAGAAAGAGCCCTGCGGGTGCTTGGCAGTGGGAACCTGTGAGCATCAAGGAAGAAGATAAGCCTGTGGATGTGGAAGACCCTTCAATTCGCTATAACCCGATCATGACCGATGCGGATATGGCAATGATTAAGGACCCCATTTATAGAGAGATTTCTGAGCGTTTTCACAAAAATCCAGCGTATTTCTCCGAAGTATTTGCACGTGCTTGGTTTAAATTAACGCACCGTGATTTAGGTCCAAAGAGCCGCTATTTAGGCCCAGATGTGCCTCAAGAAGATTTGATTTGGCAAGACCCAGTGCCATCCGTGAACTACACCTTGAGCGATGTAGAAATTGCTGAGCTTAAAGCTAAACTGTTGAATAGTGGATTAAGCGTGGCAGAGTTAGTGGCAACCGCATGGGACAGTGCGCGGACTTTCCGTGGTTCCGATTTCCGTGGTGGCGCAAATGGTGCACGTATTCGTTTAGCTCCGCAAAAAGATTGGGCTGGGAATGAGCCAGCAAGATTGCAAAAAGTACTAGGTGTATTAGAAAGCGTTCAAGCAGGACTCGGCAAGCAAGTCAGCATTGCAGATTTGATTGTGTTAGGCGGTACAGCCGCAGTAGAGAAAGCGGCGCGTGACGCAGGCGTGGCAATTACAGTGCCATTTGCGCCAGGCCGTGGCGATGCCACAGATGCGATGACGGACGCAGACTCATTTGCGCCTTTAGAGCCTGTGCACGACGGTTACCGCAATTGGTTGAAAGATGACTACATTGTATCTGCCGAGGAAATGCTATTAGACCGCACGCAATTAATGGGGTTAACTGCGCACGAAATGACAGCCTTGGTAGGTGGCATGCGCGTATTGGGTACTAACCATGGCGGCACCAAACATGGGGTGTTCACAGAACGTGAAGGCGTATTAACCAACGACTTTTTTGTGAACTTGACCGATATGGCGTACACATGGAATCCAGTTGGTAAAAACCTGTATGAAGTACGTGAACGCAATACTGGTCAAACCAAATGGACTGCCACTCGAGTCGACTTGGTGTTTGGTTCCAACGCTGTGCTTCGTGCTTATGCAGAAGTATATGCACAAGACGACGCCAAAGAGAAGTTTGTAAAAGACTTTGTAGCAGCATGGACAAAAGTGATGAATGCAGATCGTTTTGATTTGAAATAATCGCTGCAATGAGTAGGACTGAGAGCGAACGCCTGACACATATGGGCGTTCGTTTTTCATTTTGTGGCGCGATACAACAGGGATGCGCGCTATACTCACCGTATGAATCAATCCATTGTGATGATGCTAATAGTGACGATGCTAATGATGAGGAAAATTGAATGAAATCTTGGATGTGTACTGTATGCGGCCTGATTTATGAAGAAGAAAAAGGCTGGCCCGAAGATGGCATTGCCCCTGGCACACGCTGGGAAGATGTGCCTGCCGACTGGGTATGCCCAGAGTGCGGCGTAAGCAAAGCTGATTTTGAGATGCTTGAGTTTTAAACCACCAGCAAAACACGTATTCAATGGGCGCAAACCCATTGTGATTATGGCTTAATTCGATAAAATATCGTCCGCAAGCCTTCTGTTGTAGTGAATTGTGCAAACGTAAAAACAGAAGCTTTGCTTTTTGAAGGTCGATAACGGTTAATATTGAGTTAAGGAATAAGCAAATGGAAATACAAGGTGCAGTAGGTATTTATACTTTGATTGGTATTTTGGTAGTGATTGGCGTGGTGCTATATGCATGCACAAAAGTAGTGAAATAAACATTGGTGCAATATAAGTAGGTGGAATAAGACAATAAAGGCGCATCTGCGCCTTTATTATTTAATCTGATGCACTGTGGCTTTCTTGGCCGAGCTCGTTGTCTCTGCGGCTATTTGTTGACTTTGACTTTCCCACCTTACTAACCATGCTTGAAACTCTTTTTCTGGCATTGGCTTACCCATAAAATAGCCTTGGCCATAATCACAACCCATCTTCGCTAGCAGATTCCATGCCTCGACATTTTCTATGCCTTCTGCCACCACTTTTAAGTTCAGGTTATGTCCCAAATCGATGGTCGAACGCACAATAATGGCGTCGTTCTCATTGTTCGCCATGTTCATGACGAATGATTTATCAATCTTTAACTCTTGTACTGGCAAGCGTTTGAGGTAGCCCAACGAGGAGTAGCCGGTACCAAAGTCGTCAATCGCAATCTTGAGCCCCATCTGTGCCAGACGTTGCAAGGTTGCTTCAGCGCGTACTGGATCGTCCATGATGCTACTTTCGGTAATTTCTAACGAAATAGCATCGAACGTAACGTGATGTCGCCTAAAGATGTGTTCAATCTTTTCTGGAAAGTCTGACCCAATGAGATCACGTGTGGAGATATTTACCGCGATAGTCAAAGGAATACCCTCTTGCTTTAAGGCCATATGTACGCGGCATGCCTCTTCTAACATCCACAAAGTAATGCTTTGAATAAGTCCTGTTTGCTCCGCAAATGGGATGAACTGGTCAGGGAAAATAAAGCCTTTTTCTGGATGCATCCAACGTACCAAAGCCTCTGCAGCGTAGCCCTGTTTGGTTTGCATATTGATTTTAGGTTGTAAATACAACACCAGTTGATGCGCTTGGATGGCTGATTTTAAATCAGTCGCCATGGTTAGATTTTCTTGCGTGCCTACATCGAACTGCGGGTGATACACCACAACACCAGAATTACGCTGTTTTGATACATTGAGCGCAGTTTCTGCATTGTGCAGCAACGCTTCATCAGTTTCACCATGTTGCGGAAACACAGCAATACCAAACCCTGCACTCACATCAATTTTCTGCTCATTCACATCAAAAGGCAGCTCGAATGCTTTTTTAAGCTTATCAGCCACCAGCAATGCAAGGTCTTCTGACAAAGTGGATAACAATATGCCGTATTCATCAGCACCTAACCGCGCTACTACGTCATCTGCCCTCATTTCAGCTTTAATTTTTTTAGCGACTTGACTCAGCAATTCATCGCCCATGTCGCGACCAAGAATTTTGTTCACTTCTTTAAAGCGATCTAAATTAAGCACCAATACGGTCAGCGATAATTTGCGATTGCGGTGGCTAGTAATGCTAGCTTCCAGCTGCTGTATAAACGCGGCACGATTAGGCAGACCAGTCACTTCATCCCAGAACGCTAATCGCTTCACCTTTTCCTCACGTGTCGCTACTGCCTCGCGCATCGCATTGAACGACTTGCTTAGTTCGCCAATTTCATCTTTACGGTCGGAAGTAATCGCTGCTTCGTAATTGCCGAATTCAAGCTGTTTAGCATTTTCTGATAATCTAGCAATCGGCTTGGCGATATAGTTAGACACATAGATAATAGCGACGCTAAAAATACCTAAACCAAGAATAGTTAAAATAAGCAGGCTGAATTTAAGCTCTTGGTATTGGGAGATTTCTGCCGTGATAGAGCGTTGCAATAATGCGATTAATTTATTTTCTGCATCATCATGTAATACCAAAAACTTGGTTTCATACAATTCTCCTTGCACATCCATCTCTCGGTTTATCGCCACCTCTTTACTTGCTTGTGCAAAATAATTCTGTATGACACGCTGATCATCCGTGCCTAATGTGGATACTTTAGTATTCCATGGTTTATTTTGAACATGCTGTATAAATGTGACTTGTAGACCACTCAATTCATTGATTTTTTGTGCGAGTGCATCGTCTATTTCGAACCCTATTACCATCCAACCAATCACAATTGGCGCTTTAATTGGCACCGCCACTAACTGATAAGGTATGTCGTTTAAGATTTCAAACTGGAGTGTTTGCGAAGATGCAGAGTACTGGCTAATCAAATGCTGCACAACAGGCATGGCTTCTTGCTCTGTTAAATCACCAGAAACGGCTATGGTGTCATTATCCACACCCTGAAAAATGGCAATATCTGCACGTATGCGACTTTGGAAATTAGTAAGCGCGGAGAGTATTGTTTCTTGGTCATGAGAAGAAATCGCCTCACGAAAACCATAATCGGCTGCGAGTATTTTAGCGCCGTTAATAATGTTCTGATTGTTACTACCTAGCAGATTTAGGACGACCTTTTCACCCACTTCCAGCTCTTTGGTCACCAGACTACGTACATTTTTATCAATCGCGCGCTGAATTGGGATTAAGCCAACCAACTGAATGCCCAACACCAGCGTCAGAAAGATGACGATGATTTGTTGCTTGAGGCTCTTAAATTTCATTGCGCGAATAGCCCTACATCAGTTTCATGTCGTTAATATCCAGCTGAATCGCCACAGGCTGGTTGGTGGATTTAATCGTGATTGCTTGCTGTGCAGGTTTGTTGTCTGTTTGTAATGCGTAATGCCATACTTTTAGTTCGTAGCTACCTTCTGGCAAATCAGTGATGGCTGCGACACCAGAGGCGCTTGTTTTAGCAAAATATGGCGTGTCTACAATATGGATATAGGCCAGCATGGTGTCGTGAATATTGCAGCCCAACACGACCGTACCAGCCTTATCAAATAAAACAGGATTTGCTGGCACACCTGAATACAGCTTTAATTCAAACTTTTTGGCTGGTGAAAATGAGTACACATGGTGTCTTACTTTGTCTTTATTGGGGAAGGTAATCTGGGTACCTGCCTGCACAACAGACACTTGGGGGTTGAATTGCCGGCCTTTTTGTTCAATTTCAAATGCTTTATTCGTTGCTGGATTAGCTGTTTTGCTGCCTTCGACATACACCACAGCATCACTGAGTAGCTTACCTTTGCTATCGCGTACCTCCACAGTAACATCGGCAGCTAAGCTCAATTGAGACAGTGTCAGTGCGACTAAACCCAGCGATTGCAGTGTTGTAAATTTGATCAGTTTCGCTATCATTTGGTCACCACATCGCGCTTTGTCGGCGCTAATATTTTAAGTAATTCATTTTTTTCACGCGTGCCAATATTGTTTGCGTCTAGCGTATCCCGCAGTGCTTGCACCATAAGCTCAAATTCTGCGGTCGTGATATTGGATTCCGCATGCGAATTTTTCATGGTTTCCCCTTCGTATACACAATCCCCGCCAGTTTCTACACATAGATAATCTGCTAAGGACTGCTTCAGAGTGGCCATCTTAACGCCTTCGAAAGAGCGCTTGGTTGCTGGATCTGCAGCCACTTTATCTAAAGTTTGTGAAGAGATGGTGTATAGCATTTCTTTACCACCGATACGGCTATACAAACTAGGTTCAGTTTTGCTCATTGTTTGACATGCTGTGACAGTAAGTAACAAACCAACCCATAACACCCATTTTTTCATTTGATACACCCAACAATTTCTAATACTGCCATCTTATGCTTAAGGTTACTTTTTCAATCGCGCGATATGAGGCCTATATATTGCTTATCTTACGCAAATAATTTGTGCATTAATCATTACCATTGCAACATAACATCGCTGTAGGACATTTGTCATGAGAATTTTTTATTACCTTAAACATATTGCGTTATTTATAAGTTACTTGCTTAGCTTGAGTGTATTGACTGCACAGGCAGGTGATCGCCTATTAGGCACTGGTGGCGTATCACAAATTGAAGGTGCAGGCGGCGGTGGTTTGACGCCATGGGCATTGATTGCGGGCTATGGTACAGATGCGCAACTTGGTGGTGCGGCCTTTTTTACCCGTGCAAAAACGGGCGATGATTTTGAACTGAATACTGGTGGTATTGCTGTGGGATTTTACAACCGTCTAGAACTCAGCCTTAGCCAAACCAAGTTTGAATTGGGCAGCACAGTACCTAAAGAATCCATACGATTGAACACCCTTGGCATTAAGTTACGTGTGTTTGGTGACGCCATTTATGACCAAGATAGCTGGGTGCCGCAAGTATCCGTTGGCGCAATGGTAAAGCACAATGAAGACTTTGATGTAGTGCCCACACTCTTGGGTGCAAAAGATAGCACCGGTGTCGATTATTATTTGGCTGCATCTAAACTCTATTTAGATGCAGTATTTGGTAGAAACTTGTTGCTAGGTGCTACTTTAATTGCCACCAAAGCGAATCAATTTGGCTTATTAGGATTTGGTGGTGATTTGAACAATGATTATCAATTAAAGCCATCCTACTCCGCAGCCATTATGCTCACAGACAACTTGCTGGTGGGCATGGAGTACCGCTACAAACCAGACAATTTATCCTCGTTTAACGAGAACGATGCCAAAGATGTATTTGTGACTTGGTTTCCACACAAGCGGTTTTCTATTACCGCTGCGGCAGTGGATTTAGGCGATGTTGCCGACAAAACCAATCAAACAGCCTGGTATTTGTCTGGTCAAATCAGCTATTAAGTTTGCTATCGTTTCGCCGTTAAACCACAAGCCAAATGCGCTTGCTTTTCTAAATTAGCAAAATCTTGACTGCTGCCAGTGGCCATTGCATAAGGGTTTGAACGCACATAATCAATATAGGCCATTTGTCGTTCGCTCACTTGTGAGGACAATTGTGTGATGCGGCAAGCACAAGCCTCCGTCATGTCCTTGCCCGATTGCGCCACCCATTTCTCAGCACACTGTTTGGCACTTGCTTGCTGATAAGCAGCACTCCAAGGGGTTGCGTTTGGCGTGGTTTCAATTTTATTTGCACGTGATTGTGTCATCAGTGAATACATCATTTCTACGCTCGCACGTAATTGCCCTAATTCTGCTGTTTGCAATATTTCAGAGGATGGAATCGCCAATGTGTCAGGCGCTACTTTAAATACCGCTTGTAAATTGGTGACACTGGGTATGGCGTAACCTTGCGCCGATAACATGATTTTTTTCGCTGGGTCGGCATCTAGTACCGCTTTTGCCTCTTCAAGATGGTCGGAAGGCACACTCACTGCCAACATCGCAGAACATGTGTCTGTGTTGACTTCCGTCACATTCAGCACTACTTGCTGATCTTGCACCGCGTGCGCAAATGCAGGTGGAATGCGGTTAAGCAAATAGGCCTGCTCGTTTTGTGCGAGCGTGGTTAATTGCGTAGGACTTAAACAAGCGGCGATAGATAACTGTGAGCAGACACTTAAGAGCAACATGACAAAAAATTGTTTCATTGATACACCATCATCCATGGATTGAATGGGTGTTAGGACATACTAAGTCTAGTTGAGTTCTAGTAGCGGTGTGCTTAGTCACACATGTGGCGTGATGATTAAGCAAACTTATCTTAAAAAGAGAAAGCGCTAATAAAAGTTTTTGACTGCCTCTATGGTATGTGCGACTTCTTCATCTGACATTTGCGGCCCAATCGGCAAACTTAACACTTGTTGTGCGTACTGTTCGGCCACAGGATATTGCCCATTTGTCATCCCAAGTGATTGATACGCTTGTTGCAAATGCGGTGGTACTGGGTAATGAATCAAGGTTTGTACACCTGATTGCGTGAGGTGTTGCTGTAATGCCTCGCGTTGGGGTGTGGTGATGACATATAGATGCCACACTGGGTTTGCACCTTTTAGCGTGCTTGGTAACACAATTGGCAAATCAGCAAAGGCAGATTGATAGCGCGCTGCAATCGCTTGTCTTCTCGCATTCCAAGCATCCAGGTATTTCAGCTTAACAGCCAATACTGCTGCTTGAATCGGATCAAGGCGACTATTCACGCCAAGCTCCTCGTTGTAATACTTGATTGCAGAACCATAGTTACCCAATTGACGGATGCGTTTAGCCAATGTTGGATTTTGTGTTGTGACTGCACCACCATCGCCCAATGCACCCAAATTTTTACCTGGGTAAAAACTCCAAGCCACCACATCGCCGTGACTACCAATGCGTTGCCCATCAAAGGTTGCCCCATGCGCTTGTGCCGCGTCTTCTACAACATATAGTCCATGCTGTTTGGCTAAGGCGCAAATAGCAGGCATATCTGCCGGCAAGCCATACAAATGCACGGGCATGATGGCTTTGGTGCGAGGTGAAATATGTGGTGCAATATCTTGCGCGGTAATGAGATAACTACCCAGCTTAGGCTCGACCGGGATTGGGGTTGCACCTACCGCGCTTACCGCCAACCAAGTGGCGATAAAGGTGTGCGAAGGTACAATCACTTCATCGCCAGCACCAATATCTAAGGCGCGTAAAGCCAATATCAATGCGTCTAATCCAGTACCCACGCCCACGCAATGTTGCGCATGTGTGTATTGTGCAAATGCAGTTTCAAATGCTTCAACTTCTGGCCCGCCAATATACCAACCAGAACGACTGGCGCGCAATACCGCCTCGTCCAGCTCTTTGGCTAGCGCTTGATAAGCGGCTTTTAAATCTAAAAATGGAATCACAACAGTTCAGTTTCTAACAAATACGACTGTTAAGCAGCAGCCCAACGCGCACGCATAAAATCATCGTACTTGCGATAGTAGTCGTCCTCAGAATATTTGTTGGAGGCCAAGCACATGAGCACAGAGCCTGAAGAGAAATTATCGATTTCGCGCCAAATCATGGGGCATACATACAAGCCGTAGTAAGAGCGCGCTAAGTGAAACTTGCGTTTGTTTTTGCCGTCATCCAAGGTAATGTCAAAACTACCGGACATGGCCACGATAAACTGATGTAAGCCTTTGTGCGCATGTCCGCCACGTTCTGCGCCACCTGGCACATCGTACACGTAATAGACACGCTGCATTTCAAACGGAATTTGCGAACTGTTCTCGACAAAGGTCAAGTTGCCATGTGGATCATGGATTTTAGGCAACTCAATCATTCTGCAATCTTCTAGTGGCATAGGTACTCCATCTCTTCTTCTATCGTTTTACGTATCAGCCTGAGTGATAGGCTTTGGGTCATGTTTATGATGCCATAGGCCTTACGCAAACTTTTGGGTAAAGAGAGCTGGTTTTTGCCGCTAGATTTTGCTTTTGCATTCAAGAAACACGCGCTAAGTGCCTACACAAGCAAATCGCATCGTTACGCGGTACTAATGACCTCGCTGTATGCCGCATACTATCTCGGTCATTGCGTTCCGTGCGCCTTGCGCTTTATCTTGTTCGCCAACTTATTCGTGCTTCTTTCAGGCATTCACTGTAAAAGATTTTTCTGCAAAATCAACCGGCAATATGTGCGCTTTTGTTGCCGCATAATGTAAGCCTTGCACCACTTGATCGTTGAGCGAAGTCGCAAAGAAACCACTCGACATCGCCAGCAGTGCAATCTCTGGGTAGTGTTGAGTAATGGTGCGCTGATCTTGCTCCCACGCATCACGCGCCGCTGCATCTGGCACCAAAAAGCCGCCGGGAATACGTTTGATGGCAGCAATCACTGGCTCGATATCTTCTGCTATCAATTGCATCTGCGCCAATTCTGCCAATAGCTTTTCAATGATGAATGCATCATCGGTGGCATCCCCATACAGCTTGCGGAAATAGTCGGTATTGAATTCAGCAGCGATATTCATAAAGTCGCCATGGTCTTCTGCACACGCGGTTTGGTTGGTAATGCGGTATAAGCTGCAATTTAAATCCACCACATTCAACAGCGTGTACACATTGCGTATATCGGCTTTTTTAATGCGGAAGAAAGACACTGCAATCGCAGATTTGGTTTCCTGCACGGCCGTAGGTTGCAAACCTAAGCATTTGAGCAATTGTGATGGTTGATAGGTCCATACCAAATCGGTCGCATCGAGCACCGTCTCTGCACAGCGCACTTGCCAACCTTCTTCAGTTTTGGTCACCTGCTGCACCGCTTGCGTCACATAATGAATGTTTTTGTGTGACAGCAATTCTGCTTTGACTTGGCTGACAATGGCCCCCACGCTACTTAATTTTGGATAATGGAATTTGGTTGGCGCTAAGCTCACTGGCTTGCCTTGATAGCTTTCTAATAAGGTTTCTGGATAAAACAATGGTAGCCAAGCCACACGATGATAACGCGCTAACATACGATCCGCAGTCACGCCCTGTGCTTTCAGCAAGTAAGGTGCAATGATGTTTTCGTGCATGGTTTTACCATGATTGGCAATGGAAGCAGTCGCGTAATCTAACGTATCGTAAGCAGCACCGTTCACTTTTTGACGCGCATGGATAGACGGTTCTGGTTGGGATTGTTGCAGCTCAGCAATGCAATTTTGCGCAAACGGTAGCTGACTGAAACTATGATAAGCGTTACTCAAAATCACGTCGTCATACACAGCACCATGCACCATCATTTTGGGCATATCAAACTGATGCAATGGGCTGTATTTCAACGCCCATTCATGCACAATATTTAAAAAACGGCCGACATCGTTGCGCAAAGTCGGGTCATAACTGGCCAGTTCAGACCACTTGGCCTGATTCAAATAGCCGTCCAACTCAAATTTCACCAAACCAGCATCAAACATCACGCCATCAATCTGCAAGCCAGCAAAATAACCACCCAAAGGGCCACCTGGGTTCACCAAGGTGACTTGTTTGCCCTGCTCTGCTAATTCTAGCGCTGCGACCATGCCTGCTAGTGCGTTGCCTACAACAACTGTGTGGTTGTTCATGATGTCGATTCCTTACGTTGAAGATTCATATAAATTTCGGAGCCATTGTCTGGAAAGTGCTTGGTAAGCGCCCATAAGCCATCCAGCATGGCTTGGTTGGCAAAACCGCTTTGTGCCAGTGAATGCATTTGGGCGTGGGTGAACGGCTTCATAAAAAATGAGCCTTCAGATACCACGTCAAACCCTGCTAACTGGGCAAGCGCTCTCAGGCTTTGCAAATCAAAAATACGCGGTTGTTTAAAGGTTTTCTGCAAATCAGAGGGTGCGTATAACGTCCCGATTAAGCCCATTTCCAGCGCTAGTAAACGATGCATGGATTTTGCGTTGGGAACATTGACATGCACCAGCGTATGTTTGGCACACAGTGCTTTTGCACTAAGCATCAACGCCTCAACATCGGGCACTTCGTGCAATAAACTACTGAGTAAAATCAAATCGTAATCACCTTGCAACTGCTCGGTAGCATCTTCTAAAAAGTGCTGTACTACTGTGACCTTGCTGTTGTTTGCCATGTCTTGTCTGGCTTTTTCGGCAAATTCGCTACCCGGTTCTACAATGCATAAATGCTCAAACCCTTGCCAACTATTGGCAATGGTGTCCCAGCCGCAACCCACTTCTAACATGCGTTTGGGCTGATGCTTTTCTAGCAGTTCCAATAATAAACGCTTGCGATACTGCGCTTGTATCACCTCAAAATTACTGGCGGAATACGCGCTTTGATACGCTTCAATCGCTTGCTGTTTGCTTGTCAAACTCATGCCAACTCCAGTTCCAACCATTGCAGAATCGTGGTTCTGCCACCAAACATTTCTTTTTGTGCTGCCAAACCTTCATTAAAAGATAAGCCACGATTGCAAGTGGAAATGCCAAAATTAAAATAGGGTTTGTGTACAAAGGCGTCTGAGATTAAATGCTCAAGTAAAGCATCTAAGGCGCCAGTGTCACGCGCTGCATCGGTGAGTCCAATATATTGGGTATGCGTCACTTGGGCGTAGTCATACACCACCACCCCTGCTACTGGTTGCTCTGCAAGGTAAGCCAGATACAACTGAATTTGCGGAAAGCGGGAAGCCAACAACTGCATTTCTTCTACACTATGCGTAGGCTTAACTGCATGCCGGTCTGCTAGATTTTGCGTCAACATCTGCCAAAAGCTCGCGTAATCTTCACTTTTTTGCACGGTAATGCCGGCTTTTTTGGCTTTGCCAATGGCGTGTTTTCTGCCTTTGGCGAGTGGCAAGCGAGAAGATTGTTGAATGGTGGTCGACACATCGACACGGGTGGGTTTAGCACCTAAGCGATGCAATGCATATAAGTCTTCTTCACTCGGTACACGATGGTAAATATGCGGTACCGGTTTATAAATCAACTTGTTAGCGCCCGCTGCAATCAACCAATCTTTCAGCTGTTCAAAGATGATTTTCACATCGGCTGCGCCAGTTTTATCGGCTAACACCATACCGCCAAACGTCAACCCACCGTGCGATACCACGGTTGCGCCATCACGGCTGGCTGGCAGCAATGCCACCAACTGCCCTTCTTTTTCAATGAGTAAAGAAGCATCGGTAAAGCGGTCTGCGTGGTAATCCATATAGCCACGATCAAACAAAAACGTGCCATTACGGCTGGCTTGATTAAAACGATTCCAAGTTTCTGCATGCGCTGGCTGATAGGGTATCAATGTAAAACTCATACCAGTTGCCCTATGGTTTGTGCATGCAACCAATCTTTGCAGGCCAATAATTGCTCCCATAAGGGTAAGAAAGCTTGTTCAAATGCCGCGCTATCGGCAGCATGCGTATTGAATAATTGGATAAAGCCTTGCATGTCTGCTGATTGTTGGAAGCGTGCATGCACGGCGCCTTGGATCATTTGCACTGTGTGTTGTAATTGTTGCGTATTGATTTTGCCTAGTTTGTAAGCCGCCAACGCGAGCGCCACCCATGCCACGGTGCCACACTTAAACACTGGCGAATCATAATTGACGGTGTTTTGTTGCGCGTTTTGCCTAAAACCACCCAGATGATTTTTGATTACAGCGACTTTGGCATACAGAGAAATTTCTAATAACAGCCCGACATCGCCCAAACCATAATAGGCAATGTCTTCCATGCGGGAACGTTTGTAGAGCTGCACTGCATCAGCACTAAATACCGTATTCGAAAACTCGCCTAACCAGTTATCGCATGTGGGCACGACTGAGGTGAACAATTGATCAGCACCGATATAATCAATTTGATTGGCACTTTGTTGCACAAATGCAGGCACTGCGCTAGCGGCGAACGGTTGGCCTAACTCATTGGTAAACCAGCGGTAGCTGACAGAGGCACCAATGGCCTCCTGTGTATGTGCTTGTACATGCTGCGCATAGAACGTGGGGTACAAAATGTCGTCATCAAACAAAATATGGACCAATTGGCTGGATTGTTGCCAATACTCAAGTAAATGCACCACATTAGACATGGTGCCTTGTTTGGGCCCAGCAATTATGGTGATATCTAGTTTTTCAACAATATGCGCCAATGCGGGGTCGGCAATCACTTGGCTCACTTCGCCATTGGGGCTGTCATCTGAAATAATGATTTGGCCGGTGGGGTAACTTTGTGTAGCTAAACTCACCAGCAATTGCGGAATAAATGCATGTTTATAGGCAGGTACCAACGTCGCTAATACTGGTTTAGCTTGTCCGCCATCCGTGCCATTTTGCGGTGGTAGTGCTTCTAATTGTGCGACAAACTCTGCGGCCAGTTGCTGTGCTGTGTCTGCGCTTAAGCCAAATTGCTGACCAATTTCTAAGGTCTTCACCGCTTTATCCACATTGCCAGCCAACATCAGCGCATCCACATAGCTGACCCAATATTGTTCATATGCAGGGTTGGCGGCAATGGCTAATTCAAATCGTGGAATGGCGTCTACTAGGCGCTCGGTATGGGTCTCGATGATTGCCAATTGGTGATTGGCTTCACCATGATTCGGTTGCACGTTTAACACTTCTTGATAGAGCTGCTCCGCCATGACCACATCACCCGCGTTTTGTTGTTCTTGGGCTAAATCCAACACTTCTTGCAGTGCATCATTTAATGACTGTGCTGGCTGAATAAGATTGGTGAGGCCTCTAAACGCCAACGCATCCAACACAGCTTGCGGGTCTATTCTAAAATTAGAGTGAACAATATCGCCGCCCAATTGCGCCTCAAGCGTTTCACCTAAAATATAGGTGAGCGTTTGCCCAATGGATGAAGCCACATTGCCAAAATACCAATAGTTGGCGTAGCGGGTGTCGTTCATCATCACCAACACATGCGCGTCTGCTGGCGCCCACAACATGTTCAAAATGGCTGCGCCAGAAGCCGCCACAATATATTGGGCATTGCTAAACACGGTGACTTGCTCGATAAAGCTCAAATCGCTTGGATCAACCCCTACAAAACCATTCGCAACTAACAAGGTTTCAATGGCATCTTCATTCACCAGCATGCGGGCGTTAATAGTATTGCCACGTTTGCGCTTGATGAATATTTTATTTGGCTGTGCAGCGCGCGTTTCTACAGGCACTTTATCTAACATGGCATTGCGTAATGCCAACAACGCTTGTGGATGATAAATAGCACGATCAGGGGCAGAGGTAATATCTTTACCCACGCCATCAAGGGCTTTGGGGCGCTGAAACACCACATTGGCCAATGGGCTTAACCACATAGCCTGTGGAAAGTGGTGCAATGAAAACGGCTCTATCTTAATCAGCTGCTCTGGCTTTACGCCCAGTAGGGTTAAAGACTCTAATTGACTGGGATACGACTGCGCATCCACCAAAATATGATATTGGGAGATGTCCACACCAGCCTGCTGTAACACCACCATTTGTGGCAAAAATTCGGTCAGCCAATGCGCGTAATTGATGGCGCCATTGCCAATCAAGCTAATCACTTTGCAATCGTGATCCGTACGCGCACCAAGATTTGCGTAGCCCGCCAAATTCATATCCGTGCGCACTCTGCAATAACCCAAGCCTTGCTCTGCGGTTTCCCATGTCTCTGGGTTAAAGTACTGCGGCTGTATGCATTTATCTTGCACGATGGGGAACGCGCCGCTGCCTATCACTTTAAAGTCGGACACTTCTGCCATATATACTGGCGGATGCTGCAACACATGGGCAGATTGCACCAATGGGTTTGGGCTAGGTTGCCCAAAAATGGGGATCGCTTGCGTCGTGTATTCCGCCGCTGGATATAACTGCGTGGCATTGAATGCTTGAACGGTTGCCTCAACCGTAGTCAATTCAAAGGTATGCACATTCAACGCTTCTGCCACATCAGTCTCTGGCAGATCTTGCTCCTGCCATTTTTGTAAGTATTGTTGGTAATGCCGTTGCCAAGATGCACTACCAAATGCGCCACCACTTTGATGTGTGAGCTGAATTGGCCAAGTGCCTAAGCGCATGCCAGCATTGCGTGCTGTTCTGCAAAAATCTAAATCATAAAAATGGAAGTCAAACCGTGTATCAAATGCGACTTGATGCTGCGTGAGCGTCGATTTTTTGGTCGCAAAAAATACGCCGTCCATCAATTCACAGGCGGCAGGCACCACGCCGTAATCCGAGACTTCACCATTGGCGTGCTGTCCATGCCCTACTTTGCCGCTTAAATATTGTTTGTCATCCCACACAAACTGGGTATTGATAAATGGCCATGCTGGCTGTTTAGGCAAACGGCGGCGATTTCCTGCCACACCAACCACATCAAACTGATTGAGGCCAGCGAGTACCGCTGCCACAAAATCGGGCTGGTCTAACCAGACATCATCATGCACAAATACTAAAACAGCATCGTCTTCCGCCTGGGCAATGCACGCATTAAACACCTCAGGTAAACCGCGACTATTTTCATACGCCACCCGCACCGCAATACGGCTATCTTTCGCCATGTGCCCTTTGAGTGATTGTCCCAGCGCTGAATCTTGCCAAAATGCTTGTTCTGTCATACGTGTTGCGCTAATCACCTCAACTGTCATATTTTCATTTGAAGTGAGCACTTGCTTATTTTCTTGAATAGCATTGGCAACGCTATGTTGAATTTTTCCTGCTTTTGCCAATGCGGGGGCTTTAGCATCCCACAGGCTACGTAAAACAGTTTCCATCTGGCTGGCAAAGCGTTGACCATCCATCAGCGGTGCGCTTTGCACCTGTGCTCTTAATCCTGCTCGTAGTGTCGCCAATTGGCTGGTATCTTTGGCAAAATGCAATGCCTGCTGCACATATTGTGCTGGCGTATGCACTACCCAATCCAGCAAACCTGCCGCATTCATCATGCTGGCGCCTTGTCGGGCAATCAATGTATCGCCAGCCAACGTCAGCGTGGGCACGCCCATCCATAAGGCTTCACAGGTAGTGGTACCACCAGTGAAAGGAAAACTATCCAGCACCATGTCTACTTCTGCATAGCCTGCTAAATATGCCTCGCGTGTAACTTTACCTAACAAAGTTACCCGTGCTGGTGCAATACCACATTGCTGCAAGCGTATTTGCACAGCTTGGACAATTTGCGCATCCGCAAACGATTTAGATTGCCAACGTAGTTTGGCATCTGGCAGTGCTTGCATGATTTCTGCCCACACTTTCAATACGGCATCGCTCACTTTGGTCATGTTTTGAAAACAACCAAAAGTGATATATCCGTTGCGTAATGCTGGCAATGGCGCAACCTCTATCGCCTGCTCTGGTGCAGTAAAGCACATGCGCGTATCAGGCAAATAAGCAATGGTTTCTGTAAATTGTGCTTGATGTTCGGTGGGTACACCCATCGGGTCTACCAATACATAATCCATGGCTTCCACACCAGTGGTGGCCCAATAACCTAACCAGCTGGCTTGTACAGGCGCAGGTTGCCATGCAAATAGCGGCAATTTATTCCCACCGGTATGGCCAGATAAATCGAGTAATACATGTAATTGATCGGCATGTATCATGGCCGCGGCGGCTTGGTCATTGTGTCCCGCTAGCGATTGCCAATGGGTAAAATACGGTTTGAGTGTGGCGGTGGTCGCGTCTTCGCGACCATCGGTGGAATAGGCGAACAACTCAATTTGGGTAGGGTCTACATGCGCTAACCATGCTTTTAAAAAATAAGCGACAGGGTGTTGGCGCAAATCTCCCGACACCAAACCCACACGCAAACGCTGGTCTGGCGCAGCCACTTGCCATTGCACGTAAGGTGTGTGCGCTAGAGATTTGGTTAATTGACCATATTGATGCGCAACGTCTATACGCGCTTCAGGCGTAAAGTCATCACTATAGGTCATGGCAAATAACAAGTTGTCATGTGCACCCACATGCTGTGGTGCAATCTGCAATACACGCTGTAAGCTAGCGATTGCTTGCGCAATCATGCCTTGGTCGAGATATACATTCCCCAGATTCAAATAAGCATCAGCGTAATCAGGCGCTTTGCTAATCGCTTTCTTTAAGCAGGCTTCTGCTTGCGATAACTTGCCTAATAGCTTGAGTGTCACACTATAGTTGCTCAGTGTTCTGGCATCATTCGGTTGAAATTTCAGGGCTTGTTCAAACGCTTGTTCAGCTTCAATGTTAACCATTTTGGCTTGTAAAATCAGGCCTAGGTTATTCCATGCATCACCCAACTTTGGTGCCAATGCCAACGCTTGGCGGACCAGCGTCTCTGCTTCCACATAACGGCCTTGGTTCATCATCACTACGGCCATATTGTTGAGCGTTTCGGCAGTCGGCGGCTCTAAGCTAAGCGCTTTGATGTAGCAATTTTCTGCGGCTTGTACTTGGCCTGTTTCTTTATACAGCAAGCCTAAATTTTTATAGGCGGGCAAGAAATTGTCATCGATAGCAATTGCTTGCAAATACGCTTGTTCCGCCTCGTCATCGCGTTGTAACGCTTTTAACACAATGCCTAAATTGTTGTGCGCACCTGCGTGCGATGGATTGCAACGTATGGCAGTATGGTAGTGTTGTTCTGCCAAACTCAACTCATCCAACGCTTTATACGCCGCGCCTAAATTCAAATGAATCGATGCATTCTCTGCATCTGCACTCAAGGCTTTTTCATAGTGCTTGACTGCTTCTTTGTGCTTGCCTTGCTCTTGCAACACCACACCAAAATTAAAATGCATGTGCACATGCTGCGGGGCTAACTTAAATGCTTTGCGATAATTGGCCTCTGCTAACGCCCATTGCTTAAGCTCTTTTTGCACATCGGCCAAGTTAAACAACGCTTGTACAAACTGCGGGGCGAGTTTCACGGCTTTTTGGTAACAGACTTGTGCAGCTTGCAGTTTGCCGGCGTCATACAGGCAATTGGCATAGTTATATTGGGCTTCTGGATCTTTAGGCAGTAATTCCGCTGCGTTTTTTAACGCTTGCTCGGCGGTCTCTAATTGCATGCTTTGCTGATACAACACACCGAGCACTTTCCACGCAATACCATGCTTTGGGTAATCTTGTGTCAACGTGAGCGCTAGGGATAGCGCCTCTGCCTGCATGCCTTGATTAAAATACTGAATGAGCTGATTCAACACAGTATTGCTAGGCACACCTTTGGGCTTACTTGAATTAGCCATTGGCTGATTCTCCGTTTGATGCCTAGTATGTGCTTGTGTAGTAATCATCTTTGCCCTAGATTTTAGTTAATCTTTTGTTTTGCTATTTGTTTTGCTTGGGCGCAGGCTATTCCGCGCTTTATAGCATTATCAGAAAACTTGAGGGCAAAGCATTGCTGAATTAGAAGGATAAAACTGGGTTAATTTATGGATATCATAAAAGGCAATAAATGGTTTGCACAACAAGCACTTAGTGCTATGCTTAACTTGCGTTAAAAGCAATTACTCACTTGTCACAAAAACGTGTTTAGGAGGGTTAATATGGATTTTTTAGGAGCAGGCGGTGTTTGGACTTTGCTGTTAGTGTGCGCTGTCATTGGCGTTTTGCTGGTCGTGGCAGCTAAATTTGTTGATTAACGACTATCGTTCAAGCAAAGTAAAAAGGCGCTATATGCGCCTTTTTTAATGTACGCATAATGCAAACCTTCAAGCAGAATACACGCGGTTGCGGCCAGCGTTTTTGGCGTCATATAGCGCTTTGTCGGCACGCGCAATCATGGCATCTACTGTGTCCGCCCCATTCGTGATAGAAGATACCCCAAGCGATACCGTAATTTGCAATGTGATTTCATCCATCGGTAGCGTAATCTTAGCTTTCTCTATGCCTACTCTTAAGCGCTCAGACACTTCTAGCACTTGATGTTTGTCGGTTTCTGGCAGTAATAACGCAAATTCCTCACCACCAAGTCGACCGCATACATCAGAATCACGCAGCATATGCCTGCACAACTCAGCCACATTTTTTAACACCATATCGCCAGCTTGGTGACCATGTGTATCATTGATGCGCTTAAAAAAATCAATGTCCATCATGATGATAGAGAGCGGATTGTTGTAACGAAGCGCACGGTGTAATTCAATTTCTGCCTGTCGCATAAACCAGCTTCTGCTACTGAGGCCCGTCAGGAAATCATGATTCACTTGATGACTCAATTCTTCTTCCAAGCTTTTCAGTTTGGAAATATCACTCACCAGCCATAACGTGAGCGTAGGATCGTAAGCAATCGCAGCGCCGCTAATATCCACCCACACTTTCTGGCTGTTACTCTTTCTCATCTCAAATTGCGTACGGTAAGGCTTGCCATGCTGCACCGGATAGGCGTCTTGGCCAATCTCATCATACTTGGAAGCATTTGCATATAACATTTTGGTAGAAGCACCCACCAGCTCTGCCTGTGTATAACCCAAGATTTTACTCATACCACGGTTACACCAAATTATTTTGCGGTTTTTCAGCATCATGCTGCCGATCAACTCATTGTCTAAGACAATTTTTAGCTCTTCTATATGCCTGAGTAACAAGCTCGTGAACACGCCGATGAGGGCTGAGGTAATCGTAAAAAACACCACAGAAGGCACGAGTTTTATATCGAAATAAAACTGATGATACGGCGGGACAAAATAATAAATACCTGCCAAGCAAGATAGCACTGCCACTAGCGTGCCTGATAATGCACCACAAAAATAGAAGCTGATGATAATGGCTGGGTAGAATGTTACATACGGCCCACCTGCTGATTGCGGCATTAACGTGAAACGGCAAAATAAGGCGAACGCAAACAAGCACAAAGCGATGGCTATGCGGTAGTAAAGGTTAAGTTTATTAAACTTGTCATTCAAATTAAACATGTGTGTTGGTTTAACTTAACAAGCGTGATTAGCCGCTTTTTAAGTCAAATATATGTGTGATTTAACATATGCTAAATCACACAACTCGGTTTCAAATGAAAGATTAGCGCGCTAAACATACCCCATTCCTGCCCTCCGAGGCGTAGCGATAATAAGCACAATGGGTTTCAATCATTGTGCTTATCTCAGACGCATAAGCCTTAGTCACAGATGGATCAGACTACTTCCATCCACCGCCTAGCGCTCGATACAAATTCACCATCGCGCTCATTTGCTTCTGTTTAGTCTCAATCAGCTCGCCCTTGGCTTCAAGTGTTTCACGCTGGGTGAGCAGTATTTCTAAGTATTCTGCTCTAGCAGACTTAAACAGCTGATTCGCCACATCCACCGACTGTGTGAGTGCATCCACCTGTGAGGTTTTTAGTTGATAGTTGTGCTCTAGATTATCAATATTAGAAAGCTGGTTAGACACTTCACCATAGGCATTGATAATGGTTTGCTCGTAATCAAAAGCCGCTTGGATTTGTGTGGCATTGGCGTTTTTATACACAGCCTCAATCGCGTTGCGGTTGATCAAGGGTGCCATCACATCACCAGCCAGTGAGTATGCAAGTGACGCTGGCGTGTTAAGCAGATACTTGGGATTAAACGCTTGAAAGCCAACACCAGCGCGGATTGCAAACGAAGGATAAAAGTTAGCCTTGGCCACTTGAATATTCAAATCCGCTGCCGCAAGTTCTAGTTCCGCTTTTCTAATGTCGGGCCGATGTGCTAATAGCTCGGCCGGTAAACCCGTTTGAATCAACTTAGGCTTCGTTTCCATAAATCCAGCCGAAGCTCTTTGGATAGGCTGTGGTGTTCGCCCCAGCAAAAAGTTAATGCGATTCTCCAGCTCCACTTGCTGCTGCTTAATCACATATTGCCTGCTCTGGTTTTTTTTCACCTCCGCCTCAAAACGCTTGACCGCTAATGACGTTGCTCTGGCATATTTCTGCAGCTCTCTGGTCACTTCAAGCGCGTTTTGTTGGATTGTAATGTTCTGTTCCAAGTTCTCTAGCTGGTTATCCAAGGCCACCAACTCGTAATACGCATTGGCAACTTCTGCGACTAAATTAGTCACTAAGAAATTTTTGCCTTCGATAGAGGCCATGTATTCCATGGTGGCGACTTTGGTGGCATTTCTAAGCTTCTTCCACACGTCTAATTCCCACGAGGCGCGTAAACCAAACTGATAATTGCCCAAGGGGTCAGGGAAAGCTTTCCCCTCTTTAATCTCTAAGCTTTCTTCCACTGCGCCATTTCGCGTATAACGCCCTACCTTCTCAGCGTCTATACCAGCGCCAAAACTCACAAAAGGCAGGTACTCTCCTTTGCGAGCTTGAATCTCATTAGAGGCAATACTGATACGCTGCATCAAAATATTGACCTCCTTATTGTTGACGACAGCGGTATCGATTAACCCCGACAAATAGTGGTCCTCAAAAAAGGTCTTCCAGTCTACATTGGCTATATTTTCGGCTTCTTGAGCGCTTTGATTAAAATGCGCGGGTAATTGCGGATCTGCCTTTTTGGTCGTTAATACAGGAATAGCACATGCTTGCGTCATGACTGCTAGCGCGCCGATTACCATCATGCGTATAAAAGTATGTTTAGTCATCTTGATTATCATTTCTGTTGTAGTGATATAACTCAGTCAAAGGTTTAAATTCTTCGTTTTTAATCAACGATTTACCTTCTTCCATTTTTGCAAAGATGTAGTACAAGCCCGGGATTAATATCACCCCAAACACCGTACCGAAGAGCATGCCACCTAAGGCCGAGGTACCAATGGTGCGATTACCAACAGCACCTGCACCTGTCGCCACTACTAAAGGAATGAGCCCGGCAATAAAGGCAAATGAGGTCATTAAGATAGGGCGGAAACGTGCTTTAGCGCCTTCAATGGCAGCTTCTGCAATCGTCATCCCCTGCTCATGTTTTTGCACCGCAAACTCCACAATCAACACCGCGTTTTTGCTGAGCAATCCCACCAGCATGACTAGCCCCAACTGGGCATAAATATCGTTAGCAAGCCCTAGCATTTTCAACAACAGAAAAGTACCAAATATACCCGCTGGCAAAGACAGAATTACTGCCAACGGCAATAGGAAGCTCTCATACTGTGCGGCCAATACCATGTACACAAACACTAGCACTACCGCAAAAATCACCACGGCCTCATTGCCACGTTTAGCCTCGTCGAAAGACAAGCCTTCCCAGCCGATATCGTAACCATGTGGCAATGTTGCTTTTGCCACTTCCTGCACCGCTTTAATCGCATCATCCGTGGTGTAACCTTTGGCAGGCGTAGCGCGAATGGTGGCTGAGTTGTAGAGGTTGTAACGTGTGATCTCGTTAGGGCCTTGTTTCTTCTTCATTTTCATAAAAGACGAGTACGGCACCATTTCGCCTTCTTCGTTTTTCACATAGTAGTTCAGCACGTCACTTGGATATCTGCGAAATTCTGGACTGGCCTGCGTGTAGACTTTAAAGAAGTTATTGAAGCGAATAAAACCCTGCTCATATGTACTACCAATCAAAATGTTCAGGTTTTCCATGGCTTTGCCAATCGATACGCCTTTTTGCATGGCGGCTTGATTGTCAATTTCTAACTCATATTGCGGGTAATTGGCTGCATAAAACGTAAACAAACCCGTGAGCTCTTTACGCTTGCCCAATGCCGCCATAAACTCCTGATTGATTTTGTCAAAGGCGTGATAATCGGTGTTATCGGTTTTATCTAACAATCGCAACGCCAAACCAGATGCAGCACCATAACCTGGTACGGCTGGTGGCTCAAAGAACTCAACAATCGCACCAAAATTTTTGGTGGTTTCTTCCAACTCTTCAATGATTTGCTGTACCGATTTATCGCGTTTTGACCAGTCCTTCAGGTTAATCAAACAGGTACCTGCGTTGGAGCCGCGACCTTCAGTTAAAATCTCATAACCAGCGAGGGACGACACAGATGCAATGCCATCGATTTTCTCGGCTGCTTGCTGCAGTGCTCGTGCCACCTTATTGGTGGCCTCTAGCGTGCTACCAGGCGGGGTCTGAATAATGGCGTAAATCTGGCCTTGGTCTTCACCCGGAATAAAGCCTGCAGGTAAAGTTTTATTGATGAAAAAAGTGCCAAACACAAATGCGCCTAACACCACTATCGTCACAATTCGGAAAGTCACAATTTTACGCAGTAGATTAGTGTAGCGGCCTGTCAATCGTTCAAACCAGCGATTAAACATATCAATAAAAAAGCTAATTGGAGTGGTTCGTTTAACTTGCCCATGATTGTTTTTAAGCAACATGGCGCACAACACTGGCGTGAGCGATAACGCGACAACACCCGAAATCACAATGGACGCTGCCATGGTGATTGAGAATTGGCGATAGAACACGCCGACTGGCCCTGTCATAAAGGCAACGGGCACAAACACGGCCGTCATCACCAATGTAATGGCGACAATGGCACCGCCAATTTCTCCCAATACCAATTGCGTGGCTTTATAGGGTGTAAGGTGCGCATCTTCCTCCATCTTGGCGTGCACCGCTTCTACCACCACAATCGCGTTATCCACCACAATGCCAATCGCCAACACTAACGCAAACAGCGTGATGAGATTGATGGTGATGCCAAACATCTGCATACAAAAGAAGGTACCTATCAGTGACACTGGCACCGCCAAAATGGGGATTAAGGTAGAGCGCCAATCACCCAAAAAGATAAACACCACCAACGCCACCAAAATAAACGCTTCTACTAGGGTGTGCAGCACCTTATCTATGGAGGCATCTAGGAATTTAGACACGTCGTAATCAATCTCGTACTCCATGCCAACAGGGAACGAGCCTTTTAGCTCTTCCATTTTCTCTTTCACTTGGTCAATCACTTCACTCGCGTTACTGCCGTAGTTTTGCTTGAGGATAATGGCGGAGGACGGATAGCCGTCTTTATTGGAATAAATATCAAAGAACTCACTACCCAGTTCAACCTTTGCTAAGTCTTTCAGTTTGAGCATTTCGCCGTCAGAATTCGCACGGATAATGATGTCCCCGTATTGCTCAGGCTTGTTATATCGGCCTTGATACACCAGCACATACTCTTTAGATTGCGCCGCAATGCCTGAGCTCTGCCCTAAACGACCAGGGCGACCAATAATGCTTTGCTCACCAATCGCTTTCATCACTTCGTCTATCGAGACTTTGTAAGCGCGCATTCTGTCTGGGTTGAGCCAAATGCGCATGGCGTATTGGCGGCTGCCTAAAATCTTGGCACTGGCAATACCGTTCACACGTTGAATTTCGGGGATCACATTGACGTTAGCGTAGTTAAATAAAAACTTCTCATCAGCGTGTTTATCTTTGCTGAATAAGTTGATGTACATCAGCATGCTGGGCTGTACGCGCTCCACCACCACGCCTTCTAATTGCACCAACTCTGGTAGCCGGCTCATCACTTGGTCTAAGCGTGTTTTCACGTTAATCATGGCTTGGTTGGGGTCGGTGCCTAAGGCAAAAATCACCTGAATGGTGGCTTCGCCCGCACTGGTTGCATCAGACACGATGTACTTCATGCCTGGCACCCCATTAATGGCGCGCTCAATCGTAATCAGTGAGGATTGCACCAATACATCGGCACTAGCGCCTGGGTAAGCCAACGATACAATCACGCGTGGTGGCGCAATATCGGGGAATTGAGAAGTGGGCAATGTCCGAATGGATAAAAACCCTAAGAACACAATAATGAGCGACAGCACAATGGCCATCACTGGTCTTTTGATAAAAATATTAAACATAGCGGGTCTCTTCTTTCACTATTCTGCGTGAAGTTCTAATTGTGAAAGCACCTGCTGAGGTGACTTAAAACTGGCTACAATGGTTTGACCGCTGTGTACTTTGCGCAAGCCTTCCAGCAGAATCTTGTCGTTCACACTCAAACCATTTTTCACCACAAATACATGCGGTAACTCTGCCGCTACAGTAATCAGCCTTTGCTCTAATTTGTTGTCTTTATTCACCACATACACATAGGTTTTATCAAGGATTTCAAAAGTCGCATTTTGTGGAATGAGCAGAGCATTTTTATAAGGAATATCAATCAACACATTGCCCGTTTGCCCGTGCCGAAGGATTTGGTCTGGATTAGGAAACACCGCTCTAAATTCGATGTTGCCGGTTGTATTATCAAAATCCGCCTCGATTGTTTCAATCACACCCTCTTGGTTAAACACTTGATCATTGGCTAATTTCAGTTTGACTTTAACGGGATTCTCGCTTGTTTTATTGGCCTTATAGTCCAAATACTCTGATTCAGGCACGTTGAAATACACCCACATTTTGCTAATGTCAGACAATGTAGTGAGTAAGTCACCCTCAGCTACCAAGCTGCCATTCCGTACATTAAAGTGGTCCATCACTCCACTAAAAGGGGCATTGATATCAGTAAAATTTAAGTGCGTTTGCGCTAATTTTACTTCGGCCTCTGCTTTGTCTAATCGTGCTTTGGCCAATGCAAGCTCGTTAGGGGATACGATACTTTTATCAGCCAGCGCCTTGGTGTTTTGATATTCAATCCGCACCATCTCGGCTTCTGCCTTAGACTTTTGCAGATCCACCTGATAAAGGTTCGGCATGATTTTGAACATACGCTGCCCTTTGTTCACCATTTGCCCTTCATCCACAAATATATCTTGCAGATAGCCACGCTCTAATGCTCTAAGTTCTATGTGCCGATAAGCGTGAATCTGACTCACATATACTTTCACAATGTTGGTATCTTTCCGTAATGGCTGAGTCACAGCCAAGGTGAGCTTTGCTTCCTCTGGCGCTTCTGCTTGGTGGCACCCAGCCAAAGTCAGCAGCACAAGGCTTACAGTTACTAATAATTTATTCGTCATATTCGCTTCATTTTCAAATTTAAAAAGGCAAGGCAACACCGCTGTTTTGCTCATACATTTCTGTTGCTTGGCTAAAGGCAGTTCAAGATACTTAATCTTGAATTGGTCACAGCACATACAAAAGCGTGATTAAGCAGGGTGCTTGATTTGAATTAAGTCTTTGAACAGGGGTAGTCTGATAGCGCACACTTATCGCAACTACACATAGAGTGATTAAATTGAATCACCGTCTGCTTGCAACAAATGGCATATTGATATGCCAAATAATGAGCGTATGCGATATTGCCTAACAGGTTCACTCAAACGTTATTGAGCAACTGTCAGCACAACTATCTGTTAAAGACTAAAGCTTGGGGGGAGAACGAGAACGAACTAGATGTAAAAAACGACGATTGGATACTACATTTTCTGGTTGCACATACTTAAAGACATAAGCACTTGCAAACGCCAGCAGAAGACCTAAAACAAATACCTTTGTAACGGTTTGATTGTCTAATGGCGGCTCAGAACCACCATTCGCTTCTTGCATTTCAACCACACGCACTTGCGCGGTGTCGTCAGCAACTAACGAAGTATCACTATATTGTGATGCTAGCGAAATACCAGCCATCACAAACAAGACCGTTACCATCAACAGCCTTAATTGTATCGACACTAAATTGAGTTTTTGTTTCATTACTTGGGTATTGTGTTTACGCTAGTTAACCTAATAAAGACTACTGCTTTGTTTAGTTTGGTATTTTCGCCAAAAATTCATTCTATTTGAAAAGAATTTTTTTAACAACGTTTTAAATTAGGATCTCATTTAAGTTGGGTAACTCTACCCTCTTCATATGGATTGGATTGCATAGTCTAGACTGTTAATGTGGTCGTAATATATTTTGATCGATTGATTTGAATAAGTTGGTTTAGTTGGTTTAGTTGGTTTAGTTGGTTGTTTCATTTTGCCATTATCAATAATTTTGATATTTTATTTTAACTAACTCAATGATTAAACTGTGATTTATATGCCTTTAAAATTTTCATCCACCTGTCCCACTAAATTATTAGTGGTGTTTTGATGTCCACTTTTCGTAATACTCTTTGAATGATCCTTTCTCAGATACAGAAAATTGATCCCACAGCAGAGTTACAGCTTGCTATGGACATCTCACTTATCTGGGAAGAGGTACTAGACGCGATTCTTAAGGAAATGCTTGAATATTCAAAACCTCATATAGGTGATTTACATATAAATCTTCGTGAAGAAATGGCTCTTGAGTTAGCAAAGCTAATCCACTTTATTGCCGAAAAGGTTGTTTCAAACAGAATGGATGGCCGATTTATTTCAGAAATTAATCCTACAACAGAGCGGGAGCAATGTTTTAGTAAGGCAGGTAGAAATAAAATATCTACAACAGCAAAAATTTTTGCTGAGCATATTTGGATAAAAAAATATAAGGAACGATGGAAGCCAAAAACAGAAGCAGCACTTAAGAAAGATAAAGAAGGAAGAAAAAACTCGAAAATTATTCTACAAAAAGTCATAGAAAATCATTTCATTCCAAAATCGTATATAAAAAAATATTGGTCTGAAGGACAATTTATTTATAGAGGCATTAAGACTAAAGATGGATTAAAGCAAAAAATCCGAACCCCTCTTGGGAGTTGGGGATTCAGGAACAATCTTTATTCGGATCGTCTAGAGGCTTACTTTAGTCTACTAGAAGGAGACGCGGCTAATCCTATCGTAATGATACTAAATGTCGAGCCGCTAAATCCCCCTCAACGTGAGGCCCTAATTGGGTTTATTGTAATCCAACGAATACGAAACCCTCATTTCATGGAATCTCTGGCGAAGCCAATGACCGCACTGGTTGCTAATGAAGTTGGTGAAGACAAAGCTAAAGATAGTATGTATATGCAGCAGGTTTATGAAACCCTATACGAGCAAAATGAATTTTATGACAAGTTGGCGAGACCAATTCTTTTTAGTCGCTGGGTCGTTGTTCGCTCCGCAACTCCAGATTTTTTGCTGCCTGATGTTTGTAACTTATTTGGTAACTACCAAGACAGGCAATATGTTTTTATGCCCCTAACTCCCACCGATTGCCTAGTTGTACTTCCAATTGCTGTAGATAAACCAAGAATTGTGCCTCACTACATTAAGGCAACTGAATCCATGATCAAAGATATTTCTTACATACTATATTGTTCAGCAAGAAGTGAATTTTTAAGCGCGAGTGATGCAACGTTGCATCTTAATAATGAAAAGCCTAAAAATGTCGTCCTGCGGATCATTTTGGCTCTCGCCAAAATCACCGCTGATGATTAGCGTTATCCCGTAAACACGCCTTGATCCGCACCAGCCAGTAGCTTTAACAAATCCACGCCTTTTAACGATAACGCAAACCCCAACACGCCACTGCCAATCACGACAGTTTCATAGTTGTTTACACTGGTATCGACCAACACTTGAATGTCTTTTGGTAACGCAATGGGTGGCACTGCCCCTACTACATATCCACTCACTTCTGCCACTTCGTCAAATTCGGCCATGCGGCATTTACGCTCATTCAAATGTTGGCGTAGTACTGCCCAATCGGCACGGCCGCCACCTGCAACCGCCAAAAGCACAAACTTATCTGAGGCCGTTTTAAACAGTACGCTTCTCACCACGGATTGCGGATCTAGGCCACGCTTTGTCAGTAATTCTTCAAGGTTTCTGATTGGTTTTTTATCTTCAGTTAGTGGGATTTCAATCACATCATAAGTAATCCCTTGCTGGTCTAACAATGTGGTCACTGGTGAAGAAATAGCGTTTGTCATATGTATTCGTCCATCAAATATTAGTGCCACTATAGTAGTTGGCTACTGCAATGACAACCGCTAATCAAACGCTGTCATCCCAATCATCTACCCACAATGTGTATCTGCAAACTAACTAATCTATAAATTGTGGTTTGAGTTCTTGCATTGCTAGGTCTAAAAATGCGCGCAACTTGGGGGACATAAACCGCTGTTGTGGGTACACCAAATGCACTTGGTCTTCACTGCCCACCCAATTGGGCAATACACGTTTTAGGTTGCCACTGAGCAAGCCTTGTTTGCAAATAAAGGCAGGGAGCATGGCAACGCCTTGCCCGTTCTCTGCCATGGCTTTGACCACGCCTATGCTGTTTGCCATAGTAGTGGCTTGCAATGGAATGGTGATGCTATTACCGCCATTGTTTAAATGCCATGCATCACGGCCGATGGGGGTAAATTGCAAACAATGGTGCGCATGTAAATCTTGTGGTGTTGCTAATGGTGCTGATTTAGCCAAATAGTCTTTGCTGGCAAACAGCGCCCAGCGGATACTACCTAGTGACTTTGCGACCAAACTGGAATCTCGCAACTCGCCAGTACGAATCGCTACATCCACGCCTTCTGCCACTAAATCCACATAGCGTTCAGTCAATAGTAATTCAAACATCACTGCAGGATACAATTGTTGTGTGCGCGCGATTAAACCTGCCAGCAAGCTATCACCTAAATCTGCCGGCGCGGTGACTTTGAGCCGACCTTGTGGCTGGTGGCGTGCTGCATCGAGTGCGGCCTCAGCCTCTAACAAATACCCAAGGCCTTGCGCCGCATGTTGGTAGTACACGCTACCGGCTTCTGTCAGGTGTAGCTTTCTGGTAGTGCGTTGTAATAGCGTTACACCCAAGCGTTTTTCTAACCTAGCCACACGTGTACTGACAGTGGAAGTTGGCACGCCTAGTTGTTTGGCGGCCGCACTAAAACTACCCACTTGTACCACTTTGACAAACACTGCCGTTTCGTTGAAATCCATATTGGTTAAACCTGAGATTGTTCATTTAAATGAAAAGTAATTTACCATTTAACCATCTAGTGCAACATTTGTCATGTGTCTATAGTGAGAACCATCAGAACAAAACATTAAAACGTAATACCAAGACAAGGAGCGCATCATGAAAAAACTAGCTTTTATCAAACGCAGCAATGGCAACCACTGGGTGGGCGATGGCTTTCCTGTGCAGAGCATTTTTTCTTACAGAGACATTGCAGAAGAAATGTCACCTTTTCTGCTGATGGATTACGCTGGCCCAGCCAATTTTGAGCCCACAGAACAACGCCGTGGTGTTGGCAAACACCCTCACCGTGGCTTTGAAACAGTCACCATTGTGTACGATGGTCAGGTGTCACACCATGATTCCACCAACGCTGGCGGTACGATTGGAAAAGGTGATGTGCAATGGATGACAGCAGGCGCTGGCATTATTCATGAGGAATACCATGGTGATGACTATGCTAAGACTGGCGGCCCTTTTGAAATGATACAGCTATGGGTAAACCTGCCAGCCAAAGACAAAATGGCAGCGCCTGGGTATCAGGGTATTACCAGTGCGCAAATTCCAGAGATCCCACTGGCGGATGATGCTGGCAAAGTGCGGGTGATTGCAGGGGAATATGCGGGGCAACATGGCCCAGCCAAGACCTTTAGCCCGATGAACGTGTGGGATGTAAGGCTGAATGCGGGTAGCACCACCACATTCAATCTACCGGATGGACATACCACTACCATCTTTGTACTGCATGGTGCAGTGAGAACTGGTGATGTGCATACTATTCGCCCATCTGAACTGGCCGTGATGCAACGTGCAGGTACTGAGTTAGTGTTGGAAGCACAGCAAGACACAGTGTTGCTGTTGCTAAACGGGGCACCGCTGAACGAACCAGTGGTGGGTCATGGCCCATTTGTCATGAACACTTGGGAAGAAATTGACCAAGCGGTGGATGACTATAACCATGGCCGTTTTGTAACAGCAGTGGCATAACCTTAACCTTTGATAAATGGAACCCTTGAGGAGAATAAAATGAGCAAACCTTACGTACGTTTAGATCGCGATAATGCAGTGGTATTACTGGTAGATCACCAAGCTGGCCTATTGTCCTTGGTGCGTGATGTGGACCCAGACCGTATGAAAAATAATGTACTGGCACTGGCCGATGCTGCTAAATTTTTCAAACTGCCGACCATACTCACCACCAGCTTTGAAACTGGCCCCAATGGCCCGCTCATGCCAGAGTTAAAAGCCTTGTTTCCAGATGCGCCTTATATTGCGCGACCAGGCCAAATTAACGCTTGGGACAATGAAGACTTTGTAAAAGCCATTAAAGCCACTGGCAAAAAACAGCTGATTATTGCTGGTGTGGTCACGGAGGTGTGTGTTGCATTCCCTGCGTTATCTGCAATTGAAGAAGGCTTTGAAGTGTTTGTAGTAGCTGATGCTTCAGGCACCTTTAACGAAATGACGCGTGATGCAGCATGGGATCGGATGTCAGCGGCTGGCGCGCAAATGATGACTTGGTTTGGCATGGCTTGTGAATTACACCGCGATTGGCGCAACGACATAGAAGGCTTGGCAGCACTATGTGCCAACCACATTCCAGACTATCGCAACCTGATGACCTCATACAACAGTATCAGTGCTCAACGCTAACCCCTCATATTCACCAAGATCCATGTGGTCTTGGTGAGTGCTAGTAACCTCTGTTTTACCATCCATTATTTACCAACATACCCTGCAACAAAATTGATTTAATATCATGTGCTTACAAGGATATTCTAAGTAAATTGATTAATTTTGGTGCGCTTTTCCTAGCCTTTGCACCACGAATGCTCTTAGCTTTTTTATGATTAAATCTGACGCTCTGCCTTGAGATAGGCTTGCATTCAGCCACTACGCACGAATTAAACTTTTTATAGCCTGCTGGCACAAATAATGCTTAGTCAACATGCATTGCTCGGCAGTTAGTTACCACAGTATTATTTAAAGGTCTTCCTATTTTTAACCTGAAAGCTATCTCATCACAGACTGACGTGGCGTTTGTTCACGACCGTCAGCTCATGCTCAATAAGGTTATTGATAACCTTAAAGGCATGGTCTATTGCAATATTTACGATGAATATTGGACCATGCTGTATGTGAGCAACGGCTGTATTGGGCTGACTGGTTATAGCCCTGAACATCTCATCAATAATCAAACCATTTCTTTTCAACAGGTGATTGTGGAGGAGTATCGCGCCTACGTGCGGGATGAAATTGCCAAGGCAGTAGCTCATAACTCCTGGTTTGAAATTGAGTATCCGCTTCAGCATGCTAAGGGCCATACAATTTGGGTAAGCGAACGTGGCTATCCAATATTTGATGAGTTTGGACAAGTACAAGCATTAGAAGGCTATATTCAAGACATATCCGACCGGAAAAACGTAGAGGATTCGCTAAAAAAAGCCGAAGCGCGCTACCGCTCTATTTTTGAAAATGCGATTGAGGGTATTTTTCAAAGCACCTTAGATGGCCAATACTTAGTGGCCAATCCTGCGCTTGCGGGGATTTACGGGTATGCGTCCAGCGAAGAGTTGATTCATGCACTGAATAATATTCAACATCAACTGTATGTGTTACCAACGCGACGTGAAGAGTTTGTGAATGAAATTGCGACCAAAGGCAAAGTGCAAAACTTTCAATCGCAAATCTACCGCAAAGATAAATCCATCATTTGGATTTCTGAGAATGCACGCTTGGTTTATGACAAGGATAACCAGCCCATTTATTATGAAGGCACGGTTGAGGACATTACCGAATTAAAAAACCATGCGGTGGAAATTGAATATCAGGCCACACATGACCATTTAACAGGTCTGCCGAATCGCTACATTCTGAATGACCGCCTGCAACAATCGATCAATTTTGCACACCGCTATCAATCCATGTTGGCTGTCGTTTTTGTCGATTTGGATCAATTCAAAATCATCAATGACAGCATGGGACATTCGGTTGGCGATCAGTTATTGGTTGCGGTGTCTCAACTGATTTCTAGCAATGTGCGCGAGATAGATACCGTAGTGCGATTGGGCGGCGATGAATTTGTGATTTTGATTCCCAATGTACACAGCAAAGATGATATTGAACTCAGCCTGAGCCGTTTGCTTCACAATTTATCTAAACCGCTGACAATTAATAATTTTAATTTCAGCGTCACGTGTAGCATGGGCATAAGCGTGTACCCTAATGACGGCGATGACCCAGACACATTGCTCAAAAATGCTGATTCGGCCATGTTTAAAGCCAAGCATGCAGGTAGAAATAATTTTCAGTTTTTTACGCCCGAGCTCAATGATATTTTGACTGACCGCTTTAATTTGGAATACAAATTACGGCGCGCGATTGAACGTGATGAGTTTCTTTTGCATTACCAACCTAAATATAATCTCACCACTGGGCAAATATCTGGTGCCGAGGCATTGATACGGTGGCAACCAGAGGGTGAAGTACTCATTCAGCCGCTCACCTTTATTCAAATCGCTGAAGAAACTGGTCTTATCGTCAAAATTGGTCAATGGGTATTAGAAACGGCTTGCCGAAAAGCCAAGCAAATACATGACAAGACGGGTACCCATTTACCCATTGCGGTGAATGTATCGCCCAAGCAATTCCGCCAACCCAACTTTGTAGAAATTGTGCAGCAAGTGCTGAAAGAGACTGGATTAACGCCCTCCTCACTTGAGCTAGAAATCACTGAAAATATCATGATTGAGGACACACCCAAGTTTATTGAAACCTTGCAACAGCTAAAACAAATTGGTGTGAAATTATCGCTAGATGATTTTGGTACAGGCTATTCAAGCTTTTCATATTTAAAGGATTTCCCGATCGATCAACTTAAAATTGACCGTGGTTTTATCAATGCACTTGAGCAAGACAATGCCAATATGGCGATTTTAAAAGCCATTATTTTCTTGGGGCAAAGTTTGGGGCTATGTGTTGTGGCAGAAGGTGTTGAAACACAATTTCAATATGACTTTTTAAAATCGGTGGGTTGTGACGAGGTCCAAGGTTTCTTTTTTAGCAAGCCACTGCCTGAACATACTTTCGACGTACTCACCCTTCAATCTTAGCGTATCCAGCTAGCACTACCCCACTCTTCTGTATACCAACCTTGTCTGACTGGCTTGTTACAAAGCACTGTACAACAGCATACCCATTTTAAGTTGTAGGCCATTTCTTACGGCAAGTTACCGCTTTCACCTATAAAACTCCTCAGCCTTAATCTCTACACTGGCACCATGTTTTATTTATATTCAAATATATTTTGGAGGATTCAATCATGGGTAAATATTTAATTGCATGGCTTTTAGGCGTACCTGGCATTGTGTTGGTGTTGATTTACTTCTTTATGAACTAAACCATCCGCATTCTTCTTTTAACTATTCAAGAAAGTGTTCATTCAATGCAAAAAAATCAGAGTCTACAAGTAACACCCTTTTCACTAGATATCCAGTCCATACGTGCCAATGCACGCAAGCACGTAGAGGAAGGCGCACAAACGGCATCATACAGAGGCGACGTAGATGAAATTATTGCGCTGCTAAATCATTCTTTGGCCACTGAGCTAGTGTGTGTATTGCGTTACAAGCGCCACTATTTCACAGCTTCTGGTATCCATGCCCAATCCATTGCCAATGAATTTAATATTCATGCACAAGAAGAATTAGCGCATGCTGACTTAATTGCTGAACGTATTGTGCAACTTGGCGGTGAACCTGACTTCTCGCCAGATACACTGACCAAACGCAGTCATGCGGATTACGCAGCATGTTTGGATTTGGATGAGATGATTAAAGAAAACTTAGTTGCGGAGAGAATTGCAATTGATGCATATCGTGCCTTAATACGACATATAGGCGATGACGACCCAACGACTAAGCGTATGCTAGAGCACATCCTTGCGCAAGAGGAAGAACATGCGGATGAACTAGCTGATTGGATTAAAGCTTCTTAGCGGAAAGTGAACCTTGATTTGCATACAACTTATGCTTGAAGCTTTATTGATGTAAGCCACTTTGTATGTCATGCACTTTGATTTTTTAATACGGGAGAAAGAAATGAAATTAGATAAATTAGCACTCACAACATTACTGATGGCCACTTTTATTGGCTTAACTGCCTGTCAAGAAAAAGGCCCTGCTGAAACTGCTGGTGAAAATATCGACAATGCCGTTGAAGAAATGGGCGACAAAGTTGAAGATGCAACTGACAACGCAGGTGACACTGTTGAAGAGATGGGCGACAAAATTGAAGACAAAACTGATTAACAACATTTAGTCATTAGTAAATTATCACTTCATATAACAGCGCGGTTATGTGCAACAACACTGTTGTGCCTAAATCGCGTTGATTTTTTTGGGGCGCGCTGATTTTTTGTATTCAGGTTTTAATGCCTGTAGTTGCTGAGCGTTACAATAATTTTTCGATTATCCTAGAAAACCGTTCTTTCACTTTTTCTAGAAATGGCCTTTTCTTCCATTCTTGCAATTGAATTTTTTTGGCTTTTTCTATGTCTTTCGCAAATTTTGCGTCTAATTGATTCGCCGTTTTTTTACCCAGTACCACAACATCTACTTCTTCATTCAATGTGGCGCTGCGGTAATCAAAGTTAGAACTTCCCACCACAGACCAAACACCATCCACTGAAATCGTTTTTGCGTGCAACACCTCGGCATTCATTTCATAAATATCAATCCCGCTTTTTAACATATCTTCATAATGAGAGCGCTGTACATAAATAGAAACGGTTGAATCTGAAAGCCCAGGTAGAATTAACTCAACTTTTGCACCCCTCTTAGAGGCTTCAATCAGCGATTTCTTTTGATCTTTTGTCGGAACAAAATAAGCTGAATTCATAACGATTTTTTTGGCTGCGTTGTCAATCGCTGCTACCAACGTGGCATAAAAATAGTGCTTGTCATCTTTAGGTGAGCTACCAATTACATGGATAAATTCATTGCCCATTTTTTCTTGCTTCGGAAAAAAATCTTGCTGATCAATGACTTGATTGGTGTCCCAATGTTCTAAAAATAGCGTTTGTAGCGCAGCCACTGCCGGCCCTTTGATCTGCAAATCAGTATCGCGCCAATAAGCCTCTTGTGCATTCTTGGGTTGTTTACTTGCACCAGAAGAACCAAATAAGGATTTACTTTGGTAAGTACTACTTAAATTCACTCCACCCACAATCGCCACTTTACCGTCCACAATCAGCATTTTCCTGTGATCACGGTGATTCACATCATGGATGTTTTCTAGGTCTATCGAGCTATACTCAGTAAGCTTTACCCCAGCATTTTTTAAATTATCTAAAAATGTTCTGCTGATGTTTAAGCTACCAAACGCGTCGTATATCACGTTGACTCTTACACCCTCATTACGCTTTTTGATGAGCAATTGTTCTAGTGTTTCATTTTCGTACTCTATATTTTCAAAAATAAAATACTCTAAATTGATATGTGATTTTGCTGAATTGGCCGCTTCAAAAATGGCTTTGAAAGTATGTTCTCCATCAAACAGCAATTCTGTATCATTGCCCGCAATCAAAGGTTGATTAGATATACCTTGCGTAATTTTTAGCTGTTTCTCAAGCAAAGCGGCATCTTCATCACTATCGGCCAACCGGTTGATGGCTTTATCGACACCTGCAGATGAGAAATTCTTATTAATGCCTTTGATTTCCAAGTCTTGTGTGTGCGGCTCAGCATCTTCAATGATTGTTTGGGTGTCGGGGATGGTTTGGCACCCACTCAATAGCAATCCGCTCAACAACAAAAGAGAGAAAATGTTAACTACGTGCTGGCGAACCATTAAATGCTGACTGAAATTTGAATGCATGGTTTAAACTTGATAGCAGATGCTAATGATGACCACATGAATAATTCATTCATATTACTATAGTGGGGTTACACATAGGACACGCCAAGTGCAAATTTGGTTGCCTGTGATATATGACTGACATGACTGTGGTTATTCCACCACGATTGATGAATGAGACGTTGAATCTGCAAACTTTATTGAACAACAGCCATTGGATGGCCAATATTATTTCGCCTGCGCTTGTGTGAGCGCTTTTCTAAACCCCAACGGATCTGAAATATTTGGAATGGGTGCTTGATTAAAGCCCGTGCCTGCAATGCTCAGCGAGCCATAATTAAATACTCTACCCAGTACGCTTTGCTGTACTTCAATTGATTCAACTTTAGCAATATTGATTTCAATCACTCTTCTGCTGATTAAGCCGGTTTTTACAACGACTCTTTTATTGGTAACGGCTAGCTCGGTAGTTTTGTATCGAATATAAGCGATAATCAGCAACACCAAGCCGATAACAACGGGCGCTAAAATGACGCCAAAGAAAATCAATGGAAACATAGACCATAAACTGATATTGCCTTGATGCAATATCGTCTCGTCATCTAACAATGAGCCTTCGATATAGCTTGCCATGAAACTTCCTTTTTCAACTGTTTTTACATTATGTATTAGTTTTAAAGCTAACTGTTTGCTAATTTCCGCTTCTCATTTGCTTCAAGTTGCTTGGTTGCATATTCTGCAATGGAGGCCTCGGAACGATTGGCGTATGCAATGACTTTGAGCAGCTGTTTGGGCGGGTGTGAACGTGTATATTTGGCACCCTTGCCTGCTACATGTGCTTGATACCGTGCCGCAACATCCACAGTAATACCTGTGTAGATACTCCCGTCCTCGCATTCAATGAGATACAAGTACCAAGGCTTAACATGTTTTTCATCGGTTGTAGCTAAGTTGTTTTGATGGGTCATACAGAGGTTATAGTAACTAATTGATATAGTGCTGAGCTTACTAGATGCCAAGACTCAATAGCGTGAATTACTATATTTTAAGTGCCAAATGTGTATATTTGGTTAATTGAAGTGGTTAAGCGCCAATCACTTGCGCATATTTTCAGCAATGCTAGACAACTCACCA
Organism: Methylophilus sp.; assembly: GCA_030696695.1. Lineage (GTDB taxonomy): Bacteria > Pseudomonadota > Gammaproteobacteria > Burkholderiales > Methylophilaceae > Methylophilus. The sequence continues at coordinate 86,581 of JAUYRP010000034.1, forward strand.
CGGGCTGAAAAATGGACGATGACAGATTTCTTACCTCTCAGCTGCGTCAAATCTATCTCCTGCAATTTAAACCGTTCTGCAATATCGCCCACCGGTACGGTCGTGTTATCCACACGTCTTACCGCATCTTTAAAGCGAAAGCGTTCGATTTTTGCCCACCCAATCAAAATTGCACTGATGATGACAATAATCGCTGAATACAAACCTAGCTTATCTATCACACCTGCATACCCTTGAAGCGCGACAATTTGAATGTGAAATAACTTTGCTCCTACCCACCAAGCGACCAGCGTAATCAATGGTAGCCACAAATAGATATAAAGCATCCAGAAGAAAAAAGTCACTGAGCTCCAGCCAAATCGGTGGGCATTTGATTGTAGTTCTGGGTTCTCTATGATCAATGATCTACTCATGGCATGGTCCTATTTTGATGAATGCCACGATCTGGGCTGGTCCAAGTGGCACGTTTGTTGCGATCTTTCAATAATGCTGCTGGTAAGCCAACCACACTGGTGGCTGCTGAAATCATCCAGAACAGCATGGGGTACCAGATCATCCAGTAATAGTAACGACGGATTTTCTTTTCATAACGGCTATCAATAAACAAGCTCAATGCAAACTGTAACAAGCAAGTCATGGCAAGCAACACACCGTTCCACTCCGGAATAACGGTTTTGATATATAGATAGGGCGGCAAGTCGATAAAATTACCAATCGCCCATAACAAAAAGATGGCGCACATGACATAAGCCCACAAGATGCTCACCACCAACTCTGTGTAGACTGGCCACATGCGACGTTTTTTAATGTCTGTAAAAATGCCTCTGAATTTCAGCAACACTTCTGCACCACCCTGCGCCCAACGCAAGCGTTGTTTCCACAAACCTTTAAGTGTTTCTGGCATCAGTATCCAACATAAGGCATTGGGTTCGTAGCGCACATCATAATAATGGGTCTGCATTTTCCAGCTGATGTCGATATCTTCGGTCACCATATTGGTGCTCCAATAACCCACCTTGTGTAAGGCAGATTTTCGAAACGCAGCCACCACGCCTGACACCGTGAATACACGGCCATACACGCGTTGCGCACGCTTAATCAGACCAATCACAGAAGAAAATTCGCCCACTTGTAACTTGCCTAGCATGGTGGAACGGTTGCGGATTCTCGGGTTGCCGGTCACTGCAGCCACTCTTGAGCTGGAGACAAAATGCCGCATCATCCAGGTAATGCAGTTGGGATCAAGTACTGCATCGCCATCAATACACACGAGATACTCGCTGGTCGACAACATGGCGCCTACCGTCAATGCCATCGCCTTGCCTTGGTTGCTTGCCAGTTGTACCGCTTTCACATTGGGATGTTGCGATGCAATGTCTTCTATAATCGCGGCCGTGTTGTCGCTGCTGCCGTCATTGATAGCAATAATGTCGTAATTTGGATAATTCAGTTTAAGCAACGCACCGATAGTTTCATAAGCGTTGTGTCCCTCATTAAAACAAGGCACCAACACACTCACATGCGGGTATTCTGGCAACGCTGGCGGCGATGTATATAAAGCATCGCCCTGCTCTCGACTAAAGTAATAGTAAAGCGCACCTGCCATCCATAAATAAGACATAAACAGTGGGTAATAAAAGGCAAACCCTAATAACCACTCAGGCAAATCTTTGTACCACATATTTAAGTTTCATCTTTCATAGTAGCGTGCCTATGTTCATTTACCTGAAGGTAAATATGGAAAGCTTCGCGATGAAATATGCGGGCGAATAGCATCCATGTCCGGTTGATTATTCAAAAAGTTATCTGGGTAATAGCCAAAATGATGCGCACCAGCACGCTCGAGAATTTGCATCTGTTGTTTTATAACGTCTGAATGGACGGGTTGCTTTAATTTCCAATCCACGGCTTGTAGCTCAAACACGGTTTTCTGCAACCCTTGTGGGGTCTGCTTGGCTTGCGCAACCAATGAGGTTAGCCAAGCCTTAGAATCTGCCACGTTTTCCATCAACGGCATTGCCATGACTGCGGTGTAATCATAGGCGGCGATAAAGTCACGGTAGTTTTGACTGAGCCAACGCTCACTTTCCGCATTGAGCATCACGGGCGCATATAAGTTACGTGCTGTTTTTAACTCAGGTTGGTAATGTTTAAGCGCGTCTGCTAATTCCAAGGTAAATTGAATAAGCTTTTGGCTTTTAAGTGTTACTAATTTGGCAGCTTGTTCAGGGTCTTGTTGTATCTCTGTAATGCTAGCACCCGTCAGCTTGAACTCCTGTTGATACGCCGTGCGTGCAAATTGGCTATCGTCTTCATGTTCGGAGAACACTGCATCATCGTGAAATAAGATGCCAGAAAATTTGGTATAGGCACCTAAATCAACATAAATCTCTTTGATGATCTGTCTTGCTTCTGATGAAAAGGGCGTTAAGCGCTTGTAAGCAGCTTTGTCTGCTTCTGGTTGCGCAGAGGTGACTTGAAATGATGCTTGCTTGCGTTTATCTTTTAACTCAAACGAGAGTACTGGCATCCAAGCATAAACTTTTACGTTCGTACGTGTCATGAGCTGCCATGCCACGCGGCTAAACAAGTCAGCGCGCATCTCCACATGACGATTAGGGAAATAAACCGCTTCCGCTACGCCATCGCCATTACTATCTGAAAATGCTTGTAAGTACACCGTGGTAGGCGCTAATGACTGCACACGATCTAACAGTGCATCTAAATTTCTAGTGGTTTGCTCTACACTTTCATCATACACATAGTCTAAATCAATGTGCATCACGCGCTGTCTATCTAGCAAAGGTTCACGTCGGTCTAGCTCTGCCAAACGTATTTCCGTAGGGTTTCCATCAATTAAAAAGCGCCCTATTTGCGTTAAGTTTTGCGTATTGGGCAGCTCATTCTCCGCCAAACTTAATGTCACTGGCATACCAACTTCACCAGCAACCGCTCTTGCAGTGCTATTGTGTGCGCCATAGGGCCACACCATCACGCGTGGCAATTTTCCTGTCATACGCTGAATGAATGCGTTGTTTTTCATTAAGTCTTGCTTAATGCGAAGACGGTACTGCGCTGGTGATTCGTAGGCTTGGCTAGTCGCGTCATACTGCATGGTGACGGCGGCGGCCATCATGTTGCCTTGCGGGTTGGCCAATATACCGTGATGCAAATCGTAACTATGAGAAGCAAACTCCACTAATCCAGAATCAGCCATCTCTTTTATTTGAGCGGTTGTTAAAAAATGTGCTCTAGATACCAATTCATCACCATATTGCACTGTTTTATCGGGCGCTACCTCCAGCCAACTGCCAACCAAAGCGGCCACTGCAGGGTATTGATACAACTTAAGCAAGGGATAAACGCGGGTGTAGAAACTTGCATAACCATCATCAAAGGTCAGCAATACAGGTTTGTGCGGTAAAGGTTTAATACCAGATTTTGCATTCAACAAATCATCAATACTAATCGGATGATAACCATGTGCCTGCAGCCAAGCAAAATGGCGCGCTAAATTTCTAGTCGACAAGGTGGTAGTGTCTTGGTCCAAGTCGCCATCTACTTGGTCTTTAACATCGTGGTAACTTAACACATCAAAGGTTTGTGCAGCCGCACAAGCCGTGACAGAAAGCACGCTGATATTCAGCAGCAACACTATAAGAGATAAAGTTAATTTAACCATGTTAGAACAGTAGGTTTAACCTAGCAAAATATTGGGTGATGTATTCATTGACACCATCAAATGGATGACGAAAACGCGTCACACCGTAATCTATTTCAAAACGATCATCCCATCGGAATTGTTGCTCATAGCTCACCAACCAAGTGGTGTCCGACCCAAAATTTTTCTGCCAATAATGACCCGTGCCCACTTGTAAGCGATGACCGAATGAACGTTCATAGCGTCGCCACAGCAACCATTCGTTGTCAAGAATCACCGACGATTCTAGATCCCGCTCTGGATTATAATAAATCGTATTTCGTTCTGTATTTTGTGAGGCGTCTAAACGCAGATGCGTGGTGAGCTTGTAGTGGGGCCGTGTGATCAATCGCAGATCTGTGGCTAAATTGAGTATCTTGCGTTGGTTGCCATCACTCATGTCCATATAACCAACGTTTACGGATGCGCGCGCTAAATCGCTCCAGCGATGTACAGCATATGCATTCATCATGTCACCACTGATGCCTGCGTTTAATCCACGTAATGGCATTTGTGTAGCGTTAACCGCTAACGCACCGCCAAACAGCCAATAATCATCTAAGCGATAATCTGCCGTTACCGCAGCGGTGGTGCCTATGTTCGAAATTGTGCCTTGGCTCACTTGACCTGTGATGCGCCAGTCTCGGTCTGTGTATTCAAGACCAATGCCGGGATAGAAAATATTGCCGGTGCCTTCGGGAAAGGTAGCATGCTCATAGCGTGTGCTTACAAATGCACGATAGTTGTAATTGATTGGGCGCGAATACAATACTGCATTTACAGCTTGTGAGCGGCTACCAAATGCTGAACCAGAATAGGTGCTATCGATGCCATCTACTACTAGCTGACGCTCATTGCGTAGCATCCAACGACGGTCCAATAATTGCACCGCTGAATTCTCTGGGTACATCTCCACCAGTGGCTCAATTTCGCTTTCTGCCAATTGCCAATCGCGCAGATCAAGCCGTGAGTTGGCTAAATTCACTTTGGGTAATAACAACTCAGGGTAATCCTGGGTTACCTCGATAAAGCGTTGTTCTGCGCGGTTTGGCCAGCCGCGCCAACGCCATATTTCACCCAACGCCATTCTCACGTCGTTATTCGCTGGGCCCACATCATTCAATGCTTGAAATCGCTGTTCAGCAGTAGCTAAATCATCGCCATACGCACGTAAGTAATACGCTTTGCTATCGGCTTCTAACTTATTGTCCTCTGAGCGCACCACCCGGTTATTCGGTCTTTGTCTGTAGGCCGTCAGTGAGTTCGACACCTCATCAATCAGTGTAGTGGCGGCATCAAACTGCTCTAACTCTACCAAAGTATAGAATTTAGAAAACTTGGTTTCCAATACGTCAGGTGCAAGCAGCAGCGAAGCGTCATACGCTTTAATCGCTTCCTCTGGTTTTCTTAAATACAAATAGGCATCGCCCACAGCATTGAGCACATACGCTGGGAGCTCAACTTTGGCTTGTTGCAGCTGTTGATAATGCGTAATCACTTCTTGCATACGATAGCGATTACGTAATGCCACCATACGATCAAACACTAAATTTCTCTGCAAATACGTATTCAGCTCCAACGTGTTCCAATCACACTGGCAAGCCTCATCTAATTTGGCTAGCGCTTGATCTGTATCGGCAAATCTATCTGCTGGAAGCTTGCTTGGGTAGCGACCCCAAGCGATATATTGCGCTGCATTATCGTTGTGGATTTTTGCTATCTCATTATTGTTCGCAGCATTTGGATATTGCTTGGCCAAGGCTAACGCTTGTGCGGTCGCGCCAGCTTCTCGCGCAGATCTAATCAAGGCTGTAGCCGCGGCCTCATCTTGTGGGTTTAACGCTAATATGCGCGTATTGGCATCCACCTCAAGCACGGGTTGTTTAGTCTGTTGACCAAAATATGCTAGTGCCCGATAAACCTCAACATAATTCGGATATTGCTGGCGCAATATGGTGATAGAAGATTCTGCCTCGTCAAAACGCCCTGCATCAATGAGTGCCAGCGTTTTTCCTACTTGATAATCGACTTGATTAGGCTCGCGTGCTATTAACTGCGCGTAATAGTCTATGGACGTTGAATATTGCTTGGTGTTGCGTGCTGCTTTTGCTAAAGCGCTTAAGCCGTAGCTTGGCATGCTTGCTGTATCTAAATTGCTAGCATGAGCTAGAGCTTCTTGATCTTTCTTGGCCCAAGTGAGCACCTCAATGTAATCGGCTTGTATGCCCATATCATTCGGTGCTTCTTTCGTCATGGCGACGAATGCAGGGATAGCAATCTCAAATTTGCCTGCGCGCGCTTCTTGAAGCGCTACTTGACGGCGATCGCCTAGGCTCAATGCGGTGGCAGCTGTTTCCGCGGCGATTGCCGTCTGCTCTAGCGTTAGCATCAACACTAGCAACGTCATTCTGATCAAGGCGTTCGTATACCGCAAATCTTTCCCCCACAATACTGAATACAGTGACTAGCAACTCACTGTGCTTATTATCATTTAGTGCTATACACAGAATAGAAATTTAATACGTGTAAGGTACAACTTGAAAATGTCATCTATATGATTAAATAGACTTTTTTAATCATCGGCACTTAAATAAGCTGTCGCAATATATACCAAATGTGCATCTGGACGCTTATTTCAGCTTAAGAAATTACATAACTTAACAATTTTTCAGACTGCGAAATTTAGTTAGAGGCAACTATAGAACGCGCTGATTAAACACAACAATAGCCCTAATGGGCATTTGTTGTGTAGTCTTAACAATGAGTAATACCTTGATTGTCTAGAGAACTTATCAGCGCTTACAAAAAATGTAGGTTCTCTTTATATTTTTAACAATCAAATATTACAGTTCAGTGCGTTACAAATCTTAATAGAGAATCCTCAATTTTCTGAGTAACGATTTAATAAGGACTTAGTGTTGCTTTTGATATGCTGATGCAAGCGCTTTATAAGCGTTTTTTCTGTACCTTGTGATTTTATCGCATGCATTTCTTCAGATATTGCGTCTAAGTTACTTAAAACGGATTCTGCTACCGCAAGAAAAATATTATAGGTGTACTTTTCTTTAATATTTAACTGTTTTGCCAAAATACCTATCTGTTTGCTGCCGATTTTGTGCGGTAACGTCACGCCGCCAATGTTAAATGCAAAGTTTTTCGACAGTCCGCTATAAAAACTGGTTGAAATCAGATCATAAAATGGCGTCAGCCTAGCAGCTTGGCAAGCGGGGAGCAGGTCATGACCAATTCTGGATATTCTCTTCTAAGTTAAAAGTAGATGCATCGGGCGCTAGCGTATCTGCGTACCCATTATGCGAGCAAATATAGCTGTGGCTTTTTTCCATGCCTGTGCCAAAACAACAGGATCAGACAAATAATCTAATGTTGGCTTCAGCTGTTTATATTTAGGGTTAACTAAACTCACAATCTAAGCCACCGCCTGTGCCACCAAAGCATCGGCAATGGCTTGTTGTTGCTGGTTGGCTTGTTGAATGCGGGTTTTGAGTTGGTCGCATAGTGCCATGAGTGCATCTACTTTGGCGACGATGCGGTGTTGCTCCTCTTTTGGGGGCAAACCAACTACAAACATATATAGCAAATCTTTCCTAATTCCTGTTTGACCTGCTGTTCTTTCCGATTCCTTTATAACCAGATTTTGTATTCTTGGCTCACTCAATAAATAATAAAGAAAATCTTTTGAAACAATTTCATTAATCGGATCAGCTTTCATCAAAGCAACATTATAAGTACCGCTTAAGCCCCTAAGGATTTGAAAAACTGGTGGGCCATATCGGCCAATCATAATGTCATCTTTCTCAAACATTCTGTTTGCGTACTTACTTGGTATGTAAGTTGGATAACTATCGCTTTTAAAATCTCTAATTTGTATTAATCTTGTGTAGCCTATCTGAGGTCTTTCAATAAAAACTGTTTTTGGTGGTTGACTACCGCCTACTATTTCAACAATTTTACCTAATCTAATTTTTACCCAGTTATTTGGAAAGTCAATTGGACACTCTGTGTCTTTAATAGGTAAGTCTAGATTTGCCTGTTCCCCTTTACCTAATTTCATCAAGCTTCTGTTTTTAATTAATTTATTATTTAATTCCTCAGATAAATCTGCATTAGTTTGATTTGTGAGTTTGCCCATGACGGCGAGTTGTAGCAGGGTTTGTTTGAGGGCGTCTATGCTGGTTTCGGTGGTAAACAGCACATCAAAATGCGCGTAGATGCGTTGCCAGTTGGCGTTAAATTCTGCGGCGTTTTGGCTTTGGGTGAGCGTACCGAGCAGTTGGCTCACCAAGGTTTCATGCGCTTCTTGTGCGTTGCCGTGTTGTTGCTCTAACTGGTCGCATAGCGCCATCAGTTCATCGACTTTGGCGACGATGCGATGTTGTTCGGCAAGTGGTGCTAATGGGAAAGGGTTTAATTCAACAAAGTCTTTAGGTAATCGTTTCTGACCTGCCGTACCCGTCATCTTAGCTTCACCTAACTCTAAAAATTTCGGTGACTTCAAATATGCCAATACATACCTAGGGTTCAAGGTATTCATTAATGGCCTAACGATATGTAATTCAGTCGTTCCGGCACCTACACCATTTTTAATGTTTTCAAAAACGCATGCTTTACTGTTCTCAAAACAAGGTGTTATTTTTGCAACTCCTACATCCCCCTCAGCAAAGTGAGTAAAACCCTGTTTAATATCTTTCCAAAGACGTTTCTCATCTTGATGACTATCGTTAAATCTTGATCCGATTAAGGTCATCGGTACAAAAGAAGCCTCAATATCGTCTGGCGCTATATTCCTAGGGTTAACTAGTGCGGCATTTAATAATGTTGTCCACTCCCAACCCTTTGGTAATTCAAACGGTTTTTCATCCTCACCAATCGGTGCAAGTGGTTTTTCTTTTTTGAGTTTGCCTTCTGCTATCAGTTTGGCTTTTTCAGCTTGGATGCGTTTAAGCAGTTCGCTCGCTGGTTCATCATTCGGGTCTTGTGCCACCAATTTGCCACGCACCGCCAACTCTAAAATAAGCTCACGCAGTTTTTTTACGCCATACACGTTGCCAGCATTCCCACTGGCTCTGCCACGTCCTGATTTTTTCTCGGACTCCGCCGCTGTCCAAATATCCATATGCTCGGTGAGCAGGTTTGCAATAGTCACCATGCTTAATTGCCTTGCGAACTTGCGGCTAGGGCTTCGCCCAAGATGCTTTTAAGCTGGTTGCGTAAGCTTGCTATGTCTTGTTGCATGGTGTGGTATTGCGCTATCAGCCCTTCAGGGTCGTGCGTGATTTGCTCGCCCACATGCGGATTTTTGCAATCGAGGTTGTAATTGCGGGCTTGAATGTCGGCTAGGCTGACTTTCCAAGCTTGTTCGTTTTCTTGCCTAGCGCTAAAGCCGTCACTCTCACTGCCCCACCAGTTGGCGAGCGTTTCAAACTCTTCGACCTTCATGGGTTTGGTTTTGTTGTAGGCTTTAACGCCTGCGGGCAATGGTTGCTCGTAAAACCAGATGTGTTGCGTGGGCGTGCCTTTGGTAAAAAACAGCAGGTTGGTTTTAATGCTAGTGTAAGGCGCAAACACGCTGTTGGGCAGGCGCACAATGGTATGCAGGTTACAGTCTTGCAGCAGTTTTTCTTTGATGCGGGTTTTAATGCCTTCGCCAAACAAAAAGCCATCGGGCAACACCAGTGCGGCACGGCCACCTGTTTTAAGTAGTTGCATGAGTAGCACTAAAAACAAATCGGCGGTTTCACGGGTTCTAAACGTGGCAGGGAAGTTGGTTTCAATGCCGTCTTCTTCCATGCCGCCAAACGGTGGATTGGTGATGACCACATCCACACGGTCTTTTGGTTCCCAGCTAATGAGCGGGCGCGCTAGGGTGTTGTCGTGGCGAATATTGCTAGGCACCTCAATGCCATGCAAAATCATATTGGTGGTGCATAGCATGTGCGGCAAAGGCTTTTTCTCAATGCCGTAGATATTGGCTTGTAGCGTGGCTTCGTCTTCCACTGTTTTCACATCTTGCTTGCGGATATGCTCGATAGTATTACTTAAAAAGCCGCCTGTGCCACAGGCTGGGTCCATCACCTTTTCACCTAAGCGCGGGTTGGCCATGCGCACCATAAACTCAGTGACAGCGCGTGGGGTGTAAAACTCACCTGCATTGCCTGCGGCTTGTAAATCACGCAATAGTTGCTCGTACATATCACCAAACAAATGGCGCTCTTGGGCTTTGTTAAAGTCTACGCCTTCTTGAATTTTGTTGATGACTTGGCGAATGAGTTGACCTGACTTCATGTAGTTGTAGGCGTCTTCAAACACCGAGCGAATCACATAAGCGCGTTGGTCGTTGCCTTTGGCTTGCAAGTTTTGTAAGGCAGGGAATAAGTCGTTATCAATAAACTGCTTGAGCGCATCGCCTGTCATGCCTTCGGCATCAGCAGCCCAATTACGCCAGCGGTATTGCTCTGGCAAAGGCGATTGGTAGTTATCTTGCACAATGTCCCACTCTGTTTCTCGGTCATCAAATATCTTGAGGAATAACAGCCAAACCAATTGGCTTAAACGTTGTGCGTCGCCATCCACACCTACGTCTTTGCGCATGATGTCTTGAATGGATTTAATGGTGCTGGATATGCTCATGTTTGCTTCTTATAGTTATGCGTACAGTTGTTGTTCAAGTTCTTTTAAGGCTTGCAAATAGGCTGGCTTGCCACCAAAGGCTGAAATCAGCTCTGGTGCGCTACCCATGCTTTTGAACGGGTCTAGAGTGAGTATTTTAATGTCTTCGATATTCTCGACACCGGTATCGGCGTATTTTTCTAGCAAGGCATTGAGCACTTGGCGCGCTTGTTCGCCATATTTAGCAAAGTAGTTGCGCTTTTTAACTTGCTCGGCGCGTTCTTTGCGGGTGAGTGGTGGTTGGTCAAACGCCACATGGCAGATGAGATCAAAGGCATCAAAATCTTTGCCGACTTCTTCGGCTAAAGCATCCAGCAACACCCCATGCTGTTCAAGCTCATCAATCAAAGCGGCTTTGCGTTCTGCACTGGTCCAAGTTTTTAAAAAGTCATCCAGCGAGGCGTAATCCTTACGCACGGTGTGGCGCGTGTAATCTTTCAGCGACTCGGTAATCAGCTTGCCTTCCGGGCCGTAATATTGAACGCGTTCAGATACGACATGAACGGTGACATTGCCTACGACGTATTTAACCCGGCCTAGCCCAGGTTCTGGTTCGGGACCGAATGGATCATCTTCGCCGCCCTCGCCTGCAGCGCCGCCTGTTTGTGTCGATGTGTCTTCGTCTTCTGGCGGTACTACTGGCTGATCTGGTTTTGGCTCATAAACTACAATTGGTGGGCCATTAAACTTTTCGTCCGCAAACAGTTCGGTGGCTTTTTTAAAGTCCATGATGGTAAACCAGTATTTGCCATAGTCTTCATTGATGCGTGTGCCACGGCCAATAATCTGTTTAAACTCGGTCATGGATTTAATGTTTTGGTCGAGCACGACCAATTTACAGGTTTGTGCATCTACGCCTGTGGTCATGAGCTTGGATGTACAAGCTATCACTGGGTAACGTTCTTCTGGGTTGATGAAGTTATCTAACTCGGCTTTTCCTTCGTTTTCATCGCCAGTAATGCGCATGATGTATTTGCGGTTTTCTTTTACGCGCTCTGGATTCAAATTTACCAAGGCCTGACGCATGCGCTCTGCATGGTCAATGTCATCACAAAACACGATGGTTTTGGCATAAGAGTCGGTGAGTGTGAGGTATTCGGTAATTTTTTGGGCCACTAACTCAGTGCGCTTTTCTAACACCAAAGTTCTATCCATATCGGTTTGGTTGTAGATGCGGTCTTCAATCAGCTGACCTTTTTTATCCACCTGCCCTGCGTTGGGTCGCCAACCTTGTAAGTCTTTATCTATATCAATGCGCACCACTTTGTATGGCGCTAAAAAGCCATCTTCAATGCCTTGTTTCAGCGTGTAGCTGTACACAGGCTCACCAAAGTAAGTGATACTAGAAATCTCTTTGGTTTCTTTGGGTGTGGCGGTTAAACCGATGTGGGTGGCTTTATTAAAGTATTCCAACACTTCACGCCAGGCTGAGTCTTCTGATGCGCTGCCTCGGTGGCATTCATCGACCACGATTAAATCAAAAAAGTCTGGGCTAAATTGCTTGTAGATGTTTTTGTCTTCTTCATTACCTGTCACTGCTTGATAGAGCGAAAGATAAATCTCGTAGCTTTTATCAATTTGGCGCTTGCTGATTTTAGTCATCGCCGCGCCAAAAGGTTTGAAGTCATTGTTCTTGGTTTGGTCGACCAGAATATTGCGGTCAGCTAGAAACAGAATGCGTTTTTTAGTACCTGATTTCCATAAACGCCAAATAATTTGAAAGGCGGTATAGGTTTTACCTGTGCCAGTCGCCATGACAAGCAACACACGTTGTTGCCCGCGAGCGACTGCTTCAATGGTGTTGTTGATGGCGCTGGCTTGGTAATATCGTGGCGCGCGGCCTGAGCCGTCATCATAATAGGGCATTTCTACTGTGCTTTTAGCTTGCTCAGTCTGAATGCCTTTCCAAACGCAATAGCGCTGCCAGAGTGCTTCAGGGCTTGGAAATTCGTTGAGCGCTATTTCTTGCTCAATGCGACTGGAATTGCCAGTGCGGTCATGCATTAAAAAGGCATCACCGTTAGAGCTAAATACAAAGGGGATTTCTAAGGTCTCGGCATAGTTAAGCGCTTGTTGCATGCCTGCCCCGACGCTATGGCCATTGTCTTTGGCTTCGATAATGGCGATAGGGATATTAGATTTGTAATAGAGAATATAGTCAGCGCGTTTTTGCTCACCACGGCTATGCAGCTTGCCACGCACAATGATGCGACCTTTGGTAAAGCTTACTTCTTCACGTACTTGCATATGTATATCCCAACCCGCCTCTTGAATAGCGGGTGAAATAAACTTAGTGCATATATCGCGTTCAGATAACTTTTTCTTATCCAATTTAGAAGCCCGTCTTTATTTTTAGTGTTACTTTAAATCAATGATTAGTATTTAAAACCCTTATTACTATTTTATGCATTAAAAAAGCCCTTTCGGGCTTTTTTAATATTCACTCAAAATATAGAAAATTGCGAATTATTCATAGTTTTGTGCAAACCTACAAAACTAAACATCTAAATTACCAACACCTAAAGCATTACTTTCGATAAATGCACGTCTGGGCTCAACATTATCGCCCATCAATGTGGTGAAGATTTCATCGGCGGCAATGGCGTCATCAATTTGCACTTTCAGCAAGCGGCGGACTTTCGGATCCATGGTGGTTTCCCAAAGTTGTTCTGGGTTCATTTCTCCCAAGCCTTTATAGCGTTGGATATTTAAACCATGTTTCGCTTCACCGAGTAACCAATCGAGAGCTTGTTTAAAGGTAGCCACAGACTGCTCTTTTTCGCCACGTTTAATCATGGCACCTGCGCCCAGTAAGTTATTGACCATTACAGAGGCACGGCTGATTTGACGATAATCTCCACTACCCAAGAACTCGGCATCGATCACGCAGCTTTGTAAATTGCCGTGCACATATTTGTTCACTTCTAAACGATAGGTATTGGTTTCTTGATCAAATCCGACAATCACTTCTGAACCAGTTGCGCCTAAAATCGGGCGTAATTTTGCGGCTGCTGCTTCTGCATCCGCTTCTGTTGCAATACTCATTTCGCCTAAGTCTTGCATCGCACGTAATACACTTTCATCGTACAGTGCTGCAATTCTGCGAATCACTGCTTCTGTCAGCACCATTTGTTTAGCAATGGCCGTTAGGGCTTGATCTTTAATCACTTCACCATCGGTTTTCGTTAATAGTTCGGCACCTTTTAGCGCAGACTGCAGTAAATACTCATCTAATTCGTGTTCATCTTTTAGGTAACGTTCATCACGGCCTTGTTTCACTTTGTACAGCGGTGGTTGGGCAATATAAATATGGCCGCGCTCCACTAACTCGGTCATTTGACGATAGAAGAAAGTGAGTAACAAAGTACGAATGTGAGCACCATCGACGTCCGCATCCGTCATGATGATAATGCGGTGATAGCGCAGTTTCTCGGCGTTAAAATCGGCTTTACCAATGCTGGTGCCTAATGCAGTAATCAAGGTAGCAATTTCTTGTGAGCCGATTAATTTATCAAAGCGCGCTTTTTCTACGTTGAGAATTTTCCCTTTTAAAGGCAAAATTGCTTGGTTTTTACGATCACGTCCTTGCTTGGCTGAGCCTCCCGCAGAGTCACCCTCGACGAGGTAAATTTCACATAGTGCTGGGTCTTTCTCTTGGCAGTCTGCCAATTTACCAGGCAAGCCCATGGTATCCATCACGCCTTTACGACGTGTAATCTCGCGGGCTTTACGTGCTGCCTCGCGCGCACGTGCCGCTTCTACAATTTTTCCGCAGATAATTTTGGCATCCACAGGGTTTTCTTGTAAAAACTCAGCTAATTTTGCTGACACCACTTCTTGCACCACAGGTTGCACTTCGCTAGAGACCAATTTGTCTTTGGTTTGCGATGAAAATTTTGGATCAGGTACTTTGACAGAAAGCACACAGGTGATGCCTTCACGCATATCGTCGCCAGTGGTTTCTACTTTGGCTTTCTTAGCCATTTCGGATTGCTCGATATATTGGTTCAAGGTACGCGTCATCGCAGTACGTAAGCCCGTTAAGTGGGTGCCACCGTCGCGTTGTGGTATGTTATTGGTAAAGCACTGTACAGTTTCTGAGTAGCTATCATTCCATTGCATAGCGACTTCTACCGTCATGCCCTCTTTTTCGCCACTGGCGAAGAACGTTTTAGGATGCAACACTGTTTTACTGCGATTCATGTATTCCACAAACCCTTTAATACCGCCAGAGTAAGCAAAATTTTCTGATTTACCGTTGCGTTGATCGATTAACTCAATTTTGACGCCATTATTTAAAAACGATAATTCGCGGATACGTTTAGCTAAAATTTCAAAGTGGTATTCCACCAACACAAAGGTTTCTGTTGACGCTAAAAAATGGACCTCTGTACCTTTTTTCTCTGTAGTGCCTGTCTCCACCAAGGGTGCTACTGGCACACCACGTTTAAACTCCATTTGGTGCACTTTACCCTTACGGTAAATTTTTAATCGTAGCCAATCAGAAAGCGCATTGACCACTGAAACGCCTACACCATGCAAACCACCAGATACTTTGTATGAGTTTTGATCAAACTTACCACCAGCATGTAATTCCGTCATCACAATTTCGGCAGCCGAACGCTTTGGTTCGTGCTTATCGTCGTCTTTCACGTCTGTGGGAATACCACGGCCGTTATCAGACACGCTAATAGAATTATCATGGTGAATAATGACTTTAATGTCATCGCAATGGCCCGCTAACGCTTCATCAATCGCGTTATCTAGTACTTCAAATACCATGTGATGTAAGCCAGAACCGTCCGACGTATCGCCAATGTACATCCCTGGGCGTTTTCGAACTGCATCCAAACCTTCTAAAATTTTAATACTGTCTGAGTTGTACTCTTGTTGCTGTGCCATAAAACCTTCTTTTTTATAATATTTACCTGATGAATAGAATGTTAAATGCGCATAGGCATTACTACGTATTTGTAATTCTCATCATTGGCCGTGGTGATCAAGCAGCTGCTGTTCGCATCCGCAAACGAGAAAACTATTTCCTCATCACTCACATTGTTCAGTACATCAATTAAATAAGTCACATTAAACCCAATATCCAAGGCGTCCTTACTGTAGTTTATGTCTAATTCCTCTTCCGCTTCTTCTTGCTCAGTATTGGTGCTGATCAGTTTTAAATGATTCTGGCTGAGTACCATGCGAATACCGCGGTATTTTTCATTCGATAAAATTGAAGCGCGTTGCATGGCCGTTAATACAGCTAAGCGATTAACAGTAAATGTATTTTGATGACCTTGTGGAATCACACGGTTGTAATCTGGGAATTTTCCATCGATCACTTTTGAAATCAATTTAATTTCACCAAACGCAAAATTGACTTGTCCGCTAGCGATTTCAATCACAATGTCTTCTTCACTGTCATTCAGTAATTTAATCAATTCCAACACGGTTTTACGCGGCAGTATGACTTCTGTTTTCTCATAGCTTTGTGCCAATGTGGTCGAAGTAAAACTTAAACGATGCCCATCAGTACCGACAATATTCAGTTGTTGGCCATTCACTTCTAGCAACAATCCGTTCAGATAGTAACGGATATCTTGTTGCGCCATGGCGAATTCCACTTGTTTAAGCAATTTTTTAAATGCTAGCTGTGAAAGTTGTAATTGGATACTTTGACCGGCTACTTTGGTCATGACTGGGTAATCAGCAGCTGGCAATGTCTGTAAGTTAAAACGACTTTTTCCAGCTTTTAATATAATCCGGCTATCTTTACTCGTCATGTCTATTTCAGATGCGTCTGGCAGAGAGCGGCAAATATCGAGTAATTTTTTGGCTGATATCGTTGTAGATAAATCACCAGTAGAGGCGTTTTCTATTGCCAAAGAAATTTGCATTTCTAAATCTGTGGCCGTCAACTGGATTTTATTATCTTTGGCTTCTAACAATAAATTAGAAAGTATAGGTAAGGTATGACGTCTTTCAACGATACCAGTGACATTGGTCAGTGGTTTGAGTAGTACTTCTCTATTTATTTTAATCTGCATAATGTTACCTATTTATTTTTGCTTAATTAACTATTTAATATATAAATAAAACAATAGTAATAATAATGATGTAAAAAACTGTTGATAACCTAATATAACTATTATATTCAATACGTTATTTAATTTTTACCATGTGTAAAACTATCAATAGTTCTGTGTATACATTGTGCATAACTATTGAGAATCATTCATTTCAACCGCTACGCATATTTCATACACAACTAAATTCACTACTTATCCACAACCCTACTCAACCAATTAATCTCGAATCACTTGCGTTAAAAACCCAATATCTCTGGCTATTGTTTGATCATTTAACCGGAGTTGCTCAATTTCCTCGCAAGCATGCATCACCGTGGTATGGTGGCGGCTACCAAACGCTTCTCCAATTTCAGGAAAGCTGTGATTCGTTAGTTCACGGGCGAGACTCATTGCTATCTGTCTTGGCCTAGCAAAATTACGTGTACGTTTTTTACTGTACATTTCACTGACTTTAATTTTGTAGTAGTCAGCCACCGTCTTTTGTATATTCTCAATGGTAATCTGACGACCACGTACCGCAATCAAATCACGTAAAGCATCTTTAGCCAGATGAATATCAATAGGGTGCCCAGTAAAATTAGCCATTGCAATAATACGGTTTAATGCACCTTCTAACTCTCTCACACTAGAACGAATTTGCTTAGCGACAAAAAACGCGACATCTTCATGCAGATGGATATTAACGCTTTCAGCTTTTTTAAGCAAAATAGCCACGCGCATTTCTAGCTCAGGTGGTTCAATCGCAACGGTTAATCCCCAACTAAATCGGGTACGTAAGCGCTCATCCACATCGATAATTTCTTTTGGATAAGTATCGCAAGTAATGACAATCTGCTTTTTTTCTTCAATCAACGTGTTAAAAGCGTAAAAAAACTCTTCTTGCGTGCGTGTTTTTTTAGCAAAAAACTGAATATCATCAATCAACAGTAAATCCAATGAGTGGTATTGCTGCTTAAAATCATCAAACGCTTTATTTTCGTAGGCTTTGACTACATCAGAAACATAGCGTTCTGCATGCAAATAGCGGATGTTAGCATCAGGCTTTTGTGCTTTTAAGTGGTTGCCTATCGCCTGTAGCAAATGGGTTTTGCCTAACCCAACGCCACCATAAATAAATAAGGGGTTATAGGCTTGCCCAGGATTATCCGCCACTTGTATTGCCGCTGCGCGCGCTAATTGGTTGGCGCGGCCCGTCACATAGTTATCAAAATTAAACGATAAATTTAAACCGGATGCTCGTTCATTGGTGCGACGTTCTGACGCTCTGTGTTGACCATTTAATTGGGGTAATTTATCGTGCGCCGTGGCAATAGAGGGATGTTTTCTACCGCTATTCAACTGATTTGGGCTAGCCTCAGCGTTGCGAACGTCCGGCATCACCCCATTTTTCTTGTGATCAGCAGCATCTGCAGCAAGTATGTCTAATTCAATTTGGATATGTTCTGGCAGTAATTCATCTGCAAGAATTTGAATTTTTGTGAAAAACTTATCTTTAATCCATTGTTGTACAAAGCGATTAGGCGCCAGCAACCTAATGGCATCAGGCCGCACGTCTACTTTCAATGGTTTTATCCATGTGTTAAATTGCTGCGGCGAGAGCTCTTTCTCGAACCGTAGCAAACAAGTAGACCAAAAGTTATCCATTGATACCTAAAATTTAAAAATCAGAATAAATCATAAGACTATATCATTTACCTGAGTAAATAATAATTTAAGTATTTGATTTAATTAAATATTTTATTTATTGTTAAGAATGATTCTCAAATAAGATTTTAACGCTTTTATGCAGACTTATCCACAGCTATTCTTAAATAATTAACAATGATAAATCAATAAAAAAATCATTGACATAGGTAGTGTAAATGCGGTTTAATACACGGCTTTGTAAAACACGTAAAACGAACGCCGCACTTGGCTTGGAGATTTAAATGAAACGTACCTATCAACCATCTAAAACACGTCGTGCACGCACACACGGTTTTTTAGTGCGCATGAAAACCAAAGGTGGTCGTGCAGTGATTGCAGCTCGCCGAGCAAAAGGTCGTAAACGCTTAGGTTTATAATCATCTCATTGCAGAAGCTTTAAGCTGATGCAACCGCTGATAATGCTAAAAAAAACGGATGAATTTTCATCCGTTTTTAGTTTCAGAAAACGCATATCATCACACTTTTTTGTAGTACATTACAGACCAAATGATACGCAAGTGATGCGCATTGGGTTTGTGGTAGCAAAAAAGGTGGCAAAACACGCAGTAGATAGAAACTACATGCGACGTGTATTGCGAGAAATCTGTCGTCATGGATTGATGGTAAATCTGGAGGCAGATGCAGTGATTCAAGTACATAAAAAATTTGTGCACCAAGATTTTAGCCAAGTGAAACAAGAGCTTAATGTGATTTTTGAGAAAATACAGAAGCGACTCAATGGCTAAATATTGTGAATATGGATATCGGGTAAGTTTCGGTTAACGATCATGGTTAGGAAATAACCACATGCGTAAAGTAGCAATAGTGTTGGTCAAATGTTATCAATGGATATTGAGTCCATTTGTCGGCATGCACTGCCGCTTCACGCCAAGTTGTTCTCAATATGCCATAGCGGCCATCACTAAACACGGGACTATCAAGGGTGGATATTATGCCCTGTTGCGTATTGCAAGATGTCATCCTTGGCATGCAGGTGGTCATGACCCAGTCCCTTAAATCAATTCCTCTTTTAATCATCATTATTTTTCAAAGAATGTTATGGACACCAGACGTATAATTTTATTTGTCATTTTCTCCTTTTCTATCATGATGTTATGGGATGCGTGGCAACGTAAAGACGCACCGGAAACCGCATCTGTAGCACAAACAGCCACTACTACTGCAGGAGCAAGCGCTGATGCGTTGCCTACCGTGACTGCAACTGACCAGTTTAAATTAGCGCGTGGTCAGCGTGTGCTTGTAGAAACAGATTTGTTCAAGGCAGAAATTGACACGAATGGTGCTGATTTACGTCAGTTATCTTTACGTCAACATCGCGCTAATGAGGGTGATGGTGAGTATGAGTTATTAAGCGATGCAGAAAAACCGATGCTTTATGTGGCGCAAACTGGGTTAAAAGGTGAGCACCTACCTACGCATCGTGCAATATTTACTTCTGCTCAGACGGAATACCGTATGGATGACGGTGCAGAGAGTTTGGAAGTTAGATTCACAGCGCCAGCAGAGAATGGCGTAGCCGTTGAAAAGGTCTATACTTTTCACCGCAATAATTATGCGATTGATGTGCGTTACGAAATCAAAAATGATAGTGCTGCTGCCATTACAGCATCCGTGTATTACCAGATTATTCATGACAGTCAATCGAACCAAGGTTCTGCGATGATGCCAACCTTTACAGGTGGTGCTTACTATAATGAAGCAGATAAATTCAATAAAGTGAAGTTTGATGACATGGCTAAACAAGATTTGGCTTTGAAATCTAAAGATGGTTGGGTGGGCTTGGTGCAGCATTATTTTGTCGGCGCATGGATTCCACAAGAGGGACTAGAGCGCAAGTTTTATACCTCAAAATTAACAGACCAATATTTTTCGATTGGTACCATCAGTCCATTGGCTTCAATCGAAGCGGGTAAAACACTGGCTGTGCCTGCACGCTTGTATGTAGGGCCGCAAACACAGAAAGACTTAGAGGCAACTGCGCCTGGTCTAGAGTATGTGGTGGACTATGGTATTTTGACCGTCATTGCTAAACCGCTGTTTTGGCTTTTATCGCAATTATATGAATGGGTCAAAAACTGGGGTGTAGCGATTATTTTGCTCACAGTCATTATCAAAGCCGCATTCTTCAAGTTATCAGCATCGAGCTATAAAAGCATGGCACAAATGCGCGAGTTGGCACCACGCTTACAAGCAATGAAGGAAAAATTTGGTGACGATAAGCAAAAAATGCAGCAAGCGATGCTAGAAATGTATCGCACAGAAAAGATTAACCCGATGGGTGGTTGCTTACCTATTCTGGTGCAAATCCCTGTATTTATTGCGTTATATTGGGTGTTGCTAGGGTCGGTAGAACTGCGTCATGCACCGTTTTTCGGTTGGATCACAGACTTATCCGCGATTGACCCATGGTATATCTTGCCATTACTTATGGGTGCAACCATGATTATTCAAACTTACTTGAATCCTGCACCAACTGACCCAATTCAAGCCAAGGTCATGAAGATCATGCCGGTAGTATTCAGTATTTTCTTCTTTTTCTTCCCAGCGGGTTTGGTATTGTACTGGCTAGTGAATAATATCTTGTCCATCTGGCAACAGTGGTACATCAACAAAACGATTCATGCGGAAGCGTTAGCTAAAAAAGGCCACGCTAAGAAGTAGTCCCTCCGCGTATGGCTGATGACATACTAGACACGATTGCTGCCATCGCCACCGCAAGTGGCGCTGGCGGCATTGGGGTTGTACGTGTGTCTGGCCCATTAAGTCAATCTATCGCAAACTCTGTGTTGGGGCACTGCCCTTCCCCGCGTCATGCAGCCTATTTAGATTTTAAAGATGCGGATGGTCAGTTAATAGACCGTGGCATCGCGATTTATTACCCGAATCCCCACTCTTATACAGGTGAAGATGTTTTAGAGTTGCAAGCACATGGCGGCACCGCCTTGATGCAAATTTTGCTAGCGCGATGTATTGCTCTGGGCGCGCGCCAAGCGATGCCAGGCGAATTTACTAGACGTGCATACCTGAACGATAAGCTAGACTTAGCACAAGCTGAGGCGGTTGCAGATCTCATCAATGCTGCCACTGAAGAAGCCGCTAAAAGCGCAGTGCGCTCTTTATCAGGCGAGTTTTCGCAAACGATACATGCGTTGTTGCAACAGTTAATCGAACTGCGTATGTATGTAGAAGCGTGCTTGGACTTTCCTGAAGAAGAGATTGATTTTATTACACAAGGCCGTGTTGCAGAGAAAATCACACTGAATCAACAAGCGCTTGCACGGATTTTTAGCAAAGCCAAACAAGGTGCGTTATTGCGCGATGGTATTCATGTCGTGTTAATTGGCCAGCCAAATGTAGGTAAATCTAGCTTGATGAATGCATTAGCTGGCGAAGAAGTGGCCATTGTCACACCCATTGCCGGCACAACACGAGATACTATTAAGAGTGCCATCCAAATTCAAGGGGTGCCTTTGCATGTGATTGATACAGCTGGCCTGCGTGATACAGAAGATGAAGTCGAAAAATTTGGTATTGCGCGAACTTGGCGAGCCACAGAAACGGCCAATATCGCATTATTATTGCTTGACTCAACTCACGGCATTACCGAAAAAGAAAAATCGATTTTAGACCGCCTGCCGCAAGAAATCGCCAAAATTTGGGTACACAATAAAATTGATGTTTCGCAAGAGTCAGCAAAAATCACAGAAATCAATGGCCAGCACCATGTATTTCTTTCTGCTAAAACTGGTCAAGGTCTAGACTTGCTTAAGTCGCAGTTATTAAACTTTGCTGGATACCAAGCTTCCGGTGAGGGTGTCTTTATGGCGCGTGCTCGACACTTGAAAGCGCTTGATGAGGTGCGAGGTCATCTTGATCAAGCCGCACATCAAATCACTTCGGCTGAGTTGGTGGCTGAGGAGTTGCGCTTGGCACAAGAGGCGCTTAGTACGATTACTGGTGAGTTCACGCCGGATGATTTATTGGGTGAAATATTTAGTAAGTTTTGTATTGGCAAATAAAAAGACCATCTTTGTAGATGGTCTTTTTAGCTATTTAGCGTGTGTTTGATTACTTCACAAACAAACCTAATTTATTGTATTTGTCAGCTAGTAAATAATAAAAAGCTAGACGAGATTTAAAGCGCTCTTCTTTCAGCACTTCTGCTACCGCCGCAACCGCCGCATCCAAAGAAGCATCAGAATCTGTTAAGCCTAGTTTTTTCTTAAGAAAGTTTTCACGCACAGTGACTCTTTCGGATTCATCACTCGCAGCAACATACTGTGAGTCATTGTTGGAAAGTACCAACGCATAGTTTTTTGCTAAGCCGTCTAGTGCTGCTGTATTCACGTTTTTTGCATATTTAGTCACGAAATCTTTATGCGCTTGAATATCTGCCATCTTAAATCTCCTCGGTGCATTGAAAAATATTAATTTTTTAACCATCTAGCGATGGTGGAGGTGTGTTTGTAAGTGTTTATCTGTTGGGCTGTACGCCAGCATCCATTAAATAGCACACTTGCCATGTCGCCGATATCACTATAGGCGCATCGAAGGCGATCCGTCAATAGTTAACGCGTAAACAATTGTTGCGATTGTTCCACGTGGAACAATGATTTTAAGAGAAAATTGCTGATTAAATATAGCCTATCCAACTCCGATTGCGAGATATGATCGGTGTGTTTCACGTGAAACATTGATAAATGTATGACGTAACTATCTGTTTTGCTATAAAATTCCACTTTTAGTTGTATTGCTAGAAATAGATTAAATGATGGAATTTCCTGATAAATTTGATGTAATTGTAGTGGGTGGCGGCCATGCCGGCACTGAGGCCGCGCTCGCAGCAGCTCGCATGGGCCAAAAAACCTTGTTACTTACCCATAACATCGAAACTTTGGGTCAGATGTCTTGCAATCCAAGTATTGGTGGTATTGGCAAAGGACATTTAGTTAAAGAGGTGGATGCGCTAGGTGGTGCCATGGCCATGGCAACCGATGAAGGCGGCATACAGTTTAGAATTTTAAATTCCAGTAAAGGGCCGGCAGTGCGTGCTACACGTGCGCAAGCAGACCGTATTCTATACAAAGCAGCAATTCGTCGTCGATTAGAAAATCAACCCAATCTTTGGTTGTTCCAGCAGGCGGTAGACGACATTATTTTAGAAGGTGACAAAGCCGTTGGCGTGGTAACGCAAATTGGTTTACGCTTTGCCTCTAAATCGGTAGTGCTCACTGCAGGTACGTTTTTAGGTGGTTTGGTGCATGTTGGTTTGCAGCATTACAGTGCTGGACGTGCAGGCGACCCCCCTGCTATTTCCTTGGCAGCGCGATTGCGAGAAATCGGTTTGCCCGCTGGCCGTTTAAAAACTGGCACCCCTCCGCGTATTGATGGCCGAACTATAGATTACAGTGTGATGGCAGAGCAGCCAGGTGATAACCCTGTGCCTGTCTTTTCATTTTTGGGTCATGCGAGTCAGCATCCCGCGCAGTTACCATGCTGGATTACGCATACCAATGAGCGCACACACGAGATCATTCGTAGCGGTCTAGATCGCTCGCCCATGTACACAGGTGTCATTGAGGGTGTTGGCCCAAGATACTGTCCTAGTGTGGAAGATAAAATTCATCGCTTTGCAGACAAAGAGTCCCATCAAATCTTTTTAGAGCCTGAGGGTTTGAATACCAATGAGATATACCCAAACGGGATATCGACTAGCTTACCGTTTGATATTCAACTAGGCCTAGTACGCTCTATTAAAGGTTTAGAAAATGCACATATCTTGCGTCCTGGATATGCCATTGAATATGACTACTACGACCCACGTGCATTAAAAAGCACGTTAGAAACAAAATCGGTGCAGGGTTTGTTTTTTGCCGGCCAAATTAATGGCACTACAGGTTATGAGGAAGCGGCAGCGCAAGGTTTGCTCGCGGGCGCCAATGCAGCATTGTATGCGCAAGAAAAAGAAGGTTGGTGCCCAGCACGAGATGAGGCTTATCTCGGTGTGTTGGTGGATGATTTGATTACCACAGGTGTGACAGAGCCTTACCGTATGTTTACCAGCCGTGCAGAGTATCGTTTGCAGTTGCGCGAAGACAATGCAGATATGCGCCTAACGGAAATGGGTCGTAAATTGGGCTTGGTGGATGATGCGCGTTGGGAAGCGTTTAGTCGCAAACAAGACGCGATTGGGCGTGAGCAAACGCGTTTAAAACGTACCTTTGTGCAAGCCAATGTTTCACGTGAAACACAAGAGGCGGTATTAGGCAAAGCGTTAGAGCATGAATACAGCTTGTTTGAGTTGTTGCGCAGGCCAGAGGTGACTTACGATGGCTTGTTGAACCTAGTGCCCTGCCCTGAGCAATTGACGGATGACGTTAAGGAACAAGTGGAAATCGCGGCTAAATATCAAGGCTACATTGATCGACAAAAAGATGAAATAGCCAAGCAAAAAGGCAGTGAGCACATCAAGTTAGGTGTGGAGATAGATTATGCAGATGTGCACGGGTTAAGTATAGAGGCGCGCCAAAAGCTGCTTGCCCACAAGCCAGAAACCATCGGACAGGCTGGCCGCATCTCGGGGATTACACCTGCGACCATTTCGCTATTGTTGGTCTACTTAAAGCGTAAGCACAAAAAACAGGCCAGTCAATCTAACATCGAAGCCGCATGAGTCAAGCGGAGCAATTAGCCGATGGCATTCGCCAGATGGGTTTAACTGTCAGTGCGCATGCGCAACAGCAGTTGTTACAATATTTAAGTTTGCTACAAAAATGGAACAAGGTGTACAACTTGACTGCTGTACGTGATCCGCAGGAGATGGTCACGCTACATTTGTTAGATAGTTTAAGTGTGATGCCATACGTGCATGGGCCGCGAGTGTTGGATGTAGGCAGTGGCGCAGGTTTGCCGGGCATAGTGTTGGCGATTTGTAACCCGACATTGCAGGTGACAACCATAGATACGGTGCAAAAAAAAGCCATCTTTATGCGTCAAGTCAAAGGTGAATTGGGGCTAGAAAACTTATCTGTGGTGCATGCGCGAGTTGAGGCATATCAACCTGAGCAGCCGTATCAGCAAATCATTTCTAGGGCTTTTTCAGACATTGCTTTGTTCTTGCGATTGACCAAGCACTTAATCGCAAGCGGCGGAGAATGGTTGGCAATGAAGGGCTTGGTACCTACGCAGGAGTTGGCTGCGCTCGATGTGAAGCCGAAAGTAGTTCATCCTTTAAGCGTCTCGGGATTAGATGCAGAGCGACATCTGGTGATATTCGATAGTGTTGTATTGGAAAGTAAGGCATGAAAATTCTAGCAATCACGAACCAAAAAGGTGGCGTAGGCAAAACCACTACCTGCGTTAACTTGGCAGCAAGTTTGGCACATCACGGCAAAAAAGTATTGCTGGTGGATTTGGATCCACAGGGCAATGCCAGTACCGGCAGCGGTATTGATAAAGCACACCTGACACATAGCATTTATCATGTTCTGTTGAATGACAAAACGCTGCAAGAAGTGATTGTGCATAGCGAGCAAGGTGGTTTTGATGTTGCGCCTTCTAATCGAGAGTTGGCAGGGGCAGAGGTGGAATTGGTGAATGAAATGGCGCGTGAAACGCGCCTAAAGCAGGCCATAGCCAAGTTGGGCGACGCTTATGATTATGTGCTGCTGGATTGCCCCCCTGCCCTCAACTTGGTCACAGTCAACGCACTCACAGCCGCCAACTCAGTGATGATACCAATGCAATGCGAGTATTACGCGTTGGAGGGTTTGTCAGATTTGGTCAACACCATTAAAAAAGTACGCGCGCATTTAAATCCTGTTTTAGAAATTGAAGGACTGTTGCGCACCATGTTTGATAATCGCAATATGTTGGCGAGTCAGGTGTCGTCGCAATTGGTCAGTCACTTTGGTAAAAAAGTTTATCAAACAGTCATTCCTCGCAATATTCGCTTGGCTGAGGCGCCTAGCTACGGTATGCCGGTATTGGTGTATGACAAAGCTTCAAAAGGCGCCATGGCGTATTTGGAGCTGGCGAATGAAATTATCCATACAAAACAATAGAGATATTTGCTCGCATGTCTGCACTTGTGAATACATTGTTAAAAATAGCGCAAAATCCTCATTTACTCCATGTAAACTCCGGTTTCTTGCCATTTTTTGCCTCGTCTTCACGGCGTTCGCCTATGCGTGAAAAAATCTCTAATCATTAATTTATAAGGTCATTGAGATGGTAAAACCAAAAGGATTGGGTCGAGGCTTAGATGCTCTGTTGGCAGGTGACATGGGCACTGTGGGTGAGGCAGATGCATTGCGCATGTTGCGCGTCAATCAATTGCAGCCAGGAAAATATCAACCACGTTCTTACATGGACGATGCAGCACTACAAACCCTAGCGGAAAGTATTAAGTCACAGGGCATTATGCAACCGATTTTGGTGCGTGAGATTGCCGATGAGCGCTTTGAGATCATTGCGGGAGAGCGTCGTTGGCGCGCTTCCCAAATCGCAGGCTTAGATGAAGTGCCGGTATTGGTGCGCGCCATCGCCGACGAAGCGGCATTGGCCATGGCCTTGATTGAAAATATCCAGCGTGAGAATTTAAACCCGTTAGAAGAGGCGATAGGCATTAAGCGACTGATTGATGAGTTTTCTATGACGCACGAACAAGCAGCGCAAGCAGTCGGTCGCTCACGTGTTGCAGTATCTAATCTGTTGCGTTTGCTTACCTTGAGCCAGCCAGTGCAAGACATGCTCATGCATAATAAGTTGGACATGGGGCATGCACGTGCGTTGGTGGGGTTGGCGCCAGCACAGCAAGTGATGCTGGCCAATAGAATTGTGCAAGAGGACTTGTCGGTAAGAGATGTAGAACGCGTAGCCAAGCAGCCTACCCAATCAACATCAAAACCAAAAGCAACTGGGCGGGATGATGTAGCGATTTTGGAGGAGCGTTTGAGTGATGCGATTGGCGCAAGTGTTTCTATTAGCGCAAAAGCAAATGGCGCAGGCACGCTCAAGATTCAATATAGTCACCTAGACCAACTGGACAACATCATAGCAAAACTCTCTCGAAAATAAGGCATATGAAATACAAAAGCGCAAAATGGACGCTAAGTATTTCATTTTACTAGTACATTTAGTTATTTAACGTATATTAAGTGCTTGACTAAAAGACTGTAATAATTCAAAATCGCGGCTCCTTGGCTTGAGCCCATTTCAAACGCTTTTGAAATGAAAACAGTATGAACACCACGAACAACGGCTTAGCTACAAATAATATGGTCAGCAATATGATGCGATGGCAGTTGTCTGCAACTGCGGTGGCGGCAATTCTGGCGTTACTGCTGAGCGGAATGCATGCATTCTTTTCGGTGATTGCAGGTGGGGTGTCTGTGATAGTGGGCGCTTACATTGCATCGCGAATTTTGGCGCGAAATGAAGGGGATGTAGAGCCCTCTTCCGTGCTGATTAATCTGTTAAAAGCAGAAGCGGTAAAGATAGTGGTGATCGCAGTGCTGTTGTTTGCGGTCTTTAAGATGTATGCAGCGTTGGTGCCTTTCGCACTCATCGCAGGGTTGGCAGCTGCAGCGATTTTTTCAGGCGCAGCTTTAGCAAAAACAGATAAATCCATTTGATTTATCGATATTAAAATCATTAACGATTATTTAAGAAAATTATGACGACAGAACACGCACAACAAGCTGAACATGCGCTTACGCCATCTAATTACATTGCCCACCATTTGAGCTTCAATACAAAGTCAATTGGCGAAGGCGGTTTCTGGACATTGCATGTGGATACCTTGGCGATGTCTGTAATTTTGGGCTTGGTTGTAATGGGTTTGGTTTGGTGGGTTGCGCGCGGCGCTACTGCTGGTGTGCCAACAAAGCGTCAGGCTTTTGTTGAGTTAGTGTTTGGTTTTGTGGATGACCAAGTAAAAAATATTTTCCACGGTGACCGTCATAGCTTTATTGCTCCAACAGCTTTGACGGTTTTTTTATGGGTGTTTGCAATGAACGCCATGGATTTCTTGCCAGTGGATATCTTTGCAAAATTCATGCACAGCCTAGGTTTTGACACTTGGCGTGCTGTCCCTACTTCCGATATTAATACTACTTTTGCCTTAGCGCTGGCCATTTGGTTCTTGATGATTTTCTTTTCGATCAAGGCCAAAGGTTTAGGTGGCTGGATTCATGAATTATTCTGCTCACCATTTGGTAGCAAAATTTGGGTGTGGCCAGCCAACTTCTTGTTCAACATGATTGAATATGTCTCTAAACCGCTCTCTCACTCATTACGTCTATTCGGCAACATGTATGCTGGTGAAGTGATCTTCTTATTGCTAGGTTTATGGGCCGCAACAGGTTTAACCGGTACAGTTGCAGCAGCTATTTTGGGTGCAGGCTGGTCTATCTTCCACATTTTAATCGTAGCACTGCAAGCGTTTATTTTTATGATGTTGACTGTGGTGTACTTGGCCATGGCGCACGAATCACACTAAGCGATTCAAAAAGGTTTTTGTAGTTAGTTTTAATAGTAGTTGTTTTTAATTTTTTTATAAGGGTATTACAAATGGAAAACTTACAACTTTTAGCAATGATTCAAGCTTACACAGGCGTTGGCATTGGTTTAATTATTGGTTTGGGTGCTTTAGGCGCTTGCGTGGGTATCGGTATCATGTGTGCTAGCTTCTTAGAAGGTGCAGCACGTCAACCAGAAATGATCCCAGCATTGCAAGGTAAAGTGTTCTTACTATTAGGTTTGATTGACGCGTCTTTCATTATCGGTGTTGGTTTAGCCATGATGTTTGCTTTCGCAAACCCACTATTAAGCGTTGTAGCACAATAATCCAGTAACGAATCATTTGGTTTGAGCACGGCTTGAACCATTTGAATGACGCATGCTTTATTGATATTTAATTTGGATCAAAAATGAACATTAACTTTACACTAATCGCACAAGCTATCGCATTTGCTGTGTTGATTTGGTTCACAGTGAAATTCGTATGGCCACCGCTATTAAAAGCGATTGAAACGCGCCAGAAAGATATCGCTGATGGTTTAGCTGCTGCACAAGAAGGTAGAAGTGCTTTAGAAGTGGCTGCAAAAAAATCAGAAGCTGCACTGAACGAAGCCAAGCAAAAAGCAAGTGAAATCATCGGACAAGCAGAAAAGCGTGCTACGCAAATTATCGAAGAAGCTAAAAGCAACGCAAAAGTTGAAGGAGACCGCATTATTGCAGGTGCCAAAGCTGAAATTGATCAAGAAGTAAACCGTGCGAAAGAGGGTTTACGTGCGCAGGTTTCTAGTCTTGCAGTGGCAGGTGCAGAAAAAATCTTACGTAAAGAAATTGATGCCAAAGCGCACAGCGATATGCTTTCAAAATTAGCTGCAGAACTCTAAGGATAAGATATGGCTGAAATATCAACCATCGCAAGACCTTATGCGGTAGCTGCCTATAAATTGGCGAAAGAAAAAAAAGCGCTTGCTAAGTGGTCTGAAATGTTAAGTTTTGCAACTGCGGTTGTAAACGACGTGAATATGCAAGCGTATATTCAAGACCCAAAAGTGGTAAGTGCTGATTTAGAAGCGGCCTTTTTAAAAGTCTGTGGCGATAAGTTAAATGAGCATGGTCAAAACCTGATTAAGGTATTGGTGGAATATGGTCGTTTATCTATTCTTCCAGCCATTACTGAAGCATTTGAAGCATTAAAGGCACTAGAAGAAGGTACGTTAGAAGCGCAAATTATTGCTTCTGCAAAACCGAGTGCTGCCGAGACCAAAGATTTAGTGAAGCGTCTAGAAGCCAAGTTCGGTAAAAAAATCGAAGCAACCGTTTCTGTAGATCCAGAAATGATTGGTGGTTTCAAAATTATCGTTGGTGATACCGTTATTGATGCGTCCGTTAAAGGACAACTACAAAATTTAGCCTACTCGCTCAGCGCGTAAGGCACATGATATTAAGCAAACTTTAGGCAAAGAGAAAATTAGGAGCCACAATGCAGTTATCTACATCAGAAATCAGTGAACTGATTAAAAGCAGATTAGAAAATTTTTCTACCACAGCTGAAGCACGTACACAGGGCACAGTGATTTCAGTGACTGACGGTATTGTTCGTATTCACGGTTTGTCCAACGTGATGGCGGGTGAAATGATTGAATTCCCAGGCAATACATATGGTTTAGCGCTTAACTTAGAGCGTGATTCTGTAGGTGCTGTGGTATTGGGTGATTACGAGCACATTACAGAAGGCGATGTATGTAAATGTACAGGCCGTATTTTGGAAGTGCCAGTGGGCCCAGAATTGATTGGCCGTGTTGTAAATGCATTGGGTCAGCCCATCGATGGTAAAGGTCCAGTCAAAACCAAATTAACAGACAAGATTGAAAAAGTAGCGCCTGGCGTGATTGCACGTAAATCAGTGTCACAACCAGTACAAACTGGTTTGAAATCTGTGGACTCCATGGTGCCAGTGGGCCGTGGTCAACGTGAGTTGATCATTGGTGACCGTCAAACTGGTAAAACAGCGGTTGCAGTCGATGCCATCATTAATCAAAAAGGTCAGAACATGACCTGTATCTACGTAGCGATTGGGCAAAAGGCTTCTACAATTGCTAACGTGGTACGTAAATTAGAAGAAAACGGTGCAATGGCTTACACCATTGTAGTAGCTGCTTCAGCTTCTGATTCTGCTGCATTGCAATTTTTAGCACCTTACTCTGGTTGTACCATGGGTGAATACTTCCGTGACCGCGGTGAAGATGCATTGATTGTGTATGATGACTTGACCAAACAAGCGATTGCTTACCGTCAAATTTCATTGTTATTACGTCGTCCACCAGGTCGTGAAGCTTACCCAGGTGACGTATTCTATATTCACTCACGTTTGTTAGAGCGCGCTGCGCGTGTGAACGAAGAGTATGTTGAGAAATTTACAAACGGTAAAGTCAAAGGCAAAACTGGTTCATTGACTGCATTGCCAGTGATTGAAACAGCAGCTGGTGACGTTTCAGCATTCGTTCCAACTAACGTGATTTCTATTACTGACGGTCAGATTTTCTTGGAAACTGACTTGTTCAACGCTGGTATTCGTCCTGCGATTAACGCGGGTATTTCAGTATCTCGCGTTGGTGGTGCAGCACAAACTAAGGTAATTAAGAAACTTGGCGGTGGAGTACGTTTAGCATTAGCGCAATATCGTGAATTGGCTGCGTTTGCGCAGTTTGCTTCTGATTTGGATGAAGCAACACGTAAACAATTAGACCGTGGTCGTATGTTTACAGAGTTGATGAAGCAAGCGCAATATGCACCTTTAAGCGTTTCAAACATGGCAATTACCTTGTTTGCTGCAAACAAAGGTTACTTTGACGATGTGCCTACGAATAAAGTATTGGCGGTCGAAGGTAAGTTACATGGCTTTATTGCTTCTAAATACAAAGCGCTTGCTGATGCAATTGAAACAAGCAAAGACTTAAGCAGCGATAACGAAAAAGCACTTGATGCAGCAATTCAAGACTTCAAAGCGACAACTGCTTACTAATATCTCACTATTAGGACACTCAAATGGCTGGTAGTAAAGAAATTAGAACCAAGATCAAAAGTGTAGAAAATACACGCAAGATCACCAAGGCAATGGAAATGGTGGCCGCTTCTAAAATGCGTAAAGCGCAAGACAGAATGCGTGCCTCACGTCCGTATGCTGAGAAAATTCGCAATGTTGCGGCACATCTTTCGCTTGCACACTCTGAGTATAAGCACCCTTTCTTAGTAAAGCGTGAGAATGTGAAGAATGTTGGCATTATTGTGGTGAGCTCAGATAAAGGTTTATGCGGTGGCCTAAATACCAATGTGTTGCGCTTAACGGTTAACCAAATGAAAACTTGGGAATCAGAAGGCAAACACTTGTCTGTAAGCGCGATTGGTAATAAAGGCTATAGCTTTATGAACCGTATTGGCGCGGATGTGAAATCTCACATTATCGGCTTGGGTGATGTACCACATTTAGAAACACTGATTGGTACGATTAAAGTGATGCTAGACGCATATACCACTGGCGAAATTGATCAGTTGCATATCTGTTACACACGCTTTATCAATACGATGAAACAAGAGCCTGTGATTGAGCAATTGTTACCTTTAACCAGTGAGCGCTTAGGTACAAAACCTACTGAAGAAAAATCAGAAGAATTAAGTGCAAGCGCTGTGGTGAAAAGTGCTGTGCAAATTGGCGCAGCTAAAGGGCATTGGGATTATATCTACGAGCCAGAAGCGAAGCCTGTGATTGACCAATTGTTGGTACGTTACATTGAGTCGTTGGTATACAACGCAGTGTCAGAAAATATGGCATCTGAGCAATCATCACGTATGGTTGCCATGAAATCTGCATC
Organism: Methylophilus sp.; assembly: GCA_030696695.1. Lineage (GTDB taxonomy): Bacteria > Pseudomonadota > Gammaproteobacteria > Burkholderiales > Methylophilaceae > Methylophilus. Next base: position 119,148 of record JAUYRP010000034.1, read on the forward strand.
TGATAATGCGAAGAACGTCATTGGCGAGTTGAAACTGGTGTACAACAAAGCGCGTCAAGCAGCGATTACGAAAGAGATTTCAGAAATCGTTGGTGGCGCGGCGGCAGTTGCTTAGTGATTGGACGCTACTAACCCGTCAAGGCGTTAAGTAGAGACCAAATTGTAAAGCGCAGCAATCGCTAAATATTAGAATTTATTTAATCTGACTAAAGAAGTTAGGAAATCGAAATGGCAAAAGCACAAAGCAAAGCAAATGCAGCAATCGTTGGTAAAGTAGTGCAGTGTATCGGCGCGGTGGTTGACGTTGAGTTCCCACGCGATCAAATGCCTAAAGTATTTGATGCATTGATTATTGATGACAAAGATTCACAAGCAGAAGCAGGCTTAACATTAGAAGTACAACAACAATTAGGTGACGGCATCGTGCGTACGATTGCGATGGGTTCATCTGACGGTTTGGCACGTGGTACTGCATTTAAGTCTACCGGCGCACAAATTCAAGTGCCAGTAGGTACAGGCACATTAGGCCGTATTATGGATGTATTGGGTCGCCCAATTGATGAGGCTGGTCCAATTGATTCTACAGAGTTCCGCTCAATCCACCAAAAAGCCCCAACATTTGAAGAGCTCTCCCCTTCAGTTGACTTGTTAGAAACAGGTATTAAGGTGATTGATCTAGTTTGTCCGTTTGCAAAAGGCGGTAAAGTAGGTCTGTTCGGCGGTGCTGGTGTAGGTAAAACGGTCAACATGTTGGAATTGATTAACAACATTGCTAAACAACACTCTGGCTTGTCAGTATTTGCAGGTGTAGGTGAGCGTACTCGTGAAGGTAACGACTTCTACCACGAGATGGCCGAAGCTGGCGTTATCAAACTAGATAACATGAAAGAATCAAAAGTAGCGATGGTGTTCGGTCAAATGAACGAACCTCCAGGTAACCGTTTACGTGTTGCGTTATCAGGTTTGACCATGGCTGAGAAATTCCGTGACGAAGGCCGTGATGTATTGTTCTTCGTGGATAACATCTACCGCTACACATTGGCTGGTACTGAAGTATCTGCATTGTTAGGTCGTATGCCTTCTGCAGTGGGTTACCAACCTACCCTAGCGGATGAAATGGGCCGTTTACAAGAACGTATTACCTCTACTAAAGTAGGTTCAATTACTTCTATCCAAGCGGTTTACGTTCCTGCGGATGACTTGACTGACCCATCACCAGCCACAACATTCCAACATTTGGACTCTACAGTGGTGTTGTCACGTGACATTGCTTCTCTTGGTATTTACCCTGCGGTAGACCCATTGGATTCAACATCACGTCAATTAGACCCACTCGTTGTTGGTGAAGAGCATTACTCAGTAGCACGTTCAGTACAACAAACATTGCAACGCTACAAAGAGTTGCGTGACATCATCGCGATTTTGGGTATGGACGAATTATCGCCAGAAGACAAATTAGCGGTAGGCCGTGCACGTAAAATCCAACGTTTCTTGTCACAACCTTTCCACGTTGCGGAAGTGTTTACTGGTGCGCCAGGTAAATATGTGCCATTAAAAGAAACCATCAAAGGCTTTAAAGCCATTGTTGCTGGCGAATACGATCACTTACCAGAGCAAGCGTTCTACATGGTGGGCGGTATTGAAGAAGCTGTTGAAAAGGCCAAGACTCTTAACTAAGCATTATGTGGTTAACTAGTTAAACGCTTTAAGGAAAAATAATGGCAAATACTGTTCATATCGATGTAGTCAGTGCAGAGGCAAGTATCTTCTCTGGAGATGCTGAGTTTGTAGTAGCGCCAGCAAGTGCAGGTGACGTGGGTATTTACCCAAACCATGCGCCGATGATCACGACTATCAAGCCAGGTGCGCTGCGGATTAAGCAAGCTAATGAAGCTGAAGAAACGTTAATTTTTATCTCAGGCGGTATGCTGGAAGTGCAACCAGGGGTAGTCACAGTATTGGCTGATACAGCGGTACGTGGTCACGACTTGGATGAAGCTAAAGCAATTGCTGCCAAAGCAGCCGCTGAAGAAGCCATTAAAAACAGAACCTCAGATATTGACTATGCAACTGCGCAGGCTGAACTGTCTGAAGCTGTTGCACAGATTCAAACTATTGAGCGTTTACGTAAGAAAACGCATTAATTGGATCGAAGGTAATGTTCAAGCAAAAAGGCAACTTAGGTTGCCTTTTTTGTTTATACTTTCGATATCACTGCTCTGATTCCAATACACAACCAAAACATTATCAATATGGCATCACTCAACATTGTTATTCTTGCTGCGGGTAAAGGTACCCGTATGCATTCTGATACACCCAAAGTATTACACCACATAGGGCATCAACCGATACTTGCACATGTAATAGCTTGTGCAAAAGCGCTTAACCCACAAAAAATCATAGTAGTGTATGGGTTTGGTGGTGAACAAGTGAAGCAAGCACTCAATGATGACGCCATTACCTGGGTGAATCAGGCTGAGCAACTTGGTACTGGGCATGCTGTGCAACAAGCAGCGCCCTACTTAGATGAGAATGGGCAGACGTTAATTTTGTTGGGGGACGTACCACTTGTTGATGTACAAGCCTGTCAGCAATTGCTAGAAACATCACAACAGGGCCTGACATTACTCAGTTTTAACAAGTCAGACCCAACAGGCTACGGACGTATAGTACGTAATGCAGCAAATAAAGTAGCAGCTATTATTGAACACAAAGATGCTACAGATGCGCAGCGTGCAATACTAGAAGTGAATACGGGTATCATGGCGATGCCCACCAACCAATTAAAAAAATGGCTCAAACAACTCCAAAATAACAATGCACAAGGCGAGTACTATCTCACCGATATTATTGCTTTTGCGGTGAAGGACAATGTAGCGGTGACCGCTGAAATCACTACAGATGAGTGGTCAGTCACAGGTATTAATGCGAAAACAGATTTAGTACACATTGAACGTGTCTATCAAGCCAGACAGGCGCAAATCTTGCTGCAACAAGGGGTCACTTTAAAAGATGCACAGCGCATTGATATTCGCGGCAATCTAACTTGCGGGCGTGATGTTGAAATTGATGTGAACTGCATATTTGAAGGCAATGTAATCCTAGGCGATCGCGTATATATTGGTGCAAACTGCGTGATAAAAAATGCCAACATACAAACAGGCGCGCGCATTGCACCGTTTACCCATATTGATGATGCAACTGTGGGTGAACAAAGTCGTATTGGCCCTTACGCACGTTTGCGTCCAGGTACCATACTGGCAGCAGATACGCATGTGGGCAACTTTGTAGAGCTCAAAAATGCGCAGGTGGATATAGGCAGCAAAATCAATCACTTAAGTTATGTGGGTGATAGCACTGTGGGTAAAAACGTGAATATAGGCGCTGGCACAATTACTTGCAACTACGATGGCGCTAATAAATTTAGAACCATTATTGAAGATGATGCTTTCATAGGGTCTGATACGCAACTGATTGCACCAGTCACCATAGGTAAAGGTGCCACCATCGCTGCTGGCTCAACCATCACCAAAAATGCACCTGCAGATGCATTGACCTTATGCCGTGCCAAAGAACAGATATCCATTACTGGTTGGAAACGACCACAAAAAATTAAGAAATAATGCAGTAGTTAAAGAAAGAATACATTCTATGTGTGGAATTGTTGGGGCAATTGCCAAAAGAAATATTGTGCCAGTATTGATAGAGGGCCTGAGTCGGCTTGAGTATCGAGGCTATGACTCTGCTGGAGTGGCTATTTTAGATACAGCGAAAATCAAACGTGTACGCGCGGTGGGTCGCGTTTCAGAATTACAAATCAAAGCCAGTGCAGAGAGTCTTAGCGGCATGTTAGGCATCGGCCACACACGCTGGGCAACGCATGGCGGTGTGACAGAAAGTAATGCGCACCCGCATGTATCACCTTCACAAGCTTCACCAGAAATCGCCGTTGTACATAATGGTATTATCGAAAACTACGACGAGCAACGTGAAAAATTAAAACAATTAGGGTATGAGTTTACCTCACAAACCGATACAGAAGTGATTGCTCACTTGGTGCATTACCACAGTCAACAAGGCTTGGAGTTGCTAGATGCTGTAAAACAATCGGTAAAAGAACTGACAGGCGCATTTGCCATCAGCGTGATTGCAGTCAATCGCCCTGATCTCATGGTGTGTGCACGTTTGGGTTGCCCGTTACTCATTGGCTTGGGTGAATCAGAAAACTTTATTGCTTCCGATGTTTCTGCGGTGTTGTCTGTCACTCGTAAAGTGATCTATTTAGAAGACGGAGATGTGGCGGCATTAACGACTGATAGCGTCACTATCTATGGCAAAAATGATGAAGTAGTGGAGAGAAAAATTCACATGAGTGATGTCTCACTCGCCTCATTAGAACTAGGCCCGTATAGCCACTTTATGCAAAAAGAAATTCACGAGCAACCACGTGCATTAACGGATACCATCGAAGCGCTGATTGACGATGGTGCTTTTAGACCAGAGTTGTTTGGCGAACAAGCGGAGCAAGTGTTCAAGCAGGTCGATAGCGTGCTGATATTGGCGGCAGGCACTAGTTACTATGCTGGACTCACTGCCAAATACTGGCTTGAGAGCATTGCCAAGATTCCATGCAATGTAGAAATCGCCAGTGAATACCGCTATCGCGTCTCAGTGCCCAATCCAAATCAACTGATTGTCACCATTTCACAGTCGGGAGAAACCTTAGATACGATGGAAGCATTAAAACATGCCAAATCGTTAGGGCAAGAGCTCAGTTTAGCCATTTGCAATGTGCAAGAAAGCGCAATACCGCGCGCGTCTAAACTCATCTTTTACACACGAGCGGGCGCTGAAATTGGCGTGGCATCCACCAAAGCCTTCACCACACAGCTAGTGGCGTTATTTGTCTTGGCAGTCACATTGGCCAAACAAAAAGGCTTGTTGAGCCAAGAGAATGAGCAAACGCACTTGAACGCATTGCGTCAATTGGCTGGTAGCGTGCAGTTTGCGCTAAATCTGGAGCCGCAAATTAGAGAATGGGCCAAACGCTTTGGTGACAAAGAGCATGCATTGTTCTTAGGCCGAGGCATCCACTATCCCATCGCGATGGAGGGTGCGCTCAAGCTTAAAGAAATCTCCTATATTCATGCAGAGGCCTACCCAGCCGGTGAGCTAAAACACGGACCACTTGCATTGGTAGATAACAATATGCCGGTGGTAGTAATTGCGCCCAATGATACGTTGTTGGAAAAAGTGAAATCCAACATGCAAGAAGTGAAAGCGCGCGGCGGTGAGCTATTTGTATTTGCCGATGCCGATAGTCACTTTAAGGAATCCGAAGGCGTGCATGTGATTCGTACCCCACGCCATGTGGGTGTGCTCTCTCCTATTTTGCATACTATACCAGTGCAATTGCTGGCGTATCACGCAGCCTTGTTAAAAGGCACGGATGTCGATAAGCCTAGGAATTTGGCTAAGAGTGTGACGGTGGAATAAGAATACTTAAACGCTTTAGGACTTTAATTGGCGCATTAGGTTTTGATGAATCAAAGATACGATTAGTCAAAGTAAATGACCTGTTTATGATGGCACCTACTTCCACTGCTACTAAACAAAAAAGCCTGACCTCAAGTCAGGCTTTCGCTAAAAAATGATGGCTAACCTAATTCGGTCTTGTTGACCATTGTTGCATGGCCTCTTCGCCAGAGCGATCAATTTTCACTTTACCATCTTCGGTGGACACAACCCAGTTTAACGGGATGTAATGGTGCTGACCAGTTTCATCTCGGGTCAGCTTGATGAGTTTTGCGCCTTCAATATGGTCAACCGTTGCGAACTGACCATCCAATGAACATACTACTGGCATATCTGGTTTAATCGTATTTGTGTTAATCATGTGCTTCTCCAATATTGATAGGAAACATATCCTAAACAATATTTAACGCCGTTCCTCTAGTTCAAATTATCGGTGTATGTCCTATAAGCTTGTAAGACAGCAAGATATATAAAAGTTAAATAAACCACCAAGCTGCCCAAACAGCACCCATTTGTATCACTAAACCAAGTATCACTTGGATTACAAACACGCGATTGCCGCTCACCACAGCCATCATCGCTTTAGAACATGTATTCGCAGTAAGCCCAACTAAAATCGGGATGACTGCCTGTTCTGGGCTAAGCGAGCCAGAGGAAGCGAGGGTGGCCACAGAAATGGCCGCAGCATGTGCATCGGCTAAGCCAGCCACACCAGAGGCGAGTACTAGCCCAGCCTGCCCCAACCATATCTTGAGCCCTGCTGATGCGATTAGTACCACTGCGATCACCCCAGCAAATTTAAAAGCGCTCATCACACTAAACGTTTGCGATGCGATGTGCGCATGCGGAGTATGTTGCCGATAAGATTTTAGCGTCACCATACCACCATAAACTGCAATGGATACGCCGCCAGCCAACAGCGGCCATGCCAGTGCCTGCAACGTGGCTGGATGAACAGCTAACAACAATAGCACCAACTGCAAAATGGTCGCCAAACTAGATAAAACAGCACCCGCGGCAGCGGCACTTGTCATTTCGGTAGATGCCTTTGCGCGTGCGCCCATGCTGCCAATGGTAGCAATACTGGAGATAAAACCTGAAATGAGTCCTACCAATGGTAGGCCAACTCGGCTACCTACAAGACGTAAAGCAATGTGGCCAAGTGCACTGATGGTCATCACCAAAATGACAATCAGCCATAAATGGCGTGGGTTGATAGCAGAAAATGGCCCGATGAGTTGATCGGGCACGATAGGCAAAATAATGAGGGTGGCAGCGGCAAGAATCAATACATCGTTGAGTTCAGCTTTGGTGACAACATGTTTGACAAACCCATGCATGGGTTCTTTTGCTGCTAGCAATATGGCAAGTATCACACCTAATGCTGCCGCCAGTGCCATATGTGAAATGGCCAAACTACCCAGTATCACGGTTAATACTAATGCGATTTCTGTGGTGAGCCCAGGGTCTTCGCTACGTCTGGAATAATAAGAAGTGGCTGTGAAAATCATGACAGACACCACAGCTATCAATAATAACCAAACATGAATCAAGCTACTGATGCTGCCTAACATGGCGGCAAGCGCAAAAGTGCGAATGCCAGCAGGTGAGCGATCTGGGCCAGTGCCTTTATTGCGCTCTCGTTCCGCGCCCACTAACAAGCCAATGCCAAGCGCTACAATTAAATTTAACCAAAGTGGGTGTAAGTTAAGCATGCGTTATTATGCGCCCATACATCTTAATATGGCTGCGGCATCAGGATAACAGGCGTGATATCAAAACTACCGGTGTCGTGCCCCACCAATATTTGCCCATCTTGAATGGTGCAATTGATGTTCATACTACGGGTGCAAGCTTGGGTTAAGGCTTCTGTATCTGGCAGATTAATCACGGTGAGGTGGTTGAGTTTTAGCAAAGCCTTGCTGTTTTGTGTCCACCACATATCGGCTACTCTTCCCCCATACAGCACAACGGCTACACGCTGGGCGCGTCCACAAGCTTTACGAATTTCGCGTTCCTCAGGCAAGCCTACATTCATCCATAACTCAATGGCCCCAGTAAGATCTTTTTGCCATAGGTCTGGTTCATCCTCCTCACTCAAGCCTTTACCAAAAGCCAGTGATTCATTGGCAAATAGCGCAAACGCCATTAGGCGCACCATCATGCGCTCTTCGGTTTCGGATGGGTGCTTGGCTAACGTCAGGCTATGTTGCGCATAGTAATGCCGATCCATATCAGCAATTTGTAGTTCCGCTTTGTAAATGGTGGATTTAAGTGCCATGAAAATTCTATTTATAGTCAAAAAAAGCATAATACAGGCAAATGAGGCATTAAAAATAAACTGTATGTAAACCAAGAATAAAGCCAGCAAAACCGCTTTATTTAAAAGAGTGATTGTTGCGACTAGCGCGTACGATAAACATAAGTAAAAGTCTCTAAACGCAAGCGAATTAAATTAGGTGGAAAACATGGAACAACAAACGTTTATTGGGCGCCAACCAATTATGGATGCCAAACAGCAAATTATCGGCTACGAATTTTTCTTTAGGCACAACCAAGAAGCCCAAAGCGCGGTGTTTGTGGATGACATTAAGAATTGCGCCAGTGTGCTGCTTTCCACCATCGATCAAATGCACGATGAATGGAAGCTGGGTGAAAAGCTAGCCTTCATTAACGTGAATGCCGAAATGCTGGCAAGTGAGTTGATTGAGCTGATGCCCCCACAAAAAACCGTGTTAGAAATCTTGCGTCATGTGGTGGTAGATGATGCAGTGATTGCACGTTGCAAAGTGCTCAAAGAACTCAAGTACAAAATTGCCTTAGATAACCCACACCTGAGCAATGCACCCGATGCACTCGCAAAACTTGCCGATTTTATTAAAATTGATTATCAAAGTGTGGATGAAAAAAGCGCGCTTAAACTGTTCATGCACTACAACGACCCCTCGGTAAAACTGGTGGCCGAAAAGCTAGAAACATACGAGCAATTCAAGTCCTGCCAAGAAATAGGCTTTAAATGTTACCAAGGCTATTATTTCTCCAGACCAGAAACCATCACAGCAAAAGTCATCAACCCTTCGTTCGATAGCGTGTTGCATATTTTAAACTTGGTCAGCCAAGATGCAGACAATGATCTCATTGAAGCTGGCTTTAAACGCGATGCAACCTTGTCTTTTAAATTATTACGCTACATCAATTCTGTAGGCTTTGGCTTGTCATGCGAAGTGCAATCCTTAAACCACGCTTTCTCAATTTTAGGCAGAAACCAGTTGTATCGTTGGTTAACCTTACTCATGGTGACTGCGGGTAACAACTCCACATCGCCCGTGTTGATGAAAACCTCCATTACACGCGGACGTTTAACAGAGCTACTAGGCGAAGGCTATTTTGAAAAACGCGATCGCGATAACTTGTTTATTGTGGGTGTGTTTTCATTGCTCGACGCTATTTTGAAAATGCCGATGGATGATGTGTTAGAGAAACTACAGTTGCCCGAAACTATCAACGATGCTTTGAACAAACGTGAAGGCATCTACGGCCCATTCTTAAAACTGACCGAGGCTTGTGAAGAGGCCAATAGCTCAGAAATTCTTGCGCTGGCAGAGTCTTTACAGCTGGATGCCGCCAAAGTAAATCAAAGCCATATTGCTGCATTGGCTTGGACAGAATCATTAGGGATCTAGTTAATATTCATGAATATAAAAGGGGCTATATGCCCCTTTTTTCATCTGCAATATAGTTTGAGAGCATACTAAAATGCAATCTGTATAAATCACCTTACATATAGTGCAAGTTGTTTTACACTAGCGCCTATGTTGAAATCCCTGCATCAATTTCATTTGCGTTTTAGGCACACCATACGATCTTCCATTAGATTTTTAATCTATTTTGCGTCATTTTTTTTGGTGGCGCTGGCGTATTGGGTGGGGGATAATTTTGGTAGTCCGCCACTAGAGCAAGTGCTCTATCACTTGCAGTTCGGCATGAGTGGATTGGTCGATACGGATGCCAAGCTGATTGAAAGCTTTGTGCATATTTGCCTTATTTGGCCGTTAGCTCTAGCACTCACAATTGTTATCATCGATTTATCGATTGCGCTATTGTTAAGTCAAAGTCATCAACACTATTTTTTGGCCAGAATGGTAGCCAAGCTCAATCTACCTTTCATTAAAGGCGTGTATTGGGTGATTGGGCATCGTGCGCCACTTTATGTACTCGTAGCAGGCATAATCTATTTCGGCATGCAGTTTTCTGTGCTTGCCTTTATTCATCATCAGTTTGGTGATGATTATTTCTCTGCGCACTATGTCTACCCAGAGCAGGTAGAGATTCAAGCCAAAGCGCCCAAAAATCTGGTGCTGATTTATGTAGAAAGCCTAGAAAATACATATCAAGATGAAGCCCTGTTTGGTAAAAACTTGCTGGCCAAGTTAGATGCACTGGGAGGCGAGCGTTTTGAGCAGTTTCGGCAAGCACCTGGCACTGGTTGGACTATTGCCGGTATTACCGCCACACAATGTGGGTTGCCCTTAAAGAGTGTGAGTTTGTACGACGGCAACGGCGTGGGCGAAAATATCAAAAGTTTTTTACCGCGCGCCGTTTGTTTGGGTGACATTCTGCATGAGTTTGGTTACTACAATGTGTATATTGGTAGTGATGCCCTCGCCTTTTCTGGTAAAGGAAAATTCTTTCAAGACCATCAGTACGATGAAATTTATGGTCGGGATGAACTGAAAGGTAATTTAACCAAGCGACAGATGAATTACTGGGGACTGTATGATGACATGCTGCTTAAACATGCAAAAACCAAATTAGCGCAATTACATGCCAGTAAAAAACGGTTCAACTTGGTATTAACCACCATAGATACACATGGCCCGGATGGTTTTTATTCAAGCAAATGTACCCAACAAGGCGCGCATGATTTTGCTGGAATTGTAGAATGTACAGCAGGCAATGTGGCAGAATTTATCCAATGGATGCAAAAGCGTGGTTATTTAAAAAACACGCAAGTTGTGGTTTTGGGCGACCATTTAGCCATGGAAAATCCAGTATCGAAAAAGATTGATACAATAAAACAGCGCCGCATTTATAATCAGTTTATCTCGCAACAACCCATACAAAAAAATCGTAATGAAGTGCTACATTTTGATATGTACCCTACGATGATTGAGTTTTTAGGGTTTGATGTAAAAGGCGGCCGCCTTGGCTTAGGTTACAGTGCCATCAGCCATAAAGTGCAATTATCTAGCGATAGCTATGAAGACATGGAAGAAAACTTGCTCAATAATTCAGAGCAATATCTAGACTTGTGGAAGCCCAAGGATGAATCGAAATCCAAGAATATTCAGTAACAATGCAGTTCAATCAATGAGAAAGTAAATAATGGCCCAATATGTCATGTCCATGCTCCGTGTGAGCAAAATTGTTCCACCCAAACGCCAAATTATTAAGGATATTTCGCTCTCGTTTTTCCCCGGTGCCAAAATTGGATTGCTTGGTTTAAATGGTGCGGGTAAATCGACAGTGCTGCGCATTATGGCGGGTGCCGATAAAGAATTTGAAGGTGAAGTACAACATTTGCCGAATATCTCTATTGGCTATTTGGCACAAGAGCCGCAGTTAGACCCTAATAAAACCGTGCGCGAAGAAGTAGAAAGCGGCATGGGCGCAGTGATGGAAGCCAAACAAAAGCTGGACGCAATCTATGCGGCGTATGCTGAACCCGATGCTGATTTTGACAAATTGGCGGAGGAACAGGCCAAATATGAAAACATCATCGCCGCTAGCGGATCCGATGTAGAACATCAATTAGAAATTGCTGCCGATGCATTGCGTTTACCACCATGGGACGCCAAAATTGGCCCACTCTCTGGCGGTGAAAAGCGCCGTGTGGCGCTATGCAAACTGTTACTCTCTAAGCCAGATATGCTGTTGCTCGATGAGCCCACCAACCATTTGGATGCAGAGTCTGTGGAATGGTTAGAGCAATTTTTAGTACGCTTCCCTGGCACCGTGGTGGCCGTGACGCATGACCGCTACTTTTTAGATAACGCTGCAGAGTGGATTTTAGAGTTAGACCGCGGCCATGGTATTCCTTGGAAAGGCAATTACTCGAGCTGGTTAGACCAAAAACAAGAGCGTTTAAAACAAGAGGAATCCACAGAGTCTGCACGCCGTAAAGCCTTGAATACTGAATTAGAATGGGTGCGCCAAAACCCAAAAGCACGCCAAGCCAAGAGCAAAGCGCGTATTGCCCGCTATGAAGAGTTAGCCAGTGCCGAATACCAAAAACGCAATGAAACACAGGAAATTTTTATCCCTGTAGGTGAGCGTTTGGGCGACCAAGTGATTGAGTTTAAAAACGTCAGCAAAGCCTTTGGTGACCGCTTGTTGTTAGATAACCTCAATTTTAGTATTCCACCGGGTGCCATTGTTGGTGTCATCGGCCCTAACGGCGCGGGTAAATCTACCCTATTTAAATTGATTACTGGCAAAGAACAACCCGATAGCGGTGAGGTGAATATTGGGCAAACCGTGCAGTTAGCGTATGTAGATCAAAGCCGTGATGCCTTGAGCGACAGCAAAACTGTGTTTGATGAAATTTCAGGTGGCTCCGATATTCTGCAAGTAGGCCGCTATGAAACACCAAGCCGCGCCTACATTGGCCGCTTCAACTTCAAAGGTGGCGATCAACAAAAAATCGTTGGTCAACTCTCTGGCGGTGAACGTGGGCGTTTGCATTTAGCTAAAACGCTAATTTCTGGTGGCAACGTATTGTTGCTAGATGAACCTTCAAATGACTTAGATGTGGAAACCTTGCGCGCGCTGGAAGACGCCTTGCTGGAGTTTGCTGGTTGCGTCATGGTGATTTCGCATGACCGTTGGTTCTTAGACCGTATTGCCACACATATTCTGGCCGCTGAGGGTGATTCGCAATGGACCTTCTTTAACGGCAACTATCAAGAATATGAAGCGGACAAGAAAAAACGCTTGGGTGAAGAAGGCGCTAAGCCTAAGCGCATTCGCTACAGACCTATTACAAGATAAGCTGCACATTTTATACAGCTAATGTCTGAATTAAAGGGCGCAGTTAGGCGTTCCGTTTGAATGATGGGTTAGGCATTTTATGCAACTAGACCAAGGATAGAACCAAGAAAAGTAGAGCCACTTTTTGTTATTAATAACCAACCTAATGTAGAGCAGTTGGCAATAACTGTAACCCAAAAAATGGTTTGAAATTCTTGTTTTCTTGATTTATGACGTAATGCTTTTTGTGCGACTAAAGCACCAGGCCAGCCACCGACCAAGCCGAATAAATGCAACGTACTTTCCTTGGTTCTCCAGCGGTCATTCTGTGCGGCTGATTTATCTATGGCATACGCAAGAAAAGTAACGATGCTTAAAGCGCAGTACAAACCTATAATTGCTAACGGGAGCAGACCTAGTAAAGCAGAGGCGGCGATAAGCAAAAAAAATGTAATAGCAAAATAGGTGCCGAGCGAACTGGATTTATTAGAAGTGCTAGATGTTCTCGCGTCCCCTGCAAACCGAATGTTTTTTGCAAAAAAACGACCACTTTCATCAGTAGCAAGCTCATAAATAATCATGTCGCCCTCAGTGGGGCGATGAGAGCTGTTAGAAAATGCTTTTATATGCACGAATGCTTTTTGACCGCCACCGTTTGGGTTGACAAAACCAAACCCTTGATCATCTTTCCAGTTTGTAACTTTCCGCTGATAACGCATATACGCTCTTGGAATGTCTAACGTTTGACATAAGGGGCGCCGCAAGGCGTCCCGCTTAATGGATGGGTTGGGGGGCTACACTCTACCGTATAAAACATCATTCCGATGCTCCCAAAACTCATACAATTTGAACTTAGTTTTAATGACAAGCTCGATGATTTTTTGTAGAGAATCTTCAGTAAATTGAACATATTCTTGTTGCATGCCTTTCTTTGACATCTTGAGCCTTACGTATGTGTAGCCTTCATCATCCGTACTCTCCCAATTTGCATGTACAACAAGATTCCTTAGCCTACCAGACTCGGCCAAGTCATTTATAAGTAACTCATACCCCTCTAACTGTTTGTTTAAACCGACTTGAAAATCATCGCAAAATCTTTTAAACAATTCAACTTTAGAAGAATAGTTCATTTTGTTTAGGACGATAAGTCCCGTTGAATCCGTCCTATCCGTGAAGTTTTCACACAGAACAGAATCTAAGGAACTTTCAAGCGAATTAAAATACATCACGATGAGGCCAATGGATGGGAGTGCATTGTCAAGATATTCTTCAGCTTTCTCTTCATCCTCTACATCATGCGAAAGATGCTGAATAAATTCCTTCAATTTTGTTTTCATAATACCTGCAAATTAGATTTTGACACCCAACGTAAAGTAGACTCCAAATCCGACCCTAATAATTTAGTCGGACAGGTGTCTATATTGTCTTTAATTTGTAATTTCATCATTCATTCAATGGCTAATCTATTTTTATCACACCTTAGTTTAAGTAGCATTCATTACTAAACACACCTACTTATGGTAGGTGTGTACCCATCAAAAGCTTTTAAAAGCAGTGTAATCTTTAAAGTGATAATAAAACACAGCACCAGCAGCGACTAAGCCAAGGGGTGCAAAAAAAGCACCCAATATCACCCCAAACAGAATGGCATAAAGAATGGCTTTGGTAGCAAGCATGAAAATAAGCATGCCATCACTCTCTTTGTAGGTTTTACCATCTACCTTGACTGCAGCAATAAACGGTCTGGTAATCAAGCCCTGCGATAAGCCACTGCCTATAAGTAGTGTAGATTGCTTGCCTTGTTGTAGATAGTTGCTAATGTAATCAGGCATGATGATTTTGCGTAGGCTTTGCCCACCAATTTCTAATACTGATAAGATGGTTTTGCCTTGTCCACCTGTTCCGTTGCCTTGCGCTGCACCATCGGTCCAAGTGCCTGCACCTACTAAAGAAACTTCCCCTTCGTAAACCGTCATGCTCATAACATTCTCCTCAAATATTAGTAATGATTGTGTGAATCAAACTACAAATTTCAGATGTGACGACTGCATTAGATTAAATACTGCGAGGTACGGATTTCTAGGTATAGCGAATACTCGTGTTTTATATGTAATGTAAGTATTTATGAATAACTATAGGATGAGTTACTGATTTTCTCAACAAAAATTCGCTGGTGTGCGGCCATGTGCAGCTGTTAGCGCGTATTAAGCTTGAATGTCTCTCGATTTATGCGGTGCGTTTTTGGTCAGTCTGTCCCACAACGCCGCTGGAATCAGGCGCAACAGTTTTGCCACCACGCCCATTTGCCATGGGATCACGGTATAGCGTTTTTGCTTTTCTACGGCATCCACAAACTTATTGGCAAACACGTCTACATCCATTAAAAATGGCATGGCATAAGTATTTATTGCTGTCATCGGCGTACGAATATAGCCTGGTGCAATGGTCGTCACGGCAATGTCATGATGTTGCATCTCAGTACGTAAGCTTTCTAGGTAAGTGATTGCTGCCGCTTTACTGGCACTATAAGCGCCTGCACCAGGTAACCCGCGTATGCCTGCCACACTTGCAACCCCTACCAATTGGGCTTGTGCTCCTTGAGCTCGTGCATGTTTCATGGCGTCTATAAATGGCTGAAAGGTATGTACCATGCCCATTACATTGATGTCCATGACTGCTTGAAATGCAGCAATATCTTCTTGGTATTCTGTCAGCGTGCCTCGACTAACCCCTGCATTGGCAATGACAATATTGGGCGCGCCGACTTGTTGAATAAAATCTTGTGCGGCGGTATTAAGTGCAGTGGCATTTCGCACATCACATACATAAAGATAGCATTTGGTTTGGTACTGCTTGGTCAATTCGGCAGAGAGTTGTTGTAAGTGCTCACTACGTCTCGCTACCAAACCAATGCTCACACCTTTATGCTGGTAGCGTTTGGCATATGCGTGCGCTAGCGCTTGACCAATACCGCTGGATGCGCCTGTAATAAAGATTGTCTTCATAGGGATTGAGTATAAGCGATAGCCATGCACTTTAGGTAAGGTGCTTAATATGCTAAGTTTGGGTTAGAATGTAACAGACATGCAACATGTATGAAGCACAAGGGGGCTGGTGGCTTATGAACTTAGAAAAAGTAATTTTTGGCTTTTTTATTATTTTGGCAATGACGCTGAACTTCGGTTTTTTTGTGGGAGAAATCGATAACCCTAATCATCACTTGCATTACGAGTTATACATTGCCATTGTGGTGAACTTGATTGCCACGATTTTAAAATTTGGTGATAGAACCCAAATTGGCGCGATTCACTTAGCCACTAGTTTGGTCGCTGATATTCAGCTGATTGCCGCTGCAATTATTTGGGCAGCTGCTGGTACAGATGGTACAAACCCAGAAGTGATTGTGGGTGTGGTGTCGTTATCTGGTGGTGCGTTCTTGGCTAATATCACCTCCGTTGTCTTGCTGATTTATGAGACTGTGACCTTGCGTCGTTAATGGTGCTGGCACAGTAAGCGCGAGACGTGAATCTCAATAACATCATCTTTTTAATTTTAAGGCGCATGCGTGCGCCTTTATTGCTATTGGTGGTGAGTTACGCCATCGCGCTGATTGGCTTTGTGCTGATTCCTGGCGTAGACGATCTCGGCAAATCTATTCATCTCACGTTCTTTCAAGCCTTTTATATTTTAAGTTATACCGCCACCACCATTGGTTTTGGCGAGATACCCTACCCGTTTACCAATGATCAACGCATGTGGATGACTTTTAGCATCTACCTGACCGTAGTGGCTTGGTTTTATGCCATTGGTACCATTATTTCATTTTTTCAAGACCCTGCCCTCAAACAGGCAATCACTGCAGCCAACTTTACGCGTACAGTAAAAAATCTACATGAGCCGTTTTATTTGATTTGTGGTTACGGTGAAACCGGCAGTGAGTTGGTACGCGCGCTGGATAAAAACGAGTTACGTGTCGTGGTAGTAGAAATTAACCAAGAGCGTATTCACGAACTGAGCATGACGGATTACCAATTTAATGTTTTACATTTGTGTGCAGATGCTAAAAATCCAGATAATTTATTGTGTGCTGGGTTAAGTAATGCAATGTGTCAGGGCGTGGCGGCGCTCACCGATGATGATCACGCCAACCTAGCGATTGCGGTGGCTGTTAAGCTCATTAAGCCAGAATTGCGTATGTTAGCCAGAGTAGAAAATGATGTGGTAGCCGCCAATATGGCGTCATTTGGAACTGACCATATTATTAACCCTTATAAGATTTTTGGTGAACATTTAGCGATGGAAGTGAACTCGCTAGGTACCTATTTGTTGCATCAATGGCTGACCAGCGTACCTGGTGACATTGTGGAAACACCATCACCAGTGCCAATAGGCAACTGGATTGTATGTGGTTACGGGCGTTTTGGTAAAGCAGTGGTAAAGAGTTTGCAGCAGGCAAACCTGAATATTCGCATTATCGAAGCAGACCCTAAAGGCACACAATGTGAAGATTGTATTATCGGCAGCGGTGTAGAGGCACATGTGTTGCAGGAGGCTGGCATAGATGCGGCGGTCGGTATTGTGGCGGGTACGGATAACGACATTAACAACTTATCCATTGTCATGACTGCGTTGGAAATTAACCCGAATTTGTTTGTGGTGATCCGTAAGAATCGCAGAATCAATGAACCATTGTTCGAGCATTTTAATGCAGACATTACCATGCAACCCAGCGACATCATTGCGCATACTTGCTTATCATATATGGTCTCACCTATGCTGGCTGGCTTTTTGAATCTGTCGCGCCTGCAAAGTAACAGCTGGGCCAATGCGGTAATTGCCAGATTGGTGATGGCAGTGGGAGAAAGGGCGCCTGATACTTGGGGTGTGCGTATTTTGCCTACCCATGCCAGTGCAATCTGCCAGTTACTAGCGCAAGGCCACGCCATTCAATTAAAACATCTGTTGCTCAACCCTTCCACTGGTTCAGAACATTTGGCGATTGTGCCGATTATGTTGGTACGAGGAGATGAAAAAATCTTGTTGCCCGATTTAAATACAGAAGTGCTGCCAGGCGACCGATATTTATGTTGCGGTGAAGACAGCGCAAAAGCCACCCAAAATTTCTTGCTCAATGACATTCGCAATATGAGCTATTTGCTGACAGGTATAGAGTTGCCAGAAACGTATATCGGGCGGTTGCTGTTAAAACGAAAACAGCACTAACCTAGCGTTACAGACAATAAAAAACCCGTATAAATACGGGCTTGTTGTAGTAATAAACAGCAGTTATTTTTTCTTAGTTGCCGCGACTTTGTCTTTACGCACATTATCAATAATAAAGTCTACCGTTTTAATGGCTTCTTCATTACCACCACTCATGGTGCTAGACGTAATGTACTTACCATCTACAATCAAACTAGGCACGCCAGTTGCGCCAGAGGCACGGAACAACTGAGCAGCGCGGTTTAAGTTAGTGTTAATTGTGAACGATTTAAATGCTTGTTCTACTTTCATGCGGTCTAGACCGCTGGCTTTCACTACCCACTCTGTGATGGCTTTTTCATCAGTTGGGTTGAGTGATTTTTGTTTGTGCACAGCTTCAAACAATGGGCCATGCAATTTTTCAGAAACGCCTAAGCTTTCCATTGCGTAAAACGCTTTGGCCATAGGCGCCCAGCTTGCATTTGGTAACCCAGGTACACGTTTAAAATAAACATCAGCAGGTAATTTTTTAACCCATGCGTTCAATGGTTTTTCCATTTGATAGCAGTGAATACAGCCGTACCAAAAGATTTCCATCACTTCGATTTTAGTAGGCTCATCTGTTGGGATGATTTGGGCGACCGCGTCAAACTGTTGGCCAGTTTTCGGCTCTTCTGCCATTAAGTGTGTGCTGACTAGTAAAAGGAGGCCGGTAAGCAATTTTTTCATTTTTTTTCCTAAGATTAGTAAATCGTCAAAAATAGTAACGTATGTTGATTTGGTTACGATGACATCTTTATTCTGTTTTTGTTTCTGTGTGTACTTTGATTAGGTCTGCGTTGAATCCGTTCAATACCAAATCACCACGTGCCTTATTAATCTGTTCAGCATCGCTTAACGGGCCAACACGCACCCGATGCCAAATACCTTTATTTGGTATTTCTGCAGTTTGTACTACAGCCTCAAACCCTTGCAAGGCTAATTTCGCTTTCATATTGTCGGCATCATCTTCGTTTTCAAAGGCGCCCACTTGCAAAAAGTAGCTGTCAGACTTGATCGTTGTTTTATCTTTGACTTGCTGCTCCGTAATCTTACTTTCTGTTTCTGGCAGGATGGTATAAAAATCAAATTTGTTTGGATCTTGCATGCCTTCATCAGCATTAGGTTTTACGGTGACTTCCGATACCTTTTGTTTAGCGGTTTTTTCCTTTTTATCTACTTTAGTCTGTGCTTGCCCAGTAAATGGGTTGTCATCAC
The DNA here is from genome assembly GCA_030696695.1 of Methylophilus sp. Taxonomy (GTDB): domain Bacteria; phylum Pseudomonadota; class Gammaproteobacteria; order Burkholderiales; family Methylophilaceae; genus Methylophilus. The sequence continues at coordinate 138,171 of JAUYRP010000034.1, forward strand.
CTTTTAGATAAATGGTCAATCCAACGGATGCGGCTACTCCCAGCAATATCCCCACTAGCACACCAGATAAAAACGGGTTGCCTTTACTACTGCCATTGCTTCTTTGTGGGCTTGGTTTGTAATCTCTGCTCATGCAATTTCCTCTACATTTTATGGGGTGCGGAAACACCCAATAAGGTTAATCCGTTGCGCAATACCTGCTGTGTGGCTGCAATAAGCGCCATTCTTGCAAGTTTAGTTGGCACATCATCCACTAAAAATTTGGTGTCATTGTAATAGCTGTGTAAATCACTCGCTAGCTCTTTTAAGTAGGTAGCAATGCTATGTGGAGATAGCTCTTGGCAAGCATCGCTGACGACCTCTGGGTACTCACTTAACTTTTGCATTAAAGTGGTTTCGCTGGTCGATTCTAGAGGACTTAAATCGGCTTGTTGTAGGCTCGCGATATCACCGCCCCACTGCGCCAGCACACTGCAAATACGGGCATGTGCATACTGAATGTAATACACAGGGTTATCGTTGGTCTGCGCGCGTGCCAAATCAATATCAAATACCAGTTGGGAGTCTGCACGGCGCGCTGCTAAAAAGTAGCGCGTTGCATCACAGCCAACTTCCTCAATGAGATCACGCAAAGTCACGTAGCTGCCAGCACGCTTAGATAGTTTCACCTCTTCGCCACCACGCATCACTGTTACCATTTGGTGTAGTACATAGTCTGGCCAAGCTTGTGGAATACCCACATTCAGCGCTTGCAACCCAGCGCGTACGCGCGTAATGGTGCTATGGTGGTCTGCGCCTTGTTCATTAATCACACGTTTAAATCCACGGTTCCATTTGTCTAAATGGTAAGCAACATCTGGCACAAAATAGGTATAGCCACCCTCTTTTTTGCGCATCACGCGGTCTTTATCATCGCCAAAATCTGTAGTGCGCAACCACAACGCATCGTCTTGCTCGTAAGTGTGGCCGCTGTTGATTAGGGCTTGGACAGTGTGCTCGACTTTACCGGTGGTATACAAGGCACTCTCTAACGAGAACACATCAAATTTAATTTGAAATGCTTGTAAATCTAGATCTTGTTCGTGGCGAAGATAAGCCACTGCAAAATTACGCACAGCCTCTGCATCGTCAATGTTCCCATTGGCAATTTCAGCAGTGTCTGCGGCTTTAACCGTTTCTTTAGCAAGAAATGCGTTGGCAATATCTACGATGTAATCGCCACGATAGCCATTTTCAGGAAAAGCTGGGTCATCAACGGAAACGCCTTTGGCGCGCGCGATGACAGAAATTACTAAGTTATCAATTTGTGCGCCAGCATCGTTATAGTAAAACTCGCGCGTGACATCCCAACCGTTGGCGTCCAATAAACGACAAAGGCAATCGCCCACAGCTGCACCACGCCCATGCCCCACATGCAACGGACCCGTTGGGTTAGCAGACACAAACTCTACTTGTACTTTTTGTTGCTGACCTGCGATGTTTTTACCAAAAGTCTCGCCCGCGTTTAGCACTTCTTTGACGATGGTTTGTTTTGAATCTGCACTCAAAAAGAAGTTAATAAAGCCAGCACCAGCAATTTCTACTTTGCTTACGTAAGCACTGGTTGGTAACGCTTGAATAATACGTTCCGCAATAGCTCTGGGGTTTTGACGCAACGGTTTGGCCAGTTGCATCGCAATATTGGTTGCAAAATCGCCGTGGTCACTCGATTTTGGGCGTTCTAAAGTGATGGCTAAAGTGCTGGTATCAAATGCAGTTTCATCAACGATGGATTTTGCTGCTTGGCGTAGTAAATCTGTGATAATTTGTTTCAAGATTGGTGATTTCGCTGTTTAATGACGTTTAAACAAAGTGTGTTAAACAATTTTGGTACAGAAAGCATTATTTTAACCTAATTAAGCAGTCATTTACGCTATTTTCACGATTCCATTTGATTAATCCCTGTTAACAATTCCCTGCCCACAATCCCATGTCCACACCCCCTATCACATCCAATATTCTGAGCGTGGCTTTAGATGTGCCCTTGGACCGCACCTTTGATTACCTGAATCAAGGCTTTCATGTGCAGATAGGTCAGCGTGTGGTTGTCCCGTTCGCAGGCCGACAGCTGGTGGGCGTAGTGCTGGCGATGCCTGCGCACAGTGATATTGGGCTGGATAAGCTCAAAACGGTCATTCATGTGTTTGATGACATTGCGCTGGATAAGTCAATTTATCCATTGTTGCAGTTCTGCGCCGGTTATTACCATTATCCTTTAGGGCAGTTGCTGATAAGTACGCTACCCCTGCGTATGCGGCAGATAAAACCTGCTGTTTCACGTAAAAGTTTTGTTTATCGCATGCTCAAACCAATACCTGTCGAGTGTGTGCAAAAGCGTCAATTGGTATTGCAACGCATTGTGCAAGCATTGAGTCATCAGCAAACACTCAGCGAACACCAGTTATCAGCGCTTGCACCTGCTTGGCGTAAGTGGTTACAACCGCTGATTGAAGAAGGCTATGTGCAGGCAGAAGAAGTCATTGCCGTAAAGCCATCTGTACCTACATCGCCAATAGCGCCACACCTCAATGCAGAACAGCAGCAGGCAATAGATGCGGTATTGCAAGCACCAGGCGTATTTAAGCCATGGTTGTTATATGGCATCACTGGCTCAGGCAAAACAGAGGTGTATATACAGTTGCTGGCCTCGGTTTTAGCGCAACCACAAGCGCAGGCCTTGGTGCTGGTGCCAGAAATTAACCTAACGCCACAACTAGAGGCGCGCTTTCGGTCACGCCTGAGTCAATACCCTCTGGTGACATTGCACAGTAATTTGAGCGAGAGTGAGCGCTTACAAAACTGGCTGGCGGCTAAGTCTGGCGCAGCCAAAATTGTCATTGGTACACGCTTGAGTGTGTTTACGCCTATGCCGCACCTTCAATTGTTAATTATAGATGAAGAGCATGATGGTTCTTATAAACAGCAAGATGGTATGCGCTACCATGCGCGCGATGTGGCCATGGTGCGGGCAAAACAATTTAATATCCCGATTGTGCTGGGTAGCGCTACCCCGTCATTAGAAACTTGGTATAACGCAACTGCCAGCCTTCACAAAAAGCAAAGCTATGGTTTGCTCACACTGACTCAGCGCGCAGTCACCCATGCCGTGTTGCCTAAAATCTTTTGTATTGATATTGCAAAATCACCCGTAGAAAACGGTTTATCACCCTTGCTAATTCAAGCCATGCGTGAGCGTTTGGCACGCAAAGAGCAGAGCCTGCTATTTATCAACCGTCGCGGTTACGCGCCAGTCCTGCATTGCTCAGCTTGTCAGTGGCATTCTAGCTGTGCACGTTGTTCGGCTAAGCTAGTCGTGCATTTAAGTCAGCGCCGCTTAAAATGTCACCATTGCGGGCATGAGCAAAAAATTCCGTTGCAGTGCCCTAGTTGTGGCAACACAGATTTAAAGCCTGTTGGTCAGGCCACACAACGTTTGACACAAACCTTAGCGCAATTATTTCCTACCGCACGGATTGCCCGGGTAGACCGAGACAGTATGCGTAATAAAGATGCACTCACTGAGATGTTAAGTAAGGTGCATGCGGGTGAAATAGACATTTTGGTCGGCACACAAATGCTAGCCAAAGGCCATGATTTTCCAAACCTCACCTTGGTAGGCGTGATTGATACGGACACGGCTTTATATAGCCCAGATTTCCGTGCGAGTGAGCGCTTGTTTTCTCAGTTGATGCAGGTCTCTGGGCGAGCTGGGCGTGGCAATATTGCAGGTGAAGTGCTGATTCAAACTAGTTTTCCAGACCACGATCTATTTCATGCCTTACGTGCGCAAGACTATGCGGTATTTGCAGATGCATTGTTGCAAGAGCGTATCGCCATGCAGTTTCCACCCTCACGCTTTTTTGTATTGCTTAAAGCAGAGGCCAGTGATTACCAGCAAGTATTACAGTTTTTAAATATGGCTTCAGATACTGCGCGGCAATTGAGTAATGAAGTGCTGGTGTATGACCCTGTACGCCCGCAAATGGAGCGCTTAAAAAGTTTGGAGCGCGGGCATGTGTTGTTGCAGGCAGAAAAACGCCAAAGTCTGCAACAGTTGCTACATGTCTGGATACCAGCACTACGTGCGCACAAACTGTCTTCAAAAATACGATGGGCATTGGATATCGACCCATTGGAGTTTTAGTCATACTTGTTCTAGCAATATGCTTTGCCATGCAGATGAGAGCCAAGTAAAATAGCGCTTTGCTTTTAATAGCACGTCCCTATGCGGGTGTAGTTCAATGGTAGAACGCTAGCTTCCCAAGCTCGATACGCGGGTTCGATTCCCGTCACCCGCTCCAATCACATCAAGATGTTTCCGAATATCTGATCATGAGCACTTGCAGTTCATATCGATTAATCAATAGATGTCGGATAAAACACAAACGTCTGACCTACGCTAAGATTTAAATTTTCCGCTTGTCCGCCCAACATTTCTAGCGTATGCGTAGCCTCTTTGCAATAAAAAAAGCGCCAAGGTTGGCAGCGGTGTTCAATCCTGACTACTTTGAATTGCTTATTTAAAAAGACCACATCAATGATGTAATGCATGCCGCAGGTATGCACGCTATGGCACGGTGTAAGTACGAGCGCCTCCCTATCATCGAGAGCTGGCCTGCAGAGTAGTCCTCTTAATCTAGCAACAAACCCTTTGGCTATATGTGCATTGATATACACGTTTCCCGCACGGATGTAAGCAGTGTTGATGCCATCAAGTGAGGGCGTGAGTTTTGGTTGCATACACAGTCCTTTGTTAAAAGCCTTGCGCCAATATCTTCATCACGATGGGGAATAGCAGGATGATAAATACACAAGGAAATATGAATACGATTAAGGGAAACAAGAGTTTGACCGGTGCTTCCATCGCAATTTTTTCGGCACTGGTGAAACGTTCATTACGACGTTGCTCAGACTGCGCACGCAAAATAGGACCTAAGCTCATCCCAGAGGCCTCTGCTTGGATGATGACACTGGTTAAATTGGTGATGGCAGTGTGGTTGAGGCGTTGCGCCATATTTCTGAAGGCGTCGCTACGGTTGCTACCCGCTCTGATATCTCGCAACACGCGCTGAAACTCTGATTGCAGTACACCTTTGGGCCCTTTGCTGACCGCTTGTTGTAATGCGCTATTGATATTCAATCCAGACTCTACGCATAGGGTGATGATGTCTAAAAAGAAGGGTAAGGTTTTAATCATTTGCTTGCGGCGTAGCTTAATCAAATCACCTAGCCAGATAGCAGGAAAGTAAAAACCTAAAAACAACGCGAAAACAATCAGTGCGATACTGAAAAAATGAAAGCTGTTTGCAATCCAATAAATAACCAACGCAAACACACTCGCCCAAATAATGCGTCCGCTTAACAACTGCGCGGGATCAAGCGCGTAATCCAACCCTGCTTGTTTAAGCTGGATCAGCCTCATTTCTCGACTGTTTTCTGTGATGAATGGACGCACATAAAAAGCCACCCATTGAATCGGCCACCAAACGATTTGGTAGCCCAAAGGTGGTGGGTCGTTCCACGTACGGTCTTGTTGCGGCACCACTTTGATTAAGCGTGTGCTTAGCCAAAATATAAGCAACACACTGATAGCAGCCGCACCAGCAATCATCAAAATCATTAAATGATCCACCATGTTAGGGCTCCTACATTACACATCAATCGCCACAATTTTGCGGATAAACCAAATGCCAAAAAACTCCAGTACGATGACGGAAGCAATGACCCCCCAGCCGATGCGTGTGGTCCAAAGTAGTTGCATGGCTTCTGGCTCCATCTGTGTGAGCACATAGAGCAAGAACACTGGCATTAGCCCTACTACCCAAGCTTGCATTTTGCCTTGCGCGGTTAAGGCACGGATTTTCCGCTCCATTGCATGCTGACTGCGTAAGGTAACAGCTGAGCGTTCCAAGGTTTCGGCTAGTCCTCCACCCGTTTCGTTGGCAATACGCATGGCAGAAACCATTAGGTGAATGGGTTGAATGGGTACGCGATGCGTTAGGTTTTCTAGTGCATCATCTAAACTCACCCCTAGGCGTTGCTCATGTAGCAAGGTTTGAAACTCTTGCGAGAGCGGTGCTTGTAACTCAGCAGTGATTTGGCGAAACGCGCTGGACAGGGATAAGCCTGCTTTAATTGTGCCTGCAAGCATTTGAATGGCGTCTGGCAGTTGCTCTTCAATGTGATCCAGACGGCGTTTTTTGAGTAAATTGAATAACCACCAAGGTAAAAAGGCCAATGCCAAGGCAATGCCTATGCCGATGAGTGCGCTGCCAGAGAATAGCCATACCAACATGGTGACCAGTATTAATATGATGAGATTGAGCACATAAAGCCGAGCAGGGTCAGCATATAAATATAGCTCGCGCAAATTAAACTGGGTATCAGCTGTAAAGCGTTGTCGATAGTCAGAAAGCAGCTGGCTACCTAAGGTAAAAGCTGTCCATACCAATAGCATGGCTGTCGTTACAATCATGACCAGTAAGAAGGTCATAAGGCTGCACCCATATCGGGTTGACTGGACAACTCACCTTCAAGATTTTGGTTAAATAGAGCAATGTCTAATGCAAATCCTGCTTCACGCAATCCTTGGTAGAAATGCGGGGTGACGTTGCAACCACTGAAGCGGCCAACAATGCGGCCATGCTTATTGCGCTGCAATTGCTCAAATTTGAACAATTCTTGCAATTGAATTTTGCCAGATTCAATGCCTGTAATTTCAGAAATGCTGGTCACCACACGCTGACCGTCTGTTAAGCGACCTTGCTGAATAATAATATCCACGGCAGAGGCAATTTGTTCACGGATGGCGGTAATGGGCAAATCCATGCCTGCCATGAGAATCAGGGTTTCAAGTCTGGCTAGAGCATCACGTGCGCTGTTTGCATGTAGCGTAGTCAGCGAACCTTCATGGCCAGTATTCATCGCTTGGAGCATGTCCAGTGCTTCACCGCCACGACACTCACCCACCACAATACGGTCTGGCCGCATCCGCAATGCGTTCTTGACTAGGTCTCGAATCGCCACTTGGCCTCGGCCCTCTGCATTGGCAGGCCTAGCCTCTAAGCTCACTAGGTTGTGATGGTCGAGCTTTAACTCCGCCGCGTCTTCAATGGTGATGATGCGTTCATGCTGAGGGATAAAATTAGAAAGTACATTGAGTAATGTGGTTTTGCCCGAGCCAGTGCCACCAGAAATAATGATGTTTTTACGATGCAACACACAGATGTTTAAAAACGTTGCCATGGCTTGTGAAATGGAGTGAAAGGCTACTAAGTTATCTGCATTCAGTGCTTTTTGTGAAAACTTACGTATGGTCACGGTAGGGCCTTTAATCGCCAGTGGCGGAATCACGGCATTCACGCGTGAACCGTCTTTTAGCCGTGCGTCTACCATGGGTGAGGATTCATCAATCCGCCGTCCCAAAGGTGCAACAATACGTTCAATTACCCCAAGCACAGCACGGTTGCTGGTAAACGAGGTGTGATGACGTTCTAAGCGCCCTTTGCGTTCTAAATAAATTTCGTCATAACGGTTCACCATAATTTCGGTGATGGTATCGTCATCAAGTAACTCCTCTAGAGGGCCTAGGCCAACCGCTTCGTTTAACACATCGTGGACGAGCTTCTCGTAGTCACTTGGTTGAATTGCGCGTATTTGCTTGCGTCGCTCTTGCAACGTGCCTTGCACATAAGGGTTATCTGCATGTGGTTTTGCTTGTTCACGTCCAATAATTTCTCGAATGAGCAGTTCGGTTTCTTGCCTTAATGCCGCGTCTTCCATATGCAAAATATCACGGCGTCGCAAATCAATCGTGTCTAGCAATTGTTCATGAATGCGCTTGCGCCAGCCGTGGAATACTGTGAGTGACGGCGTGATGGCTGCAGAGCGAATGTCGTTAGCCTCATGCAAATTGTGTTTTTCATATTGCTGGTTATGCGATGGTGCTGGTGACGGCGTTTGGGCTGCAGGTGTTTCATCCGTGATTACTTGCTCAATATTGAGTTGGTAAGCACCAATGGCAATATTGTCAGAGCGCAAAATGGGGCCATGTTGCTGAATTCTATTGCCATTCACATAGGTGCCGTGGAACTGTCCAAGATCTTGAATATAGACGCCCACTGCTGTTTGATAGGCGCGCGCATGGCTTTTGCTGACACGCCAACCATCTAATCTAATTTGGCAGTCTCTCGATTTACCAATGGTGAAGTTCTTTTCATCTATATTCGCAATCTGTGTCGCTTGCTCGGGGTGTGAAATATAAACTTTAAACATAGTTTGCTCTATTGTGGATTGGCAGCATTGGGCAGTAAACCTGCGTGAGGATGTGGCTGATTTTGAGACGTTGCGGGTTTCGTGGTATCAGTTAGTGCATCTTTGATTTCACGTGTATTGGCGTTTTCCATGGACTGCTGTTGTTGCGCGGTGTGTTTGTTGGTAGCAGTAGGTGTTACAAATACGACTAATTCGGTTTCGTTGTTTTGAAAACGTTTTGAACGAAATAAGCTGCCCAGAATAGGCAGATCACCTAAAAAAGGTAGTTTATCGATAGTGGTGTTTTTATCTCGCGTGAGCAAACCACTTAGCACAATGGTTTCACCATCTTGTACATTAAATTCAGATTCGGTTTTGCGTGTGCGGAGTGCAGGCCCAGATATTGTGGTCAGTGATGGATCAATATCGCTGACCTCACTGATGATTTTTGCGCGGATGACGCCTCGTTGGTCAATTTTGGGCTCGATGTCCAATTTAATGCCGTAAGGTTTAAAAACAACCGTAGTGCCGTTAATGTTGCTGATAGAGTAAGGAATTTCACCGCCTGCCAAAAAGTTGGCTTTGGTGCCACTGCGAGTAGAAAGTGTAGGCCTTGCCAAAATCACAGCCGAGCCCGTTTGTTCTAGCATGTTCAGTTGCGCATTAAACCCAACATTGAGCACAGATAAAATATTGAGGCCGCTTGGAATTTGTAATGCACCACCGCCTGCAGCAGAAATAGGCGCCTGGTTATTGGCGCCAGAAATTTGATTGATTTGAAAAGGACCATCGTTGTTGTGGCGTATCGGTCCCCAAACAGCGCCAATTGCACCACCGCCTGTAGCGCCCCATCTCACGCCAACTTCGCGCAAAAATCTAGTTGGAAATTCCACTACTTTGACATCCATTGCAATCATCTTCTCCCAACCTGCTCGGTTGGTGAAATTAATAATCTGTGGGTAGCGTTTGCCTAATTCCTCAACTTTGGCGAGGTCTGCGTCACTCATACTCTCGCCTTCAATCACGACTTTATCGCCAATTAAAGAAGTCTTTGCATTCGGAATGGTTTTCACAAAAGCAGCCACTTCCTTGGAGACTCTTGACGTTTCGCCTAGCATCACCGTGACTTTGACACGGCGATTGCGGCCATCTTTTGTCCATATGTGCAATGAGGACACCCCAATGTCATTGGCGATCAGCAAAATTTCTTTGTCGTCTAACACGGCTGCAGAAAGCGCTGCACCATTACCCACTGCGAGACGGCCTGCATTGGGTTCCTGAATAACACGCGTCTCGCCAGCAAACATTTCAATCTCTGCCGAAAAATTTTGTATGTAGGGCAAGGGTTTGGTAGCCGGTTGTTTGGCATTGATTTTTTTTGCAGGAGAAAGCTTCGCCTTGCTAGCGGATTTGCTTTCATAAGCATCTACATAATCGGGTAGCGGTGCATAGCTTGTTTCGGCGTAACTGCAAAATGGTTTTAGAGCTAGCAGCGATGCAATACAAATGACACGTTTAATGGTGAGCAGGTTATACACAGGATTATCCTATTGGTAAGTTGGATGACGTTGAAGTTGACTGGCAAATGACGTCATTGATTAGTTGAGTGCCTCTACTTGGCTAGGTGCGTTTTGATGCAGCATGTTCATTGCATCTCCGGTTTGAGCTGGATTTAAATGCAATCCTTCTTTAATGGGCCCGCCACCGTAAATCACTGGGACAGAACTCACGCCCTGTGCACCGCTCGCTATACCCAGCAATTCGTTGGCTTCTGCAGTGGATAAAGATACGTTACCTGCATCTGCTGGCGATCTAAGTAAGGCCGTGATGCGCCCGATTTCGCGCGCAGCAATTAATTTTTTGGCATCCTCCGGGCTTGTGTCCAATGTGACAGTGGTATAGGTCGACGCTTTTCCATCATCGTCCGTATCGGTGTGCGATACTTTGGTCCCGGTGGCTAGCACCCGCATACTTTGCAACAATGTAAACGTGTAATTGCGCGTATCTTTTTGAATGGACACGATAATGTCGATTAAGTCGTCTGGCTCAACCATGCCTGAAATAGAACTAATTTCATCGACTGGTACCGTAACTGCACGACGCCCGATGTCTAGTTTGCTAGAAAAACTAGCCTCTTTTTCGCTTTCCATTTGCGCCCATATCACAGGTTCGCCCGCATTCGCTGGAAACGCTAACCTTGCACCTTCAGCACGGTTAAATTGATCTGGTGTGATCGCATCAGAATGCGCCCATTCTCTTGGCATTTCTCTTGTGGCCATGTTCTCAGGCGATAACATCGTGCCTTTTTCTAAATGCTCTTTGGCCACGACCACTTTGACTAAAGCTTTGCCTTTATCCTGAGCTTCGATACTCTCAATTTTTTGTGTAATGTAGTTTTTGGTGGCTACAGCTGCAATGGCACCCACCGCTAAGGCTGCGATTAAGATAAACCAATTTTTATTGATATTTGAAAACATGGCTGATGGCTATTCCTGATGTTGAGTAAGAGGCTTAAAGGGGCAGTGATAAAAAACCACTGAATCTCTCAAAGCCTGTTCTGATGGCCTCTAAAAAAAATGTAATGACTGAGCCTCCTTCACCGCTACCGACGCCTAGCAGCATCAGCGTGACTAAGCTCACTACTAGATACTCAGTCGAAGATTGTCCCGTTTGATGTCTTATCTGTTTCATGGTTGGTCAAGCACGGTTGTTAACATCACGCTGCTGCCTTGTGCTTTCTCAACCACCACTAATCTTGCTTCGCGGTTTTTACCGCCAAAGTAGATTGATTGATCTCGTAAAGTGGGTTTGGTGGTGCTAGGTTGGAGTTGGTATCCTCGTTGTTGCAGCACATCGACTAAAAATGCAATATTAGTTTGTACTGAATGCGGATTTTCATACACCAACTGCCTTGCAGCTTTACCTTGATCATGCGACTCCATGTCTGATAACAATTGACTTTGTGCAGGTAACACAATGCCCAGAGGTTTTTGTTGGTTGGCCTTGGCCGCTACAACATCACTGACTGTAATCAATGTTTCTGAAACACCGTTAGCTACTGTGGAAATGCGGATAGTAATAAAGTGCTGGGCTCTGCCCTGCGCAAGCAAAATCCCATTGTTGAGCACTGTTTTAGTATGATGGTTGCCAAGGTAACGCTGATAAAACTGCTGAATTTTTTCTGGTTGCGCTTTAGTTAATATGCGATGCATTTGCATCGGCACACCATTCAATTTAACGTTTTCTCCAATAGTTTCTACTCTTGAATGTTCAGGAAATGGCAACGTTGGCCAATCAGCAAACGCTTGCAACGACCAAATGCTGCTGATCAAGACACTGACGAGATAAATATAAGACCTCATCTGTAAGGCCTTAAGCGATCAGCAGGCACATGGTCTGGCTCAACTTTGCCAATTTCGGGTGCTGAAGCGTTGAATTCAAAAAGATTAATCGGGATTTCTAATACTTTTGCTGTGGTATCGAGTAATTGGTAAGGAAATATTAAACCAGCGCTTTTCACTTTGCTTTCGACCTCCCCCGCGCTTTTTGAAGCCCAAGGGTCTACCAGCAGCACGGTATGGCGGCGTATGTTTAAGTTGATATTGTCGAATGGTTGCAGTGATTCAATATTGGCAAGTCTGACGCTGACGTCTCCTCGGTATAGATTGTCAGTATTCAATCCAAAGTTATCTGAAAGATCAAAAGCACTGTTAAGGGCGTTGAAAATAGTGGGCGTGTTTTGTGTGGTGGTACTGATGGTGATTTGATTAAAATCGGGCAGTAAATGATTTCCTCTGTGATCTGTCCACAACGCGTTTCTGTCGTCATCAGTTTCGCTCACTACATCTTGGGTTTTAATAGAAAGCTGATGCTTGCTATAAAATCTCCTACGCACCTCAGAAGCTAGCGTCGCGTCAGATTTCCAACCATTCTGACTAGAAGCATGATGAACAGTACCTTCAAACGCTACGTAACGACTCGCGATGCTGGTGGTATGCGCAATATCAATATATTTACCCAACAGCGGCACGATAAGTGTGAGGGGCACGAGCACCAACGACAGCACGATAAACTCTATCGTAGATTGACCATGTTGGTGCTTATTCAACATCCCAAGCCTCTTCGTCATCCTCAGGCTCATCACATGGATCTGTTCCTGTCTTTTTCTTTTCAGCCAGACACCACGCATTGGTCGCATTGTGTATATCGTTGGCAGTACTTCGCTTTTTCAACACATTGCTAGGCGGATTTAATTTATCTAAGCCAATGACTGTATTGAATTTCACCCACTGCACGATCGTTTCAGAATAATCGCCATTTGGAAAATTCATTCTTGACTGTAGTGAGATGCTAGCGGGAATAGTCTTAGGTGTTTGTTTTGCTTGCCATGTGCACCAGCTGATGACGTTTTTAAGCATGAATTTTTTACAAGGTAAATCAGCAATTTTAGATTCACCCATATATTGGGGCTGGCCGTTTTTTTGTTGAGAGCGTTGATCAAACAGATTTAATGCATGGATGCCTTCCGCACTACCTGGAGCATCTAAGCTATACCAACCATCCTTGTTGTCAGCCTCGTAAATATATTGAATACCACTATTTTTTTGTAGATGTGTAATGCGGATTTCCTTGCCACCGTCGGTATATCTCGCTAGGCGCGTTCCGTCCGCAGAGATATAGTCATCTTGGGTCGAGACCTTAGTTTTACCCAAGACGCGGGTAATACTTTGACTATGAATATGCGTGCCGGAGACTTGCTCTTGAGCCTGTGTGGTCGACATGCTCTGACATAACCCGATGATGCTGGTGGCGATGTATGTGGCAGACGATGTAATCAATGGTTTCATTAATGAACACCCTGTAGCAATAGTGCTTTTGTGCGGTCTGTAGCTTGACTAGGTACTAATCTGGCTTGCCAATATGGGTTAAACAAGCTGCCTATCTCAACTTGCTGCTGATTGGCTGTGCTGTTTTTTGTTGGACGATCAAAATAAACTTCCACGCGGGCAATTGCAGCACTTTGGTTTGCCAGAGGCGCACCTTGGTATAAATTGAGCGCGCCTGTTGGTTGGATGATGCTAGCGCCACCAGAGTAACGTTGCGTGGCTTTTGATTTTGTCACGCGTATCGCCAGTTGTGTATTGGGGTCGTCGCTATTCAGTATGTTGTTAGATAATTCGTAAAACTCAGGGATGGCCCCTTTGCCAACAGAGTTTGGTGCAAATCCTTTGGCGCGGCCAGCGCCTGAGTCTGCTACGCCGCTCGCTCTGCGGTTATCGCGTCTGGATTGAGCGTAGGAAACGCCACTGTCTCCAAGTTGTTCTTTTGAGAAACCAGTGCCATAACCAAGTGCGCTTTCACGATGCCGACAGCTGAAGCGGCGAATACGATAGGTGTGCACAGAGAGCGTGTCCATCGATTTCCAGCCATCTACTAGATTGATGAGTTCTGTGCTGCCGCGCTTTTTAAGCCCCAATCCAACTGGGCAAGCAAAAATGCCAAACTCCCAATTTCTACGTTTAAAAAAGCTGTCCACTTTGCGTTCATTTTCAACAACCTGACCCATGCGCGTCCTTTCATTGCGTGTGGCATAGCGATGGGTAAACGTTGAAAAATCATCAGAAAGTGGAATGAGATCAACATGGGTATTTGGATCATTTTGATGTGCCACCTGATCCATCACCCATTTTCTATTGGCAAGCGCAAGGCTGTTGCCTGGGCCATGCACCGCCAATTGCGCGGCCTTAATGGCTTGAATGGCGGCATCATGCGTGATGACAGACGCAGCTAATGGCGCAAGAATCATATCCATCGCGCTCTTAATTTGTTCAAGCGCTTGTGCAATAGCAGTACCCCACCCTGGGATTAGATGCGCGTATTTGCTAAGATTGCCTGAGGCTGTACCGGCATATTTTGCCCAAGAAGCAAGACCGACAGCTTGTCCAATCGCAATCTCGTTCGCAATCATGGCGCGATTACTGTACGCATCAAAATTAAGGACACGTGCTTCGTAAATGCCAGCGCTGTAGGCCACTGCATCTGCAGTATTGGTCAGACGGATTTTTTCTTGCACTAATTGACCGGTATTGAACATATAAAAAACCACGCCAGATGTGGCCAATAGCAATACGAGGCCAAGCGGTAAGGCTTGCCCTTGTTGGTAAAATGATTGTTGGGTACTCATCTTAAAAAAGGACGCCGCATGCGCTAGCATGCGACGTTTTAAATAGCCGATGAGCGATTACTCGGCTTTGTTATTGGTGTACGTGTCTAACGTTTCTGTCGCGTTAGCTTTTGTAGCACCAGATGTTGCAGCAGTTTGTGCCGCAGTTTTAGCAGCTGTTCCGTCATTGCCAGCAATTTCATTGGCCATGGCAGCCGTTTGATTGCGCACGGTTTGACCAAAATACTGATAAGTAGCAATTGCAGCAATCGCAATTAAAGCCACGATAATGATGTATTCGGTCATGCCTTGACCATTTTGTTTGAACGAGTTTGTCAAAATTTTCCCCTCAAGCGGATGTTAAAAGACGTACTAATATAAAAAACACTGCAAATTGTTGTATTTATCCAAGCACATAGGTGCTTGCTTGCAGTTATCTACTGTAAAATAAGTTTGCTTGAATAATTAGGGCAGACTAAATTCAAACTAATTAAATGACGGTATTTTATACATATGTATACATTATACATATATTTATATACATGTGTATATTTTTGTGAGGAATCTTTAGATTTTATTGCGCATGGAAAAAAGATCTCGTAAACGGCTAGTAGATGAAAAGCGATTAGAGGAAATTACCTTGATTGCTGAAGAAATTGTGGCGAAAAAAGGTATCAATGGCCTAACGCTACAAGAGGTCATCAGTAATAGTAGTATCTCAAGGGGTACTTTTTATAAACAGTTTCCTTCAAAAGAGACGGTCATTACCTATCTTGGGATTAAAGGGCTGAATTACTGGTCGGGCTTGATGGAAATGGCAGCCGAATATGATGGCCTTTCAAGAGAGCGCATGTTGGTGCTCTATGCTGCCCATGTGCTGTGCCATCGTTTAAAGCCTATCAATTATCAATGCATTTTTATTGCCAATTCTGAAGTCAATCGCTTGGCGGTCAGCCCTGAGTTGAATGCAATTTTAGATGACCGCGTGAATTGCTTGATTGCCTTTATAGAAGAATGCATACAGCTTGCAGTAAAAGAAGGCAATTTGTCTCTTCCGAATAACTTGGCAGCACCTGAGCTCGCTTTCTTTATGTGGGCCAACCGTTATGGCGCTACATTAGCATCACTCAATTATCATATTGATACGCTTGGCGGAGATTTAACCCAGAAATATAAGCGCTACACCAATTACTATCTCGACAACATGGATTGGAAGCCACTTTCTTCTGAAATTAATTACGAGCGTGTACTGAATAATATTTTCAATACGTTTTATAAGCAGGAAAGAAATCTTGCGAAAAAATTACATACGACTGCTCAGCCTTTTTCTATTACCGAGCAAATGTTTGATATCTAGCCATCACCATTGTCATTACAAAAATTAGAGACATCGACGTTTCTATAAGATAATAGCGAATGTACAGTGCTGTTGATGATTTATTGGCTGTATCATCATTTTAACTTTAGCTTTGTAAGAGAGTCTTATGTCACCCACACCACCAACCGTCATGACCTTTGCTGCCACAGATCCAAGCAGTGGTGCAGGTATGCAAGCGGATATTTTGGCGTTGGCCAGCATCGGTTGTCATCCTCTTTCCGTCATTACAGGGATTACTGTACAAGATACAGTGGGCGTAGAGAGTGTCATGCCATTAGATGCAGATTGGATTAACGACCAAGCGCGCACCATTTTAGAGGATGTGCAGGTAGCGGCGTTTAAACTGGGTTTGCTTGGTAGTGTAGAAAACGTGGCGGTGATTGCAGAGATTGTCGCAGACTATCCAGATATCCCACTGTTAATAGATCCCATTTTAACCTCTGGTCGTGGCGATGAGTTGAGCAGTGAAGAGATGCAAGCGGCCATGTGTGAGTTGCTGTTTCCGCAAGCTACGCTCATTACACCCAACAGCTTAGAGGCAAGACGCCTAGCTTATTATGACGAAGGTGAAGAGGTAAAGCACACGACTTTAGACGAATCGGCACAACGTTTATTAGAGATGGGTTGTGAGTATGTGTTAATCACTGGAACGCACGAACGCTCAACCGATGTCGTGAACTCTTTATATGGTATGCAAGTCACTGGGGTCAATGGTTTGATCAAAGCCTATCATTGGGAGCGTTTGTTAGGTAGCTACCATGGGTCTGGGTGTACGCTTACTAGTGCAATTGCTGCATGCTTGGCGCATGGGTTAACCATGGAAGAGGCGGTGCAGGAAGCACAGGAATATACTTGGCAAACCCTCAAACATGCCTTCCGTCCAGGTATGGGTCAGTTTATACCAGACCGCTTTTTCTGGGCACGTGAAGAAGATAACCCAAATGAAAAAGCCATCTCATTACAGCATTAAAGGCCTATATGCAGTCACCCCAGATGTGCTGGAAGTGGATCTGCTCTGTGAAAAAGTGCGCCTTACCTTAGAAGGTGGCGCATCCATGGTGCAATACAGAAATAAATTCGCTGATAAAAATTTGCAGTTGCAGCAATCGACAGCATTGCTTGCTTTATGCCGAAGTTACGATGTGCCGCTCATCATCAACGATCACTTAGACTTGTGCGCGCAGATTGATGCAGACGGTTTGCATATTGGGGCTTCCGACTGCGATTTGCATGCTGCACGTAGATTGTTAGGTCCAGATAAAATCATTGGCGCATCTTGCTACAACTGGGTAGATTTAGCAGTGCAGGCAGAATCAGCAGGTGCGAGCTATGTTGCTTTTGGCGCGTGTTTTACTTCTGAAACCAAGCCCGATGCAGTACATGCGCCACTCAGTATTTTCAAAGAAGCCAAACAAAAAGTCTCATTGCCGTTGGTAGGCATCGGCGGTATACACATTGATAATGCAAAACTTGTCATTGAGGCTGGTGCAGATGCTTTGGCGGTGATTACTGATATCTTTTTTGATGATGATATACGTCAAATTTCACATCGTTATACACAACTATTTCAATCAACATTCAAACAAACATGACATCTCTTAATCAAACCTTATTCGAAAAATCACAACAACTTATTCCGGGAGGCGTGAATTCTCCTGTACGTGCATTCCGTTCTGTAGGTGGCACACCGGTGTTCTTTAAGCGCGGGCTCGGTTCTAAGCTATGGGATGTGGATGGTAAGGAGTACATCGATTACATCAATTCTTGGGGCCCAATGATTTTGGGCCATGCGCATCCCGATGTGGTCGCCGCTGTGCAAGCTGCTGCTGCTAACAGCTTGTCTTTTGGTGCACCAACTGGCTTGGAATTGGAAATGGCGGAGCTTATTAATAAGCTTGTCCCGAGTATGGAGCAAGTGCGTTTAAATAGTAGTGGAACAGAGGCTACCATGAGTGCCATTCGCACTGCGCGTGGCTTTACTGGTCGCGACAAGATTATTAAATTTGAAGGTTGCTACCATGGGCATTCCGATGGCTTGTTAGTAAAAGCTGGTTCAGGGCTGCTCACCTTTGGAGAGCCAGATTCTGGCGGTGTGCCAGCGAGTGTGGCTGCTCACACTCTGACTTTAGAATATAACAATAGCCAACAATTGGAAGATATCTTCAAGCAAATGGGTGATGAAATAGCCTGCGTGATTATTGAGCCAGTAGTAGGCAATATGAATCTGATTGTGCCACACAAAGAATTCCTCACTACACTGCGTACGCTTTGCACAAAGTATGGTGCTGTGTTGATTTTTGATGAGGTGATGACAGGTTTTCGTGTGGCATTAGGTGGTGCACAAGCTTTATATGGCATCCAGCCAGATATGACCACCTTGGGTAAAGTGATTGGTGGCGGTTTGCCAGTGGGTGCTTTTGGTGGGCGCAAAGACATCATGCAATGTCTAGCGCCTGTGGGTAAGGTTTACCAAGCGGGTACGCTGTCTGGTAATCCAGTTGCGGTATCCGCTGGGCTTACCACACTACAATTAGTGCAAGCAGAGGGCTTTTACGAGAAGCTGACAGCGCAAACTAAAAAACTCATGGATGGATTGATGTTGGCAGCCAAGGCTGCAGGTGTGACATTCAGTGCGCAAAGTGTGGGTGGTATGTTTGGTTTGTATTTTAGTGCGCGTTGCCCAAGCAGCTATGCAGAGATAATGCATGACAACAATAAGGCACACTTTAATCAATTTTTCCATAGCATGTTGGAAAGTGGTATTTATTTAGGGCCATCTGCATTTGAAGCGGGATTTGTCTCCGCAGCGCATACGGATGCAGACATCGCTTATACAGTAGAAGCTGCAAAAAAAGCATTTTCCTTGCTCTAAGCATTTTATAAATACTTTCAATGCAGTTGCATGATGCTGGTAAAAGCAGTTTGTCCGCATAAAATTATCGACAGTGTGCCAACTAAATTACGGGTATACAGTGCAAGATAATATAGTTTGTAAAGTTGCATATTTTGTAAATGAGAATCATTCATATTAAAGCAAGTTTTTATACGTAGAAAAGCGTATACAAAACACACTTTCTCATCATTTAATATTGCTTAAATGATTGAACTTGCACATGTTTAACGGTATTATTGAAGGTTCCGCTAAATGTTTTGTAATCGATTTATTAGGCAAAGAATATGCAAGCCGTACACACATCAGATACCACAGTGCAAACAAACACCCCTTCTTCTCAAGATGCAAGCCAACGCGTTGGTCTTGCGCCTAAATCTCAGGGTTTGTACAACACGCGCAATGAAAAAGACAGTTGCGGTGTAGGGTTTGTCGCCCACATCAAGGGCAAAAAGAGTCACGATATCGTGGCGAAAGGCTTGGAGCTTTTAACTAATCTTACACACCGTGGTGCAACTGGTTACGATCCTAAATTAGGGGATGGTGCTGGTCTGTTAATGCAAATGCCAGATGCGTTTATGCGCAAAGAAACTGCCAAGTTAGGTATTGAGCTACCAGAAGCAGGTCAATATGCAGTGGGGCAATTGTTCCTGCCACAAGATGCGCAACATCGTGCCCAGTGTGAAGCGATTATTGCCACGATTATTGCGGAAGAAAATCAAACTTTACTCGGCTGGCGCGATACACCAGTGGACAACAGCAACATTGCAGATGCTGCGCGTGACGTTGAGCCATGTATGCGTCAGGTGTTTATAGCCAGCACATCGACAGATAACAATGTGTTTGAGCGTAAGTGCTTTGTGATACGTAAGCGTATTGAGCATGCCGTACGTGCGCTCAACTTACAGGACAAAGCGCAATTCTACGCACCCTCTTTTTCATCTCGCACGATTGTCTACAAAGGCATGTTGTTAGCGAACGAAGTTGGTGTGTATTACAAAGATTTAGTAGATGAATCTGTCGTATCTGCACTGGCACTTGTACATCAACGCTTCTCAACCAACACCTTCCCAGCATGGGATTTAGCGCATCCTTTCCGTATGATTGCGCACAACGGCGAAATCAATACGGTACAAGGCAATGTCAACTGGATGGCAGCGCGTCATGAGACGATGAAATCAACGGTGATTGGCGAAGATTTAGACAAATTATGGCCTTTAATTGCAGAAGGCCAGTCTGATTCTGCCTGTTTTGATAACTGTTTAGAGTTGTTAGTGGCGGGCGGTTACAGCCTGCCGCATGCGATGATGATGTTGATTCCAGAAGCTTGGAATAACAACGCATTGATGGATGAAGACAGACGTGCATTTTACGAATATCACGCCGCGTTGATGGAGCCATGGGATGGCCCAGCCGCTGTAGCATTTACCGATGGCAAAATGATTGGTGCAACGTTGGACCGTAACGGTTTGCGTCCTGCGCGATATTTAGTCACAGAAGATGACATCGTGATGATGGCATCTGAGATGGGCGTGATTACATTTCCACAAGAAAAAATCATTAAAAAATGGCGTTTGCAGCCAGGCAAAATGTTGCTGATTGACATGGAGCAAGGCCGCATCATTGATGACAATGAAGCAAAAAAACAGCTAGCCAACGCTAAACCTTATCGCCAATGGATTGAGCAATCACGTTACCACTTGAGTGATTTGCCTAAAATAGAAGCTAATTTGACGCTCAATGAAACCTTGCTAGATACACAGCAAGCATTTGGCTTTACACAAGAAGACATTAAGTTTGTATTACAGCCGATGATTGCCAGTGGTGAAGAAGGCTCAGGCTCAATGGGTAACGATGCTGCACTGCCAGTGCTGTCTAACAAGCCAAAACAAATTTATAACTACTTTAAACAGTTGTTTGCACAAGTGACCAACCCGCCGATTGACCCCATCCGTGAAGAGTTGGTGATGTCACTGGTGACATTTATTGGCCCTAAACCCAATTTGCTAAGTGTAGATGAGACTAACCCGCCATTGCGTTTAGAAGCCAGCCAACCTGTATTAATGCCAGAAGAGTTAGCGCAACTCCAGAACATTGAAGCAGCGACAAAAGGCCAATACAAATCCTTGGTATTAGACATTACCTACGATGCAAATTTAGGTAAGGCGGGTATGGCGAGTGCCATTAAAGCGCTTCATGAGCAAGCGGTTAAAGCGGTACACGCAGGCATTAATGTGTTGATTCTATCCGATCGTGCTGTAAAAAAAGATCGTGTAGCTATCCCAGCGCTATTGGCATGCTCTGCAACGCACGAGCATTTGGTGAAAGCAGGGTTACGCACCAGTACTGGATTGGTCATTGATACGGGTTCTGCACGTGAAGTGCACCACTTTGCATTATTGGCAGGTTATGGTGCTGAAGCAGTGTGCCCATGGCTTACCTTTGAAACGATCAAACACTTAAGCGATGATGCTTATAAAGCACAGAAAAACTTTGTCAAAGCGATAGGCAAAGGTTTATACAAAGTAATGTCAAAAATGGGCATTTCTACTTATCAGTCTTACTGCGGCGCACAAATTTTTGAAGCGATTGGCCTAAATACAGCCTTTGTAAACGAATATTTCACAGGCACTGCTACCCAAATTGAAGGGATAGGCATTGAACAAGTCGCAGAAGAAGCACTGCGTTTACATCACTTAGCCTTCGGAAATGATCCTGTGCTTGCGAATGCACTAGATGCAGGCGGTGACTACGCATTCCGCGTACGTGGTGAAGAGCACATGTGGACGCCTGAATCGGTAGCTAAGCTACAGAATGCAACGCGCACTGGTCAATACGACACATATAAAGAATACGCAAAACTGATCAATGACCAAACGCGTCGTCACATGACGTTGCGTGGATTATTCGAAATTAAGCCTCTGGGCAACGCTATTCCTTTAGAGCAAGTGGAATCAGCAAAAGAGATCGTGAAACGTTTTGCTACTGGTGCGATGTCTTTGGGTTCTATCTCTACAGAGGCGCATGCAACACTCGCTATTGCAATGAACCGTATCGGCGGTAAGTCGAATACTGGTGAAGGTGGCGAAGACGCGAAACGCTTTATTCCTGTGGTCAACGCCACCACCATGGCCGATGTGATTGGACATGAGTTAGTAGAATCAGCCATTGCATTAAATGCGGGCGATTCCATGCGCTCACGCATTAAACAAGTGGCGTCAGGACGTTTTGGCGTAACGGCTGATTACCTAGCCTCTGCTGACCAAATTCAAATTAAAATGGCGCAAGGCGCAAAACCTGGTGAAGGTGGTCAATTACCAGGCCATAAAGTGTCGCCTTATATTGCAAAATTGCGTTTCAGCGTGCCAGGTGTAGGTTTAATTTCACCACCGCCACATCATGACATTTACTCGATTGAAGACTTAGCCCAATTGATTCATGACCTGAAAAACGCGAATCCTAAGGCTTCCATTTCAGTAAAACTCGTGTCAGAGACTGGTATTGGTACGGTGGCTGCGGGTGTGGCAAAAGCGAAATCTGACCATATCGTGGTGGCTGGCCATGATGGCGGTACTGGTGCATCCCCTATTTCATCGATTAAACATGCAGGCACGCCATGGGAATTAGGCCTTGCAGAGACACA
The DNA here is from genome assembly GCA_030696695.1 of Methylophilus sp. Lineage (GTDB taxonomy): Bacteria > Pseudomonadota > Gammaproteobacteria > Burkholderiales > Methylophilaceae > Methylophilus. Next base: position 160,537 of record JAUYRP010000034.1, read on the forward strand.
GCAAACCTTGGTGCTCAACCAGTTACGTGGTCGTGTGGTTGTTCAGGTTGATGGTCAAATGAAAACTGGTCGCGATGTACTGATTGGTGCATTGCTTGGCGCAGACGAGTTTGGTTTTGCAACAGCACCGTTGGTGGTTGAGGGTTGCATTATGATGCGTAAGTGTCACCTCAATACTTGCCCAGTCGGTGTTGCAACCCAAGACCCAGAACTTCGTAAGAAATTTACGGGTCAACCAGAGCATGTGGTGAATTACTTCTTCTTTGTAGCCGAGGAAGTACGTGAATTGATGGCAAGCATGGGGATTGCTAAGTTTGATGATTTGATTGGCCGTGCAGATTTATTGGACATGAAAGCAGGCATCGAGCACTGGAAAATCAATGGCTTAGATTTCAGTAGAATCTTCCATCTACCAGAAATGCCAGCCAGCGTGTCACGCAAACATAATGACGTGCAAGACCATGGTCTAGTCAATGCGCTCGATAACAAATTGATTGCATTGGCAAAACCAGCGTTGGAAAAAGGTGAGCAAGTAAATATTGAAATTCCTATCACCAACACCAATCGCACGGTAGGTACGATGTTGTCTAACCAAATTGCCACACGCTATGGCGCGCAAGGTTTGCCCAATGGCACGATCCATGTGAAATTTAATGGCACTTCTGGTCAGAGTTTTGCGGCATTTTTGGCCAAAGGCATTACTTTTGAGCTGACGGGCGAGGGTAACGATTACGTAGGTAAAGGCTTGTGCGGTGGTCGTATCATCATCAAACCGCCAGCGGCTTTCCGTGGTATTCCACATGAGAACATTATTGTGGGTAATACCGTGATGTATGGCGCAACTACAGGTGAAAGCTACTTTAGCGGTGTCGCTGGTGAGCGCTTCTGCGTGCGCAACTCCGGTGCTTCAGCTGTGGTCGAAGGCGTTGGTAACCATGGCTGTGAATACATGACAGGCGGTACTGTAGTGGTGTTAGGTTTGACCGGACAAAATTTTGCGGCGGGCATGAGTGGCGGCGTAGCTTATGTATATGACGAAGATGGTATGTTTGCTAAACGTTGCAACATGAGCATGGTGATGCTTGAGAAAGTGGAAGCAGCCGAGGCTGATATCGGCAAAGTACAACATTGGGGTCAGCCAGATGAACTGACGCTAAAAGGCTTGATTGAGAACCATGCACAATTAACAGGCAGTCCTCGTGCAGCAGCGCTACTTGCAGACTGGGCAAATGCGAGAACGAAATTTGTTAAAGTGATGCCTAGTGAGTACAAACGAGCGCTGACAGAACTTGCTGAAGCAGCCGCAAAACAAGCAGCTTAATTTTAACTAATTTGAATGAATACAAGCATTAGGGCGACAACATAACGAGGCATTGAAAATCGAACTTACCGAAGTTTACAAGCAAGTAAATAGGCAATTAAGGTTTTCTAGTGCAACGTTAGCAAGAGCAAAATGCGTTAGGTGATAGAGAGAAACAGCTCATGGGTAAAGTAACTGGTTTTATGGAATTTGAGCGTCTTTCAGAGGCAAATCTGCCTGTGCAAGACCGCGTGAAGAATTACAAAGAATTTGTATTGCATCTCACCGATGATCAAGCCAAGCAACAAGGCGCACGTTGCATGGATTGCGGCATTCCTTTTTGTACAACAGGTTGCCCTATCAACAATATCATTCCTGATTGGAATGATTTGGTCTATCAGCAAGATTGGCGTGGTGCGATTGATGTATTGCATTCCACCAATAACTTCCCAGAATTCACTGGACGTATCTGCCCTGCCCCATGTGAGGCAGCTTGTACACTCAACATCAATAACGATGCCGTTGGCATTAAGTCCATTGAGCATGCGATTATTGATAAAGCGTGGGAAAACGATTGGGTCACACCACAAATCAACCCGAATAAAACAGGTAAGAAAATCGCTGTGGTCGGCTCTGGCCCAGCAGGTTTAGCGGCTGCACAGCAATTAGCACGTGCTGGTCATGCAGTGACAGTATTAGAAAAAAATGACCGTATTGGTGGTTTATTACGTTACGGTATTCCAGATTTTAAGATGGAAAAATCACACATTGACCGCCGCATGGCGCAAATGGAAGCTGAAGGCGTGACCTTTAAAGTGAATCAATATGTGGGTGAGAACGTTCAAGCCGATGATTTAGTCAATGCATACGATGCAGTGGTGTTGGCAGGTGGCGCGGAACATCCACGTGATTTGCCAGTGCCAGGTCGTGAGTTAGACGGTGTGCATTTCGCCATGGACTTTTTGACACCACAGAATAAAACAGTAGCAGGTGACACTATTCCTGATCGCATCATGGCAACCAATAAACATGTTGTTGTGATTGGTGGTGGTGATACTGGTTCAGACTGTGTTGGTACATCGAATCGTCATGGTGCTTTAAGTATTAGCCAATTTGAGTTGATGCCACAGCCGCCAGAAAAAGAAAACAAAGCCATGGTATGGCCAAACTGGCCGCTGAAGTTGCGCACCTCTAGCTCACACGAGGAAGGTGCGAACCGTGATTGGTCTGTGACCACCAAGGAATTCATTGGTGAAAACGGCAAAGTGGTCGGTTTAAAGGCGGCACGCGTGGAATGGAAAGACGGCAAAATGGTGGAATTGCCAGGTTCTGAATTCATCATGAAAGCAGATTTGGTATTGTTAGCCATGGGTTTTGTTTCACCATTACAAAAAGTGTTGGACGCTTTTGGCGTTGAAAAAGATGGACGCGGTAATGCCAAAGCAACTACTGATGGTGAAGGTTGTTACAAAACAACCAAAGCCAAAGTATTTGCTGCGGGCGATATGCGCCGTGGCCAATCATTGGTGGTTTGGGCCATTCGTGAGGGACGTCAATGTGCACGTGCTGTGGATGAGTTTTTAATGGGCAGTTCCGAATTACCAAGATAATGAATGGCTAGATAAGTTAGATTGATATTCATCAGCGTTAGATAATTGAATTGGGGATACGATGTATCCCCAAGTTTTTTGAGCATACACAATGACCACACTACAAAACGATACTTTTTTAAAAGCGCTGATGCGCCAACCCACTGATTACACACCTGTGTGGATGATGCGTCAGGCAGGGCGTTATTTGCCAGAGTACCGTGAAAGTCGAAAAACCGCGGGGAGTTTTATGCAACTGTGTCAAAGCCCAAGCTTTGCGACAGAAGTGACATTACAGCCCTTAGATCGCTATCCTTTGGATGCCGCTATTCTGTTCTCAGATATTTTAACGGTGCCAGATGCCATGGGTTTGGGCTTGTATTTTACAGAGGGCGAAGGCCCGAAGTTTGAGCGCACTGCAAGCGATGAAGCCGCAATCCGTGCCCTAGCAGTGCCAGACATGGCCAAGTTACAGTATGTATTTGATGCTGTCAGCAGCATTCGTAAAGCGCTGAACGGACGAGTGCCACTGATAGGTTTTTCAGGTAGCCCATGGACGCTGGCTACCTATATGGTGGAAGGCAAAGGCGGTACCGACTTTTTAAACACCAAAAAGTTAATGTATGCACGCCCAGAATTATTGCACCATATTTTAGAAGTCAACGCGCAAACCATTATTCAATACCTCAATGCGCAAATTGCTGCGGGTGCGCAAGCGGTGATGATATTTGACTCATGGGGCGGTGCCTTATCGCACAATGCTTACACAGAGTTCTCATTAAAATACATGCAAAAAATTGTGGCGGGCCTCACCAAAACAGCGCAAGGTCAAACCGTGCCAAGTATTGTATTTACCAAAGGTGGCGCCTTGTGGTTAGAAGCACAAGCAGCGATTGGTGCCAACGCATTAGGCTTGGATTGGACCGTTGATATTGGTCAAGCTCGGGAGCGCGTGGGTCATCAAGTGGCGTTGCAAGGCAATATGGATCCAGCTATTTTGCTAAGCACACCAGAAGCCATTGAAAAAGAAGTGGCGAGCATCTTAGCGAGCTACGGTCAAGGTCATGGCCACGTATTTAACCTAGGTCACGGTATTACGCAATGGACGCCCCCAGAAAACGCGGCTGCTTTTATTGCAGCTGTGCATAAGCACAGTAAACAGTATCACGCTTAGTGCTATGCGCTTGCTGGCATTTAGCCTTGATTGCAAAATCCAAGCGCTAATTTGCATCAAACTGAAGATTAGCCAGCTTGGCGTATAGCCCGGATTGCAGGCGTAGTTGTTCCGGACTACCCATTTCCACAATTTCCCCTTGCTCCATCACAACAATGCGGTCGGCTTTTTGTACAGTGGCTAAACGGTGGGCAATGATCAAGGTGGTGCGGCCTTGCATCGCAGCGTTCAAACCCTGTTGCACCAAAATCTCCGATTCTGCATCTAAAGCACTAGTGGCTTCATCCAGCAATAAAATGGGCGCATCTTTTAAAATGGCGCGCGCAATCGCAATGCGTTGGCGTTGACCGCCAGATAATCGCGTCCCACGTTCGCCCAAAAATGTTTGGTAGCCTTCTGGTAATTGCGTCACAAATTGCGCGACTTGCGCAGCTTCTGCTGCAGCAATTACTTCAACATCAGTGGCGTCTTGCCGCCCATATCGTATGTTCTCAAGTACGTTAGCGGAGAAAATAATGGGGTCTTGCGGCACGATTGCCATCATGCCGCGTAAGTCCGTCAATGTTAGCTGACGGATGTCTTGCCCATTAATCAGAATCTTGCCTGAAATCACATCATAAAAACGCAGTAAGAGCTGAAACATGGTGGTTTTGCCAGCACCAGATGGCCCGACCAAGGCAACGGTCTCCCCTGCTTTGATGTCTAGATGGATCTGTTTTAGTGCGGGAATTAATGGCCTAGAGGGGTAGAAAAAATGCACATCTTGAAAGGAGATGCTCGCTTGTAAATGGTTTGCCAAAGGGACAGGATTGGCAGGCTCGGTGATAGGAGACGAAGTGTGCAATAACTCTAACAAACGTTCAGTAGCCCCGGCCGCCCGCATAATATCGCCCCAAACTTCGGCCATGGTACTTACACTGCCCGCGACCATGGCGGCATACAGCACAAAAGAGGCCAATTCACCACCCGTCATCACGCCTTGACTCACTTGGCGTGCGCCTAGCCATAATACAAAAATAATAGTGCCCATCACCGCAGTGATAATCACGGCTGTAAGTAAGGCGCGTACGCGTACTCTGCGGATAGCGGTTTTAAAACTGAGCTCCGCTGAGGCAGTAAAGCGTTGCACTTCACGCCGCTCTTGCGTGTAGGACTGCACAGTGGGCATAGCATTTAAAATTTCACCCGCCATGGCAGAGCTGTCAGCAATACGGTCTTGCGATTCTCGCGATAGCTTTTTCACAGAGCGACCAATGATCATGATGGGTAAAATCAGACAGATCATGAGCCCAATATTAATGGAGAACAGATAAAAGCTGGTGACGGCCAACATGATCATGCCGCCGACAAATTGGAATAAGCTACGCAAACCCATCGATGCAGAACTGCCGACTACGGTTTGAATGAGCGTGGTATCGCCAGTCAGGCGCGACAACACTTCACCTGTTTGCAGCGTCTCAAAAAACTGTGGTGATTGGTTTAGCACGCGGTGATAGACTGCACTACGTAAATCAACGGTCACACGCTCGCCAATCCATGAGACAGTGTAATAACGTGAGGCCACCATCAGCGCCCAAAACGCCGCCAAGCCAAACAGCACACCAAATTGCGTGTTGAGATTCACGTGGCTGGCTAGGCTTGCTGTTTTCGCGCTACCAAATCCTACATCAATCAAATCGCGAAAAGCTAAAGGCACTAACAATAATGCGCCAGAAGCCAAGCAAAGCAACACAAACGCAATGCCGGCTTGTAAGCGATATGGTTTTATAAACGGCCATAAATCTTTCAATGAAGCAACGTTTTTTGGTTTTAATGGTTTAGCCACATCGGTGTCTAAAGTCGATGAGCTAGGTGTAGCGTTGGGTTGTGACATGCTGATATTTTCTAGATATATTCGTATTAGATATGAAGACCATGATGCCACGGATAAAGTGCATCCAGTAAACAATATAAATGCGTAAAATGCCAGAGATGCAAATTGATGTGATTTTAAGATAGTCCATATGCAACATGATGATTTAGAAAAACTAGTGACTTTGGCCATGCCATACGGCAAGTACAAAGGAAGATTATTGGTAGATTTGCCAGGCCAATATTTAAATTGGTTTGCTCGCGAGGGATTTCCAAATGGCGAGCTCGGCCGCTTGTTGCAGCTCATGCAAGAAATCGACCACAATGGTTTGAGTGATTTACTGAAACCACTGAGAGTTAACAAGTTACATGAATAATTTATTCGTTAAACATTCAATATATTGGTAGTGGATGCCGTTAACTATTTTATGATGGATATAAAATAGGCGTTAATAAAAATAATCGTTCACTTATCATGACCACTCAAGCACCGAATCAAATCACAGACCCAGATGTCTATAAAACTTTATTAGAATCCACTAAAGCTATCCCTTGGAAAATTGACTGGGCAACCATGCAATTTGCTTACATTGGCCCGCAAATTGAAAAACTACTGGGTTGGAATACTGACAGTTGGGTCAGCGCGGAGGATTGGATCGCCCGCATGCACCCAGATGACCGCGCTGTTGTGCCCAATTATTGTATTGCGCAATCTAAGGCTGGTCATGATCATGAAGCTGATTATCGTGCGCTCACTAAAAGCGGTGGTTATATTTGGATACGTGATGTGGTCCACGTGGTCAGGGATGCTGAGGGTGAGGTGACTGCCCTGATTGGTTTTATGTTTGATATCAGCGAACGCAAAAAAACGGAAGAAGAAGTGCTGCGTTTGCAAAAAGAGTTGGAGCATTTGTCTTATAAAGATGGTTTAACAGATTTGCCCAATCGCCGCATGTTTGACTCAGTAATAGAGTTGGAGTGGTTGAATGCCAAGCGCTATCGTCACCCACTTTCCCTTATTTTGATGGACATTGATTTCTTTAAACAATACAACGACCATTATGGCCATTTGCAAGGCGATGCTTGTTTGAAACAAGTGGCCCAGGTGTTGGGTCAGGCGGTGACACGCTCGCGCGATTTAATCGCACGTTTTGGCGGGGAAGAGTTTGTGATTGTATTGCCTGAGACAGACGCGGTTGCTGCCAGGACCATTGCAGAGCGTTGCCAACATTTGATACAGCAAGCCAATATCCCACACCAACAATCTCAAGTGGCCAATATTCTGACAATTAGCTTAGGTGTGAATACAATCATTCCTTCACAGAAAGATGACCTGTTTGCATTCATCGAAAAAACAGACCAGCAGTTATATCAAGCCAAACAAAACGGCAGAAACTTAATTATTTAATGTGTGCATAGGTTGAAATTTAATCCTACTTGCTGAGTCATACTGCGCAAATAAGGAGCAGAGATGATAAAAGCGTTAATAGTGTTGATATGGAGTGGTATTGCTTTACCAGCATGGTCTGCAGGGCAGATTATTGAGACGGCCACGCAAGCCAGCATTAGCCAAACCGAGCTGATTACCCACCTGAAACAGCAAGATTACATTTTGCTGGGTGAAGTACACGATGAACCATTACATCATTTACGCAGAGCTGACCTTATTAAGGCGTTAGCAGAATTGCAGCCTGTGGTAGTGGCTGAACAGTTAGAAGCCAATCAACTAGTCACTTATACGGACAATTTGTTAGACGATGTATCGCGTGCAGGTTTTGATGCAAAGGTGTGGGATTGGGCACTCTATTCCCCCTTGTTGATGGTGTTAGAAGCACAAAAAGTCAGCCTAATAGGCGGTAATTTACCTATCAGTGTTGTAAGGGATATTTCTAAAAGTGGCGCTACAGCCGTACCACAGACGCTGCGTGACATGATTTCGCAAGCTGGCCTGAATGCAACTGGAGAGTCTCAACTAGTTGCAGATCTGGAGGCAGGTCATTGTGGACATTTGCCTAAACAATATTTACCTAATTTTATATTGGCGCAACGTGCACGGGATGCTTCGATGCTGAATGCCATGCAGAATAGTGACCATAAGCCTGTCATCTTACTGGCAGGCAACGGGCATGTACGTAAAGATTATGGCATCCCTACGCTAATACAATCTACGGCAAAACAAGTGGTAACCATTGGTTTTTTGCAAGTAGACACACTCACACCTGAGCAATTACAAGACTATCAACAGCAGTTTGACTACCTTTGGCTGACGGGTGCAGTCACCCGCGACGACCCCTGTCTAGCGTTTAAGTTACCACATGGAAACTAAAGTGCTTGAGTTAAGTTACTTGAGTACGCTAGCTGATACGTAGTGCATGCTTAGCCTGCACTCATGAATTTCACTAAGGTACGTTCATGATGCAGCATAGGGTGGTATTTTTTGGTTTTGCTATTATGAATACACGCAAACAACTTACTTGCGCATTGCATTCAACAAACATTAGGAGAATATTATGTGGACAACACCAGCAGCTACAGAAATGCGTTTTGGCTTTGAAGTAACAATGTACGTAATGAATAAATAATCTAGATTTTTAGATTGAGATTAAAGGCGCCTAGGGCGCCTTTAGTTTTTGGTGCACATTTTTTAATGATTATCTTTTTTTAACACCATACTGCTCAACCAAAGTATTGCGTTAAATATGCACCTCATCTAGTCCGTCCCCACTATGCCGCGTCATGTGGCTGTCATGTTTCACCTTGAGAATCAGCGAATAACAATAACACAACAATATTGATTCGATAATCTAGGAGATGACATGAGTAGTGCATTACATCCAGACGGTAAATTAAAACCGCACGACAGTGTGACTAACCCAAGCACACAAGAAACTATCCATAGTTTGATTGAAGCGCGCATGCTGACGCGTCGTAGCTTTATTAAAGGCTCTGTAGCTGTTACGGCTGCTGCTGCGGTGAGTGGCACATTATTATCCGGTATGCCGCTCGATGCATTTGCCCATAAGGGTAAAGGTAAGGGCAAACCACATGATGATCAAACTGAAACGGGTAGCCCGACTATTGGCTTTACTGCGGTAGCCGCCAATGTGTTGCCGATGACAGATGCGGTGACAGTGCCAGCAGGCTATACCGCACGTGTGTTGGTGACATGGGGTGATTCGTTGAGCAAAGCGCCGCATTGGGACCCTGCTACACCGATGGACGAAGCGACACAAAATCGCTGTTACGGAGGCCATACCGACGGTATGCATTATTTCCCTTTCCCATTCACTGGCAAAGGCGCATTGGCGAGCAGACGCGGCTTATTGGTGACTAACAGTGAGTATGTGGATCCACCTCTGGTAAATAGTATTATTCCTGCATCTGACTATGCAACCACGGCAATTACATTGGATATGGTACGCGCGCAGCAAGCTGGCCATGGAGTGAATGTGGTAGAGATTGAGCAAGAGAAAAAACAGTCATGGGAAGTCAATCGTAAATCAAAACTCAATCGTCGTATTACCGGTAACACCCCTACAGTTGTGAGCGGTCCCGCTGCTGGTCATCCCATGATGCAGACACAAGCTGACCCTAAAGGCCGTGTGGTGTTAGGTACATTGAATAATTGTGCAAATGGCTACACGCCATGGGGTACTTATCTAGCGTGTGAAGAAAACTTTAATGGCTACTTTGGTACAGGCGATGCAAACCTTGTGACCAATGCACACGAAAACCGCTACGGTGTGACACGTGCAGGCTTTGGCTACCGCTGGCATGTGGCTGACCCACGTTTTGATATCGCGGTGAACCGCAATGAGCCAAATCGCTTTGGCTGGGTGGTAGAGGTAGATCCATGGGATCCAAAAAGCAAACCAATCAAGCGTACAGCATTAGGCCGTTTCAAGCACGAAAGTGCAGCACTTTCCGTGGATGCAGACGACCATGTGGCACTGTATATGGGTGATGATGAGCGCAACGAGTATGTATACAAGTTTGTGTGTGCGCAAAAATACAATAAGCGTAACCAACGTGCTAATCGCGATATGTTAGATCACGGTACTTTGTATGTGGCTAAATTTAATGCGGATGGTTCTGGTGTATGGCTGCCATTGGTGTGGGGTAAAAATGGACTTACACCAGCAAACGGCTTTGCTAATCAAGGTGATGTAGTCATCAAAGCGCGCCAAGCAGCCGATCGCTTGGGTGCTACGATGATGGATAGACCTGAGTGGGCGGCAGTACACCCAACCACAGGAGAAGTGTATTTAACACTCACCAACAACAGCCGTCGTGGCAATACGCCAGTGTCTGCAAATAAGGCAGATGGCACTACGCCAGCGGGTAGCACAAATCCAGTGGTGGATGCAGCTAACCCAAGGCCAGACAATGACTATGGTCATATCATTCGTTGGCGTGAAGATGGTGACAGCGTGAAAGCCTTGAGCTTTGTGTGGGACGTTTTTGTGCAATGTGGTGATAAGAACACAACTAAAGTGTTGGGCGCCAGCTATACACAGGCTGAGTACGGTGGTCAGGCATTAGGTTACAAAGGTAACATTAATGGCGACGACTACGGCGCGCCAGACGGTTTATGGTTTGATGAAGACGGCAGATTGTGGATTCAAACTGACCAAACGGGCGATGCGCAAGGTGACTGGGTGAACATCGGTGGTAATGTGATGATGTGTGCAGACCCAGAAACAGGCGAAACGCGCCGCTTTTTAACCGCACCTCCTAATGCAGAAGTCACAGGGGTGATTAATACACCTGACGGTAAATCCATGTTCGTCGGTATTCAACATCCAGGTGAAGATTGGTCTACCAGCTTTACCGAGAACTCAACTTGGCCAGACAATGGTGCAAATGGGCCGACTACCAATAGTCGTCGCGGCGTATCTAAACCGCGCTCTAGCGTGATTGTGATTACTAAAGATGATGGTGGTGTGATTGGTACTTAAATCTAAGTGATATTCAGTACAGAAAAAGCGGCGTAATCACGCCGCTTTTTCATTTATCGCGACTGCCGCACAAAAACGGTGCAACAATGCAATATAACAGCACGCCTTACATCCATGACGAAATTAACTACACACCAAGCATTCCATTCATCAACAAAAATACAACAAAATTACGTGCAGTACCGCGAAATTGTTGTCTTGATTACAACAATTTCTCATTAACTGATTTGTAAGCTATCAATTTATCATCATCTAACCTGTTGTTTCTAATGTGCTAATTGGACTTAACCTGATGGACATGTGGTTGTAAACAACCAAATTAAATGTATTTATCAACGATGTTCTTAGATTTGATTGACCCCCTTTTCTATTAATCTTTAGATGCGATTGGCCGATATCTAGTGATAGGGTATGTGTTAATGCTCTATGTCATTTTTTGCTTGGAACAGGAATTGCTTAGTATCTGTTAAGACGATTTTATTCACAGTTTAGTTTTTGCGAGGTTTTATACATGTTGTTGTAGATTGGAGATTAATCATGGCAAGGTTTTATTCTACGTTTATATATTCGGCAATGTTATGTTTAGGTGTGAGTGCCAATGCATTTGCTGAACCATCACAAGAGTTGATGCACCACCTGAACGCGCAAGTGCTCAGAGTGCAAGTCGGTCTAGCTAACGGAGGATATGGACTGGGGTCTGGGGTTGTCGTCGCCAAAGACCAAATTGTGACCAATTGCCATGTAGTTGCCAACGCATCCAGCATCAGTGTGGTCAGCAACGGTTCCTCCTTTAATGTCACTGCCATCAAGCCAGATTGGCGCCATGATATTTGCATATTAAAAGCAGAAGGTTTGGATGCACCTATTGCCAAAATTGGTTCTAGCGAAGCACTCAAATATGAACAGCCAGTTTTTACCATTGGCTACCCTAGTTTTTTACCTGTACCTACCAGCACCTTTGGTGTCGTCAAAGGGCTTTATCCGATGGATGACAGCGTGATTGTACGTGCAACCAGCTCTTTTAAAATGGGGGCTAGTGGCGGTGGCGTATTCGATGGCGATGGTAATTTAGTGGGTGTGATTACTCTGAAAAGTCCAGGCCGCAACGGTTACTATTACAACATGCCAGTGGAGTGGGTAAAGGCCGCATTGACATTGCCAGAGCAAGCCATTACAGCTAAAAGTGAACAGCCATTTTGGGCATCAGCACCAGAACAGTGGCCATATTTCATGAAAATTGTGCATCCCTATTTAACCGAGGATTGGAAAGCGCTAGAAGCGATTGCTAGCGAGTGGGCTGCCAAAGAACCCAACACGACCGAGGCTTGGTTTTATTTGGCCGCAGCAGAATATGCGGGTAAAAATTTCCAAAAAGCGGAAGAGCATTTATATCGCGTGGTCGCCATGAATGATCAACACAGCCAGGCTATTTACTATTTAGGTTTGATTGCTGAAGAAAGCGGTAAACATCATGAGGCGATGATGAATGTGGCATTGCTGAACAAGTTAGATGCAGAAACTGCTACACAACTAAAAGTAGCGATGGGACTCACGCCAGCCGATATTAAATAGCTATACTACCCACAAGAAAATAGCGCTTATGGCGCTATTTTTTTTGCAATTTTTTCAGACAATCCTTGGCAAACTGTCGCTAATACGTCTTCGCCTTCTGCTTGATCAGTCAGCACACGCATGGTTGCTTCAAAGCCAGATACTACGTAGTCGTCATAGTCTTTCGCAACGAAAGGTAATTGATGCTGTTTTGCAGTGTCTAGCGCTGCTTTTTTTTGGTTAAAAATCAATTGGTTTAACTGCGCTTTATCAATTTGACACACATTTGCCGTGGCAATCAGCGCCCCATCTGCATAAGCATTGTTCACCAACACTTCAGCCGTGACCTGTGTTTGTGCCAGCAGCGATATATTTGCGAAATATAAGCACATAAAAACGCATAAGCAATGCGGTAAATGTCGCAATAAATGCTGCTGATGTTTGGTATGTTGCGCGTGCATTAGATAAGTGTAAAATTTTAATGAAATGCTATTTAATCACTATAAGCTAGGTACAATCAAATGTGTTAAATCGCACTCGCAACAAGATATCGTGAACAATGCATGGTTCACACTTGCTTAGATGAAAAGCTGCAGAATGTTAGTGAGTAAACTTTCGCATGCTAATATATTATTATGGGCTATTAGTGCATCATGTGCTTATGGTAATCAATCAAATGAATAACAATAAACTAGTGTTGCTATCACGTTTTGCTGCGCAAGCAAGGCGTTTTATAGGCGTGGTCAATGTCACACGCATGTCTACAGATCAGCCTTATGCTATGCATATTATTTTGAGTGCTTATGCTTGCAAAGATACTGAGCTCAAAGTGTTGGCCAAAAACACGAGCAAAACCCTAGCGATTAATCATCAGTTGCTCAACGCTATTGAGCATTTTTTGAATGAATACATGCACACGCAAGACTTGGCAAGGGCTGAACACTATCTGCATCACTTTGCCCAATTCATTTACAACATATCTATAGATGGTATCGCCTATCGTCGAGCTGTCAGCCAGTTTTTAGCGCAACTACTCGAGGACGAACGTGCGTTTTGTACGCAGCTCATCCGCGCGTTTTATCCGTATTGGATGGCAGAGTTATCGACCTATCAAAGCAAGGACGAACTGTTGGCGTTTGGCAACATGCTTAAGAACCGTAACCTAGCCCCAAAATCGTTACTAGACTTATGGGAAAGAGCGGAGTCTGAATTGTTGTCAGATGCAGAACTCACTTTATTGAGTCACTTTACTAACGATATGTTGGAACAAGCAATTGCGGAGGATGCAGTGGATTCAAGGCGTAAGATGGCCACTATTTTGACGGTAGAGCTACGCAATCAACAAGCGAAAACGCATTTTGATTATCGGTTGACGGTAGAAAAAATCCAATCGCTTATCAATAAGCACGATTTAAAAGCATTTTTTGTGCAAGTGTCGCGAGATTTTTATTACTTTTGGAACGCAAACGCGGACGCGAATCAGCGCTCAGAATACTCCATTTAAGTGCGGGCAACTTAGCTATACCACTTCGTAGTCTAGCTCTTCCACATGGTAGTAGTGTTCTTCATCCCATACCGTAAAATCTTGCGCGCTGTACATGGCCTCTTGTAAATCAAAGAATTCGCCATAGGTTTGGTTTTCTTCGTTTAACACTTGATAAATTGTCATCGCACACCTCGCTTTGTGATTTGTGTTGCCTTTATTATTACATCGGCTCAGTGCATACATTCTTTAGATAAAACCTAGGTTTGCATGTCAATTTTTATCATTGCAACCTATCCTGTAGTGATTGCCGTAAAGTAGTAGAACACCACAGCGAATGCTGAATGTATGGGCAATGTTAAATCAAGCCTAAGCAACAAAACTGTAATTTGTTGGTCGTAACCTGTTCAATCGATTGAAAGATGACAAATGACGAAATTACTCACCATTGCATGCATAGGCGCTTGGAGTCTGCAAGTTTCCGCAGCGCCACTGCCAGAACCTACAGACGAGTTTCTGTATCGACTCAAAGAATCATTAGTGAAAGTCAATACCACCACAAAATCAGGTGGGCATGGATTTGGTACAGCAGTTGCCATAGACAAAGAACATGCGGTGACCAATTGCCATGTGCTTGGCAATTCAAACGGTATAAGTATTAGCAAATGGGGTACGGAATACCCTGTAGATTCATTTCAAGCGGATTGGAAACATGACTTGTGCATTTTAAAAGTCGCTTATGCCGATTTAAAACCAGTTGAGCTGGGTGATTCATCGCAACTAAACTATGAACAATCACTTATTTCTATCTCTATGCCCACGGACTCGCCCGCTCCATATGTGGCCATCAGTGCCATCAAAGCGCTGTACCCTATGGATGATGAGCTAGTGATACGGAGTCAAGCTGCCTTTTCGATTGGTGCCAGCGGTAGTCCAGTATTTGATTACGAGGGACGGCTAGTAGGTATTAGTACCTTTAAAAGCCCAGGTAAAAATGCTTACTATTACAATGTGCCAGTAAATTGGATTAAGAAAATGCTGAATTCACCAGAAATTGCATTGAATACTCCTCATGAATCACCATTTTGGGATGCGCCAGAAGACAAACGGCCATTTTTTATGCAAATCGTGCTTCCGTTTCAAAATAATCGCTGGCAAGATGTACAACACATTGCCGAACGCTGGGTTGCCAACGAACCAAGCAGTGCAGAGGCTTGGTACTATCAGGGTGAAGCGAGCAAAGCACTAGGAGATGCGAGCACAGCGATTGGTCATTTTCAAAAGGCGCTCAGCTTGCATCCAAACCATCCAAGCACTTTGCAATCCATGGCACAATTGTTAGACCAGCAAGGCAAAGCAAGTGAAGCGGATAGCATTCGCCTGACCTTGAAAGAAATCAATCCAGACTTGCTGGAAGATTTGGATATTAAAATTGATTAAACACTTGTTGGCTGCTACGTAATGAAAGGCTACGCTTGAAAAGCTATATCGGGTACGGGGTAGCATTTGCCATCATCCTTGGTGGTGCTTATGTTTACATGGATGGGACTGAAGTGGCTGGGCCACGCCAGCTGACTGCATTGGAGCGTGTAGGAGACGAGTGCGGACTGATTGCAGAAAAAGCTGCCTCAGCGCTTCCAGAGGCGCTGCCATTTCAAAAGTTAGAGAAAGCAGCACGGCAATCACGCGTACTACAAACCTGCATGAACGATCGTGGCTATAGGGAAAACCCAGCTTGGGTCGCCTATGCCGAGCCCGTAGCCAAAAAAACAGCGGAGCAAGCCAACATCTCGGTCAACGAGGCCTACGAAACGCTAAGAAGAAACAAAATGGTGACGTTTTATGAGCCTGATGCTAAAACGCCACTGTATTGGATAATTAGCAAACCCTAGATAAATGTGGTGATTGGTTGCTCAGTAAACTTAAGTTTAATGAATCTTACGTTAGCGCAATATGCTTATTCTTGGTGTGTGTTGTGTATCCAATCGAGTAACACAGACCACTGCTCAATATCCTGAGCCACTAGTGATGGACGCATGTCGAAGATACTGAGCCCTTGCTCTGCCGCGGCGGTGTAGACTTGGGAGTTGCGCAAATACGCCAATACTGGAAAACCAGTGTCGTCCATAAACTCTGCCAACCCGACTGCGGCATGCGTACGACTATTGACACGAGAGCCTACCAACGCCACAAAAGTTTTTTGTTTGCGTATGGCTTTTTCTTGATGCAACACATCTAAAAAATCAGCCGCTGCACCAATATCAAAGGCAGAAGGCTGAATTGGCACAATGACGATATCTGCGTCTTTGACTGCATCGGCTAGTTTTTCATCGCGCAAACCAGCAGGTGAATCCGTCACCATCCAATCATAGGTATTAGTCAGTTTCCCCGCGCTCTGTAGCGTATGAATCATAGGTGCTTCGGTGGGTCTGCGCTTAAGCCATTGTGTAGCGGACTGTTGCCGATCTAAATCGGCTAACATGACTTTGTCGCTAGTCGAAGCTAAATAACCTGCTAGATTGGTGGCGAGCGTGGTTTTGCCACTGCCCCCCTTCGCATTTGCAACCAAAATATGTTTCATATGCTATCCCTACAAACGGTTCGTTTAGAAATCTCAATGCCATAGTGACTAAAAACGAAAAAGTGCGCTACCTTGGCGTTGCACATTTTTATGAATTTTATTTTCTTGGACCTAAGTAGTCTGATTTACCTAATACCACACCTTGATGGCGCATGATGTTGTAGGCAGTCGTCACATGAAAATAGACATTAGGTAGCACCCATTTCTGTAAGTAATCCAAGCCAGTAAACTGAATATCCACTTTTCGGATGGTTATCGTTACTTGTTTAGATTCGCTTTGTTCAAATTGCTGTGGCGTGACGCTATCTAAAAAGGCAATGGTTTTTTCAATGCGTGCTTGTAGCGCCTCAAATGTCGTTTCATTATCCTCATATACAGGGATATCGATGCCAGCTAATCTGGCAGCAGCACCTTTGCTCATGTCTGTAGCAATTTGCACTTGGCGCTTGAGTGGGTACATATCAATATACAAGCGTGATTCAATCAGCAAAGCCGGATCTACTTCTTTCGCAATTGCATACGCCTCGCCCTTTTTGAGTAGTTGCGCTAAATTGGTCAGCGTTTTTTTGAGGGGTGGGATAGTAATGTCATACATGGTAAGCATGTGGTATTCCTTTTAATTTAGATACGCGTTAGCTGAATGAAACTTTCCTTATCATTTTATCGCTAAGTGATGTTGCGCGTATGCCTGAATCATCCACATCTTTGGCTTGTCAAAATTGCGGTTTAATATAAGGTGGAATGCTTGAAGAAAATTAGACCAAACACCATCTATATCATTGCAAACGACGAAATGAACACAATAAACGAAACGGTGTGCCTTTGATTTCCATCTATGACCGATTAATACAACGCAGCCCTGCTACCCCCGTGACCAATGTCATCGTGGCACTGAATGTAGGGATATTTGTTGCCATGGTGCTACTGGCTGGAGCTGGCATTTGGCATTCTCCAAATGATGTGCAATTACGCTGGGGTGCCAACTTTGGTCCTGCAACGCAGGATGGCGAATGGTGGCGCTTAGGTACCGCCATGTTCTTGCATTTTGGAGCAATTCACTTAATCCTCAACTGTGTATCGCTGTGGGAGGCGGGGCAATTAGTCGAGCGTATGTATGGGCGCTGGCGGTTCATCGCCATTTATGTCATCGCAGGATTGTGTGGTAATTTACTCTCATTGGTAGTGCAAGGCAATCAAGCCGTATCAGGTGGCGCATCTGGCGCTATATTTGGTGTGTATGGCGCGGCATTGCTGTTCTTATGGCGCGAGCGCGCTTCTATCTCTGCACGTGAGTTCAAGTGGCTGTTTGGTGGTGGTTGTGTGTTTTCTGTAGTGACGATCGTGTTAGGGTTTATCATTCCTGGTATTGATAACGCGGCCCACATCGGTGGTTTGATTACAGGTGGCTTGGTTAGCATTGTATTGTCACAATCCATTTCAGCTAGGCTTATGCCCGCCTTATACAGGGGTGTTGCAGGTTTGGTATTGGTTGTGACGTGTGCGCTATTAATTTATCAAATACCTGAGCCCAAATATCGCTGGAGTGACGAATTGTTGTTGCGCAGTGAAATCAACGCCTTTTTGTATGAAAACCAAGCGATTAATCGTACGTGGTTAGAAATTGCGCAGGAAAGTAAGCAAGGCAACAAAACCTTTGAAGAGCTGGCCAGCAAAATTGATTTTGCGATTAGCCGGCCGTATCAAGCGCAGTACGAGAAATTATCTAAATTGCCACAAGACCCTGCGCTACCGTCCGCGCAGCAGCTTGAAGGCTTGTTAGAGTACACGGAGATTCGCAAAAAGGAATCGGAGGCCTTGGTCAAAGGGTTGCGCCAGCAACCAAATGCACAAGTGCCCTTAAAGCCATAACTTACTCACTGCGACGATATTGAATCGCCTCTGCAATCTGACTAGCTTCGATTGCAGGCGAGTTGGCTAAATCTGCAATGGTGCGTGCTACTTTTAAAATACGATGATAAGCGCGCGCAGATAAGCCCATGCGGCTCACCGCAGTTTTCAACAACACCAAACCTGCTTCGTTTGCAGTGCAATACTTGTCAATGTCCAAGCTTCCCAAACTTGCATTCGCCATGCCTTGGCGCTGCATTTGAATGTCTCTAGCCTGTTCAACGCGTAGGCGAATTTCTGCACTGCTCTCAGCCAGCGTGGCTTGCGTCATCTCTTCTTCTTTCAACGCAGGCACTTCAATCAATAGGTCAATGCGGTCGAGTAAAGGGCCAGAAATCTTGCCACGGTACCTCGCTACTTGATCTGGCGTGCAGCGACATTTCTGGTTGAAATGGCCAAGATAGCCACATGGGCATGGGTTCATTGCAGCAATCAGCTGAAATTTTGCAGGAAAATCGGCCTGTCTGGCCGCGCGTGATATTGTGATATGGCCACTTTCCAGCGGTTCACGCAGTACCTCTAACACTTTTCGATCAAATTCTGGCAGTTCATCTAAAAACAACACGCCATGATGCGCCAAGCTGATTTCGCCCGGCCTTGGGATGCCACCACCACCCACTAAAGCTACCCCGGAAGCGGTGTGGTGAGGTGCACGATACGGGCGTTGTTTCCATTGCGCTAGCGAGTATCGACCATTCAATGATTGAATGGCCGCACTCTCTAGCGCTTCTTGCTCACTCATGTTTGGCAATATGCCAGCAAAACGGCTGGCAAGCATGCTTTTTCCTGTACCTGGAGGACCACTCATGAGCACGCTATGGTTACCTGCAGCTGCAATCTCCAGCGCGCGCTTTGCTCGGCTTTGCCCTTTCACTTCATTGAAGTCTGGATAGTGGGAGTGAAGTGTGGGTGTCTCCGAGACATAAGGTTGCAACAGTGTGTGACCATTTAAATGTGCACATACTTCTAATAATGAGGAAGCGGGATAGATAACAGCATCTCTCACCAAGCTTGCTTCTTGTGCACTTAATTGGGGCAAGATAAACGCGCGTTGTTTTTTTGCACTTCGGTTCACCATATGGTAGGCCATGGCTAATGCGCCTCGTATTGGCCTGAGTTCACCTGTTAACGCCAGTTCACCCGCTATTTCATAGCTATCCAGTGCATCTTTAGCAATTTGACCAGAGGCCGCCAAAATACCCAGTGCAATGGGCAAATCGTACCGGCCGCTTTCCTTGGGTAAATCTGCGGGGGCTAAATTGACAGTAATACGTCTGGCTGGAAACTCAAATTGTGCGGTTTGAATAGCGGCTCTTACCCTATCCTTGCTTTCTTTTACCTCGGCCTCAGGCAAGCCCACAATCGTAAAGCTGGGTAGCCCGTTTGCAAGATGCACCTCTACCACTACCTCTGGGGCTTCCATGCCGTTGAGAGCACGGCTGTATAAGACTGCCAGCGTCATTGCTGATTATTTGTGACTTTTTTGCAACAAATCCTCAAGTGTTTCAAGTTTTTTTTCCAATGCATTTAGCTTCTCACGCGTATGTTTTAGTACTTCTGCCTGCACATCATACTCTTCGCGCGAAATAAGCTCCATTTTGGTGAGTGCGCCCTGAATTAGTGCGTGAATATTGTTATCTAATTCGCCAGCCGGACTGTTTTTTATCAACTCTTTGATTTTTATAGATAAATCTTGAAAAAATACAGAATTTAACATGGTTATTTCTCCTAAATATACGACATTTTAGCACTGTTTTAGCTAGGTACAATGTACTTTATCGCATCATATTGGTGCATTATTTCATTACAAATCAATTATTTACATAAATTTGCTAATTAATAACATAACAATATAATCATAACTACATGATTATTCATGTTTTTAATTGTTGGCATGCGTTTTGCTCAAGCGTTTATGTTGTATCTTTTTTGTTGTACCTTTTTTTTGTAACGAGGGGAATTAATAATGCGCAAATCAATTTTACTAACCGCTGTATTAGGCACATTAGCAATGACAAACATTGCATATGCGGAGGAAGCTGTTGTAGAGGCTGCACCAGCTGCTGCTCCTGCAGAGCCAGAATCTGCATGGACTGCGACTTCTAATATCGGTTTTGTATCTGATTACTACACACGTGGTATTTCACAATCATGGCACAAGCCAGCTGTTCAAGGTGGTTTCGATATTGCCCACTCAAGCGGTTTTTTTGCTGGTGTATGGGGTTCTAATGTTTCACCAAACACTTTTCCTGATGCTACTGTAGAGTTGGACTTATATGGTGGTTATACAGGCTCAATCACTGATGATATTGGCTATACAGTCGGTGTAATTGGTTACTTTTATCCAGGTGGTTCATGGAAAAAATATGATGGCTTAACAACTGACCAAGGTAAGAAATCAGGTGGTCGTTGGGATACATATGAGGCCAATGTGGCTGTATCTTATAAATGGTTAAGTGCCAAAGTGTCTGTCACATTAGGTGACTGGTTCGGCGCTGAAAAAGCTACAGGTTGGGATGGCGGCACAAGTGGTTCAACATATGTTGAATTGAATGCTGCTTATCCATTACCTTTCTGGGATTTAACTCTAATCGGTCACGTGGGTCATTTAAATGTGTCAGGTAAATTAGAAAGTACAGGCTTCCCAACAGCAAACGGCACGCCAGGTACTTATGAAACTAGCCCAGACTATACAGACTACAAAATTGGTTTAAGTAAATCTTTCAAAGTGGCAGGAACAGAAGGTTGGAATGCAGGTTTGTATTATGTAGGTGCTGACGACAACGGATATTGGGATAACGGATACGGCGGTACAAGTTTCAGCCGCTCCATTAACGGTACTACAGAAACCAAAGATTTAGCAGATGGTCGCTTAGTAGTGTCAGTAGGCCGTACGTTTTAATTAAGTAAAGTTTCATACTATAAAAGGTAAGCCAAACTGAGCACTTGGCTTACCTAATTAACCTACCAACAGGAGAAAAACATGAAATTTGTGTCCGCAATTATCAAGCCATTTAAGCTTGATGAAGTGCGTGAAGCCTTGTCTAACATAGGTGTACAAGGGATCACCGTTACCGAAGTCAAAGGGTTTGGTCGTCAAAAAGGCCATACTGAGCTTTATCGTGGTGCAGAATACGTGGTGGATTTTTTGCCAAAAGTAAAGCTTGAAGTCGCCATTAAGGATGACATGCTAGACCAAGTTGTTGATGCGATTGAAAAATCAGCAGCAACAGGCAAAATTGGTGATGGCAAAATTTTTGTGTTCAATTTAGAACAAGTTTATCGCATCCGTACCGGTGAAACCGGTCCAGACGCATTATAAGAGGGGCATGGACATGAAAAAATTCCTTTCAGTTTTATCGTTAGTGGCCCTGTTTGGTTTAGGCGCTACTACTTATAGTTTTGCAGAAGATTTACCGACAGAAGCAGCAGCAACGATGGAATCTGTGGCAGATACGGCAGAAGCGGTTGCTGAAGCTGTACCAGAGATTGAGGCAGCACCTGCTGCAGAAGCAGAGGCGGCACCAGCAGAAGCGGCAGCAGCACCAACACCTGTTCCAGATAAAGGTGACAGTGCTTGGATGATTGTAGCCACTATTATGGTGACATTGATGGTGATACCAGGCTTGGCGTTGTTCTACGGTGGTTTAGTGCGCCAAAAAAATATGTTGTCTGTATTGATGCAAACATTCGTGATTTTCTCATTGATGGCTGTGTTATGGACAGTATATGGTTACAGCGTAGCGTTCACTGGTGGTAGCCCATTCTTTGGTGGCTTAGGTAAAGCATTCTTAGCAGGTGTCACACCAGAATCATTAGGCGCAACATTTAGCAAGGGCGTTTACATTCCTGAGTACTTATTTGTGGCTTTCCAATTAACGTTTGCAGCGATTACACCAGCACTGATCATTGGTGCGTTTGCTGAGCGTATGAAGTTCTCTGCAGTATTAGCGTTTATGGTCATTTGGTTCACATTTGCTTACTTGCCAATGGCACACATGGTTTGGTATTGGGACGGTCCTGATGCAATTACCGATGCAGCGTCTTTAGACACTGTTGTGGCGAATGCAGGCTGGTTATGGGCTAAAGGTGCGCTTGACTTTGCAGGTGGTACAGTGGTGCACATCAATGCAGGTGTGGCTGGTTTAGTGGCTGCCTTTGTATTAGGTAAACGCATCGGTTACGGTAAAGAATCAATGACTCCACACAGCTTAACGCTCACGATGGTAGGTGCTTCATTACTGTGGGTGGGTTGGTATGGTTTCAATGCTGGTTCAAACCTAGAAGCAAACGGTTATGCAGCATTGGCTTTAATCAATACAACCATTGCAACTGCAGCTGCAACACTCTCATGGATGTTTGTTGAGTGGTTTGGTAAATCAAAACCATCTATGTTAGGCGCTGCGTCTGGTGCTGTTGCAGGCTTGGTAGCCATTACGCCAGCTTGTGGTTTCGTAGGCCCAGTAGGTGCAATCATCATTGGCTTAGTCGTATCACCAATCTGCTACTTCTTTGTGACTAAAGTGAAATACATGCTTGGTTACGATGATGCATTAGATGTATTCGGTGTTCACGCGGTGGGTGGTATCGTCGGTGCATTGTTAACAGGTGTGTTTGTTAACCCAGCCTTGGGCGGTGCAGGTGTAGTTGATTATGTAGCAAATGGCGTTGCAGCTTACGACTTTGGCGCACAAATGACTGCACAAATTACTGCAGTAGTCACAGCGGTTGTAGTGTCTGCCGTGGTATCATTTATCGCACTAAAAATCGTTGATCTACTCATTGGTTTACGCGTATCTGAAGAGTCTGAGCGTGAAGGCTTAGATACAACAGAACATGGTGAACGCGCTTATCACGCATAATCAGTAAACTGAGTAATAGGTAGTAATAAAAACGGCTCTTTTTAGAGCCGTTTTTTTGTGTAACAAATTGTAAATGCAAGGAACTAAAGCATGCGAGTTTTGACATATGTCAGGCGACAAAAAAACTAGCGCTGCTCTGCGCGATAAAAAAAGTGATTATGGCTAATATTCAAATAGATAAGACACCAATACAACGCCTGCTTGAGATTATTCAACTGGAGCGACAAGATATCGCATTGCTGGTAGCGCTCACACTTGGATATGGCATATTAGGGATTGCTACCCCAGTTGCAGTGCAGGCCCTAGTCAATATTGTGACGATGGGTGGTCTGCTCAAGCCGCTGTATGTGATTTCCATCATGCTGTTCGTACTTTTGATACTATCAGGCATACTATTTTTATTTGAAGCTTATATCGTTGAGCTCATTCAGCGTCGTTTATTTGTAAGATTTGCGTTGCAGTCAGGTACTTCTGTTCAAGGCATGCAGTTACAAACTTATGATGCTAACAATCCTGTTGAGTTGGTAAACCGATTTCTAGATGTTAAGACTGTTCAAAAATCTGCTTCTACGTTATTAACAGTTGCACTTGCCGCAGTTTTACAAGGTATTGTCGGCAGCTTTGTGCTGATGTTTTACAGTATTTATTTCATCGCAGTGGTGTTGTTAATCATCGTTGTATTACTCGTCATTGTATTTCTAATAGGCAGGATGGCATTGCCAACCGCACTTGAAGAGTCAAATGTAAAATACGAAACCATCGCATGGATTGAAACGATTGCAAGAGAGAGTTACCTATTTAGGTTTTTTAATGCTAAAAAACGGGTAGAGTTGATTACAGATCAACACGCAAGAAATTTTTTAGATAGACGAAAAGACCACTTTAGTGTGCTTTTCATGCAAAACTTGGCTGCTATTGTTTTGTATGCAGTTGCTGGGACTTTAATGCTAGTCCTTGGCGGATCTTTAGTGATACAGGGGCAAATAAACGTCGGCCAATTTGTTGCGGCAGAGCTGATTATCTTTGGTGTGTTGAGCTCTTTTGTAACGCTAACTAATAAACTTGAAGCTTACTATGATTTGTTGGTGGCATTGGATAAACTAGGGGCTATTCAAGATCTGCCGCAAGAGGCGTTAGGGACGCACTTACCAGAGAATGGTCATTATTCATTTTTGGAAGCAACAGATCTTACATTCGCCTTCTCCGAACGTGTTGTGCCGATTCAGGGTTTAAGTTTTAAATTAAAAAAAGGACAAAGTCTATCAATACTCGGCACTTCAGGTGTTGGCAAAACAACGCTTGTTGAACTGCTCACTGGATTACGTACTCCGAGCAAGGGTTATATAGCTACCGAAGGCATAGATTTCCGTCAATTAAATCTATCGGATTTCAGAGATCATATTGGTCTAGCTACGAAATTAGAGTTTATAGAGGACACAATCTTAAATAATCTAATGTTAAATCGTGACGAAGTCACCATAGACGAAGTGCATCAATTATTATCAGCTTTAAATCTAGATAAAGATGTTGCGAAATTAGATCTCGGTCTTGATACCTTGGTAACGGCTTTTGGTGCCCCATTATCAACTACACAGGGTCAAAGAATGATGCTAGTGAGGGCTCTAGTCGGCAAACCGGATTTTGTTGTGATTGATGGATTGTTAGATAATTTAAATCAAGACGAACTGACATCGGTGCTGACCTTGTTGAAACAAATGGCTTCGAGGTGGATGTTAGTCGTGACAACTAGAAGAGAAGATATTGCTAGCCAGTTTGATCAGACCATAACGCTTGGACAACGAGTCAGGGAGCAGTCATGAGCAAGCGTTTAAATTCTCTAGATATGTCACTAACGCCTTCGCAGGTGCCGAAGTGGGTCAAGCGAATGACCATCATCTTTTTCATCATACCTATTATTTTCTTGTTTTTTCCATGGCAACAAAACGTAAGCGCATTGGGAAAAGTCACTGCCTTTTCACCTAATGAACGTGCACAAACTGTCGATGCGCCTGTCAGCGGTGTGATTAGTAAATGGAACGTACAAGAGGGTTCAAAAGTGAAGGCTGGGGATGTATTACTGGAAATTAGTGATATAGATCCACAATTTAAAGACAGGTTGAAGTCACAACGCGACAATTTACTGACCAAGCTAGAGTCTAAGCAAGATGAACTTAGAGCGTATGAATTGCAGCAAAATAACTTAATTAGCTCAAGAGACGCAAAAATATCGGCAGCCCAGTTTAAATTGGATATGGCGAATCAAAAGATTCTATCTGCTTCAGAGGCGATGAATGCAGCACAAGCCACATTGGAAGCGGCAAATTTTCAGGCGACACGCCTACAAAGATTGTTGCAAGATGGTTTGGTGTCTAAGCGAGATGTGGAAGTGGCAGAGCGAGATCAAATAATCGCTAATCGCAGTTTAAACAGTGCACAGGCGCAATTACTATCAGCCAAGGCTGAATCAAGATCAGCATCGGCCGAGATTCAACAAATAAGAGCGGATACACAAGCGGTTATTGAGTCAAATAATGCCACAATTAATAAAATCAAAGGAGAATTAGCTGAGAGTGAAGTAAGCCTCACTAACTCAGAAATTAATCTATCTCGTCAGCGCATGCAGCGGGTCACTGCACCCCGTGATGGCGTTATTTATCGTTTGCCGGTCAATACCCAATCTCAGGTTATCTCGCAAGGCACCCCGCTATTAGCCATACTGCCCGACACTCAAACCCGTTCGGTTGAGCTTTGGGTGGATGGCAGAGACGCCCCATTAATCAAGCAGGGCAGTGAGGTGAGGGTGGAGTTTGAAGGGTGGCCTGCTATTCTGATACCTGGTTGGTCTAACATTGGTTTCGGCACTTTTCCGGGCAAAGTCGCGTTTGTAGACCCTGTTGATAATGGTACAGGTAACTTTAGGGTAATGATCTTACCGTCAAATGGGGATAAGGGCTGGCCATCTTCTAATTTCCTGCGCCAAGGCATTAATGCAAAAGGTTGGATTCTATTAGAACAGGTTACCATCGGGTATGAAATATGGCGTATTCTAAATGGCTTTCCGCCACGTATACCGCAAGAGGTTAGTCCGATAAGTACGGGCACTCTAAAATGATGTTGCCTTATCGCTGTATGTATTTGTCCTCTCCCCTCTTGATTTTTTTATTAACACTCATATTGTCAGCCCTTAATTGCGCTTCGGCAGACGAATTACCGCTCAAGATAGACAAACGGATGGAGGCTCAAGAGTCCTTTAATCCCACTGATCGCGCCGTTGCTCCTCCCAAAACATTGCGTCAAGAGATAGATGAGGCAAAAAAAACATCCAAAGAGCGAAAGATTAGTCCACTTGTTATTGATGTTAAGAAGGCAATAGCACCCTATGATGAGCCGGATGGTGAATCTGGCGTGATGCCTAACTTGTTAAAAGAAACAGGCTTACAGCTCAGTATCGCAGAAGTCAGAAGCCGAGCGTTAAAAAATAATTTATCGCTCAAAGTATTTCAATACGATCCAGTGATTGCGCAAACCGTTGTGCGTGAGGAAGAGGCTAAGTTCGATAAAATCATATTTGCATATGCGAAATATGGAGACAAAGATTCACCTGCTTTTTCTGGAGATAATGTTGAGTTTAAATCTAATAACCCGGCACTGGATGCGCAAAGGCTAAAGATTGACATTCAGGAGCAGGAAAAACAAAACCTTATGCTTGAGGCAGGGATTAAAGTTCCGCTTAGGACAGGTGGAACTGTTACCTTAAGTAGTCCATTCAACAGAAAAGTGACTGATGGTCAATTTTCATCAAAAGAGTATCAAAGTGCATTGCAGTTCTCGTTTAGTCAGCCACTATTAAGAGACGCAGGCGTTCGTGTCAATGAAGCTAGTATCCAAATAGCAGCATACGAACAGCAAGCAACTCAATTAAAGACCCGCCTGCAAAGTATTCGAGTAGTGGCTATGGTGGATAAAGCTTACTGGGATTTATACCAAGCATGGGGTGAGCTGGATGTTCGCAGGCAACAGTTTGAATTAGCCAATCAAAACTTGGGTATGGTTAAAAGAAGGGTCGATGAAGGCTTAACAGCGGCCATTGAGTTGAATAGAGCGGAGATTGGTGTGGCAGACCGCATGGAGGCTTTAATCATTGCCGAGACAAACCTCAAGCTTGCGCAACGCCAGTTGCAATTTTTGATCAATGATATCAATAACGACACTTCACAAGCCTTTATTCCGGTGACGCCACCCAATTTATTAAAGTTTGAGTTTGATCGATCCAAGTTATTAAGTGATGCACAGCAAGGCCGTATAGAGCTGTTAGAACAAGAGGTAAAACTAGCAGCCGATCTTACAAAAATTGACTATTTAGAAAATCAAACCCTGCCTCTTTTTACGCTGGATTACCAATACGGAGCACTATCAAACACGCTGAACAGCATGGGTGATACTTATCGTGGTGTATTAAATGGTCAATTTAGCGATTGGTCTGTAGGATTAAAGTTTGAAATGCCACTCACCAATGAGGCGCGAAAAGCGCGGTTAGAGAATGCTGTTCAACAACGTTTGCAACGCTTAACCACTAGAGAGTTGCAAGAACTCACGGTAAAAAGAGAAATTTTTGATGCCTTGGATAAGGTAGATCAAAACTGGCAGCGCATTATTGCTGCAAGGCAGCAAGTATTAATTGCAGGGTTGAATTACGATGCCGAGCTTAAGCAGTTTAGCGAAGGACTGCGTACCATGACCGAAGTATTAGAAACATTGACGCGTTTAGGTGAGGCACAAGTCAAAGAAATACGTGCCATCACTGATTATCAAGTGGCTTTAATTGATACTGCTTACGCGACAGGCACCTTGCTGGGCTACAGCAAACTTAATTTTCAGTAAATTCACAGCATACGGATACTTTAAATAACCACATATCTCATACTGAATATATCAGCAAGTACATATCAATGCAGAAATGATGCGTTTACAAGTAAATGTGCGTTCAACGCCCCCAGTAGATGAAAAGCGCTCATGACATTAGCACGGTAGTCGCATTGTCTAAACTTTGTGTCAGAATGTGACAATCAAGTAGTAATCAAGTAAACAAGGTTGGCAATACACATGTGCTTGTATGTACAGCGTGTGCTTAAAAATAGCCATCAACAAGTAGTTAAAAACATAATAAAACTGGTTTAACGGGGGGTTGGTATGCTGACTAGTCTATTACGCAGTGTTTGTAAGGTCATGTTTCGTGTCAAAGTGCATGGTTTAGAGCATGTGCCACAAGACAACCGTCTATTGATCGTTGCTAATCATGAGTCATTTCTAGATGGTTTATTGCTAGGCTTGTTTTTACCCAAACGTGCAACCTTTGTGGTGCACACTGGCGTCCTCAAAAATAAGCTCTTTCGGCAGTTTTTAAGATTAACCCCTTACTTAGCAGTAGACCCCACTAGCCCACTGGCGATGAAGCAAGTCATTCGTCGTCTAGATTTAGGTGAAAATGTGGTGATTTTTCCTGAAGGTCGCATTACCCTCACGGGTAGTTTAATGAAGGTATACGATGGTCCCGGCTTTGTGGCCGCCAAAACAGGTGCGCGCATACTGCCCGTCAGAGTTGAGGGCGCCGCCCAATCTTACTTTGGCCGACTATCAGACGCACATCCAAGAAAAATTTTACCAAGGGTGACCTTGACCGTGCTGCCCAGTACCGAAATCGCTATCGAGGACCCCACCAACCATCCGCCGCTGACTGCACGTCAAAGAAGGCGCATTGCTGGCGAGGGCATGCGTGGGGTGATGCAGAAGATGCTGTTTCAAGCACAAAAGAGCCGTACATTTTTTGAAGCATTTTTAGATACGATGGATAAGTTTGGCAGCCGTACCAAAATTATTGAGGATATGAACGGAGTTGAAGAAAGCTATCAACTTCTACTCAAAAAAAGTTTGGCTTTGGGGCGTATTGCTTGCAAAGTAAGCGCGCCTAGAGAAGCTGTGGGTGTACTAATGCCCAATGTGACCAATACCCTTGCGTTAATACTGGGCATGACAGCATTTAATCGTATTCCTGCCATGTTGAATTACACCGCGGGCACAGCAGGCATGCAAAACGCATGTACCGCGGCCAATGTGAAAACAGTCATTACCTCTAGAAAGTTTATAGAGGCTGCTAATTTGGAAGAGGTAGTATCGCAATTTACAGGCTTAAATGTGGTGTATCTTGAAGATTTAAGAAGCCAATTTGGCGTGCGCGACCGCGCATGGCTGATGGGTTATGCATTGCACTACCCTAGAGCGGCCATGGAGTATGCAAAGCCTGAAGACATTGCCATTATCTTGTTCACCTCAGGGTCAGAAGGCAAACCCAAAGGCGTAGTGCATTCGCACAAAAGTATCTTGGCCAATATTGCACAAATTTTAGCGATATTGGATTTTAATCCTACTGACAAATTTATGATGGTGTTACCCATGTTCCATGCCTTTGGCTTAACAGGCTCACTGTTGCCAGTATTAAGCGGAATTAAAATCATGGTATTTCCCTCGCCCTTGCAATACAAAGTGATTCCTGAAGTGATTTATGACAAAGGTTGCACCGTATTATTTGCAACCAGTACCTTCTTGGGCAATTATGCAAAGTTTGCGCACCCTTATGATTTTTACAAATTGCGCTTTGTGGTGGCGGGTGCAGAAAAATTAAATGAAGAAGTCCGTAAAACTTACCATGAGAAATTTGGTATTCGCATTTTAGAAGGCTATGGCACCACAGAATGCGCCCCCGTACTCTCTGCCAACACCCCTATGGCGAATCGTCACGGCAGTGTAGGCCAGCTATTGCCGGGAATAGAATACAAATTAGAGCCTGTACCAGGAATTGCAGAAGGTGGCGTGCTTTATGTAAAAGGCGAGAACGTGATGCTAGGCTATTATAAGTTTGAAGCACCTGCCGAGCTATCACCACCAGACGATGGCTGGTATAACACGGGTGATGTGGTTGAAGTGGATGCGGAGGGCTTTATCTTTATCAAAGGCCGAGTTAAACGGTTTGCCAAAGTGGCTGGTGAAATGGTCTCGCTTGAGGTGGTTGAAAAAATTGCACATACCGCTGCACCGGATTACCAACACGCGGCTTCTACCCAGAACGATACGCAACGCGGTGAAAATATTGTGCTTTTCACCACAGACCCCGCACTAAAACGTGAAGATTTACAGATAGTGGCCAAAAATTTGGGTAGTCCAGAATTGGCGATTGCCAGAAAAATCGTGCAACTCGAAGAAATACCGCTTTTGGGTACCGGTAAAACCGATTATGTCACCCTCAAGCAAATGGCAGAGGCCGCATAACCCCATGATGGTGAAGGACACAGCGTGAGTCAACAATTTGCTTTATTGGTACAACAGCGGTTTTCACCATTTTTCTTCACACAGTTTTTAGGCGCACTCAACGATAATCTATTCAAAACCGTATTGATTACATTGGTGGCTTTTCGCGCAAGCAGTTTGGGTAATGTGGACGGCGCGATGATGGCTACGCTATTACCAGGCTTATTCATACTGCCCTTCTTTTTGTTCTCGGCCACCGCAGGCCAAATTGCAGATAAATACGATAAGTCGCGCATCATTCGCTTCGTAAAAGTATTTGAAATCTGGATTATGGGATTTGCCAGCATCGGTTTTTATCTACACAATTTATGGCTACTTGCGACTGCGCTGTTTCTGATGGGGGTGCATTCCGCCCTGTTTGGGCCAGTTAAATACGCTTACTTACCGCAACACTTAAATCAACAGGAGTTGGTCGGTGGCAACGGCATGGTAGAAATGGGCACCTTTGTGGCTATTCTATTTGGGCAGATATTGGGCGCTTGGCTCGCCACACATCCCAATTATGAGTTACTGACAAGTGTTGCCGTGCTAGCGATTGGTTTAGTCGGGTATTTGGCTAGCCGACAAATACCTAATACCCCTGCCCTCTCCAGCAAGCTCGTCATACAATGGAACCCAATAATTGAGACCTATCAAAACGTCAAACTGATTTGGACGCAGCAGTCATTGTGGTTAGCCATTGTAGCCATCTCTTGGTTTTGGTTTTTCGGCGCTACATTGTTAGCGCAATTTCCCAATATGGCTAAACTGGTGTTACATGGTGACGAGAGTGTGTTTATCCTGATGCTCACGGTATTTTCAGTGGGTGTGGGTGCAGGTTCGCTGTTATGCGAGCGATTATCGCGCGGCAAGGCTATGTTAGGCTTGGTGATGATAGGGGGTATCGGATTAAGCTGTTTTACCTTAGATATCTATTGGGTCAGCACGCATGTCATCTCAGTCCCCACAACATTCATCTATGATTATCAGCAGTTTTTAAGCCATCTATTGCACTGGCGAATACTGGCGGATATCGCTCTGCTAGGCATATTTGGTGGTTTTTACATTGTACCGTTGTACGTCACCATACAAACCTTGGCTGAGCCAGCATACCGTTCACGCGTCATCGCTGCTAACAATATTATGAATGCCCTATTGATGGTGATGTCTGCACTGTTCTCCATTGCACTCTTTAAACGTGGCTACAGTATTCCCGAGTTGTTTCTTATCACAGCCATCATCAATGTATTAGTGATGGCGTATTTATGCTGGCGCCAGCCTAATTATTACAACAGCTTCAAGGCTTGGTTTGGGCGTGCAGGTGCATAAAACATCGCACGCAAACTACTATCGAACA
Organism: Methylophilus sp.; assembly: GCA_030696695.1. Classification (GTDB taxonomy): domain Bacteria; phylum Pseudomonadota; class Gammaproteobacteria; order Burkholderiales; family Methylophilaceae; genus Methylophilus. The sequence continues at coordinate 192,492 of JAUYRP010000034.1, forward strand.
CCCCTAATCGTTATAATGTGCACTTTCATCATGATGCAATATTAAGGCTGTATGCAAATCAAATCGTTGGCCGATGCTTTTCGTCGTGCAATCTGGAAATTCGCTAATAAAACTGGGCCGTTTGCCCCTTTGCTATCCATGCTGTTATTGGGATTGGTCATTTTATCCCTCTCACGTATAGGTTTAGTGCTGTGGCAACTCGATCGCGTGCAGATCACTGGCGAAATATTTGAGGTCCTCTACCAAGGTATACGTGTTGATGTGATTCAACTCGGGTTAATCGCGCTGATTCCCATCTTATTGTCGCCTATTCTGGCCACGAAGCGGTTTTTCAATATATGGAAATGGCTGACGTATTGCTGGGTGCTTATCGCTATGGTGTTACTGGTGTTTTTAGAGGTAGCAACACCAGGATTTATCATGGAATACGATGTACGCCCCAACCGTATTTTCGTGGAGTATCTCAAGTATCCGCACGAAGTCATGAGCATGTTGTGGACAGGATTTAAAGTCGATATTTTTGCTAGCGTAGTGTTCACAGTGCTTGCAATATTAGGCATGCGTTATTGGATGCAACCATGGAAGGCAGCGCAATCGACATGGACCAATAAGCGTTTGTGGCTGCTTTGGCCGCTGGTGTTGCTGATTACGGTATTAGGTGTACGGTCTTCGCTAGGTCACCGTCCTGCAAACCCAGCATTGTTTGCCATTACAGAAGATAGCATGGTGAACAGCCTGGTTTTAAACTCTGGCTACTCTGTGATTTATGCGGTTTACAGCCTGCAGCATGAGACTAAATCAGGCAAAATCTATGGCAAGTTGGATAGGGCTGAGATATTCAAGCTGACACACACACAAGATACCGATATTCCGACCTTAACCACCTTAACACCCTCTGTGAAGCGCGAGAAACCACTTAATTTAGTGATTATTCTGCAGGAGAGTTTAGGGGCTGGCTTTGTAGAATCATTGGGCGGCATTCCAGTAACGCCTAATCTTGAGCTGTTAAAAGATGAAGGCATTTGGTTTGAGCAACTCTATGCTACAGGCACGCGCTCAGTACGTGGCATTGAGGCTGTAGTGACAGGCTTTCAACCCACGCCAGCCGATAGTACCGTGAAGTTATCTTTGAGCCAACGAAACTTTTTTAGCTTAGCTGAACTGCTTGGAAAGCAAGGCTATGTCACAGAGTTTATCTATGGAGGAGAATCGCATTTTGACAATATGCGCGGCTTCTTTATGGGCAATGGCTTTCAGCAAATTGTGGAGCAAAAAGATTATAAAAAACCCATATTCATGGGCAGTTGGGGTGTCTCCGACGAAGACCTGCTGAATAAAACCCATGAGCAGTTATTAGCGCACCATGCCAGTGGCAAGTCATTTTTTACTCTAGCGTTTAGTTCGTCAAATCATGCGCCATTTGAGTTCCCAGACGGCCGTATTACATTGTACGAAGAGCCAAAAGCCACGGAAAACAATGCGGTAAAGTATGCCGACTATGCGATTGGTGAGTTTATTAAAAAGGCCAAGGCCAGTCCGTATTGGCAAGATACAGTATTCCTCATTGTGGCAGATCACGACATACGTGTGCGTGGCGAGGATTTGGTGCCCATCAAGCATTTTCATATCCCTGGACTGATCTTGGGCGCGGATATTACGCCTAAGAGAATTGCCGCCATCACTAGCCAGATTGATCTGCCTGTAACAGTGTTGTCGTTGATGGGTATTCAAGCGCAACATCCAATGACGGGTCACGACATGTCAAACTTACCCGCAGATTATTTAGGTCGCGCCATGATGCAGTACAACTATAACTTTGGTTGGATGGAGCAAACACAACTTGACACCAGTCAGCCAGAAGCCAATCAGGTTGTGGTATTGCGTGAGGGCCAGCCCCCTACCCATGGTTACTATGATATAAAGCGTAAAAGTTTGAATGAACTGCCACCAGAAGCTGCGCCCAAGAACGCGGAAGTGTTTGCTAAGCGCGCATTGGCCAATTCACTCCTGCCTACCTTGCTGTACACAGAACAACGCTATCGATTGCCATAATGTTGCGAAAATTTTCTCTTGCTGAATCGCATCAGCCTTCCATGCTCACCAAACAGGTCATGAGCGACGGCTTGGGCTACCTAATCACTGGTGGTTTGTGGTTGCGTGACGCCCATATGCCAGTTGCTAATCATGAGATAGCTGACGACTTTATTGGCGTTTGTGTCGCTACGCAAGCTGATCCCGCGGTAGATGACTATGTGATTGCTCAACTGAACGCACTTGGGGTAAAGCGTGTGCGTTTGGATTTTACCTACGGCGATTTAGAGGGTGCAAATGCTCGCTTTTTAAATGCGCTCATTAAAGCTAACTTTCGCATTAACCTGCATTTGGTGCAGCCATTTAATGCAGCAAAGCACATGACATTAGCAGATGAACAAGTGCGATGGCGGGAGTTTGTAGGCAACGTATTAGATCGCTTTGGACAATATGTACAGCATATTGAGGTGGGCTCTACCATCAATCGAAAACGTTGGAGCGGGTACACATTTGATGGCTTCTTAGTGGCTTGGGAAATAGCTTATCAGCTAATTAAAGCCAGAAATTTAGTGATTGTTGGGCCAAACATTCAAGATTTTGAACCCGTCTACAACGTGAGTTTACTTAAGCAATTGAAGGCGCGTCAGCAATTGCCTGATATCGCCAGCAATAATCTATTCTGTGAGCGCGTGTTCGAGCCAGAGAGCTTTGATCATCGTATTTTTAAGTATCACTGGACCACTTGGTTTGATTACAACCTCATTAAAAAAGCACGTTTGCTGCAAAAAATCACACACGACTTTGGGGTTGAGTCGCTAATCTCTCCCGTAGCGTTTTGGGCTATTTATCGCATTCAACGCCGTTATCCAGATGGTGCGCAAAAACAAGCTGACTACGCAGCGCGTTACTTTCTGTTATTAGCCGCCTCTGGGGCACTGAAACAAGCCAATTGGGGTGCGCTGATTTGTCAACGTGAAGGCTTGATTACAGACGGATTAAGCGAACACGATTACCCTGCCTTAGAGCGAGTGACGCATTACAAGTCTACAGATGGAAATCTAGCAGATTATGCGCATCAGCCTAGTTTTTCCGCAGTTAAAACTTGTGCATATTACATACAAGGTTCGCGTTATGTCCGCGCTATTTCTACTCTAGGTGGCTTAGAGATTCATCATTTTGAAAAAGAGGGCAATACCGTGCACGCGGCGTGGACACAAAGTGGACGCGTTGGCTTTTTGACTGAACTCTATACAGCGCATGATTTGGCACAGGCAAAGCTGGTCAGTCGTGATGGGGTAACACTACCTAATGACCATGTGCTTGTGACTGAGTCACCCATATATCTGGTTTGGCAAGGCGAGGCAGAAATACTAGTGAGTCCCAAACTCGCCAAAGATTTGGTCATTCACGCACACCATGCAACCAAGCAATATTACCGTATTGAAGAGGCAGACTGGCAAGGCTTGATTTTGGCAAGCAGTGCGGAAGAAGCTGCGCTGTTGATGCATCATCTGCACCCAAATCAACTGCAAGCCCCTAAAAAAGAAGGTGCATTGCGTCATGCACGCAATGCCATCTGGGCAGTGTCTGATCCTAGAAATCCAGCGCAGCAGTTAACTGTTAAGCAACCAATCAAAATGTATCCGCATAAAGCATTGTTGGATCGCTTTAAGCCCAGTAAAGCCAAACGTAGTTGGAATGGGGCAATGGAGTTGCAACGTCGAGGCATAGGCACAGCCAGTCCTGTCGCCTTTTTTGAGAAAGTTGGCGATAACACGCTTAAGCAAAATTTTTATATATGTGAGTTTGTTGAATCGGTGGCTAATATCGGCCAAATTTTTTCGGCTTTTGCACAAGGTGAAACCACTTTTATGCATTTGCAAGCCGAAGAAGTGTATTTTCAGTTTGCGAAGTTTTGCCACGATATGCACGGGCGTCTCGTCTATTTTAGAGATTTCTCGGGAGGCAATATTTTGGTCAATATCAACGCACAGCAACAGCTCAGTTTCTCGCTGATTGATACAGCCAGACTGCATGCATATTCAATCACACCATTCCCAGACAAATATCGTTTGGCTGACATGACACGTGCCAGCCACAAGTTGCATTGGGCAGGCCGTAAGCGGCTGATGCAAATCTATTTTGGTATGTTGGGGCGTCAGTTTACATGGCGCCATCGTCTGGCATTCCATTTGTATGATTTTAAAGTGCGTTTGAAAAAGACCATAGGCCGTAAAGGCTGGAAACGCATGATGAAGAAGTTAAAGGGAATTAACACCTGATACGTATTTCATGAAAACCATGAGATGGTTTTACGTGCTTTAAACAAGTGCAATTTCGAAGGCGGGCGTATAGTTCAATCACGTTATGGATTTGCATTCACAACGATGCGAAGTAAACCAAACGAATACTAACTTAAGGAGAATCATTATGTGGACAACACCAGCAGCTACTGAAATGCGTTTCGGTTTTGAAGTTACAATGTACGTAATGAACAAATAATCATTTGTAATACGTATGAAAAAAGGGTGCTAAATTAGCACCCTTTTTATTTGCACGTGGGCAACTTGAACTTACAAACCTAACAAAGCGTCGTGTACTTAAGGCGGGGGAAATTTGAATTCTTTAGGTAACAATACCCACATTTGCCCAGCCTGTTTCATCCCGCCCGCCATTTTCCCCGCATAGTTACCGCTACCCCAATAAAAGTCAGCGCGCACGCCATCTTTGATGGCGCCACCAGTATCCTGTGCCATCATAAGCCGCTTCAGTGGCTTATTGCTATTTGGATAAGTCGTGGATAAAAACACCGGTGCGCCCAGTGGAATATATTTAGGGTCAACGGCAATACTGCGCTCTGCCGTGAGCGGAACACCCAATGCACCCAGCGGGCCAGGGAGATTGCCAGGAAGCTCACGAAAAAACACGTAGCTCGGGTTGCTGTTCAATAACTCTCGTAACTTACCTACATTTTTGCGTGCCCAGTCTTTAATGCCTTGCATCGATGCTTGGCTGGCTGTCATCTCTCCACGCTGTACCAATACCTTACCAATTGAGTTATAGGTGTGTCCATTTTGATCGGCATAGCCCAGATGTAATTGTTCGCCCGTATCTAGCTGTATCAATCCAGAGCCTTGGATTTGTAAATAAAATGCGTCTAACTCATCGTCTACCCAAACGATTTCGCTACCAGCCAGTGGTGGAGTGTTAGATTCAATTTCTGCGCGCGTGTAATAAGGCACTAATTTATTGCCCTCCAATTTACCTCGCACACGTTTGTACTTAAGCTCTGGAAAAAGCGCGCTTAAGTCCACTGTAATTAGGTCTTTAGGCTGTCCATACAACGGAAACGGGTACTTGGCAGACTTCGTGCGGCTACCCTTCAAAATTGGCTGGTAATAGCCTGTGACTAAGCCATTGTTGTCCCCTGCTATGGTGCTGGTGCGGTACACATCAAAATATTGGATGAAATAATCAATGATTTCCTTTTGAGTTGGTTTGCTCATACTGTTGGCGGCTTGGCAGCTAGTTTGCCAAGCCGCCTTATTTTTTAAGCCACTGCAACTGGTCAGCCATGCATCCCAACTGGCAGTTAAATCGTCTTGCTTAACTTCTTCGATATCACGCCAGTTGGCTAGCTTGAGCAAGCCATACTCAGGAATTTTTACCACTGGGCTAGCGGTAGCCGGTTTGCATTCTGGTATAGCGGGTGCTGGGCTTGGTGTTTCAGGTACAGGTGTGCTCGGTAATGTCGCACTCGGCTCACATGTTTGTACAGTGGGTACTTTGACATTGCTTTTTCCGCAAGCAGCGACCAGCATTGCCAGAAAAAACACTAAACATACATGTTGTAATGTGTGTCGGGTCATTAATGTAATACCCGGTGCTGATAGAGTTGGAACGGCTCAATCACAGCCTCGAACAGCGTGCCGTCCTCTGCTACCATTTGATAACTGCCGCGCATTTCACCAGTAGGGGTGGTGATCAGTGTGCCGCTGGTGTACTCAAATTCTGCATTGGGCGCCAACAGTGGTTGCTCGCCTATTACGCCCAGCCCTTTCACCTCTTGCACTTCTTGACGGGCGTTGGTGATGATCCAATGACGACTGATCAACTGCACAGGCACAGAACCAGTGTTAGTGATGGTCACGGTATAAGCAAATGCAAATTTTGATTCATCAGGATTGGATTGATCGGTCAAAAAAGTCGTTTTTACTTTTACCGTGCATGCGTAGCGCGAATTTTGAGCCAAGTGGTTTATCCGTTCCCTGTGATTAAGCCTGTTGTAGGTGAGCTAGGTGATGCCGAATACAGTTTTTTCGGCATACGACCCGCCAAGTAAGATTCCCGACCCGCTTCAATGGCTTTTTTCATGGCACTTGCCATCAGCACAGGGTTTTGTGCGGCTGCAATTGCCGTGTTCATCAATACGCCTTCACAACCCAATTCCATGGCAATCGCCGCGTCAGCGGTACAGCCTACGCCTGCATCGACTAATACCGGTATTTTGGCATTTTCAATGATAATTTGTAGATTCCATGGATTCAGAATACCCATGCCAGAACCAATCAATGACGCCAATGGCATCACTGCACAGCAACCGATATCTTCAAGCTGTTTAGCAATAATCGGGTCATCCGACGTGTAGACCATGACATCAAACCCCTCGCTTACCAAGGTTTTAGCCGCAGCCAAAGTTTCAATGACATTCGGATAAAGCGTTTTAGGGTCGCCTAACACCTCTAATTTCACCAACTTATGGCCATCGAGCAGTTCACGCGCTAGACGCAAAGTACGCACAGCATCATCTGCACTGTAGCAACCCGCTGTATTGGGTAAATATGTAAACTCATCTGGCGGAAGATAATCAAGCAAAGAGGGCTCGTTTTCATTCTGACCAATATTGGTTCTTCTGATCGCTACAGTGACAATTTGGGCACCACTTGCGTCAATTGCAGCACGTGTTTCTGTAAAGTCTTTGTATTTGCCAGTCCCGACCAATAAACGGGAGTGATAGCTTTTTCCTGCAATGACTAATGCATCATTCATTTCGTTTTTCTCATTCATTTCTCAACCACCACCTACAGCCCCTACAATTTCCAGTTGATCGCCTTGGCATACCATGACTTGATCGAACTGACTACGCGGGACTATTTCACCGTTACGTTCAATTGCAATGCGCTTTCCCACGAGGTTCATGTGTGCAATCAATGCATTGATGGACATGGTTTCAGCATCAAAGTTTTTGTCGTTTCCATTAATAGAAATTTGCATAGCGAATCGTAATAACCATTAAAGATTACTATTTTACGGAATTATGCATGCCATAGGTGCGCTAATGTTGAATAATTATTTGCAAAATAAATGCATGGCACAGTCTATGCTTGTCATCTTTCAGTATGACAGTGCGTTATTGATAGTTAACAACATGCTCATTACGTTGTTGTCATCATTTGTCATGATTTTTATGATAAAACGACTAAAGTAAGTTGCAAGTGTATTACAAGTGAATTTTTTGAAAGAATGTTGCTCTATTACTCCGTGCGGACACAATCCGTATGGTTTTTAACTCCCAAAAGGAAACGATGATGCAAGTAGAACGTGTGAAATTGAATAAAGATGAATTGTTAGATGAAATTTATGCGCCAGCCATTGCTGAGAAATCAGACAAAGTGAAACAACAGGAAGCCAACATTCTGTTGCTGCAACGCAATAAGAATTTGACTCGATTTTTAGAAGCTAGTTGCGACTGCGTTTAAAAAACGTTGTTGAACACATACTAAACGCGTTCTGCGTTTAGTTAAGACACTTACCTCTTATAGCGGCAATAAAAAAGAGGATGGCATCGCCACCCTCTTATTTTGTTTGCCTAGAGCTTATCTACCTAATCAATCAATTAGTCGATAGTCAATTGTGGACGTTTTGGCTCGGGCCAATCTAAATGGAAGAATTGACCGCGAGGTTGATCTTTACGTTCATAAGTGTGCGCACCAAAGTAGTCACGTTGGCCTTGCAACAAGTTGGCTGGTAAGTCTGCACTTCTGTAGCCGTCGTAATAGGCAAGCGCCGCAGCAAAACCTTGCGCAGGAATACCGTTAGTCACCGCTAATGCAATCACTTTACGCCAGCCTGCTTGACCTTCGTTCATCGCTTGTGTGAAATATGGATCTAACATCAAGTTTTTCAAACGTGAGTTCAATGCATAAGCATCAGTGATTTTTTGCAAGAAACGTGCACGAATAATACAACCACCGCGCCAGATTTGAGCAATCTCGCCGAAGTTCAATTTCCAGTTGTAAGCCACTTGTGCTTTATCAATCAATTGGAAGCCTTGCGCATATGCACAAATTTTAGAGCAATAAAGCGCATTTTTAATCGCTTCAATAATTGCTTTCTTGTCAGACTCAACTTTAATCGCAGGGCCTTTAAGAATTTTGCTCGCCTCAACGCGCTCTTCTTTTAAGCTTGATAATGCACGTGCGTAAACCGCTGCGGCAATCGCGTTAGCTGGCGCGCCTAATTCAAGCGCATTCGCTGCCGTCCATTGACCTGTACCTTTTTGACCAGCAGTATCCAAGATTTGATCAACCAAGAAACCTTTACCCATAGGGTCTTTTTGTTGCAGAATATCAGCCGTAATTTCAATCAAGAAGCTTGATAGTTCGCCTTTATTCCACTCAGCAAATACTTTACCGATTTCATCCGCTTGCATACCGAGTAGATTTTTCATCAACCAGTAAGCTTCGCAAATCAACTGCATGTCGATGTATTCAATACCGTTGTGCACCATTTTTACGTAGTGACCAGCACCGTCAGGACCGATGTATTCAGCACATGAGAAGCCGCCTTCTACTGGTTTACCAGGTTTACCGCCTTCTAAAGGCTCGCCTGTGACAGGGTCTACTTTAGCAGCGATATCGCGCCAGATTGGCTCAAGTGATGACCACGCTTTACGTGTGCCTGATGGCATCAGCGAAGGACCAAAGCGCGCACCCGTTTCACCGCCTGAAACACCAGAGCCAATGAATTCGATGCCTTTTGCAGCCAATTCCTTTTCACGACGAATCGTGTCTGTCCATAGCGCATTGCCGCCATCAATAATGATGTCGCCTTGCTCTAAGAATGGCAAAAGTGCATTAATTGTCACGTCAGTTGCGCTACCTGCTTTTACTAGCAACACGATTTTACGTGGGCGTTTGATGCTGAGTACAAAAGAAGCTAAATCGGTATGCCCTACCACACGTTCGTGTGAAGGCTCATTCTTTTGACATTCCTCGACAAAGTTATGCGTTTTTTTAGGATCGCGGTTGTAAACAGCAATGGTATAGCCGTGGTCAGCGATATTTAGGGCTAGGTTTTGCCCCATCACAGCAAGGCCTACTAGGCCAATATCAGCGTTTTTTGTGGTCATGCGTCTCTCTCTTTAAGCTTTCTTAAATGGGTAATTTAAAATAAAAAATTGAGCTTTGGCTTGTGGCTAGCGCTCTCTATTGCATACATCTACTACAAAACTACGATTACTTTTCTACAATTACTTTAATGTGCGGCCGAACATCTGCAACGAGAGTTGATACCCCGTCATAGCTAGTTGCGGGTCATAACGCTCGCCCTCATCACGCATAAAAGCGTGTTGGCCATTAAATTCATGCCAAGTAAAACTGAGGTTGGCCTCGGTAAGTTGCTGATACACCAAGCTACGGCCAGCGGTTGGTATATGGTTATCTTGTTTACCCCAAATCATCATTAACTCGCCTTTGATTTCATTCAGGCGATCCATAGAGTGCTGATTTGGCTTGTTTGGAATAATTTGCGTATGTAAGTCAGTCGCGTAAAAACAGGCGGTAGATTTCACTTCGGGTTGCAACGCCGCACGGAATGCCAAGTGGCCACCGATACAAAAGCCCATCGCACCTAAGTTGCCGTCGTACCAGCTTTGTTTGCCAAGGTAATCAATCATGGCGCGATTATCGCTGTCATAGTCTTGCACATCTTTGGCAGCTTTGTCTGCATTGCCTTTATCACGTCCTGCATCATCATAACCAAGGACTGTGCCGATTGGATTTAGTTCGTGGAACACTTCTGGCACCAACACAGCATATCCCTGCCCCGCCATAAATCTTGCGGCGCGTTCGATAGGACCTGTTTGCTGAAAGATTTCCGAGTAAAATAAAATCGCAGGGACTTTTTGATCATGTGTCGGACGGTGAATGTAAGTGCGCATGACACCAGTTGGAGTTGAGATATCTGCGATTTCGGTTTTGATGAGCATGATGTGCACCCAGAAAGTAAATTCTTAAACGCAATATTTTACAGTGCTTTAAGCGCATTTTCATCTCAATTGATTGGGTAATTGAGAATAATTTAAGAATTAGACGCAAATGGTGAGCGCGTAAAGAATTATTTTGCAGTAATCATGTCTTGATTAGACACAAAAAATATTTGGGGCGAGCGATGCGATTTTACTTAATGACATTTATGGTGTGTTTCACGTTGTCTGTGCTCGCAGAGCCAAGCCCAGAGCTCACTTATCACCTTAAAGCCTCTGTGACCAAAGTGCACGTGGTGACCAAAAATGGCGGACATGGTGTAGGTACAGGCGTGGTGGTCGCTAAGGATATGGTCGCGACGAATTGTCATATATTGGCCAATGCAAAGGGTGTAAACATTACCAAGTTTGGCGATAGCTTTGCGCCTGTGGCATTGAAAGCTGATTGGAAGCATGATTTATGTATCATGCGTTTCGAATATTTGGATTTAAAGCCTGTGGAATTAGGCGATTCGGAAGCGTTGCAGTACGAGCAGTCTATGTTTTCTATTGGCTTCCCAGGAGGGCCGCCTAAACCGCTCATTACTTCTGGCAAAGTGAAAGCCTTGTATCCACTGGATGACAGCATGATTGTACGCACCGATGCTTCTTTTATTATGGGTGCCAGCGGGAGTCCGGTGTTCGATGAGCAAGGCAGGTTGATTGCTATCAGCACCTTTAAGAGCCCGGGGCGAGGCGCATATTTTTATAATATTCCGGTGAAGTGGGTGAAAGTTTTGTTGGATGCGCCAGAGACTACGCAATTGCAATCAGACATCTTACCTTTTTGGGATGCACCACTACATGCGAGGCCTTATTTTATGCAAGTGGTATTGCCCTACCAACAAGGTGACTGGTTAACGTTAGAAACAATCGCGCAAGATTGGGTAAAGCACGAGCCAAATACTTCAGAAGCGCACTATTACTTAGCTGTGGCACAAGCGAATCTTGGGCGTGATCAAGAAGCAGAAATAAGCTTCCAAAAAGTATTGAGCATTCAGCCACAACATACTGGTAGTTTGATGGGGTTAGGGCTGATTGCCAGTCGTTCTGGTAATGCCATGGAGGTCGCCCGCACACATGCGGCACTCACGGCTATCAGTGCTGATTTGGGTGAGGAGTTTGATCAGGTATTAGCGCAAAAACCTCAGTAATCGCTGCTGCGTCCTGTAGAGTAGCCCTGTGGAATGTCTTGCTGCCACTCGCCGCAGTTATCACAACGATGGTCATGCATGGTTGGGCTAAAAACCAAGTTTGCACTTTGACAAAACTTACAAACGGCTTCAGTTGTAGATTCTGACTTGTGTTGCAGGTCGCGATGTTCCGTAGCTACTTTTGTGCCACCTAATCCATATTTGTTGTCCATGGCATGCTCCTTTCTACTAGGATATTCCGATGCAAACTATGACCGCAATTAGGTATCTAACTTACCCCTTTTTGATGGCAATGACAAGCAGGCATTTTGGCTTGGCAGTTGTCACAAAAGTTTATTTGGTGGCTTGTGCTTTACAACCGGTGTAGGACAACACATCGCCGTCGGTCAATGTAGATTGTTCACCGTTTAATACGAGGGTAATTGCGCCAGAGACATAGCGATTCTTATCTGAGCTGGATTGCGCCAAATTGACTTCATGGTCAGGAAAAATCAGCCACGCATCACTGCCTTTATTCAGCATACGCACAAAAAAATGTTTGTTGTTCTCGCAAATATACTCGGTTGCGTTGGCTGGGTTTTTAGAGTGCTCTTGCGTTTCAGTATTAAATACCTTAAATGGTTTTAACACGCCGCACGCTGATAAGCTCAGCACAGCGGCGATCATTGCAAAAATATACGTATGTTTCATGCTTTACCTTAAATACTTGTGGTTGTAATCCATTTATTTTGCCACCTTATGGCCACACTCACAAATGTCAGTGTTTAGGATTAAGATTTTTCGCGGTAGCCGGCGCGCGTTAATCGATCAGAGATTGCTGCCCATGCTGCTGTTGCTGGCGGTAATTGAATCAAAATTACACTTGCCTGCAATTGATCGAGTTGATGGAGTGCTTCATACAAATGTTCGGCGACTTGTTCCGGCTGGTTGGATAGAGTGATGTCAAATCCGTCAGAAAAAATGGGTGTTTCCAGCGCATCGCCAATTAATAATGCTGCACAGTTGTGGTGCAGTTTAGCATACGCTAATAATGCTGTTCGGTCTTGAAATAGTAACGTAGCGGTGTTGGGTGAGTAATGTAGTAAGTGTTGCCCTGGCGCTTTTGGCGTTTCTAACGGTTGTTGCAACGCTGGTTTGCCAGCAATCGCTTCAATCTGTGCAGCAGCGATCATGCCATGGCGTAATAGTTGCCAATCATCGCCCTCTACGCTGACGATGGTTGACTCTATGCCTACCGGACACGCCCCGCCATCCAGCACTGGAATGTTCTCGCCTAAGCTAGATTCAACGTGTGCTGCAGTCGTGGGGCTGAGTTGCGTGTAACGATTAGCAGAAGGCGCAGCTAAGGCTAGCCCACTTTGTGTGAGCAGTTGCAAAGTGAGCGGATGACTTGGCACTCGCAACGCAACCGTGGGCGCATTTGCACGCACAATGATGGACACCGTGGGTTTAGATTTCAGCACCAGTGTCAATGGTCCTGGCCAAAATGCTTGTGCTAACTTGTTAGCTAATGGGGGGAACTCATCGGCATAATCCATCACTTGATGGATATCTGCAATATGCACAATCAATGGATTGTTGGCAGGACGTTGTTTAACGGCATAAATCTTCTTTAATGCAAGATCATTACTTGCATCAGCAGCCAAGCCATAAACAGTCTCTGTGGGAATTGCTACCACTTCCCCCCGCTTAAGTAGCGCAATCGCGTCTGTCAAACTTACCCGCATGTAAATGCCAACCAGTAGTAAAAACGCTATTTTACTACTGGTTTGGTGTCCGGTGGTTTACTGTCCAATGATGCATCATCAAGCGGCTTTTGGTAATGGAGATGTTGTTGGAGCAGTTTGGTAGTCATGCGATGCGAACGGATGCGATACCATTTCACTTCTTTCCACCACTTCTGCTGCTTTAGGCAAGCCAGCAACAGCACGCTGAATAGCCAATTTAGTTGCAGCATAATTCCAATCTTGGATTTTGGCGTTGTCTGAGGCATCCCAATGAATAAAAATACCCACGACAAATAAATATGTCGTCGGCCTCTTCTAAAGGAATGGTGCCATCTTTGACAGAGTCCGTCACGGCTTTTGCTACACCTGCTTGTGCTGGCCCAAACATTTGCACAGCTTGGTTGGCATCTTTGATATCCACTTTGTTGAACATCACAGTGGCAGGTTTGGCCATGAGATTAGGCGCAACCACTGCGAGTAACGCGTTATCACCGCGCTTTTGATTGGTCAGCGTTAGAGAAAAAGCCGTCTCGGCAGCACTGCCGCGCGGCCCTATAATAAGATCCACATGGGCAACCTCGTTACCGTCACCTACCAATGCTTCGCCTGCCAATAATTTGTTGATTTTTAAGGTGTTCATGACAATACTTCCTTTCAACTTTCAAGCCCTAGCGGGCATTAAAAAGAGATGGATAAACCCCAAAAGCTCATCAAATTGCGTTCAATAGTATGACAAAAATCAAGGTTGTTAGTTGCAAGCATTTAACTGGTATAAAATAACGCACCGTTACCATTATTGAAGAAATCACATGAGCCAAATTCTCGTAGAAAAAAATCCAAATCAAGCAACACTAGACAGTTTAGGTGTGAGCAAATGGCCCACTTGGCAAAAGGAAGTGTCCACTTTTCCATGGGAATTTTTAGAGCAAGAAATCGCCTACATTTTAGAAGGTGAGTGTGTCATTACTCCTACTGGCGGCGCACCAGTGTCGTTTGGTAAAGGAGATTTAGTGACGTTTCCTGCGGGCATGACAGCAAGCTGGGAAGTGAAACAACCACTGCACAAGCACTACAAACTCGATGGCAACTTGCTCAGTCAAACGTTTCGTCGTATCAAAGCAAAACTTAAATTCTAATTATGCAATGCGTCACTTGCCCGTTAGCCAGCTTTTCTAAATGTCAGGTTAATGCGCTTGTTACCTAAGATGGGGTGTGTATTGGCTTGCACTGTCATGATACCGTGATAGTACATCCGCGATGCACCACCCCACACCACCACATCGCCATGATTCAGTAAAATCTGAATGGGTTTATCACTGCGCTTATTGCCGCCAAATTGAAATCGCGCAGGAATGCCCAATGAAACTGACACAATCGGCTGCGTAAAGTCACGTTCATCCTTATCTCGATGTAAGCCCATTTTAGTACCAATGTGATATTGGTTAATTAGACAGGCATCTGGGCAAAAATCTTTGAAACCCGCAGTCTCGGCAGCGTTTTCTGCCAGCTGCAAAAAGCTCTCTGGCATGGCAGGCCAAGGCAGTAAACTTTGTGGATCAACATGCGAGTAGCCATAGCCTTTTGCATCACCTACCCAGCCCAAGCTGCCACAACTGGTGGTAGCGACAGACATCGGATAACCCATCGGTGTCATCATGGATCTGAGTGGAGCAACTGCAATCACCTGATTTAAATCTGCCAGAAGTGTAGGTGCATTGTTTAAGGCAAAACCACGTAAATAGACTAAGCCCGTGGCGTATGTTTGATGCGTGGGTTCTACATTTGAAAATAAATCCATTGAAATACATCCACTGAATAGTTGGCTATTGGTTAAATACAAAGTGTGTCAGTATGATATGAAAAATCCCAGATAAGACATTCCAAGAAAAGACATTTCAAGATTACGTAATTAAGACATGCCATCTATACAACAATTTTAGTATGACACAAGAAAATCATCAGTTAGTTGCTGCTAGCCATTTCATGCGTCAGTTGGACGATGATTGGGCAGGTTTAATTCATCAAGTGGGTGCTTGTACGCTGCAGCCTACCACTTACACCGAACCCTATGAAGCATTGGTGCGCGCCGTGGCTTATCAGCAATTAAGTACCAAAGCAGGCGATGCGATTTTTGCCAAACTCAAAGCCCATTTTTCTGGGAGCATCCCCACACCTGCCATGCTGATTGAAGCTAGGTTTGATGCGCTACGTGCCTGCGGATTCTCTGGGCGAAAAGTAGACACATTGCAGGGCATTGCAAAGGGCGCGCTAGCAGGCTTAGTGCCCTCCCGCGGCCTTGCAGACGAAATGACAAACGAAGCATTGATTACACAATTGGTTCAATTAAAAGGCATCGGCCAATGGACCGTGGAGATGATGCTGATGTTTACGCTTGGGCGTTTGGATGTGCTACCAGTAGATGATTTTGGTGTGCGTGAAGGGTATAAGCGACTAAAGTCATTGTCAGCGGCCCCTACCCCAAAAGCATTAGCGGAGATTGGGCAGGCATGGCAACCATACCGTACCATTGCCAGTTGGTATTTATGGCGCGTGCCAAAAGTTTAGCGAACTACACATATCACTGCTTATTTACACTGCTTAATAATGTGCCCAGATCAATTGCACATCGTGTGCTTTTGCAATCGCTTCCATTTTAGGAATGGCAGCGGCTAATCGACCAGAGAAATCAACCGCTGTCTCTTGATGAAAGCCCAGCACCATCACACTTTTACCTTGTTCAATTAACTGAGTGAACATGTCGACAATTTGCCCTGTCCCTGTGTAATCGGCAAGGCTGGCGTTGTTGGGGAACTCTTGTAATTCTGCTGTCAACGCAAAAGGTTGCTCTAGCGGTGTGCTATGTGGATGCAGTGCGTTCAGCATCTTGACTAAGCTGCTGTTGGGTTCCCAGCGACTGGTCAACAATTCTGCGGCTGTGCGCGAGCTATCCCAAGTAATTCCATTATTCGCAAGTGCTTGCGTGAGTTTAGGCCCCAACTGCCAAGCACCGGCACGAAAATGCACGGGCTTTTTGAAGCCATGCTGTACCAAAATAGCTTGGCTGCAACCCACCAATTTGGTTAAAGCGGCCGTTGAATAAGCATATTCTAAACTGACGGTATAGCCACAATCGCCTTGCGTGCATTGCTCGTCTATATCTGCAAAAGAGGGCTGATGTTGATAAGGTACTTGGCAATAGTCCATCAATGATTTCCACCCATGTAAATGCAGACCATGCGCATCGGCAGGCAATAGTGTGGATTGAATGCTGGTTTTAATCTGCGCTTGATTAGCGTTGGGTCTGACAAAATACACGGGGTTCAAAAGCTGGAGTATAGGAATGTGTGGGAACCGTGTACGAAATGCCTGCATGGCTTCAATATTTTCAGGCTCCAAATTGTAGCCTTCCCAATCCACCGTGACATATACCGTAATACTTTGTTGTGCTTGGGCGGGTAATGCGCCAAGTAACAGAAAGCAGCAGAAAAAATATAAAAAATGTATAGGGGCTAGGCGCATATCAATAAAGCATTAAAACTGAAAGGTTAGTGCGCCTAATCTATTTCAGCAGAATCGCACTAGGTCAACGACGACTCATCGGTGTGCTTACGCACACTTACTGCTTTATTCTCAGCACTAACCGCGTCATTCTACAGAAGTTTGCTGCTGTCCTGATAAATCTAAGCATGCGCAAATTTTAAACGCATTTAAATTTATAATGCTGTGATGCAGCATTCTCTTCCTCAGTTGTTTCGTAACCATCAGTTTGCATTCGTTAAGTTATTGTCTTTTCGTATCCAAATGGTATTGGCCTATCAGATGATGGCCGTCGTCGTGGGTTGGCATATTTATGAGCTCACACGCGATCCATTGGCGCTTGGATTGGTCGGGCTGGCCGAAGTGATTCCTTACTTTTCCAGTGCGTTATTTGCCGGGCATGCTGTGGATCATTACTATTCCAGACGTGCTTTTGGCATATTGGCCGCGGCCTTGCTGTGTCTAAATGCGCTCACCCTCACAGCGGTTTCCTTGGGTTGGATCACAGGGAATCCCAGCGCTTGGATCTATGGCTCCATTGCATTTACTGGCATTGCGCGTGCGTTTATTGCGCCCAGCTACAACACTTTGTTTGCCATTATTGTACCCAGAGCGTCTTTTGGGCGCGGTGCTGGTATTGGCAGTTCCATTTTCCAAACAGGCTTGGTCATTGGTCCAGCATTAGGCGGTTTATTGGTGGGATTCGCTAGTAAAACCATGGCGTATGCCTTAGCGAGTGCACTATGCGTAGGTGCAATGGTGGCGATGCTGATGTTGAAAGTGAAAGAGCCGCCAGCGCAAGAGAGTCCGCCAGTGTTTAAAAGTATTGGCGAAGGGTTGCGGTTTGTCTGGGGCAATCAAATTGTGTTTGGTGCGCAAATGCTCGATATGTTCGCTGTGTTATTTGGCGGTGCCGTCGCCTTGTTGCCCGCGTTTGTGCATGATGTGTATCAAATGGGGCCAGAAGGCTTGGGAGTACTGCGTGCGGCACCTGCGGTGGGCGCGATTGCCACTGGTCTTTGGCTGACCAAACACCCCATCAATCTGCACGCTGGCCGTTGGCTACTGGGCGCAGTAGCAGGCTTTGGCGCATGCATGATTGGTTTTGCGCTGAGTCCGTATTTCTGGATGGCAGCTGCCATCTTGATGTTGTCAGGGGTGCTAGATGGTATTTCTGTAGTGATGCGTCAAACCATTTTGCAGCTAGCCACACCAGATGGCATGCGCGGCAGAGTGTCTGCTATTAATGGAATTTTCATCGGCTCATCTAATGAGTTAGGCGCGTTTGAGTCGGGGGTTGCTGCCAAATTGCTGGGCTTGGTGCCATCTGTGATTTTTGGTGGCATGATGACCATTGGAATAGTGGGGCTTACTGCTAAATTATCACCAAAATTACGTGATTTAGAGTTGAAACAATTGCATTAACATTATTGATGCCATGCGAGACATAGAAGCCGTATTTACAGTGTTAGCGTGCTCTACCTTTCGTGCAGGGTTCAAGCTCAATGCGCGAGATTTAAGTTATCTGCAACAAAAAGGCATCGCGGTCGTGCTCGATCATGCAGAAGATTTTGTGCGTGAGCGCTTGGCCCCAGCGGTGATTGCTAACGAGGGTAAACAAACGCCGATGCGGGGTCATCCAGTATTTGTTGCGCAACATGCTACCGCCTGTTGCTGCCGTGGGTGTTTACAACAATGGCATGCCATTCCACAAGGACGCGAGTTGACGCTTGAAGAGCAGGCTTATATTGTTGTTGTATTGGAGCGTTGGCTCCAGCTTTATGCCTCTGTTTAATGCTTATTGGCGAAATCTTTGTTAGCATTGACGAGCGAAGCAAAGACAAGGCAAAAAATGCTGAGAAACCAGAGTTTACGTGAGTGTAAATGAGGATTTTAAAGCATTTTTTAACACAGTATTTGCAAGTGCAGGCGCCCTAAAAGTGATTTCTATATTCCGATGTGCGGGCGTAAATAGGTGAGCACAATCGGCAAGCCAATCGCACTAATCACACCGTTTAAACCCATGGCCATGCTGGCAAAAATACCGGCTTCTTCATTCACACTAAATGCGCGTGTAATACCCAAGCCATGCGCGCCAACACCAATGGCTGTGCCGCGTATCCACCATTGTTGTACCTTCAGTGCATTCAAGATATAAGGTGCCAAAATGGCGCCCAACATGCCAGTAATAACCGTAAATACAGCAGTAAGTGTGGGCGACACATTGATGCGTTCTGCAATGCCCATGGCAATGGGCGCTGTGACGGATTTCGCATACATGCTACCTACCATATTGTTACTGGCGCCCATCCACTGTGCGATGGCGACCGCACTGACAATCGAGACCGTGCTACCGGCTGTCAGTGCAACCCACATATGAAAAATCTTGCCCTTCATACGCTTAAAACCATTATAAATAGGTACAGCTAACGCAACGGTGGCCGTGCCTAGTAAAAAGTGTACGAACTGTGCGCCTTCAAAATATTTTTCATAAGGCATCTCCAGTACGCTGATAATGATGCAAGTGAGTACCACGGAAATGGCAACAGGATTAACGATAGGATTACGTTTTGAGCGTACATACAGTAGGTAGCCAAGTTGGTAGGTGGCCAATGTGATAATCAGTGCAAATAAAGGGTCGCCAGACAGGTAGACCCAAATTTCGGAAATCGGCAAACGCTCATTCATGGCGTTGCCCTTTTCCATACTTAAGTGACACATACCAAAATACTTTGAGCACAACTGCCGTCACACCAATCGTCAGCACAACACTCACCAATAAGGCCGTGGATACTGCCAATGCATGGGTCTTTAGCTCGGGCAAGAACAGCACAACCCCTACAGAGGCAGGCACGAACAATAAGCCTAAATGTTGCCTAAAGTGGTCGGCTACTTGTCCTAGCGGTTGGTTCACCTCACCTTTGATTATCAAAAATACCACTAAAAATATCAAGCCTAGCACTGGCCCTGGAATGCTAGGAAGCAAAAATTTGGAGGCTAACTCTCCCAAGCCTTGCCATAAGAATAACTGTACTAAGCCTTCTATCATGCGCGTAAATTTCGTGATTGAAAGTTTTAAGTTATCACACTTTTATTTTGAATAATTGACCAAAGTCTAAAATTGTTGGAAATCTACGTACAATCGCGCATGAAACAGCGTACTACAGGCGTAGCAATTAGCACTTAGTAAAAGTGCAAATGAAACCATCATGCTAAAATATGCGCAGTCAGTTTTAATGGATTTGAAAGCACTTTATGTCGGTCAACAAAATCAGCGCTACAGAAACCCAGCTACGTGCATTATTGGCGGAACGCATCCTTATTTTGGATGGTGCGATGGGTACTATGATTCAGCAATATAAGCTGACAGAAGCCGATTATCGCGGCGAGCGTTTTACACAGTTTAAAGCGCCCGCAGGTCAACGCGAATTATTTGTCAAAGGTAATAATGAATTATTGACTTTGACACAACCGCAAGTGATTCAAGAAATCCATGAGAAATACTTAGCTGCAGGTGCAGATATCATTGAAACCAATACGTTTGGTGCCACCAGTGTGGCGCAAGACGATTACCATATGGCGCACCTGGTGTATGAGATGAATGTGGAATCGGCCAAGCTCGCCAAGGCGGCTTGCATCAAGTACAGCACGCCAGATAAGCCACGTTTTGTGGCGGGAGCATTAGGCCCTACCCCTAAAACAGCAAGTATTTCGCCCGATGTGAATGACCCTGCTGCACGTAATGTCAGTTTTGATCAGCTAGTGAGTGCTTACCTTGAGCAGACACGTGCGTTGGTGGAGGGCGGTGCCGACATCTTGATGGTAGAAACCATCTTTGACACCCTTAACTGTAAAGCGGCTTTATTTGCTATTGATACCTTTTTTGAAGAAGTGGGTTACACCCTGCCCTTGATGATTTCGGGTACGGTGACGGATGCCTCAGGCCGCATCTTGTCCGGTCAAACCGTGACTGCATTTTGGCATTCGGTACGTCATGCCAAACCGCTCACGGTAGGTTTGAACTGTGCATTGGGTGCAACGCTGATGCGCCCATACGCAGAAGAACTCTCCAAAGTGGCCGATACCTTTGTCTGTATTTACCCCAACGCAGGCTTGCCTAACCCTATGAGCGATACTGGCTTTGATGAAACGCCAGATGTGACCTCTAGCTTGGTCAAAGAGTTTGCATTGAGTGGCTTTATTAATATTGCAGGCGGCTGTTGTGGCACTACGCCAGCACATATCAATGCTATTTATGAGGCAATTAAAGATTTGCCACCTCGCGCAGTGCCAGTGCAAGCGCCCATCACTAAATTATCAGGTTTAGAGCCTTTTATCATTGATGAGACCTCTCTGTTTGTTAATGTAGGAGAGCGCACCAATGTGACAGGATCTAAAGCGTTTGCGCGCATGATCATCAATGAGCAGTACGAAGAAGCGCTGAGTGTGGCGCGCCAACAAGTGGAAAACGGCGCACAAGTCATCGATATCAACATGGATGAAGGCATGTTGGACGCGGTGAAAGCCATGACGCATTTCTTGAATCTGATTGCCTCAGAGCCTGATATTGCGCGCGTACCGATCATGATCGACTCCTCTAAATGGAACGTGATTGAAGCGGGTTTGAAGTGTGTGCAGGGTAAAGCCATCGTCAACTCCATCTCCATGAAAGAGGGCGAAGCTGAGTTTTTACGCCAAGCGAAATTATGTCGTCGTTATGGTGCTGCCGTGATTGTCATGGCCTTTGATGAAAAAGGCCAAGCCGATACTTATGCGCGCAAAATTGAAATCTGCAAGCGTGCGTATGATTTGTTGGTGAATAACGCCTTTCCACCAGAAGACATTATCTTCGACCCCAATATTTTTGCCATTGCCACCGGCATTGAAGAGCACAACAACTATGCCGTGGACTTTATCGAAGCGACACGCTGGATTAAGCAAAACCTGCCACATGCCAAAATCTCTGGTGGGGTCTCCAATGTGAGTTTCAGCTTCCGCGGCAACGACCCTGCCCGTGAGGCGATTCATACGGTATTTCTCTACCATGCTATTCAAGCGGGCATGACCATGGGCATTGTCAATGCCGGCATGATGGGTGTGTATGATGATTTGGCGCCAGCATTAAAAGAGCGTGTAGAAGATGTAGTCTTGAACCGCGTGACGGACCCTAACAACCTGCTTGCGCCAACAGAGCGCCTGATTGAGATTGCAGGCACGTTGGTAGCGGGTGGCAAAAAAGAGGAGGCCACACTGGCCTGGCGCGGCACACCTGAAGCGCCTGTGCCAGTCAGCAAGCGGCTGGAATACGCGCTGGTGCATGGCATCACCGATTTTATCGTGGAAGATACTGAACAAGTACGCCTGGAAGTGATGGAAAAAGGTGGCCGCCCGATTCATGTGATTGAAGGGCCGTTGATGGACGGCATGAATGTAGTGGGCGACTTGTTTGGTCAAGGCAAAATGTTTTTGCCGCAAGTGGTCAAGTCCGCACGTGTGATGAAATCTGCGGTAGCGCATCTCATTCCATTTATTGAAGAAGAGAAAGCAGCAGAGCAAGCGCGCACCGGTGTGGTTGCCAAGCCAAAAGGCAAAGTGGTGATTGCCACCGTGAAAGGCGATGTGCATGATATTGGTAAAAACATCGTGTCTGTGGTGTTGCAGTGTAATAACTTTGAAGTAGTGAACATGGGCGTGATGGTGCCTGCCGCAGAAATTTTGGCCATGGCCAAAGCAGAAAACGCGGACATCATCGGCTTGTCTGGACTCATCACCCCTTCATTAGAAGAGATGGCCTACATTGCCAAAGAGATGCAGCGCGACCCACATTTTCAAGGCCAACAGACGCCATTGTTGATTGGTGGCGCTACTACTTCACGTGCGCATACTGCTGTAAAAATTGCTCCACATTACGATGGCCCAGTGATCTATGTGCCAGATGCTTCTCGCTCGGTCTCAGTGATGCAAAATCTACTTACGCCAGAAACGCGTGGTGCCTATTTGGCAGAGATTCAAGCCGATTATCAAAAAGCACGCCATCAGCATGCCAACAAAAAAGGCACGCCAATGTTGACACTAGCTGAGGCACGTGCCAATAAAGCCAAACTCAGTTTTGAGGCTGGTTGCGCGCCCGTGAAGCCTAAGTTTATAGGTCGCCGTGTGTTTAAAAACATTGATTTAGGCCTGATTGCCCAATACATCGACTGGACACCGTTTTTCCAAACATGGGACTTGGCAGGTAGTTACCCTGCTATTCTTAAAGACCACGTCGTGGGCGATGCCGCCAGCAAAGTGTTCGCAGAAGCGCAAACCATGCTGAAGAAAATTATTGAGGGACGTTGGCTCAACGCCAATGGTGTCATTGCACTGATGCCAGCCAACAGCGTGAACGATGACGATATTGAAATCTATACGGATGACACGCGTAGCCAAGTCGCGTTTACTTATTATGGTTTGCGCCAGCAAACCGTCAAACCAGTGATTGATGGCGTGGCGCGCCCGAATCAATGCTTGGCGGATTTTATTGCACCCAAAGGTCAAGGTGCTGATTACATCGGCTTGTTTGCCGTGACTGCAGGCTTGGGCATGGAAAAACGCTTGGCGGAGTTCGAAAAAAATCACGATGACTATCATGCCATTATGTTTAAATCGTTGGCAGATAGGTTGGCTGAAGCGTTTGCAGAATACATGCACGAGCGTGTGCGTAAAGATTTGTGGGGCTACGTGCCTGACGAGCGTTTAGATGTGACTGCACTCATCAAAGAGGAGTACCTTGGTATCCGCCCAGCCCCAGGCTACCCTGCTTGCCCAGACCATACTGTGAAACCAGAGATGTTCAAGCTGTTGCAGTGTGATGAAATCGACATGACATTGACTGAATCTTTTGCCATGATGCCTGCGGCGGCAGTATCAGGATTCTATTTGGCGCATCCTGAAGCTAAATATTTCAGTGTGGATAAAATCGGCACAGATCAGTTGGAAGACATGGCGAAACGTCGTAATTTAGATAAAGCTTATTTAGAGCGTTGGTTGGCACCTAATTTGGGGTAGGTGCAAAGGTGGTATCCACTGCGAGTGGTCATGAGAAGTTATTAACATAAGGTAATCAATTGCATATTCATATTTTAGGTATTTGTGGCACTTTTATGGGCGGCATTGCCGTGTTAGCCAAACAAGCAGGGCATACCGTCACAGGCTGTGATGCCAATGTGTACCCCCCCATGAGTACCCAACTTGAAGCACAAGGGATACAACTGATTGAGGGTTTTGCAGCGGAGCAAACCAAACTCAATCCAGATATGTATGTAATCGGTAATGTTGTCACCCGCGGTAATCCCTTGATGGAGGCCATTCTGAATAAAGGCCTACCTTATATTTCAGGGCCACAATGGTTGGCTGAAAACGTGCTGCAAGGTAAATGGGTGATGGCAGTCGCTGGCACCCATGGTAAAACCACTACCAGCTCGATGTTGGCTTGGATATTAGAGTTTGC
This sequence comes from Methylophilus sp., assembly GCA_030696695.1. GTDB lineage: Bacteria > Pseudomonadota > Gammaproteobacteria > Burkholderiales > Methylophilaceae > Methylophilus. The sequence goes on from JAUYRP010000034.1 coordinate 216,735, forward strand.
TGGCCTAGCGCCAGGCTTTTTGATTGGTGGCGTACCTGAGAATTTTGGTGTCTCAGCACGATTGCCACAAATATCACCCAATGATAGCAATTTTAAAAAATATCAATCGCTGGATGAGAGTGCCAGGAACGACGCACAACGCGGTCATGCCAACAAAGATGATGTTTCACCTTTTTTTGTAATTGAGGCCGATGAATACGACACGGCCTTTTTCGACAAGCGTTCCAAATTTGTACACTATCGTCCACGCACTGCTATTTTGAACAATTTAGAATATGACCATGCGGATATCTTTGAAGACTTAGCCGCGATTGAAAAACAATTTCACCACCTAGTCAGAACCGTGCCGCAACAAGGGTTAGTGATTCGCAACGGCAAAGAAGCGAGCCTACAACGCGTGATTGATAAAGGCTGTTGGACACCCGTAGAGCAATTTGGTACCGATGCAGATTGGCAAGCCACGCATGCCAATGCTGATGGTCACTTTGATGTGATGTACCAAGGCCAATTACAAGGCCGTGTGACTTGGGATTTAATGGGTGAGCATAACCGCTTGAACGCATTAGCCTGTATCGCGGCAGCACGACATGCTGGAGTGTCTGTGGCTACCAGCATAGAAGCCTTAGGCGCGTTTAAAAATGTAAAACGGCGCATGGAAACCAAAGGCGTGGTCAATCAAATTACAGTGTATGACGATTTTGCGCATCACCCTACGGCCATCGAGACGACAGTTGCGGGTTTGCGCGCTAAAGTGGGCAATGCGCGCATTTTGGCAGTGCTAGAGCCACGCAGTAACACCATGAAACTGGGGGTGATGAAAGATGCGTTACCAGCCAGTTTGGCGCAAGCAGATTTAGTATTTTGTTACGGTGCAAACCTTGGCTGGGATGCAGCAGAAGCACTTAAACCAATTGCACATAAATCTCAAACCTTTGATGATTTGGCTCAATTGGTGAAAGCTATTATCCACAGTGCCAAAGCGGGTGATCATATTGTAGTGATGAGTAATGGTGGTTTTGGCGGTGTGCATCAGAAAATTTTAGATGCTTTAAATTAGGATGTAGCTTGGATAAGCGGGCTAAACTTTCGGAAGTTAACGCATTGGTAAAGCTAAAAATAAGGCTTGCCAAGATGAGTGTGTTTGCAATTGCTATATGGCTATCCTTATTTGTGCATGCCACGATACTGAGCATTAAATTTCAGCCAGAATTAAAAAAGTTTACAGACCAGTTACCCACTTTAGAAGTGATGTTGGTCAACTCGAAAACCAAAGAGGCACCCACTAAAGCAGAGGTGTTGGCACAAGCCAATTTAGATAGGGGTGGCAATACTGATGACAATCGCAAGATGAAAACGGCCTTGCCTGCACCCAATCAAAAAATGCAAGAGGTGAAGCTGACTCAACAAGCAGAAGCAAGTAGCGCCTCTAAATCGGCCAAGTTAACGGCCGAAGAAATCCGCGAACAAAAACAAGTGCTTGAGTTAGAAAAACAGGCCCAAGCACTGATGACACAAATGCAAGCTTTGCAAAAAGTACAATCGCAGCCCACGCAGCAAGCGGCCACTACCGATCCTGAAGTTGGCGATCAATCTGTGAAGTTGAAAACACTGAACACGCAAGATTTAATCGCATCCGCCAAAGAAATTGACCGCTTGGAAGCACTGATTGCCAAACAGCAAGATGAGTATCAAAAACGGCCAAAACGTAAATTTATTGGCGCGCGTACACAAGAATATAAATATGCCATGTATATTGAAGCTTGGCGACAAAAGGTGGAGCGTGTGGGCAATCTAAATTACCCAGCTGCCGCAAAAAATCAAAAGCTGTATGGGCAGTTGCAAATGACGGTATCAATTAAATCAGATGGTAGTTTGGAAGAAGTGAAAATCAACCGAAGCTCTGGCTATAAAATATTGGATGAAGCCGCTAAAAAAATTGTGGAATTGTCCGCGCCATTTTCAGAGTTTCCAGCAGATATTCGGCGCGATACTGATATTTTGAGTGTGACAAGGACGTGGACGTTTACGCAAGAAGATGCCCTCTCCACTGAATAAGGTTTTTCTTTCGTTTTTATGCGGCGTTATTTTCGCTTGCCGTACTAAATGTACTGTCTGCGCTCAAATGCCTTGCCTAAAAACAAAATTTAAAAAACTTGAGCACATCAGTTAATTGAATAATTAGGTAAAAAATGACCAATCATTTTAAGCATCACGTATTTTTTTGTTTAAACCAGCGCGATAAAGGCGAGGACTGTTGCATGAACAAAGGCGCAGAAGAGGCTTTTGAGTACATGAAGAGCAAGGTCAAAAAGCTTAAGCTCAATGGTGCAGGCAGCGTACGCATTAACCGCGCAGGTTGTCTTGACCGATGCGGAGAAGGCCCGTTGATGGTGGTGTATCCCGAAGCGGTTTGGTATACCTTTATTGATCAAGAAGACTTAGACGAAATTATTGAGAGTCATTTGGTCAACGGCAAAGTGGTCGAGCGGCTAGTGGTTTAAATCAATAAAATTAGTGGTGTATGTACAAGAAAACTCTGCATCCTTTCTGTAATTAGAGCAACCCCAAAACTTTCTGCCGTTTTTTATTCTTGATTTTAAAATACCCGTGTCGCATTTTGGACATTTAGGAACTTTGTAGTCACAGTGTTTATTTTTACAACGCAAGAATCCACTTTCTAAGTAAGTCTCACCGCCACACCATTGGCAAGCTTGTTGCGTGTAATTACAGTAAGGGCGATTTGTACAGCCTATGTAGCTTGAGTGAGGTCCATCTCTGGGAGTTAAATAACCTGTTTTGCAAGCTGGGCAAGGCGTGTTAGGTAAAAAGTCATCTGCGTTTATTTCGTAGCGGCTTTCATCAAGTAAAGTGACTGGATACCCTTCATCAATCAACTCACGCACAAAGTTGGATGAGCGATGCGGGTGTGTCAATAAATACACATGGTGTCTTGCCCGTGTTAATGCCACATAAAATAATCGCCTTTCCTCTGCATGACGATAATCATCCCCAGTTGGTAGAAGCGACTCTAGAATTGGATGGTTCTGCTTTTCGGACGGAAAGCCATGTTTACCCTTTGTTAAATCTGTGACAATCACATAATCAGCTTCTTTGCCTTTGGCACGATGTACGGTCATAAAGCCAAGCCGCATTTGAGGATATTGCGTATTAAGCTTTTCCATTTTTGGCTTTGAAAAACGAGTTCTGCCTAAAATTAGCACATTTACTTTTGTTTCATCTATCTTCAATTGAATAGCATGCAGTGCCGCCTGAATACCATTTTCCATGTCAGTTGTTTTAATAATACTCACAGCTTCCGTTGTGGTTTGATTGTGACAAACAATTTCTTTTTTCAGTTGATTTGGGTTTTGTTGAATAAAGCGCGCAGCGACTTCATTAATTTTATTGTTGAAACGAAACGTTTTATCCAGCACATTGGTTGCTGCGTAACCAAACGCCTGATCGAAATGGCTGGTAAGGCTTATATCACTGCCAGTAAAGCGATAAATGGATTGCCAGTCATCGCCCACACAAAATAGCGTGCTATCAGGGTTTTGAGCATGCAGTGCGCGTATTAAATTTGCCCGACTTTCCGAGATGTCCTGGAACTCATCTACTAAAATATGCAAAAAGGGTGATTGGTATTTGCCCTCACGCACATACTGCGTTGCACGCAAAATCATGTCATCAAAATCAATACTGTTTTTTTGAGTGAGCTCATGTTGATAGGCGTTAAAGATGGGTTCAAATAAATGCTGGATGGCTTTAATAGACGGTGATGAATGTTGCTCCTTATTACTGAATAATTGTTGTCGACCAGACTGTTTGAACAGGCTGAGTATTTGTGCGATTAGCTTGCTAAGCTCTGAAACCAGCCCCTTCTGTGCTAGGTTATCTAACAATTTATCTTGCGATAGCGGCTTAAACTTAACACCTTTTTCTTGCAATTTTTCTGCCAAATATTCCGTTAACCTGCCTTGTTGTTTCAGGTAGCTATAGGTTTCTATAAGTGTGGTTTGATGTTGTTGATGTAATTTGCGCTTCCACGTCATTCCATCCAAGTATGCTTGTTGCTTTATAAATGGTGGCGTCTTCCCAGCAATATCAACAGCAAAATGCTCGATATAAATATCCGCATCATTTAAGTAAAAATCGGGTTGATACTGCTTGTGGTTTTGGTCGCGCGTATCAATTTTATATTTGGCTTCGTATTGGTAAGCGACGCCATTTCTATAAAGAAAATTGGCAATTTCGCACTCCTCAAAACTTTTTACTTTCTCACCTTGTAACGTGATGATTTCATTTTCCAACATATATTCTGTGTATTCACCAAGACTTTTAAAGTCGTATTGGCTTTTATAAGGCAAGTGATGGTAGAAAAAATAATCGACTAAAGCAGATTTATATTGTTCTGTAGAGAGTAAGCGTTGAATCTCATCATCAATAAACTTGGCTTTAAGATAGTCATCATCAGCCATCGGATGGTTATAGGGTACTTTACCTTCTACTTGGGAGATGATTGACTTGCCTAGACTATGAAACGTTTTAACATTGAATGCACTAGTATTTAAGCGTTTCTCAACGCGTTCTTGCATTTCCTCTGCGGCTTTATTCGCATAAGCTAGCATCAATATCTGCGCTGGCTTGACCAAGTCAGCTTGAAGTAGATAACCAGCTCGCGCAATCATCGTGCTGGTTTTGCCTGTGCCAGCGCCGGCAAGTACGAGATTAAATTGCTCATTGGTCACGCAAGCTTTTCGTTGTGAAATGGTGAGTGGTTGAGACTCGATATGGTCAAAAAAACTGTTAAATCGTAAGATTTCTTGTTCTACAAAGTATTGGTTAATCCCCTTAAAGTGATGATGGCCGTTTACCATGAAAGGGACGAGCATTTCATACCAAGACAACTCATTGTCGGTTAACACATTAAGGTCTTTGGCTTGTTGTAACGATTGAAAGTGAACGAGGTTAATGCTCAGCCAAGATTCAGCTGTAGGGTAAGTAATGTAAAGCGATGAGCGCATATATTGCTTAGCCTGTTCATGGGCTTGCGCTAAAGATTCAATATGCTGATTCAGGCTCTCGCGTGCTTTAAGTTTATGCGCTTTAAAAGTTGATTGCTGTAGCACAATTTCATTGAACAGCATATCGTAAACATTAGACGGTAAACCACCAAAAAGGTAAGTGTTATTTCGGTCATGTAGAATTAAAGTGTGCCAAAACCAACCGTTTCGTTTGTCTAGGCCAATTTTATCAACCTGCATCACTGCATCAGGTAAATGTGGATGAAGCAGTGAAATCTTAAAATGGTTGATGGTGATATGTTGGTAAAGAACGTGCTGCGCAAACTGCTTGGCCAACCATGAGATTTGATAGTCCATACTTAAGTGGACGCTCTATTGGTTAAGCCCGCATTCAACGTAATTGGCGATTAATTGTGTTAGGCGAGACACAGTGACATCATGCAAGGGTTGAGGTTTAGTGTTGCGCATAGCCTCGCCCCAATGACTATTCGGAAAATGCTTGTCATTTTCAAAGCGTGGAATCACATGCCAGTGCATATGCGGTGTTTTATTGCCTAGACTTGCCAAATTGATTTTATCTGGCTGGATGACTTCCCGCACGGCAGTCTCTACGCCAAACACCACTTTCATTGTACGTGCACGATCCTGCGGCGCTAAGTCTGTCATTTCTTTGACATGTGCAATCAGTTCGACACGACAGTAAGCTGGGTAATCTGCATCGTTCATCAGCACCACTCGACAAAAATCATCTTGCCATAAAATACTGTGAGGGCTGGGTTGGCAAAGCGGACAACTAGCCATACTAGGATGCTTGTAGCATTCTATCCAAGGTCAATTTCGCCAGTTCGGCCTCATGTTTAGGCACTTTGATTTGATTCACAATATTGCCTTCAGCCAAATTTTCTAAGCACCAAGCCAAGTGTTGGGGGTCAATCCGTGCCATGGTCGAACACTCGCATACCACGTGGCTCATAAATTGTACGTGTTTACCTTGTGGTTTCATTTGCTCTGCCAAGCGTGTCACTAAATTCAGCTCGGTACCCACCAACCATTTGGTATTGGGCGGTGCTTCAGAAACGGTACGTAAAATATACTCGGTAGAACCCACATAATCTGAATTTAGGCAGACTTCAAAAGGGGCCTCTGGGTGAGATATGACAAAGCCATCTGGGTGTAGCTTTTTAAAATGTTCAATATTCTGTGGGCGGAACATTTGGTGCACCGCACAATGCCCTTTCCATAACAGAATTTTGGCGTTTTTGATTTGTTCGACAGTTAACCCCCCCAGCGGTTGATCTGGGTCCCATACTGGCATTTGTTCAAGTGGGATGCCCATCTTATGGCCAGACCATCTGCCTAAGTTTTGGTCAGGGAAGAACAATACTTTTTCACGCTGTTTAAAGCCCCATTCCAGTATTTTTGGTGCATTGGTGCTGGTGCAGACAATACCGCCGTGCTCACCGCAAAATGCTTTTAAATCTGCTGCGGAGTTAATGTACGTAATCGGTGTGATTTCTTCATCAAAATTCAGTACTTTGTTCAGCTCGCGATAGCTACGCTCTACTTTGGCCAAGTTGGCCATATCAGCCATGGAACAGCCTGCGGCTAGGTCAGGTAAGATGACGATTTGTTCTGGGCGGCTTAAAATGTCTGCCACTTCCGCCATAAAATGCACGCCTAAAAATACAATAAATTCAGCATCCAAGCTGTCGCAATATTTAGACAATTTAAGGGAGTCGCCCGTGTAATCGGCATGGCGATACACGCTTTCATGCTGATAATGATGCCCTAAAATGACCAAGCGCTTGCCTAGCTTTTCACGCGCAGCCAATATCCTCGCTTGGCAGTCATCATCCTTAGCGGACTGAAACTTTTCAAATTTAATCGGAACGGGCGAGATTGCTTGGGTTTGCATGGTGTCTGTATGGCCAGTGAATGAATCAACAAGTGATTATTTTACAACGGTTTTATTGAAAAAGCGGGGATTTTATTTGCAGCGTTTACAGGCTTAATTGGTATTTTTCACCCAAACGCTTGAGCGCATCGACATTGGTCCAAGAGAACACACGTTGCGCCGCTTCTCGCCAATCCACCCATTGATATTGCACGTGTTCATCCAGGGCTAGCTGCACAGGCATGGTGTTGGGTAACATCAAACCAAATAAATGCTCCGTATTCTCTACCACTCCTGGTGCGTAGCGATGGCGCCAATGCGGGTAAATTTCATATACGTTGCTTGCTTGCCAGTCCTGAAAATCAAACTGCAACGCATCTAAACCCGTTTCTTCTTTCACTTCACGAATCGCAGCCTGATAGGGTGTTTCGCCAAGCTCTATGCTCCCCGTCACTGATTGCCAATAGCCAGACTTGTCGGCTCGCTCCATAATCAGCACTTGCAAATCTGCGGTGTGAATCAAGACAAGTGCGGATACGGGTATTTTATGCATGCAAAATCAATATAGTAAGTAATTATTGGGTTTTAGCTTTGTTTGGGGTATTGACGAGATTTTTGGGCAGTTGAAACACAACGCTTTCAATCACACCTTGTAACTCTGTGACCTGATTTGCGCCTAATTGTTGCAATTGTGCAATCACCTCTTTAACCAAAATTTCAGGCGCGGATGCACCAGCGGAGACACCAATTTTTTGTTTACCAGTCAACCATTCTGGTTTCAAGTAACTGGCATTGTCTACCATGTAGGCTTCAACGCCTTGGTTTTGCGCGACTTCTCTCAAGCGATTAGAATTTGAACTGTTGGGCGAGCCAACAATAATCACCAAATCACAGTCTTTTGCCATAATTTTGACGGCATCTTGGCGGTTCTGCGTGGCGTAGCAAATATCGTCACTTTTAGGCGATTGAATATTGGGAAACCTCGCTTTAAGTGCGTTCATCACCTGAGCAGCGTCATCCATAGAAAGTGTTGTTTGCGTTACAAAAGCCAGCTTATCTGGGTTATTGACTTGTAACATTGCAACATCTTCAGGTGTTTCTACCAAATACATGCCTTGCTCATTGGGGTCGCCTTCCACTTGGCCCATGGTGCCTTCCACCTCAGGATGGCCTTTATGCCCAATCATGATAATGCCTAGGCCTTCTTTACGCATTTTCGCTACTTCGATGTGTACTTTTGTCACCAATGGACACGTTGCGTCAAACGCAATTAAGCCACGCGCATCCGCCTCTGCACGCACCGCTTTAGAGACGCCATGTGCGCTAAATATCACAGTGCTACCTGTAGGTATTTTGTCTAAGTCATCAACAAAAATAGCGCCTTTGTCGCGTAGTTCGTTCACTACAAACTTGTTATGCACCACCTCATTTCGCACATAAATCGGCGCACCAAATTTTTCTAACGCTTGTTCTACAATAATAATCGCGCGATCCACGCCAGCACAAAATCCGCGTGGGTTGGCTAATACAATATCGGCCTGTACTGGATTAGGTTGTAAATGATGGTTGGATTGGCTCATGCTGTACTCTCTCGTATATGCTCAGTGTGGGTTTGCATCGGGTATAATCACAGCACTTTAAATGATGTTTTTATACACAATGGCTATGAAAAACACTGCAACACTGTTAATTACTTGCCCTGATGCAAAAGGCATCGTGGCTGCAATTGCTGATTTTTTATATCAGCACAACGCAAATATTTTACACGCAGACCAGCACCAAGATGCAGAAAATAATCTATTTTTAATGCGTGTTGAATGGGATTTTGCTAATTTTGACGTCGATGAAGCTTCGTTTAGCCAAGCTTTTTCACCTATCGCCAGCCGATTTAATATGGAGTGGCAGCTCAAATTAACGCAGCACAAAACACGTCTGGCGATTATGGTGTCGCAATATGATCACTGCCTAGCAGATTTATTGCATCGCCATAAAAGTGGTGAATTGGCGTGTGAGATCCCGCTAGTCATCAGTAATCATCGTGATACCGAAGCATTGGTGCAGTTTTATGGCATTGATTTTCACTATTTGCCCGTGAGCAAAGAAACCAAGACAGAAGTAGAAGCGGCGCAATTTAAATTGTTTGCACAATACGACATTGATTTGATTGTGTTGGCGCGTTATATGCAAATCTTGTCGCCCGATTTTGTGGCGCGCTATCCACAAAAAATCATCAACATCCATCACTCTTTCTTGCCTGCGTTTATTGGTGCGCGGCCGTATCATCGTGCCTTTGAGCGTGGTGTAAAACTGATTGGTGCCACCAGCCATTACGTAACAGAGGTGCTGGATGAAGGCCCGATTATTGAGCAAGACATCGACCGCATTTCGCATCGAGATCAAGTGGAAGATTTGATTCAAAAAGGGCGTGATTTGGAACGTGTGGTGCTATCTAAAGCGGTGCGCTGGCATATTGAGAATCGTATTTTGCTGTACGCAAACAAAACGGTGATTTTTGATTAATAGCAGTTTCGATACGAGCTAGTCATCGATAAGCATCAAAAAAGCGAGGGTTAGACCTCGCTTTTTTATTGTTACTTTAAGAAACTACTCCGCTGCAACCATGTCTGGCAAGGCATCGTAAGTTGCCTCATCATAAGGTGCAATCTCAGGTAACATGCCACCAGAACCCGCTGTTGTTTGGTTTGAAGCACAGCCAACCATCAGTACAGCCATGAAAGCAAACATTGCAAATAACCATTTACGCATATCAAATCTCCCTGTGTAGATAAACATGTATCAATGACTTGTTGTAATAAGCGATCAATTGCTTACCGTTAATTTACGCCTAAGTGTTTGTTTGTTCAACCCTAGCGGGGCTCAGGAACGATTTCTAATGCAAATAAATCTTCTACTTTTTCACGAGCGCGAATCACATAGTGTTGATCACCATCCACCATAATCTCAGCCGCACGCGGGCGGGTGTTGTAATTGCTGGCCATACTCATACCGTAGGCTCCCGCAGATTTCACCGCTAGGAGATCGCCTTCTTCAAGCGCTAACGCGCGGTCATGGCCCAGAAAATCACCACTTTCACACACTGGACCAACGATTTCATAGGTTTGCGTTTTGCCTTCACGTGGTTGCACTGCGACAATCTCATGATACGCATCGTACAGTGCTGGTCGCATCAAGTCGTTCATGGCGGCATCGACAATTGCAAAGTTTTTCGGTTTGTCGGCGTCATCCAAATTGCCCATTTTTAGGTACTCTACTTTGGTGAGCATCACACCAGCATTGCCTACCAATGCGCGGCCTGGCTCAAACATGACTTTGACATCTCGCCCTGCTAATTTTTGCATAATGGCTTCTGCATACGCTTTGAATGCTGGAGGCATCTCATCTGAATAAGTAATGCCAATGCCCCCGCCCACATCAATATGCGCAATATGAATACCTTTGCTTTCCAAGTGGTCTACCAAACTCAATACGCGGTCTAACGCATCTAAAAACGGAGAGAGTTCAGTAATTTGTGAGCCGATATGACAATCCACCCCATGCACAGCAATGTTGGGCATGGCTGCAGCTTGTTCATATAGTTGCACCGCACTTTCAAACGCCACACCAAATTTATTGTTTTTAAGGCCAGTAGAGATGTATGGATGTGTTTTGGCGTCGACATTGGGGTTTACACGCAATGACACGGGGGCTATTTTGTCCATTTCAGCTGCCACTTGATTGAGTCTGTGCAGTTCACTCTCAGACTCAATGTTAAAACATAAAATGCCAGCTTTAAGTGCGGCGCGCATCTCGTCATGACTTTTCCCCACGCCAGAAAATACGACTTTATTGGGGTCTCCGCCAGCCGCCAACACACGTGCTAATTCGCCGCCAGATACAATATCAAACCCTGCACCCATCGAAGCAAATAAGTGGAGAATGGCCAAACTTGGATTCGCTTTCACCGCAAAGCAAATGAGGTGATTGGTGCCTGTTAAGCCTGCTTGGAATTGTTCAAACGCATGCACTAATGCTGCTTTTGAATACACGTAACAAGGCGTGGCGTAGGTTGCGGCAATGCTACTCAGCGCAACGTTTTCGGCATATAAGGTGCCATTTTTTAGGTTAAATGCGTTCACGAGATCTGGTTTCTATCAATAAAGTTAGTTGTTTTGCGCTGGGGCAGTCGGTACTTCCTGCGGAGGGTCTTGAGGGTATTGTTGCTCTGGAATATACAACGGCCCTTTGGTGCCGCATGCAGAAATGAGCATGCATAACAAAGACATAGTTGCTACTTTGGTATAAAAATTTCGCATGGTGTAGACACTTGAGTGAGCTATGAATAGGTCAGAATTTTATCATTAATGCGTAAAACGAGTGGTTAATATCGACAACATCACCGCTTATACCGCTTAATTTGCCGATTATCGGATAGGCGTAGACATGTGTTTGCAAGATTGGGCATGATGGTCATGTGATAAAGGGGGCAATATGGTTAACAATAACGTTCTAAAAATGCACAACAGCCAACAGGGTTTCAATTTGATTGAGCTCATGATTGTTGTGGCTGTCATTGTGGTATTAGCCTCTATCGCCATTCCGTCTTATGGTGACTATGTTAGACGTGGCCGAATTGCAGAGGCAACCTCTACTTTGTCTGATGCTAGAGTAAGACTTGAGCAGTTTTTTCTGGATAACCGCACCTATGTAGGTTTTGCCAACTGTCCAACAGCTACTACATTTTTTCAGTATTCATGTAGTCCATTGACAGCAGCAGCATACACACTCACTGCCACTGGTCAAAATACAATGGCCAATTTCAGTTACTCTCTTAACCAGGCAAATACCAAGACATCTTCCACTATCTGGACCTCAGGTGTTCAAAACTGTTGGATTAGAAGTAAAGGTTCAGCATGTTAAGCCAAGCAAAGAAGTTTAAATCTGGCTTCACAATTATTGAACTTGCAGTAGTTGTTGCAGTGCTTGGTATTTTAGTCACGATAGCAGTGCCGAGCTTTCAAGCGATGATTATTAACTCGCAGGTACGTAATGCAGCAGAATCGATTGCGAATGGTTTGCAAAAAGCAAGGGGAGAGGCGGTTGCGCGTAATAGAAATGTGGAGTTTGTTATGGGTGCGGACTCCTCATGGGTGGTACGACTGGCTGGCGGTGCCGATATTGAGTCTCGCTTGGCGAGTGAAGGATCCAGAGATGTCACGCGCACGGCAGTAGCATCTGATTTAACGACTGCGGCGACTACAGTGACATTTAACGGTTTAGGTGGCGTGGTAGCAAATGCTGGATCTCTTGCGCGTGTTAGCTTAACCGCGCCAGGTGCAAATAGACCACTTCAAGTTAGAATTGGAGCAGGTGGTAATGCAAAAATGTGTGATCCGAGTTTAGCGACAGGCTCTAGCCCTCGCGCTTGTTAATGTGGGATTTGGTCATGAATAATCAAAGATTTTGCATCAAAAAATCAACACAGACTGGCTCTGTGCTGTTAGAGGCCTTGATTGCAGTGTTGATTTTCTCATTGGGAATTTTGGCACTGGTAGGCTTGCAAGCAGCCATGATTAAAAATACTGGTGCGGCAAAATATAGAACAGATGCAAGTTACATCGCACAAAAGCGCATTGGTGAAATGTGGGCAGACCCAGGAAATTTAGCCGCTTATGTTGAAGCTAATACCGATATCTCAGCCATGATTCCGGGGGGTAGACGCAGTGTCATTGCGTTGGCTAACCCAACTGAATATCAGGTCACCGTTGGCTGGACAGCGCCTGGCGAAGTTCCTGCTGCAAACGACACTACAGCACCTTGCTTTATGCAAGTGGCGCATTGCTTTACCACAATCACCAACATAGCAGGTGGATGAGTATGAATTTGAATAATCAACGCGCGCCTTACAGACACAGAGGGTTTAGCTTAATTGAGCTGATGATTGGCTTGGTGATTGGCCTGTTGGCAACCTTGGCTATTTCGCAATCTATGTCTGTATTTGAGGGACAAAAACGCGGCACAACAGGCACTGCAGACGCGCAAACCAGCGGTGGTATTGCGCTTTATAACATCAGCAGAGAGTTAAAACTGGCAGGTTACCCCTTAATGCCATCAGGCCAGCCTGGTGTGATTGATTCGCCCTTAGAGTGTACCAATATTGCTTACAATAGCAGCGGTGTGACCAGTATTACCCCAGTGAGCATAACCAATGGTGTTGCAGCTACAGGAGTCAATGCAAGCGATAGTATTACCATTCGTTATGGCAACAGTGCATCAGGTGGTTCGCCAACCACGCTTGATTCACGCGTGGGTAACGTTGCAACTGTAAGAAACAATTTAGGCTGTCAAGCCAACGATATTGTATTGATGAACAGTGGACCTGATTGTGTGTTAACTAGAGCTACTGCTGTGGCGGGCACAGTCGCACCTTTTACCGTGACAACTGTAGACACTGTGGGGGACTTAGGCTCTGATTTTTCATGTTTGGGCAGATGGGATGAGATAACGTACCGTGTCAACAATGGCAACCTAGAAAGAAATGGTACGCCTGTGGTGGCTGATATCATTAACTTACAAGCACAGTACGGTATCTCAAACTCGCCAGATTCTAACACCATTACACAATGGGTAGAACCCACAGGCGCAACATGGGCAGCGCCAACCGTTGCCAATCGTAATCTAATCAAAGCTGTGCGTTTAGCGATTGTGGCGCGTAACCCGCAAATTGATACCAATACAGTGACAGCATCTTGCAATGCAGCAAATTTTACGGGCTTGTGCGCTTGGCAAGATGTGCCAATTGGTGGGGCTATCAGTGTAGCTTCCCCTGCGCCAGCAATCAATTTGAGTACAGCAGATGCCAACTGGGCACGCTACCACTACAGAGTGTTTGAGACGATTATTCCAATGCGAAATGTGGTGTGGTCAAGGGAAACATTATGAGTATAAATAAGATGAAAAATCTTTCAGGTCATCACTTATTTAAGCAACAAGGTGTCGTGTTATTTATTGCGCTTGTGGCTTTGGTGGTGATGTCTTTAGCTGCAGTAGCACTTATTCGCTCTGTAGATACCAATACCTTAATAGGTGGTAATTTATCTTTTAAGCAAGCTGCTACTACCTCAGCAGATGCTGGTATTGAAGCAGCGATTGCACAATTAATCGGCATGCGCGATGCGGTCGGCAATAATGCTAAAAATGTACTCAATGACGCAACACACACAATGAATAACACTGATTTAACAGCTAGACCGGGTTACCACTCAAGCGTAGATCCCGACCTTATTCTAACGGAGGATGATACTTGGGATGAAGCTAACAATGTTTCTCTAGTTGAAGATGCCAGTGGTAATACAGTACGTTATATCGTACAGCGTATGTGTCGTACACCTGACGTTGCAATTCAAAATGCCAATTGCTTATTTAGCACTGGTGCCGAAGACAAAAATGGTCAAGAAGTCCCATTACCACAAAACGTTTGCTTTGGTCCCGGCTGTCCAGTGGCTGGTCAAACCCCTCGTATCCGCGTCACAGTGCGTGTAGAAGGCCCCAAAAACGCCATTAGTTATGTGCAAGCATTTGTCCATTAGGAGACATTAATGAAATCTCATTTAATCGTTCGTCATTTTCTAGCCGCATGTGTATTGATGGTTGGGTGTTTACATCACGTGGTAGTGAATGCTGCAAGTGTAGAGTTGGCAAATGCACCTTTGGTCACTTCTACCAGCACTACTGTCAAACCGAATATTTTATTTGTGTTAGATAACTCTGGCAGTATGACCTGGACCGCGATGCCCGATGCTGCACATGATTTTATTAACGATTATGGTTATTTAAGTAGCCAATGTAACTCAGTGTATTACGACCCAAACATTACCTATACACCACCTATTAATGCAGATAAAGTCAGCTATGGTGATGCCAGTTTTACAGCAGCTAGAGACAGCGGCTATAACAGTAGCTCAACAGCTAGAAACTTAAATAGTGAGTTTATTGCCAATCGCTTTGAGCCAGAAAGTGCAAATGACACTTATCAAAGCAGTGGCTCTTACAAACTCACTTCATTAGGCCCATATGGTGCTGTGTATTATGAATATACTGGCACTGTCACGAACAAAGATTATTTCAATACTGGCTCTACCTTTTACACACAATGTGCTGGGTTGATAAGTAACAATACAACGGGTATCACGACAACGCTTGGCACTGGCAGCACTTTATTTTTAAAGCGTCGCCTAGCTAGTTCTAGAACTACCACAATTACCGTGAGTGGCACAGGTGGCGGCACATCTACCACTGGCATCACGGTCACTGGAATCACAGTGAACGGTACGTTAGTTTCTAGCGGATCGACTGCAAGAGCATCTAGTATAGCGAGTACAACTTTGGCTAGTCGGATTGCTGGCATCATAAGTGCTGCAGGCTACACGGCCACTGTGTCTGGCAGTGTAGTAACGATTACAGCACCTGCAACCAATTACGCAAATGTAATTAACCATGCCCCTGTCATCACCACAGCTGGGAGTGTAGGCACTATCCAATTCACTACCGATTTATTTCCAGATACAGACGCCGCTAAACTCACCAATTTTGCTAATTGGTACAGTTACTACCGCACCCGTATGCTGATGATGAAAACTTCAGCTGGTTTAGCTTTTGGCGCGATTGGTGATCGTTATCGTGTCGGTTTAATGAAAATTAATAGTTCTTCTACCCCTGTGGTTGGGTTGGATACCTTTACGGGTGGTCACAGAACAGATTGGTACAACTCGTTTTATGCCATTAGTGGAGACAGTGGGACACCGTTAAGAGAGTCTTTAGCCAATGCAGGGTTGTATTACTCAGGCTTGCTATCAGGTTCTACTGACCCAGTTCAATACTCCTGCCAGCAAAACTTTACCTTGCTTTCTACGGATGGTTATTGGAATGGTAACGCTGGTTTTACCGTAGATGGTTCAACTGAGGTGGGAAATCAGGATGGTATAGAGCAACGCCCCTACAACGACGGTGCGGTACCTATTACCCAGTATACCTATACCTACACTAGAAATTACTATGATCGTGTTAGAAGTAACTGTTCAGGCTCAAACCGAAGAATTAGAACGCAACCGCAAATAGGTACATGTACAGCGGCCAATGAAACTGTAGGTTGCACACCATCCAATTGGGAAAGCAATGGCGCACCCACGCTAGCAGCATCTTGTAACAACACATCTGCACCTAGTCCATCCACTCGTGTGTTGTCAGGTACACCAACACTAAATGATGGTGCTACCAGTGGCGGCACCGCTGACAGTTTGGCTGATGTGGCTATGTATTATTATAAAACTGATTTACGCACGCCCGCTTTAGGCAATTGCGGTACGCCTATTTCACCTGCAACGGTAGGCCCTTTATGTGAAAACAACGTATTTAGAAGTGCCCGTGACAACAACTCACAACAGCACATGACAACATTTACGCTTGGTTTGGGCGCTAATGGTCGTATGAAGTATTCATCTACTTATGATCAAGATAGTTCTGGTGATTATTTTTCTGTGAAGTTGGGTTTAACTGCAAGCTCTACAGCTACACCTCCTATTTGTAGCTGGCAAGCCAACGGTACCACTTGTAATTGGCCAATCCCTGGTGCTAGTAACCCAGAGAATATTGATGATTTGTGGCATGCCGCAGTGAACGGGCGTGGCAGTTATTTTAGTGCAACCAACCCTGAAAGTTTGGCGTCAGGTTTGGCCAGTGCTTTGGCAGGGATTAATACGCGCAGAGGTTCAGCAGCGGCAGCGGCAAGTAGCACGCTCAACCCAGTAGCCGGAGATAATAAATCATTTGTGGCCAGTTACACATCCTCCGTATGGACAGGTAATTTAGAGGCGCGAGGAATTAATACAGACACAGGCGAAACCAGCACCAACGCTTTATGGTGCGTAGAAGATGTGCCTGCGGACTCATGTGCAACACCTCCCGTAGCACAAACCATAGGCGATACCACAATTTATAATTGTGAGTTACCGACGACAGGTGTGTGTAGCAATGGCGTGGTGGGTTTTTCAGGCAATCTTACTGCAGGACAGGAGTACTGTAAGGTGCCAGTAGCAACCTCTTGCACAGGTACGCTCAGTACTTCTAGAACTAACCCAATGGTCTTAGCAAGCAGCGATTCAAGAACCATTAAGACTTCTAGATTTAATTCTGGCACTGGGGTATATGAGCTTACTAATTTTGATGCTTCATTTGCCACAGCCAACCCTAGCTATTTTAACGCCACTACCTTGGCTGGTTTAAATCAGTGGAGTAATTTAGATGCCACCCAAAAAACCAATGCGGTAGGCGCTAACTTAGTCAATTATCTGCGTGGGCAATATGCATACGAAGATAGGGACATCAATGACGATGACAATCGCGTGTTCCGTAAGCGTGCCGCTGTGATGGGGGATACGTTGGAATCTACACCAACCTTTATGGCGAAGCCAGTATTTAGTTATCCCTATCCTGGTTACAGTGAGTATAAAACTGCTCAACTTAACCGTGCTGGTACTGTGTACATTGGTGCCAACGATGGCATGATGCATGCATTTTCTGCAGATGATGGTGTTGAACGCTGGGCTTATGTGCCCAGTATGGTAATCCCTAATATGTGGAAGTTGGCAGACTTTGAGTATTCAACCTCACATATCAATTTAGTCAACGGTACCCCTGTGGTGACCGACGTATGCACGGCAAATTGCAATGTGGCCTCTTCAGCTGTTTGGAAAACCATATTGGTAGGTGGGCTGAATGCAGGTGGTCGCGGCTACTATGCATTGGACGTGACTAACCCAACATCACCCAATTTACTTTGGGAGTTCACCACCACAGCAGGTTCTGGTAGTGTGAAAGATGATGATATTGGCTACAGTTATGGTCAACCTGTGGTGACTAGGAAGGCAGACGGCACATGGGTGGTGCTAGTCACTTCTGGGTATAACAATGTGAGCCCAGGCGATGGTAAAGGTTACTTATATGTGCTTAATGCTGCTACAGGCGCCATTATCAGTAAAATTACCACCAACGTGGGTACAACAGGAGCACCTTCTGGCTTAGCTAAAATTGCTGGTTATAACAACGAAATTGGCGGCAACGCAGCAAGCTATATTTATGGAGGTGATTTACTAGGTAATATATGGCGGTTTGATATCAATGCCTCTACTACCACAGCAACCATTGGTACGGGTGCCGCAGTCAAATTTGCAACGCTATACTCAGATGCCGCGGGGACAAATCCCCAAGCTATAACGACTACACCTATTTTAGGTAAGATTGCAGGTAGTCGAGTGGTATTTGTGGGTACAGGTAAATATTTAGAAGTCTCTGACTTAACCACCACGCAAAAGCAAAGTGTCTATGCCATTAAAGATGATGGTACAAGCACTACGCTGATCAATCCACGCACTACCTTAGTCCAACAAGTGATGACTGACAATACAGATGTGAATAATACGGGAACTCGCGTAGTGACCAGTGCAAACCCAGTGAATTTCTTTACGGGTAGAGGCTGGTATGTAGACTTTCCTGTGAGTGGTGAGCGTGTCAATGTGGAAGGCAAGCTGAACTTGGGTGCCCTACAGTTCCCAACCACCATCCCATCCAATACTGCGTGTTCACCTGGCGGTTATAGTTATAATAACTTTTTTGATTTCGCGACAGGTGCCTCATTGGGTAATGGTATTGTGTCTACACGATACGACTCTGTGATTGTTGGTTTACATGTGTTGTATGTCGACGGGTTGCCTGTGTCAGGTGTTGTGACAGCAGATAACCCAACGCCTGTGCGTGAGAAAAACCTTGAAATACCAGCTTCACAAGGTACGTTCTCTGGCAAACGCACACTTTGGCGAGAGCTGCTAGAGTAAAGAGTGATGGCAATACAAAAGGGCGGTTATACCGCCCTTTTTGCTTTTGTAATGTTAGTTAACGGAGCAATTTTGCCGTAATTAAACCGTTAATCAGCCCAAAAAATAATGCAGCCAGCGCAAATACGGGAATAAGTACTGCCACGCTAGCATGCGGGATAAGTAACAGTCTGACCACCATAAGTTGACCAGCAATATGCGCAAACGCGGCCAATATGCTAATACTCACTACACTAAAATAACGATGAGGCAATCGGTCTGCCAAAGCCAAGGCTAATAAACTCAAGGTGGCGCCGCTTAAACTTAATAAAAACGTAGGTGTGAGAAACTGACCCAGCAATAAGCTACTGGCGAATACGCGCAGTATGCTGACCCAAGTGGCGGTACCAATGCCGTAACGCTTAAGTACATAAAGGGTAATGATATTGGCAATGCCAGGTTTCACGCCTGGTAATGGCGATGGGAAAGCAGATTCAACCATATGTAAGCCAATCGCAAAGGCGGTGAGTTTGGCTACCTTGTGGTCTTCTTCGGTAGATTGAAAATAAATGAGGGCCATTAGTAATTCAGCGTATCAAATGCTGGGCTAGCACCCATTAATTCAATACTGATTTGATTGGGAATACAAATAGCCGCTTGGTGCGCATGCGTCAGCCAACCTTGATGCACACAATATTGGTTGTGGCAGGGTGAATGCTTAAAGCGCACCTTGCCTTGTTGAATCTCAATAGTGGCTTTGCCTGCACTGCCTGATACGGTCAGTAATTTTGTTTGCATTAAGCTGTATTCACCCAACACTGTGCTGCCAACGCGTACACGCAGCGTCGCTGCTGGTTGATGTGACCACAACGTCAGAAAGCTGACCACTACCAACCCTAAGCTCACTAGGACTATGCACCAGTCTCCTTTTAATAACTTTGGAAAATTATTGAAGCGTGCCAACACGTTGTTTTGCTTCTTGGTCTAACCACTGCAGGCGTTTCTGCATACTAGGCGTAGCCAGTATTTGGCCATCTTCTTGTATCACTAACACGTGTGACACATCCATTTTTTTTGCAAAAGCTGCTTTTTCGTCGAGCGCACTAATGAAAATAGGTTTGGATGCTACATCGGAGAGCACGCCTGCGTTTGGGCTTGGGGGAATTAACACAGTGACAGACTGTGTGCCTTGTGCTGGTTGACCCGTGCGTGGGTCAATAATATGGCAGTAACGCTTGCCGTCGTGTATAAAAAACCGTTGGTAATCACCAGAAGTGCCAATGGCCCAACCGCTTTCTAGGGCAATGGTTGCTATTGCGTCAGGTTTTCTTGGATGCTGAATGCCAATTGTCCAAGGATTTTCGCCGTGTTTGCCAAGTGCGATGACGTTACCACCAATGTTAATGAGTGCATGTTTAACTTGGAATTCACGTAGGATTTTCATGCCGGCATCTAGCGCATAGCCTTTGGCATAGCCGCCTAAATCTAGTTTGACATGAGGGTTGTTGCTGATGATTTGATGCCCATTGATGACGATATCGGTCATTTTTGGTTGTTCTGCCAACAATGCATCTAAAGTGAGTTGATCAGGCAAGACAGCCGTGAATTCATCACGCTGAAATCCCCAAGCTTGGATGAGCTTACCAATGGCTGGGTTGAACAAACCTTCAGATTGGATGGAAAGCTTGGTGGCGTCCTCTATTATTTGCACAATATCAGGTTCAATGAGCTTGGGTCTGTTATCTGCAAAGGTTTTATTGATGCCGTTGAGTTCGCTTGGTTTCCAAGCATGTAGGCGGTTGTGGATATTTTGAAACTCGCGCGTAATCTGGCTGCTCATCAGTTGCGCTTCAGATTCTTCTTCGCCATAAATTGAGATGTCTACCAAAGTACCAAACACGTAGCTTTGGCTGTGGTAGAGAGGATCTAAAGGTGTGCAACTGACTTGAGTAAAGAAAGCAAACAGCAGAATGTAATAGCGCATAAACGCTATGATAGCTGGACTGCGCCTAACCTTCCAGCGCTTCTATCCAGATATTTGCTGGGTTACAGTTTGTTTGTGCGGCAATCTCGACCATACCAGTTGGGCTGGTCACATTAATTTCTGTGAGATGTTCGCCTATCACATCTAACCCGACTAAAAATAAGCCGTCCGCTTTGAGCGTTTTACCCACCGTGGTCGCAATTTCAATATCACGCTCTGTGAGAGGTTGCGCAACCCCTTTTCCGCCCGCGGCTAAATTGCCGCGTGTTTCGCCTGCTTTAGGGATGCGTGCCAGTGCATAGGGCACAGGCTCACCGTGAATCACCAAAATACGTTTGTCTCCTTGCGCAATGGCAGGTAAGTAACGTTGCGCCATGATGGTACGTTGCCCATATTGCGTGCTTGTTTCTAAGATTGCGCCAATGTTCGGGTCGCGTTCAGTCAACCTAAATATGCCACTGCCGCCCATGCCATCTAAAGGCTTCACCACAATATCTTGGTAGTGACTTAAAAATGCACGAATACGGTCGCTATCATTGGTAACCAGAAACTCAGGCGCAAATTGTGGGAATTTAGCGACCGATAGCTTTTCATTCCAGCTTCTAATGGCAGTTGGGTGGTTAAGCACGCGCGCACCCTGCTGAACTGCTAGCTCTAATAAATAAGTGCTGTAGAGGTATTCATTATCAAACGGTGGGTCTTTGCGCATCAACACTGCGTCAAACGTGTTCGGCAAATAATCTTGAGTATCGCCCAGCGTGTACCATCGCTCACCATCATTTAGGGTAATGGATTGCGCGTTCACATGTACTGTAGCCTGTTCAAGATATATAGCATGTTGTTCACAGATGAATAACTGATGGCCACGTGCAGCAGCGGCGCGCATCATGGCAATGCTGGTATCTTTGTAATGTTTCAGACCCATAATGGGGTCGATAATAAACAGCAGTTTCATAGCGTGCGCTGTCATGAGGATTGATTAAGCGGGTCTTGTTCTTGTAGCTCAATTGCCGCGGCAAGCAACGCTAGCCTTGCCACTACGCCATATGCATAAAAACGATTAGGGGGTGCATCGGGTAGGCCCGCGCAATCAGGTAACGTACAAGGCTTTTCAAATGCAAGTGGTACAAAGTGCATGCCAGGTGCATTCAAGTTCTCATCAGCAGCTCGGCCAGTGTGTACACGATAAAAACCACCAATCACAAAGTGATCCATCATATACACCACAGGTTCGGCTACAGCATCATTGATGTTCTCGAAGGTGTAGACGCCTTCTTGAATAATCACTTCTGACACTTGCAAACCTTCTTTTACGACAGACATTTTGTTACGTGCTTTACGATTTAAGTCGCGCACATCATCGGGTGATTTCACTGTCATGATGCCCATACCATAGGTGCCAGCATCGGCTTTCACAATCACAAACGGATCTTGCGTAATGCCGTACTCAGCATATTTTTTCTTGATTTTTTCGAGTAAGAGTTCCACTTTTTGCGCTAAGCACTCTTCACCAGTTCGCGCATGGAAGTCTATTTCGCCACAAGTTTCAAAATACGGGTTCAAAATCCACTCATCAATATCCAGCAGCTTTGCAAAATCGGCTACCACGCGGTTATAAGCTTCAAAGTGCTGGGATTTTCGACGAGTAGACCAGCCTGCATGCAGGGGCGGCATGAGGTTTTGCTCTAGGTTTTCAAGAATGGGTGGGATGCCACCAGATAAATCGTTATTCAGCAAAATTGCACAACTATCAAATGCAGGGTAAGTCACACCATCCAGTGTGCTTTCTTTTAAGCCGATACGATTTTTTTCGCGCACCACAGGTTCGAGCACAATGCTGTGACCATCATGCGTTTCTAAGCGTGTAATTGTGGTGATTTCAGGTGAAATGCTGCCAATTCTGACATCTAAACCAGCGGCACGCATAATGCTACATAGCTCAAATACATTGCGTAAATAGAACGAATTACGTGTATGGTTTTCAGGAATAATCAGCAAGCGCTTGGCCTCTGGACATATCTTTTCTACCGCAATTTGCGCAGCTTGCACACTCAAACTCAAAAACTCAGGGTTGAGATTGTTAAACCCACCTGGGAACAAATTGGTATCGACTGGCGCCAGTTTGAAGCCTGCATTGCGTAAATCGACACTGGCGTAAAAAGGGGATGGGTATTCCTGCCATTGGCAACGAAACCAATGCTCAATTTGAGGCATGGCGTCGAGCATGCGCTTTTCTAGCGTAAGCAAATGTCCGTTAAGCGCAGTGGTTAAATGTGGCACCATAGTGTAAATATCCAAAAATATTGTATTGAGTGTGTATCGCTAGTATGACATGTACTTTACATGGCTAGATTACGCGCATTATTCACGCTAGACCACTGCATGTGCTTGTAAATCTGCATGATAACTACTTCTTACCATGGGGCCACTGGCGGCATTTTCAAACCCCATGCGATCGGCTTGGTCTTTTAAATGTGCAAAAGTTGCGGGCTCTACATAGCGCATCACAGGCAAATGATGCACGCTGGGTTGTAAATACTGTCCCAGCGTCAGCATTTTCACATCGTGATGACGCAAATCTTGCATGACGCCCAAAATTTCATCGTCTGTTTCGCCCAAACCCAACATCAAGCCAGACTTGGTGGGAATATGCGGATACATGTCACTAAAAGCTTTAAGCAGGTTGAGCGAGTTTTGGTAGTCAGAACCTGGACGCGCTTGCTTGTACAAGCGCGGCACAGTTTCAAGGTTATGATTCATGACATCTGGCGGTGCTTTGCGCAGTATCTCAAGTGCGATGTCGAGACGGCCACGGAAATCAGGCACTAAAATTTCAATTTTAATATGTGGCGAGTGTTGGCGAATGGCCTGTATGCAATCCACAAAGTGTTGTGCCCCGCCATCCTTTAAATCATCACGATCGACCGAGGTGATGACCACGTACTTTAAGCCCATTTGCGCAATGGTACGTGCAAGATTTTCTGGCTCATTGATGTCAGGTGGTAGAGGTTTGCCGTGAGCCACATCGCAAAATGGGCAGCGCCGCGTGCAAATATCACCCAGTATCATAAAGGTGGCAGTGCCACCGCTGAAACACTCGCCTATATTGGGGCAGCTGGCTTCTTCACAAACAGTATGCAGGTTGTTTTCCCGCAATACTTTTTTAATCTCTTGAAAGCGCGCAGAGTCAGGCACTTTCATGCGTATCCATTCTGGTTTACGCAGCATAGGCTGGGGAATAATTTTGATAGGAATGCGCGCTGTTTTGGCAGCGTCAATTTCTTTGACGCCAGCCACTTTTTTGCTAGGCGTCACTGGTTTTATTGGGTCAGACATGTATTGAGTTTTTCTTCCAACACAGCAAGCAATTGCTCGCTGATTTCCGTAAATGTTGCAGTCACGCCTAAGTCTTTCGTTTGCGTCATGCTTAAGCCTGCGTAACCGCAAGGGTCTATCGCTAAGAAAGGACTTAAATCCATGTCCACGTTTAAGCTCAGTCCATGATAGCAACATTGGTTTTTTAAACGCAAGCCAAGCGAGGCAATTTTTTGCGATTGCACATAGACACCAGGGGCATCATGTCGCGCATGCGCTGGCACGCCAACACTTGCGAGCACTTCAATTAAACTAGTTTCTAAGATGGAGACAAGTTGTCGCACATTCAAGCCTCGCCGTCTTAAATCGATTAAGCAATAAATAACCACTTGACCAGGGCCGTGATAGGTAATTTTGCCACCTCGATCGACCATTACCACAGGAATGTCACTCTCTGGCAAGCGGACATCTTTGCGGTTTAAGCCCAAGGTATACACAGGTGGGTGCTCAGTCAACCACAATTCATCGGGTGTATTTTCATCGCGTGTTGCCGTAAATGCTTGCATGGCTACCAGTGTGGTTTGGTAATCGGTCATGCCCAAACGTTTACGCTGAATTTGCATGCAAGAAGTGTTTGCAGACATGCTTTTGGGTCTAAATTACAAGACGACTTTGACCATTGGATGTGAGGTGAGCGCTAAATAAATAGCATCCAATTGTGGTTTTGAGGTCACATATACCATGCAGGTCAGGCTGATATATTTTCCGCCCGCACTGCCACGCAATTCGATTAAATGCGTATCAAATGCGGGGATATGTTGCTGAATGATGTGAGTAATCACTGCGGTAAAGTCTACATGCGTTTCTCCCATCACTTTGATGGGGAAATTGCATGGGAATTCAATCAGTGTTTCTTGCGGGGTTGAGGGTGTCTCAGCCATATTATTGCAACATCAATTTAATGCTATCTATCATGCGGCTAAAAAAGCCACCTGCTTCTATCGGCTTTGCGGCAATTAAAGCACGCTCGGCAATTTTTTTGCCATCTAGGGTAAAGGTGATTTTACCTACTACCTGCTTGGCTTTTACAGGCGCAATCAACGGTTGTTGGCTTGTCATATTGGCTTTGACGCGTGCATAGTCACCTTTAGGAAGTGCGAGGTAGAGGTCTTGCGCGAGTGCAGCGTTGACTAGTTTTTCATTCCCTTTCCATACACGTAGTGCATTGATGGGTTGACCTTGTCTGTATACCAAAGTTGTTTCAAAAAACTGAAAGCCATAATTGAGTAGCTTTTGACTTTCGATCGCGCGTGATGTCTCTGACACGGCACCTAATACCACCGAAATTAAACGGGTATCGCTACGTTTAGACGAAGCAATTAAGCAGTAGCCTGCAGATTCCGTGTGACCAGTTTTCATGCCGTCGACATTGGCATCCAGCCAAAGTAAACGGTTACGGTTAGGCTGTTTAATCTTGTTGTAGGTGTATTCTTTGACTGAATACAAACGCTTGTAATCCAGCGGGAAATCGCGAATCAGCGCGCTGGCTAAAATAGCTAGGTCAAATGCAGCAGTGTAGTGCTGCGTATCAGGCAGACCAGTGGAATTGACATAATGCGTGTTTTTCATGCCCAATTTAGCAGCTTTTTTATTCATGAGATCAGCAAACTGCTCTTCTGAACCAGCAATCCCTTCTGCCAATGTAATAGAAGCATCGTTGCCAGACTGAATAATTAAGCCATGCAGCAATTCATCTACAGTCACTGGTCTGTTCGGCTCGATAAACATTTTTGAGCCTTCAATTTTCCAAGCTTTTTCGCTGACAGGTAATGACTGGTCTAACCTGAGATAGCGGTTTTGTATCGCTTCAAAAGTCAGATAAGCCGTCATGATTTTGGTGAGTGATGCAGGTTCAAAACGCTCATTTTCTTTGTATCCAGCGACCACTGCGCCACTATTAAAGTCTTTTAATATATAAGAATTCACAGCCAAATTGGGCGGAGGCGTGACTTCAGCATAACTGACATTGGTGATTAATAAGCTCGATACAAATAGTAGGAGTGAAATAAGTGGTCGCATAATATAGTGAGTTGTCGGCTAATTTATTGTGTATGAATAAGACTGTTGATGTTCAATCGTTGTTTGATGTCGGTTGCAATTTGACTGGCTTTGCTCCGAGAGGCATATGGGCCTAACTTCAATCGATGCAGCTGGCTATTATACACATGGTTAATGTCGTTGCTGTTTGCAATGCCTAGGTTTTGGATTTTTTGCTTGAGTGCATTGGCATTTTCTTCTAACTTAAATGCGCCTACTTGTACAAAAAACTGTTGCACCGCCTTTTGAAAACTACCATCCGGCGCTGATTGCAAAGGCGTTGTGGTGTTTGGCGCAGAACTAGCGTTATTGCTTTGCGCCACAAAACTTGCAGCATTCACTGCTTCTATTTCGACATGCGCGCTGCCGCGCTCCAATATGCGCAGCTTGTGCGCAGCTGCATACGATAAATCAATAATACGGCTATGCTTGAATGGTCCGCGGTCATTCACTCTCACCACCACGGTGCGTCCATTAGCGGGATTGGTCACTTTGACATAGCTTGGCAATGGTAAAGTGGGATGTGCAGCAGTCATGCCATACATATCATAAGTTTCGCCATTGGCGGTTTTACGCCCGTGAAAGCGTTTGCCATACCAAGAAGCAATCCCTGCTTGCTTAAACGGCTGATAGCCTTTCATAGGGACATAGGTTTCGCCTAATGCTTGGTAAGGGCGGGTCGCAGCGGGGTGTATTGTTTCAGCTTTTGGCACCGCATCCGGAATATCGTCTAGATTGCTTGGTGGATTGGCTTCTGGACCGTCGTCCATGTAATAGCCACCAGGAGTGTCTGTCTCAGTTTGTGGCTGCTGGCTTGGGCTAGGTGCAGGTGACTTTTGACCTTCAACAGGAGGCTTGGGTGGTGTTGGCCGCGTAGTTTGCTGGCCACCACAAGCCGTGAGTAGCGCTGTAATGACGAATGTGAATAGAAACTTATGCATTGTGTTGACCGTTCGTTATCCAGTGGCGACTAATCTTTTGTGCGTCTGTATGCTCATTAATAAGCCAAAGCCTAGTCCTAAAGTCAGCATAGAAGTGCCACCGTAACTGATGAGTGGCAAGGGTACGCCTACCACTGGCAAAATGCCACTGACCATGCCCATATTCACAAAGCAATAGGTAAAAAATGTCATGGAAATGCTGCCAGCCAATAGTCTTGAGAAGGTGCTTTTTGCTTGCGCCGCGATGACAAAACCACGCGCGATAATGATGGCAAAAAGGAGCAGTAAAAGCATATTGCCTATCATGCCAAACTCCTCGCCAAACACTGCAAAGATAAAGTCTGTTGTACGCTCAGGCAAAAAATCTAGCTGGGTTTGTGTGCCATTTAACCAACCTTTGCCTGTCATGCCACCTGAACCAATGGCGATGGTGGATTGAATAATATGATAGCCAGATCCCAATGGGTCTTGGGTGGGGTCAATCAGTATTTCAATCCGCCGCCGTTGGTAATCATGCAGTAAAGACCAAAATACAGGGCTGAGAGCTCCTACCAATGCGATGCCGCCAAGGATAAACCGCCAACTTAGCCCCGCAAAAAAAATCACATAAAATCCAGAGGCAGTCACCAGCATTGCAGTGCCCAAGTCGGGTTGCTTCATGATCAGCAACACAGGCACAGCTAAAATAAGCGCTGCAATAAAGAAATCGATGGCGGTGAGATTAGACTCACGCTTAGAAAAATACCAAGCAAGCATAATGGGTGAAGCCAACTTTAACAGCTCCGAGGGTTGGATTTTGGTAATGCCAATATTGAGCCAACGCCTAGCGCCATGACTAATGTCTCCAAACAATGCAACTGCAATTAATAGCAAGACCCCAACAATATAGGCAGGAATTGCGATACGTTCAATTTGCTGAGGTGGAATATTGGCCACCACCCACATAGCAACCAGCGCTACAGACATATTAATCATCTGCGCGCTCACCCTGCTAAACTCTTGGCCAGAGGCGCTATAAAGTACCAGCAAGCCTACCAGCATGGCAAATAACACGCAGGCAAGTAGCACCGAGTCGATATGTTTAAACAAAGCAGAAAGGAATTTGCTAATCATAATGTTCTTCTTCTGCATTCACGACGGTTGAGGCTTCACCAAGTGCTGTGGTCGGCAGAGGTAGTTCTGCTTTAGGCGCATCTTCTGGCGGTTCTTTACCTAGTAGGAAGTAATCCATGACTTTACGCGCAATCGGCCCTGCCGCCGAGCCCCCATGCCCGCCATTCTCAACAATTACTGCCAATGCAATTTTCGGGTCATCAGCGGGCGCATAAGCAATAAACAGTGCATGGTCGCGATGACGTTCATTGATGGATTTTTCGTTGTATTTTTCGTTCTGTTTAATACCAATCACCTGTGCTGTGCCGGTCTTAGCGGCAATGCTATAACCCGCATTCGCGCCAACAGAAGCTGCCGTACCACCGGGTAGTGTCACGTCGACCATGCCAGCTTTTACTATTTCTAGGTTTTGCATTTTGAGATCAATTTTATCCAGCACAGTATGTGGAATAGGGGTGACCACATGCGTTTTAGAGTTCACCACGGCATTCACAATATGTGGGCGTATTGCTGTGCCCTGATTGGCAAGTGTGGCGGTGGCATAAGCCAATTGCATGGGCGTGGTTAAAGTATAACCCTGTCCGATTCCGACAATGACGGTTTCCCCCATGTACCAGGGTTGTTTAAATCGACGTTTTTTCCACTCAGGCGTTGGCAATAACCCAGATACTTCGCCACGAATATCAATCTCAGTTTTTTGCCCAAATCCAAAATGTCTGACAAAATCGGTCAGGCGTTCAATCCCCAACTCCATTGCAAGGCCGTAGAAAAACGTATCACAGGAAATCGTAATCGCTTTGCGCATATCGACCGTGCCATGCCCGCTGGGTTTCCAGTCGCGATAGCGGTGTCGGCTATTGGGTAACGTGTAATATCCTGCATCTTGGATGCTATAAGGTGGTTCGCGCTTACCATTTTCTAAGCCAGCCAATGCTACGAAAGGTTTAAATGTAGAGCCAGGCGGATAAATACCTTTCAGCGCGCGATTGATCAGTGGTTTATCTAGTGAGTTGTTGAGCAGGTTCCAATTATCGTAATCAATACCGTCCACAAATAAATTGGGATTGAAGGTGGGCATGCTGACGAAGCCTAGCACTTCTCCCGTTTTCGGTTGAATCGCCACCAATGAGCCTCGACGCTCACCAAATGCTTTTTCGGCAATGGCTTGCAGTTTGGCGTCGATGGAGAGCACGATATTATTACCAGAGGTAGGGGCTGCGCTTGAGAGTACCCGCACAGCCTTGCCATCGGCATTAATCTCAACTTGTTGAAACCCTGTGGTGCCGTGCAACTCACGCTCGTAAGCTTGTTCTACACCACCTTTGCCAATATGATCTGTGCCTTTGTAGTTGGAGATGACATTGTCTTCTTTAAGTTGTGCCAAATCACGCTCATTAATCCGGCTGATGTAACCCACAGCGTGCGTGCCCAGTTCGCCTTGTGGATAATGGCGATACAATCTTGATTTAAGCTCCACGCCAGGAAAACGGTAGCGATTGACTGCAAATTTAGCCGCTTCAATTTCGTTTAGGTGGGTGCGGATAGGCACGCTTTCAAACGAGTGGCTTTCTGCTTTGAGTTTCTTAAACCGTTTGAGGTCAATGGCGCTGATTTCTACCATTTGCCCAAGGTCTGCAATGGTGGTGTCTAAATTACTTATTTTAGACGGGGTTACTTCTAAGGTGTACACAAAGAAATTGTGCGCGAGTACAACCCCATTGCGGTCTAGGATTAAGCCTCGGTTGGGTGAAATAGGCACAATCGAAATCCGATTGCTTTCAGCCAAGGTATGGTAATAATCGTAGCGATTGACTTGTAAATAATAGAAGCGTAACCCCAGCGCAGAGAATGTAACGAGCGCTATCAACGCTGCAATGGTCAGCCTGACACGAAAATTGTGCTGCTCATTTTGGTGGTTACGGAGTTCTGTACTGTATGCCATACCAATATGTAGTTAATGCCTAGGGCGTGTAGGTGCGCCAAACATCAGTACCATCAACTGCCATAAAATTAAAGTCGTAATTACCGGCCAGAAATAAGAAAGCCCAGGATTCTCGTTATCAGCAAATAGTTTCAGCATCAGTACAATGGCGCGCTCAGAGATGAGTAGCGCAAATACATAGACAGTCAATTGCCAGCGATTAAACAGAACCAAGCGCCGTTGATACAGCAATGCTAAAAATGCGGCAAATCCAAAAGCCAAGGCATGTTGCCCCAGCAAACTACCCGTGGATAGATCAACAATCAAACCAGCAAACCAGGCGATGCCCACATTAATTAAATGCGGCGCGCGAATCACCCAATAAAGGGTAACGACTAACAAGAAATCTGGGCGAAGAATGACACCTTGCCCAGACCAAGGATATAGCTGGAAAGTCAACGCAACAATAAGCGTGAGTAGCACAGTGGTCAAATTAACGGGACGCATTTGGCTTGTTCTCTATACTTGGTTTAGCGGTCGGTGATGGTGATGTTGTGGGTGCGACTTTGGCAGTTTCTGCCGTGACTTGAGTTGCTTCGGTGGGCATTGCCGACTGTTGCGGTTCAGGTAAGCTGAGAATGAGCAATTGCAGGTGATTATTCACCCCTGCAATTGGGGTACTGACGATTTTTGCAAAGGGCGAATCAGGACTTTGGCGCACTTCTGTCACTGTGGCTACAGCCAAGCCCGCAGGGTAGACGCCGTCAATCCCTGAAGTGACTAAGCGGTCACCCACTTTTATGTCTACACTGGTTGGCAAGAAAGGTAAGTCAATCGTGTTGCTTTTGCCTTCGCCAAACGCAATGGCGCGTAACTGGTTGCGCTCAACTTGAATGGGGATAGCGAGATTGTCATCCGTAATCAGGGTGACTTCTGCGCTGAATGGGAATGCGCGCGTAACTTGGCCAATCACGCCTTCTGCATCCACCACCGCTTGGCCTGCTTTCACATCGTGATGAGTGCCACGATTCACAACTATGACATTGCTAAATGGGTCGCGCCCCATGTGCAAAATTTCGCCCAAAATAGCCTTGGGGATGATGGGCACATTGCCCTGAAGCAATGTGCGCAGATGCGCATTTTCGAGTTCTATCGTCTGCAAACGTTGCAACAGGACTTTGTGTTGCACAGCTTCTTGTTTGAGGGCTTGGTTTTCATCCAGCAGTCGACCATGGGCGGTGAAATAGTGTCGGATATTCATGCCCCAGTCGCTAGGCGCTTGGGCAATCAATTCTAGCGGGTGGAGTGCAGCAATGAAGGTTTGACGAAATTGTGCGAGGTAGTTTAATCGCGAATCGACCGCCATCAAGACGATCGACAACGCGCAGAAGAACATCATGCGCGAAAAAGGGCTGGGTCCACGAACAAAAAAAGCTGGGGATTCTTGCGGCTCTAGTTTTTGGTGTACACCCTTAAGCATGCCAGCACATGAATAAATTGAGTTGAGGAATCAATAGCACAGTTAAGCCGTTACTCGTTAGCGAATACGTTGCCTAGCTTGTCCATGTCTTCCAGTGCCCGCCCGCAACCGCGTGCCACACAAGTGAGTGGGTCTTCTGCCACAATTACTGGTAAACCGGTTTCTTCCATTAGCAGACGGTCAAGATCGCGCAACAATGCGCCACCACCCGTCAGTACCATGCCTTTTTCTGCAATATCAGCACCTAATTCTGGTGGTGTTTGCTCTAATGCACCTTTTACGGCGCCCACAATTGAATTGAGTGGCTCTGTAAGTGCCTCTAATATTTCGTTGCTCGAAATAGTAAATTTACGCGGCAAGCCTTCTGCTAAATTGCGACCGGTTACTTCCATTTCTAGTACTTCTGAACCTGGGAAAGCAGAGCCAATTTTTTTCTTGATGGCTTCTGCAGTGGGTTCTGAAATTTGCATGCCGTAGTTACGGCGGATGTAGTCAATAATGGCTTGGTCAAATTTATCGCCACCTACGCGTTCAGATTTCGCGTAAACGATACCGCCCAACGAAATCACACCCACCTCTGTCGTACCACCTCCAATGTCTACCACCATGCTGCCTGTCGCTTCAGCCACTGGCATGTCAGCACCAATCGCAGCTGCCATCGGTTCTTCAATTAAAAACACCTGTTTGGCACCTGCGCGTTCGGCGGATTCTTTAATCGCACGGCGTTCAACTTGCGTAGAGCCAACAGGTACGCAGATGATGATGCGTGGGCTTGGAGAAAACCAACGAGATTCGTGTACTTTGCGAATGAAATATTTGAGCATTTGCTCAGTGATGGTGAAGTCTGCAATCACGCCGTCTTTCATGGGTCGAATCGCTTGAATGTTGGCTGGTGCACGACCGAGCATACCTTTGGCGTCTGAACCTACTGCTAGCAATACTTTTTTGCCGTTTGGTCCGCCTTCTAAGCGGATGGCAACCACAGATGGCTCGTCTAATACGATGCCTTTGCCTCGCGCGTAAATCAGTGTGTTGGCAGTGCCTAAGTCAATGGCTAAATCATTAGAAAAGTAACTGTTTATTGAACCGAACATGTTTTATCCCGATATTGACGAATGTGATTCACATTTAATCGTTTTGCACTTATAAGGTGTGAATTGAAACAAGGTATAATAGCTTAAATCACATCTAAATTTAAGATGTAATTGCAGATTGTTACAAACAAACGATAGAAAAACCGTATGGCACTCAACATAGAAGATATCAAGCGAATTGCGCATTTAGCCCGCATTGAAATTAACGAACAGGAAGCGGCTTCCACGCTCACAAAACTCTCCGGTATACTTGGCTTAATCGAGCAAATGCAAGCCGTGAATACCGAGGGTATTGTCCCCATGTCGCATTCTCAAGATTTAGCGCAACGCTTGCGCGAGGATGTAGTGACGGAAGTCAATCAACGCGAGACTTTCCAAGCCATCGCCCCCATGACCGAACATGGGTTATATCTCGTGCCTAAAGTCATCGAATAATAGTTTACATATATGATCAACAGTAGCTTAATTAACTCTAGCTTGACCCAGCTTAGCCATATGCTGGCAAGCAAACAAATCTCCAGTGTGGAAATGACACAAAGTTTCCTTGCGCGTATTCAACAATACAACCCCACCATCAACGCCTACATTGCGCTGGATGAAGAAAAAACCATGGCACAGGCTGCTGCTGCTGATGCAAGAATTGCTGCAGGAAATGCCGAGCCTCTGACAGGGATTCCGTTTGCGCAAAAAGATATCTTTTGTGCCAAAGGTTGGAAAACCACGTGTGGCTCTAAAATGTTGGCGAACTTTGTAGCACCCTACGATGCGCACGTGATTAGCCAATTTGATGCCGCTGGTGCTGTGAATTTGGGCAAAACCAATATGGATGAATTCGCCATGGGCTCATCCAACGAAACCAGTTATTTTGGTGGCGTGAAAAATCCTTGGGATTTTGACCGCGTACCTGGCGGCAGTTCTGGTGGTTCAGCAGCTGCTGTTGCGGCAAGGCTGTGTGCGGCGGCGACTGGCACAGATACAGGTGGTTCCATTCGTCAACCTGCTAGCTTGTGTGGATTTACTGGTTTAAAACCCACCTATGGCTTGGTGTCACGTTACGGCATGATTGCGTTTGCATCCAGCTTAGACCAAGCTGGACCGATGGCAAAAAGTGCTGAAGATTGTGCGCTGATGATGAACGTAATGGCAGGCTTTGATGCCCGTGATTCCACCAGCCTAGACCGCCCAAAAGAAGACTACACGCGCGGTTTAAATGCATTGTCTGGCGATCAGCCACTCAAAGGTTTACGGATTGGCTTGCCTAAAGAGTATTTTGCTGAGGGCTTGGATGCCAATGTGGCTAAAGTGGTGCAGGACGCCATCGCCGAATATCGCAAATTGGGCGCAGAAACCGTGGATATTTCACTGCCGAATAGTCAGTTGTCGATTCCTGTCTATTACGTGTTAGCCCCTGCTGAGGCCAGTTCAAACCTATCTCGTTATGATGGCGTACGCTATGGCCATCGTGCCGCCGAGTATGACGACTTGATGGACATGTACATGAAAAGCCGTGCCGAAGGCTTTGGCGCTGAAGTCAAACGCCGTATTTTGATTGGCACCTATGTATTGAGTGCAGGCTATTATGATGCTTACTACCTCAAAGCACAGCAAATTCGCAGACTGATCGCACAAGACTTCACGGAAGCGTTTAAGCAATGCGACATCATTATGGGCCCCACCGCACCATCGACCGCATTCAAAGCAGGCGAAAAAGCTGATGATCCAGTGGCCATGTATCTGCAGGACGTCTATACCATTGCCACCAATTTGGCTGGCTTGCCGGGTATGAGTATTCCTGCTGGTTTCGCTGCTAACAGTGGTGACAAAACATTGCCTGTAGGCTTGCAAATTATTGGTAATTACTTTGACGAGGCGCGCATGTTGGATGTGGCGCATGCTTATCAATTAACGACGGATTGGCATACACAAATGCCAGCAGGGTTGGAGTAACACATGGAATGGGAAGTCGTGATTGGGTTAGAAACCCACACCCAATTAAAAACAAATACTAAGATTTTTAGTGGTGCGTCTACTACTTATGGCGCAGAGCCAAACACACAAGCGTGTGAGGTTAGCATTGCCTTGCCCGGTGTGCTACCGGTGCTCAACAAACAAGCGGTGGAATGTGCGATTCAATTCGGTCTAGCGATTGATGCCGAGATTGCACCACGTTCTGTGTTTGCTCGTAAAAATTACTTTTATCCTGATTTACCCAAAGGTTATCAAATCAGCCAGTACGAGTTGCCAGTGGTGGGTAAAGGCAAGCTGACCATACAAGTACCCGCAGGCAAACACAGCGAAGCTTACGAAAAAACCATCCATATCACCCGTGCGCATTTGGAAGAAGATGCAGGAAAATCTGTGCATGGTGCAGTTGAGGGCATGTCTGGCATCGACTTAAATCGTGCTGGTACACCTTTGCTAGAAATTGTGACTGAGCCAGACATGCGGAGCGCAGCTGAAGCCGTGGCCTATGCAAAAAAATTACATGAACTGGTGCAGTGGATTGGCATTTGTGATGGCAACATGCAGGAAGGTAGCTTCCGTTGCGATGTGAATGTGTCAGTGCGCCCCAAAGGTACCGAAAAGTTAGGTACGCGCCGCGAAATTAAAAACCTCAACTCATTCAAGTTTATGCAGCAAGCCATTGAGTATGAAACGCAATGGCAAATCGATACGCTTGAAGATGGCGGCAAGATACAACAAGCCACAGTGTTGTTTAACCCAGATACTGGCGAAACGCGTGCCATGCGCTCGAAGGAAGAAGCAAACGATTATCGCTACTTCCCTGATCCTGATTTGTTGCCGTTGATTGTCACAGAAGAGGACAAAGCCCGGGTTAAAGCAACCATGCCAGAATTGCCAGAGGCGATGAAAGCTAGATTTGAAGCGGACTATGGTCTAAGCGCTTACGATGCTGCTGCGTTGACTGCCAGCCGTGACATGGCAGATTATTTTGTTGCTGCCGTGCAAGCCGGTGCAGAAGCCAAGCCTGCAGCGAACTGGGTAATGGGCACACTCTCAGCAAAATTAAATGCAGAAGAAAAAGCGATTGCAGATTCGCCAGTCTCAGCACAGCAATTAGCGCAACTACTCAAACGTATTCAAGACAATACGATTTCCAACAACGCGGCTAAGCAGGTATTTGAAGCATTGTGGCTGGCCGAAGGTGAGGTAGACGAGATCATTGCATCCAAAGGCCTTAAGCAAGAGTCTGACAGTGGTGCGATAGAAGCGATTATCGATGGGGTTTTGGCAGCAAATCCAGCCATGGTGGAAGAATTTAAAGCAGGAAAAGAAAAAGCTTTTAACGCTTTGGTGGGTCAAGCCATGAAAGCGTCTAAAGGTAAGGCAAACCCCGCACAAGTGAATGAGATTTTGAAGAAGAAATTAACCTAAACGATTAGGTGGTCCTCTAGGGACATTAATTTTGTTTAGGTGGTTTGATGGCGTTTTTGATGCTGTTGGGCGTATAGCCTTGCGCTTTAAGTTCTAGATAGCGTTGTTTGTCGTCGTCGTAACGCTGACGTAATTTCTCTATATCTTGTTTTTTTGCCAAAATTTGACGGTCGGTCTCATTGATCTCATTTAGATTTTTCTGTTTTTCCTCGACCAGCAATTTGGGTATGGCTTGCTTGTTTTTGGTCAACGTGTCTATTTTGCTTTGGTTCTTTTGTTGGGTTTCTTGAAGATTGCTGCGCATTTGTTGCAGATTGGCTAACGAAAATTCATCAATTTTGGTGTTGCGATCACGTGCAATATCTATCTCATCAGCATTGCTATAAGATGCAAGTAAGGCTGCATCCTGCCTTGATTGCTGAGAAGCTAGCGCTTCTGCTTGCTGATTTATTTGAGGTGGTTGGATTTTTTTGATGGTCATGCCATCTTTGTTGAGCACGCTGGAGCGATCGGTGTCGGTGGGCATTGGCGCTTTGTCGCCATAGTGCGTAATGCCGTCTTTATCCACCCATTTCACAATAGGCTTACCATCTGCATGGCTGTAGGTGGTGCTACTTAAAAGTGCGATACAACATACAACAGCTTTAATTATTTTCATGGTCGCCAAAGTATTTAGACACAGTATTGTTGTCGATAGTGATCGACCTTATGCAAATACTGTGCCAAATCATGACTGTTTTCAATATATTTGAGTAAATCCGAGAGCTTGGCGATGCTAGAAACAGGAATATTGTTGTTTTTTTCAACTTCTTGTACAGCAGATAACTCAGTCAGGCCTTTTTCTTGGCGGTCTAATGCAATACTCACGCCACAGGGTGTTGCGTGTTGTGATTCAATAAGCGTTACCGACTCGCGAATGGAAGTGCCCGCTGAAATCACATCATCAATAATCAGTACGTTGCCTTGAATTGGAGAGCCCACTAAGGTGCCGCCTTCGCCATGGTCTTTCGCCTCTTTACGGTTGTAGGCATACGGATAGTTTTTGCCCTCACGTGCAAAAGCGATACTGATGGCGGCGACCAACGGAATACCCTTATAGGCAGGCCCAAACAACATGTCGAATTGAATGCCAGAAGCTTGGATGCTTTTGGCGTAAAATTCGCCAAGTTTTAATAAACTTTCGCCATCGTTAAATAATCCCGCGTTAAAAAAATAAGGGCTTAGACGCCCCGCTTTGGTTTTAAACTCACCAAATCTCAACACCTGTTTTTTAACAGAAAACGCGATAAACTCTTGGCTAAAATCATTCATTGGAATCAAAAAGAAAGTAAATAATGCGCATTATAACGTTGAATTTAAATGGAATACGCTCCGCGGCAAATAAAGGGTTTTATCCATGGTTGCAGCAAATGCAGCCAGATATTCTTTGCATGCAAGAGATCAAAGCACAAGCCACTGACATGACAGCAGAGATGCTCGCACCTGAGGGTTATCACGGGTATTTTCACTACGCAGATAAAAAGGGCTACAGCGGTGTAGGTATCTACAGCAAGCAAAAACCTGATGCAGTAATTGAGGGCTTGGGGATTGCCGATATAGATGCTGAAGGCCGATATTTAGAGTGCCGTTTTGGTCACTTATGTGTCATTTCTTTGTACCTGCCAAGTGGCTCTAGTGGCGAAGAACGGCAACAATTCAAGTTTAGCGTAATGGCACGCTTCATGCTTCATCTAGAACAGCTGATCAAGTGTGGTTATGAAGTAGTGATTTGCGGCGATTGGAATATTGCGCACCAAGAAATTGATTTAAGGAATTACAAAGGCAACAAGAAAAATTCTGGGTTTTTGCCAGAAGAACGTGCATGGATGACGGACTTGTTTAGTCGTGTTGGTTGGGTGGATGTGTATCGACGTTTGCATCCAAATACCACAGATGAATGCTATACCTGGTGGAGTAATCGCGGCCAGGCTTGGGCAAAGAATGTAGGTTGGCGTATTGATTACCAAATTGCTACGCCAGCATTTGCAGAAAAAGCCACACAAGCCAGTATTTACAAGACAGCACGCTTTAGTGACCATGCGCCACTGATCATTGATTACCGATGTTAGCTTAGGCTAAACGATAGAAAGGAGATGTGATGTTAGAAGTGTTATTGAAATTTTTAGCCATTCTCATCATGCTCACCTTGTCTCCCTTTGCATTGGGCATTGCCTATGCAGAAGGCGATTCACTTACACGCAATATCAGTGCGTTCTACTCAGATATTGATATGCAAATGAGTTTAGCCACCAAGCAAAATGCAACGGCCTGTGTGGACCAAGAATGTCTTGAGCGCAAAGCATTTGACGAACGGGTACACACGTTAGGGGCTAAGTTGGTCACTGCGGCTTATGCTGTTTATCCAGAATTACAAAAGAGAACGCCTAGCTTTCATTTTGATATTGTAGACAAAGTGAATGCCGCGACTGCGTCTACTGCCAATGGACGTATTATTGTGTTTAGGGGCTTGCAACAATTAGCCCTTGGAGATGAAGCGTTAAGTTACGTGTTGGCGCGTGAAATGGGGCATGTGATTGGTCAGCACCATACGCAGAACATCACCACCAAACTGATGATTTCTGCAATCGCCAGCATCATTTTCCCTGCGTTAGCTATTGTCAGCGCCTCATCTACTGCGGCACAAGCGTCTACTGCCACGTCTTTAATTACTAGCGCAGCCTCTTCAGTCACTAGTTTTGTCGGGTCAGAAGTGGCGATCAAAAAAGCGAAGCCTAACCAATTGGCACAATCCGATAATATCGCTTTAAATCTCATGCTCTACCAAGCTTACGATATACAGATGGTGCTGGAAGACATCCCAGTGGATGATGCTTCAGATACCGCTTGGCTAAACGATTTACAATTAAGCGCAGTGAATCTAGAGAGTGCTATGCATGAGCAGACCATGGATTTAGCAGCAGCGCCCATTTAGGGACTACAAAATTTCAACGCCAGACTTTGGAATATTTCACCTGTTTGGCTGTTTTGCACAAATATCACAGCCCCACCATCGCGTTGTTGCCAAGCCTTGTTCAAAGTAAATTGCTTGTTGAATTCTAGTTGTTTATTCATTTGGTAAGCGCCAAAAAAATCTCGTACCACATAGTCATGCTTTAATTCTTTGCCATTATTTTCACCTGCGTTGATCTTGCTCACCAGTGTGTTTTCATACAGGGCTATAAAAATATCGGATTGTTTGGCAACGTCATTCTCTTGTGCACTGGCAATAGCATGCAATGAAATATCACCATTGCTGAGTGGAACAAAATCTAATTGAAGCTGTGCGCGAGCCAACTGCTGTTTGGATTTTTCTACCGCTTGGCGTAATCGGCTGTTATCCCAACCTTTAAAGTCTTTACCATTCAGCACAAACTGAGGCGTATACACAAATCCTGCAGCGTTAAAACCTGCCAATTTGCGCTGGCGATTGCTGTAATCTGCTTTGGAAAATCTATCCTGCCAGCCTATGTAGTTCCAGTAGTCGACATGAAATGCCAGAGGTATGACTTTGATGGACTCTGTGTTCAATGCGCTCAACCACTTATCTGCAGGTGGGCAACTACTACAGCCTTCAGAAGTGTAAAGCTCTAGTAAAGGAACGATGTGTGTGCCACTTTTGGCTGTGCACTCTGCGGCGTAGGTTTGACCAATGTTGGAGAGTAATAAAGGAAGTGCAACGCTGTACACATGAATAAGGCGCATGCTGTTTCTCCTGACTAAAGTAATCATTAGTCGGAGGCCGTGACTTAAACTTACAATGGTGCTTCGTTTTCCTTTAAGCTGTTCCAAGGGGCGATTTTGTACAGCAGCAGCATGCCAGGGATGGCAAGTAAAAAACAGGCGATGTAAAAATTAAACCAGCCTAAGTGTTCCACCATAAAGCCAGTACCAGCATTGGCCACTGTTCTGGGCACCGCGGCTAAGCTAGTGAATAACGCAAACTGCGTCGCCGTATACAAAGGATTGGTAGTGAGCGCGATATAGGCAACAAAAGCGGCTGTACCAAGGCCTACGCCAAACGCTTCAAAACCTATGACCAAAGCCAGCACGACCACATCGTGCCCAACCACTGCCAGCCAAGCAAACCCCAAAATAGCCACCATTTGCACGATACCAAACAACCATAATGAGCGGTTAATGCCGAGTTGTATCATCCAAATGCCGCCTAAAATACCACCCGCCACACTTGACCAAAGGCCAGCATTTTTGGCGACTAGACCAATTTCTGTTTTACTGAATCCCATGTCTAAATAAAACGGCGTAGCCAGTGCTGTCGCCATACTATCGCCTAATTTATACAGAAAAATAAAAGCCAGTATTGTGAGCGCAGCACGCACACCATTGCGTGCGATAAATTCATGGAACGGCTCCACAACCGCTTGTCTCAAAGTTTTTGGCGTGCCATATTTCAGTGGTGGTTCTTTCACCACGATGGTCATGATGAGGCCAGGCAACATAAATAAAGCAGTGATTAAAAATACGCTATGCCAAGGCAAGTGGTCCGCCAATATCAATGAAATCGAACCTGGGACCAAGCCTGCAATTTTGTAGGCATTCACGTGAATGACATTGCCTAAGCCTAACTCGATATCAGGCAGTATTTCACGGCGATAAGCGTCGAGTACGATGTCTTGGCTGGCACTAAAAAAAGCCACTACGGCCGCTAAATAAGCCACCGTCCAAATGTCTAGTTGCGCATGTAGATATCCAAATGCTGGAATGCTGAAGAGTAACGCTAATTGGGTGATCAACAACCAACCACGTCTACGTCCCAAAGGCGGTGAGAAGCGGTCAAATAATGGTGCCCAAATAAATTTCCAAGTAAAAGGTAGGCTAATTAACGAAAATAAACCAATGGCTTTTAGGTCAACGCCTTCTGAGCGTAACCATGCTGGTAAAAGGCTAATTAAGATATAGAGAGGGAGACCTGAGCTAAAGCCCGTGAATACGCAAATCAGCATGCGTCTGTTAAATAATATTTCTTTAAATTTTCCCACTCAAGACACTCATAGATTCTTAGTTTTGAGGGAGTACATTACCATATAGATAGCTTACTAATGAGATGCAAAGGTAACTATTTTAAATTCTCTCCACAACGATTAGTGATTGATAAGATGTCCATCAACAATGAAAAGGAATGAAAAAAGAGCCAAACCGTTTAAAGTTTGGCTCAAGCTCGGAGATCAATCCTAGAGAAGTTTAAAACCGTACTATATCAATACTGATGATTGTTAAATCTATAGAGATAAAATCCATTGTACGATCGTCTTAATATCATCATCTTTTACTTGCGGGCTATTCGCTGGCATGGGCATGTTGCCCCACGCTCCACTACCGCCAGCTTTCACTTTTGTGATGAGCTTAGACTCAGCGCTTTTATCGCCTTTGTATTTAGCGGCGACGTCTTTATAAGAAGGGCCAAGAATTTTTTGGCTGATACCATGGCAGGCTAAGCAACCACTTTTCTGAGCCAGTACCTCTGCTGGATTGACAGCGGCATAGGCAAGGTTACATCCAAGCGCAAAACAAGCGCCTAAGATGAGTCGATTCAATAACAGATGCATATTTATTCCCCTAGATTAAAGACTGAACACGTTCATTGCACCACCACCGGGTGCTGCATTGTATTTCACCAACTCTTTATAACCACCTGCTGCGCCAAGGCCGTCTGTTTCGTTGGTTAAGCCCATATTCATCGCTACACCTGCCCAACCGCCTACACCAGAAAGTACGCCTACGTATTGCTTACCTTTGTGTCCGTAAGTGATGAAATTGCCGACCACACCAGAGCCTACTTGGAATTTCCACAGTTGTTTACCCGTTTGCGCGTCTAACGCCTTTACCCAACGATCTAATGTGCCGTAAAACACCAAATCTGTTGATGTGACTAACGCGCCGCCCCATGCTGAAAACTTCTCTTTGTTGTACCACTTCGCCTTACCTTTTAAACCGTCCCAAGCCATAAAGCCACCCATCACGCCATCAGGACCCGCAAACATAGTCAAGGTTGCGCCTACCCATGGTTGACCAGCTACGTATTTGGACTCAACAGGTTCATAGGTCATGCATACGTGGTTTAGCGGCACATAGAACATTTTATTTTTGGGTGAAAATGCAGCGGGCTGCTCATCCTTGACTCCCAGTGCAGAGGGGCAAATACCTTTGGCGTTGTAGTCCTGATGCGTGGAGTACTTGGGATCTTTCACAGGAACGCCAGTTTTTAAATCCACTTTGGTTGCCCAGTTCACAAACGGATGCATTTTTTCAGCTACCAATAATGTGCCATTGGTACGGTCAAAGGTATAACCAAATCCATTGCGATCAAAGTGCGAAGCCAGTTGTTTACCATTGGCTTCCCACAAGATAATTTCATTCATCCCATCGTAATCCCACTCATCATGCGGTGTCATCTGGTAGCCCCATTTTGCCTCACCAGAATCTAGATCACGTGCAAAAATTGTCATGGACCATTTGTTATCCCCAGGGCGAACATCAGGATTCCAGGTGCCTGGATTACCAGTGCCATAGTACATTAAGTTTAATTTTGGATCATATGAGTACCAACCCCAAGTCGGGCCGCCGCCATTTTGCCATCCATCTTTACGCGCTTGCGGTTTTAGCCATGTTCTAACACCCAACTCTTTTTCTGGAAATTGCAACTTGTCGTGAGGGATATTTCTAAATGAACCCCCTTGTACGTTGCCACCGTTTACATCTTCGTAAACAGACAAAGCGCTGTAGTGAGGATTGGCTTGGTTAAAGTCTTTACCAATTAATACCTCAGCATCAGGCCCCGTGCTGTATGCACGCCAGAACAGTGAGCCATCTTTAATGTTGTAAGCTGAAATATGACAACGCACCCCAAACTCACCGCCAGAGCAGCCAGTAATGACCTTATCTTTAAATACATGGGGTACATTCGTATTGGCTGCACCTGTTTTTGGGTCATTCACAGTCACATCCCAAATTTTTTGCCCTGTTTTAGCATCTAAAGCCACCAAGACACCATTGTTTTGCTGTAAGAATATTTTGCCATCACCATAACCCAAGCCTTTGTTGACATTGTCACAGCAAAGTACAGCTTGTACGTCAGGGCTTTGTTTTGGGAAATAAGACCAAAGTATTTTTTGATTATTGTTTAAATCCAATGCATATACATTGTTAGGGAATGCAGTATGGATATACATAATGTCGTTGATGACCAACGGCGCACCCTCATGACCACGGTTAACACCTGTTGAGAATGACCATGCATATTTCAATTTGCCTACGTTGGATTTGTTGATTTGAGATAAGCGGCTGTAGCCAGTATTAGCGTAATCTTTACGTGCTTGCGCCCATTGGTTCTCGTCTTTCATGAGCTTGTCTAGTTCAGGATTCGCCATTAATGATGTACTCATCAAGCCGAAAATAGCGGCGCCTATCGCGCGCTTAAGCGTTTGGTGCATGTATACCTCCAAAGTATCAATCTAATGAATTAAAGCGTTGTAATTTATAATCAGCAAGCAAAGTAAGTATGCCCACTCACTCCATATCGCAAGTCGCATGCCAATCGGAGCTGTCGATGGATTTATTTTAATAAGTACAATAAAAACAGATAGTTACATGCGTATAAAATTTTTTGTAACATGGTTGTTACAATCGTCATTGTGGACAATAGTGTGTCAAAATTGATCGTATGTTCAGTGTGGTTACACTTTCAGAATTGGTTTGAAAATGAAAAATTTATCTAGCGCCAAAGCGCAAACAGCTGCCTTAGCCAGGCAAGAGTTCTTGACACTTGGTAGGGTACAAGAAGGGGCTATTGCTGAAGCGATTGAGCGTTCATGGCGTCGATGCATAAGTAACGGTATGGATGTTGAAACACCGCAAGAACTCATGATGATCAGTGCGCAAGAGTTAGAGCAACGCAAAGCTAAAAATCATTTGTTGCTCACACATG
Source organism: Methylophilus sp. (assembly GCA_030696695.1). Lineage (GTDB taxonomy): Bacteria > Pseudomonadota > Gammaproteobacteria > Burkholderiales > Methylophilaceae > Methylophilus. The sequence continues at coordinate 260,839 of JAUYRP010000034.1, forward strand.
CTGAGCCAGAGATGATGACATTGAGTGAGCAAATTGCACACACAAGAAGTCAAGTGGTGTTGACGGATGCTGAGGGGGTGATATTACGTAGCATGGGTGATGTTATCGTCAATGACTCAGCGCAGCGTTCAGACTTATTGCCAGGCGTTTCTTGGAGTGAAGCGCATCGCGGTACAAATGCCATTGGTACCGCACTGATTGAACAGTCTGCAATATCGGTACAAGGTGTCGAACATTTCATGACACATCACCACGCCTTAAGTTGTTCAGCGGTCCCCATTTTTGGCGCGCATAGTGATTTGCTGGCGACCTTGGATGTCTCAAATGATTTGAGTGCGCCACAACAACACACCCTCGCATTAGTAAAAATGGCAGCACAAATGATTGAAAATCGTTTATTTAGAGCAAGCCATTACGCTGAAATAACCGTTCACTTCCATGCCAGGCCTGAGTTTATTGGTACGCTTTGGGAAGGCATTGCCATGTTCTCATCGGATGGACAGTTATTGGCCATGAACCGTAGCGGGCAATTTCAGTTTGGATTGAATTTACAATCACGCAATTTATCATTGCTTGATATGCGATTTGAGCATTTGTTTGATATGACGACCTCCACTCTGCTTAATCAAGTGTCTAATAACCACTCTTTAGCTTTCCCCATCCGATTGCATTCGGGCGCGCGGATATATGCCAAATTAGAGGTGAATAGCGCAATCACGCCCGCTCTTACCCCTTCTAACCCCATTAAGCGCAGTAGTGCGGCCAGTTTGGATATGCTCAATAGTGGTGATCCAAACATGGCACTGGCTATTCAGCAAGTCAAGCGTGTCATTAATCGTGACATCCCAATATTGATACAAGGTGAAACTGGTACAGGCAAAGAGCTGTTTGCACGGGCGATTCATGACGCAAGTTTGCGCCACAATAAGCCATGGATCGCTGTTAATTGTGCCTCATTGCCTGAGGGGCTGATTGAAGCTGAACTGTTTGGATATGAGGAAGGCGCATTTACCGGCGCTAAACGCAAAGGTAGTCCGGGCAAGATAGAGCAGGCTGATGGAGGCACATTGTTTTTGGATGAAATTGGCGACATGCCATTGCCTTTGCAGGCGCGCTTGTTGAGGGTGCTACAAGAGCGTGTGGTGACGCCTTTAGGTAGTACCAAGTCTATTCCCGTTAACTTTACGTTGATTAGTGCGACCAACCAAAAGCTAAAGCAAAAAGTAGCCCTTGGTGAATTTAGAAGCGACTTGTATTACCGACTCAATGGGCTCAATGTCAATTTACCTGCGTTGCGTGAACGTAAAGATTTGCAACAGTTGATATCCCTTATTTTACAGATCGAGCAAGTGAGTGATGCAGACATTTCGCCACAGGCGAAAGCGATATTGGAGCAACACCCTTGGCCTGGTAACATTAGGCAACTGCATAATGTGATACGTACAGCACTAGCGCTAGCAGATGGCACAGCCATAACGCCTTTGCACTTCACGGCGGATTTTATCGAAGAGTTTCAGACAGAACTGCCTCAAGAGAAACAGGGTGTAACAGATGTTGCATCACCTCGTATGACTAAGCAGGTGACACTGCCACAGCAAGCCTTAAAACAAGTAGCTGATGATGCAATTAAAAATGGCATGCAACAGCATGCAGGCAATATATCGGCACTGGCGCGTCAACTGGGCATTAGCCGTAATACGTTGTATAGAAAACTCAGACTACTAGGTTTGGCTTAAATTTGCTTTTTGTGAAGACGATACATCGCCAAATTGCCTAGTAAGTTAGGCATGAAGTTCACCATATTGCCTTCGGTAATCACTTTGCGTTCGATGATCTCAATGTCGTGGTTTTGGCAAAACGCATCAAAGTCGTGAATGGTACAAAGGTGAACGTTCGGTGTGTTGTACCATTCGTAAGGCAAGGTTTTAGACACAGGCATTTGCCCAAACAAAATTTGCGTGCGGTTACGCCAATAGCCAAAATTGGGGAATGTCACAATGGCTTCGCGTCCGACACGCAACATTTCTTTGACAATGCCTTCTGTGTTATGCATGGCTTGTAATGTTTGCGAGAGAATCACCGTGTCAAACGATTGGTCCTCAAAGCCTGATAGACCCGATTCCAAATCCATTTGCAATACATCTACACCGTTTTCCATGGCAGTGAGCCAATTCTTGTCGTCCTTTTCAACACCATAGCCACGTATATCATGCTGGCGATGTAAATGGGTAAGCAGTTCACCGTCGCCGCAGCCTAAGTCCAGCACTTTTGCCTGCGGCTTCACCCACTGGCTGATTAAGGCAAAGTCTGGGCGGATTGTTGTGTTGTCTTTCATGGTGGTTGTGGGATGATTCATAAGACTCATACTTTAATTTTTGCCAAATAACTACGCATAATGGCATGGTAATGTGGGTCTGGCATTAGGAACGCATCGTGACCATGCGCAGCAGTTACTTCAGCGTAACGCACGGAAATTTCATTGTCGAGCAATGCTTTAACAATTTCTTTAGAGCGTGCGGGAGAAAAACGCCAATCGCTGGTGAACGAAACCACCAAAAATTTGGATTTCACATTAGCAAGTGCCGCAGACAAGTTACCACCATGCGGCAAAGCGGGATCAAAGTAATCCAAGGCGCGTGTCATGCGTAAATAGGTATTGGCATCAAACTCACCAGCGAATTTATCGCCCTGGTAACGCAAGTAAGATTCCATTTCAAATTCCACATCAAAGCTATATTTGATGGTGCCATCACGCAGTTTGCGGCCAAATTTTGCACCCATTACATCGTCCGACAGGTAAGTGATATGGCCTAGCATACGTGCAATACGCAAGCCGCGACGTGGCACTACGCCATGGTTGTAATAATCACCGCCATGAAACTCGGGGTCAGTAATAATGGCTTGGCGTGCCACTTCGTTAAATGCCATATTCTGCGCGGTTAAATTGGGGGCAGACGCAATTACCAGTGCGTGTCGGATGCGATCAGGAAACGCAATACTCCATTGCAACGCTTGCATACCACCCAAGCTACCGCCGATGACGGCTGCAAGTTGTTCAATCCCTAAGTAATCCATCAAACGTGCTTGGGAGTTCACCCAGTCTTCCACCGTGACTACTGGGAATGTTGCGCTATAAGGGCGATCTGTGGCTGGATTGGTATTCGATGGACCGCTACTACCATGACAGCCTCCCAGATTATTCACGCCGATCACAAAAAATTTATTAGTATCGAGTGGTCTACCTGGGCCGACTAAATTGTCCCACCAACCTGCGGATTTATCCGTCTCTTTATATTTACCAGCTACGTGATGATTGCCAGAGAGCGCATGACATACCAACACTGCGTTAGATTTATCCGCATTCAGTTCGCCATACGTCTCATAAGTCAGATGGAATTGCGGTAAAACTTCCCCACTTTTTAACGTCAGAGGGACATCAAAATGGGCGGATAGCGGGGCAACAAGGCCGACAGAGTTATTTTCAGACATTTCGTGATTATACTATGTGATACTTTAAAAATTCATCTCTCATGCGAAAGGGTGCCATGCAGAATATACAGACATTTCAATCCCATACGCCGCAAGTTGCGCAGAGGGTGTATGTGCACTCTTCGGCCACCATTATCGGACAAGTGCAGATTGGTGATGACAGCTCTATTTGGCCAAGTGTGGCGATTAGGGGAGACGTTAACTTTATTCAGATTGGTGCGGAGACCAATATCCAAGAACTCAGCAGTTTGCATGTCAATCATCGTTCACCAGAAGATCCACAAGGAGCGCCGCTCGTCATCGGCAATCGTGTCACCATTGGTCATATGGTCATTTTGCATGGGTGCACAATAGAAGATGAATCACTCATCGGCATGGGTAGTATTGTGATGGACAAAGCCGTGGTACAACGACACGTGTTACTTGCTGCAGGCAGTTTGGTGCCAGAGGGTAAAGTGCTAGAAAGTGGTTATCTTTATGTGGGGCGGCCTGCAAAGCAGGTGCGAGCACTTACATCAGAAGAAATCATACACCTCAAACAATCGGCTGCCATGTATGTGAAGTTAAAGCAAGCTTATCTAGACGAGGCGGTTTAAGAGTTTCAGGCTTGCTTCAACAATGTGGGAAGTGCAGCGACGCTGTCTAAGGTCACATAAGGATGCACCGCAGAGGCATCCACGTACGCTTGCCGATATTTGCCCGTGCGCACCAAAGCACCTGCAATGCCTGCTGCTTGCGCACCACCGACATCGGCATCAATATCATCGCCTATCATCAACACCTGCTCTGCTGTCAATTGCATATCTGCCAGTACGGCAGAAAAAAAGTCAACTGAGGGTTTGCCAATAATGGTCGCTTTGGTATTGGTGGCATACTCCAAACCATCTATAAATGCGCCAATGTCCATTTGCAACCCGTGCTCAGTTTGCCAAAAACGGTTTTTATGGATGGCAATAATGCGGGCGCCGCGCATCACACACTGGAACACTTCATTCAGCATCGTGTAAGTCCACGCATTGCCAATATCGCCAATCACAATAAATTGTGCCTCCGTATCGGATTGGGTAAATTGGTTAAAGTCCTTCTTCACATCTTCAGCCAATAGCAGGCGGCATATCGGTGCGCCTTCCTGCTTCAGCAAATGCAAGGCAGCTTGTGGCGCACTAAAGATTTCGGATTGTGTGACTGCAAAGCCTAAACCCAGTAGCTTTTGTTGTAGAGAAAAAAGTGACAGGGTACTGGTGTTAGTCACGAAGCGGCAAATGTATCCCGCCTTGCGCAATTGCTGTACGGCTTGAATAGCGCCATCTACAGGCGTGTTGCCTACATAAAGCACGCCATCTAAATCAAACATAATGCCTTTGATCGCTGAGAAATCGGTCATAAGATTCTCCATCAATGCAATGGTGTATTAGATACCAATCATAGGCTAAACCTTGCCAAACGTCACGCGCTGAATGCCTGCTAAATCCAAGCCGTGACCAATCTCTTTAAAATGGGCTTGTGATAATAATGCAGCCACGGCTTGGGCTTGATCATAGCCATGTTCTAATAATAACCAGCCATTGGGGTTTAAATATTGAGGCGCTTGTTTGATGATTTTACGAATATCATCCAAGCCATCTACGCCAGAAGTAAGCGCTGACTTAGGTTCAAAACGAACATCCCCTTGCGACAAGTGCGGGTCATTCTCAGCAATATAAGGCGGATTGCTCACGATCACGTCAAAACGTTGATTGTTAAGCGCGCTAAACCAATGGCTATGTAAAAAAGTCACATTGGTAATGGCCAAGTGTTCTGCATTTTCGCGTGCGACAGCTAATGCGCTTTCAGAAAAATCGACAGCAGTAACATCCGCCAGCGGACGATTTTTGGCGATGGCTAAGGCAATTGCCCCTGTGCCTGTGCCTAAATCCAGCACTTGATAAGACGATTGTTGCGGGATGATGGCTAGTGCTTGCTCCACTAGCGCTTCAGTATCAGGTCTAGGAATTAATGTATCAGGCGTGACTTTTAAAGGCAGGCCAAAAAACTCACGTGAGCTCAAAATATGGGCAATGGGTTCTCCATTGATGCGGCGCTGCAATAATGCGTCAAAGGAAGCGTATTGCTCTGGAGTGAGTGTGTCATCGGCGTGGGCGATTAGCCACGCATGATTAACGTTTAATAAGTGCTGGAGAAGTAGCCGCGTGTCGAGTGTTGCTTCGTCTGAGCTAAGCATAGAGGCTGCAACGGCAAGAGTGTTTCTGATATTCATCTGTTATGCGCGTCTTTCCCTCTAAAGCTGGAATCCATTTTGTATTTCGTTGAATCACTAGGCCGGGGTTGCCCGGCGACAAGTTACTTTCTTATGCTTGTCCATAAGAAAGTAACCAAAGAACACGACACCCCACTGCCGCTTCACCCTTCGGTCTTAGCGCCGCATCTGCGTGGTGACTGCGGAACTCACGCTTTCAGCGCTCAGACAGTCCTCGTCACCTTGCTTCTGCCGCTCGAGCCTCAGGCACAGCAAAGGGCAATAAACCATGGTCTACGACCGACATCTGCATTTAGGCAAGTTATTATTCCGTGCTGTTTAACTGATTGAATGTAGCAAGTTGATCATCGTATAGTTTATTTAAGCTCTTAAGTCTGTCACTGACACACTTGAATATGTACAGAAAATCGTCACTGCCCATAATTTTAGAAGAGTATGTGCTGGCATCAAACAAACTACTGTACTTGTTAAGTATAAGAATAGCTCTTTTCAAAAGCTCCTCAAAGTCGCCAAATGTTAAGGGGTATATCTCCCCGAGAACCTTACCTTTGGCAGTATTTTTCGCATTTCTATGTGCGATGAGATTTCCACGGTGTATTGTCAAAGCCTTTACTAAATGATCTGTGTCAGAGCACAGCAAAGCATCTTCGCTTAACTCTTTCAAGTTTGGAATACGATCTTCTTTAGCTAAATCTTCGAGATAAGGATTTTCTTGGTTTCTAGCTATAAAGCTCGTTTTGTCAAAAAGTGGTAGATTTTTCTCTATGGTTTTGAGAAAGCTAAACAGGCTCAGTGCATCCTTGTTTTGGTCATAAGCTCTAACCAAAAAGTGACGACTGGTAGTGAAATGTGAATCAATTGTTAGAGACCAAAATGTATTCGTTTCCGCAATTACATCAGGAAATTCATTACCTGCATTTAGTAGGTCTCTATACATTTTGTAGTGAATATGCGCATTAATAATGTCGCTGGCTAGTGCTTTAAATAGCCTTAAAAATTCACCTTCATCACTGATGGAAATCATTTAAATTAGTTATCTTCACCTAACGTCGCCAGCAAATCAGCCTGATGCTCTGTGGCTAGGGCATTAATCAACTCGTCCATATCACCTTCGGTAATCGCATCAATCTTGTACAAGGTGAGATTAATACGGTGGTCGGTAATACGGCCTTGCGGGTAGTTATAAGTGCGAATACGCTCTGAACGATCGCCAGAGCCAATCAAGTTGCGACGCTCACTGGCAATTTTGCTGTTTTGTTCATCCACTTGTTTGGCTTTGATGCGCGCTGCCAGCACCATCATGGCTTGTGCCTTGTTGGCATGTTGGCTACGGCCGTCTTGGCATTCCACCACAATGCCAGTAGGGAAGTGCGTAATACGTACGGCAGAATCGGTTTTATTAATATGTTGACCGCCTGCACCACTCGCTCTAAAGGTATCCAAGCGAATATCGGCAGGATTAATCACCACATCGCTCACTTCATCGGCTTCTGGCAGGATAGCGACTGTACAAGCAGAGGTGTGAATGCGGCCTTGCGTTTCAGTATCTGGTACGCGTTGCACACGATGCCCGCCAGATTCAAATTTCATTTTAGAATACGCGCCTTGCCCTTCAATTTTGGCAATAATCTCTTTGTAGCCACCCACTTCGCCTTCGTTAGCCGTTAATACTTCTACCTTCCAGCGTTGGCGTTCTGCGTAACGGCTGTACATCCGGAATAAATCGCCTGCAAATAAGCCAGATTCATCCCCGCCAGTACCCGCCCGAATTTCCAGAATGATATTTTTTTCGTCATTGGGGTCTTTAGGTAGCAACAGTTTTTGCAGTTCAAGCGCAATTTCTTCTAGCCTTTTTTTCCCACTCTCAATTTCTTCTTGCGCAAACTCTTTCATGTCTGGGTCGCTCAACATGGCATGTGCTTCTTTAATGTCGGCTTCTGTTTGTACGTAAAGATGGTATTGCTCAACGATAGGTGTGATTTCTGCGTGTTCACGAGAAATTTTGCGGTAGTTGTCCATGTTGCTGGTGATGTCTTCGGATGACATCAAGCGGTTTACTTCATCTAGGCGCTCACTCAAACTGGCAAGCTTTTGTAATATAGAGGGTTTCATGCTGACTTCTTTTAAGATTTGATATTGTAGAGCTGTCTTAAGACGGATTCTAAGTGGGAGTGTTCTTGCCCGTGAGACTGATTGAGTGCATGGCTTGGCGCGTGCAAAAACTTGTTGGTGAGCGCGTTGCTCAAGGTTTCTAATACTTTTTCTGGGCTTTCGCCTTTTTGAATCATTTTCAGTGCTTTTTCTAATTCGGCTTGGCGCATTGCATCCACTTGATCACGCAGCGCTTTGATGGTGGGCACCGATTCACGTTTCTTCAGCCAGTGCATAAAATGCTCAACACGTGCAGCCACGATCATTTCTGCATTGACTGCCGCTTCTTGGCGATTGCCCATGCCATCGGCTACCACTTGTGCCAAATCATCCACGGTGTATAAAAACACATCGTCCATCTCAGCTACTTCCGGCTCAATGTCACGTGGTACGGCTAAATCCACCATAAAAATTGGGCGATGACGACGCGTTTTAATGGCGCGTTCCACCATGCCTAATCCCACAATCGGTAATTGGCTGGCGGTGCTGGTGATGACAATATCAAACTCTGCAAAGCAGTCAGGTAAATCATTTAGCAGAATCGCTTGCGCATTCAAGCCTTGCCCAGATAGCTTTTCTGCCAGCTGCGCACCACGCTCAATGGTGCGATTAGCAACGGTCATCGATTTAGGGCGCTGTGCCGCAAAATGGTCGGCACATAGCTCAATCATTTCGCCTGCGCCAATCAACAATACTTTTTGTTCGCGTATGTCCCCAAAAATACGTTGTGCCAGCTTAATGGCCGCTGCTGCCATCGATATAGAGCTGCCACCGATATCGGTATTGGTACGCACTTCTTTCGCAACTTCAAACGTACGTTGAAACAACTTGTGCAACATGGTGCCCAAGGTGCCCGCTTCATGCGCTACTTTCACGGATTGCTTGAATTGTCCCAAAATTTGTGGCTCACCCAACACCATGCTGTCTAAGCCAGAAGCCACGCGGAATGCATGCTTGACGGCTTCTTGATTGGAAAACGTGTAGGTGTAGGGTTGGACTTTATCCAGCGCGAGTTTATGGTAGTTGGCTAGCCAATCAATCACTGGTTCGGGGCGCTCAGATTGCACGTAGATTTCTGTACGATTGCAGGTCGATAAGATGGCCGCTTCTGCCGCATTTTGCGCGGTCAGGTCACTCAAGGCATGGCGTAATATTTCACCATTAAAGGCAACATGTTCGCGAATGGCGATGGGAGCGGTGGTGTGGTTCACACCAATGGTATAAAGCTGCATGTGGCTATTTTACCAAGGCATTGATTGAAATAGGAAATGCCATCTTAATAAAGACCAATGACAGCTGTCATTGTCGCGAGAAGTGGGTATTGGTGAAATAAGCATGCGTAATTTTGAAGGATTGGCTTATCTTAGGCAAGAAATAGCGTTAAAATAACAGATTATTTGATTTATAAATCAAGCTTATGTGATGATTTACAGTTGTAGACCGCATATTTGCCTGTAAGGTCATTTTAGTTTGTAAATCGCACATTACCCTTAATTACATTGACGGAATTATTAGCATGGACAAAACCTTTAGAATTGCACCGAGTATCCTTTCAGCCAACTTTGCCAAATTAGGCCAAGAAATTGAAGATGTGATTAAATCAGGCACAGACATCGTGCACTTTGATGTGATGGACAATCATTACGTGCCTAACTTAACCATTGGCCCATTGGTATGCGAATCGATTCGTGAAATTTCTAAAAATGTAGGCGCACTGATTGACGTGCATCTAATGGTGAAGCCAGTTGACCGTATTATTCCTGACTTTGCTAAAGCCGGTGCCAACATCATTACCTTTCACCCAGAAGCCTCTGAGCATATTGACCGTAGCCTGGCCATGGTACGCGATTTAGGCTGTAAATCAGGTTTGGTATTTAACCCAGCCACTTCATTAAGCTACCTTGACCACGTGATGGATAAAGTGGACATGATTTTATTGATGTCTGTGAACCCTGGTTTTGGTGGTCAAAAATTCATCCCAGAAACTCTGGAAAAATTAAAATTAGCACGTGCACGCATTGATGCCTACTACGAAAAAACAGGCCGTCAAATTTGGTTGGAAGTAGACGGTGGCGTGAATGCAGCCAATATTGCTGAGATTGCCAAAGCAGGTGCAGATACCTTTGTGGCCGGCAGCGCAATTTTTGGTTCGCCTAAAGATACTGACCCTAACCGCTACGATACGGTAGTAGGTCAAATCCGTGCCTCATTAGCCACGGTGTAGTTTGAGCACGTGTAGTTTGTGGGTGTTGCCGTAGCAGGGAACCATTCAATGTCGCAATTTAAAGTCAGCGCATTGATGTTTGATTTAGATGGCACTTTGCTGAATACGGCACCACAAATTGCCGAGGCGGCAAATGCAATGTTGGTGGAATTAAGCTTACCAACATTGCCTTATGCGCAAATAAAAAGTTATATTGGCGAAGGCGCGCAGATGTTGATTCAGCGCTGTTTGGCCGGTGCGTTAAACGACACTCCTGACCCATCAGTGATGGCAAAAGCGCAACCTGTTTTTTTTGCGCATTATGCGAATAATGTGACCGAAAGTTTACCGTTTGATGGTGTGCAAGATGGCTTGGATGCGCTTAAACAACGTGATTTAAAACTGGCTTGCGTGACCAATAAACCTGAAAAGTTTACGCGTCCTTTGTTAGAGGCCAGTGGCTTGTCACCGTTTTTTGAGATTGTGGTATCAGGGGATACGCTGTCAGGTAAAAAGCCAGACCCTATACAATTGCATCACATTTGTGCAGAATTCGATGTGATGGAGATGGAAGCGATGTTGGTGGGTGATTCCGCCACGGACATTGCTGCAGCGCAAGCCGCAGGCTGTTTTATCGTCACAGTGCCGTATGGATATAACCAAGGTAAACCCATAGACGAAAGCCAAGTAGATGCGATGATTCGAGACTTAACCGAATTGCCATCACTACTGATTTGAAATTGATTTGAAATTTTTTTAATAACTTAACTCACTTAAAGTGTATTGATATGTGTTCTCAACAGCGTAATTTTTCATTCCAGCCGCTCATAAGCTGGCGCAGTTCTTGGCGAAGCTAAGACACGACTTGTTCATGTCTCATTAGCAGACTTTTCCATCGCATGTGATTGTGATGGGCGACCAAATTGAAAATTATGTAGAAAGTGTAGAACCATGTTAACCACGATTTCCCAGTTCGAATTCAATGCCTTGGCGGCACAAGGGTTTAACCGCATCCCGCTGGTGCTGGAAACCTTTGCCGACTTAGATACGCCGTTGTCCTTGTATCTTAAGCTAGCCAATCAGCCTTTTTCCTACCTGTTAGAAAGCGTGCAAGGCGGCGAGCGCTTTGGGCGCTATTCTATTATTGGCTTGCCAGCCAAAACGCGCATAGTGGCACGTGGCCAACAATTGCAAGTGTTGCAGAATGACGTTGCCATTGAAACGCACGATGACATCAATCCCCTTGATTTCGTGAAAACCTACCAAGCGCGCTTTAAAACGCCGCCTTATGAGGGTTTGCCACGATTTACAGGCGGCTTGGCCGGTTATTTTGGCTATGAGACCATCCGCTATATTGAAAAGCGCTTGGCGCATACCAACAAGCCTGATGTATTGGGCGTTCCAGATGTGTTATTGATGGTGTCAGAGGAAATAGCGGTCATCGATAACTTAAGTGGCAAGTTATATTTTATTGTGTATGCCAATCCTGACCAGACCGACGCCTACACCCAAGCGCTTGCACGCATTCAATCCCTGTTAGGTATGTTACGCAAAACAGTAGCGATTCCAGAATCGCTGCCTATGCCAAAAACAGAGGCAAAGTCTGAGTTTGGCGAAGATGCATTTAAAGCTGCTGTGAAAAAGGCGCAAGCTTATATTTTAGAAGGTGACATCATGCAAGTGGTGCTGAGTCAGCGTATGTCGCAGCCGTTTGCTGCACCCCCGCTCTCACTTTACCGTGCATTGCGCAGTTTAAATCCATCTCCATACATGTTTTATTACGACATGGGCGATCACCATGTGGTGGGCGCTTCACCGGAAATTTTAGTGCGTTTGGAAGATGATACCGTGACCTCACGTCCGATAGCGGGCACACGTCCAAGGGGTAAAACCCGCGAAGCCGATATTGCGCTAGCGGCTGAGTTGCTGGCTGATCCCAAAGAGCGAGCTGAACACGTGCAACTCATGGATTTAGGCCGCAATGATGTGGGGCGAGTGGCGCAAATTGGTACGGTCAAAGTCACAGACAATATGATGATTGAGCGTTATTCTCACGTCATGCATATCGTAAGTAATGTGGAAGGTAAGCTCAAGCCTGGCTTAGATGCCATCGATGTCCTAAAAGCTACCTTCCCTGCAGGCACAGTGTCTGGTGCGCCCAAAGTGCGCGCCATGGAAATCATTGATGAGCTGGAACCCAGCAAGCGCGGTATTTACGCGGGTGCGGTAGGCTATTTAGGGTTTAATGGCGATATGGATGTAGCGATTGCCATTCGTACCGCGGTGATTAAAGACCACATGCTATATGTGCAAGCAGGGGCGGGTATAGTGGCAGATTCCGTACCGCAATCGGAATGGGAAGAAACCCAAAATAAAGCGAAAGCAGTGATTCGTGCTGCTGAATTAGTGCAAGCAGGGCTTGATAGCAAAGGTGAACAATAATGTTACTGATGATCGATAATTACGACTCGTTTACCTATAACTTAGTCCAATATTTTGGTGAACTTGGTCAAGATGTGCAGGTATACCGCAACGACGAAATTGATTTAGCCACGGTCGCTAAGCTAAAACCCCGCCATATTGTGATTTCACCTGGCCCTTGCACACCAAACGAAGCGGGTATTTCAGTACCGCTCATTCATGAGTTCGCGGGCAAGATTCCATTGCTGGGCGTATGTTTAGGCCATCAAAGTATTGGCCAAGCGTTTGGTGGAAAGATTATTAAGGCCAAAACCTTGATGCATGGTAAAACCTCGCTGATTCACCATGAAAATGTAGGCGTGTTCCGTAACTTGCCTAACCCATATACCGCCACACGTTACCATTCATTGGTGATTGAGCGCGAGACGATCCCAGATTGCTTAGAAATCACGGCATGGACGGAAGACGATGAGATTATGGGCGTACGTCATAAAACCTTGCCGGTAGAAGGGGTGCAATTTCACCCAGAATCCATTTTGACGGAACATGGTCATGCGTTATTAGATAACTTTCTGAAAGCGTATTAATGAGCATCACATCTAAACTTGCATTGCAGCGGCTGATAGATCACGCCAATTTTACGCATGAGGAAATGCTAGTCATCATGCAGCAAATCATGGGTGGCGAGTTTACGCCGATACAAATCGCTGGCTTTCTTTGCGCCTTGCGCGTGAAGGGTGAAACCGTGACTGAGATTGCCGCCGCCGCACAAGTAATGCGCGAGCTTTCCAGCAAAGTAGCCGTCACCGATACAAGCCATTTGATAGATACTTGTGGCACAGGGGGTGCGCCTAACAAAGCATTTAATGTGTCCACGGCGTCTGCCTTTGTGGCAGCGGGTGCAGGTGCCAGAATCGCTAAACATGGTGGACGAGCAGCGTCATCCAAAAGCGGTTCTGCCGATGTGCTGGAGGCTTTGGGCGTGAATATCAGCTTAACGCCAGAACAAGTGGCACGTTGCGTAAATGAAGCTGGCATTGGTTTTATGTTTGCTCCCAACCACCATAGCGCGATGAAATACGCGGCACCAGTACGGCGCGAGCTGGGCATCCGTACCATGTTTAATTTGCTGGGGCCAATGACCAATCCAGCAGGGGCAAAGCGCCAAGTAATGGGGGTGTTCCACCGTGATTTGGTGCCTCTATTGGCGCAGACCTTACAACAATTGGGTAGCGAGCACGTGATGGTGGTACACAGTGCCGATGAAATGGATGAAATCTCATTTTCAGCAGATACTTTTGTGGCTGAACTGAAGGGTGGTCAAGTACAAGAGTACACGCTCAACCCGACGCAATTCGGCATGCCATTGCATGATATCAATAGTATTCGTGTTGAAAACGCACAACATTCTAGCGAGATTATTATTGGACTGTTGTCAGGCGAAACAGGACCTGCGCGAGACATCGTGCTGTTGAATGCAGGCGCAGCTATTTATGTGTCTGGTCTTGCAGGGGATTTACAAACAGGGATTGCACAAGCTGCGCACGCGATTGATTCTGGTGCCGCGCTCAATAAACTGCAACAGCTTAAGGTGCTGAGCCAGACCGCATGAAGCGCTTGATGCTGATTGCATTGACCATTTGTTTGGCGGCGTGTCTGCAAGCACCGCAAGATGACGCAGGTCTCAACCAACCGCAATCCGCAGTAGCGGTTAAAGACACCACGCAAACGCTTGATTTAAAGCCATTAAGTGGTCAACATCATTTCGATGTAAATCAGACAATAGTTGAAGCCTTCGAGCGCAAGCAAAGTGATGTATGGGTAGAAGGTGCGGGCGTTGTGACCAAACTATTGCCAGACGATAACAAAGGCTCAAGACACCAAAAATTTTTAGTGCGTATCAACGAAAAGCAAAGTTTGTTATTTGCACACAACATTGATTTATCACCGAGAATTGATGCGTTAAAAGTGGGTGATCACATTGAGTTTAAAGGTGAGTATGTTTTTAATCCTAAGGGTGGCATCATCCACTGGACGCATCGTGACCCAAAGGGGCAGCATCAGGGTGGTTGGATTAAACATCTGGGAAACAATTACGAGTAAAAAATAAACTTTCGTGACCACGTTTAGAAAGTTTAATTTTGGATGAAAAAGTGATGAGCGATATATTAAATAAAATCTTAGCCACCAAAGCCATTGAAGTGGCAGCAGCCAAAGCCAAAATCAGTTTGGAAGCTATTCAGCAACTGGCAACTGAACAAGCGTCACCGCGTGATTTTGTCGGCAGTATTCGCCAAAAAATTGCAGTAGGTAAATCCGCAGTCATTGCAGAGATTAAAAAAGCCAGCCCTTCCAAGGGTGTGATTCGTGCTGATTTTAAGCCTGCTGAAATTGCAAAAAGCTATGAATCAGGTGGTGCAGCCTGTTTGTCAGTGCTCACTGACGAGCAATATTTTCAAGGTTCGGCAGACTATTTAAAACAAGCACGTGCTGCATGTGAGCTACCCGTGTTGCGTAAAGATTTTATGATCGATGCTTACCAAGTATACGAAGCGCGTGCGATGGGGGCAGATTGTATCTTGTTGATTGCCGCCGCACTCAGCTTACCTAAAATGCAAGCGCTAGAAACCGTGGCGCATCAACTAGGCATGGCAGTGTTGGTAGAAGTGCATAACGGCGAAGAATTGGAGTTGGCATTGCAATTAACCACCCCATTACTAGGCATTAATAATCGCAATTTACGCACTTTCGAGGTGACATTAGATACCACGCTTGGTCTGCTTGGCCGTATTCCACAAGATAAGATTGTGGTGACAGAGTCAGGTATATTTACCAACGATGATGTGGCCCTGATGCGCAAACATCATGTGCATACGTTTTTGGTAGGTGAGGCATTTATGCGTCAAGATGATCCTGGTCTTGAGTTATCTAAAGTGTTTGCTTAAGAGGTGACTATGAGTAATCAATTCTTAGCTATTCGTCCACGTCGTATGCGTAAAGATGAGTTCTCTCGGCGTTTAATGCGGGAGCATGTACTCACTACCAATGATTTGATTTATCCAGTATTTGTGTTGGAAGGTGAGCAGCGAACTGAAGAAGT
This sequence comes from Methylophilus sp., assembly GCA_030696695.1. GTDB lineage: Bacteria > Pseudomonadota > Gammaproteobacteria > Burkholderiales > Methylophilaceae > Methylophilus. The sequence goes on from JAUYRP010000034.1 coordinate 276,460, forward strand.
CGCTTCCATGCCGGGTGTTCAACGCCAAAGTATTGATGTTTTGCTTAAAACCGCCAAAGAGTGCGTGGAGCTTGGCATTCCTGCACTCGCCATTTTTCCGGTAGTGCCGCAAGAATACAAAAGCTTAGATGCCAAGGAAGCGTATAACCCAAACGGCTTGGTGCCCAGAACGGTAAGCGCGCTAAAAAAAGCGTTCCCACAATTAGGGGTCATTACCGATGTGGCCTTAGACCCGTATACCACACACGGCCAAGATGGTTTAATTGATGACACAGGCTACGTGCTCAATGACGAGACGGTAGAAGTGCTGGTGAAACAAGCGCTGTGCCATGCAGAAGCCGGTGCAGATGTGGTCGCGCCGTCGGACATGATGGATGGACGTATTGGCGCGATTCGCGATGCACTGGAAGAGGCTGGCTATATCTATACGCGCATCCTCGCTTATTCTGCCAAATATGCGTCTGCTTTCTACGGCCCATTTAGAGATGCAGTAGGCTCCTCTGCCAATTTAGGCAAAGGCAACAAATACAATTACCAAATGGATCCTGCCAATTCGGACGAAGCGATTAAAGAAGTGGCTTTGGATATTGAAGAAGGCGCGGACATGGTGATGGTGAAACCAGGCATGCCGTATTTAGATATTGTGCGACGCGTGAAGCAAGAGTTTGGCGTGCCGACTTATGCCTATCAAGTGAGTGGTGAATATGCGATGTTGAAGGCTGCCGCGCAGAATGGCTGGCTGGATGAAAAGGCTTGCGTGTTGGAAGCCATGTTAGGGTTTAAGCGCGCGGGAGCTGATGGGGTGTTGACATATTATGCGATGGATGTGGCACGTTGGTTGAGAGATTAGTTTAGTTGTAAATGCAAGTTTTAGAAGTATTCTCCAGCTGTTTTATTAACTTTTGGAGATATAAAAATGAAGCCGTCTAAAGTACTACAAGATATTGTTACGTCAGCAACAGGAGCGAAGTGTCATTATGATGTCTGGTGGGCGCTAGTAAGTGAGGCTAAGCCAAAATACATAAAGCTCATAAATAATCACAGCGATTTTTTCCGTGCATCACAAGATGCTCATTACACAGCATTCTTTATTTACTTAGCCCATTTATTCGATAAACGCTCTGACTCTTCCTCAATGTCAAAATACTTAGAGTTAATTAAAGATAAAACAGACTCTGAGCGATTTCAAGAACTAGAAACTAGCTATTGTGCGTTATTTGATAGGGTTAACCCCCTTTTAAAAGTACGCCATAAGTGCATTGCTCATGTTGATGTAAAACTTTCAGAAAACGATATATTTGAAGAAGTTAATCTTACTTGGAATGAAGTTAGAAGAATCATCAGTGATGTTGCTAATTTCGTTGAGCTTCTATCTGGAGCACCACACCAAGGTGCAACTGGAATTCCGCGAGATGGAAGGTTAAGTGAGGCTACCATGCATTTATTAGAAACGCTTGTTAAAAATGGATAGTAAGAACTTTTCGCCTCTAGGCGAGTTACTTTACTTTTGCTTGCTCAAAAGAAAGTAACCAAACAAAAGAGCACCCCACTACCGCTTGTTTCCTGCGCTGCTTCATAAAATTGGGAGGCTGCGGAACTCGCCCTAACAACCCACAAAAATCGTGGGCTGTCGCGGTGCTCAAACAAGTCCTCGCCTTAATCCCAATTTTACTGTGCTGCTCGGCGCAGCAGAGGGGTATGGAAAACCATACGAGCACAAAAGGTAACTGAGTATTCTTTGGTGGGTGCTCATAGTTGTTTAACCCCTTACATCACGCTGAGTAGCGTAGACAAAATAAGAGTAAGGCGAGCACCTGTCTGAATCCCGCAGTGGCTTGTGGCGTTTGCAAGCCACTAGGTTGAGTTGCGCAGCCGCTTATTTTGTTGAGCAACGCAAGGAAGCCGTTAGGCCGAGATGTGGGGTGCCGTTTTCTTGGGCTACTTTCTTTTCAGGCAGTTAAAAGAAAGTAACTAGGTGTCGGGCTACCCTCGACGTATAACAATACTCTTTGAATTGGATTATAAAAGCCCGCAATTGCGGGCTTTTCATGGGAGCTAGCTGGCAACCAGACACTTATTTCAAAGTCATGCGCTGCATGGTGGTGTCTTTGTCGATAAACTTATGTTTCAGCGCGCCAAGTATATGGATGATGATGACCAATAAAATAATCACACCGATGATTTCGTGCGCTTCTTTAAATACGTCACGCAGGCCAGCGTTATCTAAGCCAGGTAAAAACTCCAAACCAAACCATTTCACGCCATATTTGCTTAAGATAGCCATGATAATGCCGCTGACAGGTAGCGCTACCATCAACAAATATAATAGATGATGTGCACCTGTAGCTAGTTTGCGTTCTACCGCGCTGTAGCTGCTGAGTAATGCAGGTGGTTTGTGGGTGATACGCCAAAACACACGAAAAGCAATCAACGCAAGTAAGGTGATGCCGATGGATTTATGCAGATTAAAATAGAAGGTACGTGGACTGGCTTCTTCTGCTAATTGCCAAGTGTAAATGCCTAAATCAAATAAATCGTAAGCCATTTGTTTAGGGGCTTCTTTCGGTAGCTCGCTCATATACCAACCCAATGCAAACATACCAAAAATGGCGATGGCGATTAGCCAGTGCAGCACTACGGCGGTGTTGGTATAGCGATTATTTGTATTCATGCATTGCTCCTCGATATTATTATTCTGATGTGACAGCGGTCACACACAATTGTTGCCTGACACGCATAATATTAGCGTATTCTCAGGAATATACCGTAGGTAAAATCATTAAAGGGAAACATGCATGACACGACTAGTAGCGTATTTATTGGCCTCGGTGCTGGCCGCTTGTGCACAAGCTGAAGTTAACCATGCCGCATTTTCTGTCGAAAATGTGGGGGATGGTATTTATGTGCATCATGGCGAGCACTTGGATATTGATACCGGCTACCAAGGTGATATTTGCAACACCAGCTTTGTGGTAGGCAGCAAAGGGGTAGCGGTGATTGATACCGGCGGAAGTTTAAAAGTGGGTAATCAATTGCGCGAGGCTATTCGCAAGGTGACGGATAAACCTATTTTGTATGTCATCAATACCCATGTGCATCCAGACCACGTATACGGCAATGCCGCATTTTTAGTGGATAAACCGCAGTTTGTTGGGCACGCAAAATTGAGCGATATGCTGCAGCTGCGCAAGGATGCTTATGACAAACTGAATAGCCAATATTTAGGTGCAGATGCAACAGGCACAGTGCAAGTACTGCCCACCATGCCAGTAAAAGCGGAGATAGCGTTAGATTTGGGCGATAGAAAGCTCACGGTAGTGCCATATACCGTAGCACACACCAATACGGATATCACAGTGATGGATAGCAAGGCCAGTACCTTGTTCACTGGCGATTTATTATTTATTGAGCGCACCCCTGTGGTGGAAGGCGATATCAAAGGATTGATTGCAGCGATTGACACATTGAAAACTTATCCTGCAACACAAGTGGTGCCAGGGCACGGTCCAGTGACGAAAGATTGGGTAAAGGCTTTAGAGAATGAGCAACGCTATCTCAACGCCTTGTTGAGCGATGTGCGTACTGCGATTAAAAATGGCGATAGCATGGAAAAAACGATGGGCACTGCTGCGGCTAGCGAACGAGACAAATGGCTATTGTTTGATATTGCCAACCGTAGGAATGTGAACACGATTTTTACAGCATTAGAGTGGGAATAGCAGATAAAAAAATAGGTGAACATATTTGATCTATGTTCACCTGCTTGATGTGCGTGAAATTACTTTTTGATGTTGTCTACGCTAAATGCTGTTTGAGGATAAGCGCCCAGTAATAACATGCCCCCCGCAATCCCTAAGTATAAAAAGAACACTTCTGGAAACATACGCCCAAGCACGAAGGCTAAGAATAGCGCCAACACCGCCAGCACACGTGCCGCGATTTTGGTTTTAAAACCGACTAGTAAGGCAATGCCACCCACTAATTGCACTAAAATCAACAAAGGCGCAAAAATACCCGGTAAGCCAAATTGCCCTAAGGTCATTTGGTATTGTAAGTAGCCATCTGGATTGGAGGTAATGCTGCTTAGACGCAACAATACTAAGCCTAAAAACACGGATGCCAGCAACACTCTGGCAATGACGGTTTGATAACTTTGCATAAAAAACCCTATAAAATGTAAACAAAATGTAAGTGAGCATAATGCCTGCATGACCGATGAATTGCAATGTTAAGCCTCCAAATGAATGTTAGAGACAGCAAGATGACCGCAAATTATAGTATCGAACAACTGAATTGGCAGAGTCCTAAGCAAGCCATGCTCAAAGCTTTACGTGAGCAAGTGTTTATCATTGAGCAATCGGTACCCGAATACATTGAGTGGGATGAATATGACGCATCGGCCATCCATTTATTAGCCATTGATCACACACAGCACGCCATCGGGTGCGCGAGAATTTTGTTAGAAAAAGGGCGTGTTGGCCGCATGGGTGTGTTGAAAGAATGGCGAGGAAATGGGGTCGGTCATGCCCTACTCATGGAAGCGATTGCCATTTGCAAAGCGCATGGCTTACAACAATTGCAATTGTCTTCACAAACACATGCAATCCAGTTTTATGAAAAAGCAGGGTTTGTGGTCACCAGTGAGGCTTATATTGATGCCAATATTTGGCATAAGGACATGGTGCTGAAATGGGCATGACTTTATGTTGCAGGCCTAAAATTGTATAATGCCAGATTAGCTTTTGTGTCTCTCAAACTAGTTTCATTTCATATTCTTCATTAAGGAAAAACCATGTCAAAAATCATTTTTAAAGCAGGTGAAGCCACCGTATTCAGCGAAGGCAAAGACGTTACTGCTGCCATGCCAGAAATTCTGATCGGTGCAGTGGATGGCCCAGTAGGCACTGCCTTTGCCAACATGATGGCGCAAACCAAAGGTCACACTGCGATGTTCGCCGTGCGCGATATCAACCAATTGGTACGCCCAGCTTGCATGATGGTGCCAAAAGTAACACTAAAAGATTCACTCAATATTGAATTGTTTGGGGGCGTGGTGCAAGCAGGTGTGGCTGATGGTATTTTGGATGCTGTGATTGAAGGCATTATTCCAAAAGACCAAGTGAATGATTTGTGCATCATTGCTTTGTTGTGGATTGATCCGGGCTGTGCAAAAGAAGCTAACTTAGACAAAGCCGACCTTTACAAAAATAACTACGATGCGATTAAATTAGCACTCAAACGCGCATTGAATGATGAGCCTAGCATTGATGAGTTGATTGCAAACCGTCATAAAATCAAACATTGCATGTGGGAAGACAGCTGGGATCAAAAATAGTCTGGTTGTAGTATTCCCTGCGCACAAAAATATTTGCTATGATGAATGTAATTGAGTGTTGCGGGGGAGACTGTCATGACAGATCGTAATGTATGTATGGAAGCGTTCGAGCGTTTATGCGCTGATGTGAACACAGATAAAAAGTCAGAAATTAACAAAGAAGATTACTGGTTATTTGAGTTAGGTTTTCGTTCTGCGATTGAAGAGTTGTTGAATATTGCAGATACTGGCAATCAAACCCGTGAGTTTGTATCACCGCGATTTCAAATGCTCGCAGACCGCATATTACAATCTAGAATGCATTAAATAAAAAAGCCGACGTTTAGTCGGCTTTTTTGTGCGCGGTATTATTGATTATAAGTTTATTGTTTATTGTTTCTTGGTTTCGTTCGCTTCAACTTGCGCTATATGTTTGTTCACGTCTAAACTCAGTTTGGTCAGCGTAGTATTGGCTTTTTTATCACTGGTTTTCTGCGTAACCGCTTTTTCAATACGCACCCGTTGCGTATCTATGCCAGCAGCCACTAATACCTCACGTATCGCTTCACCACGCGATTGCGCCAGTTTGGATAAATCGCTTTCTTTGACTTCGATGCCTTGCGTGAGTTTTTCTTGTGCCGCTTCATAATGCCCTGCCTCTGGCGTTTCAAATTTTTCTTTCAGGCGTTTGAGTAAGCCTTTATTGGTTAAATCATCATGCAGGCTATCAATAGTTTTTTGTACTTTAGGGTTGGTTAAATCAATCGGCCCCGCTTTTTGGCCGGGTTCTAATTTCAAGCCCATTTCCTCGGCTACTTTTGTACGTAACGTTTGGACTTGAATGGCACGTGTGTCTAAGGCGACATCATAGCTAGGCGTCACTGTGAGTGCTAAGCCCAAACGTTTGGCTAGCGCTTGGCTCACTGCTTTGAGTTTTTCTTGCTCCGGCGGCGCTAGGTTGGCTTCACCCGCATCAAATACAATCGCATCGAGGTTATCACCACTGCCACCAAACAGTTTGCCTAATGCTCTAAATGGAGAGGTCACAATCTTGGTGAGGACGTTTTTAATAGCCTTCCATACAATGCTGCCATAGCTAAATTGTGGGTCATCTAAACTGCCAGAAATGGGTAAATCTAAATCAATCACGCCGTCGCTGTCTTCCAAAATGGCGATGGCTAAATCCAGTGGTAAATCGGCCGCATCCTGACTTTCTACACGCTCGCCAAGCTGGAGTTTATTGATGACAAATTTGTTCTCGCCTGCCAATTGGCGTTGCTTGATTTTGTATTCCAAATCCACCGATAACTTGCCTGCATCTATCCTTCTTCCTGCAAACTTGCCAGAGTAAGGTGTGAGTCTGTTCATTTCTAAGTTAGTGAATGACAATTTCACATCGGTAAACTGCGTGGCCTGAAACGGCTGTAGAGAGCCACGGATTTTTGCTGCGCCGTATTCATCCACTTTACCGTCTAGTTCTAACTGTGCAGTTGCTTCAGGGTTGGTCGAAATGCTATTAATGACACCTGTGAGTGAGTGAATTTTTGTACCAAACTGCGGTATAAGTGAAAGGTCTGCAAACTCCAGTTCAGCATCTTGTATGCGTGTGGTTTCAATGTTGACTGGAAAAGCATCTTCACTGTTATCTGATGATGCTGGTGTTGAGCGCTCAGGCAGATAGGATTGTGCACGCTGCTTGTTTGTAGCGCCAGCTTGCGCTGCGATCGCGGCCGTCTGTACTAATCCGCTGCGCATTAGGTCATTGCCTAGCGGAGCATTGCTTTGTTTTGTCTGTATTGATGTTGCTGGAGGATTTTCCACAGGTGGCGGTGTGTTGTCGGAACTCCGCAAAATACGGCTGATGTTAGTCGTTTTATCTGCATAAATAATGAATTTACCCGTAGGTTGTTGCACTTTTAGTGCGCCCATATGTAAGCGGTTGGGCGATAACGACAAGGTTAAATCATCACTGGCCAGTTGCTGCCAGGTTAAAAATGGCGCCTTAGTGGCCTCTTCATTCAGCGCTAACTGTTGCACGCTAAAGCCACCCACAAAATTGAGATTGAACGCTTTTTGCTGCTGCATGGACACTTTGCCTTGGATATTCGCTGTGCCAGAAGCTAACTCCAACTTGGCTTGTTGGTTCAGATAAGGGGCAAACGGCTTAAACGCGGCATCTTTTAATTGAAGATTGAGCGTACTTTTAAACGGCGCTGGTGTGAGCGTGCCGTGCGTTTCAAAGCGCCCACCTTGCTTAATGCTAAAGCTTGCTTTTACGGGAACAGGCTTTGTCATTTGCAAAGAGAGATTGCGTAACTCTAAGCCTAATTTTTCAATGTCGAGTAACACTGGCTGATTAGGCGTTTGGTCTTCAATATGCAGCTGACTGTTGTTCAAGGCTAGTTGGCCCAGATTCAATGCCCAATCAGATTTGTCTGCCTTATTGTTGTTGTTTGAGCTTGTTTTGGTGACAGTAGAGCCTTTGCTTTCTAATATTGTTTGCCAATTGAGTGCGCCAATGTTTGGCTGAATCACTTCGGTTTTTAATCCAGTTGCTACGATAGATTGAATGTTGACTTGTTGCTTACCGATCCCTATTTCACCTTCACTCAGTTGTATCTGGTTTAGTGTAGCTAACGGCTTTTTAGTGGTGGTGGATTTCAATACGATAGTATTCAACTGCGTTTGCAATTGTTGAATCGACCACTGTCCCTCTGGATTATTGACGCTAAATCCAATGTCGATGTCTTGTACATCCAAGCTGAGTGGCTGGGTGAAACTTTGATCTTCTACATTCAGCTTCCAATCTTGTAATTGCACATTCGCCACATTCACGCTAAATGGCGCTGTTTCTGCTGAGGCGGCCTCATCAGGAGAACTCTCTTCTGTGTTCTCTACTTCTGCTGTGGCAAAAGCGGTCTGCCAATCCACCACTCCATCACGACCACGAATTGCAGAGATGGACCCTTGTTGCAATTGCACTTGCCCAATGGCGGCTTCATTCTTGGCTAAATCCAGCCCAATGTCTTGTACTGCGACATTGGGCAAAGCAAACAAAGTTTTTTCACCCTGTTGCAAACGTAAATCACTGCCCGTTATCGCCAACTGCGCAAACTGAAGTTGTGCTTGCTTGTTTTGCTCAAACGTCAGTTGCGGTAGCTTTGCAGTTAATTGTGCAAGTCCGATGGTGGTCGCTTGTGAGTTGGTTGCAGCGAGCGCTTTCACATCGAGCACTATATTGCTAAGTACAACTTTGGGTTGATCATTAGGCATAGTGAAGTCATAAGCAAAGTGCGCCAGCAATTGCCCTTGTTGCAGTTTAAATGGTAACGCGGAGTCTTTCAGTACGCGCATGAGGCTAGCTAACGCCACGCCTTCTAATGCAATGTCGCCTTTAGAAGCGACAGGGTTCACGCCCATGTCACCCTTCCATTTAAACGTACCGCCATGGTCTGCAAATTTAGCCGCAATCAAATAGTCGCCGCGGTCTTTGGGTAAGGTAGAAAAGCCGTCTAACTCAAAATTAAGGGGGGTGAGGTCAGCTTGAAATGCCTTGTTACGATTTGCGTCTTTGTAAAGAATCTGCCCCTGATGAATCACCAAATGCTCAATTTGTACACGTGGCATGGATTCGCTCGGCGGGCTTTTATCTTCATTTAGTTTGGCGATTAGCTCATCCCAATTCAGTTTGCCATTGGCATCAATGGCAATCACTCCTTTGGGTGCTTGAAGATTGATTTCTTTCAGTTTCCACGCCCAGTTGAAAATGCCGCTTAATTCCAAATCGACTTTGAGATGATCGAACCCGGCTAGTAATAAGCCTTGTTGGTTATTTAAGCGTAGCTTGTCTATTTCGACTTTGAAAATAAAGGGGTTGAAGCGTACTTGCTCCACGGAAGCCTGACTAGCCAATTGCTTGTTTGCAATCCATGGCACGAGTTTTTTTGCGAGGGGATTCACTGCGATGAAGCTAAACAACACATAAAACACATACACCCCAAGCACTATTTTAGTGGGCTTTTTGAGCAGCCATTGTTTGAGTGTTTGTAGCATAGGTCAATGTGGAGATTAAGCGTTACGCAAGCTTATCAAAATTTTTCTAACAGGTGTGGGGATTGCCGCACCAATTGCATCTTCGATAGGCAGCCAAATGGTATTGGGGATGCTAGCCTGCGGCAATTTGCTCACCACTTCTAGTGGTTGCGGCAGTATCTCTAATTTAAAATGGGTAAACGCATGTTGCAGTAAAGGGAGTGGTTCTTGCGCTTCAACCGTCAAGCCAAAGCGCGTTTGTACCACTTCAGTCGCAATGGATTGCATGTCCATTTCTGGCAAACTCCACAGTCCACCCCATATACCTTTAGATGGTCTTTTCTCCAACAGTATTTCTTGCCCATGCTGCAAAATCAGCATGGTGGTGTATTTTTGCGGGCTGATTTTTTTGGGTTTGGGCGTGGGTAGTTGGTGCACACGTTGTTGTGCATAAGCGAGGCAAGTGGTGTTGAGTGGACAAGCCGTGCATGCTGGTTTGCTGCGCGTACACAAGGTGGCGCCTAAATCCATGAGGCCTTGCGTATACGCCACCATGCCTGTTTCGGGCAGTAAAGACTCTGCCAGTACCCACATGGCTTTTTCAATTTTGGGCGAGCTCGGCCAGCCTTCAATCGCAAAATGACGGGCTAGCACGCGTTTAACGTTGCCATCTAAAATGGTTTGTACTTGGTTAAAGGCAAAGGCTGCAATAGCAGCCGCAGTGGAACGGCCAATGCCAGACAAGGTTTGCATGGTGGCAAAGTCCTGCGGAAATTCACCGTTGAATTCATCCACAATGGTTTGTGCAGCATGGTGCAAATTGCGCGCTCTTGAGTAATAACCCAAGCCGCTCCAATGTTGCATCACTTCTTCTTGTTCTGCTGCGGCTAAACTTTCAATGGTCGGAAAGCGCATCATAAAACGCTGGTAATAGCCAATCACCGCGCTTACTTGCGTTTGTTGCAGCATGATTTCCGACACCCAAATAGCGTAGGCATTGTGCGTGTTTTGCCAAGGCAAATCATGGCGACCATGCTGCTGTTGCCAAGCAATAATACGTTGCGCGAAATCAGACATGTTGTTGCAGCCAATCGAGGACTTGCGCCGCATTTTGGTCTGGCGGAAACACAGGGTAAAACGTGTGTGTAATCTTGCCATCTAGGGCAATCAGCGTGACACGTTTGGTCAAACGCATCTGCTCCACTTCAAACGTAGGCAGTTGGAGTGCATTGGTCAATGCTAATTGTGCATCGCTAAGCAAAGCAAAAGGCAAGTGCAGACGCTGAGCAGCCTCAGTTTGATACGCTGTAGTTTGCGTACTTAAGCCAAACACTTGTGCGCCTAATTGTTGGATTTCTTGGTGATGATCACGAAATGCACAAGATTGTGGGGTGCACCCTCGCGCGCCTGGAATATTATCCCAACCAGTAGGTAATGCTTGGTTGGGCTGGCCTGTCATCGGATAACAGTAAATGACTAACCAGCCTTTGATATGGCTAAGGTTGATGAGCGACCCATGCGTTGAGGTCAGCGTAATATCGGGTAAGGACGTGCCGACCAAGTGTTGGCAAGCACCATCGTCTTCGGGCACAGGCAAATTAGCTGGCAACGTATTGAGTGATTGCATCAAACGGCCAACGGATTAAAACTTAAATATTTTTTTAAGTGCTTCTTCTTTCGCCTGATCTTTTAGCGATTTAGGTTCTTCCTTGGGCGCAGCATCGGAGGGCGCACTGCCATCTGTCGTTGAGCCAGCTTTGTCTGCGTCTGTAGTACCAGATTTAGATTTACTGCCGCCTAAAATGTTTTTCAAAGCTTCGCCTTTGTTTTCATTGCCCAATAACTCTTTTACTGCCTCGCCCTTTTCCCCGCCAACTTTATCCAGCAAGCTTGATTTGGCAATTGCTGCACCAATCGCGGCAAAGTCCATTCCAAATTTTGGGCTGGCAAAGGTACCAGTAATTTTCACTGGAATCGCTAAGCCGCTGAGTTGGTCAAGATCTGCGCCGCCTTGGCCTTTGAGTGATTTCACAACGGTAGGCTTAGCCAAATAATTAATTTTTTCGTTGCCAATATCAATGTCACCTTTGCTATCGCCTTTCGCTAAACGCAAAATTGGCGCTTTCATGGCAAGGTCTTCGTTATGCGCCACACCGTTTTTAATAGTAAATGTCGCGGTGAGCTCACTAAAGTCAGTTTTCTTGTTTTTGTCGGCTTCTATCGCATCTTTAGATTTCAAGATATTGGCTTTGTTTTTTAAATCGCGGATGGTGCCAGCAATATCAATCCCTTTCACTGCACCGTCTGCAAGATTAAGCGATGCGTTGCCAGCCAACGCCTTTTTTAATGCACTCACCGTACTTCCTTGTGTGGTGATATCCACATCGACAGAGCCAGTGCCCGCTAGCATATCGTTATTAATGGCATCGACTAGCAAGGGGCCAATCGAGATGTTTTTCATGGCTTGCTTAAAGGTAATCACAGGCGTTGCACGCGCATCCACTTTCAACGCGCCATTCATACTGCCTTGGTATAAGTTTGCCGCAAATGGTGACACATTCACCACGCCATTTTGTGCGTTAAGGCCAATGTTCACGTTTTGGGTTTTTACGTTGGCGATTTTCAGCCAGCCAATTTTGGCTTCACCCGTGGCGTTAAACTTTTTTAGCGCACTCAAATCAATCGGCGTCTCTGCGCTACTGCTCGTTTGTGCTGTTTTTGTGGAGTTGGCGCTAGGCTCACTTTTGGTGATGTAACGGTCTGCATCCAACTTATCAATATTCACATTAAAGTTAAACTGCGGTTGGCTAAACTGGCTTACTCCTAAGCTCGCGTTAATTTGGCTGTCATCCACCTTAGCGTTAAATGGGTTTAAGCTCAGTTTTTCACCATTGGCATTGAGCTTAATATTGATATTGCTGGCTTTGGTCTTGCCGTATTTCAATTGCCCCACGCGAATACTGCCATCTGCATTCAACGCTTTAAGTGCGGATAAATCCAATGGTTTACTAGGTGAATTGCTAGCCGCTTTGGTCTCTTTCGTGTTGCTTGATGTGCTGGCGACGTATCTGTCCAAATCCACTTGGTCCACATCAATATCAAACGTGTACAACGGTTTGCTAAATTGGCTAATTGCAAAATTACCCTTAATGCGGCTGTCATCCACTTTTACGTCTAACCCAGTGAGCGAAAGTTTTTGGCCATCGCCTTTAATCGCAACGTTTAAACCAGTCACGCGGTAAGGGTCATAAATAATACTGCCGATATTTAATTTGCCATCCACCAACAGTGTTTTCAGCGCAGACAAATCTGCAGGTTGATTGCTGCCACTTGATTTTTTGGCAGCTGGTGCAGGCGCAGAAGTGGATTTACCCAGCAACTGATTGAGGTTGATTTTATCGGCACTTAAATTAAATTGAATGTTGGGCGTTTTAAAGCTGGTCACATCCACATTGCCGTTCAGCTTGGTCTCAGCCACTTTTAAATTAAATGTACTATCTGCTTTTTCTTGTTTGATATCGGCATGTGCACCTAAATCAAACGTGCCTTGAATGGCGCCATTCGGCAAGCTTGGGTCTTGTATTTTCAATTTGCCAGCTAACTTTGGAATATCAAATACCAACGCTTCAATATTGCCTTTAAATGGAGATGAAAACTGACTGGTCACGATGCGTTTGCCTTGCGTCATGTTCAAGTCACCACTAATGCCACTGCTTTCTAGCGCTTTGGGTGAGCCTTTCATGTCCGCCAACACCATGTTCAATGCTAAGTCCCCATCGGCTTTTTTCTGCGTCATATTGATGGTGATTTTTTGCGTGTTGACTTTGTCTTTTAAAATTTTCAGTGCAGGTGCATTTAGTGCAACGGTTTGTTTTGCACCATCAAAATCACCAGATGCAGCTAATTTCAAACTATTCACTAAAAACTCTAATTTTTCAGTGTTGGCATCCACATCACCACTGGCTTTTACTTCTACATTTTTGCCGTTAAACATATCGCCAGTCATCAGTGTATCTAAACCCGTCACTTTAAAATGGCTGGTCTCTGGGTCTACCAAGAAAAGACCTTTTATTTTTACATCAGCAACAATGGCTGGTTGGTTGGCATTCACTTTAAAGTCTGTGGCAATGTCCATCGGCTCGGCCAGCGCAATGCGGCCAGAGGTCAGGTTGAATTGGCTAATGGCATATTGCGCGTCCGATCCTTCGTCGGTGTAGCGCACTTCAGAGTTGGTGATCTTCACGCCCTGCACATCAAACTTAATTTGCTCAGATTCTGTTTCATCCTTGCTCAGCAGGTCATCAAAGTTGGTGGTGCCATCTTTGTATTTCACAATGTTTGCTTTCACGCCATCTACATAAATGGTATCAACCACGAGCTCTTTTTTTAGCAAGGGCAATACAGCCAGCGCCACTTTTGCACTGTTAATAGATGCAAATTCAGCAGTGCCTTTGTGCTCAGAAATCGCCACTTTACCTAAATCGGCGCCAATTTTTGGCCAGAACGAGAGCGTAATATCGCCTTCAATCGTCAGCGTGCGGTCTTTCTTTTCTTTCACCAAATCAATCACATGTTGCTTGTAATCGTTTGGGTTAAAGGTTGCTGCAATCACCACTACTAGTAACAGCAATAAAACAACCAAGCCGCCTATCGCATAAAGACTATATTTGAGATATTTATTCATTGCATCTCCCTAAAATGGATGCCCAACATTACTGCACTGACCAGTTCACTAAGCCTGTGTAGGCAGTCACCAACACAATCACACCAAAAGCGATGCGATACCACGCAAAAATTGTAAAGTCGTGATGGCTTACATAGCGAATCAACGCACGCACCGCAATCATCGCGCTAATAAACGCAAAAATGAATCCTACAATCCAAGCACCTAAATCATCCATGCTAATGAGTGCGCTGTCTTTATACATGGAGTAAATAGAGGCAATGCCTAAGGTTGGGACTGCAAGAAAGAAGGAAAATTCGGCCGCTGCTTTGCGCGATAAGCCAAAAAACAAGCCGCCGATAATGGTAGAACCAGAACGCGACATGCCAGGAATTAATGCAACCGCCTGCGCAAACCCTAACTTTAATGCGTCAATGGGTTTGATATCGTCTACCGTTTCAATGGTGATAGTATGTTGACGTTTTTCTGCCCATAAAATAATCAGCGCGCCCACAATAAACGCAATGGCAACTGGCACTGGCTTAAACAAAACGGCTTTAATTTGGCTACCAAACGTCAAACCTAAAATCGCCAGTGGTAAAAATGCAATCGATAAATTGATGATTAAACGGTTGGCAATCGGGTCACGCCCAATGCCGGCAAATGTACTCACAAAGCGCACACGATACTCCCATACCACCGCTAAAATCGCCCCTAGCTGAATCGCAATATCAAATACGCCACGTTTTTCGTGATCCATAAAATCAAGCAAGTCGCCCGCCAAAATCAGGTGACCAGTGCTAGAGATTGGCAAAAATTCAGTTGCGCCTTCTACAACGCCCATGATGGCCGCTTTTAGCAATAAAAGTATGTCCATGTTGCCCTTATTTTAAAGATGAATACAGGTTGTAATGATGAATAAAGGAATAAATAAAGGGGCAACGCGCCCCTTTGTTAACACTACTCTACTTTAACATGCCGAGTACGGTCGACAATACATTGCCTGATTCCGCAGGCACTTCGCCATTCGGGGTGAGCTTATCTACAATAGCAGGCAAGTGTTCTGCAATTTGCGCACTCAAGCTATTGGCATCTATGCCAAATTTAGCGGCCATTTCTGCCAATGTGCCGTTGCCTAATACACCAGCAATTTGTTCAGCGGTAATCGGTAGGTTTTCGCCTTTGCCCACCCAAGATGCCGCTTGTTCTGCCAAGCCGCCTTCTTTAAATTTTTCTAACACGCCATTTAAGCCACCGTGCTGGTTTAGCATATCCATCGCTACTTGTGCCATGGCACCTTTTTCACCCAATACCTTATCCAGCATCCCACCGGCCAAACTATCAAACAATCCCATCTATTGCGTCCTCTATTGTTGTTGATTCATTTTTAGTTTTAAAAGCGCTCATCTTCACGCAGATAACGCCACTCACCCACAGGTAATTTGCCCAAGTTTACGCTACCAATGCGTATACGTTTTAAACCCACCACATGCAGGCCAACCATCTCGCACATACGTCTAATTTGCCTTTTTTTGCCTTCTCTTAGCACAAAGCGCAATTGGTCTTCATTTTGCCAAGAGACTTTGGCAGGTTTAAGTTTAACGCCATCTAAACTTAAGCCAAAGTTAAGCTTTGTTAAGCCGTCTGCGCTTAATTCGCCTTCTACCCGCACCAAGTATTCTTTTTCAACAGTAGAATCTTCACCAATCAAATGGCGCGCCACTCGGCCATCCTGTGTGAGCACTAACAAACCTGTAGAATCAATATCCAAGCGGCCTGCTGGCGCTAAGCCTTTTAAAAATCCGCGTTGGAACATTTTTTGGGTAGTGTCTTCTTCCCATTGGTTTTCTGGGTGCACCAACACAATGGCGGGCTCGTAACCATCTTCGGCTTGTCCGCTCACATAGCCCACAGGTTTGTGCAAGAGTATCGTCACATGTTCAGCTTGATGTTCATGCGCATAACCACTAATCACAATCTCCACATCGGGTGCCACACGCGTACCCAGTGTTTCAATAATCTCGCCATTTACTTTTACCCAGCCGTTCACAATCCACTCGTCTGCCTCGCGGCGTGAGCACAAACCGCGCTCCGCCATTAATTTAGATAAACGTGGTAAATCGTCACTTACCGTGGTTGATTTGTATGCTGCCTTTGCCGCTGCGCCAAAAGTAGGTGCATTTGCATCAAACCCATCACGCACTTTGCCACCACGGCGTGGTGCTTGGCGGTATTGTGGCTCATCACGGTTGGGGCGGGGTGTGGTGCGCGTATCTATATTTGGGGTTCTGGCAGGTCTTGCTTCTGCTTCCTCTGGGCTTCTTGCTGGGCGTGCATTGCTCTCTTCCCGCAAGGTGCCGTCATGTCTATGGTTGCGTTGGCGCGCACCATCTGGTTTGGCTGAGCCAACTTGTTTAGAAGAACTCGGGCCTCTGTTGCTAGTGTATTGCGCATCACGGTTCTTTGGGTTTCCATCACGCGCTGGTTTATTAGCAGGTGTTTTTGCAGTGCTGTTACGTGGTGCTTCTTCGGTCATTTCAGACCTAATCACTGGCTTAGGTGGCGCTTTTGTGCGGTCACGTTTTGCTGGGTCTGCACGACGTACAGGCGCTTTGCCAGCAGATGGCGTATTAATAGGTTTTTTGCTGAGTTTAATCGTTGTCAAAATTTGGCTAACACGTGTTGAGTAATGTAGGTATTTTAACAAAATTAAACGGTAAGCCCTTAATTAATCGTCGTTCATTTCTAGCGCACCGATCTAGTTAGGTTTTTTATACTACATGCGCTTAAAACTAGAACGTTGACGTTAATCAAGCTTAATCTGAGTGATTGTGCTTAAATGGATTAAGGCAAAGCATCCATAGCGTTTGGATGCCAGCCTACGCATAAACACATTGCTGTTAACAAACGAAAAGAGTGTTATTTGTTATCCATTTTTACAGACTTAGCCAATTGGATTGTCTACGAACTGTTAGGCCTTGTTCAAACCACCAAGGTGGGTGATGCGTTGCACTTTTTTATTGAGGACACCACTAAAATATTTGCACTTTTAGCGGTGATGATTTACCTAATTGCCTTAATCCGCTCATCGCTAAACATTGAAACAATACGCGCTTTCTTGGTAGGTAAAAACAAAGTCCTTGGCTATTTATTAGGGGCGTTTTTTGGGGCAATCACGCCTTTTTGTTCATGTTCGAGCATTCCCGTGTTTTTGGGGTTTACCTCGGCGGGTATTCCAGTGGGCGTAAGCATGGCATTTTTATTAACATCGCCCTTAATTAACGAGGTGGCAGTATTGCTGCTGGTCAGCTTGTTGGGTTGGCAATTTACGCTTATATATATTGCTGTTGGGTTGATTATAGGCATTGCTGGTGGCGCGTTTTTGGACTTGATCCATGCCGAAAAAATGCTACAACCCTTTGCCATGAAAGCTTATGAAAACAAACCAAATGCCACAGTTAGGTTGTCATCCGCCACAGCATTAACCATGCGTGAGCGTCATACGTTTGCAGTAGCTGAGTTGAAAGATATTTTTCAACGGGTTTGGATATGGGTATTTGTGGGGGTAGGCTTGGGTGCGTTACTGCATGGTTTTGTCCCCGAAAACTGGTTTGCAGCCAACTTAGGGCATGGTGAATGGTGGTCAGTGCCGCTTGCGGTATTGGTTGGTATTCCGCTTTACTCTAACGCAACGGGTGTTATCCCCATTATGGAAAGTTTACTTCTAAAGGGCTTACCGATAGGCACAACCTTGGCGTTTTGCATGAGTACTGTAGCGGCTAGCTTTCCTGAATTTATATTGCTTAAACAAGTAATGCAATGGAAGCTCTTGGTGATTTTATTTGTGACACTACTGGTTTCTTTTACATTGGTGGGTTGGATTTTAAATATGACGGTTATGTAAGCAAAGGGCAAAACATGAAACAATTTAAGGTGTTAGGGTCGGGGTGTGCAAAGTGCGTTAAAACGGCAGAAATGCTTGAACGTATCTCTCAAGAACTTGGCGTGCCTGTAACGGTTGCAAAAGAAACCAACGTAGAAGTGATTATGGGCTACGGTGTGATGAGCACGCCGGCAGTTGTGTTGGATGAGGTATTGGTACATTCAGGCTCTATTCCTAATCGGGACCAAATTGAAACTTGGTTAAAGTAGCCGTAATTTAATAGGTGTACTAAGTTAAAAACTAAAAAAGCCAGCAAACGCTGGCTTTTAAATATTGCAGTCAAAAGTGCGTTAAGTTCTCCAAGAATGCTCTCAATATGCATAAAGACCTGTTTGACCGCATGCTATTAGCGCTAACTGCAGTAGAAGGGATAACATTGGTGACAGCGGATAGTGTGGTGGCGTGGTATCCAGTCGCGGTTGTTAAGGTTTGAATTTGAGATGCTGCTTATTAAAGGTTTCTTATCGAAGTTAACGTGAGAATATATTGACTGGAATAAAACAAGGGCGTAATGTCCGTATTTATACCCAGAAAATGTAAGCGCATGGCAATTACTCTACATACCACATATGATAACGACGCTGCTTGGAATTACCTCATACAAGCCCGTAAGCATTTCACACAAGCGCAAATTGCAGAAAGTTTAGAAATTGACCAGCGGACAGTTCGCCGTTGGGAGTTGCGTCAAGTTCCCATCAAGAGTTATGCAATTCCCGCATTACAAGGAATGTTACCCTTTGAGCATGCAGCAGCTAATGTTGACGGGTTTAAATTTATAGATTTATTTGCAGGTATAGGTGGCATTAGAACAGCTTTTGAGGGGATTGGTGGTCAATGTGTATTTACGAGTGAATGGGACAATTACGCTCAAAAAACTTATCTGCAAAATTTTAATGGGCATCACACAATAGCTGGCGATATCACTCAAATAGATGCCAATCAAATACCTGACCATGACGTTCTTTTAGCTGGTTTTCCTTGCCAGCCATTTTCAATTGCGGGAGTAAGCAAAAAAAATTCACTTGGTAAGGAGCATGGCTTTAAAGACGCTACCCAAGGAACGCTATTTTTTGATGTGGCAAGAATTATTGAAGCTAAACAACCACGTGCATTTTTATTGGAAAATGTAAAAAATCTAGTTTCTCACGACAAAGGCCGTACTTTTGACGTAATAAAGCGCACCTTAGCAACGGAGTTGGGTTATCACATTTATTACCGTGTGATAGATGGTGCACACTTTACGCCTCAACATCGTGAGCGCATTATTATCGTTGGATTTAAAGACCCGGTAAATTTCGATTTTGATGCGATACCATTGCCAACAAAAGGCATAAAAAAACTAAAAGACATTTTGCATAAATCCGATGGTACTGAACCCATTTTGCAATGGGATGAGAGCCGATTTTTTGATCACAACAACAATAAAGTACAAGCTAAATTCACTTTGACAGATAATCTGTGGACCTACCTTCAAAAATACGCAGAAAAGCATCGTTTAAAAGGTAATGGCTTTGGTTTTGGATTGGTAACGGGTGAGAGTGTTACTCGCACTTTGTCTGCTAGGTATCACAAAGATGGTTCTGAAATATTGGTCTATCAGGGTGTAGATAAAAATCCCCGTAGGCTCACTCCGCGAGAGTGTGCAAGACTAATGGGTTTCCCAGACACGTTCAGGATTCCAGTTTCGGACACGCGAGCTTATAGGCAGTTTGGTAATTCTGTCGTGGTTGATGTAATGAGTCACGTTGCCAAGCTCATGCAGCCTATACTCGAAACAGATCATTTTGAACCCGAACTGCCTTTGATTTATAAAACAGCTTAAATGATAAATAGTATTTCTGACTTGCTTGCAAGATTTTCCCAACTTGGTGCAATTAATGTCTTCTGTAAACCTTTGGCAGAAAACGATAACAGTAAGCAGCAAATATATTTAGGTGGAAGTTTTGATGTGGTTCAGATATTTCCATTTCATGGCATAGATGCAATAGAAAATGGAAAAAACAGCACATATAAGGCAAAACTAGAGTTTTTCTGGATTGACGAATTTATTAAGGAGCAGGCTTCTGGTGCTCAACTAATACTTTATCCGCAATATCCAGAGGTTCGATTATCAGGATTCTTAAAAGGCTGTAAAACTGCACCAAGTGAATTAATGAAGCCAGTAACGGCGAGTAACAGAAAGTTTAATAATGGTTTAGATGGGCGTGTACTCTTTTTTGCTGTAACAAAAAATCGAGAAACATTGGCGTACTTAGCGCCTGCTCAGAGTTTATTGGCAAACGAGTTTACAAATAAGATTGGTGACTATGAGAAGCAAGGGGTACTTTACAACCTGCCACTGCATGATAAGGATTCTAGAGTAATTTTGTTGGAGAAACTAGCTGAAATACGTAATTTTGGATGGCAGCCCTCTGTAAAGCTAAGTAAGACTGGTGAATTGAAACCATACAATGCGAGAAATGGAGGGGGGTATACTTTAGAGGCATTGCTCGGAATAGTACCTAATGGAAGATCAGAACCGGATTTTATGGGTTGGGAAATCAAGGGATACAGCAGCGATAGAGTAACCTTAATGACACCTGAACCAACAGGGGGGATATATGGTGAAAGTGGGGTTGAGGTTTTTGTAAGAAGGTTTGGTAAGCCTAGTGGAAACGATACCCTGTATTTCACTGGCATACATAAAGTAAACAATACAAACAACTCTACTGGTTTAACTATGGTTATAAGCGGCTTTAATCCTGCAAAAGGAATGATTGAAGATGTTAATGGAGCGGTGGAGTTGCGAACTAATTCAGGCGTGTGCGCGGCATCTTGGTCGTTTGAAGGATTGCTAATGAAGTGGAATAAAAAACATGCCCAAGCAGCTTATGTGCCCTATAAAAGCAATGAGATAGAGCCTCCCGCTTATCAGTATGCAAGCCCAACCTTAATGGGTGAGGGAACAAATTTCAATTTGTATCTTAGTGCATTGTCTGCTGGCTTGGTGATATTTGACCCAGCATCAAAGGTAATGAATGCAAGCACCTTAAAGTCTAAAGTTAAGGCGCGCAGTCAATTTAGAATGCCTGTAAAACAATTAGCTAACTTATATCAAAAGTTTGGACCGGTAGAGTTTTAGAGTAGAAAGCCAGCAAATGCTGGCTTTTTATTTACAACAAATCAACTCTTATTAAGTTCTCCAAGGGTGTTTTGGCATATCGCATTCACCACAACGCGTAGCACCTGCTACGGCTACAATATGGTCATTTTCTACCGTATCACCACTCACGCCTACGGCACCAATCAAGTTGCCTTCTTTATCCACAATCGGCACGCCACCGGGGAATGTAATGAGGCCATCGTTAGAATGCTCAATGCCGTAAAGCGGTGAGCCGGGAATAGAAAGTTTGCCAATTTCACCAGAGGGCATTGCAAAGTAGCATGCTGTTTTGGCTTTTTTAATGGCAATGTCGCTACTGCCCACCCAAGCATCGTCCATACGTGCAAACGCTTTGATGTTGCCGCCAGAATCAAGTACAGCGATACACATTTTTACGCCTAGTTCGACTGATTTTTTTACTGCGCTATCGACAATTTGTTGTGCTTCTTCGAAGGATACATGCATTCATTTCTCCAATATTATTGTGTTAAAACGAGGTGAAGCCCCGCTATAAGTACGAGTTAAATAAACCCGATAAGTTGCTAATTCTTAAAAGAGCTTAACAGGTTTGGGTGTTTAAGGGGTTTGTTCTTTATCAAGCCAACAGTACTTTGGAACATGGGAAAAACAAAAAGCCAGCAGAGCTGGCTTTTTAGTTTCTAACAGATACCCACTGGCGTGGGAATGGTAACGCAATATAAAAAATTAAACCTTTTGGTACACTTCGCTACCTTTTTTTACAAACTCAATGGCTTTTTCTTGCATGCCTTTTTGTAAGGCTTCTTGCTCGCCAATGCCTTGCTCTGCTGCATAGTCACGTACATCTTGTGAAATTTTCATGGAGCAGAAATGTGGGCCACACATAGAGCAGAAATGCGCTTGTTTTGCACCTTCTTGCGGTAAGGTTTCATCGTGGAATTCCTTGGCTTTTTCTGGATCTAGGCCAAGATTGAATTGGTCTTCCCAACGGAACTCAAAACGCGCTTTAGATAATGCATTGTCGCGAATTTGTGCGCCTGGGTGGCCTTTAGCTAAGTCGGCCGCGTGGGCTGCAATTTTGTAAGTGATAATACCTACGCGTACGTCTTCTTTGTCTGGCAAGCCTAAATGCTCTTTTGGCGTGACGTAACACAACATGGCACAGCCGTACCAGCCAATCATGGCAGCACCAATGCCAGATGTAATATGGTCATAACCTGGTGCAATGTCAGTGGTTAAAGGCCCTAAGGTGTAGAACGGGGCTTCACCGCAATGCTCAAGTTGCAAGTCCATATTTTCTTTAATCAAATGCATTGGCACGTGGCCTGGGCCTTCGATCATGCATTGCACGTCGTGCTTCCAAGCGATTTGAGTCAACTCACCCAATGTTTTCAATTCAGCAAATTGTGCTTCATCGTTAGCATCGTAAATTGAGCCTGGGCGCAAGCCATCACCCAATGAGAAGCTCACATCGTAAGCTTTCATGATTTCGCAAATGTCTTCAAAATGCTCGTACAAGAATGACTCTTTATGATGCGCCAAGCACCATTTCGCCATAATCGAACCGCCGCGTGACACAATGCCTGTCATGCGTTTTGCGGTCATCGGGATATAGGCTAAACGTACGCCTGCATGAATGGTGAAGTAATCCACGCCTTGTTCCGCTTGTTCAATTAAGGTATCGCGGAAGATTTCCCAAGTGAGGTCTTCTGCCTTGCCGTTTACTTTTTCTAATGCTTGGTAAATAGGCACGGTACCAATTGGCACTGGGCTGTTGCGGATAATCCACTCGCGTGTTTCGTGAATGTTTTTACCAGTCGATAAATCCATCACGGTATCGCCACCCCAACGCGTGCCCCATACCATTTTCTCCACTTCTTCTGAAATAGATGACCCCAATGCAGAGTTGCCGATATTGGCGTTGATTTTCACCAAGAAGTTACGGCCAATAATCATGGGCTCGATTTCTGGGTGGTTAATGTTCAATGGAATAATTGCGCGACCACGTGCCACTTCATCACGCACAAATTCTGGCGTAATCACTTGTGGAATGCTGGCACCAAAGTGTTGGCCTGGATGTTGTGTTTGCAATAATTCGCTCATGTGCTCGCGGCGTTGATTTTCGCGAATGGCTATGTATTCCATTTCTGGCGTGATGATGCCTTTACGTGCGTAGTGCATTTGGCTCACGTTCATGCCTGCTTTTGCGCGCAATGGTTTGCGGTGCAAGTTAAAGCGCATTTCAGATAGCTCTGGGTCTACCAAGCGTTGGTGACCAAACTCTGACGTTGGGCCATCCAGTTGTTCTACATCGCCACGTTCCATAATCCATGATGCACGCAAAGCAGGTAAGCCATTACGGATATCAATATGCACTTCAGGGTCTGTGTAAGGACCTGAAGTATCGTAGACGACAACGGGTGGATTTTTTTCTGCGCCAAAGGCAGACGGGGTATCGCTTAATGAAATTTCACGAAACGGCACGCGAATATCTGGGCGGCTACCTTCTACATAAATCTTGCGTGATTTAGCAAATGGTTTGGTCGCGCCTTCGTCTACCGAGGCGGTTTCGTTAAGGAATTTGGTGAGGTTTTTGTCGGTGGCGTTCAAGGCATGCTCCAAAAATAAATAATAGCGTAAGGAGCATGAAGACGCTTCCCTACGGCGGCATTACCCGCATCAGGTTCGAAGGGTATTTCTCACTGCCAGCAACCTTGTTTATTTTTGATGATTCGTTAAAAATAAATAGGGTTGCATATAAAAGCAGACCCCTAGCAATCATTGAAATGTACGCGAAAAGTCGTTGAAAAGCAAGAATTTACATTAAAGAATACGATTGATTGGCCGTAATCAAAATGGTGTGGGGTAGATACTTTTTCAGTAAAAAATGATATAAATACACTTGTACAAAAAACCTATTATTCGTATTCAACATCTATGATTTTAATTGCCATTTATTACTTGTTAGCCATTGCAGTGCTAACGTTGCATTTCACCGGCCACCTAGAGCGCTGGGGAATGGAGTGGTTGGTATTTGTATTTGCCGCAACCGTATTCCCAGCTGTGCTTTACCTCTAATTACTGTCCACGCTTTAGTTGTAACAGTAACTTCTCTGACTATAGAGTTAGCGTCATTCGTGAATCAACGCTTTTTAACTTTTTGGCTTAATCAAAAATTCTCGTGCAAGCGTAGTTTGTTTATGTAGGCCAATATTCACAATGCGCGGGAACATGCCATTAAGCCAAGCAAATAAGCTTTGTGGCTGACCAATAAATAACTCTTGTTGCTCTTGTTCTAATGCTTTCACAATCAACTTAGCCACTTTGTCTGGCTTATCTACTGCATTGCCTGATTTTTTCCACATTGCATCTACATTGGGTGCATTCATCGGCGTGTCTATTCCCCTAGGTGCCACATAAGTGACACCAATCTTGGTGTTGACCAATTCACGCCTTAACGACTGTGAAAAGCCATGCACCGCGAACTTGGTAGCGCAATAAGTCGCAAAATGTGGAAAGCCTAGTGAACCGAAAATAGAACCAACAAACACAAAATAGCCTTTGTTGGCAGACAGGAAATCCGGCAGTGCCGCACGCGTGAGTTGAATGAGCGCAGTGACATTGGTATTCACCATCTCAGCGATGCGCGCGTCACTTTGGTCTTGTAGCTCAATAAAATCGAGCACACCCGCATTGTTGATGAGGATATCAATATAACCAAGTGTGGCCTTTGCCTGTTGAATCAATTGAGTGCTGGCGCCTTCCTCACTTAAGTTTGCCACTAAGCAATGGGCCGAGCCTCCTGCTTTTTGTACTTCATCTTTCAGTGCGCTCAGCTTTTGCGCATCACGCCCGACTAAACCTAGAATCGCGCCTTTGCTGGCAAGCAGCAGAGCAATCTCGCGTCCCAAGCCACCTGTGGCGCCTGTGAGCAAAATACGTTGTTGTGATAATTGCATGGTGTTTCCCTTCATCTATTAAGCCATGGTGCGGGCAGCAACTTCTCTAAATACATCGCCGTAGAGTTTGTAGAACATTTTTGCAGCATGAATCACCATGGCTTGGTCTTTTTCATCTGTAATTTGGTTCATCAAGCTCTCGTAAAACGAAACATGACTGATATCCAAAGAGCCATGCGATAGCAAATAACTAAACGCTTTTTTAGGTAAGTTTAAGCTCGTCATTAGCTTTTCACCTGCTTGCGTGGCCACCGCAGTGCTAGTGCCTTCTAATACCAAGACCATGCCAAAAAATCCTACCGGATTCACGCGGTAAATCATGTCATAAGCATACGCCACCATCAACTCTGTCGCTTGGCTGGCGCTGGTGTCTGCATAACTAGAATTGCGCACTGCTTCTTTATCAGCACCACACACTTCAATATCATTGAGCACCCACTCCTGGTGCCCCATTTCCTCTTCGATATATTCGCCAATGGCGGTACGCAGCCATTCGTATTGACCACCTAAGCGACCACCGCAAGCCATGAGCAAGGGTGTGGTGTGTTTGACATGATGATACGCTTGGGTGAGAAACGCAATATAGGTTTGGAGAGAGATGTTGCCAGCTCCACCTTGTTGAATGAGTGGTAATTGCATGAGCGCATTGCGCTCTTGCTCGGTGGCTGCTAACAGTTGATCATAAAATGCCATGCTTATTCCTTTTCTGCATAAAGTGCTTGAATGTCGTGTTGATATGTTTGCCAAATGGCATCGCGCTTAAGACGACCATTGGGCGTGAGTTGACCGTTGTTAACGCAAAATGCAGCCTGGCTACTTAACCAATGGCTGACGCGCGCATAATCGGGTAATTGGGCGTTAACGGCGGCAATACTTGCATTCACAGCAGCGGCATCAGCTTCTGGAAGTGCTGTAATGATGGCCACATTCCAAGGTCTGGCCTCGCCAAATACACAGGCTTGTTGAATGCTGGGTAAATGTGTGAGTTCACGCTCTACCCACTCTGGCGATACATTGCGGCCAAATGATGTGATGAACATGTTTTTTTTGCGGCCTTGAATAAACCAAAAGCCGTCTGCATCGCAGTAGCCAATATCACCTGTGGCCATCCAACCATCATCGCTAAAGTTGGCGGCTTCGTGCGTGTAGCTAATAAAATTAGCACCTTTAATCCATATTTCATTGTCATCGGCCAAGCGCATGCTTATGTGTGGCAGAGGCCTGCCCACACTGCCTAATTTTTGGCTAGATGGAGTGTTCAGTGTGACCACGGAAGCACTTTCTGATAGTCCATAGCCTTCATACACTGGTAAACCGATTGCAGCAGCACGTTGTAATAAGCCAGCAGATACATGCGCGCCACCTACTGCCACAAACTTTAAATGAGAGAGTGCTGCAGCATAAGACAATGCGGCTTCAGATTCACATAATTTAATGAGTGCGTTGAGCAACTCTGGAATGAGTATCACGGTGCTGGCTTGGCTTGTTGCCAGCGTGGAAAATAGTTTTTTTACATCAAAACTACTCCCCACAAAGCCCACGGTTTCTGATGGGTAAATATGAATAGTTGCGCCGGCGATTAAACTTGCATAGACGCCGGCAACGTTCTCCAACAGCGTCGACAGTGGCAATATGCATGCGTGGCGATCTTGCGGGGTAAGTTGCACTTGGGTAGCAATTGCTTGCGCAACTTCTAACATGGCTATTTCACTTAAACATACACCTTTGGGCGCGCCAGTGGTGCCTGAGGTGTAGGTGATTTTCGCAGTATGTTCGGGTAGCGTTGCTTGTGCAAAATCTAATCGATATTCAACTAAAGCTGTGTTTGCAATCATCACACTCGATTTTTCTGCAGTGTGTGTTTTGAGCAAGCTATCAAAGCGCACAGTTTGGTCGGTGATGAGTACATTGATGCCAGCATCTTGCATGGCATGCAGCAATTGCGCATCTGAAAAAAAGCTAGGGAGCGGCACTTGTACTAGCCCAAGTTGTAATGCTGCAATATCCAACACTACCCATGCAGGTTGATTGTTCATGGCAATTGCAATGCGTGTTTGCGCGGGATACTTTGCTAAATGCTCACTGGTTTTCTCAATAGCATCGTTTAAATTGCGATAAGTAAGCGCGTATGACATGCCTTGCAACGCAATATGGTGCGGGCGTTGCTGTGCATGCTCAGTAATATAAGTAGATATCATGGGGAAATTAAATGGTCTTTTGCATCATGTTTGGGCTAGCGGAAGCCGGTCTGCACGCTGTATGTCGATGATGGAAATACAAGCGTGCCAGTGACCAATCCGCCAGCGTTATAAAGGCGCTGCTACGCCACGAATAGCCACTATTTGTGGCAAATGGCGGTAGTAAGATCCCCATTGACTTAGTGCTTCAGCAGACAATCTGGCTGGATCAGCAGGTGTGAGCGCATACACATCGCGACCTGCTTTGATCAAGCCATTTTGCAAACTATGGTGTGCGGTGGCAACGGCCCACTCAATGCCAATATCTAGACTATGTTGAATCACATGTGCAATGAGCACACCTGCGTTACGAGGATTAGCCACAGCTAAATTGCCGATACAGGTAATTTGATTGCGCAGGATATTCCGCCCCAAGCGTTGTGTGAGCAGTTCATCAATCGGTATATCAATATATTGTTCAAGAAACAAAGTCTCCATGGCGGCAGGGCGCAAGCCGAATGCAGCCATTAACACACCATTGCTGTCGCGTAGCGCGACCAGATGTGGCATGAATTCGGTGATATTGGCGCCATAGACTTGCGCAAACACGGTTTTAATAAACCCCTCTACTTCTGCGCGGCAAGGTGCATCTTGTTCAACGGCATGCGCGCTGATTTCACTGATTTGATAACGCTTTGATTGCGCAAATTCTCTCAGTTGATACGCAGTTTCTGCGGTGTAAATAGGTTGTGCTGTACTGGTAGTAGATAGCATCGCTTTACTCTTTAAATGGTATTGATTTACGTATTGCAAAGCGTATGCCAGATATTTATATCTATTTAAATCAACCGCTTATATAAATCACCAGCTTAAGGTAATGCAAAAATTGCAGGGTTATGCTGTGATAAAAAAATGATTCCTGCAAAAAACGTAGGAAAAGGTCAGGCATCTCACTCAGGGTAACGCGCTACTTTGCGGCTGGTATGGAATGCTTTACACCCTAACTCGCTGATAAAAAACATGAATTTCTAATGTATCTAACAAACTTCGTGTGGATTCATCAATCTGGCATATCCCTTGCAAACAGATGCCTTCATGGCCGCATTAGCTGCAAACGTTTCTATAGGAAGGTAATCCCAATTTTGATTTTCCAACGCACTTACCCCGTGATACCCAAAAAGCATTTTGAATCCAGCCAACCAGTTGGGGATAAAAATAAGCACGCCATATTTTGGACTTATGCGCTATTTTGGTATTTGACAGGTTTTACCCAATTGCTGGTGGGTTTAACACGCACTGGCTCATTCGAGGGTTTTAAGGATTCCACCATCACTGCGTTGTTATGGCTAGTACCTGTTTTGCTGTTGCCTAAGCACGCCAAAAAAATTGCAGGTATCACTGGCATATTCATCTGGCTCATGGCATTGCCGGGGTTTGGTTATTTTCTGGTGTATCGACAAGAGATGACGCAAAGCCTGATCTTTATTATCTTTGAATCGAACAAATCTGAATCCACAGAGTACTTTCAAAACTACATCTCGTGGGGTATTGCACTTGGCTTTGTGCTGTTTAGTATGGTGCCAGTGTATTTATGGTCAAGGATAACCGACATTCAGCTTAAGCAACGGTCACGGTACGTGATTGTTGCGACTATCTTGACCTTGATATTTGCCTCGCCTGCCTATAAGGCAACGCAGGAAAATGGTTTGCATTTAGCGTTTAAAACTATCGATAGGCATTTTGCAGTTTCACCGCCTTGGCAATTGTTTTTAGGCTATTGGCACTATCAACAAGAACTGGCTGAAATTGAGCAAAACCTACTGACGTTTAGCAAAATTCCACCATTGCAGCACTTAACTGAACAGCCCAAACCCTTGCCTACCACAATAGTGCTGGTGATTGGCGAGTCTACCAATCGTTTACATATGGGGCTATATGGCTACCACCGCGACACCACCCCCAAACTCAGTAGTATTCAAGACGAATTAAAAGTATTTAAAAACGTATTTGCTTCTAGGCCAAACACAATAGAGAGCTTGGAGCAGGTGCTGACATTTGCTGATCAGCAGCATCCGGATTTGTATAAAACAAATCCCTCAATCATTGCCATGATGAAGCAAGCCGGTTATCGCAGTTACTGGATTACCAATCAACAAACATTAACAGCCAGAAATACCATGCTGACAACTTTTGCCAAACAGGCAGATGAACAGATATTTTTAAATACGTCACGTCGGCAAAATGCATATAGCTATGATGAAAAAGTGCTAGCGCCGTATGCAGATATACTCAATAAGCCCGATGAGAAAAAGCTGGTTGTGGTGCATTTGCTAGGTACGCATATGAAGTACGACTATCGCTACCCAAAAGCCTATGATTTTTATCATGATGCAAAAGGCTTGCCAGCTGGTTTAAATGATCATCAGATTCAAACCATCAACGCTTATGACAATGCAATTCGCTATAACGATATGGTGGTCTATGAGCTCATCAATCAACTCAAACTGCAAAACCAGCATAGTTTGCTATTTTACTTTTCTGACCACGGCGATGATGTATTTGATTCGCCATCGCATGATTTTCAAGGCAGAAATGAAGGGCGCCCCACCTATGCCATGTATGCCATTCCGTTTTTGGTGTGGAATTCACCCAACTGGTCACATGCGGATTTGCTACAACCATCTGAAATTTTAAATCGTCAGTTCGACAATGCAGATTTTATCTATACCTTTTCAGAACTGGTAGGTTTGGGCTATGAAGGCTTTTTACCGCATGAGAGTGTTGTGAATGCGGGGTTCCTAGAAGACGCAATCATGGTGGGTAATCCCTATACAAAATCACTGCAGCAGTTGGCTGAAACTAAGCATTACCCAAGCCATCACGTGAATTAAGTATTGCGACAATTGATTATGCTTTTTACTCTAAAATCTCTAGGGCATCGCCTTTTGCACCGCATATCACTTCACGCCGCGATCATATGGGTGAGTGTGTTTTTAATGCTGTTCGCCAACCATGCACTGTTTAGTGATATTGTGCGCATTTATCCACTCTCTAGTGTGGAGTTGCCATTTTTAATCTCTATAGCGCTGTTTTTTACTGCGCTTACTACGCTGTTTTTAATATGGATTACGTATGGACGCGCCAGCCGCTGGGTACTTGCAATCGTGTTGGTCTTATCGTCTCAGGCTGCCTACTACATGGATCAGTACGGCGTGATTGTGGATACCGTGATGCTGGACAATATCCTGCATACCAATCCACAAGAGTTTGCTGGCTTAGTCAGTTTGCAACTGCTGGCATACACAATTTGTTTGGGATTAATCCCTGCTTGGATAGTGTTGAAGTATTCCCCACGCGTGCAATTCAGCAAGGCAGAATTGTTAAGCAAGCTCAAATTGACTGGTGTGTTACTGGTCTTGTTAGTGTGCGTGGTAGCGCCGTTTACTGCACATTACGCGTCATTTATTCGAGAGCATAAAGTAGCGCGTATGTATGCTAACCCCACATTTTTTAGCTACTCCGTCATCAAATATGTTGTATTGGCCATGCAGGCTACAGAGGTCAAAACGCTTACCAAGGTAGCGCAAGATGCTGTGGAGGCAGACATACACAAGCACCATGAGCTGATCATTATGGTGGTGGGAGAAACCGCAAGGGCGGACCGCTTTTCTCTGAATGGGTATCACCGCCTCACCAATCCACGGTTGCAAAAAGAGGATGTCGTGAGTTTGCGTAATGTAACATCGTGTGGCACATCCACTGGGATATCCGTGCCATGTATGTTCTCTGTATTAGGGCGTAAAGCGTTTGATAAAGAAAAAGCCAAGCACATGGAAAATGCTTTGGATGTGTTATCGGACAATGGCGTAGAAATTTTGTGGCGTGACAACAACTCTGATTCTAAAGATGTGGCGACACGCATGCACTATGAGGATTTTAAAACGCCCACTTTTAATACGGTGTGTGATGCTGAGTGCCGAGATGTGGGTATGCTTAAAGGTTTAGATGCAATGATTGCCTCTAAAAAAGACAAAGATATTTTAATTGTGCTGCATCAAATGGGAAACCACGGGCCAGAGTACTACCGACGTTATCCAAAAGCATTTGAGCAATTTACGCCCACCTGCAAAAGTGGTGAACTGAGCACTTGTTCACAAGAAGAGGTTGATAACGCATATGACAATGCGATTTTGTATACCGATTATTTTCTTTCAGAAGTGATTCGCTTTTTACAAAAATACGACAATACCTACGAAACAGCGATGCTCTATGTAAGTGATCATGGCGAGTCGCTTGGTGAGCATGGTTTTTACCTGCATGCTGCGCCCTACATGATTGCGCCGAAAGAGCAAACGCATGTGCCAGCGATTGTATGGATGGGTAAACATTTTGATTATAGGCTAGATCAACTTAAGCCATTTCAAGATTACCCATTGAGCCATGATGATGTATTTTGTACGCTATTGGTGGCCTACGAACTTGCCTCAAAAACCTGTGATACAAAACTACCCATGCTGATGGCGAATCAAGACATGCATTAAAAACACTTGATCCGTTTAGCAACTACAAGATTTAGTAGTCTACGCTACTTGCAACTTAGATGATCTGGCGTATCTGCCGTGATTTGGCCTTGCACAATCCAGAGGATACTTTGGACGCGGCTATCCAAATGGCAGGCATCGACATAACCAATGCTGCCTTTGGTATCGGCTACATAACGTATCATGGCTTCTTCTGATTGCACGCTTCGAGGCGGTCTTATCCCATGAAAGTACAGCTCATTCCAATAATCAGTTTGTGCTTTGGGTAAGTTACTAAGCACAACTTTTGAAAAGAGTAAGCGCAGTGGATGTTCGGCGTGTAAATTGGCAGGTTGCATACGCTGTCCCCCTTGCCAGTACTCTTTCTTACGCCAATAAATGAGCCTTAGTTCATTTGGAGCAAGGCTATTCACGGGGGCAATGTCTGCATTGTTTGAAACGATCACTGCAATCACAGGCACCTCATCTGCATAGGCTGGCATGCTGAATAAGCCCCATGCCAGCAGGCTGATACAAACACTCAATAACGGTAATATTGAGCGAAGCATTAAAACAGCACCGCAAATGTACTGATAAAGCCGCGCGGTGACTCTGGTAACTCTCCACTGCCACCCACAAACTCAAACTTTAACAGCTGATTTGGCTTGAGCCGCTTGGTCGCACCTAGCAACCAGCGCTCGGCGCTACCCGTGTTGGGATGGTTAAACGTTTCTACGCGAGTCAGCCAATACCACTCATTGCCCATATGGTAGGCACTTTGCAAATATGCTCCGCTACCGCCATCATTGCCTTTATTGGTGATGCGATAGAACCCTTCTCCGCTAAGCTCCCAATTACCTAAATGCGTCACAAAATCTAAGCCCAGCATGCGATAGGTGGGGGAAAGCGGCTTGTCTTCTTGCAGGCTGGCAAGGGTCATGCCAATGTTGATGGGAGCGTTTAACGCAAAGCGCGCGCCATTCACATGCTTGTAGATGGTTTCATTATCATCTCTAATCTGGTCTTTGAGGCCTTCTGCAAAGAATGTATATTCAAATGCATAATCTTTGTAGGGCACGCTGCCGTAGAGCATGAGACCATTCACTGAGCTAGGGAAGAGTAAACGTGTGGTAATCGGGCGTGTAGATGTCCACACCAAGGGTGCAGCATGAATCAGGTTCCATCGACCGGCGGGCGTTAAAAAACGCCCTGCGCGTAAATTAAGTTTTTCAGAAAGATTGTAATCAAAATAAAATCGTTCTAAGTCAAAATAAGCATCACGCGTGGTCAGGCCTTGGTTGCTATTCCATTTAAGCGGTTCTTCTAATTCAAATTCGCCAAAAAATTTAAAGCGGCTGTCATTCTCCCAAGTCAAAATTAAACTGACTTCATTAACAAATGCATTCGCGGTGCCAGTGCGTGGAATTTCAACGCCTGCGCTGCTGTAACCACCCAGTGCAAAACTATCCCAGAAATTGCTGTTGTCTTCTGCCCAGGTTGGCTTGCACAGGCACAGCAGGCTGGTTACACTGGCAATCACATATATGAATCGTTTGAACATAAAAAAACCTCAAAATTGGGCGTCCATCCAGCGTTACGCTGACGCATGGATGGCTAGTGCAGATTGTCTCATTTAACCTTTTATGCCAAAAGCACTTTCGATTAAACAGTTACTATTACTCGCATTTGTACTGGCAGGGTTATTGCCTGCCATGCTGGTGAGCTTCTTAAGTTTTAACCAGGCGAGTAACGCGCTTAAAAAAGAAATCCTGCATGACTTACAAACCTTGAGTACTACAGTGGCAGCAGGCGTCGAGCGCATGATGTTTGAGCGTTTGCAAAATGTACATTCATGGAGTCAGCTTGGCTTAATGCAGGAAGTCACGATAGGCGATGTGGATAAGCGCTTATCCATTTTCTTAAGTGAGTCTCAAAAGGCATACCACCAAGAGTACCGCGCATTGCATGTCCTGGATTTGCAACGTCGCGTAGTGGCTTCAAGCCACGCCGGTCAAATTGGGCAGACATTATTGGCGCAGCCAAATTGGTTTACCGTGGACATTGGTCAGCGTCATTTGCAGCTATCCACAATTCAAGATGATGTGCTCATGATTACCCAAGCCATTGAGGATAGCTATACACAGCAGCCGGTTGGTTTTCTGGTGGCTGAATTTAATTGGCGTATTGTTAAAAAACTGCTCAACGATGCGGTGAATCAGCAAGCTGCTGCAGTGCTATTTGATCAATCTCAACAAGTGCTTGCCTCGTCCAGCAACAGGTCAAATGTTGGCTATGCACTCCATGTAAGCAGTGCATTAAAAGGCAATGTCAATTTGCCAGGCTGGACTGTACAGATTGAACGCGCACACTCTGTGGCCGTCGCGCCCGTGCATCGCTTGGCTTATATATTCTTAGCATTACTTGCAGCCACTTTATTGTTTGCCTTGTTTTTGGTTCGCCCAATTGGCCGTGCCATCACGCAACCTGTCGAGCGCTTAACTGAGTTTGTGCGTAGTTTTGGTCAGGCGTCACAAGCATTACCGCCTAAAGCAGGTCCGCCAGAGTTGCAAGAATTGACACAAGCATTTGAAAAAATGATTCAGGATTTAGAAAAGTCACAAGACAACTTAACACGCGCTGCCAAGTTAGCTGTGGTGGGAGAGATGGCAGCGGCCATGAGTCACGAAGTACGGACGCCTTTAGGTATATTGCGCTCTTCGGCAGATCTATTGTTGCGTGAGCCTGCATTGACAGCTGATGGACGTGAAGTGCTAGGCTTTATTATTTCTGAAACCGAGCGCCTGAATAAATTAGTCAGTACCTTGATTGATGCTGCTAAACCGCGTACCCCCAACTTTAATCCGATTGATTTAACGCAGTTGATTTACCACGTGGTTGCATTGTTGCAAAATCAAGCGCAAGCAAAACAAGTGCACATTGGCTTTACGCAAAACGAAGTCATGACGATATGGGCAGATCAAGACCAAATGACGCAAGTACTGATGAACTTGTTGATTAACGCCATTCAGATTTTGCCTGAACATGGCATAGTAGAGATACATCTGGATAAGCAGGAAAGCAACATGGTGCTTTCAGTCTCTGATAACGGACCTGGTATACGCGTGCAAAATCAGGCACAAGTATTTGAGCCGTTCTTTACCCAGCGTGCAGGGGGTGTGGGCTTAGGGTTGGCTGTGGTGAGGCAAATTGTACAAAGCCACCATGGAGAGATAACGTATCGCAATAGCGCATTGGGTGGCGCAGAATTCACTATCGTGTTGCCCATTTCGCAAGCTTCTTAACATCACACAATGAAAACGACATCATGGATGCTTTAAAAACAATACTTGCAGTAGATGACGAGCCCAATATGCGTCGGCTGTTGGAGATCAGTCTACGTCAGGCTGGATATAAGGCTTTGGTTGCTGAAGACGGCAAGCAAGCGCTTACTATTATCCACACGCAAAATGTCGATTGTGTAGTAAGTGATTTACATATGCCTGGCATGAACGGGCTCGCATTGTTACAGCAGATTAGGCAAACATCGGAACGATTGCCATTTATTATGGTGACTGCCCAAGGTGAAATTCAAACTGCAGTAGAGGCCATGAAACTAGGGGCTGCTGATTATATTCAGCGCCCATTTGAATTAGAAACACTAGAAATGGCAATCAGCAAAGCGATTTCTAACAATAGGATTGCGCTCGAAAACAGCTATTTAAAAGCAGACCAACAACCCGCAGAGAATGGGTTGATAGGGCAAAGTAAAGCCATGTTCGTATTAAAGCAAATGATTCAGCAAGTGGCGCCAGAAAAAGCCACAGTGTTGATTACAGGCGAAACCGGTACTGGTAAAGAGTTAATTGCCAAGGCCTTGCATGCTGCATCCCCCAGAAAAAATGCGTTGTTTGTACCCGTCAATTGCGCAGCAATTCCTGCCGATATTTTGGAATCGGAGTTATTTGGACATGAAAAGGGCGCATTTACTGGCGCAGTCAAAGAACGCGTAGGTAAGTTTGAACTAGCCGATGGCGGTACTTTGTTTTTGGATGAAATCACAGAAATGCCGATTCACCTGCAAGCCAAGCTATTACGAGTACTGCAAGAAGGCGTGGTCGAAAAGTTGGGTGGCAATCGCCAAATAGCCCTGGATATTCGGGTGGTCGCGGCGACGAATCGTGACCCTATGCAGGCGGTCAAAGATGGCAAGCTACGTGAAGATTTGTACTATCGCTTAAATGTGTTTCAACTCAATTCGCCTGCATTACGAGAACGTGAAGCTGATGTGGCGTTATTAGCACAACACTTTCTGGCTAAGCGAGGCGCTTTGCTAGCTGATTCAGCACTCGGTTGTTTGCAGGCATATCGCTGGCCAGGCAACGTGAGAGAGTTAGAAAATGTGTTAGAGCGCGCAGCCATACTTTCTGGCGGGCGTACGATAGAACCAGCGCATTTGCCTGCAGATATTGTGAGTGCATGCGCACCTGCCACCTCAATTGTCAGCAGTGTAATTACGCAAACAGAAAATACAGCGCATCAATTTTCTATTCCTGCAGCAACACAACAATTAGAGCGACAGCTCATTGAGCAAGCGTTGAGTGCATGTAAAGGCAATAAGGCTAAAGCCGCCAAGTTGCTGGAAATTAGCGAGCGCTCACTTTGGTACAAACTAGATCAATATAGCCTTAAGTAAACAATAAAAATAAGATTGACAACGAAAATTAACAGTGTTAACTTAACGGTGTTAATTATTTGATTGTATCTATTCGAGCTGCCTATATGGACAATAGTTATCTTTGGTTAAAAACGATTCATATCTTTGGTGTGGTCCTATTTTTAGGCAATATCATCGTGACAGGATGGTGGAAAAATATGGCGGATTTAACCAAAAATCCTCAAATTATTGCATTCGCACAACGCCAAGTTACGCTGACGGATTTTATTTTTACGGCTGGTGGAGTATTGATACTATTATCAGCAGGCACATTTAACGTAATTTGGCATGGTTTAAGCTTTTCCAGTCGATGGATATCTCATGGGTACGCTTTTTTTATTGCTTCTGGAGTAATCTGGTTTTTAGTACTGATTCCTGTGCAGATTAAGCAAGCCAACATGGCAAAACGTTTCGCAGAAACTGGTGTGATACCAGACGCCTATTGGAAACTGTGTACCCTTTGGAATTTTTTTGGTGTGCTAGCTACGCTTTTACCACTGATCAACCTATATTGGATGGTTTTTAAGCCAGCCTGATCTAAACAATTCAATACCTTATGCCACCAAAACCAAAAACCAAGCTAGCGCGCGAACAGTTCAGAACGCTGATTATTGATAATGCGCGCGATTTATTTGTGAGCAAAGGGGTGGAAGCGGTCACCATGCGGGAAATCGCCAAGCGTATTGGCTATTCCGCCACCAGTATTTATTTGCATTTTGCTGATAAAGAAGCCTTGTTGCGCGCCATTTGTGATACTGACTTTTTAAAGTTAGCTACAACGCTCAAAGAAATTTTATCGATACCAGACCCAATACAGCGCTTAATTGCATTTGGTGAAGGCTATGCCAAATTTGCACTGGCATTTCCCAACCATTATCGGCTGATGTTTATGACGCCACATTTACCATACAACGCTGAGTGTTCGGGTTTGCAACAGAATAATGCTGAGCAAGATGCCTATTTTCAGTTAAAAACGGTAGTGCAAGATGTATATGAAGCTGGCGGGTTTAAAACGGATCTACATGATGCCGATTTGATCGCGCAAACCGTTTGGGCGGGCATGCATGGGGTATGTGCATTGCAAATTATTATGGCAGAGGATGATTGGGTACAATGGCGACCGATTGATGTGCGGTTAACCATGATGCAACAGTTGTTGTTATCGGGATTATTGAAAGAAAAATATGAATAAAACACACTATCTATGTCTGCTGGCATTGCTGCTGAGTGCATGCGATAAACCTGTGGAGACTGCCCCGCCGCCACGTCCAGCGTTGGTGATGAAAGTGGGTCAAAACCAATTAGCCAATAGCGAGATGGTGCTGGTAGGTGAAGTGAAATCACGTTATGAATCAAATGTTGGCTTTAGAATTGCCGGAAAAATTACCCAGCGTTTGGTTGACGTAGGGGCACAAGTCAAAAAAGGCCAAGTGTTGGCCACCATTGACGCTATTGATGCCAATTTAAGTGCACAAGCGGCCAATGCCGATATTCAGGCTGCGGAAGCCAATTATGCATTAGCCAAGGCAGAGTTAGATCGCCAAAGATTGCTGTTTGAAAAGCAGTTTATTTCCAAGTCCGCATTAGATTTACGAGAGGCGGAATTTAAAACAGCAGTCGCCCGTTTAAAACAAATCAAATCGCAATCGGCCGTAACGGGCAACCAATCCAACTACACCAAACTAATTGCCGACCGTAATGGCGTGATTGCGCAAATCACGGCAGAGCCTGGACAAGTCGTAGCCGCAGGGCAACAGGTGGCACAAATTATTGATTATGAACATATTGAAGTGCTGGTGGCCGTGCCTGAGTCACGCATGGCTGCGTTGCAAGTGGGGCAATCGGTATTAATCAAGTTATGGGTCAACACAGAAAAAACTTATGTGGGTAAAGTGCGCGAAATTGCCCCAGCAGCCAATCCATCCACCCGCGCTTTTGATGTACGTGTGGCAGTGCAAGCGCCAGATACACAACTTAAAATTGGTATGACAGCAGGTGTAGCGTTTGATACAGAAGTGAATCATGCCATTGTGATTCCAAGCGCAGCGCTTACACATACGGATGGTCAAAACCAAGTATGGGTGATTGATCAACAAGGCGTAGCAAACCCTAGAGTGGTAAATTCTGGTGCGTATTCTGAGCAAGGTGTCGAAATTACCAGTGGGTTAAAAGTTGGTGAAATGATTGCCATTGCCGGTGTGCACACGCTGGTCAAAGGTCAAAAAGTGACACCTAAATTAGCCAACTCCGCGATGGCGCAAGCGACTACAACAGGCTTAGCAAAATGAAGCCCACGCACGATTCCTCCACTAGCACAGGCTTTAATTTATCCACTTGGGCGCTCAAAAACCAAGTGATTGTGCTGTATTTTATGCTCATGCTGACGTTAGCAGGCATCTTTTCCTATACGCAGTTAGGTCAATCAGAAGACCCGCCATTTACATTTAAAGTGATGTTGATACGCACCACATGGCCCGGCGCAAGTGCCTTAGAGGTGGAGCAGCAAATCACCGATAAAATCGAAAAGAAAATTCAAGAAGTCCCACACTTAGGCTACTCCAGCAGTTACTCTCGCCCTGGTTTATCCATGATTTTTGTGGTGATTAAAGACGATACGTTTTCTGGTGAAATACCCGAATTATGGTATCAAGTGCGTAAAAAAGTAGGTGATATTCGGCATACCTTACCAAACAACATTGAAAGCCTGACCTTTAACGATGAATTCAGTGATGTTTACGGCAGTATGTATGCCTTAACAGGCGATGGGTTTGATAACTTTGCGCTAAAGCAACAAGCAGAGCAAATTCGCGCTGCATTATTAAAAATTAAAGATGTGGCCAAAGTGGATTTTTTTGGCGAACAAAAGCAACGCATATTCATTGAAATATCCAATGCAAAACTCACTAACTTGGGTATTAGCGCGAGCACCTTGTTGCAAATATTGCAAACACAAAATGCGGTGGTACGCGGCGGTATATTTGAATCGCCAGATGAGCGCATTCGCATTGATGTGTCAGGCCGATTTACCACACTGGATGATATACGCAACCTAGAAATTCGCGCCAACCAACAAGCGTTTAAACTGGGTGACGTGGCGAAAGTGTCACGTGGTTTTGAAGACCCGCCGCAAGACACGGTGCGCTACAACGGTACAGAAACCCTATTGCTTGGTATCAGTATGACCGCAGGTGGCGATGTGATTGCGTTGGGTAAGCACCTAGATCACACCGTCGCAAGAATAAAAGCCCAGCTGCCCGTCGGCATGGAGCTCAGCACGGTAACCTCTCAACCCAGAATAGTGGCTAATTCCGTGCAAGACTTTGTGAAGTCTTTGGTGGAAGCCTTAGTGATTGTGCTCGGCGTGAGCTTGCTATCCTTAGGTTTGCGTACTGGCATTGTGGTGGCGATTTCTATTCCTATTGTCATGGCCGCTACGTTTTTGGCCATGCATTACTTTGATATTGGTTTACATAAGATATCATTGGGCGCGTTGATTTTGGCCTTAGGTTTGCTGGTAGACGATGCGATTATCGCGGTTGAAATGATGTCGTCCAAAATGGAACAAGGCTGGGACCGTATGAAGTCGGCCTCATTTGCTTATACCTCTACCGCCATGCCGATGCTTACAGGCACCTTGGTCACGGTAGCCGGGTTTTTGCCAATTGCTACTGCAGTTTCATCTACAGGCGAATACACCCGCTCCATTTTTCAGGTGTCTGCCATTGCGTTGACCATTTCATGGGTTGCAGCCGTGGTGTTTGTACCCTTCCTTGGCTACCATTTATTGCCAGATTACAGTGAAAAACCTGCTTCACCTAAATGGATAATGTGGCTAAAACAGCGCCTGAATCTCAGTGACAAAGCCGATGCTGCACATCATCATGATATCTACAATACGCCTTTTTATAATGCGTTTCGTCGTTTGGTCACGGCTTGCGTACGCTACAAAAAAACGGTGATGGTATTAACGCTGTTGATGTTTGTATTGGCATTGTTAGGGTTTAGTAAAGTGCAACAACAGTTCTTTCCTGATTCAACACGCTTAGAGTTGGTGGTGGATTTGCGCTTAACCGAGGGCGCCTCTTATCGTGCCACCAATGCAGAAGTGAAGCGTTTGGAACAATGGCTACAGTCATGGAATAAAGAGCATGCGGCAATAGAAAACTTTGTCGCATATATTGGCACAGGAGCACCTCGCTATTACTTACCGCTAGATGTGCAATTGCCACACCGTGGCTTTGCCCAGTTTGTTATTCTGACCAAAGATTTAACCATGCGCGAACGTCTACGCACTGATTTACTGCAATTGTTTGAGCGAGATTTCCCGACTCTACGCGCATCTGTATTACGCCTTGAAAATGGGCCGCCGGTTGGTTTCCCTGTGCAGTTTAGGGTAGACGGTTACGATATTCCACAAGTGCGCGCGATTGCTCACCAAATTGAAAAAATCATGCGTGCAAACAGCAATCTGACCAATGTGCAGTTGGGTTGGGAAGAGCCAAGTAAAGTGATGCAAGTGAAAATTGATCAGTCCAAAGCCAGGCTGTTGGGTGTAAGCTCTGTTGACATCGCCAATATGCTCAATGGCGCCATGAGCGAGCTGTATGTGACGGAGTTTAGAGAGGGCAATGAGCGTATTGATATTGTGGCTAGAGGCCCAGAAATAGAACGCGCACAATTTTCACGTCTGCCAGATTTGATGGTGTACACGCAAACAGGCAGAAGCGTGCCGCTTTCGCAAGTAGCGACTATCACTTCTGGCTTTGAAGAAGGTGTGATTTGGCGCCGAAACCGTGTGCCTTCACTCACCGTGCGCGCGCATTTGCGTGGCAACATGCAAGCGCCAGTGGTGTCTGACCAAATTGAGTCACAACTCAACGAGATACGTGCTAAATTGCCTATGGGTATTACCATTGAAACAGGTGGGGCGGTAGAGGAGTCGGCCAAAGGGGGCGCCTCGGTCGCTAAAGGTGTGCCGCTATTCATTGCGGTTGTGATGACCTTGTTGATGCTGCAGCTTAAGAGTTTCTCGCGTGTGTTTTTGGTCATGCTGACCGCACCACTCGGACTCATTGGTGTCACAGCTGCGTTGCTGATATTTAATATGCCATTTGGTTTTGTGGCGATGTTAGGCACCATTGCGCTATCGGGCATGATTATGCGTAACTCGGTGATTTTGGTGGACCAGATTGATCAAGATAAATCCAATGGTTTGGCCGATTGGCAAGCGGTGGTGGAATCTACCATTCGTCGATTTAGGCCTATTGTGTTGACGGCTGCGGCTGCGATTTTGGCCATGATTCCGCTGACCCGCAGTGTGTTCTTTGGGCCGATGGCAGTGGCCATTATGGGCGGATTAACGGCGGCCACCATATTAACGGTACTGTTTTTACCTGCGCTTTATGCGTTTTGGTACGGCATTAAAATTGAGGATGACATGACGCAGCAAACCACGTGAGATTAAGCAATTCAGTTATAATTTAACGCATTAAATGAAGAGGTTAAGCATGAACACTGCAGCAGATAGCACAAAAATTGAAACCGCAAGATTCAATATGATTGAACAGCAAATTCGCACATGGGATGTCCTCGATCCAACGGTGCTGCAATTGTTGCACGATGTACCACGCGAGCATTTTGTGCCTGCGACTTACCAAGGGTTGGCGTTTGCCGATTTAGAAATTCCGATTGGACACGGTCAATCCATGTTGAGCCCAAAGCTTGAAGGCCGCATGTTACAGGCACTGAGCATTCAAAAAACGGACCATGTCTTGCATGTAGGCACTGGCACTGGCTACTTAACTGCACTGATTGCAAAGCTGGCTAAAACGGTAGTATCGGTAGAAATTGAGCCTGCCTTAAGTGCCTTGGCCGCTCAACATTTGCAACAGCAGGGTATAGAAAATGTCTCCTTAGTAGTGGGAGATGCAGCACAAGGTTGGGCAGCAAGTGCACCTTATGATGTGATTGTGTTTGGCGCATCTTCTCCAGTTGAGCCAGCGCAAGTAAGGCGGCAACTGACCATCGGTGGACGTATGCTGATTATTTTAGGTACGGCACCCGTGATGTGCGCGACCTTGATTCAACGAATTTCTGAACACGGATTTAAAGAGGATGTCTTATTTGAAACCTGCATTGCGCCGCTGGTGAATGCCACGCAAGCGCAGTCTTTTCATTTTTAAGAATCATTTATGATAAAAAAATACATCATAGCCATGCTAATGCATGGTGTGTTGTTGAGCACAACAGCTGCCGTGGCAGAACCAGCCATGACGTTGCTAGATGTTTATCAAGAAGCGCTGGCGCATGATCCAACGCTCGCCTCAGCAACCAGTGTCAACCGCGCTGCGCAAGAGTTAATCGAGCAGGCAAAAGCCAGTTACCGCCCCAATGTAAACTTTACTGCTGGCGCTTTTGGCTCACGCACGAATATTCGATTTATTGGTGCCACCGTGTTTAGATCAGCCGGTCGCGCGACGTTCGAAGGCTACAACTATCAGTTTGAAGCACGCCAGCCTATTTATCGCAAAGAAAGCTTAGTCCTCATCGACCAAAGTGAAGTGCAAGTCAGTCAAGCAGATAAACAATTACACCTCACGCAACAAAACTTGATGTTGCGTACCACCCAAGCGTACTTTGATGTGCTAATTGCGCAAGACCGCATTATGCTCATTCAGGCACAAAAAGCTGCCATTTTAAGCCAGTTGGATCAGGCGAAAGTGACGTTTGAAGTGGGCACGGCCACGGTGACCGATGTGAACGAAGCACAAGCGCGCTATGACCTAGTGCTTTCGCAAGAAATTGCGGCAGAAAATGAATTTGAAATTGCCAAGCGTGCCTTGCAAGCCATCACTGGCAGAATCCCAGAAAAGTTAGCCACCGTTAAATCGGATATCAAGGTGACGCAACTTAGCCAAGGTATGAAAGACTGGCAAGATGTGGCCTTGCAAAGTAATCTGAATATTCAAATTCAGAAGGATGCGATTGCGCTGGCAGAAAAAGAAATAGAGCGTGCAAAAGCAGGCCATATGCCTACGCTGGATGCGGTAGCCAGTTATGCCAACAACTACAGTAATGGCAGCCCTAACGGTTTTGGTAGTGATTTAGAAAATGCAACGCTAGGGTTGGAGTTGTTGATTCCGCTCTACCAAGGTGGTGCCGTGACTTCGCGTGTGCGCCAAGCTGCTTACAACAAACAAAAAGCGCTAGACGACATTGAAATTGCCAG
This sequence comes from Methylophilus sp., assembly GCA_030696695.1. Taxonomy (GTDB): domain Bacteria; phylum Pseudomonadota; class Gammaproteobacteria; order Burkholderiales; family Methylophilaceae; genus Methylophilus. The sequence continues at coordinate 320,131 of JAUYRP010000034.1, forward strand.
ACGCCAAACCGATTTGGAAACGCAGCGCGCTTACCTGAATTTGAGTAGCAGTATTGCCCAAGTCAAAGCATTGGACCAAGCATTGCTGAGTAGTCAAAGCCAGTTGGACTCGACCAAGTTAGGTTATGAGGTCGGTGTACGTACCAGTGTGGATGTGTTGAATGCACAACAGCAATTGTTCAGCGCTAAGCGCGATTTGCTGGAAGCGCGCTATAACTATTTGGTCAATATTATTCGTCTCAAATCCGCTTCTGGTGTGGTCAGTGAGGCTGATTTGTTAGACATTAACCAGCAACTTGTGGCAATGAATACGCAGTGATGGCGATGACCAGCGGCTTAGTTAAGTTAGATGCTTGCCAAATAGTGGTGATAGATATGCAAGCCAAGCTAAGCGTAGCCATGCCACAAGACGCCATGCAAGCGGTTATCCAACAGACAGAGAGGCTGTTGCAAGCGGCCACTATGTTGTCTATTCCTGTGATTGCCACTGAGCAGTATCCGCAAGGGTTGGGGCACACCTTGCCACAACTGTCACAGCATTTGGCACAAGCTCCTGTGATTGCGAAAACAGCGTTCTCAGCCTGCGCAGAACCCAAATTCAATGCCAAGTTAAGCCGCGATAAATCGCAAGTGATTTTGGTGGGCATGGAAGCCCATATTTGCGTGTTGCAAACGGCGATGGATTTGCTGGCCAATCACAAACAAGTGTTTGTGGTGGAAGACGCCGTGATTTCACGTAATCCTCTCAATAAAGCCAATGCCATTGCTAGAATGCGTGATGCAGGCTGTGTGATCACCAATATAGAGTCGGTTTTGTTTGAATCTATAAGTAATGCAAACCACGACGCATTCAAAGCAATCGCCAAACTGATTCGGTAAACGCACTTGAATTGGAAACTCATCGTTTTCATTGGCTTGATTGGCTATGGCGCTTATCAGCATTTTGCTAACCAGCCAGACTACACCACAGCGGGAACCTTAGTACAACGGGTACCCGAGCAAACTAACACCAAAGCAGCAGCATTCACTCATCAACAATATTCGATTACCCCGCTAGCCGAATTTTCAATAGAAGCACGCGTGCTGGCGCGCGAAGACTATCGGTTTGACCGCGGTGCCAGCTTATCTCCTGTTGATTTAGCCTTGGGTTGGGGGCCGATGACCGATAGCCAAGTGCTCAGTCAAATTAGCATCAGCCAAGGCAATCGATTTTATTACTGGCATGCGAACACGCTGCCCATTGCGCGCAATGCGATTGAAACGCACAGTGCCAATATGCACATGATTCCGGCAGATGATGCCATTGCAGCACAGCTGGAACAGATTCGGGTTGGGCAGTTGGTGTCGCTCGAAGGCTATTTGGTGCAAGCCAACGCAGCCGATGGTTTTTACTGGAAAAGCTCACTGACGCGCAAAGATACTGGTGCCGGCGCTTGCGAACTAGTATTTGTAAAAAAGTTGATTGTGCAATAACTCCCGCTCAAATCCACATCATTTTTGTGGGCATTCCCAATAGATATCGTTACACTAAATAATGCGTGTTTGATTATCAACGCTTGAATCATGTATGGCTGAATGACAAGTGCCTGAAATAAGGGTGGACGATATGCTTGTCATCAAATGTTTAGGTTGGCATGTTAGTTGCTCAAGTTAAACTATTGCGGTTGTTTTGTAGAGTTTAATAGGCAGTATATGAAGCGGTTCCCAATTATTTTTAATCTATATGATCAATGGGTAAGCGCTTGTTCTATTGATTGTAAGAGATTTTCTTCACAACATTTGCTGTTGTGCCTATGCCTTTTTTGGAGTGGATGTGTTTTTGCCAACGCCAATGAAAAGCTGACAGACTTGGACCTAGAAGACTTACTTGGCCAAGAAGTTAAAACGGCTTCTAAGTTAGCTAAACAGGTCAGCCAATCCCCTTCGGCGGTCAGCATTGTCACTGCGAGTGACATTCAATCCTATGGATATCGCACGCTGGCAGAAGTGATTAACAGCATGCGCGGCCTTAATACCACTAGTGACCATGTCTATACTTATATGAGTGGTCGTGGTTTTGGGCGTCCTGGCGATTACCCCGGGCGCGTCATGCTGCTGATTGACGGTCACCAAGCTAACGATAACTTGTACAACGCCTCGTATCTGGGTCAAGATGGTTTGCTGGATACTGAGTTAATCGAGCGTGTGGAGTATGTATCTGGCCCTGGATCTGTCATTTACGGCAATGGTGCTTTTTACGGCATTATCAATGTCATCACCAAAAGGGGCACACAGTTTGATGGCGCGCAAATCGCATTAGAAGCCTATAGCCAAGACGGTTACAAGAGCCGTCTCACTTACGGCAACAAATTAAGTAATGGTGCGGACATTTTGCTATCTGCCTCTGGCTATCGTAGCCGCGGTGATGACTATTATTTTAGTGCGTTTGATAGTCCTGCTACCAACTTTGGCGTGGCAAACAACTTAGATGAAGAGCGCAACCATCGCTTGTTCATGAAGTTTAATTACGCCAATTGGTCATTAGAAGCCGCCTATGTAGACAGATCAAAAGATGATCCCGCAGCTGGTTACGATGCAGACTTTAATGCCAAGCCAAATAGAATGCGCGATACCAACGCATTTATCAATCTTAGCCATGAAGCCAGCTTGGGTGACGACCATAAAAATGTATCCAAACTTTATTATGGCCATTACGGATATGCAGCAAGGAATTTATACAGCGGTGAGCTTTATCAAGAAGATAACTTGGGTCGCTGGTGGGGTGCTGAGTCCAAGTTTGTCTATACTGGATTTGCGCAACATCAATTGGTCTACGGTATAGAGTATCGCAACGATTATCAGCAGGATTTTTATCTCCCAGATGCCAATATCGAAAATAGCATGTACATGGCCAGTGTGTACTTGCAGGATGAGTATCGCTGGAACGCGCAATGGGCTGTGAATATAGGTGCACGGGCAGATTACGGCGGTAATAATGCTAAAAATATCAGCCCACGGCTCGCGCTGATTTACTCTCCCAATGAGCAAACAGATATTAAAGCCTCTTACGCCACTGCATTTAGGCGACCCAATGCTTACGAGAAATATTACGACGATGGCAGCACACAGTTGGCGAATCCTGATGTCAACAAAGAGCGCATTGCGGCGACAGAACTGGTGCTGGAATATCGGCCAGACATCGCCAGCAAATGGCTAGGCTCCATTTATTATTATCAAACTAAAGATTACATTGGCGTCACCGATTCAATGGTGACACCGGGCTTGCTACAAGCCGCTAATTTGGATGGCAATCAAACAAAAGGTTTAGATATTGAATATGAAAAGAAATGGGCAACCGCAACGCGCTTAAGAGCCAGTTATGCTTGGCAATATGCCACCGAGGACAATGGGCGTTGGATTGTCAATTCACCCAAAAATTTAGCCAAGGTGAATTTAGCGCATGGCTTGTTTCACGATAAGTTGCATATAGGTTTAGAGTTGCAACATGTGGGTAAACGCCACACACAAGATAATAATCAGCTAGGTAGCTACACGCTTACCAACCTTACATTGCATAGCAAAGCCTTATTTAAAAACACGACTATTTCAGCCAGTATAAAAAATCTATTCAACAAAGCGTATTCAGTCCCCGCTCCTTCTTTTTATCGACCAGATAGTTTTGAGCAAGACCAGCAACACTTATGGTTACAGCTAACCTACGACTTTAGATAATGCGAAGCGCGGGAAATATCTTATTGGTAAGCTTGATAACTGGATGGATGCAGTTAGGTATTGCTGCGCCAGTGGATGAGCGTGACATGAAAGCGGCATTGATATATAACTTTTCGGTGTATACCACTTGGCCAGAAACACCCTCTAAAGTATTTAATGTGTGTATGTTTGAGAGTGATCAAGATAGTCTAAATGACCGTTTGTTAGAAAAACGAACCCTGAACGGAAAACCCATACGTGTGTTGAGCATACGACGCATAGATGACGTGAAAAGTTGTCAGGTATTGTTTATGGAAGATCCCAAAAACGTCGAAAATAAACAACTGATTCAACAACTGCAGAAATATTCAGTCTTGCTGGTGCACAACGGTCAAAAGCGCACAGATGCGAGTATGATACACATTGAGTTGATAGATAAACGCTATCATTTTTCTATCAATCATCAAGCAGCCAAAGATGCAAATCTTACCTTGAGTTCTAAATTGCTGCGTTTGGCAACTAGGGTATATTGATATGTTGAAACCCTATTTTAGTAAGTTAGTTATCCGAGACAAATTGCTAGTGATGCAACTGGCCGTGCTTGCTGTGGCCATGATCATCGTATTCACAGTCACAGTGGTGTATCAGTATTTGAGCTATCAACGTGAGCTCATGCAAGATTTGTACGCGCAAATGACGTTGATTGAAGATAATGTAGGCTCTGCTATTGCGTTTGAAGATGCCAAAGCCGCCGCAGAAACCCTGCAATCACTCAGCATAAATCGCAGTATCGATCAAGCCTACATCGTTCTCAATAACAAAACGCAATTTGCAGGTTATTACGATGGTCAACATAATTACCTCAGTAACAAACAAATTCAAGCTATCAGCCATCGTAAAGATGGCGTACATTTAAATCGACCAATTAAGGTCAATGGTCAGCAACTAGCGACCCTTTATGTAGACGCCAATTATGACAAGGTCAATGCGCGCGTGCGTGTGTTTGCCTTTGCCTTATTTTTTGCGGTGGTGTTTGCTATCTTCTTGGCCAGAGCAATGTCAAAACGAGTGAATCACGTGCTCACCGAGCCGATTCTCTATCTTGAGTCGCTCGTCACCAATGTCACTAAATTTCACAACTACAAACAGCGTTCTAGTATTCATTCCGCCGATGAAATCGGTGCTTTGTCCGAAGGCATCAACAGCATGCTCGATAATATTAAGCAGCGTGATGATCAATTGGTGAAAGAGTTACAACACCGCATTGTGGTGGAAAAGAAATTGGACCAGTTGGCTTATTTTGACAGCCAAACCAAGTTACCCAATCGCCATGCCTTTACTGAGTATCTGAACAAATGCACGGGTGTAGACCATGCCCATTTTTATTTGCTGATGCTAGATTTAGACTTTTTTAAAGTAGTGAACGATACGCACGGCCATGAGGCAGGTGACCAATTGCTCACCCAATGTGGGCAGCGCTTGCGCCGTATTTTGAATGCGGACGACGCAGTGTTTAGAATTGGTGGCGATGAGTTTGCTATTGTGCTTAAAGCCATGAACACCATTCACGATGTGGAAAAAATTTGCCACCGTATTATTCATAGCATTTCACAAAAATTCATGATTAACGGGCAAGAAATTCATATCGGCACCAGTATAGGTATTGCACAGTGCGCCAATAGCAACTGTTCAGAATCTAACCTCATTAAGCATGCTGATGTGGCCATGTATTGGGCAAAATCTGCGGGTAAAAATACCTATAAGTTTTATTCAGAAGAAATTGAAAAAGCCAATTATCATCACCAAAGACTCACCACAGATTTGCAAACTGCGCTTAAACACAAACAGTTTGAGTTGTATTACCAACCCATCATCAATGTAGAAACCTCTGAAATCGCAGGATTTGAGGCATTATTGCGCTGGCATCATCCTACCGAAGGCATGATTAGTCCCAATGTATTTATCCCGATTGCCGAAAATACTGGGGCAATCACCACTATTGGCGCTTGGGTCATTCAGCAAGCCATTGCACAAATTAAATTGTGGCAAGCGCAGTTCGATCAAGCGCTGTTCATGAACATCAACATCTCAGCGCGTCAGTTCTTTGATAAACGTGTGGTAGATATTGTGGGCGATGCCTTACAAGAGTCTGGCGTGAGCCCTGCCAGCATTCATATTGAGCTCACAGAATCTATCTTGATGGAAGATGTAGAAAAAGCAGTCGGCATCCTCAAACAGTTACGCCAGCTAGGCGCGGGTATTTCGATTGATGATTTTGGCACTGGGCACTCTTCCATGAGTTACCTCAAGCAGTTCCCAGTAGATACTATTAAAATCGATAAGAGCTTTGTGCGCGGATTGCCCGTGGATAATGTAGATACTGCGATTGTTGAGGCGATATTTGCACTAGCCAAAAGTTTAAAGTTTGATGTGGTGGCGGAAGGTGTAGAAACCAAGCAACAGTTTGCTTGTTTAAAACTGAAAAAATGTTCTAAGGTGCAAGGTTATTTATTTAGTGAGCCAGTGCCCGCCGATAAAATTGAAGCGTATTTGGTGAAATCAAGCAAACTAACCTACCAGTAAAATGCACGACTCTAAATTAATTTAGATATTGCCCAATGATGTGCATCATGCGCACCGTGGTGCCAGTAGATGCCTTGCTAAAGTTGAGAGCAGCCATCCCCATCTTTTCGCGCTTGCTAGGGTTTTCAATCAGCAGTTGAATTTTTTCCCGCAAATTGTCCACATCGCGCACCTGCACTGCCGCGCCAGATTGCACTGCTGCTTTAGAGGCTTCGGCAAAGTTATAAGTGTATTTACCAATCAAAATTGGTTTGCCCATGCTGGCTGCTTCAATCAAGTTTTGCCCACCAAACTTCAGTAGACTACCGCCCACAAAAGCAAAATCACTGGCTGCATAATAGGTGTACAGCTCACCCATACTGTCACCCAGCACTACTTGTATATTGGCAGCAATTGGCTTGTTGATTTGAGAACGGCGCACATACGCAATGTTGCGTTCTTTAAGTAAGGCTTCCACTTCGTCAAAACGTTGTGGGTGGCGTGGCACTATCACGGTCAGCACATCTAAGCCTTGCACTGCATCTAAAATCATCGGCTCTTCACCTTCACGCGTACTGGCGGCTACCAATACAGTCCGATCATTCCCTAGCAACGCACGCAACTGCAAGCCCAGTGCCTCACTCTCTGCAGGGGCAGTGGCATCAAATTTCAAGTTGCCTGCCACCATGGTATGCGGTGCGCCCAGCAATTTAAAGCGTGTTTCATCCTCGTTAGATTGCGCAGCGACCAAGGCGAGTTTGCTCAAGCCATGCTGCACCAAGCGCCCTAATTGTTCATAACCCTTGGCCGATTTCTCAGACAAGCGCGCATTGAGCAGCAGCTGCGGAATATGGTGGCGATGGCAAGCCTCAATCAAGTTAAACCACAGCTCAGTTTCCATAATCAGCCCAAGCTTGGGTTGAAAGTGTTTTACAAAACGATTCACAGCAAACGGCACATCGTAAGGCAAGTAGACACGTGTCACGCTGTTGCCAAATAACTGTTCGCTAGTGGCTCTGCCGGTGGGGGTGCCGTGCGTAAGTAAAATGGAATGCTTTGGGTACTGCGACAATAAGATATTAACCAGTGGTGCCGCCGCTCTGGTTTCACCTACTGACACACAGTGAATCCAGATCACAGGTTTGCTTGGTTTGGCGCCATAAAACCCAAAGCGCTCTTTCCAGTGGTGTAAGTATTCTGGTTGCTTGATACCGCGCCACAACAGTTTCAGTGGCACAAATGGTAAGGCAATGGTGAGCAGGAACGTATAGATGAAATGCGGCATGCAGGTATTTTCTCATAAATTGGGGTTTCGTTTGGCCGTGAATTGCGATTTATTAAGCACGCAATCTATTTGCAAACTAGCTATACGCAATGTGTATGCCGATAAAAATAATTCATCACATCGTTTTACTTAGGTAAGTAACCGCTCACCTCCCCTCAATCCTAGTAGCCATCCCACCTCCCAAAAAGCAACCAAAATATGCGCATATTTGGTGCAAAAAAAGTTCAAAATTATGGTTGACGAACACTAAATAAAGGCATAAATTTGCACCCAGTGCACAATATGTTGTGTTTCTAGTGAGTTTTTACACTAAAAAAATACTGAACTATTAATAATCAGTAAGTTAGCAAAATTCAAATAATTTGTACGGTTTAAACAGCAGTTTAGGCCGTCCACGTACCAATAAAAATGAACAGTTACGGGAGCAAGTGATGCTTAAAGCAGTAGAGTCCGGCAAAAAAGCCAATCAGTCAGCAGATGAATCTGCACAAATTCCAATTCAATCCGTCTCACTGGATATCTGGGATAAAAAATATCGCTTAAAAGCCAAAAATGGTGACCATGTAGACCAAGACATGGACGATTCATACAGCCGTGTAGCCCGTGCATTGGCCGATGTTGAAACCACCGAAGAAAAACGCCATGAATGGCATGAGAAATTTTTGTGGGCATTACGCCGCGGTGCTATCCCCGCAGGTCGTATTACTTCAAACGCTGGTGCGTTAGAGCACAAACCTGCTACCTCTACCATTAACTGTACCGTGTCTGGCGTGGTGGAAGACAGCATGGACAATATTTTGGGCAAAGTACACGAAGCTGGCTTAACCCTTAAAGCGGGTTGCGGTATTGGTTACGAGTTCTCAACTTTACGTCCAAAAGGCGCATTTGTGGCAGGTGCTGGTGCCTATACCAGCGGCCCACTTTCGTTTATGGATATCTACGACAAAATGTGTTTCACCGTGTCTAGCGCGGGCGGTCGTCGTGGTGCGCAAATGGCTACGTTTGATATCAGCCATCCTGATGTCACCGACTTTATTAAAGCCAAACGTGAAAATGGTCGTTTGCGTCAGTTCAACTTAAGCTGCCTCATCACCAAAGAATTTATGGAAGCCGTCAAAGCGGATTCTGATTGGAAACTGGCTTTCCCCGTGACTGAGAAAGAAGCCATTGTCGATGGCCTCAATGTGAATGATGAAACCCATGTGGTATGGCGTGAGTGGCCAGTCAAAGGTAAATACCTCACCAAATCAGAAGGTAAAGATGCTGGCAAAGTGGCTTGCCGCGTGTACAAAACCATTAAAGCACGCCGTTTGTGGGATGTGATTATGTCTTCCACTTACGATTTTGCTGAGCCAGGCTTTATCTTGATTGACCGCGTCAATGAAATGAACAACAACTGGTTCTGCGAAAATATTCGCGCCACCAACCCATGTGGTGAGCAACCATTGCCACCTTATGGCGCTTGCTTGCTAGGCTCAGTCAACCTGACTAAATTTGTGCGTAAACCGTTTACCGATGACGCCTATTTTGATTGGGATGAATACCGCAATGTAGTGGCGATCTTTACCCGTATGTTAGATAACGTGGTTGAAATCAACGGCTTACCGCTGCAACAACAACGTGACGAAATTGCACGCAAACGCCGTCATGGTATGGGCTACTTGGGCTTAGGCTCTAGCCTGACTATGCTGAAAATGAAATACGGCGAGGAAGACTCAGTGAAATTCACCGAGGAAGTGACCCGTGTGATGGCCGAAGTGGGTTGGGAAATTGGCGTGCAATTGGCCGATGAAAAAGGCGCAGCGCCGATTATGGAAGAGAAATTTGAAGTAACGGCTGACATGTTAGCCAAACGCCCAGAAATGGCAGCCGACGGCATTAAAGTGGGTAGCAAAGTGGCAGGTAAAGTGTTGCTGGGCAAATACAGCCGCTATATGCAACAGTTTCCAGAAGGCTTGCGCAATCAAATCGCCACCAAAGGTGTACGCTTTACGCACCACAGCTCTATTGCGCCAACCGGTACTATTTCATTGAGCTTGGCTAACAACGCCAGTAACGGCATTGAGCCAAGCTTTGCCCACCACTATGCACGTAACGTGATTCGTGAAGGCAAAAAATCCAAAGAGAAAGTCGATGTGTTCTCGTTTGAATTGTTGGCTTACCGTGAGTTGATTAACCCAAAAGCCATGCCGTTTAGCGATAAAGAAGATGAAAAGTTGCCAGACTACTTCTTAGATTCATCCACCATCATGGCCAAAGCGCACGTGGATATTCAAGCGGCTTCACAAAAATGGATTGATAGCTCGATCTCAAAAACCATTAACGTACCTACTGATTATGATTTTGAAGATTTCAAAAACATCTATCTCTACGCGTATGACAAAGGCTTAAAAGGTTGTACTACTTTCCGCTTTAATCCTGAGGCATTCCAAGGTGTATTGGTGACTGAGAAAGATCTAGAAAACACCACGTACAAATTTACCTTAGAAGACGGCACTGAGATTGAAGTAAAAGGTAACGAAGAGATTGAGTACGATGGTGAGATTCACTCAGCAGCGAACTTATACGATGCACTGAAAGAAGGCTACTACGGCAAATTTTAATCATTAAAACGGCTGCGCTTGCGATTGCGTTGCTAAAAACCAGTGTTAAATCCTCATGTACACCTCGTACATTCCGGTTCAACACTGATTTTCGCCTAGTACTCACATCGCTCGCTACGTTTTAGCTGATTAAAATTAAAAAGGTTATAAAAATAGTAAAAAAATAATTGAATCAAAGTGGGAGGGGTTGTCATGGTACAAGCACTACAAACACGTATTCAAACAATTAAAACATGGCTTGCAAACATTAAGGCTGAGTGGTCGCCGCTGCAAGAGCTGAAGTATTTAGGAGAAATATTATGGCAGTTAAAATAGATAAAAAAATCACCGCTTACAAACTGGTAAGCGATGAAGACAAAGCGCAAGCAGCAGAGCTGAAAGAAGCCAACACCAAAATCGTACAACTGGGTGAGCCGCTAGACCGCCCAGAAAAAATCACGGGTTCTACTTATAAAGTAAAAACGCCAGTGACTGAGCACGCGTTGTATATCACCATTAACGATGTAGTAATGAACGAAGGCACACCGCAAGAGCATCGCCGTCCGTTCGAGATTTTTATCAACTCCAAAAACATGGATCACTTTCAGTGGATTGTCGCACTCACGCGCGTGATGTCGGCTGTGTTCCGTAAAGGTGGCGATGTCACCTTCTTGGTAGAAGAGCTCAAAAGCGTGTTTGAACCAAGTGGCGGCTACTTTAAAAAAGGTGGCAAGTTTGTACCTAGCTTGGTGGCCGAGATTGGTGAAGTGGTAGAGCAGCACTTGCAAGAAATTGGCATGCTAAAAAAACCGGGTTTGGATCAACACCAACAAAAATTGGTGGAAGAGAAAAAGGCAGAGTACTTAGAAAAACACGCTAAAAGTGGCGATGAAATGAATGATGAGGGTTTTCCTAAAGGGGCAAGCCTGTGTAAAAAGTGTAATACCAAGGCCAGCATTATTATGGATGGGTGTTTGACTTGTTTGAATTGCGGTGAGTCGAAATGTGGTTGATAAACTTTTGCCAATAGAGATATTTTCTGAATCTATGCTAGGCTGCAAATAAAAAGAGGGGGATATTTATAATGCTGAATGTAGATGAAATAGAGGCTGAATTAACTAAAAGTAAAACAGCGGCTAGTGTTGAAGCTAAAGTCACCGTCGGTACTTGGATAAAAGCATGGAATTTCTGCAAGCACTATTGGGAGAAGACTAAAAGATTTTTATCTAGATTACCAATTATTGGGCCGATTTTTGACTGTAAGTGGGATGATCATCTAGCTGCTTTCAAAGAAACATCATTTAACGTTATTTTCGCTACAATGCCAATTTGGTTAACTGCCGTAATTAGATATCCTTACAATCTACCCCAAGCTTCAACGCAAAACTTATTTAATGAAGATATTTTTTTTAAATTAATAATTGATGGTATTGGAAATGGTGAGTTGTATGTATTGAGCACATCTATTTTGGCTCCAATTTTGTTTTTGACGTGGCTAGAACCAAAACCAAGTGCAAAAAAATTTCCAGCTAAATTCTCCATAGGGCTAAGTGTAATTATTGTTTTGATTGTTTCTGCTTCCTCATTTGCAGCTACAAAAGTTAATCAAAACAATATGAATCAAGACTATATGTTAATAATATCTTCAGTATTAGCACTTGCAGCTTTGATTTTGCGGTATCTAAGCACAGTTTATGATAAGTATCTTATTGTTCAAAACAGGCCGAATCCTTTTAATGAAGGGGAGAACGAACTACTTGCTGAGGTAAATATCCAAAGGAACGCCTCATGAAAGAAGAAAAAATTATTGAAAGAGTTTCATGTATTAGAGTTAAACAGCCAATAGGTGAGTTTTATATTGCATCGATGAGCTACAAGTTGCTCACATCAATTACTTCATTTGATGTAAGAAGAATGGTTCGAGAACGAGATATCGAAACTTATCTTGGTATTCAAAGACCATTAGATGAGAAGCGTGTTAGAGAAATTGGAGAGTATGTAAATACAGTCGACGCGTGCTTTCCAACTTCAGTAATCCTAGCTATTGATGGCAACTGTGCTATTTTTGATGAAAAGAAAAACGAACTAGTGCTAACTAACTATTTAGAGCCTGAAGATTTTGATGAAAAAATACATTTCATACAAATTGCTAAGGTGTTAGATGGCCAACATAGGATAGCTGCTCTTAAACATTTCAATTCAAATAATGGCGATTTTGATGTAAATGTCAGTATTTTCGTAGATATTGATATCGATGATCAAGCATACATCTTTTCTACTGTTAATCTTCAGCAAACTAAAGTAAACCGGAGCTTAGTTTTCGATCTTTTCGACTTGGCGAAAACTAGAAGTCCGCAGAAGGTTTGCCATAACATTGCGGTAGCACTTGATAAAAGTAAAGAGAGTCCATTTTTCGAGAGAATTAAGCGATTGGGAGTGTCGACCGAAGGGCGTTTTGGAGAGTTGTTAACTCAGGCGACTTTTGTTCAATCCTTGTTACCTTATCTGAGTTTAAACCCCCTAAGAGATAGAGATTTGTATTTAAGAGGTAAAAAGCCGGAGTTGGGCAACACCCAAGAACTGGAAAAAGTTTTTTTAAGAAAATTATTTCTAGATGAGAATGATGTTGAAATCACTAACATCATTTGGAACTACTTTGATGCAGTAAAAGAGCGTTGGCCAAATGCATGGAATGCAACTGGTAAAGGGCAGATGTTAAACAGGACGAATGGTTTTAAGGGTTTAATGCAGTTTTTTAAGCCAGCATATACATATTTTAGTAAACCAGGTGGTTCTGTTAGCAAGGAAAAATTTTTAGAATTATTTGAAAAGATTAATTTAACGGATGATGATTTTAATACTACGAACTATCCACCGGGTGCTGCAGGTCACGGTGGCTTATACAAAGATTTGATGCGAAAAAGTGGTTTAGATGTCCTTTTCGGTTGATTTAAAAACGGATAATTTAAATATAACTCCATTTTTGAGGTGGGCTGGGGGAAAACGTTGGCTAACATCGAGCCATGCAAATTTGTTTCCTGAAACATTCGAAAAATATATAGAGCCCTTCCTTGGAAGTGGATCTGTTTATTTTCACCTTAAACCTAAGAAAGCAGTATTGTCTGATCTGAATGAAGAGCTTATTAATACGTATGTAGCAATAAAAGAAAACTGGCAACAAATCTATGCCTTGTTAGAAGCACATAGTAGATTGCATTGTAGCGAATATTATTACCAAGTTCGAGCTAGTACCCCAGTTTCGGATGAGGCAAAAGCTGCACGCTTTATTTATTTAAATAGAACATGCTGGAACGGTTTGTATAGAGTAAATGGAAGTGGTAAATTTAACGTACCAATAGGAACACAGAGGAAAGCGCTACTGGATACAGATGATTTTGAGTCATTGTCTAAGCTTTTCAAAGGCGTAGATTTTCAGTCACAAGACTTTGAGAAAATTATAGATAAAGCGAGATCAGGCGACTTTATATTTGTTGACCCACCATACACAGTCAAACATAACTACAATGGCTTTATTGGATATAACGAAAAGATATTCCATTGGAATGATCAAATTCGTCTCAGCGATTGTCTAAAACGAGCAAGTTCAAGAGGTTGCTTGATAATGCTTACAAATGCAAACCATTATTCAATAAAAGAATTATACGAAAATGATTTTGAAATAAAAGAAGTTAGTAGAAGCAGCACTATTGCTGGCATCAGTAGTAACAGAGGGGTATATGAGGAAGTAATAATCAGAAATTATTAACCATGCACACAGCAGGAAAATATAATGTATTTCAAAGTAGCCTCATAGCAACTCTTCTACAAGCGTCTTAATATTTGCAGCCATTATTCTGCTGAGATAATCAATACCATCATCACCAAAATAATCTTCAATTTTTCAGCTATCAGTAAGTGTAAGGCGTATTCTTTTGTAGTCCAACGCATTGACTCGTTTCATCCTTAACAATCATTGAGTAGCAGTAGTGCGTTAGACTCTGTTGATCCATGAAACGAGATTTTGCATGTCCAAGCCATCACCCGAACAACCCAATAATCCATTGCATGGCATCACGCTTAAGCAAATTGTCACTGATTTAGTGGAGCATTATGGTTGGGAGTCTTTAGCGCAATCTATTCCCATTAATTGTTTTAGTCATGACCCTAGCATTAAATCCAGCTTAACGTTTTTGCTTAAAACCCCATGGGCGAGGGATAGGGTTGAGGCGCTTTATTTGCAAATGCTAAGCGAAGTAAAATAGACGTCGCGCTACCTATACTTTCTAAAAGAGCCTGTCACCACTCCCCATATTTCAACGTGCATGTGTTTTTTAACTTCAATAGGCTTGTACTCACCAGAGTTATTGGCTGGTAATAATAAGGGTGAGCCATCTTTGGATCTGCCCAAGGTTTTGATAGTGAACTCACCATCGACAATCGCCAACACAATATCGCCAATCGCAGCCAATTTGCTGCGATCAATCACCGCTTTGTCACCAGGCAGCAGCCCCGCATCTGTCATGGAGTACCCTTGGATAGTGACAAAGAAGGTGGAGTCTATCTGATCCACCAGAAACTCACTGGGATCCAGTCGTTTCTCAACATGGTCATCCGCCGGAGAGGGTAACCCTGCAGGCACTTTGGAGTTAAATAGTGTGATGCCAATTGGCGTACGATTGATTACTGGAAACTCTACATCACCGACCGCATCAATATCTTTTGCAATGGTGGCATCGAGCTGTTTACGCGCATAAGCCTGCAAGAAGTCAGCGATGATAGGTTTTTGGCTGCTTGGTACGCGGATCACTTCGGTGGGTTCTTGAAATTTTCCGGTGCCAGCTTTGCGGCCAGCGCCTTGGCGATGTCCACCCCTGAGAGGTTTGGTTTTTTCGGTTTCTTTATTCATTAGATTATTGTAACAATAATCAATATTAAGTAAAGACAATTGTTAATTAATCATTAGCTCACGAAGAACATGCACACATGCAGAACTCGTAGGGCGTACCAGCTTGCGGTACGCCGTATTCTAAATTCCATTTCGCCTCTGGGCGAGATACTTTACTTTTGCTTGTCCTTAAGAAAGTAACCAAAGAACACGACACCCAACTGCCGCTTGTATTCTTCGGTCTTGGCGCAAAACCCTCAGGCGCGGCAAAGGGGGCTTGAAAGTGAAAACCAAACCACGTGAGCATGAAAACTTAACCCCTAATGACTTAATTTTTTTGTGATTTTTTAGTTAAGTGTTGCAGGTGTTAAGGCTTTGTTGGTGTTTCTGCTTCAACAATATCTCGATACACATGCCAAGTGGCATGGCCAACAATAGGCATAGTAATGATAAGCCCCACAAAATAAGTGGCAAACCCAAGGGCAACCAGCAATACAATACAAGCCCCCCAAAGTAGCATGGTGAGGGGGTTTTTGGTGCAGGCGATAATGCTGGCAATGGCGGCGGTAATGGCGTCTGTTTTACGGCCGGCCATGAGTGGAACAGCCACGACACTAATGGCAAATACTAGCGCGGCAAAAAAGCCGCCAACCGCAAAATACACCATGCCGAACACGGGTTGATTAAAGGTGAATACACTCATGATTACTTCGGTTAAGGTGGGGAATACACTGTCTTGAAAATAGAGGGCAAAAATAATCAGCGAGGCGCGTGCCCATATCAGCAAAATAACGCCTAACACCCCAGCGAATACGCCAACATTGAGCATATTGGTACGCCAAGCGGTAAGGCTGGGTAATAGCTTTGGTTGTGTGCCTAATTCTAGTTGCCGGCTTAAGTCGTACAGCCCCATGGCCAGAAACGGCCCCAGTAGCAAAAACCCAGTGGCTAGGGCTGGAAACAAGCCATAAGCTTCATCAAAGACGATTTTCATGACCCAGCCAGCCGCTGCAAAAAATGCCCCGTAAAATAGGCTAGGTAAACCTGATTGACGTGTGTCTTGGATGCCTGCTTTTAGCCAACCAAGAATGTTGCTGGGTTTAACGTGGCGGACAACAGGAAAAGTGCTTTGCGGAGGGGGTGCGCTTGGTAGTTCATCATCACTCATGGGCTATAGCTCTCATCTTTTGCGGATAGTGGAATAAGCTGAGATTATTATGCGGTAATTTGCATAATTATGAAACCAATGGGGTGATACTTAAAAGCCACAATAGTGGACAGGCTAGGATTTTGACCTGTTTGTTAAGTTGGTGACTGTGGTTGCGCCGTGTGTTGTATTACGTGCAACCAAGCTCGGTGAGCAGGCAAATGCGTGCGGCAGTGTTAGTGTTGAGTTGTTAACAATTACTTAAACATGGTGAACATACTGGTATTGATGCGTATTACGCGTTTGCCAGCGCCCCTGACGAAAAGCATTAATCAGGGTTTCTGCACGCTCACTATGCATGCCTTCAAAACCAGGGTGCTCTTGATCTAAAAAGTCGGTTAAACCAGTGACGTGCGCTAACTCTTCACGGCTAACGTGTTGGTAACCCATGCTCCAATTTGCAAAACCTCGGTCTATAAGGGGCTCTTCAAGAAGCTTCATGACATGATGATGTCGTTTGTCTTGAGCTATTTTTATGTAAAGCGCATCTACAACATCACGCTCGCCTTCAAGCACTTGAAAAAAAGAGCCTTCCATATAGAGTAGCAAACCAGTGATGTTGCGCTGGTTGTTATTCACGCGCGCGTGGCTCAGTAAATCAATTAACTCCTGATGCGACATTAAATGGCTAGCAATGCTGGTATAACTCAGCATGAATAATTGCGTGTCTTGGTGCATGGCAGCTCCCTGCATTAAACTACATTTCATGTGACTGATTTAATTGCGAAAAGTTCTTTTTTTGGATGCCGTGAAAGTGAATCATGTGCATGTAAATAGCGCATGACAATTGAGGGTAATGCGGTAATTTGCACTATTTTGAAACCAATGGGGTGATACTCAAAAGCAACAATAGTGGGCAAGCCAAGATTTTTGACCTGTTTGTTAAGTTGGTGACTGCGGTTGCGCCATGTGTTGTAAACACAGTACTAAGTGGGCTTGGTTAGTAGTTAGACTGGTAAATGGATGCTTTGCACACACCTAATGGAAGCGTAAGTGGTCATGCGGGTGCTTTTGCTAATAACTTTAACTAACGTGGCTTAATACCGGCTGGCCGTGGTTCCATACAATTTTGTTTCGGCCTGATTTTTTGGCAAGGTAGAGGTGTTCATCTGCCAGTTTTAGGGTTTCGTCGATGTTGTTTTTAAGTACGTAGCTGGCACCGATACTGATTGTAAATTTAATTTCTTTATCGTCGTACTGCAGGCTGGTGTCCTCGCAGGCTTGCCTTAAGCGCTCTAGCAGCGCTTGTGATTCGTTAAAATTTTTAGTGGTGAGGATAAAACTAAATTCTTCGCCACCGATGCGGCCGTAGAGGTGCTGCTCGCCTAAATGCTGGTTGAGCATTAAGGTGATATGTTTAAGGGCGGCGTCACCTGCCTCGTGTCCGTGAATGTCGTTGATGCTTTTAAAAAAGTCGATATCGATAATGCCAACAGCTAGGTGTTTTTTATGTTGGATTGCCTCTTTCACAATGGGACCAGCTTGAACAAAGAAGTAACGCCGATTAGGTATTTTTGTCAGAAAATCATAGTCGGCAATACGTTGTATTGTTTCTATGTGATCTAGCATGGATAAGTTTTGGTTTACACGGCAGGTAAGCTCGTCATAAGTGTAGGGTTTAGATATAAAGTCGTTGGCACCGTGTTTTAAAAATTGGGCAGATAAGTTTTTTCTAACTGAGCTTGAAATACCAATCATGCAGAGTTTGTTTTTACCAGCCAATAAGCGCGCTTTTGCAGTAAAGGTGAGTCCATCCATAATAGGCATTTCTGCATCAACTAGGGCTAGTTTTATATCTGGGTGTGCGCTTAGGATAGCGAGCCCTTCTTCTCCATTTTTGGCGTACATCACATTTAAAAACTGGGTGTTCAGGTATTGGCCTGTAAGCATTTTTAGGGATTCTGAGTCATCTACAATCAGTACAGTAATCGATTGGTTGAAGTACAGCCTGCCAACGAGGCTGGCTAGATAGTCGTAGGAGTTAATATCGGCCTTTAGTACATAATCAATCACCCCTTTTGAGGTGAGGTCTTCATGTAAATCTTGGCTAAAATAGCCTGAAATGGCAATAACAGGCAGCTTCTTTTCATTCAGTAGATCAATAATTTCGCCACTTTTTGCATCGGGTAGGTTTAAATCGCTGATGGCGAGAAAAAAAGGATCGGTGTCAGACTCTAGTAGTGTTTTTGTCTCTTGATAGTTGTGGGCAATGACTACGTCGCATCCCCATTTGTCATGCAATAATGACTGGGTCATCATTGCAATAGAGTGTTGATCTTCGACAATAAGAATACGACACCCAGCCATGATGCTTTGGTGTGATTGCGGTCTGTCTTGATTGCGCACGGTCGCCATATTGGAATATTAACTTTAGATGTAGGCAAGTAATTGGTGAAGATGGAGCCCATAAATGCCCTTGTTTTAATATTTGCCTTGTTTAAAAGTTGGCATAAGCCTTGTCGCATGGCGATAAGCTTGCTATACGAACGCTTTACACATACACATAACGTTAATCAGCTATTAGCATTCACAAACCACTAAAAGGCGCCGCGATGACTGAACGGCATGTGCACAAAAGTAGTGTGATGATTGCGTTAAGGTTACTGGTGTTGATGGTACTGGTACTGGCTATACCCATTGGTCATCGTCTGGGGGTGCGTTCAACCTCAATAAAAAATTGCGCGCCTTGCAAAGAGCATATTTGCACGTTGTTATCTTCATTGCTTGGCATGTTGGCACTGATGCTGAAGCATATCACCATAAGCGGGCGCATGTTGGCTAGCGTTTGCGCCCGTGTAAGGAATGATTAGGTTACGATTATTGTGGCGCAAAGGGCAAGGCAGATTTGTGCACGATGATGCGTAATTTTCCATCTTTGCCTTTTTTAAACACCCACGTTTTATCCACCATGACTTCATTGCCGTCCTTGTCTGTAACCCACACATTGCCCATGGTGATGGCCACAGAACCATAAATTTGTATGCCTTGGTTATTTTCCCCTGCGTTGTCATAGCGGGCTTTTACCCAAGGTTTAAGTGCAAACCCTTTGTCATCGGGGTAATCTGGGTCGCCCCCTACAAAATAGGCTAATGCGCCTTTCTTATCATTTCTGAAGGTTTGCGGGCCAAACGCCAGCGTAGGTTTAAAAAACACTTTGCCATGGTCGTAGTTATAAGCTTCAGTCAATACTTGCTCGGCAAAGGCTTTGTAGTCGCCACCTTCTTCTTTTATCTGGCCAATTTTAACTAGCGCATCACACCATGCTTGTTGTACTGCGTTTACTTCGTCGTAGGTGATGATATCTTGCGCGCCCTCTTCAACATAAACTAAGCCCAAGTCGTTAATCACTTGTTGCACTTTTTCATTGGCTTGGCTGGTTTGCTGCGCCGCTGGTTGACTTGCAGGCTCGGTTGGTGGCTGGTTGCACGCCGTTAGAAAAAAGGTGGATATCAGGACTGTTAACGCGATGACTTTACTTTTCATGCAGAGGGTTCCTTTGCGTGTGTGTTGGATTGGAGTGGTATGGTGTGATGTGGGCAATGTTTTGCCCACACGTAATTAATAATAGGGGCGTTTAGCTATTCTTTGGAGTTTTAGCTGGTGTTGGTTGCGTGTATTTTTGTTCACCGCAGACGCCTCATTGTTTGAGTCATCTGAGCTTTGGTTGGCGATTTTAGTTGCGCCTTGCCATTCTGAATCTGGTTGTGTGGGTTGGCCTTTTTCTTGCGATGCATGGTAAGTACGTTTTGACATAAAGTGAAGGTTGAGATTATTAGGCGCTTCTGCTTGTGCCAAACCTGTGCTTGATAACATGATGGCGCTTACAAGGCTTGCTATGTTTAAACGGTGCATAATGGTCTCCATTTTGTTAAGAAAGAGGTGTTAATTGTTGCAATGTGCTGATAGCGGGTTTAGCTGAGGGTTTGCGCATTACACCCTGTATAGTGTTGGTGGATAGATGCGCATATGTGGTCATGGCGTATTCGGGTTTACCAAAATTTTTTCTAAGGCAATGAGACGATACTCAAAGGTATCGGCAAAATTTGATGCGCGGTTTCTTGGGTGGCCTAAGCGGTCTAGGTAACGTCCTAGTATTTTTTCTGCCAGCCATGCTCGAATTGGTGCATGCGCTTTCACCTGTGCGCGAATATCTGATAGTAGAGGGGCTACATGGTTGGTTTGTAGGTGATCAAGTAATTGAAATGTAGGTGTGATGAATGCTGTCATATCATCGTCGCGCACCACACGGAATGCATTTTGTCGTGCTAACGCATCCAAAAACGCAGCATGCGTGCCTCGGGTGCCTTGTTCTGCCGCTTTGGTATCTTTGGATTCACGACGGAAATAATCAAAAATCACCACACCGCGCTGTGATAGTTTGGCTGACTTGACCAAGGCTGTTTGTAAGTCGATATAGTGAAAGCTTTCAGCAAACATACAGATATCAAACACCTCGTTGCTGTCAAAATCTTCAAATTTTCTGGTGTAAACAGCGGTTTTGGTGGGCAATTTTGCACGTGCTAATTGGTTCATGGTCTCAGATGGGCAGATGCACGTCATTGCATACCCGTAGCGCGATAAATGGAGAGCAATTGCACCAGTACCAGACCCTACGTCAAGAATGCGCTTAGTATCTGCTGGAAAGGCGGATACAAGGTGGTCGACAAAATCTGCTTGCGCCTTACCAAGAGCGGATAACGAAACGACGTTTGGTAGGCCCTTAGGCCAAAATCCATAATGCAAAAACCCATCGCCAAAGACTAATTCCGATAGTCTTGCTACTACATTGAGTTCATCTACTTTTTTTTGCATACGGCACGGTTTCTTTTAAGCTAGGCTCCATAAATTAAATGCGTTTTAATTTATTGGGATGGGCGTATAAACGTTTAAAAACAATACCTGTATTTGTTGGATAATAAAAATATATTTATATTAATAAAACGTTCTTTTTAACAGCTGTTTTAAGGTGGGCTCGTTTATAGTCCGCAAAATACTCAGGCGCCAATGCGGCGCGTCGTTACTGGCCTAGCTCTATAAGCATAGGTAGTATCACTATCGCGGAAAGGCGCCATGAAGGTGAAGCTTAACACCTCAACTATCCCGTTTTTTAATCCTGTTAGGCCGTTAAGTGGTGCCTTTAAATAAGTCCTCAGCAACTAGTTCTTGCTGTAGAAATTGCCAAACCAGTAAAGCGTTTAGAAACCCTAAGCACGCAATATGGAGTAAATGTACGACGTGTATTGAGTTGTTGCTAAATAGCATGAATGGCTGGCATTGCTTACATAAGTGTTTTACGCATACACTTATCGAAAAAACTCAATATAAGGCTCTAGTATGTCTGAACTCATGTACACAAAAAGTAGTGTGATGATTGCGTTAACGTTACTGGTGTTGATGGTACTGGCTATACGCATTGGTCATCATCTGGGGGCACGCTCAACCTCTATAAAAAATTGCGCGCCATGCAAAGAGCATATTTCCACGTTGCTATCTTCCGTGCTTGGCATGTTGGCACTGATGCTGGGGTTTTCGTTCAGCATTGCGTTAGAGCGCCACAGTAGTCGCAGTGAGGCAGTGGTGGACGAGTCTAACGCGATTGGCACGGCTTATATGCGAGTGGCTTTGTTACCGCAGGCGGAGCAGGCGGAATTACAGGACTTATTTGCACGTTATCTGCAAGTAAGGCTAGACGAATCCAAACTTACCCTTGCACAGGCTGCGGTGCGGGAAACCTTGAACCAGAACACAAACCAATTGCAGATGCAGTTGTGGAATAAAGCGATGAAGGTAGCGGCTGCGGACCCGAATCCTGTGCGTGTTGGCCTATTTGTTCAGGCGCTGAATGAGATGATCGATGCTTATGGGAAACGTTATGCAGAGTTGAATCGACACATACCTGAACTGGTATTATTGCTGCTGTACGGCGCATTGATCATTTCTGGCGGTATGTTGGGGTATTCTGCAGGCGTTAGTGAGCATAAGCCTTCGAATGCAGTATTTGTGATGTTATCCCTGGTGGTGCTGTTGATGTATGTGGTGATTGATTTAGACAGACCCCGCCGCGGCCTAATTGTTATTAACCAAGCCCCTATGGAAAGCTTGCGCACTATGATGAAATAAGTGGTTTTTCAAGACCATTGGGCGGACTTCATGCAGTCCGCCTAATGAATAGACAGTTATGAAAGCAACTCTTCCACATGCTTCTTAATATTCGCTGCAATCTTCTTGGTAGGTAAGTCGTTGTCATCACCACCAAACGGGTCTTCAATTTCTTCCGCAATGAGTTCTAAACTAGCCAATACATAAAAAATAAATACTACGATTGGTATAACGTAATAACCCAGGCTAAACACATAGCCAAATGGCAATGTCATGATGTAGAAGAAGATGAATTTTTTAATAAACGCACTGTATGAATACGGGATAGGTGTGTTTTTAATGCGTTCGCAAGCGCCACAAATATCGGTAAACGATTGCAGCTCAGCGTTGATGATATAAAACTGTTCACCTGTGATTTTGCTGGTTGTGTAGAGATCGTTCGCTTTTTGAAACAATTGCTTAGCTATTTGGTTGGGTTGGTGCTTGCGGTGGTCTATGGCTAAATCCAAGCCTTCAAACAACACTTTACTGACTTCTTCATTGGATAAATGTTGTGAAAGCACTGATGCATACACAGGAATAGCATTTTTGAAGAAATCGCGGTCACTTTCCTCAGACAAATACGCAGACAGTTTAAGCGCTAGGTTGCGGCTGTTGTTGACTAGATTGCCCCAAAGTTTTCTGCCTTCCCACCAGCGCTCATACGCGGTGTTAGTTCTGTAAGCCAGTAATAAAGACAATACAAACCCCACCGTGCTGTGCATTAATGGAATATTTTTTACATGGCTTTTATCGGATAGTTTCCAAAACTCTATTTCCAAATAAGCAATGCCACCTGCATACAAACCAATGAAAATCATCATGGGAATGAGTCTGCGAAAGGTATCCGCCTCATGAAAACGGAAGATAAAAGTAATCCAGTCTTTTGGGTTGTATTGAATCATGTTGTGATGTGAAGTTTATTGAAAGTCTTGAGCCAGTTTACCATGGCAGGCCTACTCGAAATATGAATTACGCCAGACTGTTAGTTGTTTTGTAGCGCCTTGATGCCTGACACATTAGATGTGGCTACTTGCTATAAATACTCACCTTAACAGGGCGGCTTAAGCAAAGCAGATGTGCCAAGCAATTAGAAAATTCATGTATATTTCCATACCATTCGCTGCGCCCTTGAGGGTGTAGAGGGTGCTACTTAAAATGAATGTTTTTATTAAATTGCTCACATATAAGAAAGAACAAAAATGAATAAAAAAAACGATGTTGGTTGCTTTAAGTACGTTGCTGGTGGTGGGTTGTGCTTCAGTCCCGATGGAAACAACCGATAAAGCCACTGCAGCAAAGCAATTTGCGCCACCGCCTGAAGGGAAAGCAGGTTTGTATATTTATCGCTATGGTTCGTTTGGTGCGGCGCTTAAGAAGGATGTATGGATAGATGGAGAGTGCTTAGGGGAAACTGCGCGCAATGTGTTCTTTTATGAGCAGGTTGCAGGGAATCAGGAGCATAAAATCTCTACAGAATCTGAATTCTCACCCAATGATTTGTTGGTGAAAACAGAAAGCGGTAAAAACTATTTCATTCAGCAGTACATTAAATTTGGCGTGGCAGTGGGTGGTGCTGGCTTAAAGCTAGTGGATGAGGCCGAAGGTAAAAAACAAGTGGAAGGTTTAGGCTTAGCCATGAAAGGGCATTGTAGTAAGTAGATTTAGCCTTATTGCCTAAAATATTATCAATGGGGTTGTGTGACCCCATTGATTTCAAAAAATTAGATTAACTCATCACAATTAAACAAATACGCCTTACATGCATTCAAACATTAGGCATCAGCAGGTGATGCCTAGCCCTTACATGCCGCTTCAAACTCTCGACGCTGAATCGCGATATTTTCGAGTTGATTTTTTACATAAAAGCCATCAGGGCAAGCCAAACGTGCTGCTTGCTTGCAATCATCCCAACTTTTTATGCCACTACAGGTATATTCTGCCCATGCATAGTCATCAATTTTAGCTAACTGCGATTGCGCTGCACAGCCGCTCATGAGAAACGCAACTAATATAAGATATTTATTCATATTTCATCCTCTCATTTACTTATTTCAAGACACGCAAGCATTCATTTAGTTGCTAACCATTAGCGCATGAGTGAGTCGGTATGTATACATATACACTCAATTGATGCGCTCATTAAATTACCTATGCATCCATCACCGTTTGGTTTTTGGTGGCGCGTTTTTACTGGCAATTTCTGCCATGCGCGTTTGTCGCGCAGTTTCTTCATCGCGCACCGCATCAATCACGCGAATCACACTTTTTAAATCGACAGGTTTGTTATTTTCTTTGATTCGCCCAGTGAGTTCAACCTCTAGCGATAGTGCGCCACGTGCATACAACGCCCAAATTTCTTTGGCATATTGTGTGTTGAGCAGGTCTGGTGCAAATTGACCAAAAAAGGTGGATAAATTACCAACGTCTCGTTCCAGCATGCTCATTGCATGGTTATTGCCTGCGGCATCTACCGCTTGCGGTAAGTCGATAATCACTGGGCCATCGTTGCTGAGTAAAATATTGAATTCAGATAAATCACCGTGCACGATGCCAGCGCACAGCATACGCACTACTTCTTGAATCAGCGTGTGATGATGTTTGCGCGCCTCTTCGGCAGTAAAGGTTAAATCGTTGAGTCTGGGTGCTGCGTTGCCGTCTGCATCGGTCACCAGTTCCATCAACAACACGCCTTCGTAAAAGTTGTACGGGGTAGGTACACGTACGCCCGCATTAGCAAGCCGATACAGCGCATCGACTTCAGCGCTTTGCCATGCTTCTTCTTGCGCTTGCTTACCATATTTAGAGCCTTTAGCCATGGCGCGCGCCTGACGGCTACTTTTAACTTTGCGGTTTTCGGTGTAATCCACACTTTGCCTAAAACTGCGTTTGTTCGCTTCTTTGTATACCTTGGCGCAAATGGTTTCTTCACCTCGGCGCACTACATACACCGTCGCTTCTTTACCACTCATCAATTGGCGACTTACTTCGTCAATTAAGCCGTCTTCAATCAGGGGTTCTAGTCGCTTGGGAGTTTTCATAGCACTGAATAATACGTGTTTAATTGGATGGCCGTAAATCTTAATTTAAAACGGACTAAAACTGTTTGTACAAATGGTTTGATGGTTTCGTACATTCACTCATCAGTTACTCAAAATAAAATGTCCACCATTTAAGAAAAAATAAAAGCCGCATTTGCGACTTTTATTTTGCTCGAACAATCTAATTGAGCCTCTTAGATTATTTGTAAGAGACT
Source organism: Methylophilus sp. (assembly GCA_030696695.1). Lineage (GTDB taxonomy): Bacteria > Pseudomonadota > Gammaproteobacteria > Burkholderiales > Methylophilaceae > Methylophilus. The sequence goes on from JAUYRP010000034.1 coordinate 345,736, forward strand.
TTACAAAGACGATCTAGTGACGGTTCACGTCATGTTGGGTTTTTTCCCAATTCGATATCTGCTTTTCAGCCTCTTCCTGGCTACATCCATAGGCCTCTTGGATTTTGCCAGCCAGCTCATCACGTTTGCCTTCAATGATATCTAATTGGTCATCAGTTAATTTACCCCATTGTTGTTTAACTTTACCTTTAAGTTGTTTCCAATTGCCTTCAATTTGGTTTCTATTCATGATAGCTCCTCTAAACTTTGATTAAAGATTGTGACATCGAAGTGATATTTAACGCTTACTCAGCAAAGTTATCCATGCGGCGGATTCCTAATTCTTTGTAAGAAAGCGCCTATGTCTATCCATTTGACTATTTAAGCCAAAGCATCTGGCCGCTTAGCGTTGGGTGTTGAATCAATCTTACTATTTAAACTCAAACACGTGACCTAATTAATTAAGGACTGCCGTGCGATTAAGTTTAATATGTGGTGTGATGATGTTTTGGTGCGCAAATATTGCCATGGCAACAGAAGAGCCTAAATACAATGTGATAGAAACCTCTGGTGACTATGAGTTACGTACGTATGCGCCGATGGTGGTGGCAGAAACCCTAGTGGAAGGTAGCTTGGACGATGCCTCAAGTGCAGGGTTTAAACGCATAGCGGACTATATATTTGGTAATAACACATCACGTATAGGCGGCAGTGAAAAGATTAGCATGACGGCCCCAGTAACAATGGCCCCCAAAGCCAAATCAGAAAAAATCAGCATGACTGCACCTGTGACCATGCAACAAAAGGAGGGGCAATGGCGCATGTATTTTGTCATGCCTAGTCAATATAGCCTAGACACCTTACCAACCCCCAATAATCCAGCCGTCACGCTACGTGAGGTACCCGCTAGTCGTGTGGCTGTTGTTCGTTTTTCTGGGCTGGCAGGTGAAGAGAAAACGGCTAAAAAAACTGCAGAATTGCTAGCCTGGTTAAAAACCAAGCAGATTACTCCGCTTGGCGAACCAGAACTTGCACGTTATAACCCACCTTGGACTTTGCCATTTTTTCGGCGAAATGAAGTGCTAGTAAGTTACTAAGTAAAATTAATTAGGCAAATCAATTGCACTTGGTACGGTTTGGTTAGTTTAAATGGATTTAGCTACAACACCCAGGTTTGCAATTGGGTTTAGTTCGCTTACTTTGCCATGTTGCTAAAAAAGCTTGCTTAGTCATGGGCGCTATATTTAGGTCTTTTTGCAAATCGCTATTAACGACGTGTTGTTGGTAGTGATGAAAATGGGCGAGGTATTTAGCGTATGCGCGGTCTGCGCCCATCAAAGACATATATCGTTGCCATAGCCATTTTTTTAGTTTAAACATAGGTATTTCGCTTTTAAAAATGTTTGATCAAGTGTTTACATGACTTGAAAATTTACATTTTCAGATCATGCCTTTATACAATCATGTCGCATCAATCAATGGCAAACTTTAAGTTATGGTATGCCAATAATCTTTAGGTATTCTTCTAACGTGAGCGTGAGTTGTTCTAGTGAATTGCTGACCTCGTCTAGGTGCGTGTTGGAATCGAGGTGCAGTTTTTCTAGCAGCGCTTTGTGTTTTTCCAGCGCTTCAAAATGCGCTTCGAGCTTGGTGTCTTTGATGTCTTGAGCCATGACAGTTCTCCTTGTTGATTGTTTTGCAGGTACTGCTAGTTAGACACACGCCAACAGCGAAGGTTGACGTGTGATTAAGCCGTTATTATTGATAGTTACTAGCCTACTGCTTAAGTGAGGCAATATCTACCACGAAACGATATTTCACATCACTTTTCAGCATGCGTTCATAGGCTTCATTGATATAAGGCGCGTCTATCATTTCCACATCGCTGACAATGTTGTGTTTGCCGCAGAAATCTAACATTTCTTGTGTTTCTGCAATACCGCCAATCATAGAGCCTGCGACATGACGTCGTTTGGTAATGAGGTTGGCACCATGCATTTCTAACGGATCGAGTGGGCCCACCAATACCAAGGTTTTATCGCGTTTGAGCAAGGCAATATAAGGGTTTAAATCATGCGCCACCGGCACGGTATCAATAATTAAATCAAAGCTGGATGCGTGTTTGGCCATGTCATCTGGATTTTTGGAAATCAACACTTCGCTTGCGCCCAAACGCTCAGCATCCATAGCTTTGCTGGCAGAAGTGGTAATCATCACTACTTTGGCACCCATCGCGGCGGCTATTTTCACGCCCATATGCCCGAGGCCACCTAAACCGATAATCCCTACTTTTTGGCCGGGTTGTACGTTCCAGTGTTTAAGAGGGGAGTACAGCGTAATGCCCGCACATAACAAAGGTGCAACGGCTTTAGTATCTAAATTTTCTGGCACGTTCACCACATAGTTTTCATCTACGGTAATGCGTTCTGCATAACCACCAAACGTCAGGCCGCCATGTTTAGGGTCTTTGGCATTGTAGGTGAGCACCATGTCGTCACAGTATTGCTCAACACCGTCATGGCATGACTCACAATGGCGGCAAGAATCCACCATACAACCCACGCCGACTAGCTGGCCCACTTTGAATTTAGTGGTGTGGCTGCCTACTTGGCTGACTCGGCCAACAATCTCATGCCCTGGCACCATGGGGTAAAGTGAGCTGCCACCCCATTCATTTCTGGCTTGGTGAATATCGGAATGGCAAATGCCGCAAAATAAAATATCAATGAGCACATCATGCTGACCGGGTTCACGGCGGTCAATACTCATCGGGCTGACGGGTGAGGTGGCAGTTTGCACACCATAAGCGGCTGATTTCATCATATCTCCTAAAAGGTTAAAGCGAAAAACTTAACTCACTAAGAATGACAGAATTTGCTACACCTTGCTTGTCTGTATTGCCTGTTTTGAAGGAATTGAGAATCGCACAATGTGTGATTAGCGCATCAGATCTCGACTGGCACTATGCGTTTATACAGACTGTTGCTAACATCTGGTTTGATGAATATCAGGAATTTCTAATGTTAATGGTCATGTTGCAAATGGCGTTGTTGATTGCAGTAGGCGTGCTATGGCAGCGGTTTGCACCCTCGCACATTACGGCTGTAGCGCATCGCCGCGCGTTAACAGATTTGGTGTTTTATATTCTGTTGCCGGCTTTGGTGCTACATGTGATTTGGCAAACGCCATTTGATGCGAGCAGTATCAAAATTTCACTGACTGCATTGGCTACATTGGCGGCGTCTATGCTGCTGATGTGGTTATGTATCAAGTGCATGCATGTGTCACGCCCACAACAGGGGGCTTTGTTATTGGCCGCCACTTTTCCAAATGCTACCTATCTGGGTCTGCCAGTGACTGGACAAGTGCTAGGGGATTGGACGCAAGCGGTGGTATTGAAATTTGATTTATTTGCCTGCACGCCTGTGCTGTTGACGATTGGTATATTGATTGCCCACCGTTTTGGCAACACCCAAGACAAGATTCACCCCTTGCAAGAGCTGATGCGTGTACCACCGCTATGGGCACTGGCAGTGGCTAGCCTGCTCAATATCACCAATACGCCGCAACCAGAATTACTTGCGCACGCTTTGCAAACTTTATCTGGGGGTGTCATACCACTCATGCTGATTGCATTGGGTATGAGTATCCGTTGGGATACCTTACAAGCACGTTTTATCCCTATGCTGTTGCCAGTGTGCATTATTGCTTTGTTTATTGCGCCTTTAGTGGCGTTGTGGGTTGGTGGCGCACTGGGATTGGAAAGCAGCACGCTCACAGCCGTGGTATTGCTTTCTGCCATGCCCACCATGATTTTTGGGATTGTGATTTGTGAACGCTATGGGTTGGACGCTGCCCTCTATGCGGCGGCGGTGTTTCTCACTAGTTTATTGAGTATTGCCACATTAACAGTTTGGTTTAATGTGCTTTAGCCATATGTAACTGGTTAGGGTGATTGGATAAAGGTTGGCAAAGCTGGCGCTAAAAATGCGCCAGCCAAATGGAAACGGTATGGCTATTGATTATTCACCGCACAATTGCGTCGCACTAATATCAATTGCAACCAATACTAAGTTTTGCACTGAATAGATAAGTGGTGTTTTGGCGGCATATAAAAACCATCGCCAGAGTCTGGGTACACCTCTTTGTGCTGTGATACCAAATGGTAATCATTGACACAAAGTTCGCTAGCTCTGGCTTTACATCTTTCCAGCGTAACATCGTTAAATTCGCTGCAAGTCAGCGTATGTGTTTGTACGCCATTACTATCAATGGTGGTTGATTGCACACTGGCACAAGAAATCATCATTAACAATGGTGCAAAACGTAAAAATTTTTTCATGATTTGTCTCCTTTGTTATTATTTGAATTCATTTCATAATTTTGTAACATTGGCATGTTAGCGATTATGTAATTCTATGATATGCCTTTGCCAGCAAAGTTGCATGAACTATTTGTGACATTCCCCTGGACGCAATACATAGCTAGGCTTAACCTTTATATTGCTGCAAACTATTTTAGCTAAACCCTTACAGTACGCAAGAGATAAGCATACGAATGAACTATGGTTTGCCAGTGTTATCCAACCAGCTATAGGTACACCGCAGTTTTTGTAATGCGATTATGTGTGATGTCCATAGAATGCATAGCGGTTTACAATGTAGTGTAGGCATCGGCTGAGGCGAGGCGCATATCATGAAATATTGGCTTATAGGGTTGCTATGTACTACAGCGTTGAATTCGCAAGCGACCATCTACGTATGCAAAGATCAGCTTAACCATAAAACATATCAAGATGAGCCATGTGCTACGCAGACTATTGGTCAGCTAGACCATGTGCCAGACGCTCCTATAGAAGACCAACAGCGGGTAGAGCAAAGCATTCGTGCAGCCAACGAAAACTATATCAAAAGAATGCAGATGCAAAAGGCTGAGCGATTAGAACTGCAGGAGCAAGAAAGGCAGAATCTTGCCTTAGAAGTAGAGCGCCGCAGGTTGCAACAATATGAGCAAGATTCCCAAGTGGGGCAACCCGTGGTGATCTTGAATCGTTGGCCTAATCGGTTTGACCGAGACAATAGGTGGCGCGGCAATGGCCCAAATCCCTACCAGTCCTATCAACGTTATGGTGGGGTAAGAAACCAAAACATCAGAAACCAACAGAACAGAGGCGGTTTTAATCGAGGCAGCAACCGTAGCGGTGGTGTGACGATTGAATATAATCGCTAGTCAGCACGTTAGACCCTCCACAAAATAAATCCCCTATCTCTAGCCATAAGCCTATGATGAAATCTTCATCTGCCTATTAGGAGCTGTCATGGCAAAAGGTCAAGTACGTGGTAACAAAGAATCTAAAAAACCCAAACAAGAGAAAAAAGTAGTGGTGCCTGCAGGCGGCATCATCGTGCCAGCCAAACCAACTTTGCCACATAAAAAGTAGCAGGTGCGTAGGGTTCGTTTTGTTTGAACAGCTAGATTAGCATGACGTATTTAAGTATTAGATTGCATCGATGATAGGTATTTTATTAGCCGCGGGTTTTTCCCGTCGATTTGGTGCGGCCAACAAGTTGCTTCATCCATTACCTGACGGACGTGCGATAGCCATTGCCTCAGCAGAACATTTAATTACGGCACTGCCTGTTTCTGTTGCAGTGGTACGTGAGGGTAATCAATCGTTAAGCGACGCATTGAAAGCGCTTGGTTTTCATGTTGTGTATTGCGAGTCAGATGCAACACAAATGGCAGATAGTCTAGTGCTTGCCATTCGCTATGCTGCTGCTTTATCTGCCACGGCAAGAGGCTATGTGATTGCATTGGCAGATATGCCGTTTATAGCACCCTCTACCATCAATGCCGTTGCAAATGCATTAGCGCAAGGTGCAGAAATTGTGATTCCCACATATGCAGACAAACCCGGGCATCCTGTTGGGTTTTCAACAAAGTATAAGGAAGCACTTTTGCAACTGAGCGGTGATGAAGGCGCACGTTCTATTATCAAACAGCATATCGATAAAGTGCTGTTGTTGGATTGCGATGACACTGGGATTTTGGCTGATATCGATACGCCTGCCGACTTAGCCTAACCAAGAGCTTTGTGTGAAGATTACGCAGTACAGCGAATATTCTCTACCACGTTAATGCCCATTTTTTGTTGTTGAGACCGCACTTGGATGAGCTCCGCCAAAATAGCGATGGCAATTTCAGCCGGGGTACGGCTACCAATATTTAACCCCACTGGCCCGTTCAGTTTGGCAATTTCAGCTTCAGTCAAATCAAACGAGCGTAGGCGAGCGCGTCGTTTTTCCTGATTTTTGACTGCACCTAAGGCGCCAACGTAAAAGGCATTTGATTTGAGCGCTTCAAGCAAGGCCATGTCATCTAATTTGGGGTCATGCGTCACTGCAACAATGGCCGTATGTGCATCGGGTTCTATCTCTAGCACCACATCGTCTGGCATGCCATATACCCATTTGGCGCCCTCTACATGCCATTCTGCCTGCATCTCTTCGCGCGGGTCACAAATCAGCACATCAAAATCCAACACTTGCGCCATGCTGGCAAGCACACTACCCAATTGATTTGCACCAATAATCAGTAAGCGCCATTGTGGGCCAAAGTAGGTATGAAACCAGTCACCCTCCATACGCGGTAACCCTTCGGGGAGCACGTTCGCAAGTTTAATTTGACCAGTAGTTACGTTGACTGAGCGTTTTAATAGCTTACGCTGTTCAATGCTATTTAGAATCGGTGCGAGTTGTGCGGCATCTACAAGCGGCTCTACAAAAATTTGTAAGCGCCCACCGCAAGGAATGCGAAAACGCTGGGCTTCGGTTTGGCTAATGCCATACTCCATGATTGAGGGTTGTTCGGGCAATACTTGTTGGCGTGCCTTGTCCGCCAAATCGTCCTCAATGCAGCCACCAGACACTGAGCCTATCAAGTGGCCATCATCACGTACCACTAACACGGCACCTGGCAAACGCGGGGCAGAACCCCATGTTTGGATCACGGTAAATAGGTGCGCTGTATGGCCATCGTTTAGCCACTCTGTAGCACGTGTGAGAACTTCCCAATCAGCAGATTTCATCTTGCGCGACTTATACGAACTAAGCGAGTTGGCTACCAATAGGTAGGTTGCGAATGCGCTTGCCAGTGGCAGCAAAAATCGCATTGGTGACTGCTGGTGCCACCGGCGGTAAGCCTGGCTCACCTACGCCGCCCATTTTCTCGGTACTTTGCACAATATAGACTTCTACTTTAGGCATGTCTTTCATGCGCAACACTTGATAGTCATGAAAGTTGGATTGCTGCACTTGGCCTTCACTAAAGGTAATTTCGCTGAACAATGCAGCTCCTAGCCCAAAAGAAATCGAGGATTCCATTTGCGCTTTGAGTGAGTCGGGATTCACAGCCAAGCCACAATCAATGGCGGTGACGATACGGTGCACCTTGACCTCACCTTTGTCGACAGACACTTCTGCTACTTGCGTAACGAAGCTGCCAAACGATTCATGCACTGCAATACCACGTGACACACCTTTGGCTAATGGTTTGCCCCAATCTGCTTTCTCAGCCGCTAAATTCAATGCGGCCAAATGGCGAGGATGGTCTTTTAACAACGCGCGACGATATTCCAGCGGATCTTGTTTAGCTGCATGCGCCAATTCGTCAATCAAACTTTCCATGGCAAATGCGGAGTGGCTATGCCCCACTGAGCGCCACCACAATACTGGAATCGTGGCTTTCACCGTGTGCAAATTCACCTGATAGTTTGGAATATGTTTCAAGTAGGGAGAATCTGCAACGCCTTCCACAGAGGTCGCATCTACACCGTCTTTAATCATCACGCTCTCAAATGGCGTGCCAACCATGATGGATTGGCCAACTTCTGTGTGCTCCCAAGCGGTTGGCATGCCATCTTCACCCAATGCAATTTTTGCTTTGTGCAAATACATGGGGCGATAGTAACCACCTTTCACATCATCTTCACGCGTCCACACAGTTTTGACGGGTACGCCAGCAGCCTTTGCAACCTGCACCGCCTCTGACACAAAATCTGCCGCAGGGTTAGCGCGACGACCAAATCCACCGCCTAAAAACAGGGTGTGTATTTTCACTTGCTCAGGCTTCAGCCCTAGAATTTTTGCTGCTGCGCCTTGGTCGGTGGTTTGCATTTGCGTACCTGTCCAAATCTCGCAACCATCATCACTAATCTTCACCGCACAGTTCAAAGGTTCCATGGGTGAGTGTGCCAAATACGGGGCAACATATTCTGCCTCAACCACCGTAGTGGCTTTTGCAAGCGCAGCTTGGGTATCCCCTGCTTTAGCGGCAGGCAAACCAGCGGTGGCAGCAAGGGCGCGATATTCTTCTAACATTTTCTTTGAATCTAGCCTCGCATTGTCGCCTAAGTCCCATTCAATTTTTAGCGCATCTCGGCCTTGTTTAGCAGCCCAGTAATTATCCGCAATGACTGCCACGCCAGTTGGCACTTGCACAACATTTTGCACACCTTTCAATTGCTTGCTGGCAGTGGCATCAAACGATTTCACTTTGCCACCAAACACTGGTGACCTTGCCACCATCGCAGTTTTTAAGCCTTCAAACTGCACGTCTTGTCCAAATTTTGCAGTGCCGTTGATTTTTTCTGGACCGTCCAAGCGCTTGGTGGATTTGCCTATGATTTTCCAATCTTTGGGGTCTTTCAAAGTCACGCTAGTAGGCGTTGCTAATGTTGCTGCAGTTTCTGCTAAATCACCAAAGCTGATTTTCTCAGAGTCGCTGACCACAAACCCATTCTCAGTACGTAAGGTGTCGGCGGCCACACCCAATTTTTCAGCCGCAGCACTGATCAGCAACGCACGTGTTAATGCGCCCGCTTGGCGGTAACGGTCAAACTCTGACCATGTGGTGGATGAGCCGCCAGTGATTTGAATGCCATAAGCGGTATGCGCGTATTCCGGCGCTGCTGAGGCGTGCTCTACCTTGATGGTGCTCCAATCTGCATCTAGCTCTTCGGCAATGAGCATAGGCAGTGTTGTCCAAATGCCTTGGCCCATTTCGCTGTGTGCCAGCATCACGGTGATGGTGTTGTCTGTGCCTATGCGTAAAAAGGCATTCGGTGCGGGTAGCTTGCTTGCATCTTGGCTAGCGGACGCTTTGTCTGCTCCTGGCATTAAAAAGCGTTTGGCTTGCGGAATGGCAAATGCAATCACTAAACCGCCAGCAACGAGTGCGGTGGCTTTAAGGAAAGTACGTCTGGAAATATTCAAAGGCGCTGACATGTCGTGCTCCTTAAGCGAGTTTAGTGGCAGCAGCATGTATGGCTGCGCGGATACGAGGGTAAGTACCACAACGACAAATATTGCCACTCATGGCGGCATCAATATCAGCATCGGTAGGTGCTTGGTTAGTCGCAAGCAAGGCGGTAGCAGCCATGATTTGGCCAGATTGGCAGTAACCACATTGCACGACGTCAATTTCTTGCCATGCTGCTTGCACAGCTTTACCGACTTTATCGTCTTGCATGGCTTCAATGGTGGTAATTTTTTTGCCAGCAGCTACACTTACCGGGGTGACGCACGAACGGATGGCTTGACCATCTAAATGCACGGTACAAGCGCCACATTGCGCCATGCCGCAGCCAAATTTGGTGCCAGTGAGTTGCATGACATCTCGCAATGCCCATAAAATCGGCATGTCATCTGGCGCGTCGAGTTGTTCTTCTTTACCGTTAATGTTCAACGTAATCATGAGGCATCACCCTTTTCTTTATTTTGAGTCGTCTAGCGCATCATTTTTTGCAAACAATGTGCACGCAATTATTGCAAAGCAACATAATCGCATAGTGTTTGCTCACAGGATATGGAATAATTTGGAATTTATAATTCCAAATTCTGGATGCAATCATCATGCAAAATCAGTTAGAAATGCTGCGTATTTTTAAGGTGGTGTCTGACTCTGCCAATTTTAAAGAAGCTTCTGTACGACTAGGCATTTCACCACAATCGGTCACGCGCGCAATTAAAGAGTTTGAAGAGTTGCTGGGCGAACCTTTGTTTTACCGAAGTACACGCAATACCACCATTACCGAGTTTGGTAAACAACTGGCACAAAAGTGTTCTGGCGTGATTGAGCAAGTAGATGCGCTGTTTACTGCCAATAAGCATACGGATAAACAAGGTGCAGAAGGTATCGTAAAAATCACCATGCCCAGTGCATATGGGCGACATTTTTTATTGCCTGCGTTGATTGAGTTTTCAACACAATTTCCCAATATTCAGTTGGATTTAAGATTTTCTGACTTGATCGATAACATTGTGGCGGAGCAGATGGACATTGGTGTGCGCATTGGTGTGCTTGGCAATAGCCGAAATGTGGCTAGACGTGTGCGCGATGTAAAGTTTTATATTGTGGGTAGTCCCGCACTGATCGCGCGATATGGTGTGCCACAACAAGTCAGTGATTTATGCAAAATGCCACACACGGGTCTGATAGACCAAAATACTGGGCGCATGTGGTCGTGGTATTTTGCTAATGAGCCAGACTGCGTGCCAAGTTCACCCGTGTTTTCGACGGATGATCCCGAGGCTGAGTTGCAAGCGGTGTTAGCAGGGATGGGTTTTGGTCAGTTGCCAGATTGTTTAGTGACCAAACATTTGCAGTCAGGCAAATTGGTTTCGGTGCTTGAAGATCAGTCACCAAACCCATGGGGCGTGTATGTGTATCGTCCGCAACGTGGGCCAGTGGCTGAGCGTGTCAGATTGGTGTTCGATCACTTAGTGGATGTGCTAAGTGATGCTGATTTGTATGAATAACTTACTTGGGTGCATATTGCGCAAGAATAAATTTGCACATGCCCTTAGCCAGTTCATCTTCACCAAAAAAGACATGACCCACTTGCTCTTCACGCAAAAGTCCGTACTCCACTTCGTTATGCGTTCTCAGCACAATATGAATTTCGGGACGTAGCAATTTGGCCGTGTTCACCATATTGCGCACATCAATGGTATCGGGCGTCGCCACTACGAGCATTGATGCGTTTGCAATGTGTGCTTGAATCAGCACACTAGGCTCTGAAGCATTGCCAGACACAGCAGGGATGCCTTGTTTACGCAGACTTTCCACAATTTCACGGTTTTCTTCAGCCACCACAAATGGGATGTCGTTTTGTTGCAGCGCTTTGGCAATGCGTTTACCCACACGGCCATATCCAACCAACACCACTTGCCCTTCTAAGTATTTGCGCTCAGTTGACATAGGCAACTCCGCAAATGGGTCTGTGCGCTTTTCTAACTCTTCCGCAAATTTTGAAACACCCACTAGCCATTTTTTAAAAGGTTGTATCGCTGTAAACAACAATGGATTGATGGCGATGGATATGAGTGCAGCCGCTAAAATTAAGCTCATGCCCTCGGCGGGAAGCAAACCTAGCGCCATGCCTAGTCCTGCCAAAATAAACGAGAATTCACCAATTTGTGCAAGGCTAGCGGCCACAATCAATGCTGTATTGAGCGGGTAGCGAAATGCTAGGGTAATCGCCATGGCAGCGATCGATTTACCAATCACAATCACTGCCACTACCGCCAATACGTTTAAAGGTTGTTCGAGAATAACCGCTGGTTGAAATAACATCCCCACCGCCACAAAGAACAACACAGCAAATGCATCTCGTAAAGGTAGCGACTCTTCAGCAGCGCGATGGCTGAACTCAGATTCGCGCATCACCATGCCTGCAAAGAAAGCACCCAAAGCAAATGACACGCTGAATAGCTCGGAAGCGCCGTAAGCTATCCCAATCGCGGTGGAAATCACCGCTAGCGTAAATAGCTCGCGCGAGCCTGTTTTGGCAATATGCCACAGTAGCCAAGGCAATAAACGCTTACCAAGCACAAGCATAATCACCAGAAAACCAGCCACTTGCAATAAGGTAATGCCGATGGTTTGCCATAGAGGGTCCGTAGAGTTTTCCCCGTTAGTGCCCCCTAACAAACTAGCCAAAGGCGGCAACAATACGAGCACCAGTACGGTTAACAAATCTTCTACTACCAGCCAACCCACTGTGATCTTACCGTTCATGCTATCGAGCATGCCTCTAGATTCAAGTGCTCTGAGAAGTACCACAGTACTTGCACAAGAGAGTGACAGCCCAAATATCAACCCTTCACCAATTGTCCAGCCCCACCAATGTGTTAGGCACATGCCGAGTATGGTCGCAAATGTCATCTGCACCACTGCACCCGGGATAGCAATACGTTTGACGGCCATTAAGTCTTCAATTGAAAAGTGTAGACCAACGCCAAACATCAGGAGCATTACGCCGATTTCAGATAGTTGCGATGCGATGCCTACATCAGCAATAAAGCCAGGCGTAGATGGGCCAATTAAAATGCCTGCGATGAGATAGCCCACTAACGCGGATAGCTTGAGGCGCTCTGCGATAAAGCCGAAGATAAGGGCAAGGCCAAAACCTGCGGCAATCGTACTGATGAGTGTGATGTTATGGTCCATAGTTTGACAACTTATTTACTTTTATTGATTGTAGTGCGAACTTGGTGGAAATGCGCGCGTTACCGCGTTGGTTGCTTTAATAATATGACGTGCTAAATATACAGAGGACTTTAAATTGCGTTTAAAACTAATGCCTAGTTCAACGAAGGACAACAAAAACAGTATTAACGCACTAGCTCCATGACTTCAGGAATGTCTGCTCTATATGCATTACTGCCGTCGCTAGTCCGTTTGGTGGAGATGCGAATATCGTTGAACTCGAACACACTCAGCTTTTGTAAGCCAAATTCAGTTTCTAATGTAAATACTTGTACCGTTTTGCGTACTTTATCTTTTTTGTCTTTGCTTGGCTTGTCTGATAAACGATACGATTTATCGCTACTTTCAAACGGAATGTTTTGGTTAAGCAGAAACATTTCGACTTCTTTGGCGCTATCGGCAAAGAGATAAATATCGGTTTGTGAGTACTTACCTGCAGTGCCATCCAGCACACTGCCTGTCAGGTGTGGATTAAAACGTTCGAACAGCTGCATGGTAGCGAGTGCTGCTTTTCTCAGATTGTTGAGCTCTTCAGGTTGTTCATCAGCATTGTAAATCTCGTGATACAACCTAATTTCTTCTTCAATTTCCGCATTGCTAGGCAATGCCCCATTTTCAGTGACACCTAACTGACGGCCCGCTTTTTTTTTGGCGTAGGCAAAATCATGAATACCATCTTCTGCCATCATGCGTGCAGCTGCTTGGGCAATCATTTGACGCAAATGATCAACATTTTCACGGGCCATGTTTAAAAGTCGCTATTGATGATGCTGGTTGCAGATTCTCCCGCACCCTTACTTTCAGTGTTGCTATCTTTCCGCGGGGTGTCTGGCTTAGTCATTGGTTCAAGCTTGCGCTCTTCTACTGGCGGCAACTTTTTCACGTCGTTATTACGCATTGGGTTGGTAATCATGTCCATGCTATCTGGGCGTGCATAATCACCCTCGGTACTGCTTTCCAATGAAGGAATATCATACGTCGCTGATGGCGGTGGATTTTCATGGTAAAAATACTCATCAATCCCTTCTTGAAAGCTAAAGTCACTGAGCAGCGCACCATCTTCAGGGTCAATCTTGAGTTTCACAACACCTTGAGGCACCTTGTATTGGTAAACAGGCATATTTTTGAGTGCCACTTCCATGTATTTAATCCAAATAGGCAGTGCGGCTCTACCACCCGTTTCGTTTCTTCCCAGCGATTTAGGGGTGTCATAACCCATCCATGCCACTGCCACTTCTTTAGGGTTAAAGCCAGCAAACCATACATCCATTTGATTGTTAGTAGTGCCTGTTTTGCCTGCAATGTCGCTCCTACCAAGCACGCTGGCCTGCCTTGCTGTGCCTTTATTGATCACATCTTGCATCATAGATGTCATTAAAAAGGCATTGCGTTGGTCAATGACGCGGTAAGCCGAAATATGTTTGGATGGATCGACTGACTCAATCACCTTGCCATCTGCATCGACAATTTTAGTGATTAAGTAAGGCTTTACTTGATAGCCACTATTGGCAAATACGGCATAACCCGCGGCTAGGCTCCAAGATGTAGTTGAGCCTGCGCCAAGCGCCATAGCTAGATATGCAGGATGATGCTTGGGTGCGAAGCCAAATTTTGTGATGTAACTTTGCGCATAACGTGGGCCAATGGATTCTAGTACGCGAATGGATACCATATTTTTTGATTTCGTTAACGCGGACCTTAGGCGAATTGGGCCAGCGTACTTGCCATCGAAATTATGTGGATCCCAACCTTGTTTGCTGCCGACCTCATCTGCTGATAGGGAAAATGGCGCATCGTCTACCATCGTAGCTGGGGTGAACCCTTTTTCGATAGCAGCAGAATAGACAAATGGCTTAAAGCTGGAACCAGGTTGGCGCCATGCTTGGGTCACATGGTTGAATTTACTTCGGTTAAAATCAAACCCACCAATCAACGCATTGACCGCACCTGTTTCAGGGTTTAACGCAATCAGCGATGCTTCCACCTGAGGTAGTTGTACTACTTTCCAATCACCCAGTAACTTGGTAACTCGGATGACGGCACCAGGCTTGACCGCTTCTTTCGTTTCTTTTTTACTGAGAATGTGTTTTTCAATGAGCTTTAGGCCAGCCTCCGAGATTTCAAGCGACTCACCATATTTGGTAATGACGGTAATGGATTTATTCGTCACATGGGTAACCAATGCAGGCGTGAACCGATTGTATTCATCAAAATCCTCTAAAGCCGTCACTGCAAATTCTTTTAAATCTGTGCCGTCAGGAATCGTGATATTTTTTTCTGGGCCACGGAAGCCGTGTCTGAGTTCATAATCTACAATCCCCTGCACTACCGCTGCATTAGCCGCCTCCTGATTTTTCTTCTTAATCGTGGTGTAGACTTTGAAGCCACTTTGGTAAATATCTTCACCATACCGATTAAACATCGAAATCCGGACGATTTCTGCAACATAATCGGCACTCAGATTTTTTACAGTCTTAGTAGGCTTAAACTTTAACTTTGTGTTCATAGCCTGATCGAACTCGGATTGTTCAATAAAGCCATAACGTAGCATGTCTCTGAGCACTTCATTCTGACGCACCATCGCGCGTTTCTCATGGGTGTAGGGGTTGTAGCGGGATGGCGCCTTGGGCATGCCTGCCAAAAGCGCCGACTCTGCTAAATTTAAATCTTTCAATTGTTTGCCAAAGTAAACTTGAGAGGCCGCAGCAAAGCCATAAGAACGCTGTCCTAAGTAGATCTGATTGATATACAACTCAAGAATTTTGTCTTTTTCAATCGTTTTTTCAATTTTAATGGCTAACAAGGCTTCTTTGATTTTGGTAATCATGTCGCGTTTGCCACCTGGTTGGCTAAAAAAGTTTTTAGCCACTTGCATGGTAATCGTGCTGGCACCTTCATGGCTAATGCCCATGACATTGTTACGAATAGCCCGCGCTACGCCTATCGTATCGATGCCGTTATGCTGATAAAAACGTCTATCTTCAATAGCAAGCACCGCCTCTTTCATGGTCTCAGGCACATTTTCGATGTGTACAAATGCACGGCGCTCTTCACCAAACTCACCAATTAAATCGCCTTCAGCAGAGTAAATTTTAAGCGATAATTTTGGGCGGTAATTGGTTAAGGCTTCTAGCGAAGGAAGGGAGGGGTAAATGATAGATACAGCGAGGGCTGTTAATGCAGTTAACACCAAAGCGCCAACAACGAAAAACAAAATGAGAAAATGCCACCACTTTTTTGGGCTCATACACTACTTCTTATGTTGAAACTAATTCAATTATGTAATTGTAATGCAATTTAACTTTTTTAGACTGTAGCAAATTGTTAACACTTATACAAAAAAACCACAATAAAAGTTAGCGGAGAAATAAATTGCTTTACACTGCATAACGTTGTTGCTAGGATTTAATGTAAATTATTGCAATTGTTCGTAACTAACGATAAATGAAAGGGAATTTCAATTTGAAATTCGACTTTTTTAACGATAAGACCCCCCCACTGATAGGTGTTGATATCAGCTCGTCCGCTGTCAAGATGGTCGAATTATCCTCTCCATCCAAAGGCGTTTATCGATTAGAAGGCTACGCGGTTGCCTCAATTGCAAAAGACGCAATTGTAGAGGGCAATATCAGTGGTCTTGAGCAGGTATCAGAATCCATTCGCTTGGCTTGGAAGCTGCTGAACAGTCGCGAAAAAAGGGTTGCGCTTGCATTACCTTCCTCAGCGGTCATTACTAAAAAAGTATTTATGCAGGCTGGCTTGCGTGAAGATGAGATGGAATCTCAGGTTGAGGCAGAAGCGAACCAATATATTCCTTTCTCTTTAGATGAAGTCAATATTGATTTCCAAGTGATTGGCCCTGCAATCAATAATCCAGATGAAGTCGAAGTGCTGATTGCTGCATCTCGCAAAGAAAAAATTGAAGACCGTGTAGCAGCTGCCGAAGATGCTGGCTTGAAAGTGATTGTGATGGATGTGGAAACTTATGCTACAGAGGCCGCATACACACTCGTCGCTAACCAATTACCTAACGGTGGTAAAGACCAAACGGTCATGATTGTAGACATCGGTGCAAACATGATGCACATCAATGTGCTGCACGATAATCAATCTGTATACATTCGTGAACAAAATTTTGGTGGGGCTTTACTCACGCAGGAAATTCAGCGTCGTTTTGGACTTTCCACAGAGGAATCTGAAATCGCCAAACGCAAGGGCGGCTTGCCAGAAAGTTATGAAGAAGAAGTATTAAATCCCTTTGTGCTTTCCCTCTCCACCGAAGTGGCGCGGGCTCTGCAGTTTTTCACAAGTTCTACGCAATACAACAAAGTAGATCACATTGTATTAGCAGGTGGCTGTGCTGCTATTAAAGGCGTGGATGTTGCAGTGCAAGACAGAACCCAAGTGAATGTCTTGGTTGCAAACTCTTTTCAAAAAATGGCCATGGGTAGTCGTGTCAAGCAACAACATCTTACAACCGATGCACCGGCACTCATGATTGCGTGTGGATTGGCGATGAGAGGAGTTGATTAATGGTACGTATTAATTTACTCCCGCATCGGCAGGTTAAACGTGCTGAGAAACAAAGGCAATTTGGTTTAATGGCGCTAGCAACAGTTGCATTAGCCTCTGCATTGGTGTTTATGGGCTGGTCTGTGATTAATGCTAAAAAAGAAGCGCAGGATGATCGCAACAGAAGACTGGATGAGGCAATAGTCAAGCTAGACAACGAAATCAAAGACATTAAAGAGCTCAAGGATCAAATTAATTCTGTGCTTGAACGTAAACAAATCGTTGAGAACCTGCAAACCAACCGTAGCCAGTCTGTCGTTTTAATGGACGAAATTGCACGCTTGTTACCTGAGGGTATGTTTATACGCAGCATCAAGCAGCAAGCGAATGCGATAGAGTTGCAAGGTGTTGCTGATACAAATGCGCGTGTTGCCACACTAGTTAGAAACTTAAGCTCGTCTAACTGGATGGAATCACCGAATCTGGTAGAGATCAAATCAAATACGGTAAACAACATTAAACAAAATGAGTTTACCTTGACTGTAATCCTTAAAGCGCCTCAAGTAGATACGCAGACTAATTAAAGCAAGGGCTGGCTGATGAAATTAGAAGATTTCAATAATATTGATTTAAAAAGCGTAGGTACTTTACCCTTTTCTGTTAAAGCGGTTCTGTTGGGGTTTCTAGCGGCCGTATTGATAGGTGTGGGCTACTGGTTTTTGTGGAGCCCTGCTATCGATGAGCTCAATCAGTCTGTAGCGAAAGAGAAAGAGCTGAGAGATGTATTTGTAGTGAAAAAAAGTCAAGCAGTCAAAATCGAAGCTTATCGGCAGCAAATGGTGGAAATTGAAAAAACATTTGGCGCGCTACTAAAGCAGTTACCTGATAAATCTGAGATGGATGGTTTGCTCACTGACATTAACCAAGCGGGATTAGGAAGAGGTTTAGAGTTTGAGTTATTTAAACCTGGACAGGAAACAATCGCTGAGTTTTATGCTGAAATGCCTATTCAGATTAAAGTATTGGGCAGCTTTCATGATTTAGGTGCATTTGCTACAGACGTTTCAAAGTTACCTAGAATTGTCACTTTAAACAATGTAGTGATACAGCCAATTACAAGAGATGCTAAAGATGGTCGTTTAGTGCTTGAGGCAGTAGCAAAAACATATCGCTACTTGGATTCATCAGAAATTGCAGCAAGAAATCCTGCTAAGAAAGTATAAGCAAAATGAATTTGAATATTAAATTGCTTTGTTTGGGTGCAAGCTTACTGATGCTGGTGAGTTGCGGAGGTACTGAAGGTGATGATTTAGATCGATTTATGGAGGATGCAGCAAAAACCATGAATGCTAAAGTCGAGCCACTACCTCAAGTACAACCATACTTACCACTTCAATTCAATGTTGACGGCACAATTTCTGATCCTTTCAGACCAAGAAAAGTAGTAAGCACAGGAACGTTTCAGCCAAATTTAAACCGTCCTAAAGAGCCTCTGGAATCATTCCCATTAGAGAACCTTAAATACGTCGGTGCACTTACAAAAAGTAAATTGTCTTATGCGCTAATTAAAACACCTGACAATACAATTCAACAGGTGAAAGTTGGCAATTACATAGGCACTAATTATGGGCTTGTAACAGCTATTAACGACAGTGAAGTCACTTTAAAAGAAATTATCCAAGATGAGCTCTCCGGTGACTGGGTAGAGCGTATCTCTAGTTTAAGTTTGCAGGAATAAAGGTGGGAACATGAATTATATGATTAGAACAACACAATACATCTTAGCTGCTGTCGTATTCTTGGCTGGTTTTCTACCAGCTTGGTCGGTGGCAGAAGAGCAGAATGCATTGCTGACAAACGAAATTCAAAATGTAGATTTCACTTCATTGACGGGTGGCAGAGTTAATGTACGTATCACTCTGAAGGAGGGGCTTTCTGCTCCGCCTCCAGGTTTTGCGCTCAACAGCCCAGCAAGAATTGCGCTTGATTTTGCAAAAACATCGAATGGGTTAAACAAAAGTAGCATCCCAGTTGATCAGGGCGTATTAAAAAGTTTATCTCTAGCACAGGCTAAAGATCGCACAAGGATGGTGCTAAACCTAACCAAAAACGTAGGTTATAACACGACTGTGAATGGGAATGAGGTTTTGATTTCATTGCAGGGTACAGAGTCGTCAGCCAACGCAACTGTAGCGGAAACTAGATTCTCTGAAGGTCGAGCGACTAGTGCAGCGCACGCTATCACCAATGTTGACTTTGCTAGAGGAAAAAACGGCGAAGGACGTATTATTGTGGACTTGGCAGATGCGTCTTCAGGTATTAATATCAAAAACAAAGGCAAGACTATCGTCATTGATTTTATTGATACAGATGTGCCTGCAGAGTTGCAACGCCGCTTAAATGTCATCAATTTTAATACACCAGTGTTGTATGTGGATACGGTTAAAAGAGGTAAGAATGGCCAAATCATCATTGAGCCAAAAGGTGATTGGGAGCAATCGGCTTACCAAGCAGACAAGAAGTTCATTGTGGATGTAAGGCCAATTGTTGTAGACCCTAACAAGTTGGTGCAAGGTTCCAAACCTGGCTTCTCAGGAGAAAAGCTATCGCTAAACTTCCAAAACATTGAAGTGCGTTCAGTGTTGCAGGTGATTGCCGATTTCACAGGTTTAAATATTGTTGCCAGTGATAGCGTTACAGGAAACATCACACTACGCTTAAAAGACGTGCCATGGGATCAAGCGCTTGATGTGATTATGAAAAACAAAGGCTTAGATATGCGTAAGTCGGGCAATGTGATTTCGATTGCTCCAGCAGAAGAGTTATCGGCAAAAGAAAAGGCGGCTTTGGAAGCAACGCAAGCGTTAGAAGACCTGGAGCCATTGAAGACGGAAGTGTTTACCTTACGCTATCAAAAAGCAGCCGATTTCAGTATGTTGCTGAACGGACAGGCTGGTGGTGCAGGCGTTGCTGTCGGAGGAGCTGGCGGTTTAGGTGGGGGTAGAATTTTATCAAAACGCGGCACGGTAAACGCAGACAAAAGAACAAACACGCTGTTTATTCAAGATACGCCTAAAAAACTTGAAGAAGTTCAATTGATTTTAAACAAAGTGGATATCCCAGTTAGACAGGTCATGATTGAGTCTAGGCTGGTAATCGCTGATGATAAATTTAGTAAAAGTCTTGGTGCGCGCTTTGGTATACAGAGTGCCACCACGCCAGGTAACAATGCACTCAGTATTGGCGGTACTTTAACTAACCCTGGCGCAGCTACAGGCACTACTACCAATGCAAGTAACGCTGCTAACACGAGTGGTTTGAACTCAAACTTACCAGTGAATAATGCGTTCGGTTCTGTGGCATTGAGTCTATTCAGATTGCCTGCAGGTCTGTTGCTGAACCTTGAGCTATCAGCGTTGGAAACTGATCAGCGCGGAAAAATTGTATCCAGTCCGCGTGTTACTACCGCAAATCAGCAAAAAGCTAGAATTGCACAAGGTATCCAAATTCCTTACAGAGAAGCTTCAGCGAGCGGTGCAGCATCAGTATCGTTCAAGAATGCTGAGTTAAGCTTAGAGGTAACGCCGCAGATCACACCTGACGATAAGATAATTATGGATTTAGAAGTGAATAAAGACAGCCGAGGTGCTGATACGGATGCAGGACCAGCAATCAATACGCAACGTGTCGCAACACAAGTGCTCGTATCTAACGGAGAAACGGCAGTGTTAGGTGGTATTTATGAGCAGACAGAGCGTAATGATGTAGATAAAGTTCCATTCTTTGGTGACATACCAATTATTGGTAATGCCTTTAAACGTAGAGTGAAACAGGATGACAGAACTGAGTTGCTCATCTTTATCACACCCAAAATTATGGAAGAAAGTTTAGGATTAAGATAAGTATCATACTAAACTGACAGAAATGTCAGTTTCGCTTAAAATGCCCATCAAATAATGATGGGCATTTTTATTGTGGTGGATACTCCGAAAAATATTTTTTTTATTGGGCTGATGGGCGCAGGTAAAACCACAGTGGGTAAGCTGATTGCCAAGCACCTCGGAAAAACGTTTTACGATACTGATCAAGTGATTGAACAAAGAACAGGTGTAAAGGTAGCCACAATTTTTGAGCTTGAAGGTGAGTCAGGTTTTCGCAAAAGAGAGACAGCGACTATTGAGGAACTCACACAACTTGACAACATTGTGCTTGCAACAGGCGGCGGAGCAATATTATCACCAGAAAACCGACACTTACTAAAGCAACATGGTTATGTGATTTACTTACGAGCAAACGTACATGAGTTATGGCTACGTATGCGCAACGACAAACATCGGCCGTTATTACAAAATGTTGATGTGCGAGCAAGGTTAGAGCAGTTGTACCAGGCGCGCAATCCACTTTATACTGAAACAGCATCGTTAATCATAGACACTGGTAACCAACCTGTCGCAAATATACTGAATCAAATCGAACAGGCACTAAAAACATCATGATACAAACCTTAGAAGTTGCCTTAGGCGACCGTAGTTATCCTATCCATATTGGCAAAGGCCTGCTAGAACGCGCGGACTTGCTAATGCCACACTTAAAACGTAAGCAAGTGGCCGTGGTAAGCAATACCACAGTTGCACCTTTGTACATGTCTAAACTTGTACAAACACTCACTCAAGCAGGTGTAAGCGTGATAGAGATTATTCTGCCTGATGGAGAAGCATACAAAAATAGTGAAACACTTAACCTAATTTATGATGCACTACTTAAGAATAGGTGTGAGCGCAATACCACGCTGATTGCTTTAGGCGGCGGTGTGATTGGCGATTTAACTGGCTATGCGGCTGCCACATTTCTAAGAGGTGTGCCTTTTATTCAAATACCCACGACGTTGCTATCCCAGGTGGACTCTAGCGTAGGCGGTAAAACGGGTATCAATCATCCATTAGGCAAAAACATGATAGGAGCTTTTTATCAGCCCAAAGTGGTGTTGGCTGATATCGAAACTTTGAGCACGCTGCCCGCGCGCGAATATTCTGCTGGTGTAGCAGAAGTAATCAAGTATGGTCTCATCAGAGACGCTGACTTCTTTAGTTGGTTAGAAACCAATATGCATCAGCTGATGGCGCTTAATGAAGATGTGGTGAAATATGCAATCTATCGCTCTTGCCAAAACAAAGCTGAGGTTGTGGTGGCTGATGAACATGAAGCAGGTGAGCGTGCCCTGTTAAACTTAGGACACACTTTTGGTCACGCCATCGAAAATGCAATGGGGTACGGCGTTTGGCTGCATGGGGAAGCGGTTGCAGCTGGCACCATGTTGGCAGCCGATATGTCTCGGCGACTTGGCTGGTTAACTAGTCAAGAGGTATCACGCATAGCAACTTTATTTAAATTGGCCAACCTACCTTTAGACCCGCCTAACTTGGGGCAAGAGAAATACCTCTCACTCATGCAGCTAGATAAAAAAGTGGCTGATGGGCAAATACGGTTAGTCTTGCAACAAGGCATTGGGAAAGCCGTGATGACGGCTGAGTATGACAAAACCAAGCTGCATCAAACCTTAGAGGCCATTGTTTAGCATGTTGGCACCCTATGCTGCAAATCCAGATCAATCAATTGGGCGAAAATTTGATGAGCAACCCACGCCTTTGATCAATGGCGTAGCCGTGCGCAATGATTTTCAGCGAGACCGAGACCGCATTATTCATTCCACTGCCTTTAGGCGCTTAGAATACAAAACCCAAGTATTCGTGAATCACGAAGGGGATTTGTTCCGTACACGTCTCACGCACAGCTTAGAAGTTGCGCAATTAGCGCGCGGTATTGCCAGAACACTTAATTTGCATGAAGATCTGACAGAAGGAATTGCGTTAGCGCATGACTTAGGCCACACACCATTTGGTCATGCTGGGCAAGATGCACTGAACGCCTGCATGCGCAATTATGGAGGGTTCGAGCATAACCTGCAGTCGCTGCGGGTGGTTGATCAGCTTGAAAAACGCTATGCTGAGTTTGATGGCTTGAATTTAACCTTCGAATTGCGCGAAGGTATTTTAAAACACTGTTCCATCAAAAATGCAAAACAATTGGGTGATGTGGGCGAGCGTTTTATACGCAAACATAGCCCTAGTTTAGAAGCACAAGTCACTAATTTTGCAGATGAGATTGCCTATAACAACCATGATGTGGACGATGGTTTGCGTTCACAACTCATCACCATCGAACAGTTGCAAGAAATCAGCTTATTTGCTGAAAATATGGCCATTGTTAAAGATAAATACCCAGCGATTGAGCAAAAACGACTCATCCCTGAAACTATACGCAGAATGATTAACCAACTGGTCATGGACTTATGTGAAACCAGCCTGCGTAATATAGAGCAACTTAGCCCAACAAGCATACAAGACATACGTCAAGCGCCTTATCTAGTTGGTTTTAGTCAGGCGATTGAAGCAAAAAATCATGCACTCAAACAATTTTTGCGTAGCAATTTATATCACCACTACAAAGTGAATCGTATGAGCGCAAAAGCCGAACGCATTATCACGGAGCTTTTTACGGCATTTATGCAAAATGTTGAGCTCATGCCAGAAGAACATCAAGAAGCAGCAAAATATGACCAACCACGAGCAGTTGCAGACTATATAGCAGGTATGACAGACCGTTTCGCAATTCGTGAGCATCGGCGTTTATTTGCCGTTGAAGAATACTTATAAGCCTGATAACAGGTAATGATGGTTAATCCTGTTGCACAAATGCAACAAATACCCTTAATTGTTACAAAAAGTGACAAATTGCTTGCTCATCCAACTTCGCCTTTGGCATACTTTCATCACCTTCCTTAAGAACAAATTTAATTTGTCTGTGGAGTGAGTTCGCGAACTTTCTTGTTTTTTAGCAGCGCATAAAAAAAGCTATAAAAATGAGGGTATTTTAGTAACAATACTTTGTTAGTAACAATTTTTGGAGATTCAAATGAAAACTAAATTAAGTTTAGCAGTTGCATCAGCTGTATTAGCTGCCGCTTCAAGCGCAAACGCTGGCATCATGATTCCAGCTGGCGATTGGACTTTAGACATCGGTGGCGTGGTAAACGCATACTACACAGTCACTAAATACAGTGGCGACAATGGTGCTGGTACTGGTCCTTTGGGCTTAGGTACAGACCAAAGCTCAGTAAACAATATCACTACAGGCCTATTACCAAACTATTTGTCAGTTTCTGGTA
Source organism: Methylophilus sp. (assembly GCA_030696695.1). Lineage (GTDB taxonomy): Bacteria > Pseudomonadota > Gammaproteobacteria > Burkholderiales > Methylophilaceae > Methylophilus. The sequence goes on from JAUYRP010000034.1 coordinate 370,001, forward strand.
AAACACGCCAAAATGATTTAGATGTTGGTTTCACTATCTCTATCAACCCAGGTGCATCAACAACACGTGCTGGTATCCAGAACCAAGATGACGTTCGTGGCGGTAGCAACCAAGAAAATCGTCAAGCATTCTTAACATTTGGTGATGCTTCATGGGGTTCTATCAAAATCGGTAAAGATTTAGGTATCTATGCTTCTGATGCAATCTTGAACGACATGACATTATTAGGTGTTGGTTCAAGTGCTGGTTCATTAGCTGGTAACACAACTACTTTAGGTCGTATCGGTACTGGCTTTATGTATGCTGACTGGAAATCACAAGTGGCTTACACATCACCAAACTGGAACGGCTTTAGTTTCACAGCAGGTGTGACACAGGGTTGGAATGCATTAGCAGCTGAAGGTGGTGTTGGTAGTACAGAGCGTAGCGGTGCAGCATCTGCATACGAAGGTAAAGCTTCTTACGAGTGGGCTGGTGATGTTTCAGGTAAAGTATGGGCATCTGCAATTTCACAAAGAGTTGCTGGTTTAACTGTTGGTGGTGCTGATCGTGCTACTGCTATGGACGTAGGTGCAACAATCAACGTGGCTGGTTTTGGTTTAACTGGTTACTACGGTCAAGGTGATGGTATCGGTCAAACAGTTCAGTTGCTAGGTGGCTTTGATGCTGCTGGTAAATCACGTGATTCAGACCAATGGTATGTACAAGGTACTTACGTCTTACCAGGTGTTGGTACTAAGTTAGGTGTTTCATACGGTATGTCTACACTTGATGGCAATTCAGCCGACACATTTAACGAAATTGAAGATTCAATGTGGACAGTGGGTGCTTACCACCCAATCACAAAACACTTGAACTTGGTTGCTGAGTACTCAGAATCAGAGCGTGATAGAGACGGCCAAAACGGTGGTGTTAACGCAGATGCTAAAGCAAAAACTATTTCTTTAGGCGCTATCTTATTCTTCTAATTTAATATGGGCTTTGCCTGTTTAAATTAAAAGCAATAGTTAAAAACGGCAACTTCGGTTGCCGTTTTTTTTAGCTAATTGCTTGATTACATTTGTTATACTTTAAATACTAATAATATTTTTAACACCATCATGAATTTATACCCTGTTACCATTTTAGAAAATTTTTACGAAAATCCAGATAAGGTGAGAGCCTTTGCGCTAAGCCAAAAGTATCAATTCCGCCATCAAATTAAGAACGCAAATTATGTTTTTCCGGGATGTAGAACCAAAGATTTGTCTCTGATTAATAAGCCTCTGTTTGAAAACGTGAGCAAAAAAATCATTTCGTTATTCCACAATGCTGAGTACGATTACATGCGTTGGTCTATTAAAACTAGTTTTCAGAGTGTTTCAGCAGATTATGGTCGTGGGGTTATTCATACTGATCACAACACTGTATTTGCGGCTGTACTATACCTTACGCCAGAAGCACCACTACAGTCAGGTACATCATTGTTTAAAGCTAATGCTAGTTTTGATGAGGAAAAGTACCAGTCATGCTTGAGGGAGAACGACAGGCGCTTTGATGAGGGCAAGTTGGTCATGGATACGAGTTATCACAGCATGTTTGATGAAATTGTACGGGTAAATAATGTCTACAACACGTTGATACTATATGAAGGTAGGCATTATCACGCTGCAAATGAGTTTTTTGGTAAGACGCTAAAAGACTCTAGGCTGGCGCAGGTGTTTTTTGTAAGCAATATAGATGCGCAAAAGTACAACTCTTTCCCAGTGTGGCGCTCACAACAAATTAAAGTCTAAAATGCTTAAACACACACTGTTGTGTGTGGTGTTTAAGTTTAAATTGACAGTTTACTCGTCAATACCGAGTTCTTGAATTTTCCTCGTCAAAGTATTTCTGCCCATGCCCAGTTGGTTAGCTGCTTCTATACGTCTGCCATCGGTATGCTGCAGTGCTTTGGTAATCATGGTGCGCTCAAACTCTTTAGTTTTACTGTCTAGAATATTGGTTTCACCGCGGTTAAGGGCATCCATTACTTCTTTGGCGAGTGATTCTTGCCACGAGCCTCCGCTAGATGGTTTAGCAGACTCTTCTTTGAGCTCTGGTGGTAAATCAGCCACATCTACGTTTTGGCCTGGTGCCATGACGGTGAGCCAATGGCAGACGTTCTCTAATTGTCGAACGTTGCCACTCCAGTTAACCGAAGTCAGATAACGAAGTGCCGCTTGTGATAATTGTTTTGGTTCAACGCCCAGTTGCTTTGCACTGTGCGCTAAAAAATGTTTGGTGAGCAAGGGAATATCTTCACGACGTTCCCGCAAAGGTGGTAAACGCAGACGGATGACGTTTAAACGGTGAAATAAATCTTCACGGAATAGACCCAGTTTCACACGTTCTTCTAGATCTTGGTGAGTAGCAGCAATGACGCGGACATTCACCTTCAATGGTTGATGACCGCCTACTCGATAAAACTGGCCGTCACTCAACACACGTAATAAGCGTGTTTGCAGATCTGCTGGCATATCACCAATTTCATCCAAAAATAGTGTGCCGTTGTCGGCTTGTTCAAAGCGACCACGTCTGGCTGCGGCAGCGCCCGTGAAAGCGCCACGTTCATGACCGAATAGCTCAGACTCTAGTAAGTCTTTTGGAATGGCGGCAGTGTTAATGGCAATAAACGGTTTATCTGCACGTGGGCTATGTTTATGTAATGCACTGGCCACTAGCTCCTTACCGCTGCCAGATTCGCCATTGATGAGTACAGTAGAGTGTGATCGGCTGAGGCGGCCAATCGCACGAAACACTTCTTGCATGGCAGGCGCTTGACCGATAATTTCTGGCGTCTCTTCCATTACCACGTTTTCTACGGCTTGACGCATGCTTTCATCCACTGCGCGCTTGATAATGTCTATGGCTTGGTCTACATCGAATGGCTTGGCTAAGTACTCAAATGCACCCCCTTGGAAAGCGGCAACTGCACTTTCTAAATCAGAGTAGGCCGTCATGATAATCACTGGAATTTCAGGGTATTTTTGTTTGATATCAGAGAGAAAATCTAAGCCAGAACCATTGGGCATGCGGATATCACTTACCACTACTTGAGGTTGTTCACGGTTGAGCGCGTTCAATGCCTCGGCAGTGGATGAAAAGGTTTTAAACTCTAAATCTGTGCGTGCTAGGGCTTTCTCAAACACCCAGCGTATTGATTTGTCGTCGTCTAATATCCAAATAGGTTTCATGCTTTTCTCGATTTCAATTCTAGAACATTCTTAATATTGTTGAGTGCTACTGCGCGATCATTGCATGTTTCAGTAACGTGCTTTCAATTGGTAATAATATGGTAAAGCAAGTATTTCCTGGCTGACTATCACAGTCTATCATTCCGTGATGCTGCGTGATAAAGGTTTGTGCTAACGCTAGACCAAGCCCTGTGCCGCCTTCTCGTCCAGATACCAAAGGGTAAAAAATTTTCTCACGAATATCTGCAGGTATGCCTGGGCCGTTATCGATGATTTGAAGCTTTATGGCAACTCGATAGCGTTTTCTTGCTAACGTAACTTGTCGTTCTGAGCGCGTTTTGAAAATCACTTTAGCATGATCCGTCCCATTGGTTTGCATGGCTTGTACTGCATTGCGTGCGATATTCAACACGGCTTGAATTAGTTTCTCACGATCTCCGATCAACTCTGGCAAACTCGTATCATAGTCACGTTGGACAGTGATATTGTGTGGAGATTCAGCTAACAATAAACTACGCACCCGCTCAAGCACCTCGTGAATATTCGTCGGTTCATACTTAGGCACTCGGTGTGGGGCGAGCAGTCTATCCATCAGGCTGTGTAATCTGTCAGCCTCTTTGATAATGACTTGGGTGTATTCACGCAAGTTAAGTTGGGGGAGCTCATGTTCAAGTAATTGCGCGGCACCACGTAAACCACCTAGCGGGTTGCGAATTTCATGGGCCAAGTTTCTAAGTAATTCAGAGTTAGCTTGCTGTTGTATCAGCATGCGCTCTTCTCTTGCAATACGCAGTTGCTGATCCATTTGTTGGAACTCGAGTATCAGCGTGACATTCTCGAATAAAATAGGCGTTACTGTGCAAGTGACAGCAAATGAGTGCTGCCTCACCGTTGAGAGTAAAAACTCATGCTCACGATAAGGGCTATTGGTATTCAGTGCGTTGTCTACCGCCATTTGTAGAATTTCGCAGTTTAAAAATACCTCTGAAATATGATTGCCTGAGATTTGATTAGCACTCAAGGCAAACAAAATTTCAGCACTGGGGTTGGTATAAATCACTTTCAGGGAAGAGTCTAGCAACATGACTGCGGTTGCCAAATGTTCTAATCCAGAAAAGTTTGAGGGTGTAAGCTTAACCATGACCTTAAAATAACACAGCAATAAAAAGTATTGCTAGTACTTAAGCAAAAGATAAGCCAGCTTTGCGTGTGCAAATAATGCACATAATGTGACTAATTAATTTGATTGAGTTCTTTAGTCAGTAAGTCGATATTGCGTTGGTGTGCATCTACTTCTGCTTGCAATGCTTTCATTTTCTCTTGAAATTTTGGCACATTGCGGAATGTTGAAGTCGTGCCATTGGCATTTCTTACTTGAGATACCTCTGGTTTAGCTTCACCTTCTGCATATGCTTGTTTAGCACGTGCAAGTGCTTGTTTTTCCGACTCTAATTCAGATTGAAGGATTTCTTTACGCTTCACATCGCGTTGGTTTTGTGTGGTTGAATCCACTTTAGGAAAATTGCTAGGTGTGGATGTTTTTTTCTCGTCCGAAGTTTGCGGTGTGGATTTTGGTGGGTTGCCAAAGTTGGTGTCAGCAGGCTCTAGGTCTAGTTTTTTAGAGCCCTTGATTTTGACATTGGAATACGTGATTCTGCCATCTGCATCGACATGCTTATAGATTTCAGCTTGGGCAGTAGCCACAATCAAGCTAGAAACGACAATGCTCGCAAACGTAAATTGTTTATTCATACCAATAGTTTAGATGAGAGTCTTATAGTTAGCAACGAGGAATTATAGAATTGGTTGACGAGGATGTACATAAAAAAATAGGACAGCCTAAGCTGCCCTATTTTAGTGCGTTGCTAACTAGTGATTAGCAAGAATAGTACAAGCCAAACTCAACTGGGTGAGGTGTTTGACGTAGTTTGGTGACTTCATCCATTTTTAATGCAATGTAAGCGTCAATCCAGTCTTCAGAGAACACGCCACCACGCGTTAAGAACTCGCGGTCTTTGTCTAGATACTCAAGCGCTTGTTCTAATGAAGAACATACAGTTGGGATTAATGCATCTTCTTCTGGTGGAAGATGGTACAAGTCTTTAGTTGCTGGCTCACCTGGGTGAATCTTGTTTTGAACGCCGTCAAGACCTGCCATTAGCAATGCTGAGAAAGCCAAGTATGGGTTTGCAATTGGATCTGGGAAGCGCGCTTCAACGCGGCGTGCTTTGTCTGAGTGTACAAACGGAATACGAATAGCAGCAGAACGGTTTTTAGCAGAGTAAGCCAATTTTACTGGTGCTTCGTAGTGAGGCACTAAGCGTTTGTAAGAGTTGGTACCAGGGTTGGTAATGGCGTTCAATGCACGCGCATGTTTGATAATGCCGCCGATATAGTACAACGCGAAATCGCTAAGACCCGCGTAGCCACTACCTGCAAATAAGTTTTTGCCATCTTTCCATACGGATTGGTGCACGTGCATACCAGAACCGTTATCACCAAACATTGGTTTCGGCATGAAAGTCGCTGTTTTACCGTAAGCATGGGCTGTGTTCAGCACCACGTATTTAAGAATTTGCGTCCAGTCAGCACGTTGTGTCAACGTGGCGAATTTAGTACCGATTTCACATTGACCAGCAGTAGCCACTTCGTGGTGATGCACTTCCACTGGCACGCCCATCGCTTCTAATGTCATGACCATGGCGGAACGTATGTCGTGTAATGAATCGACTGGTGGTACTGGGAAATAGCCGCCTTTAACCGCTGGACGGTGACCTGTGTTGCCGCCTTCAAATTTTTCAGAAGATGACCAAGCGCCTTCCTCAGAGTTGATTTTTACAGAACTGCCGTGCATATCGACAGACCAGTTAATTGAATCAAAGATGAAGAATTCTGGTTCTGGGCCAAAGTAAGCTGTGTCGCCCAAACCGCTTGATTTCAAGTAAGCTTCAGCACGTTTAGCCAAGCTACGTGGGTCACGGTCGTAGCCTTTACCATCAGTAGGGTCTACCACGTCACAAGTTAAAATAAGTGTAGGTTCATCCATGAATGGGTCGATGTTTGCAGTAGATGCATCAGGCATTAGTTGCATATCAGAAGCTTGAATGCCTTTCCAGCCGGCAATTGAAGAACCGTCAAACGCATGACCTTCAGTAAATTTTGATTCATCGAACGCTGAAACTGGCACAGTGACGTGCTGTTCTTTACCGCGCGTATCGGTAAAACGAAAATCAACAAACTTAATGTCGTTTTCCTTTACCATTTTCATTACATTTGCAACAGACATTACCTTCTCCTAATGTGAGTGTGTATTGATGATGGGATTATATGATTACAATAAAATCTTGAATTGTAATATTAGCAGGAAGTATGCCAGCAAAAAATAGCTAAACCGCCCATTAAACCGATAACCCAATAAAATAGCGTTTTTTCATTCGCACTAATATGGTGCGTAAAGATATTTTACGCACCATATTAGTGAGTTGATTGATATGGGACTTTGAGTCATGGATTTCGCGATATACTCCAACGTATAAAATAAATATGTCACAAGTTAGGAGAGCTAAGTTGGATGATTCATTAAAGATATTAGACATCGCACGTGAGCGTGCACAACAAAATCATTTGCCGTATGCGGGTGTGCTAACGCCAAATGAGGCATTTATGTTGCTACAGAAGAACCCTTCAGCAATATTGGTAGATGTGAGAACGCGTGCTGAGTTAGAACTTGTAGGGCGCGTGCCTCAATCTACGCATCTTGAATGGGCTTTTTATCCTGGTATGGTGGCGAATAATGAATTTTCTGCGCAGTTGCAAGCGCAAGTAGATAAAGGCTTGACGGTCATTTTTATGTGTCGCACTGGCGGGCGTAGTCACAATGCGGCGGTACTGGCGCAGCAGTTGGGTTACCAAGAGGCCTACAATATGGCCGAAGGCTTTGAAGGCGAGGCTAACAGCCTGAAGCAACGCACCATGATTAATGGTTGGCGCCACGCAGGTTTACCTTGGACAAATTAACAAATGGTGGATAAATATGCAGTGATTGGCAATCCTATTGCTCATAGTAAGTCACCGTTGATTCATCGGGCTTTTGCGGCACAAACTGGTGATGACATTAGCTATGAGGCAATATTGGCACCACTTGATGGGTTTGAAGCAACGGTACGTGAATTGATTGCACAAGGCTATAAAGGGGCTAATGTTACGGTGCCGTTTAAGTTTGAGGCTTTTCATTTATGCGATTCACTTAGCACAAGAGCCAAAACTGCGGGTGCGGGAGCTGTAAATACCTTAGTTAATATTAACGGCTCAATTCATGGTGATAATACCGATGGCGTAGGATTGCGAAATGATATTGAACAAAATTTGGATTTTGAAATTGCTAATAAGCATATATTGATTCTAGGTGCAGGTGGGGCAGCACACGGTATTTTAAATTCTCTAATCGGTGCTTCGAGTATTACGATCGCAAATCGCACATATGAAAGAGCTTTGGAGCTTGTAATGGCATTACGAAATTGCGAAGCTAAAGCAAGCACTTTCGAGGCTCTGGAAAGGCCTTACGATTTAATCATCAATGCCACTTCTGCAGGTTTGAGCGATACAGTCTTACCTATTCCGAATATTATTTTTGGTGAAAACTGTTTGGCTTACGACATGATGTATGGACGTGAAACGCCTTTTATGAAACAAGCGCGCGAGGCTGGCGCACAAGTGGCAGATGGCTTGGGCATGTTAGTAGAGCAGGCGGCAGAAGCATTTCAAATCTGGCGGGGTGTGCGTCCTAATACGTTGCCGGTAATTGCCATGCTTAGCACGTTAATAGGGAAGTACTAATTGATCGCTTGGTTATTCAATTCACACAAAAGCGCTACATCGCTCACTTTTGGCGGCATATTAAAGCGCATTATTGTTGTCATAATGTTGTATGCAATCTTGTATCAAGTTTGGATCTTTTTGCATATATGGTGGTGGGTGGACCACAACCCGCATTCAAGTGCTTTTATGGAAGAGCGGTTAGAAGTTATCCATCAAGACAAACCAGATGCTGAGCTCAAATATAAGTGGGTGGATTACGCTAAAATTTCCATCCATTTAAAACGTGCGGTGATTGCCTCAGAAGATGCGAAATTTACTATGCATGAAGGCTTTGACTGGGAAGGAATTGAAAAGGCTTACGAGAAAAATCTGAAAAAAGGCAAAATTGTGGCAGGTGGTTCCACCATCAGTCAGCAATTGGCTAAAAATCTTTTTTTATCTAGCAAGCGCACGCCATGGCGAAAAGCACAAGAAGTCATCATTACACTCATGTTGGAAAAGATGATGAACAAGCGCCGTATATTTGAGATATACCTGAACGTGATTGAGTGGGGCAATGGTGTATTTGGCGCAGAGGCGGCAGCGAAATATTACTTTAAAACCAGTGCGCGCTACTTAGGCAAACAACAAGCAGCGAAACTCGCGGCCATGATCCCGAATCCACGCTTTTACGATAAGCATCGCTCGACACGGTATCTCAACAAGAGAACCGCGACGATTCAAGCACGCATGCGATTCGCCGAGGTCCCGTAACTGCTTAATCATAGATAAGTGTTACAACCTGAGCGTTACTGGTAGTCTAACTGACATAAGGCAATGTAAACATTATGTTTTATAGTGTTCACTGAAAAAATGTAAATTAAGGACTGCGCATGGATTGGCTATTCATACTCGCCATCATATTGATTGTCATTGGCATCGCTGGCACTTTTCTACCCGTATTGCCAGGAATTCCTGTGGTTTTTTTAGGGATGCTCACATTGGCATGGCTAGATCAATTTCAAAAAGTGAGCATGACGACAACGGTTGTGCTTGGATTGATTGCGTTCTTTGCATTCTTAGTGGATTTTATCTTGGCGCTTTATACCACCAAAAAAGCCGGCGCAAGTAAGTACGCACTATGGGGTGTTGCTATCGGCAGCATAGTCGGTATTGTGTTGGGTGGGCTAGGTATTTTTATCGGAGCCATTCTTGGCGCGCTCATTGGTGAATTCTTTGTGCACCGAGATTTACAAAAAGCGACTACTGTGGGCCTGTCAACCGGGTTTGGTTTTGTCATTGCTTTTGTGGTCAAATTGGTATTGCTACTCCTGATATTGGCTATTTTTTCTTACGCATACTTCAGTTAACTACGTAACAGAGCATACTAAAATATCCTTGCTTTTCCAGCGTTGTTCTAACAATTAAAAGTGGCTATTTCGCGTTACAGTGATGTGACTATCAAGCGATTGGTACATCCATCATATGAACATCATCGACAATTTTTTCGAAAAAATCAATCAATTGCCCATGCTGTCAAAAGTAGTACAGGAGGTCGAAGCACAGTTAAAAAATGCTGATGTCGATTTAAAGGCACTTGCCGATACGATTAATCATGATCAGGTGTTGGCAGCGCGCGCTACGCATGTCCAACTCTGCATACTACGGTTGTAGCTGCACAATTAAAACCATCGAAGATGCACTTGCGCTCGTTGGTTTGCAAAATATAGAGTCCTTGGTAATTTGCCGTCACAACTACGTTTACGCATATTCCTAGTGTAGATTTAAACCGTTTTTGGATGCGTAGCTTAGTCACGGCAAGTATTGCGCGCAAATAAGCCATGACTCAGGTTTGGAAGCAAATACCGCCTATATCGCAGGTTTGCTAAATAGTATTGTCCAATTGCCGATTCATATGGTATTCCCTGCCGCAGGGATGCAAATTTCACAAGCATGCAGAGATGCGAGTGTGTTGGATAGAAAAAATATAGAGCAGTCGATTTTAGGACTGGACCATTGTCAGATTGGCGAGGTCATCGCTAAATTGTGGAATTTTCCAGAGGCGATTTTGTGTGTGTTGCGCTATTACGCGGAACCGCTAAAAGTAGAAGCGTGCAACTGTACATTGGCTCCAGTAGTATATGTTGCGGCACGCATTAGTTTTGGCATTGAACAAAGAAAGTCGGCCCATGACATCGCGATAGCGCTGGACACTAGCATAGCGCAACGCTTAAACATTCACGACACCGAGGCTTTTGCGGCGAGCATAGAAAGCTACCACCAATTCGTGCAAGAGGCGCGCGACTATCTAAGCTGATAGCGCGCCATACTGCTTAGCTAAGCATTGGCTTGAGGTATTTGCCGGTGTAGCTTTGTTTGTTTTCGGCCAACGTTTCTGGTGTGCCTACCCCCACCACCAAACCACCACCATCGCCCCCTTCTGGGCCCATATCAATAATCCAGTCAGCAGTTTTAATCACATCTAGATTGTGTTCGATAATGACAATAGTATTGCCAGCATCACGCAGGCGGTGAATCACATCCAGCAAGAGTTGAATATCTGCAAAATGCAAACCAGTAGTCGGCTCATCGAGAATATACAGCGTACGTCCCGTGTCGCGCTTGCTGAGTTCTAAAGCCAATTTAACACGCTGTGCCTCACCACCAGATAGCGTGGTCGCAGACTGGCCGAGCGTGATGTAGCCCAAGCCAACATCCAATAGTGTTTTGAGTTTGCGCTCGATAACAGGTTGTGCACTAAAGAAAGCGTGTGCTTGTTCCACCGTCATCTCTAATACTTCACGGATATTTTTGCCCTTAAAGTTGATTTCCAGTGTTTCGCGGTTGTAACGTTGTCCTTTGCACACATCGCAAGGCACATAAACGTCTGGTAAAAAGTGCATCTCTACGCGAATTACGCCATCGCCTTGACAGGCTTCACAACGGCCGCCTTTTACATTGAAAGAATAGCGCCCTGGACCATAGCCACGTGCACGGCTCTCTGGCACGGCAGCAAATAAATCGCGAATCGGTGTGAATAAGCCAGTATAGGTGGCGGGATTGGAGCGCGGTGTGCGGCCAATCGGGCTTTGGTCTACATCCACCACTTTATCAAAAAAAGCTAAGCCTTCAATGTCGCCAAAGGCTGCGGGCTCTGTGCTACTGCCATACAAATGTTGTGCCACAGAGCGGTAAAGTGTGTCATTAATTAGGGTCGATTTACCGCTTCCTGAGACACCCGTGACGCATGTGAGCAAGCCAACAGGGATTTCGATAGAAACGTCTTGTAAATTATTGCCAGTGGCGTGGGTCAGTTTAAGCAAACGTGCTGGGTCAGCTTTTGTGCGCGCTTTTTTATATTCAATTTGCTTTTTGCCGCTGAGATATTGACCAGTCAAGGAGTTTGGATTGGCTTGAATTTGTGCTGGCGTGCCCTCTGCCACGATTTGACCACCATGCTCGCCTGCGCCTGGGCCAATATCTACAACGTAATCCGCCATTAAAATGGCGTCTTGATCATGCTCAACCACAATGACGCTATTGCCAATATCGCGCAGACGTTTCAGTGTGTCCAGCAGACGGTCGTTATCGCGTTGATGTAAGCCAATAGAGGGTTCATCCAGCACGTACATCACGCCCGTTAATCCACTGCCGATTTGTGAGGCTAGGCGAATACGCTGCGCTTCGCCGCCTGAGAGTGTCTCGGCAGAACGTGAAAGTGATAAATACTCTAGCCCCACGTTGGTCAAAAATTTTAAGCGGTTCTCAATTTCTTTTACAATTTTGTCGGCAATCGCTAATTTAGCACCATGTAGCTCAATGGTTTCAAAGAAAGTAAGTGCTTGCTTAAGCGGCACCTCACAAATTTGGTGGATATTTTTATCGCCCACTTTCACATGACGCGCTTCGCGTCTTAAACGAGTGCCAGCACAATCAGGGCAAGTGGTGGCGTTGATATATTTTGCTAGTTCATCACGTACCGCAGTGGAGTCACTCTCGCGATAACGGCGTTGCAGGTTGTGAATAATCCCCTCGAAGCTATGGGTTTTGCCAAAAAAAGTGCCACGTTCATTTAAATAACGGAATGTAATTTGTTCTTTACCTGAGCCGAACAGCAGTATCTGCTGAATGTGCTCGGGAAGTTCCTCAAAGGCCACTTCTAAATCAAAGTTGTAGTGCTGGCTTAAACTTGCGAGCATTTGAAAATAGAATTGGTTGCGTTTATCCCAACCCTTAATCGCACCACTTGCCAATGATAAATGCGGAAAAGCGACGACACGTTTGGGGTCAAAAAAGGTCACATTGCCTAAACCATCACATTTGGGGCATGCCCCCATCGGATTATTAAAGCTGAACAATCGGGGCTCAAGTTCCGCGAGTGAGTAATCACACACTGGGCAAGAAAACTTAGCAGAAAATAGATGTTCTTTTTCCGAATCCATTTCCAGTGCAATGGCTTTGCCATCGGCTAAACGCAAAGCGGTTTCTATCGATTCAGCAATGCGCTGCTTCATATCGTCGCGTACTTTTAAGCGGTCCACCACGACATCTACATTATGTTTGGTGGTTTTAGCCAACTGTGGCAGCTCATCCATCTCATAGATTTTGCCGTCAATACGTAGGCGCACAAAGCCTTGTGATTTCAACTCGTCGAATAGGTCATGTTGCTCACCTTTGCGATTAGCCACTACCGGCGCTAACACCATCAGCTTGGTGTCTTCTGGAAGCTTCAAAATGCTATCGACCATTTGCGACACTGTTTGCGCTTCTAATTTAATGCCATGGTCTGGACATTCTGGGTCACCTGCGCGTGCAAACAGCAATCTTAAATAATCATGAATTTCTGTGACCGTTCCCACTGTAGAGCGCGGGTTGTGTGAGGTGGATTTTTGCTCAATGGAAATGGCGGGCGATAAGCCCTCAATCAAGTCGACATCAGGTTTATCCATACGTGCCAAGAATTGACGCGCGTAAGCAGATAAACTTTCTACATAGCGACGCTGCCCTTCCGCGTATAAGGTATCAAACGCTAAACTGGATTTTCCAGAGCCAGACAAACCTGTAATCACCACTAGCTGATTACGCGGAATATCCAATGAAACGTTTTTGAGATTGTGGGTGCGTGCACCGCGGATTTTAATAAATTCCATGATACTTTAACGAAAATTGGGGCAACCTGATAATATACGCAATTATTCGAAAGACTTCCAAATAATAATGCAGTTTTCAGAAAAAATGACGCGCACAGAATTACGCGCGACAGTCAGTTTGGCCTCCATTTACGGTTTGCGTATGCTGGGCATGTTTTTGATATTGCCTATTTTTGCGATTTACGCAGAAAAACTCGAGGGCGGAAGTAACCACACACTTATCGGTTTAGCGCTTGGTGCTTACGGTTTGATGCAAGTATTGTTGCAGCTACCATTTGGCATGGCTTCAGATCGCTTTGGACGCAAACGACTGATTTATCTGGGGCTGATTCTGTTTGCGGTGGGTAGTGTCATGGCGGCGCTATCGGATAGTATTTATGGCGTGATCATCGGCCGCGCTATTCAAGGCGCTGGCGCAATTTCTGCTGTAGTAACGGCGTTGGTCGCAGATTCTACGCGTGAGGAGCACCGCACCAAGGCCATGGCTATGATAGGCGCCACGATCGGCTTAACGTTTGCAGTATCTCTGGTGGCTGGTCCCATTCTTAATCAATGGATAGGGGTTTCTGGCATCTTTTGGATGACAGCGATTCTCTCAGTGATGGCTATTTTTGTGGTCAAATATGCCGTGCCAACCCCCTTATATACGGGCTTTCACTCAGATGCGCAAACAGCGCCCAATTTAATTAAAGATGTGCTAAGAGACACCCAACTATTGCGCTTAAACTTCGGTACATTTTGTTTGCACGGTGCGCAAATGGCGATGTTTATAGTGGTGCCGTTCGCATTAAAAGAAACCAGCGGTATGAGTGAGAACTTGCATTGGCAGGTATATTTACCTGTGTTGATCGTTTCATTTTTGCTCATGATTCCCGCGATTATTTATGCAGAGAAAAAAGCCAAACTAAAGCCAGTGTTCATTGCTGCGGTAGGTTTAATGTTGGCAGCACAATTGATTTTTGCCTACAACATCCATCATTTTTGGGGCATCGTGACATCACTGCTGGTGTATTTCGTCGCATTTAATATTTTAGAAGCTTCTCTGCCTTCATTGATATCAAAAATGGCGCCCGCTGCAGCCAAGGGTACAGCGATGGGTGTGCACAATACAGCGCAATCATTTGGCATGTTTTTGGGTGCAACCGTGGGTGGTTATTTGTCGCATCGGTTTGATTATGCAGCAGTATTTCTGTTTTGCGCGGTGTTGATGCTGATATGGTTTTTGTTAGCGTTTGGTATGAAAACGCCCCTCAGCGTCAAGACAAAGATGTATCATATACAGGATTTTGATAGTGATGCAGCGAACGATTTGCAGCAGCAGGTAGCCGCCCTCACAGGCGTACACGAGGCAGTGGCCATCGCAAAAGAAAATATGTTGATTGTAAAATTAAACAATCAATTGCCTGCAACAACACAGGCATCGACAGAACACATGATATTAAAACTGATAGGGAGTAAATAATGGCATCAGTCAATAAGGTAATTTTGGTAGGCAACTTAGGGCGTGACCCAGAAGTGCGCTACATGCCAAATGGTGAGGCGGTAGCCAATTTTAGTATTGCGACTACGGATAACTGGAAAGATAAATCCGGTGTTAAACAAGAAAAAACCGAATGGCACAACATTGTGATGTATCGACGTTTGGCAGAAATTGCCGGCGAATATCTCAAAAAAGGTCGCCCAGTCTATGTAGAAGGCCGCTTGCAAACCCGCAAATGGGAAAAAGACGGCGTGACACGTTACACCACCGAAATTGTCGCAGACCAAATGCAAATGCTAGGCAGTGGACGTGACGGCGGCAGTGCAAGCTATGATGGCGATATGGGGCAGTCAGCAGGGCCAGATGATTACAACCAAGCGCCGCCAAGAGCAAGCGCCCCAGCCCAACAAGCGCCAGCAGCAAAACCAGCAGGTGGTAGTAATTTTGATGATTTTGATGACGATATTCCGTTTTAGGGATTAACGCTCTGGATCTAAAGAAAAGCCCCATTCAATCATAGCGTTGATGGGGTTTTTTGTTATTAAGTGTACGCATGTTGGCGTTATGGGCGTATCCACCATGATATTGTCAATTGCTTTACCTATAAGTCCGTGAACATTGCGACAGCATATCTGTAACACAAGAATAATTGAGGGACATGTCATGAAACGCCTGAAAAATGCATTGCCAAGAGGTTTAATAATAGGTGGCTTATTGCTGGGTGGTTTGATGTTGACGTTGCTACCACATGGTGTCGTAATCGGGCAGGAAGCCACAGCGCACATGGTCAAGGTTGAATCATTTAGTCCTCTAGGAGAGGTCAAGCAGGTACGCCAAGTTCAAGCAAGGTTCTCTGCACCAATGGTGGCATTTGGTGATCCGCGTCTTGAATCTCCGTTTGATGTGCAATGCGAGGCCAAGGGGCAAGGACGTTGGGCGGACGCAAACCATTGGATTTATGACTTTGAAGCAGATTTACCTGCAGGTCATAAGTGTAGCTTTACCTTAAAACGCGGCCTGAAGAGTCTGGCTGACGGATTGGTGAATCAGGCCAGTTTTACATTTACAACAGGGGGTCCTGCCATTATGACCTCTCAGCCTGCGGAGGGCAGTGAGTATATCGATGAAGCGCAAGTATTTCTGTTAGGGTTGGATGCGCCTGCTAACCTCGCTTCAATCAAAGCACATGCCAGCTGCAGTATTGAAGGATTGGGTGAGCGTATTCCACTTAAATTGATTGAGGGCGCTCAACGTGAAAAGATTCTTGCAGAGCAATCGGGTCAGGCGCACCACTTTTTTGAGGTGCTGACTAAGCGAGGTCAGCAGGGTCTGTTGTCCGTCAAAGATAAGCGACTACAACAGACCACCATCATCGTTGCGCAATGTGATCGTAAATTTCCGGCGGGTAGCAAAGTAAGTTTGCATTGGGGTAAGGGGATATCAACAGTTAACGGCATTGCGACATCTGAAGCGCAGACTTTGGGTTTTTATGTGCGAGAAGCCTTTTCAGTAAAATCTAGCTGTACACGTATGAATCCCAAGGCAGGTTGTGTACCCGTGCTACCTATTTCGCTGCAATTTACGGCACCTATCGCCCGTGATGCCGCTGAGAAAATCCGCATACGCACGGCAGATGGCAAACAGATATCCCCAACTTTTCCGGAAGAAGACCGCTCACCAACGGTAGATACAGTTTCATTCTCTGGCCCTTTTCCATCACAAACGGAACTAGTGATTACTTTGCCGAAAACGCTGGTAGATGACAGCGGGCGTAATCTACTCAATGCGTCATCATTTCCACTTAAGTTACAGATTGATGAAGACCCGCCGCTCATTAAGTTTCCTTCTCGTTTTGGGATATTGGAACGCCATACCCAGCCGATGTTACCAGTGAGTGTGCGTAATGTTGAGGCCACGCTCAAAGGTGTGCAGGCGCAATTAAGCACACAGCCGAATCAGCCCAATGTGGCTGCAGCGAGCAAAGGTGTGCTCGCAAGGTTAGAGGCGAATGATGACAAACAGCTGGCGCATTGGATTCAACGTGCAACCAGAGGGCCATACGATAACAAACAAGACTTGCAAGCGTTTCAACGCCAGCACAACCGTTACCCACGCGAAGGAGAAATGCCGCTACTGATGGGCAATGCCAGCGATGCCAGTGACTTTCAAGCGACCCCGCTTCATTTGCCGGCTGCCACTGGCAAAAAACCACTTGAACTGATTGGGATTCCTCTGCCCAAGCCTGGGTTTTATGTGGTTGAGTTTGCCAGTGATCGCTTGGGATCTAAGTTACATGATGAACACAAGCCTTACTACGTCTCATCCAGCGCTTTGGTCACGAATATGGCCGTACATTTCAAAAAAGGACGTGAGTCCTCACTTGTATGGGTCACAAGGCTAGATAACGCACAAGCGGTTAGCCAAGCGGCTGTGCGCGTATCTACTTGTGATGGGCGCATATTGTGGGAAGGTGAAACCGATGCGGATGGTATTGCCCAGATTAACGAAGAATTGACGGACGGCTATTTTGACCACTGTTACGGCATGCTGGTCACAGCACGCAAACAGGACGATCTATCGTTTGTGCTTTCCTCATGGAATGACGGGATTAGTCCGTGGCAATTTAACTTGGGTGGAGGCTCCGAGGCCAGCCCCACCATCACACACACCGTGTTTGATCGTCCGCTATTTCGGGCAGGTGAGCAAGTGTCGATGAAGCATTTTGTACGTGTTAGAACGGGAGATGGTTTTAACCTAGCCAGCAATTTGCCAGCCAAGGCGACAATTGCGCATGAAGGCAGTGGTCAAACCTTTGATATTCCCATTCAATGGTCAGCCAGTGCGGGTGTGTCGACTTGGGCAATTCCCAAAGAGGCCAAGCTTGGCACCTATTCAGTCAGTTTTATCACAGGTCATGGTGTTATGCGCTCGGGTACTTTTAGAGTAGAGCAATACCGCGTGCCCCTGATGAAGGCCATCTTAAAGCCGCCTGCGCAGCCCTTGGTGAACGGTGAACATATTGAAATTGATGCTCAGCTTAATTTGCTTGCAGGCGGAGCAGCCGCTGGTGCACCAGTGAAGTTTCGTAGTCGCTTGGTGCGTTATCCATTGCAATTTCCGTTGTATGACGATTTTTACTTTGGCGGCAGCGTACCCAAAGAAGGCATTGAGACCGTGGAGCCTTACGCCTACGACCCTGAAGACGGCATGGCACAGACGCTTGAGGATGGTCAAACAGAATATCGGGACAAAGCTTCAGGCTATGCTGCACGTACGGTCAATATGATATTAGATGCAGATGGCGGTGCAAGAGTGCGTTTTGATCAGTTGCCTAAAGTGCAAGAGTCACGTGCGCTGGAAGTGGAGATGGAGTATGCCGACCCCAACGGGCAGATACTGACTGCAGCCACCCGTGCATTGGTCCTGCCCTCTGCCACTGCGCTCGGTATGAAAATAGATGGCTACTTTGCTACCAAAGAGCGCATGGCGTTCAAGGTAATTGCGCTAGATGCGACAGGTCATGTGCTTAAAGGGCGCAAAGTGGTCGTTGATGCCTACGCAAGAAAAACCTATGCGTACCGCAAGCGCTTGTTAGGCGGATTCTATGCCTACGAGCAAACCGCTGAGGTTAAACGCCTGGGTTCGGTATGCACTGGCAATACCGATGCACAAGGCATCGTTATCTGTAATGGCGCTGCCCCCGAGGCTGGTGAGCTCATCCTTGTTGCAAGGGCAAAAGATGATCAAGGCAACCCCGCCATTGCAAGCCAAACTCTTTATGTGGCTGGTGAGGATAGTTGGTTCAGTGCTTCGCAAAGCGATCGCATCGATGTGCTTGCCGATAAACGCAGTTATGCGCCAGGAGACAAAGCGCGTTTTGAGGTGCGTATGCCGTTCCGCGAGGCGACAGCGCTGGTCACAGTAGAACGTGAAGGCATACTTAAATCCATGGTATTGCCTATCACAGCTAAGTCGCCTTTTATCGACCTGCCGATTGCCGAAAGTTATGGGCCAAATGCCTATGTCTCAGTGATGGTGGTACGTGGGCGTATTCATCCAGAGGTGCCTGGTGCATTTTCATGGCTTAAACGCATGATGTATCGGGTTGGTATGTTGTTAGGCATTGTTGAGTCCATGCCACGTGAGATTGACACCCGGCCGACAGCATTGGTCGATCTGACCAAACCTGCCTTTAAACTTGGCATCACACCTATACGGGTGGGCTGGCAGGGTTATGAGTTAAAGGTAAAAGTGGAACCCGCGCGTGATGTTTACAAAGTGCGCGACAAGGCGTTAGTAAAAGTTACGGTGACGGATGCGGCAGGCAAGCCCGCCTCCCATGCTGAAATCGCATTGGCCGCTGTAGATGAAGGCTTGTTGCAATTATCATCACCCACCTCGTGGAACTTGCTAGAAGCCATGATGGAGCGGCGGCCGATAGAAGTGCATACCTCAACAGCGCAATCACAAGTGATAGGTAAACGCCATTTTGGTAAAAAAGCAGTGGCCCCTGGCGGTGGTGGTGGTCAAGGCGCAAATGCGCGCGAGCTATTTGACACGCTGTTACTGTGGAAACCCAGCATTCAGCTTGATGAAAAAGGTCAAGCAAGCGTAGAAATACCATTGAATGATTCCCTCACCTCATTCCGTATAGCTGCGATTGCCCATGCTGGCGCTACACGTTTTGGTACGGCCACTGCGATGATTCGTAGCACACAAGAAGTCATGCTGTTTTCTGGCTTGCCACCTTTTGTGCGCGAAGGAGACCAATTCTCTGCCATGGTCACATTGCGTAATGGCGGCACGCGGCCACTCACGCTGGATGTCACTGCACGTTATCAATTGGGCAAAGACGCGCACACTGTAGGCACTCAGCGTATCAGCATGCAAGCAGGACAAGGCAGCACGGTCACTTTCCCGACCACGGTGCCCTATGATGTAAAACAACTTGATTGGCAGATCAGTGCACAAGAAGTTAATCCGCCTAGCAATGTAAAGCAGCCAGCGCATGATGCATTGAAATTGACGCAGCAAGTTGGCGCGGCTTATCCCGTGCGTGTGTATCAACAAACCATGGAGCAGTTGGTGCCAGGCAAGCCTTGGATATTCCCTGTGCAAAGACCGAATGGCGCTATTGCAGACCGTGGCGGTGTGGATATCCGCATGGCAAGTTCGCTCGGGGGTGATATGAACGCTATACGAGAATGGATGACACGTTATCCTTACACGTGTATTGAGCAGCGTGCCTCTGTTGCGGTAGCCGTTGAGGATGAACAACGTTGGCAGCAAGTCATGAATAGTCTTCCCCTTCATCTGGATGGTGATGGGCTGGTCAAATACTTTCCAGTGGATTGGTTACGAGGTGACGATACGCTCACCGCTTACTTGTTGAGTATCGCGGACGAGGCGGACTATGAAATCCCAGAAGCATCGCGCGAGCGCATGCTGAAAGGGTTGGAGGATTTCGTCACAGGCCGTATACAGCGTTACGGTAGGGTGCAAACAGCGGATGTGGTCATGCGTAAACTGACTGCAATCGATGCATTGTCACGTTACGCGCGGGCAACGCCCAGCATGTTAGAGCCGCTACAAATCACACCCAACCTCTGGCCAAGTTCAGGGGTGATTGATTGGGTCTCGATATTGACGCGTATGCAAGAGATTCCTCAGCGAGAGGAACAGCGCACTCAAGCCTTGCAAATTTTGCGCTCACGCATGTCTTTTTCGGGCACGACCATGCGCTTTTCTACCGAAAAGCAGGATTACCTATGGTGGTTGATGGTATCGCCCGACCTCAATGCAGTGAGAGCATTACGGTTGCTCACGGATGATCCAAGCTTTTCAGCTGCTGATGCTGGGCGCTTGGCACGTGGTGCATTAGCGCGTCAAGCAGAAGGCCACTGGCAAACCACACTGGCCAATGCTTGGGGTGTGGTTGCGCTGCGCCACTTTCAACAACGCTATGAAAAAGAGCCGGTGAGTGGGTCCATGACGGTCGCCCTAGATAAGCTACAGAAGTCGCTGTCATGGGCGAACGTAAAGGCTAACCAAAGTGGCGACCCTACCCTAGGCACGCCGTTAGGTGCTGGCTTGCATGCACATTTTTCTTGGCCAACAGCTGCTGCGCCACTTGCATTGCAGCATGAGGGTGGCGGAAAACCATGGGCATTTGTCACCTCCAGCGCCGCATTGCCGCTCAAAAAACCATTGTTTGCGGGATACAGTATTCAAAGAACCGTAACACCCGTCGAGCAAAAAGTAGCAGGGGTTTGGCAGCGTGGGGATACCTACCGAGTAACATTGGAAATTGATGCACAAGCAGATATGACGTGGGTGGTCATCCATGATCCAGCACCTGCTGGCGCCTCGGTACTTGGCAGTGGTCTGGGTGGCGATTCTGCGCAACTGGTTGCAGGTGAAAAACAAACGGGCTGGCAACGGCCCGCATTTGAAGAGCGCGCGTTTGATGGTTACCGTGCTTATTACGCCTATGTGCCAAAAGGTAAATTTAATGTGGAATATACCGTACGCCTGAACAACCCCGGCCTGTTTGAAATGCCAGCAACGCGCGTTGAGGCCATGTATGCGCCTGAAATTTTTGGTGAATTGCCAGTCGCGAAAATGGATATTAAAGCCCAGTGAGTAAGTCGGCAGCAGCATGGTGGCAGCATGTATTAACGCGCTTTTTTAGAATGACGCGCGCAGTGCAAACCATGCTATTGGGGGTGAAAGTAAGCCTACGCAAGTACACTGTGACTAGGTATTTGCAGCTGTATAAGCGAGTTTTCCTTGTGATGTTAGGTGGAACGTTGCTGCTGATTGTGTGTGCAGTGATTTTTACGCCGGTGCCACCATTTGCATCAGTACGTGCCAGCGCAGTAAGTTCGGAGGCAACGCTGCTAGATCGACACGGTGTTGAAATTGAACGCCTAAGGTTGGATCACAAGCGCCGTATGTTGGATTGGGTTGCATTAGACCAAGTGTCGCCAATGTTTCAGCGCGCCATCCTTGCCGCCGAAGACAAGCGCTTTTATTGGCACCCAGGTGTAGATCCTATTGGGGCGCTCTCTGCAATGGTGGATAACTTGCATCGCACGCATGCACGGGGTGCAAGTACCATCACTATGCAGCTGGCTAGTTTGTTAGCAGATAAGCAATCATCCACACACAAACGCGGCTGGTACGCAAAGCTCATGCAAGCAAAAAATGCTTTAGCGATTGAGCTACATTGGAGCAAGCGCGAAATTCTTGAGGCATATCTGAATCTTGTGCCATTTCGTGGTGAGTTGGTGGGCATAGAGGCCGCTACGCAAGGATTGTTGGTCAAAGGGCCAAGTGGGCTTGATGATGCAGATGCTGCGGTACTCGCCTCGCTAGTGCGGGCGCCAAGCGCATCACGTATCACCATTGCCAAGCGCGCTTGCGCTACTATAAAAGCGATTCATCAAGAAGAAACCAAGACACGCCCCCAACAAATTGCCAGTTTGTGTGAGCGCGCAGCCTTTCTTGCCAGCAGTTTGCCGCAGTATCCTTACCCCATGCGTGGCGCGGATGATGCGCCGCATTTGGCAAGAAGGCTGCTCACGCAGCCGGGCCAGCAAAAGCGCGTAGCGCTGGATGCAAGCCTACAGCGATTTGCACATGAAACTTTACGCACCCATCTGGCAGAGCTCAGTCAGCAAAATGTGGAAGATGGCGCAGTGGTTGTGCTGGATAATGTGACGGGTGAAGTGCTGGCCTATGTAGGCTCTAGTGGCGATCTTTCGGGCGCACCAGAGGTAGATGGCGTAGCTGCATTGCGTCAACCTGGCTCAACACTCAAGCCATTTCTATATGGTATTGCCATGGATCAAGGTTGGTTAAACGCCAGTTCTGTATTGGATGACTCACCGCTCGCACTGACCACGCCTTCTGGATTATATATTCCGCAAGATTATGATCGTCATTTTCGTGGCGCCGTAAGTGTGCGTTATGCGCTGGGTTCCTCGCTCAATGTGCCCGCAGTACGCACACTGACCATGGTGGGCGTGGACCGCTTTTTGGAAACTTTGCGCGCATTAGGCATGACTAGCCTCACGCGAGAGGCCAATCACTATGGCTATGGTCTTGCATTAGGCGGTGCTGAAACAACATTGCTAGAGCTGACCAATGCCTATCGTACATTAGCCAATGGCGGGCAATGGAGCCCCACAAGCTTTTTCCCAATGACTGATAACGGTGCTTCCTCTGCAAAGGCGCTAAAACAAGGGAAGCGGGTGCTGAGTGAACAAGCAAGTTTTGTCGTTGCTGATATTTTGGCAGACGCCATGGCGCGTACCTTGACGTTTGGTTTTTCCAGTCCGCTGTCTACGCATACTTGGGCAGCTGTAAAAACAGGTACCAGCAAGGCCATGCGTGACAATTGGGCTATCGGGTTTACAAATCGCTATACAGTGGGAGTATGGATAGGTAATTTTTCAGGTGCGCCGATGTGGGATGTCTCTGGCGTGACAGGTGCAGCGCCTATATGGCGTGATGTAATTGAATACCTGCACCAATCAAACGCGAGCTTGGCACCCAATCCACCCAGCGGGGTCATGCACCAGCAAGTCAGCTACCGCCCTGCCATCGAATCCCCAAGATACGATTGGGTCATAGAGCATTCGGGTAGTCAAGCAAAGGCGATTGTTATCGATATCGGAGGCGCATTGCCTATGCTGATCGCGCCGCCAGATTCTGCGGTGATTGCACCAGACCCAGATATTCCTGAAAAACGCCAAGCTTTGTTGCTGCAATCAAATGGCGTTGGTAAGACTTGTATGCGACTAAACGCGCAAGCAGTGGCTGCATGTGGCATTGCTAAAACGCTAGTGCCTTTACCCCTGCCAGGTCGACACACTCTGACCTTAACAGATGCCAATGGCGAAGTTTTAGATACGCACCAGTTTGAAGTGAGAGCGCTCAATCATCTTAGCGCTGTTGCTAAATGACTTAATTATCCTAACTTTTGGACATCTAGACATTGGTTGACTGGCATTAATTGGGAACGTTTTGATTTGGCTGCCCAAGTATCACGCTGCCAGTGATGGCCTCTACACCGCTACTGCCTGTTGAAAACCCGTATTGAATACCAGCACGTTCTGCATTAGGTCCAATAAATCGACCAACCACGCTGGCTGCATTGCCGTTAGCATCTAACAATAATCCATTGCAACCTGCCATGCAGCCAATGTTATTGAGATTTGAAGAAATATTGGCGTTGCTGGAAAAGTTTGCGGAGCCTGCTGTGAGTGTATCAGCCCCCGTTAAGCTGTAGGTTAAATTGCCGATGGGGACGTTTAATCCGTATCGGTAAGCGTAAGTGGCAAAGTTAACAGATAAGTTGCCAGTCACCGTATTGGGCGCGCCCACAGCTAGCGTACTAGATGCGTTGCTCAATACTGGAGCGGTGGAGGCGATGACATTGTATTGTAATGCGCTGTTTTGATTGGCGAGTTGTAGCAAGTTAACTGCCTGCGTGGCATTGCCCGCAATATAGGTAAGCGAATCAAAGTTTTGGTTATTGATTTTGCCTTTTACCCGACCCATGGTCACAAAATTATCATTGTAAAAATCATCCAAGTTTGCCGAAATCAGTTGTAAATCAATGTCATTGGTTTGATAAGTGCTTAGGTTGTTGTTGGCGTTGCTGGCAAGCGTGCCGTCACTGAGCACAAAATTAAAATATCGATCAGATAAACCTACCCCATTCAAGAGCATGTCCGTTTGGTTGTCTTGCGTAGGTTGCGTTGTGTCTACAGGTGTTTCATTTTGATTGTTGGCATTACCTGCGCCAATCACGCTATTAAGCGTAGTTTGCATCGCACTGATGGTGACCACTTCACTAATGCCATCACCACTCAAGTTTTCAGCTTGGATAAAAATGGGTTTTGTTAATGAAGGTGGAGCCGCCGTGATGTTTGCTGTTTGATTGGTGTAAGTGGGTTGGCTGGTGCTGCTATTAGTTCTAATGGATTGTCCTGCAATGGCGTTGCGACAACCGCCTTGGTTGCACACATCCACACTGCCTTGATTGGTGGTCATGATGAGTTGATTGTTGGCGTAAATGACAGTGAACTCAGTACCACGAATGCCTATGGTCGCTACCGGCGTGGTAAGTTGATAGCGCTCATGATTTCTATGTCCGATGATACCGCTGATAGTCCGTAAGCCGCCCTTGATGAGTTCTGTTAGCGCGTACTCACTCCCGTCCTCTTCGCCAGAAAAGTGATAGCGATTTATTTTATAGACTGTTTCTGGTTGCAACGAAACCTTGCCGCCGTCGATAAATCCAATTTGGACGCGTCCGTTTTTGGTGTCGATGGTATCGCCATTGAGCACATCATCATGTTGTTGGATGGGTTGGGTAGATTGATCAGCGCGTAACACGACTGCGTTGCCACTTTTGAATAAAATGGTACCTGCCGATTGCGCATGCGCAATAGGGGTTAAGAGTAATAAAACGGCGATTAAACTAAGTCTCGCCAATAATGTAACGACGTTTTGCAACGTGTGCCACCTCCTCTGTCAACCTAAGTATGCACTAAAATAATTATCAATTAAACAATTACTTAACATCAGCTATAATAGCCAGTCCGATGATTTATATGAATATATGCAATAAATATGCCGATTTACGATTATCAATGTAGCAGTTGTGGGTTTAAACAAGAGGTGATGCGAAAAGTCAGCGCGCCCAATGTTGAAGCTTGTCCGCATTGCCAAGCGTTAGCATTTTCAAAACAGTTGTCCGCACCAAGTTTTCAGCTCACGGGTAGCGGCTGGTATGCAACTGATTTTAAAGGTAAAAGTAACAGTTCTGCCCAAAATTCAGAAACAACATCCGCAGAAAGTGACCCTAAATCTGCAGCGTGTAACCCAGGATGCGCTTGCCACTAAGGCAACGGTTTATGATTAAAAAATACTTTTTTACCGGTTTGTTGGTGTTGGTGCCGTTGATTATTACAGCATGGGTGTTGACCACCTTAATCAATACGCTAGACCAAAGTCTATTGTTGCTGCCAGAAACATGGCGGCCAAAAGCCTTTTTAGGTCAAGAAATCCCCGGTTTTGGCGTGTTATTGACACTACTCACTATTTTTGTCACGGGTGTGATTGCCACCAATATTTTTGGTCAGCAATTGATAGCCTTATGGGAAGCACTGGTTTCGCGTGTGCCTGTTGTTAAATCCATCTACTCCAGCGTCAAGCAAGTATCCGATACGCTATTTTCTAGTTCCGGTAATGCATTTCGTAAAGCTTTGCTCATTCAATACCCACGTCAAGGCAGTTGGACCATCGCTTTTTTAACAGGCATACCCAGTGGCGAAGTCATGAATCATTTACATGGGGAATACATCAGCGTCTATGTGCCCACTACGCCCAACCCTACGTCTGGCTTTTTTCTGATGATGCCCAAAGCGGATGTCATAGAGCTGGACATGAGCGTAGACCAAGCACTGAAATACATTATCTCCATGGGCGTGGTTTCCCCAAACGAAGCGCCACCTAAAATTTTAACGCACTACCCCGAATAACCTTATCTAACCTCACTTAACCTTAACGAAGAACTATGATGCGTACACATTACTGCGGGCACTTAAACCGCGAACATATTGGTCAAACTGTTACCCTTTGTGGTTGGGCGCATCGCCGCCGCGATCACGGTGGTGTGATTTTTATTGATTTGCGCGACCGTGAAGGCATGGCGCAAATTGTCATTGACCCAGATACCCCACAGGCATTTGCCAACGCAGAGACTGTGCGTAATGAATTTGTACTCAAAGTGGTATGTAAAGTGCGTGCACGTCCAGAAGGCACTGTGAACACCAACATCCCAACTGGTGAAGTGGAAATGTTGGCGAGTGAAATTGAAATTTTGAATCCATCACTTACGCCACCGTTTATGTTGGATGACGATAACCTGACCGAGACTGTGCGTTTAGAGCATCGCTATATTGATTTACGTCGCCCAGCCATGCAAAAGAATTTAATGCTGCGTTACAAAGTGGCTAAAAACCTGCGTGATTACTTGGACGAAAACGGGTTTATTGAGGTGGAAACACCGATGCTCACACGTTCAACGCCAGAAGGTGCGCGTGATTACTTGGTGCCTAGCCGCGTACACCACGGCCAGTTCTTTGCTTTGCCGCAATCACCACAATTATTTAAACAATTGTTGATGGTGTCTGGCTTTGACCGTTATTTCCAAATCACCAAATGTTTCCGTGATGAAGATTTGCGCGCAGACCGCCAGCCAGAATTTACCCAAGTGGATATTGAAACATCGTTCTTAGAAGAAAACGACATCATGGACATCGTCGAAGAGATGATTCGTCGGATGTTGAAAAAAGTACAAGATGTCGATTTGCCTGCTGCCTTCCCACGCATGAGTTTTGCTGAGGCGATGAACCGTTATGGATCAGACAAGCCAGATATGCGCGTGACCTTAGAAATCACCGAGCTTTCAGATGTGATGAAAGACGTAGACTTTAAAGTGTTTGCAGGAGCAGCCAATATGGCCGGTGGCCGCGTAGCAGCTTTGCGCGTGCCGAATGGTGCAGCCATCAGCCGTTCAGAGATTGATGCGTATACCGAATTTGTGAAAATCTACGGCGCTAAAGGCTTGGCATACATCAAGATTAACGACATTACCAAACTGAATGAAGAAGGCCTGCAAAGCCCGATTGTGAAAAACATTCATGTGAATGCATTGCAAGCGATTATTGAGCGCACAGGCGCACAAAATGGTGACATTGTCTTCTTTGGTGCGGATAAATTGAAAGTCGTGAACGAAGCATTAGGCGCGTTGCGTTTGAAAGTTGGGCATGACAAAGGCCATGTCGATGGTCGCGCTTGGGCGCCGTTATGGGTGGTGGATTTCCCCATGTTTGAACACGATGAAGAGAATGATCGTTGGGTGGCGTTACACCACCCATTCACGGCACCCAAAGATGGCCACGAAGATATGCTGGCGACCAACCCAGGTGCTTGCTTATCTAAAGCGTACGATATGGTGCTCAATGGCTGGGAAGTGGGCGGCGGTTCAGTGCGTATCCACAAATCAGACGTGCAATCCAAAGTATTTGATGCATTGAAAATCAGCAAAGAAGAAGCCCAAGAGAAATTTGGCTTCTTACTAGATGCCTTGCAATATGGTGCGCCTCCTCATGGTGGTTTAGCATTTGGTTTAGATCGTTTAGTGACGCTGATGGCAGGTGCTGAGTCGATTCGTGATGTGATTGCTTTCCCAAAAACACAACGTGCACAGTGCTTAATGACCAATGCACCGAATGAGGTGGATGAGAAGCAGTTAAGAGAGTTGCACATTCGCGTGCGCACGCAAAACACAGCGGGGTAAAATGATCTCGCTTGCGCATACTGTGTTGCAAGCGCTTGCCGTACTAATTGTACTGTCTTCGCGCTTGCGCCTTGTCTGCGCGGCGCGATTTTCATTTTAGGTGATAGAAATTGGATAGTTGGCGCATTTATCTTCAAGAAGCTCTGAGCCAATTAGACTTTGCTAAGCGTTCTTATACAGAGTTTGAACAGGCGCTTTCAGAAAATGACACAATTTCTGTGTTTTACAGGTTGCATCACTTTATTGTCCATGTGGCTAATCTTGATAAACTCCTAGACACCGATATTAATTCTACGAGGAATAAGCTTATCAACGGACGTATTGATTTATCAAATATTGATTTGAAATCAATTCGAAGATTGAGAAATCACCTAGAGCATTTTGATGAGCGTCTTGATAAGTGGGTATCAAAACATGACGGATCTGCATTTTTTGATATGAATGTAGTAACTAATGCGAGTGGGTTTCCGAAGAATATTTTTTTGCGAGCTTTGGATGGGTATACGTTCAAGTTTTATGGTGAAGACTATCAGTTGGTCGAAATTCATGAGTCGCTAATTGTATTAGAAGCTAAGCTTCTAGAGCATGTTAAGTTAGGGTGATGATTTGACATTAAAATCCCTCATTCGTACCATCCCGCATTACCCTAAACAGGGCATTATGTTTCGCGACATCACGACTTTGCTGAAAGACCCAAAGGGTTTGCAGCTTTTAGTGGATGGTTTGGCAGAGCAATACGCTAAGCAGAAAATTGATAAGATTGTTGGGATAGAAGCCCGAGGTTTTGTGATTGGTGCCGCTGTGGCTTATAAGCTAGGCGTAGGGTTTGTGCCCGTTCGCAAATCTGGTAAGTTGCCCGCACAGACTTTCCAACAAGAATACGCGTTGGAGTATGGCAGTGATGTGATAGAAATACATCAAGATGCCATCACAGTAGGTGAGCGTGTGTTGCTGCTGGATGATTTAATTGCAACGGGTGGAACAGCCATGGCCGCTGTGAGTCTGATTAACCAGCTAGGTGGCAACATTATTGGCTGTGCATTTGTCATCGATTTACCAGATTTAGGCGGTATGCAGCGCTTGCAAAATCTAGGTCTGCCAACCTTTGCGCTATGTCAATTTGAAGGCGAGTAATTGTTTATACTATACTCAGCGTGCTTTGTACTTTAATTATCATCGGATAAGAATATGCCAGTGACCGAAATCAATCATGTGAATTTTCGCTCTGACCGCGAAACCATGCACAAATTGAAAGACTTTTATTGTGACATCATCGGTCTCACCGTTGGTAAGCGCGTAGCCAGCACCACTTATGGTTACTGGCTGTGTATCGGTAATAACGATGTTATTCATTTGGCTGAATATAAAACGCCCACCGCGCCGCAATTGCATGTGCACGGCACTTACGACCATGTGTCTTTCACATGCACCGATATGCCAGCGATGGAATCGCATTTAACAGCACATAATATACCTTACACTACACGCACTTTGGCTAGTGGTACCAAGCAAATCAATTTAAAAGACCCAGCAGGCAATGGTGTGGAGTTGAATTTTGAGGAATACGCTGACCCTAATTATGTCATGCGTCCATCTGGCGATCCGAACGCGGTAAGTTAAGCAAAGGTTGTAAGGTTTACTAAGCGGAACAGACTAAGACATGTGTGATGTGAGTCACATACAATCTGCTAAGGAAAACTAAAATAGCATCACGTAATCTAAAGTAGTTGAGATACGTTACACAAAAGAACGTAGACAAAAATAGACAGGGGTGTGGAGCGCATATGAAGCTAAATCATTTATTCTTAACAATATCAATTTCTGCCAGTTTGCTGCTTGGGATGACAAGCATTGCGCAAGCAGAAGCAGATCCTAAATTATGGCCGGTAGTGAAAGAAGCGTTTTTTGCTAAACGCGATATTCAAGAAGTGGATTTTATTAAAATTGATGCGCCACGCCGTGCAGAAAGTGGTGCGCAGGTGCCAGTCACCTACACTTACGACAAAGCTGCCGCCAATGGTGTAGACATCAAAAAAATCTATGTACTCGTAGATGCCAACCCGATTCAGTTAGCCGCCACATATCACCTGACAGACATGCTAGGCAACTTTGTGATGGAAACTCGCATCCGGATGGAAACTGATTCTTATGTGCGTTTGGTGGGTGAATCTGCTGATGGCAAGCTCTATATGGCTAAGCGTGAAATCCGCGCAGCTGGTGGCTGTGGCGGTACTGTGGATAATGATGAAGCCGCAGTGCGTGCCGAAGCCGGTAAAATCAAAATGAATGTAGAAGCACCAGTGCAGTTTGGTAGCCCTAGCCAAGCAGTATTCAATATTCGCCACGTCATGCGTACGGGTTTGCAACGCGATTTGGTCTCACAAGGCTATGTGCCAGCGTTTTATATCAATAAAACCGCCTTTACATATAACGGTAAACCCGTGATGACGGTGGATGTAGGTGTTGGTACCAGCGAAAACCCTTACATGAAATTTAAGTTTGTGCCTGATGCGCCAGGCAAGCTGGAAGTGGTCGCAACCGATAATGAAGGCAAGGTATTTTCACAAGCGTTAGAAGTAAAAGGTTAGTTTAAGTAGTAAGCAAGAAGGCCTCTGCGGAGGCCTTTTTTTATAGCATTGAGTGCTAAAATATTCCATGTTTTAGAGGAGACAACGATGAAAAGTTACCGTAAAGAATTGTGGTTCAATATCCCAGCACGCATGGATTTTAAAAACATTACGGCGGATGTTGAAGGGTGTTTGCGCGAGAGCGGCATAAAAGAAGGGCTAGCGCTGATCAATGCCATGCATATCTCTGCCAGTGTATTCATTAACGATGATGAGCGTGGTTTACACCACGATTACAAAG
Organism: Methylophilus sp.; assembly: GCA_030696695.1. GTDB lineage: Bacteria > Pseudomonadota > Gammaproteobacteria > Burkholderiales > Methylophilaceae > Methylophilus. The sequence continues at coordinate 400,889 of JAUYRP010000034.1, forward strand.
TGTGGCTGGAGAAGCTGGCGCCACATGAGCCTGTGAGTGGTTATCGCCATAACGATACCGGTGAAGACAATGCAGATGCGCATATTAAGCGCCAAATCATGGGGCGAGAAGTGGTGGTAGCTGTGACCGAGGGCAGGTTAGATTTTGGTCCGTGGGAACAAATTTTTTACGGTGAGTTTGATGGCAGACGCAACAAGCGGGTGCTGATTAAAATCATTGGTGAATAACGAGTGATGCGAGTAACAGGCAAATAAAAAAGGGAGCAATCGCTCCCTTTCCAACTTAGAACAAAATTATTTGTTCATTACGTACATGGTCACTTCAAAACCAAAACGCATTTCAGTTGCTGCTGGTGCTGTCCACATAATAATCTCCTTGTTTATTTGATTCATGTTTACGGCTGCAAGTGCATGTCCGTGAGATGCATTATGCGGATATCGTGGTCTGCGCAACAGACGCCATTCATGATAAACGTGTCATGCAAATCATGAGCACTGGCTAAGCGCCAAAACAGCCAAACCTAATTGCCTTGTATGTAATTTTCTAATTGCTCAATCAGGCCTTGCTGATACGCTATGGTCTCTTTCAACAAATCGCCCACTGACAGCATACCAATGATTTTACCGTCTTCTACGATGGGTAAATGGCGTATGCGTTTATCGCTCATAGTGTGCATGGCGCTGTCCACTAAATCTTCTGGGCTTGCGGTAATCACTTTAGACGACATCACTTCGCTAATCATGGTGGTTTTGGATGAGCGGCCTTTGAGTATGACTTCACGTGCATAATCGCGCTCAGAAAAAATGCCCACTAATGCATCGCCTTCGATCACTGCAAGCGCACCAATTTTGTATTCGGCCAAAATGACCAATGCGTCGTATACAGGGCGGTTGGGTGCAACGCTAATCACCTCTTGGTGTTTTTTTTCATTCAAGATTTGCTTTAATGTTTTCATATTCATTCCCCCTTCGAGTAAGCACTTTAAATATACACCGATAAAAAATTTCGCCAATATCTAGCGATAAAAAACAAAGAAACTTGACATAGTTAGGAAGCTAACTATAATGGTGCTAATTATGTTGCAGCTTAGAGATCTCCCTACGCCAGAAGTATTGGCAAAATTTGCAGAGCGCTATCCGGATGCGGATGTCACAGCGATTGCCAGTTTTCTGCATTTACTGCGCGTTGCCACGGATTTATCGCTGGCATTAGATGCATGCTTGAGCAAGCACGATTTGTTGCAGGGCCGCTGGTGGGTGCTCATTCTATTGATGCGAGAAGAACATTTGTCTTCAACCCCATCACTCTTGGCAGAAAAAGTGGGCGTTACGCGCGCAACCATGACAGGCTTGATTGATAGTCTAGAGCAAAGTGATTTAGTGCAAAGAGTGTTTGATAAAGCAGACAGGCGCAGGGTGATGATTAAGCTCACTGCAGCAGGCCAAGCCAAGTTAGATGTGGTAATGCCAGATTATTACCGCCGTTTGCGGCAATGTATGCAAGGTTTGGATGAAAACAACCGATCACAGTTACAACATATTTTAAGCTTAATTAATTTGGGAATCCCCGCACTTATTTAGCCACCATTTTTTAGATGAAGGAAACAACATGACAACGATTCAACATGAAATTCAAGCAATCAATACAAAATTTGACCAAGCCTTTAATGCAAAGCAAGCAGATAGCATAGCAGCGCTATATGCAGAAAATGCAGTGGTAATGCCAGCACCTGCGGGCACGCCAGTGTCAGGTACACAGGCGGTAAAAGAATTCTTTGCTGGCTTAATCAATGCGGGCGTGATTGAACATCAACTCACACTGATAGATGCGGTAGAAGATGGCAACTTAGCTTATCAACGTGGGACTTGGGCAGCTGCCATGGCCGGTGAAGATGGCACTAAACAAACGTTTGGCGGCAATGTGCACTTGGTGTATCGCAAACAAGCCGATGGTCAATGGAAAGCAGTTACACATATTTGGAATTAAGCTACGCAACCATCCATGTGATGGATAGCGCGGCGTTTGGATAACCATGGATAACAGTACAAAAAAGAATATAAGCGCCATGATTGCGTTGATTATACTCACGCTGATTTGGGGCTACAACTGGGTGGTGATGAAAAGTGCCTTGCAATATGCAGGGCCTTTTCAGTTCGCCGCCATGCGCACTTTTTTTGGCGCGATTGTACTGTTTGTGGTGATCTATATCACCAAACGTCCGCTTGGTTTAAAAGAATTTCCAACCATGCTGGTGCTGGGTTTGTTACAAACGATCGGCTTTACAGGCTTATTGTTGTGGGCGTTGGTAGAAGGCGGTGCAGGCAAAACTGCAGTGCTGACCTACACCATGCCGTTTTGGGTGATGCTATTTGCATGGCCCATGCTAGGCGAAAAAGTGCAAGGTTGGCAATGGCTGGCCGTTATTTCTGCAGTCTTTGGTATGGTATTGATATTTGATCCATTACATATCAAAGCGGATGGATTCAGTATGTTTCTGGCAATCTGTTCAGGGGTGTCTTGGGCATTGTCCGCCATCATTTCAAAAAAACTCCACAGACGCAGCCCAGACTTGGACTTGCTGAATTTAACGGCATGGCCGATGTTGTTGGGCTCTATCCCAATGGTGTTGATTGCATTCTTAGTGCCAGCAGAACCTATTCAATGGACAGGCTATTTAATTGGCTCGGTCTTATTTAACGTATTTTTAAGTGGCGCACTGGCTTGGCTGCTTTGGTTGTATGCCTTACAAATACTACCGGCTGGTGTGGCCAGTATGACTAGCATGCTAGCCCCAGTTATAGGCGTATTAGCTGCATGGATTCAGCTCAACGAAGTGCCAAATTCAATGGAATTAATTGGCATGCTGTTAATCTCGCTCGCTTTAGTCCAAATATCCATCATCACCATGCGTAAACACAAACCTGTGGACTGTGCTGAAGGGCAAGAGTTGTAGCTGCTTAGTCAAAAACCTTGTCTTAACGCGCCTATGCTAAAATATCGGCAGATATGAAAAAGCTAGTAAATTGAGCGCGCTGTAGCCTCAAATTGCGGCTGGTTATTTAAAGGCATTCAAGGGATAAAGCATGGCAGGTCACAGCAAGTGGGCAAATATTCAGCATCGCAAAGGTCGTCAAGACGCCAAACGCGGCAAAATTTTCACCAAAATTATTAAAGAGATTACAGTCGCCGCACGCCTGGGTGGTGGTGATCCCGCCATGAACCCACGTTTGCGTGCAGCGGTGGCAGAAGCCAAAGAAGAAAATATGCCATCTGACAACATCACGCGTGCCATCAAAAAAGGCACGGGTGAGCTGGAAGGCGTGAGCTATGAAGAAATTCGCTACGAAGGCTACGGCATTAACGGTGCGGCCATTATCATTGATTGCTTAACCGACAATAGACAGCGCGCAGTCATGGATGTGCGTCACGCCCTCACCAAGCATGGTGGTAATTTGGGTACCGATGGCAGTGTGGCGTTTTTGTTTAAGCATTGTGGCCAAATCGTATTTGAGCCAGGTGTGAGTGAAGATGCGGTGATGGAAGTTGCCTTAGAGGCGGGTGCAGAAGATATTGTGACTGATGAAGATGGCAGTATTGAAGTGATTACGCCACCCGCTGAGTTTTTAGCGGTAAAAGAAGCGCTTGAAGCGGCTGGGTTAAAACCTGCCATGGCCGAAGTCACCATGAAGCCTAATATGGAAACCGTATTTACAGGCGATGACGCAGTCAAAATGCAAAAAATACTCGATATGTTGGAAGATTTAGATGATGTGCAGGATGTGTATACCACCGCCATCATGGATGAAAACTAAAAGCTTGTCATGATACGTTGTTGCAACTCAAAAAATGTGTTCCTGACATATTGGATATATGCGGCGTCACCCATTTTTTGTTTGCGCCTAGTCTCATTTAAAGCTTTTCATTTTCGTAGTGGAAATGCCTAGGTGGGTCAAATTAGAATTTTAGGCATCGATCCAGGCCTACGCATCACAGGTTTCGGGGTAATCGAGTCAATAGACAATAAACTGACTTATATTACCAGTGGTGTGATCAAAACAGCATCAGCAAAAAAGAACCCAGTAGAGGGTGAGGATGACCGTGAGGAACTGCCCGCACGATTGAAAGTCATTTTGAGTGGGCTATTTGAGGTGATTGATACCTATCAGCCAACACAAGTTGCCATCGAAAAAGTTTTCGTCAACGTAAACCCACAATCTACATTATTACTAGGACAAGCGCGTGGGGCGGCTATCAGTGCTGCGGTGATCCGTGATTTAATCGTAGCTGAGTACACTGCCTTGCAGGTGAAACAGTCGGTAGTCGGTAACGGCCATGCACAAAAGGAACAAGTACAAGAGATGGTGAAACGCTTGTTGAATTTGCCCGCTACGCCCAGTCCAGATTCAGCAGATGCGCTAGCTTGTGCCATTTGTCATGCGCATGGTGGGCAAGGTTTGGGCAAGTTGGCGACCGCAGGCTTTAGAGTGAGAAATGGAAGATTGGTATGATTGCACGCTTAAATGGAACACTCATTGAAAAAGCGCCACCTTTTGTCATTGTGGATTGTCAGGGTGTGGGTTATGAAGTGGAAGTGCCGATGAGCACATTTTACAATCTGCCTGAACTCGGCCAAAAAGTGCAATTGCTCACGCATTTTGTGGTGCGCGAAGATGCGCAATTGCTGTATGGATTTGGCAGTGAACAAGAGAAAAATACCTTTAAACAGTTGCTCAAAGTGAATGGCATCGGTGCTAAATCAGCACTGTCTATTTTAAGTGGTGTCAGTATTGATGACTTAGTCGCGGCCGTGAGTCAACAAGAGGTAGGCATGCTGACACGTGTTCCAGGCATTGGCAAAAAAACAGCAGAGCGCTTATTGCTTGAGCTCAAAGACAAGTTTACCGTCACGGGTTCAGTAACAGCGCAATCGCAAACAAAATCAGCGACCTATGACGTACTCAACGCACTAGTGGCTTTAGGCTACAATGAGCGTGAAGCGAATGCGGCGGTGAAATTGTTAGACAAAGAGGTGACCGTGGCAGAAGGCATTAAACAGGCGCTCAAAAGCCTAGCAAAATAAAGGATGCACATGAAACAAGTTTGGTGGTTAATCGTTAGCGCGCTCCTTGTATTGAATGCTTGTGGTCAGCAAACACCAGAAAGCGCAACAGACATGTCACGTGCGGCAGCGCCTATGGCTAAAATGGCGGCAGACAGCGTGTTGGGCGGTGCAGAGCAAAGCATGACGGAGCTGAGCGAACCCAACTCCACCAATCAGGCGATTAAAAAATACATTGCATTACGTCATCATCTCAATGTGGAGTTGGCGGCAGAACACATGCAAAAGGGATTTGATGCTGCGCTTAAACATTGTGAAGCCCTGAATTGCCAAATACTGAGTGCAAATTTCAACAAAGAAACGCAATATAACCCACCATCCGCCTCACTGAGTGTGCGCTTGCCTCCCCGCAATGTGGAAGTGTTTTTGAGTGGTCTTGCCAAAAGTGGCGAAATTATTCAGCATTCACGTGAGGCCGAAGACAAAACCAATCAAGTGGTAGATGCCGATGCGCGTATTCAAAACCTCACAGAATTGAGAGACCGTTTGCGTCAGATGCTAGGTGATAAATCTGCTAAATTTAAAGATATTATCGATGTAGAACGCGAACTGGCCAATACCCAAAGCCAGTTGGATAGAATCATGAGCTTGCGTAAAGTGCTGAGCCTTGAGACTGATTTAGTCGCTGTGAATATTCATTTTTCAGCTAGACAAGGCATTACTGAGCAAGGCTTTTTCTCACCTGTAGCACGTGCCATTCAAGATGCTGGACGCGTGATGATGGAAAGTTTGGCTACACTGATTACACTGCTGATGACTGCGTTGCCTTGGATTGTGATAGGTATTCCACTGACCGTGCTACTCATCAAGCTATGGAAAAAATTGAAGGCCAAGTGACAACGACATGATAGAAACAGATCGTTTGATTGCCCCTGATACGGCAAGCCCGCAAGAAGAAGCTTTGGAGCGTGCGTTACGCCCGAAAGTATTAGATGAATACGTTGGGCAAGAAAAAGCACGTGGACAATTAGAGATTTTTATCAATGCCGCGCGTGGACGTAGCGAACCTCTAGACCACGTGTTGCTGTTTGGGCCACCAGGATTAGGTAAAACCACGCTTGCGCATATTATTGCTAAAGAAATGGGCGTGAACATGCGTCAAACTTCTGGGCCCGTATTAGAACGGGCTGGGGACTTGGCGGCATTGCTCACCAACTTAGAGCCTAATGATGTGCTGTTTATTGATGAAATCCATCGCCTTAGCCCAGTGGTTGAAGAAATCTTATATCCAGCGATGGAAGACTACCGATTAGATATCATGATTGGCGAAGGCCCTGCTGCACGCAGTGTCCGCCTAGATTTGCCGCCGTTTACATTGGTTGGCGCTACTACTCGCGCAGGCATGTTGACCAATCCTTTACGTGACCGCTTTGGTATTGTGGCGCGCTTAGAGTTTTACACCAACGAGGAATTGGCTAAAATTGTGCATCGTTCCGCCAATTTACTCGATGTGAAAATACAAGAAGCAGGTGCGTTTGAAGTGGCGCGTCGTTCGCGCGGCACGCCACGTATTGCCAATCGCTTGTTGCGCCGTGTGCGAGATTACGCACAAGTGAAATCTGATGGTGTGGTGACCAGTGAGATTGCTGATGCAGCGCTGAAAATGCTGGATGTGGATAAACTTGGCTTTGACGTGATGGACAGAAAGTTATTACAGGCGGTGTTAGAAAAGTTTGGCGGTGGTCCAGTTGGTCTAGATAATTTGGCTGCAGCGATTGGTGAAGAGCGTGACACCATCGAAGATGTTTTGGAACCGTATTTAATTCAGCAAGGGTATCTCATGCGCACCCCGCGTGGTCGCGTGGCTACAACGCAAGCTTACCAACACTTTGGCTTGCCAGTGCCTACTAATTTAGCGAGTGGAGAACTTTGGCAACAATAAGCACATTCAACTGGCCCATACGCGTTTACTACGAAGATACCGATGCGGGTGGCGTCGTCTACCATAGTCAATATCTTAATTTTATGGAACGTGCACGCACAGAGTGGCTCAGACACTTGGGCTTTCATCAAACACACTTAAGAGACGATTTAAATATCTTATTTGTGGTGCACAGCATGAATATACAGTTTAAAAAACCAGCCAAATTCGATGATTGCTTGATTGTGAGTAATCAATTAACCGCACTTGGGCGTGGCAGTTTTGCTTGTCACCAGACCATTTTACGAGATAATACACAAGAAATATTGATAGAAGCCGATGTCAAAATCGCTTGTGTTAACGCAATCACCTTTAAACCTACGGGCATTCCCGCCCCTATCAAACAAAGCATGGAGTCACAATGAATGTAGCCAATGACATGTCGTTTTTTTCTTTGGTCTCTGGGGCCAGTTTGCCAGTGCAGCTGGTCATGATTATTTTATTGATCACCTCAATATTCTCGTGGTGGTACATCTTTATTAAAGTATTCACCATTAAAAATGCGTCTGCCGATGCAGAGCAATTTGAGGCTTCATTTTGGTCAGGTGGTGATTTAAATAAACTTTATGATGGTCTCAGCACGGGGCGTCGCAAGTCGCAAGGCATGGCCAGTATTTTCGAGGCAGGCTTCAAAGAGTTTGTGCGCCACAAACAACAAGGCCGTATGGAGGTCAGTGATGTCATGGAAGGCACGCGCCGCGCCATGCGTGCAGCCTATAACCGGGAACTAGATAACCTAGACGCGCATTTGCCGTTTTTGGCTTCGGTGGGTTCTGTCAGTCCGTATATTGGTCTATTCGGCACAGTGTGGGGCATCATGAATGCGTTCCGTGGCTTATCGAATGTCGCACAAGCGACCTTAAGCCAAGTGGCGCCAGGTATTGCGGAGGCATTGGTGGCGACAGCGATTGGTTTATTTGCTGCTATCCCCGCGGTCATTGCCTACAACCGCTTTGCTTCCAACGTAGACAGATTATCTGTGCGTTACGAAAGCTTTATGGAAGAGTTTACCAATATTCTGCAACGCAGAATTTAAGATTGGCTATGAGTATGTATCGCGTTGTTGAGCAGAGTGCGCAAAATCTTGCAGTTGGTTCAATACCGCCTGCGGCTTTTGTGCAGCGTATGCCTAGCGCTACTGCCCTTTTGCACAATCTTTCACGGATAGAATAAAGAGGAATTGCCATGAGCAGAACCCGCAAACGTCGGATGATGAACCAAATTAATGTGGTGCCCTATATTGATGTCACGTTAGTGCTATTGGTGATCTTTATGGTCACCGCCCCGATGACTAACCCAGGGGTGGTGGAGTTGCCTAAAGTGGGGCAATCACTCAAACAAACGGGTGCGCCGATTATCGTGACTGTGCGCCAAGATGGCGGTGCGGAGATACAAGGTAAGCGTTTAGAACGCGATGCCTTGTTGGTGGAGATTAAGCAGCAGCTGCAGAAATCACCACGCGCAGTGGTGGTGGCAGCTGATGAAAAAACACCCTACGGTAAAGTGATTGTAGTGATGGATTTGCTAAAGCAAGCCAATGTGGAAAAAGTGGGTTTATTGTTTAAACCAGCGCCATAGCCAATGATGATAAGAAAGCACGAAAGCGACGTTTCATGGAAAGCAGGCATGCTGGCACTAGCGGTGCATGCGGTGCTGTTTGTTGCCATGGTCGTATCAATTAATTGGAAAGCAGCCCACCCGCCGATGAACATCACCGAGGTGGAGTTATGGGATAACTTACCTACCAAAGAGGCAAAACCAGTTGCGGTAAAGCCACCACCTCCTCCAGAAGTAAAAGAAGCGCCCAAGCCTTTAGAACCTAAACCTGTCGAACCACCACCAAAGCCTGTGGAAGAGAAGCCAGAGCCGGCACCGCCTAAAGTCGATATAGAGCTAGAAAATAAGAAAAAAGAAGAGGCGCTTAAAAAAAAGGCTGATGCAGAGAAGAAATTGAAGGATGCGAAAATAGATAAATTAAAAAAACAAATGCTTGAAGATGAGCTTAAGCCAAGAAAAACGGAAGATATTGATAAAGATAAGTTGAAAAAACTCCAACAAGAGGCGCTCTCTGATGAAAAGCCTATTGGTGCGCAACAAGCCAGCACCATATCGCCAAGTGTGATTGGGGAATATACCGCTAAGATTCGCGCCAAAATTCGAGGCAACGTCAATAAAACTTTATGTGGTGACGGTAATCCAGAGCTGACTTTTCAAATTAGTGTATTGCCTACAGGCGAGTTATCTGGGGATCCCAAGCTTGTAAAATCTAGCGGCAATGCAACCTGCGATGAGGCGGTGGAGCGTGCGATTATGCTTTCAGAGCCTTTGCCGATGCCGCCAGATAACGCTGCTAAAGCAGAGTTTAGGAATTTGAACCTTAAATTTAAGCCCAATAACGAGTAATCAGGCTTGGAATATCATATTGCCTAAATGTAACAGATGTAACAAAGTGTAAATATGAGCCCGATACAATGTATTTGCATTAGAATTTGTTTGAACTTTTCACGAGAGTTATAGCCAATTAGTCATGAATGAAATCCGTAAAAGCCTTCTCAGTTTAATATTATTAGCAACAAGTCTACTTTCAAATACGCAAGCAAACGCAGCCCTAGAAATCGAAATTAGTGGTGGTGGCGCGCAGCAAATTCCAATCGCTATTTTGCCGTATGCAGAACCTACAGGTATCTCAGCCAAAGATAGCATTCACGAAATTGTCGCAGCGGATTTGAAACGTAGCGGTCTTTTCCGTGTTTTGGATACGCGTGGTATGGCTAATTTGCCAACAGCACCTAATCAAATCAAGTACGCAGAGTGGAGCGCATTACAGGCACAGGCAATGACAGTGGGTCATGTTGAGAATATGGGCGGAGGTCGCTTGAAGGTTAGCTTTCAGCTGATGGATGTATTAAAGCAAAACCAACTGATGGGCATGGATTATCAAATTGCCCCGACTCAAATAAGAGCGACAGCGCATAAAATTGCAGATGCCATATATGAAAAGCTGACAGGCGAAAAAGGAATATTCAGTAGCCGAATCGCTTATATCAATAAGATTGGTAAACGTTACGCGTTACAAGTCTCAGATGCGGATGGCTATAATGCGCAAAATGTGGTGTCATCAAGCGAACCTATTATTTCACCCGCATGGTCACCCGATGGTACCAAAATGGCCTATGTTTCTTTTGAAAAGAAAAAGCCCATTGTGTATGTGCAATCGTTGACAACGGGTGCGAGAAAGGTACTTGCAAATTACAAAGGTAATAATAGTGCGCCCACATGGTCGCCAGATGGCTCTAAGTTAGCTATTGTGCTCACTTACGGCGCCAACTCACAAATATATACAATTAATGCAGATGGCAGCGGTTTAAAGCAAGTCACGAAAAGCAATGCGATTGATACAGAGCCTGCCTACTCACCAGATGGCAAATTTATCTACTTTAGTTCGGATCGTGGTGGCAAGCCACAAATCTACAAAGTGCCTGCTGGTGGAGGTGATGCTTCACGCGTGACGTTTGAAGGCGCGTATAATGTTAGTCCTCACTTCTCTCCTGATGGCCGTTATTTAGCGTATATCCGCAATGATGGAGGTAGGTTTAAAGTAGCGTTGCAAGACTTGTCGAATGGACAAGTGCAGTTGTTGAGTGAGGGTGCGCAAGATGAATCACCAAGTTTCTCACCAAATGGCCGTGTCATATTGTATGCAACGAAAGTACGCGGCAGAGGAACGCTGGCCGCAGTGTCTTCAGATGGACGTGTGCGTCAACGGTTGAGTGAATCGACTGGCGATGTAAGGGAGCCTGCTTGGGCGCCTTAAGTCGTGCATGGATAGAGTTTTAGTTTGATGTAAATTAGTAAATTTGTTAACGATAATATATAGGAGAAATAAAATGAATAACAAAGTATGGATGAGTTTGGCAATGGTGATGTTCTTAGTGGCTTGTAAGAGTTCGCCTGTTACACCTGCAAAAGTAGAAGATAAAAGCGGTGGTGCTGGTACATCCGCTTCTTCAGGTACTGATTCTGATGCAAGTGGCATTAAAGAAGTGAATATTGATGGCGATGCGAATGCCGATGCTAACAACCCATTACGCGACCCTAACAATATTTTATCAAAGCGTAATATCTACTTTGATTTTGATAGTGATGCAGTTAAGGCTGAGTTTAGACCGATTGTAGAAGCCCATGCGCAATATCTTAAATCTCATCAAGATGCAAAATTGATCTTGCAAGGCAACACAGATGAACGTGGTACTCGCGAATACAACTTGTCATTGGGTCAACGTCGTTCAGTTGCTGTGAAAAAAGCATTCAATTTATTGGGTGTTCAAGACCAACAAATCGAAACAGTAAGCTACGGTGAAGAGAAGGCAACAGCAAATTGTAGCGATGAAGATTGTTTCCAACAAAATCGCCGCGTAGAAGTTGTCTACCAAGGTGAATAAGATGCAATGGATGCTACGCATCTTGACGCTATGCTTGCTAGGGGCATCTCTAGCAAGCCATGCCGCTTTGTTTGATGACACCGAAGCTCGGAAAAAGATACTGGACGTTGAGGCAAAAAGCCAAGCGGGTATCGCCGAGCTGAAAAAGTCACAGGCCGCTATTGAGAAGCGCCTAGAAGCGATTGAAGCAGTCGTTCAAGGTCAAGGTTTGGCAGATATGCAGAACCAAATTGAATCTTTAAAGCAAGAGGTTGCACAGTTGCGTGGAGATTTGGAGTTGGCTTCACATAATCTTGATGCGGCACAACAACGCCAAAAAGACTTGTATGCTGATACAGATACACGTCTTCGCAAGATAGAAGCTGGTCCAGTCTCAGCAGCACCCTCAGAAACTGCGGTTGCAACTCAACCAGAAGCAGAGCAGAAAGATGTTCAAGCTTTTTCTAATGCGGAGTCACTGTCAAAGTCGGCAAAACATAAAGAAGCCTTTACTGCTCACGATGCGTTTTTGAAAGAGTTTCCTAACAGTAAGTTGGTGCCAGACGCCTTGTATAACATGGGTTATGCTCAATTTGCACTCAAAAACTATAAATCATCTGTTGCTACACAGCAAAAGTTGATTGATGGTTATGCTGACCATGCAAAAGTGCCGGAAGCCATGTATAACGTGGCCAATAGTCAAATACAGTTAGGCCAAGTGACCAATGCTAAAAAGACGCTGAAAGAGCTGATTGCAAAGCATCCTAATGCTGAAGTGATACCAATAGCGCAAAAACGCTTAAAGGCACTGGAAGCTTTAAAATAGGTAATAGTTTATTTTTTACAGTACGCTCTGCCTAAAACCTTCATTTAACAGACTTTTTTTGCGGTAAAATAATGCCAACTTTTCAGTTGGCATTATTATTTTTGCCGCACGCATACCATGGCTTTAAAAATATACGAAATTTTCCACTCGCTACAAGGCGAAACTTCACGCATTGGCCTGCCTACGGTATTTGTGCGTCTAACGGGTTGCCCAATGCGTTGCACATATTGTGATACAGCTTATGCATTCAGCGGTGGGAGCAATATGGAAATTGCAGAGATCATGCAGCAAGTTGCGAGCTATGGTGCACATTATGTGACGGTTACTGGTGGTGAGCCTCTCGCACAAAGAGAATGCCGTGATTTGCTCAAAGCGCTGTGTGATGCGGACTATGATGTATCCATAGAAACTGGGGGTGCGATGGATATCTCCATTGTCGACCCGCGAGTGTCGGTCATACTGGATATCAAAACGCCAGCCTCTAGCGAGTGCGAAAACAATCTGTGGACGAACCTTGCACATTTGAAAGCGGCTGATGAAATCAAGTTTGTGATTTGTAATCGTGCAGATTATGACTGGGCAAAGCAGAAGCTAACAGAGTTACAATTGGTTAAGAAATGCCCTGTACTGTTTTCTCCCAGTCACCAAGAGCTCAATGCCAGTGATCTTGCCGCATGGGTGTTGGAAGACAAGTTGCCAGTGCGGATGCAAGTGCAATTGCACAAAGTGTTGTGGGGCGAAAAACCGGGTGTCTAATGCAAATGACTACTAAAAAAGCAGTTGTGTTACTTTCTGGTGGATTAGATTCCGCTACCTGTTTAGCCATTGCTACATCGCAAGGTTTTGACTGTTATTGTCTTAGCTTGGATTACCATCAGCGGCATATTGCAGAGTTAAATGCTGCAAATCGCGTCGCTGAAGCATTTGGCGCAATCAGCCATAAAACAGCACAATTGGATTTGAGTTTGTTTGGTGGTTCTGCCCTCACAGACAATTCAATAGATGTGCCGCATACACCAACGCAAGGTATTCCAGTGACTTATGTACCCGCACGCAATACCATCATGCTTTCTTTAGCGTTGGCTTGGGCAGAAGTGTTGGCGTCTCAGGATATATTTATCGGAGTCAATGCACTCGATTATTCAGGCTATCCTGATTGTCGTGGTGAATATGTCAAGGCTTACCAAAATATGGCGAATCTGGCGACCAAGAGTGCAGTTGAAGGCAAAAAAATTACGATACATGCGCCATTGATTGATCTTACCAAATCCCAGATAATTACTTTAGGGACTGAGCTGGGCGTTAATTATGGGCTTACGGTATCATGTTACGAGGCTGATGCACATGGTCGAGCATGCGGGCAGTGCGATTCTTGCCGTTTACGTAAAGCTGGTTTTGAAGGTGCATCTATCCCGGACCCAACACCTTATATTGAATAAGTAAATCTAAAATTACCCCATTTAGGGGATGTTTTCTGTGCTTCTATTGCTGAATAATGCGCGACGGTTGTGTGCAACTGAATGCTTGTATAAGCATGATGATGCAAGTGCATGGCTAGGTTGTTGTCTAAAACGCGCGGTATTTAGGCAATAAGTTTGTAATTTTCTTTGTAAATTAATTTGAAAGTACGAAAGAAAACACGGATGCAATATGTTAGGGATGCACTTGAACGCTAACCAACAGTTATGGCAAGCCAAGCTGCTAGAACAGGGTTTGGAACAGCTCGGGCAAGCGATGTTGATAGTGTCTTGCCGTGGGGAAGTTGTATTTTCAACAAAGGCGACAGAAGCAATTTTAGCTGCGGATCGTGGGCTGAGAATAGAAGGCGGAAAGCTTATTGCTGACTTGGTGCCAGATAATCAGCGTCTGCAACACGCTGTGGAATCCGCGATCACTGAAAAGTCGGCATCAAGTAATGTGTTGAATCTATATGTTCATCGGAATGATTACATCCGACCACTCAGCTTAACCATCAGCAAAATGGCCAAAAGCGAGGCGGAGCGCAGACGAGGCCATCATGTACTCATATTAATTAAAGATTTAAATCTGAATCAAGAGTTCTGGGCTGATCGTTTGCGAGAAGAATACCGCTTGTCACCTAGAGAGATGCAGTGTGTATCCTTGCTAAGTGAAGGTCGAGAATTAAAAGATGTTGCTGAGTTAATGAGTATTGGTATTGAGACTGTCCGGCAGTATGTCAAAAACATTTACAAAAAAATGGGTGTACACAAGCAGCATGAGTTGGTAAGTCTTGCATTGGAATATCGCCGAAACCGTTAATTCCTCTATTTGCAGCTTGATATTCATCTGAAATAAATAGCTTGCACTATCATTGCTAAATAACGTATAATCCGCGCCTTTCTGCACAGAATTAATTTTTTAAGAGAACAAGATTATGGTCGTTATTCGTTTATCACGTGGTGGCTCTAAAAAGAACCCTTTTTACAATGTGGTCGTGGCTGATTCACGCAATCGCCGTGATGGTCGCTTTATTGAACGCGTTGGCTTTTACAATCCATCAGCACGTGCAAACGCTGAAGGTTTGCGTATTGATGAAGCGCGCGTAAGTCACTGGACCAGCAATGGTGCGCAAATGTCAGATACAGTGGCTCGCTTGGTTAAGTTCCATGCCAAAGGCCCTGAGGCAATGATTGTAGCTAAAGCAAAAGACGCTGCTAAATTAGATGCGGCAAAAGCGAAAGCTGTTGAAGCTGAAGCGGCAAAAATCAAAGCAGCAGCAGATGCAGCTAAAGCCGAAGCGGATGCTAAAGCAGCTGCAGAAGCAGAGAAAGCCGCAGCAGAAGCGGCCGCAGCAGCACCTGCTGCTGAAGAAACGCCTGCAGCTGACGCTTAATTTGTTACGACTCTCTTTAATGCTAAGAGGGTTGTTAGCTAGAACGGGCTATTCTCTTGGATAATATGGTAGTCATGGGGCGCATTGTCGCCCCATATGGCGTTTTAGGCTGGCTGAAAGTGCTGCCTGATACAGAAACTATGGATAGTTTGTTTGATTATCCGACTTGGTGGATAGGCCGCGATAATCAGTGGCAAGAGACTAAGGTTGAAGATTTAAAAATACACAATGATGTATTGGTGGTGAAATTAGCCGGCGTGAATGATCGTGATGCTGCGTTTGCTTGTAAGAGTAAACAAGTTGCAGTGCCAAGGGATGCGTTACCAGAGCCAAATGATAACGAATATTACTGGTCAGATCTCATCGGTTTGGAAGTTAAAAACCAACAAGCGGTGACTTTGGGGTTGGTGACAGATGTATTTGAAACTGGTGCAAATGATGTGCTGGTAGTCAATACTGGAAAAGAAAATGGCAACATCGAGAGACTGATTCCATTTATTGACCAAGTGGTGTTAGCAGTGGATGTAAAAGCCAAAACCATGTTGGTAGATTGGGATGCAGATTTTTAATTGATATTGAACGAGATTAACTCACTTGATACAGCGTATGCACTTTGAAGTCATTAGTCTGTTTCCTGAAATGTTCAATGCAATTACACAGTCTGGCATTACTGCTCGCGCGCTATCGCGAGCGCTGTACAGAGTAGAGGTAACCAATCCGCGGACTTATACGCAGGATAATCACAAAACCGTAGATGATAGACCTTACGGTGGCGGTCCTGGTATGGTCATGTTGATAGAGCCGCTGGCAAAAGCAATAGTAGCTGCGAAAGCACGCTTGGTTGCCAACGGTGTGGTGCCTCATGTAGTCCATATGTCGCCACGTGGTTTGCCTCTTACGCATCAAAAAGTGATGGCGTTACGTGACATGCAGGGTCTAGTGATACTGGCTAGTCGCTATGAAGGTGTTGATCAGCGTTTGCTGGACACTTTGGTCGATGAAGAAATCTCCATAGGAGATTATGTGTTAAGTGGTGGTGAGTTGCCTGCCATGGTGTTGATGGATGCGGTGATTAGACAATTGCCTGGTGCGTTGGGAGACGCTGAATCTGCAAATGAAGATTCATTTGTGAATGGATTGCTGGATTACCCGCACTACACGCGACCAGAAGATTATGAAGGTTTAGTGGTGCCTGAAGTATTAATGTCAGGCAACCATGCAAAAATTAGAGAATGGCGATTAAAACAATCGCTGGCTTTAACAAGGGCTAAACGCCCAGATTTATTGGCCGCAAGGTCGTTGACGAAAGAAGAAGCTCGGCTGCTTAAAGAAATAGATGCTGAAAGTCATTAGCGCTATTTCCAAAATCAAAAGTGCTTTGGAAAGATGAGGATTGTGTTTAGTTACAAGGCGCACGGAGCGTAGCAACCGGAATGTACGATAAGTACATGTGGATTGCGAGCACCGCGCAACGTAGTAATCTGAATACAAGACAGGCTCTTACGAAGTGCTTTTAGCAGGAACAAGCTTTTTATAATTAAAAGGAGCTACAAGTGGCAGACATTATCAAAATGTTAGAGCAAGAAGAAATTGCTCGTTTAAACAAAACAATCCCAAACTTCGCCCCAGGTGATACAGTTGTGGTGGGTGTAAATGTGGTTGAAGGTACGCGTAAACGTGTACAGGCTTATGAAGGCGTTGTAATTGCAAAACGTAACAAAGGCTTAAACTCATCATTCATCGTACGTAAAATTTCATCTGGTGAAGGTGTGGAGCGTACGTTCCAAACATACTCACCATTAATCGCGTCTATCGAGCTTAAACGCCGTGGTGATGTACGTCGTGCTAAGTTGTACTACTTACGTGAGCGTTCAGGTAAATCTGCACGTATTAAAGAGAAATTAGTAGCGCGCGAAAAAGAGATTACGGCAGAAAGTTAATATCGATTTCTGGCATTCATTAAAAGCCTTGAAACTTTTTTAGTTTCAAGGCTTTTTTTGTTTGCATTAAAGTAATTGGTTAAGTTAAATTATTACAATGCAAAAATATCCAAAAATACTCAAAGAATACGATGTTGTTGTGCAAGCGCCTTTTGGTTCTGTGGGTATTTCCTCTCATGGTATGCAAGTCGATATTGTGTTCTTAAATGAGTCCACCGTTATCAAACCAGAACCCTCAAAAATTGCACTGCAAATCGCCACGCAAATTGAGTCCTATCTCAATAACCCCAACGCGAGCTTTAATTTGCCTTTGGTGTTTAAAGGCACACCATTTCAACGCCGAGTTTGGGGCATGATTAGCGCCATCCCCAGTGGGCAAACACGTACTTATGGTGAATTAGCACAATTGCTTGGTTCTGGCCCGCGCGCAGTAGCAAGCGCTTGTGGAGCAAACCATTTGCCATTGGTCGTGCCTTGCCATCGTGTGGTGGCTAAAACCAGTCTGGGTGGGTTTATGCGTGGTATGGATGATGGTTTAAAAATAAAAAAGTGGCTATTGAAACACGAGGGTGCCATCAATGGTCAAGGCATACTCAAGCCGCCTGCTAGCGCTGCCTAGGTAAGTGCGCTGTGCAAGGTGCGCACCAGCAACAACTCGATGCTTTTATTGATCATCTTTGGCTAGAAGATGGCTTATCCAAAAACACGCTAGATAGTTATCGCGCAGATTTGTCTGCATTTGCACTATGGAGTCAGAACATAGAAAAAGTTGCGTTGTATGAAGTCACCAATGCACATATCCAACAGTATTTATCAGTTAGATTCCCACTCTCTAAAGCACGCAGCATCAACAGACTGATTGCAAGCTTACGACGCTTCTATCGACATGCCTTGCGTGAGCATCTGATACAAGAAGACCCCACGCTGCACATTGAAGCGCCAAAGTTACCACGCAGTTTACCCAAAAGTTTAAATGAGCAAGACGTAGAAGATTTGCTTAAAGCACCGGATGTTCACCAGCCGCTAGGTTTGCGTGATCGCGCCATGCTTGAACTGCTCTATGCCAGTGGATTGCGTGTGTCTGAGCTTGTAGGTATTCGTGTCAGTGAGGTGAGCACGCAGGACGGTATTGTGCGGGTGACAGGTAAAGGCAGCAAAACGCGCTTGGTACCAATGGGTGAAGAAGCAGCGGATTGGATCGATAAATACATGAAATCTGCACGACCAGAGTTATTGCAAAAGCGCTTATGCGATGCACTGTTTGTAACGAATCGTGCAGATGGCATGACGCGCCAAGCGTTTTGGCACATCATCAAACGCTATGCGCAATTAGCGGGTATCACTAAGCATATTTCTCCGCATGTGTTACGTCATGCGTTTGCTACTCATTTGTTAAATCATGGTGCAGATTTGCGTGTGGTACAGATGTTGTTGGGTCATTCGGATATATCGACCACGCAGATTTATACACATGTGGCACGGGAGCGGTTGAAGAGTTTGCATAGTATGCATCATCCGCGGGGGTAGTCCTCTGGGCGTCATTCCCGCTAAAGCAAGATCTTTTTTGAGTGAAAAATCAAAACCGTCGCTCGCGCGCGACTAGCGACCCTATTTCTTTTGCTTAGCCAAAAGAAATAGGGGAAAGAAAAGGCTACCCCGCTGCCGCTTTACCCTTCGGTCTTAGCGCCGCATCTGCTTGCTGACTGCGGAACTCGGATTTTCAATCCTCAGACAGTCCTCGTCACCTTGCATCTGCCGCTCAAGCCTCAGGTGCGGCAAAGGGGTTTTTAAAAGCAAACCATATTAGCACGTCAGATTAGGTATATATGCTGGTGCTTTCAACCCCTTACATCACGCTGAGTAGCGGGGACAAAATAAGAGTAAGGCGAGCACCTGTTTGAATCCCGCGGTAGCCCATGAAGTTTATGCGCTACTAGGTTGAGTTGCGCAGCCGCTTATTTTGTTGAGCAACGCAAGGAAGCCGTTAGGCCGTGATGTGGGGTGCCGTTTTCTTGGGTTACTTTCTTTTCAGGCAGTTAAAAGAAAGTAACTAGCTGTCGGGCTACCCCCGACATGCAACATTTGTAAGTAGTTGTGATTATTTGACTGTTCTAACTGAAATCACTACATCGCCATTGGTATGCCAAGCTGATGAAATTACACCATTTTCATGAAATGCAATTCTCTCGTTTAGTTTTACTTCAGGATAGTTTGGTGCAGACTCGTAGTCGCAATAAAATGCCAGAACTCTTACCATTGAGTGAACACCTTCGCTATTTGCAACGAATATGTATACGAAATATAAGATTGTTAGCGTTCCTAACGATCCGAGAAAATGCCCAGAAGCATTTTTGTTGGGCCTGTCAGTTGCAAACATGCCAATCAAGTAAAAGCTTATACCAAAAATTATGCTAATAATGAAAAGCCATGTAGGGAGATATAAAAGTAATGTTAGAAGGCTTAATGAAATTTGAAAGTCTTTTCCAGGAAGTCCTAGGCTTTGTGTTAAAAGGCTTCGAGCGCAAACTGTAGAGAGTAGTAATATGAATATGTGGACAATGCTAAGAGCAACTTTTCCAAATTCATGATGCCATGTTTTATAAAGGAATGGAATGTGCCAAATTAGAAATCCAGTCATAAATAGAGTTGAGCCAATAAGAACTAGCAATCCATTGAAGACAGGCCAGTGTGGCATTGCTTTAATTAGAGCTAGAGCCATAAGCCATATAATCCCACCACAGATATAGAAAGCTCTATATCTGTCTTTAGTAAAAGATTGTTTAGTCTTTTGTTTTAGTTTATAAGCCTTTAGCTTATTTATTACGTTCAATCACCACCCCTAACGCTTTCAACCCTGCCAAAATACTTGGTTTAGCCACTTTCACTTTTACCTTTTCTGCTTTAAATTCTTTAATGATGAGTTGGCACACATGCTCAGCCAATGCCTCCACCAATTTAAAACTATGTTCAGCTAAAGTTTCTCGAATACGGCCTACCACTAGTCCGTAATCAATGGTGTCTTCAATGGCGTCGCTGTGGCACGATTTACTCAAATCGTAGCTAATTTCAATATCCAAAATAATGGTTTGCGGCACTAGACGCTCCCAATCGGGTACGCCTAATTTGGTTTGCACTTTGACTTGTTCTAAAAATATCGTGTCCATAAATTAGGATACCTAGCGATTCGGGGATGGTTTAAAATGTATTGTGGATTTTAGAACATATCGTGTGTAAACACTAACCCGAGGTTTGTATGGATGAATTAGGTTTTGTGCCAGTAACATTGGTGCCTGTGATTTGGATTGTGGCGGCTTATTTAGTGGGGTCTATTTCCTTTGGCATTATCATTAGTAAGGTATATGGCTTACCAGACCCGCGCACCGTGGGCAGTGGCAATATCGGCGCAACCAATGTGGCGCGTAGCGGTAAAAAATCTGCAGCAATCCTGACGTTGTTGGGTGATGCATTTAAAGGCTGGTTGCCAGTTTGGTTGGCGCTACAATCGAATATGTTGATGTGGGTAGTAGCGGGTGTTGGGCTGGCGGTATTTTTTGGGCACTTATACCCGATTTTTCACCGCTTTAAAGGCGGTAAAGGTGTCGCGACTGCCTTGGGGGTGATGTTGGGTATTTCTGGCTGGGTGGCTTTGGCCGCCTTGCTAACGTGGTTGCTGGTATTTGCCATTAGCCGTATTTCATCACTTTCTGCAATTGTGGCAGCATTGTTAGCCCCAGTATTTGCATGGGTATTGTTGTCACCTTACCCAGATTACATGCGGTTGATTGTGGTGATGTCTGTGTTTTTAATTTGGCGGCACAGAAGCAATATCAAAAAAATACTCGATGGCACAGAATCAGGGTTTAAGAAAAAATAAGTCGGTTAAGGCGTTGTTAGTTCTGCTAAATCCCAGCGTGCTTTAATTTGTACGCCGTAGTGTGTTGGTTGAGGGTGTTGCTGTAGTGTCTTAAGACGCATGGCACCTGCAAAAGCGATCATTGCGCCATTGTCTGTGCAAAACTCTAGACGTGGGTAGCTAACTTTACATAGCTTGCGTTTGGTTGCGGCGTTCAGTTTTTCACGCAAGCGTGAGTTCGCGCCTACACCGCCTGAAACAATCAAGTTATCCAAGCCAGTTTGCCTTAATGCAGCCATGCACTTGCTGGTAAGTATCTCCGTAACAGATTCCTGAAACTCCCAAGCGATATCAGCTTTGATGGCCAAATCCAGTGTGTCAGGATTGCTGTGTTGGTTTTGGTTGGCGGTTTCTTGATTGACTAAAGTGAGCACTGCAGTTTTAAGCCCACTAAAGCTAAAGTTTAAGTCTTTGCTATTGAGCATGGGTCTTGGTAACTTAAAGCGCGGCTTGCCTTGCGCAGCCAATTTGGCAAGCGCTGGGCCGCCAGGGTAACCTAGACCTAATAATTTCGCTGTTTTATCAAATGCCTCACCTGCTGCATCATCCAAAGTGTCGCCAAGCAGTTCGTATTGACCAATACCATCCACTCGCATGAGTTGGCTGTGCCCGCCAGACACTAAGAGTGCAACAAAAGGAAATTTTGGTGGGTTCTTTTCTAATAAGGGCGCTAATAAATGGCCCTCTAGATGATGCACGCCTATACTGGGTACTTGTAGCGTAAACGCCAGTGATTGCGCAATGCTTGCGCCTACCAATAGCGCGCCTGCAAGTCCCGGCCCTTGTGTGTAAGCGATACCTTCTACATCGGCCAAAGTTTTGTTGGCTTGGGCTAACACATGTTGGGTAAGGGGCAGAGCGCGGCGAATGTGATCGCGCGAGGCAAGCTCGGGTACTACGCCACCGTATTCTGCGTGCATCTCTACTTGTGAGTGCAACGCGTGCGCAAGCAGGCCTTGTTCCGTGTCATAAAGTGCAACACCGGTTTCATCGCAAGAAGATTCAAAGCCAAGTACTAACATATTGTGGTTCGATACAAATAAATGATTGATAAAACGAAATTAACGCGCTAGAATACGCGGTTTTCGATGCTACATCAATGGAGCATCGTCAGCTGTTCATTCAGTTGAATGTAAATCAAGCCAAGTTAACCAGTCATGTCTTAATAAAGTATGGGGTTAGCCAACTTTAGTGAAGCAAAACATTTTAAGGATAGTGATTTAATGTCTAGTGTACGTGTTAAAGAGAACGAGCCATTTGACGTAGCATTGCGTCGTTTCAAACGCCTGATTGAAAAAACAGGTTTATTAAACGACTTGCGCGCACGTGAGTTTTACGAAAAACCAACTTGGGAACGTAAACGCAAAGCGGCAGCTGCTGTAAAACGTCAATATCGTCGTTTACGTAATCAAACGCTTCCAGCTAAATTGTACTAAGGTTTTTCATGTCGTTAAAATCTCAGATATCTGAGGACATGAAAAATGCCATGCGCGCTAAAGATACAGCGCGTTTGGGGGCGATTCGTTTATTACAAGCGGCCATAAAACAACGTGAAGTAGATGAGCGTATTGAGCTTGATGATGCGGCAGTGATTGCTGTGATTGAGAAAATGCTCAAACAACGTCGTGATTCTATTGCTGCTTTTGAGTCAGCCAACAGAACAGATTTAGCCGATATTGAGAAGTTTGAAGTCACTGTACTGCAAACTTACATGCCAAAACAGCTGACTGATGATGAAGTGAATCAAATCATCACACAGGTGATTAATGATACTGGCGCCACTGGTGCTAAAGACATGGGTAAGGTGGTGAGTTTGGTCAGACCACTTGTTGCGGGTGTGGCCGATATGGGTAAAGTGTCTGGGCTGATTAAAGCTCGTTTGAGTTAAGACTTTCCAGCAAGTAGTTCAGTAGTGATTAAAGGAGCGTAGCGCTCCTTTTTTTATTGGAGAAGTTTATGCGATACTTAGGCTTATGATTCCTGAAAGCTTTATCCAAGAGTTGCTCAACAGAGTCGACATTGTCGATGTCATCGATAAATCCGTACCACTCAAGAAAGCGGGCGCAAACTATTCGGCATGCTGCCCATTTCATAACGAAAAATCTCCTAGTTTTACAGTCAGTCCAACCAAGCAGTTTTATCATTGTTTTGGCTGTGGTGCACATGGTACTGCGCTTGGTTTTTTGATGGAATATGCTGGCCTGAGTTTTGTGGAAGCGGTTCATGAATTAGCCAAAAACGTTGGGATGATTGTTCCGCAAGAAACGCGAGACCCAGAAAAGGCACCACAAAAGACTGTGGTGGGTTTGCAGGAGTCGTTACAACAAGCGGCAAATTTCTATAAATCAGAATTAAAGAAATCTGAGCGAGCCATAGCCTATTTAAAAGCGCGCGGTTTAAGTGGAACAATTGCCGCTAAATTTCAGATTGGTTATGCGCCAGCTGGTTGGCAGAACTTACAAACAGTATTCCCAAATTATGAGAACGAAGCGCTGACTGTAGCTGGATTGGTAGTCACCAATGAGCAAGGCAAGCGCTATGATCGATTTCGTGACCGCATCATGTTTCCCATCCATGACCAAAAAGGCCGAGTGATTGGTTTTGGTGGACGCGTGATTAACCCAGAAGATACACCTAAATATTACAACTCACCAGAAACGCCTTTGTTTCAAAAAGGGCATGAATTATATGGGTTGTTTGTGGCGCGCCGTGCTATTCGCGATGCGGGCCGAGTGCTTGTGGTTGAAGGTTACATGGATGTGGTCGCGCTGGCGCAATATGGCATTGAGTATGCTGTTGCTGCCTTAGGGACTGCCACTACGCCGTTTCATATTACAAAGCTCATGCGCCAAACCGATGAAATTGTATTTAGCTTTGATGGAGATAATGCAGGTAGGACGGCGGCATGGCGTGCAGCGATGAATGCCTTGCCTGCACTGAGTGACGGACTGAAACTACGTTTTTTGTTTTTACCAAAAGAGCACGATCCAGACAGTTATGTGCGCGAATTTGGCAAAGAGGCGTTTGAGCGCGAAATGCAGAATGCCATGCCGTTATCCCAGTACATTATCCAACATTTGAGTGAAGATAACCCGCTGCAATCGCAAGAGGACAAAGTGAAGTTCTTGAATGATGCGGAGCCCATTTTAAAGCAGATTTCCGCCCCCAGATTCGCCTTGCTTTTGCGCAAACGCGTTGCTGAATTGGCGCAAGTATCGGCGCAAGAAATGCAAAGTATGCTGAAGTTACCTGCGCCAAATAAAATTGCACCCAAAGCGGCCGCACGTCAAATGCGTTCACCTGTGTCGATTAAAAAGCGCTTTGTGTTGATGTTGCTGATGCAGCCACAATTGGCCAAGCCAGAACATTTGGCGTTTGCGCAGACTTCACACGAAGAAGACACCATGCTTAAAGTCGTTGTAGAGGCAGCGCTGTCGCAACCACAATCGAAGCCTGCAACGTTACTACACAGCATCGCTCCCAACATTGATGCACGATTACTCAATGAAATTCAGCGGGAATTACATCTGTTGGATGAAACGCTAGATATTGCACTTGAATTTTCGGGGGCATGCACCCAATTAAGAGACATGATGGAAGACGTGCGAGATAACCATCTGCTCAATTTACTCAAAGAGAAACCGTTGGCGCTATTGACCGACGAAGAGCGTGCCCTGTTAAAAAAACTCACGGTAAAACGTTAATCTGCTAAAAGTGATGGCCTCTTGCTTAAATTTTAAGCATAGACCATTTAATTTTTAGGGGGATTTAAGATATAATCTAGGGTTCGCCGTAAATGTGTCAAACGTGAGAATGATGGTCAAACAACACGTTGGCTACTGCGCATGGTAATTGCAATTTCAAAACTCACACAGTTTAAGATTTTATAGATAGGATCGGGCATGGCCAGACCAAAATCAGACAAAACGTTAGAAAAAGAACGCCTCAAGCTTGAGGCTGAAACGCCGGTAGATCCAGCGCTTCAGGCCATGGATGCAGAAGCGCGCCGCACACGTCTTAAGACACTTATTGTGTTGGGTAAAGAGCGCGGCTATTTAACCTACGCAGAAATCAACGACCACTTACCTGACGATGTGCAAGACACAGAGCAAATCGACAGTATTATCGGCATGATTAACGATATGGGTATTCAGGTGTACGAAGAAACGCCTGATGCTGAAGTGTTGTTGATGTCTGATGCGCCAGCACCAGTTGCCGATGAAGATGCGGTAGAAGAGGCAGAACAAGCACTTGCCACGGTGGATTCTGAGTTTGGTCGCACCACTGATCCTGTACGTATGTACATGCGTGAAATGGGTACAGTAGACTTGCTCACCCGCGAGGGCGAAATTGAAATTGCCAAACGTATTGAAGATGGCTTAAAACATATGGTGCAAGCGATTGCCGCTTGTCCAACCACCATTGCTGAATTATTAGCGCTGGTAGATAAAGTAGAAAAAGACGAAATCAGTGTAGATGATTTAGTCGATGGCTTAATTGACAGCGACATTGGGCTTGAAGATGCCTTAGCTGTTGAAGATGCAGAGAATGAAGAAGAAGCCTCTGATGACGAAGAAGAGGATGATGATGAAGATGGTGCAAAAGCTGCTGCTATCTCAGCCGAAGCCCTAGCCAAACTTAAAGAAGAAGTATTGGCACGCTTTGCAATCATTCGTAATGCTAATGCTGAAATGAACGCCATTCGCGATACCAAAGGTTCGCAAGATGCAACATACAAAACCTTGCATCAGACTGTATTAGATGAGCTAACCGCTTTCCGCTTCTCTGCAAAACAGGTCGAAGCTTTATGTGATCAAGTGCGCACCATGGTAGAAGAAGTGCGTAGCCACGAGCGTAAAGTGATGGATTTCTGCGTGGAAAAATCAGGCATGCCGCGTCCGCACTTTATTAAATCTTTCCCTGGTAACGAAATTAACATGGAATGGTTGGATCAAGAGCTTGCGCAAAACAAGCCTTACATTGAACGCTTAACACGCTACAGACACTCAATTATAGACCAGCAAGATCGCTTAATGGCTTTGCAAAACCGTGTGGGTATTCCTATCAAGGAACTCAAAGAAATCAACAAGCAGATGACCACTGGTGAAGCCCGAGCACGTCGTGCTAAACGTGAAATGATTGAAGCTAACTTGCGTTTGGTGATCTCGATTGCTAAAAAATACACCAACCGTGGCTTGCAATTCTTGGACTTGATTCAAGAAGGTAATATTGGTTTGATGAAAGCGGTAGATAAGTTTGAATACCGCCGTGGTTATAAGTTTTCTACTTATGCCACATGGTGGATTCGTCAGGCCATTACACGTTCTATTGCCGACCAAGCGCGTACGATTCGTATTCCTGTGCACATGATTGAAACGATTAATAAAATGAATCGTATCAGCCGTCAAATTTTGCAAGAGACTGGTTTAGAGCCTGATCCTGCTACCTTGGCTGAAAAAATGGAAATGCCTGAAGATAAGATTAGAAAAATCTTAAAAATCAGCAAAGAACCAATTTCAATGGAAACACCAATCGGTGATGATGAAGATTCACATTTAGGTGACTTTATTGAGGATAACACCACGCTTGCGCCTATGGATGCTGCTGTTTATGCAAGCTTACGCGATGCAACGAGTGAAGTGCTTGAGTCACTTACTCCGCGCGAAGCAAAAGTATTGCGTATGCGTTTTGGTATTGAAATGAACACTGACCATACGTTAGAAGAAGTGGGCAAACAGTTTGATGTAACGCGTGAGCGTATTCGTCAAATAGAAGCCAAAGCGTTACGTAAGTTGCGCCACCCAACGCGCTCAGAACGCTTAAGAAGCTTTTTAGAAACTGGTCAAGATTAGTTGATGAGGTTTACGGCCCCCTAGCTCATGCTTGGTTAGAGCAGCGGACTCATAATCCGTTGGTGCTGTGTTCGACTCACAGGGGGGCCACCAAAAACAAACCCTTGTCAGAAATGGCAAGGGTTTTTGTTTTTTGACCGTTACTTTAAGTAACGGTGGCAATCCAAAACATCATAGTTTGGTTTACTATTCAGAGTCGGATAGGAAGTATTGAGGAAGTGAAACGGGCATTTACACAAAATTCAGTACACCTTAGAAACTGGCGTTTGTAAATCCTGTGCTTTCTGAAATTGAATGAATCAATTGAATTTACTTATATAGTTATCCATTTAATTTAAACCCTACTTTTAGCTTTATCTAAATATGGGGGGATTACAATTGAGTAAGTTATTTTTTGACATCCTCATGAAGCAAACCATTGCGCCTAGCAGCGTACCGAAAATAGTGGAAAGAATTTAGATTGGGATAGTGGTTTGCAACCCACCAATTATGAGTAGATAACGTTTTTACTCGTTTTATTCGGTATATTTGGTGGACTGCTTGCCTTTGGCTTGATTGGACTATTTATTGGGCCAATTTTACTATCGATTGTATTGGCAGTTTGGCGTGAGTAGACCGAGCACTTAAACGAAAAAGTCAGCACAAATTTACCAGTGGACGATTTACAACCATAAAATCTAACTGTAGAAAATTAACTCATAACAAAACTAACTTTGAAAGATAAATAAAATGGTAGAAATGCAATCAATTGGAACATGGTGGATGTGGTCAGGGTTTGGACTATTTGTCATTGCGATGCTATCTATCGACATGTTCGCATTAGGTCGCAAAGGCGCACATAAAGTGAGTGCTAAAGAAGCATTAGTCTGGTCACTTATTTGGTTTTCACTCGCACTATTATTTGCGGGCGCTTTGTGGGCTTGGTTAGATCACACCTCAGGTCGAGCCATAGCCAATACCAAAACAATGGAATATCTCACGGGCTATTTGCTGGAGAAAACCTTGGCGATGGACAATATCTTTGTCTTTGTTATGTTGTTTTCATACTTTGCGGTACCAACTGAATATCAAAAACGTGTGCTAGTTTATGGAGTGCTAGGGGCAATTGTACTGCGCGCTTTGATGATACTGCTCGGCGCATGGCTCATTACTGAGTTTCATTGGGTGTTATATGTATTTGGCGCATTTTTGCTCATCACGGGCATCAAAATGTTTATTTTTGCAGATCAAGAGCCTGATTTAGAGAAAAACCCATTATTACGCTGGCTACGCAGTCATATACGCATTACCGATAGTTATCATGGCGATAAATTCTGGATTACTAAAAACGGCGTACGCTGGTTTACACCCATGTTTTTGGTGTTAATACTCGTTGAATTTTCTGACGTAATTTTTGCGATGGACAGCATTCCAGCTATTTTTGCCATTACTAGTGATCCATTCATCGTATTCACCTCCAACATTTTTGCCATTTTAGGTTTGCGTGCGTTGTACTTTTTGTTGGCTAATATGGCTGATAGATTTCATTTACTTAAATATGGCCTGGCTGTAGTGCTCATGTTTGTTGGGACAAAAATGTTGATTGTAGACTGGTTTAAAATCCCAGTAGCGGCCTCCCTTGCTACAGTAATAGCGGTTTTAGGAACAAGTATATTGTTAAGTTTGATGGCTACAAGAAAATCGGCTGATTTGAACTAGATAGCTGTCCATCAAATTGGACGATTACTAATAACGAAAAGTATAAAACTTAATATATGAACCACGATCAACAAAAAACTATTCTTACCATTGCTTTATTTGCTGCATTTTAGATGGAAAAAACATGATAGCGAACGTGAGCAAATACGTCAGTTAGCTGAATCACTGGGTAGTGAAAGCGGTACTCAAGATATTGTTAAGCTATATCAGGGCTTACTGTTTAAACCTGAAAGTGTGGTGAGTGCGACTAAATTGCTTAATGACCATAGTTATAGTCAATTGACCTACAAGATGGCCGTATGCGTGAGTGATGCGGATGGAATACAAACGTCAAGTGAACGACGTTTTTTAGATGACCTTCAAGTGGCGCTTGGCCTGGGGAACAGAGCCAATCAAGGAAGTTGAGCATGAAGCAGGTGGTCTTGCCCAATTGATCGATGACTCTGCCGACGTTTCAAGTACAGTGACTCTTTCATCGGCTGATAAAATTTCGAATCAACCGGTTGCTACTGTAGCAAACGTTTCAGAGGTTAATATTGATAAGTCAATTTTAAACTATTCAACTCTGAATGGCGCTTTGGACCTATTGCCCGAATCTTGGGCTTGTATAACCTTTATCCCATTGCAAATTAAAATTGTATATCGCATTGAAAAAGCCCACGGAGTTGAACTTGATACAAGGCATATCAAAGAATTCATTGGTGCTACTGGTTTTGCTCTCACCTCACAGTATATTGAACAGTTTGGCCGTAAATTGCTAGGTGGGTTGTTATCTGCGTCTTGTAACGAGATGCCTTTCAGAGTGTGCGATGTGATGATTTGACTTATACGTCAGTTGATATATGCCATTAGGTATACACCGTTCTACCTATTCCAGTAGATTTTTGATTGTCTAACACCGCGCATAATGCGTCCCATCAACAAAGCAAACAAGTTAACAAATAATTTTAGAAACACTTAAACAGGAGACGAATATGAATACTTTAAATTTAACAGTAGCAGTATCTTCCTTGATTTTATTAACTTTAGGCGCAGCACAAGCTCAAGTATCTAATCAAAACCAGTTCATGGCAAAACGACCATATCAGGCTGCAATAGAAAATACAGCGCAGCAGAAAGATGTGCAGTGGGAAGGTGCTACGCTGATTAAAGATGAGGGAAGCGTTAACGAAGTTGCTCTGGAAAAACGCAACATATTGCACGTCAACATGCTCAGTAAACGTCCGTACTAATTTTATAAAATATAAACAAATTCAATTACTAGGAGAATGTCATGAAATTTAAATTATTGCTTACAGCAGTTTCAGCTTCAATCGCACTTACAGCAAATACGGCCTTTGCGGATGATGAGCAAAAATATAATGCCCATCAAAATTTATCTAAACGCCCCTATCATCAGCCATTAGATAATCAGGCGAAAACTAAAGACAACTTTGAGGGTGCGACCTTAATTAGCGAGCAGGCCGAAATCAATAAAAAACATCAACCTATGAATTTACATAATCTAGGCAAGCGTCCATTTGCCGAGAAAAACACTGACTAATAGTCAGAACTACAGGTTATTATGGTGAAGGCATAATCCAGGGAGGCGGGAAACCGTCACAAACCAGAATCCGTTGGTGCTGTGTTCGACTCACAGAGGGCCACCAATAATAAAGGACTTAGAGAAATCTAAGTCCTTTATTATTATCAGTTGCTGACATCACCAAGATTCAACGCTACACGTTATGATTAAAACAATCTGTAGCCTAACTCACTCAATTACTCGTTTGTAGTTGTTGTGTTTTCGGGCGGGACTACAATCACAGTTGTATTGTCGCCTGTTTCACCAGTGCTGCCTGTTTCGCCAGTATCACCTGTTTCCCCCGTGTTGCCTGTGCGACCTGTATTGCCAGTATTACCTTGGTCACCTGTTGCTCCCGTTGCGCCGGCTGGTCCAGCTGGGCCTGGTTCTGCTGGAGGTACATTCACCACTGTTGGCTGATCACAAGCGGCTAAGCCAAGCGTAGCCAACATTAAAGCCGTCAATAAATAGTGTTTCATGGGTAATCCTTATAATAATTAAAAATTGATATGAACAGCTTTCGGCTGTTGCATACTGACGAAATCTACAGAATGCTATCTGCTTTTAAATATGTGGACTGTACGGTAACTCACACATGCTCAAAAGGTACTTCAATTTGGCTTATGTGTTTCAAGGTGATAAGGCTGCCAAATAAAGAGTGATGGTTATATCTTGGGGCACATATTCATATCAAGCCCTTTCTCGATGTGATTTTTAAACTGCGCATAGTATGTTTTTGTCTGAAAAATCCACTTAATCAAGTTTAGCCAAGCGTTTTTCGAATGATTCTTATCAAGCATGGAACCTCCGTTTTTTTTAGCTGACTTACCACAGTTAATCATTATTTACGTGGTATTGAATGAAGCCAGAAGTGCATATCGTATGGTTTAAACGCGACTTAAGAGTGCACGACCATGCAGCTTTGTTTGAGGCTTGCAAACAAGGGGCTGTATTACCCGTATTCTGTTGGGATGCTAGCGTTTGGCATGGTGAAGATTATGCGACCCAACATCAGATGTTTGTGAATGAGTGTTTACAGTATCTAAAGTGTGATTTACAAGCCTTAGGCTTATCACTATTAGCGTTTCACCACGGCATCATTGAAACCTTAGACCGTATTGCACAGCTTTATAGCATCGTTAGCTTGCATAGCCACGAAGAGACAGGCAATGGCAACAGTTATGCGCTTGATCAATCGGTTGCCGCTTGGTGCAAGGTGCATCAAATTGATTGGTTTGAATACCCACAAAATGGCGTGGTCAGGCGCTTGAAAAATAGAGACACTTGGGCAGCTAATTGGGAAAAGCACATGCATGCACAGCAAGTGTCAACACCATCAATGACGCGGATGGCAGTTGTGCTGTCTGATTTGCAGGTAACCAGTGTTGCGGGAACACGTGAAAATGGATATCCAGATAAATCGTTGCGGCAAAAGGGCGGCCGCGAAGAAGCCACTAAACTGCTGCACACTTTTCTCAATGGTCGGGCTAGTCGGTATCGTGGTGGAATTTCCAGCCCTTTGTCTTCAGAGTGCGCAGGCTCTAGGCTCTCACCTTATTTAACTTGGGGTGTGCTAAGTATGCGCGAAGTGGTGCAAAGCTTGCGTAAGCAAAAAAAAACGATAGAGGCTAATCCAGCAATATATCCCAAAGGCATATTGGCAGGTTTAGTAGGCTTTGAAAGTAGACTGCATTGGCACTGCCATTTTATGCAAAAACTAGAGTCGGAACCTGCAATGGAGTTTCAAAACTTGCATCCCGCTTTTAATGACTTACGCGATGAGCGCTACGAAAGTGTTGCATCACAAGCGAGATTGGTTGCTTGGAGAACGGGGCAAACGGGTTGGCCGCTAGTCGATGCTTGCATGGCGATGTTAAGGGCGACAGGCTGGATTAATTTTAGAATGCGTGCCATGTTGATGAGCACGGCCAGCTATTTGCTCTGGTTACACTGGCGTGAAACTGGGCTGCATTTGGCCAGAGAATTTCTGGATTACGAGCCTGGCATCCATTGGCCACAGGTGCAGATGCAATCAGGGACGACTGGCATCAATACTTTGCGCATTTACAACCCTATGAAGCAGGCCATGGATCAAGACCCAGAGGGTGTATTTGTTCGACGTTGGTTACCTGCGTTGCGCCACGTGCCCAATACTTGGATCTTTCAGCCGTGGCTGATGCCTGAATCGTTGCAAAAAGAATACGGTTGCAATATCGGCGTGGATTATCCAGCACCGTTAGTGAATATTGACCAAGCGTTAAGATTGGCGCGCGCGCAATTCAGCCAGCTTAAGCGAAGTGCTCAGCATCATGCGCAGACCGCCAGCATCATCAAAAAACATGCTTCAAGGAAAACACAAACAAAGAGAAAAACGGCAGTCAATCATCAGTCGTCATCTGCCAAAACATCCAGCAATCCAGCGGAATCACGTCAGCAAACTTTGTTTTAATGCATCAACCTCAATTTCAATCAACCTAGTCATATGAAAAAAGTCGCCATTATTGGAGCAGGTTTATCTGGCCTAACGTTAGCACAACACATCGCCGATATTGTAGAGGTCACAGTGTTTGAAAAATTTCATCAAGTAAGTGGTCGCATGGCTACACGTGTACATGCACCTTATACGTTTGATCACGGCGCACAGTTTTTTACAGTAAAACATCCAGAGTTTGCAGCTTTTGTTCATCATTTAACACAAGTGGGTTTGGTGGGAAGTTGGGATGCGCGCTTTGTGGAAGTGGATGGTACACAAGTTAAAAAATCGCGCGCATGGGAGGAAACATTTCCCCATTATGTTGGCATGCCAGACATGGCATCTGTGGGGCAATATTTGGCAGCACAACTATTACAAAAAAATGTAGCAATACGCGTAAACACGCAAGTTACCAACATCCAAAAACATGAAGCTAAGTGGCGCTTGATGGATGCGAGTGACAATGTATTAGGCAATTATGATTGGGTGGTAACCGCCATACCCGCTGCACAAGCGGCTAACTTAATGCCGAGCAGCTATACACATCTATCAACCCTCGGCAGCGTTGTTATGCTGCCTTGCTATGCGTTGATGTTGGGATTCGAGCAAGCACTTAACCTGACATGGGATGCTGCGCATGTCACAAATTCTACATTGAGCTGGATATCTGTTAATTCGTCTAAGCCAGGGCGTAACATGCATAGTAGCTTGGTCGCCATGAGCCGCAACCAGTGGGCAGCAGACAATTTTCATCAATCCGAAAGTTGGGTGATTGAGTCTATGATGCAAACGTTGGCTGGTATTGCGGGTGACCAAGTGATGCAGTCAAAAGTTTTGCAACTAAAAAAGTGGCATTATGCAAACGCACAAAAAAGTGCGCTGGGCCATGTGCTGATTGATTCGGGGCAACAGCTCGCCAGTTGTGGTGATTGGTGTATCAGTGGTCGCGTAGAAAGCGCTTTTGTATCGGCTATTCAGTTGAGTCAAGCAATACGATCAGCCCTATAGTAGGGTGCAGTTGTTTCCTAACGCTCTGCTGAAGCTTCAGAAGCAATAATGCCAGCGCCAACACCGCCCATGGCTGCGCCACCAGCACCTCCACCGCCACCTCCTGCAGCTTGTCCAGCACCAGCTCTTGCATCTGCTCCTTTGCCGCCTTCGCCTTCTCCTCTACCGTTTTTAGTATTACGGCTGGGGCCAGATGGAGGCAAAAGTAAATATGCTGGAATCGCTTCTAAACCAAGTTGCAGACGTAAATCACGGCGCAGTGAGTGAATAAGTGGTTGGTAATCAACATGCTCATTGGCTTTTAAATGGTTTACACATTTGGCCGCAAGGGTGACTTGTTCAATAGAGCCAAACAAGACGATATCTGCAAGTGTTTCTTCAATGAGAGAGTTGTGTTCTTCAACCGCGGGTGAGAATGAGCCCGCCAATGCCCGATAAGCAGCCACCAGTGACTTGAGTCTTTCAGTTTCTTGCCTATTTTCGCGCTGTCGCTTTTGTTGCACACGCTGCATTACAAATACGCGTATCCCCAATAGCACCACTGCAATCACTAGCGACGCAATCAGCGTTATCCAGAGCGGCCCAATTTCTGTTAACTTCATATAGGTTCCTATCTAGGTGCTACTGAAAGCATAGTTGAATTCGTGCCTGTTTCATAGGGAGAGGCAATAGTCTCAACATAGTGACATAATATCTATAAGACATGAATATTGTGTACATGATAACTTTAGTGTGATAACTTAAGTTCGTTGGCTCAACTTAAATCATACTTAAGACAACTGGAAATATAAGCGCAAAATTTTTGCTTAAACCATTTCAAATTCGAAATTTTATATAAAGGAACACTTATCATGATCATAGTTAAACGTTTTTTAAGCGCATTACTAGCCACCTCCATTTTATTCACTGGCTCTATCCAAGCCGTGCAAGCTGCGATGATTAGCACCGAGCAAGTTGCAGAATCTGCAATTACTGCAAAAGGTGAGCAAGACCGTGCAAAAATTGTCAGCATGCTTTCTCGCGATGAAGTGCAATCTGAGTTAGTGGCCCGTGGGATTGACCCAATGGAAGCGAAATCACGTGTTGCAGCATTGACCGATGATGAAGCGAGTTCACTGGCATCACAATTAGATAATGCACCAGCTGGCGGTATTATCGGTGCGATTGTGCTGATCTTTTTAGTACTGCTATTGACTGATATTCTTGGTTTTACCAAAATATTTCCGTTCACACGCTCAATTCGTTAATCTGTATAGGTTAGCAACTTAAGCAATCCGCTTCAGTTTCGAGCAGTCATATCATGAAAGCCAGTGTGTATCGTATTTGCATACTGGCTTTTTTGTGTCTGCTCAATGCGTGCGCAGCCAACGGTGTGCGCGAAGTCACGCAGAGTAAGCAACTTCCTAGACAAGCAGAACTGACCAATACCCCATTTTTCCCGCAAGAGCTATATCAATGTGGTCCCGCTGCATTGGCCACTGCCCTTAATGCGGTAGATATTCAAGTTACCCCTGAACAACTCACACCAGAAGTATATATACCGAGCCGACAAGGCAGCTTACAAATTGAAATGCTGGCTGCGGCTCGTCGCCATGGAGCGATCGCTGTGATGATTCCTCCCAAGTTAGAGTCTGTGCTGCAGGAAGTTGTAGCAGGCAACGTGGTGGTGGTGATGCAAAATTTAGGGTTCTCTTGGGCGCCATCTTGGCATTATGCTGTTGTGGTTGGGTTTGATTTAAACCGAGAATTATTATGGTTGCGCTCTGGCACATTTAAGCGTTTTGAAATGAGCTTAAGTGCTTTTCAAAGGACTTGGGCACGCAGTGAATCATGGGCTTTTGTGGCGTTGCCTCCTGGTAAACTGCCTGCCACTGCAATGGCCGATGATGTTGCCAAAGCATTGGTCGCTTTTGAAAAACATGCCACAACTAGCGCCAGAACAATAGCATATCAAAGTGCGGTTGAGCGATGGCCAACTCATCTAGTGTTGTTGATGGGCTTAGGCAACAGTGCATATAAAGCTGGTGATATGCCTGCAGCAGCACGTGCTTTTCAACAAGCAATCGCTGCCCATCCTGATGCTGCACCTGCTTACAACAACTTAGCCAATGTGTTGCTAGTGCAAAAGCAAGCACAGCAGGCAAATAACATTGCAGAAAAAGGCTTGGCAGTGGTGGGTAATGACGAAAAAGTGCGGCAGCAATTATTGCAAACATTAGCTGAAATAAACGATTACCAAAATCAGCATTCCCAATGATGGGTAAATGTTGACGGGGTCAATATTGCTGGCTGACGACAGGCTTAATCTGACTGATCATTGCCTGAGTAAACATGATGTCATTCGATAAATGCCATGAATAACATTACAAAAAATAGGGGTATAATTTAACTCAATATTACGCGTCTATTTTTGACAGAAAATGCGTTTATTCATACTTAATATACTGGGCTAATTCTCATTAAAGTGATGTTATGTACCCAATTGTCCTCTGCCTTTAACCCATTCAGGTTATGAAGCTCAACACTGAATTCAAGCAAAATACTGCCATTATTTCGTTTACGGGCATAGTGTTGGTACTTTTTTTGCTGATTTTTGAAATACTCATCAGTGCAGAGTCTCACAAGGCAGATGCTAAGCTGAATATTGAGGCGGCCAACTACACGGCTGCACTCAAATCAAAAGTAGACCGTGAGTTAAATGCGCTACTTTTCGTCTCAAATGGTTTATCAAGTTACCTCACTATTTATCATCGCAACCTTGAACAACAAAAGGTGCAAAATCTGCTGGCAGATTTATATGCTAGAACCAAAAACGTGCGTAATTTGGCGGTCGCTGTTGGCTACAAAATCACTTATATGCATCCGATTAAGTCGAATGAAAAAGCCATTGGTATAGATTATCGCCAGTTGCCACAACAGTGGCCACAAGTGAAGGCCGCTATCGATAGCCATCAAGGCGTACTGGTAGGTCCAATGGATTTGGTACAAGGTGGTAAAGGGTTGATATATCGTTACCCTGTCTATATTAATCAAGCCTATTGGGGATTGTTGTCTACCGTGATTAACTCTGACGCCTTTTTTAAATCGGCATTTAAAGAGTTGGTCAACGATGAGTATGCCTTCGCCATCCGCAATAAAAATACGCAAGAAGTTTTTTATGGGGATCCGCAATTGTTCAACCAGGCCAAAGTGTATCTCTCAACAAGTGACAATACAGATGTGGCGTGGGAATGGGCAGTCATGCAAAAAACTGAAAAGGCATCCCACCTTATTTTGATTACGCGATTGATGGGCATCGCGATTGCTGTATTGATTGCGGCTCTGGTTTACTTTTTCTTAAGAGAGCGAAAAATGCTCACTGCATTAGCCATGCACGACAGTTTAACTGGGGTAGCAAACCGACGTCTGCTCGACATACGCTTAGAGCAAGCGCTCGCACATGCAAAACGCTTTAATCGTAATTTAGCGTTGTTGTTTCTGGATATAGATCACTTTAAACAACTCAACGACACACATGGACATGACGTGGGTGATGCGCTACTCAAGACGATTGCATTACGGTTGAAGTCTTCTATTCGTGATATAGATACGCTCAGCCGCATCAGTGGCGATGAGTTTGTGATTGTGCTGGCAGAGCTTAATGATATCAATGCTGCCAATAGTATTGCTAGTAAGATTGTTCATGCATTCAAGGATGGTGTGCAGGTGCTAGGCAAGCGGATAGATGTGAGTTTAAGCATCGGCGTGGCCGCATATGGGCGAGGTAGTGAAGAGTCTCCGCAGAGCCTCATGAAAAAAGCAGATATTGCTTTATACCAAGCCAAGGTCGCCGGTAGAAATCAATTTAAGGTCTATACAGAGGTGGAACAAAAAAGCTTATTTGATATTACCTAGACATAAAAAAACGCGCTTTCGCGCGTTTTTTTATGTTGGAAGATAATCCTAGAAGTTATGAGTGACTTGCGTGCTAATCATGTCTACGCTGGCGTCGTAATCGCCAGCAACTCTACCTCTTGTTGGAAAAACGCCTCTTTGATCATCATTAATATCGGGGTTGCTGACAAATAGGTGAGCGTAAGCGACATCAAGTTTAGTGTTAGGAGTGGCTTGCCAAGCTGCACCAAAAGCTAACCATTTTCTATCGTTGCCAGGAATGCGTACGGTACGAAACTCATCACTCATGGCTTCCTCATCATAAGCCACGCCCGCGCGTAATTTTAAGGTGTCGCTGTACTTGTAATTGAGGCCGATAGAGTAGCGCATGGTGTTATCCCAATTTTGCGGGGTCGCGGACAGCGTGCTCCCATTTTCTCTAAGCACTCGCAGCTCTCTAAAGCGGCTCCAGCGTGTCCATGTAACATCAGCCAACAAATCCCATCGATCGTTCAAATGAGTAAAGCTACTGAATGATAGGGTCTCAGGCAGGGTAGTTTCTGCGGTTACATCTCCATTGGGAGTGGGGCCACCAGAAATGGAAAATCTAACATCGCCTGTTAAGTTTTGATCGACTTTAGAACGATAAGCCAAGCCTAGACGTGTATCAGGTGTGATTTGATAGATAGCGCCCAAATTGTAACCAAAGCCCCAGTCGTCCCCTTTTACTTTTGAAATACGTTCTGATGTAACTAGATTAACAGCACTGGTGAGCTCCGCTTGAATCCACATCGCATTAATACCAAAACCCAGGGAGAGTTGGTCATTCACTTTAAATGCCAGTGAAGGGTTGATATTGACGGTTTTTATTTCAGACTTGATGCCTTGAAAGCGACCTAACCAATCATCATCGTATTCTGTTTTTTGACCAAAAGGCGCGCCAACACCTAAACCAAACTTAACGGTGTCGGAAACATCACGTTTGTAGTAGAAGTTAGGTATCAAGGAAAGGCTACCAGTATCTCCACCTTCACCACCAGTGACACCTGCTGGTAATGCTTGATTAAACTCACTGCGAGGTCGAATTAAATGCAACGCTCCCACCACTTGCGTACCTTCAATGTAGGTCATCCCAGCTGGGTTAAAGTAGATGGTGCTGGCATCTTCAGCCACTGCTGCGGCGCCTGCGTAGGCGTTGCCCATGCCACTCCCGCTTTGTAATATCAGCGCAAACCCTGCAGCGTTACTTATCATCGGTGTGATTAAAAGCACTACAGACAATATGGATTTCTTCATAAAGCTCCCCAGTGAGGCGTAATTAATTATTTGAGTTGTGTAATGAATGGATTATAAACATAGCCATGGTTTTGCGTCATCGCTTAATCATTAGTTTGCGTATTCCGCGTGAATTTTCTCTAACCGAGGTCGGATTTTTATCAAAGTTTTCACTAAATCAGGGTCAAAATGTTTACCTGATTCGCTTTCAATAAACTGAATTGCAGCGTCCACTGACCATGCTTCCTTATATGGCCGTTTGCTGGTGAGCGCATCAAAAACATCAGCTATGGCAACAATGCGTGCAGACACAGGGATTTTTTTGCCAGCTAATCCCTTTGGGTAGCCAGTGCCGTCATATCGTTCATGGTGAGCCAATGCAATCTCTGCACCTTTTTGTAGATATTTAGAGGGGCTGTCTTGCAGTACTTGAAAGCCTATGAGCGGGTGTTTGCGCATAATAACCGTTTCTTCTTCGTTCAGCGGGCCCGCTTTGAGCAGTACATGATCTGGAATACCCACTTTGCCTATGTCGTGCAAAGGCGCTGCGAGTTCAATAGTTTCTGCCTCATCCTCTGAAAAGCCAGCAGCCTCGGCAAGTATTCTGGCATAAAGCGCCATGCGCACTAAATGGCGGGAGGTTTCGTAATCTTTGTATTCACCAACACGCGCAAGACGCATGAGCGTTTCTTTTTCGCGCGCACGAATTTCTGCGGTGGCTGCTTGCACCAAGCTCTCTAATAAATGACTCTTGGTTTCTAATGTCATTTGTTGTTGACGCATGGTGAGCAAGTTTTTGCAGCGTGCCGTACATTCTTGCACATCAATCGGCTTGGTAAGGAAGTCGGTGACGCCTACATCTAATGCAGCGTTACGTATCTCTGCATCTTTCTTGATGGTAATCATGATGATAGGCACAAAATAATAGGCTGGAATGG
Organism: Methylophilus sp.; assembly: GCA_030696695.1. Lineage (GTDB taxonomy): Bacteria > Pseudomonadota > Gammaproteobacteria > Burkholderiales > Methylophilaceae > Methylophilus. The sequence continues at coordinate 440,564 of JAUYRP010000034.1, forward strand.
TTTTCACCATTTTGACAAAATCTATGCCATTCATTTCTGGCATAACATAGTCGATTAAAATTAAATCTGCGGTATTTTGTGTGGCCCATTCCAACGCGCGTTCGGGATTGGTTTTTTCAATGACATGCATTTTGGGGTGAATACTTTTCACCACCTGCGATAAGATTGTTCGACTGGTGGTCTGATCATCAATGATCAACACTGTAGAGTCATCGAACATATTGAGCGATTTCATCAGGTTCCTCATGGTTTGCTGGAGCAACGCGCGAGTAATAAAAGTACACAGTCTAGCAAAAAACAGACAACATTAGTGTATGCGGGAATATTTTTATTTTTTTGATTAGAATCAGTCGCTTAATTCAGCTTTGTCACAAAAATCTAATATTGCGTTTGCAACTATAATAGTAGATAAAACAATGCATTAGCGTGATTTCTTGAATCATACCACACAAACTATTATCGAGTTAAATGAATTGCTACATGGTTAATAACTAGTGCGTAGCTTCAAGTAGTCGCCTTGCGGTTTTAAATCAAAAGCAATACAAATGCGCTCTTGCTGTGCATTAAACGGAATAGTGCGATGAAATAGAGAAGACGGAAAAAGCACAATATCTCCAACTTTAGGTTTGACATAGGCGGTTGGAAAATCGGTATGCAACTGCGGGTATTCGTCGCCATGTGTGCCATATTCAAACGCACCCTCTCGCGGATCGGTACTTTCGGGCATCGCCAAATAGACAGCACCGCTAATCCAGCCTATTTCATGAATATGCGCATTCAAGTGACCGCCTTGCTGCATTTTGACATACCAAGAGCTGGTGAATTCTAGTGTTTCTGGAAAGTGAGTGATCAGTGCGCAATCCTTGTTGGCATAGTGATTGCGGTAATCGACGAAGGCCCGTTTAATCAGTTCTGACAAGGCTTTAAACGATGCCTCTGGACGCTTGAACAAATTACCTGCAGATTGTTTGCCATTGGTGAGTCGCGCTTGCTTGCGTTCAGCAATGTCGGCGTGGTGAATATCGTGCAATAAGCTGTGTAATAAAGCGCTGTTTTCTGCCAGTTCAGGGATAGCCCGATGATAGACAAAATCCAAGCCGTGTTTACAAAAATTATACGGGTCATCCTCTTTAAAGTTTAGGCTGTAATGAGTAGAAAGCGTTGCTAAAAAAGGAGAAGTATGTGGTGATTGTTCAATCATTGCATCACGCTTTTGTTTAAAAGCATCAAATTGCGCATCTTTATACAAGCAATACAGCACACGTTCTTGCCAGTCATCCAGCTGAGATTGCTCGAAGTAGGGAATAGCATCAGCATAGCGCTTGGCCAAATATAAAAACTCCGCCATATTGTAATTGGCGCTAGCATGCTGCGGATTACGTGCAAGGGCCTCTAGATATTGTTGCACGGCTTCTGGCATGTTGCCTTGATCGCGATAGGTTTCGCCTAGATTGTTATAAGCATCCGTATAGTTAGGGAATAAAGCAATGGCTTGTTGGTAATGGGTGACGGCCTCGCTCAATAAACCCTTATCACGCAATACGGTACCTAAATTGAAAAAGGCGCGAGCATCCTGTGGATTAATGCGTAAACCAGTTTGGTAGCTTTGAATGGCTTCATCTAATCTACCTTGCCGTTGTAATAGTGTGCCCAAATGGCCATGTGCTTCAAAAAAATTGGGCTGCAGCTGTATGGCTTTACGGCAAGCAGTTTCTGCATGCACTAATTGATTCAAGTGGCCCAATACAATGGCTAGATTAAAATGTAAATCTGGCATATTGGGCTGTAATTGAATAGCCGCTTGATAGCTAATCGCCGCCTCCGCATATTTCTGTTGCTGGTCTAGCGCAAGGCTGAGCACATGGTGCAAAATAAACTCGCGCGGGTTATGCGCAATCAAGGCTTTGGCTTGCTGCTCTGCCATTGCTAAATGGCCTTGGTTCAGAAGTTGGATTAACTTTTGTATCGCTTGTGGGGTTGCTTGCATGATATTAGTTTAAAGATGAGAGTTGTATTTGCTATGTCTAGGTATAGGTTTAATTACTTTGCAATCTGGTCGCTAAATGTCTTAAAAGTTGCATCGCCACTTTAGGGTCTTCAGCTAGCATGGTATCAATGTTTTCAGCGTAAATCACGATGATCTTAGCAAGCTCAGATGCAACCACTGCATCTGCATTGGCAGGTTGGTCTGCCAGTAAAGCGATTTCACCAAAATAGTCACCCGCATTTAAAGTGTGCTTAACTACCCCGTTTTGCGAGATGTGCACAGAGCCCTCCGCAATAAAGTAAAGGTTTCGTTCAATATTACCTTGTTCTATGATTTTTTCGCCTTGCTGCCAGCTTTTGCCATAGCGCTGCATCAGTGTGTCAATATAATTTGCCTTATTGGGCACGTTGTCGAACAGCCTCTTTAATAGCAGTACATCCTGCTTCCGCAATGTCGCAATCAGCTCTGTACCCAGTAAAAAAACAGCAAAGTTTAAATAGAGCCAGGTAATCGAAACAAACAGCGCCTTCATACTGCCAAAAATTGCGCCATAGTTTTCGTTAATCGATAAAAACAAACCAAACGCTGGGCGCATGGCTAACCATAACAATGCGGTGACAAATGAGCCAATAAACAAATGCGAGAAAGCAACACGCATGGGAAAGAATGCGCGGTAAAACCCTGTGATAAATAACGCCGTCAACAATAAAGTCAAGATTGAGCCTAGCGCATTGATTTGGAAAGTAGAAAAGTGATTCGCCAAAAACCGTACTACGTGTTCTAACAAAAAACCTGCGGATGTGAATAAGAAAAATAACAATAAAATGCCGAGTACCGATAATACGTCCCTCACTTGGCGCACCAAAAAAGAAGGCATTTCTACTTTAGCTGATATGGTGTAAAAAGAAGTGCGCAAAGCGCTAGCTAATGGCGTAATGCTCCATAACAATACAATTAAACCAAGCGCACCCCAAGCAGCTTTGGTTTGTGTCGCGTTGTATACCTCAACCATGATTTTATCGCTTAAATCCGGTATCAGATTGCCAGTGAGAATGGCCAGCTTGACAATGGCATAATCAGATGAAAATACTAGGTGACTTAATAAAAAGAAGATCAGCAAGACCAAGGGAATCAGCGAGAATAATGCGTAGAACGATAACGAGGCCGATAGGCTCATGATGTTATGGCGGCCGAAACCAGCCAATGTCTCGCGTAACACAAACAAAGGCGTTGCATACTCTTGCTTAGCATAAGAATTAAGTGAGTTTGAAACAGCGGGGTGGTCCGCGAGTTTTTTAAAGTCAGGTAACTTGTTAATTTCAGTATTTCCTAATTATTCACAGGAGTAGATAAAGCTGCCAACGCTAAAGTAAATGCTTATAACGCTCAGTGGCTGCAACCAGCGCATTGCATGTGCCCGGTTCCATCGCCGAGTGCCCTGCATCTGGCACCATCACAAACATTGCATGTGACATGGCTAGTGATAATTGCCAAGCTGTTTGTGGTGGGCATACCATATCGTAACGCCCTTGCACTATCGTGGTAGGGATATGTGCAAGCTTTTCTTTCGCTTCTTGTAACAAATCACGATCACCTATAAAGCAATGATTCAATATATAGTGAATTTGAACCCGTGCTCGTGCCAGCTCAACCTTGCCATTGATTGTGGTGTTTTTGCCCGGCTGATTCACTAAGCTCATGATACTGCTTTCGTAGGCATTCCAATGAATAGCCGCAGGGATAGCAATCTCAGTGTCATCCGAAAATACTAGTTGCTGGAACGCCTGTAATGGATTGTTACGTTTGGACTCAGGAAGATAGTCACAAAGCGTTTGCCATTGTTCTGGAAAAAATAGCGCAATTTGACCTAAAAACCAATTCAGCTCAAAAGGACGGCTTAAAAATATCCCGCGTAACACTAAACTAATGACGGGTGCGGGATGGCTACATGCATACGCTAAGGCAAGCGTGCTTCCCCATGACCCACCAAACACATGCCAGCGCTCAATATTCAAATGCGCACGAAGTTGCTCGATATCGGCAATTAAATCTGCTGTTGTGTTATTGCGGGTCTCACCTTCAGGAGTGCTGCGACCGCAGCCACGTTGATCCATCAAGATGATGCGGTAATGGGCGGGATCAAAAAAACGACGTTGAGTTGGATTGCACCCACTACCTGGACCACCATGCAAAAAAATCACGGCTGGACCAGTCGCATTGCCACATTCTTCAAAATAAATACGATGAGTAGTATCAACTTGTAACCAGTTTGAGTGAAAAGGTTGAATTTCTGGGAATAAATTAATTTGAACTTCGGAGGACATTAAAATTCTTTCTCATTGATTTTATTGAACAAATTATAAATAAAGTAACTGGTTGCAAAAAATATTTTTAATATATTGGAACATTTGTTAATAAATTGTAACTAAACTGTTGCAATTAGAAACAAGTTGTTTTATATTGCATTCCTCACATGTAAATGTGATGAAAAGTATGACGTAAGATTAGGGTAATCGCTAGACCTAGTTAGTACCTAAAAAAGAAATCATACTTTCAATTAACCCTTAGTAATATAACTTTGGAGATCAACATGCAAGTTAACAAAATCAAATTAGCTTTAGGTTTAGTTGCAGCATCAATGGCTATGCCAATGGTTGCCTCAGCAGCTGCAGACCAAGAAGCAGCAATGGCAAATGCAAACAACTGGGCTCACCCACGTGGTCAGCACAACAACCAAGCTTACAGCACATTAGCGCAAATCAACAAAGGCAACGTTAAGAATCTTAAAGCTGCTTGGACATTCGCTACAGGTGTAAACCGTGGTCACGAAGGTTCACCAGTAGTTGTTGGTAACATGATGTATGTACATACAGCATTCCCAAACAACGTATACGCGCTTGATTTAAACGACAATCAAAAAATCGTTTGGTCCTATTTCCCGAAACAAGATCCATCAGTACAAGCTGTTTTGTGCTGCGATAACGTTTCACGTGGTTTAGGCTACGGCGACGGCAAAATCTACCTTCAACAAAATGATGGTAACTTAGTTGCTTTAGATGCTAAAACTGGTGCTAAACAATGGTCAGTATTAGTGAATGATCCAAAAGTTGGCGCTACTAACACTAACGCTCCACACGTGATCAAAGACAAAGTATTGACAGGTTGTTCAGGTGCTGAGTTCGGCGTACGTTGCTTCATCGCAGCATACAACTTAAAAGACGGTTCATTGGCTTGGAAAGCATACTCAACAGGCCCAGATGCTGAAGTATTAATCGGTGCTGATTTCAACTCAGCTAACCCACAATACAGCGCATTGTCAGTTTACCAAGACGTAAACGGTGGTAACAAACAAGGCGGTTCTTTCAAAGCTTTACCTTTAGACCAAATCAAAACTGGCGAAAAAGAATTAGGCACACGTACATGGTTGAAACCACAAGCTGTTAAAGATGGTTGGCAACATGGTGGTGGCTCTGTATGGGGCTGGTGGCCATATGATGCACGTACAAACTTAGTGTACTACGGTACAGGTAACCCATCAGTTTGGAACCCAGATGTACGTCCAGGCGACAACAAATGGTCAATGACTATTTTCGCTCGTGACTTAGACACTGGTGTTGCAAAATGGGGCTACCAAATGACTCCACACGATGAGTGGGATTATGATGGTATTAACGAAGTAATCTTGTTCGACAAAGGTGGCAAAACATACGCATGGCACCATGACCGTAACGGTTTTGCGTACACATTCCAAGCTGGTAACGGTACATTAGTTGCTGCTGAGAAAGTACACCCATTCGTAAACTGGGCTACACACGTTGACATGAAAACTGGTGTACCACATAAAGATCCAAAAGCTTCAACACACCAAGACTACAATGCTAAAGGCATCTGCCCAGCTGCATTGGGTACTAAAGACCAACAACCAGCTGCTTACTCACCAAAAACTGGTTTAGTATATTCTCCATTGAACCACGTATGTATGACATACGAGCCAGTTGAGTCTAAATACGTTGCTGGTCAACCATGGGTTGGTGCTACATTAACGATGTTTGCTGGTCCTGACGGCGTAATGGGTGGCTTTGCTGCTTATGATCCAATGACCAACAAAAAAGTATGGTACAACAAAGAGAAATTCTCAGCTTGGGGTGGTGCTTTAACAACTGCTTCAAACTTAGTGTTCTACGGTACTTTAGATCGTTGGTTCAAAGCTGTTGATGCATCATCAGGCAAAGAACTTTGGAAATTCCAAGTAGGTTCTGGCGTGATTGGTAATGCATTCACATACGGTCACAAAGGTAAACAACACGTAGGCGTGCTATCAGGTATCGGTGGCTGGGCTGGTGTTGCGATGAACCTTGGTATGACTAACGACACAGACGCACTTGGTGCTGCTGGTGGTTACAAAGAGTTAACAAAATACAATGCTGCTCCTGGCGGCGGTGCATTATCAGTATTCTCACTATAATTTAAGTTCACTTAAGTTATAACGTTAATACGTTAACTCAGCTTTAAAAAGCTAAATAAAACACCCCACTTCCGTGGGGTGTTTTTTTATATCTAACGCATTTAAACGTTAAAGTAATGGCGTACTTAGTTGGAAAATCGGCGATGTATACAGATTAGTATGCCAAAGCAAGCTGAATTGGTTACAATGTTCAATTGCGGTTAATTCCAAAAAGAACTTTTGCAGTTGGTCGTACTCTGAACAACGTATTACAAAAAAATGTGTCATTAAATAATATGGGGATTGAGATAATGTTAAAAGAATTTAAAGGGTTATTGGTGTGTTTGGTGGTCGCGACAAATCAGGCATGGGCTGCAGAGCCTTTAGAGCAAATAGTAGATGATAAAGACTTGCCTGCACTTAGCGCGGATGAGGGTCGTATCGGCGAGATTCGCCGTGTGGCCGATGATTCTGAGTTTAAAGTGTGCGCAGATCCAGACAACATGCCTTACTCAAACCTGAAACAAGAAGGCTTTGAAGACAAAATTGCTGAAGTATTAGCTAAAGATTTAGGTAAAAAGCTGACATTTGCCTACGCGTATAATCGCCAAGGATTTTTAAGAAACACCATTAATGCAATGCGTTGCGATGTCATCATCGGCACAACGTCTGACTATGACGCATTAAGAACATCTAAACCTTATTACCGTTCAGGCCATGTGTTTGTATGGCGTAAAGAAAGCGGTTTTAATATCACTAACTGGGATTCACCAGATTTGAAAAAAGGTGTGATTGGTGTCATTGGTCAAAGCCCAGCGACTATTCCGCTTAGGGATCATGATTTAATCGCTTATTCAAAACCTTACCGTATGCAACGCGATTTAAATCTACCAACTAGTTTCATGATTGATGACCTTGCTTCCAAAGAGATTGATGTCGCTGTAATGTGGGGCCCAATTGCAGGCTACTACGCTAAAAAATCACCAACACCTATGGAGTTAGTGTTTATTCCTGAATACAACAGCGTTGATTTAAAGGGTAAAGAGTACTGGAACATTTCAGTAGGTGTGCGTAAAAAAGACAAAGAGCGCATGGCGGTAATCGATGCTGCATTAGAGCGGAATAAAGATAAAATTGCCAAAATTCTAGCTGACTATGGCATTCCAACAGTGCCTGTAGTTGAAGGCGATAGCGTGTTCAAAAAAAGCAATTAATTTAAGCATTTAATTAAGTTACAAGGGTGACACAGTTTTAAAAAACAAGTAGAATCTCGCGATTGTTTGTTAGCAGATTTTTGTGAATAAATTGTGTCAACCAAACAAATGACAGTTCGTTAAATGACTATACGTTGTGCAGTGCGCTTAGCATGAACAAAACGTAACTCATTTTTGGTTTATAAATTAGGAGATAACATGTTAGGCAACAAAGCATTCAAGTCAACTTTATTTGTTGGTATGTTGACATTAGCAGGTCTTACACTTTCATTTCAAGCAAATGCTGCGTGTGATTTTGTTTCTACAAAAGATGGTAGTCCATTGGTAATCAAAGCAGTTGACACAGATACTCCACAAGCTAAAGAGTTTTTGGCAACATGTGTGAATCCGTATACAAAAGCTTATGCTAAAGATGCTGAAGCTGCTAAAGCGGGTAAGAAAAAATTTGGCTACTATTCATGCACACAATGTCATGGTCCAAACGGTGGTGGTCAAGTAGGTCCAAGCATTACTGATAGCACATGGCAATATTCAAAACACGTAACAGATAAAGGTATTTTTGAAACAATCGCTGGTGGTAGTAATGGCGGTATGTTTGCATGGCACAACCAATTGGGTAATCCAGAAAACTTAGCAACAGATGATATCCTTAAAATTGTTGCTTGGTTACGTACACAATACAATGGTGGTTCTGAAAAACCTTGGTTAAATGAAACGCCTAAGAAATAACATAACACACATGTAACTGTTAAGTTACAGGGGTGTAACAAAATGAAAAGGTTGCTGTATAATTACAGCAACCTTTTTTATTTTGATAGACTTATACACAGGGGCAGATAATGAAAAGTTTGAAACTTAGCATCTTAATGACTATGCTAATTGCAGTGTTAACTGCTTGTAGTTCAGAGGATAGTACAAGTGCTGCTAGTGATGAATCTGCGGCTTCTGCAAGTGCTTCTTCAGTCAAGGCGATTGAATTTGTGGATACGCAAGAAAGTAAGCCTTTGGTCATTGATGCGGCGCTGTTCGATACCCCGCAAGCAAAAGAGTTTTTGGCAACAGGCAATAACCCATATCTTGGCAATGAGGAAGCAATTGCCAAAGGAAAAAAAGTATATCAACTGTACTCTTGCACACAATGCCATGGTCCAGAAGCAAAAGGACAAGTTGGCCCAGGCTTAACTGGTCCAAATTACAAATATCCTAAAAACTCTACCGACAAAGGTATGTTTGAAACGGTATGGCACGGAACCAATGGTGGTATGGGTGCAAAAGGCGTTGGTTTAATGGATCCTACAGATCCTAAAAATGGTATTACACCAGATGAGTTATTGAAAATAATTGCATGGGTACGCAGTATGGGTAATCCAGATCCAGCAGCAAGCTAATAAGATATTCTGTATTTTAACGCGCTTGCATGTAATGGCAGGCGCGTTTTTGTTTATAAAAGAGGATACATTTTGAGTTCAGATACCGATTTACATCATGTCATTATCGTTGGTGGGGGTGCTGGTGGTTTAGAGTTGGCCACACGTCTTGGAGATTCTCTAGGCAAAAAGAAAAAAGCACTCATCACCCTTATTGATTGCACACGCACCCATGTCTGGAAACCTCTGTTGCATGAAATTGCAGCTGGCAGTATGGACCCTGATCGTCATGAGCTTGAGTATTTAGCACAAGCACACTGGCATAACTTTCGTTTTAGATTAGGTCGTATGGATGGCTTAAATCGTCAGAGCCGCGAAGTCACCATCACGCCGTATATTGATGAAGATGGCAATGAAGTGATTCCTAGACGTACTTTTAAGTATGATACTTTGGTGATTGCGGTAGGGAGTACGACCAATGATTTTGGTATTAAGGGTGCGCGTGAGTATTCACTTGCATTAGATACACAAGCGCAAGCGCAAAAATTCCATCGCTATTTACATAACGCATTGTTGCGTGCCCAAACGCAATCAACACCTCTAAAACCCGGTCAATTAGAAGTTGCAATTGTGGGTGCTGGTGCAACAGGTGTTGAGTTGGCCGCAGAGCTGCACAATACAACACGCGAATTAGCCGCTTATGGTTTAGATAAAATTGACGCTGATCGCGATGTAAAAATATCATTGATTGAAGCTGGTGAGAGAATTTTGCCCGCTTTGCCAACAAAAATGTCTTTGGCGGTGGATGTCGAGTTACGTAAGTTGAGAGTGAATGTGTTTACGGGGGAGCGCGTAACTGAAGTGTCAGAAAAAGGCGTAACCACGCACAGCGGACGCTTTATTCCTGCCGAGTTGGTGGTTTGGGCGGCAGGTATTAAAGCGCCAGATTTCTTAAAAGACATTGATGGCTTGGAAACAAACCGCATTAATCAGTTGGTGGTAAGGCAAACGCTGCAAACTACATTAGATGACAATATTTTTGCGTTAGGCGACTGCGCAGCATGCCCTTGGCTTGGTCATGATGGTAACGTGCCGCCACGTGCTCAAGCGGCACACCAGCAGGCATCTTTACTCGTCAAATCTATCAAGGCGCGTGTAGCTAATAAAACTGAAATGCCTGAATACCACTATACGGATTATGGTTCTTTAGTCAATCTTGGTAGGTATTCAACCGTAGGCAGTTTGATGGGTGCTGTCTCTGGTGGCAGTATGTACATTCAAGGTCTGTTTGCCCGCTTGATGTATCGATCCTTATACAAAATGCACTTAATGGCATTGCATGGTGTGGGGTCCGTTATCATGCATTCAATTGGGCGATTGATATCACGCAGAACAGAGCCACACGTAAAACTGCACTAGTCTAGTTAAGTCTCGTTGAAGTTGTCAACTGCGTAACCTACACGTTTATTTAAGCGTGTGGGTTCTGTTGTGAAACATCTTATTGATAATGGACATCGTGATAATAATGAACGCGCCAAATGCTGTGATGATGAAGTTCATGGACATGTGGCTTTTCACCATCAGTAAATAAAATCCAAGCATAATCAAAATACCAATGTGCTCATTGAAGTTTTGCACAGCAATGGAGTGACCCGCGCCAATGAGGTGATGGCCACGATGCTGAAGTAAGGCGTTTAATGGGACTACAAAGTACCCACTCAAGACGCCAATCAAGAATAATAAAATTGCTGCGCCTATCCAGTGCGTGACAAACACCATCGCTATCACTAGCACGCCCATTAAAATACCTGCGGGTAAGACTTTGGTTGACTCTTCAAGCTTAATATATTTAGACGCAATCACAGAGCCAAAGGCGATACCTACCGCAACAGTCGCAACTAACTGAGTTGACGCTTCAATGTTAAAGTTGAGCGCCAATGCGGCCCATGCAAGTACTACAAGCCTAAGTGTTGCACCGGCTCCCCAGAATAAGGTAGTGACTGCAAGAGAAACTTGGCCAAGAGGGTCTTTCCATAATTCTTTAAAAGCATGCCAAAAGTCTTTGATCATATAGAATACGCTCTTACTTTCTAAACGATGTTCAATTGGCATCTTTGGAATAAAGTAATTGAAAAATGCAGCAGCGACATAAAGTCCTGAGATGATGTACAAAGCAATCATTAGATTATCGCTCGCTAGTTTTCCACCAATGATGGCACCTGCAATAATTGCGGTGACAGTAGAACCTTCCATCCAGCCATTGGCTTTCACCAATAAATTGCTAGGTAGCAATTCTGTGAGAATACCGTATTTGGCAGGTGAATAAGCGGCTGCGCCAATACCCACTATGCCATATGCATACAGGGGAGGTAGACCAAAAATCATAGACATACAACCAACCACTTTGATGGAGTTGGATGCGAACATGACGCTGCCTTTGGGGAATGCATCTGCAATGGAACCAACAAAAGGGGCGAGTAAGATATAGGAGATGACAAAGAACTGCTGCAATAAAGGCGTGTGCCAATTGGGAGCCTGCATTTCTGCCAATAAAGCAATTGCAGCAAACAGCAAAGCGTTGTCAGCAAGTGCCGACAAGAATTGGGCCACTAAGATAATGTAAAAACCAGAGTGCATTATTTTTATAGAATAGCTTTGGATGCTATTTCAGAGTTGATCCTTTAAAACTTAAGCACAAAGAGCATAGCATACATAAAGACTGTGGTCGTGCTTATAACGATTCGGCAGCAAAATCTGCTAATCTTGAACGTTCACCACGGACTAAGGTGACATGTCCATTGTGCTGCCATCCTTTGAATCTATCTACAACATAGGTTAGACCAGAGCTTCCCTCTGTGAGGTATGGTGTGTCAATTTGGGCAATATTACCTAGACAGACGACCTTCGTACCAGGACCTGCACGCGTAATCAGCGTTTTCATTTGCTTGGGTGTGAGATTTTGCGCTTCATCAATGATGAGAAATTTATGCAAGAAAGTACGACCACGCATGAAGTTTAATGATTTGACTTTAATACGCGTGCGAATTAAATCTTGCGTAGCCGCACGGCCCCATTCTCCAGCATCTTCATCTGTTTTGTTGAGGACGTCTAAATTGTCTTCCAAAGCACCCATCCATGGCGCCATCTTTTCTTCTTCAGTACCCGGCAAAAAGCCGATGTCCTCACCCACTGGTACTGTTACACGTGTCATGATGATTTCGGAATAGATTTTCTTGTCTAATGTTTGTGTCAGTGCAGCAGCCAAGGTAAGTAGTGTTTTGCCTGTGCCCGCTTGGCCCAGAAGGGAGACAAAATCAATTTCGGGGTCCATCAATAAGTTGAGCGCATAATTTTGCTCGCGATTTCTTGCAGTGATGCCCCAAACACTGTGTTTAGGATTGGTATGGTCTTGCACCACCTCAAGCACAGCAGTGTTGTCTTCAATTTTACGGACAATCGCATTGAATGGTTTGTCGAATTCGTAAAAAATAAATTCATTAATCAAAAATGATTTCACTAGTGGGCCAGTGATGCGGTAAAACAATCTGCCCGCCTCTTGCCATGATTCCATGGCTTTACTGTGTTTATCCCAGAAGTCTTGGGGCAGTTCGCGAATGCCAGTGTAAAGCAGGTCGCTGTCTTCCAACACTTTGTCATTAAAGTAATCCTCTGCCGCCACGCCCATAGCACGCGCTTTAATGCGGATATTGATATCTTTACTAACAAGTATCACCTGACGTTGTGGATGCCTCTGCTGCAAATCCAAGACCACACCAATAATTTGATTGTCGGCCTTGCTACCAGCTAAACCAGGTAGTTCTTTAATGACTTGTTGCGTTTGTAAGAACAATCGACCAGTGAGATGGCGATTGCCATTGACGGCCAGAGGGCAGCCTAGCTCTAAATTGGTTAAATCAGTGCCAACAATTTCCTCCAGATGGCGGCTTGCTTGGCGTGCGTTACGGGCAACTTCTGTTAACCCTTTTTTATTGTTGTCCAGCTCTTCTAAAGTCACCATGGGTAGGTAGATATCATGTTCCTCAAAGCGGAACAATGAAGAAGGGTCGTGCATTAATACATTGGTATCTAATACAAAAAGTTTGGTTCCCGCAGCAGTTTTATTGACCATGATTTAACTTATTATGTTGATAAAGATTGAATAAAAGACAGTACCTCATGTGCGTGTCCATCAACCTTCACCCCACGCCACTCTCGGATGAGCTCGCCCTGTGGGTTGATGATAAACGTACTACGTTCAATGCCACGCACTTGTTTGCCATACATATTTTTCATTTTGATCACCCCAAAAATACCACAAGCCACTTCTTCGGTATCGGCTAACAATTCAAATGGAAAGCTGAACTTGGCCTTAAAGTTCTCATGCGACTTGACTGTGTCACGTGAGATGCCGACTATTTCAGTGTTGGCTTGTTGAAAATCCCCATATGCATCTCTGAACTGAATGCCTTGAGTGGTACAGCCTGGTGTGGAATCTTTGGGGTAAAAATAGACCACTACATAGTGACCTAAAAAATCAGAAAGCTTGATGGTTTTACCTGAAGTAGCAGAAAGTACAAAGTCCGGAACGGGGTGATTTAGCATAGTGTTTGTCATATCTCAATGTATCCATTGTTCTAAAAAAAAGGGAATAAGGCAAGTTTAATTGTAAATAAATTTGCACTGAGGCTATGACAGTACAACCTAGATGAGGTTGCTGGTAAACAATTATTGTGGGAGTGAGATTCTGATCAGCGTCCCTTGCGGTTGTACCGCCATAAACTCAACGTGGCCGTTCAACACTTCGCATACTTTAAAGGCAAATGGGATGCCTAAGCCAGTGCCAAACCGTTTGGTCGTGGGGCCAGGACTCACTGCATGCGGGTTGGGTACAAAAGGCATGCCAGAACCTTCGTCGCGAATGGAGATTTCCAATTGCTGGCGGGTGAGTGTTGCAGTCAAGTAGATCGATGCTTGCTTGGGTGAAGCTTCAATTGCATTAAGTATCAGGTTATATAGAACTTGCTCTAGCAAATGTTCATCAGTCAATATTTCTCCTTTGGCTTTGCTTAGATCCGTGACGAGATTAATCTTTTTTTCCGCTAATTTATGTGAGAGTGGGCCAGTACTGCCTTGTACGATATTACTTAATTTAGCAGGGCTTAGCTGTGGTTTAATTGGGTTGAGATAAGCTAACAACGCACCTGTCCAGCGTTCTAGTCTATCTACGGTGCTTATGATCCCCTGCAAGGACTCGCGGGTGTCTCTATCGTGTTCTGGACTATCAGCAATTTGAGCAGTCGCACGTATACTCGCCAAAGGGTTGCGAATATTGTGGGCAAGCATAGGCACCAGCAATCCTAGCGCAGCTTGTTTTTCTGTGCGCACTAAGGCGTCACGGCTGAGCAGTAAGTCTTCAGCCATTTTGTTGATTTCTTGAGAAAGTGTTGCCAATTCCTTTGCCCCAGTTTCTGGCACTTTATGACTGAGGTTGCCCGCACTGATTTCCTGAGTGGCGTGCATCATCGCGTTGATGGGATTGACGATGGCTTTTTTGAGGAAGAAACGCGAAAAAAACAAAAGAATTCCTGCCAATAAAACAGGGATGCTTAAGATAGCGATAGAGCTTGTTTTTGCTTCCGCTAACCGTGTTTTGAGTTCATGTTGCTTTTGGCCCAGTAACAACTCAGCGCGCTTTGACACATCTTCATAGCGTGAAAAAATGCCCGTTTCAATGTCTTTATATAATGTTTTTTGCGTAGCTCTATCTGGGCGCGCCTGATATCGATAGAACAAAGCGGGCGCTTCATTCACAAAAATCCGGTAGTTTTGCTCAATTTCGGTAATGGCCCTTTTTTCTTCTTCGCCATCCGCAATGTTTTTTAATTCACCAAAATGCTTGAGTACCGATTGCGTGTAGGCATTGTATTCATCAAGGGCTTCGGCATCTTGTAAAAAGAATGCATCAAACAGCTCCTTCATTTGGCGATATAAATCGCCCCGCACTTGATAAATTTCCTGCACCAGCAGGTTGATGCGTTGAGATTCTTTGGACGTTTTATCCCAAATATGAATGCCGTAAGCCCCGCTAATCACGGCCAACAAAATGAGTGCGATAAAGATTAATTCATGGGTGAGCAGCAGGTCCCGAAGTGATTTGGCATTGCGTGCTCTGTGTGGCATCAGGCGAGTTTAAACCCTACAGTAACTGTGATGGTATCGATATAGCCTCGCAGGATCTCTTGCATATACTGTTTGAGGTTGGAACGTTTAACTGCCAAGATTGCAGCATCATCCAGTGAGGTATTGCCACTGGACTCTGCAATCGAGACATTGGTGACATTACCCTCGTTATCAATACTAATTTCCAGCTTCACATCACCTTCAATCCCACGTGTTTCAGCAATTTTAGGATAGCGTTGATTACGTCTGAGTTCGCGTTGCACTTGGTTGCGATATGCCGACTTTGCTGCATCAATGTCGCTGTCTGATGGACCTGTTGCTTTGACAGGCTCTGGCGGGGGTGTTGGCGGTGCAACCATTGTGGGTTTGACTTCGGCCTTTGGGGCAACTGCGATGACCGCTGGGGGCGGCGGTGCAGGTTCGACCTCTGTGCTGGTTTCGGGAATGGGTTCTGCTATGGGTGCGCGCTCGATAGACTTTTCAATTTTTTTGATTGGCTTTGGAATTTCATTGACGGGTTCGGGTTCGGCAGGGGTTGGTGTTTCGGGTGCTACCACAGGCACAGCTTCTGGTTGCTTGGGTTGTACCAGCTCAATAGTGAGCTCTTGTATAGGTGGTTGCTCAGCAGTAAAGTTGAAACTAGGCACTACTATAGCAATAAGCGCATGCAATAGTATGGAGCAAACCAATGTCCATACAAGCATATGCTCGTTACTTTTTGCGTGTGTTATGAAGGCTTCCAAAATCGTGCTTTACAGTTAATTTTTCGTAACTTTTGATTATACTATAGGTAAAATGTAAATGAGAATGGCTACCATTATTGGTTGATATGAACCAATAAATGTTGTTATGTTAAATAATTCCTTCGAATAGCTGTACGTCAACCAACGTGTCAGCCTCTAAATTACCCACTTCTTCTCCAAGCACAATAAAACAGTTAGCCAAACTCATGCTACTTAATACGCCAGAGCTTTGGTTGGGTAGCGGTTTTACTTTCCAACGCCCATCCGCTTGATAGAGCAAGCCACGCTGAAATTCGGTGCGGCCTTGTGCTTTTTTAATGGCCTGCGTACAGATGACTTGAAAGGTGGGGAATGGTTTAGGTGTGGCGCCCATCATGCGCAATAAAGCGTCTCGTACAAATTGATAAAAAGTCACCATGGTGGCGACTGGATTGCCTGGTAGACCAAAGTAATGCGCGCTATGGCCTTCTGTATGTACGATGCCGTAAGCCAATGGTCTGCCAGGTTTCATGTTCATTTTCCAAAATAACACTTCACCATGTTTGGCCAACAAGGCTTTCATGTAGTCAGCTTCACCAACGGAGACGCCGCCACTGGTGATGATGACATCATGCGATGCAGCGGCAGAAAGTAGCGTTTTTTCTAATAAGACAGGATTGTCTGGGATAGCGCCTAAATCAGAAATCTCTGCGCCTAGCCTTACCAACATGCCATATAGGGTGTAGCGGTTGCTGTCATAAATTTGACCTTCCGCTAGTGGATTACCCACGCCGATTAATTCATCGCCGGTGCTAAAAAACGCTACTTTTAAACGCCTGTAGACACGCACGTTAGTAATACCAAGAGATGCAAGCAATCCTAAATCTGCGGGCTGGACTAAATGTCCAGCAGACAACACCGTTTGTCCAAGCGCCAAATCTTCACCAGCAAGCCTTACGTTGGCGCCCATTTTGGGAATGTCAGTGATGGTTAATAATTCACCATTCACTGTTGTACGTTCTTGCATGACGACTGTATCAGCACCAACTGGAATCACGCCGCCCGTCATAATACGTACGCACTTGCCTGGAGCAATGCTACCTTGAAATGGTTTACCGGCGAAAGCCGTGCCAATTATCTGGAGCTGCTGTATGCCATCAGCATGCTGGTATGCAAAGCCATCCATGGCCGAGTTGTGATGATTAGGCACGTTGCAGGGCGATATCACATTATCTGCAAGTACACGCCCCAAACTATGATGTATGGGCAATAGCTCTTTGTCTGAGACGACTTGTAAATATTGTTGAATGTAGCTTTTGGCTTGCGTTACCGACATGGCATTGGGGTCGTAATCTTCCATACAGCTCGGGTTGCTGATAAGTTCGTTAAGGCTCGGTGTCGTCATGTTTTGTTTGGATGATTAGATAAAAAAGTGTGTTGCACAAAATCCGCAATGGTATTGGTCGCATTCAAATCCAAAATAGGGATAGACGCTACCACAGGACCATCGCTGGCAATCGCAATAATGTGACTATCTTCTGTGGCGAGAAGTGGTAATGCAAGGCTGGGGCGAAACACCTCAATCTTGGGTATGGCGGCTTGCTTAAAACCTTCCACTAAAATTAAATCTGCATAATGTGGGTTGAGCTCTGCAATTAAACTCTGCAAATCCGCCTCATCGCTAGTATCGGGGGTGCGATGCATCTCTGTCATCAACGCCCAGCGTTTACTAGAGGCAATTAAGGTTTGCACTGCACCTGCCTCACGTATATTAAAACTATCTTTGCCAGGGTAATCAATATCAAATTGGTGATGCGCATGTTTGATCACAGACACGCGTATGTTACGTTCGGCTAACACTGGAATCAGCCGCGTCACTAGTGTGGTTTTGCCAACATTGCTGGCTGTAGCGCAAATGCCTAATACGGGTATGCCCAGTGCAGAAAAATTTGCTGTCATACGTGGTTTTCTAATTGCGAGATATCAGCGAGTGTATTGAGATTGATAAAGGCCTCGCCACAGTCATCAAAATTGACTTCAATATAGTTAAGCGACTTTTGCCATGCGCTTACTTTACGCTCGCCTTGTTGGATTGCCGTGATTAGCGAGCTTAGTACTGAGGTTCGGCACAAACTGATGACTGGGTGAGTATGGGCGTTGCTCTTGGCAACTGCAATGTCTGCGTGAACATCGTTTAATGATTGGTAAAGACGGTTGGCTGTATCGCCAGGCAGATGTGGTACATCACAGGGCACTGTCAGTAAATAGGGGTGCTTTGCTTGTGTCAGTCCAATATAAAACCCTGCCAGTGGACCAATAAAATCAGCATGTTTGTCGGTAAAGACAGGCAAACCTAAAGAGTGATAGGCAGGAAGTTCACGGTTGGCATTGATGAAAATTTCACTGACTTGCGGTTGCACGCGTTCGATGACATGTTGTACTAAAGGCTTGCCATGGAACGAAACCAACCCTTTGTCTATGCCACCCATGCGCGTGGCACGGCCACCAGACAGAATCACGGCTGAAATAGTCA
Organism: Methylophilus sp.; assembly: GCA_030696695.1. Taxonomy (GTDB): domain Bacteria; phylum Pseudomonadota; class Gammaproteobacteria; order Burkholderiales; family Methylophilaceae; genus Methylophilus. The sequence goes on from JAUYRP010000034.1 coordinate 459,011, forward strand.
TTATCCACCCGTGTGAGACATAAACCTGACTACCGCAGGGGCGGCACGTTTTAAATCAAAATCGTGACCTTTAGGCTTAATTTGCATGCTATTTAAAATCGCAGCAATAATTGGCGTGTCATCATTTGGATGCGCACGCAATAAAGGCATTAACTCAACTTTATCTTCTTGCCCTAAACATAAGAACAGTTCACCTTTGCAACTAATGCGTACACGGTTACAGCTTTCGCAAAAGTTGTGAGAGTGTGGTGATATAAAGCCAATCTTTGTGGCTGAGTTGGCAACCTGCCAATAGCGTGCTGGGCCACCACTGTTATGCGTGCTTGGTATGAGTGAGTACTTGCTTTGTAGCTTTTTTAGGGTATCAATATTGCTGATAAATGTATTATCGCGAGAATGATTTACTTCGCCTAAGGGCATCTCTTCAATAAAGCTGATGTCAATACGATTTGTAATCGCAAAATTGACTAAATCTTCCGCTTCATCATCATTCGTGCCGCGCATTAATACCGTATTCAATTTAATGCCTTCAAATCCAGCAGCTAGCGCAGCTTGTACCCCAGCTAACACCTGCTCTAAATTTCCAGTGCGTGTGATTTGTTTAAAGCGATCCGCTTGCAAGCTATCCACAGAAATATTGATGCGTTTCACACCAGATTTTTTTAAAGCATCTGCATGTTTAGCTAATTGGCTACCATTGGTAGTAAGCACCAACTCATCTAACCCTGAGAGTTTTCCAACTTCTTCAAATAGCCAGAGGGCGTTTTTCCGTACTAAAGGCTCGCCACCTGTGATGCGTACTTTGTTTACACCAAGTTGCACAAATATACGTACGATGCGAGCGCACTCTTCTAAACTGAGCACTTCATTCCGCGACAAAAACGTCATGTCCTCGCTCATGCAATACACGCAACGGAAATCACAGCGGTCAGTAATCGATAACCGAATGTAATCGACTTGGCGACCAAATTGATCAATCAATTTGCGAGAGGTGTTTGCGTGAATAGACATTGCGTTAATGGTTTTAATGAAAATACATCAAAAAAGGAACAAGCCTATATTCTATGCGCTTTTTTGCCTTTAACAAGCCTTTGATTAGGTATATGATTATGTGGTTATTTTAGATTATTCAGAGCTTGGGGAATGTTTTGACAACTGTATTAACTTCACAGGAAAACGCTAGAATTGATGCGTGTATCGAAGCGCATCGCAAAATGCCTGGCGCTTTGTTGCCTGTTTTGCATGCCATACAAAACGATTTAGGTTACGTGCCAGAAGAAGCTTACCCGCAAATTGCACACGCATTGGCTTTGTCGGTTGCTGAAGTGCATGGCGTGGTCACCTTTTATCATCACTTTAGAAGGCACCCAGTGGGCAAACATGTGTTGCAAATTTGCCGTGCGGAATCTTGCCAAGCCATGGGTGCAGAAAAGTTAGAAGCGCATGTGAAATCCGCCTTGGGGATTGATTACCACCAAACGACAGCAGATGGTGCGATTACGCTAGAACCAGTCTACTGTTTGGGCAACTGCGCATGCTCACCAGCGGTACTGATGGATGAGGAACTGTATGGCCGAGTCGATAGTCAAAAAATTGAGGCGATTATTCACGAAGCGAGGGTGAGCGCATGATCAAAGTCTATGTTCCTCGTGACTCTACTGCCCTATCATTGGGCGCAGATAAAACGGCTGCTGCCATTGTGGCAGAAGCACAAAAACGCAATATTCAAATCGAGCTGATACGCAACGGTTCACGTGGTTTATTCTGGCTAGAACCATTTGTAGAAGTGGCTACGGAGAAAGGCCGCGTTGCTTTTGCGCCAGTGCAGCCCAAAGATGTACCTGGATTATTTGACGCGGATTTCTTGCATTCTGGAGCACACCCGCTTTATTTAGGTTTAACTGAGGAATTAAGCTGGCTAAAAAAACAACAGCGCTTAACCTTTGCGCGCGTGGGCATCACAGACCCAGTGTCATTACAAGATTACATTGCGCATGATGGCTACAAAGGTTTAGCCAATGCACTCAACATGTCTGGTGCAGACATTGTAAAAGTGGTGACAGATTCTGGCTTACGTGGTCGTGGTGGTGCAGCGTTTCCAACCGGTATCAAATGGAATACGGTACTTAACGCGCCAGCGGAACAAAAATATATCGTATGCAATGCCGACGAAGGTGACTCAGGCACGTATTCTGACCGCATGGTGATGGAAGACGACCCCTATGTGTTGATTGAAGGCATGACCATTGCGGGTGTTGCGGTGGGTGCTACTCAAGGCTATATCTATTTACGCAGCGAATATCCGCATGCGCTGAAAGTGCTGAATGAGGCGATTGAAAAAGCAACCCAAGCTGGATACTTAGGCGACAATATTTGTGGTTCAGGCAAGGCATTTCATCTAGAAGTGCGCCGTGCCGCTGGTGCTTATGTGTGTGGCGAAGAGACTTCATTGCTTGAAAGCTTGGAAGGTAAGCGTGGTCTAGTGCGTTTTAAACCGCCGCTCCCCGCTATTGAAGGTTTATTCGGTAAACCAACAGTTGTGAACAATGTTATTTCGCTTGCGACTATCCCTATTATTTTGGACAAAGGGGCGCAATTTTATGCAGATTACGGCATGGGTCGTTCACGTGGTACTTTGCCAATTCAACTCGCGGGTAATCTCAAACAAGGCGGTTTAGTCGAACTTGCCTTTGGCGCTACCTTGCGTGAGTTGCTATATGACTTTGGCGGTGGCTCTGCTACTGGTAAGCCAATTCGTGCAGTGCAAGTAGGTGGACCATTGGGTGCCTACCTGCCAGAAAGTCAATTTGATACGCCATTGGATTACGAAGAGTTTTCTAAAATTTGGGCGGTGTTAGGTCATGGCGGCATCGTAGCATTTGATGAAACCGTGGATATGGCCAAAATGGCACGCTATGCTTTTGAATTTTGTGCGATTGAAAGTTGCGGTAAGTGCACTCCCTGTCGCATAGGCTCCACACGTGGCGTTGAAGTGATGGACAAAATTGCTGCCAGTAAGCAAGAAAACCCGTCATCGCATGCAAAACATATTCAATTAGTGCGAGATTTGTCCGATACTATGTTAAATGGCTCTTTGTGCGCATTAGGCGGTATGACCCCATACCCTGTGCTGAGCGCATTGAATCATTTCCCTGAAGATTTTGGTTTAAATAAGAAGGAAGTTGCTGCTTAATTAAAGCGGCAAAGGATACGACACCATGGATGACATTAAATACGACGCCAACAAAGATTACGGCACCCCAAAAATCGTGAGTGATAAATTAGTCACGCTCAATATTGATGGTGTGTCAGTCACTGTGCCCGAAGGCACTTCGATAATGCACGCCGCACAGTTGGGCGGTGTTACTGTGCCTAAACTATGTGCGACAGACTCACTCGAGCCATTTGGTTCTTGTCGTCTGTGTCTAGTTGAAATTGAAGGCCGCCGTGGTTATCCAGCTTCCTGCACCACGCCAGTAGCGGAAGGCATTAAAGTCAAAACGCAGACATCTAAACTAGCCGATGTACGTCGTGGTGTGATGGAGCTTTATATTTCAGATCATCCGCTCGATTGTCTCACCTGCGCTGCTAACGGTGATTGCGAATTACAAGATATGGCAGGTGCGGTCGGCCTGCGCGAAGTACGTTATGGATATGAGGGTGAAAACCATCTAGATTCAGTAAAAGATGAGTCCAATCCTTACTTTACCTTTGATCCAAGCAAGTGCATTGTGTGTAGCCGCTGTGTACGCGCATGTGAAGAAACACAAGGGACGTTTGCTTTAACCATCGAAGGGCGCGGTTTTGGCAGCAAAGTCTCGGCGGGTAATAAAGATTTCATGGATTCTGAGTGTGTGTCTTGTGGCGCTTGTGTGCAAGCCTGCCCAACTGCCACGCTGATGGAAAAAACCGTCATCGAAGCGGGTACGCCTGAGCATAAAATCACGACCACTTGTGCCTATTGTGGTGTGGGCTGTAGTTTTGATGCGGAAATGAAAGGCGAAGAAGTCGTCCGGATGACGCCGAATAAAGACGGTGGTGCAAACCATGGACACTCTTGCGTGAAAGGTCGTTTTGCTTGGGGTTATGCCACACATCAAGACCGTATCACGACACCGATGATTCGTAAAAGCATACATGACCCATGGCAAACAGTGGGTTGGGATGAAGCCATTAATTATGCAGCCAGCGAAATCACGCGTATTCAAGCCAAATATGGCAAGGATTCAGTAGGCGGTATTACTTCCTCACGTTGCACTAATGAAGAAGTGTACGTCACACAGAAACTGGTACGTGCTGTATTTGGTAGCAATAACGTAGATACTTGCGCACGTGTTTGTCACAGCCCTACAGGCTATGGTTTAAAACAAACCTTGGGCGAATCTGCTGGTACACAAACCTTTGATTCTGTCATGAAATCGGATGTGATTTTGATTATTGGTGCGAACCCAACCGATGGTCACCCAGTGTTTGCTTCTATTATGAAACGCCGTTTACGTGAAGGCGCAAAACTGATTATTGCAGACCCCCGTGCCATTGATTTGGTGGAAAACTCCCCACATGTGCGCGCTGATTACCATTTGAATTTACGTCCAGGTACCAATGTGGCCTTAGTGTCAGCCTTGGCACATGTGATTGTGACAGAAGGTTTGGTGAAAGAAGACTTTGTGCGAGAGCGTTGTGAGTGGGACTCATACGTGGCATGGCGCGACTTTGTGGCAAAACCAGAGAATTCACCAGAAAGCTTATCCAAAGATATCGGCGTGGATCCACAAAAAGTACGTGAAGCAGCAAGGTTATTTGCTACAGGCGGCAATGCCGCTATTTACTATGGCTTAGGCGTGACTGAGCACAGCCAAGGCTCGACTACAGTGATGGGTATTGCTAACTTAGCGATGGCTACAGGCAATGTGGGCCGTGAAGGTGTTGGTGTCAACCCATTGCGAGGTCAAAACAATGTGCAAGGCTCATGCGATATGGGCTCTATGCCACATGAGTTCCCAGGCTATCGCCATGTGGCGGATGATGAAACACGTGCCGAATTTGAAGCGGCTTGGGGCAGACCGCTGAGTGCAGATCCAGGCTTACGCATCCCCAATATGTTGGATTTAGCGACCGAAGGTAGCTTTAAAGCCTTGTATTGCGTGGGTGAAGACATTGCGCAGTCAGATCCTGATACACAGCACGTCACACATGCATTGGAATCGATGGAGTGCGTGATTGTGCAAGATTTATTCTTGAATGAAACGGCCATGTTTGCTCACGTATTTTTCCCCGGCGCATCATTCCTAGAGAAAAACGGTACATTTACCAATGCAGAGCGTCGTATCTCGCCTGTGCGTCGCGTCATGACGCCGAAGAACGGTATGGAAGATTGGGAAATTACTGCAAAATTCTCTGCAGCGTTGGGTTACGAAATGAAATACAACCATGCCAGTGAAATCATGGATGAAATTGCAGCACTCACGCCCACATTCAAAGGCGTCAGCTTTAAGAAACTGGATGAGTTGGGTAGTATTCAATGGCCATGTAATGATGAGGCCCCAGAAGGTACGCCGACCATGCACGTAGACGAATTTGTACGCGGCAAAGGCAAGTTCTTTGTGACGCAATATGTGCCGACGACTGAGAAGGTGAATGCGAAATACCCACTCATACTGACGACAGGTCGTATTTTGTCGCAATATAACGTGGGAGCGCAAACGCGCCGTACTCAAAACGTCGCTTGGCACAAAGAGGATTTAATTGAAATTCATCCACATGACGCAGAAGATCGTGGAATCCATGAGGGTGACTGGGTGGGCATTACCAGTCGTGCTGGTGAGACAGTGCTGCGCGCTACTATTACTGAGCGCGTGCAGCCAGGTGTGGTGTATACCACGTTCCACCATCCTGAATCTGGCGCTAACGTCATTACCACGGATAACTCAGACTGGGCGACCAATTGTCCTGAATACAAAGTGACGGCCGTACAAGTGTCACGGGTGAATCAGCTTTCTAACTGGCAGCAGGAATACCAAGAGTTTAGTGAATCGCAAATTCACCTAACGGGCATATTGCCAGCCAAGCCGGCAGTCGTCGAATAACTGGTGTAAACATGTGGCACCGACTATCAACACCGTGACTGATTGGTTTGCACAAGACGCGCTCGAACAGCAATTAAGTGCGCAATCGTATTCGGTGAAGCAGTGGCGAGATGGTCGGTTTAAGCAAGTCACCGATCAGTTGGCCGAAGAAGTCCCCATCGCGTTGGTGTATAACGGTGTGTCGCATGCTGTGATGTTGGCTAGCCCGCAGGATTTAGAGGATTTTGCACTTGGGTTTTCACTGACTGAGGGTATTTTGCAGAAAAAAAGTGATTTGTATGCCGTTGAGATTCAAACACACCACAACGGCATAGAACTGCATTTAGAGATTGCAACTGAACAGTTTGTCAATTTAAAAGCGCGTAGACGTAGTTTGGTGGGGCGCACGGGCTGCGGCTTATGTGGCGCTGAAAGTTTAAGCCAAGTATTTCGCTTACCTGAAACGGACGCTACGGCAGATACACCACACACTACTATTGCTATGCACAGTGTGTTTAAGGCGCACCAAGCAATGCAATCGTTGCAGCAGTTACAACGTGTGACAGGCGCGACACATGCTTGTGCTTGGGCACAAACGAATGGCGACATCGGCTTGTTGAGAGAAGATGTAGGGCGGCACAATGCGTTGGATAAACTGATAGGCGCACTGGCTAAACAGGAACAGCAGGGCGGTTTTATTTTGACTACCAGCCGTGCTAGCTACGAGATGGTACAAAAGGTGGCGATGGCAGGGTTTGACTTGCTGGCAGCGATTTCTGCGCCCACTGGTTTAGCCGTGCGGATTGCAGAAGCTTCGCGCATTACATTATTGGGCTTCGTGCGTAATCAACAATTAGTGGCCTATAGTCATGCCGACAGAATGATTTAGCACTATATTTTAAATAGAAACAGTTAAAGCAGATTAAGATGGAAATAGAAAAACTAATTAAGATGGCGAACCAGATAGGTGATTTTTTTGAAGCTTATCCTGATGCAGAACTCGCCAAAAAAGACATAGCCAATCATTTACAGCGCTTTTGGAATTCGGTCATGATTAAATCCATTGTTGCGCACGTCAAGCAACAGCAAGGAACAGGTCTTCATCCGAGAGTAATCGACGCAATACAACAACATATTGCATAAGGCTTGAATGTTGTGTTGCTCGTATACGAGTTCTATGAAAATTATTTGATGACTATTGCGCTCTTAGGAATAATCTAAAGCCTTCACGACGCTCACTTATGTGACGGCCTTGCCAAACTAATTGCCAATCGCTTCCTGGTGTTTCTCTTCCTTTGCTACTGTTATCCTGAATAAGATATAAGTCACAATTGAGTTGCTGCTCTGTTTCAAGTGGATGGGTTTTAATGTCCGCAAAATAATGCAGCAAGTCTTGTTGAGGTTCACCTAGGTGCAGACTGTTTACACAAGCAAAGCCAGTCGGTAATGCTGCTTTAAGATCCGAAAATACCGTTTGATAACCACGCGCAGATTCAATCATGGGTAGCCATAATGTCATCAGCAAAGTCCAGACGCATGTCATGCCAATCGCCCAGTTGGTAGCAGCGGAACGGTTAGAATGCTGAGATCTGAAAATCGCAAATAACCAAATTAGTGTGACTGCAGATGCAACGATAAACGCGAACATACCAAACTCAAGATGCGTTAACCCGGATAAATACGTTAACCGCTCTTTGATTTTGCTGGGACTGCCAGTCATCATTGCTGTCCAGCCCAGCCATGTTAAACCACTCAATATGCCAAATAAAATAAGGCCAAACCAATTTAGTGCCCCTGCGGCACCCCGCTTTAAGGTTTCAATGCTACCGCCGGCCATGGCCGTTAGCGGGATAAGTAAGGGTAAAGCAAAGACTTCTTTGCGTTCGGCACCAAATCCAATCAATACTAATGCCACCACAAAAAACACCAACATCAACTGAAAGCGTGGCTTGAGCAATAGTTGAGACCGAAAGCGCCATAGACCCCATAGTGCAAGTGGAAGGGCTGGCCATGCGTACCACAGCAATGTTCTTAAGAAATATAGATGCAGGCTTTGATTGAATTCAGAGAGGCTGTTGATCCACCAACCTGACAAAAGCTCAGGTGCGTATAACCAGCTTGAAATTGCCCAAATGAGTATCAAAGGGCTTGCGACTAACGCTGCAAGCATGGATACCACCAAAAAATGTCTGCTGCGCCAATGCTCAAATAAGAGCGGTAATGCAATACAAGTGCACAAGATGATCAATGCTGGTAATAATCCCGTCGATAAGAAACTAACAGCAAGACCTAAGCCCAATAAAATGGATGCACGGTAAGGGCGGCGCTTAGACAGTGCAAGTGCATAAAATGCGGTGGTTAAACCAGTCAGTGCAGAGACTGCAGGCATCATCGTGTGCGCGCTAATAACCAATCCTAAGCAGCCGATAAAGACAAAAGTGGTTTGGCGACCGATACCTTTATCCCATAACTCACGTCCTGTCATGCCTATCATGAGTAATGTCATCAGCATCCAGACCCCAGAGCTTAATCTAGCGGCATCATGGATTGAGACTATTGGATTTAAAACAGACGAAAATGCTGCGGCTACGAGGTAGTAGAGTGGTGGGTTCTCAAGGTGTACGTGACTCACCGCAATCGGCGTCAGCCAGCTACCGCCTTCTATAATCTGTTTGATAATGCTAATCGATTGTGATTCAAATGGTTTCCATGGAGAATGTCCCACCAATCCAAACAACAACCAAATAGCACATAGCACGATCAAGAGATGTGTTTTTGCACGCTCACCAACGCGCGCCCGTGGCGTCGCCATGTTGCCTTGCCAGTCATGATCTAAATCAAATCGCATGATATGAGTGAGGTGCTAAAAATAACTAAATAGTATAGAAAAAAAACAAAAAAGGCAGCTAGGCTGCCTTTTTAAACCAACAATCGACATTACATACCGTATTTTTGGCGGAATTTCTCAACACGACCAGCCGTATCTACAATTTTTTGCTTACCTGTATAGAACGGGTGGCATTGTGAGCAAACTTCAATGTTAAGGTCACGGCCATTTGTGGAGCGTGTTTTAAATTTGTTGCCGCAGCTACAAGTAATATTAATTTCTGGGTAATTTGGGTGAATTTCAGCTTTCATGCTTTTCTCTCTATATTAAGCAGTTGCAGTAAACCGTGCATTATGTATTACTTTTTTTGTTTTTGCAAACTAAACTAGCCATAAAAGCTTGTTTATAAGTAACTAGTAGTGCAGTTTCAAATGCGTCGCATTTCGCAATCAGGTGATAATTCGCAGCTAAGGAATAGCTGCAATTATAATAACACTATAAATAATTAAGAATTTTCGAGATAAAAATTAACCGCGGCGCATGCTATCAAAGAAATCCGCATTATTTTTTGTGGCTTTGATTTTATCAAGCAAGAATTCCATTGCTTCCAAGTCGTCCATTGGATAGAGTAATTTGCGTAATACCCATATTTTTTGTAATACATCTTTTTCAATGAGCAACTCTTCACGACGTGTGCCAGACTTATTGACATTGATAGCAGGGTAAATCCGTTTTTCGGCCATACGACGGTCAAGATGGATTTCCATGTTGCCAGTGCCTTTGAATTCTTCGTAAATTACGTCGTCCATACGCGAACCGGTATCAACTAGTGCTGTAGCGATAATTGTCAGTGAGCCACCTTCTTCAACATTTCGGGCTGCGCCAAAAAAACGTTTTGGTTTTTGTAACGCATTGGCGTCTACACCGCCCGTTAACACTTTGCCTGATGAAGGAATAACCGTGTTGTATGCACGTGCTAATCGCGTAATAGAGTCTAATAGAATTACCACATCTTTTTTATGCTCAACGAGACGCTTAGCTTTTTCCAGTACCATTTCCGCTACTTGCACGTGGCGCGTCGCGGGCTCATCAAATGTAGATGCGACAACTTCACCACGCACTGAGCGCGTCATTTCTGTGACCTCTTCAGGACGCTCATCTATCAGTAGCACAATCAGAATAACATCAGGATGGTTGGCGGTAATGGCATGCGCAATATTTTGCATCATGACGGTTTTACCGCTTTTAGGGCTTGCGACTAGCAAACCACGCTGACCACGACCTATTGGGGCAATCATATCAATGACGCGGCTGGTGACATTTTCTTCGCCACGGATGTCGCGCTCCAATATCATGGGGCGCGTAGGGAATAATGGTGTTAGATTCTCGAATAAAATTTTATGTTTGGTGTTTTCTGGCGCTTCGCCATTCACCATATCAACTTTTACCAGCGCAAAGTAACGTTCACCGTCTTTGGGTGTGCGAATCTCGCCCTGAATGCTATCGCCAGTGTGTAAATTAAAACGACGAATTTGCGAAGGCGAAACATAGATATCATCAGGGCCCGCTAAGTATGACGTATCAGGTGAGCGCAGAAATCCAAATCCATCCTGTAACACTTCCAACGTGCCATCGCCAAATATGCTGTCACCTTTCTTTGCTTTATTTTTCAAGATAGCAAAGATGACATCCTGTTTCCGCATTCGACTTGCGTTTTCAATTTCATTGGCGATTGCCATGTCGACAAGTTCGGTCACTGGGAGATGTTTTAAATCGGATAAATGCATGAGGTTGCTCGCTAGAGATGAGTCTTACAAGAGAATGATTGAATTTTGAGGAATCTGGTTTCTAGCGTTTAAGAAACCAGATAGTGATATTAGTGCTAATTAAATGTTGCTGTCAATAAACGCCGTGAGTTGAGATTTTGATAATGCGCCCACTTTGGTGGCTTCCACATTGCCATTTTTAAACAGCATGAGCGTTGGAATGCCACGAATACCGTATTTTGGTGGTGTTTGTTGATTGTCATCAATATTGAGTTTTGCAATCTTTAAACGACCAGCATATTCTTTGCTGATGTCATCAAGAATAGGGGCAATCATTTTACACGGCCCGCACCACTCTGCCCAGTAGTCAACTAATACAGGGATGGGTGATTGCAGAACTTCTTGTTCAAACCCCTCATCACTTAAATGAATAATATGTTCGCTCATTGTTGCCTCGTAAGAAATTACTTAAACCGTAAAGGTAAGAATAGAAAATATAAATGTGTTTGGACGAATGCCAGATGTTATCCATAGTATATCAAGATAAATCCTCTTGAATCAAGCTGTATTCAAAACGATCTAGGCAGGCACTGCGTTCCACTAACTGTTTGATTTTTAGCTTAGATTTTTTATTGCCGTCTTTTATCTCAGCAATGCTATTTTCTTCAAGGTATCCATATTCAGTGATGAGGGTAATAGGCATGCTCAATGCTTTGATGCTAGGCAATAGTAATGCATTGTAGGTAATGTTGTTCGATGGGGATTTGACCGTGACTGATGTTGCGCTAGGTGCTAATAATTTGATTCCCGCCTCGATGTGTTGGGATTTGGTGATGAGCCAAACTATATATCCCAATACCCAAGGGCTGTGTTCGCTCTCTTTGACGCTGACTAACTCACCTACAGATATTCTGAGATCATGTAAGTTGGTTGTGCGTAAGGCGTAACCATCTGGGCTGGTATTCATGATTTCCCAGTAAGAGCGCACTTCTTCTTTCGCGCGTTTGGTAGATCTGAATAAAATAGATGCGGCTTCTAAGCCAATGGCCAATTCGGCGGCTTGTTTTTTTTCTACCCTTGCAAATGCCCTTGATGTAGTGACGCCAAAGTATTTGATCAGGTGCTTGAGTAACTCTTCATCTACAATTTCTAATGCGGATGCAGGTAATGGCTCGCTGGTTTGTGTTTTGGCTTCCTGAATATATTTAAGTTGTTGGTGGATATGGCGTGCAACTTCTACTGTGACAAGTAAAATATCAGTTTCTATACTGGGTGTGTTTCTGTTTTTTAAGTAGGGAACAGGCGGCTTTTTGGAGTCTAACTCGATTAAAAATACGCCCATTGGTTTTTCAATGATGCCCATGCCACGCAGTTCAGCAAATTTTGCAAGACTGCCGACATAATGGGACATTTTTCGAATATTGGATTTACTGAGACGTTGTGGATTGGCGAGATTCATGAGCAAGGTTTGGATGTAAACCAAGTGGATGGTTTTGCCAAAGGGGCTAAGTGCATGGTCAAGTACTTCTATATCCTCAATTCCGAGTTGCAAGGCGTGGAAATAGACTTTATGTAAATCTGACCACAGTGTGTCTGACGGTGGTGTGTAACATAAGTAGTTCACTAGCGCCTCATTTTTGAGTGACTCAATGATGCGTAAAATAACAAGTGAATGCTGCTTGTTCTCTTGAAAATTAATGAGCTTTTGCTTTAAGTCTAGTAATGCACGTTTGTAACCATAGCCTGTTTCTAACCATATCGCCTCTGCTAATGCCGCATAATTGTTAGCTTCTTCTGGCATCGGGACTTGCGCGTTGCCGTAAACTTCTTCTAAATCATGCCCAAGCTCATGAGTAATCTTTCGATACAGTTCTAATGTTTCAATCCGCGTGTCTGTATCTATCTTCTGGCGATTTAATGCTTTTAGCTCGGCTAATAAGCGAGAGGCGGCCTGGAAAGTATCCAAATGGCTGATATGTTTTGTGAATTCGATTACCTTTTGGGGGCGTGTTTCAGCAGTCGCAACAGATTCTGTTTCTAGCGGTGCAAGGTTAATACTTAACGACATACTTTCACTCCCAAGGACTGTTAGGATATTAATTAAAAGAATAGAATTTGTCACTCATCTGCAAAACGTTTCTGAGGTTTCCATTGAAATTGCTAAAAATAGCGGTACTGGTCATAGGTTTGATCGTTGGTAACACGCCAGTATGGGCTAAAGATAAGTTCCCGCAAGCGTTTAAAGAGTTTGTGTTACGGGACACCACTGGTAAGCAACATCTACTTTCCCAATATAAAGGCAAATGGGTGTTCGTCAATTATTGGGCGACGTGGTGCCCACCCTGCTTGGAGGAGGTGCCAGACTTGGTTGCACTCTATGACAGTAGAAAAAAAACAGACGTGGTGGTGATTGGTGTCGTGTTTGATTTTGATTCTGAGAAGGAAGTGTTTGAGTACGTAGACGATATGTTGATGTCTTACCCGATTGTGTTGGGTGATGATCAAGTGAAGTCTCAAATTGGCAGTGCAGATGCACTGCCAACGACTTTTGTGTATAACCCACGCGGTGAGTTGGTCAAGATAAAGCGTGGATTAGTGACCAAACAGTATTTAGAAGGGTTAATGAAATAAACTGCTTTAAGCCGAGATCGTGATTTGCTCACCAGCCTCATTCAAAATGCCCAGCTGGTTTTCATTAGCAAACTGAATCAGCTGCTCGAAGCCTTCTGGATTCACGTCTTTTAATTTCATGTCTACTGCCAAGCAGCGCACGTTGTCGACTAGTTTAGGTTTTAAATAAGGCGAGTAACGTAATTTTTTATCATCACCAAAGCTGGCATATGAGCTACACATACGGTCCACCCAATCACTCGGGCGAAAAGGTTTTCCAGCTAGGGTGAGACCCTGAATAATGATTTCTTGTGTTGCCATAGTTCTTCCAGTGCTTAGGTAGTAATTAGTTGATATATTCAAATACTTTGACGACTTTTGTCACACCGCTGGTGTTTCTAGCGATGTCGACGGCAGCTTCCGCTTCTTCCTTGGTTACAAGGCCCATGAGATAGACCACGCTATTTTCTGTGACGATTTTGACAAGGTTTGCCGGGAAGCGGTTTTCTGTCACAAACATGGTTTTAATTTTAGAGGTGATGTAAGTGTCATTGCTACGGGTAGACAGTGATGTTTTTGGTTCGACTGTGATTTCATTGGTGACTTGACGAATATTTGGAATCTCGCCTAACAGGCTCTCAGCCAAGGCTTTTTTTGCATCATCAGGCACTTCGCCTGTTAATAGGACATTGCGGTTATAGCTGGTGACGTTGACATGAGAGTATTCTCCCAAGTTGGTTTCCATTTTTTTCACAGCTTTCAATTCAATATTCTCATCTTCCAAAAAAATACCAGAAGTTCTTCTATCAGAGGCCATAGCGCCCCCTGCTGCAGCTCCGCCAATCACGGCTGGAACGCATGCAACAAGCTGGGTAGCGAGTGCGGAAGATAAAATAAGCTTGGTCAATAAATGCATTGTGTACTCCTCAAAAGTTAGTGTTTTATTGTGATCATGGTGGTGACTGCTACGTACTCATGCCCCTTAACACTTAGGTGAAATGATACGCTTTTTATGTTTCGATTGCATTACGCAGCCATTCGATCTGCGTGTAATCCGCTTTGTGCATCAGTACAGCGTCGAAGCGGCAAGGTGATTGAATGGCGTGCTGTTGTAAGTAAAATTGTGCTGTATGGATAAGCTTTTGCTGTTTGTGAGGTGTGATGCTGACTGCTGCAGAGCCGAATCTGGCGTTGGTTCTTAATCGTACTTCTACAAACACCAAAGTTTTACCTTCTTGCATAATTAAATCTATTTCACCATAACGGCAATGAAAATTGGTTGTGATTAACTTAAGTCCTTGTTGCGCTAAAAAAGTTGCAGCTATTTTTTCTGCGGCTAGTCCTGGATTATCTATGTTCAGCTTCATAGGCGATGATTTTCATAGGTTTTGTAGGGGCTTTCGCTTAAAATGCACGGATGAAAGAACAAGGCATATTATATGTGGTTGCCACACCGATAGGGAACTTAGGTGACATGACTTTGCGTGCAATTGACACATTAAAGCAAGTGGATGTCATTGCCGCAGAAGATACGCGACACAGTACAGGATTGCTCTCACATTTTGGTATTTCTAAAAAGCTGATGGCTGTACATGAACATAACGAACAGCAATCTGCACAGTTATTACTGCAGCGCATCCAGCAAGGTGAGCATGTTGCATTGATTACGGATGCCGGCACCCCTGGTATCAGTGATCCTGGGGCGGTCGTCGTGGATGTGTTGATGTCGCAAGGGGTGAAAGTGGTGCCTATCCCTGGTGTAAGTGCGGTGATTGCTGCACTGTCTGCGTCAGGTATCACCGATAATGGATTTATGTTTGTAGGGTTCTTGCCTGCCAGTGGTGCACAACGGCGAAAAAAGCTGGAAAGTTTGCAGGCTTTGGATATTACCTTGGTGTTTTATGAGGCGCCACATCGTATTGTGGAGTGTGTGCAAGACTTGGCAAAAATACTGGGTACCGAACGCAGAATTACTATCGCACGTGAGTTGACAAAAACGTTTGAAACCATTCATCGTTGTGCGCTGAGTGAAGCTGGTGCTTGGTTGGCGCATGATACCAACCAACAACGTGGGGAGTTTGTGCTGTTGGTAGAAGCAGCGCCACCACAATTAGCTGTAGAAGTAGATCAAGCAGCAGAGCGCGTCTTGCGATTATTGTTAGAGGCTTTGCCCTTAAAGCAGGCAGCAAAATTGGCCTCAGAAATTACTGGTGCCAAAAAAAATGCTTTGTATGAATTGGCGCTTAAGATGAAAGAGGCAAGTGATTAGCATGACTGCTTAATCTGCCATAAGCATATACATATTTTTAATTGAGTTAAGATCAGAAAATGACAACGATTTCCATTAGACGGCCAGATGACTGGCACTTACATTTGCGCGATGGTGCTGCTTTAAAAGCAGTATTGCCTGATACGGCGGCGCGTTTCGCGCGCGCCATCGTCATGCCTAACTTGCGCCCTCCCGTCACGACCACGGCTTTGGCTCTAGCGTATCGTCAACGCATTTTGCAAGCCATACCAGCAGGAATGCAGTTTGAGCCATTGATGACATTGTACCTAACCGATAACACCTCTGCGGATGAAATTGTCAGAGCAAAAGAGAGTGGCATGATTCATGGGGTAAAGTTGTATCCAGCGGGCGCCACCACTAATTCAGACTCTGGTGTCAGCAACTTAGGGCATTGTGTGAAAGCGTTAGAGGTGATGGAAAAAGTAGGGTTGCCGTTGCTGGTGCATGCAGAAGTGACCGATGCCCACGTCGATGTATTTGATCGAGAAAAAGTATTCATTGATAAAATCATGCGACCATTGTTGCAAAAATTCCAGGGTTTGAAGGTGGTGTTTGAGCATATCACCACCAAAGATGCCGCTGACTTTGTGATTGCGGCAGAGGATCATATCGCAGCTACGATTACCGCACATCATTTACTGATGAACCGTAATGCAATGTTCACCGGCGGCATTCGCCCGCATCATTATTGTTTGCCAGTATTGAAACGTGAAGAACACCGCCAAGCGCTAGTCAATGCGGCGATCTCTGCAAATCCCAAATTTTTCTTGGGTACCGACAGTGCACCACATGCGCGATCAGCTAAAGAAAGTAGCTGTGGTTGCGCTGGCATGTATACCGCACATGCGGCCATTGAGTTGTATGCAGAAGCTTTTGATGCGGCGAATGCATTAGATAAGCTGGAAGGGTTTGCCAGCATATATGGCGCAAATTTCTACGGTTTGCCAGTCAACGAGACTAACATTACCTTGCAAAAGACCGCATGGACTGTACCCGAGAGCATCCCTTATGACGGGGATGTCCTAGTGCCGTTAAGAGCTGGCCAGTCTATTGCTTGGAAGCTGGCTTAACCTGTTTCTGTTGGTCGTTAGACTTGAACGTTGGCTGGTGTCTGCGTGTCACGACCCAGCCACCATAACCACGCAAAGCCTAATAGGCCAGCAAGTAATGAGCCGGCTAGTACGCCCGTTTTGCCATAAGTAGATATTCAGGATGGCCAGGGAAACCTAGCTCAGCAATAAATATAGACATCGTAAAGCCTATGCCGCCCAATACAGATACGGCTGCAATTTGGCTAAAGCGTCTTGCGGTTGGCAATTGCGCAACCCCAAAACGATTGGCTAGCCAGCATGCACCAGTAATCCCAATGAATTTTCCAAACAACAGCTCTAGCATGACGCCAAGCATCACCGGGTCAGTCATCGTGTCACCTAATGTGCCTAATTGAATTGGTATGCCAGCATTGACTACAGCAAAAATTGGTAGCGCCGCTTGTCTGATGTCTGATAACTCACCCACCATGATCTCGCGTTTCAGCTCTAAACCAACCACAAACAAGAACAAGGCCATCAGCCCATCATTCACCCAGTGATGAAGGCTCATGTTGATACCCCAGCTACCAATGCCTACAAAAGCTGGGGTGTGAATGGTATGCAAATAGGTTTCTGCAAACTCACTGTTTGCCAAGAACAATGCAAGGATGGCCGCGGCCATCAACAGCAATCCACTGGTGCTTTGTTGATGGATGAATTCTTCAAAAGGGGATAGCGCTCTGCGAAAAGCGCGTTCCCATGGTGCAAATATAATGCCTTGAACTGTATGTTATGTAGGTTGTTACTGTGACATATCGATTTGTTCCGTGATTGATGTGTACCTGAAGACCTCAAACGCAGGCGTTTTTTTAACGTTATTTGTGAGTATATCTATGTTGATTTAGCATCGCCTAAATGCGCGTATGTTGTATTTTCAATGCCTGTATGGACAGTAGGCAAAGTAGTCATTCAGCCATGCAAGAGGTGCAATTTTAACAATTCCACCCAATGTTGCGCGCATTTTTTGTTCATTTGGCAATGAGGTATTGGCGGATTGCGCGCGCTCACTTAATCACGTTATACAACACTTCAAACTATTCAACAATATTGCTGAAAGTGTTGCTTCGCACTTTATATGCGATATCTTTGCCCATCTATATCGGATGCGGCCAATTACACATTGAATTATTGTGATCAAGGATTAGGTGATGTTGCGTGTTAAAATAGCCAAAAGCTAGCTAGACAGTCGCCGCTTGCGCAAGCGAGGGGAGGAAAGTCCGGGCTGCATAGAGCAAGATGACGGCTAACGGCCGTACGCCGTGAGGCGAGGAATAGGGCCACAGAGACGAGCATATTAAGTTATGGTGAAACGCGGTAACCTCCATCTGCAGCAAGACCAAATAGGCTGGTGTATTCACTTTGGTGAATGAGGCGTGGCTCGCGCTACCAGCGGGTAGGTTGCTTGAGCGCACGAGCAATCGTGTGCCTAGATGAATGACTGTTACGCACAGTAATGTGCGACAGAACCCGGCTTATCGGCTAGCTTTTTTACTTTTTCAAATCGTCCAACTTAAAGTTGGCATGTCTATTTGCTACGCGCAAAAAAATCCGCACCCCATTTGTGAGGTGCGGCGGAGGGATGAGTTATGAATACCGTTAAATAACTCATCATTAAATACTATCAATCTGCGACCATTTCACAATCCCCAAAATTGGAGGGCAGGCTACTCAGGTGCCCAGTTTTTTTGACCAAAACCCCCACTCTCATGCAATTCAATCACATGCTGATGTAACGTGATATTGCACATGCAATTCTCATCGTATCTTATTGATTTTAATCACCATTAACTTATTTGAAAAAATGCGATAAGTCATTGTCTTATAAAGAGAAATCTACATATACCGCTTGCAAAGGCATATTTTTTTAACTATAGTGTTTAAAAGAGGATTTTTGTGTTGAATTGTGGAGAATTTTCGTCAATAATGCGCATCAGTTCTTCAGTGGCATGTTGTAAAAATATAAGGGTTAAGTTTGATGTTTCGTGGGGCGACACAATTAAGTATGGATGCGAAAGGTAGGCTTGCAGTGCCAGCTAAGCATCGTGACGCCCTGACGGCAGGTGGCGTGGGTGAGGTGGTACTTACGGCACACCCACATCGTTGCCTGATCCTTTATCCAAAAGAAGCTTGGACGCCGATTGAATCAAAGCTCACCAGTTTGTCCAGCTTTAATCCACAAATCAGTGCAATTCAGCGCATGATTGTTGGTCAGGCCGATGTGCTGACTTTGGATAATGCTGGCCGTTTATTGGTGTCTTCAGTGTTGCGCAAGTTTGCTCGGTTAGATAAAGAAGTGATGTTAGTTGGACAAGGCAGTCACTTTGAATTGTGGGATGTTGTCGCTTGGGATCAGCAGCTTGAAAGGCTGATGGATGCTGAGCAGCTTGTCATCCCGCAAGAACTAGAAGGTTTTTCACTATGATGAAGGGCGCTCTCTCGGCGCCCAACTCAGCCTCAGTGTCGGCGCCACTCTCGGAACAGTCTGCGTCTCATATTACGGTGTTGTTGCAAGAAGCGGTGGATGCGCTGGAGATTAAATCGGATGGCATTTATGTGGACGGCACCTTTGGCCGTGGCGGACATAGCCGTCTTATTTTGTCTGGGTTGGGTGAAAAAGGTCAGTTGATTGGCATGGATAGAGATATGGCTGCTTTCGCTGTGGGTCAGGCTGTTCAAGATGCACGCTTTCATATTAAGCATCGCCATTTTTCTGAGATAGAAGAAGTATTGGGTGAGTTAGGTGTGCAGCAGGTAGACGGCATTTTGTTGGATTTGGGCATTTCATCGCCACAAATTGACGAGGCGGATCGCGGTTTTAGTTTTAGGTTTGACGGCCCATTGGATATGCGTATGGACCAAACAAAGGGGAAAACAGCGGCTGAGTGGTTGGCGACTGTTTCTGAAAAACAATTGGGAGAGGTGATTAAACATTATGGTGAAGAACGGTTTGCTAAGCAGGTTGCAAGGGCGATTATTAAAGAGCGCGAAGATGGGCATGCCATCACCACTACAGGACAGCTTGCCAAGATCGTGGCAAGTGCAATCCCAAAGATTGAACCGGGGCAGAACCCAGCCACGCGCACCTTTCAAGCTTTACGGATTTTCATCAATCAAGAGCTTGAGGAATTATCGCTAATTTTACCTAAGTGCATGGGGCTCTTGCGAGCCGGTGGACGCTTAGTGGTGATTAGTTTTCATTCGCTTGAAGACCGCATTGTGAAGCGTTTTATTCAAGGTGAAGCGTTGCGTGACGATTTGCCAAGCCGCTTTCCGATTAAGGCTAAAGATTTGCCCCAGCCAAGGTTAACTGCTGTTGGGCGCGCTATTAAGCCGAGTGAAGAGGAAGTAAAACGTAACCCACGTGCTCGAAGTGCGGTGATGCGTGTGGCGCAAAGAACGGCAGTGCTATGACCAAAATCAACTTGATTTTATTTGGTGTCTTGATATTGGTGGCATTGGGTGTGGTGACTGCACAGCATAAAGCTCGCAAGCTCTATATAGAGCTAGAAAATCAAGAGGCATTGGCTACTGGTTATCAAACCGAGCTTGGTCAATTGCAATTAGAGCAAAGTACTTGGGCGATGCATTCTCGCCTAGAAGAATATGCGCAGCAAAAGTTGCGCATGCAAGTGCCAGATGTGAAACGTATTCAGGTGATTCAGTTAGAGAGTGAACGTTAGGTTGTTATGTTATTAAAACAAAGTCAGCATCGAATGGTTAAGCTGCCTGCGTGGAGACGCAGGCTGTTGCTTATTGCCGTATTGCTTGGCTTTTCAGGTTTGTTTGCACGCGGTGTGTACTTGCAAAGTCTACACAAGGATTTTTTGCAGAAAAAAGGCGATGCGCGCTACAGCCGTACCATGACGCTACCAGCTTATCGCGGAAAAATCGTAGACCGCAACGACGAGCTGTTGGCGATCAGTAGTCCTGTGGAGTCCATTTGGGCGAGTCCACCAGACATGGAAATCAATGCCAAGCAAAAGCAGGCTTTGGTGAAATTATTGGGATTGAAAACAAAAGAATTTGATAAGAAGGTGGCGAACACACAGCGCGAGTTCGTGTATATCAAACGCCGCATATCACCCGATTTGGCAGCACAAGTCATGAGCTTGGAAATCCCAGGTATTTTCATGCAACGAGAATATAAGCGTTTTTATCCAGCAGGCGATGTGGCTGCGCACGTGGTGGGCTTCACCGGGATTGATGACAATGGGCAAGAGGGATTTGAATTAGCCAAGAATGCACATTTGTCTGGAAAATCAGGCAGTCGACGTGTGATTAAGGATAGAAAGGGTCGTATCGTAGAAGATCTGGAGGCGGTGAAGGTGCCACAAGACGGACACGATTTGGTGTTAAGTATCGACCGCAGAATTCAGTACTTGGCTTTTAGAGAGCTTACAAAGGCCATAGAAAAGCACAAAGCGAAGGCAGGTGCCGCGGTCGTGCTGGACGCTAAAACAGGCGAGGTGCTAGCGATGGTCAACTTGCCTACGTATAACCCCAACAATCCAGTGAATATCAAAGGTAAGACACGTAACCGCGTAATTACCGATATGTTTGAGCCGGGCTCTACATTGAAACCCATGACTGCAGCGGCTGCGATGGAGTTTGGTGATTACAAGCCAGAAACCCAAATTCAAACTGCGCCTGGCTATATGGCGATTGGTCCAGCGGTGATTCACGATGCGCATCCGCATGGCATTTTGACTGTGACAGAAGTGATACAGAAATCCTCTAACGTGGGTTCGGCCAAAATGGCGTTAAGTTTAAGAAAAGAAGCGCTTTGGAGCACCTTTCATCAATTGGGATTTGGTACGCCTACGCATGTTGGTTTTCCAGGGGAGGCGTCAGGTCGATTGAGGAATTACAAGTCTTGGCGTCCGATAGAGCAGGCCACCATGTCTTATGGGCATGGCATAAGCCTCACATTGTTGCAGTTAGCACGTGCCTATACCGTGTTTGCCAATGAAGGTGAGTTAAAACCAGTGACCTTGCTTAAATCAAACGAAACACCTGTGGGACAACAGGTGTTTTCTGCCAAGGTGGCAAACGATATGAAAGATATGTTGGAGTTGGTCGTGCAACCTGGAGGCACTGCTTTGCGCGCGCAAGTAGCAGGCTATCGGGTAGCAGGTAAAACGGGTACTGCGCACAAATTGGGGCCAACTGGCTATGAAAAAGACAAATATGTGGGTTCTTTCGTAGGCATGGCGCCCGCTTCTAATCCAAAACTCATCATGGCGGTGATGATTGATGAGCCAACATCCGGTGAATATTACGGTGGCACCGTGGCTGCGCCTGTATTTAGTGCGGTGATGGCAGATGCCTTACGCATGCTTTCAGTCCCACAAGATGCACCTAATAATAATGTCGTGATTCCAGCTGATGTGGTCGATGTGAAGGAGGTGGTATGACACGTTATGTGATCAAAGCGCCTATTGCCAGCATCACCTCTGATAGCCGTTTGGTGGAGAAAAATAGCTTATTCATTGCTTACCCTGGCCAGTATTCGGATGGGCGAGAATACATTGCAGATGCCATCAAAAAAGGTGCTGTTGCTGTGGTGTGGGACGAAGATGGCTTTACATGGAATGCAGACTGGGATGTGAAAAACATTGCGATTCCACAGCTGAAACTGCAAGCAGGACATATTGCTAGCCAATTCTACAAGAAGCCGTCTGCCTCGCTCTGGACCATCGGTGTGACTGGTACCAACGGTAAAACTTCAGTCACGCATTGGTTAGCACAAGCGTTTGATTATTTACAACGACGCGCAGCGGTAGTAGGTACGTTGGGCAATGGTTTTCTAAGTGCCTTAGATCCTACGACGAATACCACACCTGGTCCGATTGAATTACAGAAAACCTTGGCGCGATACCTCAACGCTAAGGCTAGCGTGGTGGCGATGGAAGTGTCGTCTCATGGTTTAGATCAAGGGCGTTTGAATGGTGTGGAATTTGATGTGGCGGTGTTTACCAATCTGACGCAAGACCATTTGGATTATCACAAGACCATGGAGGCTTACCAAGCGGCCAAAGAAAAGCTGTTTGCATGGCCAAGCCTAAAAGCGAGTGTGGTGAATTACGATGATTCGTTTGGTCAGCAAATTGCAGACAAGTTGAATGCAGATCATCAGCATGTGATTACCTATGGCATTCACTCGGGCGAAGTGCGTGCAACAAAAGTTGAACTGCATGATACGTTCTTTGAGATGCAGGTGACGACGCCATATGGCGATGCCGATGTGGTGGTGAATCTGATCGGTGAATTTAATGTGTATAACAGCTTGGCTGTGTTAGCCACTTTATTGGTATCGGATGTGGCATTTAAAGATGCGATTGAAGCAATTGGCCACCTGAAACCGGTGAATGGGCGCATGCAAATGCTGGGTGGCGGTAATAAGCCGCTGGTCGTTGTGGATTATGCACATACCCCGGATGCGCTGGATAAAGTGCTGAAAACATTGAAAGCCCAAACCAAGTCTAAATTGGTGTGTGTATTTGGCTGCGGTGGAGACCGTGATCAAAGTAAACGCGCCAAAATGGGCAAAATCGTTAGCAAACATGCGCATGCGATTGTAGTGACGACGGATAACCCACGTAATGAAAATCCGCAGGACATTGTTAACGATATCGTCAAAGGGATGGATGGTCACTATGTGGTGGAGCTAGACCGTGCCAACGCGATTGCGATTGGCATATTGTCAGCAAAAGTGGGCGATGTTGTACTGATTGCTGGCAAAGGCCATGAAGACTATCAAGAAGTTGCGGGTGTGCGGCACTATTTTAGTGACGCGAAACAAGCCGAGCTTGCTTTGGAAACCTACCAAGAGATAGCCCTATGATGATGCTCTCTGAAATTGCAAAAGCAGTAGGCGGCACCTTACTAAGTGATGATGTGCGTATACAGTCTGTGGATACGGACAGTCGTCGTATTCAAGCTGGGCAATTGTTTGTGGGCATTCAAGGCGAGCGCTTTGATGGCAATACATTTGCAGCGGAGGCGCTGAAGCTTGGTGTCGCAGCTGTGATGATTTCAGATGCAACGCAAGCTGTCAGTCCTGCTGTGTTGGTGACGGATACGCGGTTAGCCCTAGGGAAATTAGCCAATCATTGGCGCCAGCAATTACATGCGCCCATTACAGCCATCACCGGCAGTAATGGTAAGACCACGACCAAAGAAATGCTAAATGCGATATTAACAGCGGCCTTAGGTGATAGCGCTGCTGTGCATGCTACGCAGGGTAATCTTAATAACGATATAGGCATGCCACTCACCTTGCTAAAAGCACGTGCACAGCATCAGCAGATTGTGCTGGAAATGGGCATGAATCACTTAGGTGAAATTGCCTATTTAAGCAATATTGCACAACCCAATGTGGCGGTAATCAACAATGCAGGAACCGCTCACATCGGTGAGCTCGGCTCGCGCGAGAATATTGCTAAAGCAAAAGGTGAAATCTTTGAAGGCCTGACTGACAAAGGTATAGCTGTCATCAATGCCGATGATACGTTTGCGGACTATTGGCGCTCACTCAACACCACGCGCAAAGTAATCACCTTTGCGTTGCAGAATACAGCGGATGTAACTGCGACATTTAGCGAAGAAGAAAAATCTAGCCAAATAAAGCTGACTACCCCCAGTGGTAGTGTCTCGTTTCAGTTGCCTATTTTGGGTATGCATAATGTTTACAACGCGCTTGCGGCCAGTGCCACTGCTGTTGCATTGGGGATTGAGAATCCATTTATCGCGCAAGGATTAGCCAACTTTGGCGGCGTACAAGGTCGGCTAGAGTACAAGCAAGGCCTCAACGACGCAATGCTCATTGATGATACCTACAACGCCAATCCTGATTCGATGAAAGCCGCCATTGACGTGCTTGCACATTTGAATACAACCCGCATTTTTGTCATGGGTGATATGGGTGAATTGGGTGAAGATGCAGTGGCCATGCATGCAGCTGTGGGCGCTTATGCACGCGAGCACCATGTGCATCACTTTATTACCTTGGGTGAAAACAGCCAGCATGCAAGTAAAGCCTTTGGTGGCGATGCGCATCATTTTACAGAGGTGGAGTTGCTGGCAAAGCACGTGAAAACGTTGATGAAGCATGGCGTTACCGTGCTAGTAAAAGGTTCACGCTTTATGAAAATGGAGCGCGTGGTAAAGCTACTAGAAGTTTCAGATGCGCAAAAACAAGCAACACAAGAACAAACTTTGGGGAGAGCAACATGTTGTTAGAATTAGCACGTTGGCTAGCGCAAGACATCCGCGCGTTTCATGTGTTTGATTACATTACATTGCGAGCTGTACTGGCTACGCTCACGGCATTAGCTATCTCGTTTATTGTGGGTCCTGGCATGATACGCAAGCTCACAGAGTATAAAGTAGGCCAATCGGTGCGTGATGACGGCCCGCAAACGCATTTGGTCAAGGCAGGCACGCCGACCATGGGCGGTGCCTTGATATTAGTGGCCATTGCCATTTCAACCCTGCTTTGGGCGGATTTGCATAATCGCTTTGTGTGGGTGGTGCTCATTACAACGCTTGGTTTTGGCGCGATTGGCTGGGTAGATGATTACCGTAAAGTGGTCTACAAAAATCCCAAAGGATTGTCTGCTGGTGCCAAATATTTTTGGCAAAGCGTGATTGGATTGGGTGTTGCTATCTTTATCTACAAAACCGCCGCAAGCCCTGTGGAAACCACGTTAATCGTGCCCTTCATTAAAGCATGGACCCTCCCATTAGGTGCAATCGGCTTTATTTTGCTTTCCTATTTGGTGATTGTAGGTAGCAGTAATGCTGTCAATCTCACAGATGGTTTAGATGGCCTTGCTATCTTGCCAACTGTCATGGTGGGCAGTGCCCTTGCTATTTTTGCCTACGTAGCTGGCCATCTTTACTTCTCTAAATATCTGGGTATTCCATATGTAGCAGGTGCAGGTGAGTTGATGGTGTTTTGTGCCGCCATGGCGGGTGCAGGCTTAGGCTTTTTATGGTTCAACGCTTACCCCGCTGAGGTATTTATGGGGGATGTGGGCGCATTAGCGTTGGGGGCTGCATTGGGTGTGGTGGCAGTCATTGTGCGTCAGGAAATCGTGCTGTTCATTATGGGAGGCGTGTTTGTGATGGAGACGTTCTCTGTAGCAATACAGGTGCTCTACTTTAAATACACTAAAAAGCGAACAGGTACGGGTAAGCGCATCTTTTTAATGGCGCCATTACATCACCACTACGAACAAAAAGGTTGGAAAGAAACGCAAGTGGTCGTGCGTTTTTGGATTATCACCATGATGTTGGTATTAGTTGGTTTATCAACTTTGAAACTGAGATAACAGATGTTTATGAACACAAATAGCACGAGATTAGCGTTGGGGGAGGCTCATCAACACAAAGTGTTGGTTATGACGACACCAAACGCACACGTGCGTTTTTGGATTATCACCATGATGTTGGTGTTAGTTGGTTTGTCTACGTTGAAGCTGAGATGAAACCTAACTATACCAATCAACATGTACTAGTACTCGGTCTAGGAGAGACGGGACTCTCTGTCATGCGCTGGCTGCGCAAGCAAGGTGCCATCGTGTCGATGGCGGACTCTCGTTTGAATCCACCAGGCGTGGAAGCCTTGTTACAGAGCTTTCCTGATCTCAAAGTCCATACAGGGCCCTTTGTGCTAGACGTGTTGATGGATTGTGATTTGATTGTGAGTAGTCCTGGTGTGCCACTCAATGAACCTGAACTACAAATGGCAATTGCACAGGGTAAACAAGTGATTGGTGATATCGAGTTATTCGCACTGCATCGTCCAGCCGCATCCAAGATAATCGCTATCACTGGCTCAAATGGAAAAACCACGGTGACTACATTGGTGGGGGAGATTTGCAAGCGTGCAGGGTTGAATACAGTCGTTGCTGGCAATATTGGTTTGCCGGTATTGGATACATTAGATGGCAAAGCACCAGATGTGTATGTGTTGGAGCTATCCAGTTTTCAGTTAGAAACTACTTACAGCTTAAAAGTAGATGTGGCGACAGTGCTGAATATCTCGGAAGATCATATGGATCGCTACCCGACCATTGAAGCGTATGCCAGGGCAAAAGCACGCATTTATGATAATGCAACTTTGGCAGTAGTGAATCGAGATGACGCGGCAAGCTTAGGCTTAACCACAACAGAGGCTGTTTCATTTGGTCTGAATGAAGCGCAAAACTATTCGGATTTTGGGGTGGTGGAAGCCGCCAATGGTACTTGGCTAACGAGTGGTAAACGCAAATTGATGCCAGTGTCAGACTTGCTGATTCATGGACAACACAATGTGGCGAATGCGCTGGCTGCAGTTGCGTTGTGCAGCAATATTGGCGTTGATAAAAGCGCAATCATCCAAGCATTGCGCCAATTCACAGGCTTACCCCACCGCGTGGAGTGGGTGGCAAATATCAATGACATTGACTTTATTGATGATTCCAAAGGCACCAATGTTGGTGCAACTTGTGCTGCCATCAAGGGCATGATGAAAGATGGCAAACCACAAAAAGTGGTATTGCTGGCAGGCGGCGATGGTAAAGGTCAAGACTTTACGCCGCTACTAGAAGCGGTGCAGGCCAATGCGCGTGCTGTGGTGTTGTTTGGGCGCGATGCACCCTTGATAGAAGCGGTATTGTTGGCATCTGAGCTACCCATCTATGACGCCATTGATTTAAAAGAAGCGGTTGCGATTGGCCATAAAGTGGCCTCAAAAGGCGATGCAGTATTGCTGTCCCCCGCTTGTGCAAGCTTTGATATGTTTAAAAATTATGTGCACCGGGCAGAAGTATTTATTGATGCCGTCAAAGCATTGGAGGTGGCGACATGCTAAGCCCTGTGATGCTGCCGCGTGAGCGCATGACCTCTCCTAACTATGACCAAATGTTAGTGTGGGTGACATTGATTTTGTTGGGCTTGGGTTTAGTCATGGTGTATTCCGCTTCTATCGCGATTGCAGAAGCCGATAAAGCCACTGGACATCAAACCACTTATTACCTAATTCGCCAAAGCTTCTTTATTGCGATTGGCTTATGTGGAGGATTTGTCGCGTTTCAAATCCCCGTGGTTTGGTGGCAAAAAATGGCACCGTATCTGTTTTTATTCGGCTTGGCATTGTTGGTGCTGGTATTGGTGCCTGGTGTTGGGCGCAACGTCAACGGCAGCCAGCGTTGGTTACCATTGTTTGTCATTAACGTGCAGCCTTCGGAGTTTGTGAAATTGTTTGCAGCCATGTACGTCGCTGATTACGCAGTCAGAAAAGCCGAACAGATGGATAGCATTACCAAAGGCTTTTTACCCATGGTGGCTGTAATGGTGCTAGTGGGTTTCTTATTGTTAAGAGAACCAGACTTTGGTGCATTTGCCGTGATCGCAGCAATTTCAATCTCCATTTTGTGGTTAGGTGGCATTAATGGAAAAATTTTTGCCGGACTTATTCTACTGTTGCCAATCGCCATTGTGGTGTTGATTAAAAGCTCACCCTATCGGATGCAGCGCGTGATTGGATTTATGGATCCTTGGGCCGACCCATATGGTAAGGGTTATCAGCTGTCACATGCACTGATTGCTTTTGGTCGTGGTGAATGGTTTGGGGTGGGTTTGGGCGCCAGCGTTGAAAAGTTGCTGTACTTACCCGAAGCACACACTGACTTTTTATTGGCAGTGATTGCAGAAGAGCTGGGATTTGTGGGTGTGCTTACTGTATTGGCTTTGTTTGTGTGGATTGTGATTCGCGCATTTGGCATTGGCAAAGAAGCGGTAGCTAATGAGCGCTATTTTGCGGCCCTATTGGCACAAGGCATAGGTGTATGGATGGGCGTGCAAGGCATTATCAATATTGGTGTGAACATGGGTGTGCTCCCAACGAAAGGCTTAACACTGCCTTTACTTTCATTTGGGGGTAGCGGCATTTTGGCAAATTGTATTGCCATGGCCATTTTGATTCGCATTGATTATGAAAACCGCCGGCTTCAGAAGGGCTTGCCAACATGAGTGTAATCACTATGCATTTAAGGGCTCAATGGATGCACGAGGCGGTTTCGGTACAGGCTAACTTGCAGGGCAAGTTATGCCGTAGCCAAAATCGTAGATTGCAGAAGGGCTTGCCAACATGATGTTAGATAACGTAATTACGCGCTTTGATAAGCACACCATCATGGTGATGGCAGGTGGTACGGGTGGGCATGTGTACCCAGCTATGGCCGTGGCTGATTATTTAAAAGCGCATGGCTGGCAAGTCGTGTGGTTAGCAACTGAAGGTGGCATGGAAAATAGATTGATAGAAGGAAAAGGATATGCCAAGGCCATGATGACGATGCAAGGTGTGCGCGGCAAAGGCATCAAAGGCTGGCTGTTATTACCCATCAAATTAACCAAGGCGTTGCTTCAGGCCAAACGTGCGATTCAGGATCATCAGCCTAATGTAGTGCTCGGGATGGGAGGCTTTGCGGCTTTTCCAGGTGGATTGATGGCAAAGCTAATGGGTAAGCCGCTAGTGGTGCATGAGCAAAACTCCGTAGCTGGGTTGACCAATAAAGTATTGAGTTTGATTGCAAATCGCGTGTTAGTAGCGTTTCCAAATGTATTGGGAGATACCTCGATTTTGGTCGGTAATCCTGTGCGTCAAGATTTGACCGAATTGATGGCACCGGAGAAGCGTTATGCCAAGCAACAAGGCAAATTAAAGCTGTTGGTAGTGGGTGGTAGTTTGGGTGCTGCTGCGCTCAATGATGTATTGCCAAAAGCCTTGGCGCAATTAAGTCCAGATGAACGGCCTGTGGTAATTCATCAAGCGGGTGAAAAACATATTGAAGCGCTGAAACACAACTATCAAGCGGCTGGCGTGCAGGCGGATACCAAAGCATTCATTCACAACATGGCAGAGGTTTATGCTTGGGCTGATGTAGTGATTTGCCGTGCAGGTGCACTAACAGTGGCTGAATTGGCATGTGTGGGTGTCGCCAGTGTTTTAGTGCCGTTTCCGTTTGCTGTGGATGACCACCAAACGACTAATGGCCGATATTTGGCGGATAACGGTGCAGCGATACTGGTTCAGCAGTCCGCGTTTGATGTGGCTAAAGCGACAGTAATATTGCGCAGTTTTACACGAGAGAAATGCTTAAGCATGGCGATCAATGCAAAGAAGCTAGCACAACCAGACGCCACCACTACAGTTGCAAAAATTTGTATGGAGTGCGCCTTTACAGGGGCATGACCATCACAAGGCATAAATATGAAACATAAAGTCAAAAATATACATTTTATCGGCATCGGCGGCTCAGGCATGAGTGGCATCGCCGAGGTGTTGGTGAACTTGGATTTTGAAGTGAGCGGCTCTGATTTGGCAAGCAACGCCACAACCAAGCGCTTGGCATCGTTTGGTGCCACTGTGTATCAGGGGCATGCTAAAGAACATTTAAATGACGCTGATGTGGTGGTGGTATCAAGTGCTGTGAACGAGCAAAACCCAGAAATCATTGCAGCGCGTGAAAAGAATATTCCAGTGATTCCACGTGCTTTGATGTTGGCAGAGCTGATGCGCTTTAAGCAAGGCATTGCAGTGGCTGGTACACATGGCAAGACCACGACAACCAGCCTGATTGCCAGTATTTTGGCAGAGGCTGGGATGGACCCTACGTTTGTGATTGGTGGCAAATTGGAATCAGCCAGTACCAATGCGCGTTTAGGTAGTGGTGATTATATTGTGGTAGAGGCAGATGAGTCTGATGCGTCATTCCTGCATTTGAGCCCAATTCTGGCGGTAGTAACCAATATTGACCATGACCACATGGGCACCTATGAACACAGTTTTGAAAAACTCAAAAGTGCATTCGTGGAGTTTTTACAGCAAATTCCGTTTTGGGGGATGGCGGTGTTGTGTACTGATGATGCCAATATCCGCGAGATTTTGCCAAGGGTGACGCGCCCTGTGATGACCTATGGCACCACTGACGATGCCAGAATTCGTGCAAAAAATATTCGTGCAGACAACGGCAAAATGCACTTTACCGTAGACCGTATCAATGGCGTGACGACGACATTTGATGTCACCTTGAATTTACCAGGTAATCACTACGTGCTGAATGCGTTGGCTGCCATAGCTGTAGCCAGTGAGCTCAATGTGCCGGATGAAGCCATCGTGAAAGCCTTGAGAGAATTTAAAGGTGTGGGTCGCCGCTTTGAGCGTTATGGCGAGATTCCAGCACGCACAGGGGGAGCTTTTACCTTGATTGATGACTATGGACATCACCCGGTGGAGATGCAAGCGGTCATTGCGGCAGCACGTGGGGCCTTTCCAAATCGCCGTTTAGTCATGGCCTTTCAGCCACACCGTTACACACGGACTAGAGATTGTTTTGAGGATTTTGTCAGCGTGTTATCGACCACAGATGTAGCTTTATTGACCGAAGTGTACTCAGCCGGTGAAACACCGATTGTAGCTGCAGATACACGTAGTTTGATTCACGCAATACGTGTAATCGGCAAAAATCAACCAATGTTTGTTGAGACAACTGATGCGCTGCCAGAAGCCATATTGAATGTCGCACAGGCCAATGATGTGGTGATTGTGATGGGCGCAGGCAGTATTGGCCAAGTGGCAGCCAAAACCAAGGAGCTTGCTCAGTGATGGCACAAACCAAATCAGGATCTGTGCTGTTAAAACAGGAACCGTTAGCGCGCTACACCAGCTGGCGCGTGGGTGGCAAAGCAGATCAATTGTTTATTGCAGACAGCGTGGAAGATTTGCAGGCGTTTTTACACGGATTACCCGCAGCTGAACCTGTCCATTTTATTGGGTTGGGTAGCAATTTACTAGTGCGTGATGGTGGTGTGCGTGGCACGGTGATTGTCATGCATCAAGCGTTAAGTGAATTGCAGATGGACGGTGAGCGGTTATATGCAGATGCTGGCGTGACTTGCGCCAAATTGGCACGCTTTAGCGCAACACAAGCCAAGCAAGGTGCCGAGTTTATGGCGGGTATACCAGGCACAGTGGGTGGCGCATTGGCAATGAATGCAGGTTGCTACGGTGCTGAAACATGGGACATTGTAGATCAAGTGAAAACCATCGATTTGGCAGGCGAAATGCACATCCGTGATAAAGCAGAGTATGTGGCGACATACCGCCATGTGCAGTTTCCTAAAGCAGATGAGTGGTTTTTAGGGGCATGGTTTACGTTAAAAGCAGGTGATGTAAAAGAGTCAACCCTGAAAATTAAGCAACTATTGGCCACACGTTTGGCAAGCCAGCCACTCAATATGCCAAGTGCAGGCTCTACCTTTAGAAATCCAGAAGGTACCTACGCTGCCAAGTTAATTGAAGAGTGCGGACTCAAAGGTTACATCATCGGTGGCGCACAGGTTTCAGAAAAGCACGCCAACTTTATTGTGAATGTGGGTAATGCCACAGCGCTAGATATTGAATTATTGATTAAACATATTAAGGAAAAAGTGCTGGCGCAACATGGGATTGCACTGCACCAAGAAGTGAGAGTGATTGGCGAGTATGCGTAACGAAGTCGACGTAAAAAAATTTGGCAAAGTGGCTGTGTTGTTAGGTGGTAAATCTGGCGAGCGCGAAGTGTCGCTTAAAAGTGGCAATGCCGTATTGGCCGCATTGTTGAGACAAGGCGTGGATGCGTACGCATTTGATCCAGCGGAAAGACCTTTGAATGAGCTGGGTGGATTTGACAGAGTGTTTATCTCTTTGCATGGCCGCTTTGGTGAAGACGGCACCATACAAGGTGTGCTCGATTTAATGGGTATCCCATATACCGGTAGTGGTGTCATGGCCTCAGCCGTAGGTATGGATAAGTGGAGAACCAAATTGCTTTGGCGTGCAACCGATGTGGCGACGCCTGAATTTGAAATGCTGAATGCCAATACGAATTTTGACCAAGTGGTAGAACATTTAGGTTTGCCGCTATTTGTAAAACCAGCCAACGAAGGATCAAGTATCGGTATTAGCAAAGTGAAATCGGCGAGCGAATTACCTGAAGCATATGCGTTAGCAGCAAAAGCAGATCCACTAGTGATTGCGGAGAGGTTTGTAGGCGGTGGTGAATATACCGTAGGTATGCTTGATGGCATTGCACTGCCAATAATTCGTATTGTGCCTAAAAATGAATATTACGATTTTGAAGCAAAGTACTTGCGTAACGATACTGAGTATCACTGCCCATCAGGGTTAGACCCTGCCAAAGAAGCGCAGATTCAGCAAGAGGCTGTGCATGCTTTTGATGTATTGGGATGTAAAGGTTGGGGGCGCGTCGATTTCTTAATGGATGGGGCACCAGAGAATCCAGAAAGTCGCCATTACTTTTTAGAAGTAAATACTAGCCCAGGCATGACCGACCATAGTTTGGTGCCCATGGCGGCAAAAGTTGCTGGGATGGAGTTTGACACATTGGTGCTACGTATTTTGGCAATGACGTTACAGGACGCTAGCCGTGTGGAATAAACCACAACTGTTAAATTGGATCGCCAATTTTTTATACGCAACCTCCATTGTAATGCTGCTGTACGGATTGCTGTTTGTGGTTGTGCATCTGCCCATATTTCCACTGCGGGAGGTGCGTGTGGAAGGTGACTTATCCCATGTGAATCGGGAGCAGATTAAGCTGATTGTAGCGAAGCATTTGAAAGGTAACTTTTTTACACTGAATTTAGAGCGCACGCGGGACGCGTTTGAAAAGTTACCTTGGGCACGCAGTGTAAGTGTAAGAAGACGCTGGCCAGATCAGATTGTAGTAGGGATTGAGGAGCATCAAGCTTTAGCGCGCTGGGGAAATTTGGCACTGGTGAATACACATGGTGAATTGTTTCATGCTGCTTCTGATGCGTTATTGCCCGTGTTTTATGGGCCTGGTGACGGGGTGCTGGAAGTGACAAAAGGGTATGCCACATTTGAAAAAATATTGCAGCAAGCCAACATGAAGATAGCACAAGTTAAATTATCACCAAGACGGGCTTGGGAAATCAAAACCAAAGATGGGATGCAAATTGCGGTTGGTCGTGTAGATATGACCAAGCGTTTAGAAAAGTTTACAAAAGGCTACGTGACTACGTTGAGTCACCTCAATGTAAAAGTGACTTATGCAGACTTGCGTTACCCAAATGGATTTGCAGTGAGAAAGCCAGCACATATGAAACAACTAGAGCGTAAGCCGTCAGCATGAGTGACAAGGGAATAATTGGTGGGGAAAACACATGAGTAAAGTGCGGGAAGATAAAAATTTAATTGTGGGGCTGGATATCGGCACCTCAAAAATCGTGGCGATAGTCGCTGAGCTATTGCCAGAAGGATCAATCAAGGTGATTGGTTTAGGGCAGCATATTTCACGCGGGTTGAAAAAAGGCGTAGTGATCAATATTGATTCCACCATGCAGGCGATTCAGCGCGCGATTGAAGAAGCTGAGCTGATGGCGGATTGCAAAATCAACACCGTGTTCACAGGTATTGCTGGTAGCCATGTCAAAAGCCTGAATTCGCATGGCATGGTGAAAATTAAAGACGCAGAAGTATCGCAAATGGATGTAGACCGTGTGGTGGAGACAGCGCGCGCAATCGCACTACCAGCAGACCAGCAGATTCTACATATTTTGACGCAAGAATTTATTATCGATGGCCAAGAAGATGTGCGTGAGCCACTCGGCATGAGCGGCATGAAGCTAGAAGTGAAAGTGCATATCGTCACAGGTGCAGTTGCGGCTGCACAGAATATTGTGAAGTGCATCAAGCGCTGTGGCTTAGAAGTCAGCGATTTGATTCTGCAACCTTTGGCATCAAGCATGGCTGTGCTGACAGAGGATGAAAAAGAATTAGGAGTGTGCTTGGTGGATATCGGCGGTGGTACCACGGACATTGCAGTGTTTAAAAATGGCGCCATTCGTCATACCGCCGTGATACCGATTGCAGGCGACCAAATGACCAATGATATTGCTGTGGCTTTCCGCACACCTACGCAGTCGGCTGAGGAAATCAAAGTGAAATATGGATGTGCACTTAGACAGCTGGCTGATGCACGCGAAGTAGTAGAAGTGCCTGGTGTGGATGGCCGTGAGCCACGTCAGCTTTCCATTCAAACGTTGGCAGAAGTAATTGAGCCGCGCGTAGTGGAGTTGTACGAGTTTGTGCAGCAAGAGCTGAGACGCAGTGGTATGGAAGAAATGATTGCATCTGGCATTGTCATCACAGGTGGTTCGGCTGCCATGCGTGGCATGGTGGAATTGGGCGAAGAGATATTCCATACCCCAGTACGTTTGGGGATGCCGCGTTATGTGGCTGGCCTATCAGAAGTGATTAACAACCCAAGGTATGCCACTGGTGTGGGCTTGGTGTTGATGGGTAAACAGCAGTTAGAGCGTCAGCTCATGGGACAAATGCAGACTGGTTCCATAGTTAGAATTTTTGAAAGAATGAAGAGTTGGTTTCAAGGCAATTTTTAATTGTGCAGGAGTTGGTTTGGCTGCGACATAACCTAAAGGTGAGTCTACGCCGCAACAGACTGCTGCGCAGTCTTAGTTGTCAAGGCAATTTTTAGTAAGTAGTTGAATGTAATGAAGTAGTTGATTTAGGGCTGGGTAAGTTAAGCGCAAATTTAATTTACCTAAAAACAAAAGGCAAAAGGAGGTTCAAGATGTTTGAAATTATGGAAAAAGATTCACAAGAGGCGGTAATTAAGGTAATTGGTGTGGGCGGTTGCGGTGGTAATGCAGTTGAGCACATGATGTCTAAAGCAGTGAGTGGCGTAGAATTTATTTGCGCCAATACGGACATGCAAGCACTGAAGAAAAGTCATGCAAAAACAGTGCTGCAAATTGGCGAAGATATTACCAAAGGTTTAGGCGCAGGGGCAAAACCAGAGATTGGTCGCGAAGCTGCATTAGAGGACCGCGACCGCATTGCGGAAGTCATTGACGGTGCGGATATGTTGTTCATTACAGCAGGTATGGGTGGTGGTACTGGCACTGGTGCAGCACCGATCATTGCCGAAGTGGCCAAAGAAATGGGCATTTTGACCGTGGCTGTGGTTACCAAGCCATTTGCATTTGAAGGCAAGCGTACTAAAGTGGCTATTGAAGGGCTTGAAGAGCTTTCACAGCATGTGGACTCACTGATTGTGATTCCGAATGAAAAATTGATGGAAGTATTGGGCGAAGATGTGCCGTTCCTAGAAGCCTTCCGTGCTGCGAACGATGTGTTACACAACGCTGTCTCAGGTATTGCAGAGATTATCAATTGCCCAGGCTTGGTAAACGTTGACTTTGCTGACGTGCGTACCGTGATGTCTGAAATGGGTATGGCAATGATGGGTTCTGCAGAAGCCAGTGGTCCAGACCGTGCGCGTATTGCAGCAGAGCAAGCGGTAGCAAGCCCATTATTGGAAGATGTTAACTTGGCGAATGCACGTGGTGTTTTAGTGAATATCAGCGCAAGTAGTAGTTTTAAAATGAAAGAATACTACGATGTGATGAATACCATTAAAGCATTCACAGCAGAGGATGCGACTGTGATTGTTGGTAATGTGATGGATGAGACGATGGGCGATAATTTACGCGTGACCATGGTGGCCACAGGTTTGAGTGGCGCAGTTGCACGTCGCCAACCAAAGCCAGAGCTTAAAGTCATGACCACAGTACGTGATGGCACCACTAACCAACCTATTTTTGTAGGGATGGAAGATGAAGAAGATGCGCCAGCTGTATTTAGTAGTAATAACCGCCGTGCGCAAGTAGAAGCGATGAAAATGTCAGGGGTGGAAGAGTACGATATTCCTGCATTTTTACGCAAACAAGCGGACTAATTGCAACTAAGTGAACGTGTAGGTTGGTGTTAAACTATTCGCTTACGGTGTGATAGATAACATAGGAAACATTAAGTGCTTAAACAAAGAACACTGAAAAAAACAGTGAGTGCCACTGGCGTCGGCTTACATAATGGTGAGAAGGTCATCATGACGCTAAAGCCTGCGCCTGTCGATTCAGGTATTGTATTTTGCCGTGCCGATTTGCCCGGTGCGCCAACGATTCAAGCAACGCCTGATGCAGTCAAAGACACGCGCCTGTGCTCTGCCCTAGAGCAAAATGGCGCGCGCGTGGCCACTGTTGAGCATTTAATGTCTGCCCTAGCTGGATTGGGGGTAGACAATGTGCGGATTGATGTGACCGCATCTGAAATTCCTATCATGGATGGTAGTTCGGGACCATTCATTTATTTGCTGCAGTCTGCTGGCATTGTTGAGCAGAACGCACCAAAGAAATTCATCAAAATCAAAAAAATGGTCGAAATTAAAGAGGCCGATAAATGGGTGAAATTTGAACCCTATCACGGTTTTAAAATGGAATTCACCATTGATTTTGCGCATCCAGTGTTTGATCACTCTGGCAAAACAGTGACGATTGATTTTGCAGACAACTCTTATATCAAAGAGATTAGCCGTGCCCGTACTTTTGGATTTATGCACGAAGTCGAATACTTGCGTGCCAATGGCTTGGCACGTGGCGGTAGCTTAGATAACGCTATCGTGTTAGATGAATACCGTGTGCTCAATTCAGATGGTTTGCGTTATGAAGACGAATTTGCTAAACACAAAGTGTTAGATGCGATTGGCGATTTGTATATGTTGGGGCATCCGATTCTAGGCGCGTTTACTGCGTATAAGTCTGGTCATGCTTTGAATAACCAGTTGTTACGCGCATTGTTAGAAGATGCTGATGCTTGGGAATATGCAGTATTTGAACATCTTGAGGATGCACCTGCGGGGTTTGTTGAACAAAGGCAGTACTTTACCCCTGCTTTAATGCCACACTTTAGCGGGTAGCAACATGCAATATAGTAAAGCAACTCAGGCGAGCTTATGATTGTGATTCGGCTTGCAGTTGTATTGATGATCATTTCAGCATTTATTTTGCTGGGATTATACGTATACAGTAAAGACAAAAAGTATTTGCGCTACTTTAAGCAACTAGCGCAACTGGCAGGTTGGTTCTTGCTGTTTGTGTTAGTGTTATTTTTTGTAAGTCGCGTGCTGCGCATTTGAGATGAAAGTGAACAAATATGCGACGCCATCCATTAGTCATTTATCTTAGTTTTACCTTCCTTCTGCTGCAGGCCAGTTTGGTGTATGCCCTTGCTGGTGATGATGATGTACTCATCGCTAAAGCAGCCTATGACAAAAATAACAGCTTCGCCTTAGCCGATGCTGTTAGTCGATTAAAAGAGAAACAACATCCATTAGCACCTTACGCCGATTATTGGTGGATGCTATCCAGTTTGGGAGAAACAAGCCCAGCTGCTGTCAACGCATTTTTAGTGCAGTATCAATCTTTACCGTTTGCCGACAGGCTGAGGGGTGAGTGGCTAAAAAAACTAGGTAAGCAAAAAAACTGGGCACTATTTTTAGAAGTCTATCCGCAATATCAGTTACAAGATCCAGCGGTCGCTTGTTATGCTGCAGAAGCCAGCGCAACCTTAGAAGACAGTAAATCTTTAGAGGCGGCTAAGGCGCTGTGGTTTCAAGCCAAAGAGCAGCCAGGCAACTGCAATGCTTTATTCGATCAATTACAAGCAGCTCAATTATTAACAGATGACGACATCGTGGCGCGTTTTCGTTTGGCACTATCAGAAAATCGCCTGACATTGGCAAAAGGCATCGCAAAACGCAGTAAAGCGATAGACGCGACATTTTTAAAACAAATAGATGCCGTGAATGCGAACCCGCAAAAAGCGGTGGCAAAAAAAACCATCAGTACAACTACTGCATTCGGCAAAGAGCTTTATTTATATGCGCTCAATCAAATTGCAAAAACAGGTTCAGCAGAGGCGCTAAATGCTTTTAAATCTATTCAGTCTATGTTGAATGCAGAGCAGAAAAGTTATTTTTATGGTCGTTTAGCGCTGTTGGCAGCGCAACGTCATGAAGTGGAAGCTTACCAATGGTTTAGATTGGCTGAAAATACAGCGCTAGATAATGTGCAAATGGAGTGGTTTGCACGTAGCGCATTACGTCAAAGCAACTGGCCACAGCTGCTAGAAGTGATTGCAATGATGTCAGCTGAACAAGCAGATGAAGCCACGTGGCGGTATTGGAAAGCACGTGCCCTTAAAGCGCAAAATCAAATGTTAGAGGCCAATAGTTTATTTGCGATGTTGTCTACGGAGCGCCATTTTTATGGTTGGTTGGCACAAGAAGAGTTGGAGGCTAGCCTACGTGCTCAACCAATAGAGTATGTGCCCACAGATGAGGACATTGATGCCTTTGCTAAGTCTGAGCCGGTGAAACGTGCAGAAGCTTTGCAACGTTTGGACATGCGCTGGGAAGCGAAGTTAGAATGGGCAGTTGCCACTGATAATCTAAGCGATGAGCAATTGATTGCGGCAGCTGAATATGCGGCGAAACAGAAATGGTATGACCTTGCTGTGCTGACTGCAGATAAAACCAAAAACGTGCATAATTTTAATTTGCGCTATCCAACACCGTATCGAGATTTAATGCAACCTGCAGCGACTGACCAAGCGCTAGACGAGGCTTGGGTTTACGGTATTATTCGTCAAGAAAGCCGCTTTATGCATTACGCAAAATCAGGCGTAGGCGCAGCTGGGTTAATGCAAGTGATGCCAGCCACGGCCAAATGGGTGGCTGGAAAAATCGGGTGGGCTAACTATCATCACGGCATGTTGCATGATTTAGACACCAATATATCATTGGGTACCTACTACATGCGTTATACCGCTGATATGTTTAACGGGCAGGAGACCATGGCCACTGCGGCTTATAACGCTGGGCCTAGTCGAGCTAAAAAATGGATGGCCAATATGCCACTAGAAGGTGCAATCTATGCAGAAACCATCCCTTTTAGTGAAACACGTAATTATGTGAAAAAAGTGA
This sequence comes from Methylophilus sp., assembly GCA_030696695.1. Lineage (GTDB taxonomy): Bacteria > Pseudomonadota > Gammaproteobacteria > Burkholderiales > Methylophilaceae > Methylophilus. The sequence goes on from JAUYRP010000034.1 coordinate 498,576, forward strand.
TGGCGAATGCCCATATTTATTCACGACGTTTAGGCTTAACCAATATTCCATTGAAAAAACGGTTGGGTATGATCCCAGCAAAATTCAGTGCGAATACTGAAACAATTTCAACTTCGAACGAGTAGGGCAATACTATGAAAAAAGTAACCGTATTAGGTGGATCAGGTTTTGTTGGTAGCAGTTTAGTAGCAAAATTAGATGCTGCAGGCTATCAAGTCACAGTGATTTCACGTCGCAGAGAATCCGCAAAACATCTGATTTTATTACCCAAAGTACAAGTGGTGCAATGCGACATTTATGACCAGCATAAACTTAAAAGTATGCTCGAAGGTAGCTTTGCTGTGATTAACCTAGTCGGTATTTTGCATGAGTCTGGTCGCTCTAGTTTTGAGCAGGTGCACCATCAATTACCCAGACGCTTGGCACAGCTTTGTGTGGAGTTGGGGATTGATAGACTCATTCACATGGGTGCATTGCAAGCTGGAAAATCTGCACCAAGCCAATACCTGCGCAGTAAAGCAGCTGGCGAGTCGGCAGTAAGCGAGTTCAATAAAAAATTGAATGTCACCATATTTAAACCCTCTATTATTTTCGGAAGACACGATAGCTTCTTCAATCTGTTTGCTAGCTTGGTGAAAATGCTGCCTGTCATTGTGTTGGCAAAACCAGATGCAAAATTCCAGCCGATTTGGGTGGAAGACGTGACGAGCTGCATGGTAAATGCGCTGGAAAATACAGACACTTATAGTAAAACCTATGAGCTGGGTGGCCCACAGGTTTATACCTTCCGCGAGCTCATTCAAAAAGTGATGACCATTTTAGGGGTGTCACGCCCCATTATTGGCTTAAGTGACAAACTCTCGTACTTGCAAGGCTTTGCGATGGAATTTATGCCTGTCAAATTGATGAGCCGCGATAATGTGCGTTCCATGCGTGTGGATAGTGTGACCACGCAAGCGCTAGCGCCAGAGTTAGGCGTATCGCTAATGCCGCTAGAAGCCGTAGTGCCTGAGTATTTGACCAATGCAACGCCGCGTGGTGCATACGATGCGTTTAGAAGCGCAGCCGGCCGTGCAATTAACGCCAAGCGATAAGCATTACTCTACATCACTCAATTCATTTCACAACGACCATGAATATTTACTGTGTGGGTGGTGCTGTGCGAGATGAGCTATTAGGGCTCCCCATACAAGATCGCGATTATGTTGTAGTTGGCGCTACGCCAGAAGAGATGACACAAGCGGGTTATAAGCCTGTAGGTAAAGACTTCCCAGTTTTTTTGCACCCTAACACGCACGAAGAATATGCACTTGCCAGAACCGAGCGTAAAACGGCTAAAGGCTATAAAGGGTTCTTGGTGCATGCCTCCCCCGATGTGACTTTAGAACAAGATTTGGCACGTCGTGACTTAACGATTAACGCGATTGCCAAGACCGCAGATGGTGAGCTCATAGATCCATTCCATGGACTGCGAGATATACATGCCAAAGTGTTGCGACATGTCAGCGATGCTTTTGTGGAAGACCCAGTGCGTATATTGCGATTAGCGCGCTTTGCTGCCAGATTTACTGAATTCACTGTGGCAGATGACACTTTGCAACTGATGCGTGACATGGTGCAAGCGGGTGAGGTGGATGCTTTAGTGCCTGAACGCGTGTGGCAAGAGTTGGCAAAAGGCTTGATGGAAGCCAAGCCCAGTCGCATGTTTGAAGTGCTCAGAAGCTGTGGCGCACTTGAGAGGATATTTCTTGAGCTAGATCGGCTTTGGGGCGTGCCGCAACCACCTAAGCATCACCCTGAAATTGATACCGGTGTGCATATCATGCTAGTGATTGATTACGCAGCAAAACAAGGGTTTAACTTGCCTGTACGTTTTGCCGCTCTCACGCACGATTTAGGTAAGGGCACTACGCCAAAAGATGTATTGCCAAGGCATATAGGGCATGAGGCACGTAGCGTCTCGTTGTTGAAAGACGTGGTAAAACGGTTGCGTGTTCCGAATGATTGCAAAGAACTAGCGGTTGTCGTGGCCCAATTCCACGGTAAGCTCCATGCGGTAACCAATATGAAGTCTAGTACCTTACTCCATTTTTTAATGGAGCTGGATGCGATTCGCCAGCCACAACGGTTTCAGCTATTTTTACAAGCATGTGAGTCAGATTCACGCGGTAGAACTGGCTTGGAGAATTGTCCGCTACCAGAGGCGGCGCTACTGCAAGAAGCGCTCGCTACTGTAATGAAGGTAGATGCAGGTAAGATTGCTCAACAGTACTCGGATTCTGAGCAAATCAAACAAGCGGTATTTGAAGGGAGACTCGCAGCGCTAGAACAATCGCATCGCCAAGCCTAGTATTGTAAGCAACTATTGAATGTTGAGATAACGTTGAATCACAAATTTTGCGATAAAGCCGACTAAGCCAAAAGTCAGTGCTAAAAACAAAATGAAGGTGCCAGTTTTACCCGCTTTACACTTCCATGCTAGATGACCCACAATAAAGATCATCAATAACATCAGGCCACCTACACCGAACGTCATACCAAATTCTGTAATTTGTGCTTCTGTAAAACCGAAAACGGTGTTGTCCATAGGGATGATTGCTTAACTCACAAAATGTATCAGACGTTGCATTAAGGCAATTTGTTCGGTGGAGAATTCCAAAGGTTTACGCTTAAAGCCAGTTTTGGCAAATTGTTGCCAGCGCCCAATCACATAACAAGTCATCAAACTAGCCAAAGCAGACGGGTCTTGCTTATTGTCACCTTGGGCAATCGCAATTTTGAGCGATTGTTTAATGCTGGCTTCAATACGGTCATGCAATTGGTTAATGCGTAGTTGTAATGCGTCATCTTCATTCACCAATGCATCACCAATCAATACGCGTGTCATCCCTGGGTTCTTTTCAGCAAAACGCAGCAACATGCTGACTATCAGTTGCACTTGTTTGGTACCGTCCATTTCATCACTGGTGATTTTATTAATCACGCCGAAAATAGAGTTTTCAATAAATTCAATCAAGCCCTCAAACATTTGTGCCTTATTGGCAAAGTGGCGATACAACGCGGCTTCTGAAACCTCTAATCTTGCAGCAAGCGCAGCGGTCGTGATTTTTTCTCGTTTAGGTACTTCCAGCATTTGTGCGAGAGTTTCTAAAATTTGTTGTTTACGATCTGAAGCCATAAGTATCCTTATATGTCTGTCGCACGGTGTAAGTGTATGCTTACTTACTTGCTCGACGTGTTCATTATTTCTTTGAATTATAGCCTAAGGTGAGTAAGTGCTAGCACCGAGTTGATTCTAAAATCGACAAAATTTGGTTTTTTTAATTGACGAGTTACCCAAATAGTTTGCATGCCCAGACGTTTGGCGGTCATTAATGCAGGCAAATTATCCTCTAACATCACACAGTCGCTGGCATTCACATTTAATGTGTTAAGCAACATTTGAAAGCCACGCATACTTGGTTTTGCATGAAATTGTGTGGATTCCACACTAAAAATCAGCTCAAAACAATCTTCAATGCGCATGATTTCTAAGACACGTATGGCATACGCACGTGGTGCGTTAGTGAATACACACTTACGTCCTTTAAGTTGTTTTAGAACGTGGCGTAAGCGCTTTACTTGCAGCACCATATTGGGTAAATCCATAAAGGCATGGGTTTCCTGCAAAAAATGGTAGGCGTCTACACCATGATGTCGCATCAGGCCTTTTAATGTCGCACCGTAAATACGCCAATAATGCTGTCGTAATTGATGCGCTGCGGGTTCATCTATATTGAGTTCGGCCATGATGTATTGGGTCATCGCGCGATTCATCACAGGGAAAATATGAGCAGAGGCGTTGTGTAAGGTGTCGTCTAGATCAAAAATGTAGATTTTTTGCGTCATCTGGATTTTTTAAGGTTTGGAGTATTTTAGATGCGCATTCTCGTGAAGGCGTGAAGCGTGTGCAATATGCAATAGGATGCCAAGTTTCGAAGGGCGGATATCTATTTTAATCTTTTCACCTTGAACTGGACTCCCACTTTCGCGGGAGTCGGGAGCACGCTTTAGGATTGATTGAGCAATTTAGCTTAGTTAGGCTAGTCACTTGGCTTTAATCAGCGTACCTACCCCTTCATCAGTTAACACCTCTAACAGTAATGCATGCTCTACACGCCCATCAATAATATGCACAGACTTCACGCCACTGCGGGCAGCATCTAAAGCAGAGCTTATCTTGGGTAACATACCGCCGGATAGGGTGCCATCCAATACCAAGTCATCAATTTGCTTGGGCGTTAAGCCCGTGAGTAGTTCGCCATTTTTATCTAACACACCTGGCGTATTCGTCAGCAGTATGAGTTTTTCTGCATTCAAAATCTCAGCCAGTTTGCCTGCAACCACGTCGGCATTGATATTGTAAGTTTCACCATCTTTGCCCACACCAATCGGCGCTACCACGGGAATAAAATCACCACTGTCTAAAAAGTTAATGATGCTAGGGTCAATGGCGGAAATTTCACCTACTTGCCCCACATCAATCATTTTGGTCGGGTCTTTCATGTCTTCCATCAATAGTTTGTGAGCATGAATAAAATTACCGTCTTGACCTGTTAAGCCAACCGCTTTGCCGCCATGGCGATTGATTAAGTTTACAATCTCTTTATTGACCTGGCCGCCCAGCACCATTTCCACAACGTCCATGGTCTCCTCATCCGTCACGCGCATGCCTTGGATAAACTCACCTTTTTTACCAAGTTTGTCCAACATCTCATTGATTTGCGGGCCGCCGCCATGCACCACCACTGGGTTCATGCCGACCAGTTTAAGTAGCACCACATCTTGCGCAAAACATTGCTTCAGATGCTCATCGGTCATTGCATTGCCACCGTATTTAATGACGATAGTCTTGTCAAAAAAACGTTTGATATAAGGTAACGCTTCAGATAGCGTTTGTGCTTTTTGCACGGCGGTGGTTTGGCTGAGCATGGCTGATTCCTGCAATAATAGATTGTGTGAGATTGTAACTAAAAAACGTTACAGCGGTTTAACAAACACTTTCGATTTGCGTTGGAAATTGTAGAGCGCTTGCTTTTCTTGCGGTAAATGTTCAACAGGGAGTTCTACAAAGCCACGCTCCAGAAACCAGTGTTCAGTGCGCGTGGTTAGGCAGAACAATTGATTAAATCCCAATTTTTTTGCTTGCGCTTGGCAGTAATTAAATAATTTATCTCCCCGCCCGCCACCACGATATTCTGGATCAATCGCAAGACAAGCAAACTCTGCCATCTTGGCTTGTGGAAACGGGTAAAGTGCAGCACAGCCAATCGCTCTGTTGTCATGTTCCATCACGTAAAAATGGTTAATTTCCATCTCAATACGTTCGCGGCCACGCCTCACCAAAATACCGTCATTTTCTAATGGTTCGATAAGCTTAAGAATCCCGCCCACATCCTCTATGTTAGCTTGCCGCATAGTCTCAAGAGGTAACTCAGTGATCATGGTGCCAATACCACTGTGGGTAAACAGCTCTTGGATAATCGCGCCATCAATATGTCGTGAGATTAAATGTGTCCTTGCAACACCGCGTTCGCAAGCATGTACCGCAGCGGGTAGGTAAAAATTCACATCTTCCGAAAAGTGAATAGGCTCATCACTTTCTTGCACGTTTTTGAGTAAGTTCTTGGCTTTTTCTGCTGTCATTTCACGCAGCAATTCACCACGCAAATTATGCACACCTTCTGAGTCCATTAAAAAAATCAGTTTTTCCGCATCCAGCGCAATCGCAGTGCTCACGGCAACATCTTCCAAACTCAAGTTAAACGCTTCACCAGTGGGTGAGTAGCCCATCGGTGATAGCAATACCAATTCACCATCATCCAAACGCTTTTGAATGCCAATCGCATCCACTTTTCTCACTTCACCCGTATGCTGTAAATCAACGCCATCCAACACACCCAGCGGTTTTGCGGTAACAAAGTTACCACTTGCAACACGAATATCTGCACCCGCCATAGGGGAATTGGCAATCCCCATCGAGAGTAATGCTTCAATTTCAACCCGTACCGCACCGTTGGCTTCTTTCACCGCTTCCATGGCAGCATCGTCGGTAATGCGCAAGCCCTCATGATAAGCTGGCGCAAGCTTATCGCGCTTCAAGCGTTGTTCAATTTGTGGACGTGCGCCATGCACCAGCACTAACCTAACCTCTAAGCTTGCCAGTAGATTTAAGTCGTGTGAAAGCGCAATAAATTGTTGTTCACTCACTACCTCGCCACCAAACGCAATCACAAAGGTTCTGCCACCAAATGCGTGAATGTAAGGGGCGGCAGAACGAAACCAGTGCACAAAGTCTTGCGTATTGTTGCTATTCAGTGTGTAAGGAGCAGCACTTACTTGATTATTTGTAGCTTTCTCGTGTGTTGCGGCATTCGTATTGTGCTCGCTAAAAAGTACAGCGGGTGTTGTCTTGAGTGCGGCTGCAATTTTGCGAATCAGCATTTCGGAAACGCCAAGTTCTCCGCGTTCAATGCGTGAAAGATTGCCTGCATCGGATTCAGTTAAGTGTGCCAACTGTTGTAATGTCAGCTTGTTTTGTTTGCGTAAGAGACGAATCTGATTGCCAATAGACAAGATAAACACCTTATATTTGTAATTAATACAAATTATTATATTTATATTATGTAATAAATACAAATAATTTATATTTGAAAGACTAAAAGTCACCCCAGAGCGTATGCATGCTTGCAATTGCAGTGAGCGCTGCTGTTTCTGTGCGCAAAATACGTGGGCCTAACAGAATGGATTGAAAGCCATGCGCAGTGGCCGATGCTATTTCAGTTGCGTTTAACCCACCTTCTGCCCCTATCAGTAGTTCAATCGCATGCTGAGGTTCAGCTATATCCGCTAAACGTTGAGCGCCTGTAGGGTTGAGTTGGATACGGCAACTGTTACCATGCGGGTGCTGCGCTAGCCATACCTTTAACGAAAGCGGCGCATGCACTTTAGGCACAAAAGCACGGCCACATTGTTCGCAGGCAGAAGCCACCACTTGGCGCCAATGCTCGAGACGTTTTTCTGCTCTAGCGGCATCCAGCTTCACCACGCTGCGTTCAGTTGCAATGGGGTAAATCTCATGCACCCCTAGCTCAACCGCTTTTTGAATGGTGTAATCCATGCGGTCGCCACTGGAAATGCCTTGCAACAGAACAATATTCAGAGGTGATTCATTGGTGACGGGCGTAACTGACATCACTTCTGCAGTCACGGATGACTTTTGAATGGAGACCAACCGACACATGTAATCATTGCCATCACCATTGAACAAAATGGCTTGATCACCTTCTGCCATTCTGAGCACGCGTGCCGCATGTGCGGCAGCAGAGTCGGGTAGTTGTACAGAGGCACCCACTAGCAAAGAGTCGGGGCAATAAAAGCGATGCAGTGACATGAAGTGCAAACTGAAAAATGTTAGTATTGAGATTATAAATTGATTGGAGTCGTGCATGGCAAGTATCCACCCACCGATATTTGAATTTGGCTACGGCCGCGCTGCTTAACATCGGCTATGCCGAGTTAGCCTGCGCCGAAATTGCATGTTGTAAGACTCTGATTGACTGCAAAAGCTATTGAAAGGAAAAATGTGGCGAGTGTAAATCCCCCCGTATGCAATTTTGGCTGGCGAGCGCCAGACTTTAGTTTGCAAAACGTAGATGGCAGTACCGTTACTTTGCAATCCAACATGGGTAAACACGGTTTATTGATCATGTTTATCTGCAACCATTGCCCGTATGTTAAAGCTATTTTGCCGCGCTTGATTCAAGACGTAAAAGCGTTACAAATTTTGGGCGTGAATACGGTAGCGATTATGAGCAACGACCCTACTGATTATCCAGAAGATAGCTTTGAGTATATGCAGAAAATCTCACAAGAAATGGCGTTTCCATTCCCGTACTTGCTAGATGAAACGCAACAAATTGCTAAACTTTACGGTGCTGTCTGTACCCCAGATTTTTTTGGTTTTAACAACAAAGCAGAGCTGCAATACCGCGGTCGCTTTGATGAAAGCCGCAAAGAAACCGCGCCAGATAGCACACGAGATTTATTTAAAGCCATGAAATTGATTGCCGAAACTGGGCATGGACCCAAAGAGCAGATTGCAAGTATTGGCTGTAGCATTAAATGGAGAGAAGCATGAGCGATAAAAAATTAAAGTGGGGCATTCTCGGCGCTGCTCGGGTGAATGAGCGCTTACTTCCAGCTATTGTGGAATCGTCTAACTCGCAGTTGGTGGCGTTTGCTAGCCGGCGCGCAGGCGCGGCTAGAGCGACATTGGAAAAGTATGCACCCGGTACAGTCGGTGTGGCCTGCTATGACGATTTAGAAAGCCTGATAGCCGACGACAATGTGGAGGCGGTCTATTGCCCCATGGCGAATGAAGAGCATGCAGAGTGGGCGTTTAAGCTAATCCAAGCAGGTAAGCATGTGTTGATTGAAAAGCCGATGACTACGCAACTGGCAGATATTGGTGCGATAGAAGCAGCAGCCAAAGCCATGGGTGTCACTGTAATGGAGGGGTTTATGTACCGCTTTCATCCTCAGCACGCCAAGATAAAAGAATTGGTAGATTCTGGGTTGATTGGTGACATATTGTCGTGCCGTGCCAGTTTCTCATTTTTAATGCCACCTGCGCGTATGTATCGCATTAATAGAAGCATGGCCAATGGCGGCGGTGCCATGTGGGACATAGGCCCCTATGCGATACATGCATTACGCTGGGCTATGGGTTTAAATAACAGCGGCAAAAACTTTGGGCCAGTCGAGCCGAAAAAAGTAGTGGCCTACGGCAAGTTGAATGAACACGGAGCTGATGTGGTGGCGAGTGGTATTTTGGATTTTGGTGCGGATACTCAAGGCCGTGCACGGTATGGTCATTTTGATGTGAGTTTTGAGCGCAGCCGTAAAGCCGAGTATGAAATCATAGGTGATAAGGGGTGGATTAAGTGCCACAACATGTGGGCATATCCCAGCGATGACCCTGTGATTAGCTGGGAGGCTGGGGGCAAAACTGAAACCCTGATGTTACCTAAAGCCAATCATTTTAATTTAGAGATAGAGCACTTTAGTGAATGTGTATTAAGCGGTAAATCACCCTTACTCACGTTTGAAGATGCTAAAGGCAACTGCAAGGCCATTGAGTCAGTGATTGCTGAAATCTAAAGCATTAGGATAGCAAATAAAAAAGAGTGCAACGGCACTCTTTTTTATTTCAAAATTTCGGGCGGTGAGCGTGCTAGATTTTGCCGTCTAAACCCATTTGATAGTATTTGTGCACAATCTCGTCTTGGTGTTCCAACAACCAATCAATGCTTGGTTCATTGCACATCGCCTTTTTAATCGCCAAAGTGGTGGCTTTGCGGTGAATCTCAAACAGCACCTTATGGTCCAGATTGTCTTGTTCAACGACAATTGGATTCAGCCATACCGAGACGATAATGCCTAAGTCATTGGCTCTCTCTTTGGGGATGTAGCCCTCACGTACAGCGTCTAATACGCCATTGGCAATCGCCCCTTGCACTGTGCCCATTAAAATATTGGTGTAGCGCGTATCTTTTACCGTGACTTTGCTCACCATCAATGTGGCAGGACGCACCATAATATCGGTGTTCATAATCGCCAACACTCTAGTGTGACCTTTCACTTGATCGCCAAGTAAGTTTGCAAAAGCAATCCCCATTGGGCCATCCATCTCACCAATCGCTACTTCTGGTTCGGCCGCGGTGCCCACAGGGCCGCCCGCTACCAGTGCTTCACCAACGCGCATAATAATTTTTTCGGTCATCATCAACTTTCTTTAAGGTTTTAAAAATGATAAGTCATTACCAGCCAATTACCAACCCTTGATTGGGCGTAAAACTGCAAATCATAGATGTGATTAAAGCATTATCTTTAATAGGGTAACACTTGCCCAAAAGTAGTAACTAAGCAATAATTTAGCCTTTGCAAAAAAGTGGTTATTTATCGCTGCTTTTTTAAGAATTCAATCAAGGTTTTATTGCATTCACTATAAGACCTCAAGTTACTAAACATTAGGGAGATTACAATGGCAACGCGTAATGATCTAGCCAACGCCATCCGTGCGTTATCAATGGATGCAGTACAAAAAGCAAATTCAGGCCACCCAGGCGCGCCTATGGGCATGGCAGAGATTGCAGAAGAATTATGGAATAACCACTTAAGCCATAACCCAAAAAACCCTAAATGGGCAAACCGCGATCGCTTTGTGCTTTCTAATGGTCACGGCTCCATGTTAATTTATTCATTGTTACATTTGTCAGGTTACGACTTGTCTATGGATCAAATCAAAACATTCCGTCAATTACATTCACAATGTGCAGGCCACCCAGAATATGGTTACGCAGCTGGCGTTGAAACAACGACAGGTCCATTGGGCCAAGGGATTGCCAACGGTGTAGGTTTTGCCATGGCGGAAAAATTATTGGCTAACCAATTCAATAAACCTGGCCATGAAATCGTTAACCACAACACTTACGTGTTCTTGGGTGACGGCTGTATGATGGAAGGCGTTTCTCACGAAGCTTGCGCATTGGCAGGCACATGGGGTTTGGGTAATTTAATCGCTTTCTGGGATGACAACGGTATATCTATTGATGGTCACATTGAAGGTTGGTATACAGACGACACAGCAAAACGTTTTGAGTCATATGGCTGGCACGTGCAGTCAGTAGATGGTCACGATGTAGCTGCCATTGGCGCGGCAATTACTGCAGCTAAAGCAGTGAAAGACAAGCCATCACTGATCTGCTGTAAAACAATCATTGGTAAAGGTTCTCCAAACAAATCAGGATCACATGATTGCCACGGTTCTGCATTAGGTGATGCGGAAGTTGCAGCTACGCGTGCAGCGATTGGTTGGAACCATGAGCCATTTGTGATTCCAGCAGATGTGTATGCAGGTTGGGATGCAACAGCAAAAGGCGCTAAAGTTGAGGGTGATTGGAATGCTAAATTTGATGCATATGCCAAAGCCTACCCAGCAGAAGCTGCTGAATTCAAACGCCGTATGGCAGGTGAATTACCAGCGAACTGGAAAGCAGAAACAGACAAAATTATTGCTGCTGTGAATGAGAAGGCAGAAGGCTTGGCTTCACGTAAAGCGTCACAAAACGCGATTGGTGCATTAGCGCCATTATTGCCAGAGTTCTTAGGCGGTTCAGCTGACTTAACAGGTTCAAACTTAACGTCAACAGGCAGCTTTGTGCACGTTGAGGCTAAAAAGCCTGGTAACTATATCTCTTACGGTGTGCGTGAGTTTGGTATGGCAGCTATCATGAACGGTATGGCATTACACGGTGGTTTATTGCCATTCGGCGGCACATTCCATATGTTCTCTGATTACATGAAGAGCGGTATGCGTATGTCTGCATTGATGCATCAACGCGTCATCTATGTATTAACCCATGACTCTATCGGCCAAGGTGAAGATGGTCCTACACACCAACCAGTAGAAAACACATCTGGTCTTCGTTATATTCCACGTATGGATGTATGGCGTCCAGCTGATGCAACTGAAACCACGGTTGCTTGGGTGGCTGCAGTTGAGCGTCATGAAGGTCCAACTAGCTTAGTGCTTTCACGTCAAAACTTGGCAGGGATTAAACACGATGCAAAAGATTTTGCAGCTATCCGTAAAGGTGGTTATGTATTCTCTGATTGTGACGGCAAAGCAGATTTGATTTTCATCGCTAACGGTTCAGAATTAGACTTGGCAGTGAAAGCGGCTGCAGAGTTAACCGCAGCAGGTAAAAAAGTACGTGTAGTGTCTATGCCTTCTACCAATGTGTTTGATCGTCAAGATCAGGCTTACAAAGACAGCGTGTTAACTGCGGGTGTTAAACGTGTTGCGATTGAAGCAGCGCATCCAGACTTCTGGCGTAAATATGTTGGTTTAGAAGGTGCTGTAGTGGGTATCGATACCTTTGGTGAATCAGCACCTGGTGGCGCGTTAATGAAACACTTTGGCTTTACAGTTGAAAATGTAGTGGCTGTTGCTAAAACAGTTTTATAAATTTCAATAGGTATTTGATTTAGCGCAACATTACCCAAAAGGGCCTCTATATGAGGCCCTTTTAATTTGGTAAACTGTTAGAACAGTTAAAGCATAAATAATAAGTGTGTTAGGGGTGAGTATGACGATTCGTGTAGGCATCAACGGTTTTGGCCGTATAGGACGTATGGCATTGCGCGCAGTAATTCAAGAAACCGAATTTAATGATATTGAAGTAGTGGCCATTAATAGCTCGTATGATATTGATTATATGATGTACATGCTGAAGTACGATTCCGTGCATGGACGATTTGATGCAGAATTGGAAGCCGAGAACGGACATTTGCTCGTCAATGGTAAGAAAATTCATTTAACAGCAGAGCGTGATCCTGCCAACATTGATTGGTCAGCTTCGGGCGGTGTAGATGTAGTAGTGGAGTCTACAGGTGCTTTTCTCACAGTTGAAACTTGTCAGCCACACATCAATCGTGGTGCAAAAAAAGTGGTGCAATCCGCCCCAGGTAAAGATGACACACCGATGTATGTGTACGGGGTTAATCATGATGAGTACAAAGGCCAAGCGATTGTTTCAGCGGCTTCCTGTACTACCAATGGATTAGCGCCATTGGTCAAAGTGTTGCATGATCATTTTGGTATCAAGCGTGGCTTAATGACTACCGTGCATGCAACGACGGCCTCACAACTGACCGTGGATGGCACATCTAAGAAAGATTGGCGCGGCGGGCGTAGCGTATTTGAAAACATTATTCCCTCTAGCACGGGCGCAGCCAAAGCTGTGGGTAAGATTATTCCAGCGTTGAACAAGAAAATCACAGGAATGGCCATGCGTGTGCCGTCTGCAGATGTTTCAGTCGTGGATTTGACTGTCGAGTTGAATCGGGAAACCACCTATGAGGCGATCTGTGAAGCCATGAAAACTGCTTCACAAGGTGAACTCAAAGGTGTGCTGGGTTACACCAACGACAAAGTGGTATCCACCGACTTTCGTAGCAGCCCCGAAGCCAGTGTATTTGATGCAGACGCAGGCATCATGCTCGATTCAACTTTTGTGAAAGTGATTGGCTGGTACGATAATGAATACGGCTATACTTGCAACTTATTGCGTTTAGTACAACATATTTCAAAATAAGGCTATTGTGCGGGGTTTGCATCGCACATTAGATTCACAAGTTGAATATCATTAAAGCAACGCTTCAATCGTTGCATCACATCATTAGGAGTGCAACATGCAGTTCATCAAAATGACCGATTTGGATTTAAAGGGCAAGCGCGTGTTCATTCGCGCAGATTTAAATGTGCCAGTGTCTGATGGCAAAGTCACCTCTGATGCACGCATTACGGCCTCCATGCCTACAATAGAATTTGCACTTAAAGCGGGTGCAAAAGTGATGGTGACTTCGCACTTGGGTCGACCAGAAGAAGGTGTATATTCCGAAGAGAACTCATTGCAACCAGTTGCCGATGTGATGTCTGCCAAATTAGGTAAACCTGTACGTCTGGTAAAAAACTGGCTGGCAGCTAATGCGCCTGCTGATAGTTTAACGGTGGAAGACGGGCAGCTTATTTTGCTGGAGAACTGTCGCTTTAATGTAGGTGAAAAGAAAAATAACGATGAGCTAGCCAAGAAATATGCGGCGTTATGTGATGTGTTTGTGATGGATGCATTTGGTACCGCACATCGCGCCGAAGCCTCTACCCATGGCATTGCAAAATTCGCGCCTGTGGCATGTGCGGGCATTTTACTTACCGAAGAATTAGAAGCACTGACCAAGGCTTTGCTGAGCCCAGCCCGTCCAATGGTCGCTATTGTGGGTGGTAGTAAAGTATCAACCAAACTGACTGTGCTGGAGAGCTTGTCTGAAAAAGTAGATCAGCTGGTAGTAGGTGGCGGCATTGCCAATACTTTCTTAAAGGCTTCTGGCAAGCAAATCGGTAAATCACTGAATGAAGATGAATTAGTGCCCATTGCTAAGGCATTAATGGAGAAAATGACCAATCGTGGTGCAACAATTCCGATTGCGGAAGATGTGGTGTGTGGTAAAAAGTTTGATGCGCAGGAAGCGGCTGTATTGAAAAGTGCTGCAGATGTAGCAGATGACGACATGATTTTTGACATTGGACCAAAGTCTGCACAAACCATTGCGGATATTATTCTGAGCGCTGGGACGGTGGTATGGAATGGTCCAGTAGGTGTGTTTGAGTTTGACCAATTTGGTGAAGGCACCAAGACTATTGCCAATGCCATTGCGAACACGAAAGCCTTTACCCTTGCGGGTGGAGGCGATACGATAGCAGCCATCCAGAAGTACGACATGTACGATAAAGTCAGTTATATTTCTACTGCTGGGGGTGCTTTTTTAGAGTTTTTAGAAGGCAAAAAATTACCTGCAGTTGAGATTTTAGAGCAACGTAGTCAATCATAAACCTACAATAGATTCGAACTTACTTCAATTTTTGCACTCATTCATTAGTGTGTCATCAACGTAACTTACTATCCTAAATATTGAAATAGCCTCAATAGAGGCTATTTTTTTTGAAACTAGCATTAAAGTTGCTTAATGATAAGAAATGCTTAACGTTTGGAGAATAAAGAATGGCTGCTATACGTGTAGGTATTAATGGTTTTGGTCGCATCGGCCGCATGTTTTTGCGTGCGGTGATGAATGAAGAAGAGTTTAGCGATATCGATATTGTGGCGATTAATGGTATTGAAGCGCCTGAATATATGCTTTACATGCTGAAATTCGATTCAGTGCATGGTCGTTTTAAATATGACGCACATTTTGAAGGCGAGTTTCTGGTGGTGGATGGTAAGAAAATTCGCCTATCTTCCGAGAGCGACCCTGCTAATATCCCATGGGCAGCGGCTGGTGTAGATGTGGTCGTCGAGTGTACGGGTGTATTTTTGACGAAAGAGACCTGCCAGGCACATATCCATCAAGGGGCTAAAAAAGTAGTGCAATCTGCACCTGGTAAAGATGACACACCGATGTTTGTGTATGGTGTGAATCACGCAGATTATAAAGGCGAAGCCATTGTTTCTGCAGCATCTTGTACCACCAATGCACTCGCACCTATCGCCAAAGTACTGCACGATGCCTTTGGCATTAAACGCGGGCTGATGACGACTATTCATGCAGCAACGGCATCTCAAAAGACCGTGGATGGCACCTCTAATAAAGATTGGCGCGGTGGACGAGGTGTGTTTGAAAACATTATTCCGTCTAGCACTGGTGCGGCGAAAGCAGTTGGCAAAGTGATTCCAGCCTTGAATAAAAAATTAACAGGTATGGCGATGCGTGTGCCAAGTGCTGATGTTTCTGTGGTCGATTTAACCGTCGAGCTTGAGCAAGCGACCAGTTATGAGGCGATTTGTGCTGCCATGCAAGCCGCAGCCGATGGTCCTTTAAAAGGCGTGCTGGAATACACCGATGAGAAAGTAGTGTCGACTGATTTCCGAGGCGCACCTGCTGCCAGTATTTTTGATGCCGATGCAGGCATCATGCTGGATGCTACATTTGTCAAAGTAGTGAGTTGGTACGATAATGAATATGGCTACACCTCCAATTTAATTCGTTTGGTGCAACATATTTCAAAATACAAAGCACCTGTGAAAATGATCCAAATGGAGGATTTGGATTTTGCTGAGTCAGTTTAATATGCCGATATAGTGGATTTAAGAGCAGGTAAATTGATAAAGCATAACGAATCTAAATAATCGAAAACAAGTCAAACAGGGGAGTCAAGTGACTTCCCTTTTGACTTTTGGGAATACCAATATGCAACGCAAGACAAAAATTGTGGCTACTTTGGGGCCAGCGAGCGCGTCAGAAGAAAAAATAGCACGGCTATTTCGTGCGGGTGTGAATGTCGTGCGACTTAATTTTTCTCACGGCACCTCAGATTCGCACATTGAACGTGCGAAGTTGGTGCGTGAGATTGCCGATAAAATGCAAATCCATGTGGGGATTCTGTGTGATTTGCAAGGCCCTAAGGTACGCATAGGTAAATTTGAAGCGCAAAAAATCCTGTTAAAAAGTGGTGATTTGTTTGTGCTAGATGCAGATTGCCCGCTTGGCAATCAAGACCGTGTTGGCTTGGATTATCAGAGCTTGCCGCGCGAAGTGAAGGAAGGCACAGTGCTGTTGTTGGACGACGGCCGCATCACTTTGCAAGTCAACCGTGTGCGAGGCAATCAAATCTATTGTGTGGTACTGAATGGTGGAGCGCTCTCTGATAACAAAGGCATTAACCTGCAAGGTGGCGGCTTAGCAGCCGATGCGCTGACAGCTAAAGACATTGCGGACCTCAAGACAGCTGTAGCGTTAGACGCTGATTATATTGCGATTTCTTTTCCTAAAAGCGCACAAGACATGGTGCGGGCACGCGCTTTGGTGAAAAAGGCTGGTGGTCATGCCAGTTTGGTAGCCAAAATAGAGCGTGCAGAAGCCATTGAACATTTAGAAGCGATTATCGACGCCTCTGAGGTGGTCATGGTGGCGCGTGGTGACCTAGGTGTGGAAATGGGCGATGCTGCGATTCCTGGCTTACAAAAACGCATTATTCGTTTGGCACGTGCCCGTAATAAATTAGTGATTACGGCGACACAGATGTTGGAGTCAATGATCAATAGCCCGATTCCCACACGTGCGGAAGTCTCTGATGTCGCCAACGCAGTGCTAGACGGCACAGATGCGGTGATGCTATCAGCAGAAACTGCCAGTGGCAGTTACCCGGTAGAAGCAGTAGAGGCCATGCATCGGGTGTGTGTTGAAGCAGAAAAAGAATACGAAAGCATGCACCATTTTGAGCGACGTGCGCATGAGCATGACCGCGTCGATGAGGCGATTGCCGCCGCTGCAGTGTTTACAACACGCTACTATCGTGTAAAAGCAATCGTGGCTTTGACTGTGTCTGGCAATTCAGCACAATGGTTATCACGTGCTGATTGTTTTGTGCCGATTTACGCGATGTCCCCCGATATTTCTGCCCGTCGCAAACTCACCTTGCATCGCAATGTATTTCCGTTTGAAATTTTTCAACAAGACCGTAGCCGCGACCAAATTTTTGCAGATATTGAGAAAATATTACTCACAGCACAAGTGGTAGAAGCTGGCGACGAAGTCCTGGTCACCTATGGCGAACCATTTGGTACCTTAGGGGGTACCAATTCACTCAAGCTGATTCAAATTGGTGTGCAGTAACATCTGCTAGCGCCACTGTAAAACATTGGCTTCAAATGCGCCTGCCATCTATAATACTTATCTTTCTTGCATATTGATTCACCATGACATCACCGTTACTTAAAACTAGTCTCAAGAGCTTAAAACTGATACATCAGGGCAAAGTACGCGACATTTACGATATTGATGCCGACACCATGCTATTAGTAAGTACTGACCGATTGTCCGCATTTGACGTGATTCTGCCAACGGGCATTGATAATAAAGGCGCGATGCTCACGCAAATGGCCAATTTTTGGTTTAAAAAACTTGCGCATGTGGTGCCTAATCACCTCACAGCTATTGATCCATATACAGTAGTCTCTCAACCAGAAGAACAAGTGCAGTTAGGCAGCCGTGCGGTTGTCGTGAAAAAGCTAAAACCATTGCCTATAGAGGCAATTGTGCGTGGTTATTTGGTTGGCAGTGGCTGGAAAGAGTACAAAGCCAAAGGCACAGTGTGTGGCATTGCTTTACCAGCAGGATTACAAGAAGCATCTAAGTTGCCGCAACCACTGTTTACGCCATCTAGCAAAGCAGCAGTGGGTGAGCATGATGAGAATATTACCCTAGACCAATGTGCTGACTTAATTGGAGCAGAGCGGGCTGCGGAAGTCGCCAAAGTGGCCATTCAGCTCTATAGTGAAGCCGCTGAATACGCTTTAACCAAAGGTATTATTATTGCAGACACCAAGTTTGAGTTTGGACTGGACGCCAATGGCGTCCTACATGTCATGGATGAAGTGTTAACACCAGACTCCTCCCGCTTTTGGCCATTAGAGAGTTATCAAGTAGGCAAAAATCCACCTAGTTATGACAAGCAATATGTGCGCGATTGGTTAGAAAGTACAGGTTGGAATAAAACACCGCCAGCGCCAGCATTACCCGACGACGTTGCTAAACGCACCTCTGATAAATACTTAGAAGCGTTTGAAAAATTAACTGGAAAAAAGTTAGCTGAAAGTTAATTTAAACCTAATGGCTATCATGGATAGACTAAAGCAGATTGCAGGGCAGCTCAAAGCTGAATTTGATTTTTATCGGCGACTCTACAAACATCCTCAAACTCCATTGCTCGCAAAAGGGCTACTTTGGTTAGCCATTGGTTATTTGCTCATGCCCTTTGATTTAATTCCCGATTTTTTACCTGTCATCGGCCAGCTAGATGAATTGGTGATCATTCCATTTCTATTATTTCTCGCACTTAAACTCACCCCAGCAAGCGTCAAAGCGGCTTGCAAAATGGAGGCCCCGTAATGCAAATCTGGCAAATGCTCTTGAGTTTTGATGCGCATTTGCCTCAGTTGGTCGCGATGCATGCTAATTTGGTGTATGTTTTGTTATTTATCCTAGTTTTTTTGCAAATTGGCGTCTTGCCTTTTTTCTTTTTGCCAAGCAATCCATTTTTGTTTGTATGTGGCGCGGTTTGGGCAGCGTCAGAACTCAATCTCGTGTTGTTATTGACTGTGCTAATTGGTGCGGCGATGCTGGGCAATTTTAGCGGCTATTGTTTAGGTAAAACTGTCGGACAGGTATTTTTTGTGGATTATCTTAAATGGCCAAACCAAGATGCGCTCGATAAAACACGTGCTTTTTACGATAAACATGGCGAAAAAGGTTTTTTAGTTTCTTTGTTTTTGCCAGTGATTCGCACTGTTGCACCTTTTGTGGCTGGAATTACCAATATGCATAAGGCAAAATTTGCACGCTCAACCAGTATGGGCGCAGTTATTTGGGTGCTAGTGTGTGTGCTAGCGGGTTATTTTTTTGGCAACATTCCTGCCATCAAAAATCATTTGGGATTGGTCACCTTGTTGGGGTTGGGGATAGTCATCAGCGTTTTTTTGCTTAAAAAACTATGGGACGCCCTAGCAAAACGTACTTAAGCTAAAAATTGCAACAATCCAGCAACAAATTTCCCCTATAATTTCGTTTTTTCTCATCACGGGTTTTATTCAACATGTCGCTCAATTTAGTACCTTCTGGCAAAGATCTCCCCAATGATTTTAATGTGATTATCGAAATACCTATGCAGGGTGATCCTGTCAAGTATGAAGTCGATAAAGAAAGTGGCGCAATTTTCGTCGATCGCTTTATGGGAACTTCTATGCAGTATCCATGTAACTATGGCTATATCCCACATACATTAGCGGATGATGGTGACCCAGTGGATGTGTTGGTGATTACACCAGTACCTTTGTTACCAGGTGTAGTGGTACGTTGTCGTGCATTGGGCATGTTAAACATGACCGATGAAGCAGGTGGTGATGCTAAATTGTTAGCGGTGCCAGTAGAAAAAGTGTGTGGCTTATATGCTTACCAAAAAACTTACAAAGATGTTTCACCTTGGCGTCTAGAAATGATTTCTCATTTCTTTGAACACTACAAAGATTTAGACAAAGGAAAATGGGTGAAAATAGAAGGATGGGAAGGCATTGAAGAAGCGCATAAAGAAATTATGGATGGCGTCGCACGTTACAATGAGGCAGAAGTGAAACCAGCGTTTTAATGTGTTTGTCATTTACAGATGCAATCAAATAAAAAAGGCAGCCTAGGCTGCCTTTTTTATTGAGCTTCAATATCACTTAAATGCATTAAACATGTAACAACGGCACAATCAGTAATGCAACAATATTGATGATTTTAATCAAAGGATTCACTGCTGGACCTGCGGTGTCTTTATATGGATCGCCCACAGTATCACCAGTCACCGCTGCTTTGTGTGCATCGGAACCTTTGCCACCATGATGACCATCTTCAATGTATTTCTTGGCGTTATCCCATGCACCACCACCTGTACACATGGAGATGGCGACAAACAAACCAGTCACAATCGTGCCCATCAGTAAACCACCCAACGCAACTGGCCCGAGAAGCAGACCCACTGCAATCGGCGCAACCACTGGAAGCAACGATGGAATCATCATTTCTTTAATGGCAGCGGTAGTGAGCATATCGACTGCTTTGCCGTATTCTGGTTTAGCGGTGCCTTCCATGATGCCTTTGATATCACGAAATTGACGACGTACTTCTTCGACTACAGCACCAGCAGCGCGCCCTACTGCCTCCATCGCCATGGCAGCAAACAAGAAGGGAATCAAGCCGCCAATGAATAAGCCGATAATGACCATCGGGTCACTTAAATCAAACTTCACATCGATGCCTGCGCCTTGTAACTTGTGTGTGTAATCGGCAAATAACACCAAAGCAGCTAAACCCGCAGAGCCAATCGCGTAGCCTTTGGTTACTGCTTTTGTCGTGTTACCCACTGCATCTAACGGGTCTGTCACATCACGCACACTGCTTGGCAGTTCTGCCATTTCAGCAATACCTCCCGCGTTGTCAGTGATTGGTCCATAAGCATCCAGCGCAACTACAATGCCTGCCATACTTAACATCGCAGTCGCTGCAATCGCAATGCCATACAAACCACCCAAATGGTATGACGTGTAAATAGCCAAACACACCGCTAACACTGGCCACGCTGTAGACTTCATGGAAACGCCAATGCCGGCAATGATGTTGGTTGCATGTCCAGTTGTTGATGCTTGTGCTACGTGTTTCACAGGGGCATAATCAGTGCCTGTGTAGTACTCCGTAATCCATACCAATGCCGCGGTTAACACCAATCCTACAGCACACGCCCCAAACAGCGCCTGAGCGCTCACTATCTTATCGCCATGCGTTAATCCTTCAGGGAATAAGTACTGTGTGACAAAGTAGAATGCTATGAGTGACAGTACGCCCGCAACGGCCAAGCCTTTGTAAAGCGCTGGCATCACGTTTTTCATGCCCGCAGAAGCTTTCACAAAGAAGCAACCAATAATCGATGCCACAATGGATACGGCGCCAAGTAGCAATGGATACACTACTGCGTTGGTGCCTGCCTCTGCCGCCATTAAGCTACCCAACACCATGGTTGCAATGATAGTCACGGCATAGGTTTCAAATAAGTCAGCAGCCATGCCAGCACAGTCGCCCACGTTATCGCCCACGTTATCTGCAATCACGGCAGGGTTGCGTGGGTCGTCTTCTGGAATTCCAGCTTCTACCTTGCCCACTAAATCGGCACCGACGTCAGCACCTTTGGTAAAAATACCCCCACCCAATCGTGCAAAAATAGAAATGAGTGACGAACCGAATGCAAGCCCGATTAAAGGATCGAGGTTGGTAGCTGTTTCTGCACCCAAGTAGGCATAAAAACCAGTCACCCCCAATAGACCTAACCCCACTACAAGCATGCCTGTAATCGCGCCACCTTTAAATGCAACGTCTAACGCTGGCCCAATACCTTTGGTCGCAGCTTGTGCAGTCCGTACGTTGGCTTTTACCGAGACATTCATCCCAATAAAGCCACAGGCACCTGACAGTAGCGCACCCACCACAAAACCAATTGCGGTATTCACATTTAAAAAAATCCCAATCAATACTGCGAGTACTACCCCTACAATGGCAATCGTCTTGTATTGACGGGCCAAATAGGCCGCTGCCCCCTGTTGAATCGCGCTGGCAATTTCTTGCATACGCGCATTACCCGCTGGTAACCCCGAAATCCATTTACTCATTACTACGCCATACAGTACTGCTAATACCGCTGCAGCAATGGCAATCATTAAAGCGACTGACATGACTTCTCCTAATTTATCGTTATAAATTTGAACCGTAATTGAAATGCTAATTAGTTGTAAAAATTGTAAGAATTATGTAACAACCGATTTCATTATGGCACTAATCAATAGGCGCGACAACAAGGCTATTGAGACTGGAAAGAAGGGATGTAGAACGTATGAAGATACCTAGAGATTAGCTAGGTTTTGCAATGGCTTGGAATTTAGCTTGTACTTTTGGAAGCGAGCTTTTTTAAGATATCACCCAATGGCGTACCCGCAATCGAATCTGCGTATTGATTCAACTGTTGCGCACCAGACGAACTCAGTTCAATCGGGCGTTTAGGGCGTGTTTTAGGGGTAGATTTCACTTGCACTTTCACCTTAATTAAAGTAACTTTACAAAGCTTGAATTCTGCAATCTTTTTTTGCGAATTCTCTAATGCTTTCAATAGGCTAGCTTGGGTAAGTTTGATTTTAGTTGCAACGCTTGCATTGATGACCGAGACGGTGAGTACACCATCTTTCAGATGAAGCGCTGAACTGCAGCTCGCCAAGTCTGGCGCTGAACTTTGCCATAGCTCATTGATGAGCGCATTAGCACGGGCGTGTTGCGCGAGTTGATGAAGTTGGTCATGTTGACCAAAAAGTGCATTGAATTGATGCATCACATTAAATAGACAATAGGTATCAATGAATATTATCCTAGTTTCAAACAAAATGGCAAAAGCCAAAAGTTTAAATGCTTGGCAAGCGGGCGGGTTGGTGTCGGCTCTGGTGCTATTGCCCGTGTTGTTGATGCTGTTGTTTATTACGCCTAAACAAACCATTAAGGAACAAGGTGTAAAGGCAATGCTGCCACCCCATCTCAAGGGCACGCTCACTTCTGCGCAAAGCCACTTAGATGCCTATGCCAAGCAGATTGGTGAGTTGCAGGCACGTATCATGCGCTTAGATGCACAAAATCAACGCCTAGCAAAACTGGCAGGTGATAAAACACAACAAGTACCTCAAACAGAACAAACACCCCATAGTGTCATTCCTAACCGTGGTGGGCCGCTCGTCCATGATAAACCAATGTCAGAATTGGAATTGAAATCGGCAATTGAGGAGTTGATGAAAACGGTGGATGCGCGTGATGATTATCAAAGCGTGATAGAGGCGAAAATTTTGCAGCAAAGCGTGCTCAAAGATATGTTGCCTAACAGTAGTCCAGTGCGCGCAGGCTATAACTCCTCAAGTTATGGTTGGCGTATCGACCCATTCAATGGCCACAAGGCTTTCCATGAAGGTTTGGATTTTCCAGCCAATACTGGTACACCTATTTTGGCTGCTGCTGATGGCATTGTGATTGCCTCTGAGCATACGCCTGACTATGGTAATATAGTCAAAATTAACCATGGTTCTGGGCTAGAAACGCGTTATGCCCATGCGTCAGAAATACTAGTAAAAAAAGGTGAGCGCGTGACGAAAGGTCAACGTGTGGCACTAGTAGGCAATACTGGACGTTCAACAGGGCCACATTTACATTACGAAATTCGCTTAAATGGGAACCCATTAGACCCACGCCAATATTTACGCGGAAACGCAGGCTAGTAATCGCAAATTAGTCGCTATAAAAAGAAAAGCAATATATTTGAATTAACAAATGTAATCCCCATCTGTATATCAATATTTTAATTTAACACTATTTTTAGGTTTCCGTTTTTGCGGAAAGTTGGTGCCCTTTCATGTTATCCACGTTGTTCAAAAAATTCTTCGGTAGTCGTAATGAGAGGCTGATTAAGCAATACAGCCAAGCCGTCAAAGATATCAATGCCTTAGAACCCGCTATCGAAGTTTTATCAGACGATGCATTGCGTGCAAAGACTGAGGAATTTAAGCAACGTTATCAGCAAGGTGAGACACTAGAACAATTATTGCCGGAAGCCTTTGCGGTGGTAAGAGAAGGGAGCCGCCGTGCGTTAGGTATGCGTCATTTCGATGTGCAGTTGATAGGCGGTATGGTGCTCAATGCTGGCAAGATTGCGGAAATGCGCACAGGTGAAGGTAAAACCCTAGTGGCAACGTTGCCAACTTACCTAAACGCACTGACTGGTAAGGGTGTGCATGTAGTTACCGTCAATGACTACCTTGCTAAGCGCGATGCGGAATGGATGGGCAAGCTTTACAATTTTCTAGGCTTGAGCGTTGGCATTAACTTATCGCAAATGCCACATGATGTAAAACAGCAAGCCTATGCAGCTGACATCACTTACGGCACCAATAATGAATTTGGTTTTGACTACTTACGCGACAATATGGTGTTTAGCCGCGAAGAACGTGTGCAACGTGCACTCAGTTATGCGCTGGTGGATGAAGTAGACTCTATTTTAATTGATGAAGCGCGTACGCCATTGATTATTTCAGGTCAAGCTGAGCATAGTATTGATTTGTACCATCAAATTAATGCAGTTGCCTTACAACTCACACGTCAAACAGAAGAAGAGGGTGAGGGTGATTATTGGGTGGATGAAAAAGCCCAAACAGTGACCATGAGTGAAGCAGGGCATGAGCACGCTGAACAAATCCTCACTAGCTCTGGCTTATTGCCAGAAGGCTCGAGTTTGTACGAGGCGGCAAATATCACCTTGGTACATCACTTGTATGCCTCACTGCGCGCGCAAAACCTTTTCAATAAAGATCAACATTATGTAGTACGTGATGATGAAGTGATCATAGTGGATGAGTTTTCTGGCCGTATGATGCCAGGCCGTCGTTGGTCAGATGGATTGCATCAAGCGGTTGAGGCTAAAGAAGGTGTGGCCATACAAAAAGAAAACCAAACCTTAGCTTCAATTACTTTCCAGAATTACTTCCGCATGTATACCAAGTTAAGCGGTATGACGGGCACTGCAGATACAGAAGCTTACGAGTTTAACCAGATTTATAATTTAGAAACTGTAGTGGTACCTACACATCGCCCCATGCAGCGTAAAGATGCCATGGACAAGGTATATCGCACTGCGATGGAAAAATACAATGCGGTGATTGAAGACATCAAAGCGTGCCAAGCCAAAGGGCAGCCAGTATTGGTAGGTACTACCTCGATTGAAAACTCTGAGCTCATCTCCAATCTACTGACGCAGGCTAAGTTGGAGCACCAAGTGCTGAATGCTAAGCAACATGAGCGTGAAGCGCATATTGTGGCTGAGGCAGGTCGCCCAGGCGTGATTACCATTGCCACCAACATGGCAGGTCGCGGTACCGATATTGTGCTAGGTGGTAATCCAGAGGCGGAAATTCATGCGGTTGACGAAGATGCCAATTTAAGTGACGCAGAAAAGCAAACCAAGGCAGCGCAATTAAGAGCCGAGTGGCAGCAGCGTCATGATGCTGTGCTGGCATCAGGTGGTTTGCATATCATTGGTACAGAGCGCCATGAGTCTCGCCGTGTGGATAACCAATTGCGTGGTCGTGCTGGCCGTCAAGGTGACCCTGGTTCCAGTCGTTTTTACTTATCGTTAGATGATCAGTTGTTACGCATTTTCTCTGGTGAGCGCGTATCTGCGATCATGGCGAGATTGAATATGCCAGAAGGTGAAGCGATTGAACATTCCATGGTGACGCGCGCAATTGAAAATGCGCAACGTAAAGTGGAAGGCCGTAACTTCGACATTCGTAAGCAGTTGTTGGAATTTGACGATGTGGCCAATGACCAGCGCAAAGTGATTTATGAGCAACGTAACGAATTGTTGGAAGCGCAAGATGTGGGTACGACAATACAAGCCATGCGCCATGATGTATTGAACAGCCTATTTGAAACGCATATTCCACCCGGTAGCGTGGAAGAGCAGTGGGATATCGCGAGTCTAGAAAGCAACTTGCTTGCAGACACTGGTTTAGCGTTACCCATTTCGAAATGGTTAGAAGAGAATCCGGACTTACATGAAGAGACCTTGCGTGAACGTATTTTTGAGGCCGCTGATCAAGCTTATGTAGAAAAAGAAACCTTAGCAGGACCGGATAATATCCGTAATTTCGAGCGTTCCGTGATGTTGCAGAGTTTGGATAATCATTGGCGTGAGCACTTGGCTGCTTTAGATCATTTGCGCCAAGGTATTCATTTACGTTCTTATGCGCAAAAAAATCCTAAGCAAGAATACAAGCGCGAGGCTTTCCAGTTGTTTGAGGGTTTACTCAATACAGTGAAAAGTGAAGTCACGCGCATTACGATGTTGGTACAGGTGCGTACACAAGCCGATGTAGAAGCTGTAGAGCCTGCGGCCCCAGTTGAAAACGTACAATATCAGCATGCGGATTATGATGAAGCGCTTGCCAACCCAAGTGCTGATGAAGAAACGCAATTGGCCAGTGGCCAACCTGTCGTGCGTGAAGGTGCAAAAGTTGGACGAAATGATCCATGTCCGTGTGGCTCAGGAAAAAAATATAAAAATTGTCATGGTGTGTTGAGCTAATCAATCACAGGCAATTCAGTTTAATGACATTTGATTTCAAGGTTTAGTATGACAGAACAAACAATCGCCTCCCCATGCATAGGCGTGTGTAGCATGGATGACTTGAGTGGTTTATGTATGGGATGCTTTCGCACCATTGAAGAAATTCGCAATTGGTGGGATATGGATGATACGAGTAAACAAGCCATTCTTGCGCAAGCCTCTGAACGGGAGACATCCGTCTTTGGAGACTAATACTCAGTACAGCCGTATTAAATACAATAAAAAACCCAGCGCATGCTGGGTTTTTTATTGTATATGTTTATGTTTTAGACCATTTTTGATGTACCCATAAATACCTCTTGTCTTGCTAAGTCCAATAAAATTTCATGACCAAACTGTAGGATGGCTGTGGGATCACTTTGACCTAATTCTGTTGCCAGCAACTTAAGCGCCTGCCGCCCCGGCAATGGTTGTGCCTTCAATAAGCTTAACAGGCGATAAGTGACAGGATTGAGTGCTATAAATTTCACACTGAATGCGGCGTTGCGATACACCAGTAAGTAGGTGGTGGTTTTCTCTCGTGGGATATTTTTTTTAGAAATTTGATGCACTGGGTAGGCGTAAGCCAATAATTGGTGTGCAGAAAATTGCGGTACTTCATTTAAAAAATCAGGTACTGCGATACATGGCTGCGTTTGCGTCAGTTGGTGGGTAACTTCTAACTCTACCCATTCATAATGTGCAAGCTCGGTTAAGTAGACGGGTATATCTTCAAGCCTTCCCAAAAACTGGACGAACTCGAATGGAATATCTTTAAAAATAGGCGTTTTAGCCGCATATTCAGCCACAAAACGACGCACTAGTGTTTTCCAACCACGCGCGCCTAACACTTGCTGACACACTGGAAAACAGGCAGAAACAGTCGTTAAAAAGTTGTTGAAAATGGCATCACGATACACAGCCATTCTTTTTTCTGGGACATTGGCAGGTTTGCCATGTAATGCTGGATTACGGATGTGCGCGGTAAACGCCATTTGATATTGCTGGAAATCTGGTAACACATCGGTCATGACACGGCTGCCAATGCAGTGGGCAGTGTTGGTTGACTAAACCCCTGATGACCATACTGCGCTTGATAGTACGCAATTCGATTCACCTCAGCGATTAAGCTGGTAAGTGGCGGAATGTTGCTGTCACGCTCTAGTAAGGTAGGGAAAGTACCAAATAACGCATACGCGCTATCCAAAAGTTTCCATACCGGGTCGATGACGTCTTTGCCATGGGTATCAATCAATAAATCTGGGCTTTGCTGGAAGTGTCCAGCAATGTGGCCATACACAATACGCTCGCCAGGAATTTGCCTCAAAAAGGTGTGTGCATCAAACCCAAAATTGACGCTGTTGACATAGATGTTATTAATGTCCAAATGCAACCAGCAATCAGCCTCTTCGAGCACCGCTTTTAAAAAAGTGATCTCATCCATACTCGATATTGGACAAGCTGCATAAAAAGAGGCGTTTTCAACAGCAATACGTTGGCCTAGAATATCTTGTGTTTGGCGGATACGCTTGGCGACATAGTGCACAGCTTCTTCTGTAAACGGAATAGGTAATAAATCATATAGGTAGCCACCTTCACCATGATAGGTGTCGCTACAATAACTTAAGTGCTCGGTATACAACGGTATTTTGTACGCAGATAAAAAAGATTTTACTTGTTTAAGAAATGTGGTGTTCAGGGGGTCTGGCCCGCCCAATGATAAACATAAACCATGGCAAGCAATTGGATAACGCTCCGCAAACCAAGCTAAATCATGCAGCGCTTTGCCGCCAGCACCTAACCAGTTCTCTGGCGCAATTTCTACAAACTGAATATTGGCAATACTAGGGTCTTGGTACAGATGCTGAATTTGAGGAATCAGCTCACGCTTTAACCCCAATCCAGCACCTTGTATAGGAGAACTGACTGCCGATATTGGCATATGCTCAATCAGCAAATATGATTATTTGTCTTTTTTCATTTCGGCGCCACACTTGCCCTCGCCACATTTACCTTCTTTAGCTTTATCACCATGACCACATTTTCCGTCTTTCATTTTGTCACCGCATTTGCCTTCTTTGTCTTTCATTTCGGCGCCACATTTACCTTCGCCGCATTTACCATCAGTACCCTTTTCATGATGGTCAGCTACTTGGTAGCCGCTAGACAGCGATTTAATTGCAAATGGATTCTCACCTGCTTGCAGATTGACGGCACTCATGCTCAATGCGATTGCACCAGCAGCTAATACTAAAGATGTATTTGATTTCATGATTCATTTCCTTTTCTATTAAGTTTAAATTGTGCTTGCGTGAAAGTCGCTACACGTTATTTCATTTCTGATTCTAACGATTTTGCGATACGTGCTTTTGATTCAGATGGCATGTGCAGTTGTGTGTCTTCTTCAATCAGCTTAGTCATACGTTGCATTCCTGACCGCAGAGCCAGCAGTTGCTGACTAAAACGTTTGCAGTACTTACATAACCATAGATGCAATCGCATTGCAAAACGTTCCTGCAAAGTAAGACGACGGTCTAGCGACTGAGAAACAAGCTGGCTAGTTTGTTTACAATTTAACATGTTCACCTTTCTTATTTCTCTTGATTAAGTTTGTAACCAATGCATTTCTAAACACTTTCTGATGCCCATCCGGGCTCTGTATAACATCACCCAAGCATTGGTCGCAGTAATGTTCAGTTCCTTACAAATTTCTTCATTATCTGTTTCATGGATATCACGCATTAAAAATAAGGTGGCTAATTTTGTGGGTAGTTTTTCCATGCATTGTTGCAAAATCCCCAAAAACTGCTTTTGCTCAAGCGCATCGTGAGGTATATCCCAAGCCAACGGCTTATCAGACCAATGGCCTTTCTCATCAAAGAATTCATCCATATTGGCGTCTGCATCTTGCACTAAATCGCTAGCTGCCACTTCGCGTATATTTTTGCGCATCACATCAATAATTTTATGTTTGAGGATACCTGTGAGCCAGGTGCGAGGGGCGGATTGCTCCGCAAAACTTGGGCTTTTGATGGCGGCGATAAATGTCTCTTGGACCACATCTTCGGCTAGATGCACGTCGCGTAATCGAGCGAGCGCAAAGCGGTAAAGATAATCACTGTGCTCGGTTAACCAATCATGTATATTTGGAGTTTGCATGGCAAGCATTCAATCATGTTCATTACGATTACGCAATACTGCCTACTTTTTGTTGCATCAGTGTTAAGTAATGCGCAGCATCTAACGGTGTTTGATTACGTTGTGCCAGCCAAATCGTTTCGGCTAAACATTCCAATAAGTCATGTTGTGCATCGTGCTCATTTTGGTATTTCGCTTTCAATTGTGCGTAAATGTTCGTGATACCGATAGGTTGATTGATGCTTAATTGTTCTAAGATAGAGAGATGTAAACTCATGTGTAAAAATGGGTTGGTTTCGCCCATTTCGGGATAGTACGCCTGGTGTTGATAGCGTTCGGGGTCGTTCAAGATGGCGTGGTATTCAGGATGCATATGCATAATCGATACGCCTAACTTTTCCAAATCAGTCAGTGTGTGCTTTGCATTAAATTTTGCCCATGCGTCAAAGAAAAAGGCACGCACTTCATCGCGGCTAGGGTTAAACAAACTCATGAGATTCCTTGGTTTGACCAAACAACGCCAACACTATCGAATGTTGCAGTAATGTATTTTTACCCATGATAGGTGCGATTTGACCATTGCCATAAAAACCGATAATTGGCATATCAGGGAACTGTGATTTGAGTAGACTCAAATCCTCATCATTGCCGCCATAGTAATATGGTCCGCGCGCTAAGCAAGAAAACATACAAGCAAATGCGGGGCCGTGGGCTAATTGATTCGACAATGATTGTGCTGTGTAGCTTAAGTCGCTTTGGGCGCTTGCTGCATCACGGATAGCCCAGCGCATCCAATAACCCTCTGGGATTTCATGGGACAACGTTAAACTCTGATGCACATCGTTAGCAATGATAATACTGGCGAGTTGGAATTGACCGCTCTCCATCGCTTTTGTGGAGGCTGCATAAGCAATACTCATCAGATGCAAAGGCAGATCGTCTGGCGGTGCATTCAATGACTGGCAAGCGGTCTGAAGACTTTGAAGTGCGGCCACGTTAGCCACAGATTGCAAATCAAAGGTTTTGCTAGCTGTGACTTTTCTTGCACTGGAAAGCCACTTGAGACCATGGCTGGCAGCCACTACAAGTTGAGTATGCTGTATACCTAAAGCGCAATAGCCTTGCGAGACACCTTTGCCATCTTGCCATACAGAGAACGCGCCATGTCCAGTTGCATCCCCCGAGATTGCGCCAAACCTTAGTTGTTGGCTGGTTAGCCAACTCGCATTGACGGCGCTAGGCGCTGCTAAGGTAAGCAAGTGTTCACTCTTATTAACATGATTTGGCAGGCTGGAAAAAATGTCTACGGACAACACCAGTGCCGCAACTGCTGCACCATCTAATACCCAATCTTCTTCTGTAAAAATACCTATGGCTGAGCATCCAATCACTTGTGTGCAATTGGCTGCTTTAGATGCAGCACGAATCGCTGCTTGTGGCGCTTGGGCAAATTCAGAGGTGAAATATAACAACACGCATTGCGCTGATGGTATGCCTGCTTTTTCGAGTGCGCGATTGACTGCCTCCGCTGCTAAATCTGGGCTGGCTTGGAGTCCTTTTGCCAAACCAGTAGCAACATGTAATTGGCTAGCAGTGCTCATGTGGTAGATTCTTTAGAGTTAGTGTTTAGATTACCAGTCATGTTGGTGATTGCATCTCCTGCCATTAAATGAGGGGTTGGAATCACTTTGCCGCGGTATTCACACAAATCGACAATACAGCATTCGCCACATTTCGGATTACGCGCAGTGCAAGTGTAGCGGCCATGCAAAATGAGTAAGTGATGTGCATCTTGTAGAAACGCCTTGGGGATGGTTTTCAGATATTTCTGCTCCACTTGTTGCACATTCTTGCCCGTGGCTAATTTGGTACGATTGCCCAAGCGAAACAAATGCGTATCGACAGCTATGGTAGGCTGACCAAATGCAGTATTCAGAATAACATTGGCGGTTTTTCTGCCTACACCCGGTAAAGCTTCGAGTGCCTCACGCGTATTCGGTACCTCGCCCGCATGCAAGTCGATCAATTGCTTGCAGCAAGCCACCACATTTTTGGCTTTGGCATGATACAAACCAATAGTTTTGATATATGGCTCGAGGCCTTCCACATCAAGCGCTGCAATTTTCTCAGGCGTGTTGGCAACAGCAAACAATTTACGCGTGGCAATGTTCACGCTTTTATCGGTGGCCTGTGCAGAGAGAATTACCGCTATCAACAATTCAAAGGTGGATTGATACTCAAGCTCAGTGCTTGGATTGGGAATCGCAATGCGTAGGCGATTGAAGATAGCGGCTCTTTTTTCAGCGTTCATCAGCCACTACCTTGTACATTAGTGACTAGGTTTTAAAGCGCCAGTGGCCGCAACGTTCGGCTTGGTTTTGCGTATTTCCGCCCAGTTACGCAACGCGATGAGACCAGCGAGCCCTAAAAACGCACCCGGTGGCAATATCGCCAGTAAAAAGCCCTGATAATCAGGAATCACAGTCAAAATATAGGTTTTGAATTGTGGACCAAGCGCTAAGTCTAACCCTGAAAATAATGTGCCCTTGCCCACTAATTCGCGAATCCCACCAAGGAAAGCTAGCACAACAGTTAATCCAATACCCATCATAAAACCATCCCATATAGCAGGCGCTGGTGCATTTTTTGCGGCAAATGATTCCACGCGCGCCAGTACAATACAATTCACCACAATCAACGGAATAAATATACCAAGCACTTTATGTAAGGGCTCTGCAAATCCATGAATGGCTAAATCAATCATGGTCACAAGCGCAGCAATCACTAAAATAAACACAGGTACGCGAATTTCATCGGGGACAAATTTACGTACAGGCGACACCGCACCATTGGAGGCAGCCATCACCAACGCAGTAGCTAGGCCAAGGCTCACACCATTCACAACGGTGGTAGTCACGGCCAACGTAGGGCATAATCCAAGTAATTGTACGACGCCTGGGTTCTGTTTCCACAATCCGTTATGGGCAATTTCAGTGAACTGACTCATTTTTTCTCCGCTTGCGCACTTGGTTGCTGATTCACTTGCGCAGTAAATAATACCTGTTTATTTTGCACTACATATTGTAAGGCTTTGTGCACTGCGCTCACCACAGCACGTGGTGTAATGGTTGCACCTGCCATGTAGTCAAATTTACCGCCATCTTTCTTTACGCGCCAATCAGCCTCACTATAAGTGTGGAGTGATTGCCCATCAAAAAGTTTAATCCAATTGTTTTTTGCAATATCAATATAGTCACCCAAGCCAGGCGTCTCTTTATGGGTAATCACGCGAACGCCACTCACAACACCATCTGCTTGAATCGCCAATAGCAACTTGATGTCGCCGCTATAACCATCATGCGCAATTGCCTCCAAAATAATGGCCGTTGGTTGACCCTGTATACGCGCAATATTGGCCACCGTGTTTTGAGTAGTGCCTAATAGAGGGTTAGGCGGAATGTCGACGGTATCTATTAGTAAATCATTGTCATGCATATGCTCAGGCATGATTTGCCGGAACAAGCTCATACGCGCAGCCGCTTCACTTTGTTCAATCGGCGCTTTGGTGACATTGAACACATAAGCCATCAACGTGGTAAAGACGATAGCAAACGCCATTAAGGTAATAGCGGTTTTGCTAGCGTGGCGGATGATGGTTTCTGGCATGCTTATTTCTCATGTCCAAACACACGGGGCTGTGTGTAAATATCAATTAGCGGTACGCAAATATTCATAAAGATCACAGCAAATGCTACACCATCAGGATACCCGCCATACACACGAATCAGGTAGGTAATGATGGCGACACCGCCCGCAAAGTAAAGCTTG
The DNA here is from genome assembly GCA_030696695.1 of Methylophilus sp. Lineage (GTDB taxonomy): Bacteria > Pseudomonadota > Gammaproteobacteria > Burkholderiales > Methylophilaceae > Methylophilus. The sequence goes on from JAUYRP010000034.1 coordinate 531,919, forward strand.
CCGCGTGGAGTGGTAGGGCCACTGACTGGATCTGTGATGATAAAAAACGCGCAAAGCATGCTGGCGCCACTAAACAAATGAAAAACAGGTGATGCGTAATGTGCAGCGTCCGCTAACCAAAATGCTGCAGAAAATAAGGCCAATACTCCCAAAAATGCTGTAGGTAAGTGCCAGCTTATAATTTTTTGTTGCCACAAATATAAGCCGCCCAACAAGTAAGCCACGGCGACGTATTCACTGCCTTTGCCGCCCAGCGTGCCAAATAATGGCGCACTCTGTATGACTGAAATGTCCTGTTCTAGTTTGAGTTGTGTTTTTAAATAGTCTAATGGTGTGGCAGAGGTTACAGCATCTATTAATACGCCTTGTGGCAATTGGCCGCTGAAAATAAACTGCCATTGCTCGCTAAAGCTGAGCGGCGTTTGCGCTAATTGCAGCGCTGCTGGCCATTTAGTCATGAGTACTGGAAAAGAAATCAACAATACGGCATAGCCCACCATGGCTGGATTAAACGGGTTATAACCCAATCCACCGTAGAGCTGTTTGGCGAAAATAATCGCGAATGCTGTCCCCAGCACAATCAGCCACCAAGGGGTTAATGGAGGAATCGCCAATGCCAATAACCATGCAGTAATCACTGCGCTGTAATCTGAGAGAAATGGTTTCACTGGCCGATCTCTCAGCTGTAACATCAGCGCCTCAGTGAGCAAAGCAGTGAGCGTGGCAAGCGTCAATGTAATCAAAATGCCACCACCATACATCCACACATACACGGCAATCGCTGGTACGAGCGCAAGTAGCACCTTGCCCATGATGGTGCTGACGCTAGGTGCATCTGAAATGTATGGCGAGCGTATCAAGTTAGTCCTTTTTCTCTGATGTTTCAGCTGCTTTTGCAGCTTCTGCTGCTGCTTTCTGCGCTTTTGCTCTGGCAATCGCTGCAGCAATTGCGGCTTGTTTGTCGGCCTGCGCTTGCGGAGGTTGCTCAACGGGCGTGATACCTACCGCTTGTCTTCTCGCATCAATCTCGGCAATTTCTTGTTGCACGCTAGTGCTGGCGGCTTCTACATTTTTTGGAGCAACGCCTGATTGTAATGCAGCCGCTTTTTGAGCCTTAGCACGTGCAATGGCAGCCGCAATTGCCGCTTTTTTGGCTTCGTCTGCACTCGCATCAGTTTGGCTTTCTGTAGAAGCTTGAGCTGGCTTAGCCACATCAGATTTCAGCTCGGCTGTACTATTTAGTTTTTGTGCTTTGGCACGCTCAATGGCTGCGGCAATCGCTACTTTTTTAGCATCGTTAGCATCTGCTGGCGTCGCTTGGGTTGCTTCAGATGTTTCTGAACGGACCGCTTGCTGATTGCCAGTATTTAAATCTTTATTCGCATCTGTTTTAGCCGCTTGCGCACGCTCTGCATGTTTTTGCGCGCGTTCCAATTTTTCACGCTCAATACGTGCAAGTCTTGCTTCGTTGCGCTCCCGTGCTAAGTCAGCCGCTTCTTTTGCTTTGTCTGCAGCAATGATTTCACTTTTTGCATAGCGGTAATATTGCACCAATGGAATATCGCTTGGACACACATAAGAGCATGCGCCACACTCAATGCAATCAAACAGTTTGTAATCACGCGCTTTTTCAAAGTTATCTGATTTTGCAAACCAGTATAGCTCTTGCGGTTGCAAGCTTACTGGGCAGGCATCTGCACAACGGGCGCAACGTATGCACGGCATGGCTGGTGGCGGTGGTGCAAACAGATTGGGTGATGCCGCAATAATGCAATTGGCCGCTTTGGTGATGGGCACATTAGCCTCAGGCAAGTTAAAGCCCATCATGGGCCCGCCCATAATAAAGTGCGTAGTATCTGGCTTGGCACCGCCAGCAGCATCGACTAAATGCATAAGTGGTGTGCCAAATAACACCTCAAAATTTCGCGGTTGGCTTACATTGCCAGTCATTGAAACAATACGACTGATAGAGGGCTCGCCAATATCAAAAAAGCGATGCAACGCTAATACGGTTGCCACATTAAAGACTTGAATACCCACTTCTGTTGCGCGCTTGTTGTAGGGGATTTCTTCGCCCAAGAGTAAATGTACCAAGCGGCGTGCATCACCACTCGGATACAGCGTAGGTACTACCACTACTTGCATGGTGGAATTGGCAATGGCCTGTTGCATTGCTGCAATAGCTTCTGGTTTGTTATCTTCAATTCCAATCAATACTTGAGTTGCGCCAAGTAAATGCTGCGCAATGGCAATGCCTTGCACAATCTCCGTCGCACGCTCACGCATCAACATGTCGTCACACGTGATGTAAGGCTCGCATTCTGCTGCGTTAATCACCAGCGTATGTACACCAGACCTACCGTCGGCATTCAGTTTCACGTGCGTGGGGAAAGTTGCGCCTCCCAAGCCCACAATGCCAGACAAACGCAAGCTGTTGACCAATGTTCTTTTGTCTGTATTGCGCCAATCAATGCCATGGTGGTCTATCCAAGTATCTAAACCGTCTGGTTGCAAGGTGATGCAATGATCAGGCAAGCCAGAAGGGTGTGGAATAATGGCCTCTGCAATTGCCGTAATGGTGCCCGAAGTAGGGGCATGAATAGCAGCAGACACCATACCTTCTGCTTCAGCTAGCAATTGGCCTTTCAATACGTGGTCACCCACGCTGACTTTGACCTTTGGGATATTGCCGACATGCTGTCTCAGCGGCAAAACCAAACTGGCAGGCAGGCTTAATTTGGCAATCGGCAGTTGCGTCGATTGCGCTTTGTTTTCGGGTGGGTGAACCCCACCGTTAAACTTAAATATTTTTCCCAAACTCACAAGTGCATTCATGCGATGTGTGACTATCTTTCTAGTGCTATAGGTTTGATAGGTATCGTGGGATATTTCCACTTCCAATTGTCTGGCGTTTCTGCAATTGGCTCCATGGTAATACAATCCACAGGACAAGGCGCCAAGCAAAGTTCACAGCCGGTACACTCACTGCTGATAATGGTGTGCATGTGCTTGGCCGCGCCCAAAATCGCATCGACAGGGCAGGCTTGAATACACAGGGTGCACCCAATACAGGTGTTTTCATCAATGAAAGCCACCGATTTTGGTTTTGGCTCGCCATGTTCTGCGTTGAGTGGTTTATATTCAACACCGAGTAAATCGGCCAGCGCATGCACGCCAGCATCTCCACCCGGCGGACATTGATTAATATCGGCTTCCCCTTTTGCGATGGCAGTGGCATAAGGTTTGCAACCTGGGTAGCCGCACTGCCCGCACTGGGTCTGTGGCAAAATAGCATCAATCCGCGCAATGAGCGGGTCACCTTCCACCTTAAATTTCAGCGCAGAATAACCCAGCAACACACCCAAGGCGAGGGCAAGACCAAGCATGATATAAAGTGCAATCAGCATATGCTTAGTACCTATCTAACCCAGCAAAGCCCATAAATGCCAGACTCATTAATGCTGCGGTCACCATGGCAATGGCAGAGCCTTTGAACGGAGCGGGCACATCTGCAGCTTCCATGCGCTCACGCATAGAGGCAAATAAAATCAATACCATTGAAAATCCTAGCGCGCCACCAAATCCATAAATACCAGACTGAATAAAGTTATGGCCAGATTGCGCATTGAGTAGTGGAATGCCAAGTACAGCGCAATTGGTAGTAATCAGCGGTAAGAAAATACCCAGCATTTGGTAGAGCAACGGAAAACTTTTTTCCATGATCATTTCTGTCAACTGCACAACGCCGGCAATCACCACGATGAACGACAGCGTACGCAAATACTCTACATGGTTTGGTTCTAATAAATAATGGTTAATGGCCCAACTGGTCATTGAGCCCAAGGTCAGCACAAAGGCAGTTGCAGCTGCCATACCCATAGAAGCTTCTAGCTTTTTTGAGACGCCCATAAACGGGCAAAGTCCCAAAATTTTAACCAATACAATGTTATTGACTAACACTGTGCTGATTAAAATTAAAATGTAGCTTTCTGACATGTTGTGATAACCGTATTGTGATAAAAGGCTGAATGTTAAATTATACCTGTTTGCATGCTATTTTGTTGCTGCAATCAACGCTTAGTCGGGCAGTGCAGGCTATAGCAGACAGTCTCAGAATAGCAATGTAATAGACTTTAAAAAGATTTCAAAAGAATATGTTTCTATATTGGTATAAGCAAATATTATAACCACGGCATGATTACTTTACGGCTGTAAAGCTTTTAGCTTAATTAGGTATATTCGGTTAAAATATCAATATTTTTTCGAACAACTGGTTGAGATATGTTTACAGGTAGTTTAGTTGCAATCGTGACACCCATGCATGAAGACGGTAGTTTAGATCTAACAGCACTGAAAAAGCTCATTGATTTCCATGTCGAAGCGGGTACGGATGGCATTGTGATTGTCGGCACCACGGGCGAATCACCTACAGTAGACGTTGAAGAGCATTGTCTGCTCATTAAAACAACCGTAGAGCATGTTGCAAAACGTATTCCAGTCATTGCTGGCACAGGCGCAAACTCAACCAGCGAAGCAATTGCACTCACGCGCAAAGCCAAAGAGTTAGGGGCCGATGCCTGCTTATTGGTCGCGCCTTACTATAACAAGCCTACACAAGAAGGTTTGTTCCAGCATTTTTCTGCGGTAGCACACGCAGTCGATATTCCACAGATTTTATATAATGTGCCTGGCCGCACTGGTTGTGATATTCACAACGATACAGTGCTTAGATTGTCAGCCATTCCCAATGTTGTGGGGATCAAAGATGCTACGGGTGGTATTGAACGTGGGACAGATTTGCTGCTAAAAGTACCTGCTGATTTTGCGGTGTATAGTGGAGACGATGCCACTAGCCTGTCGCTTTTGCTATTGGGTGGGCATGGTGTGATTTCGGTGACCGCGAACGTAGCACCCAAATTGATGCACGAGATGTGCGTGAAAGCGTTGGCTGGCGAAGTGTCGGCAGCGCGTGCAATTAACGCGAAACTATTTGGTTTGCATCAAAAATTATTCGTAGAAGCAAACCCCATCCCAGTGAAATGGGTGCTAGAACAAATGGGGTATATCCAATCCGGTATTCGTTTACCTATGGTGCATTTGTCACAACAATATCATGCAGTGCTGCGTCAGGCGATGACACAAGCGGGTATTGTGTAAAGCACTTAAACGACCGTAATTTAAACCTATGAATCAACGATGAGAATGGTGAAACAATGAATCAACAGTTCCTATTAAAAGCAATTGGCATCTGCCTGTTTGCAAGTGTAATCACTGCTTGTGATTCAATCCCTTTTATTGACAAAACCTCTGATTACAAGGGTGCTGGCCGCTCTAAACCGCTAGAAGTGCCACCGGATTTGACCGTGATGAGAACCAGTGACGCTTACGCTGTGCCTGGCAGTGCGACTTACTCTGGATACAGTCAAGAGCAAGAAGGGCAAGAAGTAGGCGTAGAGCAAGTATTGCCCAGTTCTGATGGTGTGCGTATGGAAAAAGCAGGCGCACAACGTTGGTTATTAGTGAAAGCCCCTGCAGAAAAAATCTGGCCGGTTATTCGTGAGTTTTGGTTGGATCAAGGCTTTGCTGTACGCGTGGAGAATGCAGAAACAGGTGTGATGGAAACTGAGTGGGTACAAGCAGATGCGATTAAGCTAAAAGAAGACGGTCGAAACGTGGGTGAAAAATTTGATGCTTGGTTGGATAAATTGTCAGGCTTGGCAGATCGTCGTAAATTTAGAACACGTTTAGAACGCGGCGAGCAAGAGGGCACAACGGAAATTTACATGACACATCGTAAGGTGGCAGGTGCGCCCGATGATGGCAAGAATATTGTCAACACGCAGCTAGGTAAAATTGATACCGGTTATCGATTGGATTCGGCAGAAAAAAAGCCTAACGCGTCAGAACAGTACGATAGTGATTTAGACGTAGAGTTACTGCGTCGCTTAATGGTTAAATTGGGAGTGGCTGAAAAACAGGCGGACCAAATTGCTGCTAATCCAGAGAGTCCAAAACGCGCAACAGTCGTCAAAGAATCCGACAGAAGCGTCACGCTCAATATCAACGACTCATTTGACCGTGGATGGCGCCGTGTGGGCTTGGCATTAGATCGCGTGGGCTTTGTCACTGAAGATAAAGACCGTTCACAAGGCATATTCTTTGTGCGCTACGCCGATGTCGATATTGACGATACCCCCAAGAAAAAGAAAGGGTTATTAGAAACCCTGAAATTCTGGGGCGATGATGACGAGGATAAAAACAATCCAAAACCTAAAGATGACAAATCGTTGGCAGAAAAAATGAAATTTTGGAAAGGTAAAGATGAAAAAACCGATCCAGCTAAACAATACCGCATTAAAGTCAGTGAACGTGAAGACGGCACTTCAAGCATAAACGTGGTAGATACAGAAGGTAAGCGCAATCCGTCTACCACTGCTAATCGCATTATTTCTTTGTTGTATGAGCAATTGAAATAAATCTGCGCCATGCGCTTTGCATCGCTTGGAAGCGGGAGTGCTGGAAATGCCACACTTGTTGAGGTAGGCCAGTCCCGCTTATTGCTGGATTGTGGGTTCAGTGTGCGTGAAATGGTTGTGCGTCTAGCGCGATTATCCATTGCACCTGAGCAGTTAACGGGTATTTTGATCACGCACGAACACGACGATCATGCACGTGGCGCATTCAAGCTAGCCGCAAAATACGATATACCTGTTTGGTTAAGTTACGGCACGTTCAAGATGTGCGAACGCTATATTCCAGATGCGCATACAATCCGCATCGAACTCATTGATAGTCACACCGATTTTAATGTGAACGAGATAGGCGTCTCTCCATTTCCAGTGCCGCATGATGCCAGAGAACCCACGCAATTTACCTTTACCGATGGTCAATCTAAACTGGGCGTGCTGACTGATGTCGGTAGTTCAACTCCTCACATAGAGCGTGTGTTGTCAGGGTGTGATGCTTTGGTGTTGGAATGCAATCATGACCGCACCATGCTGGAAAAAGGCCCTTATGCTAAACCATTGAAGGATAGAGTGGGCGGGCGCTTAGGGCATTTGGATAATCAAAGTGCTGCGCAACTATTAGCAAAGCTCGACAACTCGAAATTAAAGCATATCGTTGCTGCGCATCTAAGTGAAAAAAACAACACACCTGTGCATGCAAAATTGGCGTTAAGTACTGTTTTAAATTGCACCCAAGATTGGGTAGGTATTGCTGAACAAACGCTGGGGTTTGATTGGCGGGCAATTTAGACTCAAATATCGGGCAGACTTAAACCCGCGGGTAAATGCAGAGGAACACATAACATACAGTATTGCGCTCCAGCATAATGATAGCCATTGAATGTTAGTCACATGGTATAAAAAAAGCCGACTTAGGGTCGGCTTTTTTATTCAACTAAAAGTTAAAACTATTAGTTTGCTGGAGCAGCTTCGGCTGGTGCTTCTTCAACTGGAGCAGCTTCGGCAGGTGCAGCTTCAACTGGAGCAGCTTCTTCAACTGGAGCAGCTTCTGGAGCAACTTCTGGAGCAACTTCAGCAGCTGGCGCTTCTTCAACTGGCGCTTCTTCAGCAGGTTTTTCGCCACAAGCAGTTAAAGCAAGTGCTAATAATGCGGCTAATAGAGCAGAACGTGTCATTTTTATTTCCTTAGTATGGGCTAATGTTTAATCGGGTACGGCACGCTATTTGACTAGCTTGCCGAGTATGCAAATTGTAGCAGTAAATTATTTGAAAAGAAATTGGATTTATTTGCAAATATGATAAATAAATCAAAAAAATATCGTTATATTGCAACAATTTAGCGGCAAAACCTCAAAAAGCACTAATCCACACGAATTGTAAGGTTACTTTGGTCCTGTTGTGTGCCAGATTGTGTCCCCAAAATCTTCCTACTCATCTCATCACGCTGCTGCATGGTCTGACCAATGTTGACCCATTCACCCAAATTTGCTCTAACCACTGTGGTCAGTTCTTCAAAGTCGATAGACTGCTGGCTATTTAAATTTCTGATGCGAGGGGTGATTTCGATTTCTACTGTGTTACCAATGGTGCGAGGCCTCACCGCAAAGCCCGTAGTGATCTCCATCCATTCCGTTGTGCGGTTTAATTGGGTGTAACGCTGTGTGATAAGCAACCAATCTTGTGTGAATGGCACTAAGTTGCCCACTTGAATAAATGCACGCTCACCGTCAACCACTTGAATAAATTGCTGGCTATTTTGTTGGCTTTGGTTGGTTTGGCGTGTTACATCAATGCGCGCTCGATTGTCTCTAGTATTGCCATTGCCCATTCTTACATTGCCGATTCTTACATTGCCTATGTTCACATTGCCAGATGCCTCTGTATTGTTGAATGTAGACTGGTTGCTGCGGTTCGATTGCACAGTAATTTTTCGATTGACACGGGGTCTGTCAAACTCGGCGATGATTGCTTCAATTTCAATCAGTTGAGATGGCGTTGCGCGCACTATCAATTGATTATTCATGCCAGTGACCGTACCGCCTTCTCCCACCAAGGGCGACACCACACTAAACAAATCTTGCGCAAAGTGGTGTTGCAGCGTGAAGATTCTTAACTCTGTCGCTGCCCAAGCAGGCAAGCTGAATATGAGTAATAGCGCAAATAGTCGTTTCATTATGTTAGCTCCTCGCTACAGCCCTAATTGCGTAGGAGACAAAGTATGCGATGTCTCTTCAAGTAGTTCGTCAAAACGCATATGTAAACTGGCGCAGGTTTCGGCATCATCCAGCGCATATTTAAAACGTGCTTGGTCAATATGAATGCGTTTCACATAGTGCAAGTTATCGGCAATCACAAAGCAGTCTTTGGCAACCTTGGCACTGTCATTGGTGATGTACACAGTCATTTTGTGTCCATATGTGGTCAGTAGTTCCATCAATCGTGGGCAATGCGTTGTCAGGTAGTCACTTTGATGCAAGACAATGGTGAGCGCTGTGTGCGCATCACGGCTTAAAAATTGATGCAACGATTGGTGTCGCAATACGTTGGCATAATCACCACGCGAAAAATCCTGATCAAACATGAGGAGTGTGTGTTGTGCTTGCTGGATGACCAACTCAATGGCTTGCGCATACAACCGTTCCCCAAGGATGATGGTGTTTGGTATCAACGCTGCTGTGCTTGTGTCATCGTTGCTCATGCTTCCTCCAACATCAGGTAACCAGCTAAGTAATGTGGGTGTAATAATGCCGCCAGAGTGCCTAATTGATCTGCCTCCAAGCTTGATCCATCCAATTGGCGTGTATCCGCTAAGATTTTCATCTCCGTTGTCAGTGTGTTCGGCACCGCTAGCGCTTCACCATTCAAATAAAACGTATCTTGCCAAAATAGCATTTGCGAAGCCAAATCCAAATAAATAATCCGCTGTTGTAAGCGCTGGCCAAATATTTTCAGACTCATTTTTTTAGGTGGTTCAAACACTATATGTGGTTTAGGCTCGGTGAGATAACGCCCTAAAAAATCACCGACATGTTGGGTACCCCATGTAATCGCTTTAAATGACTGGTACACTTTTTCTACCATTGCTGTGCTAATTTCTGCTGGGTGAGTCTGTAGCGTTAAGTCTGCATCTGCATAGATACCCGTAAGGGTCGATTGGTCTTGTAAATAATGCAAAAACTCATGTGCTAGTTCTTGGGTTTTGGGCGCACGAAACCCTATTGAGTAGGTCATGCAGTCATCACCCACCGCCACACCCCAGTGCGCGATTTGCGGTGGTAAGTAGAGCATATCACCTGCTTCCAGTACCCACTCTTGCTCGGTTTCAAAGTTTTGTAAGATACGTAGCGGTGCATTTTCAACCAGAGTGAAATCGGTTTGCTGGCTAATTTTCCAATGGCGTTTGCCGCTACCTTGTAATAAGAACACATCATAGCTATCTAAGTGTGGACCAACACCACCGCCGTCTGGTGCATAGCTCACCATTAAATCGTCCAATCGCGCATGCGGAATAAAACTAAACTGCGAGAGTAAATCAGTGGCCTCTGGTAAAAAGTGGTTCACGCCTTGCACCAGCAATGTCCAATCTTTTTCAGGCAAGCGCTTAAATGTTTTTTCAGTCATTGGCCCCTGTGTTACCTGCCACTGACCTTTTATAAACTGCACCAATCTAGATTGCACTTCATCTTCACAAGCTAAGCCAGCCAATTCATCTGGTGTTAGCAAGCCCTCAAATTGTGGGATGGCTTGCCGTATGAGTAACGGCTTTTTTTGCCAGTATTCAGCCAAAAAAGCTTCTGGAGTGAGTTGATTGAGTAGTGCCAAAGGCTGGTTGGATATCTTCTGCATATTCGTATTTTAATCGTCTTTTTTCACACGCAATAAAATAATTGCAAGGAGTATACAAGTGGGTATATAGTCATTCTACAACGAGAAAAAGACAATAAACGGTTAAAGGAGATTGGCATGAATGCACCAACGGATAGTGGCGTACACACATTTCATGGGGGTTGCCCACATGATTGTCCTGATACTTGCAGCATGGAATACCATGTGCAAGACGGTAAATTGCTCAAGGTCACTGGCAATAAAGAGCACCCGATGACCCGTGGCGGTTTGTGCGTCAAACTCAAAGATTACGAAAAGCGCCATTACCATCCAGATCGTTTGTTGTACCCCATGAAACGTACTGGGCCTAAGGGTAGTAAACAATTTACGCGCATTAGTTGGGATGAAGCCTTAGATACCATTGTAGATAAATGGCAACAGATTATTGCCACCGATGGCCCGCAAGCGATTATGCCTGCCAGTTATTTGGGCAACCAAGGTTTGGTGCACGGCCTTAACGGCGGCGATGCATTTTTTAACCGCATGGGTGCCACAGTGTGCGAGCGTACTTTCTGTGGCGAAGGCTCTTGCACTGCTTGGTTACTTACCGTTGGCCCTACAGCGGGTGTGGACCCAGAAAGCTTTATTCATTCTAAATACATTGTGGTATGGGCATCTAATTCAGTCTCTACCAATTTGCACCATTGGCACATTATTAAAGAGGCGCAGAAAAAAGGTACCAAAGTCGTAGTGGTGGATTCTTATGCTTCAAAAACAGCTAAAGAAGCCGATTGGCATATTGCCCCCAAACCAGGCACCGATGGTGCGCTGGCGATGGCCATGATGCATGTGATTATTGAAGAGGGTTTGCAAGACCAAGACTACATAGACAACTACACCGTAGGTTACAAAGAATTGGCAGCACGTGCCAAAACACGCACCCCAGAATGGGCGGAAAAAATCACAGGCATCGAGGCTGAAGATATCCGCAAATTTGCGCGTGAATATGCCACCACAGGGCCAGCGGCTATTCGTATTGGCGTGGCGTTAGAGCGTAATTACGGCGGTAGCCAGGCTATTCGTGCAGTGACTTGTTTGCCAGCTTTGATTGGCGCATGGCGCCATGTAGGCGGGGGTATTTTGCAGTTTCCAGTGTGGGAGCATCCTTACCGTTTTGATGTGATTTCACGCCCAGACCTCATTCCAGAAGGCACGCAAGTGGCTAATATTCTGCAATTAGGGCGCGTATTGCTGGGTGAGATTAAACTGAACACCCCGATTAAATCGCTAATGGTGTGGAACACAAACCCAGTCACGCAATCGCCCGAGACCGATAAAATTGTCAAAGGCTTAGAGCGCGAAGACCTATTTACTGTAGTGGCTGAGCACTTTATTAGTGATACTGCTGCGTATGCCGATATCGTATTACCTGCTGCCATGGGTGCCGAGATGGAAGACATGATTCTGTCTTGGGGCCATTTGTACCTCACCTACAATGCTAAATGTATCGACCCGCCGGGCGAAGCGCTACCCAATAATGAGATTTTCCGTCGCCTAGCCAAACGTTTAGGTTTTGAAGAAGACAACTTTAAATGGTCAGACAGTGAATGTCTGGAACATTATGTGGCATGGGATGCCCCAGCCTGTGACGGTTATGACTTGGCTTATATGCGTGAGCACGGCTTTGCCAAGCTTAAAGTAGGCACCAAAGATGACCGTGCGCCTCATAAAAACGGTAACTTCCCCACTCCAACAGGTAAATGTATGTTCATGGTAGAAGGCGCTAAAAACTTTGTGGCAGGGCCGTTCCGTCAAATGTACGAGGGCTTTCAACCGGGTGAGGACTTAGACCCATTGCCCGATTTTGTGGCCAATCGTGAGAGCGTAGAAAGCAATCCAGCACTGGCTAAAAAATATCCACTCAATATTATCTCGCCTAAGAGCCATGGCTTTTTAAACAGTTGCTATGCCAACGTCACTGAAAAAATCAAAGGACAAGGCGAGCAGTTTGTGATGATTCACCCAGCAGATGCGGCAATACGTGGCATTCAAGAGGGCGTGAAAGTGAAAGTGTTTAACGACCGTGGTGCGTTTGAGGCAGATGCCCGCATTACCAAAGATGTGAACCCAGGGATTGTAGTGGCGACCTTAGGCTATTGGAGACAGTTGAATAAAGGCACAGTGAATTGTATTAGCGCGGCGGAGTTTGGGGATATGGGGCACTCGACGACGTTTAGTGATAATTTGGTGGAAGTGGGGCTGGCGCAACATGGCTAAAATTTTCCTCTACGCCGAATATCAAGTGTCCATCCCGTTTACTGAGATCGACTGGGCAAGCATCAACCCGCAAATGCAAACCTTTGCGGGGTTAAAGTCCAAAACGTGGTTAAGCGGCATCAACACGCACAGCGTGGGCGGGTTTTATGAGTTTGATTCAAAAGAAAACGCCCAAGCCTATATCGATGGTTTATTGGTGCCATTTGCTAGCCAAATTAATGGCAATTTAAGTGTTAAGTTGTTTGATGGGGATGTGGTGGCAGAGGCGAGTAAAGGGATGGGGTCGCCTTTTTATCGGTGATGTCGGCTGTAGCGCTGTGTTATAAGGAATCTGATTGTGCTCGCAACTTTTCACAAATCCCTCGCAGGAACTCTGCATACTCATGCACATCATCTTCTCTCAACGGCCCAGGACTGTATTGTTCGGGGGGGGGCGTGGGACAGGGCATTCCTAAGATCTGCCCATGCAAGAAGTTCATCTTCTTCTTCCTGGGTCAACTCAAACCCAATACCTTTCATAAAGTTGATCTTTGACCTCATGCCAAACAAAGGCTTTTCTGGTTGGCGAGGCGCAATTCGAGAGATGACAATCGATTCGAATATCCCCTGCAGGCGCCAAAGACAGAACTGCCAGAGATACTGTTCATTAATCCATGCGTAATGGGTCAAATCGTCATGTACCTCACATGCACTTTGCTCATCTATATCAGACCTCTCATAAAGACTATCAAGTTCCTTTTGGAGCTTGGCTTGGTTCGCGGAAATAAAGTCCTTTACCAGATTCATAGTAAACAGGAAATCTTCTTCACTTGGCCCATATATCCACCATTGATTTTCACCAATGTCACGCAGATTTTCACGCATCCAGGATTACCATATAACAGTTAATAAAGAGACCCATGGGTCCCTGTATTAATATTTTGATTGATAATGTTTTTCATTAAAAACTGTTTAAATTCATTTGGTTAAATTTTGGTTCCTGCATACTAACCAATAGATAACGGTGATGCAACCATTGTCGCTCTCGCGCGACTTGCGACCCTATTTCTTTTGCTTAGCCAAAAGAAATAGGGGAAAGAAAAGGCTACCCCACCGCCGCTTTATCCTTCGGTCTTAGCGCCGCATCTGCGTGGTGACTGCGGAACTCACGCTTTCAGCGCTCAGACAGTCCTCGTCACCTTGCATCTGCCGCTCAAGCCTCAGGCGCGGCAAAGGGGTTTTTAAAAGCAAACCATATGAGCACGTCAGATTAGGTTTATATGCTGGTGCTTTCAACCCCTTACATCACCCTGACAACTAAGACTGCACAAGCAGTCTGTTGCGGTGTAGGCTAACCTTTAGGTTAAGCGAAGCGGCCGCAACCAATAGCGGAAATAAAATAAGAAGAAGGCGAGCACTTGTTTGAATCCCGCAGTGGCTTGTGGCGTTTGCAAGCCACTAGGTTGAGTTGCGCAGCCGCTTATTTTGTTGAGCAACGCAAGGAAGCCGTTAGGGCGTCTCAACCGACTTAGTGCTATAGCACTTAGCGAGGTTGGGGACGACCCTTGCGGTTGAGATGTGGGGTGCCGTTTTCTTGGGTTACTTTCTTTTCAGGCAGTTAAAAGAAAGTAACTAGCTGTCGGGCTACCCCCGACATGCAATCTATCAAGCTGAATTTTCTTTGTAATCAGAACTCATATGATTACATTTTTGAAATCAAGATAACGTCATGTTTTTAATTAACGCTTTTACTTGGCTTTTACTGATACTCAATATCAGCGCTTCATGGGCTGATACCAATCTCTACCAACAATTCCCACCTACCGCCGAGGGCACTGGCAAAGTCTACATGGGTCGTGAAATCGCACATGTCATGGGTTATCAAGGTGCTGCTTGGTTAGAACGTGAAAACCGTGAAAAAGAAGAACGAACAGATTTGCTCATCCAGTCACTCAATTTAAAAGCAGGGATGACCATTGCCGACATTGGCGCGGGCACTGGTTATTTGTCTAGAAAAATGGCAGCTCGTGTCACTAATACTGGCACTGTATACGCTGTAGATGTACAGCCAGAAATGATAGGAAAGCTCAAAGCGGCCTCTAGGCAGTTCACCAACATCAAGCCAGTATTATCCAAAGAGGAAGATATTCAGTTGCCTGCCAATAGCGTAGATTTAGCCATCATGGTGGATGTGTACCATGAGTTGGCCTACCCATACGAAGTGATACAAAGCATATTAAAAACACTCAAACCTAACGGCCAGTTGGTATTGGTCGAGTACCGGGCTGAGGATGATAATGTGCCGATTAAAGCGACGCATAAAATGACTGAAGCACAGATTAAAGCTGAGATGGGTGTACACCCACTTACATGGCAAAAGACAATCCGTACCTTGCCCTGGCAGCATGTGGTGATCTTTACCAAGCAGTAAATGGATTTAATATTGAATACAGTAAGTTAGTGCAGTCACAAAGTGCTATGCATGTAGGAATCGTCTGACAACAATATCAGTATTCACTGATATGCAGTGGTTTTATTGAGGCAGATAATGCAGCCATACTAAATAGTTTGTGTTACACCTTGTATCGTTACTAAACTTTAATACTTTATAAAAGGAATAATAAAATGAAATTAATCAGCACATTTTTAGTTTTAGCTTTTGCATTTACATTGAGCGCTTGCAACACTGTTGAGGGCGCTGGTAAAGATATCCAAAAGGGTGGTGAAGCCATTGAGGATTCTGCTAAGTAAATAAGTAATTCAACAATCCAACGAGATGATGTCAGCGTATGTGTAGCACGCAGCGTTGTGTAATCTCGTTAAGTAGTTTGTCCCAAGTAGTACTTTTAAAATAAGGTAAATAATATGCGCAATAATATAATCGTCGGTTCTTTGGTAGTTGCATTTGCATTAGGCGGATGCGCTAATATGTCAGAAACCCAAAAAGGTACGGCCAAGGGCGCTGCCATTGGTGCTGGCGTGGGTGCCGTTGTGGGCGCTGTGGCTGGCAAAGGCAAAGGCGCAGCCATTGGCGCAGTAGTGGGTGCTGGTGCTGGTGCCGTGGCAGGGAATGTGTGGACAAAACGCCAAGAGGAGCAAAAACGCCAAATGGAAGAAGCCACGGCGGGTACTGGTGTCGCTGTATCGCAAACAGCAGATAATCGTTTGAAATTAGATATTCCAAGTGATATTTCTTTTGCGGTTGGCCGTGCTGATATTCAATCTAACTTTAGATCTATTTTGGATACATTTGCCACTAGCTTAAACAACACACCGAACAGTAATGTGACGATTATCGGCCACACCGATAGTACAGGTAGCGATGCAGTGAATAATCCGTTGTCTTTAAACCGTGCTGCTAGTGTGCGTGATTACTTGTCAGCACGCGGTGTGTCATCAAATCGTGTTGCGATTGAAGGCCGTGGTTCACGTGAGCCGATTGCAGCAAACGATACTGCAGCTAACAAAGCTAAAAACCGTCGTGTAGAAATATTTGTAGCAGAGCCTGCACCAGCTGCGCAATAAACGACTGATTGAATAGTACGAATTAAAAAAGGGCCTAGTGCCCTTTTTAATTTTTTGCGGGTTCCTTTAATGGTTCTGTCTTAAATGGTTGAGGGTTAATCAGTGAAGGAGTCACCAATAAAGCTAAATTGGTTTTTGCCTTTTTTCTTGGAGTAGTACATGGCTGTATCGGCCATCGCGATTAAAGTTTCTTTATGCACCGCATCTTGCGGAAACCTTGCAATGCCAATACTCACGCCTATTTGAATAGGGTGATGATCGATATTAATTGGCTTGTTGACAGATGCGATGATTCTATTTGCAATCTCGATGAGACTTTTTTGGTGATGGTAATAGTTAATCACAATCGCAAACTCGTCCCCACCCAATCTTGCTAAAAAGTCATGTTCTCTTAATTGACCTGTGATGATTTTAGCGACCTCTACCAATACACTATCACCAATATTGTGCCCATAAGTATCATTGACCTCTTTAAAGCCATCTAAATCCAAATATATAACCGCATATTGCAGATTGCGTTGGTGAGCATTGGAGTGAGCGAGTTCAATGTAATGATCAAAGCCTCTGCGATTTGAAAGGTTAGTCAGCATATCGTGCTCAGCTTGATGTGCGAGCGATTTGGAGGCTTCTTTGGTTTCTAGCATCGCTTCAAATAATTGGATGGTGCGCCTGTAAGAGAAGATGAGGATGCCGACAACGATTAAAACAAGCATAAGCCCGCAAAAGATAGTTAACTCCAATGCTTGATGGATTTGCTTTTCATACACTTGTCGTTGCTCCAGCAATAACATATCAGCATCGGCTAGTTTTAGTCTCATTTGGTTCATCACTGCTCGCCCTTTGTCCTTAGTCAGTGTTAAGTGCGATGCATATGAGCCTACGTTAAGTTGCACCTTAATTGATGACTCGATCGTATTGAATTTTTCCTCACTTAGTTGCCTAGCCTCCACCATGAGCGGTTTGATATCCGGAAATAATGGAAAATTTTCTGCAATTGCCTGATACGTGTTTAGCGCCTTTTGTTTGCCTTCGTTATAAGCATTAAAGAACTCCACATTATTGGTCATTAAATAGCCGCGCTGACCAGTTTCTGCTTCTACCATAGCGCTACTAAACGTTGCCAATAAATAGCGTTGAGCATCTATATCATCTTTTTTCTGAGAGAGTGTGATGATGTGATAAAAGTTAACGTATAGCCAAAGCATTGATATGCCTAACAAAAAAGAGGCAATCAATAATGGGCGTATCGTATCGGTTTTGTAACTGGCCATATTGTTGAACGCAGTAACACACACTTTAAAATAGACTTAAAGTTTAGCTTGTGTGCGAATCAATCAATTGGATAATCAGAATGGTAAAAATACTGCAGTTGCAATACTTTGCGTGATTTTCGAGATCAAGCGCTGAGACTTTTCTGCCAGCATAAAAGCAAATAAATCAGTACGCCCGATAATTTTGCCAAACTCGCGCTCAAAGCTGAGATTGCGTTCATGTGCGTTGACTTCGTTACTCAGCAGGTAAAGCTCACCAGTTGGCTTGCGGCTGGTGGAAAGTTTCCATGCAGCAATTTCTACATTGCGCGCTACGTTATACAAGCTTTGTGGATGGATACTGTCGATGAAGTAAAACTCTTTTTTACTGCCATGTGCTTTTTCTAGCATGGTTTGTAAACCCACAATAAATGGCAATACTCTATCGCCCTGATATTCAGGATTAAAGCTCAAGTAAATTGCCTCTGTACCTTGCTTGTTTTGTATTGCTTTAAACTGCCAGTGATGCTGCAATTCACCTTCGAATACCCATGCCACCATTTTTTCTGGACTGTCAGAAGTGCTTTTGGCTAATTCGTGTGGATTACGCTTATAGAGTTTGAGCATGAGGGTTTTTAAGCTGAGAGTGTTTTCTGCCAACTCTACATCGGCCATACGGTCAAAATCGCTTTTCATGAACTGGTTAGCAGAACTTTTTTCCGCACGCTCTGGCATGGGTTTGCCATCGGCCAGTGAGGAAGGGGTATTTGCGCAGGCGGTAAGAAAAATGAGGAGCGCTACTGTGCCAAATATCTTCATTCAAATAGCGACCTTTAATCAAATGGATGCTTTATGCAAACAAGGCGACTTGTTTATGTAATATCCTTGATTTTGGAAATACGATGCTGAATGTACTACCAACACTCACTTCGCTTTGTATATGCAAATTAGCCTGGTGACGATTCAGAATGTGTTTCACAATCGATAAACCCAAACCTGTGCCGCCGGTTTCACGACTACGGCTACTATCCACGCGATAAAACCGCTCGGTTAAACGGTCGATATGATGCTGTTCAATACCAATACCTGTATCGCGTACGCTAAATACAGGGTGGCCATCTTGCATGCCCCATGTGATGAAAATTTCACCACCTTTGGGGGTGTAACGAATCGCATTGCTGACTAAGTTGCTGAATGCACTTTGCAACTCATTTTGTGCGCCGTTCAAGTTAAGGGTAGGGTCTGCCTCTAAATGGATTTTGTGTTGACCTTGACTCAGTCCTTTGGCATCGTTTTGCACTAACTTCAACATATTGGTCATGTCAATTTCGACATCTTCGGTATTTTTTGAGTTGCTTTCGATTTGGGACAAAGTCAGCAAATCTTCAATGATGCGGCGCATACGTCCTGTCTGTTCTTGCATCATATTAAAATAAGGTTTAGCGGTTTCAGAAACTTCACCTGCCATATCCGAGAGCGTTTCTAAAAAGCCACCAATCACTGTGAGCGGAGTACGCAGTTCATGCGATACGTTGGCAATAAAGTCTCGACGCATCACTTCGGTTTTTTCAAGGGCAGACACATCGCGACAAATGAGTAGTTTTTGTTTGGTACCAAACGGTATCAGTTGGATTTCTAACGTGACATCAGGATTACGCCAAGATTTGAGTTTGATGGGTGAACTGTAATCATCAGATTGTAAATAACTCAAGAAATCGCCATTCCGCACTAAATAATTAATGGGCTGACTTTCGTCATGCTGCTTGTTTAAGCCTAGCTGCTTCTCTGCGGGATCATTAAACCATTCAATTTCATTTTGTGTATTCAGCACAACCACTGCATCTGGCAATGCGCTGGTAGCATGACGAAACCGCTCAAGTGCCGTGCTTAGCTGACTTTGGCTACGTGAGTGTTTACGGTGCTCTTGATACAACATGGCAAATACATCTTCCCAAATGCCAGTGCCATTAGGAATGTGATTTAGGATAGGTTTTTGTAGCCACTTGTAGAGTTTATGCAGCCAATAGATATGGCCAATTAGATAAATGAGTGTGCCAAGACCAAAGAAAGCTAATGCAGTTTCGGTGTCGTATACCAGCCAAATTAACAGGCAAAATGCCGTTAATGAAAGGAGTAGCCAGAAAGCTTTCCAACGAATATCTTGCAAAATTTAAGATTTTCAAAAAAATTGGTGGTTAATTATAACGAGCTTTTATGACAAAGGTGTGGGTACAATTTAATTATTTTACACCGTCATGTCTACCGTTAATCTGCTTTAATTGGTGACATGGCTTCTGTCGTCAGTGGGATTTTTTGATACGGTGTTGCTAATGGCTCACCTATAAAAAGTCCTTGTGTTGGCCATGCTACACTCTTCCAATAAGACTCAATCAGCGTTTCTCCTGCCAAGTAATGCGATATTAATATCTGTGGATTTGAGAATTTTTGCCAGTAATTGCAGGGTTCAGACACGGTGCCATAACTGCCAGTTGCGCCTGCCTCTGTCCATTGCGTAATGCGTGACGGATTACTCAATGTTAAATCTCCGCCAAACGAAGTGAGATGGTCACCTACAGCACCCGGTAAAAAATTGAGGGTATCTAAATGTGAAACAGCGGTTTGCCCCGTAAAGTAAAACATCACGTCACGCTTGTGTTGAATATGTTCGGTATTCAGTGTTCTTAAATAGAGCTTGCGTGATTGAACGGTATCTAGATCTTTTGGAAAAAAGCGCTCTCTAGGTTTGCTTCTCGCTGCATCTGCTGTTTTTAAAAAATAGGCAGAGCCTTCATTCACGCTAAAGTTACTCAACACCCCTCTGTCTATCAACGCTTTTGCAGCAGGCACTGAATCGGTGGGAATCAACATGGAAAGTCGAATACCTAAATCACGAAAAGGGTGCAATGACGCACTATTAAAATAGGGACTGGGTTTGCCCACGCCACATAAATCTTCGCATTGCGCGGCTTGGTAGCCTAAGGACATGGCAGAGGTGATGCTATTACAACTCACCGCAAACGGTGATGTCCAGACCATCACAATCACTTGGATATCTGCATTCAATCGGCTATCTATGGATTGTTTCAATATGGCAAATCGCTCAGGGGAGATGGTGTTTTGAACCTCAGCTGGGATATCTAAGCCAATTAAGTTTTGTGCAGGAATACTTCTAGCGCTCACGTAGTAGTCCGCCACTTCAATACTTTTCGCATCGTTTTGATTAAATACAACAGCGATGTTTTTAGCGGTAAGTTGTGATGGCCTATATATCACAGTGTTACTTAAATCTGCTGCAATACTGGGCAATGAGCATACACAAAACCAGCATAGGACTAGTTGGATTAAATTGAACCTTAATAATGTCATGGCATTCTAGTAATAGATTAGAATTAGTGCATGATAACTTAGATTATGGTCAATCAAATGACAGAGGCGGAAACATGAGTAGTGAAAACACCTTATTGATCACAGGTGCAAACCGCGGAATAGGTTTGGAGTATGTGCGTCAGTATGCAGAGAGTGGTTGGCGCGTGATTGCTTGTTGCCGTGACCCTGAAAGCGCAAGTGTATTAAATCAGTTAGCCAACAAATTCAGTTGCATTGAAATCTGCAAGCTAGACGTGGCAGATTTTGATCAAATTGAAATGCTGGGTAGGAAACTGATAGATCAGCCCATTCATTTGCTCATCAATAATGCAGGCGTCTACCCAGAAAGTAGTTTTCGTAGTATTGATTATGCGCGGTGGATGGATGCATTTAAGGTCAATACGATGTCTTCACTGAAATTGGCAGAAGTATTTATTCCACATTTAGTGAAAGCTGGAAACGCCAAATTTGTGGCGATGACCAGCAAAATGGGCAGCATTGAGGATAATAGCAGTGGCGGAGAGTACTTATATCGCACGTCTAAAACGGCATTGAATATGGTGATGAAAAGTCTATCGGTGGATTTGACTAAATATGGCGTAGCCGTTGCAGCGCTTCATCCTGGCTGGGTCAAAACAGACATGGGTGGCCCCAATGGTTTGATTGATTCAGAAACCAGCGTAGCAGGTTTGCGTAAGGTGATCGCGCTTTTGTCATTGAACAATTCAGGCAAGTTTTACGCTTATGATGGAAAAGAAATTCCTTGGTAAGGATGGGGTGTTATAGCGTGTGATCGTTTCTTTTAAACGGTACGCGCTCCTCTAATTCATTGGTGTAAGCGCTGATGTGCTCAGATTCATCTTGAATAAACGCTGCAATCGCTGCAGAAAATTCTGGATGGGCAATCTTGTGGTAAGAGCAGGTAGGCCTAGGTTCAAAGCCGCGTGCAAGTTTGTGTTCGCCTTGTGCACCGCCTTCAAAGTAGCGAATATTCCGTTCGATGCAAAAAGCCTGCGCTTGGTAATAACACAACTCAAAGTGCAAATTAGGCACATATTGCAAAGCGCCCCAGTATCTTCCGTAAAGTGTTGTTTCATTAAAAATGTTCAGCGTCGCAGCAATAGGCTGTCCATCTCGCTCCGCAATGATAAGCAAGATATGTTGAGGCATGGATTGCCCAATAAGGCTGAAAAATTCGCGCGTTAAATAGGGCATGGAATAGTGCGCTGCATAGGTGTTGCAATAACAAGCATAAAAGAAATCCCAATCGGACTCTTGAATATCTTTGCCTAACAGCCATTGGCAAGTTACGCCAGCATTGGTTACTTTTTTACGCTCTTGGCGTATTTTCTTACGCTTATCATGGCTGAGTGTGCCTATAAAAGCTTCCCAGTCTGTGTATTGCTTATTTTGCCAGCGAAATTGCACACCGTCACGTTTAAGCCAGCCGGCTTCTTCAAAGTAAGGTTGGCAAGAATCCGCAGGGAATAGCACATGCGCACTGGAAAGCTTGTGTTGAGTGAGTAGGCTGGTGAGTGCTTGTACCAATAACCCAGAAATTGCAGGGGATTGACTCAGCAATTTAGCGCAGGTGACTGGGGTAAATGGGACAGCGCTGACTAATTTGGGATAGTAAGCCAAGCCGTGTTTGGCATACGCATCTGCCCATGACCAATCAAACACATATTCACCATAGGAATGGGTCTTCAAATAGAGAGGTATAGCACCGACTAAGCTTGATTGCTGATCCGTAATGGTTAAGGCATAGTTAGTCCAGCCAGTGCTTTGGCCAACGGAGTTCGATTGTTCCAGCGCCAATAAAAACGCATGTTGCAGAAACGGGGTTCCGTCTGTTAATCCATTCCACGCTGATGCATCGATTTCTGCAAGGCTAGACACAACACGGATGGTATAGGGCGCTGATAAGGACATGAAGACACTTTAAACAAGAGAGCAAGCTAAGTTTAAAGGTAGGAGTGTTACCGATGCAATGCGTTCAATGACTAGTTTGTTAAATTAAACAGATTGGAAGGTACTTTTAGATAGGACGTTTGCGACCATTGGACGCTTGCTTATTGATTTTTTCTTTGCTTTTGTTTTTGATTTCTTCTTCAGCATCTAAAATGCGTTTGGCTTCCATTCGCGCCTCAGCTGCTTTTTGACGCTCAACCGACTTTGCTTGGGCAAGTTCAAGCTCTTCTAATGTAATCACACCATCTTCATCTACATCCACGTAACTAAAATGGCGCGCGATTTGTGGCAAACACTGCGTGGTTTCTTCTCTGTCTAATGAATCGTCGTTATCTTTGTTACAGTCGTTGAACCGTTTGGCCACACTTTCTTTCATGGCCTTACGTTTGAGTTCAATTTGGGTGTGTTCGGGATCAGTGTTTTTGGCATAGTCAGACAAAGCCTTGCGTAAGCGCGCTCTATCTTCTGGGCTGAAATTATGTTCTAGCGTTTTTTCTAGACCCACATCATCTTCACTATCCGTTGAAATGAGTTTGTCATCTGCAGCAGATAAATACATTTTATTGTCTGCCATGACAGAGGGGAATGCGAACAACAAGCCCAAAGTGATGAGCAAGTGTTTAGCAATAAAATTAGGCGACAAATTCAAATCCATGGGCTTTAGGTGCAAATCATCACTTTACTGTTGATTAATAAGACGTCTGATTACATGCCATACAAGTGCGATATCATGAATTATGATTGTAAATATTTTGTTTCACAGTATGCTTGAATTGTAACTGATTGTAACTTCAGTCACTATCAGATAAGGTTTGGATTGCACGTATTCTATAAAGTTTTATGGGTTCTAGATTTATTCATTTTTAACCCATATACTTGCGGATTAGTAGTCATTAAAATGACATAAATCAATCTTCAAAAAGGCATGAATGATCGTGGAAAATGCAAAAAAAATATTAATGGTCGATGATGATTTGCGGATGCGGGAGCTACTTCAGCGCTATTTGACTGAACAGGGCTTTAACATTAAAGCGGTATCGGATGCAAAAGAGATGGATATCGCATTAGCCGCTGAACATTATGATTTATTGGTATTGGATTTGATGTTACCTGGCGAAGATGGATTGGCTATTTGCCGGCGCTTGCGAGGTAGTGGTCTGATGACGCCAATTATCATGCTCACAGCGCGTGGTGATGAAGTCGACCGCATTGTAGGGCTGGAAATGGGTGCAGATGACTATTTGCCCAAGCCGTTTAATCCCCGTGAGTTATTAGCGCGCATCAATGCAGTGTTGCGTCGCCACGAGCATACGCCGAATGCAGAAAATGCTAGCAAATCTGAAGCCTTTAGTTTTGGTGAATTTGTGTTTGATGCCAATACACGTAGTTTGAGCAGAAATGGTATGTCTATTACCATTACCAGCGGAGAATTCACGCTGCTTAAAGTTTTTACAGAGCACCCTCGTCAGCCTTTGTCGCGTGATCGTTTAATGCAGTTGGCGCGTGGACGTGAGCTGGACGTGTTTGATCGTAGTATTGATGTGCAAGTGTCACGTTTAAGGCGCATTATTGAAGCAGATCCAGCCCATCCACGATACTTGCAAACAATGTGGGGGTTTGGTTATGTATTTATCCCCGATGGTGAGGTTGCTTAATCCTTTCCGAGCCTAGCAAATTGTTTTGAGATTACTCCCACGCACCTTACTTTCAAGATTGTTGTTGCTTATCGCGTTGTTGTTGGCGATTAGTATTTATGCTTCTTTAAAGATTTTTGATTACTTCGACCGCGAACCTCGGGCCACTACTGCTGCCTTGCAAGCAGTCACCATTGTTAACTACACACGCGCATCTCTTATCGCCTCGCATGAAAATCGGCGCTTGGCATTGCTGTCCGAATTATCTGGTCGAGAGGGTGTGCGCGTATATGCCGCAGATTTCCTCGAAGATATTGAGCCTTTGCCGCATGATCCGTTTATTAACTTGATCGCACAAAAGATCCGTGAGCGATTAGGTGTAGAAACCATTATTACTGTCAATCATTATGATATTCCAGGATTGTGGATAAGTTTTAATGTAGGGCAGGATGATTTTTGGGTGGTGATTCCAAAAATTCAGGTCGATCGACCATTCCCATGGCATTGGCTAGGTTGGGCGGCTGTGGTGGGTTTGCTTTCGTTGCTGGGGGCTTACATCATTGCGGCTAGAATTAATCGCCCACTCAACTTATTGGTGCATGCGGCTGAGCGCTTGCGTAATGGTGAACCTGCGCCAAAATTGCCAGAAGACAGTGTTGAAGAGTTGCGTGAAGTGAGCCGTACCTTTAACGAGATGGCTGAGTCACTTGTAAGATTGGATGCAGAGCGCACGCTGCTGTTGGCCGGAGTTTCACATGACATTAGAACACCACTGGCTAGGTTGCGACTTGCGGTAGAAATGCTCTCGGGTGGTACAGGCGATAGCATGAAGCAAGGCATGATTGAAGATATTAGTGACATGGATAACATCATCCATCAGTTCTTGGATTTTGTACGTGGGGTGGAAGGTGAGCCCACCAAAATGGTCGATATCAATGAGTTGCTGCGCTCCTTAGCCGAGCGCCAAGCGCGCGCAGGACGTAATTTAAAACTCACACTCACTTCTACTTACTTTATCCCGCTCAGGCCGCTAGCTATGCAGCGTTTGCTAGATAACTTGGTAGGTAACGCATATGCTTACTCCAAAGGTGCGGTCGAGGTGACCAGCAAAATCACAGCGGATAAAATCATTATCAGTGTGTTGGATAACGGGCCGGGTATTCCACCTGAGCACGCGCAACGTTTGCTCAGACCATTTGAGCGCATGGACAGTGCACGGAATAAAAATGAAGGTGGCAGTGGCTTGGGTTTAGCAATTTGTAACCGTATCGCTAAATTACATCGGGGTAGTTTGGAGTTAATCAATCGCCCAGAAGGTGGGTTAGAAGCAAGACTGTCATTGCCAATCATGCATTAATGTTTGCGTGCTGGCTTGCCTTCCACGCGGTTGCGTCCATTTGTTTTTGCACTGTATAACAAACGATCTGCATGAATCATCATGTCGTTCAAGTTTTTGCGTAGTACCCCAGTCACACCAATGCTGCATGTGTATTGAATGACATGCTGTTTGACCTGCACAAACTGACTGGAAATTTTGGATCTAAACGCCTCAATATATTCAAAGCTATCTAAATAATCAGGCGATTGGCTGAGCACTGCAAACTCCTCACCGCCAAGCCTTGCCACAATGTCTGTGTGAAAATGCTCTTTTAGTTGACGTGCAAAGTGCTTGATGACTTCATCCCCCGCATCATGCCCATACATATCATTCACTTTTTTAAAGAAATCAATATCCATCATCATCACAGTGACTGGGCTGTACTCTTTGAGTGATTGGAAAATTTTATTGCCACGCTCAAAGAAATAGCGGCGATTAAACACGTTGCTAAGGTAATCCACATTCGATAAATGCTTCGCAAATTCCACCGCATCTAACATGTCTAAGTTCTGGTTGATGCGGCATAACAAAATTTCATAATTGAATGGCTTGGCGATGAAATCGTTTGCGCCAGCTTTAAGAAATTTAACGGCTAATCGTGGGTCCGAAGATGTCGAGATGCCAATAATTAATAGTTGGTCCTTAGGATAAATGGAGCGTACTTTTTGCACAAAAGTAATGCCGTTGATCATCGACATTTGATGGTCCACCAGTACTAGCTTTACGTCGCCCTGTTGCTCAAGAATATTTAAGGCTTCTAAACCATTAAAAGCTTTAAACACACTGAATTTTTGTAACGACAACTCCCGCCCAATGACAAACTGGGATACCTTTGAGTCATCCACCACCAGCACTTTAATGGACGTGTTTTTATGCACTCTTTGGATGAGTTCGCATATATAGGTAATGCCATCTGATTGACCTTTGACCACATAATCAATGACATGGCGCTTGATCAATTGGTCACGCATTTCGTCCTCGTACTCTGAGACGATTGCGATAACCGGAATGTTAAATTCTCCTAATAAATCCACCTTTTCAAAGGCGTCAGAATTGAGGTCAATGACACTTGTGATGCTTAAAAAGAAGTGATTGGGTTGCTCTGATAATAATAATTTTGCGGCTGCTACTGTGTGGACTGTCACCACATTCACACGCAGTTGACTCTCAATTTCTTGCTTGAGCGTGCGTGCATAGAGCTGGTCTTGCTCTAGCACTAAGATATGAAATTGCACAGGCGTTGAAGGGTCGCGCAAAGTTTGGCGAATATGTTTATTCGGCATGATGATGACCGTGCTGAAATAGCCGAATCGTGATGATTATTCTGGTTGAAACCAATTCAATTTATCTCGTAACAGTACAACTTCGCCAATGATCGTTAAACAGGGCGGTTTCATTTCTGCCAAAGATACTTTTTCAGCGAGGTCTGCCAGCGTTGCTGCTACCACGCGTTGTCGCTGTGTTGTGCCTTGTTGTATAACAGCCGCAGGCATGTTCGTGGATACGCCGCGTTGGATCAATTGTTGGCAAATGTCTGCTAAACCCACTAATCCCATATAAATCACTACTGTTTGACGTGGGCGAGTCATGGCATCCCAATCCAAATCAATGGTGCCGTCTTTTAAATGACCTGTAATAAATAAGCATGCTTGCGCATAATCACGATGGGTAAGCGGAATACCAGCGTAGCTCGATACGCCATTGGCAGCTGTGATCCCCGGCACCACTTGGAAAGGTACGCCATGTTGCATCAGCGTTTCAATCTCTTCACCGCCACGACCGAATATAAACGGGTCGCCGCCTTTTAAGCGCAGCACACGTTTACCCTCTAACGCTAATTTAGCAAGTAGCTCGTTAATCTGTTCTTGTGGCATGGTATGTTGATCGCGTGCTTTGCCCACATAGACCAGTTCTGCATCGCGTCGTACTAACTCCATCACTTCCGGGCTCACTAATTTATCGTACACACACACATCACATTGCTGCATCAAACGCAGCGCGCGGAATGTCAGTAGATCTGGATCACCTGGCCCACCCCCTACCAAAAACACTTCGCCTTTAGAGGCGGTGCTCGGCGTGTCACTCAGTACATCGCGCAATACTGCACGGGCGGCCTCTTCTTGACCAGACAATACACGTTCCACCATGGGGCCTTGCAGTACATCTTCCCAAAAGCGCCGCCGCAATTGTGTGGTAGCAAATTTGGCCTTCACTTGATCGCGAAACTCACCCGCAATCGCCGCAATACGGCCATAGCCAGCAGGTAGCATGGTTTCAATTTTGGTGCGAATGTAGCGTGCAAGTACTGGGGCATTACCTTCAGATGACACAGCAATCACAACAGGGCTACGGTCAATCACAGAGCCCATGGTAAAGGTGCACAAGTCTGGCGCATCTACCACATTGACAGGAATATTCAGTGCTTTCGCAGCAATAGACACTGCCACGTTCACAGCCTCGTCATCAGTTGCGGCAATCGCCAAGCACGCGCCAGTCAGTTGCTCTGGGGAAAATTCTGCGGCTAGATGGCGAATCTTCTGCGCATCGACCATGTCTTGTAGTTCATGACACAATTCGGGGGATACCAACGTAATGTCGGCACTGGCTTTTAGTAGCATGGTGACTTTGCGTGTAGCGACATCGCCACCACCTATCACCACACAAAGGCGTTGTTGAATATTGAAAAATATAGGTAATGCTTGCATGGGTGTTATTTAATATTTGAATGTGCCCATTTTACCTTGCAGTTGGCAAATAAGCTAAAATACTGTTTTAACGGCAGATATTTCCCAGTGAGCAAAAGAGTCTTTATTAAAACCTTTGGTTGTCAGATGAATGAGTATGACTCATCACGCATGGCCGATATGTTGGCAGCCAGCGAAGGCATGGTAGAAACACAAACGGTAGAAGATGCGGATGTGATTTTGCTCAACACTTGCTCGGTGCGCGAAAAAGCAGAAGACAAAGTGTTTAGCCACCTTGGCCGATTTATTCCACTCAAAGAAAAAAATCCTAATTTGATCATTGGCGTAGGCGGTTGTGTGGCGTCGCAAGAAGGCGACAATATCATCAAGCGTGCGCCGTATGTCGATGTGGTGTTTGGCCCGCAAACCTTGCACCGTCTGCCAGAAATGATTAAACAAAGTCAGGATTCAGGACAGTCTCAAGTCGATATCACGTTTCCAGAAATTGAAAAGTTTGATCATTTGCCACCACCGCGTGTGGAAGGTGCGACGGCTTTTTTAAGCATTATGGAAGGTTGCAGCAAGTATTGCAGTTTCTGCGTAGTGCCTTATACCCGTGGTGAAGAGGTCTCTCGTCCATTCGCGGATATTTTGACAGAGGCTGTGCAGTTAGCTGAACAGGGAGTAAGGGAAATTACCTTGCTGGGTCAAAACGTTAACGCGTATCGCGCTGAATATGAAGGTGTAGATGCTGATTTAGCGATGCTGATTGAAACGCTGGCAGAAATTCCCCAGATCGGACGTATTCGTTTTACTACCAGTCACCCCAATGAAATGAATGAGCGTTTGATCGCTTGTTTTGCCAATGTCCCTAAATTGGCAGTGCAATTGCATTTGCCATTGCAGGCCGGTAGCGACCGTGTGTTGATGGCAATGAAGCGTAACTACACTGCACTACAATATAAAAGCACTATTCGTAAACTAAAAGCCGCAAGCCCCAATCTCACTTTTACCTCTGATTTTATTGTGGGATTCCCGGGGGAGACAGAGGCTGATTTCAATGCAACAATGAAGCTGATGCAGGACGTTGGTTTTGATTACAGCTTTAGTTTTTTATACAGCCCAAGGCCTGGCACGCCTGCTTCGTTTATTAAAGACGATACACCGCACGATATTAAGTTAGCGCGTTTAACTAAGTTGCAAACTATCAATGAAGCACAAGGCGATGCCATTAGCCGTGCTATGTTAGGTACAGTACAGCGCGTACTTATTGATGGCGTATCATGGAAAGACAGCACTATGCTGGCAGGTAAAACAGATAACAATCGTGTGGTCGATATACAGGGAGATGTCTCGTTGATTCATCAATTTGTGCAAGTGAATATCACGGATGTGACCAACCCAAAACGCTTACAAGGCGAGATAGTATAGGACCATGGAAATACAACTGACCCCAGAAGACAATACCCGCCTTGCCAATTTGTGTGGTGCTCTAGATGAGAATATCAAACAAATCGAAACAGCACTTGAGGTCAATATCAATCGTCGAGGCAATACGTTCAACCTATCTGGCAAACAAGATAACGTGCGTATTGCTGCACAAATGTTAGAAAATTTTTATGTCCGCGCCAAAAAACCGATTGGGCTGGAAGATATCCAACTTGGTTTGGTGGAAGTGGACAAGCTCAAGCCAGAAGATGTGACCACTAGCCAAGTCATGCCAGTTTTGATGACGCGTCGTGGTGACTTACATGGACGCACCCCCAGACAAGTGGCTTATTTGCAGCAAATTCAAGACCACGACATTACCTTTGGCATAGGCCCCGCGGGTACTGGTAAAACTTATTTGGCAGTGGCCAGCGCAGTGGATGCAATGTCGCGTGACCGCGTGAAAAGAATAGTATTGGTGCGACCAGCAGTGGAAGCTGGAGAACGCTTGGGTTTTTTACCTGGCGATTTAAACCAAAAAGTAGACCCATACCTACGCCCGTTATATGACGCATTGTATGATTTGGCCGGATATGACACTGTGAATAAAATGTTTGAACGTGGCGCAATTGAAGTCGCGCCATTGGCGTATATGCGTGGCCGTACACTCAATCAAAGCTTTATTATTTTGGATGAAGCGCAAAATACGACGCCTGAACAAATGAAAATGTTTTTGACGCGTATCGGTTTTGGTACCAAAGCTGTAATTACAGGTGACGTGACGCAAATTGACTTACAGCGTCATCAAAAAAGTGGCCTAGTGGAAGCGCAAAAAATACTGAAAGATGTGAAAGGCATAGCCATGACACATTTCTTATCGCAAGACGTAGTGCGCCATCCACTGGTGCAAAAAATCATCAATGCCTATGAAAACTATGAGCAGAAAACCGCATCAGAATAAATAGGGCATGCAGCACGCTATTCAGGCAAAAGGTTTAACTGCATGGGTTAAACCCAGCTAATCATCGATATGCCGTTTGTGTATTCACTTTAAGATGATGGTATTACGATGATTGCTTACTAAGAAGAGAACAATATGGCACTAGTATCGTTGCGACAATTGTTGGATCACGCTGCCGAGCATCAATATGGACTGGCTGCTTTTAATGTGAATAACATGGAGCAGGTGCACGCTATCATGCAGGCGGCCGATGCGGTGAATAGCCCTGTGATTTTGCAAGCCTCCGCAGGGGCAAGAAAATATGCGGGTGAAGCATTTTTAAGGCATTTGGTTTTAGCGGCCATTGAGTCCTACCCCCATATTCCAGTTGTTATGCATCAAGACCATGGCCATACCCCAGCGGTGTGTATTCAAGCCATGCGCTCTGGCTTTTCCAGTGTAATGATGGATGGCTCCTTAATGGAAGACGCCAAAACCCCATCGACTTACCAATACAATGTGGATATCACCAAACAAATTGTTGATTTAGCCCATGCTATAGGCGTATCTGTCGAAGGTGAGCTTGGTGTGCTTGGCTCACTAGAAACTGGGTTAGCGGGTGAAGAGGATGGCTCAGGGGCTGAGGGTGTGTTGAGTCATCAACAATTACTGACAGACCCAGAAGAGGCTGCAGATTTCGTCAAGAAAACAGGTGTAGACGCGCTGGCAATTGCAATCGGCACTTCGCACGGGGCCTATAAATTCAAACATCCACCTACTGGACAAACTTTAGCGATTGGCCGGATTAAAGAAATACATGCGCGTATTCCGAACACGCATTTAGTCATGCACGGTTCATCGTCTGTGCCGCAAGAATGGTTAAAAATCATCAATGATCACGGTGGTGATATTGGTGAGACTTACGGTGTGCCTGTGGAAGAGATTGTTGAGGGCATCAAGCATGGTGTGCGTAAGGTGAATATAGATACCGATTTACGCATTGCTTGCACGGGTGCATTACGCCGCTTTTTTGATGAAAACAAAAAAGAGTTTGACCCAAGAAAATTTTTGCAAGTGAGCACCGCAGCCATGCGTGATTTATGTCAATCACGCTATGAGGCATTTGGCTCTGCTGGAAAAGCTTCACGCATACAACCCATTTCATGCGACGCCATGGCTGAGCGCTATAAATCTGGGCAACTCAGTGCAGTTGTCAAGTGATGACTAGTACCATTGGTTAGCGCTTGGTTTTACTGTGATACATTGCAATACGTTCAATCTCATGCTTGCTACCCATCATCACAGGTACACGCTGATGCAACGCACTTGGTACAACCTCTAAAATACGCATACTGCCAGTCGTAGATAATCCCCCAGCTTGTTCCATGATAAAACTCATGGGGTTGGCTTCATACAGTAAACGCAATTTACCACCTTGTTTTTTGATTTTGCTATCCATCGGGTACATAAAGACGCCACCACGTACCAAAATGCGATGGATCTCAGCCACCATCGAAGCCACCCAGCGCATGTTAAAATCTTTTTCACGGTCGCCTTCTTCACCTTGTAAGCACTCATCAATATAACGTTGTACAGGTGCTTGCCAGAACCTGTAGTTAGACATATTAATCGCAAACTCTTGTGTATCTTCTGCTACCTTCATGTGTGGGTGAGTCAGATAAAACTCACCTAATTCGCTATCTAGCGTAAACCCATGCACACCCTCGCCCACTGTAAATACAAACATGGTAGAAGTACCGTACAAGGCATAACCAGCACAAATTTGTTGTGTGCCAGGTTGTAAAAAGTCGTTGAGAGTGGGACGCGCGGTAGGGCTTTTCAGGATGGAGAAAATCGTACCCACAGAAATGTTCACATTGACATTGGATGAGCCATCTAGCGGGTCAAAGAGTAAAAGATATTGTCCATTGGGTGCCAACTCCTCATCAATCTTGATGGGGTCAGCCATTTCTTCAGATGCCATGCCAGCCACAAAGCCACTGGTTTGGGTGGACTCGCTAAAAATTTCATGGGTGATGACATCTAACGCCTTTTGCACTTCTCCCTGCACGTTTTCTGTGCTTAGGCTGTGCATGTTGCCCTCAAGCGCACCGCTATCTATGGCAATAGCAATCTTTTTACAGGCCGCTGTGATGTCATTAAGCATGCCGATGATGGCTGTGCGATGTTCACCATGCATGTGTGCGGATAAATAGTCTGCGAATTTGATTTTTTCAGTCATAACTGTTCCTTAAGCTTGGCGGGCAACTTGTCTCACTGACGCATTATGCCCCTACAACAAAAGAACATGAAATTTTTGTGTCGCTCGAGGTTGAACTGCTCAGTCAAATACCTGATGTATCTCGCTAGTAAACCCATTTATAATATAGCCATTCTACTGGTCTCACATTTTTCTATGACTCACGTTTCACTCTCAGTGCAATATGCCACGCATGCAGATTACTTGCCTACCAAACAGCAATTTTTGCGGTGGGCGCGCGCCGCTGTGCGGGTAGAAACCGAAGTGACCATCCGCGTGGTCGATGCGGATGAAGGACGGGATTTGAATAGCGCTTATCGCGGCAAAGATTACGCGACTAACGTACTGACTTTTCCGTTGACAGAAGAACCTCACTTAATGGGCGATATTATTATCTGTGCGCCAGTACTTGAATCAGAAGCGCATGCACAAAATAAGTCGTTAGAAGCGCATTATGCGCATTTAACGGTGCATGGGGTGTTGCATTTGCACGGATATGACCACGAAACGGAGCCGCAGGCGGAGTTAATGGAGTCGCTTGAGGTAACAATTTTACAAAAATTAGGGTATCCTAATCCCTATCTCTTTACACAGGATGCCTAACCGGCATTTAGCATGGCCAGTGAGTCGGAAAAACCTCAATACAAACCCAGCTTATTAGAACGTTTAAGCCACTTTTTACTACGCGAACCAGAAGACCGTGAGCAGTTAGTAGAGCTGTTACACAGCGCCTACGAGAACCATCTGATGGATGGCGATTCCCTAGCGATGATTGAAGGCGTGTTGCAAGTGAGTGAAATGCAAGTGCGCGACATCATGATACCGCGCTCGCAAATGGACGTCATTGATATTACCCATCCCCCAGAAACATTTATCCCGCATGTGATAGAAACCGCACACTCGCGTTTCCCTGTCATCGAAGATAATAAAAATGATGTGATTGGCATACTACTTGCTAAAGATTTATTAAGGTATTACGCGGGTGAAGACTTTGATGTGCGCGATATGTTGCGTCCAGCAGTGTTCATACCTGAATCCAAGCGCTTGAATATCTTGTTGAAAGAGTTTCGTAGTAATCGTAATCACATTGCCATTGTGGTCGACGAATACGGTGGTGTGGCAGGAATGGTCACCATTGAGGACGTGCTGGAACAAATCGTGGGTGATATTGAAGACGAGTACGATTACGACGAAGATGAAGACAACATTATTCATCATGCCGATGGACAGTATCGGGTAAAAGCACTCACAGAAATTGCAGACTTTAACGAAGCAATTGGCACGCAACTAAGCGATGAAGAGTTTTCTACCATTGGTGGTTTAGTGGTCAATAGGTTTGGGCACCTACCAAAGCGTGGTGATGCAGTGAATATTGATAATATCAGGGTGACTGTAGTAAGGGCGGATAGTAGGCGCTTACATTCTATTCTGGTTGAAATGCTTCCAGAGGAGCCGTATCCAATAGAAGCAACTTAAGACCTCACTGAAATCACCTTGATCGCAGTACTGCAGTTGAACTAATTTTAAATTAGATTCTCATAATTTCATCAACAGGAGAACATGATGAAGATTTGGCAAACAGTGGGTGTATTAAGCATTGCGTTGAGTGCATTAAATGTGACTGCGGGTGAGATTAAAACTGAACCCATGGTGAGCGAATTGCCAACAGATGAAAAAGCATTTGTGGATGCGGTGGGAAAGCTCAACAAAGCGAAAATTGTCGAGTTGCTGGGTGAGCCTGCGAAAGCAGAAGATGTGAAGCTGAAAGATTCAGGTAGAGTTGTCGCTTCTATTTGGCATTATCATTACATCAATACCGCTGAAAATGGTGAATATTATCAAACAACAGAGTTGGATTTTATTGAAGACAAAGTGAATGTGGTGGTATTTCTAAATAATGACGGTAGCGAACAGACGCCAGCTGGTCAGACCTATGAAGTACCGGATGTAAAACCTGAGATGTAGTGTTCATTTGCATGCATAAAAAAGGCGCCTTGAGCGCCTTTTTTATTGTGTAGATTTTTATAGCTTGCTTATTTTTTAAGCGAGTCACGAATCTCACGCAACAACATAACATCCTCAGGCGTTGCAGCAGGTGCGGCAGCCGGTTCCGCCTTTTTCAATTTGTTCATGATGCGTACCATTTGGAAAATAATAAATGCCAAGATAATGAAGTTAAGTGCAATGGTAATAAAATTACCGTAGGCGAGCACTGCGCCGGCTTTTTTAGCTTCTATCAAAGCTAAGCCTGCTTCTTGACCATTCAATGGAATATACATATTGCTGAAATCTAGTCCACCGACTACTGTACTGACAATCGGCATAATCACATCACCCACCAGAGAATCTACAATTTTGCCAAATGCAGCGCCAATAATCACGCCGACTGCCAAATCCATCACATTCCCTTTTAACGCAAACTCTTTAAATTCGGACATCATGCTCACAATGTAGCTCCTCCATTAGTATTAGTAGTTAATCAATCCCGTGCAAATGCATGGTTAATATAGTCTTGAGTGAATTGCTGTGTCAATCTGATGATCAAAACAATCACAATTTAATTTGTTTGGAATAGCCTGCCAGACGTTACAATCAGAACGTTTTTAATCTTAATACATACCTAAGCATGACAAATATCGCACTATTCAAACCACCGATTTGGGCATTTATCGCAGGATTGTTCACGGTGTTGGGATTCGCCCCCTATGAAATCTTTATTGCACCGATTGTTGGTCTGGCTATCTTATTTTTTCTGTGGCAACGCTCAACCAGTTTAAAGCATATTTTTCTGCTGGGATTTAGTTTTGGCTTGGGTTTATATGGGTTTGGCATTTATTGGATCTATATCAGCTTGCATGAGTTTGGTGGTATGCCATGGTGGTTTGCTGGTTTTAGCACTTTTTGTTTATGCGCTTTTATGGCTTTGTTCCCTGCGCTGGTGGGCTATCTCAGTAAGCGAATTGGCAATGTCTTGTGGGCTGCGCCTTTACTTTGGGGTGTTTCAGATTGGATACGCGGTTGGATTTTCACGGGGTTCCCTTGGTTAACCCTAGGTTATAGCCAAGTGCCAAATAGCCCTTTGGTTGGCTTTATGCCCATCATTGGCGCATACGGTGTTTCAACTATCGTTGCACTGCTCTCCGCTCTTCTTGTATTGCTTTTATCCCAACAGTCGGAGAAGGTGTTGCGGCTTAAAGTCGCTGCTGCTGTGGGTATCATTACTGTTGCTGGGCAATTGCTCACCTATGTGGAATGGACCAGCCCTTTTGGCCAGCCGCTCAAAGTGGCTTTGCTGCAAGGCAATGTCAGCCAATCGATTAAATGGTCACCAGAAGTCGCCAACAGCACCATTGCACAATATCTGCAGATGGTAGAGCAGAGCGATGCCAAGCTCATTGTATTGCCAGAAACTGCGTTGCCTGTCATTGCGCAACAGCTGGACAAACAAGTGATTCAGCGTATTACCCAGCATGCACAACAACAGCAAGGCGACGTCTTGGTAGGGTTGGTGCAATACGATGCAGAGAATCAATCTTATTTTAATAGTGCGATTAGCTTTGGCAGCGCACCTGTACAGGCTTACTCCAAAAGCCACTTGGTGCCATTTGGTGAATTTATTCCGCTTAAAGCTGTATTTGGCTGGATTTACCGTGACTGGCTAAATATTCCACTCAGCGATCTGTCCAGAGGTGAAAATCATACGCCGATGCAGTTGGCGGGTCAGCAAGTGGCGGTGAATATATGCTACGAAGATGTATTCGGTGAGGAAATTATTCGGCCATTACCAGCCGCCACTTTGTTGGTGAATATGAGTAACGATGCGTGGTATGGCAAATCGTTTGCTGCAGTGCAACACATGCAATTTAGTCAAGCACGCGCGATTGAAACGGGTCGCATGATGTTACGCGCCACCAATACAGGCGCCACCGCCATTATTGATCAGCATGGCAAAGTGCGGGCACATGCGCCGCATGACACCCAAATAACATTGAGTGGAGAGGTGCAGGGTTATCAAGGCAGTACGCCTTATATTTGGTGGGGAAACTGGCTGTTTATCGTATTGAGTTTTAGCGCAATAGCTTTTGTTTTATGGCGTAAAACCAAGTAAAATCGGGGTTTTAGTAATCATCATCTTCACGCCTACTCTAGACTTTGTTTTTAAACAAAAAAGACAAGGAGGCAAGGCAAAGGCAGTACGGTTAAAGTACGACAAGCCGACGCCGACGACGTATATTTTGGAATAACAACAAATGTCACTGACTTTTCAGCAAATTATATTAAAGCTACAAGATTATTGGGATAAACAAGGTTGTACATTATTACAGCCTTACGACATGGAAGTGGGCGCAGGCACCTCGCACACCGCCACATTTTTACGTGCACTTGGCCCAGAGCCATGGAAAGCTGCTTATGTACAACCAAGCCGTCGCCCAAAAGATGGTCGCTATGGCGAAAACCCAAATCGTTTACAACACTATTACCAATTTCAGGTTGTACTTAAGCCAGCCCCTGCCAATATTTTAGAGCTATATCTAGGTTCATTAGAGGCGCTGGGTTTTGATTTGAAACAGAACGATGTGCGTTTTGTGGAGGACGACTGGGAAAACCCAACCTTGGGTGCTTGGGGTTTGGGCTGGGAAGTTTGGTTGAATGGGATGGAAGTCACGCAATTCA
The DNA here is from genome assembly GCA_030696695.1 of Methylophilus sp. GTDB lineage: Bacteria > Pseudomonadota > Gammaproteobacteria > Burkholderiales > Methylophilaceae > Methylophilus. Next base: position 569,577 of record JAUYRP010000034.1, read on the forward strand.
CTTACTTTCAGCAAGTGGGCGGCATCAATTGCAAACCGATTACAGGTGAAATCACTTACGGTCTAGAGCGCTTGGCGATGTATCTGCAAGGCGTAGAAAACGTGTATGACCTCACTTATTCACCCGGGGTGAAATATGGCGACGTATTCTTGCAAAATGAGAAAGAGCAATCGGCCTATAACTTTGAACATAGCGATGTAGAATTTTTACTCACAGCATTTAATGCGCACGAAAAGCAAGCCAAGCATTTGATGGAAGAGAAGTTAGCATTGCCAGCGTATGAGCAAGTACTCAAAGCAGCGCATACCTTTAACCTACTAGATGCACGTGGCGCGATTTCTGTCACCGAGCGTGCTGCCTATATTGGGCGCATCCGCAATTTGGCACGCAGTGTGGCAGCTAGTTATTTGGATAGTCGCGCACGTTTAGGTTTCCCCATGGCGCCCAAAGCCTGGGCAGATGAAGTATTGGCACAGATAGAACAAAATAAGAAAGCAGCGGCATGAGTAGCAATTTATTAGTGGAATTGTTTGTGGAAGAGTTGCCTCCAAAGGCGCTCAAAAAACTGGGTGAGTCTTTCGCCAACGTATTGTTTGATACGCTCAATGCACAAGGCTTGACCAGTGATGCGAGTGTTGTGACTCACTTTGCTACGCCACGCCGTTTGGCTGCACATGTCACAGCCGTTTCAGCAAAAGCAGCAGATAAGCAAGTAGCACAAAAACTGATGCCAGCGACTGTAGGCCTAGATGCGAGTGGCAGTGCAACACCAGCGTTGATGAAGAAGTTACAAGCCTTAGGTTTGGACGGTTCTGCAGTGAGCCAATTACGAAAAGAGCATGATGGTAAGGCCGATATTCTATTCTTGGATGCGACACAAGCTGGGGCAACGTTGGCCGAGGGCGTGCAAAAAGCGATAGATGAAGCGCTAGCAAAGTTACCCATCCCAAAAGTGATGACGTACCAAATCAATGATGGTTGGGAAAGTGTGAATTTTGTGCGTCCAGCCCATGGCTTGGTAGCAATGCACGGTAGCGACATCGTGCCTATCGCTGTGTTGGGTTTGCAGGCGCAAAGCAGTACGCAAGGCCATCGCTTTGAGGCAAAAACTCCACTCATCAACATCACCTCTGCAGATACTTATGCAAAACAGCTCAGAGAAGAAGGCGCTGTGATTGCTAGTTTTGCTGAACGTCGTGCAGAAATTGTTAAACAGTTGAACGCAGCGGCCGCCAAAGAAAATTTAACACCGATTGAAGATGATGCATTGTTAGATGAAGTGACTGCGCTGGTGGAATTGCCAAATGTATTGCTAGGGCAATTTGAAAACGAGTTTTTGGAAGTGCCGCAAGAATGTTTGATTCTGACCATGAAGGCCAATCAAAAGTACTTTCCGTTATTAGATGCGCAGGGCAAACTCACCAACAAATTTTTAATCGTCTCCAATATCCACCCAGCGGATCCATCCAAAGTAATCGGTGGTAATGAGCGTGTGGTGCGTCCACGTCTGGCGGATGCGAAATTCTTCTTTGATCAAGACCGTAAGAAAACGCTTGAAAGTCGCTTAGATGGTTTAGCCAAAGTGGTATATCACAACAAACTTGGTAGCCAAGGCGAGCGTAATGCGCGTGTAGTGACGATTGCCAAAGCGATTGCAGAACAGATTAACCCCACCTTAACTGCCAAAGTAGAACAGGCGGCACGCCTATCTAAAGTGGATTTACTCACTGATATGGTCGGTGAGTTCCCAGAGTTACAAGGTATTATGGGGCGCTACTATGCGCAACATGAAGGCTTGGATGATGATGTAGCGTTTGCAATAGAAGATCATTACAAACCCAGATTTGCGGGCGATGAGTTGCCGCGTGAAACAGTAGGTATCATCGTTGCGTTGGCGGACAAGCTTGAAACTTTAGTTGGTTTATTCAGTATTGGTGAGAAACCGACAGGCGATAAAGACCCGTTTGCCATACGTCGTCAAGCATTAGGTATTATTCGTATGTTAATAGATATGAAATTGCCACTGTCGTTGAATGCAGTATTAGAAGTTGCATTCTCAAAGTTTGTGACAGACCCAAGTGCGAGAAACGCTGTTAAAGAGTTTTGCTATGATCGTTTAAGTGTCAACCTTCGCGATCAAGGTGCAAGCCCTCAAGAAGTAGATGCTGTGTTGTCATTGACGCCGGAGTTTCTGAGTGAAGTGCCAGCTCTGTTACAGGCTGTGCGTAGCTTTGCAGGTCTTGCGGAAGCCCCTGCACTTGCAGCTGCCAATAAACGTGTAGGTAATATTCTGAAAAAGGCCGAAGGTGCAGTTTCATCAGAAGTAAACGCTAACTTACTGCAAGAGTCTGCTGAGAAAGCCTTAGCAGAAGCATTAAATCAAGTGAAGCCAAAAGCAGATCAGTTATTTGAAGCTGGTGATTACACAGCATCGCTCCAAGCCCTTGCCATATTAAAAGCGCCTGTCGATGCATTTTTTGACAACGTGATGGTCAATGCGGAAGAGGTGGCGTTAAAAAACAATCGCTTGGCATTGTTGAATCAATTGCACCAAGCCATGAACCGTGTCGCCGATTTGTCTAAATTAGCCAGTTAATCAGTCTGTGAGCTAACATTTGAAATTAGTCATATTAGATAGAGATGGCGTGATCAATCAAGATAGCGCCACTTTCATTAAAAGCCCTGCAGAGTGGATTCCGATTGCTGGCAGTTTGGAAGCGATTGCTATGCTCAACCAATCGGGCTATCGCGTGGCGGTGGCCACTAATCAATCGGGCATTGCGCGTGGTTTGTTTGATATGGCAGCTCTCAATGCGATACATGACAAAATGCACCGTGCTTTATCGCAGTTGGGCGGGCGTATCGATGCGCTGTTTTACTGTCCGCATGCAGCGGATGACCATTGTGATTGTAGAAAACCTAAGACTGGCATGATTGAAGATATCAGTCGCCGTTTCTCCATAGAGTTGAATCAAGTGTACGCGGTGGGTGATGCCTTGCGCGATTTGCAAGCGTTTGCGCATGCTGGTTGTAAACCGATTTTAGTGCGCACCGGTAAAGGTGAAGAGACACTGACGCAAGGAAATTTACCACCGAACACTTTGGTGATGGCTGATTTAGCCGAAGCTGCACAACATATTATTTCTGAACAAACCATACTCGCTAAATGATGCTTTGGATTCGGTCGCTGGTTTTTTATTTGGGTGTGCTCGTCATCACACCTATATTTTCTATTCTCGCTATTCTGTTATTCTCACTCAACAACGTCACGCGTTCACGCATTGCAAGCGGCTGGGCTTATTGCACACTCTATTGGTTAAAATTGACCTGTAATTTAGGTGTGTCGGTGAAAGGGTTGGAAAATATCCCTCAACATCCTTCTATCATTCTCAGCAAGCATCAGTCGGCTTGGGAAACCATTGCGCTACAAACCATATTCCCACCTCAAATTTGGGTGATGAAGCGCGAACTATTGATGATTCCATTTTTAGGTTGGGCTTTTATGGCCTTAGCAGCGATTCCGATTGACCGAAGTTCTGGACGAGAAGCTCTTAAAAAATTGGTGGTACATGGCAAAGATAGACTGGCCAGAGGTCTGTGGGTGGTGATATTCCCTGAAGGTACTCGTACTGCACCGGGTCAGCGGGGAAAGTATCATATTGGCGGTGCGTGGTTAGCATCGCATACCCAAAGCACAGTAGTGCCAGTCGCACACAACGCAGGACGCTATTGGCGCAAAAATTCATTTAAAAAGTACCCTGGTACGATACAAGTGGTGATTGGCTCGCCGATTGAAACAGCAGGATTAAAACCAGATGAAGTCAACAAGCGTGTTGAAAGTTGGATCGAAGCGGAGATGTTATCGCTGTGATGCAGCAAACACTTACACTTGCTAATGGGCAGCAAATACCTTATCAACTGGAGCTACGCCCACGCAGAACGGTGGGGTTGAAGATTACCCAGCAAGGATTGGTCGTGCATGCCCCCAAGCGCATTGTGCTGCATCAACTCAATCAGATTCTGCAAGAAAAATCCACTTGGATCATCAATAAGCTAGCACTCCGTGAGGCCAATACACTTGCGCCAGTGCAATGGCAAGATGGTGAGCATTTGCTGTTTCTAGGGCAAGATATAGTATTGCAAGTGATTGAAACAAAAGCAAAAAAAAATATTCAGTTGTCAGGCACAGAGCTAATCACCCATGTGAAAGATGCTAATAATCATCTGTTGGTCGGCAAGAAAGTTGTGCAATGGTATCAGCAGCAAGCGTATGAAGATTTTGTGCGGCGCGTTGAGATTTGCGCCACAAAGTTAGGTGTGAAGCCGCCGCCTGTTAAATTGTCGAATGCGCAGTCGCGCTGGGGTAGTTGTAATAGTCTAGGGCAAGTGCGCTTAAATTGGCGCTTGATTCAAGCACCGCCCCAAATCATCCATTATGTGGTTTGCCATGAACTGGCACATCTAAAAGAGATGAATCATTCGGCGAGGTTTTACGCAGTGCTAGCGCAATTATTTCCGCATTACAACGAAGCAGAGAAATTGCTCAAACAATTATCACCGCAATTGCACCGCTTATGAACGCCTAAAATAATTGCTTCACATCGTGCGCAATATCGGCAGGTTTCTGTCCGTAACTCATGTAAATGCGCGCAGTACCTGCTTTATCAAATACATATAATCCAGCGCTATGATCTACAGTGTAGTTGCTGGAGCTATCAGCACTACTCGTGACTTTAGACGCAAAAATCTTGTAGCTGCCCATATTTTCTGCAACTTCTTGTAAAGACCCACGCAAGCCAATAAAACGCTTATCAAACGAAGGTACAAATTGTGCCAACACCTCTTGCGTATCACGGCCAGGGTCTACGGTAATGAATAGCACCTGCACTTGATCAGCGTCTTTTCCCAAAAGCTTCATCGTTTGTCTAAGGTCGCTCATGGTGGTGGGGCAAACATCAGGGCAGTGCGTATAACCAAAAAACATAATCACCACTTTGCCTTTGAAGTCGGTAATGCTGCGTAACTTGCCAGTATGGTCGGTCAGCGTAAGCGGTTTGCCAAATTCTGCACCTGTGATATCTGTACCAATAAAATGAGTGGCTTTAGGCGCCGCATTACATGCAGCGAGAATGAAAAATAAGCTTAAAAATAACCACTTACGCATGAAAAATATCCTTTTCAGAAAAAAGCTTTAACTTATCGCTAAGTTTTGCGCTAATTGTATTGTTTTGATTCTAACATAAGCAATAAATTCGCTCCTTTGGTTTACAATAATGCTTTGTAAAATTTACTAGATAAGGCAAGCGAAATGGCAATACCAACCTCAATGGCAGACCGTGATGGCGTAATTTGGTACGATGGCAAAATGGTCAATTGGCGCGATGCAACTACGCACGTGCTCACACACACTTTGCACTATGGTATGGGTGTATTTGAGGGCGTACGTGCCTACAAAACGGATAATGGCACGGCCATTTTTCGCTTAAAAGAGCATACCGATCGTTTGTTTCGCAGTGCGCATATCTTGGGTATGAAAATGCCGTTTGATAAAGCCACGATGATGGAAGCGCAAAAAGCAGCAGTGCGTGAAAATAAACTAGAATCTGCATACATGCGCCCAATGGCGTTTTATGGCGCTGAAGCCATGGGTATCTCTGCAAAAACGTTGTCTACCCACGTGATCGTGGCGGCATGGAGTTGGGGCGCTTATATGGGCGAAGAGGCGATTACCAAAGGTATTCGTGTCAAAACCTCTTCATTCGCGCGTCATCATGTCAACATCACCATGTGTAAAGCCAAAGCAAACGGTAACTACATGAACAGTATTTTGGCACACCAAGAAGCGGCGCAAGATGGCTACCAAGAAGCGTTACTGCTGGATGTGGATGGTTTTGTGGCAGAAGGCTCAGGTGAGAATGTTTTTATCGTACGTAATGGCAAATTGATTACACCTGATCTAACCAGTGCGTTAGAAGGTATTACTCGCGATACTATTGTGCAATTAGCTAAAGAAATTGGTTTGGAAGTGATCGAAAAACGTATTACACGCGACGAAGTATATAGTGCAGACGAAGCGTTCTTTACTGGCACAGCTGCAGAAGTGACACCTATCCGTGAATTAGATAACCGCGCAATCGGTGAAGGTACACGTGGACCCATTACTGAAAAGTTACAAAGCATGTACTTTGATATCGTTAAAGGCAAATCGCCAAAACATATGGATTGGTTGACAACTGTTTAGATGGTTTAATGTGAGACAGCTTAATAGTAACTGGGGATATATATGAGTTTAAAGGTGCTGATGTTGCTGACGTTGCTGTTAAGCATCATTGTATTATGCTTAGTTACTTCTTACGCCACACGACTACCACTTAGTTCTGCGTTTAAATTAATATTTAATGCCAACAGCAGTGACCAAAGCTCCGCAAGTTTGTGGGGTAAGTCCATCGTTATATTATTAATTTTTGTCACCAGTGCCATAGTCATAGACATCAGTCTGCGTTTAGTATTTAACTACAACAAAGAGTTAACGACTTATTACTCGTCCTTCTTTTTCTTACACAAAGCTGGCACTGATTCATGGTACGTGATGGTAAAAGCGCTAGAACACTTCGACAGCATGTCTACAGAGTCTGTCTATGAGGCTCTGATTTTAAAGGACTATACCAAGTTTCAGTATCCACCAAGCGCTCTGTTAGTCTTTGATATTCCAAAACGCTTATTTGGATTCTCGTATGAGCAATTGATTGATATGATGAATAAAATCTGTTGGCTATGTGTCCCGCTGATGGCCATCAACTTTTTTTTCCTACAGAAAAATACTGCTAACGCATTATTCCCTAACCACCACACACAATCAGATTTAAGTAACCCATATAACAGGTTTTTAGTGCCTGTATTGGCTTTGTTAGCCAGTGCAATCGCAGTGGAAATGTTCTATCCAGTGGTTAGGTCTTACAGAATCGGCCAAATTCAGACAGTGATGACGCTATTGGTTGGATTGGCGCTACTAGCATGGCAAACAAAACGGTTCGGGCTTGCGGGTGTGTTACTGAGTATTTGTTGTAGTTTTAAACCGCAATGGGTTGTGTTGATTCCATGGGCATTTATCAGAAAGCAATGGAGCTTTTTAATCTCATTTTCAATCACATCGACGGCTATATTTTTAATTACAACAGCTTTGTACGGTGTTAAGAATTGGTTTGATTATGTCAATGTGCTGTCTTTTTTAGGGAAAGTGGGCGAAAGTTATTACCCTAATCAATCCGTTAATGGACTGTTACATCGCATATTCATGAATGGTAATAACTTAAATTGGGTAGGGAATGCTTTTCCTCCATTTCACCCAGTTGTCTATGTCGCAACTCTGCTTACTTCGCTACTGATCTTAGGTTTGGCTATTGTTTGGAGACGTAAGTATCAACCAACTGTAGTTGACCTCTCAATAGTGATGCTAAGTTTAACTTTAGCTTCACCAATCGCCTGGGAGCATCACTATGGCGTGACATTTTTACTCTTTGCAATTGCAATACCACTAACCATAGTCTATAAGCCAATAGGTAGATGGTCATTTGTTTATTTATGGGTGACATATCTACTGGTCAGCCAGAATTACGGTTACATTGCTTCCGGCCTTGCGGATACGCGCTGGAACTTCCTGCAATCCACACTGTTTTTTGGAATTCTATTATTGCTATTTTATTTTTATAAAATCTCTGCGAGTGAAACAATCAAAAATAAGACCTAATTTGCTTTTTGTCTAGTTGTATTCTGCAAGCATTAAGCGACTTTTTTATATCTGTTAGAGTAAGGTTGGTTTTGAAGACATTATTAATATATTCAGCTTTGGTAGGGGTTATTCTTTTTTTGTTAATCGTACTGCGTTTAACTAAGATTCCGCTTAAATCACTGCTCAATACTATCATCAATGCCAATAATGATTATCAAATTGGGCATGTTTCGCTATGGGTAAGGTCGCTTGTCATCATTAGTTTTTTTGTCACGTGCGCAGTCATTATAGAAGTCGCATTGCGGTTGGTATTTAATTACAACAACCTTCTGACTACCTACTATAGCGTTTATTTCTTTTTACATACGCCTTACACTGACTCTTGGTATGTCATGGTTAAAGCTTTAGAGCATTTTGACGGATTGCCTGGTGAGTCTGTTTATGAGGCGCTGATTTTAAAAGACACCACCAAGTTTCAATATCCACCTAGCTCCCTGCTGATTTTTGATGTCCCTAAACGTTTCTTAAGCTTGTCTTATGGTCAGTTGGTAGATTTGTTCAATAAGATAAGCTGGGTGTGTATCCCGCTACTCGCTATCATTTTTTATTCCCTACTCAAGAAAAATGCACACTATCCATCCGATCATCATGAAATTAAGCCTGAGATCAAAAAAAGTAGGGTGGTATGGATAGCGCTGTTTGTCAGTGCAATTTCAGTTGGGACGTTTTATCCAATTCTGTGGTCTTATCAGATCGGTCAAATTCAGACCATCATGACTATGCTGACAGGGTTAAGTTTATTGGCTTGGCAAACCAAAAAGTATGGTATTGCTGGTGTTTTATTGAGTATTTGTTGTAGTTTTAAACCGCAGTGGGTAGTGTTGGTGCCATGGGCGATCATTCGTAAGCAGTGGAGCTTTTTGATCTCATTTTCTATCACTTCCACTGCAATATTTCTTATCACGGGTGCATTTTACGGCTTTAAAAACTGGCTGGATTATTTAAAAGTGCTTTCATTGATAGGAAGAGTTGGCGAGAGCTATGTTGCTAACCAGTCAGTCAATGGTCTTTTACATCGTCTAATCATGAATGGTAACAATTTAGAAGTCACCACAAACGCTTTTCCACCCTATCACCCTACGGTATACATTGTTACATTGATAACATCAATCTTGATTTTAGGGTTGGCTATGCTTTGGAAGCGAAACAAAACTCCCAGTTTAGTAGAGTTCGCTATTGTGATACTAAGTTTAACAATGGCATCTCCTGTGGCTTGGGTGCATCATTATGCTGTTGTGTATTTATTCTTTGCGCTGGTGATTCCTTTGACGTTTATATATAAGCCGCTCGGTAAATGGTCTTTTGTCTATTTACTAATCACTTACTTATTAGTCAGTCAAAATTACGGTTATATTTTTGCAGGACTTGCTAAAACGCATTTCAACTTTTTACAATCGACCATTTTTTTTGGCATTATCATGATGCTATTTTATCTGTACAAATTGTCGCAAAAACAATACGAAAAGTTGTAAATCAGTTGGTCAATAATCAAGAAATACTCATCTGTTTAAAGAAGTAAAAGGATAGCAAATATGTCCGATGTAAAAGAATTTGAAGTAAGTGCCAAGGACTTGCCTTTGCATTGCCCTACAAAAGAAGTAGCGCTTTGGGCGTCGCACCCTCGTGTATTTTTGGATATCGCAAAAACTGGGCACGTTGCTTGCCCATACTGTGGCACTAAATTTAAACTGAAAGAGGGCGAAGTCGTTTCGCATCATTAGTGTTGGCTAAATAGCCCATGCAGTTTAATCCAATGGCATCTGCCGATACGCTCGCGTTACTTGACGCTGGCAAACTGGTTGGTGCCAAACATATCAAAATCAGCGCTGGGCTCAATCACTTTCCAGCGGCGCTCTATACCCTTGTTGATACACTAGAGATTCTGGATCTCACAGGTAACGCATTATCTTCATTACCAGATGATTTTCACCGATTCAACAAACTGCGCATTCTGTTTTGTTCGTCTAATCAATTCACGGAGTTGCCTGCTGTTCTAGGCAAATGTAAATCCTTAAGCATGATTGGATTTAAAGCCAATCAACTTTCTCACATTGCAGAACATGCGATACCTACGCAAAACTTGCGCTGGTTTATTGTCACCGATAACGCGTTAACACAGTTACCAGATTCCCTTGGTGCATGTGTAAAGCTCCAAAAGCTGATGCTGGCGGGCAATCAACTGTCTGCGTTACCAGAGACGTTAGCCAACTGCCACGCATTAGAATTATTAAGGATATCCGCTAATCAATTAGATACCTTGCCAAACTGGCTGCTGGATTTGCCCAAGCTGGCATGGCTAGCCTACGCGGGCAATCCGTTTTCAAATGCTATTGAAATTAAGCAGATGCGCCAGCATCAACCACTTGCAATCGACTGGTCACAACTCATTATTGGTAGGGTGTTAGGTGAAGGTGCATCAGGTGTGACTTATCAAGCAGATTGGTTACACGATGGCATGCGCGAAGCGGTGGCGGTGAAGTTGTTTAAGAGTGGTTTAACCAGTGATGGTTTACCAAGCAGTGAAATAGATGCAAATATTATCGCTGGTGAACATACCAATTTGGTGGGAGTAAAAGGCATGGTGACCCGGCATCCGCAACATGTCCAGGGCTTAGTGATGCCCTTGCTAAACGCTGAATTAACGATACTCGCACAGCCGCCAAGCTTTGAGAGTTGCACGCGCGATGTCTACATTGATGAGCCAAAGCTGACGGTTGAACAGGCAACACATATTGCAACAGCCGTCTTTTGTGCAATGCAACATTTGCATGCAAAGGGCTTGATGCATGGAGACCTCTATGCACACAATACGCTGTGGAACGATGAACAAGTCATTCTAAGTGATTTAGGTGGCGCTTCATTCTTGCCTTTGGACGATGTGTTGGTCACCGCCAAATTGAAAGCGATAGAATTACGCGCTTTTAATATTTTGCTCGACGAGCTGGCTAGGCAGTGTGGCGCAACAGCAGAAACACTAAGTCAATCTTTGAATCTTGGCAGGTCTACCCCATAAGGATTCAATCACTTTATTTGCCTGAATATGCGGGCTATTGGTAACAAACTGAATAGTGGCAGGTTCAGTAGATGGGTTGAGGGAAGACTGTTCGCTTAATTTGTGTTGTAACTGTTTAGCAACTGCCGCACCCGTATCAATAATCGTGACTGATTTACCCACAATTTGCTCAATCAATTCACGTACAAATGGATAGTGTGTACAACCTAACACGATTGTATCTGCACCCTCTGCCAACAAAGGGGCGCAGTATTGCTGCAGTAGCTGCTTGGTGTGTTCGGTGTCTAGTTCACCACGCTCTATACATTCCACCAAACCAATGCAACCTTGGGTGACGACTTCTACATTACGCCCATAACTTTCTAACAGCGCAGCAAATTGTGCGCTTTGCAACGTGCCCACTGTCGCCAACACGCCAATAATGCCATTTTTGCTGGCTGTAGCCGCGGGTTTAACGGCAGGTTCCATGCCAATAATCGGTAAATCATACCTTGCGCGCATGTCTGCAATGGCTGCGGCTGTGGCGGTATTGCAAGCTACCACCAGCGCTTTAACCTGTTGTGCGATTAAAAAATCGGCTACTGCAAAACAGCGTTGTTTGATTTCTTCTTGAGATTTGTTGCCATAAGGCGCATGTGCACTATCGGCAACATAAATCAAAGGTTCATTTGGAAGCAACGCATGAATATGCTTGAGAACGGAAATGCCACCAACGCCAGAATCCATGACGCCAATTGGATTTTTAGTCATTGTGTTATTTTTAGGCATTAAGACTGGTTTCATCCTTTATAATAACGTCATTATAGATGAATTAAAGGGCGCGCATAAATGCGGCAACTGTACACATTTCTTAGCGTCAGCGCTGATGAATAAGGTACGTTGCGTAGGATGTAGTCATGGCAAATCGGTTAAGTAAAATTTATACGCGTACGGGTGACAAGGGAACGACAGGCTTAGGCGATGGGACGCGTGTGGCTAAAGACCATCTGCGTGTGCAGGCAATGGGCGATGTCGATGAACTCAATTCGGTCATTGGTATCCTGCTGACAGAGTCAGTATCAGCGTTGGTCAAAGCAGAGCTAACCGCTATTCAACATGATTTATTTAATTTGGGTGGTGAGCTTTGTATGCCGGGTTACACCATGGTTAAAGCAGATCGTGTGGCGGTATTAGAGCAAACGTTAGATGGCTGGAATGCGTCACTCACACCTTTAAAAGAGTTTATTTTGCCAGGAGGTAGCCGAGCCGCCGCTTATTGCCACTTGGCCAGAACTGTTTGTCGTCGCGCAGAGCGCACGATGCACACCCTGAATGCGCAAGAGCAGCTCACGGAAGTGTCACTGCAATACATCAATCGCTTGTCTGATTTGTTGTTTGTGTTGTGTCGTATTTTAAATCAAGAGGCCGGCGTGCCTGATGTGTTGTGGAATAATCAAACCAATCGTACATGATTAAAAAATTCTTACAAAAAGTATTCTCCAAGCGAGAAAAAGCCGCAATAGTCATTAACCAAGCAGAGATGGGTGCCACGTCTGCCAGTGTGATTTCGGCCAAGACGCATAAAATTGACCGCACGCTCATTAGCCCAGCGGCATTAAAAACGTGTGAAGGCTTACAAAAGGCAGGTTTTCAGGCTTATATCGTGGGTGGAGCAGTGCGTGATTTGCTTATGCAGTACAAACCCAAAGACTTTGATGTGGCGACCAATGCCACGCCTGAAGAGGTCTACAAGATATTTAGACGTTCACGCATCATCGGTAAGCGTTTTCGTTTAGTGCATGTGATGTGGGGTAATGAAACCATCGAGGTTTCCACTTTTAGAGGGCACCATCAGAATGTGGGGGATGCCAAAACGTCTGATTCAGGGCGTATTATTCGCGATAATATTTTTGGCACGATAGAGGAAGATGCAGTGCGTCGTGACTTTACGGCAAATGCGTTGTACTACGATGCTGCAACAGAGAAAGTACTTGATTTTCACAATGGCGTGGCCGATTTAAAGGCAAAGCTGTTGCGTATGATTGGCGACCCCATCACCCGCTATCAAGAGGACCCTGTACGCATGTTGCGTGCGGTACGTTTATCCGCCAAGTTGGGTCTGAAAATAGAAGCCAAAACAGAGGCACCTATCCGTAAAATGGCTGACTTATTGCAAGACGTGCCGCCCAGTCGTTTGTTTGATGAAATGCTGAAACTGTTTTTGTCTGGTCATGCGGTAGAAAGCATCAATGCATTGCGTGCACAGCATCTACATCATGGCTTATTGCCTTTGTTAGATGTCGTGCTAGAACAGCCCATGGGTGAGCGTTTTGTGATGCTGGCGCTCAAAAATACGGACGACCGTATTCTGAATGGTAAATCCTCCAATCCTAGCTTTTTATTTGCGACATTGCTCTGGCATGAAGTGTTAGCGGCATGGCAAACATACCAACAGCAAGGTAATCCACCCATACCAGCGCTGCATATGGCAATGAATGAAGTCATTGATATTCAAGCCGAAAAAATGGCGATTCATAATCGCTTTACCGCTACCATGAAAGAAATTTGGGCGATGCAACCGCGCTTTGAACAACGCGCAGGTAAACGACCCTATGCATTGCTGACGCATCCACGCTACCGCGCGGGCTATGACTTTTTACTGTTGCGTTGTGCATCTGGTGAATTGTCAGAAGACATTGGCGAATGGTGGACCGTGTTTGCAGATGCGAGTACCGAAATGCGCACAGCCATGCTATTGCCAGACACTGGCCCTAAAAAGCGCCGTAAACGCCCACGCAAAAAATCCAACGGCGGCCAAGCCACAACGGTTACCACCACACCCGAGTAATAATGGCCATTGCTTTTATTGCACTGGGTAGCAATCTACAAGACCCGATACAACAAATCAAACGCGCCTTCGACGCTATTGCACAACTGCCAGAAACGACCTTGCTCAAGCAATCTAGCTTGTATAAAACAGCGCCAGTCGGATATGACAATCAGCCAGACTTTATCAATGCGGTAGTGCAAGTAGAAACAGCATTAAGACCCGAAGCGATGATGCGTCATTTATTGGCCATTGAAACGCAATTTGGACGAGAGCGGCCATTCCCCAATGCGCCACGTATTCTCGATTTAGATTTGCTTTTGTATGACGCGCTTTGCATGCAGTCAGATCTACTGACATTGCCGCATCCACGTATGCAAAGCCGCGGTTTTGTTATATTGCCATTGGCGGAAATTGCGGCGGATTTAGTCTTACCTAGTGGTGAGAGTGTTGTAGAATTGGCAAAAAACTTCCCGCAACAAGATATTCAAATATGATCAGGGCACACCGCTTAGTATGAGTATATTCAATCAATTTCCTTACATCGTGGTGGAAGGGCCTATAGGCAGTGGTAAAACCACGCTTGCTAAAATGCTTTCTGAGAAATTTTCAGCAGAATTGCTCACGGAAAAAGCAGAAGTGAACCCGTTTTTGCCACGCTTTTATCAAGATGCTCAGCGCTACGCATTACCAACACAATTGTTTTTCTTGTTTCAGCGTTCGCGTCAAATTGCCGATATGACGCAACGTGATATGTTTGCAAAACCCACTGTGGCTGATTTCTTTTTAGAAAAAGACCCATTATTTGCACGCCTGAATTTGGATGATGAAGAGTATGCGCTTTACCATCAAATTTATTCACATTTGCAGTTGAAATCACCTAAACCTGATTTGGTGATTTATTTACAAACGCCAGTAGATGAGCTTGCAGACCGCATTCAAGAGCGTAATATCAGTTATGAACAAGAAATACCACGTGAGTATATAGAGCGGCTAGCGGATGCTTATAGTGAGTTTTTTCATAGTTACGATGCTTCGCGCTTGTTGATCGTGAACAATGAAAAATTGAATATCATCAAAGATGAATCTGCACTAGATTTATTGGTGCAGCGGATTAGCCAGATTAAAAGTAGCCGCGAATACTTTAATCCAAATTTCGAATAGCCATACAGCTTGGCTAGGATATGAGAGTGCTCAAATAGGCATTCAAGATGAATCGCTTAGCTTGTTTATAGTACTGCCATACGCAATCAAGAGATCAATAGTGCATGCATTTAACTGACCTAGCAAAAAAAGTACAAAGTGGTGAAAAGTTAGCTATGCTGACCTGTTATGACGCTACTTATGCCAAATTGATGGAAGCAGAAGGCGTCGATATTTTGCTGGTAGGCGATTCACTTGGCATGGTCATACAAGGTGACAGCAACACCCTCAGTGTGACGATGCAAGATATGCTGTATCACACGCGTATCGTGGCTGCGGGCGCAAAGCGCACCATCATCATGGCCGATATGCCCTATGGTAGCTATGAACATGACTTACAAGTAGCGTTAACCAACGCACAGGCTTTGCTGGAAAGTGGCGCGCACATAGTCAAGATAGAAGGTGGCGGGCACATGGTGGAAACCGCACGCTACTTAGTCACCCATGGCGTGCCAGTATGCGCACACTTAGGGTTTACACCGCAATCCGTTGAGCAATTAGGTGGCTATAAAATCCAAGGTAAAACAGTAGATGCTGCGCACACGATTATGCTAGATGCGCATGCCATGAGTGATGCAGGCGTTAGTTTCGTCTTAATGGAAATGGTCCCCGCTACGTTGGCTGCCGATATTACAAGCCAGATTGCAGTGCCAACCATAGGCATTGGCGCTGGCGTTGAGTGCAGTGGGCAGGTGCTAGTGCTGCAAGATTTAATGGGGATTTATTCTGGCCCAGCAGATAAAGACCCGCAAGCGTTCAAAGCACCAAGATTTGTACGCAACTTTTTAACGGAAACGGGAAGTGTGCAAGGTGCAGTGCGCGCCTATGTGCATGAGGTTAAAAATAAAACCTTCCCAGCAAAACAGCACAGCTACTAATCACAAGTAATATGCAAATTATTCATACAGAACAAGCGCTCAGAGATGCGCTAAAAGCACACAATCAAATTGCGTTTGTGCCTACGATGGGTAATTTGCATGCGGGCCACTTACATCTAGTGAAGATAGCCCAAACGCATGCCGCATGTGTAGTCGTGAGCATATTCGTTAATCCACTACAGTTTGGTGCCAATGAAGATCTGGCCAATTATCCACGCACTTTAGAAGCAGACTGCGACAAACTAGCGCAATTGGGTGTAGATATTGTGTTTGTTCCTACCGTGCATGTCATCTACCCTGATTTTGATGGTGTCGATTTGCATCAATCCATCACAGTGCAACCGCCCCCTATTGCCAATATACTCTGTGGTGCAAGTCGGCCTGGTCATTTCGCTGGCGTGGCTACCGTGGTATTAAAGCTATTCAATATGGTGCAGCCAACCGTAGCAGTGTTTGGTCAAAAAGATTTTCAGCAGTTGTTTATTATTCAATCTATGGTGCGCCAGTTTAATTTGCCTATCACCATCATTGCAGGTGAGACCATGCGTGAACCCAACGGGCTTGCCATGAGCTCTCGCAATGGCTATTTAAATTTTGCAGAAAAAGCACAAGCAGTGCAGTTGGTGCGTAGCTTAAAAGCGCTAGTAGCTTCTGTGCAACTTGGACATCATGAGTATGAAAAGTTGGCACTTCATGCCACACAGCAATTGATGGAACAGGGGTGGCAGGTAGACTATGTGACTGTGCGTTCTGCATTTACATTGTTACCGCCAACAAGTTCAGAGACGGAGCTAGTGGTGCTGGCTGCAGCAAAGTTAGGTAAAACGCGGCTGATTGATAACATTCAATTTTGCGCTAAACCCTTGAAATGATTATAATAGCTACCCTTTTACCGTATTAGGTCAACGCAATGCAAAGAACCATGCTTAAATCTAAACTGCACCGAGTGCATGTCACGCATAGTGAGTTGCATTATGAAGGCAGTTGCGCGATTGATGAGGCGTTATTAGAAGCTGCGAACATTTGTGAATATGAGCAGATTAATATTTACAACGTGACCAATGGCGAACGTTTTAGCACTTATGCTATCCGTGCTGATCGCCATTCTGGCATCATTTCAGTGAACGGTGCCGCTGCGCATAAAGCACACCCCAAAGACATTATTATCATTGCTAGCTACGCGCATTACACTGAGCTTGAGTTGGAAAAGTACAAGCCACAATTGGTGTATGTAGACGCAGAAAATCGCGTCGTGGCACAAAAGCAATCTATTCCCGTGCAAGCGGCCTAATCCCTATTTATTAAAGAGAATTTATTTGTTAGAACTTTCCGCAATGAAAGACGCTGTAGTCGATGCGTTAGAAGATATCAAAGGCTTTGATATTTCAGTATTAGACGTGAGAAAAATGACCTCACTCACCAGTTACATGATTATCTGCAGCGCCAACTCTAGTCGCCAAGCTAAGTCACTGGCCGATAATGTACGTGAAAAGCTCAAAGAAAAAGGCGTGGATATTCGCGGGGTTGAAGGCGAAAAAGAAGGTGAATGGGTATTGGTTGATTTAGACGATATTATCGTACACATCATGGTGCCAGCTACGCGCGCTTATTATAATTTAGAGCAGTTATGGAGCGAGGCAGAAAACCGTAGAAGCGGCCATGTCACGCAAGATAACTTAAAATCTCCCACAGCTTAATTCCTGATTTAACTCATCTAATTTAACTTACCGATGAAACTGAAAATCCTCTCAGTTGGCCATAAGATGCCAAATTGGGTGGAGTTGGCATGTGCTGAATATATCAAGCGCATGCCAAGAGAATTTGCGACCGAAATTATTGAAATCAAACCAGACAAGCGCGCCTCAGGTAAAAACAGTGAAGTAGTCCAAGAAGCTGAAGCCAAGCGTATTTTAGATGTGGCCGACAAAGATTATCTTGTGGTGTTGGATGAGCGTGGACAAGAAGTCACCTCGCTGCAGCTCGCCACAAAAATGGAACACTGGCAAACATTAGGTAAAGACGTGTCATTGGTCATTGGTGGCGCAGATGGATTGCATCCCGGCCTAAAACAAAAAGCAGATTGGTTGTGGAGTTTATCTAGACTCACAATGCCGCACGGATTAGTGCGTGTCATGTTGAGTGAGCAACTGTACCGTGGCTACAGCGTCATCCAACATCACCCATACCACAAAGAATAATGCCTTAGCACGTTTCTTGCTTTTATCACATCGATTCTAGCCTCCACGCTAATGTGGTCGTTACGCTAGCTTAAATTCTGTTGGGGATTCAGCATCATGGATAATGAGTTGTTGGTATTGTTGTCGAAGTTTTCAGTTGCCGCTAGAAAGGTCATCGGCCCCGTGAATCCAGCAAAAATCGTGAAAGATCAAGTATATGCCAAGCAGATATTTGAGCAAGCTGATGCAGTAGGGGAGGAAGATTTATTGTTGGTTTCCTTAGAGCTGCAAAACAAACTGGGGTATTTCGACGAAAAAGTTGCCCCCATCTCGTCTCCAAAAAAAGAGGAAGCACCTACAGTTAAGTATCTTTTTGGTGCACGCGGCTAACGACTGCACATCGTTGAACAAAATTACTTACAATGGGTCTGTTGTTAAAGCCCATTGTATATGCCCCAATCCTATCAAAAATCCTTAGTCTGGTTTCGTCGTGATTTGCGTGACTTTGATCATGCAGCGCTTTATCACGCACTAAAATCCTCACAAGCAGTCTATTGCGTATTTGTATTTGACCGCCAAATTCTAGACCAGCTCACTGAACCACAAGACAGACGGGTAGAGTTTATATGGGAAAGTGTGCATGAACTGAAATCTGTGTTGCAGCGCCAAGGTGGGGATTTACTAATTCTGCATGCTGTGGCTGCACAGGCGATTCCTCAACTTGCGCAACTGCTGAACGTCAATGCTGTGTTCAGTAATCGTGATTATGAACCTTCTGCCGTTGCACGTGATTTGGCTGTTGCTCATGCGCTCAAAGCTGCTGGTATCGCTTTTCATCAATATAAAGATCAAGTGATCTTTGAGCAGGATGAGGTACTGACACAAGCGGGTAAACCTTATGGCGTATTTTCACCTTATCGCAATACACATTTGAAGCAACTCAATGATTTTTATTTAAAACCGTATCCAACAGATCAGTACAGTCATGCGTATGCAAAAGTGCCTGAGGATTTGCAATCAACATATGACTTAAAAAGCTTAGAGGAAATGGGTTTTGCACGGACCAATCTACAAGCCATGAAATTGCCGACAGGCATGTCGGGCGGTAAGGCATTGTTTGAGGACTTTGTGATGCGCATGCAGCAATATAATGAAGCGCGCAATTTTCCTGCAGTCAAAGGACCTTCCTATTTGTCTGTGCATTTACGTTTTGGTACGGTATCTATTCGCCACTTGGCTAGGACAGCTTGGCAAACAGAAGGCGGAGGTGCATACACTTGGCTCAATGAACTGGTTTGGCGCGACTTTTATTTTCAAATTCTGCACCATCGGCCAGATTTGGCTGAGGGTAAGTCCTACAAAGCGGAATATGATGCTTTGGTGTACCCTAATCATCTTGAAAGTTTCAAGGCCTGGTGCGAAGGTAGAACTGGCTATCCGCTAGTCGATGCGGCAATGCGACAATTGAATCAAACAGGCTATATGCATAACCGCTTACGCATGGTGACTGCTAGTTTTTTGGTCAAAGACTTATTAATTGATTGGCGCTGGGGGGAGCGTTATTTTGCAGAAAAGCTGATCGATTTTGATTTCGCGGCCAATAATGGTGGCTGGCAATGGGCAGCCTCTACAGGCTGCGATGCACAGCCTTATTTTAGGATATTTAATCCTACATCACAGTCAGAAAAATTTGATCCGCAAGGTAAGTTTATACGTAAATATGTGCCAGAGCTGGCTAAGTGTAGTGACAAAGAAATACATGCGCCATGGACAATTTCGTCATTAAAGCAACAACTAATAGATCTGACGATAGGTAAGGATTACCCATTTCCAATCGTGGATCATGCCTTGCAACGCGCACTGGCGCTTGAGTTGTACAAATCTGTGAAGTGATAATTGAAAATTGGTGTGGGATTTGCTTTAAGTCTCAATGATTGTCATCTGCAAGCGATTAATTTATGCTTGTCATACTTTAAAAAGGGGATAGGTATTGGCAGGGCGCTATAGACAATCACACCAGCGTAAGTGATAATTGTTAAAGTAGTGTTACAACATTTGGTGCTATGCTGTTGCCAATACTAAGAAAAGCGATAATTCAAATGATTAAACAAATAAAACAACTATTTATTGTGGTTACTCTTGCTGGTTTGATAGCTGGCTGTGCAACTACCAACAACGATCCGTTAGAAGGCATTAACAGAGGCATATACAAGTTTAATGACGTGACTGATCGTGCTTTAATTAAGCCAGTGGCAACTGCTTATAAAACAGTTACCCCATCACCTATTCGTAGAGGTATCAGCAATTTCTTTAGCAACATCGGTACACTCACCACAGTCATCAACGATATTTTACAACTCAAATTTGCGCATGCATTTACCGACGCAGGTCGCTTTGTGATTAACTCAACTTTTGGCTTGGCTGGATTTATTGATGTGGCTAGCATGGATAATATTGAAAAGCGTAATGAAGACTTTGGTCAAACCCTTGGTCATTGGGGCGTTGGCACTGGTGCTTACTTAGTCTTGCCATTTGTCGGGCCAAGTACAGTCAGAGATGCTACAGGCTTAGTGTTTGATACCGTGACTTCAGATCCCATTACCTATACACACAACATTGGTGAAATTCGTTTACACAACCAATTGCGTACTGCACAGTTGATTGATAAACGTGCGCAACTGTTGGATGCATCCGATATCGTAGACAATGCATCTATTGATCCATACGCATTTTTACGTGACGCTTATTTACAACGTCGCGCTAGTCTTGTGCAAGACGGCTTAGTGCCACAGGAACTCATTAAACATGATGATGGTGATTTTGAGTTGGCTGATGAAGATGTCGTGCAAGCGAATTAAACCAAGATTATCTCAAGCGCAGTGATTTAAAAAGCCCCAATTTGTGGCTTTTTTGTTTCGTCGCTACAAGCGGCTTATCTTTACTATGTTATACGGCGTTTAATCTTACGCAGGCTTATATCACGCATCACTCGCGGCAACAGTCATGCGTTGAATCAGAATAGAACCTGTCTGTTTGGAGCTGTTTGGAATGACATCGGTACCAATACCAATAATATGTTGTAGCATGTCTTTCATATTGCCAGCAATCGTGATTTCTTCAACTGGATGCAAGATGACACCATTTTCCACCCAAAAGCCAGCAGCGCCACGCGAATAATCGCCTGTCACCATATTCAAGCCATGACCAAGTACCTCTGTTACTAGCAAGCCAGTACCCATTAATCGTAATAAATCATCAAAATTATGTTGCGTATCGCGAATGACTAAATTATGGGATCCGCCAGCATTGCCTGTCGATTGCATGCCTAATTTGCGCGCAGAATAACTGGACAATACATAGCCTTGGAGGATGCCATCCTGGACTAGCTGGCGAGCGTGTGTTGAAACCCCCTCGCTATCAAATGGACTACTGGCTGACCCTTTGATGACATGAGGTAGTTCTTGAATGTTGAGTAATGATGCACCCACCGGCTTGCCTAAGCTATCGAGTAAAAATGAAGATTTTCGGTATAGACTGCCACCAGATATCGCGCTAATAAGAGACGAAATTAAACTACCAGCGAGTGGCGCTTCAAATAACACTGGGTATTGCCCAGTTTTAATAGGCTTGCAACCAAGGCGACGTATGGTGCGCTCACCAGCGAGTTTACCCACCGTTGCTGGGTGTTCTAAATCTTCTGCTGCACGTGCATTGGTATACCAATAGTCACGTTGCATCGCGTCCCCTTCTTCTGCAATCACGGAACAGCTAATGCTGTGACGTGTGCTTGGGTAACCATTGTTAAAACCATGGGAATTTGCATAAGCAAATACGCCTGTGTTGCTGTAGACATTGGCGCCTTCAGAATTCGTAATGCGCTTGGTGTCTACGTCTCTCGCTGCTTGCTCACATACTTTTGCTATTTTAATCGCATCGTCTACAGTCACAGCCCAAGGGTGCGAGAGTGATAAGTCTGGCACGTCGGTTGCCATGAGGTGCGCGTCAGCCAGACCGCAAAATGGATCTTTTGCAGTAAATTTAGCAATGTTGCAGGCTGCCTCTACCGTATCTTTTAGCGCTTGTGGGCTTAAGTCTGAGCTACTGGCATGACCTTTTTGATGTTGAAAGTAAACGGTGACAGAAACACCTTTGTCTCGGTTGTATTCAATGTTTTCCACTTCACCTAAACGCACAGAGACATTTTGTCCTGTGCCGTAGCTGACTTCTGTTTCGGCACTGGTCGCCCCTGCGTTTTTTGCTAGTTTAAGCACATCTTCGGCGATTTGCTTTAAGGTATCTAATTCCATGAACAGTCTTTAAGGGTTAAATGAATGTGGTAAAACTGTTATCATACCGTGATTGGCATGCATCATGCCGCACTTGATTAAAATTCATGCAAGATAAACAAGAGTCAGCGCCCATTATCAGTAAAACCAAGCTCAAAGCAGAGGCAGATGCTGCACAGGCTATTGGTAAAAAATTGGTGGATTTACCCAAGGATAAATTGTTAAAGCTGAACCTTCCTGAAGCGCTGTTTGAAGCAGTTATAGAAGCTAAACGTATTACTGCAAATGGGGCGATTCGTCGACAAATGCAGTACTTGGGTCGCTTAATGCGAGATATTGATGCTGCGCCGATTTTGGATCAGTTGCATCGTTGGGAAGGTAAGCACAACGAAGAAAACGCGCGTTTCCATGGGATGGAGCGTTGGCGTACGCGCCTGCTGTCAGACTCGCAAGCGATATCAGATTTTTTGGTGGCCTATCCTCAAGCCGATAGCCAGCAATTGCGAACACTTATCCGTAATGTGCAGCGCGAAGAAGCCGCTAATAAACCACCAAAAAGTAGTCGTGAATTGTTTAAGCTAATACGCGAAACAATTGAATCAAAAGAGATAGATGTTGAAGGGGTAACCGATGGAAATGACTTATCAAGCACAACTTAATCTTGGCGAGGCAGACAGTCCATTGCCAATGATCCGCACCAAAGAGACACTCGATTTATTGAGTGTAAACGATGTACTTAAAGTCACTGTTGTACGTGAGTCAGCCGTGCAAAATATTAAAACACTGATATCGAATAATCCGTTTGAGCTGTTGAGCCTTTCGAAGGAAAACAATCAATTCGTGCTAGTGATTAAAAAGCTGTAAAACTAGCCAGTCCAATACGTCCAACAATTATTGTTTGGGCGGCAAGAAAAACTCATCAGGGTGCTGATTTAAGCGAGAAAGTAACGTTTTGGTGAATATCCGCCATTGTTCAAATCTGACCTTTCTGGATTTCATCGCGACATACAATGCTAAAAAGAAACTGGTGAGTAAGTTTGCGGTAGCTACAAGCACGATACCTAAAATACCAACTACAAACATATAATTTGTGATTTGGTAATCTAAAGCGGTGATAGAAAAGCCAAAGAATGCTGATACAAAAGTAACGTGACGAATATCGAGTGGCAAGCCAAGCATAATGCCTAAGCCAGAGGTGATTCCCAAGAGGCATCCAAAATAGAAGTTACCAGCTAACGCACCTAAGTTATCTTTGATGTAGTCTGCGACCGATTGTAAACGGCGTTCCCCTAAACACTTTTTCAGCCAACGCAGTGCGCCAATGCGCTCAGGAATTTTGTTAAAGGCAGACAAATTGTCATGAAAGCCAGCAATCAAGCCTGCTAGAAATAAACAAACCCCAGCAACCGCACCGTAAAATACAGCGCCACTCTGTAGAGGATCGTTTGATTTGAGCAAAGCGTTTGCTTTCTCAGGTGTAATGAAATGATGACCAGTCGTGTATTGCACGGCCATATCCACCAAAATGGCGCATGGGATAATCACTATCACATTGCCAAGTACAGCGCTGGTTTGGCTACTAGTCGTTTGCGAGACGATTTTGACTAGCTTGTCTAGGCTTTTGATTTTACTGCCGTTTTCCCCGATAGAGGATGCGATGGTAGCTGCCGTCATAGCAGGCTGTTTGGTTGCTACAGTAAAGTGCAAAATATGAATAATGACGAAGCCTAAACCATAATTAAGGCTGATCAATATAGTTTCTGTCAGTGTGGGCAGATGGGCGGCCATGATGAATATTTTGAAGATGGCCATACACGTAATGATGAGGCCGGCGCCCATCGCCGATTTTAATAATGCATAATATTGCGCTCGGTTTTCTGCAATGTAGTGTTCCCCAGTACGGCCAGCATTTTCTGTGACTCGTATCGCCATTAGCTCCATGTTTTGGCGCCAGTGACCAGATATGCTATTTTTTTCGCATTCTGCTTCTACCAATGATTTAAACAGAGGTACAATTTTGGCAGAAGCACTGCTGACGAGCACTGGTTCATTGGGGTCAGTGGATTGTATAGGTGCCACATCCGTTAAAATATTAAATAATAATCGTAGACGCGAAATTTGTTGATGTATGCGCTGCGTAAGCGAGGTGAGTTGAATGCTGGTGCCTGTGTATTCACAACTTTTGCGCACTTTTTCAGTCACTGCTTGGCATTGATCTAACATCACATGGATATGGCTAATATCCGTTTGTGTGATAATTTCATCAGCTAAACATTTAATCAGATCAGCATTTTGTGTAATAAATGGTGAAGCGTAGTTCTCTAAGCTTTCATGATTTTTGATTAAATCTGGGTCTAGGCCAGAAGCAGACAAACGGTAGGACAATACTTGAATCGCGTCTACCAGTTGTCGTTTTGCTTTTGTTTTGAGTGCAGCGTCGGCTTGGGTGAATTGCAATGTTTCAAATAAATCTGCCCACACCTGATCTTCAACTTCACAAACCCATTCAACGTCGGTGTTTTGATTGAATACAAGACCAAAAGCATCTTTTAAGTATTGTGGATCCACCACATCTGGAAGTATGCGATGCGAGATACGTCTAAACAATTCGGCAAAAAACCCGTGGTTGGTTTGTATCCCAGAATCAGCAAATAGAGAGACGGATTTTTTCTCCTGAATCATGCTGAGAATGGCGTTTCTTAATAGCGTTGCATACTCTTCACATTGACTTAACGTAAAACATAATGCTTGAATCGCATGGGTTGCTTCTTCAATATCACTTGGATCTTTCGGGCGGATAGCATCAATGAGTGCAGCTAAAAATGCAACCGTGTCTTCTTGTGTAAGTGTTTGTTTAGTCTGATAAGTTTTAAGTATTGGTAGAAACATGTTGAATTGAATAATGCTGGAATTGACTACAGCTTAACACAAGTTCCCATGAAAAAAGCCACGCTTGATGCGTGGCTTTTAGATTTCAAAGTGCTTAATTAAGTTGTGCTTGGGTGGTCATTTCGGTGTCGGCTCGTAGATACCGAATGTCAATCTTTTGCCCTTTAAGTTGACGTATGTTGGTAGTTAAGTCTTCAGGATTATCAACTGCGATATTGTTGATTTTGAGTAAACGATCGCCGCGTACTAGGCCTGCTTTTGCGGCTGGTGAGTCTTTAATCACAGCCAATAATTGCAGACCAGATATTTCAGCTTTTTCATTGAAAGCATCTGCTTTGGGCACCAGCTTAATGACGTGCACGCCTAAGGTGGGTGTGGGTAGCTTAGCCCAGTAGCTGGCGTAATATTTGTAAACAGTCGGTTCTTCCGCCATATCCTTTTCAGTGAGTGCTTTGCCAGTTTTGGCTGCTTCACGGATCATGGCCATTTTTGAACTGGCAGATTTAGCTGATCCATATTTGCTATACACCAGTACGACATCCGCTTTAATGGCTTTGCCGTGCTGAAGCGCTAAATCTGCAGCTACATCACCACCTTCAAAACCACTGCTACCCATCATGTCATAGCCTGTTTCCAGCATGCTGATGTTGTCATCTTCTTTGTGGTTACTCACATACATTTTGGTGTCTGGGTTCGCTTGCGATGAGGTTAAACCGTAAGCATTTTGTGCTTTATAGTTTTTTGCATACAAATTCTCTTCTGCTGATACAAAGGTGCTGACGATGAGTGCCAATACAGTAAATGACATGGGCAGTACCCATTTCATTTTTTTTGTCTCGTGCGCGGGTAAGGTAAGCGCTTTTGATTGTGGATGTAATCTATTTTGAGAGGCAGTGGTGATATTCACCATTTTAATGCCAGATTGGTCGCGCATAAAATTCCTTTAAGGTCGAAAATGATATGATTTCATTTCTTGAGATTATTGTGACAGTGTAATGGTAAAACAATTCATAAAGATTGGCTTAGTATCAATCAGTGACCGTGCCTCGCAGGGAGTATACGAAGACAAAGGCATTCCCAGTTTGCAACACTGGTTAAGACAAGCACTGATTACACCTTTTGAATGTGTGGCAAGATTAATAGCTGATGAACAGGCAGACATTGAATCCACATTAATGGATCTGGTAGATGTTGAAGGCTGTCATTTAATTCTAACAACTGGCGGCACAGGACCAGCTTTGCGCGATGTAACACCAGAAGCCACGCTAGCAGTTGCCGACAAAGAGATGCCTGGGTTTGGTGAGCAAATGCGGCAAATCAGTTTACATTTTGTGCCAACCGCGATTTTATCCAGACAAGTTGCAGTGATTCGTAAGCAATGCTTGATAATTAATTTGCCCGGACAACCCAAAGCCATTCAAGAAACGCTAGAGGGGCTAAAAGATGCTGAAGGTAAAGTGCTGGTGCATGGTATTTTTGCTGCAGTGCCTTATTGTCTAGACCTGCTGGCCACTGAAGATTTTCCAATGCCGTATTTAGAAACTAACGAGCAAGTAGTGAAAACATTCAGACCAAAATCTGCATTAAAACCAACTTAAAGTAACAGTGATACCACACATGACAACATTCGCATTTTTAAAGCACAAAATATCAGCTTGTTTGCCCTATATATTTTGGCTTTTGTTAGTCGCCGTGACCTACGGCATGTTAATTGAGTTGCCACCTAAACCCAATGGGTGGGCCCACTGGGACAAAGTGCAGCACATAGTGGTGTTTATGGTACTCACCTTTCTTGCTTGTTGGGCGTTCCCGCGTCGACGTTGGTTATTGGCAACGGTGCTCATCATCTATGGTGCAGCTGTAGAATGGATGCAGTCAGCATTGACAGTGACTCGCATGCCTAGCCTAGGCGATTGGTTGGCTGATGTAGTAGGCGTGTTGCTGGTGTTGCTAGGTTTTTGGATGATCGACGCTATGAGACGAAACAAAGTGCGCGCGTAATGCCAAATGAGTTTGATTTAATCGCGAAATACTTCACGCGGCCTACGCCCAATACGGATTTAGGCATAGGGGATGACGCGGCATTACTTAGTATCTCCACTAACAATCAGTTAGTTATATCTGTGGATGCGTCGGTAGTAGGTACTCACTTTTATCCAGATTGCCCGGCTGAATTTGTGGGTTGGAAATCACTGGCTGTCAATGTGTCTGACATGGCTGCGATGGGTGCGACACCTAAATGGATCACGCTGGCAATTGCTTTGCCTGAGCAGGATGCGGATTGGCTGACTGGGTTTGCACGAGGTTTTTTTGCCTGTGCTGAGCAATTTAATCTAGATTTAATCGGTGGCGACACCACACGTGGGTCTTTGAACATCACAGTACAAATCATGGGTGAAGTACTAAAAGGCAAAGCCTTGTTGCGAAGTGGTGCGCAAGCAGGGGATGATGTATGGGTGAGTGGTTTGTTAGGTAGTGCAGCATTGGGTTTGGCCCATCTGCAAAACAAAATAACGCTACCCGACGATGTATTGGAAGTGTGTTCAAATGCGCTAAATCAGCCACAACCTCGCATTGCATTAGGCTTGGGTTTGTTAGGGGTTGCAAATAGTTGTATTGATATTTCAGATGGTTTGGTGGGGGATCTCGCACATATTCTCCAAGCGTCTGGCGTAGGTGCAGAACTTGATTTAGATGCTATACCATGCTTGCCGTTAATGAAAACCGCCATGGAGTTGCCCGTATACCAGCAAGCAGTTTTGGCGGGCGGTGATGATTATGAGTTATGTTTTACAGCCCCTGCTGACCAGCGTTCACGTATTAAAGCACTGGGCGAATCACTCGCATTGCCACTTACCCGTGTTGGTCAAATAACAGCTAAAGCTGGTTTAAAAGTGATGCATCATGGGCATGTGTTGCCTTTGCAAATAAGAGGATTTGATCACTTTGCCTAATCCACCAACATTAAAATTATTGTTATCTCATCCCGCTCATTTCTTGAGTCTTGGTTTGGGTGCGGGACTCGCACCTAAAGCCCCTGGTACCTTTGGCACTTTAGTGGCGTTACCGCTATATTTTTTCGTAATGATGCCATTACCTCCGTTGCAGCAACTCATCATAATCGCTACGTTATTTGTGCTAGGTGTGTATCTATGTCATGTCACGGGGCTGGCTATTGGGGTCAGTGATCATGGGGCCATAGTATGGGACGAAATTGTGGCCATGTTGTTGGTGTTGGTGTTTACACCAGTGACTTGGCAATGGTGGTGCGCAGCCTTTTTATTGTTTCGATTATTTGATATATGGAAACCATTCCCCATTCGCCAATGTGATGTCGCAGTCAAAGGTGGTTTGGGTGTGATGCTAGATGATATATTGGCTGCAGTGTATGCAATTGCTTGCTTAAAGGTGATGGTATGGATGAGTTAGTCATCATGGCTGCAGAGCTAGGGCGTCAGTTAAAACGAAAAGGTGAAGTGTTGGCGCTAGCTGAGTCTTGCACTGGCGGGATGGTGGCATGTGCAATTACGCATACCGCAGGTAGCTCGGCATGGTTTGATCGTGGATTTGTCACCTACAGCAATTTATCTAAAGTAGAAATGCTGGGCGTGTCTTTGGAAACCTTAGACACCCTAGGTGCGGTCAGCGAACAAACAGCGCAAGAAATGGCGCTTGGGGCTTTGCAATTTAGTCAGGCAACCATTGCAGGCAGTATTACAGGCATAGCTGGACCTAGTGGGGGATCGCGGCAAAAACCAGTAGGCACGATCTGTTTTGCTTGGGCCCACAAAGATGGTCGAATCAAGCGATCAACTCAACTTTTTCGAGGCGATCGCGCACAAATTCGTCGTCAAGCCGCAGAGCATGCGCTACTGGGCTTTATGACAGTGTTAAATCAATAGTGGTTGGGTATTAATCGCGACCACGTCCGCGGTTGCCATGGCCGCGACCGCGATCCCAGCCACCACGTCCTCTATCGCCTCTATCCCAGCCACGATGTCCATGATGATGTCCGCCACGGTATTGGTGATATTGCACCACTGGTGCATAGCGAATCACACGTGGAGGGGAATAAAATGCTGGTGCTCCATAATAATAAGCGCTTGGTCCTGGATGGTAATACACAGTAGGTGGTGGCGCATAGCCAAACCCGCCTAAATTAATCCCAAGATGAAATGAGTCATGCGCGCTGGCAGTGCTCATGGTGGCTACATAGATAGCAATCGATGCAAATAAAGCTTTTAGAATTTTCATATCTCCTCCAGTAGGTTAAAGGATGCTCCCTACCTAGCAAAACGTGTTCATATGACAAAAGTCTACACGCTGAGATCATTTTGCAAATAGGCCGCAAATTAAAGCGCTCAACGTTGTGTTCTGCTTACGTTAAATAGCAATTTATGAAATAATTAGCAGTTAATTTAAGTACTTTAAAATAAAGGCAAAAACCACATGGATGACAACAAAAGCAAAGCACTTGCGGCAGCACTTTCTCAGATTGAAAAGCAGTTTGGCAAAGGCTCAATCATGCGCATGGGCGATTCCGATATCGGTGAAGATATTCAAGCCGTATCAACTGGATCATTAGGCTTAGACATTGCCCTTGGTATTGGTGGCTTGCCACGTGGCCGTATTGTAGAAATCTATGGTCCAGAATCATCAGGTAAAACCACGCTGACACTTTCTGTTATCGCACAAATGCAAAAAATTGGCGGTGTAGCAGCGTTTATTGATGCTGAGCATGCCTTAGATCCGCAGTATGCAGCCAAGTTAGGCGTGAACGTCCCTGATTTGCTCATCAGCCAGCCTGATACAGGTGAGCAAGCACTTGAAATTGCTGATATGTTGGTGCGTTCAGGTTCTGTGGATATTGTGGTGGTGGACTCCGTTGCTGCTTTAACACCACGCGCTGAGATTGAAGGTGAAATGGGCGATAGCCACATGGGCTTACAAGCACGTTTAATGAGCCAAGCGTTACGTAAGTTGACAGGTAATATCAAACGTACCAACACCTTGGTGATTTTCATTAACCAAATCCGTATGAAAATTGGCGTGATGTTTGGTAATCCTGAGACCACGACTGGCGGTAATGCACTTAAATTTTATGCTTCAGTGCGTTTAGATATTCGTCGTACTGGTGCAATCAAAAAAGGTGATGAAGTCACAGGTTCTGAAACCCGCGTGAAAGTTATCAAGAACAAAGTAGCGCCGCCGTTTAAACAAGCTGAGTTTGACATCATGTACGGTGAGGGTATTTCTCGCTTTGGTGAAATTATTGAGTTAGGCGCCAATATCAAGCTAGTAGAAAAAGCAGGTGCTTGGTATAGCTACAATGGCGAAAAAATTGGCCAAGGCAAAGAGAACGCCAAAGAGTACTTGCGTGAGCATCCAGAAATCGCTGCTGAGATTGAGGCAAAGATTCGTGCGAACGCTAAGCAGTTGGCGGAAATTATGCCTACTGCGCGTACCGAAGAAGACTAAGCAATATTATAGAGGGGTTATTCAATCGTTCAACTTCCTGCAAAATCGCTCAGGCAACGGGCTTTGGAGTATTTGACTAAACGTGAATACTCATATGCGGAGCTCGGTCAAAAGCTGAAAGCTTATGCCGAAGAAACAGATGATATTCCAGCGTTGTTGAATGATTTTAAAGCGCGTGGTTGGCTAAGCGATGCAAGATTTACAGAACAAATTGTACATGCGCGTAAAGCTAAATTCGGCAGTATGCGTGTGGCAAACGAGTTGCGTGAAAAAGGTGTGGACGATGCGCTGATTGCGGATGCGATTGAGCGTGTCAAAGTGGATGAGTTAGACAATGCCAAAACAGTTTGGCGAAAGAAATTTAAAGCAGCGCCCAATAACCGTGATGAATGGGCAAAGCAAGCCAGATTTTTACAAAGCCGTGGTTTCGGTTTCGACATTATAAAGAACGTATTAAACAGTAAGTTTGAAGATGACAATTAAACTCAGTAATAAACCCAGCAGCAACGAAATCCGCCAAGCGTTTTTAGACTTTTTTGCTTCTAAAGGCCATCAAGTAGTCGCGTCTAGTTCACTCGTGCCGCACGGTGACCCTACTCTGCTATTCACCAATGCCGGCATGAATCAATTTAAAGACGTGTTTTTAGGCTTTGATAAACGCCCTTATACCCGTGCAACCAGCAGCCAAAAGTGTGTGCGTGCAGGCGGTAAGCACAATGATTTAGAAAACGTGGGTTATACCGCGCGCCATCATACTTTCTTTGAAATGCTTGGTAACTTCAGCTTTGGTGATTACTTTAAGCGTGATGCGATTCAATACGCATGGGAGTTGCTAACGGAAGTTTATAAGCTACCTAAAGAAAAATTATTGGTCACGGTGTATGCAGAGGACGATGAGGCTTTTGATATTTGGACCAAAGAAATTGGTGTGCCTGCTGATAAAGTCATTCGTATAGGCGATAACAAAGGCGCACGTTATGCCTCTGACAACTTCTGGATGATGGGTGACACGGGTCCGTGTGGTCCTTGTACTGAAATTTTTTACGACCACGGCGACAAACACTGGGGTGGGCCTCCAGGCAGTCCGGATGAAGATGGCGATCGTTTCATTGAGATTTGGAACAACGTCTTTATGCAATTCAACCGCGATGAAGCGGGTGTGATGCATCCGTTACCAAAGCCAAGTGTCGACACTGGCATGGGTTTAGAGCGCATCTCTGCAGTGTTGCAAGGCGTGCATGCCAACTACGAAATTGATTTATTTCAAACGCTGATTGCAGCCGCTGCGCGTGAAACCAAAACGGCTGATTTAACCAGTCCAAGCCTCAAAGTGTTAGCAGACCATATTCGTGCATGCTCATTCTTAATCGCCGATGGCGTGATTCCTGGCAATGAAGGCCGTGGTTATGTATTGCGTCGTATTATCCGTCGTGCCATTCGTCATGGTTACAAGTTAGGTGTACGCAGCGCGTTTTTCCATCACATGTTGCCAGACTTGGTCAAAGAAATGGGGGGCGCTTATCCTGAGTTAGTGAGTGAGCAAAAACGGATTGCTGATATTTTGAAGCTCGAAGAAGACCGCTTCTTTGAAACCATAGAAAATGGCATGGCAATTTTGGAAGCTGAATTGGCCAATACGCAAAGCGTATTTAATGGTGATCTGGCTTTTAAACTCCATGATACCTATGGCTTCCCATTAGATTTAACTGCAGATATCTGCCGTGAGCGTAGTGTGACAGTAGATAGCGTAGCATTCGATGCAGCCATGGCGCGCCAAAAGGAACAAGCACGTGCTGCTGGTAAATTCAAAATGGCGACTAATTTGGAATATGCAGGTCAGTCGACGACATTCCATGGCTACGAGCAACTAGAAACGCAAGCCAAGGTATTGGCACTGTATAAAGATGGCACAGCCGTAAACACGTTGAACGAGGGCGAGATAGGTATTGTAGTGTTGGATGACACCCCATTCTATGCCGAGTCTGGTGGTCAGATAGGCGACAGTGGTGAGCTACGTGCAAGCAATGGTATTTTTGAAGTAGAAGATACGCAAAAAATTCAGGCGGCCGTATTTGGGCACCATGGTGTATTAAAAACAGGTTCACTGAATGTGGGTGATACAGTATCAGCACGCGTGAATACGCAAGCACGTGCCAATACTATGCGTAACCATTCTGCCACCCATTTGATGCATAAAGCATTGCGCGAAGTCCTTGGTGAGCATGTGCAACAAAAAGGCAGTTTGGTCGACACAGAAAAAACCCGTTTTGATTTTGTGCATAATGCACCGATGACGGATGCGCAGATCGCGCGAGTAGAAGCGATTGTGAATGCGGAAATTTTAGCGAATGCTGCAACACAAGCGCGAGTCATGGATATTGAATCCGCCCAACAAACAGGCGCTATGATGTTGTTTGGCGAAAAATATGGCGATGAAGTGCGTGTGTTAGATATTGGCACTAGCCGAGAATTGTGTGGTGGCACCCATGTAAGCCGAACTGGTGATATTGGTCTGTTCAAGATTACATCTGAGAGTGGTGTGGCTGCTGGTGTGCGTCGTGTGGAAGCGACGACTGGGGAAGGCGCATTAAAGCTCATCAATGCGCAACAAGCATTAATTGCGCAATTGGCTGTGGATTTGAAAGCGCCTACACATGAACTTGCGAACAAGGTGGCGCAGCTGAATGAGCATGCGAAATCGCTCGAGAAAGAACTGACACGCTTGAAATCCAAGTTGGCTTCATCGCAAGGCGATGATTTAGCTACACAAGCTATAGACATTAATGGCGTGAAAGTATTGGCTGCCACGCTAGAAGGTGCCGATGCCAACGCTCTACGCGAAACCATGGATAAATTAAAAGATAAGCTCAAGTCTGCAGCCATAGTATTAAGTGCTGTGAATGAGGGCAAAGTGAGTTTGGTTGCAGGTGTGACACAAGATTTGATTGCCAAAATCAAAGCAGGCGATTTGGTGAATCACGTAGCCAGTCAAGTGGGTGGTAAGGGGGGCGGTAAGCCAGATATGGCGATGGCGGGCGGCACGGACGCGAGTCAATTGCCAAACGCATTAGCAAGTGTGGAAAGTTGGGTAAAAGCTAAGCTGGGTTAAATTAAGTTAGGCTAAACCTAATTGGATGAATGAATGGTGTTGTAAAGCAAATATAACAATTATTTTATTTGGGTGATTAAAGAGTTAAACATGGCACTAATTGTACAAAAATATGGCGGTACTTCCGTTGCGAATCCAGAACGCATTCGTAACGTTGCAAGACGCGTTGCACGTTACAAGGCAATGGGGCATCAAGTGGTTGTAGTGGTGTCTGCAATGTCTGGTGAAACTAATCGACTGATTGGCTTGGCAAAAGAAATCATGCCAGATCCAGATCCGCGCGAATTAGATGTGATGGTCTCCACTGGTGAGCAAGTGACGATTGGTATGACAGCACTGGCCCTGATGGAGCTTGGCATTAAAGCGAAAAGCTACACAGGCACGCAAGTGAAAATATTGACAGACAATGCGTTTAATAAAGCGCGTATCTTGAATATCGATGAGCACAATCTAAAAAGTGACTTGGCCGATGGTTACGTGTGTGTGGTGGCTGGTTTTCAAGGCGTGGATGCAAACGGTAATATCACAACACTAGGCCGTGGTGGATCTGACACCACAGGTGTGGCGTTAGCTGCAGCGCTAGGTGCAGATGAGTGCCAAATTTATACCGATGTAGATGGTGTATACACCACAGATCCACGATTGGTGCCTGAGGCGAGACGCCTAGACAAGATTACATTTGAGGAGATGCTGGAACTTGCATCTCAGGGTAGTAAAGTGCTGCAAATTCGCTCTGTGGAGTTTGCCGGTAAATATAAAGTTAAGTTGCGTGTGCTTTCCAGCTTTGATGAAGATGGCGATGGCACACTGATTACATTTGAAGAAGATAGCAAGGACGACAGCATGGAAGAACCCATTATCTCAGGCATTGCGTTTAATCGCGACGAAGCCAAAATTACTATATTAGGCGTACCAGATAAACCTGGTATTGCGTATCAAATTCTTGGTCCTGTGGCCGATGCCAACATCGATGTGGACATGATTATCCAAAACGTGGGCGCGGATGGCACTACAGACTTTACGTTTACTGTGCACAAAAATGAAATGAATAAGGCTTTGGCGATTCTTCGTGACAAGGTACAAGGCCACATCCAAGCGCGTGAAATCAACGGTGATGATAAAATTGCTAAAGTGTCCGTAGTCGGTGTAGGTATGCGTTCACATGTGGGCATCGCCAGTCAAATGTTCCGCACTTTGGCAGAAGAAGGTATCAACATCCAAATGATTTCTACCAGCGAGATTAAAATTGCAGTGGTCATTGATGAAAAATACATGGAGCTTGCTGTGCGTGTATTGCACAAAGCATTTGAATTAGAGGCCAAGTAATAAAGGCTTAGTCACAAAATATTAAATTGATTTTTAAGGGCGAATCAAGTAGTATCACGCCCTCAAATTGCGAAAGCAATTAGCGTAGTAAACGGAGAGCTGGCCGAGTGGTCGAAGGCACTTCCCTGCTAAGGAAGCATACGGGCTTAAATCTGTATCGAGGGTTCGAATCCCTCGCTCTCCGCCAAAACGGTATGTATTATATTTCACTGGGAAAAATTACCTGCTTGTCGTATAATGCACGCCTCACGCGCCCGTAGCTCAGCTGGATAGAGTACTTGGCTACGAACCAAGGGGTCAGGAGTTCGAATCTCTTCGGGCGCACCATATAAAACAAGGGGTTAGCTTAGGCTAGCCCTTTGTCATTTTACGGAATGTAGCCAGAATGTAGCTCTACTTCCTTCACCTGCTTGAATCGAAGAAAAACGATCCACATATTGCGTTAAATGGTCACTGGAAAGATGGGCATATTTCCTTACCATCTCCACACTTTCCCAACCACCTAACTCCTGCAGCACATGCAATGGTGTGCCTGATTGTACATGCCAGCTTGCCCACGTATGGCGCAAGTCATGCCACCTAAAATCAGTGATCCCCACTTTCTTTAACGTTGCATGCCATGTCTTCGTATTCACTTGGGTAACCGAGTTACCTTTGTAACTAAACACATGCTTTGGGTGTTTGCCGATCTGCTCACGAATGACTTCGATCGCTGCCACACTCAACGGTACTGCAATGGCCTTTCTTGCTTTGGCTTGATCAGGATGTATCCAAGCAGTACGTCTTGTAAGATCTACCTGTGACCATTGCAACCCTGTCACATTCGCTTTTCTAAGGCCTGTTTCAAGCGAAAATCTTACCATTGCAGACAAGTGACTAGGCAATGCTCTGATTAAGCGTCCTGCCTCGTCCTTGGTGATCCAGCGTATGCGCCTTTTTGGTTCAGGCAACATTCGGACTCTAGGGACACGCTCTAACCATTCCCAATCAAATGCAGCTTTGCGTAATACTGCACGAACGATCTCCATGGTGCGATTGACTGTACTATTTGCAACCTTGTCAGCAATACGCTTCGCCATGACCTTCTCAATCACATCGCGGCTAATCTCATCCAACATCAATCCACTTAAGTATTTATCCAGCCACCGCAGATGTGTTTTATCTGAGATGGTAGATGCTTTACCTGATGTTTCTGCTAAATAGCGAATAACCGCTTCTTGCCAAGAATAACGCGGTTTGATGCCGAGTCGTTCCTGATCCCACAATGAAGCCTTGAGCTTGTCGTGATACTCTAGCGCTTTGGCTTCGTCGGTAGTTTTAGAACTTCGTTGTATTGTTCTACCGTTGTGAGTAATTTTGATCCACCAGTATGGTGAATTGTTACGTTTGAAGAGTGACATTGTAATACCTCTACTTTCTCACCCTGCAAATCCCGCCGCTTGTATTGTGCTCTGATATAGTCGATCAGGTCAACATCCACAAATACCCAACACTTGCCAATTTTAGTGCCAGGAATTTCGCCAGTGCGTGCTTTATCGCCTAAGGTGACAGGGTGGATTTTGAGGAGGTGTGCGGCTTCTTTTAGATTGAGGGTGTGCATATACGGTGCATATCATTCATCTCGAATTAGAGACATGCCGTATATTTATTGAAAGCAGATGCAGTGTCGTGGAAGTAAAAAACTGATATTGGGATTAACTTCCGATTTAGACTTTTAGTTTGCGTACATCGTCTGCACTGATTGCAGAATCTGGGTAGTTAAAGGCGGTGTTGACGATGGTAGCAATCATGCTGGGTGATTCAGTATCAAAATGTTGTTTCAAATAGCGTTTGAGATCCATTGCCAATTGATTCTGTTTGGCATGAGGTGTATTTCTTTTTTTAGGTAACCTCGCATCGGGCGCAGTAGCCGAATATTCAGAAGCCTTAGACATTACTTCTAGAATGTCGGTTATGGAGTATTGGGCTTGGATGGTAGCAAGGTGGTGTTGCAGTTGTTTGATCTCTAGGAAGCTCCCAGATATGCCTTGTTTAAGGCTTTCGGTTTCAGCTCGACCTAAAGTAGATTCAAGTAAACGCCAGCCATCATTGGGATCACGTCGATCACTAAGGTCTTTAAACTCATCCCTTAATTGATCAATTTTTACAGCGATGTTTTGAAATACTTCACGTTGAGAGGTATCACTGAGGATAGTGATGGGGTCGTTCGGATGGCCAGCTAGGGCAGGGTGCAATCTAATGTAGTCTAGAAGGTCGATTAATTTTTGTGGATTATTAGTTTTGTCACAAAGCGTTTTCCAGACATCTTTCATATCAGAGTTCGAGGATAACTGTATCAAAAGTGACTTAGTACCACTCGATACTCCAGAGTAGGCTAAATTAGAAATCTGCTTGTACAACTTATCTATAATTGGATTTTCAGACATAGCCATTAAAATTCAGCTTAAGGTTCGTCATTTAACCAAGCTTAATAAAAAGCAAGCACTAGCTTGGGATTTTCTTCAATTTGCTTGAGTTTTCTATGAATTGACTTCATACAAGCTTGAGTCTACTTATGATGTATAAAAACTCTATTTAAAATGAAAGCGATATCTAAATATATGACTTCATATAAGACTTTGATAAAGTAATTGACTAATCATTGTTATGTTTCTCGGTTATAAGCTTCACATTTTTAGCTCGAACAAGGAAATAAGATGTATTCTTATCGGCTTTCAATATATCAGTGTTTAAGATATTTCTAGCACTTGCAGTTAGAGATTGAATGTATATCAGTTCGTTATCCTCGTCTCCGTTTAGGCGCCAGATAAAAGAACTATGCCTAAATAAAATCAGTAGATTTTTTACATCATTTCTTTTTTCAAAATAATCCCAGAGAATGCGATGAGCCTGAGAAAATAATGTTTTGAATCTTTCGCCGTAAAAATATTGATAAGATTTGATTAGATTGTTTAGATCGATTGAGGGGAGGTTGCCAGTATCTTTAAGCAATAACTTACCTAATTTTACTGTTGCTCTACATGCATTATAGTTATCACCTACTTCCAAAGATGTGGAGTAAACAGTGCGAAGGCTATCATAATCACTACTACTATCGGAAACCCTATCTAATGCAAGGTTGTTAGCAACTGTGTTATAGCCAGAGGCACGGGCTTTTTTTTCTAATTTCAAAAGATCAGTTGATGAGTCTGCATCATGTTCCATTTCTATTAAAATTGCTTTAGCTTGCAATGCAGACGCACTTTTGGGTAGTAAAGCCATAACCTCTTTTGCAACCCCTATTGCCTTAGGGTCATTTAGACTTTGCAAACATAACGCGTAAGATAAAAGTATTTTAGCCCTGTCTTGATTCGATTGATGGGTATCAAGAAGTTTCTCTAGGAGCGGCAGCGCGGCAGAGTAATCACCAATCATTCTTAAACTTCTTGCTAATATAGTTTTAACTATATTTATGGTCTCAGTTTCAGTTTCAGGAATTGTGGATAAGATATCTCGGCACACGGTAACACAATTTCTATAATGTCTACCCGCGTACAAAGCATTACAGTAAATCTTACACAAGCTGAGTATAGGCGTAATTGGAGGGAGATCGGCGTCAGCTAGAGTAGATTTTAATAACCGCATAACAATGTTATGAGGGTTTTCCATTAAGCTTCCATCCTCTGAAATTAATCTACTTTCAATTTTCTTAAGAGTTGCTTCGCCAGAACGCCATTTCTCGCCAAAGTAAAGGTTAATTGCCTTTTTAACTAGTGAATCAGTCTCACGAGTTGTCATAAGTGATAAAACATAATCTCTAACTTGCCTTGGTGCAAAAAGTATCTTAAGTCGAGTCTCATCTTTATCGCTTCCAATAAACGTGGTGGATGTTCTCACTTGAATTAAATCGTTATCTAATAGCTCCTCTGCGTGTTTTGGGAAGATAGGTATTTGATTATCAATCCGTTTTAAACGATCTAGGGATTCACCTTGAGGAAGAATTGATAGTGACTTAAGTAACAAATACGATCGTTTAGATGAGCTATCTTTTGAGGTTGATAATGTTGTTACAGCTTTAACGAGCGAGAATGGAACTGACTCTTTTAGTACAGAGTAATCTGCTGGATCTAGTAAATGAGCAGGTTCTAATTCAGATAACGGAATCACTCTTAACGTTTTTAACGTGCTATCAATTTTGCTAGGCAATCCATCGGTACATCTGTAAATCTGACTTACCGCATTTGAGGTCTTTGTTTCAGAAGTTGAGTGGGGGTGAGCTTCTAAATAGGTTTTCGTATCTGCCTCATCTAATGGCTCTAGAGTAACAGCATTATGAGTGTGATACTGAGGTTTTGTTCTAGCTAATAAAAGAATCGCAATTTCTGGGCAAAAATCTTTTATTGTTGATGCTAAATTTTCTATATCTCTCTCAACGGGTAGTCCTTTCGCTTCCCCGGTAGTGACGGGTACATCATCAAATAATAGAAATGCTGGTCCGGAAGCGGCTAATGCTTTACAGAATTCTGGGAATGAACATCCTACAGAAGTTGAGAATTGAGCTTGGAAATCATCTCGAGATTGATACTCACTTAGTGAAATTTGATAAACTGGTTGCGAGTCCCTCCCCACTTTTTTCAGTACCGACCAAATAAATCCGTCACGCCCAAGACCCCAATCTGAACAAACCCACGTGATTGCATCTTGATGAATGCTCTCGATACAGATTTGCTGTTCTAACGGGCGGATTGCCAAATGTTGTTCTTGTTCAGTCAATGGATGTGTGCATGCATCTAATGCTCTTTTCCATTGTGAGCTTGCCTCTTCAACTGTAAAAGATAAATCAACAGATAGCTTCGGGGCTACTATAAGAGATTTTGAAGAGTTTTTGGTTTGTAGTTTTTCTAATTGATACTCTTCTCCAGAGACAATTTCGAATGCCTCATGATCTGGGATAATTTTCCTATCGCCAGTTTTATGTGCCACGATGCCTTTTCTAGGCCATAGTTTCCAAGTTACCTCATTATCATCAAATGATATCTGCCCGACTGAATATCCGTGGCTTCGGAGTAATTTACCGTCAGTATGCTCTAAACCAAACAAAGACGCACTTTGGAACGTTTTCCTAGCCTCACTACCTCCATAAGATTGATTGGTTAACTCAGCTTCATGCATATGGCCATATAAATGAGCCGTAAATCTACCTGATGGATATATTTCACTGTTGAATTCGCTTTGTGACTCTTTGTTAAGCCAAGCAGTTGGATGGTGGGTTACAAGAAAGTTAACTTCATTTTTATTGCACCACGAGGGAGGGTCGTTATTAGTTACTGCATTTAACTGTCTGGCACTTAATGCCAGTTTTTTGAAGTAGTTGTTTCCACTAATCTGCAGAAACGAGCTGTTTAACCCCACCAATCCTACGGAGATGTTATTTATTTCTATATTTGATGAAATATCTCCAGGCAATATACCCTTAGTTATTGGGGCGAAAGGGATGCCAGTACTATTAATTTTATCTAGCCAATTTTCATAATGCAAAAAGGATTTTCTAACTAATTTAAGGTATTGATTATCCGGTTCATTCCAAAATTCGTTTATTACATCTTGATCATTCCCCCATAAACTAAGTATTTTGGCCGCGGCATCTTTTTGGTCTGGACGAAACAAATCATGATTACCCGGGACAGTAAATAGCTTAGGCTTCATTTCGGCCTTGTCCCATAACTCCCATATTGCATTGAGCTCATTTGTTAAGGAACGATACTCATCAGCACTGCCTGTGTTGGTTAGGTCTCCAGAAAATATAACTAGGTCAATAGTTCCAATTTTATCTGAAAGTCTTTTTACGTCATTTAGAAAGATATGTTTGAAGTTTGGCCATAGCCATTGCGAGCTGTTGCCAATATGCAAGTCGCTAAGGTGCATCCATGTTAATTTTTTTTGCATTCTTAACCCAAAAGATCGTTATCCCTTCAGAATAATGAATGTAAACAATAAGTCAATTGTTTAGTATTGCTTGTTGTGATTCTGTGAGCAGTAATTTAGAAAATCCCAATAAGCATTTGGTTACCAACCAATCTTGAAATCGAATTGATAAGCTGCTGAGCTTAATGCATGTGCATTTAAATGCCTTAAATGTAGCACTTTTGATTTAGACATGAGCATCTTTAGAGTAAGTTGTTCTTTTAGTTAATTCTCCTGCACTAAAGTGCAGGAGAGTAATTATTAATTAATAAATGCGTAGTGCAATAAATCGGCTAGATTTTAAGTTACAAACTAAAATTCTGCCCACTCGCCATCTTCAGTACCTGTCTTGTTAATTTTCTTAATTGTAGATGTTTCAGTTATTGCTTTAGGCGCTGCTGCTTTTGTTGGCTTAGCCGTTCTGATTGATTTGGTACTCTCGTGGCGATTAGTATGCATTTTACCGCCACGATTTAATTTAAACACACTCACTACCTCTATTAAGTTTGCAGCCTGATCAACCAATGATTCAGCTGCTGCTGCAGCTTGCTCAACTAAAGCGGCATTTTGCTGAGTAACTTCATCCATGCTGGTGACGGCCGTATTCACTTGGTCTATACCTACGCTTTGTTCGACAGATGCAGCAGTAATTTCACCCATAATATCTGTAACGCGTTGAACTGAAGCGACGATTTCTTGCATGGTTGTACCTGCTGACTCGACTTGTGATGTGCCTATCGCAGTCTTGCTAACTGAATCTGTAATTAGTTCTTTAATCTCTTTTGCAGCGCTGGCTGAACGTTGCGCTAAGTTACGTACTTCACCCGCCACTACCGCAAAACCACGGCCTTGCTCACCTGCACGTGCAGCCTCGACAGCAGCATTAAGGGCTAATATATTAGTTTGGAACGCAATACCATCAATCACAGAAATAATATCTTCAATTTTTTTTGCACTGCTGTTAATGTCTTCCATTGTGGATACAACATCAGAAACAACTTTTCCGCCTTTCTCTGCAATGCCTGAGGCTGCAATTGCTAATTGATTGGCTTGTTTAGCATTTTCAGCATTATTTTTTACTGTTGATGCGAGCTCTTCCATGCTTGCAGCAGTTTCTTCTAGGCTAGAAGCTTGTTCTTCTGTGCGGCTAGATAAGTCACTATTCCCTGTTGATATCTCTCCAGCTGCTGTATTGATAGTTTCGCTCGTTTCACGAACCTGCTCTATAACTTCGGTCATTTTGTCCATGATGGCATTTACACCATCACATAAGCTAGCAATAGCACCTGTTTTACCATCCAGAGGAACACGGCTGGTTAAATCACCTTTTTTAGCACCCTCAATGATTATTTGTGTTTCTTCTACGGCGTTGGCTAAAGTTAATGCTTCGTTGTACTGCTTGGTAATATCAGTGGCATATTTCACTACCTTGAACGGCTTGCCGTTCATATCCATGATTGGGTTGTAACTGGCTTGCAACCAAATTTCTTTGCCGCCTTTGCCAATGCGTTTATATTGCCCTGCATCGGGTTCGCCATGCGCTAACTTATCCCAGAAGGCTTTATATTCTTGGCTGGATTTATAAGCGGGTTCAACGAACATGCTGTGATGATTACCCACGATTTCTTTTTCGTTATAGCCAGTTACGCTGGCAAAATTTTCATTCACTGCTGTAATCTTGCCTGTGAGATCAAATTCAATCACACCCTGAATTTTACTGATAGCTGCTAGTTGACCTGAGTTATCAGCAGCTGTAAGTTTTTGCTGGGTAATATCAGTAGCGTACTTCACTACCTTGAAAGGTTTGCCGTTCATGTCCATGATGGGGTTGTAACTAGCTTGTAGCCAAATTTCTTTGCCGCCTTTACCGATACGTTTGTACTGACCTGCATCGGCTTCACCACGTGCTAACTTTTCCCAGAAAGTTTTATATTCTTGGCTAGACTTATATGCGGGTTCAACGAACATGCTGTGGTGATTACCCACGATTTCTTTTTCGTTATAGCCAGTGACGCTCGCAAAGTTTGCGTTCACGGCTGTAATCTTACCTGTAAGATCAAATTCAATAACACCTTGTATTTTACCAATAGCGGCTAGCTGGCCAGCAGCATCTGCGTCCTCTAGTGATTTACGTCGATCAGCAGTTACGTCGCGCCATTCCAGTACATTGCCACTGTA
The DNA here is from genome assembly GCA_030696695.1 of Methylophilus sp. Taxonomy (GTDB): domain Bacteria; phylum Pseudomonadota; class Gammaproteobacteria; order Burkholderiales; family Methylophilaceae; genus Methylophilus. Next base: position 612,652 of record JAUYRP010000034.1, read on the forward strand.
ATTTCCATCTGAGGAATATGTGGCTGTAACATATAAAGCAATTGTTAAACTGCCTACTTTAATATCAGTTTTAAATGGAAGCAGTGATGTATCTGCCAACATTTGACGCTGATGCTCGGGTTTCTTATGAAACACATCAATACAAGTACCCATTATTTTTGTAGGATCGAAAGATGGAAATGCTGCCTTAAAATCTTCAGCCTTCTCGGTAAATAGATTAATACTCGCTTCGTTTACATAGGTAACGATAAAATCTCGATTGATAATCATCACCGCAGCTGATGACCCATCCATCGCACTTTTTACAGCTATAAGTGCATTTTCTCTAGCTTTCAACTCAAGAATCAATTGCTCATTTTCGGTGATTTCAATATCTTTTACTTCACTTTCATACTTTAATTTCGCAATTTCTTTTATTCTTTTACCGTTAAAAAAATCTTTAATCATGTTGTTAATCCCTATTCTTAATTTAAATAGATACCAAACTTATCAATTATTGTAGTTAGCAGACTGGTCGTATTAGATTAGTAACCAGCAAATGAAGAGGCCCATGCCACGAGAGCCTTACTAACATCTTCTAAAATTCGTTCATAACATCTAAAAATCTTAAGTTTCCATTGATGAAACATGATTAACCCTTTCGATTTATTACAGTTAATAGATAATTTTCATAAAGTTCTATGATGCTTCCTTAATGCATATTTATTTGAAATCAGTTTGTTAGTGGTTAGCTAATCGGCGAAATCGCTTTACTAGCTGCATTTACTTTCTGTGCTGCTGTGATAATCGAAGTGCTGGATTTTTTAAGTAAATTGATGATCGCTTTCATACAATCAATCATAGAATTTACGTCATTGCACAAGTTGGTAATTTCCCCTGATTTTCCTTGTAGCTGAACTTGTTGAGTTAAATCATTATTTTTAACCGCAAGAACAACCGTATTAATCTCTCTTACTGTAGACGCTATTGTTTGTTTTAACTGAACATGTTCGGTAATGTCAGTAGCATGTTCTAAAACCTTTAATGGCTTTCCATCTATCCCTATAATTGGAAAATATATGGCTTGAATCCAAATAGTTTTGAATCCCTTGCCAATGCGTTTATACGTCCCTGAAACAGATTCCCCCATGTTTAGCCTCTCCCAAAAATCAATGTTATCTGCACTGTGGCTATACCTCAGATCAAGTAACATCCCGATATCCTGATTTTCTAGTTCACTAGCCGTGTAACCAGTTAGCTTGATAAAGTTTTTATTCACTGAGATAATTTTTCCACTTAAAGTGTATTCAGCTACACAACGGGATGCAAAGACCGCCTCTGCATGAGCACGTAATTCAGAAAGTTCCTTTTTGGATATCGCTGTTATCAAGTTTTGATCTTCAGATTTCTGTAAATTTTCCAACATAAGAACTCCTTAAATTTGTGCCATGCATTTGCAAACGATTATTTATGAGTTTAAAAACCTTTATTCCTAAGCATTTAGTACACTTTGAGCTGGTCATTTACCTGCCCCAGAGCTCGGATTAATCAGAGATTCAAAATCTTGCACAGGTATTGGCATGCTGAATAAATAGCCTTGATAAGTTAGGCAACCTTGTTTTTCTAGGCAGGCACGCTGAGCTTCAGTCTCTACCCCTTCAGCAATGACGTGAAATCCAAGTGAGCTGGCCATTGCGATGATAGTTTGTGCGATGACAGCGTCATTTTGATCAGTATCTATATCTCGCACAAAACTCCTGACTAATTGGAAGTCTTTTCAGATAACTTAAAGAGGAGTAGCCAGTGCCAAAATCGTCGATAGAAAAACGAATGCCGAGAAGTTTTAATGCTTCCATTTTTTCAACGGTCGCAGTAATGTCTTGAATCACCAAACTCTCAGTTAGCTCAATTTTAAGCTGGGATGCTCTGGCACCAGTTTCTTCGAGCACTTTGCATACTTGACCAACAAAATCAGACTGCCCAAATTGACGAGCGCTAACATTCACTGCCAATACTAAGTTCTCGGTGAGAGGATTTTTTTCCCAAAGTTTGAGTTGAATACAGGCGGCATGTAATACCCAGAGACCGATAGGTATAATCAGACCAGATTGCTCTGCAAGTGGAATGAAATCATTCGGTGTGATTATTCCGCGTTGGGGATGCTCCCAACGCAACAAAACCTCTGCGCCTAAGATGTTGCCAATGTGATCAACTTGTGCCTGATAATAGAGTTTTAGCTCATCGTTTGGAAGTGCCTGATATAGCTCTGATAATATTGCTTGTCGATTTTCCAGAGATGCATGCAAATCAGGATCAAAAAAACGCATAGTGTTGCGCCCAGCATTTTTTGCTTGATACATCGCCACATCAGCGCGTTTAAGCATTTCCTCACTTGTTGAAATAGGCATAGTAAATAAACTGATGCCTATGCTGAGAGTGCAATGTAATGTTTCGCCCGCTATCAAAAACGGCTGCTCCATTGCTTTGATAACTTTCTTACTTACAGACTCTGCTTGTACGGCAGCAATGTTTTGATCCTTACTCAATATTTCTAGCAAGATAACAAACTCATCACCTCCAAGCCTTGCAACAGTATCACCGTCACGCACTTGTGTTTTGAGACGATTCGCTACTTCAATTAGCAATAGGTCCCCAATTGCATGGCCTTTCGTATCATTAATATACTTAAAGTGATCAATATCGATCATGAAGACCGCTCCGAAATGACCGCTACGAGCACTGTTATTTAATGCTTGTTCCATGTGGTCGCTGAAGAGTCGCCGATTCGGCAAGTCGGTAAGCGGGTCGTAAAATGCTAAACGATAAATCGCATCTTTCGCTTCTTTGTGTTCACTAAGGTCGGTGAAAGTGCCAATGTAATTGTGTATATCACCATCTGGCCCAGTTACAGCAGTGATGGTTAACCATTTAAGATATATCTGGCCATTTTTACGTCGATCCCAAATTTCACCTTGCCAAAATTTCTTTTCTTTTAATGATTTCCACATCGCATCATAAAAGCTTTTGTCATGGCGACCCGATTTAAGAATCGCTGTCGTTTCACCAATGACCTCTTCTGGACTGTAACCGGTTAATCTTGTAAAGGAGTTGTTGACGCGAAGAATGCGGTTATTAGCATCAGAGATGACAATAGCTTCTTGAGACTCTATAGCTGCGTCAGCAACACGTAGATTTCGCTCTGCCAATCTGATGTCGGTAATTTCGCGTCTGATGGTAATTAGCCATTTTCGAGAACCATATTCGTTGAATATGGGAGATCTTCTAACTTCGTATTCACGTATGTTGCCTTTTATATCAACGATATTCTCGTCAAATACAACTAATTTTCCAACGTTCCAAGCAACTTCGTCATCCGCTGAGCAAGTGTCATATATATCGCGCATCTCAGGACGTTTAATACCGAGAGCTTTGTAGGTTTCACCATGCCAGTCAGTATTATGTAATTTGAATAGACTCTTTGCAGACTCGTTTGCAACTAAAAAGCGACCGTTGCCGTCTTTAATAAGAATTGCGTCTGGGTATTGCTCAATCAAATCATTTAATACTTCATTTAGAGCATAGGTGGGGGAGTGCTTAATCTCCTCCATCATAATGCACCCGTGTTTATGTGAGTAGCTATTGAATTATTTTTGGAGTCGCTTGCAGAAAACCATATCCATGGTGAGCGCGTATCTGCTATGTCGATACTTGCAATGTGAGGTAAAGCAACTAATTTGGATGTTGAAAAAATTTCAAGCAAACCGAACATATATATCCACCTTCCTTTTCAGGAAAACCATCGTTTCCATCCGTTGTTAAATAAAAAACTTTCGGAAAATAAAAACGAGGCATGTTCGGGGCCTCAGTGACTTGGTGCCAGGTTCAAGGGCAATCCAAATGACGAATTACTTACAACATTAATAAAAGAATATTACAACATCCATAAAGCAAAATGTTTAGAGAGCAGAACCAGTTTTATACGCTATTTCTTAGGTTAAGTGTTTCACGAGAGTTGATGATACTTGAGGCAAGCTCAATCAATTTAAGGTGCTCGCTACGGGCAGTTCTACGAAGTAACTCTAATGCATCGTCATGATTAATTAAATGTTGATCCATGATGATTCCTGTTGCCACACTAATTGCGCGGTCAGCGTCGAGTGCAGTCTGAAGCTGTTGTTTCGCTTTACGTAAGTTCTTAATCTCTTGTGAACGATAAATGGCCGTCTCGATAGTTGGAATCAATTGCGAAATATCTACTGGCTTTACTAAATAACCCATAGCACCTGACTCCTTAGCTTGTGTAATAATTTCTTGATCGCTATGTGCTGTAAGTAAAATAAATGGAATCTGGTTACTGTCATTTAGATACTCTATTAATTCCAAACCGTCTCTATCTGGCATACGAACATCTAATATCACTAAATCTGGCTGATCATTATTATTTAGCCACTTTTCTGCCTCATCGACTGATTCTGCAGAAGTTACTCGGTAACCCGCTCTTGCAAGGCCGTTGCTTAGGGTTGCTATAATCAGACGGTCATCATCGACTAATAAAATTGATTTCATTTGGGTCACAATTTGAGTTTCTAAATTCTTCATAATCTGTAAATCAATTCCCTTCTAGGTTAACAGTAGTAGGTCCTAAAGTTAATCTTGCAGAAACTATATTGTCAATACAATCAAAACACAGACTCGCTGCTTTTTTTGGTAACAGTGATAATACAAGTTGTAAGCCTGTTCCAATCGATGAGGAACTTATAAAGTCGAAGTCCTCAGGAAGTTGACCAGGGTTTGTGATAGTTACTTGAATTAGATTCGGTTGAGGCTCATGCCTTAGTGAGACAGTGACTCCTTTACCTATGCCACCATGCTTTATCGCATTTGAGATTAATTCGTTCAACACAATAGCAATCGGCACAGAATCGCTTTCATTAACTTGAGATGGAATCCAGTTCTGGGGGATATCCATCTTAATAGGTGTGTTCCATAAAGATTCGTTATTTGCAGCAATTTCTGTAGCTAGTTCGCATAAGCGCACTTTTGTGGTCGTTGCACGCCCTTGAAGACCGTGAATGACTGAAATGCTATGAACTTGACTAATTGCCTTAGATAATGGATTTGAGAGTTCTGGGTATTGGGCGGCAAAATTTCTCAAAACACCGATAACACCTTGTAAATTATTTTTTATACGGTGATGCACTTCGCGGACCAGCGCGTCACGATGAGCCGTTTCGTCAATTCCACGCTGTTGTTCTTGTTGTTTGGCATCTGAATTATCTTTGAGAGTGGCTACGTAATTCGTTACTAACCCCTCATTGTTAGATACTGCTGTAATTGTCAGCTGTTCAGGATAGGCTTTTCCGTCCTTACGTCGATTCCAAATCTCACCATTCCAACCCCCAGTTTTTTTTATGCTTTCCCACATACCAAGATAAAAGTCAGAATCATGATGTCCTGATTTAAGTATACTTGGGGTTTTGCCTATAACTTCCCCTGCTGGATATCCTGTAATTCTCGTAAACGATTCATTTACCCTAATAATAATGTTTTGAGAATCCGTCACCATAATTCCCTCATTTGTCCTAAAGGCAATATCTGCAATTTGAAGTGCATTTTCTGCTAATTTACGCTTGGTGATATCTTCCACCAGTACCGCAAATCTCTCTTGCTGGGGTCGATATGCGTATATTTGATACCATCGCCTCAATTCACTGGAGTGACTCTCAAAGGATACTGATTCACCTGTGTCTACGACCTTCCCATAACGTTCAATCCAAGTGTGCTCAACCTTAGGTAGAACCTCTTTGACGCGTTTTCCGATCCAGCTCTCACGAGGTATTCCAGTTATATTTTCGAAAGAAGGATTAACCTCTAGAAATTTATAGTCAACTATACTGCCTTGTGAGTCGCGAATAACCTCGTGCAGGGCGAATCCACTCGACATGTTTGTAAATAACAAATTAAAACAGTTAAGAGTGTCTTTAAGCGTACTTTCTTTACGTTTACTTTCTGTAATGTCCTTAGAGATTCCATAAAGACCAATAACTTGACCGCTACTGTCTCGTAGTGGTCTTTTTATTACTTGGTAAAACCTATTTTCGCCCGTTGATTTAACTATAATGCTTTCTTCTAACTCTATAGTTTTACCTAGTTCGATTACTTGCCGATCATTTAATCTTAGCTTGTTCGATATGTCTAAATTGAAAAAATGACTGTCGTCTTTGCCGATGATATTTTCATAAGGTTGTTCAAACAGATCTTGAACTTTTTGGTTGACATAGGTATAGCGGCCTGACAAATCCTTCATATAACAGTAGTCGTCAGTTTGATCTAAGATATTTAGTAGCCCAATCATCATATTTTGTGACGTGACTAGATTAATGTTCATTGACTTCTTTCAGACTTAAAATTAATCAGTTTCAATCGATGCAACAACTTATTCTGTTGCTTCATGCATCTATGTAGATAATAACCATTTTTTAAATATTGTTATATAAAATTCCGTCATTGATTTGCAATACTTTAGTAAATTATTTATTTCTTACTCTGATCGCTTCAGTTTTCCTAATGGAAACAAGCAAAGCTTAAATTCTTTTGGGCTATTTCACTTCTATACAATGTCATTTATATTCTCTATGAAACATAAACTATGATTCTTGTAACAGCCATAAAAATCACAAGGGAATACCAGTGAAAATTTATCGACTAGCTTTAGCTATTATCATAACTTGTCTAGCCTCAGGTTGTGCTACGAATACAATGACTGGGAGATCGCAGCTTATAATCGTCTCTGAGGCGGCTGCAATCAATAAAAGCTCATCTTTATACAGCTCTATGATTGATGCATATGACAAAGATAGTAAGTTAAGTGGCAATACTGAGGTCAACGAACGCGTTCTAAACATCACCAATCGCTTAGTAGAAAAAGCAGTGCTATATAAACCTGACGCTCAGAAGTGGAAATGGCAGGTTAATGTAATTGAATCTGAAGAAATCAATGCTTTCTGCATGGCTGGCGGAAAAATGGCGGTTTATACAGGCTTGCTTGAAAAAATCAATCCTACAGATGATGAGCTTGCCCAAGTAATGGGACATGAAATTGCACATGCTTTAGCAAATCATACCGCAGAAAAAATGTCAGTCGATATCCTTACACAAATAGCTGTGGCCACGGCAACTGTTGCCGTAGCTGCGTCTGGTAGTGGGTCACAACAACAAAGAAGCAACAATACAAATGCTGCTCAAAACGTAGCCGTTTTAGCAGGTGCTGCATTTGTCACTCTTCCAAACAGCCGTGGAGCTGAGACAGAAGCAGATAAGCTAGGTATCGAAATTGCAGCGCAAGCTGGATATAACCCTGCAGCATCAGTTACCCTGTGGGAAAAAATGATGGAGGCTACCGGTGATAAGAGTAAAGGTGACTTTTTAAGTACTCATCCATCTTCACTAAACCGCATAGAGGCATTAAAAGTACTTCAAGAACCAATGGCAAAAATATATCAAGAAAGATTGCCACTATATGCTAATTATGTTCCAGCGTATCAGTACGTCAGATCTAGCAAGGATTCAGCAGGATTTTCATCTTCTAATGTAAGAGTCATTGAGGAAGGGAAGATCTCTTTAGTAGAGCCCCCAGTTATTGATTCAACGAAAGCGATTGCTTTTTATTCTGCAGATTATGACGCTTTTAAACAAGGCAACCTTGAGATGAAATGTGCTACATGTAGCCTCAAGTTTTACCTAAATCAGAAAGATTTAAAAGTAATGCATGATAAACAAGATTGGCGTGGCTTAGTACAGAGCCTGATTAAAATTGGATATGAGTTTGATTTATCCTATTACTATTTGGCTGCAGCTGCAAATGGATTAGGTTATAAAGAGTCTGCTGAGAAATATCTGACCAGGGCAAAAGAGTTATCTTCTGTTGAAAAAACCTCATGCGAGCTAGCAAAGATGATTAAGTGTACTGATGTAGTTGTATCTTTCAATGAGTAGCTAATCATTCATACCTGTTCTGTAACTGGAAAAAAATTTCAGAGCTAACAAGGAGGCGCGGTGATTCAAGTAATCTTATTTTGCATTATTTGCGCCATATTTACACCACTGTCTTTGTATGCAGGAGATTCTACAAATTACGAGGATGCAGAATTAATTAAGTTAAGAATAAGAGAGTTAGAATTAAAAAAGGAAATACTTGAGCTTGAGGCAAAGAAAAACGACAAAACTATTACTCAATCATCTTCTCCACAATCAAATGCCACTGTACCAAGTACAAATTACTCTACATCAAATTCAAATTATATTCGTGGGCCCAGGGGAGGTTGTTACACATTTAGCAAGTCAGGTAATAAAAGATATGTAGATAGGAGTTTGTGTAATTGATACTGTAGCAATTTACAGTTTGATTATGCTGCTTTAAATTTTATTTAGACTGTTCTGGGTTGCAAATCAGTTTGGCGAGATTCGCAAGCTGTTGATTATAAACATAAAATAATTGAAAAAGCCGTTCTACGAACCAAGGGGTCAGGAGTTCGAATCTCTTCGGGCGCACCATATAAAACAAGGGGTTAGCTTAGGCTAGCCCTTTGTCATTTTACCGAATGTAGCTTGAATGTAGTCCTTCAAATGCGTAATGTTCAGTTAATGTGAATTACAACACATCATGCTATTGATAACTGCAGTTGCCTCACCTTATGAAGGTGAGCAACTTTTATCTATTCACTTTGGCGCGACGGTTTTTCACCAATAGCCATATCTCATCTGGTATTGTTGGTAGCATTTCAAAACCGGGTCTTGCAAAGAAATAGCCTTGAAATAATGTGACACCTTCATCGGCTAAAGTCAGGCATTCTTCTTTTGTTTCTATCCCTTCTGCAATCACTTTGATATTGAGTTGTTTGCAAATTGAAATAATCCCAAAAACCAACGCACGTCGTACATTGTCGCTATTCACATTGCGTGTGAGTGACATATCTAGTTTGATAATGTCTGGTTGCCAATCAGCAAGTAAGTTCAGGCCCGCATAGCCTGCACCAAAGTCATCAATCGCCGTGGTGAATCGATGTTTTTTATACTCTTTAAAAATATTACGTAAATGGTCGTTATCAATTACTTTTTCACCTTCAGTGACTTCAAACATAATGCGGTCGGTAGGGAAGTCCATTTCTGCAGCGGCCTCTAACGTAGCACGTATGCATGTCTCTGGTTTGTACACAGCATTTGGTAAGAAGTTAATGCTGAGCATGCCTTGTAAGTTTAGTTTCTTGGCAAGGTCTATGGCCTTGACACGTATAGCCTGATCAAAGCGATAACGATTGCTATCATTCACTTGTGACAGTATCGAAAATGCGCCTTCATTATTTGGCCCTCTCACGAGTGCTTCATAACCAAAAATTGTCTTGTTCGAAATATCTACAATTGGCTGAAATGCCATCGTAAACTCAATGCCAAGTTTTGTTTTGTCACGGCAATCTTTACATCCAACGGATGAAAAACTCACAACATCTATCATGTTTATTAACCCCTACATCTTCAACTTAAAGCTGTACTTGTTTTTAATTATGTTCAAGTAGAAATTAAAATTTACAACAACGCTCGCAGTAATCATATGGTCATTTTCTTGATTTCTTTTGCTCATACATCTTCGCATCGGCCTCAGCCAGCAAGTCATTGATAGAATCATGTTTTGCACTATCAAATTCGGCAATCCCATAGCTAAATTCTAGGTTATAACCTCTGCTAGCTTTTTTACTATATTCAGAAATGACTGTTTTTAAGCGATGTATCATCTCTTCGGTTTCATTTGCAGAGGTCATGGTTAATAGCACTGCAAACTCGTCACCACCTATTCGGCCTATCACGTCAGAGTCTCTGAACACATCACGTAAAACATTGCTAAAAACCTGCAACGCATAATCACCTTCCGCATGGCCGAAGGTATCGTTGATTGGCTTAAATTTGTCTAAATCAATAAACAGCAAGGTTGCAGTACCGTTCACTCTCTTACATAAAGACAAAGCATGCTTTGAGAGTACTTCAAACCCACGACGGTTAGAAATCTTGGTGAGTTCATCGATTGTTGCGAGTTGAATAGCTGCCACTTCTTGCTCAACTAAGCGTGCTAGATCTCGAAGTAAGACTTTATCTTCGTCATCAAACTCGCGTGGTGATTGATCTATCAAGCATATCGTGCCCAATTTGCTTCCGTTTGACACGCTAATCGGGCAGCCTGCGTAAAATCGGATATTAGGCGCATCTGTCACTAAGGGATTGTCGTTGAATCTTGGATCTAGAGCGGCATCTTGCACAGTAAAAATTTCGTCACCCAAAATTGCATGCCCACAAAACGAGATGTCTCTGGATGTTTCTTTTAGATTTAGGCCATATGAAGATAGAAACCATTGGCGGTCTGCGTCAATCAAACTCACCAAAGCGACAGGTACACCAAACACTCTTTTAGCTAGACGGGTAATACGATCAAACCGCTCTTTTGGTGAGATGTCTAGAATGTTTAACGCTCTTAATGTGTCAATTCTAGTTTTTTCATCAGGGGGTATGGCAGGTTTTTGCATGCTTGATTCCTAACTTACTATTCAACGGTCTTGCTGTAAGTTAGGACTATATTTTATTTGTGCGCAATCTAATTTGGAGAACAAGTGCTATTAGCTGTACTTGTTTTAAGGCTACATTGATTTTTATACCTTAATGGCTGTGTGATGATTGCGGCAATTTGCTTACGTTTAATCGACAATCCCATGGTTGGGTAATACAAAACGTGGATATCCGAGTCATGGCTACTAAAGCAAGGTGTTGATTCGATTAGTAGTTGATCAGTGTGATATCTGCGCCACTGGCTAGTGCGTTGCCAATTAACGCTTTTACTTCTGGGCTGTTGAATTTGACCCCGTACGCAATATACGGGTAATCGTCTAATGGCGTATCTTTTGCAAAAAAGGACCATACGCTGTTTTTGTTGTAAAAGCGTTCTACATAACTGGTAATGGCAACTAAGGTGTATTGATTGGTATATTGGTTGGCATTGGATTTTTGTAGCCAAGGGCCGCCAGAGTCTCCATGTGTCGGCATGGGCTCCAATTCAGAATACTGGTTATTTTTATCTAGCCTATTGATTGCGGTTAAATAATTTAAAGAGCTGATGATTTCTTGCTTGTAGTGAAATTGCGCTCTGGCTTTGATATGAAGCATAGGGTCAGACGCTTCATAATGCTTGGGCATGACAGCATAAAAATCTTCCAAACTAGCTAAGGTTCGTTTTGTAGTGCAACGTGGGTTAAACAATGTTATTTCGTTCGTTGCATTGCCATATCCACACACCAACACGTCAGTTTGTGTTGGGTTGGTATCAATCGCCACAGATTTCACTTCTCTTGGCAGAGATTGATCGAATACTAAAATGGCGACATCTAGCGCCAAATTGTTCTGTATCTCGCTAAATGGGTAATAAAATGCGTTGCGCAAGTGGATATCATTAGTGAGATTAAAGTTTGTATCAGCGATGGTGATGTTAGGCAGTTGACTAGACGAATCAAACGCAATCTCTTTTAGGCAGTGACCGGCTGTGATCACGGTGAGCGGCTGTGTGCCGACAATCACGCTGCTGCAAGTGGATGCATATTTTTCCCATGCGTTAACAGAGTTTAGCCAGTGTTGATGATGGATATTGAGTTTGATGGTGAATACTTCGTTGGCTGGTAATTCTTCTCCGTGGATGACTGCATAGGCACTGGATTGGATACAGAGTAATACGCAGATCATGATATTTTTCATAGGCAATTTCATCTCATTGTTCGTATGTGGAATCACTGCAAAAAACATTTGGTTTCGGTTTCCCATTTAATCATGGGCGTGCGGCCTTTAAGAAGGAAAAAATCCGCGCGCTTATTTCAAATAATCATGACGTGATATGGGGGGACGTACCCTATGATATTTCTTCAATCATTCATCAATGCAACATGGGGGATATCAATGATTAAGTATGTGCTTGCAATATTATTAAGCTTGCGTGTGATGACGCTACATGCCATGCCAGAAGACACCACAAATACGCATCAAGACCAGCCACCTGGTTTGATTACTTTTCCGCAGTTTTCGATTATTGGTAAATGGAATTATCAGCTACCCAATTCTAGCTGTGTTGAGACCTATGAGTTTTCAAGCGATGGTAACTTGAGAGCATCCAGCGCAGAACAAATCACGGATAGCATTTATTTTATTTCCGACCAACACAGTGAGTTTGCATTTTATAAATTAGAGCATCAAGTGGTGCGAGCTAATGGGGAGAAGGACTGCGATGGTGAAGTTTCACAGTCTGGGACGAGTGCTATGCATTATGTGCGTTTTGATGAAACTGGAAATAGCTTGGTCATGTGTAAAGATGAATCTGCCTACTTAGAACAATGCTTTGGCCCACTTTATCGAAGTGAGCTATAGGCTCCCCAACGTCAGTTAGGTAGTTTTTTTACGCTATGTATTGTCCAGTGTTGTTTGCCAGATACAGTGTTAGTACAACCTAGTGGAATCAACTCATTGTGATGGTTGAAAGTATGCTTGGTATGATCCGCTGTTTGCACATCCATAAACCAGCGGTCTACCCACACTTCAACGGATACACCTTGTTGACTGTTGCTAAGGGACATCATGCTCCCGTCTTTCAACGCACAGTCCGAATCTTCAGTTTCTATTAATTGAATATACGAGAAATCATCTGCGCCATTGGTCTCTGCCCAAGCGAGTGTTGAATGACCAAGCCACAATAGGGCAAGTAGGCTGGTTAAATAAGATAGATAGCTGGGTTTCATGGTTGGCTTTTATTGGCGATTGAAAGTGACTGCATTTTTTTAATCGCTTGCGCATGTTGATGTTGGTGTTGCCTTAAATTGATATAAAACTGGCAATAGTCTCCAAAGTTGCCCACCAAGTGCGACTTTCTGACGGTTGTCATGCCCTCTAGTAATGCCAGCAACGTCACCTGAATATTAAACTTTTCCAGCAGATCTCGTGTTTGCACCACCCTGTTGGCAATAATTCGCTTATCTTCTTTAAATTGTAGGGATAAGTAATCAAGATGTTGTTCAAACTGCTCAGCCAGCACACTAGGCACGGTGTCATAAACCACGGCTTTGTTATCTTGAATGGCCAACCATTTGGCTGCGATTTTATTGTCCTGTGGTGCCAGAAAAGTAGTGGAATATAGCGTTTCAATGTCGATTTCATCTGGATTAATCTGCACTATTTGATGCGTATTATCCATGTTAGCCATATCTGTATCCGTTTCATTTTTCTGGCAGCCGAGTAGCAAAATCATGCAAACAATCAGGGGGAATAGATTGACGCGCTTCATCACGCTATCCGTATCAAGGCGGTTGAATGAAATGTGTGACTAGTGATGAATAGATTCATGTTGCTACTGTGTGAATATCAGATTCAACATTGCTCAAGAGCATTAGGAGCGCCTCATACGCTGTTGCCGAAATGGTGATGTTGGCGGCAGAATGTCGCGGAGTTTGCATCAGGGTATCAAGTGTTCGTTTGATCTCTTCAATGGCCACAGTCATGGGTTTGTTGTTCGCAGAATTATCGAGTGGAGCGGATTGGAAATAGGGTGACAGTAGGGTGTAAGTGCCTGTGGTGAAGGCTAAAATCCGATCTCCTGGGAAATCATCAGAGACACTTAATTGGAGTGCTTCACTGCCTTGTAGCGACCGAATCGCATCAAACTTCCAATTGAACGGCCCATGAAATACCCATTCTGCCATCTCACGTGGGCTCACCTGTGTGCTCTTTTGTAGTTCATGAGTATTGGATAAATAAACTTGCGCCATCCATGTTTGCAGATTGGTTGCATAGTGCTCAAATAAGTCAGCACGAGATTTGGCAGGAGATAAAGCGTTGGCGCTTAAGTTAGCACTTGGCCGCGGGCTAGAAGTTGGCAGTTGGTTTGTGCGGGTTGCAGTGTCTGCCTCAGCGTTTACTGTAAAGCCAGCCGACACACAAAAGCAAAGTAGCGGAATGAATACGTGACGCACATGCATGATTTCAACTAAGGTATTTGCGGTGAAGAGGCTTGGTTTTTTGCAAAGTGCCGATTAATTTCTGTTGTATTGATGTCCTTCCATAACTGAATCAGGTGTGAAAACTCCTCTGCATTCATGGCACCATGTGTGCCGTCCACAATAATTTCGTCTCGAATGGCCAGCAAAGTGGGCACATGTTGGATATTAAAAAAATCAGCAATGTGTGGGTTTGCATCAATATCGACTTTAGCAAAGGTAATCGCTGTGTGATAACTCGCCTCTGCATCAAACATTGGTTCAAACAATTGGCATGGCTCGCACCAATCCGCCGTAAATAACACAATCACGAACGGGTGCTGCTGAATGATTTGTTTAAAGTTGCTTTCGTTAAGACTCATGGTTTTCATATCACTCATTGTTGAATTAGCGATTTAGAACGCGAAGGAGAAGTTGACACATTTATCATTGGCAAATGTGAGTTCAATCAGTTTGTAGGTTTTTTTGTCGTTGAATTTTACAATCCTGCTGTAGTACCACATTTCTACTGCGTCTTTTTTCAAACGAGTGTCACCCGCCTTTTCAGTATATTGATCTGCGCTTTCGGGGCGGGTAGCCATTGCCTTTTTGTCTGGGTTACCTAATTTTCTTTGCACTTCACTACGAGATTTCCCATCAAACGCATCGATAAATTCCTGCTCCGAATAGATAACCTTTTCGATAGATACTATTTGCTTGGCATGTGTAATTGTGGACAGGCTGATGATGAATAAGCCAATAAAAATGCATACAGCGCGTGAAATAGACATATGAGTTGCTTTACATAAGTGGTGGTCGATTTGCTTATGCTATAGGGTTGCCTATAGGCGCAATAGTGAATGATTCACTCTTTACTATGCCAAAGGTTCCCGTTTCCCTACTACGCCATGAAGAATTGCCAAGTGCACAAGATTGGCTGTAGTTTGCACATCTAATTTTTGTTTAATTTGCGTTTGGATATTGGCTACCGTTTTATAAGAGATATTCAGACTGTTGGATATCTGGCTTAAAGAGTTGCCATCCACAATTTGTCTGAATACTTCAAACTCTCTAGCCGTCAGTTTTTCCAAAGGACGTTTGTTGTCATTGACATGATCGATGGCTAAATTTTGCGCAAGTTTTTGGCCGATATATCTTTGCCCATTCATAATCTTGTTGACTGCATCCAACAGCGTTTGCGCATCATCAGTTTTAATCACATAGCCTTTTGCCCCTGCTTGGATGGCGCGCGTTGCGTAAATACTGTCTTCATGCATGCTGTAGATTAAGATTTTGGCGTTTTTGTCCCGTAGCAATATTCTGTTGAGTGCTTCTAAACCGCCTATGCCTGCCATGTCTAGATCAATAATGGCTAAATTGGGCTGGTGTTTTTGCCATAATAATATGGCCTCTTCGCCAGAGCCGCCTTCTGCTACCACGCTATAGCCCCATTGTTGCAACAGGCTCTTGAGCCCTTGCCTGACGACGACATGATCATCAATCAGCAGAATTGTTTTATTGGTTTGGTAGTTCATGGTGTCAATGTACCTTCATGATGTTTGAAATGCTGGGTAGGGATCAACACTTGTAAGGTTGTCCCTTGCGCGATGACACTGTGGATATTGATTTCGCCTTGCAGGGCATGTATACGCTCACGCATGCCAATCAAGCCAAAGCCAAATTTTTTTGTACTTTTCTGAATGCCAATGCCATTGTCACGAATCAGCAGTGAGATGGCAGCTTTTGCCTGATCAAACTTTAAAACGATATTGATTTGGCTGGCGTGGGCATGTTTTGAGATATTGGTTAACGCCTCCTGCACAACCCGATAAATAGTAATGTTGGTTTTTTCACTCAATGATTGAATTGCATCATCAATCTCAATCTCGGCTTTAATTTTAGGGTTATACGTCATCCACTCCTGCACGACCGCTTTTACAGCGGCCACTATGCCTTGGCTATCCAATGTGGAGGGCCTTAAACGTCTAATCAGCTTTCTAGATATATTTCTGGTCATTCTGCAATTGTTAGAAATACGTTTGGCTAACAGTGCGATATTTTCATCTTGGTAACTGACCAGCGTCGCAATATCTAAACTAATGCCTGTCAAGAATTGACCAATATCATCATGCAGTTCTCTCGCCAACTCTAAGCGTTCACGCTCTTGTACTTCTAATACATGTTGCGTTAACAACTTATTTTCTGCGAGCAGCACTGCATTGTCTTTTTCCGCCAATTCTTTTAATGCAATGGTCTCTCTTAACTCCGCCATTCTATTTTTAGTAAAGAGCGCCATGGATAAAGCGATGAAGAGGATGAGGTACGGTAATTCATCGAGTTGAAACTCCTCATACTTCGCCAAACTGTCAGAGATCAGTTCTGCCAGGTTGATATACAGCACAAAGCCATACAGCAGGCTGACGCAAAAAGTTAGGAAAATGACATCACGTTTTACAGGGCTTAATGCCTGCCAGAGTTTTGTAAATACTTTCATGGCCCATATTTTCACTTAAATGGGCATGCCGATGATAGTGAATCATTCCCGCTCATGGGGAAAAGTAAAAAAACTAATTCCAATTTGTAACAAATTATGACGAGAGGGAACCTTTTATCCCTACAGCGGGAATCATTCATCTTAATTAATCGTGCCGACAGGCTCAATATTCGGTTGCGCCATTGCAGATGTAATGGTTGGTTTTTAATTTTAACCTTATAGAGGGGACATTTATGAATAAGCGCAAACTGATAGGAGTGGCCGTAGGGGGGCTGCTAACCTTGAGTGTAAGCCACGCTGTGTATGCAGATGCGGATTTAGATAAACGCGTACAAGATCCAAATCAATGGGCTACACAAACGGGTAATTACTTTAGTCAACATAACAGCACGTTAACGCAAATCAACAAAAATAATGTAAAAAATGTAAAAGCGGCTTGGTCATTTTCAACTGGTGTTTTACATGGTCACGAAGGCGCACCATTGGTCATTGGTGACATGATGTATGTGCACTCTGCTTTTCCAAACAATACATACGCCATTAACTTAAATGATCCAGGCAAAATTGTTTGGTCACATAAGCCAAAACAAGATGCTTCAACCAAAGCTGTGATGTGTTGTGACATTGTCGACCGCGGTGTGGCTTACGGCGCTGGTCAAATTGTGAAAAAACAGGCCGATGGTCACTTGCTTGCATTAGATGCAAAAACAGGCAAAGAAAACTGGAAAATTGAGTTGTGCGACCCTAAAGTGGGTATGACATTAACCCAAGCGCCGTATGTGGTTAAAGACACAGTATTAATTGGTTGCTCTGGTGCTGAGCTAGGTGTGCGTGGTGCTGTGAACGCGGTGGATTTAAAAACAGGTGAATTGAAATGGCGTGCGTTTGCAACGGGTTCTGATGAGTCTGTACGTTTAGCTAAAAACTTTAACGAAAAAAATCCGCACTATGGTCAATTTGGTTTAGGTACTAAAACTTGGGAAGGTGACGCTTGGAAAATCGGCGGTGGCACTAACTGGGGTTGGTATGCCTATGATCCAAAATTAAATCTGTTCTACTACGGTTCTGGTAACCCAGCACCATGGAATGAAACGATGCGTCCAGGTGATAACAAATGGACCATGACGATTTGGGCACGTGATGTTGATACAGGCATGGCTAAATGGGGATATCAAAAGACGCCACATGATGAGTGGGATTTTGCTGGTGTGAACCAAATGGTGCTGACTGATCAGCCTGTGAAAGGCAAAGTAACACCGCTGTTAACGCATATTGACCGCAACGGCATTATGTACACGTTGAATCGTGATACTGGTGAATTGATTTTAGCGGACAAAGTAGACCCAGCGGTTAACGTGTTCAAAAAAGTTGATTTGAAATCAGGCTTGCCAGTACGTGATCCAGAGTTCTCAACACGTATGGACCACAAAGGTACCAATATTTGTCCATCTGCGATGGGCTTCCACAACCAAGGGGTTGACTCATACGATCCTGAAAGCCGTACTTTATATGCTGGTTTAAACCACATTTGTATGGACTGGGAGCCGTTTATGCTGCCATACCGTGCAGGTCAGTTCTTCGTGGGTGCAACACTCGCGATGTACCCTGGCCCAAATGGCCCAACCAAGAAAGAAATGGGTCAAGTACGTGCATTTGATACGGTCACAGGTAAAGTGAAATGGACCAAATGGGAGAAATTCGCGGCTTGGGGAGGTACTTTATACACCAAAGGCGGTTTGGTTTGGTACAACACATTAGATGGTCATATCAAAGCATTAGATAAGAACAATGGTAATGAGTTGTGGAAATTCAAAATGCCATCAGGTGGTATCGGTTCACCCATGACGTACTCATTCAAAGGTAAACAATACGTCGGTAGCATGTACGGCGTAGGTGGTTGGCCTGGTGTAGGTTTGGTGTTCGACTTAACTGACCCAAGTGCTGGTTTAGGAGCAGTGGGTGCGTTTAAAGAGCTCCAACATCACACCAATATGGGTGGCGGTTTAATGGTGTTCAGTCTGTAATTTGTAACTAGGGAAGCTGTGGCGTTGAGGTGTGTTGCCTCTTCGCCACGGCCAACTCAATCCTCAGTAGAAATCCTAGCTGTTGAGTCATTACTTAAGCGCAATATAAATAAGGCGATACGAATTTTATGTTTAAAAAACAACAAGTATTTAGTTTGCTTTCGATAGTAGCTGGTGTGTTTTGTTTGCTGACATCGCAAGCACATGCAGATGAGTTGAGAGTCTGCGCTGGTGAAAATGAAATGCCATTTTCGAATGTGAAAAAAGAAGGTTTTGAGAACGCGCTTGCTGAAATCATTGGGCAAGGGCTCGGTAAAAAAGTGGAATTTGTGTTTTGGAATGATCCACGATATTCGGTGCGTGATTTTTTAGATAAGAATAAATGTGATGTGGTGTTTGGTATGGACGCAGAAGATCCAAGAGTGTTGAAAACCAAGCCATATTTTAGAAGTGGCTATGTGTTTGTGACCAAAGAAGACCGTGAGATTGATGTTTCTTCTTGGAATGATGATTTATTAAAAGTGAAGACGTTTCGCGTAGGTGTGCTGCCTGATAGCCCAGGCAAAGTGATGCTACTGCAAATCAATCGTTTTGATGACATGTTTGATTACTTTGCAGAGATTCAAGGCTACAAATCCACACGCAATAACTATGTCCGTGTTGAGCCATCCAGGCTGGTGAATGATGTAGAGAGTCAGAAATTGCATGCTGCGGAACTGTGGGCGCCAGAGGCGGCGCGCTATGTGCGCGATGCAAAATCGAAGCTAAAAATGCAGGTGATTAAAGATGATGCAAAAAAATCCAATGGGGTGAAAGTGCCTATGCATTACGACGTGGTGATGGGCGTGCGTAAAGGCGACACCGCATTGCAGCAAGCACTTAATAAAGTGATTGATGAGAAAAAGCCTGAGATAGAAGCGCTGCTTAAACAAGAAGGTATTCCGTTGCTTTAGTGCGTAAAGATTTTTAATTGAATGGATGAGTAAAGAGATGAAGTTGAGTAATTCTATGGTTAAAGACGTGCGTGTTCACGCTGCGATTGCGGCTGTTGGATTGGCTGTGTATCTCACTGCGTGTAACTCCGCACAAGAGGTCACTAATCAAGGCGTAGCAAATAATGCTAACGAAAAGCATGCCACCGAACAGGTGAAGCTTGCTGAGGCAAAGTCAACAGAGGCAAAACCTGCTGCGGCTAAGCCCGCGATCGAAGTACCTTCAGGCCCGATGCTAGATTTTCGCGGCACTATTTCTGGTGACCTGTTGGATTTTAATGACAAAAAGGGCGAAGACACGCCAGCTGTGAAGGCATTTAAAGTGACTGGGAAAAACCCCTATAACGATAATGATGCGATTGCCAAAAATGGCTACACCATTTTTGCAACGGCTTGCGCGGGTTGTCACGGGCATTTGGCAGAAGGTAAGTTAGGCCCAGCACTGGCAGATGATTATTGGACATACCCCAATAACGCAACCGATAAAGGTTTGTTTGAAACTATTTACGGCGGCGGGCAAGGCATGATGGGGCCGCAAAGAGGGTTGCTATCTCAGGATGAAATATTGCAAGTGATGAGCTGGTTAAGAAGTATTTATGAAGGCGATCCTAAGAAAGCGAAATGGAAAAAGTAGTTTTAAATTTGTGGTGAGCTGACTGGTGGCTTACTACAAGTAGACAGCAACACCAGCAACCATATGAGAAGGAGATATAAATGAAAAAAATCATGACTTTGGTAGTACTTGCGGGCGCGATGGTTGCATCTGGCTCTGCTTTGGCTTATGACGGACAAAACTGTAAAGAAGCAGGTAATTGCTGGGAAGCAAAACCTGGATATCCAGCAAAAATTGCAGGTTCTAAATATGACCCAAAACATGACCCAGTAGAAGTGGGCAAACAAGAAGCCTCAATCAAAGCGATGGATGCACGCAATGCAAAACGTATTGCAAACGCTAAAGCAACCGGAAAATTTGATTACAGCGTCGCAGAGTAAATTGATTGCAACGTTAGCCGATGCTGAGAGGCATCGGCTAACGCACGTTGGTATTACCGCCACATACATAACAAGATTGATACACAAGTAATTGAGTCGTACACGCTTACCCACATTAAAGATTCCTATGGCACATTTAATCAATGCAGATTTAGACTTATTTCGTCAGCAAGTAACGGTATTTGAAAACGCAATCAATGAGGTGGTGCTAGGCCTTAACCGTGAAGTCCGGTTATTGACCATTGCGATTTTATCGCGTGGCCATGTGCTGCTTGAGGGGGATGTAGGCGTTGGCAAAACAACATTGCTTAGAGCAGCGGCAAAACTCATGGGTGGGCAATATCAACGCATTGAAGGCGCGGTGGATTTGATGCCGTCCGATTTTTTATACCATGCGTATATTGACCAACATGGACAGCCCTCGGTTGCCCCAGGCCCATTACTGCAACACGGTGAAGATTTAGCCGTGTTCTTTTTTAATGAGATCAATCGCGCAAGACCACAAGCCCACTCCATGCTGCTACGTTTAATGGCAGAGCGCTCAGCGCATGCGTTTAATCGCGAATATCATTTTCCACACCTCACTGTATTTGCGGATAGAAACAGATTAGAGCGTGAAGAAACATTTGAATTGCCTGCGGCGGCACGGGATCGTTTTTTTATGGAAATTAACATCAGCGCCCCCAATGATTTTGAATTACAGCGCGCACTAATGTTTGATTTTAAGTTTCTGCAAGTAGATAAAATGATCGCTGGCCTGCCAGAAGCGGTCGTGCCTTATACCGCACTGAACGATTTATATGAGGCCATACAGAATCATGTGCGGGCAGAGCCTGTATTCCAAGACTATGCCGTCAATCTATGGCGTGCTTTAAAAGACCCAGTTGCGGCGGGGATTTCATTGCCAGATGTGGATATGAGTCGATTGATTGCAGGTGGTGCCAGCCCTCGCGGTGTTGCCATGCTGATGACCGCCGCTCGTACCCGCGCTTGGCTGGAGCAGCGTGATTACCTCACACCAGATGATATTCGCAGCGTGTTTCACCCAGTGATGATGCATCGCGTGTTTTTTACACCAGCTTATGAGTTAAGGCGTGCCGACATTGCCCCTAGATTATTAGACGCGGTGTTGTCACGTGTCTCGGCGCCATAGCGCTTCGCTTTAAGGCGGATATTGATGGAAGCGTTTCACTACCATATCGCATGGCGTAGTCACGGCGGGCGTGTTGGCGGACATCCCACCAAAATAACGGGAGGGCATGCCGATTTCAATGCACACGTACCCCTCATGCAGAACTTTAATCCCAAGCGTATAGATCTGCGGGCGTCGTTAAAAACTGTGCCTAAACAGTTGATGGTACGTACTTTTCACGAACGTTATGCCATACAGGCGTATGCAGTGGTGGACATGTCTACCTCTATGAACTTTGTCGGGCAGCAACATAAATGGCAATTATCCACCGAGATTGTACAAGCCATTGCTTGGTCCGCTATCTGTAATGGCGACACGTTTGGTTGTGTTGCTGCAGACGATTCCTTGCGTATGGATGTGTATGAACCGAGCACGCACCGTGCTGCTGTGGTGGATGATATTGCAAGCAAAATGCGCAGTGTGCAATTTACGCAGCCTGTGGGTATTAAGGCATTGCCTAGGGTGAACGAGCTATTGCCAACGCGTCGTTCGTTGGTTTTTTTAATCTCCGATTTTTATATGGGTGAGGCTTTATTAACCCAAAGCTTACAAAATCTCACTGCGCATGATGTGGTGCCGATCGTGATTTGGGACAGTGCTGAAATCAATGAATTGCCTGATTGGGGCTGGATGCGCGTCAACGACATGGAAGGCAACGGCACACGTAGTGTTTTTTTACGACCTGCACTCAAAAAGGCCATTCAACATGCTTATCACGCCCGGCAACAGAGGCTCACGCAACTATTCACTAGTGCAGGCATTAGGTCACCTTTTTTTGTTTTAAATCAGTTTCATAGCGAAGCGATGACCCAGCATATGTTAGAGGACAGTGGATGTTAGTGAAATTACGATTATGTTGGTTAGTGTTGCTGATGTTGCCATTGACTGCACAGGCAGCAGCGGCAGCGTCATTGCAATCACAATTTAAAGTACACAGTGAAACGCGCGAGCTAGGGTATCACTTGGGCGATATTGCATTACAAACGGTCACTGTCGAGACGCCTGAAGGGTATGTACTGGATGCGTCTTCGTTACCTACGGTAGGCAAAAAAACGTATTTTGATTTAGTGAAGATTGAAACAAAACAACGAAGACTCAATGCGAATACGCAATTTACGATTGACCTATACTGGCAAAATTTTAGGTCTGTACAGGAAGTGCGTAGCTATAAGCTCGCGGCATTGTCTTTGCAATTCGTCAAAGACAAGCGCTCAATTAAAGTGCCAGTCAAGGCGGCATCTATTATTGTTTCACCGGTCATTCCTACCGTATTGGATGCTGCACATCTCAAACCAAGGGCAGACGCCATGCCCCCTGTGATGGGCTATGTGACTGAGATTGTCATATGCATGATCAGTGCGGCCCTTTTGCTCGCTACTTTGTTATATCTAGCTTGGCAGCAAGACTGGCTAGGCTTTCATGCTAAGCGGGGCAAACCGTTTCGTTTGGCGTATCGTCAGTTGCGTCGTCTGCGCAATGACATGAGTGAAACTGCATCATTTGGCGCGGTAAAAGCTATTAGAAATGCCTTTGATAGCACCATGCAATCCAGCATGAGTTCTGAGCAACTGCCGCAAGTGTTTAAGCAACACAAGGGTTTTGCTGCGTTAGAAATGGAGATACGTCATTTCTATCAAGTGTCTGATGTGTTTCTGTTTTCGAATCAACCACTTGATATGTCAGTCAAGCAGCTGATGGGCTTTACCAAAAAATTGATGCAGTTGGAACAGCGCTAATGTTGGGTTTACTCAATGAACTCAGATGTCATGAGGTTTGGCCACTGTATTTTTTGCCGCTTGCCTTATTGCCTTGGTGGATTAAAGCCGAGGCCCAGTTTCAATACCCCTCGATTTCTATGATTCCACATGACCCATTTTCTATTTGGGTGGAACGCATATGGCGCATCAGTGCAACGTTACTGATCACAAGTTTGCTGCTGGCGATGTGCAAGCCTTACTTGGCTGAGCAGAAAGTGGATCGTTATGGCAATGGTGCGCACATCATGGTGGTGCTCGATAGAAGTGGCAGCATGAATGATGATTTTGCAGACCGGCCAGAGCAGGGGAGTGCATCAAAAATGGCAGCAGCAAGACGTGTGCTGACAGAATTTACTGAGAATAGCCGTCAAGATTTGATTGGCATGATTACGTTTAGCACATCGCCTATGTTAGTGGCTGCCTTGGGTAATGATAGAAAAGCTGTTTTGTCAGGCTTGAGCGCGACAGAAGCGGGCGGGATGGGTTTCACTGCCGTGGATAAAGGCTTGGCGATGGCGCTGGATTTTTTTGAAGGTAAACCAGTGACAGGTTCGAGAGTGGTGTTATTAGTCTCGGACGGTGCCGCACATTTAGATGCCAAAACACAAGACTTTTTACGTAATGGGTTTGTGCGCCAACAAGCGTCATTGTTTTGGATTTATCTGCGCTCTAAAAATGGTGCAAGCTTAAATGAAAAATTAGCAGAAGACGACGACCAAGCAGCCCCAGAATATGCGTTAAATCAATACTTTCAAACTTTGGGCGTGCCCTACCAAGCCTATATGGCAGAGGACCCCTCGCAGGTAAAGGCTGCGATGCAGAGTATTGCCAAGCTCAAAAATAAACCCGTGAAGTATCAGGAAGTGATTGCAAGAAAAGACATAGGTTATCTGTGTTACATGACTGCATTACTCGCTACCGTTGTCATGTTTGGTTTGTATCTAACGGAGGTTCGCACATGGCGCATCAATACAATTGGAAAATAATCGCTGTGCTGATGCTGGCTTTACTTGGCATGACGGTGACTGCCACCCGTGTGTACCAGCATCATCAATATAACCAAATGTTGAACACGCCCGCGCAAAGTGCGCAGAAAACAGCCCCCTATTTGATGATGAATGCCTGGAAATTAAGCCAAACACTGGCCTATGAGCAGAAGGCATTAGATTTATATAGCCAAGTATTGATTAGTACACAACCAGACCTCAAGAAGAGGGCGTATTACAACAGTGCCAATATTCGCTTAAAGCAGGCATTGCGACTGTTAGATACACAAGGCTATGGGGCATGGGATCAAGTGACTCCGTTGCTTGCACTTGCTAAAGACGGATATAGAAATGCGCTCAGCCTAGACCCCCATTGGCTAGAGGCAAAGTACAACATGGAATTGGCGTTGAGGCTTGCGCCAGATATTAAATCGTCACAACGTAAAAGCAAGCAAGACGAAGAAGAGCCCGAAGGCTTGCCACAAAAAGGGTGGCCGAGTATTCCAGGCTTTCCAAGAGGCATGCCTTGAGCTTCAACCATCTAAAAGCATCCTTACGTGATTACCGTGGAATATTGCTGCTGGCAATATTGGCCATGTTGCTTATCACCATGTTTAAGCCGACGGTGCGCTTGCCATCACCAGTGCAGCGTTGGTTGATCGTGGTGGATATTACGCAAAGTATGAACGTGAGTGATTATTGGGTGGAGCAAAAATCAGTCAGCCGATTAGCGTTCTCTAAACGCGCCATCAGGCAAGCGCTGAGCCATTTGCCATGCGGTTCAGAAGTGGCGCTAGGGGTGTTTACCGAGCGTTCAGTCGTCACATTATTAAAGCCTTTGGAAGTGTGTGAACACTTTAATGCCTTGGATGAAACGGTTGCCCAACTAGACTGGCGCATGGCATGGGCAGCAGATTCTTTTGTGGCGCATGGGCTGTACGATGCGATTAACAAGGTAAAAAAAATCAATCAACACCTTAGGTTGGCATTTATTACCGACGGTCATCAAGCGCCTCCTTTGAGTGAAGGCAATACTCCGCAGTTTGAAGGTAAGGCGGGGCAGGTATTTGGCACCATCTTAGGTGTGGGCGGAAGCAAACCTACCCCTATCCCTAAGTTAGATGAAAAAAATAACGTGACGGGGTATTGGGATAAAGAAGAAGTGATGCGGTTTGCCACTTTTGGTGTTAACCGAAAAACTCAGTCGGTATTAGAGATGGAAGAAGGCTACCACGGTCGAAATGCACCACACGGCAACAATCCCGCAGAAGCTGAAGAAGCCCATTTATCTGCACTGGATGCAACGCACCTAGCCGCCTTAGCGAATCAGACAGGCTTGGCGTACAGCACATTGCATCAGCTAGACACGCTGTCAGCCAAACTCAATGCATCGCAATTTGCGACATGGCAGCCTTCTACTATTGATTTGCGGCCTTGGCTGGCCATCATTTGTTTCATCATGACACTGCTCTATTTAATTCCACAGCGGATATTTAGGCATGTCGGTCGTTTGGTTTTATTGAGGAGAAAAAATGAAGTATCTAATTAGCGTGTTATCTATTGTTTCCACCACTGCATTAGCGCATGGCCCCACCCCGCAAAAAACGGATGAGTCAGTATTGGTCAATTTGGCGCCTGAGTTGGTATGGAAAAAGTTGAGTGAGCCTTGTGCCATTCAACAATGGCACCCATCCGTCACAGCATGCGAATCTACTGAGCAAAATAAGCGTGTGCTCACCCTTAAAACTGGAGGTAAGGTGTATGAGGAATTTGATGAGGTGCTGGCGAGTGAAATGAAAATTTCGTATCGACTCGGTACAAATAGCGATACGAAAGCTTTGCCAGTCAGCTCGCTCAATGGTCGCATCAGCATTAAGCCAGAGGGTGCTGGTTCACGTGTGTCTTGGATGGCGCGTTACTACCGTGTGGATACCACCAATGAACCACCTAAGGGGATGGATGATGAGTCTGCACGCAATGCTGTGAATGATTATGTGAAACAAGGCCTTGCAAACTTAGAGGCAAATCCATCAAAAAAGTAAGCAACGCTAACTCGGCGAGTGTCACGCGTAAGCCCGCACAGTGGTGGGGCAGGTTCGTGAACCTATTTAAATAGAGTTAGCAGAGAGACACGTGTTTGCAATCAAGGCTGTGACGCCAAACGTTAAATACGCGTTGCGTCTCATGTCTTACATGAAGAAAAGTCGTATGGTGAACAATATTACTGTAGAAGTGAAGGCAGTCTCGCGCGTTTACCAAGCGCGTAAAGTAGTTAATGCGCTGAGCCTGAAACTTGAGCAAGGGAGGTTGCTGGGTTTGCTAGGGGCCAATGGTGCTGGCAAAACCACTACCATGAAAATGATGGCTGGGCATTTAATGCCGACCACAGGGGCTATTCATATTTGCGGTATTAATATCACACAAAAACCCACCGAAGCCAAAGCCCTGATAGGTTACTTGCCTGAACATCGTCCACTGTATAAAGAACTCACCGTGGATGAGTATTTAGAGATTGCCGCGCGGTTTCACAAACTGTCGTCACGCCGTATCAAGCAATCCATTGCCTATGTGAAAGAACGTTGTGGCTTAACAGATGTGGGTAAGCGCGTGATAGAGCAATTATCCAATGGCTACCAGCAGCGCGTGGGTATTGCCCAAGCGATTATTCACGCACCGATGGTGGTGATATTGGATGAGCCAACGGTGGGTTTAGACCCGATTCAAATCAGGCAGGTGAGAAGTTTAATGCGTGAAATTGCACAAGACGCCAGTGTGATTTTTTCTACCCACTTATTGCCGGAAGTGGAAATGATTTGTGACGATGTACATATTCTTGATCAAGGCCATACTGTTTATCAGGCGGATATCCATACCTTGCAACACCACATGCAAACACGTTCACTGGTCGCTGCATTTAAACGACCAACCAATCTCCAAGCCCTTTACCAGTTGCCCAATGTGCTTGGCATGTATCATCAAAATGAACATACGGTGGTGGTTCAGTATCAACACGCTTCACCCGCAGAAGCGCTGGTGACGATGGCTGTGCAACAGGACTGGGGTTTGTATTTGTTGAATGAGCAGCAGTCAACGTTAGAAGATGTATTTATTCAATTAGCGCAGCCGTCTTAAGAGGTGTTCATGTTGTTTCAAGTAATTAGAAAAGAAATCAAGCTGCTGTTTGCGAGCTATATTGGCTGGGGCATGCTGGCGATGTTTGCACTGGTGATGGGGGTGCTCTACACGCAATCACTCAGCGAATACATGCAAGTGATGCTAGGGCATGTGCCGACAGTAGAACAAATTGGCCTGACAAAATACATAGGCGCCAATCTATTTGGCAGTGCCTCATTAATAATGCTGGTGTTTATCCCGCTACTTTCCATGCGTTTGTTGGCAGAGGAGCAAAAAAATCTCACCATGGCGTTTATGTTGAGTGCACCTATCTCGCTGGGTGAGATTGTGCTGGGCAAGTTTTTAAGTTTGATCGGTTTTTTGATGCTGATGTTGGTCTATTTGGTGTTGATTATATGCATTCTCAATCTATGGACAGACATGGATTTTGGCTATATTTTCGCTAATGTATTGGGCCTTGCTTTATTAGTGAGTAGCTTTTCTGCCATCAGTTTGTTTATTTCCAGCTTAACGCGCCAACCCATATTGGCCGCTACACTGTCATTTTTGGTATTGATTCTATTTTTATTCTTAGATCAATTATTTGAGCAGCAGACCAATACAATCTGGGCATCTTTATCGATGATGCAGCGCTACAAATCTTTTGCAGTAGGCTTGTTGAATACAGCGGATATTGCGTTCTATCTACTGGTGTCTGGGGCTTTTATTTTTTTCACCATTCGTACACTAGAACACCAACGAGTGTACGGTTAATTGTCAGT
Source organism: Methylophilus sp. (assembly GCA_030696695.1). Taxonomy (GTDB): domain Bacteria; phylum Pseudomonadota; class Gammaproteobacteria; order Burkholderiales; family Methylophilaceae; genus Methylophilus. The sequence continues at coordinate 641,013 of JAUYRP010000034.1, forward strand.
CAACATCCATAAGGTCTAGGTATGAAGTTAAATCAACAAAGCATGATGGGCTGGGTCATGCATACCAAATTGTTTCTGGTGATGATGCTATGTCTGTGTCTATTGTTAGGCTATGTGGCCAACCAGTATTTTTGGCGGGTAGATTTAACACAAAACAGTCGTAATAGCTTGTCTCAGGCGAGCGTTGAGTTGCTAGCGCGCATGCCAAGTACCATCCAAGTGACGGTATTTGCCTCTAAAGATGATGTGACCAATGGTGACAAGTTTCGCCAAAGTATGTTGGATTTTATGGCGCGCTATCAACGCGTTAAGCCTAACATCACATTGCGAATATTGAGTGCGCAGGAAACCCCCACCTTAGCGCGAGAAGAAAACATCACCGTGGATGGTGAGATGGTGGTGAACTACCAACAACAATCTATGCATATTGTTCCACCGCTCAATGAGGAAAGATTTACCAATCTGCTTCTAAGATTATCGCGTTCAGAAAGCCGCTACGTTGGCGTATTGCCAAGCCTTACACAGGTTGACCAGCATAGTAACGAAGGACGAGGCTTGTTGATTAAAACGCTCAATCGCCAAGGGTATACCGTAAAAAAAATCGCTGACAACGAGAGGCTTTTGAGTGCAGCCAATCTTGGTACTCTGATTCTCGACGCATCCATGGCATTAGATAACAATGAAACTGCATTCGTACAACAACACGTTGCGCGTGGCGGTAATCTGTTGTGGCTGGTCGATCATCAAAGTGCTGACAATCTTGCAGTACTCACTGAACAGTTAGGGCTTAAAGTCTCAGGCAGCATCATCAAGCAACAGGCTTCAGTCACAGAGGATGGTGCGCATAGCCAAGTGTATGCAAACTATTATGCGCAGCATGCGATTACCCAACAGTTTTCAATGAAAACAGTATTTAGTGCAGCGCATGAACTCACAGGCAAACCGCCGTTGCAACAAGGCTGGAAAGTAACGCCTTTGGTATTGGTTGCATCTGCCCACGCTGATGCATCACAGCAAGCTTTTCATAAGACAAGTGTGTCAGAGCCAGTAATCGTGCCTCATCAAGTTGTGTTGGCCTACGAGCGTCAAGTCAAAGAAAAAATGCAACGCATTGTGGTGATCGGCGATACGCGGTTCTTAGATCAGCCGTCTTTGAATCACGTAGCCAACAAACAGTTGGTGGCCAATATCATGCAGTGGTTAACGTTTGATGCCATCAAGTTGACGATTAAACCCAAGCGCCTTAACGATGTGAATATGATTGTGCCCGAACAATCTATTCTGCCAAAACTCGTCGGATACACAGTGCAATATCTCATTCCAGCAGTGCTGATGTTTTTAACATTCTATGTATTACATAGACGCAGAAAGTCTTAATTCACTCACAAGTTAAGTGATTAAAACGCTGCACGAATACTCGTGGAAATTGACAATGCAGCAAGGGTGTAGGCTTGTGGCAGTGAATAACTCGGGAATTTTTCCCAAGGCCTTCACTGCAAGTAACTATAATATGTCTATGTCTATTTGAATGTGTCTCCATGAGTCTCCAGCTAAAACTAAATTTAATGATTACTGGCTTATTGCTGTCGTTATTGGCGCTCAGCTTTTATTCCATTACCCATAATGCTAGGGAAGATGTTCGTGCGGAAATTGAATCTACTTCTAATTTAGTGCTCCATCTTTTGGATGCAGAAATTATTCATTACAGCTCGGATTTTGGCTGGTTAAATCGTGGTTCAGATGGCCCTGCAACCATTTTTAGATTGAAGAGCTTGGGCAATATTCGCCACCTGAGAATTGATTTTTATGACGTCAATGGTCGGTTGCGCGAAACAAACAAAAGTGTCATTGCGGATAGTGAGATTAGCCATCCACCACAATGGTTTGTCAGTGCAATGGACTTATCTAAACTGGCCGTTGCAGAAACACGAAAAAACATTATTTTAAATGGTCGTTTCCTGGGCGAGCTTGTCATTACGCCTGATCCAAGCTATGAAATTGCAGAGGTCTGGGAGGACACGATAGGGTTGCTGACCTTAGTGGCTATTTTCTTTGTACTGATGAATCTGTTTGCTTACTTTGCTGTGAAATATACCTTCACACCTGTTAAACAAATTATTTCGGCGTTAACGAATATTGAAAAAGGGAACTTTGAAAGCCGATTGCCGGAGTTTAAGCAAGTGGAGCTAAAGGAAATTGGCGCTAAATTTAACTTGATGGCGCATAACCTCCAACAAAGTACAGAAAATAATCATCGCTTGACGCAGCAGATTATTAATTTGCAAGAAGATGAGCGTAAGCGATTGGCACAAGATATCCACGATGAAATTGGCCAATATTTAACAGCGATTCATGTCGATGCCAGTGCAATCGCTGCCGCTAAAAAATTAGCCAGTGCCAAAGAGAGTGCCATAGCGATAGGCGCAGTCACCAGACAAATGATGTATACCATTCATGATTTGCTGCAAAGGTTGCGCCCACGCGTACTTGATGAGCTGGGTCTAAGTTTGGCGCTTGCTGAACTGGCACATCATTGGCGAGAACGTAACAGCAATACCATTCTTATTCATAACATCGCCAATAAACTGGGTGATGTAGATGAAACCTCTGCCGTCACAGCCTATAGGATTATGCAAGAGTGTTTAACCAATGTGAGTAAGCACGCAAATGCACGCAGGCTCAATATCGACATCAAACACGATGAAAAAAACATCTATATGGAGATAGTCGATGACGGTAATGGTTTTGATGTGAACCAGCACACTAGAGGCTACGGACTGGCTGGCATGCAAGAACGCGTGCAGGGGCTGCGTGGCAGTATGGTAGTCGAAAGCACTATCGGAAAAGGTACGAAAATCAAAGTGAGCTTGCCCAAGCAATCGCAATACATAGAGGATAAAGAATAGTCATGGGACGCCTAAAAATATTGCTGGTAGATGATCACGCGGTAGTGCGGTCAGGGTTAAGAAGGTTGTTGGAAATGAACAACAGCATGGATGTGGTCGCCGAAGCGGATTCTGGAGAGATAGCCTATCAACTCTATGGGGAAATGAACCCAGATATTGTCATCATGGATATTTCTATGCCAGGTATGGGGGGGATAGAGTCAGCGAAGCGCATATTGCAACGATATAGCCACGCAAAAATCATTATATTTTCGATGCATGAAGCGGTTTCATTTGCGTCGCAAGCCCTCAAAACGGGCGTGAAAGGGTTTGTCACCAAAAATGGAATGGCAGAAGATTTACTGCATGCGGTGCTCGACGTGTCTAAAGGAAAAACTTTTCTGAGTGCGGGCATTGCGCAAAAAATTGCATTACAAACGTTGATTGGTGATGACGACCCGATGCATCAACTCTCTACTAGAGAGTTTGAAGTATTTCGCTTGTTGGCGGAAGGCAGGCGCGTAGAAGAAGTGGCGGACATGCTCAAAATTAGTCAGAAAACAGTGGCCAACTACTACACCATCATTAAGCAAAAACTCGGAGTATCCAGCCCCGTAGAGATGGTGCGGCTGGCGATGAAACATGGCTTAATCATTGATAACTGATCAATCAATACCAATAAAAAATACCATTAAAAAGGATAAGTATGAAAAAAGTGATGTACGTAATCGCAATGGTGTATTCGATGGCGGCTAGCATGCCGTGCGTAGCAGGATTTGATGAAGGCAAAGCGGCATTTATGGCAAAAGATTTTGCCAAAGCTTACAAAGAATTTGAGCCGCTAGCCAACAAGGGCGACGTTAAATCACAACACTTGCTAGGCATGATGTACGACGAAGGGCAAGGGGTGCCACAAAATTACACTAAGGCCGCCGAATGGTATATGAAGGCCGCAAAGTTAGGGCATCAAGACTCGCAATATAATCTTGGCGTGATGTACGCCCAAGGACAAGGCGTGTTGCAGGATGATGCGAAATCTGCGGACTGGTTTTTGAAAGCGGCACAGCAAGGTCATGTGCTGTCACAGTTTGCATTAGGGCGTTTGTATATTTTGGGTAGAGGTGTAAAGGCCGATGGCAAACTTGCCAACGATTGGTATAGAAAAGCCGCTGAGCAGCATCACTTCAAAGCGCAACTTGCCTTGGGTAAAAATTATTTGGATGGCAATGGCATAAAGAAGGATTTGCCATTGGCGGAGAAATGGATACGTCAATCCGCTGAGCAAGGGCACCATAAAGCCCAATATGAATTGGGTTTGATGTATAAAGATGGCCTAGGCTTGAAAAAGGATGCAAAACTGTCTTACATGTGGCTAGAGCTGGCGGCTAGACAAGAACATCAAGGGGCCATACTGGCAAGAGATGCTTTAGCCAAAACCATGAAAGCCGAAGATATTGCGGCGGCAAAATTACAAGCATCCGCTTGGACACCCGTTATCTTGGATAAAAAGCCAGCTACTTAGACGCAATAATGAATAACTAAATATGTAATAGGATACCTATCAAGTGAGGGTAGGTATTAAAGACAGTGCAGTACATAAAGATAGTGCTTAAGAATAGCAACATCAAAAAAGTAAAAAGCCACGCAATGCAAGGTGCGTGGCTTTTTTGCTTTTGCTAACCTAGACCAAATCAGCTAAGCCGTCATTTGGAGATAACGTGAGCTCATATTAAACAAACTAGCATGGCGCAGTAATGGGAGGACCTCATTAGATGAATAGGATTATTTCCTGACTGTTAATTTAACTTTTGAAACACATGTGTTACAGCATTGCACCAGTCTTGTACTCTAATCAATCTATAAGCTCGTTTTTTGTTTTATTCCGGCGTATCCATTACAAATTCACGCGTATTTGGGATTTATTCCCAATGCATTGAGTGAATTATTTATTCAATGAATTGAATCATCCCGCCCATAATTTCTAGAGTTTATGTGGAGAACAAGGGAGCGATGATGAACGTGAATAAAAAAATAATTGCATTAGTGGTTGCAAGTGTATTCTGCCAGTTAGCAATTGCAGAAGAAAACGTGGACGATAAAAGTATTGCGCTAGAATCAATCGTAGTAAAGGGTATCTTGCCTGAAAAGTTGGAATCAGTGCCAGGCTCTTATTCAATTGTGGATGAGAAGGAGCTTGAAGCGAGAAGACCGTTTTCAATCAAAGAGGCATTAAGTTCAGTACCAGGTCTCAATATCATTCAAAATGAAGATCCGCTTGGACTCGCACAAAACATTGGTTTACGCGGAATGGATCCAAGGCGTAGTGCAAGAACACTGCTGATGGAAGATGGTCTGCCACTTTATTTAGCACCATACGGAGATCCGTCTTCTCACTACATTCCTATGCTAGAACGTGTACAACGTATAGAGGTGGTGAAAGGGTCAGGTCAGGTGCTGTACGGCCCACAAACTGTAGGCGGCATGATTAATTTTGTTACACGTCCAATCCCAAAAGATGGTATCCATGGGACGGTATCAGGCATGGTTGGAAATAACGATTTTACAGGCGTGTATGCCAACATAGGTGCTGGTGGTGAAATGGGTGGCGTCATGTTAGATATCTCTAACAAAAAAGGCGATGGTATTCGCGATAACCATGAGTTTGAAGTGACTGATATCACACTAAAAGGGCAGCTAAACATCAATGACCAACATACTCTAGTGGCAAAAGTGGGTACTTACCAAGAGCACTCCAATGTATCTGAAACAGGCTTGGGTACTATCGATTATGCGCGTGATAAATTCCAAGCGCCTTCTGGCAAAAACGATGCTTTTGAACATGACCGTAAATTTGCGCAGTTGCAGCACATCTTTGATATTAACGATAACGCAAGATTAACCACACAAGCTTATTATGTGCATGCTTACCGTAGCTCATTTCGTCAAACGGATGCGCCTGGCGGATATGATGATGAGGAGGTGGGCCAGTCTACAGGTGTCACCATTATGGACCGCTGCTCTGGCTTAGTGCTTACTGAGGAAACGGCTGATACCTGTGGTGGTCGCCATCGTCCGAGAAGTTACAACTATTACGGTTTTGAACCGCGCCTAGACTTTAAACATAGTTGGTTTGGGGTAGAAAGCGACGCCGTGGTTGGCTTTAGGCTACATCAAGAAGACATCAAACGTCAGCAATACAGAAGCGCAAATCCGTTAGCGCAGAATTTGGCTTGGGCAAAAGCCAATGGTCAGTTTAGAGAAGATATTCGTATTGAAGTCGAAACAAAATCGTACTATGCGCAAAACACACTTCATATCGGAGATTTTGATATTACTCCAGGGGTGCGTGTGGAAGACATGGAGTTTAGAACTAGGGTCAATCAAGCGGGTGGTGATCCTCAAAATGCAAATGTCACCAATAACCAGACAGAAGTGTTGCCCGGTTTTGGTGTGGCTTGGAATGGCATCGCTAATACGACTGTATTCGCTGGTGTGCATAAAGGATTTTCTCCACCACGCCCAGATCGTGATTTACGCGCTGATGGACCAAACACGGCTGAGGTCGATAAAACTTCACCCGAAACCAGTATTAATTGGGAATTTGGCTTACGTTCTAAATTCTTCAAGGGTGTTGCGTTTGAATCTACTTTATTCCACACCAAGTTTGAAGATATTGTAGTGAGAACGACTTCCGGTTCTTTTGATAATGCGGGTAAAGCCGTGATGACAGGTATTGAGTTTGCTGGACGTGTTGATTTTGGGCAGATTTTTGACACAGCGCATAATTTCTATGCAATGGCGAATTACACCAACCTATGGACAGCGAAATTTGACAGCACCAGCGTCAATGCATTTTCTACAGTGAATGGATTGGGTGAAATTGAAACTGCGGGTGATGGGGTAATTAGCGGTAAGCGTTTACCTTACGCGCCAAAACATATGGCATCTATTAGCTTTGGTTATCAACATCCTGTAGGTTTAGATGCCCGAGTTGGCTTGGACTATATCAGCAACCAAGAGGTGGATGGACCTTTCCGTGATTATGTATTAAATGCAGCTGACCCAACAGGTGCAGACGCAACACTGTCTGGCTTGTCTGGGGATATCCCTTCTTACACTTTGTTTAATGCGTCTGTTAACTTTAAGCCAGTAGGCTCAAAAATGACTTATTTCTTAAGTGGACATAACTTAACCGACAAAGAGTATTTGGCTAGTCGGGTGGATGGGATGTCTGCTGGTCGTGGACGCCAAGTATTTGGTGGAGTTCGATTTGACTTCTAATCATTAGTATTGAATTACCTAGGTTTTAAAGGGGCGTAAGCCCCTTTTTTTATTGAACATTATGGAAAGTTATTAAGCAGGCGCCAAGTACAAGTATAGGTGCAACTGCAAGTGCAAGTGCAAGTGCAATTTGTGCTGAATGTTAAACCTGTAAGATGTTTAATTTAATCGCAGCCAGTACCAATTGCGAGCCGTTTTCTACATTCAGCTTTTGGCGCAAACGCGTTTGCGTATTGGCAATGGTCTTGTAATCAAGGTGCAAAGTCTTCGCAATATCTTCCAATGTTAAGCCTTTTGCCAATAACTGAAATACCTCAAACTCTCGTGCACTCAAGTCATTGGTGATTGTATGTTCATCCGCTTGATTGATGGCAATTTGTTGTGCAATATCTGGGCTGATATAACGCTTTCCTTTTGCCACCGTAATAATAGCCTCAACTAATACCTCAGGTGCGCTGGCTTTGCTGACATAGCCTTTCGCGCCACTTTGTAGCGCTCTCGATGAATATACTGGGCTGTCATGCATGCTGAATATGACAATATTTGCTTTGGTGTCCCTACTCACAATTCTACGTAAAGTCTCTAGGCCGCCAATACCAGTCATTGATAAATCCATAATCACGACATCTGGTTTGAGTTCAAAATACGCTTGGTAGCCATGTTCTCCGCTACTGGATTCACCTACCACAACGATATCTGCGCTCTCTAGTAAGTGGCGATACCCTTGCCTCACGACCGCATGATCATCTACCAGTAATACGGAGATTTGTTTTCTTGTCATCATGTACCCACCATTGGAATGACGATAGATAACTGACAGCCATGACCAGCTTTAGTACTTAAGTTGAAACTGCCTAGATGATTCTCAACTCGCTCGCGCATGCCTGCAATGCCTAGGCCTTTGCTGGTGAGATGAGGATTAAAGCCAATGCCATCGTCGATGATGCGCAATGTTAATTGCTGGTTAGCTGCTTCAATATCGATGTCGATTTTTCTTGCATTCGCATGTCTAGCCGCATTGGTTAGGCACTCTTGCACAATGCGATACACGTCAATCGCTAAATCTTCTTGCATTTGGTCGATATTGCCAGTGACATGTAATGTATAAATAGTTTTGTTGTTTGATTCCGTATGCGTAGCGGTTTGCCATGTGGAAACTAAATGGTTCAAGGCTGCATGGAGTCCTAAATCATCTAAGGCAACAGGTCTTAGTCGATACATCAACTGTTTTGCCATTTGATAGGCATGCGATGCATGTTCGGAAATCCTGCTTGCGATGGCTTGTATTTTTTCATCGCACTTTGATACAGATTTTAACGAGGCGGATTCTAGTCGAATAGCATTCAAATACTGCCCCAGTTCGTCGTGTAAGTCTTGCGCAATTTTTCGACGCTCATTTTCTTGCATGCGCGTGGCATGTTGAAGCAGGCTATGGTTGTGCGTTAAAAGCGATCGAATCTCCATCCACCTTCTCCATGAAAACCATACGGTTGCCACCAGCATGGCCAAGGTTGCCAATGGCAACTCATCAATATTCAGTGTGCTTTCATGATGCGCTGCCCACTCAATGTATTGCTCGGAAAAATTAAAAAAAGAGGAGATCAAGAACACCACAAAGAAAGTGGTGGGAATGAGTAATGCATCCCAAATAAATGAAGATTTAAGTGTGGTCTGGCAGGCAGGATTTTGTGATGCAAACAGCATGCGCACAATGTAATGGAAAGATACCCAACCCACTATCGTCTTTCGTCCCGTATTAATTAGGAAAAATTCCCAAAAGTAGACAGCGCAAAACCATAAAAAGTAGAAAAGCGCACGATGAAGTCTTGGTTGCGCATGCATTTATATATTCCCAAATTCGCTGTGAATTTTTCCCATCGTTCAACGGGAGCTATTCTCAATCTACAAAGAGTACATGGGCATATAGTGGCGTCGAGGTGCAATTGTAATAAATTGTAACTTAACCCCTGAATAAATTTTATAACTAAGGAGAGTGTGAATGAAGCAACATTGGACATTTAAGGCCATGTTTGCTGCATTGGGTACGGTAGCCGCATTGGGCATGAGTATTCAAGCATCCGCAAACGAAGAAATCATCAAGCGCAGTAAAGACCATAATATGTGGGCGGCGCCTGGTCAAAATTTAGCATTACATCGTCATAGCCAACTCAAAGATATTAATACTGGCAACGTTAAGAACTTACAAATGATTTGGTCTCAATCTTCAGGCACGCTGCGCGGTCATGAAGGTCAGCCAGTGGTGGTGGAACACAATGGCAAGCCTATGATGTATATGGTTTCAGGTTGGCCAAATATCGTACAAGCATTGGATTTATCGAATCCTGATCAACCAAAACAAATTTGGAATTACACCAAAAAATCTGACCGTGATGAATCTGCTGTGCCACGTGCATGTTGCGATACGATTAACCGCGGTTTGAACTACGCCGATGGCAAAGTTGTATTTCATACTTTAGATGGTTTCTTGATTGCACTAGATGCAACCACTGGTAAAGAAGTTTGGGTGACTAAACATGCATTCCCAGAAAAAGGTGAGACACACTCAGGCCCAGCAATGGTAGCGGAAGGTTTGGTGGTAGCTGGCTTTGGTGGTGATGAATTTGCTGCCCGCGGCCGTACTGTTGCTTATGACCTTAAAACAGGTAAAGAGGTTTGGAAATGCCATAGTACTGGTTCAGACAAAGACCTTTGCTTAACACCAGACACCAATAAAGCGAATCCACACTATGGTTTGTATGGCCAAAACACTGGCTTAACTTATCCAGGCGATGAATGGAAAATTGGCGGCGGCGCACCTTGGGCATGGTTCAGCTATGATCCAAAATTACGTGTGATGTACGCAGGTACAGGTAACCCTGGCCACTGGTCACCAGCGTATCGCTGCGGTGAAACAGGTGCAAATCTTACACACGAAAAATGTAATACTGTTGATCCAAAAACAAATGTTGGTAAGTTTGATAATAAATGGTCCATGACAATTATGGCCCGTAAAATCGACACGGGTGAAATGGTTTGGGCTTATCAAAAAACACCATTCGACCAATGGGATTATGACGGTGTAAACGAAAACATCTTGGTCGATGGTTTAAAAGTGGATGGTAAATCATACGATGCACTCGTGAACTTTGACCGTAACGGTTTTGCTTATGTGCTTGATCGTAAAGATGGTACTTTGTTGCGCGCTCACAAGTTTGTAACAGTGAACTGGGCAGAAAAAGTAGATTTAAAATCTGGTCGTCCACTCAAAGTTAAAGAGCACTCACCATTTGCGCGTGATGTGAATACGCAAGCTTGTCCATCTGCAATGGGTGGTAAAGATCAGCAGCCTGCGGCAGTAGATCCAAAAGAGCCAAACGTATTCTATGTACCTACCAATAACTGGTGTATGGAAGATGAACCACAAGAGCGTACACATACACAACAAGGTACTGTTTACGTGTTTGCTAACGTGTATATGTACCCAGAAAAACCAGGTGTGACTGGTAAGTTGAAAAAATTCGACGTAGTGACTGGTAAAACAATCTGGGAAGTATCTGATCCATATCCAAACTGGAGTGGTGTGTTAGTGACTGATGGTGGCTTAGCATTCTACGGTTCATTGGGTGGTGACTTCCGCGCGGTCGATCGTAAATCAGGCAAAGTGTTGTGGAGCCGTAAATTAGCTTCAGGCATTATCGGCAACCCTATCACTTACAAAATCAAAGGCAAACAATATGTGTCTGTATGGACAGGTATTGGCGGCTGGATTGGTCTACCTGTAACAGCAGGCTTAGACATGGATGATAAATACGGTGCGATTGGTGCTACTGCCATGGCCAAAGCCACAGGTCTCGATAAGATTCCTCAAGGCGGCACACTGTTCACATTCCGTGTGGACTAGTCAGACATAAGTTGATGTAGTCAATGTCATTGAATCGAGGGTGGTGCTCAGGCATCACCTTCGATTTTTTATTGGAATGTGCATGATTGATTGTGCGTGCATATTGCAATAAAAGTAGCTAACTGTTGTTAAATTGTTATTAAAGTTAGCTAAATGTAAGGATTAAAGGTTTGTTTATGGTGAATACATTTGATGTGAATGGAGTTTTTTCTATGCGTGAAAATAAGACAGTAAGCCGTGCTTTGCTAATGGTATTGGGAACATTATTTTCTTTGGCTGGATATGCCAGCGATGAAAGCAATGTGACAGAGAAATATGTCACCGAGAAAAAAATGGAAGCCTTACGTGTGTGTGCAGACCCAGGCAATATGCCGATGTCGAATGATAAAGGGGAAGGCTATGCGAACAAGATCGCCGCTATTATTGCAGAGGGCTTAGGTACGCACGTGACCTACTTTTATCGTCCTTATTTGAATAGAGGTCTGACACGTCAAACCTTTGATAACAATGAGTGCGATATTTTAATGGACATGACGCCAGATGATGAACGCATGCTCACCACCAAGCCGCTCTATAAAAGTACGTTTGTATTGGCTTATCGCAGTGATAAGGGCATTGATATTAAAAGTTTGCATGACCCTAAGCTGTTGAATGATTATAAAGTTGGGGTATTTCAACATTCTGCGATACGCACTGTATTACAAGAGCGTGGCATTAAACGTGAAAACACGGTGGTGAGAACGATTGCGCATGATGCTGACTTGCGCCTTGAACGACAACCTCATATGGATGTACAAAATATGATAGATGGGCAGTTAGATGTGGCGGCGATTTGGGGCCCAATGGCGGGTTGGTATAAAACAATTAAACACGAGCCAATTACCATCGTGCCTGTAAACAGACTTGAAGACGTCACGCCTATGGAGTTTCCATTGGCGATTGGTATGCGCAGAAATGCCAAAGACCTTAAAGCTAGGATAGAAGCGGTGATGCTCAAAGACAAAGATAAGATCCAAAAAGTGTTCGACGATTATGGTGTGCCTTTGGTGCAGTGCGAAGAGTGTGTGATCTCAGGCACGCTTCCCTCGCATGGTCCATACAAAAAGGTAGCGCGAAAAGCGCATGTGCCAGATCAATCGGACATCGCTACCTTGCCAGCCAAGGTGGACGAAGCGCTCAAACAAGGTTCTACCTTGGAACAGGAATTACATAACGCAACCATCGCACGAGACTCCACGCGCATTGAATATCTGCTTAAACGTGGGGCGAAGGTCAATGCCAAAGACAATGAGGGACAAACACCGTTGATGGTGGCTGTGAAAAGTGGGGATATTAGCGTCATCAATGGCTTGCTTGCTTATGAGGCCGACCCGAACATGCAAGACAACGATGGCTGGACAGCCGCAATGCATGCTGTGCGTTCCAATGAACCAAAAATCTTCAGATTGCTTGGTAAATATAAAGCGGATTTTAATTTGGTCAACCATGATGAATTAACTGCGCTTGCGATGGCGGTCATCGACAACAAAGCCAACGCTGCCGTGGCAATGTTGGACTACAACGCAAATCCAGATTATGCAATGGGCTTAGCTAAATACAATGCATTGATGCTGGCGGTTACTAAAAATAACCAGCAAATGGCGCAAACCTTATTGCAGTACAAAGCCAACCCGAATGCACAGAATATTTCTGGCGTTACGCCGTTAATGGCAGCAGCTCAGGCCAACTTAGACATGATGGTAAGTTTGCTGGTTAAGGCAGGCGCCAATGTGAATGTTAAAAATGTAGAAGGCAAGACTGCATTGGCATTAGCCAAAGAGCATGACGCTGAAAAAGCTGTCGAATTACTTCAAAAATCCCTGTAATTACAAGCAACTTCAAATTAGGAAATTATCCCAGCGATAGTTGGGATAATTTCTGCCAACAATAATAACTGCAGGGCGTTTAATCTCGTGTTGCTGTTATTACGCAATTTATATTTTGAAAGGTCACGCGATGAATAAACGTTTTATAGGGGTCACTACTTTGTTGTTGAGTTTGGTAGCACATTCTGCATTTGCGGACGATGTTACAAGCTTAAAGTCTAAAAAATTAGCACTGAATCAAACCCAGATGTCACATCTTATGATGTTGGCCGCAGCGGATGTGCCTGCTGAGGAGCCCGCTGTAGGTGCGGATGGTTTTAGATTGCCACCCCAAAAAGTAAAGTCAACGGCTGCAGCGATTGCGCCATTGGGATCAGATAAATCTCCACATGAAGTGGCGATGGCCGCAGAAAAAGGGACATTGAAAAATCCATACTCTTACACGTTAATGAATCCTGATTTAGTCGAAGCGGGAAGAAAAAAATACATGGGCGTTAGCTGTAACGGCTGTCACGGCGGTAATGGTGGTGGTGGCATGTGTCCACCGTTATCTAACGAGACATGGGTGTATGGCGCAGATGATGACACACTGTTTAGATTGATTGCCTTAGGCAGTGATGAGTTACAAAAGCAAGGCTATACGCGTAAAGGCCGTGAAAATGTAGTGGGCCCGATGCCGCCGCATGGCAACATCGTAAAAACAGAAGATGACTTATGGCGCATTATTTATTTCATTCGCGGTAATTTCCGCGGCGATCCAAAAAATATCAAATGGTAAGCTGCTGTGCCGTGTAAACATCTCACCAAGCTGGTATCTGCGTTGTGTTTATCTGGCGCTGCACTGATGAGTGCAGCGGTTGCAGTGTCCGCCCCTTTTGCCTACGTCACCAATCAAGGTGACCACACGGTGAGTATCGTTGATGTTGAAAGTAATCGCGTGATTCAGCGGGTGCCAGTAGGTAAATCCCCCGTGGGTGTGGCCATCGATACCATATCGAATCGCGCTTACTTTTCTAATGTTGAAAGCCGTTCAGTCAGTGTCGTAGACATCAACACCAATCAAGTCATCCATAGCATTCAATTGACCATTGCCCCAGTAGGGCTGGTGTTAAACAAAACAGGTGGTCAGTTATATGTGGCCGATTGGTTTCACGACCAAATCTTGGTGTTTGACACAACGCAGTATACGCAAGTGGCGACTATCGCCATGGGTAAAGCCCCTGCAGGCATGGTGCTAAGTAGAGAAGGTGCTAGCTTGTATGTTGCTAATCGTGACAGCAATGATGTGGGTGTGATTGATACACGCACGCACAAGATTGTGAACAAAATCAATGTGGGTAAACATCCATTTGGTGTTGCGCTGTCTGGTAATGGTCAGTTTGTGTATGTGGTCAATGTGGAAAGCAATTCAGTCTCTGTCATTGATGTAAAACGGGATATCGTCGTCGCCACAGTGCCTGTCGGTGAGCATCCATATTGTGTGACCACTAATTCGGACGGCACAACGCTCTACGTAACCAACACCCATGAAGACACCGTTTCTGTGATTGACGCTAAAACATATCAAGTGAAACACGTCATCAAAGTAGGCGGCACGCCAGAAGGTATTGCGTTTGACCATCAACATCAGCGTGTGTACGTCGCCAGTTGGATGGATAACGCACTGACCGTGATAGATGCCAAAACAAATCAAGTCATTAAAAGCATAGCAACGGGATCACAACCACGTGCTTTTGGTGCTTTTATTGCAACACCTTCAATTCAATAATTTTCTCAAGTATTAAAAAATAGGAGTCTGTATGCGTATTTTTTCTCAATTATTACTAGCCGTTTGTTTTTTACCTTTAACCCTTTCAGCAGCCAATGCGCCAAGCCAACAAAAGGTGATTCGTGAAGTAGTGATTAAAGCAGATGCCGCCAAAGTGTGGGCTGTGGTGAAGGATTTTGGTGGCATTCACCAATGGCATCCGGCGGTAGAAAGTACTACCACAGAAACCAAAGCAGATGATACTGGCGCAGTATTGCTACATCGCACGCTCACGCTCAAAGGGGGCGGCACCTTATTAGAAAAGCAGACTATCAATTCTGATGAGGAAATGAAGTTGGAATATCGGATTGTAGAGGGTGTGCTTCCTGTCAGTGGTTATCGCTCTAATATGATAGTAAAAGCTGGTCCAAATAATGGCGAAACAACGGTGACTTGGACAGGCCGTTTCTACAATAAAGCAAACAAAGTGGATGCCCCTGCAGGTGAAGACAATGCCACAGCGGTCAAGGCGATTGAAGGTGTTTATGATGCCGGCTTGCCTAACCTTAAAAAAATCATAGAGGCTCAGTAAGCCGCTATGGGTTGTAGGCATTAAGAATTGCGTCGGGATAAATATAGGAACTAAGTATGAAAAAATTATGGGTAAGTTTAGCCATGTTGATGATGGTGCCGCTCAGCGCTGTCGCACATGGGCCAAGTGGCCAAAAGGTAGTGAAAGAATTTGAAGTGAACGCAGCGCCAGCAAAAGTGTGGACTTTAATAAAAGACTTTGGCGCGATTCAACAGTGGCATCCAGATGTGGTGAGTGTGAAGGTGGAGACCAAAGCCGATGCGGACAGTGGTAAGGAGTTGTTGCATCGGTTAGTGACGCTCAAAGACGGCACGGCTTTTTTGGAAAAGCTGCGCGAGGTCAATGATGCAGAGATGAAATTGGACTACAAAATGGTAGATGCGTCAGAAAGCACGATTGCTGTCAGTAATTATCGAACAGTGGTATACGTGAAACAAGGCGCTACACCCAACCAATCAATTGTCAGTTTGACCGCACGCTTTTATAACAAGGCAAACACTATGGAGGCACCACCAGGTGCAGATAATCCTGCTGCGAATAAAGCTATTAATGCTTTGTACGATGCAGCAGCGATTGGTCTTAAAAAAGCACTGGAGTGAGGATAGGTATTCGGGAATAAGTCCCACTCATTTCTGTGAGTTTTGGAGTATCAATCACGGGAGAAACGTTTGATACTAATGGTGCTCAATCGAGATCAAAACAATATCGAAATTAAAACAATAAAGTTCGCAAACACTAAAACTAGGCATGCTATCCGCCTAGTTTTTTTTTAGCACCACTATTCGTGTCACTAGGAGATATATGAATAAAACATTTTTACCATTGGCTATTTCAGCCTTAGTATCCAGCGCGTTTGTTTCAACGTTGTATGCTGCACCGTTAGCTTATGTGCCTAATGAGAAAGATGGCAATGTGTCAGTGATTGATACTGAGACAGATAAAGTGATTTACCAACTGCCTAAAAAGGGGCAGTTCGGTAAAAAAATTCAAGCTGTTGCTATTCAGCCCGATGGTAAAAAACTGTACGTGGTGGTGAGAGATAAAAACGCAGTCGCCATTGTTAATTTAGACACACACAAACAAGAAAGTCTGGTGAAAGTGGGGGATGAGCCTGAGGGTATTAGCATTTCACCCGATGGTAAAACACTAGCCGCTTGTTTAGAGGAAGAAAATGCGGTGTCATTTGTGGATTTAGCTACAGCAAAATTAGCCCACACTGCAAAAACGCAAGGACGTAACCCTGAGCACTGTGAATATTCACCAGAAGGCAAGTGGTTGTTGGCAAGTAATGAAGAGAGTGGCGATGTGGATGTGATTGACGTTGCAACCCATCAATCTGTGCATTTGATCAAAGCTACTAAGCACCCAAGAGGCGTCGGTTTTTCACCTGATGGAAAATTAGCCTATATTGCTAACGAAGCAGCCAACTTGGTTGAGGTCGTGTCCGTGGGAGATTGGGCTATCTTGCACCGCATCCCCGTTGGTTTACGCTCCAATGGTATCAAGGTGTCGCATGATGGTAGCCGCGTCTATGTGAGTAATGGTGGCGACCATAATATCAGTGTGATTGATACTGCTAGCAATACTGTTACGAACACAATTCCGGTAGGCAAACGTCCATGGAATATGGCACTTACACCAGATGGCAAAAAGTTATACGTCGCAAATGGTCGAAGCAATAGCGTATCAGCTATCGATACCACCACACTGAAAGTCATCAAAGAAATCCCTGTAGGGCAATTGCCTTGGGGTGTGGTGATTAAGTAACTGCTATCGCTGAGGTGGGGCAGAGGTACTGTAGCGCATTACTTCTGTTCTGCTGTTTAAATGGCGATTAGGTCAAAATAAAATGCTTAAGTTATGTAATGTGTTTAAGTGTTATGTGATTGCGCTCATCTATTTTTCACATATTCCTGCGGCAATTGCGGCACCTGTTATTGATCATTGGTCTGTGATTCAAGCGGCATTTTTTGCTGGAAAAACAGTTCAACTTAATCCAGCCTATATTCAAATTGAGGCGCCTATTCAGGCAGAAGATGCAGCCATCGTTCCAGTGGCGATGCAAGTGCATATTCCCGATGCACACATCGCACGTGTGTATCTTTTTACAGATGCAAATCCAATCGTTCACACCGCCACTTTTATTCCACAGCAACCCGTCAGCCAGTTCAAACTGTCTACACGTATCCGTTTGGAAAGTAACAGCTATTTTCGTGTGATTGTAGAAGATAGTCGGGGGCATTTATTCATGCACGCGGTACCCATCAAAACGCCAGGCGGTGGCTGTGGTGGTGGAATAACAGCAGATGAGGCAGTGTTGCGTGCAAGCTCGGGGGAGATGAAGATACAAACCCATTGGCTAACGTCGCCTGCTTTACCCGAGATATCTTTTTATATTAAACACCCCATGCGCACCGGTTTTGAAAGAACGACACAAGGCTATTATGCCAAAGCTTGGTTTATCAATTACCTAGCATTTCAAGTAGATCACGTGGATTTTATGCAAGCTGAGTTAGGGCCAGGCATCAGTGCCAACCCTTACTTGCGCTTTTCATTATTGAATGGACATTCGGGTCAGTTGATGGTCGAGGCTAAAGATAACGAAGGCAAGGTATTTCATCAGCAATTTGCGATTACCAAGCCGCCCTAATCAGGCATTGCAATCGGGATATTTTCCCTATCCGACCATTCAAAAAGTCTGTTCAATACAGCTTTGTATACCTCACCCATTCAACATCTATCACCATGAATTCAGATCAAGTGTTAATCGATTGGCGCAACCGTGCGCTGATGCTGGAAAAAGAACTCAATCAAATCATCTTAGGGTTATCTCCAGCGATTCGCCTGCTATTGATTGCCATGTTCTCTAAAGGGCATGTGTTACTGGAAGGCAATGTTGGGGTGGGCAAAACAACCTTGCTCAGAGCCGCAGCAAGAGGGCTGGGTGGTGGTTACCAGCGTGTGGAAGGCACGATAGATTTAATGCCGCAAGATTTGATTTATCACACCTACATTGATACTGAAGGCAAACCTAAAGTGGAAGCCGGTCCGATCGTGGCACAGGGCGAAAACTTATCAGTATTCTTCTTTAATGAGATCAACCGCGCCAGACCGCAAGTGCATTCCTTGTTGTTGCGTGTGATGGCGGAGCGCAGTGTGAGTGCATTTAATCAAGAGCATTATTTTCCGCATTTACAAGTATTTGCAGACAGAAATGCAGTAGAGCGTGATGAAACATTCGAGTTGCCAGGCGCAGCACGTGATCGCTTTTTAATGGAAATAGAAATTGCACCATCGAATGACAGTGAGATACACAAAGCATTGACATTTGATGCGCGCTTTCACGATACAGATACGCTGATTAGTGGGGTGAGTGCTGGATTGTTGGACTTTAGAGCGCTCACCGCATTTGCCAGTCAACTGCAGCAGCGCGTCACAGCAAACGCAGCGGTGCAAGACTATGTTGAACATTTGCGCAAAGCCACTCACCGACCTCAGGATTATGGTGTTGTGTTGCCTGAAGTGGACATGGATGATTTGATGCTGGCAGGTATGGGGCCTAGAGGCTGCAGTATGCTGGTGCGCGCGGCCAAAGTGTCAGCTTGGCTAGATGGGCGTTTAAATTTAACACCAGAAGACATTGCAGCCGTATTTCATCCAGTGGTTGCGCATCGTGTATTTTTCTCGCCTATTTACGAGTTACAAAGAAACTGGCTAGCCAAAGCCTATACGCAAGCCATTTTAAAGCAAGTGCCCACGGCATAATTTAAGCCAATCATATGAAGCAACAGTGGATTGACTACCGCATTCAATGGAAGCCAACGGGGCATCAATCCGGTGCAATGCGTGGATTATCTGCGGGTATTGGCGATCATCTGCGTGCTCTGGCGCTTTTGCGAGATTATCCTGACCCGAGACGCCTCGATTTAAGAGCAAGTTTGCGCGACCCATTTGAGCGCTTGTTTGTGAGAGATACCTATTTAAACACCGCACTTAAATTGATTGTGCTGGTGGATGCCACCGCCTCTATGGGCTATGTGGGGGCAGTGAATCGCTGGCAAGTCGCGCAAGAAATAGCTGCGCAATTGGCATTGTCTGCTTATCGTAGTGGCGATGCCTTTGGCCTATATGTTGCCAATCAAGCATTGATACGAGAAGGCACATTACCCCCTAGGCTTAATCGTTCAGCCTGGTTGTGGATTCAGCAACACTTGCATCGCGTCAAACCGCAAGGTAATCGAATGGATGGCTTAATTAAGGTGACATCGCAATTGCCTAGAAAGCGCAGTTTGGTTTTTTTGGTGTCTGATTTTAGATGGTCGGAAAGCGACACCAACATGATGTTTAAAAAACTCAATCATCATGACGTGATTCCTATCGTGTTAGAAGATCCGTTTGAGGTATCGCAAGCGCCTAAACAAGGCATGGCTATTTTGCAAGATGCGGAAACTGGGCAATCCAAATTTGTATGGATGCGTGCAGGGCTCATCCAATCGCTACAAAATAAAAGATTGCAGCATACGCAAATGCTGCATCAACTGAGTCGTCGATACGGCTATAAGCCATTTTTGGTACACGGAAGTTTTAATCCAATGGCCTTGACGCATTACTTCATGGAGCGCCAGACATGAAGTGCTTGTATTACTTTATTCTGATGTTATGTTTGCCAGTTACCGTACTAGGGAGTGACGCTCCACCGATTAATGTGGAAGTGGCAATGCGCGATAGTGGTTATCGCTTGGGCGATTTTATTCATCAGACAATCACCCTCACTTTACCAAAGCACACCACGCTAGATGAAGAAAGTTTACCGCTCACAGGTTACGTCAAACCTTGGTTAGATTTATCAACGGCGACCTATACCCAGCAAAATGAAACCATCAAGTTGTATCTGACTTGGCAGATTTTTGCTACCGTGGAGATTGCACAAACGCTTAAAACGCCTGCACTGGTGTTAAAAACGAAAGAAAAACCTGTGCAAGAGATTATGATTCCGACGCAGCCCTTTTACTATTCCCCAGTTTTGCCTTATCCCTTGGCAGAAACAAAAAGACACGCGGATTTGTTGCCTATCCCATTCAATGAGCAGACACCATTATTGGGCTTGATATTGTTTAGCACGATAGGCGTGATATTGATGATGTATTGGATGTGGTTAAAAGACTGGCTACCTTGGCCAAAAAATCCCGGCCCGATTGCAACATTGGCAAAGTCAATGCGCCACAAAACGGCACAGACTATGCAAGCCAAAGATTTACAAGCCATATTGCAAGCCTTAAGTGCAAGCGCTGGCGAAAGTTTGTTTCCATCCAGCCTGCATCGTCTATTCAACACAGCACCATTTTTGCGACCTTTCCAAGCCGAGATTGAACAATGCTTTGCAGTTGCATGGCGCACTTTATATGACGAACATCCATTTAGTATTCGTCAGAGCGCAACTGTATTGACATCAGCGCAACCGATTCACATAGATTGGATTGCGCAGGCTGCAGTGGCGGAACGCTTATATTTAAGAAACGCTGCACCTACGTCAGCGAAGCATGCGCAAACGTCGAAATGAGTCATTTACATTTTTTAAAACCAGAGTTGTTATGGTTATTGCCTTTGGCGCTATTGCCGCTACTCTCGCATGGTGTTAAACAATTTAGCTACCCAAGTTTGGCGGATTGGCCAAAAGATTTAGCTTCGCTCAATGTGCGCTGGGCAATTCGTTTATTAGCTGCATTGGTCATCTTCAGTCTTGTCATTGCCGCAGCGGCACCGTTTACAGAGGGCGGCACAGAAAGTCGTGTGGGGCTAGGCGCGGAAATTGTGGTGGTGTTAGACCGTAGCGGCAGTATGTCAGAAGGATTAAAGGGGCGTGATTACAATCGGCAGTCGGCAGAGGCGGGCGAGTCAGATACGCATTTTTTGAGCAAGATTGAAGCAGCACGTGCAGTATTGCTAAAGTTCATGCAACAGCGACCAGCCGATACGTTTGGCATGGTGGTGTTCAATGCGTCACCCATCAGCGTAGCACCGTTGTCCTCAGACCGTGCATTGGCAGAAGCTGCGTTATTAAGTGCGCAAAGCCAAAGTACGGGCTTTACTGCACTTGGCCGCGCCTTAGCGCTTGCCCTTGATCATTTTGAAGACCGTCCCTACACCGCGTCTAGATTGATTTTGTTGGTATCGGACGGCGATGCTGTGATTGAAGGGGAAGATCAAGAAGTATTAAAACAAGCTTTTATTCGTCAGCGTGCTCAGCTCATGTGGATATATGTAAGGGGGGAACGGGAGCAAAGTATATTAGACACGGTCATCGCAGGCGATAATGAAATTATCACAGCACAAGATACCGCCTACGCCACGCAGCAGCAAACGGCCTCTATGCATCAAGTATTTTCACAATTGGGGATGCCGTATCAAGCGTTTGAGGTTGATAGCGAGCAAGGTCTCAATAACGCAATTCAAGCTGTAAGCAACGCCACCAATAAACCAACGCGTTACGAATACCGTCTGCCAAGAAAACACTACGCACATTATTTTTATGGAATAGCGATTGTACTCATGGGTTTGCTGTTCTGGATTAAGCAACAAGAAATAGTTGTTTGGCAACCCTCATCCTTCAGCAAGTCTAGGTGACCTCATGCATATCACTCTCAATCAACAACGATATTGGATTAAGTATTCGCAGGCCTTGGTGGTCAGTGCAAGTTTGCTTAGCTTTTTAGGGGCTATATTTTGTGCCCATGCATGGTGGCAAGCGCGCCAACTGAATATTGCCTATCAAAATAACACCCTCATCAAACAGTCTATTGCACTGCATGAGGCACAAAAAGCCTACAGCATTGGTTATCTGCAAGCCAAAAATGGTCAACCTAAACTTGCCATGCAATCATTGATGATTGCAGAAGCTTCAAAAGATCTAGATATTAGGGCGCGCGCTAAATTTGCACTGGGTAATTTGTATTTTGATAGTGCGATTGCCGCTACGAATATCGCCAATGGCGGTGCCCACCAGCAGGCAGTGGCGCATATTGAATTAGCAAGAGAAGCCTATAAAGGTGCGCTGCGCATCAAGCCAGATATGCAAGTAGCAAGGTTTAATTTGGAGTTGTTAGATAGATTGAGCCCAGAAAAGCGTACGCAGGGTTGGGAGGCTGAGACCGATGGCGTGACGTTACAGCCATTTAAGCGTAATGGCACTGCGATGATGCGAGATAACAAACGCAGGGGCTTGCCATAATGGGTTTGACCATCCAACCACTCAAGGATTGGTCATGGAGAAAAGCCTTGGTGCATATTCGTCGCTGGCTACATCAATCTTGGCGAAATGGCAGCCTGTGTTTGATTATCGCTGCCATCATATTATTACCTGTTTGGTTTACACCCACCACACAAATGCAAAGTCTGGTGCAAGACACTTTATTTGTCATTGATATCAGCGAGAGTATGAATGTGCAAGATGTTGATTATCCACGTCCACATACTTCGCGTCTGCACTTGGCAAAAGAAGTGGTGAGGGAGTCAATGGCTAGTTTGCCTTGTGGCTCTAGAGTATCCATTGCGTTATTTGCTGGGGATGAGTCGATTGTGCTATTTGAGCCATTGGAAGTTTGCCGACATTTCTCCGCGATTGAGCAAGTCGTCGCCAGACTGCAAACCAAAATGCGCTGGGTTGGCGATTCTTGGGTGGTCAGAGCGTTAGTAATGAGCATTAAAGAAGCGCATAAGCGGCAGTTAAACGTGGTGATGGTGACCGATGGTGATGAAATGCCACATCATAGTGCTCCGCGACTCACTGATTTGCTAAGTCTCAAGGACAAAGCAAAAGGTTTGCTAGTAGGGGTAGGGGGCCAAGCATTGCAACCCGTGCCTAAGCTTAATGATCAGCAACAGATTGTTGGCTATTGGACACCAGAGGAAGCGGTGATGGAAGGTAACCATCCTAATTTATTAGCCTATGTTAAAGCGCTTCAACCTGGAGAGCGTGCTGCTGCAGGCGCGTTAGATGAAGTGGGTGAGCATTTGTCTGCACTGAACAAACCCTTGCTAAAAGCTGTAGCAGAGGCGAGTAAATTTGACTTTGTACATATTCAACAGCCACAGCAAGCAGTAAGCGCACTGAATAATGCTGACCTACAGAAAACTTCACTTGCAGAGCGTGATGCCAGTTGGCTATTTGCGCTGGCGAGCATCTTACTGTTTTTAATAGCTTGGTTTTGGCATCGTATTTTTTCGCAGGCTTAATCGTTTTGCACTCGTAGACGTTCAACCAACACAATCTCACAGGCACCATCGCCACTATCACTGCGCACTCGTGATGTTGCCCAAATAAAACCGTCTTCATCTTTAATATCGACTAAATAGCCTACCAACTCAACTACATCACCTTTTTTTACGTTGGCTAACGCCTTGGCTATCTCTTCGGTATTTGGCACTAAGTGCAAGTTTGTACTGTTAAGTTCCAACTCTTTGCGTGGAATGGGAAACTCGCTGACATTCCAGTAATAAAAACGATTGTTTTGCCTGACATTGATCTCTTTAATGATATTAGGATCAGACATTGCTCCCCAGCCTACCACCATGTCGTATGGCGCAATATCGGCACGCTCATCCCCAATGTAGTGGCGCTTAGACAGTACTAATCCAGTAATCTTAAACTCATCAGAATAGCCAATTTCATAGTTATTTCTTTTATGCCAAACGTACTCAGTTAAAGCTTTTTGATATGGGATGTCATGGACTCTAATGCCTGTGTGCATAGCAGAAAAGGTAGCATAGTGGCTTTGGTTTTTGCGTGCGTCAATTTGTAAACTAAAATCAACAGACTCTGGATTGGGCGCGGCTGGCTTTGTATCAAGCGTGTCTGCATGTACTTTGGTGATGCAAGCGAGTACCAGTGGTATGCAACGATATTTCAATGCATGGCTCCTACGATATCACTATTGAATACGCTTAAAAGGGCCTACGCAATCATTAATCTCTTCTGTGTCGCAAGAGACATATTGATTTCCAGAAGGATGAAACATCACAAATTTGTTGTACTCATCCCCGGTGTTGTCCTCGTAGCTTTCGCCACAATCTTTACCACCGTTGTCTTTCACAATAGTCAGCTTTACCTTGTAAAATCCATTGTCGGTGGGTTTGTCAGCAATTTCATAGCGTGCGGTAGACGTTTCTTCTCCGCTAGTGATATGGCCCGATTGCTCAATGCCAAAGATATATATTTCCACACAACTGTTTTTGATGTTGACCCATTCCCAAGTGCCTTGCAGTGGATTGGTATTAGCCTCGTTAGCAAGCGTGCTGCTTAAGCTTAAGCACATAGCAACGAACACTTTGAAACAAAATTGTAAGCCGCGTAATAGCATCATATTGTCGTCCGTGTCTAATCGTCATTGAAGATGCTATTAATTAATTATCAATGTAGATAAATCAAGCACTTTCGAAAATCAGGGAAAAAATCCCTAATTTTGTTGGGATAACTTATTTTGTTGGATGAGCAGATGTCTGCAGATATATATGTTACAGGGTTGAGGCTAGATGAAGTCGGGCTAGATCAAGCTGGCATAAATGAAACTGGCTTATGTGAGCCCAAACGCATTACATCGCAAATGTATTAAGCTGTTGCTGAGCGCTACCCTACTCTAGATTTTAGTTACAAGCCCTAGTGCTATTAGGGCGATTAGCTTCGTAAAAATGGCCATCGATGTTGATTTGTAGACTTTGCCAATCTTGCAATTGTGCCTCTGCTTGCGGCTGATTAATACCATAAGTGCGTTGAATAATTCGGCGTAAGCGCTCTCGGTTACCTTCGACCATATCTAACTGTTCGTTACTAATTTCAGTCCAGTTTTGCTTAATCTTACCTTTAAAAACATCCCAGTTATTTTCTACTTGTTCCCAATCCATTTGGCCTCCAATCTTTGTAAATGCATGATTTAATTCAGTATATAGAGATTGAATAGTATTGGCATCATTAAGTTCTAGATTAAATTGAAACAAAGTGTATCAATATGTAAGGCAATTTTTACGGCATAGAGCATAGCTGGATTTAATATTCTATTTGATAATATAAATATTACTATTAAGTATTTTTAATTATTAAATGTGTTTGTTAAAGTGCCATCATACTTTCGACGCTACACAATTCTAATGAACTTAATTGATTCTAAATTAATAGAAAAAGAACAAGATGTATTAGCCGCTATTGCGAATGCAATTGCTCTGATACAAAAGCAAACTGGCTATGGATCAGTTGAAGTGACGGTGCATGATGGACGTGTCACGCAAATTGAGCGGCGAGAAAAAGTGAGATTTGAAACTAAATCAAACACAATAAAAAAATAGCTACCAACAGCTGGCGCTAAATTACTTTTTACAAACCCCTGACCAGACCACTGGAAGACGTATTAGGAGTTTATTCAAATGCAATACAAAACAATCATTCGCGCACTAGCGCTTTCAGGAGTCATTCTTGCCCCTAACATTACTTGGGCGGATGTTTCATACAATAACGAGGGATGGGATTCGTTTAATAATAATCAACCTGTGCAAGTAGCAGATGTGACAGAAGATGTCCCTGCAAACAAAGAGGCGCAAGAACAACAGGCAAAGGTAAAAGCACGCCTTGCAGAAATTGTAGAAGAAGAAAAAGCAGCCAAACGTGCGGCCACCGGTTATTACGTTGAGCGTAAAAGTTACGGTACAGGTCGTGAAACAGAACCTCCGCGGTATGTAAAGCAACTGAATAAAACTTGGCTGAAAGATTACGACACATTTGCCGATGTGGATTGGTTAGATATTGGTCTAGATTATCGTGTGCGTTATGAGTATCGCGACAACGACTTTAGACGCGGACGTGACACCATTGATGAGCCTATTTTATTACGCACACGTGGGTTTGTCGCCATTAAAAACATTTTAGATCCTCTACGTTTTACGCTAGAAGTGGAAGATGCTCGTCGCAATCACAGTCAATTTACACGTGAGTTTGATACTCGCGATGTCAACTATGCCGAACCGATTCAAGCCTATGCAGAGCTTTACTTTAAAGATACGCCACTAGGTAAAGATGATCTAGGCAATGAGCGCCCTATTAGCGTGCGTGCTGGTCGCCATGCTTTTGAATATACCGACCGCCGTTTGCTAGCTAGAAACGAATGGCGCAACACCACCAATAACTTTCAAGGCGTACGGACCATTATTGGTCAACAAAAAAATGACTGGCAGTTAGATTTGCTGGCGCTCAAGCCAGTGCAACGCTTTACCAATCAACTGGATGAAGTAGATCATGCCCAAGATTTCTATGGCGTGATCGGCGATTGGCGTCGCTGGTCCGAAGTGGTGACCTTACAGCCTTATTACTACTTGCTAAAACAAGATGGCAACAAAGTTGAATATGACGCCAATGGTAGAGCGGCTGCTGCCAATACCAAAATCGATCGTGAAATTCACACCGCAGGTATTCGCGCTTATGGCGTGGTGGGTAAAACGGGCTGGGATTACGACGTGAGCTATGCAAAACAGTGGGGCAATCAAGATCGCCTAAGCAATGCTGGGGCCTTTATTGCTGAACTTGACCACGATGCTTACGCCTATAACGCAGAAGTTGGCTACAGCTTTAACCATCCATGGAAGCCAAGACTAAGTGCGTTCTACGGTGTTGCGAGTGGTGATAAAAACCCAATCGATGGCAAAAATAATCGCTTTGAAAGATTGTTCGGCTTTGCGCGTCCTTGGTCCAACAACGATTACTTTCAAATGGAAAACTTAGTCGCGCCAAAAGTGCGGGTAGAGTTTGATCCCAAAGTATCTTGGTTAGAAGGCTTAAAGGTAGATGCTGGTTATAGCTGGTATCGTTTAGATCAAGAGCGCGACCGTTGGAACGGCGCAGGCTTGCGCGATAACACTGGTCGCAGTGGCAAGGACGTGGGTGAAGAAGTCGATATCCGCGTACGTTTCCCTATCAATAAGTATATTGCAGCTAACTTAGGTTACGCACATTTCTGGGCGGGTGACTTTACTAAAGAAACAACAGCCAGAGCCGGCGCGCCTACTGGCGGCACCAATCAGGCTGACCCAAGACGTAGGGATAATTCTAATTTCTTCTACACAGAAATTTCTGTGAGCGCATTTTAGTTGAATGAATATAAAAAGTTAAATAAAGGAAAGATAAAGATGTACACAAAATTTAGTATAAAAAAATGGTTGGTCGCAATTGCACTTGCAAGTCCGTTGTTATCGTTGGCCGCAGATATTTCATTACTCAATGTTTCCTATGACCCAACGCGGGAACTGTATGTGGAATACAACGCTGCCTTTGCCAAGCATTGGAAAGCCAAAACAGGCGACAATGTGACAGTGAAACAATCACACGGCGGCTCAGGTAAACAAGCCCGTGGCGTGATTGATGGCTTGCCAGCAGATGTGGTGACATTAGCACTTTCTTATGATATCGACGAGATTGGAGCAAAAGCGAAACTGACTCCGAAAGATTGGCAGAAACGCTTACCACATAATAGCTCACCATATACCTCGACCATTGTATTGCTGGTGCGCAAAGGCAATCCTAAAGGGATTAAGGACTGGAACGATTTGGTTAAACCTGGCGTTTCTGTGATTACACCCAACCCAAAAACCTCAGGTGGCGCGCGTTGGAACTATTTAGCGGCTTATGCGTATGCACTTAAACAAAATAATAATGACGATGCTAAAGCGCGTGCGTTTGTCGGCAAGCTATTTAAAAATGTGCCAGTGTTAGATAGTGGTGCGCGTGGTTCTACGACTACTTTTGTGGAGCGTGGGATTGGTGATGTGTTTATCTCATGGGAAAACGAGGCATTTTTAGCCCAAAAAGAATTAGGTCCAGATAAGTTTGAAATAGTTGTACCTTCACTTTCTATCTTGGCAGAACCACCTGTGACTATGATTGATAAAGTGGTAGACAAACGTAAAACACGGGCAGTGGCGCAAGCCTATTTAGAGTATTTATATTCTGAAGAAGGTCAGGAAATCGCTGCTAAAAATTACTATCGTCCTACATTGGATTTTGTGGCTAAAAAATACGAGAAGCAATTCCCCGCGATTAACTTAATTAAAATTGATGATGTGTTTGGTGGTTGGCAAAAAGCGCAAAAAATTCACTTTGCTGACGGTGGTGTGTTTGATGCCATCTATCAAAAGTAATGAGTGGGTCAATACAAGCAAACTTAATTTAAGAACCCAGTGTTATTGAAGCCCATTGTCATGTCTAAAAAAACCAACGTATTACCGGGCTTTAATCTCTCGCTTGGTTACACCTTGCTCTATTTGAGCTTAATTGTACTGATTCCACTCTCTGCCGCATTCATCAAAACCACAGAGTTAAGTCTCTCTGAATTTTGGAACATCGTCACTGCCCCTAGAGTGGTAGCTTCATACAAGCTTACCTTTGGTGCGTCTTTGATTGGTGCATCAATCAACGCTGTGTTTGGTTTGCTTACCGCGTGGGTGTTGGTACGTTACGATTTTTTCGGCAAAAAGCTGATTGATGCATTTGTGGATTTGCCGTTTGCTTTGCCAACCGCGGTAGCAGGCATCGCACTGACTGCGGTATACGCCAAAAATGGTTGGATTGGCTCAATATTAGAACCCAATGGGATTCACGTTGCCTTTACCCCGCTGGGCGTAGTAATTGCGCTGACATTTATTGGTTTGCCGTTTGTGGTACGTACGGTGCAACCTGTTCTGGAGGACTTGGAAAGTGAAACTGAAGAGGCTGCTGCCAGTTTAGGTGCTAATCGCTGGCAAACTTTTTATAAAGTCATTTTCCCAGCATTACTGCCTGCTTTAATGACAGGCTTTGCATTGGCTTTTGCAAGAGCAGTGGGTGAATATGGTTCAGTCATTTTCATCGCAGGCAATATGCCGATGGTATCTGAAATCACGCCACTGATTATTATTACCAAACTTGAACAATATGATTACACAGGCGCTACTGCAGTGGCCGTGGTGATGCTGGTGATTTCGTTCTTGTTACTACTCATGATTAATGGCTTGCAATGGTGGGCTAACCGCCGAAATGCAGAAGCGATTTAAGGAATAATATGTCTACCATTTCAGTCACACAACACAGCCGTTATCAGGCCAAAGTGGCCCGCAGTCGAGCGACTTCTGAACCTGCATGGATTCGTTGGGTACTCATCGCAATAGCGCTGGCTTTCTTAACTTTATTTTTGTTTATTCCATTGGCTGCAGTCTTTACCGAAGCATTGCGTAAGGGGTTTGATACCTATATTAATGCTTTGGTCGACCCAGATGCCTTATCAGCCATACAGCTTACTTTGATTGCAGCAGCCATTGCATTGCCACTAAACCTCGTGTTTGGTGTGGCGGCGGCATGGGCCATTGCTAAATTTGATTTCAAAGGGAAAAGCATTCTCATTACCTTGATTGATTTGCCATTTGCAGTGTCGCCTGTGGTGGCAGGGTTGATCTATGTATTGATTTTTGGTTTGCAAGGTTGGTTTGGAGAGTGGTTATTAGATCACGATATGAAAGTGATTTTTGCTATTCCGGGCATTGTGTTGGCCACCGTGTTTGTGACCTTTCCTTTTATAGCGCGTGAATTGATTCCACTGATGCAAGCGCAAGGTAAAGATGAAGAAGAGGCAGCGTTGGTGTTGGGTGCTTCTGGCTGGCAAATTTTGTGGCGAGTCACTTTGCCCAATATTAAATGGGGTTTGCTCTACGGCATGATTTTAACCAATGCGCGTGCGATGGGTGAGTTTGGAGCGGTGTCTGTGGTCTCTGGGCATATTCGAGGCATGACCAATACCATGCCATTGCTTGTGGAGATTTTATACAACGAGTACCAATATGCAGCGGCCTTTGCTGTGGCATCGCTACTCGCGTTGCTGGCGTTGGTGACACTAGCACTTAAGACTTTCGTTGAATGGCAAGCCGCTAAAAACGCAGAAGAGACAGAACTGGCTGTGATGCAGTCCTAATTGTGAAGCGAAGCATAAGGCGTTTCAGATTTGGAACATAATTAAGGAAATAGGGCATGAGTATCGAAATCAATCACATTAGTAAATCATTTGGCAAATTTAATGCCCTGCAAGATATCAATTTCACCGTGCCATCAGGTGAGTTGGTTGCGCTGTTAGGCCCATCTGGTTGCGGTAAAACCACATTGCTACGAATTATCGCAGGCTTAGAGTCACCTGGTGAGGGCCGCATTGCTTTTCATGGGGATGACACAACAGATTTGGATGTGCGCAAACGCCAAGTGGGCTTTGTGTTTCAGCACTATGCATTGTTCAGACACATGACAGTATTCGAAAATGTCGCATTTGGCTTAAGGGTTCGGCCGAAAACGACACGCCCCAATGAGGCGGAGATTCGACGTCGCGTGCACGAGTTACTTAATTTAGTGCAGTTAGATTGGTTGGCTGATCGCTACCCACCACAACTGTCAGGTGGGCAACGTCAGCGTATAGCATTGGCACGTGCATTGGCAGTGGAGCCGAAAGTGTTACTGCTTGATGAACCGTTTGGTGCGTTAGATGCAAAAGTACGTAAAGATTTGCGTCGCTGGCTGCGCCGATTGCATGACGAACTGCATATCACCAGTGTCTTTGTCACACATGACCAAGAAGAAGCATTAGAAGTCGCTGATACTATTGTGGTGATGAACCATGGCAAAGTCGAGCAAATAGGCTCACCACAACAAGTGTATGATCAACCTGCCTCGCCTTTTGTATATCAGTTTTTAGGCAACGTGAACCAATTTGAGAGCCGCGTAACAAAAGGGCGAGCGAAAATTGAAGACATTCACATCGACTCAACTGAGCATCATGCTGTAGAAGATGCCGATGCCTTGGCCTATGTGCGGCCACATGATATTGAGGTGTTTACAGAGCCTAATGGTCACGCGAGTTTTCCAGCTACCGTGAGTTATATTCACTCGCTAGGACCTTTAGTAAGGCTGGAGTTACAACGAAACGCCGAGAATACAATCATCGAGGCAGAACTCACGCGCGAGCGCTTTTTGCAACTGCAACTCAAAGAGGGGTCACAAGTGCATGTGCGCCCTAGGCATGTACGTGTATTCTTAAAGCCATCTGCATGAGTTGCTAATCATAATCATCGGCATCCTTTATAGTTGCCGATGTATTGGCGCTTAGACATTCAAAGCCCGCTTTTTCCATTTGCACGCGGTATTCGCAAGTGGGGGAGTGCCCCTCTAAATTGCCATTGATAGCAGTCGTTTCTTGCTTGCAAAATACGCAACGATAACGATGCGCCTGACCTTCAATATGTTCTTGCGGATAATCAATGTAGAAAACTCTTTTCATACGTTGCTCCTTAATTACGCCCTAGTATAAACAGTCGCAAAACCCATCGTCTTGTTGTTCAATTATCCCCCAATCCTACATCATTTCAACATGTGATGACTAATGCGCGCGGGGTTAAATCATGATAATATGCGCACTTTGCTGATTCAGGTGAATCCTGTTTAAGTGGTTGTTTGAAAATTAGTTTTTAACAAAAACTATGACATGGTATCCAACCATTACTTCATGTACTCCAGTGCACATTTGTTGAAGGCTTGCATATGAAATCAGCTCCATTAAAACACCTAATTTATTGACGCATCAGTGGCTTTACAATCATTTCAAATTAACATCGCAAACGATATGAAGGCAGTGGACACAGTGATTCGTCACTCATTGCATTCAGAAGTCCCGCTGATCAATCAAGTTTCAGAGTACATCATCCATAGCGGTGGCAAACGCTTGCGTCCAGCATTGGTGTTGTTGTCTGCCAATTTGTTTCAAGGCGTGCAGGCAACACATCATCAACTAGCGGCTATCGTAGAGTTCATTCATACCGCGACACTATTGCATGACGATGTCGTCGATGAGTCTGATTTACGTCGTGGAAAGTCTACTGCCAATCATGTATTTGGAAATGCAGCCAGCGTGCTGGTGGGCGATTTTTTATATTCTCGCGCTTTCCAAATGATGGTGACCCTGCAAAATATGCGTGTGATGGAGATATTGGCGGAAGCGACGAATACCATCTCTGAAGGTGAAGTGCTGCAATTGCTGAATGTGCGTAAAGTAGACGTTACAGAAGAAGCCTATTTAAAAGTCATTCACTTTAAAACGGCTAAATTATTTGAGGCAGCTACGCGTTTAGGCGCAGTGATGAGCAACGCAGATGCAGAACAAGAGCAAGGGTTAGCGGCCTATGGCATGCATTTAGGCACAGCGTTTCAATTGATTGATGATGTGTTAGATTTAAGTGGTGACCCAGCGCAAATCGGTAAAAAATTAGGCAACGATTTAGCAGAAGGCAAGCCTACATTGCCGTTGTTGTATGCCATGCAACATGGCACAGAGTCAGAGGCTGCGCTGATTAAAGCTGCCATTACGCAAGGCGATTTGGCGCAATTAGAGGCGGTATTGGCAACGTTGGCATCCACAGGTGCTTTGGAGTATGTGCGTAAAGTGGCGAGAAAAGAGGCAGACTTAGCGTGTCAGGCAATCTCCTCATTTGCACACCATCCACATCATCAAGCGTTGACAGATTTGGCCGACTTTGCAGTGACACGCCAATATTAACCCTATAAATTTGATCCAAAAAAACGGCCTATTGCATCGCTAATAGGCCGTGTCTTGTGCTTTCAATTCGTACATTAATTCAAAATAATTTGCTCACCTGTTGCGTGATAGTAGCTTAAGTGGGCACATTCGCTGGTGCCAGTTGTCAGTGAGCCATCAAACAAAGCCTCACCGTCCACATCTACCACTGCATAACCATTATGGTAAAGCGTGACTTCCGCTTGCTTAGGGCTCATTGTTTTACGTGGCTGATGCTCGGCAGACTGTTTTTGGCGCATCATAAAACTAATGCAAGTCTCTTCTTCATCCTCGCCGTAAATTTCCCATGAACGATCACCCGTCAATTGGGCTAACCAACCAGGCAAATCCACTTCCACGCGACAAATGATCGGTTCATCCCAAGCGGGGTGGTCAAATTGATTTAATTCAACCTGTGTTTTGTCAACTTGCGTTCTGTCGAATACTTTATTGTCGTTTGTCATCATCTGTCCTTTGCCTCAATTACATCTATTATGTGGTGACTATTCAATACTATTCAAGAGCCTTGCAATATTGATCTAGCAATTTCTACACCAAAATCATTTTCGATATTGCACACATATATTAACGGTGCGATGATTGCAAAAGTTTACATCCACGTACAAGGTTATTATGTTCGATTTTTTCGCACCATTGTCAGAATTATTACGCAGTGAACCTACATTATTTATTTCCCTCTCCGTGATTTTTGGCCTTTTGGTGGGCAGTTTTCTCAATGTGGTGATTCACCGCATGCCTATCATAATGGAGCGAGAATGGCATGCTAACTGCCTTGAATTACAAGGCAAAGATGTCCCTGAAAATACCACATACAATTTGGTGACACCGCGTTCTGCTTGCCCTAAGTGCCAGCACAACATCACAGCCTTAGAGAATATTCCAGTGATTAGCTATCTATTTTTAAAGGGAAAATGCAGTGGATGCCAATCGCCTATCAGTGTGCGCTACCCCATCATCGAGGCAGTCACAGGCTTGCTCATAGGGGCTGTCGCAGTGAAGTTTGGGTATAGCACGACCACCTTATTTGCGTGGGTGTTTGTGTTTGCTTTAATTACACTGACATGCATTGATTTTGATACACAATTACTGCCCGATGACATTACATTACCCTTGCTGTGGCTGGGCTTGTTGTTCAATTTAAACAACGGTTTCGTCAGCTTATCGTCAGCAGTGATTGGCGCTATGGCGGGCTATTTGATTCTTTGGTCAATCTATTGGCTATTCAAATTAGTGACGGGTAAAGAAGGCATGGGCTATGGTGACTTTAAACTACTAGCAGCCATAGGCGCTTGGTTTGGTTGGCAATTGTTGCCTGCGGTGATTTTGTTAAGTTCAGTCATCGGTGCAGTGATTGGCATTGCCATGATTGTATTCAAAAATAAAGATAGGCAGACGGCCATTCCATTTGGTCCATTTTTAGCATTAGCGGGCATGGCCGCGTTGTTTTATGGCCAACAACTCGCTGCTTTTTACTTAGTCCGATAAATATATTGGTGCATAAATGAATGTGGTTGCACTGACAGGAGGCATCGGTAGCGGTAAATCAGAAGCCACACGCATATTTAAAACGCTAGGTGTGCCAGTGGTCGATGTGGACGATATTGCCCATGCGTTAACCGCTGCAGGAGCCCCCTTAGTGGCTGAAATCGCAACTGCGTTTGGTGCTGAATATGCCACGAAAGAGGGGGCGCTGAACCGTCCGCTGATGCGAATACTGGTGTTTAATCAGCCAAAAGCCAGAGAAACATTAAATGCCATCATGCATCCTGCAATTTTTGAAGAAGCCAAGCGCCAATTAAAAGCCTTAGCGTCATCTCCTTATGCTGTGTTGGCGATTCCTTTATTACAAGAGAGTCCGCGGTATTTGCCATATATTCAGCATGTATTGGTCATCGACTGTGATCCAGCATTGCAGCTCACTCGTGTGATGCAACGCAGTGGGCTCACTGAACAGGAGGCTACTAAAATGATAGCGGCACAAGCTTCACGTGAGCGTCGGTTAGCGATTGCAGATACTGTCATCAACAACGACGAAGATTTGCCTGCGCTGCAAGAAAAAATTGCGCTATTTCACAAAAATTACATTAATACTTGCATAGTTAGCAAATAAATCTGATAATTCACTGCAATTTACAACCATAAGTAAGCTGACTTAATACCCTAATCGTGTCTAG
This sequence comes from Methylophilus sp., assembly GCA_030696695.1. Taxonomy (GTDB): domain Bacteria; phylum Pseudomonadota; class Gammaproteobacteria; order Burkholderiales; family Methylophilaceae; genus Methylophilus. Next base: position 676,094 of record JAUYRP010000034.1, read on the forward strand.
CTACGAATTTCCATTTAATGAGCGCATCAGAACCTATCTTCGGTTGGAAGATTTGTTCACTAAAGTGCTGCATCATGTCAACGTAGGGCACGAATTTAATCATCACGCTGCACTCATTTCCATCCTGCAAATGCTCGATATTATTGATCGCGCTGACCTTAAAATGGATCTACTACAAGAGCTTGAACGTCAAAAATCCCATCTGCAACATTTACGCGGCAATCCAAATATCTCCGAAGATGCGCTGAATACTACCATTGCCAGCTTAGAGAAAAGCGCTTTGGCTTTGCGTGGCGACACACTTAAATTGGGCCAAGCATTGCGTGAAAACGATTGGCTGATGAGCATTAAACAACGTGCCAATATTCCTGGTGGTGTATGTGAGTTTGATCTGCCTTCATACCATCATTGGCTGTATTTGGGCGAAGAACGCAGACGCAAAGACTTTGATACGTGGTTATCTCGCTTAATGCCTATGCACCAAGCTATTCAGACTATTCTTCAGATTTTAAGAGGCAGTGGGGAGTTAGTGAAGCTTGTGGCACGCCAAGGCGCATTTCAACAATTATTGGGTGGTGTCAGGCCGGCGCAGTTACTAAGAATTGAAATCGAGGATTCACCTTGTTTTCCCGAAGTCAGTGCCAATAAATATGCCATTAATATTCGCTTCAATAGTTTAGATTTTGTGCAAAAACCTAAGCAATGTGACCATGATGTTGAATTCTCCATGGTCATTTGTAATTTCTAAACCTAAGGCTAGTTGTCGTGTCAGAAATTTCCAAAAAACGTTTAGTCAATTGTCCTCAATGCGGACAACCTGCAGAGTTTAGTTCTGAAAATCCATTCCGTCCTTTTTGCTCAAAGCGTTGTCAATTGGTTGACCTTGGCGATTGGGCAAACGAGCGATTCCGCATTCCCGACACTACGCCACCTACACTGGATGACGAACAATCCAATTGAATTATGTCTGGGATTGATAGTCACTATGACTACGTAATCAGATTTAAGCAATCACTCAGTTAAACCCATTAAGGTCTTATTATCATGAACGTTATATTCCGTAATTCATTCGCAGCCATCATACTGATGCTACTCAGTAGCCTAGCGCATGCCGAAGTCACGATCTCTGATGCTTGGGTGCGTGCCACGGCGCCGGGACAAAAAGTGGGTGCTGCCTATATGACTTTGCAAAGCCCTCAGGCGGTGAAGTTGGTGTACGCAGAAAGCAAGAGCGCGGATGAAGTTGAAATTCATAGCATGAGTATGACCAATGGCATTATGAAGATGCGCAAGCTTGAGGCGCTCAGTTTATTGCCGAACAAGCCAGAAAAGCTTGCTCCCGGAGGATTTCATCTCATGTTGTTTGGCTTGAAAGCGCCACTCAAAGCGGGAGAAAAGGTGACTTTAACGCTGTGTTTTAAAGATGATAAAGATCAGATTACGCATCAGGATATTACAGTGCCCATTAAAGAGCCTAATTAATAGGTTTCGCCAGTATTAGGTTTCATTAGCCTGCCATGCACCACGTTGCATTGCAATGCCCCTCGCCCCACAGCGCAATGCCAAAGGTAAGTGCTGAGATTGCATGCCACCCAGTGCATAAATGGGGATATGGTAGTTCTGTATCGTTTCTGCAAAAGTTTCCCAGCCTAGAGGTGTAGCATCCGGATGACTCTCTGTGCGCAACACAGGGGATAGCACCGCAAAATCTAAGCCCAGTTGTTCTGCGTGGTTAAGTTCGGCCTTGTGATGGCAAGATGCGCCGACAATCAAATCGTCTGGTTTTCTATCAAGTTGCATCAGTGCATAGCTGTTTAAATGTACACCATGTGCACCCAGCGCACTTGCCAAATCTATGTCTGCGCTCAGCATTACCTTTGTGCCATATGGTGCGCATAACGCTAATACTTCATGTGTAAGCGCTGAGAGGGCATCCACATTCAAGTGCTTTTCTCGAATTTGGATGAGCTGTAAACCCTGATCTAAAGCTTTGGCCAATGCTACTAAAAACTGCGCTTTACCCATTTCAGCCACATGGCTGATGGCATATAGGTTAGGTAAGGCTAATGCATGCATAATCGGTGCATTGGCTGGCAGAATAGGGCTCACATCAATGTGGCTTGGTGATTGCCAAGCAAGCGCCTGCCCTTCTAATGCTGAGACTTCATCTTGCCATGCAAACACAAAGAAAAAATGGAGTAATACCGTCTTGGCTTCGGCATCGTGTGTAGCCGGGTAATCGTAGCGTCGAGTAAGCCAAGGCTGAATATCCGTGGGTGTCACACCTAGCTCTTCTTGTAGCTCCCGCGTAAGTGCGTGCTGAGGTGCCTCTCCAATTTCAATTTTGCCACCTGGAAACTCCCACCAACCTGCCCAGCCTTTGCCCTGCGGACGACTCGCCAACAAAAACTCACCGTTTTGTTTTTGCAGTATCGCAACCGCTACTTGCACAACCTTACTCATGAGCGGGAGATAATTTAAGTTTGCCTGCGTAATCGCGTGCAAATTGATAGGCGACTCGGCCACTTCGTGCGCCACGCGACAGTGAAAAGTCTAATGCCGCTTTGCGCGCTAGATCATCGAATGCAATATCAAAAGTCTTTAACCAGCTTGCAGCAATCAGCAAATATTCGTCTTGGTCAAATGCATAAAAACTGAGCCATAAGCCAAACCGTTCCGCCAGTGCGGTTTTTTCTTCGATGGTATCTCCTGGGCGAATTTCGCCATCAGCATGTGTTGTCGGTAGATTATCGGCAAACATTTCAGGCATTAAATTTTTTCGATTAGAAGTGGCATAGACCAGCACATTGTCAGAAGTATTGGCAATAGAACCATCTAAGACCACCTTGAGTGCTTTGTAGCCTTCGTCATTGGCTTCAAAGGTGAGGTCATCACAGAAGATAATAAATTTTTCTGGGCGGTGGCGAATTATGCTGACAATCTCTGCTAAATGTACCAAGTCATGACGCTCTACTTCAATCATGCGTAGACCTTGTGCTGAAAACTGAGTGAGCAGGGCTTTGACTAGCGTAGACTTACCCGTCCCGCGCGCGCCAGTGAGCAGCACGTTATTGGCGGGTAACCCTTGTAAAAACTGGCGGGTGTTGCGCACCACCTCTGCTTTTTGTCGGTCGGCAAACAAAATACTGCTCAATAGAATGGCATGAGGGTGCGTAATGGCTTGTAATTCACCTTTGCTAAATTTTGCCACCCAGCGCCAAGCGATGGCTGACCAATCAATTGGCGCATTGGTGACAGGCAAGATTGTCTCCAGCTTATTGATTAAGCGTTCAGCGCGATTGATTAAGTTTTCTAGTGAGCTCATATTTATATTAGTCTGGCTTAAATTTTTATTAAATTCATAACGTTAGTTTGTGATGTAAGGCTAGACAGATGCAAGCAACCATCACTGGAAAATGCTCAGGCAAGATGAAGTACGCGGCACGAAAGACAAATTAAATGCAGGCAGTACAGATAGTACGGCAAGTTTAATTTATCTTGAAGTAACAAAGTAATTCACTTGTATGTGCATTTTATGAACGGTAGTCAGCATTAATTTTGACGTAATCATATGAAAAATCACACGTCCAAATCGTCACATCTGCTTTGCCTCGATTGAGCACTACCCGCACTAAAATATCAGATTCCTTCATGATGGCGGCCCCTTGTGCTTCTTCATAACTCGTTGCTCTGCCGCCTTTTTCGGCAACCAGTACATCACCTAAATAGAGTTCCATATTATTCACATCTAAATCGTCAATCCCAGCATAACCAATAGCGGCTAAGATACGACCTAAGTTAGGGTCAGAGGCAAAAAATGCAGTTTTAATCAGTGGGGAGTGGGCAATGGCATAAGCCACTTTGCGGCATTCAGCTTCATCTTTGCCACCTTCCACTTTCACAGTCATAAATTTAGTGGCGCCTTCACCATCACGCACAATCGCTTGTGCTAGTTCAATAGCAACATCGGTAAGGGCGTCACGCAACGTAACAAAGTCAGCACTTTGCTCAGTCACCATAGTGTTTCCAGCTAGGTGGGTTGCCATCATAATCAGGCTGTCATTTGTAGACGTATCGCCATCCACGGTGATGCAGTTAAACGATTTGTTCACTGCATGGTGGATGATGTTTTCCAAAGCCGTTTGGCTGATGGCTGCATCCGTTGCAATGTAACCCAACATGGTGGCCATATTGGGGTGAATCATGCCAGAGCCTTTACTGATGCCAGTGATGGTCACGGTTTTTCCGTCAATCTGCAGTTGACGGGAAGTGCCTTTGGCCACAATGTCGGTGGTCATAATGGCTTCTGCCGCATTCAGCCAGTTGTCTTCTTTCAGGTTTGCGATGGCAGCTGGTATGCCTGCAATGACTTTATCCACAGGCAATGGCTCTAAAATCACGCCGGTAGAAAAAGGCAACACTTGGTTGGCTTGAACATTAAGTTGTTTGCTTAACGCTTCGCAGCTTTGTTGTGCTCTCAACAAGCCATCTTCGCCTGTGCCTGCATTAGCGCAACCCGTGTTCACTAATAAAGCGCGTATGCCGCTGGCTTGCGACAAATGGGATTTACAAAGCGTCACAGGAGCCGCGCAAAAGCGATTCTGTGTGAATACGCCAGCGACGGCGCTGTGTTCTGCCAATGTCATCACCAGTACATCTTTGCGGTTAGGCTTGCGTACATGGGCTACTGCATAGCCTAGTTGAACGCCTTTTACAGGTAATAGAGATTCCGCTTTGGGTGCGCTTAATTTGACAGGCATTGCAATCATTCCACAAAATTTAAAGAGGTTTATTTTAACGTATTCAGCTGAGATAAGCGCGTTAATTGGACATGTAATCGGCTTCAAGTAATAAGTTGCTAGATTTCTGCTATGTGGTTGATACGCTTGCACTTAATGCTAGTTAAATGCATATTGTGATACACTAAAAAGCTAAAAATAATTATACAAACAACATCTAAATGTTGACCCAGGGCGGGATGTCAAAAATGATGGAATCCAAACAAACGCATATCCATATTGAGAAGATTAAGCTGCTGTATATGCATAGCTTGATTCCAATTGTCTTAAGCGCGGTTGCAGGGCTGTTTTTAGTAGCCGCTTTATGGAAGCTCGCAGACCGTCAACATTTGCTCATCTGGTTTGGCATTACCCTGTTGCTTGCGTTAGTACGCATCGTCATTATTTCAAAGTTTAAGCAAACTCACCCGCAGGGGCACGATGTATTGCAATGGGAAAAGCCTTATTCGATTAGCTTGTTGTTGGTGTTTTTGTCATGGAGTGCTGGGCTGATTTGGATTATGCCCAGAGATAATCTCACAGCAATCTTTATTCTGAATACTTTTTCATTAGGGTTGGCTGGTGCGGCTATTTCTTGGTACAGCCCGCTGCGCTATCTGCAAATCGCTTCTGTCTCATTGGCCTTGGTGCCCATGATTATTGTGTTACTCACTTTGGGCTACGAGCAGACATTTTGGGTGGGCATTGCTGCATGCTGTATGTATGTGTCTTGTATTATCACCAGCATCCTGCTGCAAAAGACATTCAATGGCAACCTTGAACTTGCTTACGATTTAGAGCAAGCCAAAATGAGTGCGGAGGACATGGCGCGCACAGATGCCTTAACCGGCCTGAATAACCGTAGGGCATTCTTTGATAAAGCGCGCTTGCTGTTTGATTACTGCAAAAGCAATCAGCAGCCGGTAAGTGCGTTGATGTTAGACGTCGATCACTTTAAAAGCATCAACGATAGCTACGGACACGCCTCAGGGGATATGGCGCTGAGCTGTTTAGCAGAGTTACTCAAAAATAATTTGAGAGAATCAGATGTGCTGTGCCGCTTTGGTGGAGAGGAGTTTGCGGTGTTGCTGCCGAATACGGTGGTGGCCGAAGCGGAAGATGTGGCCAACTACCTCAAGCGCACGATGATGAATTCGACTATCGTGATTGCGCAGGAAAATTTATTGTCTTTGACGGCTAGTTTTGGCGTATCAGATATTGGCGACACTTTGGAAGACTTGTTAAGCCATGCGGATAAAGCCATGTACATCGCCAAAAATAATGGCCGCAACCACGTGGTCAGATATCAGCCCGATTAGTTTATGCCCTGCGCCATGTGGTGCCCTGTGGCGTATCTTCTAGAATAATGCCAGCATCCGCTAATTCTTTACGAATACGATCGGCTTCCGGAAAATTTTTGGCTTTTTTGGCTTCAGCTCGCAAAATAAGCATTTCGCTGATTTGCTGGCTTCCAAACCCAGTAACAGTGCCAGTAGCATCTTGTGTGATTGATAACAAACTTTGGTTTGTGATTGTCCCTTCACCTTGTAAAAATTCATCTGGGCTACGTTGCAATAACCCTAAAACTCCAGCTAGTTGCTTCATGAGTGTCAGTGCTTCTACACTTTTCTCTTTCGCCAATTCAAACAATACTGCCATGGCTTCTGGGGTATTGAAATCATCGTCCATCGCTTCTTTAAAGCGTTTGGCTTGTGGTTGGTTCCAGTCCATGTTGTGAGCACTTACTTCATGGCCACGTAAAGCTGTATATAGTCTTGTCAGTGCAGCCTTGGCATCATCTAAATGTTTGTCTGAGTAATTGAGTGGGCTGCGATAGTGGGCGCGCAGAATAAAGAAACGGACCACTTCTGGATCGTACTTAGCTAGCACCTCACGAATAGTGAAAAAGTTACCCAGCGATTTGGACATCTTTTCATCATCTACGCGTACAAACCCATTGTGCATCCAATAGTTGGCCATTTGGCAACTATGTGCAGCTTCAGATTGCGCAATCTCATTTTCGTGATGCGGGAACTGTAAATCTTGACCACCACCGTGAATATCAAAGTGCGCGCCTAAGTGTTCAGCACTCATGACGGAACATTCAATGTGCCAGCCGGGGCGTCCTTTGCCCCAAGGTGAGTCCCAGTTTGGCTCGTTCGGCTTAACCGATTTCCATAGCACAAAATCTAAGGGATCTTGTTTAAAAGTATCTACTTCTACACGCTCGCCTGCGCGCAAATCATCCAAGGTTTTGCCAGACAGTTTGCCATAGTCGTTAAAGCTACGTACTTTGTAAAATACATCACCATTGCTGGCTTGGTAGGCATGACCTTTTTCAATGAGTTTACCAATCATGTCCAACATGCCTTGTATATGCTGGGTTGCACGAGGCTCCATATCTGGACGAATAATGCCAAGTTTTACCGAATCCTCATCCATTGCCTCGATAAAACGTTGGGTCAGCACATCAATCGTCTCACCGTTTTCATTGGCACGCTTGATGATTTTGTCATCAATATCGGTGATGTTGCGCACATACGTCACTTCGTAATCACTTGCACGAAACCAGCGCGAAATCATGTCAAACACCACCATCACACGCGCGTGACCTAAATGACAGTAGTCGTACACGGTCATCCCACATACGTACATACGTACTTTATTGGCTTCAATCGGGGTAAAGGTTTGTTTGTCGCGCGCGAGGGTGTTGTATATTTTTAACATGCGGTAGGAATTTAATATTAAATGGCGTAAGCGTTGTGATTAGAATTGTTCAATATGAAAAAAGTAAAATTAATCAGTGATTAAGCAAGCGAGCTATTGTGGTATGACCTAAGCTATTGATAGAATTAGGCAATCAACCACTGTTCAAGTATAACATAATGAATATCTTCGATTCTTCCCAAGGCAAAAAGCAAATGCACACAATAATCATAAAAAGTTTGTTAGTCATCACACTCGGATTTTCTGCTTGGAGTTTCGCAGTGGCTGGGAATACCAACGCAGCACTAAAAGAAATTAATCTGCTTTCAGAGCAGGGTAATCAGGCGGCAGCGTTGGAAAAAGTAAATACTTACTTAAGTGCAAACCCTAAAGATGCAGAAGCGCTATTTATGAAAGGCGTGATTTTGGTAGAGCAGGGCAAGCGCGACGATGCAATCAAAGCGTTTGTAGATTTAACTGAAAAATATCCTAATTTGCCTGAGCCATATAATAATCTAGCAGTGTTATATGCAGACCAAGGGCAATACGACAAAGCACGCAAGGCATTGGAGACAGCCATCAAAACACATCCTAGCTATGCGACTGCTCATGAGAACTTGGGTGATATTTATGCCAGACTGGCATCGGAAGCCTATGACAAAGCCTTTAAATTAGATACCTCAAACGCTAGAGCACAAGGCAAACTCTCGCTGATTACGGACTTGTTTGGCGGTAAAGCCAGTGCGGGTAAAACAACTGTTGCGGCCAAAGAGCCGGCAAAACCTGTGGAGATGGCAAAGCCAACCACCACGACTAAATTGGCGGAAAACAAAAAGCCAGAAGTGACTAAACCTGAGGTGACAAAACCAGAACCTGCCAAAATAACAGATACTGCGACGAATGATGAAGCGTCATTGCTCAACGCGGTGAATGCTTGGGCAAAAGCATGGTCTGATCAAAATGTGGATCAATACTTAGCTAGTTATGCAGACAGCTTCAAAACGCCAAAAGGTGAATCACGCAAATCTTGGGAGGCGATGCGCCGCGATCGCGTGAGTCGTCCTAAATCAATTGCTGTTGAGGTCAATGACCCTAAAGTGACGATAGAATCCGCTGACAAAGCGAAAGTACAATTCAGTCAACGTTATGTTGCCAATGGTAAACCACAAGGTACCCGTAAAACGCTAACCATGGTGAAAGTGGGTGGCAATTGGTTGATTGAACAAGAGGTAGCTGGGCGTTAATGTAACGCATGTAAAAGATAAGTTATCTCTATGAATTAGAGATGAGTTTTAGGTTTTGGAGGGTATAATCTACCCATGTTGCGTTTTAAGTATTTATCGGCGGTTGTGTTATTGCTAGGTGCTGTATTGCCTTGGAATGCGACGGCTATCAATCAAGAAGGACTTGCCTCACGATTTTTAGCACAAAAATATAGTGCGAATATTATTGAGAGCATGTTGGCCAAAACCTTGATGGAAATTAAGCAAGGCAAGACTGGTGATGCGCTTGATACTGTCAATCAATTGATTCAAACCACTCCCAACTTTAATCTAGCCTATTTGATTCGTGGTGATTTACTGGCATCGCGTGCGCGCATGTTGAGCGGGTTTGGCGATACCTTTGTTAAAGACCCGCGTCAGGTAGAAGATTTGAAAGAAGAGGCTGAAAAGCGTCTTGAAAGTTACTTAGCCAAAAACAAAGATCATTTGCAGCCAAATTTATTGATTCAGCTCGACCAATCGCAGCGTTATGCGGTGGTGGTAGATACCTCAAAATCTAGATTGTTCTTGTATGCGAAACAAGAGGACGGGCAACTTAAATATATCTCAGATTACTACGTGACAATTGGTAAAAACGGGATTGATAAAAAAGCACAAGGCGATAAACGTACGCCACTGGGTGTTTATTTCGCGGCGTCTAAATTAAACCGACCATTGCCTGATATGTATGGGGAGGGCGCGTACCCACTGAATTATCCCAATGAAATTGATGTCTATGAGAAGCGGAATGGTTCAGGTATTTGGCTACATGGTACGCCAACCGACACTTACAGCCGGCCGCCTCGCGCGAGCGATGGTTGTGTGGTGCTGTCAAACCCAGACCTAAAAACGCTGCATCCGATTCTCAATCGTGGCAATACACCGGTGATTATTGCGAATAACGTGGAATGGTTAGTGGATACATCGGGTGATGTACAAGCGCAACAAAAACAGTCTTTACAGGCAGCCATAGAAGCTTGGCGAAAAGACTGGATTTCTCAGGATTCGGATGCGTATTTGTCTCATTACTCGCCCCAGTTTTTTTATAGCGATGGCGATTTTAAAAAATGGGCGAGCTATAAACGCAGTATTCAATTGAGAAAACCGAAGGTTGACGTTGGTATAGATAAGTTAAGCATGTTTACTTATCCGAATGCCCAGAAACCGATGGTAGTGGTGAATTTTGAACAGGATTTTAGAAGTGCATCGCTACAAAATCGCATGAAAAAACGCCAATATTGGATCAACGAAAACAATCAATGGAAAATTATTTACGAAGGTGCTGCTTAATGAAATGGTTGAACACGATATTGGCTTCTACAACACTATTAGTGGCATTGACCGCCACTGCAATGGCTGGAACACAAGTAGAGTTTGAGACTTCCGCTGGTAATTTTGTGGTGGAAGTCTATCCAGACAAAGCGCCCAAAACAGTTGAGAATTTTTTAAAGTATGTGGAAGACGGTTTCTACAGCAATACTATTTTTCACCGCGTGATTAGCCGCTTTATGATTCAAGGCGGTGGTTTTGAGCGTGATTTGGCCGAGAAGTCTACACGTGCCCCAATAGTCAACGAATCGAATAATGGTTTGCAAAATCAGACAGGTACGATTGCCATGGCTAGAACGCAAGACCCAAACTCTGCTACTGCACAGTTTTTTATCAATCTAGCGGATAATCAATTTTTGAATTACACAAGTCCAGAGCCAGAACTCATAGGCTACTGCGTCTTTGGTAAAGTGGTGAGCGGTATGGAAGTCGTCCATAAAATTGGCATTGTACCTACAGGCAATAGCCGTGGTTTTTCAGATGTGCCAATTCGTGCGATTGTGATTAAGCAAGCCAAAATAAAATCAGTAACTGCTGCTAAATAAATCAACTAGTCATAAATCAATTAATAAAGGAATTATTGTGGTCAAACTTTCCACTAATTATGGTGATTTCACCATTGAGTTAGATGCAGAAAAAGCACCAATTACGGTAGCTAATTTTTTACAGTATGTAGAAAAAGGATTTTACGAGGGTGTGATTTTTCATCGTGTGATTAATGGTTTTATGGTGCAGGGTGGTGGGTTTGATGCCAATATGAAACAAAAGCCAACTGATGCGCCTATTAAAAACGAAGCGGATAATGGCCTGACCAACGATAAGTATACTTTAGCCATGGCGCGCACATCTGTCCCTGATTCTGCCAGCAGCCAATTCTTTATCAATGTGTCAGACAATGATTTCTTAAATCATACGGCACCTACACCAAGTGGTTGGGGCTACTGCGTGTTTGGTAAAGTGGTTGAAGGTATGGATGTGATAGATACGATTAAAGGCGTAGCAACAACAAGCCGTGCAGGTCATCAAGACGTCCCTGTAGAGCCAGTGGTGATTTTGAACGCAACTGTCTGTTAAGTTTGCATGCAGGGCGATACCCTTTTTATTTCAGATTTACATTTATGTGAATCACGCCCGCATATCACCTCGGTGTTTCTGACCTGGTTAACCGAGGTGGCATCAAACGCTGATGCACTTTATATCTTAGGTGATTTTTTTGAGTATTGGGCGGGTGATGATGCCTTAATGGACGATTTTCATCAGCCTATCATTCGCGCCTTACGACAACTCACACAACAACACACCCAAGTCTATTTGATGCACGGTAATCGAGACTTCTTGATTCGAGATGGCTTTTCTGAAGCGACAGGTGTGCAGTTGCTGGATGACCCTACGCTTACCCACATCAGTGATGTGCAAGTGCTATTGAGTCACGGTGATGCACTGTGTACAGATGACGTTCATTACATGACGTTTAGAGAAAAAGTACGTCAGCCAGCTTGGCAGGATGCTTTTTTAAGCCAAACACTTGCTGAGCGCAAAGCGTTTATAGAGCAGGCGCGCGTTCAAAGTGAGCTGGAAAAATCTACTAAAATGGCAGCCATCATGGATATCAACGAAGAGGCGCTGAAAACTCTGTTGCGAGCCTATCACTACCCGCCAGTGTTGATACATGGCCATACTCACAGACCCAACCGACACCTGCATAATGTGGATGGGCATATTTGTGAGCGCTATGTGCTAGGTGATTGGTATGAGCAGGGCAGCTATTTGAAATTAGATGCCACTGGCACTATCATGGCTGAGACGATTACTATTTAACAAGTATGCTTGTGTAGGTGATGAATATGAAATCTATCTTGGTGTGTACTAACCACCGTGCAAACCCCAATCTGCCATCGTGTGGCGCGCGTGGTGCAGAAGCGCTCAAGCAGCAGATTACAGATGCCGTCGGTGCCTCTGGTTTGCCATTAGGTGTTAAAGAAATCCAATGCCTAGGTGAGTGTGATGAAGGCCCCAATCTGCGTTTGATTCCTGGTGGGCCTACATTTCAGCATGTCGATGCGGCAAAAATCCCAGTGATACTCAAAGCAGCAAAATCGTTTTTGAAAGAATAGTTGCTTAGGGTGTATAACCAATGATGGTTGATTCATTAATGGCATCAATCTGCTCTGGATCTAAAAACATTTCCGCGTATCGTAAATAAATCTTTTCACGAATAAACAAATCAAACACATCAGGATCAATATGATGATTTAACTTCATATTGCCCAGAATATTTAAAGTGTCTGAGAGTGTCTTTGCCTTTTTGTAAGGGCGGTCTTTAGAGGTCAATGCTTCAAAAATGTCGGCCACCCCCATGATTCTAGCTGGGATAGACATTTGCTCGCGCGTTAAACCTTTGGGATAGCCGGTGCCATCCATACGCTCATGATGACCGCCTGCATATTCTGGTACACGCCTTAATCCTTTGGGATAAGGTAGCGATTCCAGCATATTGATGGTGACCACAATGTGATTGTTGATGATCTGGCGCTCCTCGGGGGTGAGGGTGCCTTTGGGAATGGTCAGGTTATAGGTTTCATCTTCACTTAAAAATTTAACCGACTGACCCGCTTCGTTTTGGTATTGATAATTGGCAATCTGACGCACACGTGCTTGGTCATCTGCACTCATGGATTCACTGCCGTAATTGACCTTACGGATAAAGTTTTTATCGTCGTCTAATTGTTTTTTGATGACGTTGATTTCATGTGCGAGATGTTTGGGATTGATGGTTTTGCCTTTGGCTTGTGCCTCAATCACTTTACGTAAATGATTCGCTTCACGTTGTGATTTCAATAGCTCAAAACGGTCGTCAATTAAATGAATGCGGTCAAATATCGTTTCTAATTTGGTCGCCTTGTCCATGATGGATTCAGGGGTCGTGACTTTGCCACAATCATGTAGCCAAGCTGCAATTTTCAGTTCGTACAGTTCTTGCGCGTTTAAATCAAAGCTCTTAAATGCATCATGCTTCGACTGAATCGCCGCTTCAGCTAGCATCATAGTGAGCACTGGTACGCGTTGACAGTGCCCACCTGTATAAGGGGATTTTTCATCAATAGCGTCTGCAATGAGCTTAATGAACGACTCGAATAATCCCTTTAAGCCTTCTATTAATTGATGGTTCGTTAATGCAATTGCAGCTTGCGATGCCAATGATTCCACTAAGCGTTGGTGCGAGTCTGAGAATGCAATGATTTGATGTGTGACTGGGTCTTTGGCATTAATCAGCTGTAATACGCCAATCACTTCATTCTCATGGTTGCGCATGGGCACTGTCAAAAACGATTGGGAATGATAGCCAGTGCGTTCATCAAATGCACGCGTACCAGAAAAATCGAATCCTTGATCTGGCGCATAAGCATCTTCAATATTAATCGTAGTTTGCTGAATGGCACAGTAAGCAGCCACCATGTTGAGGTTTGGCGTCCCATTGTCTAAGTAAAGCGGTAGTGGGGGAAATGGAATGGGTTGGTTGGTCGTGCCACCTAGAGCAATATTGAGCGTGGTGTTACGTAGGATTTCAAATTTTAAGGATTGTTGCTCACTAATCGTATATAAAGTACCGCCATCTGCGTGTGTGAGCTCTTGCGCTCCCAGTAAAATGGTCTCAAGTAGTCGATTTGTATTTTGTTCTGCCGATAATGCCACGCCGATGGCATTGAGCCGTTCAAGTTGGTCAAGAGACTGATTGAGCGACATGGCGAAATTAAGTAGTGGTTAGCCTAATGCTGATCAAGCAAAAGTAAATTCCATCTTGATGCCAGATATTTCGAGTAGGTCATTGTTTTTAAGGCTATAAGATAAGGTGTGAACAGGTGCGCCATTGATGCTTGGGTGTTCATCCCCCTCTACCTGACTCAAAAAATAACCATTGGTCCGTTTGGTGATGACAATCACTTGCGCACCTGGTTTGCCTAGCGTGGTCAGTGTTTTATTGAGCGTGAGTGTTTTGCCACTGTTAGAGCCATTCAGAATGTGCAATTTACCAATGGGCAACGCTGCTGCGGGCACGCCTACAGGTGTCGTTTCCGACAATACCTCATCTTCACTACGCATAGGTCTGGACATTTGAATCAGAGATTTTAATGAGGGTGGTTGTGTGTGTGGTGATTTGTCCAATGGTGTTGAGCCTGCATAATCCTCTTTGTTGACAGCTGGCGCAGAGGCCACAGTGGAAGTATTGTCTTTGATGTATTTAAATTGATGACGACCGATTTCAATCACATCGTCATGATTTAGCACATGTTTTCTAATCGGCTTTAAGTTCACAAAGGTGCCGTTTGTGCTATTGGCGTCTTCTAAAAAAGAGTCTTTGCCTATAGTCACAATCACCGCATGTAGACCACTCACAGCAAGGTTGTCAATTACGATGTCATTATTTTGTTTTCTGCCGATAGAAATACGCTCTTTATTGAGCGGATACTCGTTGATGACGCGATCATCTAATGTGCAGACTAACTTTGACATGACTAACCTTTATCCATCACTTTTTTGACTAGCGATTGTAGCCAATTTGGCCTATTTATTGGGAACCCTTCCACCACGCTTATTAATATCACAGAAATATTATCTTTACCACCCCGTTGATTGGCTTTTCTGATTAATGCATTAGCGAGCGATTCAAGGTCATCATAATGCTCAATTAAAGTAGTTTCAATTTCATAGTCGTCTACCATGTCGGTAAGGCCATCTGAGCATAATAAATACAAGTCGCCTATCGCCACGGTGTGGGTGTTGATCTCTAAATCAGCCTCGGGGTCAACACCTAGCGCTTTGGTTACAAAGTTTTTGTAAGTGGCCTGTTTGGCTTGCTCGGGTGTTAACAATCCAGAATCAATTTGCTCTTGTAGCAGTGAGTGGTCATTGGTCAATTGCAACAATTGGTCGTTTCGTAGCAGGTAAGCGCGCGAGTCACCTATATGGCCTATCACCACTTGGTTATCTACAAATAAGGACAACACCAACGTAGTGCCCATGCCTGCACATTGCTCTTGCTCATTGGCGACTTGGTAGATCGCGTTATTGGCAGAGTTCACCGCGCTTTGCATCAAGTTAGCCGCTGTATTGCTATCTACCTGTTTGCCTGTTTGCCTGGCTTGGTTAAAACCTGAAATCAGTTCAGCAGTAATCGTTAGCACGGCCATTTGGCTTGCCACATCGCCTGCGTTATAGCCACCCATGCCATCTGCAAGCACAGCTAGGCCAATGCTCGCATCGCTGGCTATCGCATCCTCATTACGAGTACGTAACTGACCTGTGTCGGTATGTCGCGCAATGCGTAATGCATGTTCTAAATGATTCATGCGTTACTGTTTTCTGCCAAGCAATGCTGTAAATCAACGACCAGTGCCTGACCATGTTGATACCGTGCCTCAACATTTTTTTCTAAAAGTTTATGAATGACGTGTGCAAGCCCCACAGGAATGTCTGGATTGATTTCACGTACGTCTTTAGGCGTTTCTTGGCTGATGTTATACATCAAATTCGCCATTGAATCTCCTTCAAAAGGCAATACTCCCGTGACCAATTGATATATCGTGGTGCCTAAAGAAAATAAGTCGGAACGACCATCTAGCTTTTTGCCAGACAACTGCTCTGGTGACATAAAGTTGGGCGTACCCAATACCATGCCTGTTTTGGTTTTAGATGAATCGGTAATTCGGGCAATCCCAAAATCCGTCACTTTCACTGATTGTGTTTCAGGTTCATACATAATGTTTGCCGGTTTTACGTCACGATGAATCACATGTTGTTGATGCGCATAATCCAATGCCTCAGCGACTTTCACCATAATCCTGATAATCGTGTCTACTGGCAATAGCCTGTTTGGTTTAGTGTAGGGGTTCAGGTCATGGCCTTTGAGGAGTTCCATAGCGATATAGGCCAAGTCATGTTCTTCGCCAGCATCGTAGATGGTGACAATATTGGGGTGGTTAAGCTTGCCCGCAGTTTCTGCTTCTCTAAAAAAGCGAGATTTTACTGCCTCGAGTTCGCTGGCCTCAAACTCTTGTGAGAGCGCCAATGTTTTAATGGCCACTTGGCGGCCAATTTTAGGGTCAATACCCAAGTAAACTGTGCCCATCGCGCCTTTGCCCAACTCTTTTTCGATTTGATAGCGCCCGAGCATTGGTTTGGTTACTGTACTGTTTTCTGTATCGAATGATGAATGTAAACGGGATTGTGGATGACCACCTAAAATGACGGTCTCAGAAAGTTGTCGTGAAGTGATGATGCGCTGCTTTAAGTCTTTAAAATTTGGGTTGTAACTAGACATATAGTTAAACACTTGTTCTGCCTTGTTAAATTGGCGTTTTCGCTCAAAATCCAATCCCAAGTTGTAGAGATTTTCCATCAAACTTTCATCCAATTGGCATTTCCTAAAACGGTCAAATGCCATGTCAAGTTGGCCCTGGCTTTGCAGCATGAGCGCCAAATTATGATTGCTCTCAGAGGACTCTGCATCTGCGCGCAACTTGCCGCGCTCGGTCAGTAGATAGTGTTTTGAAGTGATCAGCGCATGCCCCAATACCAGCAGAATCAATGGCATCATCAATTGCGTCCACCAGCCATGTTGCGTCATCAACACAAAATGCGTGACGGTAATCGCAATGGCTAGGCTTAGGCTCACTGCAATGGCAATGCTGGCAGACAAGCGCGGTAATAACAACATCAGGTACAAGGCAATGCACAGCCACACCACGTATTCAAAACCGCTGGCCCAATTGGGCCTGATAAAAAAATCTTCGTTGAGTATGCTGGCAATTACGTGGGCGAGTGTTTGAATCGGCGGCATATGCGCGGATACAGGTGTGATTTGAGTGTCACCGCCATCGCCCGTCGCCGCCATGCCAATCAGTACAATTTTGTCTTGATATTTGCTCGGCGAAATTTTCCCACTCATGACGTCATAGAACGAGTCCATGGGGAAAGGATTTTTCTCTTGCTGTGATGCATAGAAAAAGCTGTGCATTTGCAATGCGCTATTAGTGGCAATATTCAAGTTGCCAACCTGCACTTCTTTCCCTAGTGTTACTTGAATATCTTGCGTATCTAAGTTTAAAAAGCGGGTAGCCACTTGCAATGCTACGGATGGATAATACTGATCATAGTACTGCAATACCAGTGGCTCTACTCGCACCGCACCATCAATATCGAGCATATGATTTAAATGGCCAATTGCACGGGCTTGGCTTGCAATTGGAGCGATAGGAGTATGCATGGCGCGTGCCTGTATCGTGTTTGGCGTGACATCATTCCGCTGCGTATTGTCAACAATATGGCTGAGTGCTTGACTGCTAATGTATTCAGGTAAGGCCCCGTCAGGTTTACCCTTAGGCGTACCTAATATAAAGGGCATGGCCAACACCACATTGTTGGCTTTTGCAATACTCTGAGCTAATTGTGCGTCAGGGTTGAGTGACTGTTGTGCTTCATGAATAATGTTCGAGAGGGCGCGCCCCTCTGCAGTATTGTTGAATGAAGATTGATTTAATTGGCGTTGGATTTGCTCGATATACGCTAAGCCGGGATCGCGCTGTGGTTCTAAAAAAAATACGGTATGGCCGATGACTTTGGCAGCAGTTAACTTTTGAATGATTTCGGCATGCACTTGGCGGGACCAAGGCCAGCGACCGATATTTTGAATGCTGGCATCATCAATGGCAATAATGGCAATGTCATCACCTGCATCGCGCTGTGATAGTTGCACTCCCAGATCATAAGCCACACGTTCAACCGCTTGTATCCATTGGCTATTGCTGCAAGCCAGTAGCAATAAGGATAATCCGAGTGCAATTATCCAATCAGTGGTTAAAAAGTTTCTTTTCACTTTTCTTCGACTTCATGAACTCGCCCATTCAAAAATGTATTGCTTAATGTTGGCTAGCTAGCTTACTTCCTAAACTCCATCGGTCTAGCTACTGCGGCTAGTTTGTCCAACACACCATTGATGTATTTGTGACCATCCACACCACCGTACACTTTGGCAAGTTCTACGCCTTCGTTAATGGCGACACGATATGGAATGCTCACATCAAAAAACAGTTCATAGCTGGATATGCGTAAAATCGCGTGCTCCACAGGGCTGAGTTCATTGATTTTGCGATCAATGAACATTGAAATCTCTTGGTCTAATTTCTCAACGTTTTCGGTTACACCCGTGAGCAATTGCTTAAAATAGGCCTCATCGGTTTTGATGTAATCGGGATCCTCTTTGGCATCACTAGCGATTTGTTTCAGTTCGCCAGCATTCATCATGCCACGGTAAATAGCCTTTAATACTAGTTCGCGAGATTTGCGACGATTTTGGCTGGTTTTAGGCTTTTTAATCGCTTTGGCAGGTGCGCTATTGTCGTTAGCGTTGTTGTCGGTCATAGTGCGCGTACCAAATTGGACATCTCTACTGCCACTTGCGCTGCTTCTGTCCCTTTGATGTGCATGCGCGCTTCGGCTTGTGCATCATCTTCTGTCGTTAATACTGCATTGGCTACTGGTACTCCGGTATTGAGTTGCACCTCTGAAATGCCACGTGCAGACTCATTGGCGACCACTTCAAAATGATACGTTTCGCCACGGATAATGGCACCCAAGGCGATCAGGGCATCGTATTGCTCACTTAATGCCATGTGCTGCAAGATCAGTGGCGTTTCAAGTGCGCCTGGCACCGTCGCAATTTTAATGTCTTGCGGTTTTACGCCAAGTTTCAGCAGTTCTTGATGGCAGGCACTTAATAATGCATCGCCAATGTTGCTATTAAAACGCGACACCACAATGCCGATTTTTTTACCTGCGCCGTTTAAATCCTGAGCGATTTTATTCAATTTCAATCCTAACGATTTCTAAAAGCGTTATTTTAACTCAATAACCCTTATTCTCGATTGAATCTACTGTGCTGACTAATAATCTTAGCTAAATAGCACCCATGCCTTTTGTACCGTCATCCAAACGCCATAGCTAATCGGCACCAGTACTGCCAGCCACGCTAACTTCACCACGAGCGAAGATTGAGACGAAGGCGCAGTATAGCTTTGCATGTTGCCCTGAGTCTGGGTGAGTTTCTCATGACTGATTTTGCGCTCTTCTGCGAGTTCAGCATCTGTCATAAAATACTGGTCATCTACTGGTCGCACTAGAAAATTTGCCACAAAACCGACCACCAGCAACCCTGCTAATACCATGAAGATAGGCGCATAAATTTGGTCAAACGGCACACCAGCCTCTAGGCGAATATCGTGCATAGAATTCACAATCACTGGCCCCACAATGCCAGCTGTAGACCATGCAGTGAGCAAGCGACCATGAATCGCACCTACGAACTGCGTACCAAACATATCGGCAAGGTAAGCTGGAATGGTGGCAAAGCCCCCGCCGTACATCGAGGCAATCACACAAAACGCAGCCACAAATAGCGCTAGTGATTTATGTCCTGCCATGTAAGTGGCCGCACAATACATCAGTGCACCCAATATAAAGAAAATATAGTAGGTGCGTTTACGGCCTAAGGCATCCGATGAAGTTGCCCATGCAAAGCGCCCGAAAATATTAAACAAGGAAATAATGCCTACGAAGCCAGCACCAACCGCAGCGGCTGCGGCAGTCAGTGCGTCGTCTTTTTTAATCTCTGCAAAGCCAATCTCATGTTGCCCAATCAATGCACCACCAAAGGTTTCTTGTAACATCGGCGCTGCCGCACCAATGATGCCAATACCTGCAGACACATTCATACACAGTACAATCCACAACAACCAAAACTGTGGTGTTTTGTGTGCTTTGTTTAAGTGCACATGGCGCGTAGCAATCATGGTGTTGGTGGAGGGTGCAGGTGGCGTCCAGTTTGCAGGTTTCCAACCATTGGCAGGCACACGGTAACCGAGTGAGCCGCAAACCATAAAAATGGCATAAATAATAGCCAGTACCAAAAAGGTTTGCCAAACGCCGGGGTTAGTGGGTGTGGCAAAATAGCCCATCAGTTTTGTGGCAAGCGGTGAGCCTATCATGGCGCCACCACCAAACCCCATAATCGCCATGCCTGTCGCCATGCCGCGACGGTCTGGGAACCATTTGATGAGGGTGGAGACGGGTGAAATATAGCCGAGCCCAAGTCCAATGCCACCTATCACGCCACTGCCTAGCCACATGAGCCAGAGCTGATGGGTATAGACGCCATAAGCGGAGAGCAATAAACCACCGCACCAACACAATGTAGATACCAATCCCGCTTTTCTAGGGCCTGCACGTTCTAGCCAGCCGCCCCACAAGGCTGCCGAGCACCCGAGTAATACGAAAAACAAGGTGTACATCCAACCCAAATCAAATTGGGTCCAATTACAATCTGTGGCAAAGAGCGCTTTACCCGTGCCAGATAGTTTTTCTGCAAATGTCGAGGCGCCGGCAGCACACGTAGCCAACGGTTTACCCTCAGCATCGAGTAAGGCATTGCCTAAAGGTTTCCAAAACACACTGAAACCATACGCCATGCCGATGGACAAATGGACTGCCAGTGCGGCAGGCGGTACTAGCCAGCGATTGAAACTTGCATCCGCGGTGATATGTTCTTTTGATAAAAAATCCGACATCCCTGACCCTCATTATTTTTTGTAAGACTTATGTCGTTAACATATTGTTACAAATTCGTACAATTGGCAATTATCCTTTGTATTTTGCGCATAATGGGCGTTTAATATTTGTCATGAATTTGTCATATTTTGGTCATACAATGAGCACACTTAAAAACAATAGGGTTTAAGCAATGACAGCAAATATATTGGTCGTAGAAGATGAGCCAGCGATTCAAGAGTTACTGGCACTGAATATCAAACAAGCAGGGTATAACGCGTTGCGTTCACTGAGTGCGGAACATGCGCAACAATTACTGAGAGAAACGCTACCAGACCTGATTTTGCTGGATTGGATGCTACCTGGCATGAGTGGGATTGAATATGCTAGACGCTTAAAGTCTGACAATCTCACCAAAGGAATTCCTATTATTATGCTCACTGCCAGAGGTGATGAATACGATAAAGTACGTGGTTTAGAGGTGGGTGCAGATGACTACGTGACTAAACCGTTCAGCCCACGTGAGTTGAATGCACGTATCAAAGCGGTGTTAAGACGTCGTGCGCCACAAATGACGGATGACCCGATTGAGATTGCTGGTTTATCATTGGATCCAACCACGCACCGTGTGACTGGCAATAACGTGAATATTCCATTAGGTCCAACGGAATTTAGACTGCTCCACTTTTTTATGAGCAACGCAGAGCGTGTACACAGCAGAACGCAGTTGCTGGATAAAGTGTGGGGTGATCGTGTGTTTGTAGAAGACCGCACTGTGGATGTGCACATTCGTCGCTTACGCAATGCATTGATGGCCTCAAACCACCAAGATCTAATTCAAACAGTACGTGGTTCTGGTTATCGCTTTTCTGCACAAGCAGCAGAGCAGGCAGGTTAAATTTAAGCGAGTTAATTTAAAGCACTAATCGCTTCATAGTCGTTTACAAATCAAAGGCCCTTAACGGGCCTTTTGGTTATTAAGCTTGGACGATTAAGTGCCATATTGTTTAAGTGCTTTCCAGCCATTTTTGTGTAGACACTCAATTAACCCACGCGTGTATGTTTGCGTAGCCATATCTGGTTGGTGTGCTTCACCTAGCGCAGCCACACATTGATTTGTGTCTGTTTTAAGATGGGCTGGTGTACCGCCAAATTTCCACCAAGAGTTGATCTTATACGTTTTTAACGGATCAACAGGTGCTGTTTTTTTTGCGACTTTAGTCTCTTTGGTTGTTATATGAGCTGTCGTGTTCCCAGCTGGCGCTGGGTTATTTGTGGTGTTTGTAGCTGAAGTATCTTCAGTAATTTTTCCCTTTAGTGTTTGCGTATCCGCGCTAGGCGTATGCTTATTTTCCGTGGCTTCTGCAATTACAAATGGTGATGCACCCGTTGCCTGTTCAGCAATTTCAGCCTCTGATGATTTAGTTTTTTCTGCCGGCATCCCGCGATTATCAGTGACGGATGCTTCTGCAAACAGCTCGCTATCATCAAACTTTTGAATTTCCCATCCCTGTTTTTGTAAGCAAGCAGAAAAGTCTTCTTCAGACACACCTCTGCATGCTGCATGCGCATTTTCAATATCTCTTACTGACGCACCACGCTTATAAGATATTTCACCACATGCTGATATGAACATAGATACCCCTATGATTAATATCAATTTATTGTTAATAGCCATGAATACAATTTTCCTATTATAGGTAATTTCAGTCAGCACAATATACAACGTCTTAACCTATTACCGACTACGCAATATGACGTATTTAACTCAACACCCCCTCTCGCTAATCTAGCACCACGACAAAGACATCGCATTTATCTGGATGTATTGGCCCGATATCCACAACTGTTACGACTCTAGAGGAGTGTTGAAATGAAAGCAATTTTAAAGACGAGTGTGCTCATGTCTGCCGTGGTGGCAAGTTTGAGTATTTATGCGACGAATTCACAAGCGGCTGCCACCATTACGTTTGGTGAAGATAAATATGTGAGTGTTGGTTTTGGTTTTATTACGAGTTACAGCTCTGTTGAAGATGCAGCAGCGAATGGTGATGACCGCTCAAATGATTTCTCACTCAACAGTGCGCGTTTGTATTTATCTGGTTCGTTTAATAAATACATTAAAGGGATGTTGAATACTGAAAGATCTGGCGGTGGCGAGGGCAATATTGAAGTCATCGATGCCAACGTACAGTTCCAACTCACACCAGAAATTGCCATTTGGGCAGGTCGTTTCTTATCCCCAAGTGATCGCGCCAATATGGCTGGTCCTTACTACTCTTCAGGCGGTGGCGGTGGCTACTGGGCCAATATTTCATCTCGCTATGGCTGGAACGGTGGCGTGATTGGTCGTGATGAAGGTGTTGCTTTTGTGGGTAGCTTTTTAGAAGACAAATTGGCAGTGTCCTTTGGTGCGTTTGAAGGTGACAACATTTTTAGATTCAGTGGTGCGGGTGGTGCTAGATTAGATCAACGCGAAAATAGCACCGCAGCACAAACGCTTGGCGCTGATGACAAGCTTATGTATGCAGGTCGTGTACAAGTTGCATTCTGGGATGCTGAGCCAGGTTATTACGGCACAGGCAATTATTTTGGCGCCAAAGACATTTTAACGGTTGGGATTGCGGGTAGACAAAAAACGGATGGTGCAATCAGCACAACAGCAATTGGCGACTACTCTTCTTACAGCGTTGACTTCTTGATGGAAAAGAAAAACGTAGGTCCTGGCACGCTTTCTCTTGAGGCTGCTTACTATGACTACGACACAGATAAAGTCTTCTTAGCTGAAGAAGGTGATGCGTATTACGTGGGCGCAGGCTATTTGTTTGATACTCCAGTGGGCTGGGGCAAGTTCATGCCGTTTGTTCGTCATCAAGAGTTCGATGCGGATAACAACATCAAAACCAAACGTACGGATTTTGGCGTGAATTATGTGATCGCGCCTTACAACGCGTTGATTTCAGCTGAATATCAAAAAACTGATGTAACGAATGCAAGTGATACGGATGCCATTTTAATTTCCCTACAAATGCAGTTCTAACGCATTTGCCAGCGTGTTCTTAAATAAGGAGATAGTGAGATGAAAACAATCGTCAAGTTAGATTTAGACAAAAAACCATGGGAGCAAGATGGCCAGATTCATAACCGCTGGCATCCAGATTTGCCGATGGTGGCGATGGTCAAACCAGGCGATGAATTTCGTGTGGAATGTATGGACTGGACTGGTGGCCAAATTGGCAACAACGACAGTGCTAACGACGTTCGTGATGTCGATCTAACGCAAGTGCATTATTTAAGTGGCCCAATCGGTGTAGAAGGTGCTGAACCAGGCGATTTAATGGTGGTAGATATTTTAGATGTAGGCACGTTTGAAGACAGCCAATGGGGTTTCAACGGTATTTTTGCCAAAGAAAATGGCGGCGGCTTTTTAGTCGACCATTATCCAGAAGCACGTAAATCGATTTGGGATTTTCATGGTATTTACACGAGCTCACGTCATGTGCCAAATGTGAAATTTGCCGGCATTATGCACCCAGGTTTAATTGGTTGCTTGCCATCTAAAGAACTGTTGGAAAAGTGGAATACCCGTGAAGCGGAATTGATCGCGACTGATCCAGACCGTGTACCTGCATTGGCATTACCACCAAACCCGCAATCTGCAGTGATGGGTAAGTTAAGTGGTGATGCTGCCAAAAAAGCGGCAGCAGAAGGTGCGCGTACAGTGCCACCACGTGACCACGGAGGTAACTGCGACATTAAAAATCTCACTAAAGGCTCTAAGATTTATTTCCCTGTGTATGTGAAAGATGGCGGTCTCTCGATGGGTGACCTGCACTTCTCACAAGGCGATGGCGAAATTACTTTCTGTGGTGCGATTGAGATGGCCGGTTATTTGGATATCAAAGTCAGCCTCATCAAAGACGGCGTGAAAAAGTACGCCATTAAAAACCCAATTTTCCAGCCTAGCGTGCTCACACCGACCTATCGCGATTACATCATCTTTGAAGGTATTTCTGTGGATGAGCAAGGTAAGCAACATTACTTAGATGTGCATGTTGCGTATCGCCAAGCTTGTTTGAATGCCATTGAGTACATGAAGAAATTTGGCTATACCGGCGCCCAAGCACTTTCGATTTTAGGCACGGCACCTGTGGAAGGACATATCAGCGGCATTGTCGATATTCCTAACGCTTGTGCAACGTTATGGTTACCGACTGAGATTTTCGATTTCGATATGAAGCCGAACGCAGATGGACCAAAAATCATGGTGAAACAAGGCATTGATACCGCCAAAACAAGTTAAGGAGTTTGCAAATGCCCATGTATGAATATGAATGTGACAGCTGCGGTGTATTTAGTGCGCTACGCAGAATGAGTGAATGCAGTGAACCCGCTTTTTGCCAAGAGTGTGGCGCAGAGAGTCCACGCATTATGTCAGTGCCACGCTTAGCCATCATGGGCAAGCAGCAACGTGAGGCGCATGAACGGAATGAAAAATCTGCACATGATCCTAAAGTTGGTCGACGCTCTAGCTGTGGTTGCACAGGATCACACACCTGTAAAACCACGACAAAAGTGAACCAAGATACAGGCAAAGCTGCGTTGCAAGTGCAAACCAAAAAAACCGCTAGACCTTGGATGCTTGGCCACTAGATAAGTATCACTCAGCCAAGTATTCAGCAAGGCGAATGCAGTAGCAGCAAATTAAGTAGAAGTTAGTTTAGTTTTTTTGATTTTTTGATTTTTAACTAGGAGACACAGCAATGAGTACCTTTAATAGACGCAGTTTTATGAAAGCGAGTGGCGCATTAGTAGGCGCGCTACTGGCAGTGGGTGTGATTTCTACCCATGCTTTAGCAGCGGATTTCCCAACCGCTAAAGTGAACACCACAGGCTTAGCTGTGACCGATACCACAGTCAAAGTAGGTATCTTGCATTCAGCGACAGGCACGATGGCGATCAGTGAAACAGGTTCTATCCAAGCTGAGAAATTGGCGATTGAGCAAATCAATGCTATGGGTGGTATTTTGGGCCGCAAAATTGAAGTGATTCAAGAAGATGGCGCTTCAGACTGGCCAACATTTGCTGAGAAATCTAAAAAGCTGTTGGTAAAAGACAAAGTGGCTGCTGTGATGGGTTGCTGGACATCAGCTTCACGTAAAGCGGCATTGCCAGTGTTTGAAAAAGAAAATGGCTTATTGTTCTACCCAACATTCTATGAAGGTTTAGAGCAATCTAAAAACGTGTTCTATACAGGCCAAGAAGCGACACAACAAATTTTGGCAGGTTTAGATTGGATTGCCAAAGAGAAGAAAGCTAAAACTTTCTACTTGATTGGTTCTGACTACATCTGGCCACGTACTTCGATGAAAATTGCGCGTAAACACATTGAGCGTAACTTAAAAGGCACTGTGGTAGGTGAAGAGTACATTGCGTTGGGTGACACACAATTTGGTTCTGTGATTAACAAAATCAAACTGAAAAAACCAGATGTGATTTACGCTGCGGTAGTGGGTGGTTCAAACGTTGCTTGGTTTAAACAGTTAAATGCTGCAGGTTTAAATTCAGCTAAACAAACCATGCTGACTATTTCAGTAACAGAGGATGAAGTGTTAGGTATTGGCGGTGAAAACTTAGCTGGTTTCTATTCAGCAATGAAATACTTCCAATCTCAAACTAACCCAGAGAACGTTAAATTTGTAGAAGCATTCAAAAAACGTTGGGGTAAAGATGCTGTGATTGGTGATGTAACACAAGCTGCTTATTTAGGCCCATGGTTATACAAAGCAGCAGTTGAGCGTGCAGGTAGCTTTGACGTAGATAAAGTACAAGCAGCATTGCCAGGCTATGTATTTAAAGATGCGCCAGAAGGTCCTGTGACGGTTGAAGCTAACCACCACTTAACCACCAAGCTACGTGTGGGTAAATGGCGTAAAGATGGTCAAGCTGATGTTGTTTATACCTCAGATTACATCAAACCTGATCCATTCCCAAAAGGTTATCAATAGTTGTCTGATGCGTGACCCAGGTTGGTTTCACTGGGCGCACGCATTAGTGTAGCGATTCAAGATGCGGCAGTCTGAAATCAGGTTGCCGCAATCTGCAGGAAAACGTAAGTAGTAGGTTTATTTCATTAGTAGGTTTTAAGTAGGAGGCCGATATGTTTGATTATTCGATGGCGGAAATTGGCAATATTGTGGTGATGCAGGGCTTTTCTGGCCTGAGCATGTTTACAGTGTTGCTCCTCATGGCACTTGGTCTCGCAATTATTTTCGGGCAAATGGGTGTAATTAATATGGCGCACGGTGAGTTTATGGCAATTGGTGCCTATACCACGGTGATGATCTCTAAATTGGCAGCCAATTATGGGTTTGTGAATTACTACTTTATCTTTGCCATACTCATCGCGTTCATGCTCGCGTTTGCAGTAGGGTATTTCATTGAATTCATTATGATTCGGCATCTATACAAACGTCCTTTAGATACGCTATTAGCGACTTGGGGCTTAAGTTTGGTGATGCAACAAATTTTCCGTTCTACATTTGGCGCCAAAGAAGTCAGTGCAGAATTACCAGAGTGGATGTTGGGTTCTTTCAAACCAACCCCAGACATTGATATTCCGATCAATGGCGTATTTGTGATGTTCTTAGCCATTATTGTGACAGCGGGTGTGTACTTGTTTATGTACCGTTCACGTTGGGGTTTGCGTGTGCGTGCCACCGTACAAAACCGTGTGATGGCAGGTGCTGTAGGTATTAACACTGCCAAAGTTGACCGTATGACGTTTGCGCTTGGTTGCGGCATTGCTGGTATTGCTGGTGCTGCCTTTACTACGATTGCTTCTACTGGCCCAACCACAGGTACCTTGTACATCGTGGACAGCTTCATGGTGGTGGTGTTTGGTGGTGCAGCCAGCTTGATGGGTACGATTGCCTCAGCCTTCGGTATTGCCCAAGCACAATCTATCTTGCAATTCTTCATGACCAGCTCTATGGGTAAGGTATCTACATTGCTCGTGATTGTGGGGATCTTGATGATGAAGCCAGAAGGTTTGTTTGCTTCGAAACTGCGTAAATAGGCCGCATGATTCATCGCGGCGTGATCAGTACCGAACATTTTGTTTGACCAAGTTTTGTACAAACATGGATTTTGATGTAGTTGAGGAGAACAGAAATGAATGCCATATTAAGTAAGTTAAATTCAAGTGAGCTGCTGGGAGGTAAGAAAGGGGTGCTGGGCTTAGCTGTGCTCGCTGCAGTCATCTTTATTCTCTTGCCACTTGGTGTTGATATTTTTAGGTTAAATTTAGTGGGTAAATATCTGACATACGCCTTTGTGGCAGTGAGTTTGGTTTTACTGTGGGGCAATGGCGGTATCTTAAGTTTGGGTCAAGGTATCTTCTTTGGCTTAGGCGGTTACGGCATGGCCATGTTCATGAAGTTAGAAGCATCTGACCCCGTCAGTACCAAAATCCAAACCACACCAGGGATTCCAGATTTTATGGACTGGAACCAATTGACAGAATTGCCCTGGTTTTGGGAGCCGTTCAATAGTTTACCCTTGACCATCGCAGCCATTCTAATCATACCTGCTTTATTCGCTTACATTATTGGCTTTGCCATGTTTAAACGTCGTGTGGGTGGTGTGTACTTTGCCATCATTACCCAAGCCATTGCCTTGATTTTAAGTATCTTGATTGTTGGGCAACAAGGGTTAACTGGTGGTGTAAACGGCATTACCGACCTCAAAACCATGTTGGGTTGGGATACGCGTACCGATAGCGCAAAATACATCTTGTACTATGTCAACGGCATCTTGTTATTTGGTTGCATCTTGCTCTCAAGATATATCCTCACCAGTAAGTTTGGCATGTTGTTGTTAGCGATGCGTGACAAAGAAGAGCGTGTACGTTTCTCTGGTTACGATGTGTCTGATTTCAAAATCTTTATCTTCTGTGTGGCGGCCATGATTTCAGCCATCGGTGGGGCCATGTTTACCTTGCAAGTTGGCTTCATGTCGCCTTCATTCGTAGGTATTGTGCCTTCTATTGAAATGGTGATTTTCTGTGCAGTGGGTGGGCGTATATCCTTGATTGGTGCCGTATATGGCACATTGCTAGTGAATTACGGCAAAACTTTCTTCTCAGAAACATACCCAGAGTTATGGTTGTTCTTGATGGGTGGTTTGTTTATGGCGGTAGTGATGTTCTTCCCGAACGGTTTGGCTGGTTTGTGGGATCAACATGCAAGAAAACTCAAGTTTATGAAACGGTTTTATGACGATACGCCAGAGCCAGAAAGATTTGAGCCTACGCTTTCAGCAGCCAAAGACACTGCCGAAGCCGCTGTAGCTAAAAAAGAGAAACCTGCCAAAGTGGCCAATATGAAGGGAGCAAAAGCATGAGTAATACAGACTTTGTATTGTCGATTGAAGACTTAACGGTGTCCTTCGATGGCTTTAAAGCAGTAGACAACCTGACTATGTATATCGATAAAAACGAGTTGCGTGTGGTGATTGGGCCAAACGGTGCAGGCAAAACCACAGTGCTGGATTTGATTTGCGGAAAAACTAAATCCACCTCAGGTTCTATCAAGTTCATGAATAAAGAGCTGACTAAACTCTCCGAGCATGAAATTGTGCGCGAAGGTGTGGGCCGTAAATTCCAAACCCCTTCTATTTATGAAAATTTGTCGGTGTACCAAAACTTAGAGGTGTCTTACCCCAAAGGTCGTGGCGTGTTTGGTAGCCTGACATTTAAGCGCACGGCCGAGGTAGAAGCCCAAGTGCGCAAAGTGGCTGAAGAAATTATGCTCAGCGATTTGCTTGACTTAGAAGCAGCACTTCTCAGCCATGGGCAAAAACAATGGTTAGAAATCGGCATGTTGCTGATGCAAGACCCAGAACTGCTGATGTTAGATGAGCCAGTAGCAGGCATGAGTGCAAAAGAGCGCGACCAAACAGCAGAGCTACTCAATAAAATTTGTAACAACCGTTCTGTGCTAGTCATTGAGCATGACATGGAGTTTGTGAAAAAGATTGCGCATAAAGTGACTGTATTGCACCAAGGCAAAATTTTGGCCGAAGGCTCTATGGACAAAGTGCAAGAAGATGAAAAAGTCATTGAAGTTTATTTAGGCCATTAATTAGTAGGTCATTAGGAGAACCGCATGTTTGAAATTGAAAATTTGCAAGTCAGCTATGGCCAAAGCCAAGTCATTCATGGCTTAAATATTACTGCCAACAAAAATGAAACACTCGCCATCATGGGCCGTAACGGCATGGGTAAAACCACCTTGTTTAAATCGTTGATGGGCATTTTGCCGAGCAAATCCACCAAGGCCATGGTGGATGGTGAAAGCTTACAAGGCGCTGACACCTATCAACGCGTGGCGAAAGGTCTAGCGTATGTGCCACAAGGCCGTATGATTTTCCCCAGTATGACCGTGCAAGAAAATATTGAAACGGGCTTGGAAAAATCGAAAACCCGTGAAATTCCAGAGGATATTTATGCACTATTCCCTGTGTTGTATGACATGCGTAAACGCAAGGGCGGGAATTTATCAGGTGGGCAGCAGCAGCAGTTGGCTATTGCGCGCGCATTAGTCACCAATCCAAAAGTGTTGTTGTTGGATGAGCCTACTGAGGGGATTCAACCTTCGATTATTAAAGACATTGCTCGCGTATTGAATGAGATTCGCAAAATGCGCGAGATCACGATTATTGTTTCCGAGCAGGTGCTAAGTTTTACCATGGAAGTGGCGGATCGCATTATCGTGATTGATAAGGGCAAGTTTATTCATGAGGATAAACGTGGTGAGGTGGATGCAGCAAAAATTAAAGGTTATTTGTCTGTGTAAATGAAAAGGTATTTGGCTTTAAAAATTAGTCCACATTTTGTGGCATGATGTGGCGATGGATGATGCGCAAATCAAAAATGAAGTGACCCAAACGCTAGGCACCCCTCCCCAGCATTGGGTGGCCCATTTAGCACTTCGATTTGCGCATCAGCACGTCGCGCATCAGCAAGACGCATATAAAGTTGCACGTAGTTTTCTAGCATTCAAAAAACACCATGGTCCTCTTGTATTACAAAAGAGTTTGCATCCAGAGGGTCCAGAGATTTGTCACGGTGTAGTCGTACATCCGCCAGGTGGTGTGGCGGGGGGTGACGCGCTCACACTAGAAACAACACTTGAGTCGAGCGCACACGCTTTGTTGACAACACCGGGTGCTGGTAAATGGTATAAAGCCAACGGCCAGTCAGCCAGTCAGCATTTGGCGTTTTCATTGGCAGAAAATACTTGTTTTGAGTGGTTGCCTCAGGAAAATATATTGTTTGATGGTGCGCAGGTGAATTTTTCTGCCCGTATTGATTTGGCTGAAGGTGCTAAATATGCTGGTTGGGATATCATTTGTTTTGGTAGACAAGCACAGCAAGAGCGCTGGAAAACTGGATATATGCACCAAGACCTTGCTATTTATCGGCAGAACAAACTGATTTGGCG
Source organism: Methylophilus sp. (assembly GCA_030696695.1). Classification (GTDB taxonomy): domain Bacteria; phylum Pseudomonadota; class Gammaproteobacteria; order Burkholderiales; family Methylophilaceae; genus Methylophilus. Next base: position 707,273 of record JAUYRP010000034.1, read on the forward strand.
TGAGTTAGGCAAAATCAGTCCAAATAGCAGGTGCATGCAATCTATCGTAGGTTTAGCTGGAAGCCCTGTGTCGGCAAGCTTTACCGTGGTAGCTGGTGCAGTGCCTGCAGAAATCGTTGAAGCCTGCAAAGCAGTACAGCCTAATGTGGCACTAGATTTGCAAGCAAAGTATGGTGTCACGGCATTGCCAGAAGTGTTTTCCGTGCGTTATGTCGGGCAGTCAGCGCAATCGGCTAAACAGTATTTTGAACAGTTGTGGCAAATATTAAGGCCCTGGTACGGCGGTCGCGAGGCTATAAGACCAAGAATTTGGAACACATAACCAATACAAAGCGCGAGATACATTAGATGGAACTCACCCCTAGAGAAAAAGACAAATTATTGATTTTCACTGCAGGCTTGTTGGCAGAGCGCCGCAAAGCACGTGGATTGAAGTTAAATTATCCCGAAACGATTGCCTATATTTCAGCTGCCATTATGGAAGGTGCGCGCGACGGCAGAACCGTTGCCGAGCTAATGAGTTATGGCGCAACATTATTAACGCGTGATGATGTGATGGAGGGCATTGCCGAGATGATTCCAGATATTCAGATTGAAGCGACTTTTCCGGATGGGACTAAGCTTGTCACTGTTCATCACCCCATTCCATGAGTAATTGAATAATGAAAATGGTGAATTACTTTGTTGCGCAGTGCTCACAACCTCGCCGTACTCATTGTACTGTCTCGGCTATTGCGCGCTGTACGCCTCGTACTTCATCCATTTTGCTTATTCACTTATCTCATGTAAGTGATTCGTTACAAAATCTTGGACGCCTCTAAAAATGCAGATTGCTAAGGAAGGCAAGGCGCGAATCAAAAAATTGGACGCGGCATATACATGATATGTAAGGAGAAGTTTTTGATGAGTAACGCAGCATTACAACGCAATCTGCTTTTTAAGAGGTGTCCTTCATGATTCCTGGCGAAATGAAAATAGACAGCGGCGATATCCTGCTCAATGTGGGGCGTCAAACCGTAACCCTCAATGTCGCCAATAAAGGCGATAGGCCGATTCAAGTCGGTTCACATTATCATTTTTTTGAAACCAATGACGCACTCGATTTTGATCGACAATCAGCCTATGGTTTTCGCTTAAATATTGCCGCAGGCACCGCCGTGCGATTTGAGCCTGGCCAAACACGCACCGTTGAATTAGTGGCGTTAGCGGGTGATAGGAAAGTATATGGGTTTGCAGGCAGAGTGATGGGTGCACTATGACATTGAAGATTGATAAACAAGCTTATGCCGAAATGTTCGGCCCTACCGTGGGTGACAGAGTGCGCCTTGCCGATACTGAGCTTTGGGTAGAGGTAGAAAAAGACTACACCGTGTACGGCGAAGAGGTGAAATTCGGTGGTGGCAAAGTGATTCGCGATGGCATGGGTCAAGGTCAAAAAGTGTCTGCCGAAGTGGCCGATACCGTGATTACCAATGCTTTAATTATCGACCACTGGGGGATTGTCAAAGCGGATATCGGCATCAAGGCTGGCTATATTTCTGCGATTGGTAAAGCGGGTAACCCTGATATTCAGCCAGACGTTACCATTGCCATTGGTGCAGGCACTGAAATTATTGCGGGTGAAGGCATGATCGTCACTGCAGGTGGCATTGATACGCATATCCACTTTATTTGCCCACAACAAATTGAAGAGGCGCTGATGTCTGGCGTGACCACCATGATAGGTGGCGGCACTGGCCCTGCCACGGGTACCTTTGCTACGACTTGCACGCCTGGTCCATGGCATATACATCGCATGTTACAAGCGGCCGATGCATTTCCCATGAACTTAGGTTTTTTAGGCAAGGGCAATGCCAGTCTGCCAGAGCCTTTGCGTGAGCAAATCACCGCGGGTGCCATAGGCTTAAAGCTACATGAGGATTGGGGCACTACGCCAGCAGCCATTGATAATTGCTTAAGCGTAGCAGAAGAAATGGATGTGCAAGTGGCTATCCATTCTGACACTTTGAATGAATCTGGTTTTGTAGAAACCACCATTGGTGCGTTTAAAGACCGCACCATACATACCTTCCACACAGAGGGGGCAGGTGGTGGCCATGCGCCAGATATTATTAAAGCTGCTGGCTATGCCAACGTGTTGCCGTCGTCTACCAACCCAACACGCCCCTTTACGGTAAATACGATAGATGAGCATTTGGATATGCTCATGGTATGCCATCACTTAGACCCTTCCATTGCCGAAGACATTGCCTTTGCCGAGAGCCGTATCCGTCGCGAGACCATTGCCGCTGAGGATATTCTGCATGACTTAGGCGCATTCTCCATGATGTCGTCAGACTCACAAGCCATGGGGCGTGTGGGCGAGGTGATCATTCGCACATGGCAAACGGCGCATAAAATGAAGGTACAGCGAGGCCCGCTCAAAGAAGATTCCGAGCGCAACGACAACTTTAGAATCAAACGCTATATAGCCAAATACACCATTAACCCAGCGCTTACCCATGGCATCGCGCACACCGTGGGCTCAATTGAGGTTGGGAAAATGGCTGATTTAGTCATTTGGCGTCCTGCTTTTTTTGGCGTCAAACCCTCTACTATTGTAAAAGGCGGCATGATTGCTGCGGCTGCAATGGGCGACCCTAATGCTTCTATTCCCACACCGCAACCTGTACATTATCGCCCTATGTTTGGTTCTTATGCTGGAGGCTTGAAAACAGCGGTCACGTTTGTTTCGCAAGCAGCATTGAAAAATCCTGAAATAGCAGCCCTTGGTTTGCAAAAACCATTAGTGGCGATTAGTGGTACGCGCCATGTGAAAAAGAAAGACATGATTCATAACGGCTGGATGCCAACGATTGATGTGGACCCAGAAACCTATCGTGTATTGGCGGATGGCATGGACTTAGTGTGCGAACCAGCGACAGTGCTGCCGATGGCGCAGCGTTACTTTTTATTTTAATCAATGGCTGTGCGGGCAAATTGCTGCGTGGTGCGGTACTCGAAATCCTCATGTACTGACATGTACATTCCGGTTTCTGCGTTCCGTACGCCTTGCACTTTATCCCGCTCGCACATTGATAGGTGATGGATGTTAAAGGAACAGTTTATAAATGATTCACTTAACTGAACGCATTGCAGTCGCAGGTCATATTGACGACACTCTGGAGTTGCCGTTTGATAAACGTCAAAAAAGTCGTTTACGCGTCAAATTGGCATCGGGCCAAGAGGCCGCTTTGTTTTTAACGCGGGGCATCATTTTGCGTGGTGGTGATTTGCTTAAATCTGAATGTGGCAAGGTGATTCAAGTACTCGCCGCGCAAGAGCCTGTGTATAACGTCATTGCACCCAGTTTGCGTGAGCTTATGTGCGCCGCTTATCACCTTGGCAATCGCCATGTACCCTTACAAATTGGCGATGGTTGGTTGCGTCTAGAGCAAGATTATGTGCTCAAAGACATGCTGTTAGGTTTGGGTATGCAAGTGGCTGAAACATTTGCACCCTTTGAACCAGAAGCGGGCGCCTATGGCGGTGGCCACCGGCACGGACATGACGAAGAAGCCACTGCCAATTTACGGCCGCCTTACTTACAAAATAAAGCAAGGCAAACCCATGGCGAATAGCTTAGCACTCAGTCGATTGCTTCAACTGGCGAGCCCCATGCTGCCAGTGGGTGCTTATAGCTATTCGCAAGGTTTGGAGTGGGCGATAGAATGCGGTGATGTGCATGATTTAAATAGCGCAAAAACTTGGATAGGAGATGTATTGCACATCTACCAAGCCAATTTTGAGTTGCCTGTGTTGCATCGTTTGTACCTTGCTTGGCAGCAAGAGGATTTAGCCGCTGTGCAAACGTGGGATGCGTTTTATCAAGCGGGCCGCGATACCTCAGAAGCGCTGGCTGAAACCAAGCAAATGGGTTATTCCTTGGTGCGTTTGCTCAATGATTTAAAAGAACTGCCAGAGGGTTTGTTGGTAAATATCAATCAACTGCAAACCCCTGCATTCCCTACCATTTATGCGGCCGTGGCGCAGCATTGGCAAATCCCCGCGCATGATATGCTGCAGGGTTATGCTTGGGGTTGGTTAGAAAACCAAGCCAGCGCTGCCATGAAATCTGTGCCTTTGGGGCAAGTGGCAGGACAAAAAGTATTATTTGCACTGGGTGAAACGCTGCCCGATGTCGTGAGTAATGCCATGTCATTGCATGATGATGAAATCAGTAACTTTAACCCGCTACTCAGCATTGCTGGGTGCTTACATGAAACCCAATATAGTCGGCTATTTAGATCATGAAAATACATACCCAATTTGCAACACCCACGCCAGAAGTCGAACAGTTTAAAGAACCACTGCGCGTTGGTATCGGCGGCCCTGTCGGCTCAGGCAAAACTGCGCTAACGTTAGCTTTGTGTAAACGTTTACGCGATGTTTACAATATTGCTGTGGTCACTAACGATATTTTTACCAAAGAAGACGCCGATTTTTTAACGCGCAATGAAGCCTTAACGGCAGAGCGCATTATTGGTGTTGAAACAGGTGGCTGCCCACACACTGCCATTCGTGAAGATGCCTCGATGAATCTTGAGGCGGTAAACCAATTAAGTAAACGCTTTAAAACGCTCGATATTGTGTTTGTAGAAAGTGGCGGGGATAACTTGGCGGCTACCTTTAGTCCCGAGCTGTCCGATCTCACCATTTATGTGATTGATGTGGCCGCCGGCGAAAAAATACCGCGCAAAGGTGGTCCTGGTATCACTAAATCCGATTTATTAGTGATTAATAAAATTGATTTAGCCCCCATGGTGGGCGCCTCGCTAGAGGTAATGGCCGTTGATGCAAAACGCATGCGCGGCGAGCGGCCGTTTATTTTTACCAACCTCAAAATTGATCAGGGGTTGGAAGAGATTGTCTCGTTTATTGAAAAACAAGGTTTAATGCTTTAAATAAATGGCTGTACGGGCAAATTGCTGTCTTGCGCGGTACTCGAAATCCTCATGTACTAATATGTACATTCCGGTTTCTCCGTTCCGTGCGCCTTGCACTTTCCCCGCTCGCTCATTTATTAGGTGGCAGTTATAAGACTTAGCTAAATTAATTCTGTCGGAGAAGATTCAATGAAAAAAAGTATATTAATAGGTATTGCAACCAGTCTACTAAGCACTTTGGCTTATGCACATCCAGGTCATGGTGTTGAAATTGGCTTTATGTCTGGCTTTATGCACCCACTAATGGGTTGGGATCATCTATTGGTGATGTTGGCTGTGGGTGTATGGGCAGCAAAATCAGGGGGCAAAGCGCGCTGGCAATTGCCATTGATGTTTTTAGCTGCAATGACCATAGGCGCAATGTTTGGCTTAGTTGGTATGACATTCAATGGTGTTGAAACAGCCATTGCAGCTAGCCTCATGGCATTGGGCTTTTTATTAATGTTGCATTTGCCTATGTCACGTGCCCTGCAATTATTATGTACCGCCTTGTTTGCGGTCATGCATGGCATAGCGCATGGCGTAGAGCTCAACTTAGGGTCTTGGCAAGCCAATGCGAGCCCGCTTATTGGCATGTTGATAGCAACAGCCTTATTGCATGCCATCGGCTATGGCTTAGGCAAACAGCAGCACAAGTTAATCCAATGGTCACAGTCGCTGTTAGCAGGTATCATGCTTGGCTTTGGTGCAAGCGTATTGTTGAGTATTCAGTAAAAAAACTTTGTTTTTTTCTGCAATGGAGATATACGTCATTTAACGTACATATCAAGATTCTCGCATTGATTAAGATGTCGCTGGCTCAAACCAATCGAAGTTTGAGCCAAGGAATAGATATTGCTTAAATAAAAGCACCAAGCAACTTCTAACTCATGGGGAATACGATTGTCGACCGCAGAACTCACCGCGAATGCTGCTGAGCAAGTAGAGCCTACGCAACGTATTGTTAAAATACGTCGTGATTACAATACGTGGGTTGCCAACGAGTCGATAGAAGATTACGCACTGCGATTCACCCCCCGTTCCTTCCGTAAATGGTCCATTTTACGTGTCTCCAACACCGCTTTAGGTGCAATCTCATTTTTGGTATTAGAAGCAATTGGCGGCACAATCGCTGTTAATTATGGCTTTATCAATGCATTTTGGGCGATTTTAGCGGTTGGTGCCATCATTTTTCTTACTGGCTTGCCTATTAGTTTTTATGCGGCTAAATACGGTCTGGATATGGATTTACTCACGCGTGGCGCTAGCTTCGGCTATATTGGTTCCACCATCACCTCGTTTATCTACGCCTCATTTACATTCATTTTATTCGCGCTCGAGGCCGCCATTATGGCGTACGCCCTTGAGTTGTATTTTCAGATGCCGCTCTATATTGGCTACTTGGTCAGCGCGCTAGTGGTGATACCCTTAGTCACGCATGGAATCACTTTGATCAGCCGTATTCAGATGATTACGCAGCCCATTTGGCTAATCTTAATGTTTACGCCATTCATCGCCATTCTGCATCATGACCCTACTATCCTCTCTAAGCTGAGTACCTTCGCGGGTATCTCTGGTCAAGCGGGCGAGTTTAATTTGCACATGTTTGGTGCGGCTACGGCAGTGGGTGTAGCGCTCATTCCCCAAATTGGTGAGCAGGTCGACTTTTTACGTTTCATGCCAGAAAAAACAGAGCAGAATCGTTGGCGTTGGAATTTCGGTGTGCTCATGGCTGGCCCAGGCTGGGTTTTCTTGGGTATGCTCAAAATGCTGGGAGGAGTGTTGCTAGCTTACCTAGTGATACAAAGTGATATGTCGTTCGAATCTGCTGTAAACCCCACACACATGTATCTTGTTGGGTTTAACTATGCGTTTAACTCGTATGACGTAGCGTTAGCAGTGACTGCCTTGTTTGTGGTGGTGTCACAAATTAAAGTCAATATGACTAACGCTTATGCTGGTTCATTGGCATGGTCCAATTTTTTTGCAAGGCTCACCCACAGCCACCCTGGCCGCGTAGTCTGGGTGGTGTTCAATGCCATCATTGCCATCATGCTGATGGAATTAGACGTATTTAAAGCGTTGGAGCAAGTATTAGGCTTGTACTCCAACATTGCCATTGCTTGGATTGCGGCAGTGGTCGCTGATCTCGTGATTAATAAACCGTTGGGCTTGAGCCCTAAAGGCATTGAGTTTAGGCGAGCATACTTGTTTGATATCAACCCAGTTGGAGTGGGCACCATGTTCTTGGCTTCAGCAGTCTCTGTTGCCGCGTTTTCAGGTTTATTTGGCGACACACTTTCATCATTCTCAACATTTATTGCCTTAGGTACTGCGCTGATCACTTCACCGCTAATCGCTTGGTACACGAAAGGGCGCTATTACATTGCACGTAAACCCTTTGTGTTTCCTGCTAACAAGCGTATGCAAAAGTGTGTGGTGTGTGAACGTGAATATGAAACCGATGATATTGCACATTGCCCAGCCTACCAAGGTGCGATTTGCTCACTATGCTGTTGCTTGGATGCCCGCTGTAACGATGCCTGTAAACCACATGCCAAGCTCTCTCAGCAGTGGATCAACGTGAATAAGTTTATATTGCCTAAAAGTCTATGGCCACACATCAAAGGCGGTGTAGCGCACTATCTACTATTGATGACGATCGCCTTGGGCTTCTTTGGCGCAGTGTTGGGTTTGATTTACTTTCATGAAACCATTGTGTTAGAAAACGCAGCCTCTGAACTATTGCCGCAACTGCGTTCAGGCTATCTTAAAGTTTTTGCTGCCTTGGTGTTTGCCAGTGGCATCGTGGCCTGGTGGTTAGTGCTCACTACCGAAAGTAGGCGCGTGGCGCAGGAAGAATCAAATCGTCAGACGGGTTTATTGTTGCGCGAGATTGATTTACACAAACAAACCGATACCGAGTTGCAACTAGCCCGTCATTTAGCGGAGCAAGCCAACAAAGCTAAAAGTCGCTATATCACTGGTATCAGCCACGAGTTACGCACACCTTTGAATAGTATTTTGGGATATGCACAATTATTGGATAATGACGCTTCAATTCCTGAAAATCGTCGTCAGGCAATCCGTGTAATCAGCCGTAGTGGTGAGCACTTACTATCGCTGATTGAAGGGACTTTAGACATTGCACGTATCGAAAGCGGCAAACTGACGTTTGACAGTAAGCCACTGAAATTTCCAGAATTTATACAACAAATCGTCAGTATGTTTGAACTGCAAGCACGTAACAAAGGCTTGTACTTTAAGTTTGAACAACGTGGTGAATTACCTGCATTGGTGCGTGCCGATCAAAAACGATTAACGCAAATTCTGATTAATATTTTGGGCAATGCAGTCAAGTTTACCAAAGAAGGTGGCATTACTTTCCGTGTAAGTTATGCGCGTGAAATTGCGCGTATTGAAATTCAAGACACTGGTCCTGGCATCAAGCCTTCGGAATATCAAAAGATATTTGAGCCATTTGAGCGTGGCAGTGCCGCTGACCAAATTAATATAGGTGGAACAGGATTGGGCTTAACCATCAGTAAATTGCTCACCGAATTAATGGGTGGTGAAATTCACTTTAAGAGCGCGCAAGGCGAAGGCACGTCTTTTGAAATTCGCTTATTCTTATCGCAAATTAGACAAGATGTGGAAGTGGAACCTGCTGTATATCGTAAACGTATCGGTTATCATGGTCGTCGTCGTAAGGTGTTGGTCGTCGATAATGAACAGGTCGACCGCGAACTGGTGATGAATATCTTGGTGCCGCTAGGGTTTGAAGTAGCCGAGGCGGCCACAGGCAAAGAATGCGTGGATAAATATCCGCATTTTAAACCGGATGTGATTTTGATGGACTTGGCCATGCCCATGATGGATGGCTGGGAAGCGTCTTATATCATTCGCAAAGTGCATCATTCAGATATCCCAATTGCGATTGTGTCTGCCAATGCTTATGATAAAAATTTAGAAAATGCAGCGGGGATTGAAAGCCAAGACTTTATGGTGAAGCCAGTGAATGTTGAAGATTTGTTAGATTGGATAGGACAGCGATTAGCCATCGACTGGATTAAGGAATCCCCTGATGCACGCATGGCGCTAAAACCAGCCCTAGACGTGCCTATGTCGACAGATATTCATGTGCCTGATCAACACCATTTGCAAGACATTTTGTCTTTGGTGAACTTGGGGTATGTCAAAGGAATCCATCAAAAGTTAGATGAAATTCAGCAGGGTAATCCGCAATTTCAGGCATTTACAACGCTAATGAAACAACTGGTCAGTCAATTTAAATTAGATGCTGTTAAAAAGTATATTGAAGACGTAAAACGATGAACGCAACAATCAACAGTACATTGCCTTCCATACTCATCGTAGATGACGTACTGGATAACCTTGCTTATTTGCATGACGCATTAGATGAGTCTGGGTACATGGTTTTGGTGGCCAATAGTGGTCAAACGGCGTTAGCCCGTGCGCGTGATGCGCAACCTAATATGATCTTGCTAGATGCCGTGATGCCAGAGATGGACGGCTTTGAAACATGTCGTCAATTAAAAGCCAATACGCTGACACGGCATATCCCCGTGATTTTTATGACAGGGCTCACCGAAGCGGAGCATGTGGCCGCAGGTTTTGAAGCGGGTGGTGTCGATTACGTGACTAAGCCAATACGTCCAAAAGAGGTATTGGCAAGAATTGCCTCGCATTTGCAAACGGCTAAGCTAATGAACCAAGCGCGTAGTGCGCTAGATGCCTTTGGTCAAGCGGCGATTGCAATCACGCCAAATGATGGCAAAGTGGTCTGGCAAAGCCCGTTGGCTAGACAATGGATGCAACGCTATTTTTATGAAAGTGGCCTACACTCAGTGGATGCCACGCCAGAACCTATCCTCAACTGGCTGCAAAACATGCAACAAACATCGCTTGCCAATACACAAGCACTCAACATCATCAAAGGGTCTAGCCGGCTTACTTTGAGCCTTGCTGACGACAGTAGTGATGAACAGTGGATTATTTTGCTTAATGAAGAGTCTGACGAGGCACAGATACAAGCGTTGACTACAACATTTGGGCTTACTAAGCGTGAGTCAGAAGTGTTGTACTGGGCGATTAAAGGTAAAACCAATCGTGATATTGGCGACATCTTAGGTACCAGCCCCAGAACCGTGAATAAGCATTTAGAGCATGTATTTACCAAGTTGGGGGTAGAGACCAGAACAGCCGCTGCGTCTTATGTGGCCTCTAAATTAAGAACGCTGAAGTAATGCAGCCTGAAAAATACAGTAGGTCTTTTACGTAAAATCATGAGGCCACAATACGTCAAGCACATAGGCCGATTTTAAAACCTGTAGGTATAGTGTGAGTCATACAGATACATCAATGTTGATGTGTTTAAACAACTAAGGAGATTATTATGTGGACAACACCAGCAGCTACAGAAATGCGTTTCGGTTTCGAAGTAACAATGTACGTAATGAACAAATAAGGTTTAATTGCCTGAACAAAAGCCCAGTCTATACTGGGCTTTTTTATTATTGGCGTTCTGCAATAGTGCGCTCACACTGATTCAACCACTCACCAAAACCAGAGCATTCCTAACTCAAGAACCTATCGCTAGTCACTCAACGTCACTTCAATAGTTGAACTTCGGCTGTATCGCATAATCCTAAATTTGGTTTTGCCTTAAAGCCCGCAAACAATCATAAAATATCAATACTTTCGCCGCTAAAAATAGCTAATGAAAATTATATTCAAACTACCGAAAATTCTGAGTTGGACCATTATCCTGCTGTCTGTGTTGGCCGCGCTGATTTATTACTTTCGACTAGAAGCACTGGGATGGTACGCATGGCACAACTACTATCACACGAATACCGATGACAATGGATTTCACATGCGTCATTATCAAGTCGCAATAGATGGTTTGCCACTGGAAGCACTAGAGAACGCATCGGGTCTTACTTTTAACGACAAACGTAATACCTTATTCACTGTATTGAATAAAGAATCGAAAATTATCGAGTTTGATTTACAAGGCAACATCATTCGTGAGGTAGCGGTTGTAGGTGCCGAAGATATGGAAGGCATCACTTACGTTGAAGGATATCGCTATGTCATCGCTGACGAGCGTGACAATCGTCTGGTAGAGATTGAGCTGGAGGATGATGCCACGGTAATTGATATCACAAACGCACCTAAGATCAATCTTGGTATTAACGCTGCTGGAAATAAGAATTTTGAAGGGGTGTCTTGGGATGATGTCAATAACCGATTATTGGTTGTGAAAGAGCGCGACCCGAAATATATCATGTCAGTCACGGGATTTTTTAATGCGGATTTATCCAAGCCACTCAATATTCAAATCAAAAAAATAGAGGCGTTTGATAAAGCGATTAAATGGGCAATGCGCGATTTGTCTTCTGTCACCTTTCATAGTGAAACAGGGCACTTATTGCTTTTAAGTGATGAATCTAGATTAATTAAAGAGTATGACGAAGATGGTAAAGCGCTAAGCGCGTTGGCACTATGGAAAGGCTTTCATGGCCTTAAAGCGCATGTGCCGCAAGCAGAGGGTATTGCCGTTGGGCCAGATAAAAGCATTTATATTATGAGTGAACCCAATTTATTCTACGTTTTTAAGCAGCCAAAACAATAAACACATAGCCACAATAAACACATAGCCATATGTTCAGGCAAAAAAACACCCCACCAAAGTGGGGTGTTTTGAGCGTTATAACAGCCTTAAAATTACAAGCTGAACACGTTTAGACCGCCGCCGCCAGGAGCAGCATTGTATTTGGTTAACTCTTTATAACCACCAGCAGCACCAAGTGCGTCTGTGTCGTTAGTCATACCAAGGTTCATCGCAACACCAGCCCAGCCACCAATGCCTGAGAATACACCCACGTATTGTTTGCCTTTGTTGCCGTAGGTAAATGCATTACCAATCACGCCAGAACCTACTTGGAATTTCCAAAGTTCTTTACCTGATTGTGCATCAACCGCTTTGAACCAACGATCTAAAGTACCGTAGAACACCAAATCAGTTGCAGTAGTCAATACACCGCCCCAAGCTGAGAATTTCTCTTTGTTGTACCATACTTTTTTGTTGGTCATTGGATCGTAAGCGCCGAAGCCACCCATTACGCCGTCAGGACCAGCAAACATCGTTAATGTAGCACCCACCCATGGTTGGCCAGCCACGTATTTAGATTCCACTGGCTCGTATGTCATACATACATGGTTAAGTGGTGAATACATTAAACCAGTACGTGGGCTGTATGCCGCAGGTTGTTGGTCTTTAGTACCCAATGCAGCTGGGCAGATGCCTTTAGCATTGTAGTCTTGGTGCGTTGAGTAACGACCATCTTTTGCTGGAACGCCTGTTTTTAAATCAACACTTGCTGCCCAGTTAACAAATGGATGCACTTTTTCTGCTGCAATCAACGTGCCTGTGTGTGCGTTCCAAGTGTAAGCAAAACCGTTACGGTCATGGTGCCATGCGTATGTTTTGCCACCTTTGTCGAATAGAATCACATCATTCACGCCATCGTAATCCCACTCATCGTGTGGAGTCATTTGCATGCCCCATTTAGCCACGCCAGTGTCTAAATCACGTGCAAATACTGTCATAGACCATTTGTTGTCGCCTGGACGTACGTCTGGGTTCCAAACTGATGGGTTACCTGTACCGTAGTACACTAAGTTGGTACGTGCATCATATGGCCACCAGCCCCATACAGAGCCACCACCATGTTGCCAACCATCTTTAACAGCTTGTGGTTTCAACCATGTGCGTGTGCCTAATTCTTTTTCGCCACCTTTAATTTGGTCAGCTGGCAGTGCTTTAAAAGAACCACCTTGTTTGTTACCACCGTTTACGTCTTGGTAAACTGAAAGCGCACTGTAAAGTGGGTTAGCTGAGTTGAAATCAGCACCAATCAATACTTCAGCATCTGGGCCTGTTGAGTATGCTTTCCAAGCCAATGAACCGTCTTTGATATTGTAAGCAGCTAAGAAACAACGTACGCCGAACTCAGCACCTGAACAACCTGTTAGCACTTTATCTTTAATCACATGCGCTGCATTGGTGTTAGTCGCGCCCACTTTTGGGTCTGTGTTTTTAACTTCCCACACTTTAGCGCCAGTTTTAGCATCTAAAGCTACCAACATGCCGTCGTTTTGTTGTAAGAACACTTTACCATCACCAAAACCTAAGCCACGGTTTACGTTATCGCAGCACAAAACAGCTTGTACTGATGGATCTTGTTTCGGGAAATAGGACCAAACGATTTTTTGATTGTCGTTTAAATCAAGCGCGTATACGTTGTTTGGGAACGCTGTATGCAAATACATCATGTTGCCAACAACCACTGGTGAACCCTCGTGACCGCGGTTTACACCTGTAGCAAATGACCATGCCATTTTTACATTTTTTACATTCTTTTTATTGATTTGGGCTAATTTGCTGTAGCCCTGATTGTCGTGCTGACCACGTGGGTGTAGCCAGTTGTTTGCATCTTTCATTGCAGCTTCTTGGTCAGCTGCAGCAGATGCAAATAATGGGAAAGCCAAAGCAATACCTGCGGCTAAGCCCATCGTACGTTTAATATGAGTCATCGTATTATCTCCAAAGTATAGATAGCAAAGGAACTGTTAATTGAGACGCACCTTGATAAGCCATGAATGATCATGGCTCAGGTGCGCTTTGCTTAGATAACACTGGTACTAGGAGCCCAGATTAAAACAGCCATTTTGATGCTATGCATGTAAAGCACTGTTTCAATATGTTAAGCAGATGTAACTCTAAACCAATTAACAAGCATAAACACTCATCCAGTTTCATCTAAAACAAGGGGTCCAGTTAAATGGTGGGCATTAAGTGCAAACTTTGCTACCATAAGGCTGTGGACATTGCCTAGGTTTCCACAAAGCGATTGTGTTTAACAAGTATCTGTACACGGGTTAAACATGGTTAGTTTCAGTTGCTTTGTAAGGAACCGTTATGCTCAGGCCATGGGAATTGAATTTCACTATCTCACGTGAATCTCATCAATCGATTCATCAGCAACTCACGCATAAACTTATTCATGCTATTCAAAGTGGCGCATTCGTCGCAGGTATGTCTTTGCCTGGTACACGTGAGCTATCGCAGCAGCTGGGCATCAATCGCAAAACAGTCATTCGTGTGTACGATGAATTAATCGCGCAAGGTTGGCTGTATACAGAGGATAAACGAGGCACATTCGTTAGCCAACAAAAAACCATCAATCATGCTGCTGCCTTTTTAAATACATTGCAAACAACCAAGCATCCAATACTCCCACCAATTGTGCAGCCAGATAGCCCTTCGCTATCTCATGTAGCCATGTCAGATGAGTGGATAGACTTAAGTTATCCTCATGGTGATCATCGCCTTTTTAATATAGAGGTGATGGTGCGCGCTACGCGACATGCCATTATCACCACCAAGCGTCACAGCCATCTAAAACTGCATCATCCGCATGGACTAGAAGCGTTGCGCCAAGCCATTGCGCAAATGATTGGCTTTGAAAAAAGTATGCATGTTGCGCCACAACAGTTATGCATCGCCCCTTCGGCACAATTGGGTTTAGATATCATTGCAAAAACAATTTTTAGACAAGGCGATTACTTACTGTTAGAAACATTGCATGATCCCATCACAGGGGCAATTTTTCAGCAACAGAACATCAACATCCAAACGGTTAAACACCATGCACAAGGTATCGATTTAGATGATTTAGAAAAGCTATGCATTAACTACCCAGTGCGTGCCATTTATCTCTCACCAGAATGCCAACAGCCCACCACGTGGCGCATGACAGCAGACAACCGAACCCAATTATTAAAGCTAGCAAAACGATACGATTTTTATGTGATTGAAGACAACACGCGTGCCCAGTTTATTTATGAGCGCGCAGCACCAGCAACACTAGCCAGCTTAGCGCAACAGCATGTCATATATATTGGCAGTTTGGCGCACCTTATGAATGCAAGTTATAAAGCAGCGTATATCGCAGCGCCACATCACCTATCTGCAGCCATTGAGCAAGCACTCAGTTTTGTAAGTGATTGCAGTAACCTGATGAATGAACTCACCTTAACTGAGTTATTGCTATCGGGCGAAGTGAAAAAGCAATTAAAGCGCGCACAAAAAATATACCAAGAACGGCGTGATGACTGCTGCAAACTCATGCAGCAAGCGCTTGGAGACTTCGTGCATTTTGAAAAGCCAAGTGCCGGTTTTTCTGTTTGGGTGCAAACAAACAAAGTAATTGCACAAGATACATTTGCAAAACTCCTGCATCAACAACAACTCAAGCTGAATGTAGAAACAGTATTTCACCAAAACATAGCGGGCCAAACCAGCTTTGCCATTTACTTTGCACACCTCAATCACGATGAGCTAAAAATTGCCATCAATCGCCTAAAACTTGCACTGTTCGCTACGCAAAAAACAGAGCGATATGCAGCATATGGTTAAACCAATAGCAACCAACATGGTTGATATCAACCTAAATCAAACAACCAAAAATATTGGTAAAAATAAAATAAGTAGTAAAATCAATAAGATATAAATTATTAAAAATATGGCATGCTAATTGCAAATATATACGCAGGGAGAGCTATCACTAGGACCTTCGATATTAATAGCAAAAACACTTAAATATTGGAGGGGTAGACTCCCAACTTGCATGTTGATCTTGAAATAGTTAAGCCATGATAATTCAAATAATTATCATGGCTTTTTTGTATTTGGCGGCTGCATTGCAACAAATGATGTCCCGATAATTTTTCTGAGATATTTACCTAACCAAGAAAACCCTTTGCCATTGCTATTTTAGACATGGTGAGCGGAGCGACCGTGTCCTTTAGACTAGATATAAAGGACACTTAAGAACTTAAAAGTTAAGCTTTAGGTGCAAAGTTCCTAAGTAAAGATTTAGCTAACTCTGCTAGTTTGAGTTCAGAGTCATCATTTTTAATAGTCAAAATCTTTTC
Source organism: Methylophilus sp. (assembly GCA_030696695.1). Taxonomy (GTDB): domain Bacteria; phylum Pseudomonadota; class Gammaproteobacteria; order Burkholderiales; family Methylophilaceae; genus Methylophilus. The sequence goes on from JAUYRP010000034.1 coordinate 723,262, forward strand.
ATGATCTAAAACCCAACCATTAGCAAGTATCAATTTAGTTACAGCAGAAAAGTTATTTACTGAGTTTAATTTTGATGTACTAGCCCCATCAAGCTTTATAAAACCTTTCCGCGGGAGGTGAGTTATTTGATTTTTGATATGTTTGAGGTCAATCTTATGTTTTTGAATAATTAAAGGATCTTTTTTTGCAGCAAGTATATTTAATATTGCGCAATATTTTCCAATTGCTTTTGCACAAACAAGTGGTTTGTTGTTTTTTGTCTTAGTAATAGATAGTTGATAGAGTCTTCTAGGTTTATTTTCCAGTGATAAGATTTTAGTCAAACCATTAAAGACATCATCAACATCTTCTTGTTTAGGAAACTCTTTCCCAATAAAAAAATCCGTGTCAAATGTCACTGCTTTTCTTAGTGCAAGTATTTCAGATGGAATTGTGGGGTTTATATTCTTATAGTTGGATTCCCAATGTCTTCTAAACTCCTCCGCAAGAGGAAGTATGAAATGTTTTTTAAATGTTGAGGGCTCAATATCATAAATCTGATCAAGCACATTTGAAAATTTTTCAAGATCATCGCATTGAAATATTTTTTCTAATACAGCATTCTGTTGATCTTTTCCTTCGGTACATAGGAATTGTGCAGCAAAGTATTCCGACAACGACTTATGTGACCATCTGTAAAAGTTTCCTTCTTTTATTAGTACAGGAACAGCTTTTACACAGTCATCTAAGAAGTCACTTTCTGAAAAAGTCAAATCTGAACAAATTTTTTTACTCTCTCGTATCCAACTTAATATCAAATCGGTATCAGCTTCAACTTTGCCATTCATCACAGATATAAAGCCTATAACTCTCAATACTCTATGAAAGCTATCAAAATCTAGCTTAGATTTTTTCTCTCTGGTGTTATAGCCATCTTTTGTAGAGTCATGCCACTCGTATAATGCATCAAACACTTGTCTATAGAAGACATGCTTTTTTAGAGGGAGACTTTGTTTATACTCATAGCATCTATAGAGCAGAGTAGTTAATAAAGGATTCTTTAAATACTCCCCAACTCCCTTAAACTCATTATTTTTTAACTTTTCAATAAGCTGCTTAGATCTTTCACCATCTTTATCGTATTTAGAAATTAAAGAATATGACTCATCCTTAACCAATGGTCGAATGTTAAACCTTTGAAATCCCGGGAAAGCGGCCAACCCACTCTCTGGTCTGGAGCTAATTACATAAATGTTTTTTGAATTTTTTGAAATAAAGTCATTAATAGAGGCTGTAACAAACTCCCTGTCCTTAAATGGAATTTCATCATACCCATCAAGGAAAAGAATGAAATCGCCTGACTTCATAATTTTTTCAATATACTTAGCTGATAATTCGAGCTCGTCCTTGTCATCACTTCCTTTCTTCAGCTGCATATTTAATTGGTTATAAATCACATCAGAAATTGTTTGAGATTTTGATAAAGTTCGTAATTCAATGAAAATTGGTATTGCATACTCGGATTTGATGCATTCGAGAAGCAGGAACCTAAGAAGAGTTGATTTTCCCATTCCAGCAGTATCGGTGACTAACACCCTGTTATAAACTGGCAGAAAACTCATATTAAAGTTGGAAATATTCAATTCCAGCTCTTTAATTTTGTCATTCACATTTACCTCTGTCTTCACAGTCAAAGGGATGTAAATCTCACTTAAGAGTTTTGGCTGGTTAAATACTAGTGTGTTTAAATACTTATGCCTTTCAAATTGACATTCAACATAATCAGAAAAGCGGTAGGTAAATAAATCCATTAACTCTGGAGTAACATTTCTTATGCCCCTAAGTGAGGAATCTACAGTTCTTTTTATAATTGGAGCTAAAGCTTCTTTTATAATTGTAGGCAGTGCTATTGCACCAATCGATTCAATTAACATTTGAAGTCTTTCTTTTTTTGGTTTTATAGGATTCCAAATTAAACTTTATAAGCACTAATTCGTCAATGATTGATGTTGTAGCTTAATTTTTAGATTTTGTTTTAGTATTTAAAGCTACTAGGTGGCTACTAATCGAGAATTTAGCAGAAAGAAAAACGCCCCATTCTTTCGAATGAGGCGTCTTTATTGGTGGTGAAAGAGGGACTTGAACCCTCGACCCCAGGATTATGAATCCTGTGCTCTAACCAGCTGAGCTACATCACCCTTTAAATCGGTTGCTAAAACTTTAGCAAGGGCGCAATTCTAGTGTTTTAACGCTCTGTTGTCAAAAGTTAGTTGCTTAAATTGATAAGATTCATGATTAGCTTGAGCCAATCTGCATTTCATCCTTAGCGCGATAACGCTGCTGGCATTACACGTTAAATCTAAAGTGCATTACATCGCCATCTTGCACAATGTATTCTTTGCCTTCTAAGCGCATTTTGCCTGCTTCTTTACTGCCTTGCTCGCCTTTGTTTTTAACGTATTCATCATACGCAATCACTTCTGCGCGAATAAAGCCACGTTCAAAATCGGTATGAATGACACCTGCAGCTTGTGGTGCAGTGGCGCCTTTTTTTACTGTCCAAGCGCGTACTTCTTGCACGCCAGCAGTAAAGTAGGTTTGCAAGCCAAGCAAATCATAAGCTGCGCGAATCACGCGATTCAGGCCAGGTTCATCTTGGCCGAGTTCTGATAAAAATAATAGTTTATCTTCGTCTTCTAACTCAGAAATTTCGCCTTCAATCTTGGCACAAATGCACACCACAGGCGCATTTTCTGCTTTGCCAAGTGCAACCACTCTGTCTAGAAATGGGTTATTCTCAAAGCCAGTTTCGTCCACATTGGCCAAGTACATCACAGGCTTAACAGTAATCAGGCACAGTGGTTTTAGCAGTTGTAATTCGTCTGCGTCTAAACCAAGTGTGCGCACAGCTTTGGCTTGGTCTAAACACGGCACTACTTTTTCGAGCACTTTAATCAGCGCAATCGCATCTTTGTCGCCACTTTTGGCTTTTTTTCCTTCGCGCTGCATGGTTTTTTCAACAGTTTCCATGTCAGCTAGCGCAAGCTCGGTGTTGATGACTTCAATATCAGATAGTGGGTCAATTTTGTTCGCCACGTGTATCACGTTGCCATCTTCAAAGCAGCGCACCACATGCGCAATGGCATCGGTTTCGCGAATGTTAGCTAAAAATTTATTGCCTAAACCTTCACCTTTAGAAGCGCCTGCAACTAAACCAGCAATATCGACAAATTCTACAATAGCAGGCTGAATCTTTTGTGGTTTTACGATATCAATCAATGGCTTAAGGCGGTTATCTGGTACTTCTACAATGCCCACATTCGGTTCAATCGTACAGAAGGGGTAGTTTTCTGCTGCAATTCCAGCTTTGGTAATTGCGTTAAATAGGGTAGATTTACCAACGTTGGGTAGACCAACAATGCCGCATTTCATATGAATAACCTTATTGTGTTGTCTGCTGCCTACGATAACGTATGTGAAGTTGAAGGCAGATTTTTAAAAGATGATTATTTTAACCTTTTAGGTCATGTATCGCCAAAGTTATTAGCAATTCAATTGCTTATGCTGTATGTAATATTGAGGTGTACTTTCTAAAAGTGCTTTTAGCGTGTTTTAAGGGTGGCTAGACATAAGTAGTACGCCTGTATATAGTGCACTAAGTGATACCAATATGCTTAATAAAATCTTAAATAGCCGATGGTTTGCCCAACGCCAAGTGGATGCTTGGCTACCATGGATATTTTTATTTGTTGCATTGCCGATAACTTTTTTGATCTGGAAGCATGAAAAAGACCGTGCTTATGCAGAGCAAGAAATCCGCTTTGAGTATCACGCAAAAGAGGCGACAAATTTAATTAAGCGCCAGCTAATACAATATGGGTATGTGCTGGAAGGCATGCAGAGCTTTTTTCGTGCCTCTATTTTTGTGGATGAGCATGAGTTTAACGATTATGTGAGTGCGCTGTTGCAACCTAATCGCTTATCTGGTTTACGTAGTGTTGCCTTTGCAAAGTATATTGACTCTACCCGACCTGAGACTTATGCAACGCTGAGCACTGACTGGCACGTGTTAACACAGAAAATTCAGCCTAAAGAAGTACGTACGTTTTATGCCCCTATTATCTATGCCGCCCCCGAGTCATCCCCACTGTCGGTTTCACCGCAAAGCAATACGCTACTGGATGTATTAGGCGAGGCACCTATACGCCAAGTGTTTCAAAGGTCGGCCGATTTAAATAACGTCATTGTTTCCCCGGTTATGCAATCAATTCAAGGTAATCAACTAAACGATTACTTTTTGATGCATTTACCTATCTACGAAAACAACACCATCAACAACAATGTTACGCAGCGCCGTATGCATATTGATGGCTGGGTATTGGCCACCATCAACAGCGAGCTATTTTTTACAGAGGCTATTCAACCTGCCGAAACTGGCTTATTAATCTCATTCGCTTTATCAGGTATTTTGTACTTGCTTGTTGCCAGAACAAGAGCCACTGACACCATCCACAAAGTGAGTAGCCAACTGAGTGTTAGCGAGCAACGTTGGCAATTTGCACTAGAAGGGGCTGGAGACGGCGTGTGGGATTGGGATGTAAAAACGAATACGGCGATCTTTTCTAAGCGCTGCAAGGCGATGTTGGGGTTTACAGAGTTTGAAATTAGCGACGACGTTGATGAGTGGAAAAAACGCATACATCCTGAGGATTATGTGAACGTGATGCAAGCAGTGCAGGCGACACTGGCAGGCTTAAACCCTAGTTATTCCAATGAGCATCGCATGCAATGTAAAGATGGCAGTTGGAAATGGATTTTAGACCGCGGTATGGTGGTGAGCCGCGACCCAGAGGGTATGCCGGAGCGCATGGTGGGCACGCATGCCGATATCTCTAGTTTAAAAAAATCTGAAGAAGTAATTTGGCAACAAGCCAATTTTGATTTACTGACAGGGCTACCAAACAGACGCATGTTTTATGAAAGGCTAGACCAAGAGATTCAAAAGGCAAAGCGTTCTGGACTAAAGGTTGCGCTGATTTTTCTGGATCTAGATGGCTTTAAAGAGGTGAACGATACCTTGGGGCATGACCAAGGAGATTTTTTACTGAAGTTGACAGCAAGTCGCTTGATAGACTGTATGCGCGGCTCAGATGCAGTAGCTAGGCTTGGCGGTGATGAATTTGTGCTGATGGTTGGGGATGTCGGGCAAAGTGATCTTAATCACGTGGAAATCATTGCACAGAAAGTAATCGAGGTATTGTCTGAACCGTTTCAATTAGGATACGAAGTTGCATACATTTCAGCCAGTCTTGGCATTGCTATTTTCCCGGATGATGCCAGCAATACTGAAAATCTGATGAAAAGTGTGGATCAGGCGATGTATGCATCCAAACAAAAAGGTGGGCGCTGTTTTACCTACTTTACTGCACGTATGCAACAGGTTGCACAACATCGCATGCAGCTATCCAATGATTTAAGGCTAGCCTTATTGCAAAACCAGTTGTATGTTGAGTATCAACCTATTATTGAGCTAAAAACGGGGCGAGTTCAGAAGGCAGAAGCATTGGTGCGTTGGCAGCATCCTACCCGTGGCTATGTGAGTCCTGCTGAGTTTATTCCAATTGCCGAAAATACACGCTTGATACAGGATATTGGTAACTGGGTGTTTAACGAAGCATTTAAACAAGTGTCGATATGGCGGCAAACGCTAGAATCAAATTTTCAGGTGGCTGTAAATAAATCGCCCATCCAATTTACGCACGAAGAAGACAAAGCGCATTGCTGGGAAGCAATTGTGCAGGAAAATCCAGCCATGGGTAAAGCCATCGTAGTAGAAATCACAGAGGGTTTATTGCTGGATGCCTCTGCTGATGTGGTGCAGCGCTTAAAAGTGTTTCAGCAAATGGGCATGCAAGTGGCACTGGATGATTTTGGCACAGGGTACTCTTCGCTGTCGTACTTAAAAAAGTTTGAAATCGATTATTTAAAAATCGACCAATCATTTGTCGCCAACTTGTCTGAAGGCTCAGACGACCTGATCTTGTGTGAAGCGATTATTATGATGGCACATAGACTAGGCATGAAAGTAGTAGCAGAGGGGATTGAGACGGCACAGCAAAAAACATTGCTGGTTAGGGCGGGATGCGACTATGGACAGGGCTATTTATTCTCTAAATCCTTGTTGCCCAAAGACTTAGAAGCATATGCCATGCTACATAATCAAGCTGTGTTTACGCAGTCAATATAGGATTACTGCTTGGTGTGTAGCTTGAGCATGGCTTGTTCATAATCACCTTTAAGCAGCAAATCAAATACCTTACTACTTTGATATAGGCTTTCTTCAATGGCTTCTTGCTCGGCTTTTAATGGCGCCTTGAGTACGTAATTCACCACTTCGTTTCTGTCTCCAGGGTGGCCAATGCCTACTCTTAGCCGCCAATAATCTGGAGTGCCTAGCGCTGCGTGAATATCGCGTAGGCCATTGTGTCCACCGTGCCCTCCAGCGAACTTCATTTTACAAGTGCCAGCGGGTAAATCTAACTCGTCATGAATCACCAGTATTTCTGCTGGTTTGATTTTGTAGTAATTGGCCAAAGCAGCAACCGCTTTTCCACTGGCGTTCATATAAGTCATGGGTTTTAACAACCATGCATCGGCTTGTGTGCTGATTTTGCCAACCTCGCCAAACATTTTTGCATCCAGCTTAAGCGCACTGTTGGTTTGCTGTTGAATAAGATTTATCCACCAAAAGCCAGCATTGTGGCGTGTGTTAACGTATTTATCACCAGGGTTTCCCAACCCCACAAATAATCGGATACCACTCATGAGCACAACTTGCTTTCAATTAGAATTGGATAATTAAGGTTAAATCAGGCATAAAAAAACGCGCACTTAGCAATAAGCGCGCGTTTATTTTACAACGGTTCAGATTACGCTGCTGGTGTATCTTCAGCGGCTTCTGCTTCATCAGAAACGCTACCGCGTGTTTTAGCAATCGCTGCCACAGCTGCGTCATCACCGTGTGTTAATTGAACAAACTCAACACCTTTAGGTAATTTGATTTCAGATAAATGCACTGATTGACCAATTTCTAGTGCTGCTACGTCAACTTCGATAAACTCTGGCAAATCTTTCGCCAAGCAGCTTACATCAGCCTCAGTTAAGATGTGGGCAACAATACCACCACCCAATTTAACGCCTGGTGCAACGTCAGCATTAATAAAGTGGAAAGGCACTTTTACGTGGATTTTTTCAGTAGTTGAAACACGTTGAAAATCAATGTGTTGAATAGTGTTGCGCACAGGGTGCATTTGGTAGTCACGTAATAACACGCTTTCTTTTTTACCATCTAGAATTAAATCTAAGATAGAAGCGTGGAAAGCTTCATGACGGAATTGTAAAAACAACTCTTTATGGTTGATTTCAATGTTTACCGCTTCTTTACTACCACCATATACAACACCTGGCACATTGCCAGCGCGACGTAGACGGCGGCTCGCACCCGTACCTTTAACGTCACGTTTGACTGCATTAATTTGAATACTCATTTAAAACTCCTAAAATCACCTTTTCAGGCGTTACTGCACTAAAAACCACAAGCCGCGACCAGCTTGTGGCGCTAAAATTTAATCCATAAATAAAGAGGAAACAGACTCTTCTTGGCTAATACGTTTAATAGTCTCTGCCAACAAAGGTGCAACGCTTAATTGGCGAATTTTTTTACAGTTCATCGATGCAATGTTGAGCGGTATGGTATTGGTAACCACTAATTCATCTAAGTCTGAGTTGGTAATACGCTCTACAGCACTGCCGGATAAAATTGGATGCGTAGCATAAGCCAATACCTTTTTAGCGCCATGTTTTTTCAAAGCAGAAGCTGCTTCACACAAGGTATTCGCTGTATCGACCATGTCGTCCATAATTACACAGGTGCGGTCTGCCACTTCACCAATGATGTTCATCACTTTAGCGACGTTGGCTTTTGGACGACGTTTGTCAATGATGGCAAGGTCAGAGTTCAATTGTTTTGCAGTTGCCCGTGCACGCACCACACCGCCTACATCAGGTGAAACCACGACTAAATCTTGGTATTTTTGTATCAATAAATCATCAATCAATATCGGTGTTGCGTAAATATTATCAACAGGGATATCGAAAAAACCTTGGATTTGATCAGAGTGCAAATCCATGGTGAGCAAGCGGTTTACACCCACGCTGGTCAACATGTTGGCAACGACTTTTGCGGTAATGGCGACACGTGCAGAGCGAGGGCGTCTATCTTGGCGTGAGTACCCCAAATATGGGATTGCCGCAGTGATGCGACCTGCCGAAGAGCGACGCAAGGCATCTACCATGACCATGACTTCCATCAGGTTGTCGTTGGTGGGATAACTGGTCGATTGCAGTACGAATACATCACGCCCACGCACATTTTCGAGCAGCTCTAACATCACTTCACCGTCAGAAAATCTACCTACATCTGCGCGACCAAGATCAATACCTAAATGTTTAGCAACTTCTTGCGCTAAAACAGGATTGGCATTGCCCGTAAACACCATCATGCTACCGTTGCTCAACGTGATAACCTTTACAAAAGAAGTTAACGATATTGTACAAAAAATTTAAGCGTGTAAATTGACTAAATCTACACGCTTAACACTTTATCATGGCTGGGGAAGAAGGATTCGAACCTTCGCATGCCGGAATCAAAATCCGGTGCCTTAACCAGCTTGGCGATTCCCCAATAAACTTTAATTGGCTAATTTAAAATGCGGATGATATTGAATTCCTTTTGCAACAAAACCAGTGGTATTGGTCGGTTTGTTCGCTAAAAGTTCAACCGCTTCTTGTTTTGAATTAACCGCAACAAACACAGATGCACCCGAACCGCTCATTTTTGCTTCACCAAACTGGTGTAGCCATTGTAGGGTAGCTGCAACTGATGGAAATTCTTCACATACTACATTTTCAAGGTCATTTCTAAATAGCTTAGAATTTGCTTGGCTTGAAAAGTCCGCTATTTTCAATGGTTTCGTGTCTCTTGTCAATCTGGAATTGGCAAAAATTTTAGCTGTTGCGACATTCTCGTGGGGTGTTAACACTAAATAGTGCTTTTCACGCATGTGGATGGGTAATTCTACAGGGCTAAGTACTTCACCAATGCCCTCTGCCCATGCCGTTTGGCCAAAAATAAATACAGGTACATCGGCGCCTAAAGTGAGCCCAATGGCCATTAATTGCTGGCGATTTAACTGTAATGACCATAATTGATTCAGCGCCAGTAGCATTGTGGCTGCATCTGAACTGCCACCACCTAGTCCGCCGCCCATCGGAATCTGTTTTTCAAGCGTAATGTTGACGCCAAGCATGCAACCAGTGGCTTGCTGCAATGTGCGTGCTGCACGCGCACACAAATCTTGCTCGGCAGGGATATGCTCGATAGCATGCGTGCGTATGACTTGCCCATCATCTCGAACTGAGAGATGTAAGGTGTCGTAGTAATCTAATAATTGAAAAACACTTTGCAGCGTGTGATAGCCATCAGGGCGTTGGCCCGTAATGTGTAAAAATAAATTGATTTTTGCGGGTGCTAAAAAAGTATGTGTTGAGTGCATAGCGTACTATTTTAACGCAAGACTATGATGGCTGTTATTTTTGAAATAGTGGTTTGTTATACAACGGTGATTGATGTAGCTAAATCGGCCCATAAACAGGGCTATATTAAGCACTTATTCGAGTACTGATCGACCATTCAGTGGCTGTATTGAGCGGTTATTTGCGCCACCTATTGCAGCTGTAATGGCAGCAATTTGTTCAGCTGATGCGTTTAGTGTAGATTTCATGACAACCCAGCGCACGCCTTCGGTACATGGTGGCGTAGTAAGCGAGCCACTGTAGCGATAATATCGTTGATTCGTTGGCATCAGATCACTAGGCGTAAGACGCGCTTTCAGCTTAATGACTTCTCCCACTTTTTGCGGTAATTGAGCGAGCAACTTTGCTAATTGAATGTTGGGTTCGCCAGTTTGAAATAATACGCTGGTCATCGCTATATTTTTTTTGCTATCAAGGTGCAGAAATTGCATTTCAAGTGGGTAGCTCTGGCCATTGAGGTGATGCTCGCTTGGGGTGTGGATATCAACATACTTCAACTGGAATGCACTTTTATCTAACACCATCATATTGCCATCTCTAAAGTGAACGCGTAGCCCGCGGTGGGTGGACTCGATCTCTTTTGCTGCAAATTTATGAATGGTACGAATCGGTTTGAGTGCCGCATGGATGATGTTGTCAAATAAAACGGGGGACTGGTTGACCCCGCTTTCACAACTAGCAAATTGTTTGTTGAGTTTTCCCCAATGTTCAGGCCCTTTTTTTCCTTGGTAATCCCAATCTTTGGCGCCTATTACCTCACTCGTTTTGTTGGGGGTTGCCTGTGCTGTATTGGGGGCTTTAGGAATAGGCGTCTCTGGGGCTTCATTAGCAGTAGTAGCTGCTGGTTTTGTTGTATTTTCCTGATTTGGCGCTTGACTGTTTTGCTCTGAGGTTGAGGCTGGTGTACTACTTTCAGTGAGGGGCTTAGCTGGCGGCAGGTTTTGTGGGGCTGGTTTGGCGGCAGGCGCAGCATTATTTTGCTTGCACACGTAATGCATCGCAGCCTCTAAATCTGAGTCTGGCATGGGTTCAATAAACTCCGCACCTTTCATGTCTACACTTGCTGAGTAAACAAGTTCTTGATTCAAGTATTGAAATACTTGCGTGGTGGCCGATGTTTGCTGCGTGCAGTTAAAGTGCCATAAGGCTTTGGAGAGGTTATAAACTTTGTCTACAGAGTCTGGATTCTTTTGCGGGGTTTTGTATTCGATTTTCACCCATGACTTTTTGAGTGCGGCTTGCGTCACGATAGACTGCTTATCCAGCATCAGTTTAGAGTGTGCGTTGTCTTTTAGTTTCACCCACGTGGCTGCCTCACTAGGTAGCGAATAAACGAGGCAAGCTGCTATCAAGGCGAGTACTTTTAGATGTGTGATTAGCGTGCTGTGTATCATGAATGCATAGGCTGAGTAATGTGAGCAATACCTTATTATGCCTAATGCACTCAATTTTAAACTAAGAAATAAGCGTATAAATGCGTGCTAAATTGACTAATCAGCTCGCGATGAACGGCGGTGGTTTATGGCGCGGCAGTCCACTGCTCAACAACTAATTTAAGTAAAACGTTTTGACGTCTTAGGGTGATTTTTTGTGGTAATGACACGCCTAAACTATCCATGTATTGCGTATACTCGATTTTCCAACCCTGCTGTTCTAGCAGGGTGAGCCTGCCTGCGTTATCCCATTGCTGTTGGTCGATAGGCGCTTGCGTAGGTCTACCCACTGCCCAATCGCTTAAACCACTTAAGGGCAACCGCCAGCCCAGCGTTTTTTCGGTAAGGCTCTCTGCATCTTGAGCAGATACGCGCTCACCTTTGGCATTGGTGAGCGTCACTTGCGCGGTGGATTTTTCAATATGCGCTATTTTGCTGCCTAGCGGTGTAAATATATCAATCCCATCGGTATCGCTAAGGTGTAACCAGTGCAAGCTGCCTGAATAGCCTTTTCCATCGGCGTTGACAGCGAGCCTGCCTTGAATGTTAAAGGTTTGGATTGCAGCTATTTGTTTTAAATGGATTTGGTGTACAGAAACATCAGTGGCGGGTCGAACCGGAGGTTGTATGGCACAACCTCCGATGATTAACCAGACCAGAGCTAGGAATAAACGCGAGAATACCAATGGCGAATGGATGGTGATGTTGGGAAGAATGCGTAAATACTTAAATTTTCATTAAGACTTGAATTTTTTGGTGGTCGCCAATAACACATCATTTTCTGGAAATGCCTTCAGCGCTTGCTCCCAAATAATCTTAGCTTCTTCTTGCTGGCCTTGTTTCCATAAAGCCTCGCCTAAATGTGCTGCAATTTCAGGATCTGCCTGAATTTCATAGGCTTTTCTCAAATATTCAATAGCATTGGGCAAGTCTCCTAACCGAAAATATACCCAACCCAAACTATCCATAATGTAGTGGTCATTTGGCGATAGCTTGAGTGCAGTTTCTATCAAGGTTTTGGCTTCGATCAGCTTAATGTTGCGGTCAGCATAGGAGTAACCAAGCGCATTGTAGGCAGCAGCGTAATCTGGGCGCATTTTAATCAGCTTATAAAGCTCTACTTCCATAATATCGAGCTTGCCAATACGCTCCGCCATCATTGCGTAGTCATACACCAACTCAGGGGAGTTCGGCATGTTGTTGACCGCTTTTTCTGCTAATTCAAAAGCGTCTTGATAACGCTTTGCTTGACTCAGTAAATTGACCTCGGTTTGGATAATCAGTATTTGCTGCTCTACAGTTAAGTCGTTCACATCATCCAGCAAGGCAATTGCGGCATCCACACCTTTTGTCCTAGCTATCACGCCAGCAGCAGAAAGTCGGCCATCTAAGTAAAATTCACCGGGCTGAATTTTGTCGTACCAAGTCAATGCACGTGCATCATCTTTCTGTCTTTCAGCAGAACGGCCGAGGTATAAATATAATTGGTCAGGCTCTTTAAAGCCGCCTTTGAGTGCTTGCTCAAAGTACTGATCTGCCATTTTGTACTCTGCAGATTCAAGAGATAGCAAGCCTACAACTGCGCTGACCTCAGGGCTACCTTTTGAGCTTTCAACTAACCGTATAAACTCTGGTTTCGCCTCTTCAATTTTCTTTTGACTCACCAATGTTTTTGCATACGCCATGCGGATGTCATTCGCATTCGGATATTTTTTTAAAAATGCTTTATAAAAACCTAGCGCTTTGTCAGGCGATTCTTTAAATAAGATTTGCGCTTGCATCTGTGCGCCTGTTTCCCAGCCTGGGCGATGTTTGTCTGCCGTCTCTAATGCGGCTTTTGCAATGTCTGGTTTGTCTGCAAAGAATGCAGCCTGTGCTATGGCAAAATGTGCCTCGGGCAGTTTAGGGTAAGGCTTAGCCAGTTCTTGCACTACCTCTAATACTTCTTGCTTGTCTTTTTGTTTAGAAAGTAAGGTGTTGAGATATAAAAAGCCATTCGCACGCGTATCTTCTTTGGCTAACAGTTTTTTAATTTGTGGCTTGGCATCTTTTAAATTGCCACTTGCCACCAAAAGCTGACTAGCAGCTTGTTGTGCTTCTATCGAATTCGGGTCTAGTTCAGTCCACAAAGTGGATGCATGTAATGCCAAAGCGGGCTGGTTAGCATAAGCTGCAACTTTGGCTGCGCGCTCTGCCAAGCGAGGGTCACGCGTTTGCTTAGCTAAATCTAAAAATAATTGGCTAGCCAATGAAAGTTCACCGCGCTGCCCTGCAATTTCACCAAGCAAATATTTATATACAAACTCTGCATTGGCCTCAGTGATTTTAGGCGTAACAGCAGATGCGCTCTCAGCGTAAGCCATGCTGCTACTTGCAAAGCAAATCACGAGGGATAGAACAACTTGTTTAATTTTTGGCATTAATTTATGTTTCCAGTGAACGTTGAGTCGACTACTCTTTTAATTATCATACTATTTCTGCACCTGATGGTTTAGTCCGTGACAGTTTATGCAAGTTCATCCATAATTAAAGGTTACGTGATAAATAAGTCAAAATAATACGTAAAGTGGTATCAACTACAATTAGGACTATATCGTTTTGCCAGAAACTTTTCTACAAGTTTTGTCTCAATAAGCGGTTGGTTTTTAAATATATAACGACGACTATCTAGATCGAAGTACAACTACATAAGATGCATACTATTTATGGATAATTTAACAGTAGAAGCGATTGAGCTCACACGTTTATACGGGGGTAGGGCGGCAGTCAGTGACGTGAGCTTTAACTTAGCCAAGGGTCAGGTATTAGGCTTTCTAGGGCCGAATGGTGCGGGTAAATCCACCACCATGAAAATGCTGACAGGTAATTTAGCCCCTAGCGCAGGTAGCGTTAAAATTTGTGGTATTGATATGATGGAAAGCCCTAAAGAAGCCAAAGCGCTAATTGGGTATTTGCCAGAAATGCGCCCGTTATACAAAGAGTTCACTGTAGATGAATACTTAACGATCGCAGCAAGATTGCACAAAGTAAGTAGCAAGCACATCAAAAAGGCCGTAGAGAGTGCAAAAGAGCGTTGTGGCTTGTCACACATGAGCAAACGCCTAATCGAAAACTTATCTAATGGCTATCAACAACGCGTAGGGATTGCCCAAGCCATTATTCACAACCCAATGGTGGTGATTTTGGATGAGCCAACCGTAGGTTTAGATCCAATCCAAATCCGTGATATTCGCGCACTGATTAAAGAAATCGGTCAAGAACACAGCGTGATTGTGTCCACACATATTCTGCCTGAGGTAGAAATGGTGTGCGATCACGTACAGATTATCGACAAAGGTAAGCTGGTGTTTAACGGTGGCATCGATGTGCTGAAACGTCAACGCATAGGCAATAAATTGTTACTAGGCTTTAAACAACCACCTACAGAATCTGCTTTGCTGCAAATTCCAGGCATTGCAGAGGTGGAGCATGTAGATGGTATGGTGCGTGTGCGCTTTACTGAGGGGAGCAACCCTAATGAAGCGATTGTAGAAGCTTCTGTAAAAGAAGGCTGGGGCTTGTATCAAATTGCCCCTGATCAAACCAGCTTGGAAGATGTCTTTGTACAATTGACCTATCAAGAAGCTGTGCCTGTCGAAGAAAAAGCAGCATAAAGGATTAAACATGGTATTCAGTATTGCAAGAAAAGAATTGAAAAGTATGTTTGCATCACCCATGGGCTGGATTATTCTGGCCTTATTGATGTTTGCATTCGGTACTTATTATCTCAACGGTGTGAATAACTATTTCGAAGTCATGTCAGGGTCTATCCGCCCAGCAGAGCGTTATGGGGTCACGCAATTTGTAGGACAAACTGTATATGGCGTAGCTTCTTTTATTATGCTGTTTGCAGTGCCGCTACTCTCCATGCGCCTAATCTCTGAAGAGCGCCGTAGTCAAACCATGCCATTTTTGTTCAGTGCGCCTTTATCGCTCACCGAGATTGTGGTGGGTAAGTTTTTAGGCTTGGTGTTGTTCTTGGCTATTCTCGTGCTGTACATCGCCATTATGCTATCAACACTCAATATCTGGTCAGACATTGATTTTGGTTACGTGATTGCCAATTCAGTCGGCCTGTTATTGCTGGTAGCGAGTTTTTCAGCATTAGGCTTGTATTTCTCTAGCCTGACCTCTCAGCCGATTGTGGCTGGTATTTTGAGCTTTATCGCTTTGTTTGTATTGATGATTTTGGACCGCTTTTTTGCAGGTGACCCAACCAATATCATGTCTCATCTATCTCTGATGAAGCATTTTCAGTCGTTTGCTGGTGGATTGATTGACACCGCTGATATCGCATATTTTGCTTTATTTATCATTACATTTTTAACACTCACGATTCGTCGCTTAGATGCTGACCGTTTAAGAGGCTAATTGGATTTATTTTATGAAAATTAACCGTAATTTAAGACTACAAATGTTGGCACAAAACTGGTTGTTTGTGCTCGTGTTCCTCGTGCTGGTTGCGATGTTGGGCTACCTAGCAAGTCAATATCGTTACGCCAAAGATATCACGCAGGCTAATCGAAACATTCTGACGCAAGGCAGTATTAACGTACTCAAACAGATGCAGGGTGCGGTAAATATTACTGTATACGCTACCAATGACGATGCCAATAATGGTGACACGTTCCGCAAAGGTGTGTCTGATTTTGTGGCGCGTTATCAACGTGAAAAGAAAGATATTTTCCTTAAATTTATTAATCCATCAGAAGAACCCAAGTTAGCGCAAGAAGCTGGCGTAAAAACCGATGGCGAGATTGTGGTGGAGTTCAATAAACGCTTAGAACACATTAACCCGCCAGTAGCAGAGCAAGAAATGACCAACTTATTGGTGCGTTTATCTCGTACCAACAACCAACCCATCATGTTTTTGGATGGTCATGGTGAACGCCATTTGCAAGGGGTAAAAAATCACGATTTGGGCGAGTTTGGCAAACAGCTTGAAAGCAAAGGCTTTAAATTTGCCAACCCAGATTTAACCATTGCGCAAGAAGTGCCAGCTAATGGCGCAATGTTGGTGATTGCAAGCCCACAAGTAGATGTGAGCGAAATCGAAGCCAAGAAGATTCTGACTTACATTGAAGCAGGCGGTAATGTGCTTTGGTTGTTGGATGACGATAATGTGCGTGGCTTGAAAATTGTGGCCGATTATTTGGGCTTGTCTATTTCGCCTGGCATAGTCATTGATAAGACAGCTGAACAGTATCGTGCAGACCCTAAAGTCGCATTTGCAAGTTTTTATGGTGACCACCCCATTACACGTAGCTTTCAACTTCGTACTTTGTTCCCAGAAGCGCATGAAATTGATGCAAAAGCTTCGGATGATTTGGGCTGGAAAGTTGGCCGTTTGGTCGAGGTCGCACCGAATGGCTGGTTAGAGTCAGATAAAATTCCTAAAGACGCTAAAAATCTCAAAGTGAGTTTTGACCGCCAAAAAGATAAACAAGGCCCGATTAATATTGGCGTGGCGCTTGAGCGCGAGTATGGCAAAAAAGGGCAACGTGTTGTAGTGATGGGTAATGCCAACTTCTTATCCAATACCTTTATTACCAATGGAGGCAACTTGGATTTTGGCTTGAATATTGTCAATTGGTTGGCAGGTGATGATCGTTTAATCACCATTCAACCACTGCCACTCAAAGACATTAACGTCACGATTCCTAATGATGACCAAGGCCGTTTAGTGGCGTGGACAGTGTTTCATAGTTTCCAATTCTTTATTCCAATCGCCTTCTTCGTGGCTGGCTTTTGGTTATGGTGGAAACGCAGAAAAGCTTAAGTCTTAAGGTCCTAAATTATGAAAAAAAGATGGTTGTTAAATCTGCTGTTGCTCACATTTGTGGTGGGCATTGCGTTATTTTTGCATTTCCGTCCTCAAGATGAAGTGCAGTCCGCCAAAGATTTTGAAGTGTCCGCACTAAAAATGGCAGATTTTACAAATGTTAAAGTAGAGTTTCCTGCGCAAGCACCAGTGGCTTTTGAAAAGGTGGATGGCTTTTGGCGTATGACCGCACCTTATAAATCACGTGCCGATCAAATGTCCGTGCAACGCATTCTTTCCATTATCGCTGCCAGAACAAAAGTGAAATTGCCAGCTACAGACCTGACCAAATATGGTTTGGATAACCCGCTGTTAAAACTCAAGTTAACAGATGCGGGTGCCACACATGAGTTTGCATTTGGTACCTATAATCCGGTGACGGAAGAGCAATATGTGGGCTTTAAAGATGCGGTTTATTTGCTCCCCGGTAGCTACAGCGAAGCAGCTTCCACCCAACCGATCGAACTCGTAGATAAGCGTCCACTCACCGTGGCAGAAGCCAAGCAAATTGTTGGTTTGGATTTAGGTCGCCTAGAGCAATGGGAAGAGATCCGCCTGAATGTGGATGTGGATGACCAAGGTAAATGGCAGGTTAGTGCGCCCAAAGCCAAGCCAACCCAAAATGAAATGAATGAATGGTTAGAGTTTAGTTGGAAGCAAAGCCAAGCGACATCGGTAGAGTTTTACACACCAGATCGCAAAGCCACTTATCCTTCGTTTGAACTTAAGCTAAAAAACGGCAAAAAAGTGCACTTTGATAAGCTACAAGAGTCGCCAGAGTATTTATTGGCACGACCAGACGAAGGTATCATTTACCATTTCCCCAATGATGTGGGTTTTACTATGGTGAACCCGCCCATCAACTTGCAATAAGCCATGCCAGAATTACCAGAGGTCGAAACCACACGGCTAGGCCTCTTGCCCGTGCTAGGGCAAACGGTTGCGCAAGTCACCGTGCGCAACCATGGCATGCGCTGGCCCATTCCTCAAAGCTTACCGCAAACGCTGCAAGGCTTAACCTTACAAAAGTTAGAGCGTAGAGCTAAGTACATTCTAGCGAGCATGCAGAGTGGCGAAGCATCTGGCACCTTGCTTTTGCATTTGGGGATGTCTGGCCGATTATGTTTGCTAGAGCAATTTACCCCAGCAGAGAAACACGATCACCTCGATATTGCATTTGCCGATGGCAGAGTCATCCGATTACGCGATCCCAGACGTTTTGGTGCAGTGTTATGGATGGCAGGCGATGTGAATTTGCATCCGCTGTTAGCTACCCTTGGTCCGGAGCCATTACAAGACACTTTCAACGCACGCTATTTACACAACAATATGCGCACACGAACGGCCGCCATTAAAACAACCATGATGGATGCACATTTGGTGGTAGGCGTAGGCAATATCTACGCCAGTGAATCGCTATTTAGAGCACGCATTGCACCGCAAACCCCAGCTAACAAACTTACACTTCAACAATGCGAGCGTTTAGTCGCTGAAATTAAATCCACACTCAGCGATGCCCTCAAAGCCGGTGGTAGCAGCTTGCGTGATTTCTTTGGTGCAGATGGCAATCCTGGGTATTTTCAACAAACTTACTTTGTGTATGGCAGAACTGGTGAGCCATGCCGAGTATGTGGCAAGCCGATTTTAAGTATTCGGCAAGGGCAACGCTCTACGTTTTATTGCAAATCTTGCCAAAAGTAATGGCGGCAAGATTTGCGCAGCAATCAAGATTAACGCCTAACGAAATATTTGTTATTTGGATGTAAACGAATAGCATCAGCGCTACGGACCATAAATGTTTAGGCGACTATTATTTTATGCCAAAGTCTAAACAGCATAAGAATACATTATTCATTCTCAGCTTTGTCTGGTTTGATACAGTTTCTACCAGCATTTTTCGCCTGATACAAATGAAGATCGGCACGCTCGATAACTTGACCCAGTGATTCGCCTGTCTGCATTTGGGCTATGCCCGCGCTGAGTGTGATATTAACCACTTCTTTATTAAATGGTATGCGTAAATCAGCCACCGCAGAGCGAATAACCTCGGTAATATCGTAGGCATCTGCCATATCACAACCTGATAGCATGAGTAAAAATTCCTCGCCGCCCCATCGGCAGACAATATCTTCTTCTCGCACATGGGATTTAATCAGGTGTGCCACTCTAGCGAGAACGCGATCGCCAGCTTGATGACCATAGTTGTCGTTAATCTTTTTGAATAAATCAATGTCGACCAAAACCAGTGAAAGTGGGTCATCGCGGCGCTTGCTTCTAGCTACTGCCTGCTTAAAGTAAAACTCGAAGACTTGTCGACTTGTGGTACCAGTCAACTTGTCTTGCGTGGCCATGGTTTCCAGTTTGCCGTGGTAGCCGCGAAGTGCTACATGTGCAAGCAATAACACCACTACACTGATAATCAGTGTAACGCTCATATTGATTAGCAGAGCGGTTTCAATGCGTTCTGAGCTAGGATCATTCACTTGCTCTACAATCAGATACCAATCAAACTCTGGCACAAGTCGGCTATTAATGTAGAGCATGCTGCCATTGCTTGCTTTGAGCGATAGTGATGCGCTAGGAGACGTTAAAATTTGTAAGAAGGCTCTATCCAGACTGGCCTTATTTTGTATATGCAGTTCAGGGTTATATTGACTGCTTTGCAACATGACATCACCTTGCCGGTTGACAAAGTAAATCTCGCGTCCGTAGCGTTTCTGATAGTTTTCAATTAATTCAACTACAGTTTGCAAAGATAACCCAACGCCAATGACACCAATAAAATTGCCGGCCTTATCTTCGATGCGGTAATTCACAAAGATACTGAGACGTTGCTTGTCTGCGGTGTCACGATCAATGTTGATGACATAGGGTTGCTGGGATGATTTGGCTTGGAAATACCAAGCATCCTCTTTGGTATTTGTCTTGATTTTTTTTAATACGCCAGATGGGTGATAGTACAGTCTTGATGACTCAGACACAAAAAACGCGGTAATCGTATTGTATTTCTTCTGAATTTGCGCAAGATAACTGGTCATTTTGCTGGCATCTTGCTCGCCACCATTCACCCAGTCATACACAAATACATCATTGGCCATCAAGGAGGAAATAAGCAATGGTTGCAATAAGTCGCGCTGGATTTCAGAGTAAATATTATCGCTTGTGAGAGGCAGCATCTCATGCTGCAAGCGATCAGTCAGAGAATCTTTGGCGAAAAAATACCCTATCAGGCTGGTAGCTAGAAATCCAGCCAGCACAATGACACTTAGTAGAACGGTATATAAACGTTTGTTGACAACCATTAAGATAACCTGAATCGATAAAATTTTGTTTTGCTGATATCAATTCAAGATTATGACAAACCTGTAATAGGTTCTTATAGCAGAATAGGCGGGGCTTTCTATTCCATTTCTGTATTATTGAATCACGGAAAAGTTAAAGGTTAAAGCAAATACATTTAGTATGGATGCTTTCTTGCTGCATGTTCATGTAAATATCCATGTGGTTTCTCAGGGCTACCACCAATTTTCTGTGGCAATAATGACCCAATGATCAACCCGGCTGCACTTACGGCCAAACCAATCAGTTGTGGTGGAATCAAACTTTCTTCACCCACCAATACCTCTATCAGTACCCAACTGCCGATGCCGCCGATAATGGCGGCAAGCGCACCTTGGCTGGTAGAGCGTTTCCAGAATGCGCCAAATACTAACGGGATAAACGCGCCAGCCAATGTGATTTTATAAGCGGACTCTACCATGCCAAAAATCGAGAGTTCGGAGTTAAGCGCATACAGCAACACGCATATAGCAAAGCCTACTAGGCAGAAACGCATGACACGCAGAAAGCCTTTATCAGTGAGGTGTGGCATATAGCCTTTGACGATGTTCTCGGCAAAACTTACGGATGGTGCAAGTAGGGTGGCCGATGAGCAGCTCATGATGGCAGACAATACGGCACCAAAGAAAATCGCTTGCGCTAAAAGTGGCGTGTGTTCCAACACGAGTGTAGGCAATACGCGTTGCGAGTCTACTTCTACCAGTTTTCCATACACGGCAGGGTCTATAAGGGTGGCAGAGTAGGCGATAAACATGGGCACAAAGGTAAAGCAGAAGTAAACGCTGGCACCTAGAATGGAACCCCACAATGCAATTTTTGCGCTCTTAGCTGAGGTAATCCGCTGAAACACATCTTGTTGCGGAATCGAGCCCAACATCATGGTGACCCAGCCACCCATGAAGGTAATCCATACCCAAATATCTGCGCCTTTTGGAAAGAAATCTAACTTGCCCGCTTGGCGTGCATGTTCAACCACTGGTGCCACACCGCCAGTTAGCCCAGAGACAATACTGCCGATGTATAGTAAGCCACCAATCACTACAATCATTTGTACAAAATCCAGCACAGCAATAGATAGCATGCCGCCCAATGTGGTGTAGGTGAGCACAATCGCGGTACCTAAAATCATACCGACTTCTTCACTGACAGCACCTTGGGTAATCATATTAAAAATAAGGCCGAGTGCCTTGATTTGTGCGGCTACCCAGCCTAAATAGGAAACGACGATGGCAATGGTAGTGAGCACCTCCACCGAGCGGTTGTAGCGCATACGGTAGAAATCACCCAGCGTGATGATATTGAGTTTGTACAGTTGGGTAGAAAAAAAGAAACCGGCAATGATCAAACACATACTAGACCCAAATGGATCTGCGGCTACGCCGTTAAGGCCTTCTTTTACAAAGGTTGCAGAAACACCAAACACAGCCTCTGCCCCAAACCATGTTGCGAACACGGTGGCCATGACCACGGGCAATGGTAAATGGCGACCTGCTACGGCGTAATCTTTGGTGTTATGTACACGAGTGGCGGCCATTAAACCTATGCCAATTGAAATCATTAAATACACAATGACAAACCAAATCAGCATAAGCGCGTTCCCAGTGCTAAAAAATTAAAGTGCTCGAATTAAAGTGCGTGAATAGTTAAGAACAAGTGAGCGAAAAGTTTATTCAACTCTTAGCCAGGTTTGAGAGCGGCCAATCAGTGAAATGCCAATATAACCACGTACTTCTAGCTTATCTCCGGCCTCATTCAGTGTCATTTTACATTTATAGATTTTGCCATTGTCGGGATCTAAGATTTCGCCACCATCATATTTACTGCCATTTTGTTTGAGGCCTTTGGCTATGGTCATGCCAATGATTTTCTGGCCTTTACGTGCATCGGTGCATTTGTCGCAGACTTTATCGCCAGTGTCAGTTTCTAACAAGCCTTTTTCTACCACTGCGCTATATTCGCCATTATTTTCGCTGATGCGAATCAATGAACGCGGCTTGCCTGTGTTGTCATCTATCGTTTTCCACAGGCCTGCTGGTGTAGCATCGGCAGCCCAAAGGGTTTGGCTGAGGGTCAATAACAGACTTAAACTCAATGCGATTAAACCGTATTTGCGCATGATGCGTATCCTTTATGAAATGATTTAACGGGTAATTATTTAACCAGAATTATTATCAAACTCGCCAACTGAAGCAATACCAATACGGCAATCGCAAGCGTTGTCCATTTTTGCCATTTGGCATGACGATGCTGCGCTTGAATCAACTCAGCCAGATTGGTTTGCTGAGGCGTGTGCTGTTGGGCGTGTATGTTTTGCTGTAAAAACTGATGTACTAGTCTTGGCATTTCAGGTGCATTTTTAAGCACAAAGGGCAGTTCTTTCTTGACGGATTTGATGATGCTGCGCCAGCCCACTTGCTCGCTCATCCATTTTTTTAAAAATGGCTTGGCGGTTTGCCACAGGTCGATATTTGGATCCAGCTCGCGACCTAAACCTTCAATATTCAACAAAGTTTTTTGCAACATCACCAGCTGCGGTTGAATGACGACACCAAAACGACGCGACATTTGAAACAAACTAAGCAAAGTACGACCAAACGAAATATCTTTGAGCGGCTTATCAAATATCGGCTCACAAATAGCGCGAATCGCAGTTTCCAGCTCTTCCACATTGGTGTTTTCTGGCACCCAGCCAGATTCAATATGCGCAACCGCTACGTCGCGATAATCACGATTAAAAAAGGCTAAAAAGTTACGTGCAAGATAGTATTTATCGGTATCGGTCAGGCTACCCATAATGCCAAAATCTAAAGCAATGTATTTACCAGCATTGATGCCCTCTGTGACTACTTGAATATTGCCTGGGTGCATGTCTGCATGAAAAAAGCCGTCTCTGAACACCTGCGTAAAAAAGATTTCTACGCCATCGTGTGCCAGTTTGGTGATATTGATGCCTTTATCGCGCAAGACATCAATTTGACTGATAGGCGTGCCATACATGCGTTGCATGGTCATCACTTCTTTACGGCAATAATCCCAATACACATCTGGAATCAACAAGCGTTTATCAGGAAAGTTTCTAGCCAACTGCGTACAGTTAGCAGCTTCTAGCGTTAAATCTAATTCGTGATGCGTATGGCGTGCAAATTCATCCACAATTTCTAATGGTTTTAAGCGCTTGCCTTCACTAGAGAGCGCTTGTATCAGCCAAGCCAAACTTTTAATTAACGCTAAGTCTTTTTCTATGACAGCAGCAATGCCTGGTCTGAGCACCTTAACAGCCACTTCGTGGCCATCAAGCAATTTGGCAAAATGCACTTGCGCAACTGACGCGCTGGCCACAGGCTCAGTTTCAAAGGCTGAGTACACGAGATCAATCGGCAGACCGAACGATTTTTCAATGGATGTTTTGACTTGCTCATATGGAAAGGGTGGTACTTGATCTTGTAACTTTGCTAGTTCATCGGCAACATCAATAGGTAGCAAATCGCGTCTGGTAGAGAGCATTTGCCCAAACTTAACAAAAATCGGCCCTAATTTTTCAAGCGCCATGCGCAGACGTACGCCACGTGGTGAGGCTTGTGTACGCCAAAACAATCCAACATTTAATACTTGATGGATGAGTTTAAAAGCACCTTGGTTGGCTAAAAATTCATCTAGCCTTGCCCAAGCAAGCACATACAAAATATAGAGGAGACGAAGATAGTGCATGCTTACTTCAGGTGCTTTCTTTGGGTGTTTTAGCTTTGGCAGTTCCAGCTTTAGTAGACTCGGCTTTGGTTGATTTGGGTTTGGTGGATTGCACTTTTTTTACTGAGGATGCAATATGGGTGTCAGTATCTTCTGCGCTGCTACCTATCTGCTGTGACAGCTTTTCTAGCTTTTTCTCAAAGCGCTCTACGTCATGCCTTAAAGTATCTACCGATTGGTTAAACTGTTCAACATGCATCTTTTTAGCCAACACTGGTTTTTCTTCTTGCCAGTACTCGCTGACCATTTCTGCAAATTGCGTGGTTTGTTTTTTGGCTTGTGCAAACATCGATTGCGTCACCTCACCAATTTTATAAGCCGCAATATCGCCAGTGAGGTGGCTGATGTCTTCTTCAATATCCCAACGCATCTGCTGTAGCACTTTGCTTACTTCAGTCGCGACATGCACATCGCCATCTACTTTAATCAGCGTTTTGGCATGTTCATCGCCGCTCGCTAAGCGCATGGCCAAGCTAGGTGGAATGAATACAGTTGCGTTTGGCATAGCATTGTCTGGTGCGGTCGCTAGGCTTCCATCTTCCAACACAACCAGTTGCATACGCATTAAAGAGAAATCGAAAGCGATGATTTGCCCTGCAAATGCTGTTAAATGGGGTTTGGCCCAACTATTTTGTTGGGTGATGTGTTGTAAAAAACGTGTGACGAGAGGCGCAATCATGCTGTTTTATAGCCTTTGTGTAAGGCTACAACCCCTGCTGATAAATTGTAATAATCCACACGATTGAAGCCAGCGTCCAACATCATTTGCTTGAGTGTTTCTTGATCTGGATGCATACGAATACTCTCAGCTAAATATTGGTAGCTATCTGCATCTTTCGCAATCCATTTGCCCATCATTGGCAGTAGTTTGAATGAATACAGGTCGTATAACTTTTCGAGCGGTTGCCATACTTTGGAAAACTCTAGCACCAGCAAACGTCCACCCACTTTCAGCACACGTTGCATTTCTTTTAACGCAACGTCTTTGTGTGTCATATTGCGCAAACCAAAGGCCACGATCACGCAATCAAAACTTTGATCTGCAAAAGGCAATTGCTCAGCATTGCATTGCATGGCGGGTACGTTGAGTCCTGCGTCTAACATTCTGTCTCGCCCAACGCCCAGCATAGAGGCATTAATGTCAGTCAGGATCACTTCCCCAGTCGGGCCGGCTTTTTTTGCAAATAGTTTAGACAAGTCGCCGCTGCCGCCTGCAATGTCCAGCACTTTATCACCCGTTTTCACGCCACTGGTGTCGAGCGCAAACTGCTTCCAAACTCGGTGCATACCAGCAGACATGACATCGTTCATCACGTCATATTTTTGCGCAACCGAATGAAAAACCTCGCCAACTTTGGCTTGCTTTTCGTGTTCTGGCACTGTTTTGTAACCAAAGTGGGTGGTGTCTTCGCGATGATTATCCATGTAAACCGTCCTTATTCACTCTCTTTACGCGGATGTCCGGCAGCATCCAACTTGCCTATGTACTCAAGCCAAAGCGCTTGATAGTTCTCTGCCAGATAATAGAGATAATCCCAGGAATATAAGCCAGTATCATGGCCATCTGAGAACACTAACTTGACCGCATAATTGCCGACTGGTTCTATGGCTTGAATATTCACATCTTCCTTGCCGATTTGCAGCACTTCCTGCCCAGCACCGTGACCTCGCACTTCGGCAGAAGGAGAGTACACACGCAAGAATTCGCAAGACAGCATGCACTCAGTATTATCATCAAAATGCATCTCTAAAAGCTTAGAAGCTTGATGCAGTTTAATGGCTGTGGGGCGCGGTGAATCAGGGGTTAATCCGCTCATACAGGTAATCAATATCAGCAATAAAATAAGACTGAAATGATAACAGAACATGGGTTCTGGCTGATTATTAAAAGTGAATTATTCAAAATACAACATTGCACAACCGTTTGTAGTAAAAAAATAACCACTTATCTGATAATTTTTTCAAAAACACATCTTAGCCTGCTGACTTATTTAATCCTTTTTCAAATCATGCTAGAGTCATAGCTATAAAAAGTCTGATACGGGGCAGGTATGGCGGAAAATAGATTAGCACATCAATTTGCAGCTTATTCTGAGTGGAGAAAATCGCTAGTCGATTGCATCAATGATTATCGCAATTGGCTGAATGAGCATGAATTAAATGATGCCCAAGTTGAGCAACGTATCACGCACTTGCTAGAACGTTTGCGTGAAGACAAATTGAACGTAGCCTTTGTGGCAGAATTCTCACGCGGTAAATCCGAACTCATCAACGCAATATTTTTTGCCGACTACGGCCAACGACTATTACCGTCCAGTGCTGGCCGCACTACCATGTGTCCTACCGAATTGTTGTATGACGCAACGAAACCCACCTCGCTACAGTTGTTGCCTATTGATACGCGGGCAACCGATGTCTCCACAACAGAATATAAACGCTATCCAGAAGAGTGGACGGTGGTTGAATTTGATGTCAATTCGAACGACAGCATGGTGGATGCA
Organism: Methylophilus sp.; assembly: GCA_030696695.1. GTDB lineage: Bacteria > Pseudomonadota > Gammaproteobacteria > Burkholderiales > Methylophilaceae > Methylophilus. Next base: position 749,776 of record JAUYRP010000034.1, read on the forward strand.
TTTAAAGAAGTGAGCCGCACCAAACGCGTGACAGCAGAGGAAGCTGAAAAGCTGAGCCTGTATGACCCAAACAATAGCGATGATGCAATGAGTTTGAACAAAGATGGCACAGTGGATGTGCCATGCTGGCGCTATGCAATGATTAACTTCCCCCACCCTCTGCTAGAGCAGGGTTTGGTGATATTAGATACCCCAGGTTTGAATGCGATTGGTACGGAACCTGAACTGACACTCAACATGCTGCCTAATGCACACGCTGTGTTGTTTATTTTGGGTGCGGATACGGGCGTGACAAAGTCTGAGATTGACGTGTGGCGCCAATATATTAGTGGTACACGCTGGAAGCAAAAAGGCCGCATGGCGGTGCTGAATAAGATTGATGGTTTGTGGGATGAGCTCAAAGACGATGTTGAAATCGAAAAAGAGCTCCTCAAACAAGTGAAAGTCAGTGCAGAGCTGCTTGGCTTAGAAACAACACAGATATTCCCGACTTCTGCGCAAAAAGGCTTGCTGGCCAAGGTGAATGGTGATGAAAACCTATTGATTCAAAGCCGCTTGCCTATTTTAGAAAAAGCACTTTCTGACGAGTTGATTCCATCTAAAAAAGAGATTGTGCGTGATAACACTAAAAATGAAATTGATGACCTAATTACCAATACCAATTTAATTTTGGAATCACGTATCAGTGGTGTGCTTGAACAGTTGGAAGAGTTGCGTGGCTTACGTGGCAAAAACGAAGATGTCGTTGAGCACATGATGAACAAAGTTAAAGTAGATAAAGAAAACTTTGAAAAAGGCTTACAACGTTTTCAAGCCTTGCGCAGTGTGTTCTCACAGCAAACCAATAAACTATTCACATTATTGGGGATGGATGGTTTGAAAGCCAAAGTGCACGATACGCGCGAAACCATGGTCAAGGCGAACTTTACGAAAACGATTCGTGATGCGATGGATGATTTTTTCTTAGAGTTGAAAGGGCGTTTGGTTTCTTCAGACGAGCATATCCAAGACATCAAAAAAATGATGGACGTGATGTATGAGAAGTTTGCAAAAGAGCACGGTCTACGCAAATCAGAACCGCCAGCATTCTCAACTTTACGGTATCAAAAAGAACTTGCTAAATACGAACGTGCTTATAAAGAGCAATTTAATACTACGTTTAATATGATAGCCAACGAGAAAATGACGCTGACCAGCAAGTTTTTTGAGACGCTGGCTAGCCGGGTGATTCATGTGTATGAAGTGGCCAATCGTGATGTTGAAAACTGGCTGAAAGCTGTAATCGCACCAATGGAATCTCAAGTGCGTGAACATCAGATTCAATTGCGTCGTCGTTTGGAAAGTATTAAACGTATTTATCAGGCAACAGATACCTTGGAAGACCGTATTGCCGAATTGGAAACAGTGGAGAAAGCAATACGCTCACAGGTGATGGATTTAAAAGTGTTGCGTCAGCACATGGGTAATGCGTTAGATTACGATAACGAGCAAGCGCAAAGCCAAGCAGCCTAACTCTGAGTAATAGTAGTAACAAATAAAAAGCCGCTATTTAGCGGCTTTTTATTTTAAAGCGTAACAAAATTAATGTTCTAACTCAGTCGTCATGATGCTTTTAATTTTCTGCATCGCTTTTTGCTCAATTTGACGAATACGTTCAGCAGACACATTAAACTCAGCGGCTAAGTCATGCAAAGTTGCATTCGCATTTTCATTTAACCAACGTGCTTCTACCACACGTCTGCTTCGGTCATCTAAACTCATCAACGCTTTACTCAAGCCAGAAGATTGGCGTTGCTCAGTTTGCACGTTCTCTAAATGTTGTGCAGGCTCTGGGCTTTCATCCTCTAAATAAGCAATCGGACTAAATGACTCGTCACCATCATCATCCAAATGTGCATCCAGAGAGATTTCTTGGCCATTTAAACGGTATTCCATCTCCATGACTTCTTCTGGCTTCACATTTAACTCTTTGGCGATATGGTTAATCTGATCAGGATTAAGCGTGTCAAAACTTTGTTTCATGCTGCGTAAGTTAAAGAATAATTTACGCTGCGCTTTAGTCGTCGCAGTTTTCACCAAACGCCAATTGCGCACAATAAATTCATTCATTTCAGCTTTAATCCAATGCATAGCAAAAGATACGAGCCTTACACCACGGTCTGGGTCAAAGCGTTTCACCGCCTTCATTAAGCCAATATTGCCTTCTTGAATCAGGTCGGATTGAGATAAGCCATAGCCGGCATAGCCGCGCGCAATACTCGCAACTAAACGTAAGTGAGAGACGATGAGCGCACGTGCAGCCTCAAGGTCGCCATCTTTTTTCAGGCGAGTAGCGTAATCGTATTCCTCTTCTGCAGTGAGTACAGGGAACGCCTTAATAGCGCGCATGTACTGATCTAAACTGTCTAAAGAGGCGACTGAAGGTATCGTTAAAGCGTTTATAGTAAACTCCTTTAATTGACAATAATTAATTTTAGCACTCTAGCTTTGAGAGTGCTAGCGAAAAAAAGTTTCAAATAAGAGATTGTTTGATCTTTACAATTAAAGTAGTGAAATAGTAATTAAAGTAGTGAAAATATTTACAACTAAATAATTTTCAAAAATTAATTAGTTTTATGGAAGTGATAATGTTTAGGCAAATTCATGTGAAAGATAATCTATTTATAGAATATATTTTAATTGGAGTTATTTATTTAAGACATCTATATCCCCACAGCTGACATTCAATAGTGTCCAAAATATTAAATCTAAAATTTTCATTAATGGTATACCAATCTGTATAGTTAATGAGTATACTAATCTGTATATACCCATCTGGATATATGGAACTTAACAACTCATGGAGCACATTATGAAATATAGTTTATTAGTTTCCGCATTACTATTGAGCACTACATTTAATGCATTTGCTGACAATGCAAAAACACTCACAGTTAAAGAAGAGATAGTCATTAATGCACCTGTTGAAAAGGTATGGGAAAAAGTAAGTCACTTTAACGATCTCGGTGCATGGCATCCTGCTGTTAAAAAAACAGAAATTATTAAAGGTGAAAACAACAAAGTTGGCGCAGAGCGCTTATTGACGCTTCAAGATGACGGCACCATCAAAGAAAAGCTATTAAGTTATAACTCTAAAGGAAAAACATTTAAATACACCATTATTGAGGGTGTCCTGCCAGTTTCAAATTACGTTTCATCTGTAACAGTGAAAGCGACAGGGGATAACACTTCAACAGTGATTTGGAAAGGTGACTTTAAACGCAAAGATTTGTCTGCTACACCAGCAGAGGGCCAAGATGATGCAAATGCTGTTAAAGTAATTACCAGCGTTTATCAAGGTGGTTTAGAAAACTTAAAGAAAATTACTGAGTAATCTATCAGGTTAAAAAGGCGCTTAGGCGCCTTTTTAACGTCTGGAATACATTTTAGCAATACAAATTTGGGTAATCGTAATTACTGCTGATCATCAACTGAAATCCCCAAAGCGGACTAATTATCTTTTGTAAATTCAATTGAAATCATAGTATTTAGAATTAATAAAGCCCGCTTATGGCGGGCTTGTTTTTAATTACTACTAACTAGTTTAAATCGACAGTCTCTGCATCTGGTGCATTCTTCTTTACAGACTCAATCCCGTTATCTCTTGCAGATGCAGATTCATATGACTCACTGGTGCCAATTACTTGGCCATTCGTTGCCTTAAGATTAAACATAAACTTACCAGACGCTGTCTCTTTACGCTCATAGCGAGCATCATCAGGGGCATTTGATTTAACTGATGCAATGCCGTTTGTGCAACCTGATTTCGCAGAATATCCTTCGCTAGCTAGAATGGTTTGTCCATTGCCTGCTTTTAGTCTAAATCTAAATTCACCTGCTTTGTCGGTGTATATCTCGAATTTACCTGCCATATGATTCCCCTTAGTATTTGTATTAGTTGGATAACATTCAGGATGTGATTGACTCAACCACTTCACCATACAGAAATTCTACTACAATCAGCTTGTTTCACACTGAGCAATTATTTACTTAAATAGACAAATCAAATAACCACTCTTGTGTCGGTCGTCACAGCGTAACATCATGCAACCAAAGAACATTATCCACATGCACAATTCATTGACACACAGCCATATAATCAGCAAAGTAAAGGTTCGCTTGTTATTTTTAATTAACAAAAAGGAAAATAAATGAATAAATCAGAATTAATTGCAGCTATCGCAACTCAAGCAGGGATTACCAAGGCTGAAGCAGGACGTGTAATCGATGCGACTACATCTGCAATTACAACCTCACTCAAAAAAGGTGAAGCAGTCACATTGATTGGCTTTGGTACCTTCAAAGTGAGCAAACGTGCTGCACGCACCGGTCGTAATCCTCGCACAGGCGCAGAATTGAAAGTAGCTGCTCGGAACGCTCCGGCATTCACAGCAGGTAAAGCACTTAAAGACGCAATAAACTAATATCAATTACACTGTTTATAGGGTCGCAGGGAATATCTTGCGTCCCAGATATTCACTATCTGATGACTTCGCTTAACTAGTAAAAGTCAACAAATTTAGTGTTTTATTCTAATCTTTCTCTAATATACTTAGTGCGTAAATTAATGCTAATTTGCTGAGAAATAATTATGTTCACACTTAATTTTAAAACGATAAACTAAGCAACAAAAGTAGCGATAGTTTAAAGTTTACGACCATAGGCTAATTGGTAATATGACCTCATGCGATTTTCAATCAAAAATGAGCTTATGACTAAGCTAGGGTTAAAAATTGATACATATGCCAAATCAAGGTTCTTGCTTTGGTTTATGACTGTGTCAGCATTTCTGATGGGAATTATTCTGACTTCAGCTGTTTGGGAATATACCAAGCAGCAACAATCCAATCATCTTTCAAAAGAATTTAATTTCACCACTGAACAAATCGCAAATAATATTTATAACAGGGTATATGGTTATGAAATTGCGATGCGAGGAGTCAAGGCATACTTTCAAGGCTCGTATAACGTAACTCCAAATGAGTTTAAAAAATATATAAGTGATTTGCAGATTGACAGAGCCAAGTCTGGCATACAGGGCGTCGGTTTAGTTGAGTTAGTAAAAGATTCAGACAGGGCGAATCACATACAGACTCAGCGTAAACTACAACACAAAAATTATCAAATAAGACCTGATGGAAAACGAGAGTTTTACGCCCCAATAGTCAGAATGGAGCCGTTAAATGATGCGAATTTGAAAGCGATTGGTTTTGATGTCTTGACTAATTCAGCAGCTAAATTTGCAATGGAACAAGCACGTGATAATAATTCAATCACCATCACTTCACCCATAACACTAATACAAGATGCAGATAAAGATAACTCTTTTGCGTTTGTTATGTATTTACCGATTTATAAAAATGGCGAACAGATAGAAACAGTTAATCAACGCAAAAATGCAATTCAATCATGGGTCGACGTCCCTTTTCGAATTAACGATTTGATGAGTGGATTAAAAGGTGAGATACCGAATGATGTCTTTATTGAAATCTATGATGGAGGTTCAATTGAAGATCAAAAAAAGATGTACCAATCAGCACTTGGCAATAACAGAAGTGATATAGGAAAGAAACAACTAAGTCTAGTTAAACGACTAGAAATTGGTGGTCGTTTGTGGACTTTGCTAACTAAAGTCACGCCTGAATATGAGAAAAGAATAGTTAATCAAAATCATTCAGACATACTTTTACTTGCAGGGGTTGTGCTATCAACACTAATTGCTTGGATTACATGGCTACTTGTTAATGGTAAACAAAAAGCCATTACACGTTATAAAAAACTTTTTGCTCAAGCTGGGGAAGGCGTACTTGTTTTTGACAAACAACACCGAATTGTTGATTGCAATTATTCTGCAGAGCAGATGTTTGGCTATGCACGCGATGCTTTACTGAAGTTGAAATTGCCAGATATTTTATCGTCTACGGAAGTTACACGATTTAATGAATTTTTAAGTGAGTTAAACACAGGTTCATCATCACTTAGGGAATGGGAGATGAAAACTAATATTGGTACATCTTTCGTCTCTGAGGTGAGCTCTTCAATACTCGATGTAGACAATTACTTCATTATTCTTAGAGACTTAACTGAACGTAAAAATGCCGAACAGAGAATTCAGCGTCTTAATAGAATGTACCTAGCACTTAGTGACACGAATCAAGCGATTGTTCGAATGGACAACGAAAATGAGCTGTTCCAGATGGTATGCAAATCTGCTGTGGAGCATGGTGGCATGAAGCTAGCATGGATTGGCCAAGCAGTTGAGTTGGGATCTTCGGTTTACCCTGCTGCTATTTACTCTGCCGAAACCAGTTTTCTGAAAAAACTTGAGTTATCTGATCGTAATGAGCATTTTAACGGCGATGGTCCGCCTAAGATTGCGATCATTGAAAACAGACCAGTAATTTTGAACGATATACAACTTATTGACAGTACGCGGATCAGTGATAGCCGGCAAATTGGATGGGGTTCTGTTGGTAGCTTCCCAATACAAAGAAATGGCAAGCAATATGCTGTACTTACTGTCTATCACGACTCTGTGAATGCTTTCGATGAAGAAATGATAGATTTACTTATTGAGATGTCTGGTGACATTAGTTTCGCTCTAGACAATTTTGATCGTGAAATACAAAGACAGCATGCTCAAAAAATGTTGTTTGAGAGTGAGCAAAAGTTATCTGTGATACTAAATAACGTTCCTGCTTATATTTATCTTAAAGATCTAGATGATTGCTATTTATTTGCTAATCAGGAAGTGCTTAATTTATGGGGAACTAGTCTAAAAGAGGTTATTGGCTTCAGTGATGAAAAGTTTTTTGATGCCGAAACGACAAAAAAAATCAAAGAAAATGACAAGAGAGTGCTTGTAAATGGTGAAATACTAGAACAGGAAGAAGTAAATACCTCAGTACATACTGGTGAAACTCGCATTTACTGGTCAGTGAAAATTCCATTAAGAAGTGCAGATGGTACTATTTATGGTTTGTGTGGAATTTCAACCGACATCACGCAACTTCGGTTAGCGGAAGCTGATTCAAGAATAGCCGCCATTTCTTTTGAGTCACAAGTCGGAATGGTCATTACTGATAAAAATAAAATTGTTCTAAGAGTAAATCAAGCTTACACAAAAATTTCAGGGTTCAGCGCTGAGCAAGTAGTAGGTCAACCACCCAAACTTATCTGTACAAGCCATCACGATAGCAATTTTCATGAGCATATATGGGAAGAGGTAGCGAGAAATGGAGTATGGGAAGGCGAAACTTGGAACCGCCGTGAGAACAACGATACGTACTCTCAACACTTAATTATCAACGCAGTCGAAGATGCAGATGGAAATATTACTCACTATGTAATATCACTTACAGATACTACAGAAAGTAAAACGGCTGCATTAAAAATCGAGCAACTCGCATATTTTGATCCTCTTACGCAATTACCGAACCGACGGTTATTGTTAGACCGTCTGAGTCATGCCATAAACACTAGTGCAAGATCTGGAGAATTAGGTGCGTTACTTTACTTAGATTTAGACCATTTTAAAATCATCAATGATTCTAGAGGACATGATATTGGTGATCTACTTCTAAAACAAGTTGCAGAACGCTTACTGGGCTGTGTCAGAGCTGATGACACTGTAGCGAGGCTAGGTGGTGATGAATACGTCATTCTCCTAGAAGGACTCAGCAAGTCTGATCATGAAGCTGCGGGGCAAATTGAACAAATTGCACAAAAAATTCAACATGTACTGAGTAAACCATACGTCATAGATAAACATCAGTTTGATGTGACAGCAAGTATTGGATTAGTTATGTTTAATGGTCAACATTCATCAGGTGAAGAGTTCCTAAAGCAAGCTGATATTGCTATGTATCAAGCAAAAAAATCTGGACGTAATATATTCAAGTTTTTCAATCCTGAGATGCAGAGCAGTATTAATACACGTGTGTTACTTGAAGAAGAGTTACGTAAAGCGCTTGTATTAGGACAATTTAAGCTCTTTTATCAGGTACAGGTAGACTTTAACGGAAAGGCGTTCGGTGCGGAGGCGTTAATTCGATGGGAACATCCTGAGCATGGAATAGTCTCCCCATTTAATTTTATTCCATTGGCTGAGGAAACTGGTCTTATATTACCCATTGGCAACTGGGTACTAAATGATGCCTGTGCTCAACTTAAACAATGGGAAAATGATGACACGACAAGGCATCTCTCGATATCAATTAACGTTAGCGCAAAGCAGTTTCATCAAGAAGACTTTGTCGAGCAAGTAAAGTCTGCGGTTGAGAAACATCAAATTAAGCCTATGTTGCTTAAACTGGAGCTCACAGAGAGCATGCTCGTGGTCAACATTGAAAATATTATTAATTCTATGAACGCCATTAGAAAACTTGGTGTTCGTTTTGAGTTGGATGATTTTGGGACTGGTTACTCATCCTTACAATATCTGAAACGCTTACCACTACATCAACTGAAGATTGATCAGTCATTTGTACGCGATATCACAACAGATAAAAGTGATAAGGCAATTGTAAAAACCATAGTAAAAATGGCGCAAGGTTTGGGTTTGGAAGTGATTGCTGAAGGCGTAGAGACTGAAGAGCAGAGGCAGTTGTTGAAAAAAATGGGTTGTAGTTACTACCAAGGTTATTTGTTTGGAAAGCCTGTTCCAATAGAAGCTTTTAAAACTAATTTAATTAGTGGTTAAACGTTAAGGTTTAACATATGAATTTAGTTAAAAGTTATTTGCAGAATAATCTCTTTGTGAGGGTTCACTGCATGGCCATGATGCTGCCTAAATCCCTTCAGATAGCAATATTTAGCTTCATAATTTCTATTCTCTTGGCTTTGAATACTGCAGATGTGCATGCAGAAAACAGACCAAATGTAAGTAAAGTAGACTTAACCTCTGAAGAACTCAATTGGATTGCAGTTAATAAAACTGTCACTGCTGCCGTCAAGGCAGGGTGGATGCCGATTGAGTATAAAATTGAAAGTGAGCCTAGTCGTGGAATTTCTGTTGATTACTTAAGGAAGATTACAGAACTCACTGGTCTCAATTTTAAAATCGTCGAGTATAACGAGGTTTTTGACCATACTAAAGTACAGCTAGTGACAGGCTTAGTTGGTAAATCAGGGCTTGATCACTACTCAAAAATTTATCCTCCACACCTTCATATTCCTTATGCAATATATATCAACAAAGGCGCTAAAAACGATTACCGTACCGTCAATTTAGATGACCTAAGTTCTGCAAGGGTCGCAATTTACAAAAATGCTTCTTTTGGAAATGAGCTCAAAAGAATATATCCGCGAATGCAATTAGTTTATGTGGAAATAGCGGATGAAGCTTTTGAGTATTTGAAGAACAATACTATAGATGCTTATATTGGAAATGAGTTTGTGATTGATTACCACATAGAGTTTCATCGATTAGGATTTGCGCAAAAATCATCTGCAACAAGATTTGAATCAATAGTCAGTATGGCGGTGCGAGATGATGAACTAATTCTTCATTCTATTATTACCAAGTCACTAAAAAAGATCGGCGCTGATAATCCCCAAATTATTGATTATTGGAAAACACCAGTTTCTGCAGTAAACAGTCTATTTAAAATATTATCGGCATTATTTCTATTGGCTTTTGTGGGATTGATCTTCAAGCTTTTATCCATACGGAAAAAATCAAAGATCGAAGCTTTAGAAAATCAGAAAATGATATGGAATCAGGCGAATTTTGACCGACAAACCAATCTTCCTAATCGAAACTTCTTTGAAAGAAAAATCAAAGAAGTGATTCAAGACGCTAAGGCTCAAAGCACAAATTTTGCTGTTTTGTTTTTAGATTTAGATGACTTTAAGTACGTTAATGACATTTCAGGTCACTCCGTTGGCGATCAACTTCTTCATGAAGCATCAAAGAGAATATGTAAATGTGTTGCTGAAAACGACTTTACTGCAAGAATTGGCGGTGATGAGTTCGTGATTATCGTTCAGAGAATTAAGGATGTTTTATTTATAAATGGACTCTGTCAAACAATTCTAGATGAGCTAAGGCGACCATTTAGTATTAATGATCATGACTATTATATTTCTGCAAGCATAGGCGTGTCCTTATTCCCTAAGGACACAGAAACATATGAAGAGCTTCTGAGCTATGCAGATCAAGCCATGTATCAGGCTAAAAAACTGGGTAGAGACAGATATGCATATTTTACTGAGGAGTTGCAAGCAAAAATAAACGAAAAAATAACGATTACCAACAGTTTGCGACAGGCGTTAGATGGCAATCAATTCGAATTAGTCTATCAGCCTATAGTTGACCTTAGCACACTAAAAGTAGGAAAAGCGGAAGCATTAATTCGTTGGCACCATCCCGAGCAAGGTTTGATACGTCCGGATCAGTTTATCGGTATTGCTTAGGAGAGTGGCTTAATTCACCCGCTTGGAAAATGGATATTAAAACAGGCCATCCAAGATTTAAAGTATTTACATCAACACTTCGGAGATGACTTTAGCGTGGCAATTAACATCTCCCCAATTCAATTTTCACAACCTCAAAGTTTTGTAGACTTTTTATTGGAACTTGATTCAAACCATATCTCTCCAGATGTCATATGTTTTGAAATAACAGAAGGTTTATTGCTAGCACCCTCGGAAGTAGTGACCAATACAATTAAGTTACTAAAAGATAAAGGTGTGAAATTCTCAATCGATGATTTTGGTACTGGCTACTCAGCATTGGCATACCTAAGAAGTTTTGATATTGACTTTCTCAAGATAGATAAGGCATTTACACGTGATTTAGATTCAGACCTCTATAACAGCTCTTTGTGTCAGTTTATTATTTTAATGGCCCACAATTTAGATATCCAGGTTATCTCTGAAGGAGTTGAACACCAAATACAAGAAAGTGTTTTGAGAAAATTGGGGTGTGATTTTGTTCAAGGGTATTTACATGGAAAACCTATGTCCAAACATGAGCTTGTGAAGCTTAAATCGATGTGATTTGAAGTCAATTACTAGTGCCACATTACCCACTTTATACAAGGATTGTGCCGTGGTAAATACAACAGAGCTAAACCGACTATCTGCTGTCAGAAAATTAGAAATATTGGACTCAGAGAATGAGAAAGACTTTGATGATTTGGTCTCACTTGCTGTATTGGTCTTTGAAGTTCCAATATCGACTGTAACCATCATGGATAGTTACAGGCAATGGTTTAAAGCCTCCGTGGGATTAAATGTTAAAGAGACTTCCAGAGATATTTCATTTTGCAATCATGCTATTCAACAATTTGAACCTATGATTGTGCCAGATGCTTCACTAGACTCCAGGTTTGTGAATAATCCGCTTGTAACAGGTGAACCTCACCTTGCTTTTTATGCAGGCGTTCCATTACTCAATTCAGATAATTTAGCCATAGGTACTTTCTGTATTATGGACAGTAAGCCTAAACATCTTACAGCTAAACAGATTGATATATTGAATGCAATTGCAAACCAAGTAGTAAAACTTTTAGAGCTTAGGGCTGAGCGTAACAAATATCGTGACTTAGTGTTAGAAAAAGACATCGTCAATAAAGAGTTAGCAGAAATCAAACAAAGGTGGCAGTTTGCAATCGAGGGTTCCGGTGATGGTGTCTGGGATTGGAATATCCAAACCAATAAAACTTTTTTTTCTAAGAGATGGAAGAGTATGCTTGGTTATGAGGTTGATGATATTCCTAATACCTATCAAGCATTTGCATCCCTCATCCATAAAGACGATATACCCAATATCACTAAAAAATTGAATGATTACCTTGCTGGAAAAACTAGCGAATTCAAATCTGAAATCAGGCTGTTATGCAAAGACAACAGCTACAAGTGGATATTATCAAGAGGAATGGTAGTCGAGTTTGATCCCGGTGGTTTGCCTAAACGAATGGCAGGTACTCATACAGATATCTCTTCACGAAAGCAAACGGAAGAAGTGATATGGCGCCAAGCCAATTTTGACCTCTTAACAGGTTTACCTAACAGAAGGATGTTCTTTGATAGATTAAAAGAGGAAATCAAAAAGGCCACGCGTGCCAGAAGCAAGTTTGCCTTAATGTTTATAGATCTTGATGGCTTCAAGGAAGTAAACGATAAATATGGGCATAAAACGGGAGATAACTTGTTAATACAAGTAGTTAAGCGCGTAAGCCAATGTATTCGTGCTTGTGATACTTTTTCAAGACTGGGTGGTGATGAGTTTACTATCATACTCACTGAATTAAACAGCGTTGAAGATATTGATTTTGTTGCAACCAAGGTTTTAGGTGTGATTAACCAACCTTTTCAATTGGGCGTGAATAAAGTGATGATTTCTGCAAGTATAGGCGTATCAATTTTTCCTGAACATACTAAAGAAAGTGATGCACTTATTTCACTTGCCGATGCCGCAATGTATACGGCCAAAACCCAGGGCAAAAACCGATGGATAATAGCTTCATAGTATGTTTTAAATTGAGAATAAATGCAGTCCATAACTCGAAATCTTATGTCTGCTTTGTCCCCATAACGCGAAAATCCCCTTAGCGGACATTGCTAGCAACACCCGCATATCATCTCAGTGATATTAAAGTCTATCAAATGGACTTGTTACAGACCTAGCAACCTCAATTACATGTGTATAGATCATTGTAGTTTGTAAACTTCTATGGCCAAGTAATAACTGTATCGTTCTGATGTCTGTACCCGCACTTAACAAATGAGTTGCAAATGAATGGCGCAAAGTATGCACAGACGCATGCTTTTTGATACCAGCTTGAACTAATGCTATCTTGAACGCGCGCTGAATCGTCAAAGCTGACCTTTAACAACACAACTTAATACTGCTTCATTCGGCCCAAACCAGACGTTCATTTAAGATCAAAATATCTTCAGGAGGCGGGTCGATTCACTAATGGTCATCTAGGAATCTTGAGTGTCCTCCAAAGAGCCTGTGTCTAGAAGACCAACTCCACGCTAAGTTAAAGCTAATGAAAAGTAAAAGTTTATGAAGAAAAGAGCGAGGGTTACGCTTCAATTAACTCAAGAAATGGCTGTCAAAGATTTATCTGATCATTTAAGGTATTGGGATATGTTAAAAACATTTTAGACGAGGCTAGTTTAATTCTCTTGACATAGTTAGCCAGCTAACTATAATGACGCTAATCAATTTGATTTTACAGTTTGTCGTTAGAAATCAATATTTTTTAGAGTTGTTATTCACTAAGTTTAATTAGGAGAAATTTTAAAATGAAAAATTTGTTAAGTGGTGCATGTGTATCTTTGCTATTAGCTTTGGGGCTATCGACTAGCGCAATGGCTGAGGATAGCAGTATTAACTCGACCGTTGAATCAGCAAACTCAGCTTGGAATCAAGCGCTAAATACTGGTAATGCAAAAGCGTTGTCAAACCAATATGCAGAAAATGCAACACTATCTCCTGGAGATGGGAAAATCCTGGTTGGAAGAGCCGAAATTGAAAAACTATTCAAAAGCTTTGTTGAAAACGGCGTTCACAACCATGCGATAGAAGTGGTCAATGTCGGCGGAACTGGAAACGTCATTTACCAAATATCCAAATGGAGCGCCAACGGAGCAAAAGTTAATGATAAAGTGCCAGCCTTTGGTGGAGTAACAACAAGCGTTCTGATCAAGGGTTCTGATGGCAAATGGTTGACGCAGTCACAAGTCTGGAACGTTGCCAATTAATTACCAAAACTAAGCTAGCCTTTCATGCGTATTGATGCAGGATGAAATGCGCGTGGGTGGCTAGTTTTCTGCTGCATGACAATCGCTCGTGAAGAGATTCGATCAACATTAGATATCTCTCTCACTTTTAGTTTTACTAAATCACATCCACGAAGCTTGTTGTCTAAAGCTAACTCCAACCGAATTCTAATACCACATATCTCTTTCAATAGAGGGATTTTTTGACCTACTAACTTATCTTTGTTCCATGACCGATTATTATGATTTCCGAATACGGACTCCATTATGATCTCCTAGGTATAACAGGGGATTGTTATACTCTATTAGGCCGTGGCAACTTTGCAGTTCAGATTGTTGCTGCTACTTGCTACCTATCTGCTTATGCTGAAATTAAACGAATGATTGAATGATTTTCGAATCATTTCCGTTAAAAGCATAAAGAGATTCAATGTCAACTAATCTTGAAATGCATCATATATGCAGAGTATCTAGCATAATGGGTGATTACTATATTGCCAGAAAAAATGTATTGGAAATGAACATCCGAATCATTGATTAAAGAGAGGATATGATGAAAACCAGATTAAAAATAGTGCATGCATTGATACTTGCAACATTAGGGTTACATGCAATTTCCAGCTTGGCAGGAATCGCCGATGTTGAAGCCAATTTAAGCAAGCTGCATATGCCGCCAGGTTTCAAAGTAGAAATTTATGCTGAAGTGCCAGGCGCGCGTCAGATGACTTTGGGAACAAACGGTAATGTCTATGTTGGCACCCGCGGCAATAAACTCTATGCGGTAGTCGACAAGAATAAAGACCGTAAGGCAGACCAGGTATTAACATTGATGGATGACCTAAAAGTTGGCAATGGCGTGGCGATGTATGATGGTAATCTTTATGTTGCTGAACAGAATCGCATTACACGTGTTGGAGGCGTTGACTTTGACTTAAATAAGCCTTTCATGAAAACGCGTCAGGTGATTTACGACAAGCTTCCAAATAAGGATGCACATGGATGGCGCTATATGGCTTTTGGGCCAGATGGTAAACTTTATGTGACAATCGGTGCGCCGTGCAACATCTGTGATCCTCAAGGCATAGAAGCAAGCATCATTCGTATGAATCCCGACGGTAGCAATGTAGAAACATTCGCCAAAGGTATTAGGAATTCGGTGGGCATGGATTTCCAGCCAGGTACTAACACACTGTTTTTTACCGATAACAGCGTGGATATGATGGGTGACGATATTCCTCATGATGAATTAAATGCTGCGCCTAAAAAGGATATGCATTTTGGTTTCCCATTCTATGCGGGCGGAAATGCTCGACAGGCCGAATGGAAAGATAAAACACCTCCCAAGAATGTCACTTACCCGGCTACTGAATTCCAAGCGCACAGTGCAAACTTAGGTTTTAAGTTCTACACCGGCAAACAGTTTCCGACTGAGTATCAGAACAGCGCCATAATTGCCCAACATGGTTCATGGAATCGTAAACGGGCTGTAGGTTATCAATTAATGCGTGTCACTTTCGATGAAAAGAACCAAGTGAAAGGCAGTGAAGTATTTATCGGTGGCTGGTTAGTAGATGGTGAAATATGGGGCCGTCCAACCGATGTGTTGCAGTTGCCTGATGGCTCACTGTTAGTGTCCGATGATTACAATGATGTCATTTACCGTGTGAGCTATGGTGAGCAATCAACAATATCTGCTACTAAGGAAAACGCTGTTTCTGACAAAACTTTGACTGGTTTGCAGATGCCCGAGTCATCGATTTCACATCCAGACGGGCGCATTTTCATCACTGAAATCGGCGGCCGTGGTACGAATGGAGATGGTAAAGTTACTGTGCTGAATACAGATGGCACTACTAAAACTTTGGCGGATGGATTAAATGATCCGAGGGGTATCGATCTATTCAATAACCAACTATACGTAGCCGATGTTAATCAGGTAATTCGAATTGATCTTGATGGTAAAAGGACTATTATCGCGAAACCAACTGATTTTCAGAACACTCCAATCTTTCTGAACGATATTGAAATTGATGGCTTAGGTAATGTGTATGTATCAGATAGCGGTGATGATAATGGCAAGCATGGGTCAATCTATAAAATCACGCCTGCTGGAAAGGTCATTCAGATTATCAATGACAAATCAGGAATTAAACGCCCCAATGGATTATTGATGGATGGTCCAAATAAACTTCTGGTAGCTGATTTTGGTACTGGCAACTTGTTCCAAGTTACGTTTGATGGCGTATCCAACAAACCGAAATCAAAAGTCACGTTGCTTAATAGCGGCTTCGGTAGTGCAGATGGATTAATCAGAGACGCAAATGGCATTCTATATGTCAGCGATTGGGCAAGTGGTAAGGTTTGGCAATTAAGTGAGCCTAAAGCCACTCCTCAGTTAATTACAGAGGGCCATCAATCAGCAGCAGATATTTCACTGTCTATCGATGGTAAATATATCCTAATGCCAGACATGAAGGCAGGGCAGTTGGTTTCATTACCAATCAAGTAGTTAATGTGTAATGAAAAAAGCCGGCAATGCCGGCTTTTTTATCGTCTATAAGACCCATATTATCCTTTGGTGAAGAGACATGGATCGACCTAAAGCCGCTACTCAGATAAATACTGAACCTTACTCAAAGTATTTCTTTTGTACTGAAATAATTAATTTTTTGCGTCTGTATTGCATACCAGCTCGCTTGTAAATAATTCATGCGTGGTAATCACCCGCTACACTAGACAATCAACTACTTCCTGTATTTAACGCTTCAAATGCCATCGGGCTCATCTGGTTAAGATAGCCATGACGACGTTTACGATTGTAAAACATTTCAATGTACTCAAATACGTCTGATTTTGCTTCCTCTCTTGTATTGTAGATTCGGTTTTTAATCTTTTCCTTCTTTAAGTTGCTAAAAAATGACTCAGCCACGGCGTTGTCATAACAGTTCCCACGTCTGCTCATACTGGTGATCAGTTGATTCTCTTTGCACCAGCGACTAAATTCATCACTGCCAAATTGACTGCCTTGGTCTGAATGTATCATGACGCGCTTTTGTGGTTGTCTTCTCCACTTGGCCATCAGCATCGCATCAAGGACGACTTCAGTGCGCATGTTAGCTTGCATCGACCATCCCACCACTGCACGTGAATACAAATCTACAACAACCGCCACATATAACCAGCCTTCATAAGTTCTGATTTGCGTAATATCTGTCACCCACACTTCATCGGGGCGACTGACTTCAAACTGTTGTTGCAAGTGGTTTGGGACTAGCAATCGCTGGTTTACCTGACTTGTAGCGCGGACGACGATACCCGCGCACCGATTTAAGCTTAGCTTGACGCATGAGCCTAGCCACACGTTTCTCACCAATCTTAAAGCCTGCTTCACGTAAGTCACGATGCACACGCGGGCTACCGTAGATGCCTTGGCTATCCTCAAAGGATTGCTTAATCTCCACCAGTAGCTTTGCATCTTCTATGGCGCGTGCTGATAAAGGCTCAGCTTTCCATGCGTAATAGCCACTGCGATGAACCTTGAGTGCTCGGCACATACTGACTACCCTAAACTCACTTAGGTGTTGGTCAATAAAGGTGTACTTCACTCTTGGTGGCTGGCAAAGTACACGGCGGCCTTTTTTAGGATGTCACGTTCTTCTGTGGCACGTTTGAGTGCTGCATTGAGCCGACTCACTTCTTGCTTGAGTGCGGCAACATCTTTGCTAAATTGAGGTTGTTTCTGTAAGTCGGCTTCGCGCAGCCATTTGTAAAGACTTTTATCTGACACACCTAAACGCTTGGATACTTCAACAACACCATGTCCGCGTTCGGTGATTTGTTTGAGTGCTTCAGCCTTAAATTCAGCTGTATATCTGATACCTTTCATTACTGCTTCTCCGTTCTTGTTTCGACATTATTATATGTCTAGCAGAGCGGGTGATTACCATCACTCACTTTGGATAGAGGTACGGAGTTTGCAGAACATCGCCGGTTTCAAGTGGAAACAAATATTGATGTGTACTTTTGCGACCCCAACAGTCCTTGGCAGCGTGGAAGCAACGAAAACACCAATCGCTTATTGAGGCAGTACTTTCCAAAAGGTACTGACTTATCGGTACACTCACAAGCTAAACTAAGTGCAGTGGCTAGACAGTTAAACGAAAGGCCTCGTAAAACATTAGATTACGAGACTCCAGCAGAAAGATTTAAAGCGTGTGTTGCATCGACCGGTTGAACTCACACCCCATAGCAGTCATTCAAATTTGAGCTAATTTGGTCTATTTGATTGATTAGAGTTCCGCTAGACATAACAACCTCACTATTCACTTAATACTTCACGTAAGGTAGCTAGAACTTGCTCTACCACCGTCGAGTTACGTTTGTAGTATGTCCATTTACCAACCTTAGTTGATTCGACCAAGTTCGCATCTTGCAACGCTTTCAAACATAATGATGTGGCAGGTTGCGATAGCCCAACCTTGTCCTGAATCAAGCTTGCACACACCCCATACATCTCGTATGGGTAAAGTTGTGTGTAGTCCTTAAACGCCTCATTAGGATTAGCTAACCAAGCCAATATTGCACGTCTTGTAGGGTTAGCTAGCATTTTTAATGCTTCATTTAAATCCATCTTACTCTCACCTTATTGCCAGTGGGAAAGCCCACTATTAAAGTTGATCATTATGTGCTGAATGGATAATCAATGTATCCTGCTTCACCACCACCATAAAGAGTATGATTATGCACTTGATTAAACGATAATCCTTTTAGAATTCGATACGGTAAATCGGGGTTTGCTATAAATGGTTTACCAAATGCATATAAATCACCGTAGCCTTTTGAATTTACTGTCAGTGCCTTCTCTACGGTATAACGACCTGCATAAATTATCGCACCCTCAAATGTTTTACGTAAATCACGTCTAAATGTTTCAGGCAAGTCTGGGCTGTTGTCCCAATCTGCCTCTGCGATCGATATGTATGCAATACCAAGATCATTCAACATTTCAGCAGCACGAATGTAGGTTTCATGAGGGTTACTTTCTACTAGGCCAAGATAAACGCGGTCTTCTGTAGTGGTGGTAAACAGTGGAGCGAATCTTACACCTACTCGATTACGCCCAAACACGTCGATAACAGCTTCAGTAACCTCTCTTAAAAAGCGAAGTCTATTGGTTAGCGAGCCACCGTATTCGTCCGTTCTTTGATTCGTGTGCTCAGAAATGAATTGGTTTAGCAAATAACCGTTAGCGGAATGAAGCTCAACACCGTCAAATCCAGCCAACTTTGCGTTTTTAGCAGCTTGACGATATACCTTAACCAATTCTTTAACTTCTTCGGTTGTCAGTTCACGAGGCATGCTTGGTTCAACCAAAGCACCTTCGCCAGGTCCAGTCTCGATGAATACCTTTACAGACTTAGCTTGAATGGCTGATGGTGCTACTGGTGCATCTCCGTTTGGTTGTAACTCGCAATGGGATACTCGGCCAACATGCCAAAGTTGGCAAAAAATAATTCCACCACTTTCGTGTACAGCGTTCGTTACTTTCTTCCAACCTTCTATTTGCTCCTCTGAGTGTATGCCTGGTGTCCAAGCGTAGCCTTGCCCACGTGTTTCAATCTGTGTACCTTCTGTAACCATAAAACCTGCAGTAGAGCGTTGTTTATAGTAACTTGCCATTAATTCATTTGGCACATTTCCCGGTTGAGAGCTACGGCAGCGAGTTAGTGGCGGTAATACAATTCGATTGGGTAAAAACAAGTCGCCTAATTGGACTTTTTCAAATAATGACGATACGTTCATATATGCCTCTTTAATTTAAGTTGCATACATTGTCACATTTAAATGCATAAATGTGAAGAGTTGTTTTGAATATATATATATGAAGTTCAGCTATGGGTCATATATGCTCATAAATAAAAAGTAGAATTAAGATTGCTGATACAGTCAGAATGTCATCGCGGAATCCATTTTCGACCTTCATAAAACCCCATCCCGGAATAAAGTTAAAATAGCAGTTCAAATACTCCTAATATCCTTAAACTGAAAGTAGACAGGATTAAGCTGACTTTCTCTTTAGAATTATTGAGCTGTTAGAATAACCGACTCTAATCGTCCCTTAACTGACCTTCATTAGTTAAATGCATGAGCACCGTCAGGCGTCCCGCTAAAGGGTTAGGGTGAGCTTGCTAAACAAAATCCACCATTAACGCCCCCAGATTCTATGTTTGTATACTTTCATCGTGGAGGCTTCATTTCGGCACTCAAACTTGACTGCCCAACCGACTGCAAAGCGCCTATGCAGTTGCTAATAGTGCTAAACTGTCACCACAATTTTGCCGATCTGCTGGTTGGATTCCATATAGCGGTGTGCTTCGACAATCTGCGCTAGCGGATAGGTTTTGGCCACCAGCGGTTTCAGCTTGCCTTCAGTCAACCCTTGCACAATGAAGGCTTTGGCGCGTGCCATGCGTTCAGGATGAGTGCTGATTTCAAATAGGGTATACCCGCGTATGGTTAATTGCTTGGCGAGCACGGGGAACAGCGGCAATGGCGTCGGCTCTGTACTTAGCGCGCCATACTGGAAAATAATGCCGCTTTGGGCTGTCGCTTCTGCCAGTTTGCTGATGGTCGGCCCGCCAACCGGATCTAACACCACGCGTGCACCTTTATTATTGGTAATGCGGTTCACTTCGGTCACCAGGTCTTGTTCTTCCGTCGCAATCACATGCTTGGCACCGGCCTTGAGCAAAGCCTCGCGCTTGCTGCTGGTGCGCGTCAAAGCAACGGGAATAGCACCCAGCAGATTGGCAATCTCTATAGCTGCCACACCCACGCTGCTTGATGCCGCCGGAATCAGCACAAACTCACCGACTTTGGTATCGGCAAACTCCACCAATGCGCCATAGGCAGTCATATATTGCATCCAGATGGAGGCTGCTTCTGACCAGGAAAGTGATGGTGGATGCTTTACCGCGGCAAATGCAGGCACATTCGCCAACTCACCATAAACACCATACTGATTCTGAGAGAACGCTGGGATTGTGCTGACCGCATCACCTATCTTGAACTCAGTCACGTTACCTCCCACTGCTTTGACTATGCCTGCCGCTTCATAGCCCAGCCTCGCTGGCAGTATCGGTGCTTCCAAATACTGACCATTGCGGAACATGACTTCTGCACGATTGAGACCGATGGCTTGCACCTTGATCTGCACTTCATCCCTGCCTGGTGCGGCGACTTGTTCATCTGCTATCTGTAATACTTCTGGCCCACCGGTTTGGTAGAATCTGACGATACGTGACATTTTTATCTCCTGATGATGTAAAAAATAGTGTGGAAATCAAGCCCAGCCGCTCAATACGATCTTACCTATGGTGCTACCGGCTTCGAGATGCGCGTGCGCCCTACGCAAGTTGGCAGCGTTGATAGGAGACAGTGTTTCGTTGAGCGTAGATCCAAGTACTTCCTCATCTACTAATCGTGCGATACGATCCAAGATATGGTGCTGCTCAATCATGTCCTCCGTCTGGTACATAGATCGGGTGTACATCAACTCCCAGACGAAAGTCGCGCTTTTGTTCTTTAGCAAGTTAAGGTCTACCGGCTGTGCGGTTTCCACAATCGAGCAGATGCGGCCTTGCGGCTTGATGAGCTCGGCCATGACAACAAAATAGCCATCGGTATCGTTGCAACAGAAAATATAATCAGGCTGGGGAATGCCGATTTCGCGCATTTGCGTCACCAGGTCATGCTGATGATTGATGACGTGCTGTGCGCCCAATTCCTGCACCCATGTTACGGTCTCTGGGCGCGATGCCGTGGCTACCACGGTCAATCCCGCCAACTTATTCGCGAGTTGGATTGCAATAGAACCCACCCCGCCAGCGCCGCCTATGATAAGCAAGCTCTTATTACGGTTTTGCGTTATATCAAGTGCAATGCCCAGCCGGTCGAATAGTGCCTCCCATGCGGTCAGCGCAGTCAGCGGCAAAGCGGCTGCCTGGTCGAAACTCAAACTCTGTGGCATGTGGCCGACGATACGCTCATCTACGAGCTGGTATTCGGCATTACAGCCTGAGCGCGTAATGTCGCCAGCGTAATATACTTTGTCGCCAGGCTTGAACAGCGTGCAGTCTGGTCCGGCTTCGACCACCTCACCAGCGGCATCCCAACCTAGAACCTTGGGTGTTATTTCCAACTTGTCTTTAGGCTTACGCACCTTGGTATCGACAGGGTTGACTGCAATGGCGTGGATCTTCACCAAAAGATCGCGACCGATTGTCACGGGTCTCGGTAATTCGACATCCATCAGTGATTCAGGATCGCTGATAGGTAAATATCTGGTTAATGCAACGGCTTTCATGGTGTCTCCTGTTTTAGTGGCGCAGGCATCCTCGCCTGCGCTTATATGTCACATAAATTCTGGCAGCACGAACTCTGCCAGTTCCTGCAGCACTTCGTCAGCTGCACGTTTGCCATATTTGACATTGAAAATGAGGTGATCTACACCAATGCGTTTGCTAGCACGCAGATGCATCAGCAAGGCATTCCTGCCGAGTCGGTGACCTAAATGAATAGGCGTTGCTGCTTCATTCGGGCTGTCGGCAAGATCAATAAAATAAGACTGTGTAAATGGTTTGTACTGTCCTAGTAGTTCTGCCTCCACTGAATCTCGCCAGCGCTGCACCACTTGCGCCTGTGCCTCAATATTGCGAGGGTAGCTTATCCAGCCGTCGGCGTTGCGCGCTATCCAACCCAAATCCTGCTGGCTGTGGCCAGTAACAAGCAAGGGTACATGTGAAGCGACTGGCTTGGGGATCACATCGGCAGCTTGCAGATGGCCGAAGCTGCTACTGACTTGCGGAAAGTACTCTGACCAATAAATCTTGAGCAACTCGATTTCTTCTCGAAACATCGCACCGCGCGACTCAAAATCTACATTAAAGGCCGGAAACTCCACCACTCTGTCACCAGTTGCAACACCCATTAACAATCGGCCATTGGATAGACGGTCTATGCTGGCGGCGGCTTTGGCAATATGAATCGGGTGACGTAATGGCAGAATGATGGACGCCGTTAACAATGCGATTTCTGAGGTTTGCGCGGCCATATATCCGAGATAAGCCCACGGGTCGAATATCTGGCCGACATCGCCAAAATTCGGGTCTTTAAGTGGCACATCACGGAAGGCTAGGCTGGCAAAACCGGATTTTTCAGCAAACTGCGCAAGCACTACTTGGTTGTGCATGGTTGGCTGATCGCGCTCAAAGGCCTCGATAGGGAACATGATACCCAAGGTCAGTTTTCCGCGCTGGAACACACGCTGCCATCCACGGTTGGCTGTCGGTGATTGATTTGGATTAGGGGTAAACATTCTGTTCCATTATAAAAAAATACTGGCACATCTAAAAAAAGGGAGGGTAATGATGTGCCAGTGTAGGCTAGAAATAGTAAGGGGAAGAGCTATATACTTAGCCAAAACTGTTTTAAGTCTGACCCTTGACCGCCAGTAAATCTACAGTTTCGATTATTGGCATCTCGGCCAGCAAATCTGTGGCATTCGCCATCAGCGCCTCGGCGATCTTGCCGCTAAGATGCTCCTGACGGCCATGCTCGTCGCTGAAGGTGTCAAAAATGCCAAAAGTGGCAGGGCCAAATTTGAGTGCGTACCAGGTAGCGGTTTCCGGCTCGTTTTCCACCAGCGGCAGTGCGGATTTCAGAAATGCTTCCAGTGCCGCTTCCTTTCCTGGCTTTGCATTCAAACGTACATACAGGGCTAATTTCTTGTTCATGATCACTCCTAATAAAAATAACACGAAGGTTTTGGATATGTGCTGTCACACTTTATCCGCTTTAATAATCTAAATACTTGCTTCCAGCACCTCCCTGCTCTTATCCAGCGTCACATCCTTGTGTTCACCGAGCTCGACCATGCCATGACTTTCCAGCTGTGAAAGTATGGCAGGAATGGCATCTGCGCTAATGTCATAGGCAGATAATCGCGTTGGTACATTTAGGCTCTCAAAAAATGATCGTGTATTCTGAATGGCAGCTTCGATTCGCGCATCTTCTGTACCTTCACTGATATGCCAGACGCGCTCGGCGTATTGCATCAGCTTGGCGCGCTTGGCATCGCGACGCAGGCTGAGCATGGTCGGTAAAATAATAGCCAGCGTCTGTGCGTGATCTAACCCATGCAACGCGGTGATTTCGTGGCCTATCATGTGCGTTGCCCAATCGCTTGGCACACCAGAGCCGATCAAGCCATTCAAGGCGAGCGTGGCCACCCACATGAAATTGGCTTGCAATTCGTAATCTTGTGGGTTTTGAAGAACTTTCGGGCCAATTTCAATCAGCGTCTGCAACAACCCTTCCGCAAAGCGGTCCTGCACGCGGGCGCCAACGGGGTAGGTCAGGTATTGCTCCATGATATGGGTGTATGCGTCCACCACGCCATTAGCCAACTGACGCGGAGGTAAGGTGAAACTCTTACTTGGGTCGAGTACGGAGAACTGTGGAAACACATGTTCACTACTGAAATAGAGTTTATCCGGCAAACCGGATGCGGTTTCAACACGTGAGACCACTGAGCCATCGTTCATTTCAGAACCTGTAGCAGGCAATGTCAGCACCGTGCCATAAGGCATGGCTTTTTTAACATTTGCACCCCGCTGTAGCAAAATCTCCCATGGGTCACCCTCGGCAAATACCGCAGCTGCGACAAATTTGGTGCCGTCAATTACCGAGCCACCGCCAACGGCCAGAAGGAAATCGAGCTGGTTGGACTTGACCTGTGCCACAGCTTTCATCATGGTTTCATAGGTTGGATTCGGCTCAACGCCACCAAATAGCTCAAATCTGCGGTTGCCCAGAGCCGCCTGCACTTCATCAAGTGTTCCATTCTTCTGAGCACTGTTACCACCGTAAATAATCAAAACACGTGCCTCGGGTGGCACTAACTTGTCAATGTCAGCGACTTTGCCTTTACCAAAAGCGATACGTGTAGGATTATAAAAATCAAAATTCAGCATAAAATCTCCATAAATATTTATATTATTAGACCAGTCGGCTAGTATTGTGCCAAATAAAAAAGATTCGACTTAGTTCAGCGCAAGTCTTGCTTTCGTTGCACTCATGGCGCATTCCAAGGCAGCGCGTGTGCGACTGACCTTGGTCAAAAGTGTTGCACCAACCCACATATAATAGATTTCTGCCGTGACAGCATTTACATCCAGGTTGGCAGGAAACTCACCTTTACGAATGCCTTCTTGCAAGCAGTTGGTAAGACACGCGATGACACGATCAGTACCGTTTTTTAACGTAATACGCATAGCTTCGGAGAGATCGGTCACTTCTGCGCTCAATTTAACAATTAAGCATTTATCTGTTGTGGCGTCGCTAGATTGGGTGTCCAACCATGATTGAAAAAACTTGAGCAGTCGGCTGGAATTTGAACTGCCGTCATCTTTGAGTAAGTGTTCTAACATCTGCAAATAATCGTCAAAGTAATTTTCCAGCAATGCGTCACCAAACTGCTCTTTGGATTTGAAATAGTGATAGAACGATCCCTTAGGTACCCCGGCAGCAGAGAGTATCTCGTTTAGGCCGACAGCAGCAAAGCCTTTACCGAGGATGATATCCTTGGCTGTGTCTAAAATTTGCTGACGTGTATCACTAGATTTTGAGGTTGGAAGTTTGTTACCCATAAGCGCATTATTGCATAGATTAGACCAGTCGTCTAACTGAAATATAAAAATCCGTTTTACTATGCTAAGAATCTAATATGAATTTGTTTGATGACGACGAATGATAAATTTTTAATAACTGAAAATTCAAAATCTGCTATGTTTCTCATGAGTATGAGATTCTTTGGTTATATAAAATTCTGTAAATTTTTATGAAGATAAGCTTTAAGCCAATTGTAGAAATATTAAAACTTTAAGTGAATGAAAGCTTTGTCCTCCATTGCTGCTGACCAGCTTTGTTTTTGGTATGACTGCAATGGGCCGATTGATGTCCTCTAAAAATCTAAACTAAACGGCAGCTTTGTCCCCAAAGCAGAAATTAGATTTACCTTTCGAAAGAGGAATAGTTCAATGGGTTGTAATGTTGCATCACTATTTGCTAGACTTTAGTGATGCAAAATACGTTTGTCATTTGCACCTTAGCGCAAGTCAATCTCAATCAAATTAATCGGCAACCACAAGATAACTCTAGATTCTGAATCATGAAAAAGCAAACAAACCAAAAAGATGAGCTGGAAAAGCTGTTTGGAAAGGGCAAATATACTATTGTGAAAGATTCCCAAGCAATCTCTCGGGAGAACAGCCGCAAAATGGAAGAGCTCATCAAAACAGGGAAGGTTCACCCAGAGTTTGTTGAATGGTTCTCAAAAGAAGATGTTAAGGCTTCCATCGTCAAATGGAATGGCCACAATTTTTAATTAGCTAATTATTTTTTTGTCAGTCTTGGCGTGCAGATTCGTAATACTTTTCAGTGTCCGAATACTCTACGTTAACAATATGGCTTTCTTTAGAAATTGCAAGATTCTTGATGATTTCATAACGTGGATCTTCTGACGCAAGCTCAAGTTTGACATTAATTTGCCCAGTTGATTTTTGCCAAATCGGCACTCCCAGCAATCCTCCGTTTGAGCAAACCTCAAGATCTCTAATTCCAGAATTAAGGAGCAATTTAAGCTTATCCCACCACGCATCCTCAAACGAATGGCCATTCTCTTTATAGTGTAGGAAATCGCCTAATTTATTGTAAATACCTAGTAGGTTCTCTGATAACGGTATGAAATGATATGAAGATCTGACAATTTGTTTGTCAGAATCAATTTGAAAACTTATTTTTGCGACAAACTTACCATCTGAGTGCGTTGCTTTTAGGGCTTTAGTCAGCTTTCCTGCGTGATAGCCGTTTTTAATTTCTTTTGATATTTGATCGTTTGTTTGAATGTACGTCTGTGTTCTGGCTTCAATTCCAAGTCTAAGCTCAAGTGCCGCATATAAGTGGTTGGCTCGCGAGTCGCTTTCAAATAATTCACGAGCGCGTGCTGCAAATTTAATTGAATTTGTAGGGTACTTGTTCAATTACAAATCTTCAACTGCATCATGGAAGTCGTTTTCATGCACGATTAAGATTTTTGCCCCTTGTTTGCGATAGTTAACTGCCGCCTCCACTTTACGTCCGTAGCAGGCATACGCCCATGAAGAATTGCCTTCAGACCCGATTATCAGGTAATTTAATTTCTGTGAAACTCCGCTAGTTGGTTTTCCGCCTAATTTACTGATCAGTTCTTTGAATTCGTCTTTTGTGTATTTTCTGGATATACCTGTTAGATAGAAAGATGAGCCTTCAAACACTATTTCTGGACACACTGCGCACACACCTATGATGGTTTGTTCTTTGGACATCACTGGGGAAGTGATGGTATTGTTGTCCATTATAGAGACGAACTCAGAGAAAAAATCCTTAAGCATTTTGTGTTCTGATTCATCGATTCGGCCATCTCTAAGCACGGTCATGATGAGGCTAGCCACTTCATCGTAAGGCCAGCATGTTTTTAGGAATTCATGGTTATCTAGCCAATCACTCAGGCCTTTAAGTTCCGCCTCGGTGATTTGTCCATCGGATGCAATGCCGCCCAGTACACCATGTAATACCTGTAAACCTGCAGTGACCTCATCATAATATTGTCCGGATACCAGTTTTTTACATAGCCATTGAATATCTTTGCGCTCTTCTTCATCGAGAGCACCATCTTCAACGGCACGCTCTATTACGGGTATTAACTCATTGTAGGGATGACGATCGCGCAATTCTTGATGTTCACTGAGCCATACATCTAGAAGACCAGCTTCTTTGATGTTTACCTTGCCATCTATGGTAATGCCTTCTATAAGGCCTAGTAATGTGTTGATAGACTTATCTAGTCTAGATTTGGTAGTGAATCTAGCGTAACCCTCGTACTCAGCCATATTGATATACCTTTAAATTTTCACATTTAATGATAAAAAATAGCAGTTTAGGTTGATTTTGTCTTTAGCCTCTTTAGGTATACATCCGCACCCCGCTTGCTTAATGTCGCAAATGTAGTCTCTTGAATATCCCCCCAAATTCTCTGCATTTCCATTAGATCCTCGATATCCTTTTCAAGCAAGTATGGGCTATCGATATGATCATCTAATGCAGTAAGTTTCTCGGTAAACAAAGATTCTTTTGAAAGTGTGGCCAGAGGTAATGAGCTAGGTTCGCTAGTAACCGGAAACATGGCGTTTGCAAACGTGATTTTGATGGGGTTACCATCGAATTCAACCAGCATGTATCTACCGTACATGTCACCCTTAATATTTCTCAAAAGCTTTGGCGCCATGCCTGGTAAAAACAGTGAACCAATATCATTGTTATACAAGTTCTCAACCAGCGTTGCATACCCTTCTCTGCTTGCACAAACAAATCGCAATTCTGTTGGTTCACGGAATTGATTGGTGAGCAGATGTATCGCTTCGTCGCCAGAAAGGTAACAGTTAATTTTGGACAGAAACTCTGCATTGAAAGTGTTAATAAAACTTAGCATTGTGCCTCCTGTTCATGGCTTTATAAGCGCGTATCATGACCTTAGCGTCATCAAGCGCATGGTGCTGCCTAAAGCCATTTTTGAACTCTTCATTTGTAGTCTTTTCGTAACGCTCCTGGCTTTCAATCGTTCTTGCAGATATCTGATGACATTTCTTGCGCAGTTGCTCTGGCCAGTTGCCGTAAAGCACCTCAGTTAAAAATGTGAAGTCATAATGTGCCGCATCATTGAAGATTACAACTTTTTCATCTAAATAATCAAGCCAACGCTTCATATATTCGCTACATTGAGAAAATGTCATTTTAGAGTGAACGTTAGAGTAGCCGCCATTCTCTGGCAGGGAGAATTCCTGGGCATCTAGGAGAGGTAACACATTCTCGATAACAAATTCAGAGCAATCGGCAAGCGTGTAGGTGTCTGTTAACTCCGCATAGAAGCTTTGTTTGACGTCTTCGGTGACCAAGGCAATCGAGATTAATTTTGGCTGATCAAAATTTGTAAATTCGCAGTCAAGAAATATTTTGATTGTCATAATGACTTTACTTATCTATTTATTAATTATCAGAACTACATCTAACTTTGCCAATAAATTTTAGGCTTAGTGTTAACAAGCCAATTTCAATCAGGGGTAAGTATTGAATAGTTTGGATATAATCTCATTACCAATTGATATAGGTAAAGATTATGGAGATTTTAAATTGATATTCCTTATGGATACAGATTTGCTTTAATGAATTTTATATTTTTTAAACGTTGATCCTGGTACAAGAAATAAATTTCCACGCGCTCTGGAACAAGCAACATAAAGCTTATTTCGTGTCTGTGGGTTTGCATCTGCCATGTTGCCCTCAGCGAGAGCTTTTTCAGCTGTGCCATTTAAAACAACACATACATCTTGATAATGATCGGCACCTTTTGAATCGCCCCAATTACTTGAAAGGCAGCCAAACTTATGATGTTCTTGGTAAAAAAGTTTAACCGTTGCATCACAAGCATGCAGATGGTCTGCATCTGTTTGCTGATTTAAAAATTTAGCATCAGTGACAAGGCTATGATGTGAATAAATTTCAATTCCAATATGTTGTCGGATGAATTCACATACACTTTGGCTACATCTATAGCTTTTAGCCAAGGTAGTTGTATCTACAGCTAATCCTGCATCTGCAAATCTCTGTTTATATTGATCGTAATTTTTATGAAGGTTTGTGTTGGTATTACCGTCTTGGCTGGTCACATAGGTATATTGATAAAAATCACCAACAAAGAATATGTCTACGTTACTGTCACACAAGGCGGTTATAAAATTAAAATCCTGCCCCCCAAAATCCTGAACCTCGTCAACAAACAAAGCGTCGTAATATTTCTCTATACGCTTCTTAACTTCAGTAATTGTGTCTGTTACCTCTAACAGTTTTGCGATGCGGTTGTGATATAGCCTTTGATAACTATCAATATAATAGTTTGAATTGGTTCTTTTGAGTTTTTGAGTCCAAGCGGGCGGCTGATCAAAATTGATTCCCTTCGTCCCCATTTCCATGACCAGAAAAGGTTTATAACAAAATGAATGCAGAAACGTGAAATAGGTGCTGAGTGTTATCGTAGGGGGAAAGAAACCAAATTTACCGATAATTTTTCGTTTTAAATTTGCAAGATTATTATCTGTATAGGTAACAATCAGAAAACGTTTCTCCAAATTAAGTCTTTCGACAAGACTGGTTGTTTTCCCTGAGCCTGCTACTGCGAAAACTACTCTCTTATCCATGCTATTGCCTCTTGAATATAAGTCGGCGCAACTAACTCATTTTCTTTTTTATCCAAAAGCTCAAATGCCACATCTGCTTTGTTGTTCAACATATATTCTTGAACTGTTAGCTTAGTACGTCCGGCTAAAAAAAGCTCATCGCAAACTGCCATGTTGTCTTCATAGAAACAAACTTCGAAAGTTCGTCTGGCTGCAACTTTATCTGCAAAGATACGAATGTGTGGCTCTGTGTAGCCAGTGTAATTATCTACGCAATTTTTTTGATAATCACCATCATTGTCACGAATAACGGCAGTTTTGATATTTAAAAGTTTTGCTATGTCCAGATAACGTTTGAAGCTTGTGCCACCAATCGAAATTACATGAACTCCGTCGTTCTCAAGTGTTGGGTTATCAGTAGACTTGCTGTACAGAGCATCTATTAGAATAAATTCAGCATCACCTTCAACCAGTATTACCTTTTTTGAAAGTACGAACTCGAGAACATTATTATCTGGAGCTTTGATAAAGAATTTAGCTGTATCAGGGGGTAAGTTCTTAAGCACAAATGGTTTTATATTAGTACTGTTTAAAAATACAGTCTTTCTCAAATCCAAGCGTGTGGAAATTAAGCTGTTATGTGTAGCAATCAATAGTTGTTTGTTATCCGACTCAGAGATTCTCTGAATCAACTTCTTCATATTGGTATGACTTAAATGATTTTCCGGTTCTTCGAGAAGTAAAACATCCAAACTATGCTCGGCAGTATTTTTTTGGAGTGCAAATTCGGTTTTGATAAAGCATTGACGACCTTTGCCTTTGCTTTCGATTGGAATATCTTGTTCAGTGATAATAAGGTCAGTTTCAAGATTTGATTTGGAATTTGTTCTGATAGAAAACTTATATGATTTTAGCTTTGCATTTAATGTTGCAAGCTCATTTGTCTTAAATACATCTTTGTTTTTACGGTAGAGATTTTCGTTCTTATTTCGATCTAGAAGACCTACATTTGCGCTGTAAATTGATTTTGTGTATTCGCGAGTTGCGTAGTCATTATTAATTAGAGAACTGTCGAGGAGCAAATGTTTAATAGGCCTTTTAAATCCCGAATATGCCTCTCCAGCGAATGTTGAAAATTTAATGGCGTAATATTCAAAAGGGAAATTTGGATACGTATCTTTTAATATCTCTTCGATATCTTTGCTGTATTCATCAATCGGTACACAATCTAACCTTAATCCATCATAGACTAAGCTTTTGGAGTTATTTTTTCCATTTAACTCTGGTTTCCCTTGCTCTGAGAGGTATACCTCCACAAATAGTTTTGGTAGGTCGCCGTAGTTTTTCGCTCCGGCTAGAAAACTGGAAATGACACTAGTATTAAAAAGTGCCTCCAAGCCTATAGTTTCAACTTTGCTACGGCTTCCACTAAGAACTAGGTCTAGGGCTAGCAATATTGAGCTTTTTCCCGCCTCATTATCACCAATAAGAATATTTAATTTAGAGTCTAATTCCAAATCAAACTCTTTGAATCGTTTGAAGTTTGAAAATACTATCCTTTTAACAGTGTTCATGTTTTACAGACCCTTATTTAATTCTTCTTAATTTAGCTTGTGAAACTGTGTAAGCAAAGTTTTAACCGTTCCTGTATAGATACTAATGTAATCGTTGTAAATGGCTGATTTTGTTCTCATATCATTTTTAAAAAATACAAAATAAGTAAGTATTTAAGTTTTTAAATTAAAGTAATCTAAGTTGATAAGTGGGATGTTTTGAGTTTGATGGGAGTAGTCCTTCTAGCCAGTTACTATCATTTTCATTGAGCCATTTGCAAGATTTAGGGTGAGTTTTCCAAAAGCTGGTTCGAGTAGAGCTTTTATTGTGTTTTAAGAACTCATTACATATGTCGTAGTGATTTTTTTCTTTTGATTTTTTGAGATTAGTTAAATCGTCTAATAAATGTGCTGAGAATATTTCACTCCATAAATAATATTCATTTACTAGCTGCCAAGATCCAAATAACCAATAAACGACAAGCAATCTATTTTGTAAATTATAAGGTTTAATTCCTGAGTAAAATTTATTTAAATTGGATGGGAGAGAACTTTTGGCTGCTGCAGGTAGTTGCTTTAGCAACTCGCTAAATGATGATTTTAGACCTGCATTAACTAATTGTTGATGCATTTTCAATTGGTGTTTAATAAAAGTGTTGAAAATTGAGCTATCAAATATCTCTTTATAGTTAGTCAGCGACTCTATCGAGAAAGTGGCCAGTTTGGAAGCCATTTTAATTTCTTCATTTGATACGCAGCATGGATGTGGTGCTTGATATTCTTTCACGGTGGTTGGAATTATGAAGTGCTGTTGTCTGTCTCTAAAGGGAATATCAACTTCGTACAGAGTTGCTTGATGCTTTATACAAGCGAAGACTCCTGAAATTTGATGAGATCGATGCCAGTAAGTAAAACCATATTTTTCAATATCTGCTTCAATGCAATCGTTACACCATTTCCATTTATGAGGTTCTGCATTAGATAATTCGGAAAGTTTTCTGTTGGCGTTGAGCTCGCAATTAATTTTTTCGTTATTTTGTGTCGTTCCCCAACCTAGACTTTTTAAAAACGGAATTATTGTTGTTGTGTTGGTTATTTGCTGATTGCTGCCGTATGAATTTCGAGTCACTTTATTGAATTTGTCGAGATTAACTTCAATATCGGCGACGCGCGGTGCCTTGTCCTTTCCAAAGAGTGTTTCACAAATTGCTTGGCAATCAGATATCCCATTTATGATGGCTATTCGTGAAGCTAGGCTATATAGCGTCTCATCCGGTAATAGGCTAGGCATGGATTCAATCTTCATTTAAAGATTCTAATCTATTTTGCCATTTATATATTTTTATGTGTGACTATGCATTTATTAAATAATATTTGCATAAATTATGCAAATATTATAAATTTGATGTATGGATGATCTAGTCGTTAAAAAAATAGTAAATACTGCACGTTTAAGCATGAGTATTCTTAATATAAGACAAGAAGATGTTGCTTATGACTTACAATTGAGTCAATCTCAAGTGAGTCGGGTTTTGACTGGAAAATGTAAAAGAGTGACAAAAAATATGCATAAAATATGCAATTATTTACAAGATTGCATGGATCAAAAATTAGTAACAAAAGATTTTGGACTTGCTGATATCAATAATGCAGTACTTAGTATCTGGGATGGAACGGAGGCGCATGCAAAAGTAATTGCCGATTTTATTAGAGAGTTAGACTCGATAATCAGGTACGAAAAATCTTTAAAGCAAGACTTCATGGAGCGTCAATGATTGTCTCTCAAATATATCCTGATGAATTCATTTTCTCTTATTTGATAAGGTTAGCTAAGAGTAATGGATTGCCTGACTCCAAGTCAGCTTTAGCGAAAATAAATCAGCTTCAACTTATAAAGCATTCAAATCGATCAACGTTAGACCACTTATCTGCTTCATTGCAAATTACACCAGAACAGTTAGTCAAAAACCATACTCTGTTACCGTTTAATAAAGCAATAATAGACTGTGACTCGAGTGATGCTAAACAAGATTTACAATTTTCTGCATCAGAAATTAATTATTATCTGAGTTTAAATAAACAGTTTGTTTTTAAAGCCTGTGAATGCTGTGTAGAAGAAGATTTAAATTATTTTGGGTTTATCTATATTAGAAGGATGCATCAAATAACAGGAGTTAACTTTTGCACAAAGCACGAAAGACATTTAAAGTTTTTTGATGTTAAAAATGAATTTTTTGTTTTTTCAGACGAGAGTCAATATGGAGCTAGAGTTTTTGACTCTGTTATTGAGAGATATCAAACAATAGCTGAAGCAGTTGCGATGTCGACTTATAGAATTGCTAAAGAAAATATTGAAGATTTATTTCAATTTCTTCTGATTTCTAAAGGCTTTAAAACTTCCTCTAGAGATGAAGGTAAGGCTTTCAGCGATTTTGTGTATCACAACACTCAGAAGTGGTGGACGGAATGCATTTTCCATAACATTGAAGACAAGATGTCAAAAGGCAATTTTAAAGAGCTGGATAGCCCGTCAAGTAGGAATAAGACTAGCTCATATGTACTCGGACTTAGTGTTCTAATTGATAATGCGGATAATGCTATAAATTTAATAGAGCTAATCAAATCTAGAGAGTATCTTGAGCATAAGAGAGAATTTGGCTTTTTAAGTTATTTTTCAAATTGTAAGTTGTTGAAGCAAGAATCATTGATCGTTAGAAGCTATTTAGATAAGAAGGTAAAAGCTAATCTTCAACAGTCGTGTGATTTTAAAATTAAAATTCACACCAATAGGGCTAAAAGTATACTTAATTTCAATAAAAACGAAATTAAAGCGTTTATGGATTTTCAAGGCGGATTAAACCTAATTGATTCAGCACAAAAGCACCAGGTCAGGATGGAACGACTGGAATTTATTATACGGACGGCGGGTAGAAAAGTAGCGGAGTCGCTTAAAAATTTAGATTTAATAGATTCGAATTTCAATAAACAATACGAAAGCAATTGTACCTAAGCCAAACTTTGAATATATTGGCTTAGGTATGAACAGATATTAATAATTAAAATTTTTCATCATATCGTCAAATTTTCTTAACTCTCTTGGCCGGTTTGATTTGAGCGCATTGATGGCTGGACGAAGTTCCCCAAAATCTTTGTTAAAAACCTTTTTAAAATGTTGAATAGTGAGCTTGCGCTCACCATTCAATAGAGCTTCTAATTGTGTTGCCATCCATAGTGAAATTAAAATTCTTCGAATCCCACCAGTTAGCTCAATCAAAAGGTCTGCTAACTCATCAGTAAGTTGAATTTTATCTGGTAAATATTGATATTTAAGTAACAATGGTAACAAGATTTGACGATATTCTGGATCATTTGAGGATTTGAAAGGTGTGATCTCAAAACCACCAATACCCGATATTCTTTGACTTGTACTAAACCGTTTATTGAAGGCATTAATACCATCTTGTGTGCCAGAAAATATTAGTGGTATCTCGCCTGAGTTAATTAAATTAAGAATCCATTTTAGACACTTATCTTCAGCAATACTTAACTCAAAGCTATCATCGGTATTTATTTTTCGCCGCTGAGCTAAAGTCATTAATTTAAAAAAATTCTGAACCTCATCTAAATGAAGTATTCCAAGAAAATGGCTTTTAGCAACTTGCAACCAATCATCTAACAATCTTATTCCATCCTTTCTTCTCCCAGATAATACGTCCTCGAATCTTTTAGAGTGCCCAGGTTCATATTTTTCATACGCGTCATGCCATGCCTGCATTAGTGAGCGCGCAAGGTCCTCAGACTTGCCACTTGATGGGACATCAACGGATATCCATGTAACTTGTGTATGTGCACCGATAATATTAGGAAATTGGCTGTGAGATATTATTTGCTTGTAAGTGCTTAGCGCATGCCTAATTGCAGCAGACTTCCCAACACCTGCGTGACCAGTGACTGAAATTACTAAAACTGGCGGTATTGGTAACGTATGTTGCATGTAGTTTTGACCAAAGATACTAGACCAAACTTTTGTTTTGTTTGGATTACGCTGAATATAGCTATTTAATAATACTGCATCGATTTTAAATAAAAGATTTACGCCAATTTTTGAAGGTAAATGTAATTGCCTTAAAGTTAAAATATTTTGCGAACAATTGCTAATAGAGGTGTTTTTGTTAATATTTGAAATAGGTGGAAGATACGTAAGCGCTTGGCTTGCTGTCTCTATGGAGTTAAATTTTGGCAAATACTTAATTAAGATATTATCTTCACATAGGTCAGTCATGAGATGCTCCTGGTTGCATGTTGTCTAAAATTAATTTCATGACATTTAAGTGATGTGAAGTACTAGGAGACTCCTCTGTCGTTAGGTGAGAGTCAGTGTTATTTTGCTGCTTGTCTTGGAGTATTACATTTGAATTAGATTCCATATTTCGGGATAAATTGATTGGTGGGGGAGCTTTTAAGTTATTTTCTTTTGCGTCCTTTGTTAATCGCTTTGCATTATTGACTATCTCATCTTTCTTTTCTTGAAACTCCAACTTTTTCATAAGCATTGAATGCTTCAATTCTGCCTTTTGTATAAGTGAATATTCATGTGCATCGGCAACTTCATCGAAGGTTAGTTCTTGTGATGCATTGGCGTAATCAGAAATATTCAACTCTAACATCCCGTTTCCATTGAAATTTTGGATCCATATTTTGGAGATTGATCCCGGGAAATAATATGCATCAATCTCGTTTTTTCCAAAACGCTTAGCTAGCGTGGCTAACTCTTCATCCAATTCTGGAGTTGTTTTATATTCTTTGCTCATGAACGAGATGCCAGTTCTATTTATGGTGGCTTTAGCAGTAGGAAGTAAGTGAGTGATGAGTTCAGATTGAGAGGTCTCTCTGTTTGTGCCTATGCCCACATTGTGACCATATTCCCATAAACCTGCAGGGGTTGGAGTTACATTACATGCTTTCATATGGGCATCTAATCTGTCACTTCTATCTGCAGTAGTATTATATTCTGTGTAATGTACTTGTAGGAGCTGTGTATATTCACGTACGGTCAATGTTGCATCTTGGTATTTAACTTGTCTAAGTTCCAATTCTTTCTTTCTAGCATCGATAGCACCAGGAACAAAAACAAACTGCTCATCTTTAATTAACCGGTGTTGTACTTCGACTCCTCCTTTCAATTGCCCACGATAAGGTGGAGTGAAACTATCGGACATTTTAAGTTCATAGGCAGTGTCTTTTGCAGCTTTGGATAAGTTTTCACCTCTATCACTTAACACTGTGTATGGCATTGAGGGGGCTTGGGAGAGGACTGGTACATATTCATACCCCCAAATTTCAGCAATCTTTTTTGGGTCAAATAGTGAGCAAAATAAAGAAATTTTTGCCATATCCCACGACGGTCCAGTCAAACAAACATAAAAGCCAACTACTATAGTAGACCAGACATCAACTATTACATAAATAATTGGCCTTCCTACTGGCCATGATCTATTTATTGCAGAGCATAAATAAATATCCCCAACAGTGGAGTCTATGGCCCAAGTATGACCAGGCCCGGAAACACCTTCTATGGCCTTTCCAATCATCCCCCTTACATTATTAGCATAATGATTTTTAGTTGTTTTATTTTGTAATAGGAGGGTTTTCGAAATATATTTTTGAATAATCCTTCTAACTTGACTTAAGTTGGGATAGGAACCGATAGTAGGCTTAATATTTACGAAAACACCATTTTCAATTTTGACTTTCTGTACAAAACTACTATTAATAATGGTTTTATACATTTGAGACATATTTGGATTAGGTTTAGGAATGGTTGAATAGGCCGCCAATACTCGGTTGGTCCAATCTGTAGAAATTCCGGGTTGTTGAGGTGAGGGAACACCATTAACTGCAATCAGTTTATCGAAAGCAGATTTTCTACCTGCTTTTTTTCTTGTGCCGTCACATGGTCTAGGCTTTCCAAAACCACCACACTTGTCAAATCGAGTACGTAAACTGTTTTCCGAAAAGCCATGTTTGCAAAGTAAAGATATCAACTTGTAAATTTGGGTTGTCTTGTAACCTGAATTATTGACTGCTTTTTTGACTAACCCACCCCAGCCAAAGTCGTTTAATAAACGGATTCTTAACATTTCATAGCCAAGAAAATCCTTCATAGCTTCTACCCTTTTGTTCAGTAGGGAAGATTCTTTATTGCTTTTAGGGGGTGTTAAAAATACCACCTCGGGTTCAATATTTATTCTTATTAATAAATCTGATTCGTATAAAGCGCTAATTTCATCTCTATGAATCCAATTAAGTTCGGTATTTATTTTTTTATAATTAAATTGGACCTGATTTGACTCAATGGTTTTAGGGCGCCCTCTTTTCCGCTCTTGAGATATTTCAATTGGATCAAGCTTTACCAGTACCGTCTGGTGTATTAATGGCTCGTCTAATATAACTCTGTGAACTCCGGCGTAAAACCCAGATATTATTTTTATAACTTCATTGTGTTTTAGAATTAAAGGCATGCTGACCTCCTAACCGCTATCGGGTTCTGCTGCCAGAATTCACATTCGGGTATTCGATAAACAGGTATATGTGGGCGCCAACCTCTGTTCAAATCTATTGGTATCTTTCCTAACCATACTGCTTGCCAGAATGCACGTTGCGCAATATCCATCGAGTTAAAATATACTGCCAATTTATGAAGGATTGAGATTAATGGTAAGCCATATAGGTCTTTAACAATGGCAATCGTTTTGTTAATTTCTTGTGTTTGACTTGATTCACTGAATTTCCATGAAGCAGCGCGACGTAAGGTTTCTCCAACACGAGGGTGATATTCATCTTTAGTAATTAATAACCAATCTACCCCTCGCTGTTTCCAATACTCTGACTCAATTAAAAGTAATTCTTTTTCTCGCTTAGTTAGCGATTTGAGACTCTGTTTTACCGAAATTGCAAGCAAGGTAAGTGTATTGTCTTTTTTCAATGTAACTAAAAGATCAGTTGTCATTATCCAGAACGCCTTAACCTCACCATTTATTGCTGGGTGTTTAACATTTAAACTATTAGCAACCTCCCTGGTGCCCGAGTGAATTGAGTTAAAATCGATGTCATAGTTAAATAACTCATGTGCAGCTTCATCTAAGGACAGTGGAAATTGTTCTCGTATGTCAAATAAATCGGGCAACATAGTGCAAAAAAGAAATGCAAAATCTTCATTGTCAGACAAAAGCTCCACGTGCCTATTTTTAAAGTATCTTAAATGTGACCTCCCTATACTGGATGGATCACTTCTGCTGACCCTATGCCAAGGAACGTACTCCTCAAAAACACCTGTACCTCTTTTTAATTTAATGAAACGTGCCAATACTTGGGTAGTAAATCTTCTTGTTTTCCTCATAAAACCTCCATTTTTGGACAAGCCGAATCCTGCGAATTAGATATTCGGATAAAAAAATGACAAAGGGGGTTGACGGTCAGCTTATGAAGGCATAAGATTGAACTGTCACGTTCGATTAGGGCACATTAGCCCCCAATAGTCGAGTTTAGATAAAAAGGCGCGTAGTGAGATACGCGCTTTTTTATTTGCTGTAGATGTGCATAGTTTGCTCCTCCTTAGTTAATTTTTTATGAATTAAGGAGTGTAAGCTATGCCTTCAATAAAATCAAATTTCCATTAAAAATCAATAAGTTGATGGTTTATCATGTACTATAATAGCAAGTAAATAAAATTAATACTTGTCTAACCAAGTGCCAGTTCCACCAACTCCTTTTTTAAAACAATTATTACATTTAGGTAAGCGACCGATACTAGCGTGGTACTTACTCAATAGATCGCCACACGTTGCGCAGGTGGATCTAGAGTCTGTTAAAGACTTGTGAA
This sequence comes from Methylophilus sp., assembly GCA_030696695.1. Taxonomy (GTDB): domain Bacteria; phylum Pseudomonadota; class Gammaproteobacteria; order Burkholderiales; family Methylophilaceae; genus Methylophilus. The sequence goes on from JAUYRP010000034.1 coordinate 789,315, forward strand.
TCTCTCTCAGAATAGCGATTTCGTGCGATTGTGTAAGTAAGGTAAACTGCACATTCAGAATCCCAAACGAATCATCAATTGAATCTAATTGAAATTTAAAAGGTGTAAGATTTTTTATAAGATTTTCTACTATGATTTTCCAACCATATCCATACTCGGGTTCAAAGTACTGATTCAGTATCAATTTTTTACCTAAATCTAATGATTTAAAATGAGATACAGAGTCAAAACTTTGAATCTGATTAGTAGAATCCGATTGCATGATATTTTCTCCTGTTCATAGTATCCAAATCAGAATTGATAATATTTGTCCTTCTGTGTATAACTGCGGACATGACAGCATTCTCAAGCGTCATCTTTATTTCTCTTGGGGACAATCCTATAAGTGAATTAATCACGGAAGAATCTATTGATGACGAAAGTATATTTCCAAAGGATTTATCTTTTCGAATTTTTGAATAAATGCTTTCAACAATATTTGGCATGTCATTAAGACCTGGCCGATTAATTTGGAATACCTTCATCCTCGATATGATAGGCTCAGGAATATTATTGATTTGATTTGCAGTGAGAATCCAAATTACCTTACTGACATCTAACTCGAGCTCAAGCGCTTCATCTTTGAACTTAGATGCAGAGTGTGTTTCAAGAAGATTGTAAAGTGGATTAATCGGGTTATATCCATTCCCGTTATTTGATTTATCAACTTCATCAATCATGAAGATGGGATTGCCAATAGGGCACGCAGCAATTGATTTAGCGATAAATCCAACAGCACCATCACCCCATTGCAAACTACCACCTGATATGGCAAAACTTGCAGTTGTTATGTTCATGCAAATCTCAAAAAGTGGTAGTTGCAAGGATTTTGCCAACTCAGCAACAAAAAAGGTTTTTCCAAGACCAGGGTCACCTAAAAGCAAAATTGGGTTTGTCTCAAACGGTAAATTCAAATTCTTTAATGCGGTAGCGTGCACTTCATAATATTCAATCACTTCAATGAAGTTTGGGAATCGAATTTTTAGACTATCAAATGGACTTAAATCTTGGATCACGCGAAGTTCACGTTCGCAATCCCATAGTTGTTTTAGTACAAACCCTACTTTGGACTTGATATCTTCGTGACGGTGTTTTAGCTCTTCAACACGACCAACAAGTTGTTGATGATCTACTAAATTAAATTTGTGAGTTGTACTCATAGCTACTCCTCAGAGCTGCCGTCATCGGCAGCAGTTACAAGATGATTTTGTATGTGAGGAAGGTTGCTATTCGCCCAGTTGAACCGATTCTCTTGAGATAGAGCGCCGGGTGCTTAATTATTGAATTGAATCGAATCATTTGTTAAATATTTTATTAAGACGAAAAAATCAAGTCAATTAATAATATATTGATTTTATTAGTTTATTTTAGATCATTTAAAGTGAATGAATTTTTTTCACTACTTTAAGGAAATTTATGAGTTTGTAAGTGTATGATATATATAGGTTTGATTTATACTACTTTAATAGTAAGGAACATTGTTGTTCTAAACAATTAAAGTAGTGAAATTACTTACAAATCGAAAATCCCCCAAAATTATTTAGCTGTATGAAGTAATAATGTTTAGGCCAAATCTTGTAATAGTTGATTTATGTGTCATATGCTCACCCTATTCATAGAAATTTGTTGTTGTTGTTGCTGTTGTTCACTTTAGGCATCTAAATCCCCAAAGCAGTCATTCATAAGAGCACTAAATAAACTTAGTTGCGTCCGTATTTGCTATAAATTATTATACGGACAGAGCAATAGCTAACCTTAAGATTTAAAAAGAAAAATAACATGCCAAAATCAAATTTCACATTATTATTATGCGTACGCCTGCGTCCGCATAATTACTGTTAGGGTTTATGAGCACCTTAGCAAATACAAATATTCGTTTGAGCGCACACCGAGCGTTATTGGGAGCAATTTCGTCAACGCTACGTGCAGTTTCTATTGAAGTCTCAAGTCAAATTATTCGTATTAGAAATATCTTTGATGATGGCTGCACCGAGAGTGAAAAAGAATTATTATCTGCTGTAGGAGCTGAAATCGCCTCAGACTTTCCTGAAGTTCATAAAATCGAAGAGGAGTTCTTAGTTATACCTAAGCATGAGCCAATGCAGCATTTCGAGAACCTTGTGTTTCTTCGCTATGAACCCTAACCCATCATTCAAGCGGGACGCCTAACGGCGCCCCTTAATTCAAACGTTAGGTCGCCATATGCGAAAAACCCTCTGGATTTGGTCTTTCCTGTCGGCAGGTCACCTTGGCCTAGCGGTTTTATCAATCTTCTTGGGCATCGATAGGCTGTCCGCCATTGTTGCTGGCACTATCTACCTTCCGCTCTGGCCGGTCAGCAAGTTGGGCCTCCCCGTTTTCCAGGGGAACCAGTGGATGATCCCGCCACCTAACGCGCTTGGTTGGGCTTTTGTCGCTGTGTTTTGGGGGCTTCTATACTGGGCCTTAGCCTCCTCACTCAGTCGTTTCCTTCAAAAGCGTTCCCAAGCGGCCTAACCCTTGGCTCACTCAACTCGGACCCCACCTGCATTGCCTTCCGTTTTCTCTCAACTTCTCGCTATCTTGGTTTCGTTCATCGCCTCGGTGCAGGCGGGGTTGGTTAGCTTCATTCGTTATGCATAAAGACACTAACTACACTCCTAACCACATACCCGAAAATGAAAGAATGCAAAACATTGCTTTCTCCATTTTGCTAGCTGTCTATGGAGCATATGGTGTGTGGGTTAACGATCTGTATATCCCAGGGAAACGCTCCAAAGGCATTCATCTTCACGATGTCCCAGCTTGGATAATGTATGCGGCGTTTATTTGCGCCTGTTTAGTTATGCTTTCAGTTGTCGTCGATCACTATGACAAACGTAACAACGAAACCAATTACAAGTTATTCGCAAATGTTTTTAGGTATCTTGGATGGGGATTTTTTGTGCTTTCCTTAATCATGGCAATTATTCGGTAATGCATAACCGGTCCATCAAGCGGGACGCGCTGATGCAGGCCCCTTACAACAAACGTTGTATGACCGCCTAATCCCCAAATCCGGAGAATCCCCTTAGCTGGCCTTCGAGTGTGAAGTCCTTTCTTTCTTAATCAACCTTTCATAGATATCAGTTTAATGAAGGCTATTCAGCTATTCAAAACTACCAATGCGTAGTTAGAAAAATACGATTTATATTTTTACTTGTCGCTCATCTTTGGTGCTAGGCTATAAGGTGGAGTAATCACTCAACCAAAGTGAGTAAAATGTTACCTGTAAATCTTTCTACACTTGCACGGCGCCCATGGCTAAAAATTTCAATTGTAATATTGGTTTTGGTATCCCTCACCGCTTATCTATTACGTAACCTGATACTGGGGAAACCAGTTGATGCTTACCCCGCAACGATAACTGAATTAGTACAAACAGTGGTTGCTAGTGGACGAGTGATAACACCACAACGCATCGTAATTGCTGCCGAAACAACTAGACGAGTTAGTTTAATTCCAGTAATAGAGGGCCAAACAGTTAAACGCGGTCAATTACTCATTCAATTAAATGACCAAGATGAACGTGCAAGCTTGGCACAGGCCACTGCAACTGTCAGACAGGCGGAAGCTAAATTAAGACAGCTGCGTGAGGTAGAACTTCCCTCAGCATTACAAAATTTAAAGCAAGCGCAAACAAATATTGAAGAAGCACGTAAGCAATATGACCGCACTAAAGATTTGCAAGCACGCGGTTTTATTAGTCAGGCTCAGTTAGATGAAGCAAAGCGTAACTACGATGTAATCAGTAGCCAAGTCCGTCTGGCTCGTTTACAGGTAGAAACCAATCTACCAACTGGTAGTGATTTAGCACTTGCTATAGCGGCTGTCGAGCAGGCCAATGCAAGCTTATATTTAGCAAAGGTTAAGCTGAGTGAAGATGCGATTCTTGCACCGGAAGATGGCACGCTTATCCGTCGCAGCGTTGAGTCTGGAGACGTCGTCCAGCCAGGTAAGGAATTAATGGTGCTTGCTGCAAACGGTGAAACACAAATTCTGGTGCTGCTTGATGAGAAAAACCTAGCCAAACTAGCCTTAGGACAAAAGGTATTAGCATCAGCCGATGCCTATGCAGATGAACGTTTTGATGCAGTTGTGAGCTATATTAACCCAAGTATAGATGCAACACGCGGTGCAGTCGAAGTGAAGATGGCAGTACCTAAACCACCCGTTTACTTACGACAAGACATGACCGTTTCAGTGGATATTGAAACAGCGCGCCGTGCAAATGCACTAGTGATTCCAACAGGTGCTTTACATGATGCTTCAAGCAGTTCTCCTTGGGTGCTCGTAGTACGCGACAACTTCACAATTAAGCAGCCAGTAAAACTTGGTTTACGTGGTGATAATAATATAGAAGTACTGAGTGGACTAAAAGCTGGCGAAGCAGTGATTTTAACTGCACTCGGCACCATTGAAGCGGGTATGCATGTGCGTGCAAATATCATAAAAACGCAATGAATCCACTTTTTCCATTTGAATGGATTGTTGCGACTCGCTTTATGCGAGAAGGAAGAATGCAGACATTACTTATTATAGGTGGTGTAGCGCTTGGTGTTTCGGTGATTGTTTTTATCTCGGCACTAATAAGTGGCTTACAAAGTAATTTATTCCGTCGCACGCTAGACTTTCAAGCACAGATTGTAATCCTGCCCCCAGAAGAAATCGCTAGACCATTACGCGGCCTGAATTATCAAAAAGCTAATAAGCAAGAATCAGTATTAGTGCAAGCAAGGGCGCAGAGGCTACGCTCAATTGATCAATGGCAAAAAGTACGTGACCAACTGCTATTAATGAAAAATGTCACGGTAGTAGCACCGGTCGTTTCAGGCGCGGGTTTTGTAATTCGAGCCGATGCAAACAGGGCGATCACCTTGACAGGTATCGAACCGGAAAATTACTTACGTTTGATTGCGCTAAAAGACAAGATAATTGCTGGTAGTGCAAACGTTACCAGTTCGGATATTCTTGTGGGCATAGAACTTGCCAAAGATATGGGGGTTTCTATGGGCGATAAACTCACTTTAAGAACCGCTTCAGGAGGCACTGCGACATTGATGATTAGCGGCATTTTTGATTTTGGAAACAAGGGGCAAAACCAGCGTGCGGTTTATGTTGCTTTTCGCACTGCGCAAAGTTTGCTTAATTTGGCTGGTGGCGCCAGCAGCCTTGAAGTGAATGTAGCTGACCCATTCTCTGCTGAAAATATCGCGCAAGATATACAGGCGCAAACTGGACTTAAAGTTGAAAGTTGGATTGCCACCAACGCTCAATTTTTTAGTGCGCTTGCTGCGCAATCAATGTCAAATACTATCATTCGTTTTTTTGTTGGTTTAACTGCTGCACTTGGCATTGCCAGCGTACTAGTGGTTTCCGTAGTGCAAAAATCAAAAGAAATTGGTTTGCTACGGGCAACTGGCACCTCTAGGCAACAAGTCCTTCGCATATTTTTATTGCAAGGTGCATTAATGGGGTTGATGGGCTCTATCGTTGGCTCATTGATGGGCTGGGGATTCCTGATGCTTTGGCGAGGCATCGCAAAAAATGCTGATGGCACCCCATTGTTCGTTATCAACTTTGACCCTATGCTGTTTTTATATGCGGCACTAGGCGCAACACTCGTTGGCACTCTTGCAGCTATGTTCCCTGCTTTACGTGCCGCTAGATTAGACCCTGCGGTGGCGATTCGTGGCTGAGTACGATGATGCTATCACCTTACGCCTTGAAGGAATACGCAAAGCCTATGGCGTTGGGACGCCAGCAGAAACTGAGGTGCTGCATGGTATAGATCTAATATTAAAACGTGGCGAGTTTGCTGCTTTGATAGGACCGTCTGGTTCTGGAAAAAGCACCTTGCTGAATATTATTGGCCTACTTGACCAACCTAATCAAGGTAAGCTTTTCATCACAGGCCAATCCACCGAGTTATTAAAAGATATTGAACTGACACGTTTACGCGCAAGCGAGATTGGTTTTATTTTTCAATTTCATAATCTGTTACCTGCATTTACTGCTCTTGAAAATGTGATGCTACCACGCCTAGCCGAGCTTGGTCATCCAAACGAAGAGATGCGTTTAATAGCGGCAGAACTTATTGAAAAAGTTGGGCTAACGCCATGGAAGGAACATAAATCAAATGACTTGTCGGGTGGTCAACAGCAACGAGTTGCTATCGCACGTGCGCTTGTGATGAACCCTGCCTTGGTGTTAGCTGATGAGCCCACTGGTAATTTAGATACCAAATCAGCTGATAGTGTTTTTGATTTAATGCGCGAGATGAATAAAACTAATGGCACTACATTCTTGATTGTCACGCACGACCCTAGACTTGCACAGCGCTGTGACCGCATTATTGAAATGGTTGATGGAAACATCGCTTCAGACAAGGAAAATTTAAATGTGTTAAAAATTGGTGACAATAACACTCATATTTCTTAATGCTAAGATGCCTCAGTAACGTAGGTAGTTTGAAGAAATATATACAGTAATATTTTCAAATTTGGATTTACAAATGATTTTACCGCTGATGATTAGTTAAAATTTCAAAAGTCCCCTTATGTGCCTGCTAGAATCTAATCCTCAAAGTTGAACATAAATCTCCTAATTGTCTGTTAAACCACAATTCACTTTGTGCGGCATGTGATTTGTCCACTCTCGACTTGTGTTGTGCTATGTGCCATATACTTCTGAAACTGTATTAATAAATGTCCATTTTTCTGACTAGATACAGATTAAATTAAATTTAGTTTCTAATGATCAATCTCTAGAAAGTCGTATAAGTTGAAGGTTATTAAGACACTTCTCATGATAGCAATAATCTTGCTAGCTACTTGTTGGGGAGCTCTCGCTATCTATTTTGGTAACTCCAATACATCTTGGATTCAAACTATATTGGCAATCGGATTTGCTTTATCTGGATTATTGACAATATTTTTACTAGGCACAATACGCTTTCGCTGGCGTATGTTGGTGCTTTTTGGAATTTTGTTTGTATGTGTTGTTTTATGGTGGATGCGCATTCAACCATCAAATGATCGACAATGGCAGCAGGATGTTGAAAAGATTGCTTACGCGACGGTTGAAGGTGATTTGGTCACAGTTTGGAATGTCCGTAATTTTAATTATAAAAGTGAGTTTGAATATCAGCCTGCGTATTTCAATAAAACTTATGACTTGAGTAAACTTGAGAGTGCTGATCTTTTCACTACCTATTGGATGGGTCCTGCTATAGCCCATACTATGCTAAGTTTTAATTTTGGTGAAGGTGGCCATCTTGCCATTTCAATTGAGGCACGAAAAGAGGAGGGGGAAAGTTATTCATCAATTAAAGGGTTTTTCAAACAATATGAGTTGATTTATATCGCAGCAGATGAGCGTGATCTAGTACGTCTTCGGACGAATTATCGTAAAAACCCAGTTGAAGATGTGTATCTTTATGCTATTCATTGGCCTAAGAAAGATGTAAAGAAGATTTTCTTGCAATACATTTATGAAATAAATAGATTAAACGACCAACCAGCTTTTTATAACTCCTTGGTGGAGAATTGCACAACCATGATTTGGATACATACTTTAGTGAACCAAGATCATCTTAAATTTTCATGGAAAATTTTAGCAAGCGGGTTTTATCCTGAATATCTTTATGAGAATGGTCAAATAGATCAATCTTTACCTTTTTCAGAAATACAAAAACGCGCCCATATTAACGTCTTAGCTAACAATGCTGATCAGGCTTCAGATTTTTCGAAACGGATCCGTGAAAAACCTAATGCAAATTGACTCTACTGATCTTCTTAGGGTTAGATAAATTCCCAAAGCGGCCATTCAAACATCAAATTTCCCATTCAAAGAAACTTCGTCTAGAATCATTTGCAGTAACGCTCTGTCTCTATATTAATAATTTAATATAGAGACGCATAAACAATAAAACCAAGAAGAAGCAATAGATTCCAGCCATGCATATCAATTTTCAATTTATTAATATAGAGACCCATGGGTCTCTATAATTACTGTTATGCCGCGTGCTGAGCGACTCTGGAGAAACAATGAAATCAGTAGAGATGACTGAGTCTAACGGGCCTCACAAAGAACTTTTTGCCGACGGCGGAATCTCCGGCGAAGGGAGTGTTAAAGATGGTAGGCGTGATGGAAAGTGGACTTGGTACTACAAAAACGGCGGACTAAAAGCGGTCGGAAAATACGTCAACGGTGAGCTGGACGGATACTGGGAATGGTGGCGTGAGAACGGCAAACCCCTGCAGGCTGGCTCCTTTGATTGCGGCCAGCAGATCGGCCTTTGGAAGCGGTACTACGAAGATGGCCAGTTGTGGGACGAAGGCACATACGAAGGCGGCAAAAAAGTTGGCGAGTGGAGGGTCTACGAAAAGAGCGGCGTTCTAAATCAAGCCAAAGTGTTCAAGCAGAAGAAGTGAGTCTCTGCGGATGCAGAATCATTGTGAACGTGGCATAACAAGTCGCTCAAGCACTGCAACTTAAAAACTGCCGCTTAGCTCGGCGTTAGGCCTTTCAGGAGCAAATAGATTGAAAGTATTTTTAGCTGATTCATTTTCTGACGAAGAAGGGCCTTTAGCTGAAGAAGGAAAAACTGTTTACATTCAGGGTTCAAGAGAAAAACTCTTAGAACTCTGTCAGTTTTTTAAAGAAGTCGCCAATCATCTTGAAAACGATGAAAGTTGTCACATGCATTTCAGAGACTCTTCTGATTCATGGTACAAACAAAACTATATTGATGTTGCGGTCGATGTTGAAAATACCTAACCCATCATTCAAGCGGGACGCCTAACGGCCCCCCTTAATTCAAACGTTGGGCATCAGATTCCGCAGCATCGTACAGATGTCATCACATGTAGGAGGTAGAAATTATGAAACTTACTGGCGGTTGTCATTGCGGAGCCATTCGTTACGAAGTTGAAGGCGAGCCGCTGACTCATGCGCTATGTCATTGCTCTGACTGTCGGCGGCACTCCGGCGCTCCGATGGTTGGATGGACCATGTATCCTCACGAAGCCATCAAAATTACGAAGGGCGCACCTAAGACTTACAAGTCATCGCAACATGGCAGACGGCAGTTCTGCCCAGACTGTGGGACAGGGCTTTTCTACTCGAATGCTTCTGTTCTACCGGGTCTAATCGACGTTCAGAGCGCAACGTACGATGAGCCAGATGCCGTACCAGTGCGAATTCATATACAAGTTGCAGAGCGC
>JAUYRP010000026.1 GCA_030696695.1 Methylophilus sp.
GTCAATACAGTGGTAATCGCCGCTGTTAATGTCGTCTTACCATGATCCACGTGCCCAATAGTGCCCACGTTCACATGTGGCTTGGTACGTTCAAATTTGCCTTTTGCCATGATTGATTTCCTTTACCTTAATGTCTTTAAAATTAAATTATTTCTTGTTCATAATGGCATCAGCCACGTTTCTTGGTGCTTCAGAGTAATGCTTGAATTCCATGCTGTAACTTGCGCGACCTTGTGACAGCGAGCGTACTACAGTTGAGTAACCAAACATCTCAGCAAGCGGCACTTCTGCGCGAATGATTTTGCCAGAAGCGCTGTCATCCATGCCTTGAATCATGCCACGACGTGAGGACAAGTCACCCATCACATCACCCATGTAGTCTTCAGGTGTTTCCACCTCAACCGCCATCATTGGTTCTAACAAGATTGGGTCTGCTTTACGCATACCATCTTTAAACGCAATTGAAGCTGCCATTTTGAAAGCATTTTCATTTGAGTCAACATCATGGTATGAACCATCAAACAAGGTGACCTTAGCATCTACTACAGGGAAACCCGCTAACACGCCTGAAGGGATGGTTTCACGCAAACCTTTTTCAACAGCTGGAATAAACTCGCGAGGCACAGTACCGCCTTTAATGGCGTCGATAAACTCAAAGCCTTTACCAGCTTCGTTAGGCTCCATCTTAAGCCATACGTGGCCATATTGACCTTTACCGCCTGATTGCTTAACAAATTTACCTTCGATTTCAACTGTTTTCTTGAATGCTTCACGGTAAGCCACTTGAGGCGCACCAACGTTTGCCTCTACACCAAACTCACGCTTCATACGGTCCACAAGAATCTCTAAGTGCAACTCACCCATACCAGAAATGATAGTTTGGTTAGTTTCTTCGTCTGTTTTCACGCGGAAGGACGGATCTTCTTGCGCCAAACGGTTCAAAGCAATACCCATTTTTTCTTGGTCAGCTTTTGTTTTCGGCTCAACAGCAACGTGAATCACTGGCTCAGGGAAAATCATACGTTCAAGAATAATTTCTTGACCCAATGCACACAAGGTATCGCCTGTTGTAGCTTCCTTCAAACCTACTGCAGCCGCAATATCACCTGCGCGCACCTCTTCAAGCGGCTCACGTGTATTCGCGTGCATTTGCACAATACGGCCAATACGCTCTTTTTTACCTTTAAGCGGGTTATACACGGTATCACCTGCATTGACGACACCTGAGTACACGCGGAAGAAAATTAATTGACCCACAAATGGATCCGTCATGATTTTGAAAGCTAACGCAGAGAATTTTTCATCGTCTGACGCTTTCAAGAACATCTCTTTACCATCTTCATCTTCGGCACGAGTTGGTGGGATGTCTGTTGGCGCAGGCATTAACTCAATCACCTTATCCAACATCGCTTGCACACCTTTGTTCTTAAATGCTGAGCCACACATCATTGGCACAATTTCAGAAGCAATCGTACGCGTACGCAAACCTAGCAAAATATCCTCTTCAGATAATTCACCTTCTTCAAGGTATTTGTTCATCAGATCTTCGCTCGCTTCAGCTGCAGCCTCCACCATGTTGGAGCGCCATTTATCACATTCAGCTTTTAAGTCTGCAGGAATTTCACGGTAATCAAACTTCATACCTTGCGAAGCCTCATCCCAAAAGATGGCCTTCATTTTGATCAAGTCAATCACGCCTTCAAATTTATCTTCAGCACCGATAGGCACTTGCAGAGGCACAGGATTGGCTTTTAGACGTGCACGCATTTGATCGTACACTTTGAAGAAGTTAGCACCAGCACGGTCCATTTTGTTGACGAACGCTAAGCGTGGCACTTTATATTTATTGGCTTGACGCCAAACAGTTTCAGATTGTGGTTGTACACCACCCACCGCACAATACACCATGCACGCACCGTCAAGCACACGCATTGAGCGCTCAACTTCAATCGTGAAGTCAACGTGGCCCGGTGTATCAATAATATTAATACGGTGTTGATCGAATTGACCAGCCATACCTTTCCAGAAACAGGTCGTAGCAGCAGAGGTAATCGTGATACCACGCTCTTGCTCTTGCTCCATCCAGTCCATAGTGGCCGCGCCATCATGCACTTCACCAATCTTGTGGTTTACGCCTGTGTAAAAAAGAATACGCTCAGTTGTCGTTGTTTTACCAGCGTCAATGTGTGCAGAAATACCAATATTACGGTAGCGTTCAATAGGGGTTTTACGAGCCACGATTCTATACCTTTGCTATCAATTCAATCTTAAATTCTTAAAGAGCAACCAACATACCTAGAGTGTACTTAGGCAATATTACATTCTAATTACACATTAAAATCTAAAGTGTGAGAATGCTTTATTCGCTTCTGCCATACGGTGAACTTCTTCACGTTTTTTCATTGCTGAACCACGACCTTCAGAAGCTTCCACCAATTCAGCCGCTAACCGCAAGCCCATGGATTTTTCACCACGCTTACGTGCCGCATCACGCAACCAACGCATTGCCAAAGCACTACGACGGCTTGGACGCACTTCAACAGGCACTTGGTAGTTAGCACCACCTACACGACGACTCTTCACCTCAACCAATGGTCTGAGGTTGTTCAATGCAACCGTGAACACTTCCAAAGCATCTTTACCGCTTTTGGTCGTCACTTGATCAAATGCACCGTATAAAATACGTTCTGCAACAGATTTTTTACCACCCGTCATCAGTACATTGACAAATTTAGACACTTCTTGGCTACCGAATTTTGGATCCGGAAGGATGTTACGTTTGGGAACTTCTCTACGTCTTGGCATAATTCTCTCTATTCAATATATAAATTTTTGCTAGCAACTACATTAGCAAGGCATTTCAGCCGCTTTTGTGTAACTAAAATTACGCTGCTTTACCCGCTTTTGGGCGTTTTGCACCGTATTTAGAACGTGATTGTTTACGATCTTTCACACCCGCCGTATCCAAGCTACCACGCACCATATGGTAACGTACACCTGGCAAATCTTTTACACGGCCACCACGGATCAACACCACACTATGCTCTTGCAAGTTATGGCCTTCACCACCAATATAGCTAATCACTTCATAGCCATTGGTCAAACGTACTTTTGCTACTTTACGCAAAGCTGAGTTTGGTTTTTTAGGTGTAGTGGTATAAACACGTGTACATACGCCACGCTTTTGCGGACACGCTTCTAACGCAGGCACTTTACTTTTAGTGACCACTTTAACGCGCGGTTTGCGAACTAACTGATTGATGGTTGGCATTGCCTTTAACCTCTATGAATATCTATTAAATAATTGTTTACTTGTATATCTAAACTTCAAAACAGAATGACCCCTATTGATGACAATAAGGGTATTCTAAAAAACCAAGCATTCTATTTAGTGCGGTCGGATGTGTCAAGCTTTAAATAGGCTAAACACATCCAATCACTAAAATTACTCTGCTGGCGTTTCCGTCACTTGCGTTTCTTCTACCACTTCATCTGCTGGGGTGAACAATGCTTCTGCTGCCATTGCCGCAGCCGATGGCTCCGCAACAGTAGGTGTTAACGCCGCAATTGCTGCACGCTTGCGTGCTTCGTGATACGCCAAGCCAGTACCAGCTGGAATCAAACGACCCACGATGACGTTTTCTTTCAAGCCACGCAATTCATCACGCTTACCAAGAATCGCCGCTTCTGTTAACACGCGCGTTGTTTCTTGGAATGACGCTGCTGAAATGAATGAGTCAGTAGACAATGAGGCTTTCGTAATACCTAACAACACATATTCAAATGTCGCTGGGCGTTTGTCTAATGCAACAACGCGCTCATTTTCAGTCAACAAATCTGCACGCTCTACCTGCTCACCTTGAATAAAGCTAGTGTCACCCGCATCAGTCACACGTACACGACGCAACATTTGACGCACAATCACTTCAATGTGCTTGTCGTTAATTTTCACGCCTTGTAAGCGATACACATCTTGGACTTCATCAATGATGTAACGTGCAAGCGCTTCGCGCCCTTGCAAACGCAAGATGTCTTGCGGATCAGCTGGGCCGTCAACAATAGTTTCGCCTTTGGTCACCACTTGGCCATCATGTGCTGTTACGTGCTTGTCTTTAGCAATCAAGAATTCACTAGATTGACCATCTAAATCCGTAATCACTAGACGCTGTTTACCTTTGGTATCTTTACCAAATGAAACAGTACCAGTCACTTCTGCCAACATACCAGCGTCTTTTGGTGAGCGTGCTTCAAACAACTCAGCCACACGTGGCAGACCACCGGTAATATCACGGGTTTTAGACGACTCTTGTGGGATACGGGCTAATACTTCACCCACACCAACATCTTGACCATCTTTCACCGTAATAATGCAACCCAATTGGAATGTCACATTGACGCTTGTGTCGGTACCAGCAATTTTCACTTCATTACCGTTTGCATCTAACAATTTCACTTGTGGACGCAAGCCTTTTGATTGACCTGCACGTTGCTTAGGATCGATGACCACTAAAGAAGACAAACCAGTCACATCATCGATTTGTTTCGCAACGGTTACACCCTCTTCCACGTTCTCAAACTTCACGCGACCTGCATATTCAGTCACGATTGGACGTGTATGCGGATCCCATGTAGCTAAGGCTTGACCAGCCTTCACTGTTTTGCCGTCGGTAATGGTCAAGGTAGCACCGTAAGGCACTTTATGACGCTCACGCTCACGGCCATTGTCATCCGCAATAATCACTTCACCATTACGTGAAATCACAATTTGCTCGCCACGTGAGTTAGTAACGTAACGCATGGTAGAGGTGAAGCTTAATATACCGTTCGATTTACTTTCCACTTGAGATACAGAAGCAGCACGCGATACAGCACCACCAATGTGGAATGTACGCATGGTTAACTGTGTACCAGGCTCACCGATAGATTGCGCTGCAATCACGCCTACCGCTTCACCCATGCTAATCAACTTACCACGACCTAGGTCACGACCATAACACGTCGCACAGATACCGTAACGCGTGTCACAGGTGAGTGCAGTACGCACTTTCACCTCATCAATACCCAGAGCATCAATTTTCTCAACTTCATCCTCACCGAGTAAAGTGCCAGCTGGGTATATCACCGCTTGTGTTTCTGGATGAATCACATCTAACGCGGCTGTACGCCCTAAAATACGGTCATGCAATGGCTCAACCACTTCACCGCCTTTGACAAGCGCTTTAGTCACTAAACCCTCAACTGTACCGCAGTCTGTTTCCGTGACGACTAAATCTTGCGTCACATCGACTAAACGACGTGTTAAGTAACCTGAGTTTGCAGTTTTCAACGCAGTATCGGCCAAGCCTTTACGTGCACCGTGGGTTGAAATAAAGTATTGCAACACGTTCAAGCCATCACGGAAGTTCGCTTTAATCGGCGTTTCAATGATCGAACCATCTGGTTTCGCCATCAGACCACGCATACCCGCTAACTGACGAACCTGCGCTGCAGAACCACGCGCGCCAGAGTCAGCCATCATGTAAATCGCATTGAAAGACTCTTGGCGCAGCGCCTTACCGTCTTTTTTCACGACATTACCATCATTGTCTAACACATCTTCTTCGCGCAATTGCTTCATCATGGCATCCGCCACTTTGTCACCTGCACGACCCCAGATGTCGACCACTTTATTATAGCGCTCACCTTGCGTCACCAAACCAGAGACGTATTGGTCTTCGATTTCTTTCACTTCTGCATCCGCAGCAGCAATTAATTGACCTTTTTCTGGCGGCACCAACATATCGTTAATGCTAATGGAAATACCTGCTTTAGTTGCATATGTATAGCCTGTGTACATCAGCTTATCAGCAAAGATCACTGTTTCGCGAATGCCCACTTTACGGAAGCTGGCATTGATGAGTTTTGAAATTTCTTTTTTCTTCAACGCTTTGTCAATTAAGCTGTAAGACAAGCCTGCAGGCAAGATTTCAGACAACAAGGCACGACCAACCGTTGTTTCGTAACGGTTGATTTTTTCTGTTTTAGTGCCTTCTACATCCATTTCAAATTCACGAATACGCACAGTAACTTTGGCATGTAAATCAATCAAACCTTGATCGAATACGCGTTGCACTTCTTTCACATCACTGAAAATCATGCCTTCACCACGTGCCGCGACTTTTTCACGCGTCATGTAATAAAGACCCAACACGATATCTTGAGATGGCACAATAATTGGCTCGCCGTTGGCTGGAGACAATACGTTGTTGGATGCCAACATCAAGGTACGTGCTTCCATTTGCGCTTCTAAGCTCAATGGAACGTGTACAGCCATTTGGTCACCATCGAAGTCGGCGTTAAACGCTGAACATACGAGTGGATGCAATTGAATGGCTTTACCTTCAATCAATACAGGTTCAAACGCTTGAATACCTAAGCGGTGCAATGTAGGCGCACGGTTTAATAACACTGGATGCTCGCGAATCACGTCTTCCAAGATGTCCCAAACTTCTGGCCCTTCTTCTTCTACTTTTTTCTTCGCAGCTTTAATTGTCGTGGCTAAACCTAACACTTCCAATTTATGGAAGATAAATGGCTTGAATAATTCCAACGCCATTTTTTTCGGTAAACCGCACTGATGCAGTTTCAATGTCGGGCCAACCACAATCACTGAACGACCAGAGTAATCCACACGCTTACCAAGCAAGTTCTGACGGAAACGACCGCCTTTACCCTTGATCATGTCTGCCAATGATTTCAATGGACGCTTGTTAGCACCCGTCATCACTTTACCGCGACGACCGTTATCTAACAGTGAATCCACTGCTTCTTGCAACATACGTTTTTCGTTACGTACGATAATTTCCGGTGCTTTTAACTCTAACAAGCGTTTTAAACGGTTATTACGGTTAATTACGCGACGATATAAATCGTTCAAATCAGACGTCGCAAAACGACCACCATCTAGTGGTACTAATGGGCGTAGTTCTGGTGGTAGCACCGGCAAGATTTCAAGAATCATCCACTCTGGTTTAATGCCAGATTTTTGGAATGCTTCTAGTACTTTCAAACGTTTAGCAATTTTCTTAATTTTCGCTTCAGAACCAGTTTCGCTTAGATCGCGTCGCAAGGTTTCAATTTGATCATTGATATCCATGGTACGAAGCAACTCACGAATCGCTTCCGCACCCATCACTGCGTTAAATTCGTCGCCGTATTCTTCTACTTTAGCGAGGTAGTCATCTTCCGTTAGCAATTGGCCACGTGTCAGTGGTGTCATGCCTGGGTCAATCACAATGAATGCTTCAAAGTACAATACGCGTTCGATATCACGTAGTGCGATGTCTAACACCATACCTAAACGGCTTGGTAATGATTTTAAGAACCAAATATGTGCAACTGGTGAAGCCAGTTCAATATGGCCCATACGCTCACGACGCACTTTGGAAAGCGTGACTTCAACGCCACATTTTTCACAAATTACACCACGGTGTTTTAAGCGTTTGTATTTACCGCATAAGCACTCGTAATCTTTGATCGGGCCAAAGATTTTTGAGCAGAACAAGCCATCACGTTCAGGCTTGAAGGTACGGTAATTGATGGTTTCTGGTTTTTTTACTTCACCATAAGACCACGAGCGAATTTTTTCAGGCGAAGCCAATGCAATTTTAATCGCATCGAATTCTTCTTCTTGTGTTACCTGTTTAAATAAGTCTAATAGAGCTTTCATCCGAATTCTCCTTAATTACGATCTAAATCGATGTCGATAGCGAGTGAACGAATTTCTTTCACCAACACATTGAATGACTCTGGCATACCAGCATCGATTTTGTGTTCGCCCTTCACAATATTTTCATACACTTTAGTACGGCCGTTGACGTCATCTGATTTGACGGTGAGCATTTCTTGCAAGGTGTATGACGCACCATACGCTTCCAATGCCCAAACCTCCATCTCACCAAAACGTTGACCACCGAATTGTGCTTTACCGCCCAATGGTTGTTGTGTGACCAATGAGTATGGACCAGTAGAACGTGCATGCATCTTATCATCGACCAAATGGTGTAATTTCAATACGTGCATGTAACCAACCGTCACTGGGCGCTCAAACGCATCGCCTGTACGACCATCAAACAATTTCACTTGGGTTTTACCCGCGTGGAACTGTAGTTTTTTCGTATGTTCATCATCATCAGGGAACGCTAGATCCAGCATCGCACGAATATCAGATTCAGCCGCACCGTCAAACACAGGGGTTGCAAATGGCACACCTTGTTTCAAGTTTTGCGCAAGTTCCAATATCTCTTTGTCACTGAATGACGCGATGTCTTCTTTTTTGCCTGTGCTGCTGTTATAGATTTTGTCTAAGAACTGACGAATCTCTGCCACTTTGGTTTCTGCTTGCAACATATCACCAATGCGTTTACCCAAACCTTTAGCAGCCCAACCTAAGTGGGTTTCCAAAATTTGACCAATGTTCATACGCGATGGAACGCCCAGTGGATTCAGTACGATATCCAATGGTGTACCGTCAGCCATATGTGGCATATCTTCTACTGGACAGATTTTCGAGATCACACCCTTGTTACCGTGACGTCCCGCCATTTTGTCACCAGGTTGGATACGACGTTTCACAGCCAAGTACACTTTCACCATTTTTTGTACGCCTGGTGGCAATTCGTCACCTTGCGTCAATTTACGTTTTTTCTCTTCAAATTTGTTGTCAAATTCGATACGTGCTTGACTTAAGCTATCTTTCAATTGTTCTAATTGACGCGCTGCATCTTCGTCGCTTAAACGAATATCAAACCAATCATAGCGACCTACTGAAGCTAAATACTCAGGCGTTAATGCATCGCCCTTTTTCAACTTGTTAGGGCCGCCAGTGGCGACTTTACCTGCCAACAAACGATTGATACGACCAAAGGTATCATCTTCCACAATACGCATTTGGTCAGCCAAATCTTGTTTGTAATCATTGAGCTGGTCATCAATAATTTGTTGTGCACGCTCGTCACGGTCAATGCCTTCACGTGTAAATACTTGCACGTCAATCACTGTACCACTCATACCTGAAGGCACGCGTAAGGATGTATCTTTTACGTCAGATGCTTTTTCACCGAAAATCGCACGGAGCAATTTTTCTTCTGGCGTCAGTGTGGTTTCACCTTTTGGTGTTACCTTACCCACCAACACATCGCCCGCTTCTACTTCAGCACCGATGTAAATAATGCCTGAGTCATCCAAACGACCGAGCATACGCTCAGACAAGTTGGAGATATCACGCGTAATTTCTTCAGGGCCTAATTTGGTATCACGTGCAACGACTGAAAGTTCTTCGATATGAAT
Source organism: Methylophilus sp. (assembly GCA_030696695.1). GTDB lineage: Bacteria > Pseudomonadota > Gammaproteobacteria > Burkholderiales > Methylophilaceae > Methylophilus. Next base: position 9,328 of record JAUYRP010000026.1, read on the forward strand.
TGAAGTGTAGCGATCATCGGCAACTACGCGCTCAGAAATCAAAATCGAGTCCTCGTAGTTATAGCCATTCCATGGCATAAAGCCAACCAACATATTTTGGCCAAGCGCTAACTCACCCATGTCTGTTGACGCACCATCTGCGACTACATCACCACGTGCAATTACTTCACCCACCTTCACCAACGGACGTTGGTTAATATTGGTATTTTGATTTGAACGCGTATATTTAATTAAGTTGTAAATATCTACACCCACTTCACCAGCTTGCGCTTCGGCGTCGTGTACACGTACCACAATACGGCTTGAATCTACATAATCGACGATACCGCCACGACGTGCTTGCACGGTCGTACCAGAGTCAACTGCCACTGTACGTTCAATACCAGTTCCAACTACGGCTTTTTCAGCACGTAAACATGGCACAGCTTGACGCTGCATGTTGGCACCCATCAATGCACGGTTCGCGTCATCGTGCTCTAGGAACGGAATCAACGAGGCCGCAACAGACACAATTTGACTTGGCGCCACATCCATATACTGCACGCGATCAGGCTGCGTCATCGTGAATTCGTTATGGTAACGAGAAGATACCAATTCCTCTTTAAAGCCACCTTTCGCATCCAACTCAGTGTTGGCCTGCGCAATCATGTACTGGCTTTCTTCAATTGCAGACAAAAAGTCAATTTTAGTTGTGACTTTATTATCATCAACACGACGATACGGTGTTTCTAAGAAACCATATTGGTTGGTACGTGCAAACAATGCCAATGAGTTAATCAAACCAATGTTTGGACCCTCTGGCGTTTCAATCGGACAAACACGACCATAGTGCGTCGTATGTACGTCACGCACCTCAAAGCCAGCACGTTCACGTGTTAAACCACCAGGGCCTAATGCAGAGATACGACGCTTATGCGTAATTTCTGATAATGGATTGGTTTGGTCCATAAATTGTGAGAGTTGGCTTGAGCCAAAGAACTCACGAATCGCGCTAGACACAGGTTTTGCATTAATCAAATCATGCGGCATCAAGTTATCTGACTCCGCTTGTGATAAACGTTCTTTCACAGCGCGTTCTACACGCACCAAACCTGCACGGAATTGGTTTTCTGCCAATTCACCGACTGAACGGATGCGACGGTTACCTAAGTGGTCAATATCATCAATCTCGCCACGGCCATTGCGCAACTCAATCAACACACCGATCACAGCCAATATGTCGTGATTGTTGAGGATATTGGCACCAGTATCGCCTTGTTCACCCACCATGGCATAGAAATTACGCAACCAGTTAGCACTGCGCTCTTCTTGTTTGGTTGGGTAAGCACGTCGGTTGAATTTCATGCGGCCTACTACAGATAAATCATAGCGATCTTCTGAGAAGAACAAGCCATTGAACAGAGCTTCTACAGCCTCTTCGGTTGGTGGCTCGCCTGGGCGCATCATTCTGTAGATAGCAACACGTGCACTGTACTGGTCAGGAATTTCATCCACACGTAATGTTTGAGAGATAAAATCGCCGTGGTCTAAATCGTTCGTATACAAAGTATTCACTTCTGAAACTTTGGCTTCAATCAATTTTTCCAATAAAGTCTCTGTGATTTCATCATTGGCATTGGCAATCACTTCACCAGTTTCTTTGTCAATGATGTTCGCAACGATAGAGCGACCCATAATAAAATCCGTTGGCACCACAATTTTGGTGACGCCCGCTTTTTCAATATCACGGATGTGCTTTACTGTAATACGCTTATCTTTGGCTACTAATACGTTACCCGCTTTATCAGCGATATCGAATTTGGCAACTTCACCGCGCAAACGGTCAGCTACCAATTCAAATTCCACGCCTTTCGGGCCAATATGGAACGTATCAGTATCGTTGAACGTTTGTAGAATTTGTTCTGGCGTGTAACCCAATGCTTTAAGCAAAATAGTCACAGGCATTTTACGGCGACGATCCACACGGAAATAGAGGTAATCTTTAGGATCAAACTCAAAGTCTAACCATGAACCACGGTAAGGAATGATACGTGCTGAAAACAGCAATTTGCCTGATGAGTGCGTTTTACCGCGGTCATGCTCAAAGAACACGCCTGGACTACGGTGCAATTGTGAAACAATCACACGCTCAGTACCGTTAATCACGAACGAGCCATTTTCCGTCATCAAAGGCAATTCACCCATGTAAACTTCTTGCTCTTTCACTTCTTTCACGGTTGGCTTTGATGCCTCTTTGTCCATGATGGTCAAACGTACTTTAACGCGTAATGGCGCTGCGTATGTTAATCCACGTTGCTGACACTCTTTGACATCAAATGGCTCTGCGCCTAATTGATAGCTGACGTAATCTAAACGTGCATTGCCAGAGTGACTGACAATCGGAAATACAGAACGGAATGTTGACTCTAAGCCATCATTGGTACGTTTGTCTGCGGGAATCTCTGCCTGCAAAAAAGCCTTGTACGACTCTAATTGCATTGCAAGTAAATATGGAACTTCTTGAACGCTCTCTCGTTTAGCAAAGCTTTTACGAATGCGTTTTTTTTCGGTAAAGGAATAGCTCATAGCGTCTCCTGAAATTTTGAGGGTAGAAGACAAAACACTTTTCATCCACTGCAATGTTTTGATTTCTAACTTCTTTTTTTAATGAAATTGAATCTTTATTTCGACTACAGAACCGGAAAAACTTAGGTTACATTTTGTTACATACTGTGTTGCTAGAAACGGCGAAGGCTGACGGTTTCCCGTCAGCCTCACCTAGTCCTAAATTAGGATTATTTGATTTCGCCAGTTGCGCCAGCTTCAATCAATTTTTTCAATGCTGCGTCAGCGTCAGCTTTGCTTACGCCTTCTTTAATTGCTTTTGGTGCGCCGTCAACTAAGTCTTTCGCTTCTTTCAAGCCTAATGCTGTCAATTCACGAACTGCTTTAATCACGTTTACTTTGCTTTCGCCAGCGGCTAACAAGATAACGTTAAATTCTGTTTGTTCAGCGGCCGCTGCAGCTGGAGCACCTGCTGCGCCACCTGCTGCAACTGCTACTGCAGCTGCTGATACACCAAATTTCTCTTCGATTTCTTTAATCAATGCTGAAAGCTCCAACACTGACATGCTACCTACTGCATCTAAAATATCTGCATTTGAAATTGCCATTTGAATATTCCCTAAAATTAAATAATGTTGCGTATGAGTTAAGCTGCTTCTTTAGCGTCACGTACCGCTGCAAGTGCGCGTGCAAATTTGGTTGGCACTTCGTTGAGTGTGCGTGCGAATTTCGCCAACAACTCTTCTCTGCCTAATGTAGATGCTAAGGCTTGTACACCCGCAACATCCATCACCTGATTTGGCATTGCACCTGCTTTGATCACAAACTTGTCGTTAGCTTTAGCAAAATTGTTCAGTACTTTTGCTGCTGCCACTGGGTCGCTTGAAATACCAAACAACAGTGGACCCACCATTTGATCTGATAGACCAGAAAATGGCGTACCTTCAACCGCACGACGTACAAGTGTATTTTTCAATACACGCAGATACACGCCAGCCTTACGTGCTTCTGCACGCAATACTGTCAAATCTGCTACGCCAATGCCACGGTACTCAGCAAGAACAATTGCCTGCGCCGATGCTACTTGCGCGCTCACTTCAGCAACTACTTCTTTTTTCTCTGTAAGATTGAGACTCAAGGTCTTTACTCCTTCCGTTAATAAAGTACAGCACAAAATGTACTGCACCGCTCACGGCGTCCTTATTCAGGGCATATTCATATCCTGTATCGGGTTCGCCATCTGCGTTGGTCTTTACATCTCATAAACAGAGGAACTGGCTACATCACCATGTCACCCATTTATTATTTGTATTGATTAAACCCCTAAGGATACCAACGGTCTTTGATGTTCCTGTTGCAAGTTAAATTGCTTTAGCTTGCAACAGTCCCAAAGTTCTTTTTTAAGGCAATCACTGCCTAAATACTTATGCCAACAATGTTGCTTGATCTACACGTACACCAGGGCCCATCGTGCTAGAGACAGATACTTTTTTCAGGTACACGCCTTTAGTTGACGCTGGTTTTGCTTTATTAAGCGCATCTACGAGTGCTGCCAAGTTACCTTGCAATTGCTCTAAGGTGAATGATGCGCGACCGATAGTACAATGAATAATACCGCCTTTGTCTGTACGGTATTGCACTTGACCTGCTTTTGCATTCTTAACTGCAGTCGCAGCATCCGGCGTCACAGTACCCACTTTAGGGTTTGGCATTAAACCACGTGGACCCAACACTTGACCCAATGCACCTACGATACGCATCGCATCTGGTGTAGCAATCGCTACGTCAAAATCCAACATACCCGCTTTGACTTGCTCTGCTAAATCTTCAAAGCCAACGATATCTGCACCAGCAGCTTTAGCGGCCTCTGCTTGCGCACCTTGCGCAAACACAGCCACGCGTGTTGTTTTGCCTGTGCCGTTTGGTAATACCAAAGCACCACGTACCAATTGATCTGATTTACGTGCGTCAATCCCTAAATTGACTACTGCATCTACTGATTCATTGAATTTGGCTGTTGCGCCTTCTTTAACCATGCCCAACGCTTCTTGCACTGGATACAACTTGTTGCGGTCTACTTTCGCGCGCAACGCATTTATTCTTTTTGCCATGTTATACACCCTCCACTTCGATACCCATGCTACGCGCACTACCTGCAATCGTGCGCACTGCTGCATCCATATCGGCCGCAGTCAGGTCAGGCATTTTAGTTTTTGCGATTTCTTCCGCTTGTGCACGTGTTATTTTGCCAACTTTATCGGTATGTGGACGCGCTGATCCTTTTTCCAATTTAGCTGCTTTTTTGATGAGAATCGTCGCTGGTGGCGTTTTCATCACAAACGTGAAGCTCTTATCCGCAAACGCTGTAATCACTACAGGGATTGGCAGACCAGGCTCAACACCTTGTGTTGCTGCGTTAAACGCTTTACAGAATTCCATAATATTTAAACCACGTTGACCCAATGCTGGACCTACGGGTGGACTTGGGTTGGCTTTACCTGCAGGAATCTGCAATTTGATGTAGCCAATGACTTTCTTTGCCATAACAACACTCCTTAAATGGGTACAAACGCTTTATTCAAGCTCCCCGTTAAACACACATTGCCCGCTGACGCAGGCAATTTACTTACTACACTTCTTTTTCGATCTGACTAAAATCCAACTCAACAGGTGTTGCACGCCCAAAAATAACGACTGAAACACGCAATTTACTTTTTTCGTAGTTGACTTCTTCGACACTGCCAGAGAAGTCTTTAAAAGGTCCATCTATTACACGCACTGACTCGCCTTTTTCGAAAGTCATTTTCTGCGTAGGATTAGATTTACTGTCATCCATGCGTCTTAAGATAATTTCCACTTCTTTATCTTTGATTGGCGTTGGCTTCTGCGCACTACCACCAATAAAGGAAGTTACACGCGGTGTACTTTTCACCAAGTGCCAACTTTCATCTGTCATATCCATCTGCACTAGTACATAACCTGGATATAAACGACGTTCTGAAATCGTTTTTTGGCCCGATTTCATCTCAATCACTTCTTCCACTGGCACCAAAATGTCACCAAATTGATCTTGTAATCCAGAGCGTGCAATACGCTCTTCTAACCCAGCTTTAACTGACTTTTCCATCCCAGAAAAGGCTTGGACTGCATACCAACGCATACTCATTAAGCACTCCGTCCCATTAACCATTGCACCATGTAAGCGAAGCCAATATCCACCACCGCCAAAAAGGCAGCCATAATCAATACCAACACAAACACAGCAATTGTTGTTTGAATAGTTTCCTTACGTGTAGGCCATACCACGCGCTTAGCTTCAGCAACAGAATCACCCACAAAACTGAGCGCATTCTTACCTACAGGTGACGTCCACATCACAGCCAAGCCCGCAGCAATACCTGCCAATACGGCTAGAATTCGTACAACCAGCGCCTTATCTTCCAAAAGATAAAAACCAGCTATACCCGCCACTAGCAACAATAGGGATACCACCAGTTTTAATTTATCTATCATAAGTGTTTCACTTAATTATAAAAGCAAACCACTTTTTCAAATGGTTTGCATTGTTATTTGGCAGGCCAAGAGGGTCTCGAACCCCCAACCCTCGGTTTTGGAGACCGATACTCTACCAATTGAGCTATTGGCCTATACAACTTATAAAATCTTGCTCTCGAGCGCTATGCTGGGCTGTTAGCACGGCGCCCTTATCATCACATTACTCGATGATTTTAGCTACGACACCAGCACCAACGGTACGACCACCTTCACGAATCGCGAAGCGCAAGCCTTCTTCCATCGCAATCGGTGCAATCAATGTCACAGTGATTGATACGTTATCACCTGGCATCACCATCTCTGTACCTGCTGGCAACTCTACCGCACCCGTGACGTCTGTCGTACGGAAGTAGAATTGTGGACGGTAA
>JAUYRP010000004.1:2500-5493 GCA_030696695.1 Methylophilus sp.
TTTTAAAGCGAATAAGGGCGCATGGTGGATGCCTAGGGTCTGAGAGGCGATGAAAGACGTGGTAAGCTGCGATAAGCTACGGGGAGGTGCACACGACCGTTATATCCGTAGATTTCTGAATGGGACAACCTAATATACTGAAGGTATATTACTCTGCAAAGAGAGCCAACCCCGAGAACTGAAACATCTAAGTACCGGGAGGAAAAGAAAATAATAATGATTCCCTGAGTAGTGGCGAGCGAAAAGGGAAGAGCCCAAACCGGGTCAGCGTGCTGATCCGGGGTTATAGGACTGCATTTAGAAGTTGTTATCAAACCGAATCATCTGGAAAGATGGGCCATAGCAGGTGATAGCCCTGTAAGTACAAATTAACAAGGACGAGCAGTATCCTGAGTAACGCGGGACCGGAGGAATCTTGCGTGAATTTGCCAGCACCATCTGGTAAGGCTAAATACTCCTCAGACACCGATAGTGAACCAGTACCGTAAGGGAAAGGTGAAAAGCACCCCGAACAGGGGAGTGAAATAGTACCTGAAACCGTGCGCCTACAAGCGGTCGGAGCATTGAAATATATGTGACGGCGTGCCTTTTGCATAATGAGCCTACGAGTTGCTCCTGACTGGCGAGGTTAAGTTCTTATTTAACGGAGCCGAAGCGAAAGCGAGTCCAAATAGGGCGATTAGTCAGTTGGGGCAGACGCGAAACTTTGTGATCTATCCATGGGCAGGTTGAAGGTGTGGTAACACACACTGGAGGACCGAACCCGTTGACGTTGAAAAGTCTTGGGATGACCTGTGGATAGGGGTGAAAGGCCAATCAAACTGAGAGATAGCTCGTTCTCCCCGAAATGTTTTTAGGAACAGCGTTGCATTATGAAGTTTATTAGAGGTAGAGCTACTGATTGGGCTAGGGGGCTTCACCGCCTACCAAACCCTGACAAACTCCGAATGCTAATAAATATCTGCAGCAGTGAGGCTTTGGGCGCTAAGGTCCAGGGCCGAGAGGGAAATAACCCAGATTAGCAACTAAGGTCCCTAATACGTAGTTAAGTTGATCAAACGAGGTGGGATTTCTATAACAGCCAGGATGTTGGCTTGGAAGCAGCCATTCATTTAAAGAGTGCGTAACAGCTCACTGGTCGAGAGATCCTGCACGGAAAATAATCGGGCATCAAACTACGAACCGAAGTTCTAAATTCTAGCTATGCTAGAGTGGTAGGGGAGCATTGAAATCTGCACAGAAGGTGTGGCGCGAGCCATGCTGGAGCGATTTCAAAAGAAAATGTAGGCATAAGTAACGATAATTAAAGTGAAAAACTTTAACGCGAAAAGTCTAAGGTTTCCTGATCAACGTTAATCGGATCAGGGTTAGTCTGGTCCTTAGGAAAACCCGAAAGGGGTATCTGATGGAAAGAAGGTTAATATTCCTTCACCTACTATGCATTAAAAGTGACGCAGGGACGTGGTGGTTGCGTACGGACGGAAGTGTACGCCTGAGTGGAGTCTTCGGACAAAGCGAAACCATAAAATCCCTGCCAAGAAAAGCGAGCATAGCAGCCAGTACCGGAATCCGACACAGGTAGACGGGATGAGTATTCTAACGCGCTCGGGTGAGCCGTGGAGAAGGAACTAGGCAAATTAACGCTGTAACTTCGGGATAAAGCGTACCATCGCGAGATGGTCACAGTAAAATGGTACAACCAACTGTTTAACAAAAACACAGGGCCCTGCAAAAACGTAAGTTGACGTATAGAGCCTGAAACCTGCCCGGTGCTGGAAGGTTAAGGAAGGGTGTTCGACGCAAGTCAAAGCTCCTGACTGAAGCCCCAGTAAACGGCGGCCGTAACTATAACGGTCCTAAGGTAGCGAAATTCCTTGTCGGGTAAGTTCCGACCTGCACGAATGGTCTAATGAGTTGTACACTGTCTCCTCCACGAGCCCGGTGAAATTGTAGTATCGGTGAAGATGCCGGTTACCCGCCACGGGACGGAAAGACCCCGTGAACCTTCACTACAACTTTGCATTGATTTTGAGCAACAAATGTGTAGGATAGTTGGGAGACTTTGAAGCAGTGTCGCCAGGCATTGTGGAGTCATCGTTGAAATACCAACCTTTTGTTGCTTAGAACCTAACCCTGAACAAGGGGACATTGCATGGTGGGTAGTTTGACTGGGGTGGTCGCCTCCTAAAAAGTAACGGAGGCTCGCAAAGGTACCCTCAGTACGGTTGGTAATCGTACGCAGAGCGCATTAGTAGAAGGGTGCTTGACTGTGAGACAAACACGTCGAGCAGGAGCGAAAGCTGGCTAAAGTGATCCGGTGGTTCTGTATGGAAGGGCCATCGCTCAAAGGATAAAAGGTACTCCGGGGATAACAGGCTGATCTTACCCAAGAGCTCATATCGACGGTAAGGTTTGGCACCTCGATGTCGGTTCGTCACATCCTGGGGCTGGAGAAGGTCCCAAGGGTTCGGCTGTTCGCCGATTAAAGTGGCACGTGAACTGGGTTCAGAACGTCGCAAGACAGTTCGGTCCCTATCTGTGGTGGGCGCTAGTAAATTGAGTGGACATGACCTTAGTACGAGAGGACCGGGTTGTACGTACCGCTGGTGTATCTGTTATGCCGCCAGGTGTAATGCAGAGTAGCTATGTACGGCAAGGATAAACGCTGAAAGCATCTAAGCGTGAAACCTTCCACAAGATGAGTTTACTTTTAAGGGTCGTCGAAGACTACGACGTTGATAGGCTATAGGTGTAAAAATGGTAACATTAAAGCCAAGTAGTACTAATTGCCCGTAAGCTTTATTTTTTTATGTTTTGTATTTTTCCTTTCCAATATGTAAATTATTATAGTTGAATAAAATCAACTAAACTCTTTATGGTGGTTTTGCCGGGGGTGTTCACCTCTTCCCATTCCGAACAGAGAAGTTAAGTCCCCCATGGCCGATGGTACTCGCATCTAGCTGGGAGAGTAGGTAGCTGCCATATTTATTGAA